>NZ_CP127296.1:5525000-7925000 GCF_030285645.1 Amycolatopsis sp. DG1A-15b
TCAACAACCCTGGATGCCCAAGGTTGTGATATCCGGTATTAGACCTCGTTTCCAAGGCTTATCCCAGAGTGCAGGGCAGATTACCCACGTGTTACTCACCCGTTCGCCACTAATCCACCCGAAGGCTTCATCGTTCGACTTGCATGTGTTAAGCACGCCGCCAGCGTTCGTCCTGAGCCAGGATCAAACTCTCCATCAATGAACAGTTTAATCGAGGCAAAATACTTGCTCTCAAAGGAACCTCATACGAGGTTCAATACATAAGCTCTACTGGCTTAGTTCACTAGCACACTGTTGAGTTCTCAAGCAACACACCCCGAGTCGCACCGCCGTCAAGCGGCCTTACCCGAAGCGAGTATTCCTAGCAGTTTTTGGTGGGACACCCACTCAATCGCGATCCGCGAGAGCTTGGTTCGTGTCCCGGTGGCCACCCGGTTTCCCTGGCGACTTGGAGAACTTTACATGCCCCGAAAGGGCCCGAAACAGGGGGGTCCCTTAACAAGATCAGCGCAGGTCAGACCCCATGACGGAGCCCGTCCCGGCCTCAGTCTGCCCCGAACCGGCCGGGAGCGCCACCGAAAGAATATTGCTCCGACTACATTGCGCCGTATTGCTCCGCAGTAAAGCTCCGCCTAGCGTCGGCCGCATGAGACTCGCGCACGACGACCTCGGCCCGAAGAACGGGCGACCGGTCCTCCTCGTCCACGGCCACCCCTTCGACCGCTCGATGTGGCGGCCCCAGGCCCAGCACCTGGCGGGCAGCGGCTACCGCGTCGTGACCCCCGACCTCCGCGGCTACGGCGAGTCCCGCACCCCAGGCACGAAGACCGGCCTCGACGTCTTCGCCGGAGACCTCGTCGAGCTGGCCGACCACCTGGAGCTGGACCGGTTCGTCCTCGGCGGCCTCTCCATGGGCGGCCAGATCGTCATGCAACTCGTGGCGGACCACCCCGAGCGCGTCGCCGCTCTCGTCCTGGCCGACACCTTCTCGGGCCTCGACACCCCCGAGGCCAAGCAGGCCCGCTACGACACCGCCGACCGGATCAGCGCGGAAGGCATGGCGCGCTACGCCGAGGAGCTCCTGCCCAAGATGATCTCGAAGCAGACCCGGGCGACCCGGCCGGACGTCGAGGCGCACGTCCTCAGGATGATGCGCAACGCCCCAGCGGAGGGAGCCGCGGCCGCGCTCAGGGGCCGCGCCGAGCGCCCCGACTACACGCCGGGACTGAGCGACATCGCCGTCCCCACCCTGGTCGTCGTCGGCAGCGAGGACGAGTTCACCCCCGTCGCCGACGCCGAGCTCATCCACCGGAAGACGAAGGCTGCCACCCTGGTGGTGGTCGAGGGCGCGGGCCACCTGCCTAATCTGGAGCGCGAGACCGAGTTCGACGAGGCACTCAGCACCTTCCTGAACGACAGCGGAGCGACCCCATGACCCAGCAGACCGTGTTCGTGACCGGCGCGAGCGCCGGCTTCGGTGACGCCATCGCGCGCCGGTTCGCCGCCGAGGGCGCCCGCGTGATCGCCGTCGCCCGGAGCGAGGACAAGCTGGAAAAGCTGGCCGGCGAGCTCGGCGACGCCGTCCTGCCGGTGAAACTCGACGTCAGCGACCCCGAGGCGGTCAAAAGCGCCGTCGAAGGCCTCCCGCAGAGCTGGCGGGAGGTGGACGTCCTGGTCAACAACGCCGGCCTGGCCAAGGGCCTCGAGCCCGCCCACAAGGCGGACCTGCGGGACTGGGACGAGATGATCGCGACCAACGTCCGCGGCCTCACGCACGTCACGCGCGCGCTGCTCCCGGGCATGGTCGAGCGCGGCCGCGGGCACGTGATCAACATCGGCTCGATCGCCGGCACCTACCCCTACCCCGGCGGCAACGTCTACGGCGCGACCAAGGCGTTCGTCCACCAGTTCAGCCTCAACCTGCGCAGCGACCTGCACGGCACCGGCGTGCGCGTCACCACCATCGAGCCGGGCATGGTCGGTGGCACGGACTTCTCGAAGGTCCGCTTCGACGGCGACCAGGCCAAGGCCGACAAGGTCTACGAAGGCACGACCCCGCTGACCGCTGAGGACGTCGCCGAGTCCGTCCACTGGGCCGCGAGCCAGCCGAAGCACGTGAACATCAACGTCATCGAGCTGATGCCGGTGGTCCAGAGCTTCTCGGCGCTGCAGATCTACCGGGAGTCCTGAAAGAGGGAGAACAACGCCTGCTGAGCCGGGTCCAGCTCGGTCAGCAGGCGTTTCGCCCGCGGCCGCCCGCCGGTCGACGGATATCGCAGGACCAGCTCGCCGATGCTCGCGAGCTGGTCCAGCAGCTCCCGGACCGACAGGTTCATCCCCGCCCGGTCGGCCTCGCGCCGCATCAGGTGGGTGACGGTCGCGGCGAGCACCGAGACGAGCCCGTGTGCCGCGATCCGCTGCCGCGTCCACTCCCAGCGCGGGGTCGGGCCGGTGACGGCGGGGCCGGTGAGCCAGCGGAACGTCGATTCGAGGTGGGTCCGGGCCCGGTAGGCGGTGACCACGTCCCCGATGGGCCAGTCCCGGTCGGTGACCAGCACCTGCTTGCCGAAGAACTCCTCGTCCAGCCGGGCCAGCGCGGCCGTGTCGATCCGGCGGTCCACCCGGATCTCGCCGGGCCGGTTCCCGCTCAGGACGGCGGTGAGCACGCGCTCGATGCGCCGGCCGCGGGTCACGCGCCCGATTTCGGCGTGGACCTGCGCACGGTCGCCGCGGTGGGTGCCCGCCGCCAGGGCCTCCGCGAGCCCGTCGAGCTCGCGGGTCGCGGTGGCCAGCTCGTCGGCGAACGCGCGGGACTGCGCCGCGTGCAGTGTCGCCGAATGGGTGAGAATCACCCGCCGCCGGACGCCGTCGACGACCGCGTGCGTGTCCAGCGCGGTGAGCCCGGCGAACCGCTCGGGGTCGACGCGCTTGCGCGCGGACGCGGGCTGGGTCAGCAGCTCCGGGTGGTCGGTCAGCGGCAGCGACCCCACGAAGCCGCTGCGCGAGCCCAGGTCCAGCTGGGCCGCCTGACCGGCGTGGAAGACCAGCGTGGCCGGGCCCAGCCCCGCCATCAGCGAAGCGAAGGTCGGCGCCGTCCCGTCGTCGCGCCGGTAGAGCCGCGACGCCAGGGGGATCGCGCCGTCGCGGGTCACCCGCAGGCCCGCTCCGGCGAGCACGCCCCGGCAGGCCGACGGCAGCGTGCAGTCCGCCGGGGCGAACGCGGCGAACTGCGGCACGTCGACGGCGAGCGCCGCGTGGTCGTCCAGGGTGTCCAGGACCGCGGCGGCGACGGCTTCCTCGATGCCCGCGATGCGTTCCGGGGTGAGGCGTTCGAGGGCCCGCCACATGCCGTCCACCGTGGACAGCCGGGGCCGGACCAGGTCCGCGGCCGCCCCGGAAGCCCACCACTGGGCGATCGGCGTCTCCGGAGCCGTCGCTCGGTGCAGCACCGCGACGGCGAGGGTCAGCCCCAAGCCCGGCTTCGAGCGCACGACGTCGTCGACCCGGCGGACGAAGTCCAGCCGCGAAAGCGTCGCCCAGACCGCGGCGACGTCGCCGTACGTGCGGTACGAAGCCGACGCCGGCTCGCCGCCCGGGACGGCGCGGGCGATCTCGTCGGCCGTGCCGAGATAACGCTGGGTCACCACACGCGGTTTGCCGTCGACCCGGGCGGACTCCGCCAGGTAGTAGTAGGTCCGTCCGCCGATCTTCTTGCCGACCACCGATGCCACCCTTTAGGTAATACACGCCGGACGACTGATCGACAACCCCGTCGGCCCGCTGACCTGCGACGACGATCGGGTGCAGAATGACGACCAGACAGGTGCGGAACGCACCCTGGCTGGTCCCGCGACGGCGGTCCTAGCGTGGGTGGAATGGGACCCGAACCCGACGCGACCACCCCGACCGCCTCCGCGATGCGCCGCGCGCTCGCCCGGGCGCGTGACGGGAAGACACTCGACGTAGCCGAAGCGAGCGTCCTGCTGCACGCCCGCGGTGACGACCTCACCCAGCTGTCCGAGTACGCCTCGCGCATCCGCGACGCGGGCCTGGCCGAGGCCGGGCGCGCCGGCGTCATCACCTACAGCAAGAAGGTGTTCATCCCGCTGACCCGGCTGTGCCGCGACCGCTGCGGCTACTGCACGTTCGTCACCGTGCCCGGCCGGCTCGAATCGCCGTTCCTGTCCCCCGACGAGGTCCTCGACATCGCCCGCAAGGGTGCCGAGATGGGCTGCAAGGAAGCCCTCTTCACGCTCGGCGACCGGCCCGAGGACCGGTGGAAGGCCGCCCGCGACTGGCTGGACGCGCACGGCTACGACGACACGCTCTCCTACGTCCGCGCGATGGCGATCCGGGTGCTGGAGGAGACCGGCCTGCTGCCGCACCTCAACCCGGGCGTGCTGACCTGGCAGGACTTCCAGCGGCTCAAGCCGGTCGCGCCGTCGATGGGCATGATGCTGGAGACGACCGCGACCCGGCTGTGGAGCGAGAAGGGCGGCCCGCACTACGGCTCGCCGGACAAGGAGCCCGCGGTCCGGCTGCGCGTGCTCGAAGACGCCGGGCGCAGCAGCGTCCCGTTCACCACCGGCGTCCTCATCGGCATCGGCGAGACGTTCGAGGAGCGCGCGGACGCGCTGTTCGAGATCCGCAAGGTCGCCAAGACCTACGGCGGCATCCAGGAAGTCATCGTGCAGAACTTCCGGGCCAAGCCGGACACGAAGATGCGCGCGACGCCGGACGCCGACCTCGAAGAACTCGCCGCGAACATCGCCGTGGCGCGGCTGGTGCTCGGCCCGAAGATGCGCATCCAGGCGCCGCCGAACCTGATCGGCAACCAGTACGACCTGATGATCCGCGCGGGCATCGACGACTGGGGCGGCGTCTCGCCGCTGACCCCGGACCACGTCAACCCGGAACGCGCGTGGCCGCAGATCGACGAGCTCGCCCGGCGCACCGAGAAGGCCGGCTTCGAGCTCAAGGAACGGCTCACCATCTACCCGGAGTACGTCAAGGCCGGCGAGCCTTGGCTGGACCCGCGGATCACGCGGCACGTCGCCGCGCTCGTCGACTACGAGACCGGGATGGCCCGCGAGGGCGCGATGCCGGTCGGCATCCCGTGGCAGGAGCCGGACGGCGGCTGGCAGGAGTCCGGGCGCACCGACCTGCACACCGAGATCGACACCACCGGCCGCACCGAAGACCGCCGCAGTGACTTCGACTCGGTCTACGGGGACTGGAAGGAGATCGGCGACCGGATCAAGACCGGGCCGCAGAAGTTCGACTCCACCGTCCTGGAAGCCTTGCGCAGCGCGGAAAAGGACCCCGCCGGGCTGTCCGACGACGCGGCGCTCGCGCTGCTGTCGGCCGAGGGCAAGGAGCTGGACGCCTTCACGAAGCTCGCCGACGACCTGCGGCGGGAGACGGTCGGGGACGACGTCACGTTCGTCGTCACGCGGAACATCAACTTCACGAACGTCTGCTACACGGGTTGCCGCTTCTGCGCCTTCGCGCAGCGTCGCACCGACGCCGACGCGTACACGCTCTCGCTGGAGCAGGTCGGCGACCGCGTCGACGAGGCGTGGGCCGCCGGTGCCACCGAGATCTGCATGCAGGGCGGCATCCACCCGGACCTGCCGGGCACCGCGTACTTCGACCTCGCGGCCGAGGTCAAGCGCCGTCAGCCGGAGATCCACCTGCACTCCTACAGCCCGATGGAGGTCGTGAACGGCGCTTCGCGGAGCAACCTGTCGCTGAAGGACTGGCTCATCAAGGCCAAGGAAGCCGGCGTCGACTCGCTGCCGGGCACGGCCGCGGAGATCCTCGACGACGACGTCCGCTGGGTGCTCACCAAGGGCAAGCTGCCGACGTCGGAGTGGATCAAGGTCGTCACGACCGCGCACGAGGTCGGGCTGCCGACAACGTCCACGATGATGTACGGCCACGTCGACACCCCCGCGCACTGGGTCGCGCACCTGAAGCTGCTCGCGCGGCTGCAGCGCGAAGGCCTGGAGAAGCACGGGCGGCGCGGGTTCAGCGAGTTCGTGCTGCTGCCGTTCATCCACCAGAGCTCGCCGATCTACCTCGCCGGCCTGGCCCGCCCGGGCGCGACGCAGAACGAGAACCGGGCGGTGCACGCGCTGGCCCGGCTGCTGCTGCACGGGATGATCGACAACATCCAGAGCTCCTGGGTGAAGCTCGGCACCGAGGGCAGCCGCGCGGTGCTGCAGGGCGGCGTCAACGACATCGGCGGCACGCTGATGGAGGAGACGATCAGCCGGATGGCCGGCGCGTCGAACGGGTCGTACAAGACGATCAGCGACATGCGGGCGATGGTCGAGCCGCTGGGCCGGCCGCTGGTGCAGCGCACGACGGGCTACGGACGGCCCTCGGCCGAGCGGCTCGCCGCGGCGGAGGCTTCGGACGGCGTCGCGACGCAGGTGCGCAAGCCGCTCCTGCCGCTGCTGACTCCGTGAGGTGGGGCGGGCGCCTTCCGGGGCGCCCGCTACCCTTGCGCCGCATGGGGGTTTATCGTTTCGCACCACTTCTCGTCGTCGCGCTTCTCGCGGGTTGCAGCACTCCGCCGCCGCCCGCGCCGGTGCCCACGACGGCACCGAGCCCGACGTACGCGCCACCGCCGTCGAGCGGGCTGTCCCTTTCGGTCGGTCAGGTCGAAGCCGGGCTCGGGCACCGCGCCAGCGTCCTGACCCTGACCAACCGGGACGCCGCGCCGCGCAAGGTCACCGGCTACCCGGACCTGAAGATCCTGGCGGGCGACGGTGCGCCGCTCGACGTCCAGATCCTGCACGAAACTTCCTACTTCGCGCCCGATCCGGGTCCGCAGGACCTCACGCTCCAGCCGGGCGAAAAGGCGCTGTCGGTGCTCGCCTGGTCGGCGACCGTCACCAGCGGCGACAAGCACACCGGCGCCGCGATCTCGGTGGTCCCGCTTCCGGGCGAACCCGCGCAGAAGCAGCCCCTGGAGACCGACCTCGGCACCACCGACACGGTCAAGCTCAGCGCGTGGGCCAGCCGGATCGGCAATTGACGACCGTGTGTCACCGCTCACAAACCGACGGTTGACCAGCGGGATTTTGTGCTACCTCTGTTCCTTCACCCGCCGGAAGGGACCTCGACGATGAGCACCTCGGTAGCGCCACTGGAAATGGTCGACACCGACCGCTACCCGCTCACCGATCCGGATCGTCCCGCCTGGCGGGAGACGGTCGGCCGCACCCGCGCCGAGCTGGCCGGGGCCGGCTGCAGCGTGCTCGCCGACTTCATCCGCCCCGAGCTGCACGACGTGCTGCGCGAAGAGTGCGCGGCGCTCGAACCGCACGCCTACACGAAGATCGAAAAGGTCAACGCCTACAACACCGCGATCGGCGAGCCGCTGCCCGAAGGCCACCCCGGCCGGACGATCATGGAACGCGGCAACGCTTTCGTCGCGCGCGACCACATCCCGGCGTCGTCGATCATCGGCCGGCTCTACACCAGCCCGCTGTTCCGGCGGTTCGTCGCGGACTGCTTCGGGCTGCCGGAGCTGCACGAACTCGCCGACCCGCTGTCCGGGCTGACGCTCAACGTGATCGCGCCCGGCCGCGCGCACCCGTGGCACTTCGACACGAACACCCACACCGTCAGCATGCTGACGCAGGCCGCGGCCGACGGCGGCACGTTCGAGTACTGCCCGAACATCCGGTCCGCCGCGGACGAGAACTTCGCCGCCGTGCGCTCGGTGCTGGCCGGCGACACCCGGCTGGTCCGGCGCCTGGACCTGCGGCCCGGTGATCTCCAGCTGTTCAAAGGACGCTTCGCGCTGCACCGGGTCAGTACCGTGGAGGGCGCGATCGCGCGGCACTCCGCGATCTTCGCCTACAGCGAGCGTCCTGGCGTGATCGGCAGCGCGGAGCGGACCCGCCAGCTGTTCGGCCGCGTCCTGCCCGCCCACCTCGCGGAGCGCGCCATCCGCGGCGACGAGCTGCTCGACTAGATCACTCGACTGGATCAGGAGCCTGGCCCGTGCCTTTCGACTCGACCGGCAAGATCTCGTTCGACCACATCTACACCGCGCCCGACCCGCGTCCGTTCTTCGGCACGCTGAAGCGCGTCGGCTACCACATCCCGCAGCTGGCGAAGCCGTACTTCGCGCGGCTGATCGCCGAGCACCCCGCCGAGCGGCCGACCGTGCTCGACGTCGGCTGCTCGTACGGCGTCAACGCGGCCTTGCAGCGCTGCGAAGCGACGATGGACGACCTCTATGCCCACTACACGGATCCGGCCGTGCGCGCGCTGGACCACGCGGCGCTAGTCGAGGCGGACCGGGCGCGCGTCCGAAGTGGCAACCCGCGGTTTTACGGCCTCGACAGCTCGGCCCCGGCGCTCGAGTACGCGCTTTCCGCCGGGTTCCTCGACGAAGCGATCCACGCCGACCTCGAACGCGACGACCCGGACGGCACCCAGCAGAAGCTGCTGGACGACGTCGACCTCGTGATCTCTACCGGCTGCGTCGGGTACGTCACCGAGAAGACCCTCAACCGGGTCGCCCGCGGCGCGCGGCCGTGGATGGCGCACTTCGTGCTGCGGATGTTCTCCTACGAGCCGATTGCCGAGAGCCTGGCCGAGCTGGGGTACGAGACGACGAGCGTCGAAGGTGTCTTCCGGCAGCGGCAGTTCGCCTCCGCCGAGGAACAGACGCAGATCCTGGACACGTTGAGCGCGGCCGGGGTCGACCCCACCGGGCTGGAGTCCGACGGGTGGCTCTACGCGCAGCTGTATGTATCCCGTCCTGCAGGCTTCCCCGAACTGTGACATTCGGGGCTTCGCCCCGAGCCGGGGGCTTCGCCACCCGGACCCCGCAAGAAGTTTGAGACTCCCCCAATCAAAAGGATGACCGTGAGCAGTCCGGAATGGTCCACCCGCACGTTCGGCAACGAGGACCGGCTCCCCCGCGTCCCCGTCCCCACCTTGGAGGACAGCGGCCGCCGCTTCCTCGAGTGGTGTGCTCCGCTGCTGACACCGGAGGAGCTGGCCGAGACCGAAGCCGCGGTCGCGGCGTTCCTGGCGGGGCCCGGGCCGGAGCTGCAGGCCCGGCTCGAGGAGTACGACCGCTCGCCGGGCGTGCGCAGCTGGCTCGACACGTTCTGGCCGTATCGCTACCTCGGCCGCCGCGACCGGATCGCGCTCAACGCCAACTTCTTCTTCCTGTTCCAGGACTCCCCGCTCGGCCAGGTGGAGCGCGCGGCCGAGCTGACCGCGTCCGCCGTGGACTACAAGCTGAAGCTGGACCGGGAACTCGTGCCGCCGGTGCTCCTGCGCGGCACGCCGCAGTCGATGGTGCAGCACAAGTACCTGTTCTCGGCGACGCGGATCCCGGGCGAGGTGCTCGACACCGCGCGCACGCGGTACCCGTCGCCCGAGCGGCACATCGTCGTGTTCTCGAAGGGCACGCCGTTCCGGATGGACGTCCTCGCCGAAGACGGCCGCCCCCACTCGCCGGCGCAGCTGGCCGACGGGCTGCGCGCGATCCTCAAGGACGACCACGTCACCGACGTCCCGGCCGGGCCCCTCACGACGAAGGCACGCGCGGAGTGGGCCGCTTCGCGGGCCTCGCTGCTCGAAGCGGGCAACGCCGCCGCCTTGGAGACCATCGAGACCGCGTTGTTCTGCCTGTGCCTGGACGACTTCACGCCGGCGGACGCACTGGAAGCGGCCGACCGGCTGCTGTACGGCGACAACCGCTGGTACGACAAGGCCGTGTCGCTCATCGTGTTCGAGGACGGCACCGCGGGGATCAACGTCGAGCACTGCGAACTCGACGGCACGACGATCCTCGGCTTCACCGACGCGCTGTTGAGCGGTTCGCGCGAGGAGCGCGAACCGGCTGACGGGGTCCCCGGCCACGAGGTCGTCGAGTTCACGCTGACCGACGCCCTCCGCGAAGACGCGCGCGCCGCCCGAGAAGCCTTCAAGGCCTACGCGGACGCGACGGCGACGGCGACCGTGTCGTTCGACTTCGGGGCGAACCGGGCCAAGGAGCTGGGGATGTCGCCGGACGCCTTCGCCCAGATGGCGTACCAGCTGGCCCACCGCCGCGCGAAGGGCCTGACCGGCGCGACGTACGAATCGATCGCGACCCGGCAGTTCCAGAACGGCCGGACCGAGGCCATGCGGGTCGTGACACCGGAAGTCGTGCGCTTCGCCGATGTCCTGACCTCCGACGCCTCCGCGGAAGAGAAGCGCGAAGCGTTCCGGGCCGCGGCGGCGAAGCACGTTGCCCGCGCGAAGGAGTGCCAGGCCGGGGACGCACCGGAGCAGCACCTGTGGGAGCTGCAGCTGATCGGGAAACGGCGTGGGGACACCGAAACCCCGGCGCTGTACACCTCGCCGGGCTGGCTGAAGATGCGCGACGACTACCTGAGCACCAGCTCGGCGCCGTCGGTCAACATCCGGTACTTCGGCTTCGGCTCGACCAGCCCGCAGTGCATCGGCATCGCCTACGTGCTGCTGCCGGACCGCTGGAACATCTACCTGAGCACGCCGAAGCACGTCTCGGCGGAGATGGACCGCTTCGCCCGCGAACTGACCCACGCGGTGGACGAACTGCAGGGACTACTGGCCTGAGAGGTTCGGAATGAGTCGGCGTGTCGTCTTTGCGTGACCGGTGCGTCGCCCTTTCACGCGGGCAAGGTGGCTTTCGAAGTCACGGTGCGCAGCGCGCCCCGCAGCAGCCGGACGATCTGGGGAGACGTCCAGCCCGTGCGGGTGGCTAGTTCGGCCGTCGTGAGGTGGTCCACCGCCGTCGACCACAAGGCGAAGCGCTGGCGCGGCGGCAGCAGCGTCACTTCGTCGAGCAGTACCGCGTCCCGCAGTGCCGCGTCCAGCCGTGGCCGATCGATCCGCCGGCCGAGGTCGGCGCGCAGCTCCGTCAGGACGCGGGCGCGCACCTGCCGTCCGGCGTCCGCGACCGCCCGCGATTCGGTGGCATCCGGCTGTGCGCAAAGGATCCGGGTGCACAACGTGGCACTCGTCCGCCGGGAATGGCCGGTCTGGCACGCGACCCGGTAGACCAGCGTCAGCATCCGGCCGGGCAGATCGACCTCCGCGGATTCCCACGCCGGCGCCGGGTCGGCCGTCGAGGGCCGGGAGTGGCTCCCGGCCGTCACCCGGTCACCTTCGGCCGCGCCGGTTCCGCCGGCAGGTGCTCCAGCAACCAGACGAGTTCCGCGGCGTCGATGATCCCGGCGTCCGCGGCGCGGATCCAGGCGTCGGCCGCCCGCCGGCTGAACTCGCGGGTGATGAGGGGTTTCGTCGTGTTCTGGACGCTGGTCATCAGCTGCTCCCGGTGGGCGGGTGACGCGTGTTCGGCCACCGGGGTCCGGGGTTGCCGCGACGTGCTGCTCTTGAAGAATGGTAGGCCGACTTCCGCCGGGGAGCGATTCGGTGACCGATAGTCCGCCTCCGGCGGCAGTCGGGGCTGGTGCGCCCGACGTTTCGCCTCGCGGCCGGGTTCAGCCGAATGGCCCAGTGATATCACTTTTTGGGGGTCGTGAGCCCGGAAGGTTGGTCTCTTCGGCGCAGTTGATGTGACGCAAGGCCCTAGCTGTCACCCACGCTCGGACCGGATGCTGGGAACACGGAGAGCAACACGCAGGAGGGCGTGTGGAGTTGCCACACTGCTTCCGCGCCGCTGGGGGCTCAGCCGCGCGTCGTGCTCGCCGCTTCCGAGTATCTCCGGCTCCTGACCGGTTCCCCTGATTCACGAGTTCATGAAGGAGTCACCGTGGTCACCCAGCATTACCCGCGCGGTCCGGATCTGTTCGCCGGACTCGGTTCCGGCAAACGTCAGCAGGCCCGCAACGCCGAGGCGAACCGTCGCGTCGATCCGGTCTTCGTCGATCCGAGCGGGCGCCGGCGGCTGCTGGTTCGCGGTTCGGCCGGGGTACTGGCCGTCGCGGGGGTCGCGTTCATCGCCGGTACCGGGCTGTTGCTGGCCAACCAGCCCTCGACGTCCGCCTCCGCCGACGCCCGGGCGAATTCCGCGCCGGGCGGCCTTCCGGCTGCCCCGGGTGCGGGGTACCAGCCGGCCGCCGGCCCGGGAGAGAAGCAGTCGCCGGGGACGGGCCGGAGCTCCGGGCCGCGGATCGCCATCCCGGCGAACGTGCTTCCCCTGTCCCCGGTGGCGAGCGGCAACGCGCCGGAGGGAAAGCAGCCCGCAGGCGGAGCGCAGAGTGGCACGAGTGGGCCCGCGGCCGCGGTGCACCAGCAGCCGGAGAACCAGGCAGCCGTCGGCCAGGCGCCGGTGAACCGGGCCGATCCCGTTCAGCCGGCGCGGCCGGTAGCGGTGGTTCCGCCGGTAGC
This sequence comes from Amycolatopsis sp. DG1A-15b, assembly GCF_030285645.1. GTDB lineage: Bacteria > Actinomycetota > Actinomycetes > Mycobacteriales > Pseudonocardiaceae > Amycolatopsis. The sequence goes on from NZ_CP127296.1 coordinate 5,537,358, forward strand.
GGTGGTTCCGCCCGCGGTCGTGCCGCCGCCCGCTCCGGCAGCGGTGGCGCCGGTCGTGTCCGTGGTCCCACCCGTGCTCGAGGTCGTCGGCGACGTGGTCGCACCCGTGACCGGGGCTGTCGGATCGCTTCTCGGTAACCTGCTGTGACCGGGCGCCGGAGGTGGCGAGGCCGCCTCCGGCTGCCTTGGGTGTTCGCGGGCATCGCGGTGGCCCTGCTGTCGGTGATGCTCGTCATCGCGGGCCTGGCGAGCTCTCAGGTCAGCAACGACGCCAAGGCGCACGACCCGGTGGGCACCGCGTCGGTGCCCACCGCGGTGATCAACGGTGGCGCGGTGGTCGACGCGACCCGGTCGCCGGTGGCCTCGCGGGCACCGGCCGCCAAGACCATCGCCCTGACCTTCGACGACGGACCCGATCCGACCTGGACGCCCCAGATCCTCTCCATCCTGCGCAAGCACCAGGTGCCCGCGACGTTCTTCGTCGTCGGCTCGATGGCATCGCGCCATCCGGAACTCCTTCGCAGGATCCACGACTCCGGTTCGGAAATCGGGCTGCACACCTTCACCCACCCCGACCTGGTGGACGTCTCCCCGTGGCGGATGGACCGGGAGCTGGACCAGACGGAAATGGTGCTCGTCGGCAGCACCGGCCTGACGACCAACCTCTTCCGCCCGCCGTATTCCTCCGGCGTCTCCGCCGTCGACGATCTCGGCTACCGCACCGTGCAGTCCGCGGCCGCGCGCGGTTACCTCAGCGTCTTCACCGACACCGACAGCGATGACTGGGCCCGGCCGGGGGTCTCGGCGATCGTGCACAACGCCACGCCGCCCTCGGACGCGGGTTCGATCGTACTGATGCACGACGCCGGCGGCGACCGGTCCGAGACGGTCGCGGCACTGGATCAGCTGATCCCGCGGCTGCAGGAGCAGGGCTACCACTTCACCACCGTCACCGCCTCGGTCGGGATGGCCCCGGCCAACCAGCCCGCCACCGCCCGGGACCGGGTGACCGGTGAGGTCCTGCTGGGCGCCATCGGCGTTTCCCTCGCCGTGGTCGCCTGGCTGCAGTGGATCCTGCTGGGCGTCGGCGTGCTGGTGATCGTCCGCCTGCTGCTGATGCTCTTCTACGCGGGCAGGCACGCCCGGCAGCGCCGCCATCCGCGCTGGAGCTGGGGGCCCCCGGTGACCGAACCGGTCTCGGTCGTCGTGCCTGCCTACAACGAGTCGGCCAACATCGAAGTGGCGCTGCGGTCCATCCTGGCCAGTGACCACCCGGTGGAGGTCGTGGTCGTCGACGACGGGTCCACCGACGGCACCGCCGATCTCGTCGAAGCCCTCGAGCTGCCCGGGGTACGGGTCCTCCGCCAGCGCAACCAGGGCAAGGCGGCCGCGCTGAACGCCGGGGTCGCGCAGGCCCGGCACGACCTCATCGTGATGGTCGACGGGGACACCGTGGTCGAGCCCGCCACCATCCGGCGCCTGGTGCAACCCTTCGCCCGGCCTGGGATCGGGGCGGTGTCGGGCAACGTGAAGATCGTCAACCGCGACACCTTCCTGACCAGGCTGCAGCACATCGAGTACGTCATCGGGTTCAGCGTGGACCGCCGCATGCACGACCTGACCGGGTCGATCTGCACGATCCCGGGTGCCGCGGGCGCGTTCCGGCGCGCCGCGATCGCCGATGCCGGCGGCGTGAGCTCGCTGACCCTGGCCGAGGACACCGATCTGACCATCGGGATCGGCCGTGCCGGCTGGCGGATGGCCTATGTGGACGATGCGGTCGCCTGGACCGAGGCCCCGGCGACCCTGCGGCAGCTGTGGCAGCAGCGGTTCCGCTGGACCTACGGCACGATGCAGTCGGTGTGGCGGCACCGCCGGGCGGTCCTCCAGCGGGGCACGGCGGGCCGCCTGGGCCGGTTCGGGCTCCTGCACGTCCTCGCGTTCCAGATCGTGCTGCCGGTGACCGCACCGCTGATCGACGTCTTCTTCGTCTACGGGCTGTTCTTCCTCGATCCCGGCACGACGCTCGTGCTTTGGCTGTCGGTGATGCTGCTGCAGAGCGCGGGCGCCGCGTACGCCTTCCACCTCGACGACGAGCCGAAGAGCGCGCTGTGGCTGATCCCGATGCAGCAGCTGGTTTACCGCCAGCTGATGTACGTGGTCCTCATCCAGTCGCTGGGCGCGGCGGTGTCCGGGATTCTCGTGCGCTGGCAACGGATGCACCGCATCGGTGCCCTGCGGGCCACCGTGCGGGCCGAGGCGGCGCCCGCCGAGCCGGTCGAGCCTCGGGTCGCTCCGGCCGCCGAACCCTCGCCGCCGGGGCGCCGGGACCGCTGGCTCGACAGCCTGCGCGCGGTCGCGCTGGTGCGGGTCGTGCTCTACCACGCCACGGGCTGGGGGTGGCTGAGCCTCGTCTTCCCGTCCATGGGCGTGATGTTCGCGCTCGGCGGCTCCCTCATGGTGAGCTCACTGCGCCGCACCCCCGCGGTGGACGTCGTCGGCCACCGCATCCGCCGGCTGCTGCCCCCGCTGTGGCTCTTCGGCCTGGTCGCGGTCGGGCTGATGCTCGCGCACGGCTGGGCCCAAGACACCGGCGACCTCGCCCTGAGCTGGCCGCGGATGGTGTTCTGGGTGTTCCCGATCCTGGACCCGCCGGGCAGTCTCTGGGGTGCGGACTTCACGGTGGCGCTGTGGTACTTCCGCGCCTACCTGTGGTTCGTGCTGCTCAGCCCGATGCTGCTGCTCGCGTTCCGCCGCCGTCCGGTCGTCACCGTGCTCGCCCCGCTGGTCTTCGTCGCGGTGGACGCCGTGCTGGGCTCCCCGCTGACCGATTCGGGTCCGGTCGGCGAGGGCGTGCTGGACTTCGTCACCTTCGGGGCGTGCTGGATGCTGGGCTTCGCCCACCGGGAAGGGTTGCTTCGCCGGATCCACCCGGCCGTGCTGGCGGGACTGTTCGCCGCCGCGGTCGGACTGGGCGCCTGGTGGACGGCGGGGCACCCGCTGCCGGACGGGACGGTCGATCTCAGCGACATCCCGCTCGGGCAGGCGTTGATCTCCGCCGCCGCGATCCTCGTGTTCCTGCGGGTGTCGCCCAAGCTCGCTTGGCTGGACCGGACGCCGGTGCTCGGCCGGCTGGTGACCCTGCTCAACGCGCGCGCGGTGACGGTCTTCCTGTGGCACAACGTCGCCATCGACCTGTCCTATCCCGTCGACGACTGGCTCGGGTGGTCGTCCCAGCCGGTTCGGCTGGCGACAGCGGCGGTCCTCACGGTCGTGGCCGTGCTCGCCTTCGGCTGGGTCGAGGACCTGGCGGCCCGCCGTCCCCCGCAGCTGCTTCCCGGTGCCCGCCGGAAGCCGGTCGTTCCCGCGGTCGTTCCGGCGGGCGTCTGACGATTCTCGTGGTGTCGGTCCTGTCTCGTTTAGCGGGGAATCCGCGGGGGAATCCGGTCGGAGTAGTGAACGAGTGGTCGCCCCGGTCCCCGGCGCCATGACTTGGGGAAGGGCTTCCATGGTGGTATCTCCGGAGAGCGTCGGGGTTCGCGCGAAGTCGCGTGACGATTTCAGTGAACTTGTTCGCCTCGTGCGGGGTGAAGGCTTGCTTGACCGTCGTCGCGGCTATTACGCGGTGAAGATCGGTCTCACGCTGCTCGCGCTGGCCGGCGGGTGCGTGGTGTTCGCGGCGCTGGGCGATTCGTGGTGGCAGCTGGCCACCGCGGTGTTCTTCGCGGTGGTGTTCGCCCAGATCGCGTTCCTCGGCCACGACGCCGGGCACAACCAGATCTTCCGCACCGGGCACGCCAACGACCGCGCCGGCTACGCCTTCGGCGGTCTCATCGGGATGAGCTACGGCTGGTGGATGGGCAAGCACCGCCGCCATCACGCCAATCCCAACCACGAAGGCGACGATCCCGACATCGACATCCCGCTGCTCGCCTTCACCCGCGGGCAGTCGGCCGAGAAGAGCGGGTTCGTGCGCTGGACTTCGAAGCACCAGGCGGCACTGTTCTTCCCGTTGCTGTTGCTGGAAGGGCTGAGCCTGCACTGGGCAGGTATCCAAGCGGTGTGGCGCGGCGAGGTCAAAGCACGTCGGCTCGAGGCGGTGCTGCTGATCGCCCACGTCGGTGTCTACCTCGGTGCGGTGTTCGTGGTGTTGTCCCCGCCGGTGGCGGTCGCGTTCATCGCGGTGCACCAGGGGCTGTGGGGCGTCTACCTGGGCTGCTCGTTCGCGCCGGGCCACAAGGGCATGCCCACCTTCACCGACAAGACGCAGCTGGACTTCATGCGCAAGCAGGTGCTCACGAGCCGCAACGTCCGCGGCGGTCCGTGGGTCGACTTCACGCTCGGCGGGTTGAACTACCAGATCGAGCACCACCTGTTCCCGAGCATGCCGCGCGCCAACCTGCGCCGCGCGCAGCCCCTCGTGCGCGCGTTCTGCGCCGAACACGGGATCGACTACGCCCAGTGCGGCCTGCTGAAGACCTACCACTACGTCCTGCAACACCTGCACGACGCGAGCGCGCCACTCCGCGCGAAGAGCGCACCCGCCCGGTAGCTTGCGGGCGCTGAGGAGGTTCGGACCGCGCCCACGATCAGCGAACGAGCCTCAACTGGGGAGTCGTGGGCCGGGCGGACGAGATGGTTCCGGCCCAGTCGGGCCGGCGGGCCTGCCGGCGAGGAAAGTGCGCCTGGCGTGGGCGAAACCGCGGCAGTCGCCGAAGGTGTCGCGGCTCATCTCGGCGAGTTCCCCAACCCGGTAGGTTTCCAGCGGCCGTGAACGGGGGAACCATCGGCCCGGCCGACGCCCTCACCGGGTTACGAGACATCCCTGAGCAGGCGCCGCAACCAGGTCAGCCGGGCGGCGACGGCCGCCCGGCTGAGCGCCGCCTCGGGCACCAGCGCGTCGAAGCCGTGGAAGCCGCCCGGCCACACGTGCAGCTCGGCGTCGCCGCCCGCCTGCCAGATCCGGCTCGCGTACGCGACCACCTCGTCGCGGAACGTCTCGGCCGTGCCGACGTCCAGGAACGCCGGCGGCAGGCCGGAAAGGTCCTCGGCGCGGGCCGGTGCGGCGTAGGCCGGGACGTCACGGCGGTCACCCAGGTACGCCGTCCAGCCGACGTGGTTCGCCGTCCGGTCCCACAGGCCGCGGCCGTCGAGGTCGACGGCCGACACCGAGTCGTTGCGGTCGTCGAGCATCGGGCAGATCAGCAGCTGCCCGATCGGGAGCGGGCCGCCGCGGTCGCGGGCCAGCAGGGTCGTCGCCGCGGCCAGGCCGCCGCCCGCGCTGATCCCGGCGATCACCGGGACGCCCAGCCGTTCGACCGTCCACAGCAGACCCGCGTAGCAGTCCTCGACGGCCGCCGGGTACGGGTGCTCCGGCGCCAGCCGGTACCCGGGCGAGACGACGGCGAGGCCCAGTTTCCCGGCCCAGCCCAGCAGGTTCGGCACGTCCGGGCCGAGGTGGCTGCCGACGATCAGGCCGCCGCCGTGCACGTGGTAGACGACGCCGGCCGGGGCCCGGTCCGCCGGGGTGACGACCAGCAGCGGCACGTCGCCGGCGCGTTCCTTGCGGAAGGTGAACCCGGGGTGCGCGGCCGCCAGCTCTTCGACGGTCCGGAAGTCGGCCGCGACGACCTCGCGGCGTGCGGGGATGTCGGCGAGCGTCACCAGCGGGCTCCGGCCGGCGCGCAGCTCGCCGACGACCGCGGCCAGCTCCGGGTCGAACGGCGGCGGGGTCACGCCGCGGGGTCCGAGACGACGAGGACGAGCGAGCCCTCGAACGTCGGCTGCTCGCGCAGCTTGCCGTAGCGGCGTTCCCACGTGCCGTCGTCGAGGTCGTGCTGCAGTTCCGCGGCGAAGCGGTGGTGCACGCGGTCGTCGACGAAGCTCCACGCCGAGCACGACAGCCGCGCGCCCGGGTCGAGGAGGCGTTCGGGGCGGGCGTAGTAGGCCTCGTTGAAGCCGTCGGTGCAGTCGATCGGGATCGGCACGCCGACCACCGAGGTGTGCCCGCCGAGGCCGTCGGCGATGTCGTCGACCGACGGGTAGCGCCGGGCCTCGGTCTCGATCACTTCGGGCGCGTAGTCGAGCAGCCAGAAGCGGCGAAGCAGCTGAGGGTCGCAGGTCAGGATGGCGATCGGGCCGCGCGTGACGCGGCGCATCTCCTTGAGGCCGGCCCACAGGTCGTTCCACTGGTGCACGCTGAACGTGCTCATCGCGCCCTCGAACGCCCGGTCCGGGAACGGCAGCTTCTCGGCCACGGCGTCGACCGCCGGCGGCAGGCCCGCCGGGCGCTGCGCACGCATCGAGGCCGACGGCTCGACAGCCGTCACTTCGCGGTCTTCGGGTTCGTACGCACCGGCGCCCGCGCCGACGTTCAGCACGGTCCGCGCGTCACCCAGCGCGTCGACGAGGTACTGGCCGATGCGGGGATCCGGCTTGCGGTAGTCGGTGTAGACCCCGCCGATGGCGCCGTAGTCGGCGTCCCCGGCGCTCCCGTCCGCACGTCGCTGGCTCATGTCCAGAAACTAGCAGCGGAACGCGGCTGCCCGGTCGTTGCTCCGCAGGAGGTAAGCGAGCGTCGGACATCCGGCGCAGCCGTCAATTCCTGTCGCAAACTTGCGTAAGTTCGTTCAACTATTGCGATTTCTTGTCCGGGATTCGTATGATCCCCGTCACAGAGGTCCCCACCTGCTGCGGAAAGGCCAGTGCCGCCCATGTCTCCCAGCTCTGTCTTCAGCGCGCCCAAGTTCAGGTTCGGCGCACTCGCCGCGGCGGTGATCGCCGCCGCCGGACTCACGATCGCCGCCGTTCCCGCGGGAAACGCGGCCCCGGCCGCCGGCCGGGGCGCGACGGTTCCCTTCCTCGAACAAGAAGCCGAAACCGCCGCCACCAACGGTTCGGTCATCGGCCCGAACCGCGCCGCGGGCACCCTCGCCGGCGAAGCCTCCGGCCGGAAGGCCGTGACGCTGTCCGGCCAGGGCCAGTACGTCGAGTTCACCCTCACCGCACCGGCGAACTCGATCGACTTCCGGTACAGCGTCCCGGACTCCGCGAGCGGGACGATCTCGCTCTACGTCGGCGGTGCCCACAACCGGGACATCCCGCTGACGTCGAAGTGGGCCTGGTACTACGGCTCGTACCCCTTCACCAACAACCCGGGTGACGGTCACGCGCACCACTTCTACGACGAGGCCCGCGCACTGCTCGGCACGTCCTACCCGGCCGGGACGAAGATCAGGCTGCAGGCCGACGCCGGAGACGTCACGCCGGTCACCGTCGACCTCGCCGACTTCGAGCAGGTCGGCGCGGCCGCGACCCGGCCGGCGAACTCGGTGTCCGTCACCGACTACGGCGCCACCGCGGGCGACACGAGCGACGACGCCGCGGCGTTCGACGCGGCGGTCGCGGCGGCACGCAGCCAGGGCAAGGAAGCCTGGATCCCGTCCGGCACCTTCACCCTCGGCCACCACATCACGGTCGACCAGGTGACGATCCGCGGTGCCGGACCCTGGTACTCGGTGCTGACCGGCCCGCGCGCGGGCATCTTCGGCAAGGGCGAACCGGAGAGCTGCGGAACCCCGGCGTATCCCGGCAACCCCGCCGTGCCGGGCGTCAGCAGCGCGGTGAAGCTCTACGACTTCGCGATCATCGGCCAGGTCGACGCCCGCGTCGACTGCGACCAGTCGAACGCGATCGGCGGCGCGCTGGGCGGCGGCTCGGTCGTGCAGAACCTGTGGCTGCAGCACACGAAGGTCGGGCTGTGGCTCGACGGGCCGTTCGACGGGCTCACCGTGACCGGCAACCGGATCCTCGACCAGACCGCCGACGGGCTGAACCTGCACCAGGGCATCAGCAACGTCACCGTGACGAACAACTTCCTGCGCAACACCGGCGACGACGGCCTGGCGATGTGGTCCGAGCACCAAGCCGACCACCACAACACGTTCTCCTTCAACACCGTGCTGCTGCCGATCCTGGCCAACAACATCGCGATCTACGGCGGGCACGACAACACCGTGTCCGACAACGTCGTCGCCGACAACCAAGACCAGGGCGGTGGTCTGCACATCGCGAACCGGTTCAGCGCGGTGCCGCTGTCGGGCACCACGACGGTCGCGCGCAACACCGCGATCCGCACCGGCGTGCTCGACTCGAACTGGCAGTTCGGCGTCGGCGCGCTGTGGTTCGACGGCCGCGACTCGGCCATCACCGGCCGGATCGACGTCACCGGCAACGACCTGCTGGACAACAACTACGAGGCGATCCAGTTCATCGACGGCGCCACCACGGACGTGCACTTCAGCGACATCCGGATCAGCGGCGCCGGCACGTTCGCCTGGCAGCTGCAGGCGAAGCCGTCGGGGTCGGTGAAGAACGTCGTCGCGACCGGGGTCGGCCGGGCGGGTGTCTACAACTGCATGGGGCCCGACGCGATGAGCGGCCTGGCCGACCAGGGCGGCAACTCGGGCTGGACCACGACGTACTGCGGCTCGTGGCCGGCGCCCGTCTACGGCTCGGACAACGGCGGCACGACGACTCCGCCCACCACCACGCCGCCGACCACCACGCCGACCCAGCCGGGCGGGAACCTGGCGCTGCACAAGGCAGTCAGCGCGTCCGGCGCCCAAGGTGGTTTCCCGCCGGGCAACGCCGTCGACGGCGACGCGAACTCGTACTGGGAGAGCACGAACAACGCGTTCCCGCAGTCGCTGACCGTCGACTTCGGCAGCACGGTCACCGTCTCGCGGCTGGTGCTGAAGCTGCCGCCGTCCTCGGCGTGGGGCACCCGCACGCAGACGATCTCGGTCGACGGGGTCAAGGCCGCGGCGGGCTACACCTTCGCCCCGGCGTCCGGCAACACCGCGACCGTGACCTTCCCGGCGGCGTCGGTGCGCACCCTCCGGCTGACTTTCACCGGCAACACCGGCTGGCCCGCGGGTCAGCTGTCCGAGCTCGAAGCCTATTCGTCCTGAACCCCGTGAGAAAGGTGACGACGATGTCCCCCATTCCCCGGCGCCGCGCGGCGCTGCTGGCCGCGGCCCTCGCCGCGGCCGGCCTGACCGTGCTGGCCGGCGGCACCCCGGCGGCCGCGGCGACCTGTCCCACCACGGCGTCCGGCGGCGCGAGTGTGCCGTTCCGGACCGTCGAAGCCGAGTGCTCGGCGACCAACGGCTCGGCCGTCGGCCCCGACTACACGCAGGCCGGCTTGGCTTCGGAGGCCTCCGGGCGGCAGGCGGTCCGGATCGGCACCGGCCAGTACGTCGAGTTCACGCTGCCCGCGGCGGCCAACTCGATCAACGTCCACTACAGCGTGCCGGACGGCTCGTCCGGCCGCCTCACGGTGTCCGTCAACGGGACCAAGCTGGCGCTGCCGGTGACCGCCCGCTATTCCTATGTGGACACCAGCTGGATCCCCGGCGCCAAGACGCACCACTTCTTCGACGACGCCCGGCTGCTGCTGGGCCAGAACCTGCCCGCCGGGGCGAAGGTGCGGGTGCAGGCCGACTCCGGTGACGTCGGCCAGGCGACCATCGACCTCGCCGACTTCGAGCAGGTCGGCGGCGCGGGCACGAAACCGGCGAACGCCCTGCCGGTCACCGACTACGGCGCCACCGCGAACGACTCCTCGGACGACACGCAGGCGTTCCGGAACGCGCTGGCAGCGGCGCGCTCGCAGGGCCGCGAGGTGTGGGTGCCGTCCGGGCGCTTCGAAATCTCCTCGGCGCTGCAGATCGACCAGACGACCGTCCGGGGCGCGGGCCAGTGGTACACCGTGCTGCACGGCAACAACATCTTCAACAACGGCAGCGCGTCCGGGAACATCAAGCTGTACGACTTCGCGGTCTTCGGTGACGTGACCGAGCGCAACGACGGCAGCCCGGACAACGCGTTCCACGGCGTCCTCGGCACCGGCTCGGTCGTGAGCGGCCTGTGGATCCAGGACACCAAGTGCGGGCTGTGGCTGATGAACGGCGCTTCGTCGAATCTCACCATCGAAAACAACCGCATCCTCGACACCCAGGCCGACGGCGTGAACTTCGACGGCGCCGTGACGAACTCGACGCTGCGCAACAACTACCTGCGCAACAACGGTGACGACGGGCTCGCGCTGTGGTCCAACGGCCAGGCCGACGCGGGCAACACCATCGCGAACAACACCGTCGTGCAGCCCAACCTGGCCAACGGCATCGCGCTGTACGGCGGGTCGAACAACACCGTGAGCGGCAACCTGGTCCAGGACACCAACGCCCTCGGCGGCGGCTACCTCGTGGCGAACCGGTTCAACTCGGTGCCGCTGTCCGGCACGGTCACGCTTTCGAACAACACCGCGCTGCGGGCCGGGGCGCTCGACCCGAACTGGCAGTTCGGCGTCGGCGCGCTGTGGTTCGACGCGCGCGACCAGGCGATCACCGGCGTCACCATCCGCGTCACCGGGTTCACCGCGATCCAGAGCCCGTACGAGGCCATCCAGTTCATCGACGGCAACGGCGCGGGCAAGCCGATCCAGGGCATCACCATCGACGGCGTCTCCGTGCAGGGCGTCGGCACCTTCGTGGCGCAAGCGCAGACGCAGGGGTCGGTGTCGATCAGCAACCTGACGGCGTCCGGCGTCGGCGTCACCGGGACGTACAACTGCCCTTACCCGACGTCGATCCCCCGCATGACCTTCGGCGGGTCGGGCAACAACGGCTGGACCGGCACCTGGGGCGACTGCTCGACCTGGCCCGCGCCGAACTCGGGTCCGCCGCAGCCGCCGCAGCCCGGCACCGACCTCGCCCGCGGGAAGGCGATCAGCTCGTCGTCCCAGCAGGGCGGGTTCCCGCCGTCGAACGCGAACGACGGCGACGCCAACAGCTACTGGGAGAGCGCCAACAACGCGTTCCCCCAGACGCTGACGGTGGACCTGGGCACGGCGTCGTCGATCAACAAGGTGACGCTGAAGCTGCCGCCGTCCTCGGCCTGGGGTGCGCGCACCCAGACGGTGACGATCTCCGGCAGCACCGACGGCGGCTCGTACACGACGCTGGTGGGGTCGCGCGGCTACTCGTTCGACCCGGCGTCCGGCAACACGGCCTCGGTGTCCTTCGCGACGACGTCCCAGCGGTTCGTGCGGCTGACCTTCACCGGCAACACGGGCTGGCCCGCCGGCCAGGCGGCCGGATTCGAGGTGTCGGCGGCCTGATGTGACGAAACCGCACGGCGGCTCGACGGTTCCGCACGGGAACCGCCGGGCCGCCGGGCGCTGCATTAGTCTCGCCGGAACGATCATCCCGGGGAGGGCCCGTGCCGCGTCTGCTGCTCGTCGAGGACGACGAACCGCTGGCCGAAGCGCTTTCGCTGGCGTTGCGCGCGTTGGGCCACGACGTCGTCCACGCTCCTACCGGCGAGCACGCGCTGACCGCGCTGGGCGACGCCGAGTTCGTCCTCCTCGACGTCATGCTGCCCGGTATCGACGGCTTCGAGGTCTGCCGCCGCATCCGCGCCCGCAGCCGGCTGCCGATCGTGCTGCTGACCGCCCGCGGCGACCCGATCGACGTCGTCGCCGGGCTCGAGTGCGGCGCCGACGACTACGTGGTCAAGCCGGCCGAGCCGCGCGTGCTCGACGCGCGGATCAAGGCGATCGGCCGCCGCGCGCAGCCGGCCGTGCCGGAAGCCGGCCTGTTCCGGGTGGGCGAGCTGGCGATCGACGCCGCCGCGATGAGCGTCACCCGCGCCGGCGAGGAACTCGCGCTGACCGCCACGGAGATCCGGCTGCTCGTCGAGTTCGCCGAGCACCCGAACCAGGTGCTGAGCCGCCAGGTGCTGCTCAAGCGCGTCTGGGACTACGGCTACGTCGGCGACTCGCGGATCGTCGACGCGGCGGTCGCGCGGCTGCGCGCGAAAGTCGAGGACGACCCGGCGAACCCGGTGCTGCTGCGGACCGTCCGCGGCCTGGGCTACCGCCTGGTGACGAGGTGAGGCTCCCGGCCGTCAGCCTGCGGACGCGGATCGTGGCGGCGATCGTCGGCGTGACCACGACGGCGACGGCGGTGATGGCGTTCTCCGCCTACCAGGTGCAGGCCGACGAAGCACTGGGCCGGTTCGCCAGGTCGTCCGTGAGCAACGCGGCGGCCGATCGGAAGGTCATCCAAGAGTATTCGAAGGTGGGCAGCGAAGGGTGGCTCGACGACGCCCCCACCCACCTCGGCGACATCCCGGACTGGGCGCTGGTGCTCGAGGGGCCCGGCGGGCAGGTCGAAGTCGTGCGAGCCGCCACCACGTATCTCGGGCTCATCCCGGTTCCGGACAAACTCACGATGCTGCGGGCGGTGCGCGAGGAGCTGTTCCGCTATCGAGCGCCCGAGCAGTTCGGCGCCGCCTACGCGCGGGTGCCGGAGACCGGCCGGAAAGTGTTCGTGGTCAACGCGAATCTGCCCGTGCCCGGCTACCACCTCGTGCAGTTCTACGACTTCAGCCAGTTCGACAACGACCTGACCGAGCTACGCTGGAAGCTCGTCCGCGTCGCCCTCGGCGTGACCGCGCTCGGGGTCGGCGTGGCGGTCCTGATCGGGCGCCGGATCCGCCGTCCGATCAAGGCCTTGTCCGCGGCCGCCGACGAGCTGGGTGCGGGCGAACTCGGCACCCGCGTCCCGGTCAAGGGCCGGGACGAGGTCGCCGCGCTGGCCGGGTCCTTCAACGCGATGGCCGCGCGGCTCGGCGAATCCATCGAAGAGCTGCACGCGAAAGACCGCCAGCAGCGGCGGTTCGTCGCCGACGTCGCCCACGACCTGCGGACTCCGCTGGCCTCGATGCTCGCCACCGTCGACAGCCTCGACCACGCCGAGCCCGCCACCCGCACCCGGGCCGCCGACATCCTCGGCACGCAGGCGCGGCGGCTCGCCAAGCTCGTCGAAGACCTGCTCGAGATCGCCAGCTTCGACGCCGGCAAGGCCGACCTGCGGGTGGCGCCCGTCGACCTCGCCGACCTGGTGGCCGACGCCGCCGAAGTCACCGGCGTCGACGCCGCCGTGACGGCGAGCGGGAACGTCACGGTCGTCGCCGACCCGCGGCGGGTGCACACCGTGGTGGCGAACCTGCTGAGCAACGCCGTCCGGCACGGGGCCGCGCCGGTCACGGTCACCCTCGACGGGACCGGCGACGACGTCGTCGTGCGGGTCGCCGACGCCGGCCCCGGCGTCCCGGAAGACCTGCTGCCGCTCCTGTTCGACCGGTTCACCCGCGGCGACCACGCGCGTCAGGCGACCGAGGGCAGCGGGCTCGGGCTGGCGATCGCCCGGGAGAACGTGCTGGCGCACGGCGGATCGCTCACGGTGCACAACGACGGCGGGGCCGTGTTCACCGTGCGGTTGCCCCGGGGTGTCGAGAACGCCTGACCGGCGAAGGCGCTGACCGCCCGCCAGGACAGCTCACGCGGGTGCTGGGCGTCGAAGTACGGCAGCGGCAGGTGCGCGAGCAGCACCGCGGCCCCGATCAGCGGCAGCGGGCGCAGCTCCCGCGGCGGGCCCAGCCACAGCAGCACGGCGAAGTTGGTGACCAGCAGGAATCCCCAGCGCGCCCAGTCCCAGCCCGCGAAGGCGAGCAACGCCGGAGCCGCGACGGCCGCGACCGCGAGCACGTCACGCCGCTGCACCAGGAAGCCAGCCACCACGACGACGAGGATCGGAGCTACGAGCAGCAGGACTTCGGTGATCGAATACAGCTGCCAGCTTTCGGTCTGGGTGCGTTCGAACAACGCCAGTGCGTCGGCTCGCGGGGTGAAATCCGCGGTGGCCATCGCGGTCTCGAGCCGCGCGACCGCGCCCGCGCTCGACGCCGGGAGCGCGAGCACGGCCAGTTCCGCCACGACCGGCGCCACGAGCAGCCTCGCCGTGATCCGCACCGAGGACCGCCGCAGCAGCACGACCGCGAAGACGGGGAGGACGGTGAGCGCCGCGATCTCGTGGGTGAGCACCGCGGCCGTCATCAGCCCGGAGGCCACCGCGGGCCGGCGCGGCAGCTGCCCCAGCGCGCCGAACAGCAGCAGGTACAGGACCTGGTCGAAGTAGCCCACTTCGTGGAAGAGGAAGCCGCCGGAGGGCAGCAGGAGCCAGCCGACGACCACGAGCTTCCCACCCGGGTGCCGGGCGCGCGCGAACGCGACGGCCAGCACCCCGAGCACCGCGGCGAGGACGGCGAACGCGGCGGCCGCGAACACCCAGTACGCGTACCCGGTCGCGAGGGCGAACGGGTGGAGCAGGGTGCCGACGAGGAACCGGCGGTGGAAGCCGTCGGTCAGCGAGACGGCTTCGAGCGTCACGGCCCAGTCGCCCGGCATGCGGAACCCGCGGTAGGCGGCCAGCAGGAAAGCGAGCACCGCGAGCGCGGTCAGGCCGCGAGACGTGGTGGTGCGGGCGAGGGTGGTGGTCACGTCGGCCAAGCTAGGAACGGGATGTGCGGCCTCGGTGACCGTTGATCACCAGCTTGGCGCCGGTTCCGCACGTCGTGCTTTTGCGCTCGATTGCGGTAAAGTTTCAGCTATGACGCGTCGTCTTGCCGAAGTCGCCCGCCAGGTCGGGGTCAGCGAAGCCACGGTCAGCCGGGTGCTCAACGGCCGGTCCGGGGTGTCCGCGAGCACCCGCGCCGCCGTGCTCACCGCGCTGGACGTGATGGGGTACGAGCGGCCCACCCAGCTTCGGGGCGAGCGGGCCCGGCTGGTCGGGCTGGTGCTGCCGGAGCTGCAGAACCCGATCTTCCCGGCGCTGGCCGAGATCATGGGCAACGCCCTCGCCCAGCAGGGGTTCACGCCGGTGCTCTGCACGCGGACGGCGGGCGGGGTGTCCGAAGCGGAGTACGTCGAGCTGCTCCTGCAGCAGCAGGTGTCGGGCGTGGTGTTCGCCGGCGGCCTGTACGCGCAGGCGGACGCGATCCACTCCCACTACCACCACCTCGTCGAGCGACGGCTGCCGACGGTGCTGATCAACGCGGCGGTCGACCACCTCGGGCTGCCCCAGGTCTCGTGCGACGACGCGGTGGCCGTCGAGCAGGTCGTCGGGCACCTCAGCTCGCTCGGGCACGAGAAGATCGGCCTCGTCCTCGGCCCGTCCGACCACGTTCCGTCGCGGCGGAAGCTGGAGGCGTTCCGCTCCTACGCGGCCAAACTCGGGCTGCCGGTCCTGGAGGAGCTGATCGAGCACGGGATGTTTTCGATCGAGGGCGGCCACGCGGCGGCGGCCCGCCTGTACCCCCGCGGCGCGACGGCGGTGCTCTGCGCCAGCGACCTGCTGGCCCTCGGCGCGATCCGCGCGGCCCGCCGGCAGGGCCTGTCGGTGCCGGAGGACGTTTCGGTGGTCGGCTACGACGACTCGGCCCTGATGAACTGCACCGACCCGCCCCTGACGACCACCCGCCAGCCGATCGAGGCGATGGGCCGAGCGGTGGTGGAACTGCTGGTCAAGCGCATCAACGGCGGCGAGGTGGCGGCCGAAGAGCTGTTGTTCGCGCCGGAACTGGTGGTCCGCGGGTCCACGGCCCGCCGCATCACCTGACCCCCGCGATCCGAGAGGCGCGACGGCCCCGAGCCGTCGCGCCTTTTTCGTGCCCGCGCTCTGTTCGTAAGTTGCAAAATCTCGTCTAGTTATTGCGGCTATCGCGTCTCCCACTTTAGAGTGACCGCAATCACGTGACAGCCGTCGCGACCCGAGAAGAGGCTTGAGATGAGCAGTACCTGGTCCCGAACCGTCTCCCGCCGAACGTTGTGCCTGCTCGCCGCCGGTGGTCTCGCCCTGGGGGTGGCCGCCTGCGGGGACGGTGACTCCGGCGCTCCAGCCGGCGGCAAGGTCAAGATCACCGTCACCGGTCAGCCGCCGACCAGCCAGCCCTTCGAGCGCAGCGTCTTCGACGCCGACGTCAAGGAGTTCGAGGCGGCGCACCCGAACATCGACATCGATCCGCACGAAGGCTTCATGGACCCCAAGACGTTCTCCGCGAAGCTCGCCGGCGGGCAGCTCGAAGACGTCTACTACGTCTACTTCACCGACCCGGCGCAGATCATCGCCCGCCACCAGGCCGCCGACATCACCGAAGCCGCGAAGAGCGTCCCGCACCTCAACGACCTCAAGCCGGAACTCCTGGACAACTTCCGGGGCGCCGACGGCAAGCTGTACGGCCTGCCGACCATGAACTACACGATGGGCCTGCTCTACAGCCGCCCGCTGTTCCAGAAGGCCGGCCTCGATCCCGACAAGCCGCCGCAGACCTGGGACGAAGTCCGCGAAGCCGCGAAGAAGATCTCCGCCCTGGGCAACGGCGTCGTCGGGTACGCCGACTACAGCAAGAACAACCAGGGTGGCTGGCACATGACCGGCTGGCTCTACTCGATGGGCGGCGACATCGCCCGCAAGGACGGCGACAAGTGGGTCGCCGACTTCGCCGGCGAAAAGGGCAAGCAGGCCCTCCAGTACCTGCACGACATGCGCTGGACCGACAACTCCATGGGCGCCAAGCAGCTGCTCGAAGCCCAGGACGTCCAGCGGATGATGGGCGCCGGCCAGCTCGGCATGTACATGGCCGCCCCGGACAACGTCCCGGTGCTGGTCAAGCAGTTCAACGGCAAGTACGAGGACTACGGCATCGCGGGCATGCCCGGCGGCCAGGGCACCCTGCTCGGCGGCGAGGGCTACATGCTCAACCCGAAGGCGTCCCCGGAGAAGATCAAGGCCGGCCTCGAGTGGATCCAGTGGAAGTACCTCAACCCGGACCGCTTCGAAAAGCACATCCAGCAGTACGTCGAGGGCAAGCAGCCGGTCGGCCTGCCCGCCGAGCCCACCCCCGACGTCTGGCAGGGCACGGTCCGCGACCAGCAGCTGGCGCTGAAGGCCAAGTACGCCAACGTCCCCGCCGCGAACTACAAGTCCTATGTGGACACTACGAGCAAGATCAAGGGCAGCATCGAGCCGCCGAACGCGCAGCAGATCTACGCCGCGCTCGACAGCGTCATGCAGGCGGTGCTCACGGACCAGAACGCGAACATCGACCAGCAGCTGGCGTCGGCGTCCTCGAAGGTCAACAGTGTCCTCGCCCAGGTCAAGTAGCCTGCTCGCCTGGCCCGCGGCGAAACCGTCGCGGGCCGGGCGCCCGGCCGCAACTCAGGTGAACCGGAGCAGGCTGCGGCGCAAGCTCAAGGAGAACCTCACCGCGTACGGCCTGCTCTGCGCCGCCCTCGTGGTGTTCGCGCTGTTTTCCTGGTACCCGATCGTGCGCGGTGTCCTGCTGAGCTTCCAGCAGGTCGACTTCGTCAACGCGCCGACGTGGGTCGGGTTCGGCAACTTCGAGCGGCTCTTCGCGGACCCGCTGTTCGGTGTCGCCTGGCGCAACACGCTGCTGTTCACCGGGCTCGCCCTGGTCTTCGGCTTCGCCGTCCCGTTCTTGACGGCCGTGCTGCTGAACGAACTCCGCCACGCGAAGGCGTTCTTCCGGCTCGCCGTCTACCTGCCGGTGATGCTGCCACCGGTCGTGACGGCGCTGATGTGGAAGTGGTTCTACGACCCCGGTCCCGGCTTGTTCAACTCCGCGCTCGGCGCGGCCGGCCTGCCCGGCGGCCAGTGGCTCGACTCCTCCACGACCGCGATGCTGTCGCTGGTGTTCGTCTCGACGTGGGCCAACATGGGCAGCACCACGCTGATCTACCTGGCCGCGCTCGGCACGATCCCCGGCGAGCTCTACGAAGCCGCGGAGCTCGACGGCGCCGGGTTGTGGAAACGGCTGCGGCACGTGACGTTCCCGCAGACGCGGTTCGTCCTGCTGGTGCTCCTGCTGCTGCAGATCGTCGCGACCATGCAGGTGTTCACCGAGCCGTACGTCATGACCGGCGGCGGCCCGGACGACTCCACGGTGACCGTGCTCCT
Organism: Amycolatopsis sp. DG1A-15b; assembly: GCF_030285645.1. Taxonomy (GTDB): domain Bacteria; phylum Actinomycetota; class Actinomycetes; order Mycobacteriales; family Pseudonocardiaceae; genus Amycolatopsis. Next base: position 5,555,240 of record NZ_CP127296.1, read on the forward strand.
GCTGCTCTACCGCTACGCCTTCGTCTACAACGACTTCGGCTCGGCGAGCGCGATGAGCCTGCTGCTGTTCGTGGCGCTCGGCGTGTTCTCGGCGTGGTACGTCCGGCTGACGAGGAAGGCGGACCAGTCATGAGGACCCTCGTCTCCCCCGGCGCACTGCGCAGCCCGCGCGGCAAGGTCGTCTACGGCGTCGTCTTCGCCGGCACGCTCGCGGTGTTCGTGCTGGCGTTCATGTTCCCGCTGTACTGGGTCGTCACCGGCGCGATGAAGTCACCGCAGGAACTGGCGCAGACACCGGCGACGCTCGTCCCGCACGAGTGGCACCCGGAGACCTTCGCCGACGCGTGGGACCAGCTGAGCCTGGGCAAGTACTTCCTCAACACGCTGATCGTCGCCGGCGGCGCGTGGCTGGCGCAGCTGGCCATCGACGTCCCGGCCGCGTTCGCGCTGTCGAAGCTGCGGCCGAAGTTCGGCAACGTCGTGCTCGGGCTCATGCTGGCGACGCTGATGCTGCCCGCCACCGCGTTGCTCGTCCCGACGTACGTGACGGTGACGGACCTGCCGCTGCTGCACCTCAACCTGATCAACTCACCGGCCGCGATCTGGCTGCCCGCGGCGGCGAACGCGTTCAACATCTACCTGCTGAAAAGGTTCTTCGACCAGATCCCGGACGAGCTGATCGAAGCGGCTCGCCTCGACGGGGCCGGGCCGGTGCGCACGCTCTGGCGGATCATCCTGCCGATTTCGCGGCCGATCCTGGCCGTCGTGTCGATCCTCGCGGTGGTCACCGCGTGGAAGGACTTCATCTGGCCGCTGCTGGTGTTCCCGGACACCGGAAAGCAGACGCTCTCGGTGATGCTGCAGCGGGTGGCGATCGACATGCCGCTCAACGTGCTCGTCGCCGGGATGGTGCTGGCCAGCCTGCCGATGGTGGCGCTGTTCCTGGCCTTCCAGCGGCAGATCCTCGCCGGGCTGACCGCCGGCAGCCTGAAGGGCTGAGCCGGGTTTTCACGACGACTAGGAGGGCACTTTCGTGACCGACAAGACCGGCTGGTGGCGGAGCGCGGCGATCTACCAGGTCTACATCCGCAGCTTCGCGGACGGCAACGGCGACGGCGTCGGCGACCTCGCCGGCGTCCGCGCCCGGCTGGACCACCTGGCCGACCTGGGCATCGACGCGATCTGGTTCACGCCGTGGTACCCGTCGCCGATGGACGACGGCGGCTACGACGTCGCCGACTTCCGGGACATCGAGCCGCTGTTCGGCACCCTCGCCGAGGCAGAGGACCTGATCGCGGAGGCGCACGCGCGCGGCATCCGGGTGATCATCGACATCGTGCCCAACCACTGCTCCGACGAGCACCGCTGGTTCCAGGCCGCGCTCGAGGCGGGCCCGGGTTCGCCGGAGCGGCAGCGGTTCTGGTTCCGGCCCGGCCGCGGCCCGGACGGCAGCGAGCCGCCGAACAACTGGAAGTCGCGCTTCGGCGGGTCCGCGTGGACGCGCGTGCCGGACGGCGAGTGGTACCTGCACCTCTACAGCTCGCGCCAGCCGGATTTCAACTGGGAAAACCCGGAGATCCGCACGGAGTTCGAGGACGTGCTGCGCTTCTGGTTCGACCGCGGCGTGGACGGTTTCCGCATCGACGTCGCCGACGGCCTGGTCAAGGACCCGCACCTGCCCGACGTCGACAACGGCGACGAGACGCCGTTCAGCGACCAGGAAGGGCTGCACGAGATCTACCGGTCGTGGCGCAAGATCGCCGACAGCTACGGCGGCGAGCGCGTGCTGGTCGGCGAAATGTGGCTGCCGGACATGTCGCGGGCCGCGCGCTACCTGCGCCGCGACGAGCTGCACTCGGCGTTCAACTTCGACTTCCTGGTCTGCCCGTGGGACAGCAAGCGCTTCCGCGACGTCATCGACCGGACGCTGAAGGCGCACGAGGAGGTCGGCGCGCCGGCCGCGTGGGTGCTGTCGAACCACGACGTCACGCGGCACGTCACGCGCTACGGCCGTGAGGGCGACACGGGGTTCAGCTTCGCGAACCGGCTGCACGAGCTGCCGGTGGACCGCGAGCTGGGCACCCGGCGGGCCCGGGCGGCGGCGCTGCTGACGCTGGCCCTGCCCGGCGGGCTGTACGTCTACCAGGGCGAGGAGCTGGGGCTCTGGGAGGTCCTGGACATCCCCGACGAGCTGCGCCAGGACCCGGTCTGGGCCCGCACGAACGGCACCGACCCCGGCCGTGACGGCTGCCGCGTCCCGATCCCGTGGTCGGGCTCGGAAGCGCCGTTCGGCTTCGGTGCCGGGGGCGCGTGGCTCCCCCAGCCCGCCGAGTGGCGGGACTACACGGCGGAAGCGGAGGCGGCGGACCCGGCGTCGATGCTGTCGCTGTACCGGAACGGGCTGCGGCTCCGGCGGGATCTCCCCACCGGTTCGCCGGAGTGGCTCGACCTCGGCGAAGGGGTGCTGGCGTTCCGGCTCGGGCCGGGGTTCACGTTCGCGCTGAACTTCTCGGACGCGCCGGTCCCGCTCCCCGCCGGGGAGATCCTGCTGGCCAGCGGGCCGGCCGGCAGCGAACTGCCGACCGACACCGCTGTCTGGCTGAAGTCCTAGGCGGTCAGCTGCAGGACGTCTACGCCGCGGGCGTTGTCCGCGACGTAGACGTACTTGCCGTGCCAGTACGGCGCCCACGCGCTCGCGTCGGCCGGGCGGTAGTAGGCGATCTGCCGGGGGTTCGTCGGGTCACTGACGTCGAGGAACCGCGTGCCCTGCGCGTAGAACGACTGCACCAGAATCCTGCCGCGGACGTCGAAGTAGTGCGCGGAGCAGTCGTCGGACGCCGGGTCGCTGCCCTCCTGGCCGTTCACGCCCCAGGTGCCGACGCTTTCCAGCCGGAACGGCTTCTCCGGCGTCGAACGCCAGCCTTCGCCGTGGTAGGAGCCCTTCAAGGACGAAATCGTCAGGACGCCGTCGCCCGCGCAGCCGTCGACGAAGTTCTCCTCCGTCGCGTAGATCAGGTCCTGGCCGCGCCAGGCGCCGTCGCCGATGCGGTGGCCGGCCGGGTGGAAGCTGTTGTGCATGAACCGCGACGGGGCCGCGGTCTCGGCGATGCCGCCGCCGGCGTACGGGACCGGCTCGTGCGCGGTCGCGCGGCGGACCTTGTTCGTCAGCGGGTCGCGGTGGATCCCGGACGTCCAGTAGCCGCGGACGCCGCCGCGCCCGGACACCCAGGCCACGCCGTCGGCGTCGACCTGCACGTCGTGCACGTAGTCGGTCTTGCCGTCGTTGCGGGCCAGCTCGATCGGCTGCGGGTCGACCTTCGGGTGCTTCGGGTCGCGGATGTCGGTGACCCAGATCGGCCGGCCGCCCCAGTCCGCCGGCTGGTTGTCGGCCTTCGCCGGGCCGCCGGTCCACAGGTAGCGGCAGCCGTCGACGCAGCTGGTGGTGTGGCCGGCCGGCACCTGCACGTAGCTGAGGATCGCCGGGGCCTCGGGCTTCGAGACGTCGACGACGTAGATCCCGGACTCGCCGGTGTGCGTGGTGCCGCCGTACGCCCGCGGGTCGCGGGAGAGGAACACCAGCTTGCGGTTCTGGTCGACCTCGGTGTCCTCGGTCTCCCACAGCCCGGGCAGGCTGACCTGCCCGACCAGCTTCGGCGCGGCCGGGTTCTTCGTCAGGTCGTACACCTTGAGCCCGAACTCGCCGGACACGACCATGACGTCGCGGCGGCCGTAGTCGAGGAAGTTGATCGAAATGGCGCCGGCCGCGTCGGGCACGTTGCCGACGGCCTTGACGTTCTTGACCGCCCCGGGGTCGCCCAGCGTGCGGGCGGCCGGGACCGCGGGTTTGTCGTCCTCGCCGCAGGCGGCGGCCGGTAGCCCGGTCGCGACCAGCGTGGCGCTGACGGTGACGGCGGCGAAGCACGACCGCAACCAGGTGCGCACGCGAAACCTCCCAGAACGCCGGCGAGCGTGACCCATCGAACGGTACGACGGAGATCAACCGGACACAACCGTCTTTCGTTGCCTTCCGACTGGTAGGAACGGCGCATGCGCCTGCTCGCCCTGTTCGCCGTCCTCGTCCTCGCCGTCACGGGCTGTACCGGCTCCGGCCCGGCTCGGCCCGGGGTGCTGTCCGTCGGCATCCGGGAGCCCGCGACGCTGCTGCCGGCCGACCTCGCCGACCAGGCGGGCCGGCTGGTGACGAGCGCGCTGTGGACTCCGCTCGCCGACTACGACGCGGCGTCCGGGAAGGTCACCCCGCGGGCGGCGGCGTCGATCGAGAGCGCCGACCGGGTGCACTGGACGGTCAAGCTGCGGCCGGCGACGTTCCACGACGGTTCCCCGGTCACCGCGCAATCCTATGTGGACACCTGGCGGGCGATCGCCTCCGCGCACTGGGTCTCGTCCCCGGTGCTGACGAAGCTCCTGCGGGCCCGGGAGATCGAGGCGGCGGCTCCGGACACGATCGCGCTGACCCTCGACCGGCCGTCCGGCCAGGTGCCCGCGCTGCTCTCCGCGCCGGGCCTGGTGCCGCTGCCGGCGTCGGTGCTCGCCTCCCGGGACTGGGACGGGTTCGCGAAGGCCCCGGTCGGCAACGGACCGTACCGGCTCGACGGCGGCTGGAAGCCGGGTTCGGGCGGCACCCTCAAGCGCGTCGGCGCCGGGAAGGCCGAGGAGATCGAGCTGCGGGTCGGCGAACCGGCGGCCCAGTACGACGCGGTCAAAGCGGGCACGCTCGACCTCGCGACCGAGGTCCCCGGCGAGCGGCACGAGGCCATGCACGGCGAATTCGCCGACCGCCACGCGTCCTGGGCCCTGCCCGAGGCGGGCTACCTCGCGTTCCCGGTGGCGAACCCCCGGTTCGCCGACGCGACGGTCCGCCACGGCTTCGCCCTCGGCGTCGACCGCGCGGCGCTGGAGGCCGGCCCGCTCGCGCACCAGGTCGACCCGGCCAAGGCGATGCTGCCACCGTCGGCCGCCCCGGGCGAGCGCTCGGGCACCTGCCGCCCGTGCACCTTCGACGCGGCGGCCGGCAAGGCCCTGCTGAAGCAGGCGGCCTTCCCCGGTGGCGCCACCGTCTACTTCGGACCGGGCGCGGAGGCGTGGACGCGCACCCTGGTGGTCGGGCTGCACAAGGCACTGGACGTTTCCGTGACGGCACAGGCGGCCCCGCGCACGGACCAGCTCGACGGCCCGTCCACCGTGGACGTCAAGCAGGCGACCGGCAGCCCGTACGAGCTGCTGTCCGAGCTGGCCACGGCGTCGGGGTACACCGACGACGTCTTCCGCCAGAACCTGGCACTGGCCGACGCGGCGGCCACCCCGGAGGAGGCGGGCGAGCTGTACCGGCTGGCGGAGAACCAGCTGCTGCGGGACCTGCCGGTGGCGCCGCTGTGGTCGGGCCACGGCCACGCGGTCTGGGGGTCCCGGGTCCACGACGTCACGGCAACGCCGTTCACCGGCCCGGTGCTGGCGGGGATCGGCGTCTCGTGAGCTGGGCGCCCGCGCCGCTGCCCGAGGTGGCCGAGCTGTTCGCCCACGTCCGAGCGCCGTGGTGGATCGCCGGCGGGTACGCGATCGAGCTGGCGGTGGGCCGGCCGTTCCGCACGCACGCCGACGTCGACGTGCTGCTGCTCCGGCGCGACCAGCGCGCGATCCAGGAGGCACTGCCGTCGTGGGAGTGGTGGGCGGCGGACCCGCCGGGCACCCTGCGGCCCTGGGCACCGGGCGAGGTACTGGGCGCCGACGTCGACGACGTGTGGTGCCGCCCGTCGGCGTCCGCGCCGTGGCGGATCCAGTTCATGCTCGACGAGGCGCGGGGTGCCGAGTGGGTCTCCCGCCGGAACCCCGCCGTGCGGCGGGAAATCAAGAAGCTGGGCGGTGTTTCGCCCGAGGGCCTCCCCTACCTGGTGCCGGAGGTGCAGCTGTTCGCCAAGGCCCACGACACCCGCCCCAAGGACGAGCAGGACTTCGCCGCCGCTTTGCCGGTGCTCGGCGCGGCACAGCGGCGTTGGCTCGCGGAGGCGCTCGAAACGACCTACGGCCCGCACCCCTGGCTCGGCCGCCTCTAGACGGTGGCGTGCTTGACGAGGGTCTCGATGAACGCACCGGTCAGCGGGTCCGGGGCCGCGCGGGTGTAGGCCGTCAGCGTGCGGCGGACCGGCGTGCTCGGCCGCAGGACCCGGCCGTCGAACCGGGCCGGCAGGACGTTCGCCGGGACCAGCGCGGGGCCCAGGCCCGCGGCCGCGAGGATCGGTGCGGCCGCCGTCTGCTCGGTGCGGACAGCCGCGCGGGGGCGGAAGCCCGCCGCCGCGCAGGCCGCGTCGACCAACTCGGCCAGGCCGTTGCCCGGGGCGTAGTGCACCCACGCGCAGCCGGCGAGCGTCGCCAAGTCGACTTCGCCGGTGCTGTCGTCCTCGCGGGCGCCGTCCGCGGGCAGCACGACGACGAACTCCTCCACCCCCAGCTCACGCACCGGGCCCGCCCAGTCGCCGGGGCGCGGGCCGAGCGCGACGTCGGCCTCGCCCGCGGCCATCGCCTCGCGCAGCTCGCCGGCGTGCCGGAACTCGATCAGCCGGACGTCGACCTCGGGCCGGTCGCGCCGCCACACGCGCAACGCGGGCGGCAGCACGCCGAGGCTCACCGAATACACCGTGGCGACCTGCAGCTCACCCGCCGTCGTCCCGGAGGCGAGCCGGGCCGCGCAGCGCGCGCGTTCGGCGTCGGCCAGCGCCGCCCGCGCGTGCGGCAGCATCGCCCGGCCCATCGGCGTGAGCCGGACCGCCCGGGGCAGCCGCTCCAGCAGCGGCCCGCCGAGACTGCGCTCGAGCGCCCGCATCTGGTGCGACAACGCCGGTTGCGTCACGTGCAGCTGCTCGGCGGCGCGGGTGAACGAGCCGGTGTCGACCACCGTGACCAGGTACTCGAGCTGCCGCAGGCTTGTCATGAACTCAGCTTATCGACTTGGCGACAAGCAAGCCTTGGACTTATCCATCCACCCAGGCCAGCCTCGAAGACATGGAACGCAAGACAGCTCTGGTCGCCGGGGCGAACGGGATCATCGGCAAGAACCTCGTCGAACACCTGCGGGCCGACGGTGGCTGGGACGTCGTCGGCCTGTCCCGGCGGGGCGGCCCGGGAGCGATCGCCGTCGACCTCCTCGACGCGGCCGACACCCGGGCCAAGATCGGGGCGCTGACCGGCGTCACGCACCTCTTCTACGCGGCGTACCAGGACCGGCCGACGTGGGCGGAACTCGTCCCGCCGAACCTGGCGATGCTGACGAACCTCGTCGACGCGGTGGCGCCCGGCCTGCAGCACGTCAGCCTGATGCAGGGCTACAAGGTCTACGGCGCGCACCTCGGCCCGTTCAAGACCCCGGCGCGCGAGACGGACGCCGGGCACATGCCGCCGGAGTTCAACGTCGACCAGCAGCGGTTCCTCGAACGGCGTGCGGGCGACTGGACGTGGTCGGCGATCCGGCCATCGGTGGTCGGCGGCACCGCGCTGGGGAACCCGATGAACCTGGCGCTGGTGATCGCGGTGTACGCGTCGATTTCGAAGGAACTCGGGCTGCCGCTGCGGTTCCCCGGCCAGCCCGGCGCGTACGACAGCCTGCTGGAGATGACCGACGCGGGCCTTCTGGCGTCGGCGACGGTCTGGGCGACGGGGCACCGGGGCGCCTTCAACATCGCGAACGGCGACCTGTTCCGCTGGCGCGAACTCTGGCCGAAACTGGCGGCGTACTTCGGGTTGGAAGCCGCGCCACCGCTGCGGATGTCGCTGGTGGACGTGATGGCGGACAAGGGTCCACTGTGGACGTCGATGGCTGCGGAGCACGGGCTCTCGGCGTCCTATGCGGACGTTTCGTCGTCGTGGGCGTTCGGCGACTTCGTCTTCGGCTGGGACTACGACATGTTCGCGGACACGTCGAAGGCGCGGCGAGCGGGTTTCCACGAGTACGTCGAAACCGAGCAGATGTTCTACCGGCTGTTCGACGAGTTCCGGAAGGCGCGGGTGATCCCCTGAAAGCGGGTCCGTAGTCGTCCATGCCGGCACAGACCCCCTGACCATGCCGGCATGGACACCCCCCTTGACGTCGTTCAGCCTACGGACGGCGGCCGGCCGCCTTCTATCCGTTATCCGCCGAACGGTCCGCGGATTCCGGCTTGCCGGCACGGCCCGGATCGGCGGTGCGGGACGGCAGCTGCCCGTACGCCTCGCGGTAGTAGGCGGCGAACCGGCTCAGGTGCGTGAAGCCCCAGCGCGTCGCCACCTCGGCGACCGTTCCCGACGCGGAACCGTCCGCGATGCGCAGCAGGTCCTGGTGCACCCGGTCGAGCCGGACGCGCCGGAGGTAGGCCGCCGGGGTGGTCCCGAAGTCGGCGCGGAAACGGTCCTGGAGGGTGCGAGGGCTGACCCGTGCCGCCGCGGCCATGTCGGCGACCGACACCGGCTCGCCCACGTGTGCCTCGCAGTACGCCATGGCTCGTCGCACCGCCCGCGGCAGCGCCGGATGGGCGTGGGCGGGCAGCGCGGCTAAATGGTCGTGCGGCTGGAGGTCCACCAGGCCGTGCACGAGGACCTGTTCGAAGTGCGCGGCAGCCAGTGGTGACCGGGCCGCCAGCGGTGACGCGGTGAACTGCGCGAAGGCTCGCACGGTCGCCTGCCACGCGGCCACCGCCGGGTCGCCGTCGGCGAGGGCGGGGGCGAACCGCAGGGCGGTGGCGGGCGGTTCGCCGGTCTGCGCGGCGACGGCGTTGTCCACCGCCGCCCGCGGCAGGAACAGGATGAGGGTGTCCGAGCCGGCCGGCAGGGACATCCCCAGGGTCATCCCGGGTCCGGCGATCGAGCACGACGCGGCGACCTCGCGGCCCGCCACGCGCACCGAACCCTCCCCGGCGAGCGGGAGGTGGACGTTGTAGAAGTCGGGCAGCTCGCCCGCCGCGACCTCCACCGGGACACCCCACCCCAGCTCGTACAGCGCCAGCCCCTGCCGGTGCAGCCGGCGGAAGCGGCCGGGCGCCCGGTCCCCCCGGCCGACGCGCAGGCCGTGGGGCGAGAACTCCCGGGTCACCGCCTCGTCCAGCGCCTCGACGTCGTCCCCTTCGAACAGCAGGTGCTGCATCTCGTCTCCCCCCGGAGTACGGCCGGTGCTAGCCGCGGCCGATGAACGGCATGGTCGTCGCGGTGACGGTGAGGAACTGGACGTTGGCGCCGAGCGGCAGCCCGGCCATGTACCGCACGGCGTCGGCCACGTGCCGGACGTCGAAGGTCGGCTCGGCGACGACCCGGCCGTCGGCCTGCGGGATGCCGGCCGCCATCCGCTCGGTCATTTCGGTGGCGGCGTTGCCGATGTCGATCTGCCCGCAGGCGACGTCCCAGGCCCGGCCGTCCAGCGAAATCGACCGCGTCAGCCCGGTGACGGCGTGCTTGGTCGCGGTGTAGGCGACGCCGGCGGGCCGCGGCACGTGGGCGGAGATCGAGCCGTTGTTGATGATCCGGCCGCCTCGCGGGTCCTGGTCCTTCATCAGCCGCACGGCTTGGCGCGCGCAGAGGAACATCCCGGTGAGGTTGACGTCGACGGTCCGCTTCCAGTCCTCGACGGACAGATCGGCGACGGTCCCGGCCGCCGAAACGCCGGCGTTGTTGAAGAGGAGGTCGAGCCGCCCCCAGCGATCACGCACGGCGGCGAAGAGCGCCTCGACGGCCTGCTCGTCGGAAACGTCGGTGGGCACGGCGAGCGCGTTCTCGAACCCCTCGGCGGTTTCCGCGAGAGCACCGGCGCGCCGCCCGGCCAGCGCGACCTGGTAGCCGTCTTCGAGGAGCGCCCGGGCCACGGCCCGCCCGATGCCCGAACCCGCTCCGGTGACCACCGCCGTCTGCACCATGGTCCGACCCTAACGAAAAAGGGCCCGGCGTGTGCCGGGCCCTTTTACGGAAGGTCGTTACTTCGCTGCCACGCCCAGCGCCTCGAGCGCCGGGCCGGCCATGATCACGCCGTTGCCGGTCACCGTGTCGAAGCCGGGCGTGCCGAGGTCGATCGACGAGGACACCAGGGCCGTGCGGATCTGCGCCGGGGTCGCCGTCGGCTTGCCCGACAGCAGCAGGGCGGTGATGGCCGCCGCGTGCGGGGCCGCCGCCGATGTCCCGAAGAACGGCTGGAAGCCCGTCACCGAGGTCGCGACGCCGTCGGCCGCGGTGATGTCCGGCTTGTCGCGGACCGTCCCCCCGGTCGAGGACACGTTGCCCGGGGTGATCGCCGTGCCGTCGGCGTTGTAGAACAGGCGGCGCTTGCCGTCGGAGGAGAAGCGCTCCCACTTGCTCGACGCCGTGTACAGGCCGGGGTAGGGGCCGGCCGGGTTCGCCGGGTCACCGGTCTCCAGGGGACGGGTGAACGCGCCCGCCGCCGGCGCCGCCGCCACGCTGAACGCGTTGACCGCGGCCGAGTGGCCGTTCGTGACGCCGTTGGTGCTGAACGCCTTGAGCGAGCCCGAAGCCACGAACCGGCCGCGGATCACGTTCAGCGCGATGAAGCGGTCGGCGCCGCTGTACTTGACGACAGCGACCTTGTAGCCGGAGCCGGTGGCCGGCACGTTCGCGATCTCGTACGGGTTCTGCGCGCCGGACTGCCCGTTCTCGCTGGAGGCCACGACACTGCCCGCGGAGTTCAGGATGAACAGGTCGTAGTCGTTGGCGGACTTGCCCCACGGGTCGGACCAGAACAGCGTCACCGGGCGGCCGAGCGAGCCCGCCGAGAGCGCGTCGAAGTTCTGGGTGGTGCTGCCCGGGTCGAAGTCGTGCGGGGTGCCGGTGACGCCGCTGATCTTCGACGACGAGGCCCGGAAGTCGCCCTCGTAGTAGCCGCTGGTGCCGTCGGTGGCGTTGCCCGAGTTGCCGGCCGAGGAGAAGTAGAGCGCGCCGGCCGCGGTCACGTCGTTGACCGCCTGCGCGACCTGCGTGTCCTGGAACGGCGATTCGTCGAAGTAGGAGACGTCGTCGACGATGATCTGGCAGTTGCCGGTGCTGCGCAGCGCGCGGATGTTCGCGGCGAAGCTCGCTTCGCTGGTGAACGCGGTCGCGAAACCGAGGGTCGCGTCGGGCGCGAGGTCGTGGATGATCTCGAGCATCGCGGTGCCCTCGTCGCCGCTGCCCTGCTGGCCGGACAGGACGTCCACCGCGGGCAGCTCGCCGGCGGCCTGCGACTTCGCCAGGGAGTCGACGCCGTCGGAGAGCACGCAGACCTTCACCCCGGAGCCGCTGACGCCGTAGGTGGTGCGGGCGGCGTCGGCACCGTGCGCCTTGTCCCCTTCGGACACCTGCGTCGCGGCGGCGGCCTGCGCGGCAGCGGTTCGCCGGGCCGTGCTGAAGTCGCGGTTGCCCGGCTCGCTCCAGGTGGTGGCCTGGGCGGCGGGCTTCACCTCGGCGACGTCGGCCCGGCCGGCGATCGCGTCCAGGGCGGACAGCGGGAGGTCGGCGCGGACGGCGCCGTCCGGCGCGGCGTAGCGGACCGTGCCGCCCGCCGCCTTGACGGCGTTCGCGACGGCCTTCCCGTGCGCGGCGATGTCGACCGAGACGGTGCCGGCGTTGCTGACGCCGACGCCGGAGCGGTATTCGGGGAGCTTCGCGGCCAGCGACCGGTCGGCCCGCAACCGCTTCTCGACGACCAGCTGGCTCGACTGCTTGCGCTCCGCGGGGCTCAGGCTCTTCTTGATGCTCTGCAGTGCGCTGATGCCCGCTTCGGTGCGCGCGGCCGCCGCATCCACCACGGACGGCTGCGCCGCCGAGACCCCCGTCGTCAGCAACAGCGCGCCGACCGTCAGCGGAACCGCGTGCGCGGCGACCCGGCTGAATCTCACCATCGATGTCTCCCTGTGGTACTCGGCCACCCGACCGAATGACACCCGACCGGGTGTAATGGGGAGAATCTAAGGAGCGACCGACCCGGATTCCAGCGACCAAAGTCGGGAACGGCCGCCGGTCCACATGGTGGGACCAGATCACTCAAGAAACGTGAGAACTATTTTTCCGCGGCCGTGTCCGGTTTCGATTTCCCGATGTGCGGCCGCGGCCTCGGTGTACGGGTAGGCCCGGCGCACGAGGAAGCGCAAGTCGCCCTTGGCGTAGAGCGCCGCCAGCTCGGCGAGCCGCGCGGCCGAGCGCCCGGACTTCGAGACGAGCACACCGAGTCCGGCGGCCCGGCCGTGCTCGACGAGGGTGAGGATCCGATTCCGCGCCTTCACCAGTTCGAGTGAGAGGTCGAGCGCTTCTCCGCCGGCCCCGTCGAGCACGACGTCGATGCCCTGCGGCGCGGCGGCCCCCACGCGGTCTTTCAGTCCTTCGCCGTAGACGACCGGAGTCGCGCCCAGTCCGCGCACGTAGTCCTGGTTGGCTTCGCTCGCAGTGCCGACCACCCGGGCGCCCCGCAGCTTCGCGAGCTGCACGGCGGCGGTGCCGACCGCCCCGGCGGCACCGTGGACGAGCAGCGTCTCCCCGGCACGCAGGTTCAGCGCGTCCAGGGCGATCGACGCGGTCTGCGTGCCGGCGCTGAACCCACCGGCGACCTCCCACGGCATTTCCGGCGGCTTCGGCGTGACGTCGGTGGCGGGGACGACGACGTACTCGGCGGCGGCCCGCACGGCGGTGAAGCCGAGAACTTCGGTACCGGCCTCGAGTTCGCCCTCGTCGACGACGCCGGCGAACTCGTTCCCGGGCACACGCGGCCAGGAGAGTGCCAGACCGGGCGGTTCCCACCCGGCCCGCACGGCGGCATCGTACGGCTGCACCCCGGCGGCCTTGACCCGCACGCGAACCTCCCCCGGCCCGGCGTGCGGCTCCGGCAGGTCGAGGACGCGGAGCACTTCGGGACCGCCGGATTCGGTGAACGCCACGGCTTTCATGGCGCCAGTCTGATACTTCGAGTCACCTCGAGGTCAAGACGGTCAGTTCCGGCCAGCCGGCCGACCACCGGGCGGCTTTCCGTTCGTAGACCTCCCGCGGCGCGAGTACCGGGTTCGGCCGGACGACCATGGCGAAGAGGTCGTCGAGCCCGTGCGGTGTGTGGAAGTGCCACGAGCCGTCGCGCGCGAGCCGCACCCCGACGCACGAGCAGACGGCCGGAAAGGCGTCGATCGCCGCCTCGGTGCTCGCGAAGGGCGGGCAGGGCGTGCCGAACTTCGCTTCGTACCAGAGGTGCACGCGGGCTTCGTTGCGCACTTCGACGTCGGCCGGGAGGTCTTCGCACGCGGCGGCGACCGACCGGATGACGCGGTCCTCCGCTTCCCGGCTCAGGTCCGCGGAGTCGTGGTAGAACAGGTCGTAGTCCTGGATGCCGTAGGTGGCTTCCCGGCCGGTCAGGACGTTCCACACGGTCTGCGCGACACACCCGGCGGTGAGGTACCAGCCCGGCAGGCCGAACCCGCGCGCCCGTCGCAGCAGTTCGACGAGGGTTTCGTTGCGGGACAGCGCGTCCCGCAGCCGGTCGAGGTCCGTCATCCCGTCATCGTAGGCTGGCGGGCATGGGCCAGATCGAGATCGTCCGCGCCGCGCCGGGCCAAGCCGGCACCCTGACCGCCCTCATGCACGCTTCCTCGGCCTACCGAGGCGAGTATTCGTCCATCTTGGACGGTTACGCCATCAGCCCCGGGTACATCGAGGGCAACCCGACCTTCACCGCCACGAGGGACGGCGAAATCCTCGGCTTCTACGCGCTGCTGGAAGCGGAACTCGACCTGGTCTTCGTCGCCGACCAAGCGCAGGGGCTCGGCATCGGCGCCCGCTTGATCGAGCACATGCTCGCCGAGGCCCGCTCGCGCGGCCTGGACAGCGTGCGCGTCGTTTCGCACCCGCCGGCGTTGCCGTTCTACGTCCGGATGGGTGCGCGGCGCACCGGCACGATCCCGGCGAAACCGCCGAAGATCCGCTGGGACCGGCCGGAACTCCGCTTCGACGTCCCTACATGTTGATCATGTGCCCCGCGAGGCCGTGGACCGCTTCCTTCACCGCTTCGCCCAGCGTCGGGTGGGCGTGGACGTTCCGGGCCACCTCGTGCACCGTCAGGTCCCACTGCTGGGCCAGCGTCAGCTCCGGCAGCAGCTCCGTCACGTCCGGGCCGATCAGGTGCCCGCCGATCAGCTCGCCGTGCTTGGCGTCGCTGATCAGCTTCACGAAGCCGCCCGGGTCGCCCAGGCCCTGGGCCTTGCCGTTGGCCGTGAAGGGGAACTTCGCCACCTGGACGTCGAAGCCCTTCTCGCGGGCCTGCTCCTCCGTCCAGCCGAAGCTGGCGATCTGGGGCTGGCAGTACGTCGCGCGCGGAATCATCGGGAAGTCGAGCTCCATCGTCTCCGCGCCCGCGATCGTCTCCGCCGCCACCACGCCCATCGACTCCGACGCGTGCGCCAGCATCAGTTTCGCCGTCACGTCGCCGATCGCGAAGATGTGCTCGACGTTCGTGCGGCCGCGGCCGTCCACGGCGATCGCGCCCCGGTCGGTCAGGGCCACCCCCGTCTTGTCCAGGCCGTAGCCCTCCACGCGCGGCTGGAAGCCGATCGCCTGCATGACCTTGTCGGCCTCGAGGACCTGCTCGCCGTTCTTCTCCGACGACACCGTCACGCGCACGGACGAGCCCGAGTCGTCGATCGACTCGACGCGGGTCGAGGTCAGCACCTTGATGCCGAGCTTGCGGTACCGGCGCGCCAGCTCCGCCGACACCTCGGCGTCCTCCAGCGGCACCATCCGGTCGAGGAACTCGACGATCGTGACGTCGACGCCGTAGTTGTGCAGCACGTAGGCGAATTCGACGCCGATCGCGCCCGCACCGGCGATCACGATGCTCGACGGCAGCTCGCTCGACAGGATCTGCTCTTCGTAGGTCACCACGCGCTCACTGCGCGAAGTCCCCGGCAGCAGCCGCGTCGTCGCACCCGTCGCGATGATGCAGTGGCCGAACGTGATCTGCTCGCCGTTCACCTCGAGGGTGTGGTCGTCGAGGAAGGTGCCGTGCCCGTCGAACTCGGTGATCTTGTTCTTCTTCATCAGGAAGTGCACGCCCTTGACGCGCCCGTCGGCGACCTGCCGGCTCCGCTCGTAGGCGGCCGTGTAGTCGACCTTGATCGGGCTGTCGGAGGAGATGCCGAAGGCCTTCGCCTCCTGCGTCACCACGTGCGCCAGCTCGGCGTTGCGCAGCAGCGCCTTCGACGGGATGCACCCGACGTTCAGGCAGACGCCACCCCAGTACTTCTCCTCGACCACCGCGGCGCTCAGCCCCAGCTGGGACGCGCGGATCGCCGCGACGTAGCCGCCCACCCCGGCCCCCAGCACGACGACATCAAAGTGTTGTGCACTCATGCCTCGAAACTACCCTTCGGGGCGCTGTTCAGCGGGGTGACCCGGGCCTCACGTGGCGAAGAGCCCGCGCAACGCCTCGACCACCTCCTCCGGCCGTTCCTCGGGCAGGAAGTGCCCGCAGTCCAGCACGTGCGTCCGCAGATCGGGCGCCCACGAAGCCCACACCGCCGCCGGGTCGAAGGGCAGCTCGGCGGCCGGACGCTGCCACAGCGCCGCGACGGGCATCGCCAGCCGCCGCCCGGCCGCGCGGTCGGCCGCGTCGTGCTCCGCGTCCACCGTCGCGCTCGCCCGGTAGTCCGCGCACACCGCGGCGATCGCCTCCGGCGTCGAAGCCGCCGCCAGGTACTCCGCCCGGACCGCCGGCGGGATCGCCGCCGGATCGAGCGTCCAGCCGTCCAGGAAGTGCCCGAAGAACTCCGAGGGTGCCGCCCCGAGCAGCCGCTCCGGCAGCGGCGGTGGGTGGGCGAGCAGGAAGAGGTGGAACGCGAACACCCCGTCGGTGCCCGTCAGCGACGCCCACAGGTCCACGGCCGGGATGACGTCGAGCACCGCCAGGTGACTCACCGCCGAGGGGTGGTCGAGCGCCGCCCGGAACGCCACCAGCGCGCCCCGGTCGTGCCCGGCCAGCGCGAACCGTTCGTACCCCAGTGCGCGGGCCAGCGCGACGACGTCCGCGGCCATGCGCCGCTTCGAGTAGTCGCCCGGCGGTTTGTCGCTGCCGCCGTAGCCGCGCAGGTCGGGGCAGATCACCCGGTGGTCGTGCGCCAGCGACCGCGCCACGTGCCGCCAGGCGAGGTGGGTCTGCGGGAAGCCGTGCAGCAGCACCACCGGTGGCCCGGCGCCGCCGTGCGCGACGCCGAGGTGCGCGTCCCCGACGGGAATCCGCTCGCAGGAGAACCCGGAGATCGTCATGCCGGCAGGTTCTCACCCACCACCGACAGTTTTAGGCAGCGACCGACGGCTCCTCGCCGCGGATCGACACCAGCAGCTCGGTGATCGCGGCCATGATCCGCGCCGTCGCCTCCTCCAGCACCGCGCGGGTCAGTTCGCGGCCGACGAGGTCGGAGAGGTCGACCGGCGGCCCGGCGACCAGCTCCACGGTCTTGCGCGGCAGCCCGCGCGGCAGCTTCGCCGTCGACGGCAGCAGGTGGTGGGTCCCCCAGTTGGCCACCGGGATCACCGGGGCCCCGGTCTCCAGGGCCGCCCGCACGACGCCGGTCTTGCCGCGCATCGGCCAGCCGTCCGGGTCGTTCGAGAAGGTGCCTTCGGGGAAGATCGCGACGCACTCGCCCGCCCGCACGGACGCCACCAGGTCGCGGTAGGCCTCCGCGGCCGTCGCCGCGCCGCGGTAGACCGGGATGTGGCGTCCCGAACGCATCACGCGACCGACCACCGGCAGCTTCCACAGCGACGCCTTCGCCAGGTAACGCGGGACGCGGCCGGCGGCGAGGCAGAACGCGGTGAGCGTCGTCGGGTCGGCGAACGACAGGTGGTTCGACGCCACCAGCACGCCGCCGGTCTTCGGGATGTGCCGCGCGCCCCGGACGCGGAAGCGGGTGGTCTGGACGAGGAACTGCCAGACCACCTCGATGGCGAAGCTGTACCAGGCGCCACGGCCGGCGCGGGCGAAGCGCCGGCCGTAGGCGATCATCCGGCGCCGGGTGAGCAGCTCACCTTCGAAGTCCAGGGCGGTCCAGCGGTCCATGGGTGTCATTCGTAGCCCACGACCGGCCGGATCGGCCCGCGCCCGCGCCGAACGCGGCGCAGATCACAGCAGGAATTTCACTGGCGCTCGAGCACCACGACGGGGATCTCACGGTCGGTCTTCTTGGCGTACTCGTTGTAGTCCGGCCAGACCGCGGCGAGCTTCTCCCACAGCTTCGCGCGCTCCTCGCCCTCGGCCGTGCGGGCGCGGGCGGTGAACTTGTCCGCCTTGACCTGCACGCCGACCTCGGGGTGCTCGACGAGGTTGAAGTACCAGCCGGGGTGGTTCGGCGCGCCGCCCTTGGAGGCCACGATCACCGGGTTTCCGTCGACTTCCTGGTAGATCAGGGCGAACTTGCGCTCCTGCCCGGTCTTGCGGCCCTTGGTGGTCAAGACCAGCGTCGGGACGCCTTCCTGCCAGTCGTGGCCGACCTCGCCGTCGGTCTCCTCGTAGCGGCGGACGTGCTCGTCACCGAACAGCATGCGTGTTTCCTTTCGTGGTCGGTCAGTCGTGGCGGGCTCACCACTTGAGAGTTCTCCTGGTTTGCAACACACACGCTACGAGCGATCTTCCCGCCTGCTTTCACTCGTTCGGGGGAGGTCCCCCGAGCAGCGGCTTCTCCGGACGCACCCTCCTCCCAGTAGATTGCACCGACCGAGCACGCGGAGACACTCGAGACCGATCTTGGAGGAGCCAGCCATGAAGGCCCGGCCGCACGTGACACTGGAAGACGTGGCACGCAGCGCGAACGTCTCGCTCGCGACGGCGTCGCGGGTGCTCAACGGCACCGCGTCCGTCCGTGCCGACCTGCGGGAGCGGGTGTCCGCCGCCGCGGCCGAGCTGGCCTACGCCCCCAACGCGCACGCACAGGCTCTCGCCGGCGGCACCCACCGCACGGTCGGCGTGATCTGCCACGACGTCAGCGACCCGTACTTCGCGGCCATCGCGGGCGGGGTGATGCGGGTGGCCACCGACAACGGGCTGCTCGTCATGCTCGCCGGCACGTTCCGCGATCCGGACCGCGAGGTCGCCTACGTCTCGACGCTGCGCGCGCAGCGGGCCGCGGCCATCCTGCTCATCGGCTCGGCCTTCGAGGACCGGGCGTGGGAACGCGCGATGGCCGCTGAGCTCGAGCCCTACCGCCGCGGCGGCGGCCAGGTCGCGGCGGTCAGCCGGCACCGCGGGCTCAAGATCGACACCGTGCAGCCGGACAACAAGGGCGGCGCCGCGGCGCTGGCGAAGGAACTGGTCGGCCTCGGCCACAAGCGGTTCGCCGTGCTGGCCGGGCCGCGGCGGCTGAGCACGGTGATCGACCGGCTGGCCGGCTTTTCCGCCGAGCTCGCCTCGCACGGCATCGAACTGCGCGAAGACGACGTCGTCGAGGCCGCGTTCAGCCGCGACGGCGGCTACGAGGCGACGAAGCGGCTGCTCGCCGGCCGCAAGCGCAAGCTGCCGACCTGCCTGTTCGCCGTCACCGACGTGATGGCGATCGGCGCGCTGACGGCGTTGCGCGAGGAAGGCCTGTCCGTGCCCGGCGACATCTCGGTGGCCGGCTTCGACGACATCCCGGTGGTCCGCGACCTGGCCCCGGCGCTGACCACCGTGCGGCTGCCGCTGGAAGAGCTCGGCGAACGCGCGATGGACATGGCGATCAAGGGCTCCGCGGGTGGCCGGCCGCGGACGATCCGGCTGTCCGGCGAAGTCGTCCTGCGCGAAAGCACCGGACGCCCCAAGCGCTGACCCCACCGGGCCTTGTCGCGGCGCGGCACAGGCCCTACCGTGGGTTGAGAAAGCGCTTTCTGACCCTTCCGGAGGTCCTCGATGCTCGTGCTCCCGGCCCCCGGCGGCGAGCTGCTGAACTGGTCGCCGTCCGGGCCACGGCCCCCCGCGCCCCCGAAAACGCCACAGCCGCCGACGACGTCACGCATCGCCTACGCCGCCGCGCACGTCGTCGCGGACGCGCTGGCCGACGAGCCCTACGCCGTGGACTGGGACACGACACTGGCCTTCCGCGAGCACCTCTGGTCGTGCGGGCTGGGCGTCGCGGAGGCGATGGACACCGCGCAGCGCGGCATGGGCCTCGACTGGGCGACGACGCAGGAGCTGGTGTCCCGCACCGGCGCGGTCGCGGCCGGGCGGCGCTGGTGCGCCGGGGTCGGCACCGACCAGCTGCCGCCGGGACCGGCCACCGTGGCGTCCATTGTGGACGCCTGGCGCGAGCAGCTCGACCTGGTCTCCCGCGCGGGCGCGGTCCCGGTGGTGATGGCCAGCCGCGCGCTGGCCGCGGCGGCGGCGGGCCCGGACGACTACCACGCGGCGTACGGGAAGCTGCTGTCCGAGGCGAGCGGGCCGGTCCTGCTGCACTGGCTGGGCGAGCAGTTCGACCCGGCGCTGGCCGGCTACTGGGGCCACCACGACGTCCGCGCCGCCGCCCGCGAGCTGGCGGCGCTCTGCGCCGAGCACGCCGCCACGATCGCCGGGGTGAAGGTCTCGGTGCTCGACGCCGAGGTCGAGGTCGAATTCCGCCGGGCCCTCCCGGACGGCGTCGCCTGCTACACCGGCGACGACTTCAACTACCCCGAGCTGATCGCCGGGGACGCCGAAGGCCACAGCGAAGCGCTGCTCGGCATCTTCGACCCGCTCGCCCCGGTGGCCGCGGCCGCGCTGCGGCGGCTGGGCGACGGCGACCGGGCCGGGTTCCACGCCCTGCTCGACCCCACCGTGCCGCTGGCCAGGGAGATCTTCCGCGCGCCGACCCGGCACTACAAGACGGGTGTCGTGTTCCTGGCGCACCTCAACGGCCACCAGGACCACTTCCGGATGATCGCCGGCCAGGAATCCGCGCGCACGATCACCCACCTGGCGACGCTGCTGCGGCTCGCCGACGAGGCCGGCGTGCTGGCCGACCCCGACCTGGCCGAGGCCCGGATGCGGCCGCTGCTGCAGGCCGCGGGGGTGGCGTGATGGACCCCCGGCTGAGCCTCAACCAGATCACCACGAAGTCCTGGTCGCTGCCCGAGGCGGTGGCCGGCTGCGCCGAGGCGGGTGTCGGCTGGATCGGGCTGTGGCGCGACAAGGTCGCCGAGACCGGCGTCGACGAAGCCGCGCGGCTGCTCAAGGAGCACGGGGTGCGGGTTTCGTCGTTGTGCCGCGGTGGGTTCTTCACCGGCGTGACGCCGGAAGGGTCCCCTGTGGACGGTGTGGCGCAGACCCGGGAGGCGATCGACGAAGCCGCCGCGCTCGGCGCCGACGTGCTCGTGCTGGTGGTGGGCGGGATCGCGGGCAACGACCTCGCCGCGTCCCGGCAGCGGGTCGCCGACGCGGTCGGCGAGCTCGCGCCCTACGCCGGGGAGCGCGGGGTCCGGCTCGGGCTGGAGCCGCTGCACCCGATGCAGTGCGCGGAGCGGTCGGTGCTGTCCACTGTGGAGCAGGCGCTGGCGATCGCGGTGGAGCACCCGGCCGAGCAGGTCGGCGTGATCGTGGACGAGTTCCACGTCTGGTGGGACCCGCGGATCGAGGAGTCGATCGCCGCGGCCGCCGGCCGGATCGCCGGGTTCCACGTGTGCGACATCCTGGTGCCGCTCCCGGACCCGCTGCTGGGCCGAGCCCTGCCCGGCGACGGCCCGATCGACCACCGCCACCTGCGCGCGGCCGTCGAAGCCGCGGGCTACACCGGGCCGATCGAGGTCGAGGTGTTCAACGCGGACCTGTGGGCCCGGCCGGGCGCGGAGGTGCTCGCCGAGACGGTTGCGGCGTTCGAGCGACACGTGGCCTGAACTCCACCCGCCGGCGGATAGCCGAGTCCGACGTGCGCAACACCCCTGGCGCCGCCCCGACCCGGCACTGAACCGCCCCTCCCCAGCGACCACCGCCCCGGTCAACGCGGACCAATGGGCCCAACCGGGCGCAAAAGCGCTCACCGAAACCACTACGGCGTTCGAGCGACACGTGGCCTAATCCGATCCGCCTGGCGGTACCCTGGGTCCACCAGGCAGACGGGGTCGCTCATGAAGGCAGACGAAGACGGATCGGTCCGGAGCGTGCTCCGCGCGTTCGACGTGCTCGCGCTCTTCACCGAACACCGCCGGACCTGGGCGGTCAAGGACCTCACCACGGCCAGCGGCCTGGCGAAGACCACCGTGCTGCGGCTGGTCGCCACCTGCGAACAGCGCGGCCTGCTGTGGACACGGCCGGACGGGCGGATCACCGTCGGGCCCGGGATGCTGCGGTGGGCGCAGCTGGCGAACACCGCTTGGCAGCTGCCCGAGCCCGTCCGCCAGGTGCTGCGCGAGCTGGCCCGGGAATGCCGGGAGACGGTGAACCTCTACGTGCGCAGCACCTCCGTGCTCGTCTGCGTGGCCCAGCAGGAGGGGCCGCTGGCCATCCGGCACGTCGGCCGCGTCGGCGACGAACTGCCGCTCGGCTTCGGGGCCGCCGGGCGGGTCCTCGACGGGGCCGAGGGCGCCGCGGTCAGCCACGGTGAGCCGGAAGCCGGCGCGTCCAGCGTCGCCGCGCCGGTGCACGATGGCGACGGACGGCGGCTGGCAGCCCTCGCGATCACCGGGCCCAGCAGCCGGTTCGGGCCCGCCGAGGTCGCCGCGTTCACCGAAGCCCTCGCCGCCGCTTCCGTGCGGATATCGCAGATCGGCCTCGCGACGCTGGCGGAATAGGCCACAGCCGTCCGGAAACCGGGGTGGCGTTGGTTAGGCTTCCGGCATGCCGAACCTGCTGGTGGTGGAAGACGACGCGGCGATCGGCAGCGTGCTCGAATCGACCCTGCGACTGCACGGTCACCAGGTGTGCTGGCGCCGCGACGGGCGGACCGCCCTGCAAGCCGCCGAACCCGGCGACTTCGACCTCGTGCTGCTCGACCTCGGCCTGCCCGACCTGGACGGCGTCGAGGTCTGCCGCCGCCTGCGGGCCGCGCTGCCCGCCGCGGTGCTGGTCATCCTCACCGCACGGCAGGAGGAGATGGACGTCGTCGTCGGCCTCGACGCCGGAGCCGACGACTACCTCACCAAGCCGATCCGGCTGGGCGAACTGCTGGCCCGGGTGCGGGCGCACCTGCGGCGCGGCGCGCCGGCCGGGGCCCGGCCCCCGGTGACCATCGGCGGGCTGACCGTCGACATCGCCGGCCGCCGCGCCGTCCTGGGCGGGCGTGAAGTGGTGCTGCGCGCCAAGGAGTTCGACCTGCTGGCCCGGCTCGCCGAGCAGCCCGGCGTCGCGGTCAGCCGGGAGACGCTGATGTCCGAGGTCTGGGACGCGCACTGGTACGGCTCGACGAAGACGCTGGACGTGCACATCGCGGCGGTGCGCCGCAAGCTCTCGGCGGCCGCCGGGCCGGACGACGAGGTGCCGCGGATCGCGACCCTGCGCGGGCACGGCTACCGGCTGGAAGACCCGGCGCGCACCGCCGCCGAAGGGTAGCCGTGCGCCGCCGGATCATTTCGCTCACGGTGCTGGCCGCCCTGGTCTCGACCGTGCTGTTCGCGCTGCCGCTGGGCATCGCCGCGACGCGGTACTACCGCGACGACAGCACCACCGAGCTGGAACGGGCCGCGGACACGGTCGCGCTCGCCGTCTCGCACGCGCTGGACGCCGGGCTGGCGCCCGAGGTACCCCCGCCCGGCGACGAGGACGACGACGCCGACCTCGAGGTGGGGGTCTACAGCCGGGACGGGCGGCTGCTCGCCGGGCACGGCCCGGCCGCCGCCGGCCCGATCGAGCGGCAGGCGGCGAGCGCCACGGTGGACGTCGTCACCGGCAGCGAAGGGGACGATCTGGTGCTGGCCGTGCCGGTGCTCAGCGGGTCCCAGGTCACCGGGGTCGTCCGCGCCGCGATGCCGCAGTCCACGCTGACCGTGCGGATCGCGCTCACCTTGCACGGCATGGCCCTGCTGGCGGCGGCGGCGATCGGGGCGAGCTGGCTGCTGGCCCGGCGGTACACGAAGCGGCTCGTCCAGCCCCTGGAGGAGCTGGCCGCCGCGGCCGGGCGGCTCGGCGACGGCGACTTCAGCGTCCGCTCGCCACGCGCCGGCATCCCCGAGATCGACCAGGTCGGCGAGACCCTGGACGCGACCGCGGCCCGGATCGGCGAGACGCTGGAACGCGAGCGCGCGTTCTCCGCGGAGGCGTCGCACCAGCTGCGCACGCCGCTGACCGGGCTGCGCCTGCAGCTCGAAGCCGCGCTGGAGACACCGGCGGCGGACCCGTACGCCGCGATCCGCGCCGGCATCGCCTCCGCCGACCGGCTGGAACGCACCATCGAAGACCTCCTGGCGCTGAGCCGGGAGCGCCGGGGGCAGCGAGCCGAGCTGAACCTCGGCCGGCTCCTCGACGAGCTCCGGCAGGCCGGCGAAGCCCTGCTCGGGCCGCAGGGACGGAGTCTGCGGATCCTCCTCGAGGACCCACCGCCGACGCACGCGGCGGCCGCGGCGGTCCGGCAGGTCCTCGGCGTGCTCCTGGACAACGCGGCGACGCACGGGCGCGGCGCGGTCACGGTGCTGGCCCGCGACGCCGGTGACGCACTCGCCATCGACGTCGCCGACGAAGGGCCGGACCTCGGCGAGACGGACCCGTTCGCGACCACGCCCCGCGGCCACGGCATCGGCCTGCGCCTGGCCCGCGGCCTCGCCGAAGCCGAAGGCGGCCGCCTCCGGCTGAGCCGCCCCGACCCGCCCACGTTCACCCTCCTGCTGCCCGCCGCTCCGGCGTGACGAACCAGGCAGCACGCGGGCGGCCCGGTCACATCGGGAAGACCGCCCGGAAGGCGGCCGAGATCGGTTCGAGGCCGGCCACCAAGCGAGCGAGTTCGCCCGGGGTCAGGGCGTTGTAGGGGGCTTCCGCGAGCCGGTCGGTCAGTGCCTCGACCCGGTCCTTCGTGGCCCGGCCGGCCTCGGTGAGCCAGCCGTCGGCGCCGACGAGGCCGCGGGCGCGCATGCCGTCGACGACCGCGGCCAGCTGCGCGGCGGGGAGGTGCCAGACCCGGCCGAAGTCCTTTGCCGGCAGGTCGACGGAGAGGGCGTGGAGGACGTGAGCCTCCGTCCCGCCGATGCCCTCGGCCACCAGCGCGACGATGTGGCCGTCGCCGCGGTGCTCGCGCAGCAGGGTGGCCGCGTGCCACAGCCGGGCCACCGGCTCCTGCGGGACCGGGACCGCGCGCAAGGCGGCGTAGAGCGCGCGGCCCTCCACCGGTGCGCTGGTCGCCGCCTTCAGCAGGAGGTCGCCGGCGCGCGCGACACCGGGGTCGTCGGCGAGGGCACCGAGGATCCGCCGCATCCCCGCGACGCAACCCCGCTCCCGGGCGGCCAGCGCCGCCTCGGGCGTGGTCAGGTCCCAGACGCGCGGGATGTGCCGGGCCACCTCACCCGGGGCGAAGTTGTAGAAGATCGCGTGGACGACCTCGGCCGGCACCGACCGGCCGAGCGGCGCGGCCCGGCCGGCGAAGTAGGCGTCCCACACGTTGCGCAGGCCGAGGGCCAGCAGGGCCTCGTCCGACTCGTCGGCGAAGTAGGGCACCAGGCCGATCGGCTCGACCAGGTCGTACATGCGGCGGGCGACGGGCTCGGACATCTTCTCATCCCCTGCGGGTTCCGGCGGCGCCCTCGTGGCGGCCGCTCACCCCCTCCACGAACGGCTTCCCCGGGATCCGACACCTCGGGATCAGCCACCCGGAAGAAGAAACGAATCGCCGCGAGCTGCCCACGCTGTGCAATGAATCACCTGTGATTCATCTGTACGAGCAATGTTCTCCTGTTTTGCGCTCCGGAAACGACCGTTACCGTCGTCGGCATGACTCTGCGAGCCGCGACGGTGCGGCGGAAACCGGTCGCCGACCTGGTCGCCGAAGGTGATCATGGCACGTTGAAGCGGTCGCTCGGCCTCGGGCAGCTCACCATGCTCAGCATCGGGGCGACGCTGGGCAGCGGCATCTTCGTCGTGCTCGGCGAAGCCGTCCCGGTGGCCGGCCCGGCGGTGGTGCTCTCCTTCGTGCTCGCCGGCGTCACGGCGTTGTTCTCGGCGCTGTCCTACGCCGAGCTCGCCGGGATGATCCCGCTGTCCGGTTCGTCCTACTCCTACACCTACGCCACGCTCGGCGAGCTCGTCGCCTGGGTCTGCGGGTGGTGCCTGGTGCTCGAATACGGCGTCTCGGTCGCTTCGGTCGCCGTCGGCTGGGGGCAGTACCTCAACGAGCTGCTGCGGCTGGCCTTCGGCTTCGCCATCCCCGATGCGCTGAGCCAGCCTCCGGGCTCGGGCGGGGTCGTCAACGTGCCCGCCATCCTCGTCGTCGTCCTCGCGATGCTCCTGCTGCTGTCCGGCGCCAAGGAGAGCGCGCGGGCCAACGCGGTCATGGTCGTGGTCAAGATCGCCACGCTGGTGCTGTTCTGCGCGATCGCCTTCAGCGCGGTGCAGGCGAAGAACTTCACGCCGTTCCTGCCGCTCGGGCTGGCCGGGCTGAGCGCCGGCGGTGCCAAGCTGTTCTTCTCCTACATCGGCTTCGACGCGGCGTCGACGGCCGGCGAGGAGGCGAAGAACCCGCAACGCGACCTGCCGCGCGCGATCCTGCTCTCGCTCGGCATCGTCACCGTGCTGTACTGCCTGGTCGCGGTGGCCGCGGTCGGCGCCCTGCCGTGGCAGCAGTTCGACGGCCAGGAGGCCGCGCTTTCGCACGTGCTCGACGTCGTCTCGGACAACCCGTTCTGGGCCGGCCTGCTGGCCGTCGGCGCGATCGTGGCGATCTCCAGCGTCGTGCTGACCGTCCTCTACGGACAGACGCGGATCCTGTTCGCGATGTCCCGCGACGGCCTCGTCCCGGCCGCCCTGTCCAAAGTGGACGTGAAGACCGGCTCCCCGCGGATCAACACCCTGGTCGTCTCGGCCTTCGTCGCGATCCTGGCCGCCTTCATCCCGCTGGGGAAGCTGGCCGACGCCACCAGCATCGGGACGCTGTTCGCGTTCGGCCTGGTCAACGTCGCGGTCCTGCTGCTCCGCAAGCGCCAGCCCGACCGCCCGCGCTCGTTCCGCGTCCCGCTTTCGCCGGTGACGCCGGTCCTGGGCGTGCTCTGCTGCGGGTACATGATGCTCAGCCTCGACGGCGCCACCTGGCTGGTCTTCGGCGCCTGGATGGTCCTGGGCCTGCTGATCTACTTCGGCTACGGGATCCGGAAGTCGAGGCTGGCATGAGGGTCGCCATCCACCAGGGCCCGCTCGGCGAGCTGCCCCGGATCGACGCCGACCTCGTGGTCACCGCGGAGATGATCACGACGGGCTACCACATCGGCGCGCGCACGCACGAGCTCGCCGAACCCGCCGACGGGCCCACGGCGGCCCGGATGTCCGCGCTGGCGCGGCAACGGGGCACCGCACTGGCGTACGGCTACCCGGAAACCGACGGCGAGCACGTCTACAACAGCGTCCAGCTCGTCGACGCGACCGGCCGCCGGCTCGCGAACTACCGCAAGACGCACCTCTTCGGCGACCTCGACAAAGCGTGGTTCACCCCCGGCGACGAAGCCGTGGTGCAGGCCGAGCTCGACGGCGTCCGGGTCGGGCTGCTCATCTGCTACGACGTCGAATTCCCGGAGCTGGTCCGCGCGCACGCGCTCGCCGGCACCGAACTGCTGGTCGTGCCGACGGCGCTGATGAGCCCGTACGAGCTGGTCGCCGACACGCTCGTGCCCGCGCGGGCCTACGAAAGCCAGCTGTTCGTCGCCTACGCGAACCGCTGCGACACCGAGCGCGAGCTGACCTACTGCGGGCGGTCGTGCGTCGTGGCCCCGACCGGCGAGGTGCTGGCCCGCGCCGGATCCGGGCCCGGGGTGATCGCCGCCGACGTCACGCGGGAGGCACTGGCCGCGTCCCGCCTGGAGAACACCCACCTGGCCGACCGACGGCCCGAACTGTACCGGGGAACCACCGCATGACCTCCGCCGTCCCGACCGCGATCCACCACGACGAACCGGCCGGCCGCCCGATCACGATGTTCGGCCCGGACTTCCCGTTCGCCTACGACGACTACCTCGCCCACCCCGCCGGCCTCGGCTCGCTGCCCGCCGAGCGGCACGGCACCGAGGTGGCGGTGATCGGCGGCGGCCTCTCCGGCGTCGTCACTGCGTACGAGCTCATGAAGCTGGGCCTGCGGCCGGTGGTGTACGAAGTCGCCGAGCTCGGCGGCCGGCTGCGGACCGTGCGGTTCCCCGGCTGCCCGGACGACCTCGTCGCCGAGATGGGCGCGATGCGCTTCCCGCCCGCGTCGACCGCGCTGTTCCACTACATCGACAAGGTGGGGCTCGAAACCACGCCGTTCCCGAACCCGCTGGCGCCGGGGACGCCGAGCACGGTCGTCGATCTGAAGGGGCGGAGCCACTACGCGCGCACACCCGAGGAGCTGCCCGCCGTCTTCCGCGAAGTCGCCGCGGCGTGGGACCGGACCCTGGCCGAGCACGCCTGTTTCGCCGAGATGCAGACGGCGATCCGCGACCGCGACGCGAAGACGATCAAGCGGCTGTGGAACGACCTCGTCCCGCGGCTGGACAACCAGACGTTCTACGGGTTCCTCTGCGACTCCCCCGCCTTCGCCTCCTTCCGCCACCGCGAAATCTTCGGCCAGGTCGGCTTCGGCACCGGCGGCTGGGACACCGACTTCCCGAACTCCATCCTGGAGATCCTGCGCGTCGTCTACACCGGAGCCGACGACGAGCACCGCAGCATCGTCGGGGGCAGCAGGCAGCTCCCCCTGCGGTTGTGGGAGCACGCCCCGCAAGACTCCGCTTTCTGGCCGGCGGGCACCAGCCTGAGCACCCTGCACGGCGGCCGTCCGCGACCCGGCGTCGCGCGGCTGCACCGCACCGCACCCGGCAACATCACCGTGACGGACACCGAAGGGCACATCCGGACGTTCCCGGCCGCGGTGTTCACCGCGCAGAGCTGGATGCTGCTGTCCAACATCGAGTGCGACGAAGCACTGTTCCCGATCGACCACTGGACGGCGATCGAGCGCACGCACTACATGGCGTCATCGAAGGTGTTCGTGCCGGTCGACCGGCCGTTCTGGCTGGACCGCGACCCGGCGACCGGCCGCGACGCGATGAGCATGACGCTCACCGACCGGATGCCGCGCGGCACCTACCTGCTCGGTGACGACCCGGCCGCGCCCGCGGTGATCTGCCTGTCCTACACGTGGGCCGACGACTCGCTGAAGTGGCTGCCGCTCCCGGTGGGCGAGCGCGTCGAGGTGATGCTCCAGTCGCTGCGCGAGATCTACCCCGGCGTCGACGTCCGGCGGCACATCATCGGCGACCCGGTCACCGTGTCCTGGGAGGCCGAACCGCACTTCATGGGCGCGTTCAAGGCGAACCTGCCCGGCCACTACCGCTACCAGCAGCGGCTGTTCACGCACTTCGTGCAGGACGAGCTGCCGCCGCGGTACCGGGGCCTGTTCCTGGCGGGCGACGACATCTCGTGGACGGCGGGCTGGGCGGAGGGCGCGGTGCAGACGGCGCTCAACGCGGTGTGGGGCGTGCTGCACCACTTCGGCGGGGCAACCGATCCGGCGAACCCCGGGCCGGGTGACGGCTTCGCGGACATCGCGCCGATCACTCTCCCGGACTGACCGTGCCCCGATCGTGGGAGGACATCCGACATCGTGCTGACTACCCTGCCCGGCGCAACGGCCCGTGCGACGATGGGCGGATGAACACCGAGCCGGCGCCGAGATGGCGAAGACTGGAACCGGACGAACGGAAGGAACAGATCTACACCTGTGCGGCGCGGCTCTTCGGCGAGCGCCCGTATTCCGCAGTGTCCACTTCGGACATAGCCGCGGCGGCCGGCGTCGCGCGGGGGCTGATCAACCACTACTTCGGCACGAAACGCGAGCTGTACCTGGAAATCATCCGCCGCGCGCTGACCGTGCCGCGGCTGGCCGTCGAGATCCTCCCCGACGGGCCGCTCGATTTGCGCGCCGACGTCGCCATCGAGTGGTTCCTCGACATGGTCACCAGCCAGGAGCGGATGTGGCTGGCCGCGATCGCCCCCGAGGGCATCGGCCGCGACCTCGAGGTGGAGCGCATCCTCGAAGAAGCCGACCGCGAATCCGCCGACCGCGTGCTGGAGGCCGTCGGGCTGTCCCGGGAGAGCGACCACGGGCCGGAGCTCAACGCCCTGGTGCGCGCGTTCGGCGGGATGGTGAAGGCGGCGGGCCGGGAGTGGCTCGTGCGCCGCTCGCTGACGCGCGACCAGGTGCACCTGCTGCTGTCGAAGTCACTGGTGACCCTGGTCGGCGAGATCTTCCCGGCCATCCAGGCCGAGCCGCCGCGCACCGGCCCCCCGGCGCCGCGGCAGGGCGACCCCGGGTAGACCGAAGCCCCCGGCGCCACGAGGGGGAGGAGGGCGCCAGGGGCTCCGGGTCAGTGGGCGAACCACCGACGCAGGCCCACGGTACGCCGAGGCACTGTCAAGTTGCTGTCAACCCGAGATGTCCGGATTACGAAGTTCGTCCAGGCGGTGCGCGAGCCCGTCGAGGCACCGCCGAACGGCATAGTCGTAGAGCTGCGCGTAATAGCCCGAGGCGAGATCCGGGTCGCCCATCAGGTCGTGCATCGCCGCACCCAGCTCGGCCATCCCGGGCAGGTCGGCCCGCTCGCGGTAGGTCGCGTACTCCTCGGTGTTGTCGATCCGGAGCGCGAGCGCGCCGTCGCGGTCGTCCTCCATCGCGACGAACTGGCACGCGGTCATCAGCAGCAGGTTGTAGGCCAGCACGCTTTCGCGGCCGAACCCGGCGGCCAGCAGCACGCCGACGCCCGCGTCGATGGTGCGCGTGGCCGCCTTGACGGACGGGCCGAACAACGCCAGCCGCCGCGCGCACCCCGGATAGGTCCGCAGCACCGCGCGCAGGCCGGCCAGCAGCTCGGTGAACCACTCCTGCCACGGCAGCTGTTCCTCCGGCAGCTCCAGCAGCCCGACGACCCGGTCGACGACGGCGTTCACCACCGCGTCCCGGTCGCCGACATGGTGGTAGATCACCGCCGGGTAGGCCTCGACCGAGCGGGCGAGCTCCCGCAGGGTCCAGTTGTCCAGGCCGCGCTGGGCGGTGAGGGCCGTGGCCGCGCTGACGATGCAATCGGCTGTCAGCGCGGGCAGTCCCGCCGCGGCCCGCGACCGGGGGCGCTGTCCCGTGCCCGAGGATGAGGTCGGCATGGGGGGTAACGGTAACCGCACCGCCCGGGCCGGTGCCAGCTCCGCGCGGGTACGGCAGGATCGGGGTATGGCACGCGCACAGGCCAACGGTCTCGAGCTCGAGTACGACACTTTCGGCGATCCGGCGGCCCCGCCGCTGGTCCTGGTGATGGGCCTCGGCGCCCAGATGATCACCTGGGAGGACGGGTTCTGCGAATTGCTCGCCGGTCGCGGGTTTTTCGTCGTGCGTTACGACAACCGGGACGTCGGGCTCTCCACCTGGCTCGACCACCTGCCCCCGCCGGACCTCGCCGCGCTGGCGGCCGGCGATTCGCCGACGGCGCCGTACACGCTGTCGGACATGGCCGACGACGCCGTCGGGCTGTTCGACGCGCTCGGCATCGACCGGGCGCACGTGGTCGGGGCGTCGATGGGCGGGATGATCGTGCAGCAGCTGGCCATCGACCACCCGGACCGGCTGCGGTCGATCACGTCGATCATGTCGACCACCGGCGACCGGGAAGTCGGGCAGGCCGAGCCGTGGGCGCTGGCGATGCTGACCCGGCCGCCGGCGTCGACGCGTGAGCAGGCGCTGGCCGACAGCGTCGAGGGCTACCGGCGGCTCGGCTCCCCCGGCTACCCGGACGACGAGGCGTTCCTGCTGGCCAAGGCGGCCCTGCACTACGACCGCGCCCGCCACCCGGTGGGCACGCTGCGCCACGCGGCGGCGGTCGTGGCGTCCGGCGACCGCACGGCCGGGCTGCGTTCGGTGCGGCTCCCGGCATTGGTCGTCCACGGCGACGCCGACCCGCTGATCAACGTGAGCGGCGGCAAGGCGACGGCCGAGGCAATCCCGGGCGCGGAGCTGGTCGTGATCCCGGGCATGGGGCACAACGTGCCGCGCGCGGTCTGGCCCGAGCTCGCCGACGCCATCGAGGGCGTAGCCGCGCGAGGTAAATGAATCGTAAAGATCCCGGAGCTCGGTGTAGAGAATGTGTCCTGGCCCACGCTCGTCGTCGTCCCCGGGACTGGACTGGACGGATGACAGAGGGCTTCGGATTTCCGTTCGGGTGCGTGGCCGCCGTCGCCGCGGTGATCGTGGCGGACCTGGCCGGGGCGACGGGCCACCCCTGGTACGCGCTCGTCACCCTGGGAGCGGTCGTCCTGGCTGTTGCTCACCGAAGTCCCCCCTTGGCGGCAACGGCGGTGACGGTGGTCGCCTGGGCCCTCCACACGGGTTTCGTCCTCGGCCGCCTCGGCGAGCTCACCTTCGACGCGCCGGCCCGTCTCGCCGCGCTCGTCCTCGCCTCGGCCCTGGTCACCGGCCTCCTCGCCCGCGCCGCCGTGTCGACCTCCCCATCACGCGTGTCGTCCCTCCAGACACGCGTGTCGTCCGTCCAGGTACGCGAGTCGTCCGTCCGGGTACGCGAGTTCGCCGACCGGGTACTGCGAGCCCCGTGATGGAGGGTCGACTCGCGTGATCAGAGGGTCGACTCGCGTGCTTGAAGGGACGACACGCGTACCTGGGTGGACGACACGTCAGCGGTGGGGGCGGGTCGCGCGGCGGGCGGCCACGGCCGCGATGATGCGGGGCAGGCCTGCCGGGTTGAGCGGGTCGATGCCCGTCAGGTCGCGGACGCGGCGGAGGCGGTAGTCGACCGTGTTGGGGTGGATGTGGAGCTGGGCCGCCGTGCGGCGGCGGTTCGTGTCCAGGGCCAGGTACGCGTCCAGCGTTTCGACCAGCTCCGGGTGGGCTTCCAGGGGGTCGAGCGCCGCCGCGAGGCGGTCGCGGGCCGCTCCCGGGCGGGTCAGCTGGTACTCGACCAGGACGTCGTCGAGGCGGTACAGCCCCGGCGGCCGGCCGAACCACCGCAGCACGTCCAGCACCTCGCCGGTCTGCGCGGCCACCGCCCGGACCTCCGCCGGGGCCGCCGGTTCCGCCGCCGCCAGCACGGTCACCCCCGCCGCGCGCCCGGCCGCGGCCAGCACCGCGTGCCACTCCGGCATCGAGGTCAGCCGGCCCGCGACCGGGAGCAGGACGAGCCCGCCCGGACCGTCCAGGGACGCCAGCACGCCGTCACCGCACGCCTGCTCGAACGCCGCCAGGAACCGGCGGAGCTTGCGGCGGACGGCGATCTCGGCGTCCACCCCCGGCGACTCCTCGTCGGCGTGCGGCCCGAGTTCGACGCTCAGCACGACGTACCGCGCGGGCAGCGCGATCCCGGCGCTGCGGGCGACGACATCGACCGGGCCGCCGTCGACGAGCACCGACAGCAGCGTCCGGCGCGCGGTGTGCTCCTGCCCGACCTTCGTCCGCAGCTCCTCCAGGTACCCCCGCGTCACGGCGCCGGTGACCGTGCCGACGAACGCCAGCACCCGGTCCGCGACGTCGAGAAGATCGGCGACGTCCGCGCTGCCCGACGAAGCGGAGCCGACGGCGAAGATCTCCCGCGCGCCGACGTGGTACGCGGTCAGCACGGCCTCCAGCGGAAAGCCCTCTTCCGCGCGGCGGACCGCGGACGCGCCGACCTGCCGCAGCTCGGCCGCGTTCAGCTCGCGATCCTCGCGCAGGCTGCGCGCGAACGCCCGCACCGCCTGCCGCGTGATGCCCGCGATGTCGCCGGCCAGTTCCTCCACCGGCAGCCGCCGGTAGTCGGCGACCTCGGCCTGGATCCGCGCGAGCACCCGGGCGATCAGCTCGGGTTCCTCCCGGGTGAGCCGCTCGTGCACGCGCTGCCCGCCGAGGGTGAGGTCCCCGCCGCGCTTGTGCTCGGTCACAACCGATCCCCCCGTTCTCTGCCCGGATTCCCAGTCAATCCGGCCACGCCCGGTGCCGATGGTGTCACGGAGACCAACAATCAGCACTGCGTCAAGAGAACAGCGTGTCAAGGAGGACGGCGTGCGAGTGAGGACGACGGCGTTCATCGCGATCATGGTCATCGCGCTGGCGGGCGCGACGGCGGGCACGGCGGCGGCGGGCACCGCCGGGGAATACGTGGCACTGGGGGATTCGGCGGCGGCCGGGCCGCTGATCCTGCCGCCCGACCTCTCCTCCCCCGGCTGCCTCCGCTCCCTGGCGGACTACCCGCACGTCGCCGTGAAAGAACTCGGCGTGCCCCTGAAGGACGTCACGTGCTCCGGCGCGACGACGGCGGACATGACCGCCCCGCAGCAGACGTCGTCCGGCGCGGTGCCGCCGCAGCTGGACGCGCTGAGCGAGCAGACCCGCACGGTGACCGTGACGATCGGCGGCAACGACATCGGCCTGGTCGGGGCCGCGACGAGCTGCATCAACCTGCTGCCCGGCATCAATCCCGACTGCGTCGACCGGTACACCGCCGGCGGCCACGACCAGCTGGCCGAGAAGATCGCCGCGTTCGAGCCCGTGTGGGGCGCGCTGCTCGACGCGATCCACGCGAAGGCGCCGAACGCCGACGTCTTCGTGGCCGGCTACGGCACCTACCTGCCGCACAACGGCTGCTGGCCGATCGCGCCGCTGACCCCGCGCGATGCGAACTACATCCAGGGCAGCGTCGACAAGACCAACGCCGCCCTCGCCCGGCAGGCCGCCGCGCACGACGCGCGCTACGTCGACGTCCGGACGGCCTCGATCGGGCACGACGTCTGCAAGCTGCCCGGCGTGAAGTGGTTCGAGAGCGTGATCCCGACGTCGGTCGCCGCGCCGCTGCACCCGAACGCGGACGGCATGGCCGCGATCGGCGGGCTGGTCGCCGCGGCGATCAGCGGCTGAAGTCCCAGCGGGCGGCACCGTGCGGCTCGGCGGTGGCGACGCCGATGGCCCGGTGCAGCGTGAGCCGGTACAGGTGCCACGGCGCCGGCCCGGCGCTCGCCGCCATGAACGGCGCGTTGAACCCGCCGTCCTCCACCGTCGCGGGCCAGCCGCCCTCGCGGTAGACGGCCGCCACCCGCTCCAGGACCTCGGCATCGGCGACCCGGTGGGCCTCGCCTTCCATCGTGACGTCGAGGCCGCGCAGCCGCACCGACACGCTGCACGCCGGGTTCGCCGCCAGGTTGCGGGCCCGGCGGGTGCCGGGCCCGCTCACGAAGTACAGGGTGTCGTCCACCCAGATGGCGCCGACGCCGGCGGCGTGCGGCCGCCCGTCGGGGCGGACGGTCCCGACGAAGAACGTCAGGTCTTCCTTGGGGGTCTGGGTGGCGAGGAGGTCGCGCGCCCTGCTCCACGGCAACGCCGCGGACCCGGATCGGTCGAGGTTCTGGGTTTTCGTGGGTTCGGTCATGCCTACGCGTCGAACGGAACGACGGCGGATCGACACGCGGCGAGAGTTTCCGCGCCACCCGGGTCGTCGTCGCTGGTGGCCGGGACGATCGCCAGCTCGTCGATCCCGGCTTCCGCGTACTCGGCCGCCTTCGCCGTGATGTCCTCCGGCGAACCGAGAAGGCCCACCGTCGCGATCGCCTCCACCGGGACCGCCGCCAGCAGCTCGCGCGGGTGCGGGCGCGTGCGCGCGAAGTCGACCAGGTCGCCGAAGCCCGCCGCGCGGAACATCTCGCCGTACCCGGGCGCCGCCAGGTAGCCGACCACTCCGCGCCGCAGCTGTTCGAGGGCTGCCGGGTCCGGGTCCACCGCGGCGACCACCCAGGCGGCCACTGGCGGGGGCGGGGTGCCCGCCCGCGAAGCGGCTTCGTGCAGACCTCGTACCAAGGATTCCGCGGCCGCGGGGCTGACCAGGTTGACCACCATCCGGTCGGCGTGCCTGGCCGCCACCTCCAGGGCCTTCGGACCGAACGCGGCGATCGTCAAAGGTGACTTCGGCGCGGGCAGCCGCAACCGATAGCCGTGCGAACCCACCACCGAACCGTCCGCTGTGGACTTCTCACCGGAAACCAGCTGCCGGACGGCGACCGCGGACTCCGCCAGCGCCGTCGCGGAACGAGCACGCGACCGGCCGTGCCAGCCACGCACGACGACGTCGCTGGACGTGCCCAAGGCGACCCCGGTCGTCCGTCCGGTCAGGGCCGCAACGGACGCGACGCCCATGGCGATCGTCGCCGGGTCGCGCACGGTCACGGCCAGTGGCCCGAACGTCAGCGAGATCCGCGAAGTCGCCGCGCCGATCGCGGTGCCGAGCGCGAAAGCGTCCCAGGTCGCCATCTCGCCGATCCACAGCTCCGAGTAGCCCGCGGCCTCGGCGGCGCCCGCGGTTTCGAGGGCTTCCTCCGGCGGGCGGTCCTGCCAGAGGCCCAGCGACACCGAAAGCTTCATGCGGAAGCCTGCACGATCATGGTGACCACCGTGGTGAACGAGCCGCCGACGTTCAGCGTCAACGCCGTCCGCGCGCCGTCGACCTGCGTCTCGCCCGCCGTGCCGGTCACCTGCCGGGCCGCGTCGAGCAGCATGCGGACGCCGGTCGCGCCGACGGGGTGGCCGAGGCCGATCAGGCCGCCGCCCGGGTTGATCCCGGCCGCGTCGAGCCCGCCGCCGGCGATGAACCGGCCGCCGTCGCCGGGCGGCGCGGCACCGAGGTGCTCCAAGGCGACCAGGCCGGTGATCGTGAAACAGTCGTGCAGCTCGACGACGTCGAGCGCGTCCGGCCCGGGTAGGCCCGCTCGCCGGTAGGCGTCGGCGACGGCGCCGTGCAGGTGCGGGAACAGGTACTCGCCCCCGGCAGCGAGCTTCTCGGCGAGACCGATGTGCGCGGTGCGGTGCCCGAAGCCGGCGATGCGCGGGAAGCCACCACCGAGCCGGCCGGCGAACGTGGGCGAAGCCAGCAGGACCGCCGCGGCGCCGTCGGTGATCCGGCCGCAGTCCTGCTTGCGCAGGCGGCCCTCGATGACCGGGTTCAGGACGTCGTCGGATCCGAACGCGCCGTCCGGGAACCGCCAGTCGCGGGCCTGCGCCAGCGGATTGCGCGCCGCCCGGGCGAAAGCGTGCTCGGCGAACAGCCCGAGGTGCCCGGGATCGAGGCCATAGCGCGCGTCGTAGGCGTCGGCGACCTCGGCGAACAGCGCCGGCCAGGCAAACTTCGCGGAGACGGCTTCGTGACCGGCCCACGCGGCGGACCCGAGGTGCTCGGCGGCCCGCTGCCCGTCGGTGTTGCGCATCAGCTCGGCCCCGACGACCAGCGCCAAGTCGTAGCGGCCCGCTTCGAGGTCCGCACACGCGGCGAGCACGGCCGTGCTGCCGGACGCGCACGCGGCTTCGTGCCGGGTGCTGGGCACGCCGTCGAGCTCCGGCACCGCGGCGACCAGCACGCCGCCCAGCTGGGCCTGGCCGGTGAACAGCTCCGCGGCGAGGTTCCCGACGTGGGCGACCTCGACGTCGTTCGCGCTCACTCCAGCGTCCGCCAGGGCGGCGGGCACCACCTCGGCGAACATCTCGAGGATGCCGCAGCCCTCCTTCGCGTAGTTGCGCGCGAAGTCGGTCTGCGCCCCGCCCAGCACGAACACCGTCATGGCCTCACTCCAGACTTTCCCGCAGCCGCCGCTTCAGGATCTTCCCGACCGGGTTGCGCGGCAAGGCGTCCGCGTATTCGAGCCGTTCCGGCAACTTGAACGCGGCCACCTTCTTCTCCCTCAGGTACGCGACCAGCTCGTCCAGTGTCGGCTTCCGTTCGCCGGGCACGACGACCGCGCACACCCGTTCCCCCATGACGTCGTCGGGCACGCCGACCACCCCGACGTCGGCGACGTCCGGGTGCCCCGCCAGCAGGCCCTCGACCTCGGCGGGCGAAATGTTCATGCCGCCGCGGATCACCAGGTCCTTCATCCGGTCGACGTACCGCAGGAATTCTCCGTGCTCGCCGTCGATCTCGAAGACGTCGCCGGTGCGGAAGTGCCCGTCTTCGTCGAAGGACGACGTGTCGAGGGGCTCCTCGATCGAAGTGAGGTACCCGGCGAACACCGTCGGCCCGGCGATGTGCAGCTCGCCGGGCCGCCCGGGTCCGGTCACGTGCTCGCCGGTGACCGGGTCGTGCAGCCGCACCGACGTCCACCCGGCCACCGGGGTCGACCAAGTGGCGGCGGAGGCGTAGTTCGGGAAGTAGGTCGCGCGCTGGTCCGGGTCCGGGATGTCCACCGGACCGGACAGCAACGCGGTGCCCTCGTTCGAGCCGAAGAAGTTGATGATGTCGATGCCGTACCGTTCGGCCCAGGTGCGCACCAGCCACGGCGAGAGCGGCGCCGAGCCGGACCCGATCTTCCGCAGGGCCGAAATGTCCACTCCGGACAGGATCTTCTCGTTGTGCAGCAGCATGGTCAGCAACGCCGGCGGCGCGAGGGTGTAGGTCACGCGCTCGGCCGCGAGCTGCCCCAGGAACACCGGCAGGTCGAACGGGTGGTGCGGGACGAACACGGCGCCGGTCAGCAGCCACGGCAGGAACATGCCGCCGATGCCGGCCATGTTCGTCATCGGGAACGGCGAGAGCAGGACGTCGTCGCGGGTCATCCCGGCGGCCTGGACGCAGCCGGCGGCGGTCGCCAGCCAATCTCCGTGGCAGCGCGGCACGGCCTTCGGCTCGGCTTCGGTGCCGGACGTCCAGCAGATCGTGACGCAGTCGTTCACGTCGGCTTCGGTCAGGTGCGAGTCCAAAGCGGATTTGTCCGCTTCGGACAGGGGAGCTTCGGGCCAGGCCAGGGCGCCGGCCGGTTCGTCGTCCCCTCTGGCGACGACGAACCGGACCGACAGCGCCGAAGCGCCGATTAGCCCAAGGGCCGCCCCGGCGAGCGGGTGCTCGCCGTATCTGGATGCCGTGATCACCCCGACCGCCCCGGTGCGCCGGCACATCGGAACCATCTCGTGCTCCCGGTAGGACACCGGGAACGGGGTGACGACCGCGCCGATCCGCACGATCGCGAGGAACGCCTGGACCAGGGCCGAGCAGTTCGGCAGCTGCACAGCCACTACGTCACCTGCTCGCACCCCTCTGGCGAGCAGGAACGCGGCCAGGACGTCGACGCGTTCGTCGAGCCGGTTCCAGGTCCACCGCACCGGATCGCGTCCGACCAGTGCGGTGGTGTTCGGTGGATCGACCAGCGCGAGACCCTCCGGGTCGGCACTGACCCGCTCCTTCACGAGCTGGTCGATCGTCCCCGCACTCCACCATCCCCGTGTCCGGAAGTCCCGGGCACGACCCTCTCGATGGCATCTCATGAGCGGAGGTTGTCCAGCTGGTCCGCCCGGACCCAGGTCGCGTGAAAACCGAGCGGGACACGCTGGGGAAGCAGGACCCTGGCCACGGGTCCGGCAGCGAGGTCGGCGGCGTCGAAGATGTCCAGTTCCGAGCGTCCCTCGCGCTCGTCCTGCACGAACGTCACCAGATACCCGTCCGCCGAATCGACGGGTGCTCCTTCGCGGGGTGCGAACGGAGCCTCACTGCCCCACCGGCCGGGACCGAACCGGTATTCGGTCTTCGTACCGGCAAGATTGTCGTGGCGCACCAGCCCGTCGAACTTCAGCGTCGACTCGGGCGAGATGTGCACCGCGTAGGAGTACCGGTTCCGCCGTCCGACGCCGCGGGCGTCGACGGTCGGGAACTCGGTGTTGTCGTCGTCGAGCGCGCTTTCGCGGCACGCGCCGGTCCGCAGGTCGAAGCGGTAGCGGTGCAGCTGGGCGTCCAGCCGCAGGTAGGACAGCATCTTCGCGAGCGGCGTGTGCGCGTCGGCGCGCGGCTGCGGGCGTTGCACGCGGCAGACGTCGAGGACGACCTCGTCGCCCTGCTCCCAGGCGTTGACGACGTGGTAGATGTAGCACGGGCTAGCTTCGAACCACCGGACCTGGCTACCGTCTCCGTAGCGTGGCAGGACGCCGAAGCGGCTCGGCATCGAGCGGTCGAAGTGCAGCTTGTGCCGCCCCTGCTTCGCCGCCGCCAGGTCCTGGACCAGCGGCAGGTCCATCAGCACCGCGTAGTGCTCGGTGATGGCCATGTCGTGCGGCAGGCGCGGGCCCGGCAGCTCGACGTCGGTGGTGGTCACGACAGTGCCGTCCGCGCTGATCACGCCGTAGCGCAGGTACGGCGGGCGCGGCCCGTAGTCGAACCAGAACAGCTCGCCGGTGGCCTCGTCGACCTTCGGGTGGGCCATCATGTCGCCGGCCAGCGTGCCGAGGAAGTCTTCGGCGCCGAGGGTCTCCAGCGAAAGCGGGTCGACCGCGTACGGCGAGCCGCACAGGTACCAGGTGGCGAGGATCCGGCCCCGGTGGAAGACGACGTCGGTGTTGGCGTTGTCCTTGAGCCCGAGGCCGTGGGAATTGCCGAAGGGGTTGTCCTTCGGGTTCTCCATGACGCCGGTCCAGAGCGCCTTGCCGGCGGCGGACTCGGCTTCGAAGGCCTTGGTGCGGATCCAGCGGTTGCGGTAGCGGGCCTTGCCGTTCTCCAGGTGGACCGCGTGGATCATGCCGTCGCCGTCGAACCAGTGGTAGCGGCCTTCCGGGGCGAACCGCGGGTTCGGGCCGTTGCGCAGGTAGACGCCGTTGAGGTCCCTCGGGATCTCGCCGATGACCTGCAGGTCTTCGGCGTCGATCTCGGTGCCGACGGGAGCGTAGACGCCGAGCAGGTAGGGGTTGTCCTCGCCGGTGTCCGCCGTCCGGGCCACCATCAGCGGCTGTTCGGAGGTGCTGGTCATCGGGCTGCTCCCTGGCTGCGCGGGCTGATGGAGAAGAGACTATGATTTGTGTACCCAGGTGTCAATAGGCTTCTTCTGGTGTAGCCAGGTGTACCCTGAGGTCGTCGTGTAACGAGGGGGAAGTGGTGACCGAAGCGTCTGCACACCGCGTCCGGCCGGCGGGGGATCCGCTGCGCCGGGCGCTCGAACTGGTCGGCGACCAGTGGACGCTGCTGATCCTGCAGAGCCTGTTCCTGCGCTTCCGCCGGTACGAAGAGCTGCGCCTGCGGCTGGGCATTTCGCCGACGGCGTTGGCGGGACGGCTGCGGGACATGGTGGACGCGGGCATGCTCATCCGGGTGCCGTACCGGGACGCGCGGCGGACGCGGCACGAATACCGGCTGACCGAGCGCGGCCTCGAGCTGTGGCCGCTGCTGATCTCGATCTGGGCGTGGGAGCGCGAGTGGGTCGAAGGCCGGCGCGAAGTGCTGCCGACGCTGATCCACCTCGACTGCGAGCTGGCTACATCAGCACCCCTCGGCTGCGCCGCCTGCGGCCGCCGGGTCGACGCGCGCGACGTCCGCGCGGAACGGCTGGACAGCACCGGCGTCGCGGCGGCGACGGCGTCCAAGCGCTTCCGCCGCAAGGACGCCGAGTCCCTGGCCGGCGACCCGCTGATGTTCTTCCCGGACACGATGGAGCTGCTCGGCGACCGGTGGTCGACCGGGTTGCTGGTGTCGGCGCTGCTCGGCTGCCGGCACTTTTCGGAGTTCGAGCGCGAGCTGGGCATCGGGCCGAGCGTGCTGTCGGGCCGGTTGAGCAAGCTGGTCGAGGTCGGCGTCCTGCGCACCGGCGCGGCGAAGACCCGCACCGACGCCCGCGACTACCGCTTGACGGCGAAGGGCCTGGCGTTCTTCCCGGCGCTGGCGTTCATCGCGGAGTGGTCGCGCGGGTTCGAGGTGACGGGCCAGGAGCCGGACATCACGTTGCACCACGTCGAGTGCGGCGAGCGGCTGCGCCCGATACTGCTGTGCGACCACTGCGGCCGCCCCCTGACCCGCAAGTCGGTCCAGTTCGGCGGCGTACCGTCCCCCCAACGCTGACGACGTGACCAAATCGACTCGCCAAGCAGTTTGAGTGATGCCAGGCTGGGGCGGTCACACGTCGTCATTTTCGGAGGTAAGCATGAGTGAGCCGGACCCGTCGCCCAGCGGCGAGGAGGACGACGTCAAGCGCAAGTTCCGCGAAGCACTGGAGCGCAAGCAGGCCCACGCGCGAACGGGAGCGTCGCACGAGAACGCGGGCGGCAAGAACCAGCACGCCCACGGCCCGGCGGCGAACAAGCGGACGTTCCGCCGCAAGAGCGGCTGAGCCGAAGGCCCCCACCGCGAGCGGTGGGGGCCCTTCGCGCTTTCAGGGGGTGAATTCCCCGAGGTGGTCCAGCACCACGAACTCGCTTCCGGGACTCGCCGCCGCCACCGCCTTCCGCAGGGTTTCCAAGCCGCCGTTGGGGTCGTGCGCCTGGCCCAGCGGCAGGTCGAAGTCGTCCCAGTGCGTTGCCGCCACCCATCGGGGGCCGCCCAAAGTCCGCAGCAGGCGCGGGACGTACTCCCGCACCTTCGCCCCGCCCGGCGGCAGCAGCACCACGTCCGGCCGGAGGCCGGCCAGCTCGGACTCGACGTAGTTCGAACCCCCGAAGTCCAGCACGCTCGCTCCGCCACCGGACACCACATACGCCAGCGTGCCGCCCTCCAGCAGGTCCGAGATCACGCGAGGGCGGTCGCGGCGGGACAGCGGCCGGGTGCCCGGGAACGCCACCTGGGCGCGGCTGCCCGTCGCCGAATGCAGGGAACGCAGCACCCGGATCGAGTACCCGTCGAACGTCAGGTCCTCGCCGCCCGTCGCGATCGCCAGCTGGTCCTCCGGGGCACCCATCGCCGCCATGAGACTCAAATGGGTCTCGGTGCCGATGACCGTCGCCCCGGTGCGTTCGGCCAGGTACGGGACGTCCGTCAGGTGGTCGTAGTGGCCGTGGGTCACCAGGATGTGGTCCGCCCGGAGGAACCCGCGGTCGAGGTAGCCGTCGATCAACGCGCGGTTCACCGAAAGCGGCGTCCGCGGATCCGCGCCCGCCGGTGTGTACGTTCCCGTCTTGAAGCGCGTCAGCCACGGGTCGATGAGGACCGTCTTCGGGCCGATGCGGATCTCCCAGCCGTTGTTCCCCCACCAGCGCAGCAGCATTCCCGAACCGCCCGCCGCCGCCACCGCCGGCGGGGCACCCGCCAGGATCGCGGCCGCCGCCGCGCCCGCGCCGAACAGCCCGCGCCTGCTCAATCCCTTGTCCATACCGGACACCCGACCACGACCGGCACCGTGCTGTCCAAGATCGAGACGACTGCATACCGATAGGTGAACGGCTATCGTCGCAGCGTGGACCACCTCCGTTCGCTGCGCTACTTCCTCGTCGTCGCCGACGAACTGCACTTCGGCCGGGCCGCCGAACGGCTCGGGATCGCGCAGCCGCCGTTGAGCCAGCGCGTCAAACGGCTCGAAGCCGAGCTGGGCGCGAAGCTGTTCGAGCGCGGCCGCCGCGTCACGCTCACCGAGGCGGGCGAAGTGCTGCGCGCGGAAGCTCGCGGTCTGCTCTCCCGCTGGGACCGCATGACGACCCTCGTGGCGAAGGCCGAACGCGGGGAGCTGGACAGCCTGCGTGCCGGCGTGCCTCCGGAACTGCCCGGCCGGGTGCTGGCCGCGATCCTGACGAAGTTCGCCGCCGCGTGCCCGGCCGTGCGGCTGGACCTGCAGGAGCTCACCACGGCCGAGCAGGCCCGGCTGCTCGCCGACCGCGAACTCGACGCCGGCCTCCTGCACCTGCCGGTCGACGTGGTCGGGCTCGACCTCGGCCCGGTCGTCGACACCCCGCTGGGCGTGGTGCTCCCCCGCGATTCCCCGCTCGCGCGCCGCGCCGAGCTCACCCTCGCCGACCTGGCCGGCGAAGGCCTGGTCCACGCTCCGCGCGCCGCCGCGCCGGGCAGTTACGACGCCCTCCTGCGCACCTGCTGGGACCACGGCTTCCGCCCGGCGGCGATCCGGCACGCCCGCAATCCCGAGTTCGTGCTCGGGCTGGTCCTGGCCGGGCACGGCGTGGCGTTCGAACCCGGCGCCCGCAAGGAACCGCGGGTGGTGTGGCGGCCGCTCGAAGGCGAAGTGCTGCGGGCCCGGATGGCCTTTGCCTGGCCCTCGGCCAGCCCGCACCCGCAAGCGGCGACGCTGGGGACAATCGCGGCCCGGGTCCTCGAAGACGACGGCGTGTCGCGGATCGTGCCCCCTTCGCCGGGTCCCCGGCCGTGGGACGTGTTCTACGAGCGCAGCTGATCGACCGCCGCCCGCGCGGCCGCGCCGATCGCGCGGTCGATGTCCGGGCGCCGCAGCGTCTCGGCCCCGCCGGTCGTGAACACCGCGACCGCGTAGGCGGTGCCGTCCGGATAGGTCGCGACGCCGATTTCGTTGCGGATCCCCGGCATCGTGCCCGTCTTGCCCGCCACCGCCACCTCCGGCGGGAACCCCGCCGTCAACCGGTGCCAGCTGACCTGCGCGGACATC
This sequence comes from Amycolatopsis sp. DG1A-15b, assembly GCF_030285645.1. Lineage (GTDB taxonomy): Bacteria > Actinomycetota > Actinomycetes > Mycobacteriales > Pseudonocardiaceae > Amycolatopsis. The sequence continues at coordinate 5,598,648 of NZ_CP127296.1, forward strand.
CACTCGCGAACCGGAGCACCCGCGTCCGCGGCCCAGATCGCCGACAGCAACGCCGTCATCTCGCGGGGCGTGCTCGCGGAAGTCCGCAGTGGATCCAGCGCCCGCAACGGGCGACCCGCCGAAGTGTCTTCGATGATCGTGCGCAGCACGTCCCGCGGCGCGCCGATCACCGTGGTGCGGGTCAAGCCCAGCTCGGTCAGCAGTGACCGGACGTTGTCCACGCCGACACGGTCGAACAGCAGGTCCGCGGCCGTGTTGTCGGACACCGAAAGGGCCAGCAGCGCCGCGTCTCGCAGGCTGTATTCGGCGTCGTCGGCGAAGCCCGCCGAACCGGTCCCGCCGAGGCGGTCCGCGGCGGACGCCCGCACCCGGTCGGTGGGGTCGAGCTGCCCGGCGGCCACCTGGCGCGCGAACTCGAAAGCCAGGGGCACCTTCACCACGGACGCCAGTACCACCGGCGAATCCGCGTCCAGGCCGGATTCGCCGGGAGAACCGAGCCGGCGGGCGTGCAGGAAGCCCAGCACGCCCACCGCTTCGAAGAACGCGGAAAGACTCACCCGGTCATGATGGACCGCAGCCGGCCGACCTCCGCCATCCGCCGCTCGGCGAGCCGGTCGGCCGCCGTCGCCGGCGGCACGCCGTCGGCCTCGGCCAGGGCGAACACCGCCTTCGTCGTGTCGTAGATGGCCGTGGTCTTGCGCTTGGCGCGCTCGAAGTCGAAGCCGTGGCGCTCGTCGTCGACCTGGATCACGCCGCCCGCGTTCACCAGGTAGTCCGGGGCGTACAGGACGCCGCGGTCGGCCAGCTGCTTGTCGATGCCCGCGTGGGCGAGCTGGTTGTTGGCCGCGCCGCAGACGATCCGGGCGCCGAGCACCGGCACGGTCTCGTCGTTCAGGACGCCACCCAAAGCACACGGCGCGAAGACGTCCAGCTCGGTGCGCAGCAGGGTGTCCACATCGGACACCACCTGCACGCTCGCGTGGATCGAGCGGGTCCGCTCGACGGCGGGGGCGTGGACGTCGGTGATCGTCACCTGCGCGCCGGCCTCCACGAGGTGGCCGACGAGGATGTGGCCCACCTTGCCGACGCCGGCCACGCCGACGCGCTTGCCGGCCAGGTCCGGGCTGCCCCAGACGTGCTCGGCCGAAGCCCGCATGCCCTGGAAGACGCCGAACGCGGTGAGCACGGACGAGTCGCCGGCGCCGCCGTCCTCCGGCGAGCGGCCGGTGACGTACTGGCATTCGCGGGCCACCACGTCCATGTCCTGCACGTACGTGCCCACGTCGCACGCCGTGATGTAGCGGCCGCCGAGGGACTGCACGAAGCGCCCGTACGCGCGCAGCAGCGCTTCGGACTTGAGCGTCTTCGGGTCGCCGATGATGACGGCCTTGCCGCCGCCGAGGTCGAGCCCGGCCAGTGCGTTCTTGTACGCCATGCCCTTGGACAGCGCGAGGACGTCGCCGAGCGCGTCGGATTCGGTGGCGTAGGGGTGGAAGCGCGTCCCGCCCAGTGCGGGGCCGAGCGCGGTGGAGTAGATGCCGATGATGGCCTTGAGGCCACTGGCCTGGTCGTGGCAGTACACGACCTGTTCGTGCCCGGTGCCCCGGGCGAACACTCCTTCGGTCACGGTGGTGACTCCTTTGTCTCCCGCGCCCGGTTCGTGGCCGGGACGCGCTTCACGGGTTGGCGGGAACCCGGCGCGCGGAGGTCGTCCGCCCGTGGGTGCCCGGCACCAACCTAGATCCCCGGTGATCGCCGGACCAGTGCCGGTCCCGCGATACGGACCGGTAGTCAGCCGGTGATCACCTTGCCGAGGGTGCGCATCGCCGTCTCCAGTTGCGTGTCCGAGAGGTACGGCGCGGGACCGAAGCGCAGGTACTGCCCCCGGCTGTCGGTGCGGACGCCCTCGGTGGCCAGCGCCGCCTGCAGCCCGGCGGCGTCGGCGCAGCGCAGCGAGAGGAACCCGCCGATCCGCTCCAACGGCGTCTCCCGGTCGCGCGTGACGACGTCTTCGGGCAGCCCGAGCGAGTCGAACACCGACGCGAGCAGGCCGACCTGGTGCTGCGACACCTGGCGGAGGAACTCGGGGGTGAGCCCCTGCTCGGCGAAGAACCGCTGGACCCGGACGCCGCGGTAGTGGCTCGCCGGGTCGTACGTGGCGCCGGCGAACCGGTCGCCGCCGATGGCGTAGGGCACCTGGCCGGGGTGGCGCTCGTCGGCGAGCGCGCCGAACTCGGCGTACCAGCCGGTGATCACCGGCCGCAGCTCCTGGGCGTGGGCGGGCAGCCGCAGGAAGCAGTTGCCCTCGCCGAGCTGCAGGTACTTGTAGCCGCCGCCGAGCACCCAGGCGTTGGTGAGCCCGAGGTCGTGCAGCGCGAACGACACGACGCCGAGCGCGTGGTAGGCGTCCACGACCAGCTCGATCGAGCGGCCGCGGCAGACGTCGGCCAGGTGCGCCAGCCCGGGGACCAGCCTCGAGGTCTCGAAGAGCACCGCGGACACGAGCACGGCCGCGGTGTCGTCGTTCACCTCGCCCGCGACGCGCTCGGCGAGCGTCGTCACCGGCTCGAGCGGCACCCGCACGATCTCGACGCCCTCCTCCTCGAGGCGGGCGAGCTGACGGCGGAGGGTGTGGAACTCGCCGTCGGTGGTGACCAGGCGCGGCCGTCGCGGCAGCTCCATCGCCGACAGGAAGCGCAGCACCAGGTCGTGCGTGCTCGCGCCGAGCGCGTACTCGCCGTGCGGGTCGCCGAGCAGCAGGCGGAAGCCCGCACGCAGCTCGTCCGCCTTCGCGAAGGCGCGCTCCCACTTGCCGTCGACGTCACGGGCGGCGTCGGCGAAGGACTCGAGGAGTCCTTCTTCGGCAACGTCCGGCCAGGCCTGGTGCGAGTGCCCGGAGAGCAGGAGGCGGTCGGCCACCGCGAACCGGGTGTAGTGCGCGGCGAGGCTGTTGCCGTCCGCGCGCAGGTCGTCCAAAGTGGTCACAGTCGGCTCCGTACGGCCCAGAGATCCGGGAACATCGGCTGGAAAAGCGTGGTACGCAGGTAAGTCGCGCCGGATGATCCTCCCGTCCCGGTCTTGTCGCCGATGGTGCGTTCGACCATCTTCACGTGCCGGTAGCGCCACTCCTGCATCCCTTCGTCGAGATCGACCAGACACTCCGCGACGACCGAGGGTCCCCCGTCGTCGCTGTACACGTCCAGCAATATCGCCTGCAGGGCCGGGGACGGCTCCACCGGTCGAGTGACGTCTCGGTCACACTCGACCGCGTAGCCAGAAACCTTGAGGTACGCGAGAAAAGAGTCGAACAACGACCGGCGCGCCATCGCGTCGGCAATGCGTTTCCGCTGCTCGCCGTCCTCGGGGTAGTGCGCGAACACGCGCTCGTCACGCCGCCCCAGCACCGCTTCCAGCTCGCGGAACTGGGCCGATTGGAAGCCGCTCGAAGCGTCCAAACGGGCGCGGAAACTGGTGAACTGGCTCGGCGTCATGGTTTCCAGCACGTCGATCTGCGCAACCGCGACCTTGAGGATGGTGAGGATCCGGCGCAGCGTGCGGATGGAGTGCGCGGTGTTGCCCTTTTCGAGGTTCCGCTGGAGGAACTCGGCTTCGTGCAGGATCTGCTTGAACCACAGTTCGTACACCTGGTGGATCACGATGAACAGCAGCTCGTCGTGCTCGTCGGACCGCAGGCGCTGCGCGTTCAGCACGTCGTCCAGCCCGAGGTACGAGGTGTAGCTCAGGGCTTCCTGAGTGGCTTGGCTGGGTTCAGTCATCCTTTGGTCACCTCGTCGAAGTGGCGCTGCGCGGGTTTCGCGAGCGCGGTGTACAGATCGTGGAACAGTTCGACCGCCGCCGCCCGGCAGTCCGGCGCGGGCACCAGGCCGGCGGGCAGTTCCGGGTCGAGCGACGGGAACATGCGGAAGGTGTGCACCAGGCGGGTGCGCACCTCGAACGCCTCGGCGTCCGGCGGCTCCCGGCCCGCGTACCCGCCGAACTGGCCGACGAACGCGGCGTACCGCGCGGCCAGGTCGTCGAGGTCCCAGGCCCGGCCGGCGAACCGGCGGACGTCCAGTGCGGCCGACGGGCGGCCGAGCAGCAGCCCGGCGTGCTCGGTGACGTCGAGCTCGCCGAGCAGGGCGACGACCTCGGCCTCGCGGTCGTGCGGGGCGATCCAGGTGCCGTCGGAGTAGGGCCCGAACCCGAGGAACCGCAGCCGCCGGACCAGGCGTTCCCTGGCCTGGCGCCGGCTCTCGGGGATGCTCTGCCACAGCACGGTCCACTCGCCGGCGGCGCGCTCGCGGCGGCCGAGGGAGAAGATCCGGTGGTCGCCGTCGGCGAGCAGCGCGACGGTGCGCCGGGTCAGCGAGTAGTGCACGGTGCGGCCTTCGCGGTGGCGCTGCAGCAGGCCGCGGCGCACCAGGCGGGTGAGTGCGATCCGGGCCGCGCCGTCGGAGAAGCCCAGCTCGGCGAGCACCGCGACCAGGCCGCCCGACCACACCCGGCGGGTTTCGCGCGGGTGCACGTAGCTGCCCAGCAACGTCATGACCAGCTCCTGAGGGCCGGCTTCGAAGGCATCGGTGGGCATGGGCGCAACTCTATACACCTCAGGCCGCTGCGGTGTAGCTTGATTTGCGTGACGTACTTCGCGGACCTCAGCTCGCCGCAGGTGGCCGCGCTGGCGGACGGCTCACGCGTTCCCGTGCTGCTGCTGCCGGTGGGCGCGATCGAGCCGCACGGCCCGCACGCGCCGCTGGGCACCGACCCGCTGATCTCCCGCGGGATGTGCGAGCGCGCGGCCGAGCGGCTGGCCGCGGACGACGACGTCCACGTCCTGGTCCTGCCTGAGGTGCCCTACGGCGTCACGCGGTTCGCGGCCGGGTTCGCCGGTGGCGTGCACATCGGCGAGGAGACCCTGCACTCGCTGCTCGTCGACATCGGGTCCGCGTTGATCGGCCAGCGCTTGAAGCGGATCCTGCTGGTCAACAACCACTTCGAGCCCGCGCACCTGGTCACCCTGCGGCGAGCCGTGGAGACGCTGAACTTCGCCTACGACGGGCGCGTCGCCCTGCTCGACCTGGTCCGGCGGCGGCACGCGGAGCGGCTGACCGAGGAGTTCCGGTCCGGCGAGTGCCACGCCGGGCGGTACGAGACGTCGCTGGTGCTCGCCGACCGGCCCGAGCTGGTCGACCAGGCCGTCATGCGAGAGCTGCCGCACGTGCCGGTGAGCCTGGCCGCCGCCCCCGAAGACGGCGGCTTCCTCGCGATGGGCATGACCGGGGCGTACTGCGGCCGGCCCGCGGAAGCGACCGCCGAAGAAGGCTCGGAGACCTTCTCGACGTTGACCGACCTGCTGGTGGAAGCGATCCGGGAGCTGGCCCGTGAGTGAGCCGTTCAACCTCGCCACGCACTTCCTCGACCGGCACGTCGCCGAAGGCCGGGGCGACCGGACCGCCCTGTACGTCGGGGACCGGACGGTCAGCTACGCGTCGCTCGCGGCGATGGCGAACCGCGTCGGCAACGTCCTGCTCGACGCCGGTGTCCGAAAAGGACAGCGGGTGCTGCTGGCGCTGAGCGACGGCGACGAGTTCGTCGCGGCCTGGTACGGCGCGCAGAAGATCGGCGCGGTCACCGCCGAGGTCTACCCGTTCCTGCAGCCCAAGGACTACGCCTACTACCTCGGCTACACCGAAGCCGTGGTGGTGCTCGCGGACGCCGTCACGCTGCCCGCGCTGCGAGCGGCGGGCGCCACCGGGTTGCTCGTCACGGGCGTTCCCGAAGCCGATCTGCGCCCCGGTGAACGTCCCTTTCGGACGCTGGTCGACGCGGCGTCCGAGGCCTTGGAAGCCGCGCCGACCACCGTGGACGACGTCGGCATCTGGAAGTTCACCACGGGCAGCACGGGTGCGCCCAAGGCGTGCGTGCACCCGCTGCGCAGTCCGAAGGAGAGCTTCGAGCGGTACGCCGTCGAGGTGCTCGGCCTGCGGGAGGACGACACTGTCCTGGCCGTGCCGAAGCTGTTCTTCGGCTACGCGCGCGACCTGGTGGCGCTGTTCCCGTTCGGTGTCGGCGCGGCCGGCATCGCCTTCGGGGAACGCAGCACGGCGGACCTGATGTTCGGGCTGATCGCCCGGTACCGGCCGACCGTGCTGGTCAACGTGCCGACGATGATGAGCGCGATGGTCGCCCACCCGGCCGCGGCGGAGCAGGACCTGAGCTGCCTGCGCATGACGACGTCGGCGGGCGAGGCGCTGCCGCCGGAGCTGCACCGCAAGTGGGACGCGGCCTTCGGGGTGCCGGTGGTGGACGGGATCGGCTCGTCCGAGGCGTACCACATCTACCTGTCCAACCGGCCGGGTGCGGCCCGGATCGGCACGCTCGGCACCCCCGTCCCCGGCTACACCGCCCAGGTCGTCGACGAGCTCGGGAACCCGTTGCCGGACGGGGAAATCGGGCCGCTGCGCGTGACCGGGCCGACGATCGCCCTGGAGTACCACGGCGATCCGGAGAAGTCGGCACGGACGTTCGACGGTGACACGCTGACGTCGGGTGACCTGTTCAGCCGCGCACCGGACGGGTACTTCCGCCACCACGGCCGCGCCGACGCGCTGCTCAAGGTCGGCGGCGTGTTCGTCGCGCCCGGTGAGATCGAGGACTGCCTGCTCGGCCACCCGGACGTCACCGACTGCGCGGTGGTCGGCCACGAGATCGACGGCTTGGTCGTCCCCCGCGCGTACGTCGTGCTGCGGCCGGGTGCCCCGGTCTCCGCCGACGAGCTGAAGGACCACGCGAAAGCCCACCTGGCCAAGCACAAGTACCCCCGCGAGGTGGTCTTCATGACGGAACTCCCCCGCACGGCCAACGGAAAGCTCGACCGGCGTGCCCTGGCGGCCCGCCCGTGAGCCGCCTGGTGGTGGTCACCGGCGGCACCCGCGGCATCGGCGCGGCGATCGCGGCCCGGTTCCGCGCCGCGGGTGACACCGTGCTGGCGCCGGGCCGCGCGGACTGCGACGTCACCGACGAGGAAGCCGTGGCTGCGTACTTCTCCTCGGCCGGCCCGGTCGACGTCCTGGTGAACAACGCCGGGATCTCGTCCAGCGCCCCGGTTTCCCGGACCTCGCTGGACGACTGGCGCGAGCAGTTCGAGGTGAACGCGACCGGCGCGTTCCTCTGCACGCGCGCGGTGCTGGACGGCATGCGCTCGCGCGACCGCGGCCGGATCGTCACGGTGGCGTCGACCGCCTCGCACGTCGGCTACCGCTACACGGCCGGGTACACGGCGTCGAAGCACGCGGCGGTGGGTTTCATGCGCGCGGTGGCGGCGGAGCTGGCCGGGACCGGCGTCACGGCGAACGCGGTGTGCCCGGCGTTCGTCCGCACCGACATGACGGCGACCTCGGTGGCGCGGATCGTCTCGCGGTCGGGACGGTCCTCTTCGGACGCGGAAGCGGCGCTGGCGGCGGCGTCCCCGCTCGGCCGGCTGCTGGAGCCGGCCGAGGTGGCGTTCGCGGTGTCCTTCCTGGCGGCCCCGGAGGCCGCCGCGATCAACGGCCAGACCCTCGTACTCGACGGCGGAGGAATCCAGTCATGAGCCCGTTCCGCGCAACTGCCCCGCTGACGAAGGAGTGGGAGCACTTCGGCTTCACGGTGTCCGACGGGGTGGCCACGGTGACGTTCACCCGGCCGGACAAGCTGAACGCGCTGACCTTCGACGTCTACGCGGATCTGCGGGACCTGATCACCGAGCTCCCGCAGCACGAGGACGTCCGGGTGCTGGTGATCACCGGCCAGGGCCGCGGGTTCTGTTCGGGCGGCGACGTCGAGGAGATCATCGGCGAGCTGCAGAAGTTCGAGACGGCGGAGCTCCTGGAGTTCACCCGCATGACGGGCGCGGTGGTGAAGGCCCTGCGCGAGTGCCCGCTCCCGGTGATCGCGGCGGTCAACGGCGTGGCGGCCGGAGCGGGTTCGGTGATCGCGCTGGCGAGCGACTTCCGGCTGCTGGCGGAGTCGGCGAAGTTCGCGTTCCTGTTCACGAAGGTCGGGCTGGCCGGGGCGGACATGGGGTCGGCGTACCTGCTGCCGCGGCTCGTCGGCCTCGGTCGCGCGACGGAACTGCTGATCCTCGGGGACAAGGTTTCGGCCGCGCGCGCTTCGGAGATCGGGTTGGCTTCGCAGGTGGTTCCCGACTCGGAACTCCCCGAGGCGACCGCGGCGTTGGCGCGCCGGCTGGCGGACGGCCCGGCACTGGCGTACGCGACGACGAAGGTGCTGCTGACCCGCGAGCTGGACATGGACCTGGGCAGCGCGATCGAGCTCGAGGCGATCACGCAGGCGTTGCTGATGACGGCGAAGGACCACAAGGAGTTCTACGCCGCTTGGTCCGCGGGGCGGGAACCGCGCTGGACGGGCCGCTGAGCCGTCCCGGTTTTGCGGGCGGACGATCCGGGCATTCTTCCCTCGACCGGCTGAGGGGACGAATCCATGGTGCGGGACGGAAAGCCGTTGTCCAAGCTCGAATCGTGGGCGGTCGGCCACCGGGCGTGGGCCTGCCTGTTCGTGGCCGTGCTGGGTGGCGTCCTCGCCTGGTGGCTGACGGTGAAGTACGGCCGGCCGAGCACCGGCGAGTTCGTGTTCTGGGCCGCGATCGTGATTCCGGTCGGGATCGGGCACACGTGGTTCGTCCTCACCCGCCTCAAGCGCCGGCGCGGCCGGGCCTGAGCAGCTCCTCGAAAAGCGTGTCCACCACTTCCCGGGAAACCACCACGCCGGTGAGCGCACCGTAGACGATCGGGCCGAGCAGGGCGTCCAGCACCGCGTCGACGCCGAGCCGGGGTGCGATCTCGCCCGCCTCGATGGCTCGCGCGACCAGCTCGCGTTCCTCCGCGCGGCGGGGGCCGAGGTAACGCTCCTGGAAACTCGCGGCCGTGGCGGCGTCGTGCTGAGCCTGAGCCAGGAGCGCGAGCAGGACCTTGCCTGCCGGGTCGTCGGCCACGAAGCGGGCGAACGCGTGCAGGTAGCCGCGGATACCTTCCGCCGTAGGCGAATCCGGTACCGGCAGGTCCTTGTCGCTGTCTTCGATCAGGGTGTCGAACAGGATCTCGACCTTCGACGGCCACCAGCGGTAGATCGTCTGCTTGGCGACGCCGGCCTGGCGCGCGATCGCTTCGACCGTCAGCCCGCCGAACCCGTGCTCGGCGAGCAGGTCGTCCGCCGCGTGGAGGACCGCCAGGCGGGCGGCCTCGTCGCGGCGGTTGCCGGAGCGGGCCCTCGGGGGATTCGCGGCTGACATGCCGGAACGATAGCCTGCTACTGTCTAGACGAGACGTCTCGTCTAGACAAAGGAGCTCCTGTGCCCACCGCTCTCGTCATCGGCGCTTCCCGCGGGCTGGGGCTGGGGCTGGTCCTCGTCCACGAACTCGAGCGGCGCGGCTGGCAGGTCATCGCCACGACCCGTGACGGCGCTTCCCCGGCCGGGCCCCCGGTCGAAACCCTGGAAATGACCGACCCCGGACAGCTCGCCGCGCTGCGCGAGCGCCTCCGGGACCGCCGGCTCGACCTGCTCTTCGTCAACGCCGCCATCGACCGCGGGAACCTGCCGATCGGCGAGGTCCCGACCGCGATGTTCACCGAGGTGATGATCACCAACGCGTTGAGCCCGCTACGCGCCCTCGAAGCCCTTCGCGAGCTCGTCGTCCCCGGTGGCACGGTCGCCGTCATGTCCTCGGAACAGGGCAGCATCACGCGCAACACCGAATCCGGCTACGACCTCTACAAAGCCAGCAAGGCCGCCCTCAACCAGCTGATGCGCAGCTACGCCACCCGCTACGACGGCGACGGCCACACCAAGCTGCTCATCGACCCCGGCCACAACCGGACGCGCCTCGGCGGACCCGACGCACCCCTGGCCCCCGAGGAAACCATTCCGGCGGTCGTCGACGTCCTCGAGGCCCAGAACGGGCCCGGCCTGCGGTTCCTGGACCGGCACGGCGAACCCGTCCCCTGGTAGCGCCTCAGGGCACCACTTCGCCCAGCCCGATCAAGTTTCCTTCGCTGTCGCGGAACCACGCGGCCCGCTCGCCGCTGCCCTTGCTCGGGTAGTTGCCGCGGATCTCCACGATCCCGCCCCGCATGCCTTCGTAGTCCTCGAACACCACCCCGCGCTCGCGCAGCACCGCGACCGTCGATTCGAGGTCGTCGACGTAGAAGGCGACCTGCGTGAACGAACCGTCGGACGCGCCCGCCGAGGCGTACAGGCAGAAGACGCCCGATGCGCCTTCGTACCGCAGGCCGCCTTCGCGTTCTTCGACCGCCTCGAGCCCGAGCTTCTCCGCGTACCAGCGCCGGGCGCGGGCGAGGTCCTGCGTGGGGATGCGGGCTTCGATCCGGACGTTGCTCAGCATCATCCGATGGTAGGCGTCACCGCGATCGCCGACTCCTCCAAAGAGCCGAAATACAACCGCCCCCGCCACTCGCGGACGCCCACCAGCATGTGGAAGCCCGGGATCTCGCCGCGGAACGAATGCACCACCCGGCCGTCGGCCGCGACACCCAGGACGCCCACCTCACGGCCCGGGCGGGGCTGCAACGACGTCGGCAGCCGCCGGATGCCCGCCCGCAGGACCGCCGGCAACCGCCGGACCACGTCGAGCGCCGCCACGCGCGGCGACGCCTGCGTGATCCAGATCAGCCCGTCCGTGCCCGTCGAGATGTTGTCCGGGAAGCCCCACAGGTTCTCGACCAGCGGGTCCACGTGACCGTCCGAAAGCCGGACGCGGGACACGCCGAACGCGCCGGTTTCCGCCACCGCCACGAACGACTCGTCCGGCGCCAGTGCGACGCCGTTCGCGAACCGGAGGCCGTCCACGAGCAGGTCTATCGAGCCGTCCGGGGACCGGCGCAGCAGCCGGCCGCCTGCCGTCTGCTCGATCAGGTCGTCGCGCCAGTTGTCGATGCCGAAGCGGCGGGACGAATCCGTGAAGTAGATCGTCCCGTCGGACGCCACCGCCGCGTTGTTGCAGAACACGAAGTCCCGGCCCAGCGCGGACGTGGCCAAGGTCGAAACCGCGCCGCCCGCCAGCGGGACCACCAGCAGGCCGGCCCGCGCGTCGCAGATCAGCAGCTCGTCTTCGCCGTGCAGCTCCAGCCCGAGCGGGCGGCCGCCCGTGTCGGCGATGACGTCGATGTGCTGCCCGTCGGGCGACAGGCGCAGGATCCGGCCGTCGTCGACGCCGGTGTAGATCCGGCCCTCGCCGTCGACGACGACGTCCTCCGGGCCGTGGCCGTTCACCGGGTACAGCGTGACCTCGCCGAACTCCATCGAGCGTCTCCTACCGGTAGGTGAGCAATGCGGCCGTGTCCGCCTCGAAGTGCGGGTGCTCGTTGAACGACAGCAGCGTGACGCCGCCGCGCCCGGACACCAGCTTGGTGATCCCGCCGTTGACCGTGACGCGGTTGAGCTTGAGCAGCCCGGTTTCGGGGGTCCCCACGAGCAGGCCGCAGATCGTCGCGATCACCCCGCCGGAGGTGAACACGACCGCGTGTTCCCCCTTGCCCAGGGCCGCGACCAGGTCCGAAAGCGCGTCTCGGCACCGCGCGAGGAACGCGGGCCACGTCTCGGCGCACGGCCCGTCGGCACCGGCCGACGTCCACGCCGTCAGTGCCGCGTCCAGGACGCCCTGGTAGGCCCGCGAATCCTCCTGGGGTGCCCCGCCGGCGTGGTGGTGGGCGATGTCGACGTGGTCGTACTCGTTCCAGCGCGGGTCCTCGACCACCGGGACGTCGCTGCCGAGCACTTTCAGCGCCGTCGCCGCGGTGTCGCGCTGGCGGGCCAACGAGCCGGACCGGACCTGGCTGAAGGAGACGTTGCGCCGCAGCAGTTCCGCACCGACCACAGTGGACTGCTCGAAGCCGCGCGGGGACAGCGCGTCGTAGTCGGCCGCGCCGAAGGACGCCTGACCGTGCCGGACCAGGTAGATGGCGCCCACTACACGCTCCCCTTCGCGATGATCTCGCGGCAGCGCCAGTCCAGGTACCCGACGAACTGCCAGAAGTCCTTGAACGCCGGGTTGCGCGTGGCGCCGTCACGATAACGGCGGTACAGCTGCTGCAGCACGGCGGCGAGCCGGAACAAGCCGTAGACCTCGTAGAACCGCCAGTCGCCGATCGAAAGCCCGGTCTTCTCCGCGTAACGCGCGACGAACTCCTCGCGGGTGAACATCCCGGGCAGGTGGGTCGGCTGGCGGCGGCTCGCGTGCATGACGTCGTCGTCGCCGGCCTGGACCCAGTAGGCGAGCATGCTGCCCAGCTCCATCAGCGGGTCGCCGAGCGTGGCCATCTCCCAGTCGAGGACGCCGGTGATGGTCAACGCCGAAGGGCCGTCGAGCACCAGGTTGTCGAGCCGGTAGTCGTTGTGGATCAGGCAGATCTTGACCTCGCCGGGCTGGTTCGCCGCCAGCCACGCACGGACTTCGGCGAAGTCGCCGACGTTGTCCGTGCGCGCCGCGACGTACCGCTCCGACCAGCCGCGGATCTGCCGCTCGACGTACCCGGCGCCCTTGCCGAGGTCGGCGAGCCCGGCCTTCCCGACGTCGACGGCGTGCAGGTCCACCAGCCGGTCGACGACCTTGCCGGACAGCTCGCGCGCCTGCTCCGGCGTCAGCGTCATCCCCGGCGGCAGGTCGCCGCGCAGGATCAGGCCGTCCAGCTTCTCCATGACGTAGAAGTCGCCGCCGAGCACGGCCGGATCGTCGCCGAACGCCACCATCCGCGGCACGTACGGGAACACCGGCTTCAGCGCGTGCTGGACGCGGTACTCGCGCCGCATGTCGTGCGCCGACGCCGCTTTGTGCCCGGCCGGCGGGCGGCGCAGGATCAGCTCACGGTCCGGGTAGGCCAGCAGGTACGTCAGGTTGGACGCGCCGCCGGGGAACTGCCGGACGTGCGGCGGCTCGTCCCCGAGGCCCTCGACCTTCGCGCTCAGCCAGGCGTGCACCGCGGCGGCGTCGAAGGCGTCCTCCGCGCGGACCTCGACCGGGGCGTTCACGCGAACTTCCGCAGCAGCGCCGCCGGCACCACGCGCATGACGACGCTCAGCGGCACCCACGGCCACGCCGGGACGTAGGCGCGGCGCGGTTCGGCCTCGATCGCCTTGGCCAGCGCCCTGGCTCCGGTTTCGGCCTTGGCCAGCACGGGGTTCCGGCCGATCCGGTCGTTCATCTCCGACTCGATGTAGCCGGGCCGGACGTCGGTGACGGCGATGCCCTGGCGCTTCAGCTCGATCCGGGTGCCGTCGACGAACGCCGAGATCCCGGCCTTCGAAGCGGCGTACGCGGTGAGCTTGCCCGGGAACGGGCGCAGCGCGCTGAACGAGGAGATGACGGCGAGGTGGCCGGCGCCCTGCTCGCGGAAGATGCCGGCGGCGGCCTCGATCTGGGCGGCCGCCGCGACGAAGTTGACCTCGAGGGTCTGGCGGTTGGCGTCGAACCGGCCCGTGCCGACCCGCTGCCCCTTCCCGAGCCCGGCGTTCACAATCACCCGGTCGAGGGACCCGAGCTCGTCGCGGAACTCCGCGAAGACGGCGAACACGCGGTCGTGGTCGGTGACGTCGAGGGTGCGCGTGACGACCTGGATCCCGGGGTGCGCCGCGGTCAGTTCGGCGGCCAGCTTCTCGAGCCGCTCGGTGCGCCGCGCGCACAGCGCCAGGTTGCGCCCCTTCGCCGCGAACTGGCGGGCCATGCCCTCGCCCAGCCCGCTGCTGGCGCTGGTGATCAGGATGTTCTGCCGGAGAACCATGCCCGGATGCTACCCGGTGGTAACAAGACCGGTGGCCCGGCGCTGGGGGCGTCGCCGGGCCACCGGTCATCGCGCGGCCACACCGGCCGGTCGCACAACTCGGCCGGGTGAACCGGAGCCGGAACCGCTCACGCGGCCGGTCGCACCTGCGCCCGGGTGGGCCGTGAGGGGGAGGCGGTGCCACCGGCGCAGGCAAGTCATACAAGCGCGTCGGCCCAGGCCGGGGCAATGGTTCACAGTTGCCAGTACTAGCCCGTTCGCCCGAGTGGGCGTCCCGGCGGCACGACCGAAGAGGGGCGCGGAGACCACGCGGAAAACTGCTAACGTGCTCCGTGTCGGGGATCGTCGGGGGACGGCATGGGGCGGGTCGGGAATTCAGCGATGGCGGACAGCGCGGCGGGTGACGGCCAGGAGAGCGGCCGCACCGAATTCGCCATCCGGCTGCGCGCGGCCATCGCCACCAGCGGGCTGTCGCTCGACCGGATCCAGGCGCGGCTGCGGGCCCGCGGCGTCGTCGTCAGCGTCACCGCGCTGAGCTATTGGCAGTCGGGCAAGCGGCAGCCGGAGCGGCAGAGCTCGCTTTCGGCCGTTCGCACGCTCGAGGAGATCCTCGACGTCCCCGCCGGGTCCCTGCTCGGGCTGCTGCCCCCGCCCCGGCCCCGCGGCGGCGCCGGGAAGCGCCAGGCCGGCGGCGAGCCGATGTCGTTCCCGCGTGAGGTGCTGCAGCCGCTGCTGGAGAAGGTCGGCGCGCCGCACGCCCTCGACCGCCAGCAGCCGCTGAAGATGGTCGGGCTGCACGACCTGTGCGAGATCGCCGCGGACGGCGGCCAGCGCGCGGTGACCGCGCGGGCGGTGTTCCAGGCCGTCGCGGACGGCCAGGACCGCTGGCTGCTGGTCTACACCCAGGACGACCCGGCGGCGGGCGTCCCCGAACTGCACGCCGTGCGCAACTGCCGGATCGGGCGCGCCGAGACGGACGAGTCCCACGGCCTGCTCGTCACCGAACTGCTCTTCGACCAGCCGATCAACCGGGGCGAGACGCACCTGATCGAGTACACGCTGACCAACAGCGGGCCGCCGTACCCGGAGTGCCGCAACACCCACTACCGCGAGTTCCGCCGCCCGGTGCGGGAGTACCTGCTGGAGGTCCGGTTCGCCAGGGGCACCGCACCGGGCCGCTGCTGGCAGTACTCCCGCAACGGCGCGAACGGCACCCTCGCCCGGCGCCCCCTGAAGCTCGACGGCGCGGACGGCGTCCACGCGGTGGCGTTCGACTTCGGCCCGGGTGTGTTCGGCATCGACTGGGACTGACTCAGCTCAGGCGGGCCGCCGCGAGCGTGGCCAGCTCCGTGCGGTTCGCGATGCCCAGCTTCGCGTACACGTGCGCCAAGTGCGTCTTCACCGTGCCGCGGCTCATGAACAGGCGGGTGCCGATCTCCGGGTTCGTGCAGCCCTCGGCCGCCAGCTTCACCACCTCCAGCTCGGTCGGCGTCAGGCTGCCCCAGCCGCTCGACGGCCGGCCGCGCGTGCCCCGGGCCCGGCGCACGAACGCCACCACGTCGTCGAGCGGCATCGGCGGTTCGGATGTCGCCAGGCCGAGCGCGTCCACCTCCGCCTGCGCAGACGGACGCCGGGGGACGCCCAGCTCGGCCCGCGCCTGCGAAGCCGACACCAGCACGCGGGCGGCGTCGCCCTCGCGGCCGGTGCGCGCGAACAGCGTCGTCAGCGCGTCGAGACTCGCCAGGACACCCAGCCGGAGGCCGTGGTCGAGCCGCAGGCTCAACGCTTCGTGGTGCAGTTCGGCCGCCTGCTCCGGCTCCGCCAGGTACCCCTGCTGGTCCAGGACGCCGGCCAAGGGCGACGGCAGGGACCAGCGGCGGGTGAGCTCGACGGCGGTGGCCAGCACCTCCACGGCCTCGTCGGGACGGCCGAGCGCGCGCAGGAGAGCGCCGCGTTCGGCCAGTCCCTGCGCGGCCATGTACGTCCCGGGCACGGCTTCGCGCTCGAACCAGCGCAACGCGGCTTCGAACTCGCCTCGCCGCCAATGCAGCTCGCCGAGCACGCCGGCCATGCCCGGTACGAAGACGTCACCCGCCGTCTCGAGCAGCCGCAGGAACGGCTCCATCACGCGGAACCCGGCGTCGGCTTCCCCGGCCGCGCAGTGCACCAGCGCCAGGCGGCACAGCGTCGTGTTGACGCGGTGGAAGTCGCCGAGCGGGGCGGCCACGTCGACGGCCTGCCCGGCGAGTTCCCGCGCCCGCGGCAGGTCCGCCGCGGCGAGCGCGATCCCGGACCGGACACTGAGGACGGTCGACGCGAGGCCGCGGTCGCCCCGGCGCAGCAGGCCTTCGGCCGCCTCGTCGAGCAGGGGCGCCGCTTCGGCGTGGCGGTCGCGGGCGAACCGGACGATCCCGCGCAGCATCAACGCGCTGTCCCGCGCGAAGCCGTCTCCGGCGTCCTCGGCGACCTTCTCGGCTTCGACGGCGACGTCCCAGGCGGTGTCCAGGTCCGTGTACAGGTGGCCGAGGGCGGTCAGGGAGAGGCACCGCGCGCGCAGGCCCGCCTCGCCGAGTTCGGTGGCGAGGTCCAGGCCGCGCTGCGCGGCTTCGACGTCGAACGGCGCCGTCGTGTCCGCGACCAGGCCCATCCCGGTCAGCAGCCGGGCCTGCAGCGGTGTCCGGTCGTCCGGGCGCCGGGCGACCGCGCGCCTGAGGTAGGCCAGGCCCTCGTGGCCGCGCCCGTGCAGGTTCCACAGCCACGCGACGGCGGCGGCGAGCCGGCGGCCCCGGTCGGGATCCTCCTGCGCCAGCCCCCATTCCAGGGCCGCGCGCAAGTTGTCGCGCTCGGGCTCGACCCGCGCCCGCCAGGCGTCCTTGTCGCGGTCGAGCTCGGGCTCGGCGGCTTCGGCCAAGGCCAGGTAGTGGTCCAGGTGCCGGTCTCTGACGGCGTCGGTCTCCCCCGCCTCGGCCAGCCGGGCGGCCGCGTACTCGCGGAGCGTTTCCAGCAGCCGGTAGCGGCCGTCTTCGGCCAGTACCAAGGACTTGTCGACGAGCCGGCCGAGTGCCGGCAGCACGGCCGGGCCGCCCGCCGCGTCCAGGGTGAACCCGCCGGCGAACACCGCGAGCCGCCGGAACACCGCGCGATCTTCCCCGTCGAGCTGGTCGTGGCTCCACGCGATCGAGCCTTCGAGGGTCCGCTGCCGCGCGGGCACCCCGCGCGGGCCGCGGGTCAGCAGGGCGAACCGGTCGTCGAGGCCGGCGTCGATCTGGTGCGGGGCCAGGGTTCCGAGCCACGCCGCGGCCAGTTCGACGGCCAGGGGGATGCCGTCGAGCCGCGTGCAGATCGACCGGACGGCGGCCGCGCTGGACGTGTCCAGGGTGAACAGCGGCCGGACCGCGCCCGCGCGCTCGACGAACAGCGCGACGGCCTCCTCGACGGCCAATGGCGGCACCCGCCAGACCGTCTCCCCCGGCACGTCCAGCGGCTCCCGGCTGGTCGTCAGCACGGCGGCCTCGGGGCAGGTGCGCAGCAGCTCGACCGCGACTTCGGCGGCGCCGTCGAGGACGTGCTCGCAGTTGTCGAGACAGAGCAGCACGCGCCGGTCGCGCAGTTCCGTCGCGACCGAACGCGCCGCGCCGATCCGGGGTTCCACCGGCACCCCGAGCGTCGCGGCGACCTGCTCGGCGACGTCGGTCACGGCGTCCAGCTCCACCCACCACACGCCGTCAGGCCACTCGGTGCTCGCGGCGACCTGCGCGGCCAGCCGCGTCTTGCCGCTGCCGCCGGGTCCGGCCAGCGTGACCAGCCGCGTTCCGGCGAGCAGCCGCCGGACTTGCGCGACCTCGGTGTCGCGGCCGACGAACCCGGTCAGCTGCACCGGGAGGTTGTTCGGGACGGCGTCGAGCGAGCGCAGCGGCCCGGGCGACTCGCCGAGTTCGAAGATCCGCTCGGGCGCGGTGAGGTCCGGCAGCCGGTGGACGCCGAGGTCGTGCAGCGTGACGGCGTCCCCGAGGGCCGCCGCGGTGCGGGCCGACACGAGGATCCGGCCGTCTTCGGCCAGCGCGCGCAGGTGTTCACAACGGCGGACGGCGGCACCGGTTGGCGTGCCGTCGTCGCGGATCAGCACGTCCCCGGTGTGCACGGCCGCCGGGCCGCCGGGCAGCGCCGCGAGCGCCTCGTCAGGGGTCGCGAAGACGACCGGGGCGGCATCGCCGGCGCAGAGGATCGTGACCGTGCCGGCCGGCAGGAGTTTCGTCGCAGTCATGGCCCGGCCAGTCTGCCAGCGGATCTCGGCCAGGTGGCCGATGTTGCGCCACCGGGTGCCTGCGACCTTCGAACCCGTGGAGACGTTCGAGGAACTGCTGGCCCGCTGGCGGGACGCCGACGCGGACGGCGACACCGAGGCGCTGGCGCCGCTGCTCGCCGACGGCTTCCGCGGCGACGGGCCGGCCGGGCGCGTGCTCGACAAGGCCGGCTGGCCCGGCCGCGTCCCGGCGGGCGCGTTCCGGTGGACGCGCCTGCAGGTGACGCCGTCGGTCGGCGTCGCGACCGGGCACCGCGACGGCGTCGCCTGCACAGTGGTCGCCGAACGCCGCGATGGGCGCTGGCGAGTTGTCAACGTCCAGCGCGGGTCATGACAGCTTGGTGCGCAATACCTTTCCGGTCGCGTTGCGCGGCAGTTCGTCCAGGAACTCGACGTCCCGCGGCACCTTGTAGCGGGCCAGGTTCGCCTTGACGTAGTCGCGGATCTCGTCGGCGTCGAGTTCTGCGCCTTCGGCTCGCACCACGAACGCCTTGAGCCGCTGCCCGAACTCCGGGTCCTCGACGCCGATCACCGCCGCCTCGATCACGTCTTCGCGCTCGACCAGCAGGTTCTCCACCTCGATCGGGAACACGTTCTCGCCGCCGGAGACGATCATCTCGTCGTCGCGGCCGTCGATGAACAGCAGGCCGTCTTCGTCGAAGTGGCCGACGTCGCCGCTGGAGAGCAGGCCGTCGATGATCTCCTTGTGGCGGCCGTCGGTGTAGCCGCCGAAGCTGAGCCCGCTGCCGACGAACACGCGGCCGGTCACGTTCGGCTCGGTGATGGGACGGCCGTTCTGGTCGTACAGCGCCACCTTGCAGCCGACCGGCGCGCGGCCGACCGTGCCCGGCGCCTTCGCCCAGTCCTCCGGCGTCGCGACCGTCGCCACCGCGACCTCGGTCGAGCCGTAGAGGTTGTGCACGACCGGGCCGAACGCCTCGTTCGCCCGGTTGCCGAGGTCCGGGGACAGGGCCGAGCCGGCGACGAAGATGATCCGCAACGCCGACGTGTCGTACTTCTGCCGGACTTCCTTCGGCAGGTCGACGATGCGCTGCAGCATGGTCGGCACCAGCACCAGCGCGGTGCACTTGTGCTCGGCGACGCCGCGCAGCGCCTCTTCGGGGTTGAACTTGCGCCGCATCACGACCTTCGAGCCGAGCGCGAAGGACAGGATGAACTGGGACAGGCCGGTGCCGTGGAACAGCGGCGCGCCCATGTAGGTGGCCTCGTTCGACCGCAGCGGGATCCGGTCGAGGAACTGCGCCGACGCCAGCGCCGAGGTGTGCGGCCGCGGCGCGCCCTTCGGCGTGCCGGTGGTGCCGCTGGTCAGCAGCACGAACCCGCCCGGCTTGGCCGGCGCGGGCCACGGCCGGTCGTCGGTGCTGGCGATGATCTCGTCGAGCACCGGAACGGTCCGGTCGGTCAGGTCGGAGCCCGGGTCGACCCAGGCGAGGTAGCGGTCGACGCCGTCCGGGATCGCGTCGAGCAGACCGGTGAACTCCTGGTCGTAGACGAGCGCGGTGACGCCTTCGCGCTGGGCGACGTCGGCCAGCTGCGGCTTGGCGAACCCGGTGTTCATCAGCAGCAGGCGGACGCCGAGCTTGCCCGAGGCGGCCATCGTGAGGACCAGGCCGCGGTGGTCGCGGCACAGCGCGGCGACGACCTGGCCGGGCCGGATGCCGCGCTCGGACCAGGCCCTGGCCAGCGCGTTCGACTGGTCGTCGAGCTGCTTGTAGGTGAGCGGGCCGAGCTCGTCGACGATGCCGACGGCGGCCGGGTCGCGGCGGGCGGAGATGTGGTTGGCGCCGGCGAACGGGCCGAACTTCCGCAGCGCGACCAGCGAGCGCACCCCCTCGTCGAGCCGGGGGAAGGGAACGAGGCCCGCCCGCCGCATCACGTCGACGCTGCGCACCGTCTCGGTCACCTTGTCCGCCATCGTGGTGGCGAGCGCGACCAGGCTCATCCAGGCACCTCCGTTGCTGCGGGAAGAGAGCCCACGCCGACGGCGGGCGTACCGGCGGTATGGGAGCTACTGGAGAGTAAACCAACCGTAGGCCGAACGCACCAGCCCGCGACCGGGCGGAAACCGGCAACGACATCCGGGGCTCCGCCACCCCGAGCCCCCGAAAATGTCGGTGGTGGGCGGCATGATGTCCGAGTGCAGGTGATCGCCGGGCGGGAGGAGGACGGCAGCTTCACCGTGCGCACGCCTTCGGACACGGTGTCCGGCCTGGACGAGGCGGCTTTCGTGGCGCTGGCGCGGGAGCTGGAAGCGTCGGAGGCGCCGCGGTGGGTGTTCCCGTCGGTGGAGCGGACGTACCCGGTGCTGCTGGCGGCCGGGCTGCGGGTGCGCCGCTGCTACGACCTCGAACTGGCCGAGGGGCTGCTGCTGGCGTACGAAGGTGCCGAGGAGCAGTCGCGGAGCCTGCGCGCGGCCTGGGCCAGGGCGAACGGCGAAGAACCACCGCCGGACTCGTCGGCCGTCGAGCTGGCGCAGCCGACGCTGTTCGACACCCGCGCGCCGACGCTGCCCGAGGGCGTGACGGTCGTCACGGCGGTGCGGCGCGTCCTCGCGGAGCAGGAGCGGCGGGTGGCGGCGACCGGGCACCCGGACCGGATGCGGCTGCTGCTGGCCGCGGAGTCGGCGAGCGCGCTGGCCGCCGCGGAGATGTCGGCCGACGGCCTGCCGTGGCGCGCCGACGTGCACGAGGAGCTGCTGGCGGCGCGGCTGGGTCCGCGCGTGCCGGCCGGGCAGCGGCCGAAGGCGCTGGTCGAGCTGGCGGCGAAGATCAGCGAGGCGTTCGGCGGGCGGCCGGTGAACCCGGACTCGCCGCCGAGCGTGGTCCGGGCGCTGGCCCGCGAGGGGATCGAGGTGCCGGCGGCGCGGAAGTACCTGCTGAAGGGGATCGACCACCCCGCGGTCGGGCCGCTGCTGGAGTACAAGGAGCTGTCGCGGCTGTACACCGCCAACGGCTGGGCGTGGCTCGACGAGTGGGTCGGCGAAGGCCGGTTCCGGCCGCACTACGTCGTCGGCGGGGTGGTGTCCGGACGCTGGGCCAGCCGCGGCGGCGGGGCGCTGCAGATCCCGAAGGTGCTGCGGACGTGCGTGCGCGCGGACCCGGGCTGGAAGCTCGTGGTGGCGGACGCGGCACAGCTGGAGCCCCGGGTGCTCACGGCGTTGTCGGGCGACCGCCGGCTGGCCGACGTCGCGGCGGCGACGGACCTGTACGCGCGGCTGGGCGAGGCGTTGTTCTCCGGCGCCCGCTGGGTGCCGGTCGCGAACGACGACCGCGACGACCGGGCCCGCGCGAAGATCGCGATGCTCTCGGCGATGTACGGCGGCACGTCCGGCGAGGCGGGGCCGCTGCTGGGGCTGCTGCGGCAGCGCTTCCCGGACGCGGTGTCCTATGTGGAGCGTGCGGCGCAGGCGGGCGAGCGCGGCGAGCGGGTCCGGTCGCGGCTGGGCCGCACGTCCCCGGCGCCCTCGGCGGCGTGGCGCGCGTTGACCGGCGGCCTGGCCTCGGACGAAGCGGCGGAGCTGAAGGCCCGCCGGGCCTCGCGCGGCTGGGGCCGGTTCACCCGGAACTTCGTGGTCCAGGCGAGCGCGGCGGACATGACGGCGGTGATGCTGGCGACCCTCCGCACCCGCCTCCCCGCACCGGCCCACCTGGTGTTCTTCCAGCACGACGAGGTGATCGTCCACACCCCGGCCTCCCTGGCACCCCAGGTGTCCTCCGCCATCACCGACAGCGTGGCGGAGGCCGCCCGGATGCTGTTCGGCCCGGCCTGCCCGGTCCGCTTCCCCATGCAAACCGCAGCAGTGGACACCTACGCCGACGCAAAGTAGCCCGTGTCGTCCCGCCAATCACGCATCATGACTCTCCAATCACGCGAGTTCCGCCCTCAATCACGCGAGATCCGGCTCCAATCACGCGAGATCCGGCCTCAATCACGCGAGATCCGGCCTCCCGGGCGAACTCGCGTGATTGAAGGGTCGACTCGCGTGATTAGCGGGTCGACTCGCGTGATTGGAGGGTCGACTCGCGTGATTGGCGGGTCGACACGATCCGAGCCGCTACGGGAACATCGGGAGGGTCTGGGTTGCGACGTCCTGGTTCGGCAGGGTCCTCCCCGGGTTGCCGCGGAAGTCGGTCCAGGCCGGGTGCAGCCGGAAGTCCGCGCCGACCGCCGTCGCCGTGTAGTCGCCGATGAACACGCCCTGGAGTTCCTTGCCCGTCTCCGCACCCGTCGAAACGAACTGGACCTGCGGGTTCGCCGTCTGCGTGGTGATCCTGCGGAGCGGGGACAAGCCGTCGCCCCAGCCGGTGGCGTACGCGTAGTCGAGTCCGATGCCGTTCGGGTCGTACGCGCGCGTGTAGGACGTCACCGCGACGCGCCCGGCCAAGGCCGCAACCGCCGGGAACACCTCGTCCGCGCCGGTGCCGACCTTCACCGGCTTCGACCAGCCGTGCCGGCCGTCGGACCCGCTCAGGAACGCGTCGCCGTTCGTCTTCACCGACTCGCCGTCGCGGTAGGTGCCGTTGCGGTCGTCGGCCCAGGTCACCCACAGGTGATCGGTCACGCGGTCGTAGGTCAGCTGCGGGAAGCTGTTGACGCGGAAGTTTTCGCCGGTCAGCGCGTTGTTGGCGACGTCTTCGTCGACCGGGAAGTCGAAGTCGAGCCCCACCTCGGTGTGCCGGAAGGTCCGGCCGCCGTCGCGGGAGGTCGCCACGACGACCGCGTCGTGGTCGGCGGGCCGGTCGCACGCGGCCGTCGCGCACACTGACGTCTCGTAGGCGACCTGGAGCGTCCCGTCGCGGGTGACCACCGGGTTCGAGCCGCTGCCGAACGGCGTGATCCCACCGCGGAACCCGGTCAGCGACGGCGAAATCCGGCGCATCGGCGACCACGTCCGGCCGAAGTCGCGGGACTTCGACAGCACGATCGGCGATTCGACGAAGCTGCCGGACGCGTCGTAGGTGAACTGCGTCCAGGTCACGTAGACGTCGCCGGTCACGGGGTCGGCGGCGATCCACTCCTTGTCGTTGAAGATGTTCGCGGGTGTCGGCGTGCCCGCCGGCGTGACGCCGTCGAGGTGCAGGATCGCCGGGTCGCCGAAGCTGCGGCCGCCGTCGTGGGACACCGACACGGCGATGCCGCTGGCGAGCTGCTGGTCGTCCGGAACCGCGGCGCGGCTGAACACGAGCGTCGCGTAATACACGGTGTTGTGCGGCCCGAAGGCGATGGCCGGGTCGCCGGCGGCGTCCATGTAGGACAGTGGCGCGGCCGCCCCGGTCGGGTAGTCGAGGTGCGGCAGCTGGACGTTCGCCCAGGTCCGGCCGCCGTCGAACGAGGTGTAGGCGAAGCCGCCGGAATCGTTGCGGGCCTCGCGCGTGTTGTACAGCCGGTAGTCGTTCGCCCCGGCGACGATGTTGCGCGGGTTCTCCGGGTTGACGGCGATGGTGGTCTCGTTCTGGGCCGTGCTGCAGCCGGTCTGGCTGCCGGTCGGCACGATGGTGTCACCGTCGATGACGTCGGTGTTCGGCGCGAGCGGCCGGTACGGGTTCGGCTTGCCGATGTAGGTCTGGCAGAGCGCGGACAGCGCGGGATCGTCGCCGTCCTCCTCTTCCTCCTCGGCGAACTGCTCCTTGAGCAGCGGATTCGGCACGTCGTGCCGGGCCTCCGCGGCCATCCGGGCGATCTTGTGCTTGCCGGCGTGGGGATCCACGGGCAGCGGCGCACCCCCGGTGGCGGCCTGCGCGGCGGGCGCGAGGACGACGGCGAGCGGCAGCAGGAGCGCGGTACAGGCGGCGACGATTCTTCGCTTGGCGGACGAAACACCCAAGGACATCGGAAAGTCCTTTCCCAGGAGGCTATCCAGCGGCCCCAGGCTTGACGCCCGCACGCGCCCGGTCAACCGCCGGAAGTGTGGAGCCGGACATACCCGGCGTCGCGCCAGGGCGTCTGCCCTGCCCCAGCCGCATCTTCTGCTCGCCGCTGTGATCTACTTGTGGTTCCTGCCTTCGATCGGCCCCGGAGTCATCGCCACGCTGTCCGGGCTGGTGGTGCTGTACAGCCTAGGTCGCGGCCTGGCCACCGACGCTTCGGAAACACTCGCCGGCCGAGCGCTGGCCGGCATGCTGTCCGCCACCGTCGCGACGGTGGCGCTGATCGCGAAATGATCAGGCAGCGAAGCTAGGCCAGCGCGTCGTCGATGGCCTTCGTGATCCGCTTCAGCGACACCGGGTGAGCCGTCCCCAGCGTCTGGGCGAAGAACGACACCCGCAGCTCCTCGATCATCCACCGCACCTCGTTCAACGCCGGTGACGACGTTCCCGGCGGCAGTGTGGCCAGCGCGTCGGCGTACTCGGCCTGGATCCACGCGATGTCCGCCGTGCGCTGGAGGTCGCGGGTCGGTTCCGAAGCCAGCTTCTCCAGCCGGCGCGAAATGCCCTGCAGGTAGCGCACCACGTTGCGCAGCCGGGAGGCGCCGGTCGCCGTCACGAAACCCGGGTACACCAGGCCCGCCAGCTGGGCGCGGATGTCGGCCAGCGACTCCGCGGGGCCACGGGACGACGGCAACGCCACCTCGACGTCGTTCGCCGCGCGGAGGATCTTCTCCACCTCGGTCAACACGTCCAGCACCGCGGGGTGCAGGCCCGCCCGGACCTTCTCCAGCAGCACCTTGAAGCCGGTTTCGTCGAACGCCGGACCGCCGCCCGCGGCCATCAGGGCGTCCACCGCGCAGTCGACGCAGTCCTCGAGCAGCGCCGCCACGCTGCCGTGCGGGTTCCGGTTGAGCACCAGCTTCGACGAATTGGACAGCGACCGCGTGATGAACTTCATCGGCGAGTTCAGGTTCAGCCGCAGCATCCGCCGGGTGCCCGCCCACATCGCGTGTTCCTGCTGGGCCGGCGTATCCAGCAGCCGCACCGCCACCGTCGCGCCCTCGTCCACCAGCGCCGGGTACGCCTTGACGTCGTGCCCGCGCTGGTGCGAGGAGAACACCTGCGGCAGCGCGCCGAACGACGGCTTCGTCAGGCCGGCCTTCTCCAGGGTGTTGGCCGCCTTGGAGATCGTCTCGCGGACCTTCGGGGCGAGGCGGCGCTGCAGCTCCGCGACGTCCTTGCCCTCGGCCACGCGACGACCCCGCTCGTCGACCACCCGGAACGTCATCTTCAGGTGCTCCGGCACCGAAGACGGGTCCCAGTCCGCGTACGGCACCGTGATCCCGCGCAGCGCCCGCAGCTCGCGGCCGAGCACCTCCAGCAGCGGACCGTCCGAAGGGGACACTCGCGAAAGGACTTCCCGGGCCGTGTCCGGTGCCGGGACGAAGTTGCGGCGCACCGCCTTCGGCAGCGACTTGATCAGCTGGGTGACCAGTTCCGCGCGCAGCCCCGGCACCTGCCAGTCGAACCCGTCCGGCGTCACCTGGTTGAGCACCGGCAGCGGGACGTGCACGGTGACGCCGTCGGCGTCCGCGCCCGGCTCGAACTGGTAGGTCAGCTTGAAGACCTGCGTGCCCTGCGTCCACGAGTCCGGGTAGTCGCCCTCGCGGACGCCGCCGGCTGACTCGTTGATCAGCATGGACTTCTCGAACGACAGCAGGTCGGGGTCGGTGTGCCGCGCCTTCTTCCACCAGCTGTCGAAGTGGCGCACCGACACGACGTCCGCCGGGACCCGCGCGTCGTAGAACTCGTACAGCGTCTGGTCGTCGACCAGGATGTCGCGCCGCCGCGCGCGGTTCTCGAGGTCTTCGACCTCCTCCAGCAGCGCCCGGTTCTCGGCGAAGAAGTGGTGCCGCGTCTGCCAGTCGCCCTCGACCAGCGCGTGCCGGATGAACAGCGCCCGCGACAGCTCCGGGTCGATCCGGCCGTAGTTGACGCGGCGGTCGGCGATCAGCGGGACGCCGTACAGCGTCACCTTCTCGATCGCGATCACCGCGCCCTGCTTGCGTTCCCAGTGCGGCTCGGAATAGCTGCGCTTGACGACGTGCTGCGCGAGCGGCTCGACCCACTCGGGTTCGATGCGCGCGTTGACCCGCGCCCACAGCCGCGACGTCTCGACCAGCTCCGCCGACATCACCCAGCGCGGCTGCTTCTTGAACAGCGCCGATCCCGGGAACACGCCGAACCGGGCGCCACGCGCGCCGAGGTAGTCACCCTTCGCCGGGTCCTTGAGCCCGATGTGCGAGAGCAGCCCGGCGATCAGCGACGTGTGCACCCGCTGCGGGTCGGCCGGGGTCGTGTTCGTGTTCAGCGAGATGCCGAGCGGCTTGGCCAGCTGACGCAGCTGACTGAAGATGTCCTGCCACTCGCGCAGCCGCAGGTAGTTCAGGTACTCGGTGCGGCACATGCGCCGGAACTGGTTGCCGGACAACGCCTTCTGCTGCTCGGCGACGTACTCCCACAGGTTCAGGTAGGCCAGGAAGTCCGACGTCGGATCGGCGAACCGCGCGTGCTGGGCGTCGGCCGCCTGCTGCTTCTCGGCCGGCCGCTCGCGCGGGTCCTGGATGGACAGCGCGGCGGCGATGATCATGACTTCGCGGACGCAGCCGTTCTTCGCGGCCTCCAGCACCATCCGGCCCATCCGCGGGTCGACCGGCAGCTGCGCGAGCTTGCGGCCGATGTCGGTCAGGCTGCGGTCGGACCCGGAGCCGCCCGGGGCGAACGCGCCCAGCTCCTGCAGCAGGCCGACGCCGTCGGCGACCTGGCGGCGGTCCGGCGGTTCGACGAACGGGAACGCCGCGATGTCGCCGAGGCCCAGCGACGTCATCTGCAGGATGACCGAGGCGAGGTTGGTCCGCAGGATCTCCGGATCGGTGAACTCGGGCCGCGCCTCGAAGTCCTCTTCGGAATAGAGCCGGATGCAGATGCCGTCGGACGTCCGGCCGCAGCGGCCCTTGCGCTGGTTCGCCGACGCCTGCGACACCGGCTCGATCGGCAGCCGCTGCACCTTGGTGCGGTGGCTGTAGCGCGAAATCCGCGCGGTGCCCGGGTCGACGACGTACTTGATGCCCGGCACGGTCAGCGACGTCTCGGCCACGTTGGTGGCGAGCACGACCCGGCGCCCGGTGTGGGACTGGAAAATGCGCTGCTGCTCGGCCGAAGACAGCCGCGCGTACAGCGGGAGCACCTCGGTGTTGCGCAGGTTCGCGCGGTTGAGGACGTCGGCGGTGTCGCGGATTTCGCGCTCGCCGGAGAGGAACACCAGGATGTCGCCGGGGCCCTCGGCGCACAGCTCCTCGACGGCGTCGAGGATGCCCTGGGTCTGGTCGCGCTGGTCAGCGTCCGCGGCGCCCTCGGGATCGTCAGGGTCGACGAGCGGCCGGTAGCGCACCTCGACCGGGTACGTCCGGCCGGAGACCTCGACGATCGGCGCGTCGTCGAAGTGCTTCGAGAAGCGCTCCGGGTCGATCGTCGCCGAGGTGATGATCACCTTGAGGTCGGGGCGGCGCGGCAGCAGCTGCTTGAGGTAGCCGAGGATGAAGTCGATGTTGAGGCTGCGCTCGTGGGCCTCGTCGATGATCAGCGTGTCGTACTGGCGCAGCGACCGGTCGGTCTGGATCTCGGCCAGCAGGATGCCGTCGGTCATCAGCTTGACCAGCGTGTCCTGCCCGGACTGGTCGGTGAACCGCACCTTGTAGCCGACGGTCTCGCCGAGCTCGGTCTTCAGTTCGCTCGCGATCCGGTCGGCGACCGTGCGCGCGGCCAGCCGCCGCGGCTGGGTGTGCCCGATCTGGCCGCGGATGCCGCGGCCGAGCTCCAGGCAGATCTTCGGCAGCTGGGTGGTCTTGCCCGAGCCGGTCTCCCCCGCGACGATCACGACCTGGTGCCGGTCGATGGCGGCGGCGATCTCGTCCTTGAGCTTGCTGACCGGCAGCTCTGGGGGGTACTCGATCTTGGGCACGCTCTCGCGCCGCGACTGCAGGCGCAGCTCGGCCTTGTCGACGTCGGCGGCGATCTGCGCGAGGGCGGCATCGCGGTCGCGGGCTTTGCGGGCGCCTTCGAGCCGCCGGCGCAGCCGCTGCTCGTCACGCGGCATGAGCTCGGGCAGGCGCGCTCGCAGCGCGTGGAAGGGGGATGGCTCGGACATTCTCGGTCCAAGGATAGCCGTGGGTGACGAACCCGGCTTCCGAATATCCCCGGCGCGTGACCGGGCGCACGCGAAAGGCCCCCTCGCCGGCGGCGAGGGGGCCTTTCCCGCCGTGCGTCAGCCGGGCTGGCCGGGCTGCTGCGGCGGCTGGACCGGTGCCTGCTGCTGCGGCTGCGCCGCGTTCTTGGCCCGGTTCATCGCCACCGAACCACCGATCAGCGCGAGCCCGGCCACGCCGAGGACGATGCCGAACAGCGGCTGCATGTCGCTGGCCCAGGACAGGATCCGGAACTCGTAGTCGAACTGCTCGAGGACGATGGTGCCGAACCCGAGCACGGCGCACAGCACGCCGATCCGCATCATGATCGAAGACATGGGAAACCCCTCGTGAAAGGAACGATGGAACCACCGGTCCGTCCCCGAGCGGCCGTGGCGAGGCAGAACCGTAGCGGCCCCGGCCCCGGCTGTCGCCGGAGTTCCCGATTCGTTACCTCACGTCCGCTGCAGCGAGTCCGGGCCCAGGTCGGCCAGCGTGCGGTGGCCCGAAAGCCCCATGGTCAGGTCGAAGTCCGCCAGCAGGCTGCGCAGGACGTGGCGCACGCCGTCCTCGCCCGCGTGGGCCAGGCCGTACACCCACGGGCGGCCGATCAACACCGCACGCGCGCCCAGGGCCAGCGCCTTGAGGACGTCGGCGCCGGTGCGGATGCCGGAGTCGAACAGCACCTCCATGCGGTCGCCGACCGCCGCGACGATGCCCGGCAGGGCCTCCAGGGCGCCGATCGCGCCGTCGACCTGGCGGCCGCCGTGGTTCGACACCACGATGCCGTCCATGCCCGCCTCCAGAGCGCGGCGCGCGTCCGCGACGTGCTGGATGCCCTTGAGCACGATCGGGCCGTCCCAGTGCTCGCGCAGGAACGGCAGCTGGTCCCACGTCCGGTCGGTGCCGGTGAGCATGCCGATCCACCGCAGGATCGCCATGTTCGGGTCGTCCTCCGGCGTCTTCTCCAGCAGGCCGCGGAACACCGGGTCGGTGAACGGGACGGCGCAGCCCTCGCCCTTCAGGAACGGCAGGTACGCCTGGTCCAGATCGGACGGTCGCCAGGCCAGCGTCCACGTGTCGAGCGTGACGACCAGCGCGGTGAAGCCGGCGTTCTTCGCCCGCGTCAGCAGGCTCGCGCAGACGTCGTTGTCGCCGGGCCAGTACAGCTGGAACCAGCGGGGGCCGTCGCCGTTCGCCGCGGCGGCGTCCTCGATGCCGGTCGACGACGCCGTGGACAGGATGAACGGCAGCCCGACCGACGCGGCGGCGCGGGCGGTCGCGGACTCGGCGTCCGGGTGGACGATCGACTGGACGCCGACCGGCGCGACGGCCACCGGCGCGGGCAGCCGGGTGCCGAGCACCGTCGTGGCCAGGTCGCGGTCGGTGGCGCCGGTCAGCATCCGGGGCACGACGCGCCAGCGATCGAACGCCTGGCGGTTGGCGCGGGCGGTCGCGCCGGAGCCGGCCGCGCCCGCGACGTAGGAGAACGGCCCGGGTGCCATGACCTCGCGCGCCGACGCTTCGAGCTTCGTCGCGTCGGTCGAGCACGGCGGCAGCTGATCACCGAGTCCCTGCAGGTAGATCTCGTTCTGGTAGCTGCCGAAGCGTTCGGTCACGGTTGCCTCCTCGCGTTCGAGGGGGCACTGTACCCGCCGGTAGTTCACCCGGCGCCGGGAACTGACCGGCGGGTAACCTGAGCCCCGTCAACGTCCCGGAGGAGAAGACATGCGCGCCTACGACGTGGTCCTGTTCGGCGCCACGGGGTTCACCGGCGGCCTGACCGCCGAGTACCTGGCCCGCCACGCGCCGGCGGACCTGCGCTGGGCGCTGGCCGGGCGCAACCGCGGCAAGCTCGAGGCCGTCCGGACGCGGCTGGCGGAGATCGACGACCGGTTCGGCGCGCTCGACCTGCTCGTCGCCGACTCCGGCGACCGGGCTTCGCTGGTGGCCGTCGCGGAGGCCACGAAGGTGGTGATCACGACCGTCGGCCCCTACGTGACGCACGGCGAGCCGCTGGTGGCCGCGTGCGCCGAGGCGGGGACCGACTACGTCGACCTGACCGGCGAACCCGAGTTCGTCGACCGGATGTACCTGGCGCACGACCGGCGCGCCCGCGAGACCGGCGCGCGGCTGGTGCACGCGTGCGGGTTCGACTCGATCCCGCACGACCTCGGCGCGTGGTTCACCGTGCAGCGGCTGCCCGAAGGAGTTCCGCTGCAGGTCGACGGCTACGTCCGGGCCGGCGGGGTGCCCTCGGGCGGCACGTTCCTCAGCGCGCTGACCATCATGTCCCGCCTGCCGGCCGGGGCCCGCGTCGCGAAGGAACGCGCGGCCGCCGAACCACGGCCCGCCGGGCGGTTCGCCCGCGCCCCGCTCGGCCGCCCGCACCGGGTCGCCGAGCCGGGCTGGTGGGCGGTGCCGCTGCCGACGATCGACGCCGACGTCGTCCGCCGGTCGGCGACCGCGTCCGAGCGCTACGGGCCGGACTTCACGTACCGGCACTTCGCCGCGGTGAAGCACCTGCCGGTGCTGGCCGGCGGGGTGGCCGGGGCGGGCGCCCTGCTCGCCGCGGCGCAGGTCCCGCCGGCCCGGCGGGCGCTGTCACGGCTGCTCGCGCCCGGCAACGGGCCGAGTCCCGCACGGCGCGCGCGGTCGTGGTTTTCGGTGCGGTTCATCGGCGAAGGCGGCGGCTCACGGGTGGTGACGGAGGTGTCGGGCGGCGACCCGGGCTACGACGAGACGGCGAAGATGCTGGCGGAGTCGGCCCTGTGCCTGGCGACCGACGACCTCCCGGAGACGGCGGGCCAGGTGACCACGGCGACCGCGATGGGCGGTGCGCTGGTGGACCGGCTCACCAAGGCGGGCATCCGCTTCACGACGCTGTGATCTCGTAGTCGGCTTCGCGGAACTCACCCACCTGCGACCGCAGCCGTCCGGTGGAGAACGGCCAGCTGAAGCTGTTGCGCCCGTTGACGTCCGTGTAGTAGCTGGAGCAGCCGCCGGACTGGTAGACCGTGCCCGGCAGCGCGGCCTGGACGGCCGCGTTGAACGCCGCCTGGGCTTCCGGGCGGACCGACAGCGACGTCCCCGGCGACCGCAGTGTCCGGGTCACCGCCGCGACCGTGTGCCGCAGCTGGGCCTCGACGATCGTGAACGCCGACGAGTGCCCGGTGCCGAGACTCGGGCCCAGCAGCAGGTACAGGTTCGGGAACCCGGCCACCGTCGTCCCCGCGTACGCCTGCGGGCTGCCCTTCCAGTGGTCGTCCAGGCTCCGGCCGCCGGCGTCGAACACCCGCGCCGACACCGGCATGTCGAGGATGTGGAAGCCGGTGCCGAAGATGATCGCGTCGACCTCCGCCGACGAGCCGTCCGCGCCGGAAACGCGGCTGCCGGAGATGGACCGCACCGCGGTCGGGTGAACGTCCACATGGGACTGCGTCAGCGCGCGGTAGTACGTGTTCGACATCAGCAGGCGCTTGCAGCCGAGCGTGTAGTCCGGCGTGAGCGCCTGGCGCAGCACGGGATCCCGGACGGACCGGCGCAGGTGGGCGAGCCCGATCTTCTGCACCTGCCGCAGCAGCCACGGGTGCCGGAAGCCGAAGCCGAGTGTCTCCATCAGGCCGTATTCGGCGGCGCGCAGGGCACCCTGGAGGACCGGGAACCGCCGCAGGAGGAACCGTTCGACGCCCGGGACGGGGTGGTCCGGTTTCGGCAGGACCCACTGCGCGGTGCGCTGGAACAGGTGCAGCCGCCCCACGCGAGGCACGATCTCCGGGACGAACTGGACCGCGGACGCGCCGGTGCCGATCACCGCGACCCGCTTGCCCGTCAGGTCGTAGCCGTGGTTCCAGCGCGCGGAGTGGAAGACCTCGCCGGGAAAGCCGGCGAGCCCGGGCAGGTCCGGGACCAGCGGTTCGTGCCAGGGACCGGTGCCGGCGACCAGGACCCGCGCGGTGTAGGGACCTTGTGACGTCTCGAGCTCCCAAAGGGACTTCCGGGCGTTCCACTGCGCGCGCGTCACTTCGACGCCGTAGCGGATCTTCCGTGTGACACCGAAGCGCGCGGCCGTGTCCTGCAGGTAGGCCCGGATCTCGGCCTGGCCGGCGAACGCGCGCGTCCACTCGGGATTGGGCGCGAAGGAGTAGGAGTACAGCGCGGACGGGACGTCACAGGCGCAACCGGGATAGGTGTTGTCGCGCCAGGTCCCGCCGAGCGCGCCGGCCTTCTCCAGCACGGCGAGGTCGCCGACGCCGGCCCGGGAAAGGCGGATGGCGGCGCCCAGCCCCGATGCCCCGGCACCGACGACGAGGACCGCGAAGTCGCGTTGTTCCATTTTCGGAGACTAGCAGTATCCGAAAACCACCGGTACCCCAATTCCAAGGTTCGCTAGAGTGCGCGCATGGCCCGACTCACCCGCGCGGAAAGCCAGGCGCGCACCCGCGAGCAGCTGGTCGAGACCGCCAAGCTGCTCTTCCTGCGCGACGGCTACTCGGTGACGTCGCTGGAGAAGGTCGCCGACGAGGCCGGGTATTCGAAGGGCGCGGTGTACTCCAACTTCCGCAGCAAGGACGAGCTCTGCCTCACCGTGCTCGACCGGATCCACGACGAGCAGGTCGCCTTGATCGCCGAGGCGCTGGCCGGTGCCGAAGGCGTGGAAGGACTGCTGGCCGCGTTCCAGACCTGGGCCGAGCGCAGCATCGGCGACGAAGCCTGGACCGCGCTCGAGGTCGAATTCGCCACGAACGCGCGGCGCGACCCGCACGTGCGCGCCGAACTGGCCGCGCGGGACAAGGCCATCCGCGACACCATCGCCGGCCTGCTCACCGGGTACGCCGAGCGGTTCGGGATCACCCTCCCGATGTCGGCCGACGACGCCGCCACGGCGTTGCTCAGCCTGGGCATCGGGCTCGGCGTCCAGCGCGCGATCGACCCGACGATCCCGGTGACCGTGCTGCCGGACGTCATCCGCCTCTTCGCCGGGGTGCGCTGACCGTCCTTTCCGGACCCTTCGACGGTGGTCTGGACCGTTCACGAACATGAACGAATTCCGCCTCTTGTGGAGCTCGCTGACTCTTCGCTACCGTGTCGCTACGCCGCAGCTCCACCCGCATCACCCGTACCCGCCGTGCTCCGACGGCGCATCCCGCGGAAAGGGTCCCCTCCCCATGAGCAAGAAGTTGCGGCCGGTCCTCATCGGCACGCTCGGCGCCGCCTCCGTCGCGGCCCTCGTGATCACCACGCCCGCGCTCTCCTCGGCCGCACCCGCACCGCTGGCCGCGGCCGGCGCGTCCGTGTTCGCCGCCGGCGACCTTTCGGCCCCGGCCAAGAAGGAAATCGCGATGAAGCTGGTCTCCAGCGCGGAAAACTCCTCGCTGGACTGGAAAGCGCAGTACAAGTACATCGAGGACATCGGTGACGGCCGCGGCTACACCGCGGGCATCATCGGTTTCTGTTCCGGCACCGGCGACATGCTCGAACTCGTCGAGGCGTACACGAATTCCGTCCCGAACAACCCGCTGGCGAAGTACCTTCCCGCGCTGCGCAAGGTGAACGGCACGGACTCGCACGCCGGGCTCGGCTCGGCGTTCGAAAGCGCGTGGAAGCAGGCCGCGGCGACGACGGCGTTCCAGACCGCGCAGAACAACGAGCGCGACCGCGTCTACTTCAACCCGTCGGTCAACCAGGGCAAGTCGGACGGCCTGAGCAACCTCGGCCAGTTCGCCTACTACGACGCCATCGTGATGCACGGCCCCGGCGACAGCTCCGACAGCTTCGGCGGCATCCGCAAGGCCGCGATGAAGAAGGCGAAGACCCCGGCCCAGGGCGGCGACGAAGCGACGTACCTCAAGGCGTTCTTCGCCGCCCGCAAGGTGATCATGAAGCAGGAGGACGCGCACTCCGACACCTCGCGTGTGGACACCGAGCAGGCGAAGTTCCTGAGCGAGGGCAACTTCGACCTGCACACCCCGCTGAAGTGGAAGGTGTACGGGGACTCGTACACGATCAACTGAGCCGGGCTACCGGGTCAGGAGCGCATCCGCCGTGCGGGTGTTCAGGATGCGCTCCGGCCCGATCCCCGCCTTGATCGCCCGCTCGCAGCCGTAGCCCAGCCAATCCAGCTGCCCGGGCGCGTGCGCGTCGCTGTCGATCGTGAAGTCGCAGCCGATTTCCGCCGCCAGGCGCAGCAACCGCATCGGCGGGTCCAGGCGCTCCGGCCGGGAATTGATCTCCACCGCGACGCCGTTCTCCCGGCACGCCGTGAACACCGCTTCGGCGTCGAACTCCGATTCCGGGCGCCCGCGGCCGACCACCAGCCGGCCCGTGCAGTGCCCCAGCACGCGCACGTGCGGGTTGCGGACCGCCGCCACCATCCGGCGGGTCATGTCCCGCGAAGGCATCCGCAGCTTCGAGTGCACGCTCGCCACCACGAAGTCCAGCTCCCCCAGCAGCTCCTCTTCCTGGTCGAGGGAACCGTCGTCGAGGATGTCGACCTCGATGCCGTGCAGCAGGCGGAACGGCGCCATCAGCTCGTTGGCCTTCGCCACGATCTGCATCTGCGTCCGGAGCCGGTCCGGGGACAGCCCGTTCGCGACCGTCAGCCGCGGCGAGTGGTCGGTCAGCACCATCCACTCGTGGCCGACGTCCCGGCCCGCGACCGCCATCTCACCGATCGAACTGCCGCCGTCGGACCAGTCCGAGTGGGTGTGGCAGTCGCCGCGCAACGCCGAGCGCAGCGGCTCGCCGTCCGGCAGCTCCTTCTCGACGATCTTCCCGCGGTAGGCCGGGTCACGGCCGGCCAGCGCGTCTTCGATGACGCCGGCGGTGGCCTTGCCGATGCCCGGCAACGACGTCAGCGTGCCGTTCTCCGCCATCTGCGCCAGCTTCTCGGCGCCGGTCTTGTCGACCGTCGCCGCGGCGTTCCGGAACGCCCGGACGCGGTAGGTCGGTTCTCCCGCGCGTTCGAGCTGGAACGCGATCTCCCGCAACGCCCATGCCGGATCCATGGGACCTGTCTACCCCCTCCGGGGCAGTTGATGCAGCTCGACGCCGGTCAGCGCACCGCCTTCGATGCGGCAGGTCTGGTACGTGCAGTACGGCTGGCGACGGCGGTCCGTCGGCGAGCCCGGGTTGAGCAGCCGCATCCCGGACGGCGCCACCGTGTCCCACGGGATGTGGCTGTGCCCGAAGACCAGCACGTCGGTGTCCGGGAACTGCGCGTCGCACCGCTGCTCGCGGCCCTCCTTGGCGCCCGTCTCGTGGATCACCGCCAGGCGCACACCGCCGAGTTCGGCCCGCGCGATCTCCGGCAACCGGGCCCGCAGCGCCGGGCCGTCGTTGTTGCCGTACACGCCGATGAGCCGCTTGCTGCGCTCTTCCAGCTCGTCCAGCAGGGCGACGTCGACCCAGTCGCCCGCGTGCACGACGACGTCGGCGGCCGCCACCTCCGCCCACACCTGCGGCGGCAGCTCGCGGCCGCGGGCCGGCAGGTGGGTGTCCGAGATCAGCAGCAGCTTCATCCGATGGCCTTCAACACCCGTTCGAGGAACCCGCCGATGTGGTCGCGCAGCAGCGCGGCGGCGCCTTCGGCGTCCCCCTTCTTCGCCGCGGCCAGCACCGCCCGGTGCTCGGTCCACTCCTTCTTCCAGCTGGGGTTGGCCTCCCAGCCGACGACGCTGATCAGCGCCGCTCGATCCTTGAGGTCGTCGAGGATGCTGACCAGCAGCGGGTTGCCGCAGCCGCGGTAGAGGGCGCGGTGGAAGCGGCGGTTCAGCAGGCTCAGCGCGGCCTGGTCCTTGTCCGCGATCGCCGTCGACGCCTCCTTCAGCGCCTCCGCCGCGTCTTCCAGCAGCTCGGGGTCGTGCTGCTCGACGGTCCGCCGGACGGCCTCGGGTTCGAGCACCATCCGCACGTCGTAGACGGACTTCGCGAGCTCGGCGTCGACCGTGATCACCGACGCGCCCTTGTACGGGCTGAACGTCACCAGCCCGGAGTTCGACAGCACCTTGAGCGCCTCGCGCACCGGGGTCTTCGACACGCCGAGCCGCGCGGCCAGCTCCGCTTCGACGAGCGGTTGACCGGGCACCAGTTCCCGGGTCAGGATGCCGCGGCGGATCTCCTCCAGGACCACTTCGGTCCGGGAGGCGGGCAGGCTGAACGTCCCGGTCATGGCGCGCTCCCTAGTTCGTGTCGGAACCCATTCAACCAGGCCCAGCAGATCGTATATCAGATGCCATACTGGATCGCATGAAGCAACCCGAGGAACTCCGCAGCCACCGGTGGTTCGGCGGCGACGAACTGCGCAACTTCAGCCACCGCGCCCGCAGCCGTCAGCTCGGCTACAACCCGGAAGAGCACCTCGGCAAACCCGTCATCGGCATCCTCAACACCTGGTCGGACATCAACCCCTGCCACATGCACCTGCGCGAACGCGCCGAGCAGGTCAAGCGGGGCGTCTGGCAGGCCGGCGGCTTCCCGCTGGAGTTCCCCGTCGCCACGCTGTCGGAGACCTACCAGAAGCCGACCCCCATGCTCTACCGCAACCTGCTGGCCATGGAGACCGAGGAGATCCTCCGGTCCTACCCGATCGACGGCGCCGTGCTGATGGGCGGCTGCGACAAGACCACGCCGGCGCTGCTGATGGGCGCGGCCAGCGCGGGCCTGCCGGCCATCTTCGTCCCGGCCGGGCCGATGTTGCGCGGGCACTGGCGCAACGAGGTCCTCGGCAGCGGCACCGACATGTGGAAGTACTGGGACGACAAGCGCGCCGGGCTGATCGGCGACGCCGAAATGTCCGAACTGGAGCGGGGGCTCGCGCGTTCGCCGGGGCACTGCATGACGATGGGGACGGCGTCGACCATGACCTCGGCCGCCGAGGTGCTCGGCGTGACGCTGCCGGGCGCCGCGTCGATCCCCGCCGTCGACTCGGCGCACCACCGGATGGCCGCGGCGAGCGGCGCGCGGATCGTCGGCATGGTCTGGGAAGACCTCACCATCACGCAGGTGCTGGACAAGCGCGCCTACGCCGACGCCATCACCACCGTGCTCGCGCTCGGCGGCTCGACCAACGCCGTGATCCACCTGATCGCGATGGCCGGCCGCAGCGGGATCCCGCTCTCGCTGGCCGACTTCGACGCCATCGCCCGGCGCGTGCCGGTGCTGGCGAACATCCGGCCCGGCGGCGACTGGCTGATGGAGGACTTCTACTACGCCGGCGGCCTGCCCGGGCTGCTGTCGCGGCTGACCGATCTGCTGCACCCCGACCGCCTCACCGTCACCGGCCGCACCCTCGGCGAGAACCTCGCGCAAGCGCAGGTGCACAACGACGACGTCATCCGGCCCCGGGACAACCCGGTCGCCGCCGAGGGCGGGGTCGCGGTGCTGCACGGGAACCTGGCGCCCTCGGGCGCGGTCATCAAGCACATCGCGGCCGAGAAGCACCTGCTGACGCACACCGGACCGGCCGTGGTGTTCGAGGACTACCCCGACCTGAAGAAGCGGATCGACGACCCGTCGATCACCGCCGACTCGGTGCTGGTGCTGCGCGGCTCCGGCCCGCTCGGCGGCCCCGGCATGCCCGAGTACGGGATGCTGCCGATCCCCGCGCACCTGCTCGAACAGGGCGTCCGGGACATGGTCCGGATTTCGGACGCGCGGATGAGCGGGACGAGCTACGGCGCCTGCGTCCTGCAC
This sequence comes from Amycolatopsis sp. DG1A-15b, assembly GCF_030285645.1. GTDB lineage: Bacteria > Actinomycetota > Actinomycetes > Mycobacteriales > Pseudonocardiaceae > Amycolatopsis. Next base: position 5,636,567 of record NZ_CP127296.1, read on the forward strand.
GTGGCCCCCGAGTCGCACGTCGGCGGCCCGCTGGCCCTGGTCCGCGACGGCGACCTGATCACCTTGGACGTTCCCTCGCGCACCCTGCGGCTCGAGGTGTCCGATGAGGAACTGGCGCGGCGGCGTGCCGGGTGGACCGCCCCGGCGCCCCGGTTCGAACGCGGGTACGGCGCGCTCTACAGCGAACACATCACGCAGGCCGACGAAGGGTGCGACTTCGACTTCCTGGCCCGGGCGGGCCACAATCCGGAACCGGACGCGCGCTGAAGCCGATCGGTGACCGTTTCATCCCCCGTTAGGGCGAGTCGTACGGCTTGTCCGGCTGCCCCGTACGCTGTTCCCGTCACCGGCGCAACCCGGTGCCGCGTTGAAGGGGTGGAGAGTTGCCGTACGAACCGCACTGGCCCGACTCACACGGAGAGCAGACCGACGTCCTGCCGGTCGTCCGGCCCGAGCCGCAGCCGGACCCCACCGCCGCGAAGCGCTCCTTCCGCACGGCGGGCTTGATCGCGGGCGGGGTGTTCGGCGTGCTCGTCGCGGTCTACGGGATCGACCTCCTGATCAGCCAGGGCAGCGTCCCGCGCGGGGTGACCGTCGCCGGTGTCGACGTCGGCGGGATGGGCCGGGAGGCGGCCGAGCAGGAACTGCGCGGGAAGATCGAACCGCGGCTCACGCGCCCGCTCGCCGTCACCGCGGGCGAGTACCAGGGCACGCTGGCGCCGACGCTCGCCGGGCTGAAGCTCGACTGGCCGCAGACCCTCGACCAGGCCGGCGAGCAGCCGCTGAACCCCTTCACGCGCCTGTCTTCACTGTTCTCCAGCCGCGAGGTCGGCGTCGTCAGCCACGCCGACGACGCGAAGCTCACCGCCGCGCTGGAGGCGCTGCGCGGCCAGGTCGACCGCGAGCCGGTCGAAGGCACCGTCAAGTTCGAGGGTGCCCGGCCGGTCGCCGTGCCGCCGAAGACGGGGCAGAAGCTCGACGTGCCGGGGGCGACCGCCGCCGTCGTCGAGAAGTGGGCGAGCGGGGAAACCCTGGCGCTGCCGGTGACCAGCACGCCGGTCCGGACCACGGCCGAAGGCGTCCAGGCGGCGCTCGACGGGTTCGCGCGGCCCGCCGTGTCCGGCCCCCTGCTGGTCAAGGGCGAGGGCAAGGTCGCCACCGTGAAGCCGGAGGCGATCGCCGCGGCGATCACCTTCGAACCGGCCGAGGGTGGCGGGCTGACGCCGAAGATCGACAACGCGAAGATCGCCGAAGCCGCCGGGCCGCAGCTGAAGTCCACCGAGAAGGAGGGCAAGGACGCGACCGTCGTCTTCGAGGGCGGCAAGCCCGCGGTCGACCCCTCCACCGACGGCCGGACCGTCGACTGGGACCCCAGCCTCAAGCCGCTGCCCGACGTGCTCAAGAAGACCGACGGCCGCGAGCTCCCGGCCGTATACAAGGACAGCCCGGCGAAGGTGACCACCGAGCAGGCGAACCAGCTCGGCATCAAGGAAGTCGTCGGCGAGTTCACGACCCAGAAGTTCGCGGCCGACTCCGGGGTGAACATCCGGGTCGTGGCCCAGAAGGTCAACGGCGCCATCGTCAAGCCCGGGGAAACCTTCAGCCTCAACGGTTTCACCGGCCCGCGCGGCGCGGCCCAAGGCTACGTCGAGGCGGGCGTGATCAAGGACGGTGCTCCCGGGCGCGAGGTCGGCGGCGGCATTTCGCAGTTCGCGACCACGCTGTACAACGCGTCGTACTTCGCGGGCCTGAAGGACGCGGGCCACAAGGAGCACAGCTACTACATCAGCCGCTACCCCGCCGCGCGCGAGGCGACGGTGTTCCAGAACCCCAACGGCTCCAGCGTCATCGACCTCAAGTTCACCAACGACTCGCCGACCGGCATCGCGATCCAGACCATCTGGACGCCGTCGTCGATCACCGTGAAGCTGTGGGGCACCAAGCGCTACACCGTCGAGTCGATCGAAGGCGCCCAGACCAACCAGAGCGACCCGCCGACCAAGCCGGGGCCGGCGGAGAACTGCCACGCCTCGAACGGCGCGCCGGGGTTCACCACCAGCAACACCCGTGTACTCAAGGACGCCGCCACCGGCCGCGAAGTCGGCCGGTCGACCCGGACCGTCCACTACAACCCGCAGCCGAAAATCGTCTGCGGCGAGGGGCAGTGACCTCCTAACGGCCGTTCACGCTGGGCGTCCGCGGCAGTACCGTGGGTGCCCATGAACGGACGCGCGGCAGGCTTCCGGGACGTCCTCGCCGTGACCGAGTTCCGGGCCCTGTTCTCGGCCCAGCTCGTCTCGGTCACCGGTGACCAGCTGGCCCGGGTCGCGCTGTCGATCCTGGTGTACGACCGCACGAACTCGCCGGGCTGGGCCGCGCTGACCTACGCGCTGACGTTCCTGCCGGACCTCGTCGGCGGCCCGCTGCTGTCCGGCCTCGCCGACCGGCACCCGCCGCGGACGGTGATGGTCCTGTCCGATGTCCTGCGGGCCCTCGCGGTGGCCGTGATGGCGGCGCCGGGCCTGCCCCTGCCGGTGGTGGCGGCGCTGCTGGTCGGCGTCCAGCTCGTCAACCCCGTCTGGAACTCGGCGCGGGCCGCGCTGCTGCCGCAGGTGCTGCCGGGTGAGACGTTCGTGCCCGGGATGGGCCTGCTGATGATGCTGGTGCAGGCGGGCCAGGTCGCCGGGTTCGCCCTCGGCGGTCTGCTCGTGGCGGGTCTCGGCACCGGCGGTGCCCTGCTGGCGGACGCGGCGAGCTTCGCGGTGTCGGCCCTGTTCCTGGTCGCCGGCGTCCAGGAGCGGCCGCCGAGGGACACCTCCGGTGTCCGGTGGTGGCGGCACGTCCGGGCGGGCTGGGCGGTGGTGGTCGGCGACCGGCGGCGGCTCGCCCTGGTGGCACTGGGGTGCGTGTCGGGGGTGTACATCGCGGGCGAGGCGATCGCCGCGCCGTACGCCGCCGAGCTCGGCGGCGGTGCGGTCGTGGTCGGGCTGCTGCTCGGGGCGTTCGCGCTGGGGAACGTGCTCGGCATGGCGGCGTTGTCGCGGATCCCGCCCGCGCGGCGGCCGCGGCTGCTGGGGCCGCTCGCCGTGCTGGCCTGCGCGGCCTTGCTGGGCTGCGCGCTGCACCCGGACCTGGTGGCCACTTTGGCGCTGTTCACGCTGTCCGGGGTGGCCAGTTCGTACAACTTGATCGCGAACACGACGTTCGTGCAGCTGACTCCGGACGCCCAGCGCGCCCAGTCGTTCGGCTTCGCGTTGACGGCGTTGCGGGTGTCACAAGGGCTCGGCGTGGTGCTGGCCGGCGTGGCGGCCGAACGGGCGGCCCCGCACGCCGTCGTCGCGGGGGCCGGGGCGATCGGCGTGGTGGCGGCGTTCGGTGCGTCCCGGCTGTGGCGGCGGGCGCAACCGGATCCCCGGTGACCGGTCCCGCCGGGGTACCGGTCACCGGGCACTGGTCAGCGCCGCGTCCAGTCGGTGGGGATCTGGCGGGGGGTCCAGTCGGTCGGGCACTGCGCCGGCGCGGCGCCGGGGCGGGCCCCATCGGTCGGCAGCTCGCGGACGGTCCAGTCGGTGGGCAGTTCGCGGGCGGTCCAGTCGGTCGGCAGCTGCCGCGGGGTCCAGTCGGTCGGGATCGCCCGGGTCCAGTCGGTGGGGAGCTGCCGGGTCCAGTCGGTCGGCCGCTGCGCGCGACGGCGGGACGGGACGATGTTGCTGCCGGTCAGGAAGTGCGACATGATTTTCTCCTGGTTTGTGAGGGAACTTGCACGGTGCGTAACCGGACCGTAGCCTGACCGGCCTAGTGACACACCGCGTTCACTCGATTACAGTGACGATTTCTGCGAAGAGTTCCGTCCTGAGCAGAAGGGCGTTTCGTGGGATTGTCCGGGTCCCCAGGGCGAAAGCCCAGCTCAGAACGTCCACGATCAGGTATCCGAACGTGGGCGATGTGGAAGCTGGCCACTCCGGTGTTCGGCTACGTCCTCATCGTCGACGCCTTGGCGCTGATCGCGGTCCTCTCGACGGCCGCGCTGGTGCCGATCACCACCTCGTCGCTGCTCTGGTGTGGACTGATCCTCGCCGGTGAAGTCGTGCACCTCGAAGCGGCGCAACGCATCGAGCGCATCCGCGAGCTGGCCGCCGACGGCCGTCCGCACATGCACCTGCAGTCGATCTGGATCTTCGCCGGGCTGCTCCTGCTGCCCCCGCCGTTGGCCACGCTCGTCATCGTCGTGAGTTATGCCCATTCCTGGGTCCGCGTCTACAAACGGCGAGGCGTGATTCACCGGAAAGTGTTCTCCGGCGCGACGGTGATCCTGGCGTGCGCCGCCGCGGGGGCCGTGTTGTGGGCGGGTACCGGGCACGTGGCGCCGTACGTGCCCTACCTCGACGGGTTCGGCGGGATGACCGCGCTGCTGACGTCCGGGATCGTCTACTTCGGCCTGAACTACGTGCTCGTGATCGTGGCGATCCTGATGAGCAACCCGGGAAAGCCGCCGCGGCGGGCGTTCGGCAACCCGTCCGACGTGCTGATCGTGCTGGCCGCGGTCGGCGTCGGCTGCGGCATCGCGCTGGTGATGACGGTCCGGCCGTGGCTGCTGCCGGTGCTCATGGTGACGCCGGTGGCGCTGCACATCGGCCTGCTGCTGCCCCAGTTCCAGGCGGCCGCGCGGACGGACTCCAAGACGGCGCTGCTCGCGCCGGAGTTCTGGGTCCAGCTGGCCCGCAACGAGCTGGCCCGCGCGGCGGAGCTGTCCTCGACGGCCGGCGTGCTGATGATCGACATCGACCACTTCAAGGCCATCGACGACGGCAACGGCCACCTGGCGGGCGACGAGGTCCTCCGCGCGGTCGCGGCGGCGATCCAGGGCTCGGTCCGCGGCGGCGACTACGTGGGCCGCTTCGGCGGCGACGAGTTCGTGGTGCTGCTCCCGGGCACGAACAGCGCGGAGATCGCCTCGGTCGCGGACCGCATCCGGACGGCGATCGCCCGGCTCGAGGTGCCGGTCCCGGTGATCCGCCCGGGCAAGCCCGAGGTGATCAGCGGCTTGACGGCCTCGATCGGCGCGGCGGTGTACCCGGAAACGGCCACGGAGTACACGATCCTGCTGCAGGCAGCGGACGACGCGGTGTTCGAAGCCAAGGCGGGCGGCCGCGACCGTGTGGTCCTGGCGACCGCCCGCACCGAGCTGACGCGACCGGAAATCCCCGACGTGCTCTGACCCCGTACCGCAAGCGCCCCAACGGGGTTGTTTCATCCTGGTTTGCGGAGGTCAGGTCGGGTTGACTGGGCGTGGCAGTGGTCAAGCCGTGGCCCGTCGGGCGGTGTCGCCGAGAACGCGCATTCGCCTACCGCCGCCTTTCCGTCAACGGCCGACGAGCTTCACCACTTGTACGCGTGAGCACGACCTGCCTGACTAGCCAAACCACGATGAACGCCCAATTTTGGCCTTTGCCGCCTTGCAACTTACGTTGCTGAGCCATGATCACGTCAGCAACGAAAGCGGCCTGGATCTGCGGCCCTCGGAGGTCTCAACACGTGAGGACGGGCTTCTGACGTGCGGTTTTTCGGCTGGAGCAGGCATGCACATTCCAAGGTCCAACGGCGACCGGAACCCGGCTATCCGCTGGGGGTTTGTTGCGTTGTCGTAGCAGCACCCGTCCCGTCCGACCGTAGAGTTCGGTACATCAGGTGCAGAAGTTGCGTGAATTTGTAACGCTGGAGCGAGATTGCCGAGGTTCACCCGGAACCCTGGATTACGGGTATGGCAGCAGTGCGCAGTTGGTCCGCACATCGCTGCGTTTGAGGACCGACCAACAGGAACACCGGATGACGGCCGTGACACCGCCATCCGGTGCTGCCACTCAATGCGATGGATTAGTGGTTAACTGCGTCAGTCGCAGTTTGACTTTGGTTGCGTTCAACGCACCTCGGGGCACTCGGGTCAGGGCAAGGTGGCCAGCGACGCTTCGAGGGTGGCCTCGGACAGTTCGTCGTCCACCATGTCCCCGGCGAGGTAGGCACCGTACGCCGGCAGGTCGAGGTGGGCGTGCCCGCACAACGCCGTGAGGATCACCTTCTCCTCGCCGGTTTCCTTGCACCGCAACGCTTCCCGGATGCACGCCGCGAGCGCGTGGGTCGGCTCCGGGGCCGGGATGATGCCCTCGGACCGGGCGAACCGCACCCCCGCCGCGAAGCACTCCTGCTGCCCGATCGCGATCGCCTCGATCAGGCCGAGTTCGTGGATGTGCGAAATCAGCGGTGACATCCCGTGGTAGCGGAGGCCGCCCGCGTGGATCGGGTCCGGGATGAACTCGTGGCCGAGCGTGTGCATCTTCAGCAACGGCGTCAGTCCGGCCGTGTCGCCGAAGTCGTAGGCGTACTTGCCGCGCGTCAGCGACGGGCACGCCGCCGGCTCGACCGCGCGGATCACCGGGTCCATCCGGCCGGCCAGCTTCTCGCGCAGGAACGGGAAGGCGAGCCCGCCGAAGTTGGAGCCGCCGCCGGTGCAGCCGACCAGGACGTCCGGGGTGTCGCCGGCCAGTTCGAACTGCTTGAGCGCCTCCTCGCCGATGACCGTCTGGTGCAGCAGCACGTGGTTGAGCACGCTGCCGAGCGCGTACCGCGCGTCCGGGTCCTGCGCCGCCTGCTCGACGGCTTCGCTGATGGCGATGCCGAGACTGCCCGTCGAGTCCGGGTGCTGCTTGAGGATCGCCCGGCCGGACTCGGTCAGCTCCGACGGGCTCGGGTGGACGGTCGCGCCGAACGTCTCCATCATCAGCTTGCGGTAGGGCTTCTGGTCGTAGGAGGCGCGCACCTGCCAGACCTCGCACTCCAGCCCGTACTGCGCGCAGGCGAAGGCGAGCGCGCTCCCCCACTGGCCGGCGCCGGTCTCGGTGGTCAGCCGCCTGACACCTTCGGCCGCGTTGTAGAACGCCTGCGGCACGGCGGTGTTCGGCTTGTGCGAGCCGACCGGGCTGACGCCCTCGTACTTGTAGTAGATCCGCGCCGGAGTACCCAGCACCCTCTCCAGCCGTCGCGCCCGGTACAGCGGCGACGGGCGCCAGAGGCGGTAAACCTCCCGCACTTCCTCCGGGATGTCGACATAGCGATCAGTCGCCACTTCCTGGGCGATGAGCGCCTGCGGGAACAGCGGCGCGAGGTCGTCCGGGCCCACGGGCTCGCGCGTGCCGGGGTGCAGCGGCGGTGGCGGCGGCTCGGGCAGGTCGGGGATGACGTTGTACCACTGGGTCGGGAGATCGGCTTCGTCCAGGACGTATTTGGTCTGCTCAGCCATCACGCCTCCTTGGTCGGCACCTCAACCTAGGACGCGCCCGGCCGCGGAGCCAGTACGGTGATCGGGTGGAGAATTCAGTGCTGAACGACATCCCGACCTGGCACCCACCCGCCGGCCGAGGTCCGGGCCTGGTGCTGGTCCAGGAAATCTTCGGCCTGGACGACTACCTGCGCTCGGTGGCGTCGGACCTGGCCGCCGCGGGCTACGTGGTGGCGGTCCCGGAACTGTTCCGGCGGACGGCGCCGGGCTGGTCGTCGACCCACGACGAAGCGGGTGTCGCGGCTTCGATGGCGGTGGCGGCCTCCTTCGACCCGGCGTTGGGGCTGTCGGACGTCCTGGCCACGGTGGCCCACCTCCGGTCCCTGCCGTCGGTGACGGGTGGCGTGGGCGTCCTGGGTTTCTGCCTGGGCGGCTCGCTGGCCTTCGCGGCGGCCGCCGAGGGCGACCCGGACGTGGCGGTGTCGTTCTACGGCTCGACAGTGGCGCAGCAGATCGACGCACTTTCCCGCGTCGAATGCCCGATCCAGTTCCACTTCGGCGGCCAGGACCCGTACATCCCGCGTGCCGATGTGGCCGTGGTGGAGTCCGCGGTGGCCGCGCACCCCGGGGCGGAGATCCACGTCCAGGAGGAGGCCGGGCACGCGTTCCACAACAACGTGGCCCCCATGTTCCACCACCCGGAAGCGGCGGCCCGGGCGTGGGAGCTGACGACGGAGTTCCTGCGGCGGACCCTGCCGGCGTGAAGGCGGCCACGCTCTTCCGGAGTACCGGCGGACGCCCTGGTGTGCTCGTCGAGCTGGCTTTCCTGCTGCTCTGGTTCCTGCTCTTCGCGCGGCTCGACGCCGCTGTGGGCAAAGACTTCGCGGCCGCCGATGCCCATGCGCTGGCGCTGCAGTCCCTGGAACACATGGCACAGCTCGACATCGAGCGGAGTACCAACGATTGGCTGGCCGGCCGGCCGGTCCTCGGCCACCTGGCGGTCTACGTCTACCGGCTGTACTACGTGGTGGTGGCGGGCGTGCTGCTGTGGGTGTTCGTCCGGCACGCCGGGATCTACCGCCAGGTCCGCCGGACGATGGTCGCGATGACAGCCCTGGTCCTGCCGGTGTACTGGGCGGTGCCGATGTCGCCACCGCGGTTCGCCCTGCCGGGCGCGGTGGACATCGTTGCCCGGTACGACTTCCTGGACGTGGAGAGCTGGACCAAGCCGACCCACTACACGGCGATGCCCAGCATGCACGTCGGCTGGTCGCTGTGGTGCGCGTATGCCGTGTGGACCGCGCTCCGGGACTCCCACCCACGTCTGGCGTGGTCGGCGTGGGCGTTCCCGCTGCTGATGGCGGCGGTCGTGCTCGCCACGGGGAACCACTACGTCCTCGACATCGCGGGCAGCGTCGCCCTGCTGACCGTCTCGGTCATCGTGGCGACGCTGTGGGGCCGCCTGCGCGGATCCCGGGATTCCGCGTAGGCGAACAGCGCTGCCGAGGCGATCTGCCGGTCTACAGCGTTCGTGAAACCGTCTATCCGTCAAACCACCAAGGCACGTCCGACTCGCCGAAGAGCATCACGAACGTGGACACCGGGAAACGATCGTCCGGCGGGTGGAAGTCCACGGTCGCCTCGATCTCTTCGGCGCTGAGCAAGGTCAGCCCGGCTTCCCGGAGCATCTCGATGATCCGCTTTTCTTCCGCCGGCCTGTTTTCGCCGAAACCGGTGACCACATCGGCACGTGCCAATAGCGTGTCGGGGTCGTCGCCGTACGCCAGCAACGCGTACGGCCCGACCGCCGACAGCCACAGCGACCAGCCCGACCGGCTCCGGCGATGCGGCTGCAGGGTATACAAAACACTGACGTCCAGCGGGTCAGTCCAGTCCTCGATGTGGAGGAACTCCCTGAATCCGTCCAGGAGCGGCTTCCACCGGTTGTCCCTCAACGCGTCGGAGAAGAACCCGTAGTACGGGCTCTGAAGATCTCCATAGGCACGGCGGGCATGCTCGAGGAACTCCTCCGACCGGTCTTCCTTGCCTGATGCCATGGCCAACCGTGCATTCCCTTCTTGGGGTGTGCCCCCGTCCGAGCCGTTGACCACCCTCACCGGATGGTGCTAATAATACTAGCACTATGCGATGGGAAGTCGATCACTCTTCGCGAGAGGCGCTACCGCGCCAGATCGTGGCGTGCGTGCGGCGGGGCGTGGCTTCGGGGGAACTTGCGGTCGGCGAGCAGCTGCCACCGGCGGCCGAGCTGGCCAAGGCGCTGTCGGTCGACCGCAACACCGTGCTGGCCGCCTACCGGCAGCTGCGCGACGACGGCGTGCTGGAGTTCCGCCGCGGCCGCGGGGCACGGGTCGCGTCCGCCGTCACGGAACCGGGTCCGGTCACCGAGGCTGCGCAGGCGCTCGTCACCGTCGCCCGCCAGCACGGCCTGGGCCGGCAGGATCTGCTTCGCCTCATCGAGAAACTGGCCTGACACGTCGAGAGGACGGTGCCCCATGACGGCAGTACCCGGCCCCGGCCGGTATTCGATCTACACCGGACGCGTGACGAACTGGCCGCTGGTGGTGATTTTCGGCGTCGCGATGATGGCGCCGCTGCTGGCCCTGGCCAACATGTCGCGCGGTGGCTGGCTCGACGAGCCCCGCTCCGTGATCGCCCTGCTGCTTGGCGCGGCCATGGTGCTCTTCACCGGGCTGACCGGATTGAGCGTCAGGACGGCGGTGGGCCCCAACGGCGTCTCGGTCCACTGCGGCGCGTTCGGCTGGCCACGCCGCACCTACCGGCTGGACGAGATCGACCGCGCCGAGGTGACCGGGCTGTCGCCGCTGTGGTGCGTGTGCCTTGGCCACTGGTGGACCCCCACCCACACCTACTTCACGACCCGGACCGGGCCCGCCCTGCGGCTGGTGTTGCGCACCGGCCGAATCGTGACGATCAACGTCCCCGACCCCCACGAAGTGGCCACGATCGTCCACGAGGCGAAGGCCGCCTGACGCCGCTGCGGGGCACCACCGCGCTAGGACTCCTGCCTCGGGCCGGGCGGATCCACCGGCCAAGGCGGCCCGGACGGCCAGCGCGGCCACGGCGGATCGATCATGACCGGCCGCAAGGCCGGGTCGCGGGCGCCGGCCCACCAGCCCGCCGCGAAGATCACCGGCAGGCAAGCCGCGGCGAGGAGCAGGCCGAGGTCGGCGGCCGGGCCGTGCTCCTGCGGGTGGCCCAGCGTCCAGCCCAGCGGTGGCCCGACGCACGCCAGCCCGGTCAGGACGGCGGCCGCGACGACGGCCGTCATGCGCGGCCGGTACAGCAGCCGCTGCGCCAGGGTGAGACCGGCGCCGATGCCGAGTAGGCACAGCGCGGTCACCAGCCAAGGTCCGGTCGACCTCCCGGCGTCCTCGAGGAAGAACACCACCACGCCGAGGACCGGGAAACCCAGCACGACGAGCAGGATGAGGGGCACCACGGCGGTGAGCCCGCGGCCGAGCCGGGCGCGCACCCGGCCGGCCGCCACCGTCGTGCCGGTCAGCAGGGCGAGCACGGCGAGCAGCCCGGCGTTCAGGAAGGCGTCCCCGATCACGCGGCCGAAGCCGGTGAGCGGCGCCGGCCGGATGTCCAGCCCGTTTTCGGCGACCACGACCGGGACCCGGCGCCAGGCACCGTCGGCACCGCGGATCACCAGCCCCTCCACCCCGTTGGCCACGATCACCTCGTGTCCACCCGGGACGGCGCGGACGGCCACCTCCCCAGTGCCCACTTTGGACAGATTGACCACCCCGGCCGGAAACGGGTGCTGGCGGAAGACGAACTCCCACCGGGCGGCGGGCAGCTCCCATGCGGTGTTCCAGGTCCGGCCGGCATCGGTCGTCTCGTCGACGCCGGGCTGGCGGCCACCGCTGGGCAGCATCCCACTCTGATCGAGATCAGCGGAACCGCGCACCCGGTAGCAGTGTGCGGCCGCGTCGGGCACACAGGCTTCGGTTTGCCGCTTCGGCGCCGGCGTCGAGAAGTCCTTCGGCACCGGCACCTGCGACAGGTACTGCCAGCCGTCGACGCCCGAGGCGGAGCTGTAGATCCCGTGGTCCGCCTCGATCACCACCTGCGAGCCCTCGCTCTTCACGGATTCGACCGCCGGCACGTTCTCCGACGGCGCCGACGTCGCGGTGATCGCCAGCACCGTGAACGGCACCGCGACCACCACCCGCACCCGGAACGCCAGGCGGTCCGGCAGCGGCGGGACCCCCGTCACCCGGCGCCAGACCCACCAGGAAAGGCCCAGCGCGGGCAGCGCGACCAGGTCGGCCGGATCGGCCAGGATCACCGACGGCCCGTTGACCACCGACCACGCCGCCGAAGCGACGCCGGCACCCCCGGCGGTCAGCTTGACCAGGGCGAATCCGGCTCCGGTCGTCAGCACCGCGGCCGCGGCGGCGACCCGGCCTGCGAGGAACAGGCCGAGCAGCAGCCCGAGCACCGGCGGCGCGACGACCAGCCCGGCCACGTCGCTGAGCTTGCCGGTGACGAGCCCCGGCCACGCCGGTTTGAGCACGTGGTCGTTGACCAGCAGCACCGCCGTGGCGCCGACGGTCAGCGGATGCGCCAGCCAGCGCAAAAAGACCCCAGTTCGCATCTGGTACAGCCTGGGGTGCGGTGATCACGGCCGTGACACGGCTCGGCCCCGGATCGGACCGGCGTGCGCGCTAGCGGAGTGTCCAGTACACCGCGTGGGTCTTCCCGGTCGCGGTGGTGGCGGTTCCGACGACCCGGCCGCTGCCGGTGATCCGGTAGGCCTCGCTGCGGGTACCGCCCGGCAGCACGCCGAGTTGCGTGCGTTCGCCGGCCGGGGACCAGACCGTCGCTCGACGCTGGAAGGTGCCCACCGCGGTGCCATCGGCGTCGACCCCTTGGACGTCGGCGCCGAGGCCGTCGTCGGGCAGGACGCTGAGGTCACCGTCGGGGTTCCACCGCACCGCCGACAGGGTGGGCGGGTTCAGGTAGCCGTAACCGACCACGTAGCCGGTGGGACCGATCTGCGACAGCCAGACCGGCTGGGAGCTGGGCCAGTCCAGGCGGTTGAGCACGCCGCCGGAATCCCAGGTCGCCGGGATGGTGAGCCCGCTCGTCGTCTCCTTCATCGTTCCGGCGGCCACGCCGAGTGCGTTGATCCGGCTTGCGCCGCTGCTCCAGCTCTGCGGCGCCAGCTCGGTGATCGGCCCGCCGTCCACCCACCGCACGGCGTGGTTGGCCCCGGCGCGCTGGGCGCTGCCCACGATGATGCGGCCGTCGGCGGAGATGTCCTCGGCCATGCTCCAGGTCTCGCCGGGCAGCGTGCCCAGGTCGGTGGCCTGGCCGTCCGGGTCCCAGCGGAAGCCGTGGTACTGGTTGCCCGGCGTCAGCCAGCTCCCGACGACGACATCGGTGTCGCTGATCGCCCACGCGGTGGCGTTGTGGAAGCCGGGCGGAACCTGCAGCGTGGTGGCTTGGCCCTGGGCGTCCCAGCGCGTCGGCACGGCGTCGGTCGCGGTCAGCACGTAGCCGGCGGAAACCCCGTTCTCGTTGATGTCCCGCACCTGCCCCGCGTTGCCGCCGGGCGTGGGCAGTGCCGTGATCCCGCCGCCGGCGTCCCAGCGAACCAGAAGATCGCGCCGCGGGTTGGCACCTGCCGAGGACAGCCCGGCCATCACCCCCGCGTCGTTGACCGCCAATACCGAGCTGATGTCGTCGCCGGGCAACGTGCCGAGATCCACCGGCCCGGCCGGGGAAGCCTGCGCGGTCCCGGTCAGTGCGGCGGAGAACGCGACGACTGCCGCCAGCGACCCCGCGTGTCTCCGGACGTGCCTCATCGTGATGCCCCCTCCTGGTCCGGCGTCGTCAGACGCGCGGCCACCCTTGCCGCGGACAGTAGCCGAAGAGCGCCACGAATTGCGCTGCGGCGACGGCGTTCCACACGAATAGCCGACCGAACCCGGTGTTCCCCAACGACATCGGGCGTGGACCGGAGCCGAGACCGCCGAACGGGCGAGCGGCGACGCTCGGTCACCGTTGGCGCATCCCCTTTTCTCCGGGCGCCGGACACCGGATGATGACGGGATGGCCGCGCGGAACTGGAAGCGAGCTGTGTCCATCGGTGTGCCGGTCGCCGTCCTCGTGTTGTTCATCGCCACCGGAATCAGGTTCACCTGGTTCGCCGATCCCGCGGGCGGTGCCTGGCGGTGGATCGAAGCGGCCAGCTGGATCGTCGGCATGGGCGTGGGCATCCCGTCACTGGTGCTGCTGGTGCTCGACCGCCGGAAATCGGCGCAGCAGGCGACCGAACCTCAGCGCGATCCCAAGATGCTGGACCGCGACGAAGAGTCCAAGAGCCTGCGCGCGATGCTGTCCGAGCCGGGACCCGGCGTCGTCACTGTGGTGGGAGCCGCGGGCATCGGCAAGTCGACGCTCGTGGAGGCCGTGCTGCGGGACCTCGATGGCACAACGCCGCGGCCGGTCGTCCGCCGGCACACGGTGGCCCCGGACATCCGGTTCGACGTCCGGCAGCTGATCGCGGACATCCGGGGACGCGACGTCTCGTCGATCGTGATCGACGAAGGCAAGTCACCGCTCGAGATCCTGACGGCCGCCCTCGAGAACGCCACGCGGGAACGCATCATCATCGTCATCGACGCCGCGCAGCATCTCCAGCCGCGCGACGACCCGTACCTCGATCTCCAGATGACCGAGCTGCTCGACAAGATCGCCACCGATCGGCGGCACCGCGTGACCGTCGTCCTGGTGAGCACCGAACGGCTGAAGCCCAAGACCGGCGATCACGGCTGGCTGACCAAGTCGGCGGTCGACGTGTCCTGGCTGCCCCGCCCGCACTTCGACACTCTTCTCGACCGAGCCGGGCTGGCCGAGTTGCGGAAGAAGCGAAGAACGCTGCACGACCAACTCCAGGGCAACCCGGGCTGTATCCCACTGATGGAGGTCAGAAACGAACTCTACAAGGAAGAGATCAGCCCCGACGAACTGATGGCACCTTTGGAAGCCAAGGTCACCTTGCACGACCTTCTCCAGGTGACGATCGACGAACTCACCTGGCCACGCCGGAAGGCCATGCTCGCCCTTGCCGCCTGCGGAACGCCGGTCGACGACAAGACCGTCGTGGCGGTGCTGGCCGGTGTTGTTCCGGACTTCGACGTCACCGCTGCACTGAATGATCTGGTGAGCATTCAGCTCGTCCGGGCGGACGACACCGAGCGGTACTACCTGCCCGTGGCCGATCCCCTTGCGCTCCTGCCTCGGACCGGCCCGGAACGGAAGGAGCTGTTGGACAGGGCCGCCAAGGAACTCGGGGAGCGGCGGGCGCCCGAGCCCACCGGGCCAGGTGATCTGCGGCTGCATTTCGCGCAGTTGCGGGCGCTGCTCGCGGCGAAACGGTATTTCGTGGCCTACGACGTGATCATCGACATGGTCGGGTTCCTGAACCGGTGGAACTGCGGGTTCATGCTCCTCGAACAGCGCAAGGAGCTGCAGAACCAGCTGGAGGACGACCGTCTGGAAATGGTGAACGACAGCGCACTCGGTTCCATCTACAGCGCCATGGGCAATTTCCTGAAAGCCAACACCGCCTTCGGCCGCGCACTGGCGTACGCGGAAAAAGTGGATCTGCCAGTCGTCCGGACCGGCATCCGCCTGGACTTCGCCTCGACGTACTGGCGGGACGGCGAGACCGAATCGGCCTACAACTACTACGAACTGGCCCGGTCGGACGCCCGGTCGCAGGGTGAGCCCGGACTGCTCGTGCGCGCTCTGCTGGGTCTCGCCGACTGCCACCGTCGCTGGGGGCAGTACGACAAGGCCATCCGGCGGGCCGAAGCGATCCTGGCCATGGCCGACGGTGTCACTCCGGCGCGGCGGGTCCGGGTGTGCGTGCGGCTCGCCCGCTGGTACTCGGAAACCGGCGACCAGGACGCGACACGAGAACGCCTCGAGCAGGCACGAAAGGCGGCGGCCGGAGACCGGCGGCTCCAGGTGCTGTGCCTGGACGCCGAAGCCGCCGAGCTTCTTGCCGTGAATCAGCCCGATGACGCGAAGACTCGTGCGACCGAGGCGGTGAAGCTGGCGCTGGAACTGGAGGACCCGGTCGTCATCCTCCAGGCGCGAACCACGCTGGGCATGGCGTACCTGAGTAAGGACGATCCGAGCGACGCCGCACCGCACATCGAAGACGCCATGCGCTACCGCCGCCCGTGCCGGGCCCTCATCGTGCTCGCCTTGCACGCTGTCGTCACGCAGAGGACCGACCCCGCCCGCGCACGACGGCCCTTCGACCAGCTGGCCAACCAAGCCCGCGCCAGGATCCGCCGTGACAGACGGGATTTCGGCGCGTACGACATGCTGGGTCTCGCCATCTGCGGCTCACTCCTCGACACTGACCAGAGTCTCGACGGCGCGATCGAGGCATTCGACCAGTCGCGGGCGATCACCCGGGGCGCGGCACCGCTTCTGCAGGATCGGTGCCACTTCCTGGTGCAGAAGCTGAGCGGGGACGTGCAAGCCCGGCACCGCTTGGCGCCGGTCCTCGATGCCCTGTCCGGCACCCGCACCCGGCCGCCGGAGTGACTCAGCCGGACAGCCAGCCGAACTCCTGGGCACGCAGGATCGCCTGCATGCGGCCGTCGACGCCGAGTTCGCGGTACAAGGTCTTCAGCAGCCGGAACATCTCCCGCTCGGAATAGCCGGCGCGGCCGGCCAGCTGGGCGACCGTCGACCCGGTCGACAACTGCCGCAACCACGAGAGCTGCTCGGGGCTCAGGGGCGCCCCCGGTGCGGACGGCCCGGTCGCGAGCGTCGTCACCACCGAGATCGGCAGGACCGCCTGCCCGTCCGCCGTCGCCTCGACCGTGCGCAGCAGTGCCTGCGCGGTCGCGCCCCGCGGCAGCACCGCCGTCGCCCCGGTCCGCACCGCCCGTGCGCCGGCCGCGGGCGGGGCACCGTCGAGCAGGGCCACGACCGCGCTTTCGTGACGCAACTGCCCGACCAGCTCCCAGTCGGCGTCGGTCAGCAAACTGACCAGCACCACGCCATTCCGTCCGTCCCGCGCCCAGGCCAGGACGTCGTCCGGGGTGTCGACCACGTGACCGGCGGCGGACAGCACGGCTTCGGCACCGTGCCGGAACAGCGGCAGCGGGTCGAGCACCACGACACGGAGGCCCACCCGCCCCAGCAAACATCAACAGCCGCCCTGGATCCGGCACGACGCGCACATCCGGCGCGATTTGCGCCGGATCCTGGCAGGGCACTGCCACGCCGTGGCATGGACCGGCGCGAACACCCGCACCTAGCTTGGACCTCCGGGCGAGGTGGCTGGAGGGGCCCATGGTTCACGACGACGAGCTGAGCGAACCGGAAATCACCACGAACACGTACCGGGACCTGGTGTCGAAGGGCACTGCCTCCCGTCCACCCGACGCCATCCGCCGGTTGATCGTGGCCGAGGCCGGTCGGGGGCTCGGGGTCGGAGAGATCAGAGAAGCAATCCGGCGAAGGCACGGGGAGAACGTGCGGGTCGATTGGGTGGTGTACGTCCTCGAGGAGCTGCGCAAGGCTTCCGACCGACGGTCTTGAGCTACCCCAGCTGATCCCGGCGGCGCGTCAGGTACGCGATCTCGGCGGTGTTGCCCGCCAGCTCGATGGCTTTGCCGTACGCCGCGCGGGCTTCCTCGGTGCGGGACAGGCGCCTGAGCAGGTCGGCGCGGGTCACGTGGTAGGCGTGGTAGCCGGCCAGCCGGTCCTCGAGCCGGGCGACGGAGGCCAGCGCCACCTCCGGGCCGTCGAGCTCGGCCACCGCGATCGCCCGGTTGAGCGCCACGACCGGCGACGCGTCGACGCGGACCAGCTGGTCGTAGAGGGCGACGACCTGGGACCAGTCCGTGTCGCGGATGTCGCGGGCGGACGTGTGCACGGCGTTGATCGCCGCGAGGATCTGGTAGCGGCCCGGCGCCACCCCGGCGGCGAGGCGCTCGCGCACCAGCCCGTGTCCCTCGGCGATCAGCGCCGCGTCCCAGGTTCCGCGGTCCTGCTCGTCGAGCGTGACGAGCTCGCCCGCCGAAACCCGGGCCGGGCGGCGGGCTTCGGTGAGGAGCATCAGCGCCAGCAGCCCGGTCACCTCGCCGTCGTCCGGGAGGAGGGCGTGGATCAGGCGGGTGAGCCGGATCGCCTCGGCGGTCAGGTCGTGCCGGATCGGGTCGGTGCCGGGGCCGGTCGCCAGGTAGCCCTCGTTGAAAACGAGGAAGAGAACGGTGAGCACGCTGGACACGCGTGCCGGGAGGTCTTCGGCGGACGGCACGCGGTACGGGATGCGAGCCGCCTTGATCTTGGCCTTCGCGCGGGTGATGCGCTGCTCCAGAGTGGTCTCCCGGACCAGGAAGGCGCGGGCGATCTCGGGCACGGTCAGACCGCCGACCATGCGCAGGGTCAATGCCACTCGGGCCTGCGTCGCCAACGCCGGGTGACAGCACGTGAAGATCAGCCGGAGCCGGTCGTCGTCGACGGCGCCGGAAGGCGCCGGCGGGGTGTCGTCGTAGACCATCCGGGCCTCCTTGTGCTTGTCGTCGCGCTTGTTCTCACGCCGGATCCGGTCGATGGCCTTGCGGTTCGCGGTAGTGGTCAGCCAGGCACCGGGGTTCGGGGGCACGCCGTCGGCCGGCCACCGCTCGACGGCGGTCGCGAACGCTTCGGCGGCGGCCTCTTCGGCGATGTCGAGGTCGCCGAACCGCCTGGTCAGGGCGGCCACCACCCGGGCCCATTCCGCGCGGTGAACTCGGGTCACCGCCTCTTCGACGTCGCTCACCGGAACGGCCGCACCTCGATCTTCCGATCGCAGACCTTCGACGCCTCGGCGGCGAGCTTGAGCGCCACGTCCAGATCGGGCGCCTCCCACACCCAGACGCCGGCGAGGTACTCCTTGGACTCCACGAACGGCCCGTCGGTCAACACCGCCTGCTCACCCCGGTTGTCGACGACCGTGGCCGCGTCGGTGTCCGCGAGCCCGCCCGCGAAGACCCAGTAGCCCTCGGCGACCAGCCGGTCGTTGAACTCGCTGATGGCCGGCTGCCGATCCGTGCTGCCGGGGCTTTCCTTGTCGTCGATCACGGAGACCAGGTACTGCATCCGAAAGATCCTTTCGTGTGGGAGCGGCTTCACCCCTGCTACGAACACCGCCGCCCCGATCCGACTGCTCCCGCCGGAATTCTTCCAGGAATTGTGGAAAGGACGCGCGGCGGTGTCCGGGCGCGGTGACCGTCCCCAGGGCCTACGCTGGAGCCCGGCCAGGACACCGACACGGAGGATCGCCATGCCCCACACCGTGGACTTCGAGACCGTATCAACGGCCGGCCTGGAGTCGTCGCCGGTTGCGGAGGCGCTGGGCGGGCTGCGGGCGAACGAGGCGCGGTACTTCAAGAACAAGTACGACCACGTCTTCACGGTCGAGCCCGCGAGCGACGCCGCGGCGACCGTCGACCGGGTGCACCGGATCCTCGAGGAGGAGCGCGGCATCGTCATCGCCTCGCGCCCGCTCGAGGCGACCGCGTTCCAGGTCGAGAACATCCGGTGGACGTACGTGTTCTACGAGAACGGACTGTCGGTCAACGTCCTGTACACCGTGGACGACGGCGGGAAGCGGGCGGTCGGGTTCAAGCTCTCCGACGGGATGGAGATCCCCGACGAACTGGCGTCGTTCAAGTTCGCCCGCCAGAAGTCGAAGCTGGCCGGCACCATCCGCGGCTCCTACTTCGTCATCAAGAACGAATACTGACGACGAGCCGTCGCCAGGTCCGCCGGGGACCTGGCGACGGCCGCCTCGCACTACGTCCGGTAGCGGAACAGGATCCGTCCCCGGTTCAGGTCGTACGGGCTCAGCTCCACCAGGACCCGGTCGAACGGCAGGATCTTGATGAAGTTCTTCCGGATCTTCCCGCTGATGTGCGCGAGCACCTTGTGCCCGTTCTCCAGCTCCACCCGGAACGTCGCGTTGCGCAGGCACTCGACGACGGTGCCCTCGACTTCGATGCCGGCTGTGTTCGCCATCAGCGCAGCACCAGCTCGACGTTGCCGCCCACCAGGCGGGCTCCGGCGCTCTCGAACAACGCGATGGCCGCCGGGTTCGCTTCGTTCACTTCGGCCGTGGCCGCCTGAACTCCCTTGCGGTGCAACGCATCCAGCACGTGGGTCAGCAACGCGCGGCCGATCCCGGACCGCTGCCGGTCCGCGCGGACCGCGAGCAGGCCGATCCGCGGCTGCCGCGTCACCGCCGCCAGCCTGAGCAGGCCCACGTAGTCGCCCCCGGACTCCGCCACCGTGTACTTCGTGAGGTCCAGGACGTCCGGGCGGGGCAGGATCTCCGCCGGCATCTCCGGCCAGCCCACCGTCGCCGAGACTTCGGCGCGGATCGCGTCGTCGAGCGAGCGCAGGGCCCGCTCGTCGGACGGCGGCCCGATCGTCACACCCGGGAGGACGGGAACCGGGCCCGGGGCCGTGGGGACCACGTACTCCCGCTCACGGCGCCGCGCGGTGAACCCGGCCGATTCCCAGCGGGACCGGAGCTCGGTGTCGGCTTCGTCGACCACTGTGTACAGCGGCCTCGGCAGTGCGGGCAGCATGTCGGCCGCGAGCCGCGCGAAGCCCGCGTGGTCCCACGTGTCGATGCTGAGGAAGAGGCGTCCGTCCGGTCGCCGGAACGCTTCCCCGCGGCCGGCCACGTCCGGCCGTTGGTGCAGATAATCCATGGTGTCGCCTTTCGGGAGACGGTCGAAGCGCTCCCGGCGACACCTTGCGTCAGCCGCCCGCCCGTGACGACGAGGGGGAGCACCCACTGCGTACAACGTTCACGGGTCTCACCTCCTCGGGCCGGGTCACGGTCAGGGGCAAGCTATCAGCCCGCGCGCGTCCCGCCCACTCCTTTTCCGCACGGGACCCCGCAGACCGGTCAGGAATCGAGAAGCGCCGGTCAGCGGCCCGGACCTAGCGTTACCGGCATGACGAACATCGAAACCATCACCCTCGAAGTTGCCGACACCGCCGCCGCCGAACGCTTCTACGCCGACGCCTTCGGGCTCACCACCCAGCTGCGGTTCCGGGCCTCGGACGCGCCGAGCGACGGCTTCCGCGGGTACACCCTCTCCCTCACCGTGCCGCAGCCCGCCGACGTCGACTCCCTGATCGAGACCGCCCTGAAGGCCGGAGCCACCACGATCAAGCCCGCGACCAAGTCCATGTGGGGCTACGGCGGCACCGTCCGGGCGCCGGACGGGGCGATCTGGAAGCTCGCGACCTCCGCCAAGAAGAACACCGGCCCGGCCACCCGCAAGATCGACGCCATCGTGCTCCTGCTGGGCGCCGCCGACGTGGCCGCCAGCAAGAAGTTCTACCTCGACCACGGCATGACCGTCGGGAAGAGCTTCGGCAAGATGTACGTCGAGTTCGACGCCGGCGAGAGCCCCGTCAAGCTGGCGCTCTACCGCCGCAAGGCGCTCGCGAAGGACGCCGGCGTCGCCCCCGAGGGCAGCGGCTCGCACCGGATCGCGGTCGGCGGCGCGCCCGCGGCGTTCACCGACCCGGACGGGTTCGCCTGGGAGACCACCGCTTCCGCGAACCTCTCCTGAGCACCGATCAGCCGCGCAACAGGTCGGCGACGGCGGCGATGCCGGGGGCGATCGCGTGGTCCGGGGTGTCGCCGAACCCCAGGATCAGCCGCGGCGGGCGCGGCCCCGGCGTCGCGTGCAGCCCGGCCAGGCCGTAGAGCCCGACACCCCGCTGCCGGGCCTGGTCGATCACCCGCTGCTCGTCGGCCCCGGGCGGCAGGTGCAGGACGGCGTGGAACCCGGCGGCGAGCCCGGTGACGCGCAGGCCGGGCGCGTGGGCGGCCAGCGCGTCGACGAGCGTCCGGCGCCGGGCGGCGTACTCGGCGCGGACGCGGCGCAGGTGCCGGTCATAGCGCCCGGACTCGATGAGCAGCGCCAGCGCCAGCTGGTCGAGGCCGGGGCTCCCGCGGTCGGTGACGAGCTTGTCGCGCGCCAGCGCGGGCACGAGGCGTTCCGGGGCGACCAGCCAGCCCAGGCGCAGGGCCGGCGCCAGCGACTTGCTGACCGTGCCGAGCGAGACGACGTGGCCGGGGTCGAGGCCCTGCAGCGAGCCGACCGGGTCGCGGTCGTAGCGGAATTCCGCGTCGTAGTCGTCTTCGATGACGAGGCCGTCGCGCCGGCGGGCCCACGCGAGGAGTTCCTGACGGCGGTGCCCGGCGAGCACCACGCCGGTCGGCCACTGGTGTGCCGGGGTGACCAGCACGGCTCGCGCCCCGCTGCGGTCGAGGGCCTCGACGTCCAGGCCGTCTTCGTCGACCGGGACGGGGACCGCGGCCAAGCCGGCGGCGGCTGCCTGGCTCGTCGTCGACCGGACGGCGCCGGGGTCCTCGAAGGCCAGGGTGACGCCGTCGACGGCGAGCGCCCGCAGCACCAGCCCGAGCGCCTGCGCCATCCCGGTGCAGACGACGATCTGCTCGGCCGAGGCCGCGACCGCCCGCACCCGGCGCAGGTACGCCGCGAGCACCTCCCGCAGCTGCCGCTCGCCGATCGGGTCGCCGTAGTCGAACGCGGTGTTCGGCGCGGTGCGGCAGACCTCGCGGACCGCCCACGCCCAGTCCTCGCGGGGTGCCAGGCGGAGATCGGGCACGCCGTGGCGGAAGTCGGCGATCGCGGGCCGTGGCGGCGTCCGCGGGCTCGGCGGCGGTGGCGCGGCCCGGCGGGCGACCGCCGCCACGCGCGTGGCCGATCCGGGCCGGCTGGTCAGGTAGCCCTCGGCCTGCAACTGGGCGTAGCAGTCCTGGACCAGGCCGCGGGACAGGCCGAGGGCGCGGGCGAGTTCACGGGACGACGGCAGCCGCTCCCCACCCGCCAGGCGGCCGCCGCAGATCGCGTCACGCAGTTGCCGCTCGAGCTGCGCGCGGAGGCCGTCGCCGCTCTCGCGGTCGATCGTGAACAGCAGCTCCGGACCCGAACCGGCCCACTCCACAGGCATGGAACTGGACCTTACCGGTGACCCAGTTCGCTTCTAGCGTTCTCGGCATGACCGTCGACCTGCAGCTGTCCCCCCGGCTGGTGTCCCGCGCCCTGCTGGTGCGCTTCGTCTCGATCATCGGCTCGGCGATCGGCTTCTTCCTGCCGCTTTCGGTGGTGCCGCTGTTCGCGAAGCAGGCCGGCTCGGAAGCCGGCGCGGGGCTCGCGACGGTCGCGTTGCTGCTGGCCACCGTGGCCGCCGAGCTGGTGACGCCGCGGCTCGTCGCCCGCGTCGGCTACCGGTGGGCGCTGGCCGCGGGGCTGGTCCTGCTCGGGGTGCCGACGCTCGTGCTGACCTTCAGCGACGACATCCGCGTGATCATCGCGGTCAGCGTGGTGCGCGGAATCGGGTACGCCATCGCCGTCGTGGCCGGCGGGGCCGTCACCGCCCTGCTGATCCCCGCGGACCGGCGCGGGGAGGGCCTCGCGCTCGTCGGGATCGTCGGCGGGATCCCCAGCCTGCTCGCCTTGCCGGCCGGCGTGTGGGCGGCGGCGCACTGGGGCTACGCACCGGTGTTCGTGGTGACGACCGTGGCGACCCTGCTCGCCCTGCTGTCGGTGCCCGGCCTGCCGCGGCACTCCTTCTCCGCCTCCGCGAAGGAAGCCGGCGTGCTGGCCGGCCTGCGCAACCCGGTGCTGACCCGGCCCGCGACGCTCTTCGCGGTGTCGGCGGCCGCGGTCGGCGTCCTGGTCACGTTCCTCCCGCTGGCCGCCGCGGACCAGCCGGCCTGGGTCGCCGCGAGCGCGTTGCTCGCCCAGCCGGCGGCGGCCACCGCGGCGCGCTGGGTCGCCGGGCGGATCGGCGACCGCCACGGGCCGGCGTGGCTGCTGGTGCCGGGGCTGCTGCTGTCCGCGGTGGGCATGGCGGGCCTCGCCTTCACCGCCACGCCGGCCGCGGTGATCGGCGGGGCGTTCGTGTTCGGCGCCGGGTTCGGCGCGCTGCAGAACGCGACGCTGACGCTGATGTACGCCCGGGTGCCGGCCGGCGGCGAGAGCGCGGTGAGCGCGATCTGGAACGCGGCCTACGACCTCGGCATGGCGGCCGGCGCGCTGGCCGCCGGGCTGGTGATCAGCTCCGCCGGGTACCCGGTGACGTTCGCCCTCACCGCCGTGGCGATCCTGCCGGCGTTGCTGCTGGCGCGGCGCGACCGGCGGCCCTGACGCAAACTGTTCCCGTGCCCGAACTCCCCGAAGTGGAACTCGCCCGGCAGGTCCTCGCCGGTGCGCTCGGCCGGGAGATCCGCTCGGTCGACGACCACGACGACTGGGTCTGCCGTCCCCACGCACCCGGCGACATCGCCACGGCGTTGCGGGGCGGGCAGCTCACCGAAGCGCACCGGCGGGGCAAGACCCTGTGGTGCGAAACGGAAGGCGGCGACGGGCGGGCCGGCCCGCACCTCGGCCTGCACCTCGGGATGGCCGGGCAGCTGCGGTTCGCGGGCGAGAGCGGACCGCCCGGCCCGCAACGGTTCCGCGGCCGTTCGGAGAAAGCCGAGTGGTTCCGGTTCGGGATCACTTTCGCCGACGGCGAACAGCTGCGCCTGTTCGACACGCGGCGGCTCAGCCGGGTGCGGCTCGACCCGGACCTCGACGCGCTCGGCCCGGACGCCGGGGAGGTTTCGCGCCGCGACTTCGCCGAGCGCGTCGGCCGCGGGCGGGCGCCGCTGAAGGCGCGGCTGCTGGACCAGTCGGTGGTGGCCGGGATCGGGAACCTGCTGGCCGACGAAACCCTCTGGCAGGCGGCACTCTCCCCGGCGCGGCCGGTGCACGAGCTGACCGCCGACGACCTCGCGAACCTGCACAAGGCACTGCGGAAGGCGTTGCGCGCGGCGATCCGCCACGGCGGCGTGCACACCGGCGAGATCATCGGCCACCGGCGGCCGGGCGACCACTGCCCGCGCTGCGGCGCGGAGATGCGCCACGGCACGGTCGGCGGCCGGTCGACCTGGTGGTGCGCGAAGGAGCAGGCTTAGCGCGGGCCCAGTCCGGTGCGGCCGTCGAGCAGCTCCCGCACCACGTCCAGGTGGCCGGCGTGCCGCGCCGTTTCCTCGATGACGTGCAGCACGACTGCGCGCAGGTCGGTGATTTCGTCCCCGAGCGGGCCGGGGTGCCGCCCCCGCGGCGGCGCGGACAGCGGCGTCGCGGCGAAGATCTCGTCGGACCGGCGGCACTGTTCGCGGTAGCGGGCGAAGACGGCCTCCGGGCTTCGCGGCGCTGGTCCGCCGGGCAGCGGATCCGCGGTGCCGGTGACGATCTCCTGGAACCAGTGCCGCTCCGCGTCCCCGAGGTGTTCCACCATGCCCAGCGGGGTCCAGCCGGACGGGAGGACCGCCCTCGTCAGGGCTTCTTCGCCGAGGCCGTCGAGGATCGCCAGGACGCTCTCGCGCTGGGCTCGCAGGAACGTCAGCAACGTGCTCTTTTCGCCCACGGTCGCGGACCTTAGCTGGCGACAGCGCACTCTCGCGGGCGGTTTTTGTCGGGGGTTGCCGGTACCGTCGCGGACATGGCAACACTGGTCACCTTCCACGCCCACCCGGACGACGAGTGCCTCCGCACCGCGGGCGTCATGCGCAAAGCCGTCGAAGACGGGCACCGGGTCGTGCTCGTCGTCGCCACCAAGGGCGAGGTCGGCGAGGTACCCGACGGATTCCTCGCCGAGGGCGAGAAGCTGGAGGACCGGCGCGTCCAGGAGGCGTACGCGGCGGCGGAGATCCTCGGCGTCGAGCGCGTCGAATTCCTCGGCTACCGCGACTCGGGGATGATGGGCGAGCCGACGAACGACGACCCGGCGTGCTTCTGGCGCGCCGACGTCGAAAAGGCGGCCGAGCAGCTCGCGGCGATCCTGCGCGAGGAGTCGGCCGACGTCCTGACGGTGTACGACGACAACGGCGACTACGGCCACCCGGACCACATCCAGGTCCACCGCGTCGGCCTCCGGGCGGCCGAGCTGGCCGGCACGGCCCGCGTGTTCCAGGCGACGTTCAACCGCGAGTTCATGCAGCGCGGCTTCGAAGCGGCGGTGGAGCAGGGCCTGATGCCTCCCGAGGCGGCGCCGAAGCCGCCGGAGAACGTGGAGTTCGGCAAGCCGGAGGCGGAGATCACGGCGGCGGTCGACGTGGCGAAGTACGCGGCGGTCAAGCGGGCGGCGATGCGCGCGCACCCGAGCCAGATCAGCGAGGACATGTTCATGCTGGCCATGCCGGACGAAGCGTTCACCTTCGCCTTCGGCACGGAGTGGTTCATCCGGTGGGGAGAGGGCCCGGGAATCACGGAGACAGACCTGATGGCCGGCCTCTGACCACCGCGGCCCCCGGCCCGGCGGTACGCGAGTCGTCCCGCCGATCACGCGGGACGACCCGGGTCAGGTGAGCACGGCCGTCACGTCCAGCTCCACCAGCTGGCCCGGGTAGCCCAGCTGCGCGACCCCCAGCAGCGTGCTCGCCGTGGTGAACGCCGGGCCGATTCCGGATGCCGTCAAGCGGTCCCAGACCGAGGAGAGCACCGCCCGGTCCGCCGTCACCACGTAGATCACCGTGCGGACCACGTCCGATGGTGCGGCTCCCGCGAACTCCAGGGCCGCCGCCGTGTTGGCGATGACCTGGTCCGTCTGGGCCAGGACGTCGCCCTCGACCACGGTGCCGTCCGGGGTCAGGGGGCACTGGCCCGCCAGGTACACCGTCCGGGATGCCGATGCCACCGTCACGTGGTGGTAGCCCGGTGTCGTGTGCAGGCCGGGCGGGTTCTGCCGTTCAATGGTCACAGCCGCATCTTCGCCGCCGCGGCAACCGGATTTCGCGGGAGGGCTCGTGCGCAGGACCATCGACTGGGCCGACGGCGCCATCGTCGTCATCGACCAGACCGCGCTGCCCGGTGAGTACCGGCTCCTCGAGCTGAGGACCGTCAGGGAGCTCATCGACGCCGTCCAACGGCTCGCCGTCCGGGGCGCGCCCGCTCTCGGGGCCGCCGGGGCGCTCGGCGTTGCGCTGTCCGCCCACCTGAACAGCGATGTCCGGAAGGACGCCGAACTCATCGCGCACGCGCGGCCCACCGCCGTCAACCTCGCCTGGGGCGTCGAACGCGCACTCGGGAAGCTCGGCCAAGGCGAAGACGCCGTCCTCGCGGAAGCTCTCGCCCTGCTCGACGAGGACGAACTGCTCAACGAGACGGCCTCGAAGCGCGCCGCCGAGATCGTGCTCGCCGAATGCCCGCGACGGCCGCTGCGGCTGCTCAGCCACTGCAACGCCGGGCGCCTGGCGACCGTCGGCTGGGGCAGCGCCCTCGGTGTCGTCTGGCACCTGCACGAACGCGGCCTCGTCGAAGAAGTCCTCGTCGACGAGACGCGCCCGCTGCTGCAAGGCGCCCGGCTGACGGCGTGGGAGCTCGCCCAGGCGAAAGTGCCCTACCGCGTGCAGCCCGACAGCGCAGCCGCGGTCGCCATGGCTCGCGGGATGGTCGACTGCGTGCTCGTCGGCGCCGACCGGATCGCCGCGAACGGCGACGTCGCCAACAAGATCGGCACCTACGGCCTCGCCATCGCCGCCCGGCACCACGGCGTGCCGTTCGTCGTGGTCGCGCCTTCGTCCACTGTGGACAGCAAGCTCGCGGACGGCACGGGCATCGCCATCGAGGAACGCGACGCCCGCGAGCTCACCGGCTACGCCGGGGTGCCGATCACGCCACCGGACGCGCAGGTCTTCAACCCCGCCTTCGACGTCACCCCGTTCGAACTCGTCACGGCCGTGGTCACCGAGCACGGCCGCTTCACGCCCTAGGGACGCGGGCCGATCTCGCGGCCGCCGTCGGTGACCGTGATCGCCATCGCCGGGCAGGAGTCCGCCACGTCGAGGACGGTCTCGTCGGCGTCGACCGACGAGGTCACCGGGTGCGCCACCGGGCCGTCGAGGGTGAACACCTCCGGCATCAGGGCCGCACACATCCCCGACCCGATACAGGTGTGTTCATCGACTTCCACGTGCCAGCTCATGCATCACCATCCGATCGGCATCGACCGCGGTCCGCGGACGAGCATCTGCGTCTTCCACACGATATCGCCGGCGAGGTGCAGCCCCGGCAGCTCGGTGACCAACGCGCGCAGCGCCTCCTGCAGCTCCAGCCGGGCCAGGGGCGCGCCGAGGCAGTGGTGGACGCCGTGGCCGAAGCCCAGGTGGTGGTTCTCCGGGCGGTCGAAGCGCAGCTCGTCCGCGTCGGCGAACTGCAGCCGGTCGCGGTTGGCCGCACCGACCGCGACCAGCACCGGCTCGCCTGCCCGGACCAGCACCCCGCCGACCGGGACGTCTTCGGTGGCGTAACGCGGGAAGCCCGCGCCGGCGCCCAGCGGCACGAACCGCAGCAGTTCCTCGACCGCGGCCGGGATCAGGTCCGGCTCGGCGCACAGCCGCTCCCACTGCGCGGGCTGGTCCAGCAGCGCGTAGACGAAGTTCGGGATCTGGCTCGCGGTGGTCTCGTGGCCGGCGACGAGGATGCCGACGCACAGGTCGACCAGCTCCAGCTCGGTCAGCCGGTCGCGGACGTCGCGGGCTTCGATCAGGGCCGTCATCAGGTCGTCCTGCGGCCGCTCGCGGTGTTCGGCGATCAGGCCGCGCATGTAGTCACGCAGCTCTTCCCGGTTGCGCTCGAACTCCTCGGGTGTCAGCCCGCTCGTGGACAGCGCCGCGTCGCTCCACACGCGGAACTTCGGCCGGTCGGCGACCGGGACGCCGAGCAGTTCGCAGATCACCGCGACCGGGATCGGCAACGCGTAGGCGTCGACGAGGTCGGCGGGCGCGCCGGCCGCCTTCATCTCCGCGATCAGTTCGGCCGCCAGGGAGGCGACGCGTGGCCGGAGCTGCTCGACGCGGCGCATGGTGAACGCCTTCGCGACGAGCGTCCGCAGCCGCGTGTGGTCGGGCGGGTCCATCTGCAGGATGCCGCCGTCGCGCACGACCGGCGAGCGGCGCGGGGCGTCCTTCTCCTTCTCCATCGCCCGGGAGAACCGGCGGTCGCCCAGCACCAGCCGGGCGTCGGCGTAGCGGGTGGCCAGCCACGCCGGCTCCCCGTAGGTCATCTTCACCCGGACCAGGCCGTCGGCTTCCCGCGCGGCCGCGTACGCCTCGTTCAGGTCGAGCCCGGCCTCCTCGTTGAAGGGGTACGCGAGCGGTTCGGTGTGGGTGGCAGTCATCCGGAAACCCCCGTGCTCCTGGTTGTAAGCAGCCGCTTACAACGCTACACAGACTCGGAGCTCACGTCGAGCGCAATGACGGACACTGTGCGTAAGAGGCACCGGGGGCGGCCGCACCAGCCGGCCGCCCCCGGAACTCCCACCCGACACCCGGCTCCAGCCGGAGGCGGGATCAGTCGTGAAGCCCGAGCACTCGCAGAGGCCAGGTCACAATCTCCTTGGCGACGCCCACCAGGCCCGAAGTTCCGGGATCCGGATCTGGATCCGGCGACACCGGCGAGACGGTTGCGGTTGGTTTTGGATCCGACGTCGCCGGAGGCGTACCCGGCGATCCCGGCTTCATCTCAGGTCTCGTTGAAGACTCCGGCGTCGTGCGCACCTTCGCTGGAGGAGCGGCGCTCGACGTGGTCGTCGGCGCACTTGGCCCATCGGCGACCGGCGGCACAGTGGAGCATTCGACCGACCCGGGGCCCTTCTTGGCCGGATCAACTGGAGTGCTCGATGTCGGTGGCCCCGCAGGCGACGGAGTCGACGAAGGAGCAACCCCCGGCTGCGTTGGTGTGGAATCGCCCTTCCCGATGGTGCCGACCAAATAGACCCCGCCACCGGTCAGCGCCAAGGTTCCGGCGATCACGGCCGCAACAGCCTTGCGAGTGCAGATCTTCTCGCGTTCGCTATGCCGCGTCACCTCGATCTTGATGTATTCCGTTTCCCTCTCTGACATTTTCCGCTTTTCACGGAGAAATTCTCCCAGCGATTGTCGACGGTCCATACCGTTCTGGGAATCTTTCGGCAAGTCAGGGGGTTCAAGCGTCAAGGTCGTCTCCTCAGGCTGTCTTACTCATGGAGGTCGCCGTGACAATAGCTCGGCCGTTCGAGCCTCCGAACTCGGCCCTAAGTCACTCAAAATGCGTCACTCATTCGAGTGATATTCACCAAGAAGGGGCTACAGATAACCTGATGGAGTGAATTCATCCGCGTGAATTCGCCACCCAGGGAGCGAGTCGTGACGGAGCAGGCCGCCACCACCCCACCCGACGAACTTGGACCACGAGCCGGCTTCACCCTTCGCCTCACGCCGAGCGCCCTTCACGTCACACAACGTCACCACAGCTACGGAAAGTTTCTCTCCACCTGTCACGATCCGCCATTGCTCAGTCACCGGATCATAGGTTACGGTGACCTAGGTGTGGATCGAAATCCTGCTCCTGGCGAAGCTGGCCGTCGAGCCGAAGCACGGCTACGAACTGCGCAAGGCCGTGGAGGCTTCCACCGGCCACACCCTGTCGAACAACTCGCTCTACCCGACCCTGCGGCGCTTCGTCGACGCGGGCGCGGTGAGCCGCAGCGCGGAGGAGCAGGCGGCCAAACCGCCGCGGCACGTCTACACGATCACCGAAGTCGGGCGGGAACTGCTGCACGACCTGCTCGCGGACTTCCCGGCCGAGCTGGCGCTCAACGAGCCCGAGTTCCTGGCCCGCGTCGGGAACTTCGCCTGGCTGCGCCCGGCGGAACGAGCGCGCGTGCTCGAGATCCGGAGAGCCGCGCTGACCGCCGAGCGAGCCCGGCTCACCGGGCTCGCCGCCGGGCAGGCCGATCCGTGGAGCCGGGCCGCGCTGCAGCACGTGCTCGGGAAGTTCGACGCCGAACTCCGCTGGCTCGCCGACCTCACCACCGATCCGAGGGAAGACGCATGACCACCACCGAAGAGACACCTCGCCTCCCCTTCGCCCGCGCGAACGCGCTCGCGATCGCCCCGGACTACGCGGTCCTCCGGCGGCAGGCGCCGGTGACCCGGGTGCTCACGCCGGCCGGCGACCCGGCCTGGCTGGTGACGTCCTACGAGGAGGCCAAGGAGGTCTTCCGCGACCGCCGCTTCGGCCGGTCGCACCCGGCGCCGGAACAGGCGTCGCGCATCTCCTACGCCGCGGTGCAGGACGGCCCGAGCGGCGACTTCGAGAACGAAGAGCGCGACCACAAGCGGATGCGCCGGATGCTGGCGCCCGCGTTCTCCGCGCCCCGGATGCGCGCCCTCGGCGACCGCATCGCGGAACTGACCGACCGCTGCCTCGACGACCTCGAGGCCGCGCGCGCCGCGCACCCCGGCGAGCCGGTCGACCTGACCGACTTCCTCGCGTTCCCGCTGCCGGTGCTGGTGATCTGCGAACTGCTCGGCGTGCCGTATGCGGACCGGGAGCACTTCCGCGCGCTGTCCGAGCGGATCGCGGTGATGGACGGCGGCGAAGACGCCCAGGCGGCGATGGCCGAGTTCATGGCGTACATGACGAAGCTGGCCGACGCCAAGCGCGCGGACCCGCAGCCCGACGTCATCTCCGACATGGTCGCGGTCCAGGCCGAAGACCCGGCCTTCACCGACGACGACCTCGCCCGGATGGGCGCCGGGCTGCTGTTCGCCGGCCACGAGACGACGTCGACGCGGATCGCGATGGGCACGCTGTTCCTGCTCAGCGACCCCGCCCGCCGCGACCGGTTCGCCGCCGACCCCGACGGCGAAGTGAACCAGACCGTCGAGGAGATCCTGCGGCTCACCGCGACCAGCGGCACCGGCCTGCTGCGGTACGCGCACGAAGACGTCGAGATCGCCGGGACGCGGATCATGCGCGGCGACGCCGTGCTGATCTCCAGCGACGCGGCCAACCGGGACGCGGCGGTGTTCGCCGACCCGGACGGGTTCGACCCGGACCGGACGCCGAACGTGCACCTCGCCTTCGGCACCGGCGCCCACGTCTGCATCGGCGCCAACCTCGCCCGGACCGAACTCCGGACGGTGTTCCCGAAGCTGTTCCGCCGCTTCCCGGGCCTGCGGCTCGCCGTCGGGCTCGACGAGATCCCGGTGCGCACCAACCGCGTGGCCGGCGGGGTCGAGCGCGTGCCCGTGGAGTGGTGAGCCGATGAAGATCACCGTCGACCCGGGAAGCTGCGTCTCGTCCGGCCAGTGCGTGCTGCTCGCGCCCGGGACGTTCGACCAGAACGAGGACGACGGCACGGTCGTCCTCCTCGCCGAGGAGCCGCCCGCCGGCGAGGAGGAGGCGGTCCGGCAGGCGGAACTGACCTGCCCGGCCGCCGCGATCCGCCTGTCCGGCGCCTGAGGGCCTGTCGCGCCGCGTCCGGTTTGCCGGTTAGCCTGCTCCGATGAGTGAGCAGCCTGGCCGCAGACGGGACGCGGCCGCGACGCGGCAGGCGTTGCTCGACGCCGGCGCGAAGCTGTTCGCCGAGCGCGGGTTCGACCGGACGACCGTGCGGGACATCGCCAAGCTGGCCGGAGCGAACCAGTCACTGCTGTTCCGCTACTTCGGCAGCAAGGAGGCCCTGTTCGAGGCGGTCATCGCCCGATCGGGGCGCGAGCAGCTCGCCGCCACCCCGCCCGAGCGGCTCTTCAGCACGTCGCTGCGCAGCATGCTGGACCCGGTCGGCCAGCCGAACCGGGCGCTGGAGACGTACCTGCGCTCCTCGGGCAGCGACGGCGTCGCGGCCGCGATCCGGCACGAGGTCGGCCGCGAGTACGCCGGGGTGCTCGCCACGCTGACCGACGCCCCGGACGCCGAACTGCGCGCCGACCTCGCGCTCGCCTGGCTCATGGGCATCGCACTGGTCCGCGAGATCTCCGGGCTGGAACCCCTGGCCGGCGCCGATCCCGACGACATCTGCCGGCTCGTCCTCGCCGCGACCAAGACGTTGCTGGAGCGCAGCGAATAGTCACGGGAGCGCGCGCCGCAGCAGTTCCGCCAGGTGCACCGGTGTCCGGCCCGATTCCTGGGCGATCTGCGTCCGGCAGCTGAAGCCGTCGGACACCACCACCGTCTCCGGGGAAGCCGCGCGGATCGCGGGCAGCATCCGGTCCTCCGCCACCGCCTTCGAGACGTCGTAGTGGCCGCGCTCGAAGCCGAAGTTGCCCGCCAGGCCACAACACCCCGAGTCCAGCGTGGTGTTCCGGACGCCCGCGGCCGCCAGCGCGGACTCGTCGGCGCCGAAGCCCAGCACCGCGTGCTGGTGGCAGTGCACCTGCGTGATCGCGTCGACGTCGAGGGCCGCGAACGGGATCGGCGCCCGCGCCAGCAGTTCGGCGAAGGTGAACGTCCGCGACGCCAAAAGCGAAGCACGTGCGTCGCCCGGCATCAGCGCGGGCAGGTCACCGCGGAACAGGGCCGTGCAGCTCGGTTCCAGGCCTGCGACCTCGTAGCCGTCCTCGAGGTAGGGCCGGAGCACGTCCAGGGTCCGGTCCAGGACGCGCCGCGCGACGCCGAGCTGGCCCGTCGACACCCACGTCAGTCCACAACAGACGCCGCGGTCCGGCAGCACGACGTCGTACCCGGCCGCGGTGAGCACCTCGTGGGCGGCGTCGAGCACCGAAGGCGTCAGGTAGTTGTTGAACGAGTCCGGCCACAGCACCACCCGCCGCTCCCCCGTCGCCCGGCGGCGCAGGTCGGCTCGCGAGCGGGTGAACGGCGCAGGCGCGAACGACGGCAACGAACGCTCCGGCGCGATCCCGCCGAGCCGTTTCACCAGGCCCGCCAGCCGAGACCGCCCGGCGGCGTTGGCCAGCCGCGGGACGCGTGCGCTGAGCCGCAGCCACAGCGGCAGCCAGCCCATCGAGTAGTGCGACGCCGGGCGCAGCCGCCGCCGGTAGTGCTGGTGCAGGAACTCGGCCTTGTACGTCGCCATGTCGACGTCGACCGGGCAGTCCGACAGGCATCCCTTGCAGGACAGGCACAGATCCAGGGCGTCCCGGACTTCGGCCGAACGCCAGCCGTCCTTGAGCACCTCGCCGTTGATCATCTCCGCGAGCAGGTGGGCGCGCCCGCGCGTCGAGTGCTGTTCCTCGCGGGTGGCCCGGTAGCTCGGGCACATCACGCCGCCGCCGCTGGTGTTGCGGCACTTCCCCACCCCGACGCAGCGCCGCATCGCCTGGCCGAAATTGCCCCGGTCCTCCGGATAGCCCAGGAAGACCGTGTCCTCGAGGGACGGTGCCGTCGACCGCACCCGCAGATCGGCGTCGACTGGCCGCGGCGCCACCAGGATGCCGGGGTTCATCCGCCCGGCCGGGTCGAAGATCGCCTTGAACCGGGCGAAGACGGCCATCATCTCCGAGCTGTACATGCGGGACAGCAGCTCGGAGCGAGCCTGGCCGTCGCCGTGCTCGCCGGACAGCGACCCACCGTGCGCCGCGACGAGGTCCGCGGCTTCTTCCAGGAACCGCCGGAAGTCCGCCACACCGGACGCCGACAGCAGGTCGAAGTCCAGCCGCAGGTGCAGGCAGCCCTCGCCGTAGTGGCCGTAGACGACGCTGCGGCGGCCGTGCGCCCGCATGAGCTCCTTGAACTCGCGCAGGTACGCGCCGAGCCGCTCGGGCGGGACGGCGGCGTCCTCCCAGCCGGGCCAGGCTTCCGAGCCGTCCGCGAGCCGGGTCGCGAGCCCGGCGCCTTCCTCGCGGATGCGCCACAGTCCGCGTTGCGCGGCCGGGTCGTCGACGATCGCGAAGCCGGTGAGGTCGAGGGAGGCGGCCAGTGCCCGGGCCCGCGAAGCCGGGTCGTCGCCGGCCAGCTCGACGAACAGCCACGCCCCGCCCGGCGGCAGGTCGCCGGCCCGGCCGGGGAGCATCGCGACGAGCTCGGCGTCCACGCCTTCGACGGTCAGCGGCGACCACGGCAGGATCGAGGGCACCGCGTCGGCCGCCGCGATGTCGGACGGGAAGCCCAGCACCGCGAGCACCTTGTGGTCCGGGAGCCGGGCGAGCGAAACGGTCGCCTCCAGGATCGTCACGCACGTGCCCTCGCTGCCGACGAGCGCCTTGGCGACGTCGAAACCGTTCTCCGGCAGCAGGTGTTCGAGCCCGTAGCCCGACACCCGACGCGGCCACGTCGAGAGTTCCCGGCGCAGCAACGCCAGGTTGTCGCGCACCAGCGCGCGCAGCTCGTCGAAGATCCGGCCCTCGGCAGGCTCGTCCGCGCCCACCCGCAGCCGCGTGCCGTCGTAGAGCAGGACCTCCAGCGAGCGGACGACGTCGACCGTGCGCCCCCACGCCACCGAGTGCGAGCCGCAGGCGTTGTTGCCGATCATCCCGCCGAGCGTGCAGCGGCTGTGCGTCGACGGGTCCGGGCCGAACCGCAGCCCGTGCGGGGCCGCGACCGCCTGCAGGTCGTCCAGCACCGTGCCGGGCCGGACCCGCGCGAGCCGCGCGTCCGGGTCCAGGGACAGCACCCCGCCGAGGTGGCGCGAGGTGTCGATCACCAGGCCCGGCCCGCACGCGTTCCCGGCGACGCTCGTCCCGCCCCCGCGCGCGATCACCGGCAGGTCACGGGCGCGGGCTTCGGCGACGGCCGCGACCACGTCGTCGACGGTCCGCGGCAGCACCACGCCGCGGGGCACGTGGCGGTAGTTGGACGCGTCGGTCGTGTACAGGGCGAGCGTGGCGGCGTCGGTGAGGATCTCCACGCCCCCATTCAAGTCGACCGGGTACCTCCGCGCCGAACCCGTGCGACGATCCGCGGCATGACGATCGACCTCCACACGCACAGCACGGCTTCGGACGGGACGACGCCGCCCGCCGAACTCCCGCGGCTGGCCGCCGAGGCCGGGCTGACGGCGATCGCCCTCACCGACCACGACACGTTCGCGGGCCTGGCCGCGGCCACCGCCGCCGCCGCGGACGTCGAGGTGGTCCCCGGGGTCGAGATCTCGTGCCGGCTCGACGACGCCGAGGTGCACCTGCTCGGCCTCTTCACCGGCCCCGGGCACGAGCCCCTGGACGCCGAGCTGGAGCTGATCCGCACCGACCGGGACCGCCGCGGGGTGCGGATGGTCGAACGCTGTCGTGAGCTGGGCGCCCCGATCACCCGCGCGCAGGTGCGGGCGATCGCCGGGGGCGCCCCGCTCGGCCGTCCGCACATCGCCGCGGCGCTGGCCGCGGTGGGTGTCGCCGACGCCTTCACCCCGGACTGGATCGCCGACGGCGGCCGGGCCGACGTGCCGAAGCACGTGCTGTCCGCGGTGGACGCCGTCGCGCTGGTCCGCGCGGCCGGGGGCGTGGCGGTGCTGGCCCACCCGCGCTCGGTCAAGCGGCGCGCTTCGGTCTCCGACACGCAGCTGGCGGTCCTCGGCGAAGCCGGGCTCGCCGGGATCGAAGCGGACCACCCGGAACAGCCGCCGGAGGTCCGCGACCGGCTCCGGGAAGTGGCCGCGGACCTGGGGTTGCTGGTGACCGGCTCGAGCGACTTCCACGGCAGCCGCAAGCCGGTCCGGCTCGGCGATTCGGCCACCGCGCCCGAGGTGTTCGCGGCCCTCCGCTCCCTGCGGTCGTGAGTCACCCGAGCCGGCGCCCGGCCAGCGCGGCCGCCTCCCGCAGCGGGGTGGTCGCGTTGGCTTCGGCGGCTTCCAGGAGGCCCGCGACGGTCTGCTCGATCGTCTCGACGCGGGCGAGCGCCGCCTCGTGGCCGAGCCCTTCGGCTTCGCGCGAAAGGGTGTAGAGGATGCCGCCCGCGCTCGCCACGTAGTCCGGGATCCACCGCACGCCACGGGCCGCGAGGGCGTCGGCGACGGCGTCGTCGGTGAGCTGGTTGTTCGCCGGGCCGACGACGAGCGGCGTGTCGAGCCGGGCCACGGTCTCGGGGCCGAGCACCCCGCCGACCGCCGCCGGGATGACGACGTCGGCGGTGAGGGTGAGCGCCTTCTCCGGCTCGACCCAGGTCAGGCCCTGCTTTTCGGCACCGGCCCGCTTGCCGGGATCGATGTCGGAGACGACGACGTCGGCGCCGGCGGCCTGGAGGCTCGCCGCGAGGTGGGCGCCCACCGAGCCGTAGCCGCTGATCACCACCCGGCGTCCCGTCATGTCCGCCGAGCCCACCGCGGCGCGGAGCGCGGCGAGCACCCCGACGGCGGTCGGGCCGCTGGAGGACCCGGTTCCACCCGCGGACTCGGGCGTGCAGAACGCGTACGGCGAGGCTTCGCGGAGGACCAGCATGTCGGCCGGGCCGGTGCCCACGTCCGGGCCCGCCTGGTAGCGGCCGCCGAACTCGGCGATCAGGTCGGCGTGGTCGAGCAGGACGGCCCGGCGCTCCTCCGGCGAGAGCACGCGGCCCGGCTCGGGCGCGATGACGCTCTTGCCGCCGCCGAACGCCAGCCCGGCGACGGCGCACTTCGCCGTCATGGCGGCCGACAGGCGGAGGACGTCGCCGATGGCGTCTTCCAGGGTGGCGTAGGGCTTGAAGCGGCAGCCGCCGACGGCGGGGCCGAGCGCGGTCGAATGGATCGCGACCATGGTGGGGATGCCGGATCGACGGCCCCGGCGGACTACGAGCTGCTCATGTGCGGTCATGAGGGTCGAAGTTAGAGTTACCGTCGGCAGCCGAGCGTGGTTGCCGAACGAAATTCGGCATGGATGCGGAGGACCCGGTGCTGGACGAACTTGATTCGGCAATCGTGCGGCTGTTGCAGGAGGACGCGCGCCAGACCAACCGGGACATCGCCCGGAAGGTCGGCATCGCACCCTCGACGTGCCTCGAACGCATCCGGCTGCTGCGCGAACGCGGCGTCATCCGCGGTTACCACGCCGACGTCGACCTGGCGAGCCTCAACCGCGGCGTCCGGGCCCTCGTCACGGCGCAGGTGCGGCCGTTGAGCCGGGCGGTGATCGATTCGTTCCAGCGGTCGATCGCCGAACTCCCGGAAGTGCTCTCGGTGTACGTCACGGCGGGAAACGACGATTTCCTGATCGAAGTGACCACCCCGGACATCGACGCGTTGCACGCGTTCCTGACCGACCGGCTGGCCTTGCGCCGGGAGATCGTCGGGTTCCGCACGTCGATCGTTTTCCGGCACCTGCGGAAGACGACGCTTGAACCGCTTCCCTAGGGGTATCCGGGAGCTACCCCGGAGCGGCACGACACGCCACCCTTACGTGCACCCCCGAAATACCCGGGTTCGCACGCTGAAAGGCGGAAACTGTCGGTGGTGGGGCGTCTAATGAGCACGACGGGAAGGAGGCGCCGCCATGATCACCACATTGAACCATCGTGAGCGGGCCACGTTGAGAGCCGTGGCCGGGGGCCACGCCGAGATCAGCTGCAGCTGCGAGCCCGACCTCTTCATCGACGGCCTGAGCTGCTGCGACCAGTCCACCGTGCACCGGCTCGCGCGGCTCGGCCTGATCGCACCCGCACGCCCCGGCAAGTGCGGCGAGCGCGTGCCCGCGCTGCTCACCGAAGCCGGCTCGCGGGCACTGGGCGAGGTCTTCGCCGCCGCGGCGTAAACGCATTGCCACCGACTGGGGTCACTGACAGCATCACCTGATGCACGTTTTCCTCGAAACCGAGCGGCTGATCCTCCGCCGGTTCACCGAGAACGACGCCGATGCGCTCTTCGGGCTCTACGACGACCCGGCCGTGATGAAGTACCTCAATGGGGGACGGCCGGCGGACCGCACCGAGATCGTCACGCTGGATCTCCCCGCGTTCCTCGGTTACTACGAGCGTTTCCCCGGTTACGGGTTCTGGGCGGCGATCGAAAAGAGCACCGGCGACTTCCTGGGGTGGTTCCATTTCCGCCCGCGCCCGGACGACCGGCCGGACGAGCCCGAGCTCGGCTACCGGCTGCACCGGAAGGCGTGGGGCAAGGGCTACGGCACCGAAGGCTCGGCGGCCCTGCTCACCAAGGGCTTCACCGAGCTGGGGGTCCGGCGCGTGACCGCGTCGACCATGGCGGTGAACCAGCGCTCGTGGCGGGTGATGGAAAAGCTGGGGATGAAGCTCGTCCGGACCTGCTTCGAGGAGTTCCCGGAGCACGAACGCGCCCCGGGCAGCGAGCAAGGTGACGTGGAGTACGCGATCACCCGCGACGAGTGGCTCGCGAGCGCCGCGTCCGGCGCTCACGAGCCACCGGGTCAGCGGTAGACCTCGAACTCGTAGATCCTCGACGCACCGTTGCCGTCATTGGCCGGCGTGGTGACGTTCAGCTTCACGTAGCGGGCCGAGCGGGTCGTGATCGGGTGATACGTACGGCTGGCCCGGGACCCGGTCACGGTGGCGACCGTCGTCCACGTCGAGCCGTCGGCCGACGTCTGGATCGTGAACGCGCCGGTGTTCCAGCCCGTGGTCTCCCCGCCGAGGCCGGCGTGCTCGACCACGAACGCCGACACGTTCTGCGCCGACCCGAGGTCGACCTGGAGGTACTTCGTCGCGGCGGCGGTGCAGAACTTGCTGTTGTTCGCGAGGCTGCCGTCGACGGCCTTGTCCGCGGTCTCGGCCGAGTTGCACGCCGCCGAGCCCGAGGCCGCCTTGCCCAGCGCCAGGTTCGTCCCGAGCTCCGGCGCGGCGAGTGGCGGGGTGAACCCGTCGTTGTACGACGGCGGGACGTCCGAAACGTTCGTGCCCCAGCCGCTCGGCGACGAGCCCATCGTGTAACTCAGCGTGGACGCGCCCGCGATGTCGCCGTAGCGGATCCACGACTTCGTCGTCGAGACGCCGTTGACGCTCACGTTCTGCACGTACTGGGCGCCCTGGCCCGCCCCGGTGCCGGTGATCCGGATCGTCCCGCTCGGCCGGATGATCGAGGCCGACGGGAACAGCGGGCCGTGCAGGGCGAGGACGTCGGCGCCCGGTGTCGCCGGGTACATCCCCAGCGCGGCGAAGACGTACCACGCCGAGGTGGCGCCGAGGTCGTCGTTGCCGGGCAAGCCGCCCGCGCCGGTGGTGAACGACTCGTTCATCACGCGCCGCACCGCGGAGCTGGTGCCCTGCGGGTGGGCGGCGTAGTTGTACGCCCACGGCACGCCGTGCTCCGGCTCGTTGCCGATGTAGAAGTACGGCTGGGTCAGGCCGCCGTTGAGCTGGGTGAAGTGGTGGTCCAGCCGCTGCACGGCGGTCTGGCGGCCACCCATCAGGTTGATCACGCCCTGGTAGTTGTAGGGCACCATCCAGGTGTACTGCGATGGGTTGCCTTCGGTGTAGCCGCTGTTGCTCGACGGCACGACCGGCCACGCCCAGTTCCCGTCACTGCCGCGTGGCTGGATGTAGCCGGAGTCGGTGCCGAACACGTTCTGCCACCACTGGGCGCGCTGCATGTAGGTGGTGTACTTCGTGGTGTCACCCATCGCCTTCGCGAACTGCGCCACCGCGAAGTCGGACGCCGAGTACTCGAGCGAGTCGGACGGGTCCTCGTAGACGTAGTGCCGGCTGAGGTAGCCGCTTTCCCGGCCGCGGATCGCCTGTCCCTGCGTGGTGCCGCCGCTCGCGCTCTTGTCCATCAGCGTCAGCGCCGCGGCGGTGTCGAAGCCGCGGACCCCGAAGGCGTACATGCTGCCGACGATGATCGGCCCGGGGTCACCGGTCATCACGAAGTGCTCGTTGCTGTTGTGCGACCACTTGGGCAGCAACCCGCCCTGCTGGCCGTCCAGGACCATCGACTTCGCGATGTCGCTCGCCTCGTCGGGTGCGACGAGCCCGATCAGCGCGGCCCACGACCGGTAGATGTCCCAGCCGGAGTAGTTCTGGTAGACGGTGTGGGACGCGGTGTGCACCGCCTGGTCGAACCCGCGGTACTGGCCGTTCGTGTCGCTGGCGATGTTCGGGTTCTGGAAGACGTGGTACAGCGCCGTGTAGAACTTCTGCAGGTCCGCGGCGGCGCCACCGGTGACCTGGACGCGGTTGAGGACGGTGTTCCAGCTCGTGTCGGCCGCGGCCCGGATCCCGGCGAAGTCGAAGCCGGGGTTCTCGGCGGCGAGGTTCGCCTGCGCGTTGGCCAGGCTGACGAACGAAATGCCGACCTTCGCCTGCACCGTCGTGTTGCTCGAAGTGTCGAAGGTGACGTACCCGCCGGAGTTCGTGCCGCTGGTGCTCGCGGAACCGGCGTTCACGGTGCCGCCGAGCCAGGTGCCGAACCCGCTGGGCGCGCGGTCGAACTGGATGACGTAGAAGATCTGGTAGGTCTTGGACGAGCCGCAGAAGCCGCCGCCGGTGACCGAACCGGTGAGCTGGCTGCCGCTGATGCTGATCGACCCGCTGCGGCTGCCGGTGGCGCTGCGGCCGGTGTTCACGAGCAGCCGCGCGGACGTCGTGTTCGGGTAGGTCAGCTTCATGAAGCCGGAACGCCGGGTGGCGGACAGTTCGACGGTCGTGTTGTAGGTGTCGAGCTTGTTCTTGTAATAGCCGGGCGCGGCCGACTCGTTCGCCTTGGTGTAGTGGCCCGCGTACCCGGTCCAGCCGGTGCCCGGCGAGGTCCCGATCGCGCCGGTGATCGGCAGCAGGCCGAGGTCTTCGTTGTTGGCGCAGCCGGCGCCGTTGAAGTGGGTGAGGCTGAATTCCTCGATGCTGCTGTCGCTGTACCGGTACCCGGAGGGGGACGCGGTCGGGGTGTCCGGGCTGAACTGCACCATGCCGAACGGC
The DNA here is from genome assembly GCF_030285645.1 of Amycolatopsis sp. DG1A-15b. Lineage (GTDB taxonomy): Bacteria > Actinomycetota > Actinomycetes > Mycobacteriales > Pseudonocardiaceae > Amycolatopsis. Next base: position 5,677,523 of record NZ_CP127296.1, read on the forward strand.
ACGACCGCGCCCGGGTACGTGCTGCCGCCGGCACCGCCGGGCACCGGGTTGGGCGAGTTGCTGTTGTCGGTGCCGATGAAGGGATTCACGTACTGCGTGAGGGCGAGCGCCGCGGCCCCGGCGGCCGGGGCGGCGAGCCCCGCTGTCGGCAGGACCGCCGCGAGCACTGCCGCGCACACCCGTCTGACCAGTGGTCTGGACATGACCCTTCCTCTCCTTGTCGCACGCTTCCGCCGGGCGACATCGTTGTCGGGCAAGCAGAACGAGTGGTGACAACGTTGTCAGCGTGGCTCGAGCCGCGTCGTCAACGTTCAGGGGATCGAAGTGGTACCGGAACTCGGTGGCAGGACATGGTGCCACGGAAGGGCCCGTCCGCGGAAGCGCCGAAAGTTCGTTGCGCGCCAACCGATTCCCGCGACCGGACCACACTGTGCTCGTGGACCTGTACCACTCAGCGCCGGTGGACCACCCAGTGGTCGCCGAGCGGGGTCGTGGTCGCTTCGCCGTTCGTCAGGTCCGCCAGCCAGCTCGCGAACGCCTCCCCTTCGCCCGGGGCGAGGCCGACCTCGAAGCGAGCCAGCTCGTCGAAGCGGGTCGCGTGGAGGAGGTGCGGTGACGCGCGCAGGTCGTTCTCCAGCCGGCCCGCCCGGTCGTAGCGCACCGACACCTCGACCAGGCCGAGTCGCCGGTGTTCTAGTACACCAACAACTTCCAGAGCGTCCGAAACGGACTGACCGTACGCGCGGATCAACCCACCCGCCCCCAGCAAGACTCCCCCGAAGTACCGCGTCACCACGGCGACCGTGTCGGTCAGCTCACGGCGGCGCAGCACTTCCAGCATCGGCGCGCCCGCGGTACCCGCCGGCTCACCGTCGTCACTGGACCGCCGGGTTCGCCCATCCGGGCCCAAAACGAAGGCGTGACAGTGGTGCCGCGCACCCGGATCCGCGCGGCGGCGGGCCGCGATGAACTCGCGCGCGGTCTCTTCCGACGTCACCGGAGCGAGCGCGCAGAGGAACCGGGAGCGCTTGATCTCGATCTCGTGGACGCCCATCCGAGCCACGGAGAGATAACGATCAGTCATCGGGCCAGTCCGCCATGCACCCAGCTTGCCACCCCTGACCAGGGGTGCACCGGCCGCCCCGGACCACTTCGGACGGACGTTTCCGCAGGTCAAGAGCACATTCGCTCGTTATGCGGGAGAGTCAGCCCGGCATATGGGACTACCCTGGGCGCCGTCAACGCAAGCGTGGCATTTCCCACCCGGGCGCAACGACGTATGTCGATAACAGCGAATTCACACTATCGTCATAAGACCCGGCGAACCCGGGAGTAACACCGCGCGCTCCGGACGGCCCCCACCACAGTGGCCGGCCTGTGCGCGCTCGCAGCACCCGACATGTTCGGCTGCCCAGTGTTGTGCGGCCTCCCAGATGACCGCTTTCCGGGCTCGCAGCCCGGCCGATCCTTCGCGGCATCTTGCACTGTGACCAACGCCGACAACAGCCACTGTTCTCGACTGACCATCGCGGTCCCGGACCACTTCGTTAACCGGTTCAGCTCGAACCACCCGATGGAGTGAGTACCGGTCGCGCCAACGCCTTGGGAGGCGGCCAGCCGTGACCCACCGTGCCAGTTCCCTGCCCCCGTCCCGGGAGCAGCTCAGCAACGCCGAGGCCGCGGGCCTCTACCGGAGCGACTACGAACACGACGCCTGCGGTGTCGCCTTCGTCGCCGACCTGACCGGGCGCCGAGATCATGCGATCGTCGCCAAGGCCCTGGTCGCGTTGCGCAACCTGGAACACCGCGGGGCTCGTGGCGCCGAACCGGACACCGGCGACGGCGCCGGCCTGCTGATCCAGATCCCGGACGAGTTCTACCGCGCGGTCGTGGACTTCGAGCTCCCCGAGCCGGGTACCTACGCCGTCGGCACGGCTTTCCTGCCGCAGGACGAAAAGCGCCGCGGCCGGGCCATGACGACCATCGAGCGCATCGCCGCCGAGGAGGACATGCGCGTCCTCGGCTGGCGCGAGCTGCCGGTGCACACCGAGCACTGCGGGCCGACCGCGGCCGAGACCATGCCGCACTTCACGCAGCTGTTCCTCGCCGCGCGCCGACCGAAGCCGGAGCATTCGGACCCGCTGCACATCGAGCGCAGCGCCTTCTGCGTCCGCAAGCGCGCGGAGCACGAGCTCGTCGAGGACGACGTCTACTTCCCGTCGCTGTCCTCGCGCACGATCGTCTACAAAGGAATGCTCACCGAGCCGCAGGTCGAGCGGTTCTTCGCCGACCTGACCGACGAGCGCGTCACCAGCGCCATCGGGCTGGTGCACTCCCGCTTCTCCACCAACACCTTCCCGTCCTGGCCGCTGGCCCACCCGTACCGGTACGTGGCGCACAACGGCGAGATCAACACCCTGCGCGGCAACCGCAACTGGATGGACGCCCGCGAGGCGCTGCTGGAGACCGACCTGATCCCGGGTGACCTCAAGCGCGTCTACCCGGTGATCACCCGCGGCGCCAGCGACTCGGCGAGCTTCGACGAGGTCCTGGAGCTGCTGCACCTGGGCGGCCGCTCGCTGCCGCACGCCGTCCTGATGATGATCCCGGAGGCCTGGGAGAACCACCAGGAGATGGACCCCGCGCGGCGCGCGTTCTACGAGTTCCACTCGACGCTGATGGAGCCGTGGGACGGGCCGGCGCTGGTCGCCTTCACCGACGGCTCGCAGATCGGGGCGGTCCTCGACCGCAACGGCCTGCGCCCCGGCCGGTACTGGGTGACCGACGACGGCCTCGTCGTGCTCGCTTCCGAGGTCGGCGTGCTCGACATCGACCCGGCGACGATCGTCCGGAAGGGCCGTCTCGAACCCGGCCGGATGTTCCTCGTGGACACCGTCGAAGGCCGGATCATCGAGGACGAAGAGGTCAAAACCGAACTGGCCACCGCCCACCCGTACGACGAGTGGGTCGAGGCCGGCCTCCTGCAGCTGGAAGACCTGCCCGAGCGCGACCGCGAGGTCCCGCTGCACGCCGCGCTAGTCCGCCGCCAGCAGGCGTTCGGCTATACCGAGGAAGAGCTCGAAGCCATCCTCGAGCCGATGGCCCGCACCGGCGCGGAGCCGATCGGCTCGATGGGCAACGACTCGCCGATCGCGACGCTCTCCAGCCGCCCGCGGCTGATCTTCGACTACTTCATCCAGCTGTTCGCCCAGGTGACGAACCCGCCGCTGGACGCCATCCGCGAGGAGCTCGTCACCGCCCTCGGCACGCAGATCGGCGCCGAGCCGAACCTCCTGGTCGGCGACGCCGCGAGCTGCCGCCGGATCGCGCTGCCGTTCCCGGTGCTCGACAACGACCAGCTCGCCAAGCTGGTGCACGTCAACGACGACGGCGACCTGCCGGAGTTCCAGGCGGTCACCGTGCTCGGCCGGTACAACGTGCACGGCGGCGGCGAGGCGCTGATCAAGCGGCTGGACGAGATCCGCGCCGAGGTTTCGGAGGCGATCGAGGACGGCGCCCGGCTGATCGTGCTGTCCGACCGCGGCGTCGACGAGAACCACGCGCCGATCCCCTCGCTGCTGCTGACCGGTGCGGTGCACCACCACCTCGTCCGCGAGAAGACGCGCACGCAGGTCGGTCTCATCGTCGAGGCCGGCGACGCGCGCGAGGTGCACCACATCGCGCTGCTGATCGGCTACGGCGTCGCCGCGGTGAACCCGTACCTGGCGATGGCGACCGTCGAGGAGATGGCCCACCAGGGCCTGATCCCGGGGGTGACGCCGAAGCAGGCGACGCAGAACCTGATCAAGGCGCTCGGCAAGGGCGTCCGCAAGACGATGTCCAAAATGGGCGTTTCAACCGTCGCGTCCTACACCGGCGCGCAGATCTTCGAAGCGATCGGGCTCGGCGAAGAGGTCATCGAAAACTGTTTCACCGGCACGACGTCCCGCCTCGGCGGGGTCGGCTTCGAGACGCTCGCCGACGAGGTCGCGAAGCGGCACGCGTACGCGTTCCCGGCCGACGGCGTCCGGCCCGCCCACCGCGAGCTGGAGACCGGCGCGGACTACCAGTGGCGCCGCGAAGGCGAGCCGCACCTGTTCAACCCGCAGACGGTGTTCAAGCTCCAGCACTCCACGCGGTCGGGCAAGTACGAGATCTTCAAGGAGTACACGAAGGCCGTCGACGACCAGGCCGAGAAGCTGCTGACGCTGCGCGGGCTGTTCGACTTCAAGTACGGCAAGCGGGCGCCGGTGCCGATCGAGGAGGTCGAACCGGTTTCGGAGATCGTCAAGCGGTTCGCCACCGGCGCGATCTCCTACGGCTCGATCTCCATGGAGATGCACCAGACCCTCGCCGTCGCGATGAACCGCCTCGGCGGGAAGTCCAACACCGGCGAAGGCGGCGAAGACGCGGAGCGGCTGTACGACCCGGAACGGCGTAGCGCCGTGAAGCAGGTCGCGTCCGGCCGGTTCGGCGTCACGAGCGAGTACCTCGTCAACGCCGACGACATCCAGATCAAGATGGCGCAGGGCGCGAAGCCCGGCGAGGGCGGGCAGCTGCCCGGCGCGAAGGTGTACCCGTGGATCGCGAAGACGCGGTTCTCGACGCCGGGCGTGGGGTTGATCTCCCCGCCGCCGCACCACGACATCTACTCGATCGAGGACCTGGCGCAGCTGATCCACGACCTCAAGAACGCCAACCCGAGCGCGCGCATCCACGTGAAGCTCGTGTCCGAGGTCGGCGTCGGCACGGTCGCGGCGGGTGTGTCCAAGGCGCACGCCGACGTCGTGCTCATCTCGGGCCACGACGGCGGAACGGGCGCGTCGCCGCTGTCGTCCATCAAGCACGCGGGCGGCCCGTGGGAGCTCGGCCTGGCCGAGACGCAGCAGACGCTGCTGGCCAACCGGCTGCGCGACCGGATCGTGGTGCAGACCGACGGCCAGCTCAAGACCGGCCGTGACGTCATCATCGCGGCGCTGCTCGGTGCCGAGGAGTTCGGCTTCGCGACCGCGCCGCTGGTGGTCTCGGGCTGCATCATGATGCGCGTCTGCCACCTCGACACCTGCCCGGTGGGTGTCGCGACGCAGAACCCGAAGCTGCGCGAGAAGTTCAGCGGCAAGGCCGAGTACGTCGTCAACTTCTTCGAGTTCATCGCCCAGGAGGTCCGGGAGTACCTGGCGGAGCTGGGTTTCCGGTCGATCGCCGAGGCGGTCGGGCACGCCGAGTTCCTCGACAAGCGGAAGGCCATCGACCACTGGAAGGCGGCCGGGCTGGACCTGTCGCCGATCTTCCACGTGCCCGAGATGGCCCCGGCCGGGCTGCGCCTGCAGCAGACGCTGCAGGACCACGGGCTGGAGAAGGCGCTCGACAACACGCTGATCCAGCTGGCCGAGGGTGCGTTGAACTCCGGCGACAAGGTGCGGCTGGAACTGCCCGTCCGCAACGTGAACCGGACCGTCGGCACCATGCTCGGGTCGGAGCTGACCAAGCGGTGGGGCGGCGAAGGGCTGCCGGACGACACCATCGACGTCACCTTCACCGGCACCGCGGGCCAGTCGTTCGGCGCGTTCGTGCCGAAGGGCATCACGCTGCGGCTGTACGGCGACGGCAACGACTACGTCGGCAAGGGCCTCTCCGGCGGCCGGCTGATCGTGCGGCCGCCGAAGGAGGCGCGGATCGCCGCCGAGGACCACATCATCGCCGGCAACGTGATCGCCTACGGCGCCACCAGCGGCGAGATCTTCATCCGCGGCAAGGTCGGCGAGCGGTTCTGCGTGCGCAACTCCGGCGCGCTGGCCGTCGTCGAAGGCGTCGGCGACCACGGCGGCGAGTACATGACCGGCGGCCGGATGGTCGTGCTCGGCCCGATCGGGCGCAACTTCGCGGCCGGCATGTCCGGCGGCATCGCGTACGTGCTGGACCTGCCCGCGCACCGCGTCAACCCGGAGATGGTCGACATCGACCCGCTCGACTCCGAGGACGCCGACTTCCTCCGGGAAACGCTGGAAAAGCACTACAACGAAACGGAATCCGCGGTCGCGCGGGAACTGCTGGCCGACTGGGACGCGGGCGTCGACCGCTTCGGGAAGGTCATGCCGAAGGACTACAAGCGCGTGCTCGCCGCCCAGGTGCAGGCCGAGCGCGACGGGCGCGACGTGAACGAGGCGATCATGGAGGCCGCACATGGCTGACCCCAAAGGCTTTCTGACCACCACCCGCGAAGAGCCGAAGCGGCGTCCGGTCGACCTCCGGCTGATGGACTGGCGCGAGGTCTACGAAGACTTCGCCACGACGAAGCTGCAGAAGCAGGCCGGCCGCTGCATGGACTGCGGCATCCCGTTCTGCCACCAGGGCTGCCCGCTCGGGAACCTCATCCCGGAGTGGAACACGCTGACCTGGCGCGAGGACTGGCAGCAGGCGATCGAGCGGCTGCACGCGACGAACAACTTCCCGGAATTCACCGGGACGTTGTGCCCCGCCCCGTGCGAAACCGCGTGCGTGCTCGGGATCAACGACGACCCGGTGACGATCAAGCGGGTCGAGATCTCCATCATCGACCGGGCCTTCGACGAGGGCTGGGTGACACCGCAGCCACCGACCACGAAGACCGGGAAAAAGGTCGCGGTCGTCGGCTCCGGCCCGTCGGGTCTTGCCGCGGCGCAGCAGCTGACGCGCGCGGGCCACAGCGTCGTGGTCCTCGAGCGGGCCGACAAGATCGGCGGGCTGCTGCGCTACGGCATCCCCGAGTTCAAGATGGAGAAGTCCCGCCTCGACCGGCGCCTGGCGCAGATGGAGGCCGAGGGCACGGAGTTCCGGACGTCGGTGAACGTCGGCGTCGACCTCACCGCCGCGGAGCTGACTGCTTCGTACGACGCCGTGGTGCTCGCCGGTGGCGCGACCGACTGGCGCGACCTGCCGATCCCCGGCCGGGAGCTGGCCGGCATCCACCAGGCCATGGAGTTCCTCCCGCCGGCCAACCGGGTTGCTTCGGGCGAGCTGGAAAAGTCGCCGTTCGACGCCGCGGGCCTGGACGTGGTCGTCATCGGTGGCGGCGACACGGGCGCGGACTGCGTCGGGACATCGCACCGCCAGGGCGCGCGTTCGGTGACGCAGCTGGAGATCATGCCCAAGCCGCCTGAGGCGCGTTCGGACGCTCACCCGTGGCCGACGTACCCGATGATCTACCGGGTGTCCTCGGCGCACGAAGAAGGCGGCGAGCGGCTCTACGCGGTGAACACGCAGGAGTTCGTGGGTGACTCCGACGGTCGCGTGCGGGCGCTGAAGCTGGTCGAGGTCCGCAACGAGGGCGGCAAGTTCGTCCCGGTGCCCGGCTCGGAACGCGAGCTGCCGGCGCAGCTGGTCCTGCTCGCCATGGGCTTCCTCGGACCGCAGAAGAAGGGCCTGCTCGAGGACCTCGGCGTCGAACTGGATGCGCGCGGCAACGTGGCGCGCGACAAGGCGTTCAAGACGAGCCTGGACAACGTGTTCGTGGCCGGCGACATGGGCCGCGGCCAGTCCCTGATCGTGTGGGCGATCGCAGAGGGCCGCAGCGCCGCGGCCGGCGTCGACGCGTACCTGACCGGCCGCGACGTCCTGCCCCGCCCGATCGCGCCGACGGACCGGCCGATCGCGTAGGACCCGGCGCCGGCGGAGGTGTCATCGTCGCCACCTCCGCCGGCGCTGCACCACCGCTCAGCCGTAGTACCCCTGCTCGAGGTCGGCCAGCAGCCCCGGCCGCGTGGGCCGCCAGCCGAGCAGCTCCCGGGTCGTTTTCGCCGACGCCGGCTGGTCGAACGCCAGGATCGCGCCGAGGAAGCCGAGCTCTTCGGCGGTCACCGAAGTGACCGGCAGATCGAGGCGACGGCCGACCACCTCGGCGACGTCGCGGATCCGCACGCCTTCGTCACTGACCGCGTGCAGCACGGCTTTCGCCGGAGCCTGCTCGAGCGCCAGCCGGAACAGGTGTGCCGCGTCCAGGACGTGGACCGCGGGCCAGCGCTGCGTCCCGTCGCCGACGTAAGGCGCGATGCCCTTCTCGCGGCCGAGGGCGACCAGGCGGGCGATCAGGCCGTGGGCGTCACCTTCGCCGTGCACCGAACGCGGCAGCCGGACGAGGGACGCGCGGACACCGCGGTCCGCCGTCGCGAGGACGGCCCTGGCGATGTCCCCCCGGCCGGCCACCGGCCCCGCGAAGACGGAGTCGTCCTCCTCGGTCGACGGGCGGCCGGGCACCATCGGCGTCCCCGAGGCGGCGACGAAGGACTTGCCGGCCAGCACCGCGCTCATGGCGTCGACCGCGGCCGCGTCGGTCCGGATCGCGGCGTCCATCCGGCTGAAGTCGTGGCCGAAGGCGAGGTGGACGACGCCGTCGGCGCTTTCCGCGCCCTTTTCCAGGACTTCGAGGTCGGTGAGGTCGCCGCGGAGGACGTCGGCACCCATCGCGGCGACGGTGCCGGCTGCTTCGTCCGACCTCGCGAGCCCGAGGACTTCGTGGCCCGCGTCGAGGAGTTCGGGCACGAGGGCCCGGCCGATCCAGCCGGACGCGCCGGTGACGAACACACGCATGAGCTTCTCCCTTAGTGATGACACCTGGTGTCATCACCATAGCACCGCGATGACACCTGGTGTCATCGCCTAGGCTGGGGGCATGAGCCGCTGGGAGCCGAACACGCGCGAGCGACTGCTCGACGCCGCGCTCGACCTGTTCGGCGAGCGGGGGTACGACAGCGTCACGGTCGCCGAGATCGCGGAGCGGGCCGGGCTGACGAAGCGGACCTTCTTCCGTCACTTCAGCGAGAAGCGCGAAGTGCTCTTCGCGGGCCAAGAGCTGCTGAGCCGGATGTTCGCCGAGGCGATCGCCGGCGCCCCGGCGTCGGCGACCCCGATGGAGGCGATCGCGGCGGCGCTGACGGCCGCCACGACCCCGTTCGGGCCGCAGCGCCGGGAGCGGGCGCGCCAGGTCAAGGCGGTGGTCGCCGGCCACCGCGACCTGCGCGAGCGCGAACTGCTGAAGCTCGCGACGTTGCGGGCCGCGATGGCCGACGCCCTGGGCGTGCGCGGAGTCCCGGACCCGACAGCCCGCCTCGCCGCCGAAATCGGCGGCCTCGCCTTCTCGACGGGCTTCGCCCGCTGGGTCGCGCCCGGCAGCGAGCGGCCGTTCGCCGAACTGGTCCACGAGGCGTTGGACGAGTTGCTGGCGGCCACCTCCACCCTCGGCTGATCCACCTCGAGCCGCCCTCGGCCCGCCTTTGCCAGGAGGGCGTGTGGCATTCCCACGATCATCATTTGCCGACACCGCCCGGACGCCGATTCTTTCCGGCCGGAAACTGTTTCGCGCTCAACTTAATCTTTCGTGTGAAACCGGCAACCGGGTGGCACCGGCCGCCTCCGGCCCTGCATTCTGTAGTCAGGGGACCCGGTCGGCCGAGGGGGGATTCCGGTCGGCCGGGTGCCCGCCGAGAGGCGGGCTTTTCACACGGGAGGGGACCCGAATGAGTGTCGATCTGTCCACCACGCTGTCCTGGACCACGGCGAGCGGTGATGCCGCGACGATGCTCGGCGAACTGCAGCCGAACATCCTCAAAGCCCACGTCCGCGATCACCTGTCCGCCCTGTTCCTCGCCTTCGGCGACGCGGCGGAGGCGCGTGCTTTCCTCGTCTCGGTCACCGGGAAGATGAAGTCCGCCAAGGCACACCTCGACGAGGTGAGCGCGTTCAAGGCCGCCGCCGGCGCGGGAACGCCGTACGTCGGCGTCGGGCTCACCGCGGCCGGCTACCGCGCTCTCGGCGTCGAGAACTTCCCGCAGGACGAGGCGTTCCGGCGCGGGATGACGGCAGCGGGCACGCGGCAGCGGCTGAACGACCCGCCGCGTTCGACGTTCGATCCGGGCTACCGCGGCGAAATCCACGCCGTCGTGCTCGTCGGGGACGCCACCGACAAAACAATGACCGCCCGCCGCAACGAAATCCTCGGCCTGCTGCCGGATTCGGCCACGGTGCTCGCGGAGGAAACCGGCCTCGGCCGGGTCAACGCGCGCGGCGAGGGCATCGAGCACTTCGGGTACGTCGACGGCCGCAGCCAGCCGCTGTTCCTGACCGAAGACATCGACGCGGAGAAGAACAACACCGACGGCATCAACGTGTGGAATCCGGCGGCGCCGCTCGAGCAGGTGCTGGTTCCCGACACCGCGGCACCGGATCCCGGCGTGCATTTCGGCAGCTATTTCGTTTTCCGCAAACTGGAACAGAACGTCCGGCGGTTCAAGCAGGCCGAAGCGGATCTGGCCGACACACTCGGCCTCGCCGGCGAAGACCGCGAACGGGCCGGGGCGATGATCATCGGCCGCTTCGAGGACGGCACGCCGCTGACCACGCAGCGGGAAGACGGCGCGGAAAGCCCGGTGTCGAACAACTTCACCTACGACAGCGACCGCGCCGCGCTGAAGTGCCCGTTCCAGGCGCACATCCGCAAGACGAACCCGCGCGGTTCCGGCGGCGCCGAGGACCCGGCCGACGAGCGGCGCCACCTGATGGCCCGCCGGGGCGTCACGTACGGGGAGCGCCCGGACGACCCGAACGCCGACGTGCCGCCCGCGGCGCGGCCGAGCGGCGGGATCGGGCTGCTGTTCATGGCCTTCAACTCACGACTGGGCAACCAGTTCGAGTTCACGCAGGCGGTTTGGGCGGACAACCCGGGCTTCCCGATCGTCGACGGCGTCACGCCGGGGCTGGACCCGGTGATCGGCCAGGGCGTGCGCGAGTCGTCGGAGTACACCGTGGACTGGGGTGGCTCCGCGCAGCGGACGGCCGGCCCGGTGCCGCAGGCGGTGACGCTGCGCGGCGGCGAGTACTTCTTCATGCCGTCGCTGGCCTTCCTGCGTTCACTCTGACCGAGCCGGAGGCCACCACCTCGAACCGGGGTGGTGGCCGGAAGGCGTTGATTGCCCGCGCAGCGATGATGCTCGCCGATCATGTGTCCGTGCCGGCTCCCGTCAGCGCCTGGATGCCGATGACCTCCAGCAGCCGCAGCCGCTCGGCGGTCTCACTGCCCTCCGGCGCGGTGAAGGCCATGATCCGCAGGTCGGTCCCGAGCGCGGCGAGGATGTCGCAGTCGAGGGTGATCTCACCGACGCTCGTGTGCCGGACCGTCTTGGTCAGGGGCTCGTGCACGCCCACCACGCCGGCGTCCCACAGCGCCGCGAAGTCACCGCTGCGGGTTCGGAGCTCGTCGATCAGGGCGGCCAGGCCGGCGTCCTTCGGATAGCGAGCCGACCCCGCTCGCAGGTCGGACACGAAGGCCGTGCGGTGTCCCGTCTCCCGGCTCACTGCCTGGGGTCCAGCAGACGCTGGACGCCTGCGGGCACGTGGTCGGACACCTGCCCCGGGCCGGGCACTGGCTGACCGGCGAGCACGAACAGGTGCTCACGCTCCGCCGTCGTCAGCCGCAACGCCCGAGCCAGCGTGGACAGTACTTGCGGGGACAAATTGGTCGACCTGCCCTGTTCGAGCCGCACGATGTAGTCGACGGACAGGCCGGCGAGCAGGGCGCGCTCCTCACGCCGCAGGCCTGGCGCGCGCCGGTGTTCGTCGCCCGGCAGGCCGACCTCCGCGGGTTTCGTGCGATCCCGCCAAGCGTGCAAGGCCCGGCCGAGATCCGTGGTTCCGGTCATCTCCCCGGTATCGGCAGCCGGCCGTGCCCCGTCGTGGTACTGCGGATCCACCGGCTGCGGCGGGTACTGGTCGATTCCCCGGGGGCTCGTTGAAGGTGGACGTACCGGCCGACGGCCGGTGGCCGGCGGGAGCCACCCGCCGGCCGGCACCGAAGGGGCACGTTGATGAAGTACCGCAAGCTCGGGCGGACCGGGATCGAGGTCAGCCCCTACGCACTCGGCACGTTGATGTTCGCCGGCCAGATGGGCAACGAACCGGACGAGTCGGTCCGGATCATCCACAAGGCGATCGACGCCGGGATCAGCCTCATCGACACCGCCGACCGCTACGCCGACGCCGAAGACATCGTCGGAAAGGCCCTGAAGGGCCGCCGCGACGAGGTGGTGCTGGCCACCAAGGTCGGCATGCCCATGGGCGCGGGGCCCAACCAGCAGGGCGGCTCCCGCCGCTGGATCACCACCGCCGTCGAGAACTCCCTGCGCAGGCTGGGCACCGACTACATCGACATCTACCAGCTCCAGCGGCCCGACCCGGACACCGACCTGGAGGAGACCCTGTCCGTCCTGACCGACCTCGTCAGGGCGGGCAAGGTGCGCGTGATCGGTTCCTCGACGACGCCCGCCTCCATGATCGTCCAGGCCCAGTGGGTCGCCGAACGCGCCGGGGTGCAGCGGTTGCGCACCGAGCAGCCGCCGTACTCGATCCTGAACCGCGGCATCGAACGGGAGGTCCTGCCGATCGCGCAGGAGTACGGCATGGGCGTCCTGGTGTGGGGTCCGTTCGCCCAGGGCATGCTGACCGGCCGGGTGCGCAAGGGCGGTGGCAACGACCTCAAACGCGTCCGGTTCTCCCGCCACCTCTCCGACGAACGCCGCATCGACGTCGTCGAACAACTCGTCCCGCTGGCGCAGGAGGCCGACCTGCCGCTCACCCACCTGGCGATGGCGTTCGCCGTCGCCCACCCGGACGTCACCGCCGCGCTCCTCGGCCCGCGCACGATGGCCCACCTCGACGACCTTCTGGCCGGGGCCGACGTCGAACTGTCCGACGAGGTCATGGACCGGATCGACCAGATCGTCCCACCGGGCACCGACGTCACCGCGCTCGACCAGGAGTACCGGCCCCCGGCGTTGCTGGAGACCGCTCTCCGGCGTCGCCCCGCCGGGCTCGGGTCAGCGGCCTGAGCCCGGGGCTTCGAGCAGGTCGAAGGCCAGCAGCCCGGCGCCCAGCCGCCCGGCTTCGTCGCCCAGTTCGGCGATCCGCAGCTCCGGCATCTTCTGGAACGTCAGGTGCGCGGCCAACCACTCGCGCACCGGCTCCAGCACGTAGTCGGCCGCTGTGAACAGGCCGCCGCCCAGGACGATCACCTCCGGGCCGAGCAGCGTCAGCAGCGTCCGGATCCCGTGGCCGAGCCCGTCGAGCGCGTCCTGGACGACGGCGACCGCGACCTCGTCCCCGTGGCGGGCCAGCTCGACGACCTCGCGGGCGCCGTCGGCCGGGCGGCCGGTGCGCTCGGTGTAGCGGCGGGCGATCGCGGCCGCCGACGAGATCGCCTCCAGGCAGCCGGTCGCGCCGCAGCCGCACTTGCCGGCGTGGCCGACGTCGATGTGCCCGACCTCGCCGGCCTGCCCGTGCGCGCGGTGGATCCGGCCGTCGAGCAGCAGCGCGGCGGCGATTCCGGTGCCGACCGGGATGAACGCCGCGTTCGTCGCCCCGCGGCCGGCCCCCACCCGGAACTCGGCGACACCGCCCGCGGTGACATCGTGCCCGAAGGCGACGGGCAGCCCGAGCCGGTCTTCCAGGAGCTCACCGAAGGGGACTTCGCGCCAGTCGAGGTTGGCCGAGAAGTGACAGACACGGGTCTCCTCGTCGACGATCCCCGGCACCACCACCCCCACCGCCGCGGGTCGCCCGGTCCCCGCCTGCTCGGCCAGCGCGGCCACGATGTCCGCGGTCTGCGCGGCCAGCGCCGTCCCGTCCGCGCTGCGGGCCGTCTCCGCGCGCAGTGCCGCCTTGGGCTGCAGCTGCTCGTCGAGCAACGCGGCCTTGATCGTCGTCCCGCCCACATCGAGGGCGGCCACCATTCGAGTCACCGCGGCATTGTCACATTGACGCGGCCCAAACGGCGGACCTACGCTCAACCGGCCAGACGAGGAGATTCCGGAACGCGGTGCAAGTCCGCGCGGTCGCGCCACTGTGACCCCCGCCAGGGGGAAGCCAGACCCGGATCCTCGTGATCGACCCCGATGAGGCCGCGAAAGCCCGAGGAGGCCACCCATGACCCAGACGGCAGCTCCCGCCGTTCCGCTCCCGATCCGCATTCCGATCCGTGAGATCGTGCCGTGGGCGGTGTTCGTGGTGCTCCTCGCCCTGATCGCGCTCTACTTCGTGAGCGCCGAGCAGGGTGCCACCGCGGTGTTCGCGAACTCCTACGTCCACGAGTTCGTGCACGACGGCCGGCACCTGCTGGCCTTCCCCTGCCACTGATCGGCAGGCCTGCGCTCCCATGATGAAAACCCTGCTGGTCCGCGGCATGCTCGCGGGCCTGATCGCCGGCGTGCTCGCGTTCGGGTTCGCCTACGCCTTCGGTGAGCCGTCGGTGAACGCCGCCATCGGGCTCGAGGAGTCCGGCGGCCACTCGCACTCCCACGACGCATCCGCTCCCGCTCCTGCGGCTCCTTCTTCGGAGGAGGAAGAGCTCGTCCCCCGGGACATCCAGAGCACCCTCGGGCTGCTGACCGGCGTGCTCGTCTACGGCGTCGCGATCGGCGGCCTGCTGTCGCTGGCCTTCGCGTTCGCCCAGGGACGGCTCGGTTCGCTGCCGCCCCGGGTGACGGCGCTGCTGCTCACCGCGGGCGCGTTCACCGTGGTGTTCCTGGTGCCGTTCCTGAAGTACCCGGCCAACCCGCCCGCGGTGGGCCGGCCGGGCACGATCGGCTCCCGGACCGAGCTGTACTTCGGCTTCGTCGCGGTCTCCCTGCTCGCCGGCATCTTCGCAACGGTGTTCGGCCGCAAGCTGGCGGACCGCCTCGGAGCCTGGACCGGCTTCCTCCTCGCGGCGGCGGGCTACCTCGCCGTGATCGGCGTCGTGGCCTGGCTGATGCCGGTGGTCGACGAGGTCCCGGCCACGTTCCCGGCCTCGACGCTGTGGAGCTTCCGGACGGCATCGGTCGGCACCCAGGTGACGCTGTGGCTGGCGTTGGGCCTGACGTTCGGCGCGTTCGCGGAGAAGGCACTGACCCGCCGGACCGCGGTCGCCGCCTGACCGATCGCGGGCCCGGCCGGGCCCGCTCGCCGGTTCGCGGTCGCGTCCTTGATCCGGGGTTTTCGTGGTCATGGCGGTGCCGCGGGTGGGCTTCGGCATCGCCACCCGGACCCGGATTCACCGAACCGGCGGACGCAACCGCGAACCGGCGCTCGGCGGCGGAACGCTTCTGCCGCCCGCGGTCGTGCTCCGGCTCCGGCTCCGGCCGAAGCGGAGCTGCCGGGCGGCAAGGCGCCCACCCGAAGCGAAACCCCGGCAGGCAAGCCCTCAGCCGAGGTGGCGATCCCGGCGAGCAAGACCTCCGGCCGAATGGCCCGGCCCGCAGGCACTCCCGTGCCCGGCTCGGCTAAGGCGCCCCCGGCGGCACGAACGGCAGGTCCGGCGGTGCCCCGCGCTCCAGCAGCGTCCGCAGCACCGCCGTGTCCAGGTGCTCGTCGACCGCGTCCGCGAGCTTGTCCAGCATTTCCTCGCGCAGGTCCGCGAACCCGGGCGCGTCCGGCGCCGGGGCCCACGTGGTTCCCGCCTGCACCGCCGCTTCGGCGAGCCACGCGCGGCGGAAGGCGTCGTTCTCGAAGGCGCCGTGCCACATCGTGCCCCAGACCGCTCCCGCGCGCCGACCGTCCAGAAAGGACTCCGCCGGGGTCGTGGCGGTCACCGAGCCGTGGTGGATTTCGTAGGCGTCCACCGGGTGGCCGCGCCACGTCCCCGCCGGCCGGGCGAGCACCTTTTCCGCCGCGAACGTCACCCGCCCGGGCAGCAGGCCGAGGCCCGCAACCTCGCCCGCGCCCGACTCGACCTCGTCCACAATGGACTCGGTGAGCATCTGGTAGCCACCGCAGATGCCGAGGACCGGCCGCCCCGCGGCGGCCCGGGCCGCCACCGCCGTGTCGAGGCCGCGCTCCCGCAGCCAGGCCAGGTCGGCCACGGTGGCGCGCGACCCGGGCAGCACCACGACGTCCGCCGCCGTGACGACGTCGGGGTCGGCGGTGAGCGTCACCGTGACCCCGGGCTCGGCGGCCAGCGCGTCGACGTCGGTGGCGTTGGACGCGCGCGGGAACCGGACGACCGCCACGCCGAGGCCACCACCGGGGGTTTCGCGGCGCCAGCCCGCCACGGCGAGGGCGTCCTCCGAGTCGATCCACACCCGGTCCAGCCACGGCAGCACACCCAGTACCGGCCGTCCGGTGATCTTTTCGAGGCTGTCCAGGCCCGGTCGCAGCAGGCCGACGTCGCCGCGGAACTTGTTGACCACCCAGCCCGCGACCAGGGCCTGGTCCTCGGCGGACAGCAGCGCGAGGGTGCCGAACATCGCCGCGAGCACGCCGCCGCGGTCGATGTCGCCGACGACCAGCACGGGCAGCCCGAACCGCCGGGCGAGCCCCATGTTGACGTAGTCGCCGCCGCGCAGGTTGATCTCCGCCGGACTGCCGGCGCCTTCGCAGACGACGACGTCGAAGCGCGCGCTGAGATCCTCGAACGCGCCGAAGGCGATCTCGGCCAGCCCGGCCCGGCCGGTGGCGTACTCCCCCGCTTCGAGGGTGCCGAACGGCTTCCCGAGCGCGACGACGTGGCTGCGCCGGTCACTGCCCGGCTTGAGCAGCACGGGGTTCATCGCCGCTTCGGGTTCCACCCCGGCGGCCCGCGCCTGCACCCACTGGGCGCGGCCGATCTCGGATCCGTCGGCGCAGACCATGGAGTTGTTCGACATGTTCTGCGCCTTGAACGGCGCCACCCGCACCCCCCGGCGCGCAAGCCACCGGCAGATCCCGGCGGTGACCAGGCTCTTCCCGGCATCGGACGTCGTCCCGGCGACGAGCAGCCCGCTCATCGCCGGTTGTCCACAGCCAGGCCGGGGCGGGCGGAGTTGTCCACAGATCGCCGAGCGGAGCCTTTCCCCCGCCGGGGACCGATAGACTGGACAGGGGCCGCCCCCCAGGGAGTGGTGGGGGCTGCGACGGCGGCGATCTCCGGTACCGCGGCGGCCGCTCGCGCGGGAAATTTGCCACGCCGCTCGGCTCGCCGGTCGGGACTCCCGAAGGCACGGTCTCGATCCGGGCTACGCATGAGCAACTCCAGAACACCGAGGTGGGGCAACCACTCCTGCGAATCGCCGGGTGGCGGGGGCTGCGACGGCGGCGATGGTCACCGCGGCCACGCCCACCAGCCGGGACAAGCGCACCGCCCGGCGCAGATCCTTCGGCTCCGGGTCGCGGCCTTCGCCGAGGCGGGCCCGGCTCTCCACCTCGCCGCCGTAGCTGTTCGTCCCGCCGAGGCGGATGTCCAGCGCCCCCGCGAACGCCGCTTCCACCTGGCCCGCGTTGGGGCTCGGGTGCCGGCCGCCGTCGCGGCGCCACACCCGCCAGGACTCCCGGGCCCGGCCGCCCGCGCACAACGCCGTGAGCGCCGCCCCGATCCGTGACGGCACCAGGTTGACGACGTCGTCGGCGCGCGCCGCGGCCCAGCCGAAGCGGCGGTAGCGCGGCGAGCGGTAGCCGACCATCGCGTCGAGCGTGTTGAGCGCGCGGTAGCCGAGCAGGCCCGGCATCCCGGCGACGGCTCCCCAGAACAGGGGCGCGACCACGGCGTCCGAGGTGTTCTCGGCGATCGATTCGGTGGCCGCGCGGGTCAGCTCGGCGGAGTCGAGGGTTGTCGCGTCGCGCGCGCAGAGGTGCGAGAGCCGCTGACGTGCTTCGGGCACTTCGCCCGCTTCGAGCAGGCGCGCCATTTCGGTGCCTTCGGCGGCGAGGCCGCGTCCGCCGAGTACCACCCACGTGGACGCGGCGGTGAGGAAGAAGCGTGCGAAGGGATGTCGCCGTGTCGCCGACTGAAGCGCGACGCCGAGACCGACGGCGCCGAAGGTGCACAGTGCTGCGTACGCGGCTCCGCGCGGTTTCGAATCAGCCCACAGACGGTGTTCGAGACGGGCCGCGGCGGTCCCGAACAGAGCGACGGGATGGCCCGTTCGGGGGTCACCGAACAGAGCGTCGGTTACATATCCGGTCACGAGTCCGGCCGCGGTTGTCCCTAGACGGAGTGGCACGTGGCGCACGGTAGCGCGTGCACCAGAATGCCGGGTATGACTGTGTCCGATGCCGCCTCCGCGGGAAAGCGTACGTCGGCGGGGCCCAATGCCGCCTCCGCGAAGAAACGTCCGTCGGCGGGGCTGACGCACCGGCTCGCCGGGTATCTCGAAACCCTGGCTCGCGCCCTCCGCCGGTACGGGCGCGACGAAGGCAAGGTGCTGGTCCTCGGCGGCGTCCGCTCGGGGAAGTCACGGCACGCCGAGCGGCTCGTCGCCCACCACCCGCACCTCGTCTACGTCGCGCCCGGCCTGCCCGCGGGCGAAGACGACCCCGAATGGGCCGCGCGGGTGGCCGCGCACCAGGCGCGGCGGCCGGCGAACTGGAAGACCGTCGAGACCACCGACCTGGCCGGCATCCTGCGCACGGCGACCGAGCCGCTGCTGATCGACTGCCTCGGCACCTGGCTGTCCCGCGTGCTGGACGACGTCGGCGCCTGGCGGCAGAAGCCGGGCTGGGAGCACCGCCTGGACGACCGGCTCGAGGACTTCCTGGCCGCGTGGGCCGCGGCACGCGTGCCGGTGGTCGCGGTGAGCAACGAGGTCGGCAGCGGTGTGGTGCCCGCAACGTCGTCCGGACGGCTGTTCCGTGATGTGCTGGGCGCACTCAACAACCGGGTGTCCGCCGACGCCGACCGGGTCGTGCTGGTCGTCGCGGGCCGGGCGCTCGACCTGTAACCAGGAGGCGCCCGTGTTCGACGTACCCGTGCCCGACCCCGCCGCCCGCACCGCCGCACTGACGCGGCTCGACGGCCTGGTCAAGCCGCTCGGCGCGCTGGGCAGGCTGGAGGAGATCGCGGCCTGGCTGTCGGCGGCGCACGGCACCGTCCCGCCGCGCCCGCTGGGCGACGTCCGCGTGGTCGTCTTCGCGGGCGACCACGGCGTGTCGGCGCTTTCGGCGTACCCACGCGAGGTGACCGCGGCGATGGTGCGGGTGTTCCTGGCCGGCAAGAGCGGCGTGAACGTGCTGGCCGCCCAGGTCGGGGCGCGCGTGCGGGTCGCGGACATCGGCGTCGACTGGGACGGCGCGGACGTGCCGGCGTCGGTGACGGCGCACAAGATCCGCCGCGGTTCGGGCTCGATCGACGTCGAGGACGCGTTGCTGCCGGGCGAAGCCCAGGCCGCGTTCGAAGCGGGCCGGGCGATCGCCCTGGAGGAACGCGAGGCGGACGTCCTGATCCCGGGCGACATGGGAATCGGCAACACGGCGATGTGCGCGGCGCTGGTGGCGGCCTCGCTGGGACTGCCGGCGGCGGAGGTGGTCGGCACCGGAACGGGAGTCGACGCGGCGGGCTTGGAGCGCAAGACGGCGGCGGTCGCGGCGGCGTTGACGCGGACGGCGGGCCGGACGGAGGACCCGTTCGAGAGGCTGACGGCGCTGGGCAGCGCCTGCGTGGCGGCGACGGCGGGCTTCCTGGTCCAGGCGGCGGTGCTGGGAATTCCGGTGCTGCTGGACGGGGTGTTCTCCGGCGCGGCGGCGCTGGTGGCGCGGGACATCGCGCCGGGGGCGGAGCAGTGGTGGCTGGCCGGGCACCGTTCGACGGAACCATCGCAGGCGTTCGCGTTGAAGGCACTGGGCCTGGAGCCGATCCTGGACTTCGGCCTGCGGCTCGGCGAAGGCAGCGGCGCGGTCCAGGCGGTGCCGACCCTGCGAGCGGCCCGGGCGATCTTGGCCGACATGGGCCTGCTGGCCGACCTGGCGTGAAAAAGCAGCCCCGATGGTCATGATCGGCGACCGGCCACCCGTGACGGCGGATCGGGCAGTGCCAGGACGCGGCGAAGGCGGCCTGATCATGGGCGTTCACCATCGCTCCGCGATCGGCCCCCTGGTCGAACGCACCACTCGTCCATCCCGGATCCGTTCTTTCGGCTCCCCGGCCGGCAAGATCACCGCTCGGCGACCTGTCCACAACTCCGCCGTCGCCGGCATGGCTGTGGACAACCCGTCGTGAGCCGGTGGGTCGACGCCGTGCGGATGGCCGTCGGGACGCTGACCACCGTGCCGGTTCCCGCTCCGCGGGTCATCGATCGGCGGGTTGCCGGGCGGGCCATGCTGCTCGCTCCCCTTGCCGCGCTGCCGCTGGCCGCGGCCGCCGGAGGGATCGTCTGGGCCGGTTCCGCCGTCGGGCTGCCCGCGCTCGCCACCGCGGCGCTCGCCCTCGGGGCCGTCGCGCTCGGCAGCCGGGGGTTGCACCTCGACGGGCTCGCCGACACCGCCGACGGTCTCGGCGCCTCCTACGACCGCGCCAAGGCCCTCGACGTCATGCGCCGCGGGGACTCCGGGCCCACCGGAGTCGCCACCCTTGTCCTGGTTCTCCTCGTCCAGGTCGGCGCCCTGACCGCCGCCAGCCCGTTCACGGCGGCCGCGGGCGTGCTGGTCGGCCGGTGCACGCTCTCCATGGCGTGCGCGCGGGGCGTTCCGACAGCCCGACCGGAAGGGCTCGGTGCCACGGTCGCCGGCTCGGTGCCCCGCGCCGCCGCGATCGCTGTGGGCGTGGCCGCCGCCGGGCTGGCGGTGCTGCTGCCCGGGCTGCCGTGGTGGCGTGGGCCGCTCGCGGTCGGCCTCGCCTACGCCGTCACCGGCGCGCTCCTGTGGCGGTGCACCAAACGGCTCGGCGGCATCACCGGCGACGTCCTCGGCGCCGGTGTCGAAGCCGCCGTCGCGGCCGCTCTGCTCGCATTGTCCCCCTAGGCGATTGATGCGTAACTCGGTCAGTGGTCGTAGGCGATCAGTGATCGGGTGATGGGTTGGCCGGTGGGGTGGTGGTGCCGGATGGCCGGGGTGAAGGCGAGCAGGCGTGGGCGATGCGGGCGGTGACGTCGTCGATGGTGCGGCCGCCGTGCAGGCTCCAGAAGAACCGTGAGTGACTGGAGCAGTAGCCGTAGCCGGCCCAGCCGGCAAGGTCGGAGCGTTTGGTGGTGTCGCGGGAGCGATCGCAGTCGCTTGTCGGCGAGGTGGTCATCGATCTTGACGCAGAGTGCGGTGAGAAGGGTGTTCAGGTCTGCCGTCACCAACGGATCTTGAACACCCTTCACCCATCTCGAGACACCGCCTGGACTCAGGACTTACTCGTCTGGTGCGGCGATCACCCGCCGCAGGGCTCGAGGCGGCCGGCCACGGCGAAAGGCACCCGTTCCACGGCCGCGTCAGTGACAGTGACAGTGACAGTGACGATCAGGATGCTGATCAGGCGTCGAACCACCCCGCCGAGACCCAGTCCCCGGTGCGCTTCCAGCTGACCAGGAAGTACACGACCGGGTTGCTCGCTGTCCCGGGGATCACAGCGCTGCACCCCGAGTCACTGCCGTTGGCGTCGTCGACATGGCCGCGGGTGCCGTTGCGCAGTATGTAGTCTGTCCGGAAGCCGTAGCCGTCGCTCTTGGTGTCGCAGGAGTAGACCCGGGTGTGATTGTTGGTGACACCACCGTAGCCGCACCGGCCGTTGCAGTTGTTGATCGAGCCGATGGCATCGTGCGCCGACGCCGCGGGCGCGACGGCCACTGCGGCTCCGGCCGCCAGCACCAATGCAGCCGGTGTGGTCCACTTCTTGATCTTCGCCATGAGTTTCCTCCCTGGTCTCCCGGTCGAGTCGAGCGGGAAACGCTCCAGCCGCGCAAAAGGTTTAGCCGAACCTCACGCCGTCCGGGCGGAAGATTCAGAGCACACCCCCGTGTTCCGGACCTTGCCGACCCTTGAATCCCGAACGTGAACGCCGCCGTCGTGCTGCCCGCTGCCGACAACGTCGTCACCGCGCAGGCGAAGGCCAACGCGCTACGGCCGCCGTGGTCAGCCGCTACGGCGTGGACGACCGATCCTGAGTGGAGCGCCTGGCATGCCCCGGCGCGGCCCGCGCTGCTCGACGGCGACACGGTGGTCACGTTTTTCGACAGGTCGAAAGAACGACGACACTGTCGTCACTCGCCCCGCAAGCGACCGAAACTGTCATACCTCCTCCTTACAGTGATCCGCGTGAACCGGACCGATCGTCTCTACGCCCTTGTCGAAGAACTGCGCGCCGTCGCGCCGCGGCCACGCAGTGCGCGCTGGCTCGCGGAGCGGTTCGAGGTCAGCGTCCGCACCGTGGAACGGGACATCAGCGCCCTGCAGCAGTCCGGCACGCCGATCTACGCCGAGGTCGGCCGCACCGGCGGGTACTGCCTCGACAAGGCGCACACGATGCCGCCGGTCAACCTGACGCCCGGCGAGGCCGTTGCCATGGCACTCGCGCTGAAACACCTCGACGCCACTCCGTTCCGGGCGGAAGGGCGCTCGGCGCTGCGCAAGCTGGTCGCCGCGATGCGGCGGGAGGACGCGGACGCGGCGCAGAACCTCGCCGCCTGTGTCCACCTGCTCGGCAGTGGTCCCGTTCCGCCGATGCCGCACGTGCTCGGTATCCGCCGCGTACTGCGCATCCGGTACACCGACCGCGCGGGCACCGCCACGCGGCGGGAGATCGAGCCGCTCGGCTACGTCGGCAAGCCCGAACACTGGTACCTCATCGCCTGGTGCCGGCTGCGCCGGGAGATCCGGGCGTTTCGCACCGACCGGATCGTCTCCTACTCCGTGACCGCCGAGGTGCCGCCGCTTCGCCGTCTGCGGCCCGAGGACCTCGACATCCCGTACGGCGACGTCGATCAGCTCACTTTGGCGGGGTGAACACGGAGAAGTGGTTGCCCGCCGGGTCGAGCAGGTGCGCGAACGTCACGCCGACCGGGTTGACGCTCGGTGGCCGCTGCACCCGCCCGCCGGCTTTCTCGACCTGGCGGCAGGTGGCGTCGACGTCCTCGACCAGCACCGTGAAGATCGCGTAGTCCTCCGTTCCCGCGGAGAGCCCGCCGCGCGAGCCGCCGGTGTCGATCACCCGGTAGGCCGGGTCGGTGCTGGCCGACGAGTCCTGGGCGATCTTCCAGCCGAACACCTCACCGTAGAACCGTTCGGCGGCCGCCGGGTCCGCGGCACCGATCTCGAACCAGGCGACGTCGTTGAATCCGGGCATGTCGTTCCTTCCGCTGCCACGCCGGGTGTTTCCCGGTGTGCACCCAGTTTCGGCGGCGGTGGCGACAACCCCCTGTCGGTGTTTACGAAACTTCGCGCAAAGCCGCCAGGAACGCGTCCGTGGTCGCGCGGTCGCGGACGGCCAGCCGCAGGTGGTCCGGGCCGAGGCCGGGGAACGTGTCGCCCCGCCGCACCGCGTAGCCCGCTCCACGCAGGCGCGCGCGCAGGGAAACCCCGTCAGGGACGCGTACCAGCACGAACGGGCCGCGCGGGTCGCCCAGCACCGGCACGCCCGCCGCCGTCAGGCCGGACACCAGGTACTCGCGGTCCGACTCCGCCGCGATCGCCAGCTTTTCCGCTTCCTCCACCGCGGACGGCCGGCAGCACGCCACGGTCGCCACGCCGGCCAACGTGGACACCGACCACGGCACCTGCACCGCCCGCAGCCGCTCCACGACGTCCGCCGAAGCGAGCACGTAACCCGCCCGCAGGCCGGCCAAGCCCCAGGTCTTCGTCAGGCTGCGCAGCACGACGACACCGGGGACACCGGAGGCCAGGCTCTCGGCCTCGCCCGGGATCGCGTCCAGGAACGCCTCGTCGACCACGAGCAGCCGGCCGGGGCGCGCCAAGGAAAGCAGCGAAGACGCGGGATGCAGGACCGACGTCGGATTCGTCGGATTGCCGACGAACACCAGGTCGGCCTCGGCCGGGACCAGCGCCGGATCGAGGACGAAACCGTCCGCTTCGGCCAGGATCACCCGCGAGACCGCGTGCCCGGCCGCCCGCAGCGCGGCCTCCGGCTCGGTGAACTGCGGGTGCACGACGACCGCGTGGCGCGGCCGGAAAGCCGAGGCCAGCAGCGTGAACGCCTCTGCCGCGCCCGCGGTGACCAGCACTTCCGAGGGAGAACGGCCGTGCCGCGCGGCCACCGCGTGCACCGCATCCACAGTGGACGGATAGGCGGCCAGCGAGTCCAAAGCGGACGCCAGTTCGGCCCGCAGCCAAGCGGGCGGACGCGGCAGACGGACGTTCACAGCCAGGTCGACCAGCCCCGGCCCGACCTCGCGATCACCGTGGTGGTGCAGGTCGTAGCCGCCCGCGGAGGCGGGTTCAGACCCGGTCATACGCGCGCACCCGCGCGGCGAACCGCTGGGCCAGCTCGGGATACCCCGCCCAGTGGACGTGCAGGTAGGACGCGTGCAGCGTCGGCGACGCGAAGCCGTCCAGCTGCCGGTCCCAGCCCCAGGCCGCCGAGGCGCCGTGCGACGGCGTCACCTCGGTCCGGTGGAACTCGTGCCCCGTGACGCGCTGACCGGCCGTCGCCAGCAGGTTGTCCTCGACGGCGACCGCGCGCCGGTAGCCGAGCTTGCCGCGGGCGGTCATCTTGGCGTCCGCGGGCACCGCGCCGACCATCGGCACGCCGTCCAAAGACTGGCAAAGGTAGAGCAGGCCGGCGCATTCCGCACTCACCGGCATTCCACTCCGGACGGCCGAAGCCACCGCGGAACGCAACGCCGTGTTCGACGACAGCTCGGCCGCGTGCACCTCGGGGAACCCGCCGCCGAAGTACAGGCCGGCGCACCCGTCGGGCAAAGCCTGGTCCCGCAACGGATCGACGTCCACGACCTCGACGCCGCAAGCCGCCAGCAGCTCGATGTTCTCGGTGTAGCGGAAGGTGAACGCCGGACCACCGGCGGCGGCGATGGTCACCGGTGGACCATCCGCACCGGACGGCTGCCACGGCGGCGAAGAAAGCCCCGGCGCCCCGGCAGCGATCCGGACGATCGCTTCGAGGTCGACGCCGTCCCGCACCCACGCGGCCAGCGCGGGCAGCACGTGCTGAGCTTCCGCGGCCCGTTCCGCCGCCGGGACGAGCCCGAGGTGACGGCTCGGCGCGTGGATCTCTTCGTTGCGGTACAACGCCCCCAGCAGCGGGACGCCGGTGGCTTCCAGCGCGGACGCGATCTCGTCGAGGTGGCGCTGCGAGCCGAGCTTGTTGAGGATGACGCCGGCGAGCCGCACGCGGTTGTCGTAGTGGGCGAAGCCGAGCACGGTCGCGGCGACGCTGCGGGAGGCGGCCGAGGCGTCGACGACCAGCACCACCGGCGCGTCGAGCAGCCGGGCCACGTGCGCGGTCGAAGCGTAGCCTTCGGTGCCCAGTGCCCCGTCGAACAGGCCCATCACGCCCTCGATCACGGCGATGTCGGCGCCGTGGGAACCGTGCCGCAGCAGCGGGATCAGCGCGTCTTCACCCTGCAGGAACGGGTCGAGGTTGCGCGCGGGACGCCCGGTGGCGAGGGCGTGGTAGCCCGGGTCGATGAAGTCGGGCCCGACCTTGTGCCCGGACACCCGGTGCCCGGCCGCGCGCAGCGCCGCCATCAGCCCGGCGGCGATCGTGGTCTTGCCGTGCCCGGAACCGGGCGCGGCGACGACCACGCGCGCTACCACTCGATCCCCCGCTGGCCCTTCTGGCCGGCGTCCATCGGGTGCTTGACCTTGGTCATCTCGGCGACCAGGTCGGCGGCCTCGACGAGCTCCGGCGGCGCGTACCGGCCGGTGATGACGACGTGCTGGTGCCCGGGCCGCGAGACCAAAGTGGACACGACGTCGTCCACCTCGAGCCAGCCCCACTTGAGCAGGTAGGAGAACTCGTCGAGGACGTAGAAGTCGTGTGTCTCGGCGGCGAGCCGGCGCTTGATCTCCGCCCAGCCTTCGCGCGCGTTCTCCGCGTGGTCCTCTTCGGAGCCGGACTTGCGCGCCCAGCTCCAGCCTTCGCCCATCTTGTGCCACTCGACCGGCCCGCCCTGGCCGGTGTCCTCGTGCAGCTTGCCCAGCGCGCGGAACGCGGCTTCCTCGCCGACGCGCCACTTCGCCGACTTGACGAACTGGAACACGCCGATCGACCAGCCCTGGTTCCAGGCGCGCAGCGCCATCCCGAACGCGGCCGTCGACTTGCCCTTCATCTCGCCGGTGTGCACGGCGAGCAGCGGCCGGTTGCGGCGCTGGCGGGTGGTCAGGCCGTCGTTCGGGACGGCTTCCGGTTTGCCCTGCGGCATCAGGCGGCCCTTTCGGTCCGGGCGCGGACGGCGTCCGCCAGCGATTCGGCGGCGACATCGGCGAGGGGGACGTGTTCCGCGCCGAGGTGGGCGGCGAGGTCGGCGGCCAGGCCGAGGCGCATCTTGCCGCTCTCGCAGTCCATCACGATCGTCGTGACGCCGGCCAGGAGCCCGGCCGCGGCCTTGGCGCGTGCGACGGCGTCGGGCCCGCTGGTGGCGCGGCCGTCGGTGACGACGACCAGCAGCGGGCGGCGCCGGGGGTCGCGGATTTCCTCGACGCGCAGCACGCGCGCCGCCTCCAGGAGCCCTTCGGCCAGGGGTGTCCGGCCGCCGGTCGGGAGGCCTTCGAGTCGGGACGCGGCCGCGTCGACGCTGATCGTCGGCGGCAGCGCGAGTTCGGCCGCGTCCCCGCGGAACGTGACCAGCCCGACCTTGTCGCGGCGCTGGTAGGCGTCGAGCAGCAGCGACAGGACCGCGGACTTGACCTCGCGCATCCGCGCCTTCGCGCCCATGGAACCGGACGCGTCCACGCAGAACAGCACGAGATTGCCTTCACGGCCTTCGCGCAGCGCGAACCGCAGGTCTTCCGGGCGCAGTTCGAGCCCGGCGCCGGTGCGGCCGCGGGCTTTCTGGTGCGGTGCCGCGGCTTTCACGGTCGCGACCAGGTGTGGCCGGCCTTCGCGGACGCTCGCGGGCTGGACGCCGATCGTCCGGCCGCTGTCGGTGATCGCGCGCGAACGGCGTCCGCGCTCGCCCTCACCCGTGCCCTTGACACGGAAGACGCGGGCCTTGAACGTCTCGCCGGCCCCGACGGTCTTCTGCTGACCGCCACTCTGCTGCTTCGGTTCGCCTTGCGGCGCGTTTTCGCTGCCCTGTGGCGGCTCGGGCACCTCCGAGGGCGCCGACCCCGAGCCGGGGCCGTCGTCCTCGGGCCCCGGGTCCGGTTGGGCGTCCTGCAGCGCCTGCTCCAGCTGCTCTTCCGAGATCCCCGGCGCGTCGAAGGGGTTCCGGCGGCGCCGGTGCGGCAGCGCCAGCCGTGCGGCGACGCGGACGTCCTCGGTGGTCACTTCGTCGCGACCGGCCCAGGCCGCGTGCGCGACCGCCGTCCGGGCCGTGACGATGTCCGCGCGCATGCCGTCGACTTCGAACGACGCACAGATTTCGGCGATCTGACGCAGGGCGTCGTCGGGGAGCTTGACGGCGGGCAAAAGCCGTTGCGCCGCTTCGATGTCCGCGGCGAGCTGGGCGTCTTCGCCGGCGTACCGGGCGGCGAAGGCGTCGGGATCGGCTTCGTAGGCCAGGCGGCGGCGGACGACCTCGACGCGCTGCTCCGGATCGCGGCTGGAGGCGACCTCGACGGTCAGCCCGAACCGGTCCAGCAGCTGCGGCCGCAGCTCGCCCTCTTCGGGGTTCATGGTGCCGATCAGGACGAACCGCGCGGCGTGCGAGACCGAAACGCCTTCGCGTTCCACGGTGGCGCGGCCCATCGCGGCGGCGTCCAGGAGCGTGTCGACGAGGTGGTCGTGCAGCAGGTTGACCTCGTCGACGTAGAGCAGCCCGCGGTGCGCGGCGGCCAGCAGGCCGGGCTGGAAGTCCGTCACGCCTTCGGCGAGCGCGCGTTCCAGGTGCAGCGAGCCGATGACGCGGTCTTCGGCGGCGCCGACCGGGAGTTCGACCAGCTTCGCGGGCCGCCGGTGACTGTCCGCGCCGTCGTGCGGGCCGTCCGGGCAGAGCGGGTCGGGAGCCGCGGGATCGCAGGAGAACCGGCAGCCGTCGACGACGTCGACGCCCGGCAGGAGGCCGGCGAGCGCGCGGACCATGGTCGACTTCGCGGTGCCCTTTTCGCCGCGCACCAGCACCCCGCCGACGGCGGGCGAGATCGAGGACAGGACCAGCGCCAGGCGCAGGTCCGGCAACCCGACGACGGCGGTGAACGGGTACGGCTTCAACAGCGCTCCTGACGTCGGCGACCGGCCGATCATCGCACAGCGCCCGCCTCGCTTAGGGTGGGAAATCGTGCGCGAAAAATCACGTCGATCCACGGCGGAGGCGGGCTCCGCGAACCGCCTGACCGTGGTCGGGATCGGGGCCGACGGCTGGCCCGGCCTGTCGGAACCGGCGCGGGCCGCGGTGCTCGCCGCCGACGTCGTGCTGGGTGCGCCCCGGCAGCTGGCCTACCTGCCCGAGGAGGTCCCGGCGCAGGCGTGGCCGACGCCGTTGCTGCCGGGGCTGGACGCTGTCATCGCGGAGCACGAAGGCGCCCGGATCTGCATCCTGGCCAGCGGTGATCCGTTTTTGTCGGGGGTGGGTGCCACACTGGTGGCCCATGGATACGAGGTCGAAGCGCTGCCTGCGCTCTCCTCGGTGACACTGGCCCGGGCACGGCTGGGCTGGTCCGCCGAAGAGACCGAGGTGGTCACCATCGTCGGCCGGTCGTCGGCCCGCGTCGCCCGGGTGCTGGCGCCGCGCCGGCGAGTGCTCGTCCTGGGTGCCGACGCGCCCGCTTTGCGCTCCCTGCTCACCGTGCGGGGTTATGGCGAGAGCGAGCTGATCGCGTTGGAGAACCTGGGCGGGCCCGACGAGCGCATCTCCGACGGCTGGGCCGGCGATCCCGGACCGCTGACGGTGTTCGCGCTGGCGTGCGCGGGTCCGGCGTTGCCGCTGATCGGCATCCCGGACGACGTGTACGCCCACGACGGGCAGTTGACCAAGCGCGACCTGCGAGTGTCGGCGCTGGCCCGCCTCGCGCCGAGTCCCGGCGAGCTGTTGTGGGACGTCGGCGCGGGCGCGGGCAGCGTCGGCATCGAGTGGTCACGGCTGCACGGGCTGAACCGCGCGGTCGCGATCGAACGCTCGGCGGAGCGGGCCGAGCGGATCGCCCGGAACGCATTGGACCTGGGAGTACCGGAACTGGAGGTGGTGGCGGGGGAAGCACCGGAAGCGCTGAGCGCGCTGCCCGCACCGGACGCGGTCTTCATCGGAGGCGGCGTGACGGCGCCGGGCGTACTGGACGCGTGCGTGGCCACCGGCGCCCGGGTGGTGGCGCACGGGGTGACGCTGGAGGCCGAGCAGGTTCTGGCGCGTGCGTATGAAGAGCATGGCGGCGAACTGCTGCGGATCGGCGTGGAGAAGGCGGCCCCGCTGGGCGGCTTCACCGGCTGGACGCCGGCTCGGGTCGTGACGCAGTGGAGCAACCGATGACCGTGCACTTCATCGGCGCCGGGCCCGGGGCGGCCGACCTCATCACCGTGCGGGGCCGGGACCTGCTCGCCCGGTGCGGTGTCTGCCTCTACCCCGGCAGCATGACGCCGCCCGACCTGCTCGCCTACTGTCCGCCCGGGGCCGAGCTCGTCGACACGGCGAACCTCAGCCTCGAGCAGATCGTCGCGAAACTGGTCGAGGCCCACCGGGCCGGGCACGAGGTCGCGCGGCTGTGCTCGGGGGATCCGTCGCTCTACAGCGCGGTCGCCGAGCAGGTGCGGCGACTCGACGCGGCCGGGGTGCCCTACGCGGTCGTCCCCGGCGTGCCCGCCTTCGCCGCTTCGGCCGCCGCGCTGAAGCGGGAGCTCACCGTGCCCGAAATCGGGCAGAGCCTGGTGATCACCCGCGTGCAAGCACGCTCGACCAAGATGCCGCCCGGAGAGACCCTCGCCGCCTTCGCCGCGACCAGGGCCACCCTCGCGCTGCACCTGGCCATCAACCACGTCGAGCGGGTGGCCGAAGAACTCCGGCCGCACTACGGCGCGGACTGTCCCGTCGCCGTCGTCGCGCTCGCGAGCCAGGCCGGGGAAACCGTCGTGCGCGGGGTGCTCGGCGAGCTGCCCGCGCTGGTCCGCGAAGCCGGGATGACGCGCGCTGCCACCATCTTCGTCGGGCGGGTGCTCGCCGCCACCAGCTTCCCCGACAGCTTCCTGTACTCGAGTGCCCGTGACCGGGCGAACCAACCGGAGTCGTTGTGACGGAACTGCGCTGGGGCCTGCTGGCCGCCGGGACGATCGCCGCCCACTTCGCCGCGGGCGTCGACGAGAGCAAACACGGCGTCCTCGGGGCCGTCGCGGCGCGGGACGCCGGGCGCACGCGGGACTTCGCCACGCGCTTCGACATCCCGAAGGCCTACGGCAGCTACGAAGAGCTCCTCGCCGACCCGGACATCGACGCCGTGTACGTCTCGACGCCGCACGCGCTGCACAAGCAGTGGGCCATCGCCGCCGCCGAAGCGGGCAAGCACGTGCTGTGCGAGAAGCCGCTGACGATCACCGCGGCCGATGCCGAGGAGGTGATCGCGGCCGCCCGCGCGCACGACGTCTTCCTGATGGAGGCGTTCATGTACCGGCTGCACCCGCAGACACGGCGGCTGGCCGAGTTGATCTCGTCCGGCGCCATCGGCGAGGTCCGCGCGGTGGACACGACCTTCTCCTTCGACAGCAACCCGGAGGAGACCGCGCGGCTCGGCGATCCGGCGCTCGGCGGCGGCGGGATCCTCGACGTCGGCTGTTACTGCACGTCCCTGGCGCGGCTGGTCGCGCAGGCCGCGACCGGGCAGGAAGTCGTCGAACCGGCCGAGGTCAGCGGGATGGCGCACCTGTCCGCCACCGGCGTCGACGAGTGGGCGACCGGCCTGCTGCGCCTGCCCGGGGACATCCTCGCGACGATCTCGTGCGGGATCCGGCTGACCCGCGAGGACGGCATCCGCGTCTTCGGCTCGGACGGGCAGATCCACATCCCGCGGCCCGCGTGGATCCACCCGTTGCGCAAGCCCGGCGTCTCGCAGATCATCCTGACCCCGGCCGGCGGCGAGCCGGAGGTCATCGAGGTCGAAGCCACGCAGGGCGTCTTCGCGCGCGAAGCGGACCACGTCGCCGCGCACGTCGAAGACCGGCAGGCGCCCGAGCTGACCTGGGCGGAGACCCTGGCCAACCTGCGGACCCTGGACCGCTGGCGCGAGGCCGTCGGCTACGGACGTTCCTCGTGATCCTGATCCTCGGCGGGACCGGCGAAGCCCGGCAGCTCGCCGAAACGCTCACTGCGCGCGAAGTCCGCGTTGTCTCTTCGCTGGCCGGACGCGTCGCACGGCCGAGACTTCCCGCCGGCGAAGTACGCGTCGGCGGCTTCGGCGGCCCGGAGGGCCTGGCGCGGTACCTGCGCGAAAACCGGATCGACGCCGTCGTGGACGCCACGCACCCCTTCGCCGAGCGCATCGGCGCGAACGCGGCGAAAGCGGCCGAGCTGACGGAAACACCGCTCCTCCGGCTCGCGCGGCCCGGCTGGCGGCCGGGCCCCGGGGACGTCTGGCACTGGGCCGACGACCTCGCCGACGCCGCGCGCCGGCTGCCGGACCTGGGCGAACGCGTCTTCCTCACCAGCGGCCGCCAAGGCCTCCCGGCCTTCGCGCACCTTGACGACCTGTGGTTCCTGATCCGCTGCGTCGACCCGCCCGAGCCGCCGCTCCCGCGGCACCACGAGCTCCTCCTCGCCCGCGGGCCTTACGAGGTGGCGGCCGAGCGCGAGCTGCTCGGCCGGGTCGACGTCCTGGTCACCAAGGACTCCGGTGGGGCGCAGACCAGCGCGAAGCTGACCGCGGCCCGCGAGCTCGGGAAGCCCGTCCTGGTGGTCCGGCGGCCGGCCCGGCCGCAGACGGAGACCGCCGAAACCGTCCCCGAAGCCGTCGAATGGGTCCTGCACCGATGATCGAAGAGTTCTACGAAGTCCTGCGCAAGCGGCGGGACGTCCGCGGCGAGTTCACCGGCGCGCCGATCCCCGAAGGCACGCTCACGCGGATCCTCGAGGCCGCGCACGCCGCACCGAGCGTCGGGCTCACCCAGCCGTGGGACTTCGTGCTGGTCGAGGACCACGCGACGCGCGAGAAGTTCGCCAAGCACGTCCACGGGGAACGGGAGGTCTTCGCCGGCCAGCTCGGCGATGACCGCGCGAGCACGTTCGCGAACATCAAGGTGGAAGGCATCCTCGAAGCGAGCCTCGGCATCGTCGTCACCTACGACCCGGCGCGCGGCGCGCCCGACGTGCTCGGCCGGCACGCCATCGCCGACGCCGGCCTGTACTCGGTCTGCCTCGCGATCCAGAACCTCTGGCTCGCCGCGACCGCGGAGGGCCTGGGCACCGGCTGGGTCAGCTTCTACCGCGAGCCGTTCCTGAGCGAGCTGCTCGGCATCCCGGACGGCGTCCGGCCGGTCGCGTGGCTCTGCGTGGGGCCGGTGAGCAAGCTGGAGACCGTGCCCGACCTGGAGCGCCACGGCTGGCGCAGCCGCCGTCCCCTGGCCGCGGCGATACACCACGGGCGATTCACCCCGCGTGATCCGGGGGCTGCGTCAGCCGCCGACCTCTGACCCGTTAGCGTTGCGCCGATGCGTCTGATTGCCGTAGCGCTGGGGTTGCTCTCGGCCTTGTGCGCGCTGGCTTTCCCCTTCCTGCCGGTGGTGCAGGACACGGCGGAGGTCGTCTGGCCGACCGGCAGCGACACCCGCTCCGTCAACGCGCCCTTGACCGGGTACTGGGCCCAGGACCTGCGCGCCGAGCTGCCGTGCGCGGCCATCCGCTCGGTCGACGCCCGCACGAACGGCCCCGGCCTGCTCTTCGCCACCGTGCCGGACGGCCGCACCGACCCGAAGGCCGGCAACGGGGTCGGCCTGCAGCTGCGCGTCGACAACGGCGTGCTGCTCGCCTCGAGCCAGGGCCAGCAGATCGCCCAGCAGCCGCTGCCCGCCGAAAAGTGCGACGTCGAACTGGACGTCGACGCGACGCAGATGACGCTCGCCGTCGCCGGGACACCGATCTTCCACGCGGGCGGCGACGTCCGGCCCCGCGTCGTCGGCATCTACTCCTCGATCAACTCGAGCAAGGACCCGATCGCCGGCCTGCACGTCTCGGTCGTGCCGGACACGCGGTACCAGACGTCGCCGACCGCGCTGAAGATCGTCGTCGGCGTGCTCGCCGTGCTGTCGCTGATCGGCTGCCTGATCGCGGTCTGGCGCCGCGACTCCGGCTTCGCGCGCCGCGCCCCGCGCTGGGCGCCGGTCGGCTGGTGGCGGCTGACGGCGCGGGACGCGACGGTGATCATCGCGCTCGGCGCCTGGGTCTTCATCGGGCCGGTGACCTCCGACGACGGCTACATCCTCACCATGGCCCGGGTCACCGAGGCGACCGGCTACCTGACGAACTACCACCGCTGGTTCGGGGTCGCCGAGGCGCCGTTCGGCTGGTTCTACCACGTCTTCGAGCTGATGACGCACGTCAGCACGGTGCCGCCGTGGATCCGGCTGCCGTCGTTCCTGCTCGGCGTGCTCAGCTGGCTGCTGATCAGCCGCGAGGTGATGCCGCGGCTGGGCACCCAGATCCGCACCAGCCGCCCGGCCAGCTGGGCCGCCGCGACGGTGTTCCTGATCTGGTGGATGCCCTACAACAACGGTGTCCGCCCGGAACCGGTGGCCGCGCTCGGCTCGCTGCTGGCGATCTGCGCGGTGGAGCGCACGCTGGTGACGCGCCGGCTGCTGCCGCTGTGCCTCGGCCTGACCGCGGCCGGGTTCACCCTGGCCGCGACGCCGACCGGGCTGATCGCGGTGGCGCCGTACCTGGTCGCCGCGCGCCCGCTGTTCAAGCTGATCCGCCAGCGCGCGAACGAGCACGGCTGGCTGCCGGTCCTCGCGCCGGTCGCCGCGGCCGGGCTGCTCGTGCTGGTCGTGGTGTTCGCCGACCAGACGTTCGCGACCGTGCAGGAAGCGACCCGGATCCGCACCCAGGTGGGCCCGAACCTCTCGTGGTTCCAGGAGCTCGCGCGCTACCAGCTGCTGTTCGCCGACCTGCCGGACGGCTCGGCGCCGCGCCGGTTCCCGGTGCTGCTGGTCGTGCTGTGCACCGCAACGTGCCTGGTGATGCTGCTGCGCCGCAGCCGGATCCCCGGCGCGTCGCTCGGCCCGGCGCGGCGGCTGATCGGCACGACCGCGCTGTTCTTCCTGCTGCTGGCCCTGACGCCGACGAAGTGGACGCACCACTTCGGCGCGTTCGCCGCGGTCGGCGCGTCGATGGCGGCGCTGACCGCGCTCGCGACCAGCTCGACGGTCCTGCGGTCCAAACGCAACCGCGCCGCCTTCCTCGCCGGGCTGCTGGTCGTCGCCGCGCTGGCGGCGACCGGGCCGAACACCTACTGGTTCGTCTCGCGCCTCGGTGTCCAGTGGACGAACGTGGCGCCGTCGATCGGCGGCATCGGCCTGTCCACGATCTTGCTGGTCGCGGCGGCGATCGCCGGGGTGTACGCGTTCGTCGAGAACGTCCGCGCGCACCGGCCGGGCCTGCCGGACCAGCCCCAGGAAGGCCGGCTGCGCGCGCTGCGGCTCGGGTCGCTGTCGCTCGTGGTGGTCTGCGGCCTGGTCGCGGCGGGCGAGTTCGTCACGATGGCGTGGGCGATCCACAACCAGTCCGGCAGCTACAGCCTGGGCGCGGCCAACGTCGGGCACCTGTTCGGCAAGAGCTGCAACCTCTCCGACCACGTGATGGTCGAGCGCGACGCGGCGACGAGCATCCTGCACCCGCAGGCCGAGCAGCGGACCGTCGCGGAGAAGCCCAAGGAGACGGACTCGCCGCTGCCGAACCCGGACCAGGACAACGGCCGCGTCCAGACCGGCTTCCACACCCGCCCGGTCGACGACAAGGACCCCCTGGCCGAGCCCCCGCACGGGTTCACACCGGACCAGGTGCCGATGTGGTCGAGCTACCTCGACCCGGAGACGCGCGCCGGGCGGCTGCGCAGCGACTGGTACGCGCTGACCGAGAAGCCGGGAGACGGCCAGATCGTCGTGGCGACGGCGGGGGCGGCCCGCCGTCCGACGTCGGTCAGCCTCGACTACGGCGTCGACACCCCGGACGGCGTGAAGGTCCTGCGCAGCCAGTTCATGCTCCCGCCGGGCGCGGGCACCAACGGCTGGAACGACACCCGCATCAACCTGCGCGACCTCCCGCCGGAGACGAACGCGGTCCGCATCAACATCATCGACAACGACCTGACCGAGGACGGCTGGATCGCGGCCTCGGCCCCGCGCGTCCCGACGTTCACGACGCTGACGGACCGCATCGGCTCGAAGCCGGTGTACGTGGACTGGCCGGCGTCGTTCGTGTACCCGTGCGTCCAGCCGGTGACGTCCCACGACGGGATCTCGCAGGTCCCGGACTACCGCATCACGGCGGGTGGCCTGGCGGACGAGGCCCAATGGGCGTCGTCGACGAACGGCGGGCCGATCGGCTGGCTGGAGGAACTGGCCGAGGAGCCGGAGGTGCCGAGCTACCTGATCGGCCAGCCGAGCCAGTCGTGGGGCCAGCTGCTGCAGATCGAGCCGTTCACCGAGGGCATCGCGCCGACGGTGGTGCACGGGGAGAAGACGGTGCCGGGCTGGTGGTCACCGGGCCCGGGACCGCGGCAGCCGAACGGCAAGGACCCGACGCGCTGAGAAGTGTGAGGCCGGGCCGCGGCCCGGCCTCACGTCAGTAACTGCGGGGCGTCCAGACGATGCCGTTCTCCGCGCGGGTCTTCGACGAACCCACGATCAGCAGGCACCGCATGTCCACCGTCGCCGGGTCCAGGTCGCCCAACGTCGTGATGCGGATGTCCTCCTCCGGGCCGCCGACGTCGCGGGCCACCACCACCGGGGTGTCGGCAGAACGGTGGCGGAGCAGCACCGCACGGGCGTCGGCCAGCTGGGTGGTCCGGGTCCGGGACGCCGGGTTGTACAGCGCCAGCACCAGGTCCGCCGCGCCCGCGGCGTCGAGGCGCTTCTCGATGATCTCCCACGGCTTCAGCCGGTCGGACAGCGACAGGACGCAGTAGTCGTGCCCCAACGGCGCGCCCACCCGGGACGCCGCCGCCTGGGCAGCCGTCACTCCGGGCACGATCCGGACCCGGACGCCCGCTCCGTGCCCGGCGGACACCTGCTCCAGCACCGCCGAGGCCATCGCGAACACCCCCGGGTCGCCCGAGGACACCACCGCGACCCGGGAGCCGGAAGCGGCCAGGGACAACGCCTCGCGCGCCCGGTCCGCCTCGACGCGGTTGCCGGAAGCGTGCCGCTGCTGGCCCGCCTTCTGCGGCACCCGCGCGACATACGGCCCGTACCCGACGACGTGCTCCGCCGCGTCGAGCTCCGCAGCGGCCTCTGGCGTGAGCCACTCCGGGCCCGCCGGACCGAGACCCACGACGACGACCTCACCCGCCGAAGGGGCGGCAGCAGGAGGTGACGCCGGCGAAGACCGGCGTGACGCATAAGCCGGCGAAGGCAGCAACGCCAGCGAGAAGTACGGCACCGTCGAAGGATCCACCGAGGCCAACGGCTCGATGCGCTGCTGACCCCACGTCGCGCGCTCGACGTAGACGGCGTCGTCCAGCTTGCCCGCTTCCGCGAACGCCTCGCGCACGGACGAGAACGTCCGGCCCAGCTTCAGCACCGCCGCCGCGTCGGTGTCGGCGAGGCGCCGGGCCAGTTCGGGGGCCGGCAGCGTGCCCGGGAGCACCGTCAGCACCTCGTCGCGCTGCACCAGGGGACGGCCGAAGACCGACGACGCCGCGCTCACCGACGTCACGCCCGGGACGACCACCGCTTCGAAGCGGCCGGAGAGCCGTTCGTGCATGT
This sequence comes from Amycolatopsis sp. DG1A-15b, assembly GCF_030285645.1. GTDB lineage: Bacteria > Actinomycetota > Actinomycetes > Mycobacteriales > Pseudonocardiaceae > Amycolatopsis. The sequence goes on from NZ_CP127296.1 coordinate 5,714,220, forward strand.
ACATGTACGAGCCGTAGAAGAACGGGTCACCTTCGCAGAGCAGGACCACGTCGCGGCCCGCGTCGAGGTGCTCGGCCAGCCGCTTCGCGCTCAGCTCGTAGAAGTCGGCGATCGCGCCCTCGTACCCGCCCGGGTGATCGGTCGTCTCGGTCGTGACCGGGTAGACGAGTTTTTCCTCGATCTGCCCCTCGCGCAGGTACGGCTCGGCGACCGACCGCGCGATGCTCCGGCCGTGCCGCGCGCAGTGGTACGCGATCACCGAGGCTTCGGAAATCAGGCGGGCCGCCTTGACCGTCATCAGTTCCGGGTCGCCGGGGCCGAGCCCGACGCCGTACAGCGTGCCGGTCATTCTTCGGCGCTCGCGAGGGCGTTGATCGCCGCGACGGCCATCGCGCTGCCGCCGCGCCGCCCGTGCACCACCAGGTACGGTGCCGGGGCGCGCTTGGCCAGCTCCACTTTGGACTCCACTGCGCCGACGAAGCCGACCGGGACGCCGATGATCGCCGCGGGCGCGCCGACGCCTTCGTCGAGGATCTCCAGCAGGCGGAACAGGGCCGTCGGGGCGTTGCCGATCGCCACGACCGAGCCGGGCAGCTTGTCGCGCCACAGTTCCAGCGCCGCCGCCGACCGGGTGGTGCCCATGCGTTCGGCCAGCCCGGGCACAGAAGGGTCCGACAGCGTGCAAAGCACCTCGTTGGCCGCGGGCAGGCGACGGCGGGTGACGCCGCTGGCGATCATCTGCGCGTCGCACAGGATCGGCGCGCCGGCTTCCAGCGCGGCGCGGCCGGACTCCACGACGTCGAGCGTGTAGCGCAGGTCGTCGACCAGATCGACCATGCCGCAGGCGTGGATCATCCGGACCGCCACGCCGGCCACGTCGTCGGGCAGGATCGCCAGGTCCGCCTCCTCGCGGATCGTGGCGAACGAGTGCCGGTAGATCTCGGCACCGTCCCGCAGGTAGTCGATCACAGCTTCCCTTCCATCTCGTCGAGCGGCACCCACCGGCCGTCGATGCGGTAGCCCCCCGCCTCGGCGACAACGTCCACATGGGACTGCGACGGCTTCCCGCACCGCCGCTCACAGCCCGAGAAGTGCGCGCGCAGCCCTGGCCGGAACACCGCGTCGGCCCGGACGTCGGCGCGCGACTTCGCGCAGCCCGGCCGGCCGATGCACGCGGTGGTCCCCAAGGCGACGCCACCGAAACCCAGCCGCGTGAAGACGTCGGCGGGCGCGTCCGGCAGGACCAGTGACTTCCACGGCGTGACCAGCGCCGGGCCGAACTCCGCCAGCGCCCGCGCCTGCGTCGCGGACAACTGCCCGAAGCGCGGGACGACACCGGCCGCGAAGCCGCCGTCCCGTTCGATCAGCCCGGCCGGGACCTCGGCCGCGGTCCGCGGCACCGGCGTCCCGCGCCAGGCCGGGTCGTCGAGTTCGGCGACGCGCCACGCGGCCCCGCGCACCCGGCAGAACTCCAGCGCCACCTCGATCAGCACCGTCACGGCGTCGGCGCGGGCCACCCGTCGTCCCGTGTCGCCGCCCGCGAGCAGCAGCGTCCCGGTTCCGGCGTCCACCGCCCGCCAGCAGACGTCGGCGCCTTCGCCGGCGACGTCCCCGCGTCCGTCGTCGAAGGCGAAGAGGAATCGCCCGGGCAGCGCCGCCAGCTCCGGCGTCGAGCACAGCACCCGGTCCAGCGACGCCGCCAGGCCGCTGACGTCGGCGAGGCCGCCGCGCACTCCGCTCAGCGGCGACGCGAGGACGTTCCGGACCCGCTCGTGCGACGGCGAAGGCAGCAGACCCGCGTCGCTCAGCCGGGCCGCCAAGCCGGGCCGGGTGACACCGCGCAGCTGGACGTTGCCGCGCGAGGTGAGGTGGAGGTCGCCGTCGCCGCAGGCTTCGGCCGCGTCGGCCAGCGCGTGCAGCTGCACTGCGGAAATCGTGCCGCCGGGCAGCCGCACCCGGGCCAATGGTCCGTCGGCGGCGTCGTGGGGTGCGAAAACACCGGGGCACGCGTCGGCTCGCACGCGTGCAGGGGTCGGCATGGGGTCACTGTAGCTGGCCGTTCCGGCGCTCCGGCGGGTCCGAACGCGGGCGGATCCGGGCCGTTCCGGCGTCCAGGTCCACGTCACGCCAGGGAGGCGCGCCTTCGGCGTCCTGCTCGACGAGCATCGACATCGTTTCCCGGTGTTCCAGCTCACGCCGCTTGGTCCCGTAGAGGAACGCGGTGGTCTCTTCGATGTAGGTCGCCGACAGCCGCGCCTTGAAACGCGAGCCGTTCTTGCGCGGCCGCAGTTCGATCGCGGCCATGACCAGCAGGATCACCACGCCGCCCGGAAGGGCGAGCCCCAGCCAAGTTCCCATGCCCCGCGAACCGGATGACCGCGGGTCAAGTTCCCGGGACAGCAGAAGTCCCATCGAATGTAGTAGGTCTGCTACATTCGATCGCATCAGTCAGAGGGGGTGACCGTGATGAGAGATCCAGCCGATCCCGTCGTCCGCGTGCACGGGCTGCGGATGCGGTACGGCACCAGCGACGTGCTCCACGGCGTCGAGTTCGAGGCGTACCGGGGCGAGGTCGTCGGCCTGCTCGGGCCGAACGGCGCCGGCAAGACGACGACGATCGAGATCCTCGAGGGCTTCCGCATGCGGTCGGCCGGCGAGGTGAGCGTGCTGGGCGTCGACCCGGCGCACGGCGGCGAGGACTGGCGGGCACGGCTGGGGGTCGTGCTCCAGTCCTGGCGCGACCACGGGAAGTGGCGTGTCCGCGAGCTGCTCGCGCACCTCGGCCGGTACTACGCGCCGTACTCGTCGGCGGCCCGCCCGCGGCCGTGGGACACCGACGAGCTGATCGCGACGGTCGGGCTCACCGAGCACGCGCACAAGAAGCTCAAGCAGCTCTCGGGCGGGCAGCGCCGGCGGCTCGACGTCGCCATCGGCATCGTCGGGCGCCCCGAGCTGCTGTTCCTCGACGAGCCGACCGCGGGCTTCGACCCCGAGGCCCGGCGCGAGTTCCACGACCTGGTGCACCGCCTGTCCGACGAGCTCGACACGACGATCCTGCTGACCACGCACGACCTCGACGAGGCCGAGAAGCTGGCCGACCGGATCCTCATCCTCAACGGCGGCCGGATCATCGCCGACGGCTCGGCCGACCAGCTCAGCCGGCAGATCTCCGGCGAGGCCGAGGTCCGCTGGAGCCTCGGCGAACAGCGCTTCGTCCACTCGACGACCGAAGCGACGAAGTACGTGCACGACCTGTTCAAGCAGCACGGCGAGGCCGTCGCGGACCTCGAGGTCCGGCGGGCGTCGCTGGAGGACACCTACATGACGCTGGTCCGCCGCGCCGAGACCGGCGGCGAGACGGAGCTCGGCCTCCAGGAAGCGGGTGCGCGATGAACGCCAGGACCACCGCACTGCGCGCCGGGCTGGCCCGCGGCTGGATCGAGTTCAAGCAGACGTGGACCAACCTCGACGACGTGGTGGGGCAGCTGGTCTTCGTCGTGCTCTTCCTCGGTACGTTGTTCTTCATGCGCAACGCCACGCTGCCCGGCACGTCGTTCTCGCTGGGCGCGGCGACCGTGCCCGGCGTGCTCGGCGCCGGCATCGTGTTCAACGGCCTGACCGCCGCGGCGGGCTACCTGGCCGTCGACCGCGAGGACGGCACGCTGCTGCGGGCGAAGGCGACCCCGAACGGGATGCTCGGGTACCTGGTCGGGAAGACGACCGCGCTGTCGCTCGCCCAGCTCACGTCCATCGCCGCGGTCCTGGTCCCGTGCCTGTTCGCGTTCTCCGTGCTCGCGCCCGACGGGGTCTGGTCGTACCTGCACCTGCTCGGGGTGGTGGTGCTCGGCATGATCGCGACGATGCCGATCGGCGCGGCGCTGGGGGCGCTGACCAGCAGCCCGCGCACGGTCGGGCTGATCACGCTGCCGGTCATGGGCATGGGCGCGATCTCGGGGATCTTCTACCCGATCACGGCGCTGCCGGGCTGGTTGCAGGACGTCGGGCAGGTGTTCCCGATGTACTGGCTCGGCCTCGGGATGCGCTCGGCGCTGCTGCCGGACAGCGCGCTCGCCGTCGAGATCGGCCAGTCGTGGCGGCCGGTGGCGACCCTGGCGGTGCTGCTCGCGTGGGCAACGGCCGGCTTCGCGCTGGCCCCGATCCTGCTCCGCCGCATGGCGCGGCGCGAGGCAGGCTCGTCGCTGGCCGAACGGCGGCAGAAGGCCATGCAGCGTGTGGGGTAGTGAACCTTATTCAGCCGTCGGCCGGCGCAAGGGTCACCGTAGGTGGGCAAGCTACGGTCCGTGGCGCCGTCCTTACCAGAATAAGGTTCAGTCATGAGTGAGGTCGTCTACAACCGGATCGCGATGCTGCGCGCGGAACGGTCGATCTCGCGGCGGCAGCTGGCCGAGGCCCTCGGGGTGCACTACCAGACGATCGGCTACCTGGAGCGCGGCGAGTACAGCCCTTCGCTGTTCCTGGCCCTGCGGATCGCGGAGTTCTTCGAGGTCTCCGTGGAAGTGCTGTTCTCGACGAAGCCCTTCCCTCGGTTGGGAGAGCGGTCCGCCTAGGGCTTGCGCAGGTCGGCGTCGGCCAGTGCGCGGACGACGTCGTCGCGGCGGGTCTCGCGGATCGTCCGGTTGAGCTCGACGTGCAGGAACGGCCCGCCGCCGGCGGCCTGGCCCTGGACGTTCGTCGTCCCGGCCAGGCCGCGGCAGGGCTCGGCCCAGGCCCGGCGGACGCGGAACCCGGCGGCTTCCAAGCGGTCCGCCGCCCGGCGGCCCGCATCGCCGACCGATGCGGCCCCGGCCGAAACGACGACGTCGGCCGCGGGCAGGGTCCGGTCCTTGAAGCCGTGCAGCTGGACCTGGGGCAGGCCGCGGCGGGCCAGCAGCGTGGTGACGACGTGGAAGACGGTCCGCGTCTCGTGTGCCGGGTCCTCCCGGCGGCGGTGCGCCCCCGCGACGGCCAGCACCGCGCCGGGCACCTGCCGGAAGAGCGCCAGGCCGATCAGGTCGGTCCGCAGGTCGGACGAGGGGTGCGGCACCTCGACGACCAGTGACGGGGGTGCGGACCGGTCGATCGCGTAGAGCCCCCAGGCGCGTCCGGTGCCGGGCTCCTGGACCACGAGAGAGTCGTCAGCGACGGAAAACCCCAGCTGACCGAGGTGGTGTGGGGCCCGGTCGAGGAACGCGGCGAAGCCGGTTTCGGCGGTTCTGAGCTCGGCCGCCGTGGGGTGGCGGTACGGCTGCCGGGTCGACTGCGCGGCGGTGAAGCTCCGGAGAAAGGATTCCAAGCCGCCAGGTTACCGAGGACCGGCCAACGTCACCTTGACGCACTTCGACCGGCACCGGAGAGTGAGGGCGATACCCACGCGTCGGCAGGTGGAGGAACCCGGTGAGAGTCCGGGGCGGTCCCGCCACTGTTACCGGAGAGAGGATTTCCGGGAGCCAGGAACTCCGGCCGGCGCGCCCGTCTACCCGGGGCGCGGACCCCGAGGAGGAACTTCGTGATCCTGCTTCTGTCCACATCGGACACCGACCTGCTCAGCGCCCGCTCGAGCGACCGCGAGTACCGGCTCGGCAACCCGTCCCGGCTCGACGTCGGCGAGCTGCCCGGGCTGCTCGACGGTGTCAAGATCGTCGTCGCGCGGATCCTCGGCACCCCGCGGAGCTGGCAGGACGGCCTCGACGTGCTGCGGGCGTCGGGCGCGCACGTCGTCGTCCTGGGCGGGGAGCAGACGCCGGACGCCGAGCTGATGAAGCTCTCGACCGTCCCGGCCGGCATCGCCGCCGAGGCCCACGCCTACCTCGCGCAGGGCGGCCCGGCGAACCTCACCCAGCTGCACCGGTTCCTCTCCGACACGCTGCTGCTCACCGGCGACGGCTTCGAGCCGCCCGCGGAGCAGCCTTCCTGGGGCGTTCTCGAGCGGCCTTCGCGGGGTGACGGCCCGGTCATCGGCATCCTGTACTACCGCGCGCACCACCTGTCCGGGAACACGGCGTTCGTGCACACCCTCGCCGACGAGGTCGAAGCGGCGGGCGGGCGCGCGTTGCCGATCTACTGTGCTTCGCTGCGTACGCGCGAGCCGGAGATGATGGCCGAGCTGGCTTCCGTGGACGCCTTGCTGGTCACCGTGCTCGCGGCCGGCGGCACCCGGCCGTCCGAAGTGGGCGCCGGTGGTGACGACGAGGCGTGGGACGTCGCCGAGATGGCCGCGCTCGACGTCCCGATTTTGCAGGCGCTGTGCCTGACCAGCGACCGCGAGACGTGGGCGGCGAACGACGACGGCCTCTCCCCGCTCGACGCCGGGAACCAGATGGCCGTGCCGGAGTTCGACGGGCGGCTGATCACGGTGCCGTTCTCGTTCAAGGAGCTGGACGAGGACGGTCTCCCCCGGTACGTGCCGGACGCCGAGCGCGCGTCCCGCGTCGCTCGCATCGCGCTGGCACACGCCCGGCTCCGGTACACACCTCCGCCGGAACGCCGCATCGCGCTGATGCTGTCCGCGTACCCGACGAAGCACTCTCGCGTCGGCAACGCGGTCGGGCTGGACACCCCCGCGTCGGCGATCGAGCTGCTGCGGCGGATGCGCGCTTCGGGTTACGACCTCGGACCGGACGCGTTCCCGGGCGTCGACCCCACCGGCACCGACCAGCCCGACGGGGACGCGCTCATCCACGCGCTGATCGCCGCCGGGGGCCAGGACCCGGAGTGGCTGACCGAGGAGCAGCTCGCCGGGAACCCGATCCGCGTCCCGGCCGCGCGCTACCAGGAGTGGTTCGACGCGCTGCCGGCCGAGCTGCGCGAAGGCGTCGAGGAACACTGGGGGCCGGCGCCGGGCGAGCTGTACGTCGACAACGGCGACATCGTGCTGGCGTCCTTGCAGAGCGGCAACGTGATCATCATGATCCAGCCGCCGCGCGGGTTCGGCGAGAACCCCGTCGCCATCTACCACAACCCGGACCTGCCGCCGAGCCACCACTACCTGGCCGCCTACCGCTGGCTGGAAGAGGAGTTCGGCGCGCACGCCGTCGTCCACCTGGGCAAGCACGGGTCACTGGAGTGGCTACCGGGCAAGACCGCGGGGCTCTCGGCGTCGTGCGCGCCCGACGCCGTGCTCGGGAACCTGCCGCTGATCTACCCGTTCCTGATCAACGACCCCGGCGAGGGCGCGCAGGCGAAGCGGCGGGCGCACGCGACGATCGTCGACCACCTGATCCCGCCGATGGCGCGCGCGGAGTCCTACGGCGACATGGCGCGGCTGGAGCAGCTGCTCGACGAGCACGCGAACATCGCGGCGATGGACCCGGCAAAGCTGCCGGCCGTGCGCCAGCAGATCTGGACGCTGATCCAGGCGGCGAAGCTGGACCACGACCTGGGCATCGAGGAACGACCGCACGACGCGGAGTTCGACGACTTCCTGCTGCACATCGACGGCTGGCTCTGCGAGGTCAAGGACGCGCAGATCCGCGACGGGCTGCACGTCCTGGGCGCGGCGCCGACCGGTGAGGCGCGCGTCAACCTGGTGCTGGCGATGCTGCGCGCGGCCCAGATGTGGGGCGGCAAGCAGGGCGCGGTGCCGGGCCTGCGGTCGGCGCTGGGCCTCAAGGAGGACGCGCCGATGTCCGAAGTGGACGCGGTCGAGAAGACGGCGCGTGAGCTCGTGCAGACGATGGAGATGCGCGGCTGGGACGCGACCGCGGTCGCCTCGGTGGCGCCGGACGCCCAGGTCGCGCGGGTACTTTCGTTCGCCGCGGAGGAAATCGTCCCCCGGCTCGCGGGGACGTCGGCCGAGCTGGACGCGGTGCTGCACGCGCTGGACGGCGGGTACATCCCGGCCGGGCCGAGCGGGTCGCCGCTGCGCGGGCTGATCAACGTGCTGCCGACCGGGCGGAACTTCTACACCGTCGACCCGAAGGCCATCCCGAGCCGGCTCGCGTGGGAAACCGGGCAGGCGCTGGCGGACTCGCTGCTGAAGCGCTACCGCGAGGACACCGGCGACTGGCCGAAGTCGGTCGGGCTGTCGGTGTGGGGCACATCGGCGATGCGGACGTCCGGCGACGACGCGGCGGAAGTCCTCGCACTGCTCGGCGTCCAGCCGGTGTGGGACGAGGCTTCCCGGCGCGTCACGGGCATCGAAGCGATCCCGCTCGCGGAGCTGGGCCGGCCCCGCATCGACGTGACGATCCGGATCAGCGGGTTCTTCCGCGACGCGTTCCCGCACGTGATCACCATGATGGACGACGCGGTGCGGCTGGTGGCCGGGCTGGACGAACCTCTCGACGAGAACTTCGTCCGCGCGCACGTGTCCGCCGACTTGGCGGCACACGGCGACGACCGCCGCGCGACGACGCGGATCTTCGGGTCGAAGCCGGGCGCGTACGGCGCGGGCCTGCTGCCGCTGATGGACAGCGGGAACTGGCGCGACGACAAGGACCTCGCGGAGGTGTACGCGGTGTGGGGCGGCTTCGCGTACGGCCGTGACCTGGACGGCCGCCCGGCCCGCGAGGACATGGAGAGTTCGTACAAGCGCATCGTGGTGGCGGCGAAGAACACCGACACGCGCGAGCACGACATCGCCGACTCGGACGACTACTTCCAGTACCACGGCGGGATGATCGCGACGGTCCGCGCGCTGACGGGTACGGCCCCGGCGTCCTACGTGGGCGACAGCACCTCGCCGGACGCGGTCCGCACGCGCACGCTGGGCGAGGAGACGGCCCGGGTGTTCCGCGCCCGGGTGGTCAACCCCCGGTGGCTGGCGGCGATGCGCCGGCACGGGTACAAGGGCGCGTTCGAGCTCGCGGCCACGGTGGACTACCTGTTCGGCTTCGACGCCACGGCCGGCGTGGTCGGCGACTGGATGTACGAGAAGCTGACCGAATCGTACGTGCTCGACGAGGTGAACCAGGAGTTCCTGCGGCAGGCGAACCCGTGGGCGCTGCGCGGGATCGTCGAGCGGCTGAACGAGGCGGCGGACCGCGGTCTGTGGGCGGAGCCGGACCCGGCGCTGCTGGAGAAGATGCGCGAGGTGTACCTGTCGCTGGAGGGTGACCTCGAGTCGGAGTGACTGCAAGCGGATTGCAGGCCGCGGTGGCTACGCTTCGCCTTCCCCACCGAGGAAGGACGAAGACTTGAAGAAGGTTCTCGGCGTGGCCGCCGCGGCACTGCTCTCCGTGCTCACGTTCGCGGCGCCCGCCTCCGCCGAAGAGCACACGAAGCACATGCACACCGGCGACGCGTACGGCAGCGTCACCGGCTGGAGCGGTGAAGGCGTGTTCACCGAGGAAGGCGACCGCGTCCACATCTGCGACACCGACGCCGACGGCCGCGCCGTCGCCATCTACGTCTACAAGGGCGCGCCGGACAACGGCACCCCGCTGTACCACATGCACGTCGGCGGCGAAGGCAACTGCATCACCAAGAGCGCGGCGAACGGCGGCGTCTACGACCTCCCCGAGACCCGGATCGGCTTCAAGTTCTGCCGGTACTGGGTGGCGGACAAGAAGGTCCACACCGGCGAGTGCAAGGACTACGACTTCCTGAACGACAACAGCTGAACGGAAACGCCCGGGAAACGCGGGTCCGGGTTGGGTGGCCGTCATGATCACCGCCGTTCACCGGAAGACCCGCTCCTGGGCGCTTCCCCTCATCTGCCTCGGCGCCGCCGTCCTCTACGCCTGGAAGATCGGGGACGGCCAGCTCGGCAACACCTACTACTCGGCCGCCGTCAAGTCGATGACCAGCGGCTTCACGAACTTCCTCTTCGGCTCGTTCGACCCCTACGGCGTCGTCACGGTCGACAAACCGCCGATGGCCCTGTGGCCGCAAGCGCTTTCGGTGTCGGTCTTCGGCTACCACGGCTGGGCGCTGCTGCTGCCCCAGGTCCTCGAAGGCGTCGCGGCGGTCTTCCTGCTCCACCGCACCGTGCGGCTCTGGTCCGGCGAGAACGTCGCCCTGCTGGCCGCCGCGATCCTCGCGCTGACGCCGGTGACGGTGGTGATCAACCGCGGCAACAACCCCGACACGCTGCTCGTCCTGTTCCTGGTTGCCGCCGCGTACGCACTCACCCGCGCGCTGCGGGACAGCCGGCGGTCGCTGTGGTGGTGCGCCTTCTTCATCGGCTGCGGGTTCCTGACCAAGATGCTGCAGGCGTGGATCATCGTGCCCGCGCTCGTCGCCGCGTACCTGGCCGGGACGAACGGACCGCTCCGGCGTCGCCTGCTCGACGTGCTCGGCGCCGGGCTCGTGCTCGTCGTCTCGTCGTTCTGGTGGATCGCCCTGTACGACTGGTGGCCCGGAACCAAGCCGTACATGGGCGGCAGCGCGGACGGCTCCGCGTGGGACCTCGTCTTCGGCTACAACGGCTTCGGCCGCCTTTCCGGCAACGGCGAGGGCGGCGGCATGATGATCGTGCGGAACGGGCAGCAGACCATGTCGTCGTTCGGCGGCGACCCCGGGCCGGGCCGGATGTTCAACGACCTCGTCGGCGGGCAGATCTCCTGGCTGTTGCCGTTGTCGCTGCTGGTCCTGGTCGTGGTCGTCGGGACGAGGTCGTGGGGTGACGCGCGCAGTCGCGCCGGCTGGGTGCTGTGGGGCGGCTGGCTGCTGGTGACCACCGCGGTCTTCAGCTTCGCCGGCGGCATCTGGCACCCGTACTACACGACGGCGATGGCGCCCGCCGTCGCCGCGGTCTCCGCCGCGGGCCTGGCGTTGCTGTGGCGGCGCTCGCGGCGCGTCGGCCTGCCGGTCGCGATCACGCTCACCGCGGCCTGGGCGTTCGTGCTGACTTCACGGGACACCTCGTTCCACGGCTGGACCCGGTGGGCGGTGCTCGGCACGGCCGCCGCCGCCATCGCGGGCCTGCTGGCCGGCCGGAGCCGGTGGGCGCTCGCGGCCGGGCTCGTGCCGCTGCTGCTCACGCCCGCCGTGTGGTCGTACGCTGCCGCGCTGAGCACGTCCTCGGGCACGTTGCCCGCCGCGGGTCCCGTCTCGGGGCCGATGCCGGGACCGGGACCGGCGCCGTCACCGGGTGGCCCGCAGCCCCGGATGGTGCTCGGCGGCGGAGGCGGCGACGGCGCGAAGCTGTCCGACGAGCAGCGGCGCATCCTCGACTACGCCCGCGCGAACGGGACCGAGATCACGCTCGCGGTGAACAGCGAAGCCGGTTCGGTGGCGCCGTTCATCATCGGCTCGGACGCGACCGTGATCGGCATGGGCGGCTTCGGCGGCCGCGACGACGCGCCGTCGGTCGCGCAGCTCGACCGCTGGCTCGCCGAAGGCAAGCTGCGGTTCGTGCTGAGCGGTGGGTCCGCCGCTCCGGCCGGGCCCCAGCGCAGCCCCGTCCAGGAAGAACGCCGTCGCTGGATCGAACTGCACTGCGCGGTCGTCGACCCGAGTGCGTACGGCGGGCGGGCCGGCCCGGGTGCCCGGCCTGCTGACGGCCCGGTGCGCATCGGCGGCGCGGACACCCTCTACCGGTGCTAACGCCGAAGAAACACCGCCGCGGCGATCATGGCGGCATGCGGGTCCTGGTGGTGGAGGACGAGCCGATGCTCGCGGACGCGATCGCGGAGTGGCTGCGCGACGAGTCCCACGCCGTCGACCTCGCCCACGACGGCGCCGCGGCGCTGGAGCGCATCGCCGTGCACGACTACGACGTCGTCGTGCTCGACCGGGACCTGCCGGTCGTGCACGGCGACGACGTCTGCCGCGAGCTGGTGGCGTCGGGTGTGGCCACGCGGGTGCTGATGCTCACGGCGGCCGCGGAGGTCACCGACCGCGTCGCCGGATTGTCCCTCGGCGCGGACGACTACCTGACCAAGCCGTTCGCCTTTCCCGAGCTGGCGGCCCGCATCCAGTCGCTGGGGCGGCGCTGTCGCCCGGCCGCGCCGCCGGTGCTGCGTCGCTCCGGGATCACGCTCGATCCGGCGCGGCACGAGGTGTTCCGCGACGAGCGGTACCTCCCACTGTCCAAAAAGGAGTTCGCCGTGCTCGCCGAGCTGCTGCGCGCCGACGGCGCCACCGTCTCCGCGGAACACCTGCTGGAGAAGGCGTGGGACGAGCACGCGGACCCGTTCACCGGCGCGGTCCGGCTCACCATCCTCAAGCTGCGCCGCAAGCTCGGTGACCCACCGCTGGGGGAAACGGTCACCGGGGTCGGCTACCGGCTCCGGTGAGCCTCCGGCTGCGGCTGACCGTGCTCTACGGCGGCCTGTTCCTGCTGGCGGGCGTGGTGCTGCTGGGTGTCACCTACCTGCTGTTCACGCAGCAGGTGGGGCGGCGGGTGACGGTGCTCATCGGCACGCCGCCGCCCGGCCTGGCGGCGCTGCCCTTCCCGGAGGGGCTCGACGCCCAGGCCCGGCAAGTGCGTGAAGCGGCGGCGACGTCGCTGCTGACCCAGGGCGGCATCGCGCTCGCCGCGGTCGCCGTGCTCGCCGCGGCGGTCGGCTGGCTGGTGGCGGGTCGCGCGCTGGCGCCGTTGCGGCAGGTCACCGAAACCGCGCGCCGGATCGCGGCCGCGGCCGACCCGGGCGGGCACGAGCGCATCGCGCTGCGCGGGCCGGAGGACGAGGTGAAGAACCTCGCCGACGCGTTCGACGTCATGGTCGAGCGGCTCGACCGGTCCTTCGACGCCCAGCGCCGCTTCGTCGCGAACGCCTCCCACGAACTGCGCACCCCGCTGACGCTCAACCGGTCCTTGGTCGAGGTGGCGATGCACCGCCGGACGGCGTCCGACGACGTCCGGCAGCTCGGCACGAAGCTGCTGCAGATCAACGCGAGGCACGAGAAGCTGATCAGCGGGTTGCTGCTGCTGGCCCGGTCGGAGAGCGCGCTGACCGAACGGTGCCCGGTGGACCTGGCGGCGATCGCGTCGCACGTGGTTCCGCCCGGCGTGCAGGAAGACTTGGGCGACGCGACGGCGCTGGGCGACGCGCTCATGCTGGAGCGGCTGGTGCACAACCTCGTGGAGAACGGCATCCGCCACAACGTCGAAGGCGGCTGGGTCCGGGTGGCGACCCGGACCCGGCTGCCTTCGGTCGAGCTCGAAGTGACGAACAGCGGCCCGGTGATCCCGCCGTCGGAGGTGCCCGCGTTGTTCGACCCGTTCCACCGCCGGGCGCGGGTGGCCGCGGACGGGGCGGGGCTGGGGTTGTCGATCGTCCGCTCGGTGGCGCACGCGCACGGCGGGGAAGTCGCGGCCACGGCTCGGCCGGAGGGCGGCTTGGTGGTGGTCGTGTCCCTCCCCGCGGCCTGACCACCCGACGAAAGTACGGGTCAGAACCGGATATTCCGCCACGTTTCACCCGCCACCTTGACTTCATTAATGGTCTAGTCCAATGATCTGTCCACCTCGATCCCCACCGGGAGGACAGCTCATGCGCAGGAGCAGACTGGCCGCCGCCGGGCTCGCCGCCGCGACCTTCGCCGCCACCGCCGTCAGCCTCGTGCTCGGCGCACCGTCGGCGACCGCGGCGTTGAGCAACAACTGGTACGCCGCGGCGCCGTACCTGATGCCCCAGAGCAACAACCCGCCCGATCCCGTGACCGTGATGAACGCGACCGGGCTCAAGGCGTTCCAGCTGGCGTTCATCCTGGCGCCGAACGGCGGCGGGTGCAGCCCGACCTGGGACGGCACCTCCGCCGTCTCGTCCGACACCGCGGTCGCGGGCGTCATCTCGCGGATCCGCGGCGCGGGCGGCGACGTCTCGGTGTCCGTCGGCGGGTACGGCGGCACGAAGCTCGGCCAGACCTGCGGGACGGTGGCCGCGACGGCCGCCGCGTACCAGCAGGTCATCACGAAGTACTCGCTCAAGGCGATCGACTTCGACCTCGAAGAACCCGAATACGAGAACACCGCCGCGATCGCGAACGAGCTCGGGGCCGCGAAGACCTTGCAGGCCAACAACCCCGGCCTGTTCGTGTCGGTGACCATGCCGGGCACCGCGGCCGGCACCGGCTGGTTCGGCACGCAGCTGATCGACCAGGCGAAGTCGATCGGCTTCACGCCGAACAACTTCTCGATCATGCCGTTCGACGGCGGCTTCAACGGCGGTTCGTCGCAGGTGTCGGCGCTGGAAGCCCTGCACGGCCTGCTGATGTCGCACCTGGGCTGGGACAGCGCGACCGCGTACGCCCACGAGGGTTTCTCCGGCATGAACGGCAAGTCGGACGCGGCGGAGATGTTCTACACCTCGGACTTCCAGACGGTGTACGACTACGCGACCAGCCACGGCCTCGGCCGCTTCACGTTCTGGTCGGTAAACCGGGACCGCGCCTGCGTCGGCACGACGGACAACGGCGTCTGCAGCAACGTCCCGCAGAACGACTGGGACTTCACGAAGTTCAGCGTCCGCTTCGCCGGGGCGACGCCGCCCCAGACGACGCCACCGGTGACGACGACCCCGACCACCCCGGGCGGCGGCTCCTGCACCGCGGCGGAGTGGGACCGGACGAAGGTCTACGTCAAGGACAACGTCGTCTCGCACAACAGCCACAAGTGGACGGCCAAGTGGTGGACGCAGGGCGAAGAGCCCGGCACGACCGGCGAATGGGGCGTCTGGCAGGACAACGGCGCCTGTTAGTTCCCTCTGCCGGCTAGAAGTCGAGGTGGGTGTTCTCGCGCTGGACCTCCGGGGTCAGCGCGGGCACCTCGACGACGTGCCGCCCGGCCTGCCGCAGCAGCTCGGTGCCCCTGGCGTCGACGAAGACCGGCGGCTCGCGCCAGGCGAACACCACCCGCGGGATCCCGGCGTCGAGGACGAGCTGGGTGCAGCTGCGCGGGTGGGAACTGCGGTGGCTGCACGGTTCCAGCGAGCTGTACATGGTCGCGCCGGCCAGGCGCGGATCGCCGGCGCACTTGGCCAGCGCGGCCTCTTCGGCGTGGTTGCCCGGATCGCCTTCGCCGGAATGCCCGGTGGCGACGACCTCGCCGTCGGCGTCGGTGATCACGGCGCCGACCCGGAAGGTGTGGCTGGGCGGGCACTGCGCGGCGAGCGCGATGGCTTCCTTGAGGCGCCGGACGTCCCGGCCGGTCGGTTCGGCGGCAGCGCGGTACTCGAGGATGGCCATCCCCTGCAGTTCGTTCGCGGCGGTCAGGACCAGGGGGCGCGGGTAGCGGCCGGGCCCGACGAACCGCGGCGCGTCCGGCTGCCCGACGAAGAACGGCGCGATCGCGAGCCGCAGCTCGTCGGCGAGGCCTTCGGTGAGGAACCGCGTGTGGATTCCGCCGCCGCCTTCGACCAGCAGGTTTTCGATCCCGCGCGCCCCGAGGTCGTCGAGCACGTGCCCGAAGTCGGGCGGGTTCCCGGCGTCGACGACGGTGGCGACGTGCTTCAGCCCGTCGGCGGCCCCGGGCGGCGCGTAGACGATCTTTTCGGTGTCCCCGACCGTGAAGAACTGCGCGTCCGGGTCGAGGCCGCGGGTGGTCACGGTGACCTTTACGGGTTGTTCGGGCTTGCCCTGCTCCAGCCGTTTCCGCCGCAGTTCCGGGGAGCGGACGAGCAGCCGCGGGTTGTCGGCCCGCACGGTCCCGGCACCGACGAAGATGGCGTCGGCCTCGGCCCGCAACCGGTCGACGATCGCGAAGTCGTCCTCTGTGGACAGCACCAGCCGCTCGGGTGAGGTGTCGTCGAGGTAGCCGTCGAGCGACTGCGCGGCGGACAGCAGGACGTGCGGCCGGGAGATCACCCGGCCCAGTATGCCGTAACGCGCGGGGCGGTCCCCGCGTCCTACGACGTATCCCTGTCGCCCCCATCCCCCGGAGCTTTTTGACCATGACAACGCGAGGCTGGTACAAGGAGCGGACGCTCACCACGGTCGACACCGTCGGCCGGGAGGTGTCGGTGACGACCGGGCTCACCCGTGACCCCGAAGGCCGCCTGGTCGCGGCGATCGCGATCAGCGACGGGCCGACGGCGATCTACCGCTATTCCGGCGACCCCGACGAGCGGACCGAGCTGGTCACCAACGCCGCGGACACGGTCAAGGAGCTCCGCAAGCTCGCCGGCGTCCCGCCGGCACGCTGACCTGGCCCGGCCGTTCGGTTCAGGCCGGCAGGACGGCGTACTGGCGGACGTAGAGGTCGGTGTAGGTCACCGGGCCGCGGGGGCCGGGAACCTTGTCGAGGTTGATGCCGGTTTCCGGGACGGCGAGCAGCTTGAAGCCGTCGAGGAGGCGGGTCGGGGCGTTCCAGAAGACGCCCGTGCCGATGTAGCCGTCGAAGAAGGCGTCCGCGGCCGACGCGTCCTCGGTGGTGATGCCCGCCGCCAGGCCGGAGGTGCGCTCGTTGGCGATCTCGACGGCGTCGGACAGCGAGCCGACCTTGGCGACGGTGACGGTCGCTTCCCGGTCGGAGTCCAGCGCCCACTCGTAGCCGATCGGGTGCTCGTGCGGGGCCAGCGAAGGCGTGACGCCGCGTTCGGCGAGCGCGTCGGAGATCGCGGGCCAGGCGTCGTCGTGGATGTCTTCGTGGATGAGCAGCAGGTTCAGCCGGTTGCAGACACCCAGCCGGTCGAGGCTCGTGTAGACGAGGTCGCGCGCCTTGGTGACGTCCGCCCCCCGGTCGACGTACAGGACGCCACCTCCATCGGCGTGGGCGAGGGTGCGCACGCCGTGAACGGCAGCCTCGGTGGCGAGGGCGCGGGTGCTGTCCCCGCTGCCGCGCAGGATCACCAGCGGCACGAGGCCGGGCAGCCGCACGAGCGCGGACGCCGCCTCCCGTTCCACACGCGGCACGAGCTGGACACAGTCGGCGTCGATGCCCGCTTCCGCGAGCGCCGGCGCGATGACGACCTCCCGCAGCCGCTGGGCGGACCCGAGCGCGGCCGAGCCGGTGCGCAGGACTCCGGCGTTGCGCGACTTGACGAGCTGGGAGGCCACGTCGACGGTGACGTTCGGCCGCGCTTCGTAGTTCGCCCCGATGACACCGACCGGCCGCCGCCGTTCGACCAGCCGCAGGCCCCCGTCCAGGGTGGACACGTCGACGGAGCGCTCCTGGTGCGGGGCGCCGGCCAGCAGCTGAAGCTGTTCGGCCATGCCGGTGAGCCGCTCCGGGGTGATGGTGAGCCGGTCGAGCAGGCCGGCGCTCATCCCATCGGCCTTGGCGCGCTCGACATCGGCCTGGTTCGCCTCGAGGATCTCGTCCCGGTGCGCGAGCAGCCGCTCGGCCATCCCGGTCAGAGCGGCATCGACGGCTTGGGCGCTCGCGGCAGCCAGCGACGGCGCGGCCAGCTTCGCCGCCCGTGCGCACTCCTCGACGGCCTTGGCGACCTCGTCCATCGTTCGTCTCCCTCCGCGCGGACCACCAGTTTGCCGCATGCACCCCCGTGACCGGCCACGGGCTCCACCGCCGGTGAGCGAGGCGCGCGCCTGATCCGGGTGGCGCGGCCGCCGAGGGGTGACCGCGGTGGGGAGGGCGACCGCCGATGGTGTGGCCGAGCCTCGCGGCGGCCCCTGGCCGCGGCCGCGGGCCGCTGACCGGCCACCGGCCGCGGCTGCGGCGCGAGGAACGTGACCGGCCGGGGCAGGGCGGAGCACCGCAACGGCACCTCGCGACCAGCGAGGCCAGCCGACCGCCGCGCGCGGCGACCCCGACAGGCCCGACCGACTGCGAGCGACCACCCCGCGCCAGCACCTCACGACAACAGCGGCCGCCGACCACCCGCCTCAACCACGACGAACGCCGACCGGCCAAGGGAGGCAAGCCCGAGCACCGCAACGGCACCTCGGGTCAGGACGGCCAGCCGACCGGCCGCGCGCGGCAAGCCCCGGCAGACCGACGGGGTGCTCGAACGCCGCAACCGCCGGCCGCCGCCGCCGGCGGCGGCGGCCGGCGGGCAGCTCGGGCCGCCGCTGGCGAGCCGCTCCAACCGGGTCGGTCATGCCGGGACCCACGCGGGACGGCGGCTGGCGGCTGGCGGCTGGCGGCTGGCGGCTGGCGGCTGGCGAGCGTGGCGGACAGCTCGGGCCGCCGCTGGCGGGCGCTCCACCCGGGTCGGTCATGCCGGGAACCCACGCGGGACGGCGGGCGGTGGCGGGGGCCGCGGCGCGGCGGGCGGCGGGCGGCGGGCGGCAGCACACGACGCGGGCAGCTCCCGTCGCCCGGTCGGGCGAAGCCGAGCCGTGGCCAGGTGGTTTGGCACCCGGGCGGGGGCCATGGCTGTCGGCGCTACTTGGCGACCGGCTCCAGGAGCCACAGTGCGCCGGCGATCAAGCAGCTGATCGTGGCCACCGCGAAGACCAGGACCCACAGCACCGGCGGGACCGCCGTGAGGCGGCCCAGCTGGTCCGCGTCCGAGTCGCGGGCCTGGCCGCGGCGTCGCTTGATCTGGAGCTCCGCCACCGGCCGCACGCCTCCGAACAGCAGGAACCACGTCACCAGGTAGCTGAACGGGGCCTGCAGTTCGACCGGCGCGACGAACGCGATCAGCGCCAGCACCGCCGCGCTGGCGACGACCGTGAACACCCCGTAGGCGTTGCGCACCATCACCAGCACGCCGAGCAGCAGCAGCGCGATCAGGACCAGCACCGTGCCGACCAGGTCGGCGCCCAGCAGGCCGGCGAACACCAGCCCCAGGACCGACGGTGCCAGGTACCCGGCCATCGCCGTGAACGCCATGCCCGGTCCCTCGGGCTTGCCGCGCGAGACGGTGACGCCCGAGGTGTCCGAATGCAGCTTGATGCCCTGCAGGCGCCGTCCGACCAGCACCGCGGCCAGCGCATGCCCGGCCTCGTGCACCATCGTCACGACGTTCCGCGCCCGCCGCCACGGCGTCCCGCCGACCAGCACCACCAGCAGCGCCACGCCGCCGGCGATGAGGGTGATCACCGCGGGGGTCTGGGCCTGCTCGAGCAGCGAACCGGCCGGCGAAGTGCCGGTGGCGGCAGCCGCGCGGAAAGCTGACAGGGCGTCACCGGACGGACCGCCGAGCGCGAAATGAACGGGCGTGCTCACCCGGACACCTCACCACAGGCGATATCTGGCTACCGTGAGTCCCCACCGCTCGCCGCTTCGCGCCTTCGGGTATTGAGTCGTTGTGGTCTCCGTTCTGTCGTCGGAACGCGGGCCGCAAGTGCGCGCACGGGCCGAGGCGCCGCCGCCACGCCGAGCCGGATCCGAGCTCGGCGAGCAGCTGCACCGGACGGCCGTTTCAGATCATCGCGACTCCCGCATCCGGGCCTCACCCTCGACCCGGAACAGGAACGACACTCAGCTGCGGAACGGCGCCCAGGCCTCCGCGATCTCCGCCAGCTCCGCGACGCCCGCGTCCGGGAGGCGGTACGCGTCGCGCATGATCTCGTGGAGGCGGGTTTCGCCGCGGGGGAAGACGTCCGGGTGACCGGCGCCGCGGATCAGGATCAGCTCCGCGCTGAACCGGCCGATGCCCGGCAGCAGCTGCAGCTGCTTCAGCGCCTCCTCCGCCGGCATCGCCCGCAGTGCCGCCGCGTCCAGCATTCCGTCGGCCGCCGCCTCGGCGATGGCACGCAGGCGCGGGATCTTCGGGCCCGGCAGCCCCGGCTGGTACTCCATCTTCGCCAGTGCGGCCGGCGCCGGGAACGCCCTCAGCGTGCTCCCGTCGACGTCGACCTCGGTGCCGTAGCGCTCGGTCAGGCGACGGCGCAGCCGGACCGCCTGCGTCATCCAGATCCGGTGGCTCAGCACCGCCCAGCACGCCGCCTCGTACGGCGACGCGAACAAGACCGGACGCAGGCCCCGGCGCAACTCCTGCAGCAGCGAAACCACCGGATCACGGGCGCCGGCCTCCGCGAACGCCGTTCCGTCGACGTCCAGCGAGCACATCCGCCGCACCTGCGCCACCACGGCGTCGGTGTGCTCGGGCGGGCTGTGGACCTCGACCGTGACCTCGCCGGGCGATCTCTGCCGCAGCACCGCTCCCACCGGCGTCCATTCGCCGTCGAGCGCGAACACCACTCGCAGCGCGCCGGGTTCGGAGTCCGGTTGCCCGGCCGGGGCGAAGCCGCTCAGGAAGCGGGCCGCCGCGGCCAGGTCGAACTCGCCGTGCACCGCGATCTCGGCCCGCGGGCGGGAAATCGTCGTCATCTGTCCTCCTCGGATCGGAACCTTGCCCGCGACGTTAGGAAGGGGCACCGACAATTCCGGGCGTCGAACGCCTGATCCCGGATTTCTTCACTCGATCGGGTGGCCCGGAGGTGGGCATACTGCCGGTATCCGAAAGCGAGGAGAACCCGTGCCGACCAGCGCATCCGACCGTCTCGAGGCCCTGCTCGAGACGCCGGCCGAGACGGAAGCCGGCTACCTCGACCTGCTGGGCGCCGCGGACCAGGCCGGTCCGCCGACGGGGCTCACGCAGCGCCTGATGCGCACCACCCTGCTCCCGCAGGTCTACGAGCGGTACTGGCGCCCCGCCCTCGGGCGCGCGCTCAAGGGCCCGTTCGGGCCGAGCATGGCGGACGAAGTCACGCTCGCCACCAAACTCCTCCGGCTGACACCGGGCCGCACGGTGCTCGACGTCGCGTGCGGAACCGGCCGGTTCACCCGGGCGTTCGGCGCGGCCGTCGGCCCGGACGGGCTGGCGATCGGGCTCGACGGCGCGCGCACCATGCTCGCCAAAGCCGTCGCCGAGGGTGGCCCGGACACCGTCGCCTACCTGCGCGCCGACGCCGTGCACCTCCCGTTGAAACCATCCACAGTGGACGCCCTCTGCTGCTTCGCCGCACTGCACATGTTCGCCGAGCCGGAGACCGCACTGGACTCTTTCGCGCGTGTGGTGAAACCGGGCGGCCGGATCGTGCTGCTGACGAGCGCCCGCCGCGGCTGGCAACCCGCGCGTCTGATCGAGTCGGCCGGCGGGGTCGTGAGCGGCCAGAAGATGTTCGACCGCGGCGAAATCGCGACGGGCCTGCGCGCCCGCGGCTTCACGAAGATCACCGAACAGTACGCCGGTGTCACGCAGATCGTCGCGGGCGAGCGCGGCTGAGCGCCGCGGATTGTCGGAGGTGCCGGTTAGCATCGCCCCATGACCCACGCCGACCCCGTCCCGCCCGACGACAGCTACCTGCGTTCCCTGGTCGAGGCCACCGCCGACGCCGTCGCGGCCGCTGAACCGCTGTCCTCGCCGCACCCCGGCGCGGACGAGGCGACGCGGGCCGAAGTGACCGCCGCGGTCGAGCGCAGCTCACCCGATCTTGTGGCGTTGAGCCAAGATCTGCACGCCCATCCCGAGGAGGGGTTCGCCGAACACCGGTCCGTGCGGGCCCTGGCCGATCTCCTGCAGCGCCGCGGCCACGAAGCCACGATCGGCGTCGGCGGGCTCGACACCGCGCTGCGCGTCAGCACACCGCCACGAGACGGGCCGCACATCGCCGTGCTCGCCGAGTACGACGCGCTGCCCGGGCTCGGCCACGCCTGCGGCCACAACGTCATCTGCACCACCGCCGCGGGCGGTTTCCTCGGCGCCGCCACCGTCGCCGGGCGGCTCGGCGGCCGCGTCAGCCTGATCGGCACGCCCGCCGAGGAAGGCGGCGGCGGCAAGGAGATCCTCGCCCGCGCCGGCGTGTTCGACGACGTCGACGCGGTGATCATGCTGCACCCGTTCAGCCACGACATCGCCCTGCACCCGTTCCTCGGGCGGCGTCAGCTGGAGATGGTCTTCCACGGTGTCGGCGCGCACGCGAGCGCCCAGCCGTTCATGGGCCGCAACGCGCTCGACGCCGCCGTCGCCGCGTACCAAGGCGTCTCGGCGCTGCGCCAGCAGCTCCCGCAGAGCGACCGCGTCCACGGCGTGTTCACCGACGGCGGCGCCCGGCCCAACGTCATCCCGGCCCGCGCCGCGCTGCTGTTCTACCTCCGGTCCCAGAACCCGGAGACCCTGCGCGACCTCGCCGCCCGTATGACGTCGATCGCCGAAGGCGCCGCGGCGATGACCGGCTGCGGCGCCGAGCTGATCTGGGACGCCCAGGCCGCCTACCTGCCGATCCGGTTCAACACCGCGCTCGCCGCGCGGTGGACGGCCAACCAGGTGATCACCGGCCGCAAACCGCTCCCGCCGGGCATCGTGCCGGAGTCGCTCACCGGTTCCACGGACCTCGGCAACCTGTCGTACCGCCTTCCCGCGCTGCACCCCATGCTCGCGGTTTCGGGCCCCACGGTGGCGTTGCACACCAAGGAGTTCGCGGCCGCGGCCGGATCGGAGACGGGCGACGCGGGCGTCCGCGACGGCGCGCTGGGCCTGGCCCTGACCGCGGCCGACTACCTCGGCGACGCCGAGTTGCGGAAGGCGGTGCACGACGAGTTCGAGGCAGCGGGAGGTGCGCTGGACGTCCCGTCGTTCTTCGCTTGAAGCCTGAAGATCAGCTGAGTTTTCTCAGCTGATTCTTCTCAGCAAAGCCTGAGGTATTTCCACAGGCTGCTCACAAGCACGGGCGCGAATCTAATCCCATGACCGAGAACGAGAGTCGGCCCGGCCCCGCCTCAACCGGTGGGCACCAGCCGCACCACAGCACTCAGCAGTACGGGCCGTACGCGCAGTACGCCTACCAGCAGCAGGCCGCGCCGAATCCGCTCTTCACGCCACCCCAGGCTCCCGGCGCCCAGGCCCCCACGGCGCTGAAGGCCAAGCCGCGCAAGGGTGGCCGGGTCGCGATGATCGTCAGCGCGACCGCGCTCGGTGCCGCGCTGGTCGGCGGCGTCGGCGGCGCGGCGATCGTCGGGCTCACGACGACTTCGGCGGACGGCGCGACGACCTCGATCAGCACGCCGGCCGCGAACGGGCAGACGGTCGCGAACTCGACCTCCGGCGACGTCAGCGCCGTCGCGGCGAAGGTCACGCCGAGTGTCGTCCAAATCAACGTCACGACCGGCCAGGGCGAGGCCATCGGCTCCGGCGTCATCCTCACTTCGGACGGCCGGATCCTGACCAACGCGCACGTCGTCGACGGCGCCCAGAACGTCGTCATCACCACGTCCGACGGCAAGAAGTACCAGGCCAGCGTGGTCGGCGCGGACACCAAGGCGGACATCGCCGTGGTCCAGGCGCAGAACGCCAGTGGCCTGACCGCGGCGAGCCTGGGCGACTCGAGCAAGCTCGCCGTCGGCCAGGAAGTGGTTGCGATCGGCTCGCCGGGCGGTCTGCAGAACACCGTCACCACCGGCATCGTCAGCGCGCTGAACCGGAACCTGTCCGACATCGGGCAGGGCGAGCAGCAGCAGCGCTCGCCGTTCAGCCGCACGTCGAACCAGAGCAACGACTCACCCAGCTACACCGCGATCCAGACCGACGCCGCGATCAACCAGGGCAACTCCGGCGGCGCGCTGGTCGACGCCCAGGGCAACGTGATCGGCATCAACTCGGCGCTGTACAGCCCTTCGGCCTCGGCCAACGGCTCGGCGGGCAGCGTCGGGATCGGGTTCGCCATCCCGATCAACGACGCGAAGAAGATCGTCGACCAGATCGTGAACAACTAGGACGCGGACGGGCCGTGGTCGGGGCGGCCCGTCCCCCCGCTTCGGGGAGCGGGAGATCGCCGCGAAGGCCGTTTCGAGAGTCGATCGGGGGCTCTCGAAACGGCCTTCGTGCTGGTCAGAGCGTGTAGGTGAGGGTCAAGTGGTGATCCTCGCCGTCGATCTCGATGTTCGCCGTCCCGGAAATCCCGGTCAGCTCGCCGGCCCCGGACCCGGTGAGGATCTTCAAGGCCATCCCCGACTCGTCGGCCGTGTGGTGCAGGACGAAGCTGCCCTTGCGGCCGTCGACCGAGACCTCGAGCCGCTCGAAGCCGACGTACGCGCGCGACGTCGCGTTGGTGGCCGTCAGCAGCTCGACCTTGCTGGTCCCTTCGACCGCCCCGGTGAACGTCTTGGCGATCGCCACCCGGGCGAGCTCGTTGCCTCCGAACTCCTCGGTTGCCTGCGGCTCCCACTGGTCGACGGTGAACGACGCGGTGGCGGTGCTGGTCATGGCTGGTTCCCTCTCTTCGGTGTGGAACCACCTTCGCAGTGAAACCTGACAGCTTGCGTCAGGTTTTGTCAGCGCCGCCGGTTGCCGAACAGCCCGCGCGTGATCTCGCGGCCCAGCGCGCTCGCCGCGGACCGCATGAACGACTTCACGGCCGGGTTCTTCATGGCGGACTCGAGGAACCCCGGTTCGTCCTTCTCGGACGCCGGAGCCTCGGGAGAAGCCTCGGGCGGGGGCGTGGCGGCGACCTTCGCGGCCAGCTTCTCGTAGGCCGACTCCCGGTCGATCGTCTCGGCGTACTTCGCGTGCAGGTCCGACGAAGCGACCGAAGCGGCAACCGCCTCGTCGCCGATCGAGCCCAGCTTCGACCGCGGCGCCCGCAGCCGCGTCCACGCCACCGGCGTCGGCGCACCCCGTTCCGAGAGCACCGTGACGACGGCCTCGCCGATACCCAGCGACGTCAACGCCGTGTCGAGCTCGTAGAACTTCGTCTTCGGGTAGGTCTTCACCGTCTTGGCCAGTGCCGCCTGGTCGTCCGGGGTGAACGCCCGCAGCGCGTGCTGGATCCGCGCGCCGAGCTGCGAGAGCACGGCGTTCGGGACGTCCGTGGGCAGCTGCGTGCAGAAGAACACGCCGACGCCCTTCGACCGGATCAGCTTCACGGTCTGCTCGATGCGCTCGAGGAACGCCTTCGACGCGTCGGCGAACAGCAGGTGGGCCTCGTCGAAGAAGAAGACGAGCTTCGGCTGGTCGAGATCCCCTTCCTCGGGCAGCTCCTCGAACAGCTCGGCCAGCAGCCACATCAGGAACGTCGAGAACAACGCCGGCTTCGACTGCAGGTCGTCCAGCTCCAGCAGCGTGACGACGCCCTTGCCGTCACGTGCGCGCATCAGGTCGTGCACGTCCAACTCGGGCTCGCCGAAGAAGTCCTCACCGCCCTGGGCCTCCAGATTGGACAGGGCACGCAGGATCACGCCGGCCGTCGCCGCCGAGACCCCGCCGATCCCCTTGAGGTCCTCCTTGCCCTCGTCGCCGGTCAGGTGCGTGATCACCGACCGGAGGTCCTTTGTGTCCAGCAACGCCAGGCCGCGCTGGTCGGCCCAGTGGAAGATCAGCCCGAGCGTCGACTCCTGCGTCTCGTTCAGCCCGAGCACCTTCGCCAGCAGCACCGGCCCGAAGCTCGTGATCGTCGCCCGGATCGGCGACCCCCTGCCGCCGGTGCCCAGCGACAGGAACTGCACCGGGAACGCCGCGCCCGCCCAGTCGTCACCGAGCTCCTGCGAACGCTTCGTGACCTTGTCGTTCGCCTCACCCGCCGCGGCCAGCCCGGACAGATCGCCCTTGACGTCGGCGAGCACCACCGGCACGCCGGCCGCCGACAACTGCTCCGAGATCAGCTGCAACGTCTTCGTCTTGCCCGTCCCGGTCGCCCCGGCGACCAGCCCGTGCCGGTTCAGCGTCGCCAACGGCAGCCGCACGGCCGCCGCCGCGTCCACCTGCCCGTCGATCACCACCGCACCCAGCTCCAGCGCGGCACCCTCACCCGCATAACCAGCGGCGATCTCACTCGCCGGCGACTCCTGCCCGTCCACGGCCCGCTCCCCGATCTGTGTCCTGCACCACACCCAACCCGGCTCGGCGAGCGTAACGCGCCGTACGCGCAGGTAACGCCCTTCATATCCCCGTGTCGGGTTAGGGTCACCAGGTGACCGACCGCCTAGTCTGGATCGACTGCGAAATGACGGGGCTCGACCTCGGCAAAGAAGCGTTGATCGAAATCGCCGCCCTCGTCACCGACGCAGAACTGAACGTGCTCGGCGACGGAGTCGACATCGTCATCCACGCCGACGAGGAAAAACTCGCCGGGATGCCCGAAATCGTCCGCGAGATGCACGCCCACTCCGGCCTCACCGAAGAAGTCCGCCGCTCCACGGTGACCCTCGAAGAAGCCGAACGCCGCGTCCTCGACTACATCCGCGAGCACGTCCCCGAACCGGGCACCGCCCCCCTCGCCGGCAACTCCATCGCCACCGACCGCGGCTTCATCGCCCGCGACATGCCCGCCCTCGACGCCCACCTGCACTACCGCATGGTCGACGTCTCCTCCGTCAAAGAACTCGTCCGCCGCTGGTACCCGCGCATCTACTACGCCAAGCCCGAGAAGGGCCTCGCCCACCGCGCCCTCGCCGACATCCGCGAATCCATCGGCGAACTCGACTACTACCGGCGCGTCGCCTTCGTCCCCCAACCCGGCCCCACCAGCGAAGAAGCCAAAGCCGCTGCCGCTGAAGTGCAGGAACAGCACCAGAGGTAACCCCCTGCAAACCCCGCGAGGGCACCCGCTACGATTACAGCCAACGAGGTGATCGCACGCGGTCCCCTCGCAGATGGTGGGCGTAGCTCAGCTGGTAGAGCACCTGGTTGTGGTCCAGGAGGTCGCGGGTTCGAAACCCGTCGCTCACCCCATTGCCCCAGGCTGGTCGGTTGCTTCGCAACCTTCCCTCAGCCTGGGGTTTCGCCTTTTTGTGGGGGTCGAACCCCCACACCCCCGCCGGGGGCTCGCCCCCGGACCCCCATCCGTGTGGTTGCGGTGCGTTGCCGGGTGTCCGTTTGGTGCTTGGGCACTGGGCCGTTCGTGGTAACGCTCACGACTGGATGGCTCAGCGTGCGGACTGCGGGGTGGGGATGCACCGTTGAGGCGTGGAACGTTCAGGTGGGAAGGTCAGGGGCCGGAAGAAGAAGCTTCGGTATGAGGACATCACCGTTGTTGATCGTTCTCTGCTGAAGCGGGCTGTGGGGGCTGCTGCCCTGGGCAACGCCATGGAGTGGTTCGACTTCGGGGTCTATGCCTACATTGCCGACACCATTGCCGAGGTGTTCTTCCCCGCCAGTGTGTCGCCTGGGGTCCGGCTGATCGGGACCTTCGGGGCCTTCACCGCCGCCTTCTTGATGCGGCCTCTCGGGGGGCTTGTCTTCGGGCCGCTCGGGGATCGGATCGGGCGGCAGAAGGTGCTCGCCGTCACCATGATCATGATGGCCATCGGCACGCTCTGTATCGGGTTGATTCCGTCCTACAGCTCGATCGGGGTCTGGTCGCCGATCCTGCTCGTGCTCGCGCGGATGGTTCAGGGCTTCTCCACTGGTGGAGAGTACGGGGGCGCCACCACCTTCATCGCCGAATACTCGCCCGACAAGCGGCGGGGCTTCATGGGGTCGTGGCTCGAGTTCGGGACACTGTCGGGGTACGTGCTCGGGGCGTCCGTCGTCACCGGGATGAAAGCCTGGGTGCCGCACGAGACGTTGCTCGACTGGGGCTGGCGCGTTCCGTTCCTGGTCGCCGGGCCGCTCGGCATCATCGGGCTCTACATGCGACTGAAGCTGGAGGAGACCCCCGCCTTCCAGAAGCACGCCGCGGAGGCCGAGAAGCGGGGTAAGTCCGGCGAACCGTTCTGGAAGATGTTCACCGAGTACTGGCCCGCGCTGCTCGTGTGCGTCGGCCTGGTGCTCGTCTTCAACGTCACCGACTACATGCTGCTGTCGTACATGCCGACGTACCTGTCCGAGCAGCTGCACCTCGACGCCACCCACGGCCTGCTGCTGATCATCGTCGTCATGGTCGTGATGATGCTCATCATCATGGTCGGCGGCCGGATCACCGACCACGTCGGCCGCAAACCCGTGATGATGGCCGGCTGCCTCGGGTTCCTCGTGCTGTCCTGGCCGCTGATGCTGCTCGTGCACGACGGCGGCCTCGTCCTCACCTTCCTCGGGCTGATGGGGCTCGGCCTGCTGCTGCTCTGCTTCGAGGTGTCGATGCCCGCGGCGCTGCCCGCGCTGTTCCCGACGGCCATCCGGTACGGCGCACTGTCCATCGCGTTCAACATCTCGGTGTCGCTCTTCGGCGGCACGACCCCGCTGGTCATGCAGTCGCTCATCTCCGCCACCGGCCACGACTTCTGGCCGGCCTGGTACCTGATGGCGGCGGGCGCGATCGGTGCCGTCGCGGTGTACTTCAGCCGCGAGACCGCGAACAAACCGCTGTGGGGCTCGGGACCCGCGGTGTCGACCGAGGCCGAAGCGCGGGAGCTGGTCCGCGACTCGGGTTAGTTCGCCGCCGTCCGCCACTCGTCCCAGGACAGCTGCCAGACGCTCCAGCCGTCGGTCGGCTCGAGCTTCGGGCCGCCGCTGTTCTGCACCGTGACGACGTCACCCTTCTTGGACGTGTCCATCAGCCACTTCGTGTTCTCGGGCGACAGGTTCAGGCAGCCGTGGCTGACGTTGCTGTGGCCCTGCTGCCGCACCGACCACGGCGCGGAGTGGTAGAAGATGCCGCTGTAGGACAGCCGGACCGCGTACTGGACGAAGGTGCTGTAGCCGCCGGGCGCGTCTTCGGGCACGCCGTAGGTGGCGGAGTTCATCGTGTAGCCGGTGTGCTCGCTCATGACGGTGTAGGTGCCCTGCGGCGTGTTGTGACCGGGTTTGCCCATGGAGGTCGGCATGGTCTTGACCTCCTTGTCGTTGATCGTGACCGTCATCTGGTGGCTCCCGCCGTCGGCGACGGCGACGAGCTTGTCGCCGACGGTGACATTGGCGCCCTTGTCCTCGCGGCCGTAGCTGCCACCGCCGAGTGGCTTGCCGTAGACGGCGGCGTCGACCTTGATCTTGGTGCCGCTCTTCCAGTAGTCCTTCGGCCGCCAGGTGACCTGCTTGTCGCCGGACCAGCGGAAGGCGCCCTCGGTGGCCGGCTCCGCGGAGACCTTCAGCGCTTTCTCGGCCGCGGCCTTGTCGGTGACGTTGCCGGTGAAGGTGAAGATCAGCGGCATCCCGACCCCGACGGTCTCGCCCTCGACGAGGTTCACGGACACGCCGAGCTGCCGGGCGGGTTTGACGGTGCTGAAGGTCGACTCCGCCGTGACCGGCTTGCCGTCGGAGCCGGTGGCGGTCGCGGTCAGCTTGTAGGTCTTGCCGTAGCCGAGCGGCTCGGCGGAGTCCCACCCGGAGCCGTCGGAGCGCGGCTTGCCGGCGACGACCTTGCCATCGGCCCCGGTCAGCTTGACGTCCCCGACCTTCCCCTCCGCAACAGCGACGCTCACCGGCTCCCCGGGCGCAACGTCCTTCGCATCCTTGGCGGGTGTGAGGGTGAGCACGGCGGGCTTCGGCGCGGGCTTGGGAGCGCTGCTGCTCGCGGAAGCGGTCTCCCGCGGAGGTTCACCCGAAGGGCTACTGCTGCACCCGGCCAAGGAGAGGCCGACCACCCCGGCGACCACCAGCAACCGCACCGTCACACCCCGCATGTCCACCCGCCTGTTTCGCCGTCGATGTCCGACTACAGTGTGCCCGACCAGCCCCGAGACCGGGGCGGCAACGCCGGAACCGGGTAGGGGGACCCCCCTGAAACGGGCCTGGAGAGCGGGTGCTAATCTTTTCCACGTCGCCGAGGGAAGCCTCCGGCAGACACCGGCGCCATTAGCTCAATTGGCAGAGCAGCTGGCTCTTAACCAGCGGGTTCGGGGTTCGAGTCCCTGATGGCGCACTCCACTGAATCGAAGCCCACCTGCGGGTATCCTTGATCACGAGGATCTCGCCGGTGGGCTTTGATCATGGATGGGACCAGCGGGAGACCGAATGGGGCCGGCTCCGCGGGGTATCTGGTCCTCTTAGGACGCCCGTAGAGCGCAGCCGCAGCAGTGACGTCCGACTCCTACCCCCTCAAGGCCTCTGACGCCTCCTGCGGCGCCGAAAAAGGCACAGGGTCACCATTTGTTCACTATTGCAAATCTAGAGTGCGAGTGATCGACGAGCTGGGTTGGTACTGCCGTCGACGGCCTACTACGACCCGCTTCGCTCCACGATCTCCATCTCCCCCATAGACGGCTCAGGCTGCGTCGACGATCCTCTCCAGGCTCTCACAGCAGCTGGCGCGTAGGGGTCCCTCTACGGTGCAACCTTGCCAGCCGACTTCCGCGTCCGCTTCGGCCTGCGGTTCTTCTTCGTGCCGTAGTGACGCGTGGCTTTCCGGGAGTCGCGGCGGACCTTCTTCGCGGTGTGCCGCGCTGCTTTCATGACCAGGTTTGCGGTGGCTTCGGCGGCCTGATGTGCCAGGCAGGGCAGCACGCTGGTGTAAGTGTCGGCGGTCAGCACGATGCTCGAGTGCCCCAGCATCACCTGCACCACCTTCAGGTCGTTCCCCGCAGCCAGCGACAAGCTCGCCGCGCCATGGCGGAGGTCGTGCAGCCGGATCGGCGGCAGGTCCGCCTCAGCGATGAGCTTGCGGAAGGCGTGGGTGACGTAGCCGGGACTCATCGGATTCCCGTACCGGTTGACGAACAAGAACCCGGTCAACGCCGCACCGGCCGGCAGCCGGCGTCTCCGCTCGGCGCGCAGGGATCGCAGCGCTGCTACTGAAATGCTGTCCAGTGCGAGGACGCGGACGCTGCTCTCGGTTTTCGGCGGGCAGACCACCGTCCGGCCATTGTGGTCTTGTACCTGGTGCGACACCTGCAGCACGCGGGCGTCCAGGTCGATGTCGCACCACCGCAGGCCTGCCGCTTCACCCCGCCGCAGCCCAAGCAACGCGACAAGCAGGTACAGCACATGCATCGGATGGTCGAAGCTGCTCTCCAGGAACGCCGCAGTCTGCGTCGCAGTCCAGACAGCCACGGCTGGACGTTCGCCGATCTGGCGCCAATGCGCCTCCCGGCCTTCGGTCCACACCACAGCACGCGGCGCCCGGAGGGAAGTTCGGTCCAATGGGCCGAGTTCCGATCGATCAGCCCACGGCGGATCGCACCGTTGAGCGCGGCATGCAGAACCCCTCGGATGCGCTGCAGCGTCGCATAAGACAAGGGCCGGGCGCGGCTCGAGTTAGTACGGATCAACGCTGCGAACATCGCCTGCACCCGCGCCACCGTCAACACCCGCAACGGCACACTTCCCAGGTAAGGCTTGAGGTAGTCGCGGACGTGCTGGGTATAGAGCCGACGAGTAGAGAAACTGAGGTTCTGGCGCATCTCCAACCAGATATCCAGCCACTGGCCAACTGTGACCACCGCCGTGGCCGGATCGATGTCGCTGCCGAGCAGGTAGCCCCGGGCTTGTTCCGCGGCGGCACGCGACGCGAACCCGCCACGCCGCACCCGATGCCGCCGCCCGTCACGACCCACCGGAAGCTCCAGCGAGAAATACCACGAACCATGCCCACGCTCGTCCAAGCACGGACAGCGGACACCGAGCCGATGTCCGCCAACCACATCCTTGCAGCTACAACGCTTGTACACGCCACCCTGTCGAGCCATCGCAACCTCCTCCACGACCACTGGAGGGCATCGTCCGCTCACTGGCTACACCATCGCAACCTAGTCAGCCGACTGCTCAACGCCGTTCTGCAAGTCCCTTCACCGGTGAACGACCCGATCGATCCTCGCGTCCCGGACCGACGGAACTTCCGGCGTCGGTCACGCACGAACACTTTCGACGCCGCTGAGTGAACACGGGCCCTCGACGCCCGAACGCGCCCGAGCACCAGCGGCAGCACGAGCAACAGGACTACGGCGGTCAGCAGGGCGCCCCTGGCCGGGTCCGGCTTGCGAGTGATTACCGACGTCGTTGGGCAGAAACAGAGCGCCGGTATAAGGAGCAGCAGGGCCGCCCGGTACGTAGATCATGAAGATCGTGGTCCGCCGGCCGGAGCCGAACACGTCGACGCTCAAGCGCGGGCTCGCCGGCGAGCCCGCGAGCTGGGCCGCAAGCCAACGGGGAGCTACCGCAGCACCACACCGGAAATGGGGCTCTGCCACGAAATCCCGCGGCCTGCGGTGATCGCGCTTAGGCCCTCACCCGCGTCACCAACGTCATGACCCGCAGAAAGCTAGGCGCGATCCAGCCAATCACCATTGAGAAATAATGCCAATCGCGCCTTTGCCTCCCCAGGGGGAGCCAAGACCTTACGAAGATTTCTGATGTACGTGAATTACTCGTTGCTCAATCGCATCTTGCACCCTCTTATCTCGACCATAAACTCCAACCGCGGGAGACCGCTCGTCCGGACTTTCACCGGGTGCCACGTAGGTAATGATATCCGGATGCTGCGAGGTGATAATCCAACCCTCAACGTCATCCGGCACAATAATGTCAAAGTCAGCCGACGGGGTACCCGGCGTAAATAGGCCATACTGAGCAATAAGCTCAATTGCCCTACTCGCCGGAGCAGAGGAAAATTGATCCGGCAGGATTACACAAGTACCATTTTCGAATAAGACCCATAGCTTACCCGAGTCAAGCATGGCATCCCATGCATCGACCAATCGCTGACTATCCATGCTCTCCATAGTGTCACAGAGTTACACCTGGGGGCAACTTCGAGCAGGAGAACGAGTTGAAGCCCTCGGACATCCGACTACTCTCCCTCGACATCCTCGATTAGTCCGGCAACCGACTTGGCATCCCAGTAGGATATGATCGCTTCTGGTTCTACATGCCCTCTAATCAGCACTTCCGCATCCTTGGAAGCATAGCTGTTTACTCGAGACCACCCGTTCGGAACACCTCGACTAATGTCCAGTACACTCTCTTTTGGAACCTTTTCTAGGTCAATCATCACAACACCATTATCACCCTGGTATTTTACCGCCGCCACCATCGGATCCTTCGTGGTCGAAATCCAACTTGAGTCCTTCTTCCCATTGACATGCGACCCGGGCGACGTATCAGCATCAGGATTCCTAGCCCTCAGACCTTCAGCCGGATCTTCGCCGTTAGCAAGAGATCGGAAGACAAAGCCTCCACCGATAACGATTTCCGCCGGAAGGACATGTTGACTAAACGCGACATCTTCGGAGATTGCATTGGTGGAAAGATAAAGATCCTCCCCACACCAGTCTTTATGATCTTCGCAGATTTTTTCCCAGATATGCGCTTCATACATGGATTGCAGATGCGGATCGGTCTCATGCACCCTGCCATACGGCTTGAAGTACTCAGCATACGCCTTCTGAAAGTCAGCGAAATGCCTCGTTCCAGCCATCATACTGAAGTGCGGGCTTATTTTGACCTTGCGCTCTGGGTCACTTTTTAGTACATGCTTATTCGCAAGCTGACCAGGACTGTAATTGCCATGGATATCAGACCCGGCAGCAGGATCGATTCCGCAGTCACCGCGCCAGCCCACACAGTAGCCGGGTGTGTCCTCGGGAGCCAGACCGGTCGGGTCACTCTTTGTGATCGGATTATTGTTTGCGTAGCTGTAGCCGTTGATCTGCTGCGGATCACCGGGGTTGAGGATCGGGTCGAGGGAGACGAACCGGCCGAGGTCGGCGTCGTAGTCGCGGGCACCCAAATGCGTCAGTCCGGTGGCTTGGTCGATCGTGCCGCCGACGAATCCGCGTTCGCCGGGCAGCTCGCCGTTCGTTCCGCGCGGGGTCCCGAAGGGCGTCTGCCGTCGTTGCTGGACCGTCAGGTCCGTGGAGTTGATCGCGATTTGGGTCGTGCCCTGGTGGTCGGCGGCCACCCAGCTCAGTTTTCCGCCGGTTCGGACCGCGATCTGCGTGCCGCCGTGGGTGTAATAACGAGTCGTCGTCGCTACCCCGGACTGCTTGTCGACCCGGACCTCCTGGTTGCCGAGGTACAGGGTCGTGCCGGTGGGGTCCCGGCGGATCAGGCGCTCGCCGTCGGCGTCGTAGAGGAAACTCGTCTGCGAGCTGCCTTCGGTGACCGTGGCAAGCCTGCTCTCCGTGTCCCAGTCCAGTGCCTGCTGCGCCGTGGCGCCGGGACGAGTCTTGGTGTTGCCGACCTGGTCGTAGGTGTACTGGGTCGTACCGGCTGGGCCCGAAGACGCGACCGAGTTCAGGATGTGTGGTTTCGGGGCTCCAGGCGCGGCGTAGGTGTACCGGCGAGTGACATCACCGGCGGCGGAATGCTGGGTGTCGGTGGTGCGGTTGCCGGACTTGTCGTAGGTGAAGGACTGCCAGTAGCGGGCCGGACCGCCGAGCCCGGTCGTGGCCGGGTCGGTGCTGCAGGGCGCGCTGGCCGGTGTCCAGGCTTCGGTGAGCCGCTGCAGGTAGTCGTAGCGGAAGCACTGGGTGTCCGCGGGTTGGTCGAGTGGGGTGTCGGCGATCGAGGTGATGGCGCCGGCGGGGTTGTAGGTGTAGTGGGTGTCGGCCTGCATGGGGTGGGCGACTTCGGCGTCGACGATGGTGTGGTCGAGCCGGCGGGTGTTCGTGTCGTAGTAGGACGACAGCCAGGCGCGGTGGCCGGTGTCGCCGAGCTGCAGGCGCTGCAGTTCCCCGTACTTGGTGTAGTCGGTCGCGGTGACGTAGTCCTCGGTTGTGTCGAGTCCGCCGTTGGTGGTGGTCGCATTGCCCAGGTCGTCGTGGACGTACAGCATGCTTTCGACAGGAAGGTCCCCGGCTTTCGGGATGCTGGCGCCGCCGAGGGTTCCGTCGGGGTCGTAGGTGGTGTAGGTGGCGTAGGTGCCGGCCAGCTGGGCACCTTCGCTGTCGGGGATGATGGTGCCCAGGATGGCGGGCTGGCCCAGCGGGCTGTACGCGTACACCTTCTTGACGTAGGCGTTGCCGTTGACCCAGCGGGTCGACGACGCGGGCTGCCCGACGCCCTTGTAGGCGGTGTCGTAGGCCCATTCGGCGAGCTTGGGCCCGGTGGTACTGCCCTGGTAAAGCCCGGTCTTGCGGCCCAGGTGGTCGTAGCTGTACGCGAGCGTGACGTTGCGCGCGTCGGTGCTGGTGGCCAGCTGGTTGAGCTTGTCGTAGGTGTAGGTCGTCGATCCGCGGTCGGGGTCGACGGCTTGGTTCAGCGAGCCGTGCAGGTTGTAGCCGTAGGACCAGTGGTTGCCACTGGAGTCTGTAACTCCGGCGAGCTGGCCTGCCGGGGTGTAGGTGTAAGTGGTTTCGTCGTAGTCGCCCGTCGGCTCGGCGCCGTGGTACTGGCGGAGGTTGCGGGTGTGGCCGCGGGCGTCGGTGATCGTGGTGGTCGGGGTGCCGCCGCCGGGTGGGGTGACACTGACCTGGTCGCCACCGTAGGTCGTGGTGGTGCGCCAGCGCTCGTTGGCGCCGGTCTTGTAGATGGCCGCGACGGGTCGTTCCGCGCCGTCGAACTCGGTGGTGGTGAAGCCGGGAATCTCGGTGTCGCTGGCGACCCACAGGTCGGTGTCGACCGGCTGGTCGTTGTAGAACGGCTGGGTCGTTTTGAACGTGCGGCCGTGGGAGTCGTAACGGGTGTCGACCAGCAGCCGGCCACCGCCTGGCGCCGGGGTTTGGACCTGCCGGGTGCGGTAGAGGCTGTCAAGGATCGTCGTCGAGGTGGTGAAGTTGCCGTTCGGCCCGATCCGAGTGGTGGAGACGGCGCTGGGCTTGTCGTTGCGGACGTCGTAGGTGAATCGAGCGGTGCCTTGCGGGTTGGACGAGCGGGGCCGGTTCGGTGCCCAGACCTCGGTGGTGCGCCCCAGGGCGTCGTAGGTGCTTTCGGTGATCCAGCTGTTGAGGTCGGTGACGGTCAGCGGTGTCCCCCACGCGGGCTCGTAGACCCTGGTGGTCTTCTGGTTGAGCGCGTTGGTCAGCACCAGCTGGGTCACCGGTCCGCCGGTCGCCGGCGTGTAGGTCGACTTCGTCGTGTTCCCGTCCGCGTCGGTGACCGCGGTCGCGCGCCCGTGCACGTCGTAGGTGGTGGTGGCGACGGTCCGGTACTGCGGAGTGGCTCCGTCGTAGTGGTCGATCTCTTCGGCGAGGGTGATATCGCCCTTGGTCGGCGGGGTGCCGCTGGGCTGCGGCGTCCCGTCGCCGCGCGTGTCGTAGGAGGTGCGGGTGTCGGAGACCGTGTCGCGCGGGTACTGGGGGGTCTGGCTGCAGTTGACGGCGGTGGTTTCGACGCGCGAGGCGAACTGCATCAGCCACAGGGCGGTGTTCTGCGCGTAGGTCGTGGTCGTGCACTGGTCGTCGTCGGCGACGTTGACGTCACCCAGGTCGTTGACCTTGGTCGGCAGCCCGTATTGGTCGTACTCCGTGGTGACCTTGGTCGTGCGCCATCCGCCGGCGGCGAGCGCGGTGAACGCGCGCTCGGTGCCGGTGCGCACCATGTAGGCACTGAACGACCCCCGGGTTGCGGTGGGACCGGTCCAGCTGGGGTCGGTGATGGACTTACTGACGACGGGCCCGTTCTCGCCGTTCTTGGTGACGCTCTCGAACGAGAAACCACGCAGCCAGTTCTCGTCGGCGTGCGTGCCGCCCTCACTGTCGGACAGCGTGACCGCCCGGGTGCCGCCATTGGGAAGCTTGTCCCCGTTCATGCCGCGGTAGTAACGGCTCTCGGCGTAACTGGTGGACCCGGTGAGGTCGTCGGACTTGCCGGTGCGAACGATGACCCGGCCGAACCCGCGGAAGTCGTCCCAGGTCTTCTTGTCCTCCGGCGTGAACTCGGACGTGCTGAAGTGCCAGGCCGCGCCGTCGGGGTACTCGTAGCTGGTGACCTGCTCGGTGCTGGAGCTGATCCGATCGGATTGGACGA
The DNA here is from genome assembly GCF_030285645.1 of Amycolatopsis sp. DG1A-15b. Lineage (GTDB taxonomy): Bacteria > Actinomycetota > Actinomycetes > Mycobacteriales > Pseudonocardiaceae > Amycolatopsis. Next base: position 5,750,666 of record NZ_CP127296.1, read on the forward strand.
CCGAGGCGACGACGTACTTGTTGAAGTAATCGGTGCGCTCGGCGTAGTTGCGTTTCGCCCACGTCGCCGGGTAGCAGCGCTTGGTGTTGGTCTCCGGCTTGTCCGGCAATGCCCCGGGACCACAGTCGGATGCCGCGTAGTTGACGGTGGTGACGCCGCCGGACTCGGACACGATGGCCGAGAGTCGGTAGCGGTTGAGCGGCCCGATACCGTCGGACACGTCACCCTTGTCGGCGCGGTTGGCCAGCTTCTTGCCCTCGAAGGTGACAGCGGGCAACGTGATCGGGGTACCGACCAGACCGGTGTGGGTGATGCCCTTCAGCCACAGTGCGGCCTTCTCGCCGTCACCGGGGTCCGGGAAGGTCTGCTCGAGCGTCCAGCTGTCGACGTCGGAGTAGTCCGTGCCCTTGCGGACTTTCGTGGTGATCTTGGCTAGCCGTTTGGTGGACCAGAACGTCGGGGAGTAGTGGTCCTTGCAGTCGGCCCCGCAGCGTTCACCGAGCGGGACGTCCGGCCAGTTCTCCGGATGGTCGAAGGTGCACAGGCTGCTGCCGGGAACACAGCGGTCGCCGGTGTCGAAAACGACCTTGCCCGACGCCGGCGCGGAGTCGCCGTCACGCAACCCGTACTGCACCTCTTTGAGGGCTCCGCCGCGCACGTAGGACACCGGGGTGTTCTTGACGTTCTGGCCGTACGTACCGGTCTCGACGTCATAGGTGTAGAGGATCATGTTGCCGTGCCGGTCGACGACCTTGTCGAGGTTCCACCGGTAGCCCTGCACGCACGCGGAGTTCTCGAACCTGCCGTCGGCAGCGTGGCACGGCTCACCCGCGTCATCGCCGTAGACCGGCACGGTCCAGGTCGAGTTTGCGCCCGAGGTGACGCCGAAGAAGTACTGGGTGCCGTCGAGCGTGGTAATTTTCCACGCTTCGCCGTCGTGAGCGCCGTTGCCCGCGCCGGTGAGGTGTTCGATGCGAGCACCGTTGTCTGACTTCTGGCGCCAGACGTTCTTGGCCGTGTCGTGGATCAGGGGGCCACCGCTGCCGTTGTAGGACGCTGTGGCGTTGTCGCTCTTCCAGCACAGGTCACCCACCTGCGGTGGGGTGGTCCCGCCTTCCTTGTCGTCGACGCAGGAGCCGTAGGTGCGTTCGATGAAGCCCGGGTTGAGCTCCCAGCCGTCGCCGATCCAGGAGGCTTGGTTGTTAGTCGCGCTGGTGCGTCCGTCGATCTCCGTCGAGTTGTAGCCGAGCGCCAGATCGGGCGTGAGGCCACCGGATGCGGGTGGCACACGCAGCGGGTACGACCAGGTGAAGTCACCGGTCTGCTCCGAGACGTCCCAGGTCGCCGAGGGCGACAACGAGGTCGCCTTGCTCGTTCCTCCACCGTCCGGCGCAGTCGATCCGGTCCCCTGGTTACCGCTCAGCGCGTGCGCGCTGGCCTCGTCCGGAGCCCGTGGGGTCATGGTCTGCTTGGCGACGTTCGTCGAGTCCGTGTTCGGCAGCGGGACGCTGGGGCCGACAGCCGCGTTCGCGATGCCGGTCGTGCTGACCATCGTCATCACCAAGGCGCAGGTCAACACCGTGGTGAGAGTTCTCGGACGGCTGAAGGCGGCCGTGCGCATCGTTCCTCCAGGGACGGTGAAAGGTCGGGACTCGGGGATGCGGTCGTTCGACCGATCAGCCCGGAGGTGCCGGGAACGCAGGCGTAACGGCGGGCAGCGTGGCCAGGGTGTAGCCGAGGAGGGTGTCGACCGTGCCGCCGTAACAGTCGGGTGAGTTCGCGGTGATGGTGTCGACGCCCGGGAAAACGCAGCGGTAGAGAGGCTGACTGGCCATCCCGTCCGGCGGCGCGGTCCAGATCTCACCGATCGTGCCGAGTACGGTCTTCCCGTCGCAGGCGGCGTCGGTGGAGAGGAACTTGTCGAAGTCGTTGGCGCAGCTGAGCAGGGGCCGGGTGCCGGCTCGGGAGGCCAGCGGCAGGTAGCCCTGGAACACCACGGCCGTGTAGCCGGGCAACCCGCCCGTGGTGGTCGCCATCCGGTCTATCGCCCGGTTGTTGTCGGACATGGACAGCGCCGCGTAGGCGATGGTGTAGCCGAGCATCACCTCGCGTGTCGCGCCACCGCAGTCGGCCTGTCGGCTGTCGAACCGTTCGGTACCGGTGGTGCAGCGGTAGATCGCGATGCTGGGGACATTGGTGGGTTGCTGGGTGAAGACCTTGCCGATGGCGCCGTTGACGGTCTTGCCTTCGCAGGCGTTGTCGGTCGAGGTGAACCCGTCAGCGCCGTCTTGGCAGGAGTAGAGCGTCGTGGTGCTGGCACTGTCGCCGCTGACGAGCATGCCGAGCATGTCGTCGACGTGGTAGCCCGCCGCAGCCGGGTTGCTGGTGGCACCGGTGTAGCGTTCACCCACGCCGTTGACGTACCGGCCGAGCTGTCCCGCAGCGATTGTGGGCCACGCAGCGTTCTTCGCGATCGAGGCTTCGGTGAGCACCCCGTAGCTGGTGGATGCCTCGTCGATGCTGCCGGGGAAGAAGTCCGCTGCGACGCCGTTCCGCAGATCCCGGCCGATGCTCAGACCGCTGGGCGCGGCCCACGGTGACACATTCGAGCGCGAACCACCGAGCTGCCCGTCGACGTACAACCGCAGTTGCCCAGCGCCTTCGTCATAGACCCCGGTCAGGTGTGTCCAGCGGTTGACCACCGGGATCTGGAAGGAAGCAGCATAGGTGAACGGGGACGAGTCCTGGTCCGCCGCCGGCGTACCGAACACCCAGCGGTTGAGCTCTGGCCGGTACTGCAGCACGAACCCGCTCATCCGGGCCCCGTCCTGGCCGAGGACCGTGGCAACCTGGTCCGTGCGCGACAGCTTGGCCCAGGCCGACACGCTGAAGCTCGCGGTCATCGGCACGCCCACCCCGGGCGCCGTCGCTTGCCCGGCGCTGCCATCGAACTGCAGCCCCTTTCCACTGATCCCGGGAGCTGACGTCACGCCGCCGGAGAGGACGGCGTCGTTGTGCCGCCACGAGTAGTCCTTGCCGGTGCCGGCATCGAAGTGCCAGTCCCCTGCCGCTGCTTCGATGACATCCGCCGTCACCTTGCGGACCTCACCGTCGCTCACTGCCCGGCCGAACACGCGGACGTCGTCGATCGGGCCGGGGAAGAACCCTGTGTTGGAGCCGTTCCACTTGCCGCTTCCGAGCGTGAACGGACCCGTGATGCCGGCCAGGGTGACACCGACCTGGACCGTGGTGAGCGCGCCGTTGACGTAGAGCTTGACGACGTGGCGCACCGCGTCGTAGCTCATCGCGAGGTGAGTCCACTCGTTCGTGACCACCGCAACGTTCGACACGACGGCTGTGACAGCTGGATCGTTCTGATCGGACTGCGGGATCACCACCGCCCACTTGTGCAGCGTGCCGTTGTACTGAACCTGGAACCCGCTGACCGCCGCGCCGCTTTGACCGAAGACCGTGTAATTGGCGTCGTCCGCTTTGGACAGCACCGCCCACGCGGAAATCGAGAAACTCTGGCCGGCGTTGACGACCTGCCCGGACGTAACGGCGTGTCCGGTGATGCCGTCCAGCCACGGTCCGCCGCCGCTGCGGCCTCCAGCCCACTGATAGCCCCCGTACAAGGTGGCGTCATGCCCCTGGCCGCTCATGTCCTGAACACGTGCCGCGCCGATATTCTCGTCGAAGTCCCACTTCGCGACGTCCGCCGCCGGCAGCGTCGCCGGGCTCGTGTCGAGAGCGGGGTAGGAGCCGTAGAGCGACAAGATGTGGTCCCGGTCCAGGGCGCCCGCGTAGAGGCGGACATCGTCGATAGAGCCGGGCCAGAACTGAGCGGCTTGCCCGAGATCCCGGCCCCGCCCGAGCACGGCACCCCCCGTAGCCCGCCAGGCGGTGTTGAGGGTGCCGTCGCCGACCCGCTTGCCGTCGACGTACAGCCAGGTCTTGTGTGACTGCTTGTCGTAGACGCCAGTCAGGTGAGTCCAGGTGTTGATTTCGGCAGGCAGCGTGGACACGGCGGCCTTGGTCACGACGGCGTTGTCACTGTCGGACTCGGCCATCTCGAACACCCACTTGCCACACGCATTCGGATCACCCGGCATACCGTCGAAACAGAGCGCGCTCATGCCATCCGCGACATGCCCGAGACGGAACTTGCTGGTGCGACTCCCGTCGATGCTGACCGCCGTGAACTTGGACACCACGTCGCTCTTGCGGTCGAGGTACACCCACGCGGACACGGTGAAGCTGTCGTCGGTTCGCAGGTCGACGCCGGTGGTGGAGACGGCGCCCTTGGTGCCGTCGAGCTTGACGGCGTTACCGGTCCGACCTGGTACCAGCTGAGCGCCGGCGCTGAGGGTGCCCGGGCGGGCACCGATCGAGTCCGCGGTGTTGGTGCCGCTGGATTCGTCGAGCTGCCAATCGTGTACCAGGGCGAGGTCACGGCCGGCCATCGTGCGGATTTCGTCGGTGAACAAGGGACGGCTGTAAACCTTGACGTCGTCGACCGCACCGACCAACTGGTTGCGCCAAGTGTCGGCCCACATCGCACGGCCGATGTCGAACTCGCCGGTCGCGTTCCACGGCGTGCTCATCGTCCCCGTCGCCGACAGCGTGCCGTTGACGAACAGCTGCATCTCACCGGTGGCGGCGTTGTAGGTCGCGGCGAGGTGAGTCCAAACCCCGGTCTGAACCGGCTGCGCCGACCGTACCCTGGGCGTCGAGGACGGCCAGTCGGCGTCACTGCCGTTCATCCCGAACGCCCACCGGTCGTCGGCGGATCCGCTGTAGCCGAGTGTGAACACAGAGGTCCGCGTGCCGGTCTGGCTCGCGACCGCGCCCCAATCCGCGGTCTTGCTTCCCAGCTTGACCCACGCGGCTACGGAGAAGCTCTTGCCGGTGTCAACGGCCGGAGCCGAACTGAGGTAGCCGACGGAACCGTTGAAACTTGCGGCCAGGTCGCTCGGGTCCGGGTTGTTGGTCTGGCCCGGCGCCCAGTCGAGGCTTCCGTTAACCGTGCCGTTCTTCCCGTTGCCGGAGGTGTCCTGGGCGTTGCCGTCGAGCTTCCAGGTCGCGGCGGTGACGTTGCTCTGGGCGACGATGCCCTGGATCTCGTTGGCGGACAGAGGACGGGTGTAGGCCCGGACCTCGTCGATGTCTCCTGCCCAGAAGCCGGTGGCGGCACCATACTGTCCGCGGCCGATCACGAACGGCCCGTTCGCCGTCCACGGTGTCGTGGGCGCGGCCGCGGTGGCAGCTTGGACCCCGTTGACGTATAGGGTGATGGTCTTGGCCGTGCCGTCGTAAACGCCGGTCAGGTGCGTCCACACACCGGTCTGGACAGTACCGGCCGCCGACCGCGCTTCGACGGGGGTGCTGCCGACGGCATCGGACGAGTTCATCCCGAAGATCCACGAGCCGTTGGCCTGCTTGAGGTGTAGGCCGCTGACGGTCGTCCCGTCCTGGGTGACGGCGGCCATGTCCGCGAGCTTGCCCGGCTTGACCCACGCCCCGACGGTGAAACTCTGATCAGTCCGCAACGCCGGGCCCGACGTGGCGGCGTAGCCCCGGGTGCCGTCGAAGCCGACCGCACCGTTGACCGCACCGGCCTGGGTGAAAGCCGCTCCCGGCTGCAGGACAGCCATTTCGCCGCCCGCGGTGGCGTTGCGGGCGGTCGTCCCGCCGGCTTCGTCGAAGTTCCAATACCCGCTGGCGACGTTGTCGCGGGTCACGATCGATTTGACCTCCGCGTCGCTCAGCGCGCGGTCGTAGGAGCGGACCTCGTCAGCCGCGCCCGACAGGTAGCCGCCGCCGACCGCCCGACCGACCGCGAACTCGCCAGCCGCCGCCCACGGCGTGGTCCACGGTTGTGTTCCAGCGAGATCACCGTTGACATACAGGCGGATTTGCCCGGCCGCGGCGTCGTATACACCGGCCAGGTGGGTCCATGTTCCGACCTGAGACGGCTCGGCGGACAAGACGGTGGTCGTCGCCGCGGAGGGGTTGTCCGCGACCCGCAGCGTGAAGGCCCATTTGTCGATGCCGCTGCCAGGGTAGCCAAGGGTGACCATCGAGGCGGTCGTGCCGTTCTGGCTCAACAGCACCGACCAGTCGCCGGACTTTCGGGCGAGGTTGACCCACCCGGCGAAGGTGAAGCTCGCCCCGGTGCTCGCCGACGCGGGGGCAGTGACGTAGTCGGAGACGCCGTCGAGACGGATCGCGGAACCGATCGCGCCCGGGGTGTAGGCCGGGTTGCCGTGCAGGGTGGCATCCCGGAACCCGAGCGTTGCGGTGTCCTTGGTGTTCCCGTCGAACGACCACTGGGCCAGGGGGCCGTTCCCCGCCCGTACGTAGAAGTGGTACACCCTGTTCGGACTACGGTGACCTGCCCGATCGACGCTCTGCACGTACAGATCCCGAGGCCCGTCACCAGGCGGTGTCAACTTCACCGATGCGTTGCCACCCAACGAATCGGCGTCGACCGCTGTGGCCGGCGGGTCGTTCCAGCCGTACAGGAAGTGATCGACGTCGGTGACGCCGTTGGCCCCGAAGGTGAACGTGTCGGGTACGCCCACTCCGCCGTGCCACAGGTTGTCCTCGCGATACAGCGAGGCCGACACAGCCGGCGCCTTGTCGACGCCGACTTGGTCGACGATGAATGGGCCCGGCCCGTTGCGCCAGTCACCGCCGTCAAGGCCGTCACTGCCCCATGCCGTCCAGGTGATCCGCTGACCGTTCCGGTCACGCAAATCCACGTCAGTGCTGAAATACGCACCCGACGCCTGGTAGGGGCCTGCGTCGCGGTGGTCCGTGCCGGGACCTCCGTAGATGTCCCAGATGGGGCGGAGCTGGTCGTTGCCGTCCGGATCCGACAACCGCGTCAGCAGCCGGATCGAGTTGTCCGCCACGTACGGGACGCCATCGCACCAGCGGCACGGCGTCGGCAACGGGGGGTCCGTCTTCATCTCATACGGCGGGTTCGGGCGAGTGTTGTACCAGACTCGCAAGAGCGTGCTGGGCACGTCGAACCGACGCCAGTCAGTGGACAGCGACTCGTTCGCGGCGCGCACGAAGTAGGTCGAGACCCCGCCGGGGTTGATGTTGCCCGGCTGCGGACTGAACCGGACGCTCTGATAGGCCCCGCAGCTGTCGCCGCCGCCGACACCGGCGTCCGCCACCCAGTGCCCGGAGGGCATGTTGTTCCAGTTGGTGTCCCAGCCGAGACCCCAGTCGGCGTAGTACAGCTGGTGGGTTGCGGTGGAGCATTGTGGACCGTGTACCACGGTGGTGTCGAAGGCCGTACTCGAGATCGCACGACCGGCGAGGAAACTGGTGTCGAACTGGAAGTACGTGCGGGCGATCTTGATGTTGTTACAGTTCGAGCCGTAGCACTGGCCGGACTTCGCCCAGGCGTCGCCGTCGTGCGTGCCGTTGACATAGCTGTCCTTGGGGTAGCCGGAGAACACTTTCGCCCACATCGACTGGTTCCAGGAAATCATGTCCGGATCCACGACAACTGGGAACCGGGTCGCCGGATCCGCCAACATCGCCACATCGGGCTTCAACCGCAGCGTCGAGCCGTCCACCGAAACCCCCACGCGGGCCGAGGCGACCTCAGGGCCGCGGGCATCCCACATCGATGCCGACGGCGACACGAACACCGACTTCCCGGCATCGTCGAGCGCCCGCATCCGCCCTTCGGCATCGGTCTCGATACGCAGGCCCTCCGTTTTGAGGGTGAGAGCGACATCCCGAAGTGCGGGGTTCTTCGCCGCCGTCTCGTCCCGGACGACCAGATGCTGGTCATACCCGTCGACACGCGCCCGCATCACCAAGTCCACACCAGGCAGCACATCGCGATATGTGGCAGCACCGTCCTGAAGTGACGGCTTCGGCAACCGTTCCGGCCACGACAAGCTGATCCGCTTGCCATCCCGCGCGAACTCGACCAACGGCGCATCGCCGCCATCGGAGAAAGCGAGATCATCGACTGTCGCTTTCGGACGAACCAGTCCGCCTGCCGACGGCGCCAGCGTCGTGTCAACCGGAACCCAGCTGTCACCGCGGCGGACCCGCGTCGGTGCCGCGGACAGCTCGGCGGACAGTAGCCCGTTCGGCTCAGCGACCACTCGCTTGGTTTCGGTGGTCAGATTCGCCACCTCCACGGGCGTCCCCTGCCGCCGCGCGGCCGCGAACGCCGCAGCCTCGTCCGCAGCGGACGCGACCGGAACAACAGGCGGACCAGCGGGCCCACCGCCCGTCAAGACCACCAGCACACCGGTCAAAACGACCACGACCAGGCAAAACGCGCGCAGCTTCACGCCACGCGCCGACACCCGACGCATCACAGCAGAGGACCCCCTCGGTCCGGTCGACGCGCGTCCCCGACGCCACGCAACCACAAAGTAAGGAGAACAATTCACGATCATCAAGGCTCGGCAAAAGCCGCCAACCGGGTGATCGATCGCATGTTCGAGATACCAAGACGATCACTCGGTGACATTTGCCCGTTTTGCCAGTTTCCAACTGTTGAGTGGCCTCAGAAACGAGGGGGCCACCGTCACCAACGTCGCGCGAATGTGCCGTTCGTCATGCTCGCGCAGCAGGAGACACCCTTACCGGCCTGGGCGTGGGGCCGGCCTGACCAGAGCGTCGGCAACAGACCTACGCACCCCCCGACGAACTGGCCGCTGATGTGGTCACGCTACGGCGTCACTGGTCCACCGAAACGCTGTCCGAGTCGGCGGTCTGGGCATGGGCAAGCCAGCCGGACGCTCGGTGGCCACTACGGCGGCCAGTGCCTGCAGCAGGACCGGCCCCACTTCCGACCACCCGATCAGCAACCACGGACCCACCGCATCGAACAACGCCTTCCACGCCTCACCGACAATCAACGGCTCAGCAACCTTGAGTGTCGAGATCACCACACTCGACGCCAACAACAGCCACCGAGCCGGCCAAATCACCTCAGCAGGGGCGCCCCGCAACGACAGGTACCGAATGGCGATCAGCGGCCCGACCACCGGCAGATCCACCGCAGGCGCCAAAAGCGGGTGCAACCCAGACCGGCACCACCAGCCGAAAGGCCAAGGTGAGCACGTTCCCGAAACCGAACAGGAAAGTCAGAGCCACGATGATCCCCACGATCAGCGTCACCGCAGAAAGCACCCGATCACGTCCCTCGCTCGGGCTCAACACAGCAACCCTCCTGCCCCGCCGCCTGAACCACGAACCACGATCGACCTGCAAGAACAGCTCGGCAGAATCCGGCACGCAGGTGCCCGAGAAGAGCCCGAGAGGTCTCGCATACGTCGACAGAATGCGGCATAGTTCGACACAAGTGATGTCCGGTGACCAGCCGAAAATTTCTTGTTCGATATCACTCGACATCATCCGATACCCCAAAGCGATCTCTTAACCAGCGGGTTCGGGGTTCGAGTCCCTGATGGCGCACTCCCATCACCCCAGGTCTGATTCTCTTCGGCCTGGGGTTTTGTGGTATCCGGAGTCCTTTCTTCCACTTCCTCTCCGTCCACAATGGTCGATGAAGAGCCCGAGATGTCGCTATGCCGTCCGCGGGATGATCTTGGCGGTTGCCTCGGCCGCTCGTGCACGTTCAGGGGCCGCCCTGCCGTGAGAGCGGACGCGGTGGCGCAGATCGTGCAGCCGGATCGACGGCAGGCCGGCCTGACGGGTCAACTCCTGGAACCAGGCCGCGACATCGGCCGGATGCTGACGAAGCACGACGACGGTTCGACAGAATCCGGCCCACACGTGCCCGAGGAGGGCCCGCACACGATGACAGAACGCGGTATAGCCCGACATAGGTGATGACTGATGACCAGCCGGAAAGGTCTTGTTCGGCATCACGAATCGCGACTTGCGATGCACCCGACAACCCACCCGGATTTCCGCCGTGCCTACCAGCAAGAACTGAGACATCCATCCCGTTGCGCGATGCCGCATTTCATGGCTCGCACGGGTGGAGTCAGCCGTTGTCGGCACCCTGACCTGCGACGGCAAGCCTTCAACAGGAGAACGAGTGCGCGACTTCGCCGATGAACACAGCGCTCTGTTGCGCGAAGTGAGATTTCGTGTCCTCTCCAGCCGGTCGATAGCTTCGGATTCATGGAATCGAGCTTTTGCACCGCCGAAGAACTCATTGCCGCGTTGCGGGGTGGTTCGGTCACCTCCGTGGAACTGACCGATGAGGCCATCGCCCGGATCGAACGTGACGATGACGTGGTCAACGCCATCTGCGTGCCGGACTTCGATCGGGCGCGGACTGCCGCGGTTCGGGCCGATCAGGCACGGGCGCGTGGTGAAGACCGGCCTCTTCTCGGTGTTCCGGTCACCGTCAAAGAGTGCTACAACGTCGCCGGGTTGCCCACTACCTGGGGCATGGTGGCGCACCGGAACTTCCGGCCCGCCGAGGACGCCGTGCAGGTGTCGCGGCTCAAGGCCGCCGGGGCCGTGGTGCTCGGCAAGACCAATGTGCCCCTGGGGCTGCAAGACGTCCAGACCTTCAACGAAATCTACGGCATCACCACCAATCCGTGGGACCCCGGCCGCACGGCCGGCGGCTCGTCCGGCGGATCGGCGGCGGCCCTGGCGTCCGGGTTCGGTGCGCTGTCCATCGGCTCGGACATCGCCGGCTCGCTGCGCACCCCCGCGCACTTCTGCGGCGTTTACGCGCACAAGCCGACACTCGGGCTGGTCGCCAACCGCGGCATGGTCGCGCCGGGCGAACCGGCCTTGCCGGTCGAACTCGACCTCGCCGTCGTCGGTCCGATGGCGCGCAGCGCCCGGGACCTCACGCTCCTGCTCGACGTCATGGCCGGGCCGGACCCGCTGACCCTCGGGGTGGCGCACGAGCTGGCCCTGCCGCCCGCCCGTCACGAGAGACTCGGCGACTTCCGGGTCCTGGTCCTCGACGAGCACCCGCTCATCGCGACCGGGGCCGCCGTGCGGGCGGGCGTGCACCGGGTGGCCGACGCGCTCGTCGACGGCGGTGCCCGCGTCGAACGGCACAGCCCGCTGCTGCCCGACCTGACCGAAGCGGCGACGCTCTACATGCGACTGCTGATTTCGGGCTCCGTGGCGCGGTTTCCCGTCGAATCGGACGAGCAGCTGCGGACCCGCGTCGCCGGGCTGAGCGCGGACGACCGGAGTCTCGACGCCGTGCGGCTGCGCGCCATGCTGGCCGGCCACCGCGACTGGCTCGAGGCGGACCACCGCCGCGAGGTCCACCGCCACGGCTGGCGGCAACTGTTCACCGAGTTCGACGCCGTCGTGTGCCCGATCACGCCGACGCCCGCGTTCCCGCACGACCACACGCCCAACCCGATGGCACGGCGCATCGACATCGACGGCGTCGAGTACCCGTACTTCGACCAGCTCGTCTGGGCCGGCCTGGCCACCATGCCCGGCCTGCCCGCCACCGCCGTGCCCGCGGGCCGGTCCCCCGAGGGCCTGCCGGTCGGCGTGCAGCTCATCGGCCCGATGTCCGAGGACCGCACCCCGCTGCGGCTGGCCGAACTGCTCGAGCCGAAGACCGGCGGCTTCCAGGCACCGAAGCAGGTCGTACCGGGCGCGCGCAGTGGCGACGGCCGCCCCGGTGCGGCCTGAGGCCGGGACACCGGCCCGGTCGGTCACCGGCGGCTGGCACACTCAGGCCGTGCTCCTCGGATACGTCCTCGCGGTGCTGGCCGCCGTCGCCTCGGGTAGTGGCTCCATCCTGGAGTCCGCCGGCGTTCGGCGGGCCGGTGCCTTCGGCGGCTCGCCTCAGGACCTGGTCGCGCTGCGCCGGCAGCCGCTCTACTTCCTCGGGGTGGGAGTGGACCTGCTCGGGTTCGTCTTCGCCGCCGCCGCGCTGCACCGCCTGCCGCTGTTCCTGGTCCAGTCGGTGCTCGCGTTCAGCGTCGGCGTCACCGCGACGATCTCCGCGATCCTCGGCGTCCGGCTGGCCGGTGCCGGGTGGGCCGCGCTGGGGGTCGGGGCGACCGGCCTGGTCCTGCTCGGCCTGTCCGCGGACCCGGGTCCCGCGCGGCCGCTGCCGCCCGGCTGGAAGCTGCTGCTGGTGGGCGTGGCGGTGGTGATCGCGGCGATCGCGTTCACCGCCCAGCGCCGGGACGGCCGCTGGGCGCCGATCGTGCTCGGGTTCTGCGCCGGGCTGGGGTTCAGCGTCGTCGGGATCTCGGCGCGGACGCTCGACGCGTCCGGGCCGGTCTGGCACCTCGCCGTGGAGCCGGCGCTGTGGGCGATGATCGCCAACGGGCTGGTCGCGGCGGTGGCGTTCGCGATGGCCCTGCAACGCGGCCGGGCGACCGCGGTCACCGCCATCATGTTCACCACCAACACGGCGGTGTCCTCGCTCATCGGCGTGGTGGTGCTGGACGACCGCGTCCGCGAGGGCTTCACCGTCGCGGCCGCGGTGGGTTTCGTCCTGGCGGTCGCCGGGGCCATCGGCACCGCGCACTACGCGGCCGCCCACCAGGTCGAGCCCAGCGCTTCCACCGCGTGAGTCAGGTCCTCGGGATGAGGACCGTGCGGTCGAAGGGCCCGCCGTGGGCGGCCGCGTGGGCGACGGCGTCGTTGACCTGGTCGAGGCCGAAGCGGGTGACGCGCTCGGGCGTGAGGTCCAGGGCGCCGGTCGCGACGAGCCGGATCATGCCGGTGTTCGCCGCGCGCGGGTACATCCACTGGCCGCGCACGGTCACCGAGTTGCGCATGATCCAGGGGTAGGGCAGGGCGAGGTCCGCGCCGCCGAGCATGCCGACGCCGCCCATCAGCACGACCCGCCCGTACTCGCGCACGGTCATGGCGGCGGCCCGGGCCGCCGAGCTGGGCGCCCGGGGCGGGAGGAGGTCGAGCACGAGGTCGATCGGGCCGCCGGCGGCCATGGCCGCGCGGTCGCCGTCCTCCTCCCCGCTGAGCACGACCGGGCTCACCCGGGAGCCGAACCGGCCGGCCAGCAGGTCGAGGGCGGCCCGGTTGCGGCCTGGGGCGATCACGTGCCCGGCCCCCATGGCGAGCGCGACGGCTACCGCGCTGCTGCCGAGGTTGCCGGTCGCCCCGCTGATCAGCACCGTCTCCCCGGCCGCGAGCCGGCCGGCCAGCAGCCCACCGTAGGGAATGGTGTGCACGCCCAGCGTGGACCAGCGCGCGGGATCCGCCGCGGCACCGGCCGGCAGGGGGTGGACGTTCTCGGTGGGCACCCGCATCAGTTCGGCGAACGGCCCGTCGTGCAGGTACCGGGCCAGCCGGGCGCCGCCCTCCCCGCGTGAGCTCCAGCCCTGCAGCGTGATGTCCGGGGTCAGGGCGTCGTCGCGGGCGCGAACCGTCGAGTCGCACCACACCAGATCGCCCACCTCGAGCTTGGTCGCGTCCGGTCCCACGCGCGCCAGCCGGCCGATGCCGCCGACGCCCGGCACCACCGGTGGTTCCAGCGGATAGCGCCGTTCCCCGCTGAACACTTCGGCCGCGTACGGGGGAACACAGGTGGCCAGCACCTCGACCAGGACCTCCCCGGTGCCGGCTTCCGGGTCGGGTGCGTCGTGCACCTCGAGCGGGGAGCCGAACGCGGTCAATGTCGCTGCACGCATGGAAAACCCTTCTGTCTCGTCCTCCGACACGGTAGGGCGGACCGGGGTATGCGGGAAGCGCTGATCACGCATCTCTGCTATGCGTAGTAAGCATGGATGTGTCGAGCACGAGCCTGCGGGTGCTTTGCCGGATCGCCGAGTCGGGCAGCTTCACCGCGGCCGCCGCGGCGCTGGGCTACACGCAGTCCGCGGTGTCCCGCCAGGCGGTCGCCCTCGAACGCAGCGCCGGCGCCACCCTGTTCGAGCGGCGGACCGACGGGGTACGGCTCACCCAGCCCGGGCTGACCCTGCTGCGCCACGCGCGAGCGATCCTGGAGTCGGTCGACGCGGCCGAGCGAGATCTGATCGGCGCGGCTCCCCGCACGGAGGTGGTGCGGCTCGGGCTCGTCCCGAGCGCCGGGCCGGTCATCCTGCCCGCCGCGCTCGCCCGGCTCGCCGGGACCGCGCCGGGGGTCCGGGTCACCACCCGTGAAGGCACCACGCCCGGCTTGGCCCGGGCGTTGCGCACCGGTTCGCTCGACCTCGCCGTGCTCACCTCCCGGCCACCGCACCGGCCGCCGGACGGCGAGTCACCACGCCTGCACGTCACGACCGTCCGGGACACCGAACTCCTCGTGGCGGCGCCGGCCACCGGCACGTTCGCGGGCCGCGCGTCCGTGGCCGTCGACGAACTGGTCGACGCACCCTGGATCGCCACCCCGTCATCGAGCGCGGAGCCGCTGCTCGGCGTCTGGCCGGGTCTGCCGGGGCGAGCGCGCATCGTCCACAGCGCCCGCGACTGGCTGACCAAACTGCACCTGGTCGCCGGTGGTTTCGGGGTCACCACGATGCCGGACGGCCTGGCGCCGGTCCTCCCGCCCGGCGTGCTCTCCCTGCGGGTGGAAGGCGCACCACCGGAGATCCGCCGGGTTCTCGTGGCCCGGCTCCCCGGTGTCGCCACGCCCGCGGTCGCCGCGGTCACCGCGGCGATCACCTCGGCCGTTCGACCGTGACGGCGAGCCGCGCCTACGGCCATTCGGTTAACGCTAACAGCGCCTGCGGACGACCTCAGCCCACGAGTACCCGGCCTCTCGACGTCCTACGGCTCGACTTGACGAAGCGCCGTGCGCCTCACTGAACTGGATCTTTGGGTCAGTAGCGCGCAGGGACGACGTCTCGGAGGCGGCTCGGCCGAGCGCTGAGCACGGCTCCCGGCCCTGAAAAATTCAAGGCTTCCGCCGCCGGAATGTGAGCGATAACATTCGCGCCGTCAACGAAGATGGGAGCCGCCTCATGGGGTATCGGACTCGGCCGGTCTGGCGCCGCCGCTTCACCCGGTGGGCGGCGACGGCCACGGCGGCGCTCGCCGTGGCCGGGGCGCAGGTGTGGGTCGCGGAGCCCACCGCCGTCGCCCAGGCGGCCCCCGCGGCGGCCTCCCCCACCCCCGACGGGGCCGGTGCCGGCAACGGCGCGCTCGCGTCCGTCGACCTGGCCGGGTCGTGGGGCTTCACCCCCGCCGGCCGGGCGGCCACCACGATCACCGTGCCCGGTGGCGGCTGGTACAAGCAGGGCTTCACCGACGTGACCGAGGCGACGTACTCGCGCACCGTGACGGTGCCGGACACCGGGCAGCCGCAGTCCGCGTGGATCGAGTTCGGCGCGGTGAACCACGAGGCGACGCTGTCGGTGGACGGGCAGGTGGTCGCCACCCGGACCACCGCTTTCACGCCGTCGGGCTTCGACGTTTCCGCCTTCGCCGCCCCCGGCACCACCCACACCATCAGCGTGCACGTCAAGGGCCGTTACGCGCTGAAGAACGGGAGCCAGACCCTGGTTCCCGACGCCGCCAACTGGTCCGAGGCGATCCCCCAGGGCATCTACCGCTCGGCGTTCCTGCGCGTCTACCCGGCGGTGTACGTCAGCGACGCGTTCATCCGCACCTCCGTGGCCGACCGGAGCCTCAGCTACGACGTGTCCGTGACGAACACGTCCGGCAGCTCCCGGTCGGTGACGCTGTCCGGTGCGCTGGCTTCGGACAACAGCGCGTCGTTCAGCTACCCGGCGCTGCCCGGCCGCACGGTCACCGTGGCCGCCCACTCGACCGCCAAGGTGACGGTCGGCCCGGTGGCGTGGAACCTCGGCGCCGCCTCGTACTGGTGGCCGAACGTGCCCTACCGCGCCGGGTACCGCGCCCAGCTGCACCGGCTGTCGGTGCACGCTGCCACCGATAACGGCCGCACCAGCGACGCCACCTACCGCTTCGGGTTCCGGGAGAGCACCCAGAACGGCGAGTACTACTACCTCAACGGCGTCCGCGTGAACTACCGCGGCGACAGCCTGCAGGGCGCCGACTACGACCGGATCGACAACGGCGGCAAGGGCGACGCCTACGACACGCTGCCCGGCTTCCTCCCCCCGTCCGCGGGAAACGGCGGCTGGCCGCAAGCCGTCGACAACTACCAGCGGCTCAACTACAACGTCGTCCGCATCCACCAGGAGCCCGCCAGCCCGTACATGCTCGACGTGGCCGACGAGATGGGCCTGATGGTCATCGACGAGACCGCGATCCGCGGCACCTGCAGCTGCCAGGACTTCGTCGCCGGGCACGACAACATGGTCAACCACGCGAAGGCGCTGACCCTGCGTGACCGCAACCACCCCGGGATCATCCGCTGGAGCCAGAGCAACGAGGCGGACCTCAGCAGCTTCGACTCCGAGGCGTTCGAGAAGGACCTGTACGCGGCGATGAACGGCAACGACGGCACCCGGCCGGTCAGCGTCGACACCGCCTGGAACACCAACCCGTACCCCACCATGCTGAACGGCAACTTCGCCGTCTACTCCCACTACATCGACGGCATCGGCACCTACGGCGAGGCGCGCACCACCTTGGCCGGCCGGCCCGACGGCGAGGGCGAGTACGTCTGGGACAAGTCCAACACCAAGCAGGGCTTCGAGTGGTTCGCCACCGCGACCGCGGCCAAGCGCGCCAAGGACGCCAGCGACCTGCGCCCCTACACCCTGCTCTCCGGCTGGGCGAGCTTCGTGCCCGGCGTGCGGAGCACCGACTTCGTCCCCGAAGAGGGCGGCCACCCCGTCTACGGCGAGGACAACCTGCCCGCCCCGTGGAGCAACCCGCAGATCCAGCGGATCCAGGCCGCGTTCAACCCGGTCGCGGCGATCGACCTGCCCTACTGGTCCGCCTCCGGCAAGTCGGACGCGAACGGTGCCTTCCCGCTCCCGCAGGCGGTGGACACCTACGCCTACAACAGCACCGTCACCCGGAACGTCACCGTCTTCAACGACGACTTCACCGGCACGTCCGTCACCCTCGGCTGGGCGGCGCACCTCGACCAGCCCGACGGCGCGGTCGTCGCGTCCGGCAGCACCCCGCTCACCATCCCGCTCGGCTCCCGGGTCACCCAGCCGATCTCGTTCACCGCGCCGGGCAGCGGCTCCCGTGTGTACTTGACGCTGTCGACCACCAAGGCGGGCAACACCACGTTCACCGACAACGTCGAGTACCTCACCCTGGGCACTCCGACGACCAGTGTGGACGACGCCGGTTCCTCGGTGACCTACGCCGGCAGCTGGGGTCACGCGACCGGCGAGACCAGCCTCTACGCCGGTACCAACTCCTACAGTGACGTCACGGGCGACACGGCGACGCTGAGCTTCACCGGTACCGGCGTCACGCTGCACGCCGTGACCGCGCCGAGCCACGGCATCGTCGGCGTCTCCCTCGACGGGGGATCCGAGTCGCTGGTCGACGAGTACTCGGCGACCCGCTCCGGTGACGTCCCGGTCTGGTCCAGCCCCCGGCTCACCTCCGGCGCGCACACGATCCGCGTGCGCGTCACCGGCACCCAGCGCGCCGCTTCGACGCACGACTGGGGCACCATCGACCGCTTCGAGATCTCCGGCCAGCCGGTGGCGGGCACGAACTACCGCATCGTCAACCGGAACAGCGGCAAGCCGCTCGCGATCGCCGGCGACGCACCCGGCGACGGCGCGCTGGCCGTCCAGCGGACCGGTGGCGGCGCCTGGACGGTCAAGGACGCCCCCGGCGGTGCCTACACGCTGGTCTACGTGCCCACCGGCAAGGCGCTCGACGTCAACGGCTACTCCACGACACCCGGGCTCCAGCTCCAGCAGTGGACGCCCAGTGGCGGCACCAACCAGCAGTGGTACCTGCGGCCCACCGGCGACGGGTACTTCAGCATCCTCAGCCACGACAGCGGGCTGGCGGCGGACGACTACAACTGGGACACCGGCGACGGCGCGAAAGTCGCGCAGTACACGGCCGGCACCGGCGCCAACCAGCAGTGGCAGCTCGTCCCCGCCTGATGAAGCTCCCGGCCCGGCGTGCGTACCCCACCGCGCCGGGCCGGTGACCACCAGTACGTCACCCTCGTGGTGCGTCCGGCCGGCGCGATTCGTCCGGGCGTGACCGGCCGCGGGCGCCCGTAGGATTGCCGGCGGGCGACACCGCTGGGAGGGTGCCTGGATGGCTTGGCTGAACCGGGACAAGACGCCCGCGCTGTTCGCGGTGACCACTTCCGTCGTGAGCGGCGTCATCCTGGCCGTCCTCGCGAAAGTCCTGCAAGCGGGCATTTCGGCGGGCGCCACGATCCTCTGGTCCGCTCTGGTTTCCGCCGTCGTCGCGCTCGTTTTCTGGGCGGCGTTCGCTTTGCGGCCGAGGAAAAAGCCCGGCGCGGCTTTCCTGATGACGTCGGCGTTCAAGCAGAAGTACTATGTGGCGGCCCTGGTGCAACGCGTGCACAGCGCACTGGACCGCGACGACATCGACCTCGTGCTCAAGGTACCGGACCGCGACTACGACGCGGGCGCGCAAGCCCATCACCTGCGCCGCATCCTGGCCCGGAAGCACGCCTACATCGGCGGCATCGTGATCGCCGGAGAGGTGTCCAGGCTGCGCGAAGACCTCGCGACGTTCTGCGGGGAATCGCGCCTGCCCGTCGTGTTTTCCGATCTCGAGCCTTTCCCGACCGAATCGGAGTACCCGGCCAACACCGCGTTCATCGGCTACGACACGGGCGAACTCGGCGAACTGGCCGGCGATTGGCTGGTCAAGCACCTGCGCGGCAGGACCGGGCCGCGGGTGCTCATCATCGCCAGTCTCGAACACGACAGCCGGCAGCAACGTTGCGAAAAGGCGTTGCGCTCCGGATTGCCCGAAGTCGACGTCGTCACCGACGATCGCTGCGGGTTCGTGCGCTCACGGGCGCACAACGCGGTCCGGACCCACCTGCGGAAACTGGCACCCGGGCAGCGCTTCGATGCGATCTTCTGCACCAACGACGAGATGGCCTTGGGCGCGGTCGAGGCCCTCGCGGCAGCCGCGACCCAGGACACCATCGTGGTCGGCATCGACGGAGTGCTGGAAGCCAGAACGCTGATCGACACCGCGGACAGCCCGTTCCGGGCCACCGTCGTCCAGGACACCCACCGCCTGGCGGTGGGGGCCGTCGACCTCCTCGTCAAGATGCACCGCGGTTACGCCGTGCCCAAGCGCACCATCCTGAAGGCGGAGATCTACGAGGGCGACAGCGCACGGCCGTAGTCCGCTTTGCCCGGCGACAGCCGCGGACTCTGGCCGCCAGCCGGCTCACCTGACCCGGCTCCGCCCTGCGGCTCAGCGGTGGTTGACCTTCACGTCGTCCATGCAGGTCGAGCTGACCGTGAGGTCGCGGTACGGATAGTTCTCGCGCTCGAGCAGCTCCATCGCCATCAACTCGGCTTGGTCGTGGGCTCGCTGCGTGGCGTCCGCGCCGGCCGCGGCTTCCACCACCACGCGGTAGCTGAAGCCACCCAGGTGCCGGCTGTAGGCGAGCGTTCCCGTTTCGCTGAAGACCAGGTCCGCAAGGCCGCCCGTGCCGGCGTTGGCCAGGAGTTTCGCGCGGACGGCTTCCGTTGGCCGGTCGAACTTGCCACGGACCAGGACGCGGTAGGTCGGCATGCCGTCAGGTTAGCGAGGCGCGTCTCGGCTGCGGAATCGGTTTTTCCGCTGACACTGCAGGTGGCCGGACCGTGACTACGCTGAACGGGCCTGACCGATCAGAGGAGCTCGCCACCGCTTTCTCCGCCTCGCGAAAGGGTCCCCGCCATGTCGCAGCAAGATCGTCACGGAACTTCGGCCGCCGGTGGGGTGAACCGGCGGCGGGTGCTGGCCGGCTTCGCCGGTGGGGTTGCTTCCGTCGGGCTGCTCTCCCCCTCGGCCGCCGCGGGAGAAAGCGCCGCGGGAGCGAGCGTCGCGCGGGATCGGCGGGTCGAGGCGCTGCTCGAGAAGATGACGCTCGCCGAGAAGATCGGGCAGCTGCAGCTCGTCGGCGACGAAACCGCCGCTCGCGCGGCCCTCGCCGACGGGCGGCTCGGGGGTGTCTTCTCCGTGATCGGGGCCGCGAAACTCAATGCCCTGCAACGCCTTGCCGTCGAACGGACGCGGCTGCGGATCCCGCTCCTCTTCGGCCTCGACGTCATCCACGGGTACACCACCAACTTCCCGATCCCGCTCGCCCAGGGCGCCAGTTTCGACCCCACCGTCGCGGGGACCGATGCCGCCGTTTCGGCCCGGGAAGCGCGCAGCAGCGGCATCCACTGGACCTACGCGCCGATGATGGACGTCACCCACGAACCACGGTGGGGCCGGATTGCCGAAGGGTACGGCGAAGACCCCTACCTGGCGACGCAGTTCGCCGTCGCCAAGGTGCGGGGCTACCAAGGGGACGACTACTCCGCGCCGGACCGGGTTGCCGCCTGTGCCAAGCACTTCGTCGCCTACGGTGGCGCCGAAGGCGGGCGTGACTACAACACCGTGGACGTCTCCCTGCAACGGCTGCACAACCTCTACCTGCCGCCGTTCAAGGCCAGCGTCGAAGCGGGCGTCGCGACCGTCATGGCGAGCTTCAACGCGATCAGCGGCGTGCCCGCCCACGGCAACGGCTACGTCCTGCACGACGTCCTCAAGGGCGCCTACGGTTTCCGGGGGTTCGTCGTCAGCGACTACACCGGCATCGAGGAACTGATCCAGCACGGCCTCGCCGGTGACGGCGCGGATGCCGCGGCCGCCGCGCTCCCGGCCGGTGTCGACATGGAGATGGTCAGTACCAACTACGCCCGGTTCGCCGAGCGGCTGCTGGCCGAGCGCCGGATCACCCGCGACCAGATCGACGACGCCGTCCGCCGGATCCTGCTCGTCAAGTTCCGGCTCGGCCTGTTCGAGCGCCCGTACGTCGACGAAGCGGCCGAAGTGAAAGCGCCTTCGCCGGCCGCGCTGGCCGCGTCGCGGCAGGCCGCCGCGCGGTGCATGGTGCTGCTCAAGAACGACGGACCCGTGCTGCCGCTGGCGAAAACCGCCGGTTCGGTCGCCGTCGTCGGCCCGCTCGGCGCGGCGACCTACGACCTCAACGGCACCTGGGCGGGCCTGGGCACCGGCGCCTCGACGACGCCGCCGGTGACCGTCGTCGACGGGATCAAGGCCGCGGTGCCCGGCGCCACCGTGAGCTACACCCCCGGCTGCACCGTCGACGGAACCGATACCGGCGGGTTCGCCGCCGCCCAGCAGGCGGCACGGGCCGCCGACGTGACGGTCGTGGTCGTCGGCGAAACCGCCGCGATGAGCGGCGAAGCGGCGGCACGCAGCGACATCGGCCTCCCCGGCGTGCAGCAGCAGCTGGTCGCCGCGATCAAGGAAACCGGCAAGCCCTTCGTGGTCGTGCTGGTCAACGGCCGCCCGCTGACGATCCCGTACCTGCACGAGAACGCCCCCGCCATCCTCGAGGCGTGGGCACCCGGTGTACAGGGCGGCCACGCGATCGCGGACGTCCTGTTCGGCGTGGTGAACCCGGGCGGCAAGCTGCCGGTGAGCTTCCCGCGCGCGGTGGGCCAGATCCCGATCTACTACAACCACGAGAACACCGGGCGCCCCGCCGACCCGGCCAACAAGTACACGTCGAAGTACCTGGACCTGGCGAGCGGGCCGCTCTACGAGTTCGGCCACGGCCTGTCCTACACCACGTTCCGCGTCGACGGCTTGCGGCTGTCGAGCACGCGCCTGCCGGCACGCGGTGGCCGGATCGAGGTGAGCGCCACCGTCACCAACACCGGCGGCCGGGCCGGCGACGAGGTCGTCCAGCTCTACCTGCGCGACCCGGTCGCGAGCATCGTCCAGCCGGTGCGGCGGCTGCGCGGCTTCCGGCGGGTGAGCCTGGCCGCGGGCGCGTCGACGACGGTTTCGTTCACCCTCACGCCGGACGACGTCGGGTTCTACGACAACACCGCCCGGTTCCGCGTCGAGCCGGGCAAGATCGAGGTCTACGTCGGCACCAGCTCGGCGGCCACGCTCTCGGCGAGCTTCACCGTGGTCTGAACCCGCTCACCCGGCACGGCCGGGCGACGGCGTCAGCCGGCCGCCGGTGCCGCCCGGAGGAACCGGCTGCCCCATTCGTGCAGGTGCGCCGCGAACTCCGGGGGCCCGAGCACCTCGAAGTCGGCGCCGATGTTGCCCAGCGCCTGGGTCGGCCAGTCCAGACCGGCCGAGGTCATCGTGAGGTGGCAGCTGTCCGGCCCGGCGGGCTCGACCGTGCCCCACTGGCCGACGACCTGGCGCACCCGGGCCTCGGGTGCGTGCACGAGGACCCGGACCGTGTGGGGTGCCGGGGCGCCGGTGCTGGTCTGCACGAAGGCCGCCGCGTTCTCGGCCGGCAGCTCGCGCGGCCGGAACCGGGCCCCGGTCGGCCGGGGGCCGGTCAGGCGGTCGAGGCGGAAGCTGCGCCAGTCGTGGCGGGTCAGGTCGTAGGCGACCAGGTACCAGCGGCCGCCCTGGGCGACCAGGCGGTGGGGCTCGACCTCGCGCTCGGCCGGCGCCGCACCCCTTGCCGTGTAACCGAAGCGGAGGCGTTCCTCGTCCCGGCACGCGCGGGCGACCGCGGTGAGGGTGCCGGACGCGACAATCGGCCCGCTCGAGGCCGGCGAAACCGTCATCGCCCGGACCGCGTCCACTCGAGTGCGCAGCCCCGGCGGGAGAACCTGCACGACCTTGGTGAGCGCGCGGACGGCGGCTTCCTCGATGCCGGCGATTCCGCTCTGCGCGGCATCGCCCATGCCGACCGCGAGCGCGACCGCCTCTTCGTCGTCCAGGAGCAGCGGGGGCAGCACGGCACCCGGCGACAGCTGGTAGCCGCCGTCGGTGCCGCGCGACGCCTGGACCGGGTAGCCGAGGTCGCGCAGCCGCTCGATGTCGCGGCGCAGGGTGCGTTCGGAGACCTCGAGCCGGCCGGCCAGCTCGGGGCCCGGCCAGTGCCGGTGGGTCTGCAGGAGCGACAGCAGTCGCAGGGCGCGGGAGCTGGTGTTCGCCATGTCCCCATCCTCGCAAGCGTTCCGGACGAAAAGTGACCGGAAGCCCGGTTAACGTCCCCCTCGAAGACCGGAACCGATGGAGGGAAGACCTCGATGATCACCCGCAACGTGCTTATCGCGGCCGCGTCTCGGTGCGGCTGACGTGACCGTGCTGTCGTCCGACGCCCTGAACCGCGCTCTGCTGCAGCGGCAGTTCCTGCTGGCCCGAACCGGCGACACCCCGCTGGCGGTGCTCGGGCGGCTGGTCGCGATGCAGGCCCAGGAGCCGAACTGGCCGTTCGTCGGCCTGTGGAGCCGCATCCGGGACTTCGACCAGGCCGGGCTCACCACCCTGCTGGAGAGCCGCCGAGTCGTCCGATCGGGCCTGCTGCGCAGCACGCAGCACCTCGCCGCGGCCGGCGACTTCCGCCGGTTCCGGCCGCTGCTGCAACCGGTGCTCGACCGCACCGCGGGGGCGGCCTACTTCAGCCGCGCCACCGCGGGCCTGGACACCGCCGAGCTGGTGGCGGCCGGCCGGCGGATCCTCGGCGGCCAGGCGATGCCCCGCGCCGAGCTGGCCCGGCGGCTGGCGGAGCGCTACCCCGGCCGTGACGGACGGATCCTGGCCGGCCTGGTGGAACTGCGGACCGCGGTGGTCCACGACCCGGCCACCGCCGGCTGGGGCGCTTGGGGCACCCGGTCGTCCGTTTCGGTCACCGCCGTCGAGACCGGCGCGCCGGCGAGCGCCCGGGAGCTGGTCCGCCGGTACCTCGCCGCGTTCGGCCCGGCCGGTGTGCAGGACGTGCAGGCGTGGAGCGGGCTGACCCGGCTGGGCGAGGTCGTCGACAGCATGCGCGCCGAGCTGCGCTGCTACCGGGACCCGCACGGCCGGGAACTGGTGGACCTGCCCGATGCCCCGCTGCCCGGCCCCGACACGCCGGCGCCCGCCCGGTTGCTGCCGGCGTTCGACAACGCTCTGCTCGGCCACGCCGACCGGACGCGGATCATCTCCGCCGAGGACCGGAAGCGGATCATGCCCGGCCGCGCGCTGGTGCGGCCGGCGTTCCTGATCGACGGGCGGGTGCACGGCAGCTGGGCGCTGTCCGGCACGCAGCTGCGGCTGACGCCGTTCCGCCCGCTGCCGGACGCCGACCGGGCCGCCGTCGAGGCAGAGGCCCGCCGCCTGCTGCCGTTCGTGGCCGCGGAGACGGTGACCTTCACGGACTGAGCCGGCCCGCCCTTCAGTCCGTCGTCATACCGGTTCTCCGGCGGCCGATTCGATCAGGTCGCCGGCGGTGCCGAGCAGGTGACCGAGGGCGTCGGCGAGGCGGGGGTGGCGGAACTCGTGGCCGGCCGCGGTCAGCCGCCGGGGTTCGACGCGCTGGCCGGCGAAGGCGAGCTCGCGGGCGCCGTCCTGGCCGAGGAGCAGCCGGGGACCGATCGACGGCACCTTCAGCAGCGTCGGCCGCTTGAGCACGGTGCCCAGCGTGCGCGTGTATTCGGCGTTGCGCACCGGTTCCGGGCTCACCGCGTTGACCGGTCCACTGAGGACGGAGTCGGTCAGGGCGCGCAGGTAGACGTCGGCCAGGTCGTCGAGGCCGATCCACGGCATCCACTGCCGTCCCGCGCCGAGCGGGCCGCCCAGCCCGGCGGCGAACAGGGGGTACTGCAGCCGCAGCAGGCCGCCGCGCGGGCTCAGCACCAGGCCGGTGCGCACCCGGACCACGCGCAGCCCCGCCGCCGGCGCCGGTTCGGTGGCCAATTCCCAGTCGGTGACGACGTCGGCCAGAAACCCTTGTCCGCGCTCGCTTTCCTCGCTGAGGAGCTCGTCGCCGCGGTCCGGCCCGTAGTAGCCGACCGCGGACGCCGAGACGAACACCTTCGGCCCGCCGTCGGTGCGCGCGGCCAGCTCCGCGAGCGCCCGCGTCGGCTCGATCCGGCTGTCGCCCACGGCCCGGCGGTGGCGGTCGTCGAACCGGCCGGCGACCGGGGCCCCGGCCAGGTGCACGACCGCGTCGACGCCCGCGAGCAGGTCCGCCGCGGGTGCGTCCGGCTGCCACGTCCGCTCGCCGGGGATCTCGGCGGGCCGCCGCACCAGCCGGACGACCTGGTGTCCCCCGGTGGTCAGCAGGGCCGTCAGCGCCGTCCCGACGAGACCGCTCGCCCCGGTCACCGCGACCGTCAGCGAGTCGTGCCGGTAGCGCCGGTGCGCGGCCAGGTCGGCGGCCAGCTGGCGGTGCCGGTAGGCGAACATCGAGCGCAGGAACGCCTCGGGCACCGGGGTGTCGACGTGGTCGGTGACCTCCGTCCGGCCGGGGCCGGCCGCGTCGAACCGGTGCGTGTGGCGCCACCGCAGCACGGGACAGGCGAGCCGGTCCACGAACTGGTGCGGCGGCCGGTAGCCGTCCGCTTCGTGCGCCGCCACCCACGGCACGCCGCCGGGCAGGACCAGCTTGGCCGTGCCGTCGCGCAGGGAGCCCGCCTCCGCGCCGACGCGCACCGGCTGCCACGGCGGGGTGAGCCGGGTGATCGCCCCCGGCCGGGCGTGCCAGGCGAAGACGTCTTCGACCGCCGACGGGACGACCGAGCGACAGACCCTGGCCACGATCACCTCGCGATGCACAGACGATGCAATGTGCGCAAGCGCAGGCGCAGATTCGTGACTACGCCTGTCGAAGCCGCCGTTTTGTGACTCATATTCGATGCAGGGCGTCAATTCCCCAAGGCTGCCAAGGCGTCGGCGAACGACGGCGGCAGCGGCTCGCCGACCGTCGGCAGGCCGCGCCAGCCCGGGCCGGCCGGGCGCACCGGAACGCCCTCGGCGTGCAGCGTGCGCAAGGTTCGCACATCCGCCGACGGCGACGTCATCGACCACACGACGACCGCACTCGGCGCGAACCGGCCGGCCACCACCCGCAGGACGTCCAGCGACACCGGGCCGCCGAGGAACATCGCCGGAGCGCCGTCGTCGCCCAGCGCCGCGCTGAGCATCTTGACCGGCAGTTCGTGCCGCTCCGCCGGCCCGCACACGAACAGCGCGGGACCCCGGCCGGCCCGCGCGGGCGCCGGCGCCCGCAGCCGGTCCAGCGCGGCCGAAGCCGCGGCGGCCAGCGCCCACTCCGCGGCCATCGCGTCGCGGTCGCCCGTGCCCGCCCAGCGCGCCCCGATGGCGCGCAGGACCGGCGCCACGACCTCGGTCCACGACTTGGCGACGCCCAGGCTCGCGAGCGCGTCGTCGACCAGGTCGCCGACGGCGGCCACGTCGAGCAGTTCGGCAGCTTCGGCGATCCGCTGCCGTCGCCGGTCGACGGTCGTTTCCGCCGCCGACCGCGACAGCACCAACCTGGCGGCATCGCGCGCCCGGGTCCCCTGGGCCTGAAGCGCCCGCATCCGCCGCAGCCGATCGACGTCATCGGCGGTGTACCGGCGGCGGCCGTTCTCCTCGCGATCGGAGGCACCGATGCCGTACCGCTGCTCCCACGTCCGCAGCGTCACCTGCGAGACACCGAGGGCGCGGGCGACCTCCCCCGAACTCAGGGACCGCGACTCCGGTGTTCTGCTCACGCGGTCTCCCCGGGCGCCGGTTGCACAGGTTTTGCATCACCGTACCCGTGAGGCAGGCCGGGAACCGGTCGGCGATCGGCACAGAGGGACGAACTTGCGATGCATTCGCGATGCGATCGGGGAACGCGGTGAGTCCCCGTCCCGCGATCACGATCGTGTCTGGTCAAAACGGCCAAGGTGAGCAAAACTCACCTTCATGCCCGAACTGAGAGTTTTCAGCCTGCTTGCCCGGATCGGGTTGACGTGCTATGCGGGGGTGCACCTCCTCGTCGCGTGGCTGGCCGCGCAGGTCGCGCTCGGCGACAACGAGCGGGCCGACAAGGCGGGGGCGCTGCAGATCGTCGCTTCCGAAGGCGGGGCTTGGCTGCTCTGGCTGGTTGCCGCCGGCACCGGGGTGCTGGCGCTGTGGCAGCTCGCCGAGGCGGTCACCGGCCACCGGAACGCCGGACCCCGGCGGCGATGGGTGCGGCGGACCGTCAGCGGTGTCGAAGTGGTGCTGTACGGCCTCGTCGCTTACAGCGCCGGCAAGACGGCGATGGGTACGTCCGGCAAGGCCGGGTCGGTGGTCGCGAGCGTGCTGGGCCGGCCGTGGGGCGCGGTCGCGGTGATCGCGGCGGGAGTCCTGGTCATCGTGATCGCGGCGTGGCTCGCCTACCGCGGGGCGCGGAAGAAGTTCCTCCACGACCTCGACTTCGGCGGCGCGTCCCGCACCCTCCGGCTCTCCACGACCCGGCTCGGCCAGATCGGCTGGTGCGCGGTGGGGATCACCTACGCCACGGTGGGGGCGATGTTCGTCCTGGCGGCCGTCCGCTACGACCCCGGCAAGGCCGCCGGCCTGGATCCCGCGTTGAAGACGCTGGCCGTGCAGCCGTACGGACAGGTCCTGCTGCTGGCGCTGGCGGTGGGGATCGCCGTGTTCGGGGTGTTCGCCTTGCTGGAGGCACGGTTCCGCCGACTGTGACGCGGACCGGGGTCAGCCGGGCTCGGCGGCGCACCCGGGCCCGGCCGCCCGCGGGTGGCGTTCACCGCCCGCGGGGTGAACCGGTCACTGGTGCAGGTGCTGGGTCCAGTCCTCGGGCACCCGGCCGGCCGGGCCGGGCACGGCCTGGGTGAGCGGCCGGTGTTCGGGCGCGGCGAGCGCGGGGCCGGATTCGTACAGCACCTCTTCGCCGTAGTCCCAGAACCACTCTTCGCCGGGCTCGAAGCTGCGGGCCACCCGGTGCCCGCTGGCGGCGGCGTGGCCGCTGGCGTGCTGCCCGGGCGAGGAATCGCAGCACCCGATGTGGCCGCATTCCGCGCACCGCCGGAGGTGGAACCACCAGCCTTGCGGGTCGGCGGCCTCGCAGTCCGCGCACCCCGTGCCACTGGGCGGCACCGAGGGATCCACTCCTTGCATGCGCACTCCTCTGCTCGGTCCGGCACCGGACCCCTCCACCTTAGGTGCTGCCACGAGCGGCCCGCAGACCCGGGCGGCCGAGCCGGTTTCGCGTCGAATGACTGTCGATTCTTTCGATTATTCGATTTCTTCGATCGCCAATCTTCCGATTCAAAGATCGATATCACAGGGAAGGATTGACGACGAGTACCGACCATGTTGGAATATGTCCACCAATGGGGACGAGAGGTATCCGTCATGACTTCGAGAGCAACGAAGCTCCGGTCCGTCTTCCTTGCCGCCGCACTGGCCGTCACCGCGAGCGTGTCCGGGCTCGATCCGGCCACGGCCGCCACTCCGCTGAATGCTTCGCAGATCGTCGCCGACATGGGCGCCGGGTGGAATCTGGGAAATCAACTGGAAGCCAGCAGCAACGGCGTGCCCAGTGAAACGGCGTGGGGACTGCCGGCCGTCACCCCCGCGCTCATCGACAAGGTCAAGGCGGCCGGGTTCAAGACCATCCGGATTCCCGTCTCCTACCTCGGCAACATCGGCGCCGGCCCGAACTACCCGGTCAACGCCGCCTGGCTGAACCGGATCCAGCAGGTCGCCGACTACGCCTACCAGCGCGGCCTGTACGTGCTGATCAACATGCACGGCGACGGCTACAAGACCGTCAGCGGCTCCTGGCTGATCTGCGATTCCGGCAACCAGGCCACCATCAAGGCCAAGTACCAGAAGGTCTGGCAGCAGGTCGCGGCCCGGTTCGCCGGCTACGACCAGCACCTGGTCCTGGAGTCCATGAACGAGGAGTTCGACGGCCAGTACGGCAACCCGACGCAGCCGTGCTACTCGAACATCAACGCCTACAACCAGATCTTCGTCGACACCGTGCGCAAGACCGGCGGGAACAACAGTTCACGCTGGCTGCTCGTCGCCGGCTGGAACACCAATATCGACTACACCGCCGGGAACTACGGATTCAAGCTGCCCACCGACCAGTTCCGCTCCTCGTCCGTCCCCGCCGCCGAAAAACGGATCATGATTTCCGTGCACTACTACAGCCCGTGGGACTTCGCCGGCGAAGAAAACGGCAACATCACCCAGTGGGGCCGGGGCGCGACCAATCCGTCGAAGAAATCGACCTGGGGACAGGAAGACTACCTCGACGCCCAGCTGAAACTGGTGCACGACGCCTTCGTCGCGAAGGGCTATCCGGTCGTCGTCGGCGAATACGGGGCCATCGACAAGTCCTCGTTCGATTCGTCAAGCAACCGGTACCGGGCCGACTTCGCGCGCGCCATCGTGTCGACGTCCAAGAAGTACGGCGCCACCACCGTCTACTGGGACAACGGCAACAACGGCCAGTACGGCTTCGGCCTGTTCGACCGGAAGTCCTACGCGGTGACCCACCAGGGCATCATCGACGCCATCATGGGCGGCCTCGCCGGTCGATGACCCGGGACTTCCGGCACCCGCGGCTTCACGGCGTGCGGCGGGTGCAGCCGGCGATGATCCCCGATGTCGCGGACCTAGACGAGTGATGCGATGGGCAGCCCGGCCGGGGCGCAGACCAGGTGCAGGCGCAATCCCCAGAACCAGCGGGAGTGCGAACGGCAGTAGCCGTACTTGGCCCAGCCGGCCAGCTCCGAACGTTTGACCGTCGGCCGGGACCGGCCGGGTAGGTACCCGAACGCGCCGGGCATCCGGACGGCGAGGAAGCGCAGCCAGCGGGCTTCGGAGGTGAATCCCAGCAACGCCTGGGCCACGGCCAGGGTGACCAGTCCGTCCGGGTGATCAATCCCGTCCACATCGGACGGCGGCGCGCCGAGGCACCGCGGCGAAGCAGGTCCGGACAAGGCCGGATGCGGGCAGAAAAGTGCGGGCAGATGCGCCGAGGGGGGAGGAGGCGCACCTGCCCGCAGGTGTGACGCTAGCGGAGTCTCCGTCAGTTCGCCGATCGAGCGACCGGCGAGCAGGTCTTGCCGTTCACCGCGAAGGTCGTCGGAGGCGGGTTGCTGCCCGTGTAGCTGCCGTTGAAGCCGATCGAAACCGACTTGCCCGGTGCCACCGAAGCGTTCCAGGGCAGCGCCGTGGCGGTGACGCCCGCACCGGACTGCGCCCACGTCGCCGACCAGCCCTGGGTCACCTTCTGGTTGCCCGGGAAGGTGAACTTCAGCGCCCACGTCGGCCACGTCGTCGTCCCGGTGTTGGTCACCGTGACGTAGGCCGTGAAGCCGCCGGTCCACGAGGTGGCCGTGTAGGTCACCGAGCAGCCGCCGCCCGAGGCGTCCGGCAGCGTCGTGAACTGCGTCGACGCCGAGTCCGGCCCGGTGAGGCCGGCGCCGTTGCGAGCCACCACGACCAGGGTGTACGCCGTCGACGGCGACAGCCCGGTCAGGGTCGCGGTCGTTCCGGTGACGGTGGCGAGGACCTTGCGGGCCGAGCCGGTCACGCCGACGACGTCGTAGCTCTTGATCCCGCTCTCCGCGTCCGAGGACGCCGGCCAGGTCACCGTCGCGCCGGTGGCGGACACCGCCGAGACGACGGGCTTGCCGGCGGCGGCCGGGGCGGTCGTGTCGACCGCGGACGGCGACTTCTCCGCGGTCCAGTTCGCCAGCCAGGCCAGTGCCGAGTTCCAGTTGATGGCGACCTCGTTCACCGAGTACGCCTGGATGTCGTCGACGAAGCAGCGCTGGGGTGCGCAGCCGGTGAGCAGCCGGGCCGCGGTCGGGTCCTGCAGGCCGCTGTTGGGCCCGCCGGAGAGCGCCCCGGGCGGCGCGGTCGGCAGCGACGGGTCCAGCTCGTGCGCCCAGAACCGGTGGTGCACGTTCTGCACCGCCTGGTCACCGTGGCCGGAGACGTAGGAGTAGTTCGCGGGGTTGCGGCCCAGCAGGTAGTCCATGGCCTGGAACGCGCCGTCGCGGTACTTGTCCTGCTTGGTGAAGTCATACGCCAGGGCGAGCACGACGCCGTTGTTGGCCACCAGGCCGTTGGATCCCCACTCGTAGGTGCCGTCGGCCGTGCGGTAGGGCGCGGGGTAGCCCATGCCCGCCATCTGCGCCAGGTGGCTGTCGGCGGTCGTGGTGATCGCCGACTTGATCGCCGCGACGTCGGCCGCAGGCAGGTCGGTGGGCACCAGGGCCAGGGTGATGTCGCCGAGCGCGCCCGTCGAGCCCCAGTCGAAGCCGTGGGTGTTGAAGCTGACGCCCCGGTAGAGCGACGAACCGGTGACGTCGGTGCGGTACCCGCTCTTGCCGGTCGTCGCGAAGAGCTCCGCGGCCGCCCAGTAGAACTCGTCGGTGACGGTGTTGTCGCTGTAGGTCCCGCCGCCGGTGCCGTCGTTCGGGTCGGCGAGCAGGTTCGGGTTGGCCTTCGCCGCGGCGTACGCCTTCTCGGCCGCGGCGAGCAGCTTCGCCGAGTACGCCGGGTCGATGGTCCGCCACAGCCGGGACGCCTGCGCCGCGACCGCGGCCATGTTCAGCGTGGCCGCCGTGCTCGGCGGGGAGAGCCGGCGCGGCTGGCTGTCCTGGTCGGGCCGGGTCGGCAGGCTGGTCCACTGCGCGTCGTGGATCTTGTGGTGCACCATGCCCGCGTTCGGCTTGCCGTCGGGCACCTGCATGGAGAGCAGGAAGTCGACTTCCCAGCGGGCTTCGTCGAGGATGTCGGGGACGCCGTTGCCCTGTTCGGGGATGGCCAGCTTCCCGTCGCCCAGCGCGCTCGCGTCGCCCAGCTTCAGCGCGCGCTCGTACTCGTCGAGCAGCTCCCAGGTCGCGATGCCGCCGTTGACGACGTACTTGCCCTGGTCGCCGGCGTCGTACCAGCCGCCGCGGACGTCGAGGGTGTAGCCGCAGTTCAGGTCCGACCGGCAGGGCACGTTGTTGTCACCCTGGTTCGGCGCCACGTTGACGTGCCCCGCCGGGCGCGCGTAGGTCGCCCCGACGTACCGGGCGTCGATCGCGATGCCGCTGCGCTGGTGGTAGAAGAACGCCAGCGAGTCGTAACGCAGCTTCTTCAGCCCGTCCGCGGAGATGTCGAACGGGAAACTCGTCTCGGAGCCGACGACGAGCGTGTACCCGGTGCCCGCGGTGTCGTAGGCGGAGAAGTCGATGTCGTGGACGTTCTCGCCGGAGGCGGCGTCCGCGCCGCGGGGCCGGGTCTGGCCGGTGGTCACCGCGGTGCCGGCGGAGTTGCGCAGCGTCCACGTCAGCGGCGTCGCCGAGCCGCTGATCACCGTGGCGTGCTTGGGCAGGCCGGGGGTGTAACTTTCCTGGTTCACCCGGATGCCGCTCGTCGGCGGCAGGCCGCCGGGCGGGATGACGCCGCCGATCAGCGAGATGTTGTCCAGGCAGACGGTGTTGTTCGCGGCCTGGCCGCCGAACCAGAAGGCCAGCTGGCCGTTGCCCGCGTTCGGAAAGTCCAAAGTGGACGTGAAGGGGACGGTGAAGTGCTGGGTGGCGGACGTGACCGTGAGGTCGGTCCGGGAGATCTGCCGGTAGGGCGAGACGGCCTCGCCCGCGACGGCGGAGATCTGCTGGGTGGCCGTCGCGTGCGCGTCGAACGTCAGCGTGTACTGCTGGCCCGTCTCGAAGGGAACGCCGTTCTGGCCCACCAGCGCGTCGTAGCCGTTGGCCGTGCCGCCGGTGACGTCGGTGCAGAACTCCCCGCCGGTGACCTTGCCGGTGGTCCCGGCCCCGGCCCACCACGGGTCGATGGTGCCGCCGGCGAAGGTGCCGTTGAGCAGCCGCTCGTACGTCGCGGCGGACGCGGGCACGGAACCCGCCGTCAGCCCGAGCGCCGTCACCGCCAGTAACACCAGACCAGCCCGGAATTTCCTTGCCCGCATTCGCCATCTCCTCGTCGTCGAGCCCGGCGGCAGTGGGAGCGCTCCCAGACTGGGGACTGTAATCACGTGTGCGCGCCTTTGGCAATCCGCGGAAGGGAGGTGGACGCGGCACCAGCCTTCGTCTATACATACCTGGGCCATCGGGGTAGCGAGGCCGAAAATTTTCGGAAAGTTTCACGACTGTCCGCGCGACTGGAAATGTTAACGCTAACTCCCGGTCGCTTGTCCGGAAAGGGGCGACGATGCCCGCTCGAACCCGTTCACGGATCGTGCACTTGTTCACCGCGGCGGCCGCCGCGGTGTCGCTGTCCGCCGCGGTCCCGGCCGCCGCCGTCGCCGCGCCGGGGAGCCCGGCGGTCACCCCGCCACTGGGCTGGAACAGCTGGAACAGCTTCGGGTGCAACGTCAGCGAATCCACGATCCACCAAGCCGCCGACGCGATGGTCTCCTCCGGCATGCGCGACGCGGGCTACCAGTACGTCGTCGTCGACGACTGCTGGTTCGACCCGCAGCGCGATTCCCAGGGCAACTTGCGCGGCAACGCCTCGAAGTTCCCCAGCGGCATGAAGGCCCTCGGCGACTACATTCACGCCCGCGGCCTGAAGTTCGGCATCTACCAGGTCCCCACCGACCGCACGTGCGCCCAGCGCGGCGGCACCTACCCCGGCTCCACCGGCAGCGCGGGGCACGAAGCGCAGGACGCCCGCACCTTCGCTTCCTGGGGCGTGGACTACCTCAAGTACGACTGGTGCTCCGGCGAGGGCACCCGCGACCAGCAGGTGACGCGGTTCAGCCTCATGCGTGACGCGCTGCGGGCGACCGGCCGGCCCATCGTCTACAGCATCAACCCCAACAGCTACCACGCCACCACCGGCGACAAGTACGACTGGGGCCAGGTCGCCGACCTGTGGCGCACCACCGAAGACCTGCTCGACATCTGGCAGAACGGCAACACCAACAGCTACCCCATGGGCGTCGGCAACGTCCTCGACGTCACCGCCCCGCTGGCCGCCCAGGCCGGCCCCGGGCACTGGAACGACCCCGACATGCTCGTCGTCGGCCGTCCCGGCCTGTCGCTGACCGAATCCCGCGCACACTTCGCCCTCTGGGCCCTGATGGCGGCGCCGCTCATGGCGGGCAACGACATCCGCACCATGTCCGCGGACATCAGCGCCGTCCTGCGCAACCCGCGCCTGCTGGCGGTCGACCAGGACCGCCTCGGCGCCGGTGGCCGCCGGGTCCGCGACGACGGCAACGTCGAGGTCTTCGCCAAGCCGCTGGCCGACGGGTCCGTCGCCGTCGGGCTGCTCAACCGCGGCAGCGGCACGACGACCATCAGCACCACCGCGGCGCAGATCGGGCTCTCCGGCACCTCGTTCACCCTGACCGACCTGTGGACCGGCGGCACCTCGGCGAGCAGCGGCTCGATCAGCGCGAGCGTGCCCGCCCACGGAGCCGCCGCCTACCGCGTCTCCGGCGGCACCCCGCTCGCCGCCACGACGTCGCGGCTGCGAGGTGCGGGCGCCAATCGCTGCCTCGACGTCGACAACGGCTCCACCGCCTCCGGCGCGGGCACGCTGATCTGGGACTGCCAGACGGCCGCCAACCAGCTGTGGACCACCTGGGACAACGGTGAAATCCGCGTCTTCGGCGACAAGTGCCTCGACGGCACGACCAGCGGAGCGCGCGTCTTCAGCCGCTCGTGCACCGGCCAGAGCAACCAGAAGTGGACGCTCGGCTCGGACGGCACGATCCGCAACGTCCAATCAGGACTGTGCCTCGACGTCGAAGGGGCCGCGACCGCCAACGGAACCCACGCGATCCTGTGGACCTGCAACGGCCAGGCGAACCAGCAGTGGAGCCGCGTCTGACCGATTGGCGCCGCGTGCGCTGAGTTCGGCAGCGGTGCCGCACTCAGCGCACGCGTCTTTCGTGGGAAGTCGGCTCCTCGTTGCCCCTGAACCGGAAGCGGCCGAAGACGAAGCCCTCGCGGAACAGGCGCCGACGGGGTGTGGCGGCGGAGCTGTCGGACCGGCTCGGCGCCTTCCCGTTGCCGGCCGGTTTCCGGGTCTCGGCGTGGCGCCGGCCGAGGGGTTCGCGCTGCCATTCCCGGTAAACGAAGGGCCTGCGGAGGGTCTTCTCGAACCAGGCCGCGCACGCGGCCGCCACTTCCTCGGGGCTGCCGGTCACGTCGAGGCCGGACGGCGTCGGCTCGTCCGGGAGCTCGTGCAGGCAGCTGTGCAGCAGGTCACCTTGCGCGCGCCCGTCCCGGTAGTGGACGCCGAACTCGGCCCGCATGACGTTTTCGACGGGGTCGGAGCGCGTCACGACGGCGATCAGGCAGGGGTGCTCGTACTCGTCCCGGGCCGCCCAGCTGGCCGTGTTTTCGAAATCCCACTGCGCGCTCGCCTGCTGGAGTGCGGCGAGGAAGGCCTGCTCGTCCGGCCTGAGCTCGTCGCTGTTCCAGTCGAGGTCGAACCACCGGGGCCACTTCGTCATGGTGCCGAGCCCACCTTCTCACCTGTCCGAGGGACAGGAGGACGGTAACGCAGAGGTGGTAACGGAGCGATAACGGGTTACGCACCGTCCGAACAGCAGGAGAACTTTCGCGTGGAAACACCGTGCCGAGGCCCCATCGACGTCACCCGGGTCAGCGGGTTCGACAGCGGCACCGCCGATCCCGACGACCTCCGCCGCGCCGTTGCGGCGTCACCCGGCTTCACCAGCGCCGCCGGCGAACAGCAGGCGGCGGTGCTGGACATCGTGCTGCGGGTGGGCACCACGCCCGTCCCGGAGCCGGGACGCCGCCGCGGGGTCGTCGGGAGGCTGCTCGGCCGCCGGTGACCCCGCGCGCGGAAAAGCCGCGACCGACGTGTCGGTCGCGGCTTTTGCCTGCGCCGGGTGGGGCCGGCTCACCTTTGCCGGTGGCCGGTCCCACCCGTGCCGGCGTCGGCGCCGGGATCGCTGCGTGCCCGGGACGGGGAACCGGAGTGTGCAGCTCGCTCCCTGTTCCGGGCACGCCGCACCACCTCGGGCGCGGCGCCGGATTCCGCGCCTCGGCCGGCATCCGCACACACAACGGGCGGCCGTGGCGCGGGGACTCAGTGCCCCTGGCTGGTGCCGCCGTCGGCGAGCCCGCTGGAGGCGCAGTTTTCCGGGTTCTCGCCGCTGGCCTCGTGCTCGCCCGGCGACAGGATCGGCACGCCGATGCCGTTGAGCGAGTTCTGGATCGGCACCTGGACGCCGAGCACGTTGATTTCGTTGTCGCACACGCCGAGCGCGGCGTTGACGTTGTGCAGCACGTCGGTGTTGTTCAGGTTGAGCAGGCCGAGCTGGCCGGTGTGACCACCGTGGTGGTGGTCGTGGCCGTCCGGCGTGGCGGCGGCCGCAACGCCAC
Organism: Amycolatopsis sp. DG1A-15b; assembly: GCF_030285645.1. Taxonomy (GTDB): domain Bacteria; phylum Actinomycetota; class Actinomycetes; order Mycobacteriales; family Pseudonocardiaceae; genus Amycolatopsis. The sequence goes on from NZ_CP127296.1 coordinate 5,786,797, forward strand.
CGGCCAGGAATGCGCCAGCCGCCATCGCAGCGGTGACGAAACCGATCTTCTTCAGCATTTGTTCTCCTTGATCAGTCGGTGCATCGGACAGGACGGCGACAAGGTGTGTGTGCTCCGTCCCGCGTGGGGGAAATGTACTGAGAGAATGGGACGAATTCCACCGCACGCCACCATTGGGTGCCCACCGCGAGCCGCTGACCGGGCAGTGATTGGCCCGATCGGGTCAGCAGGGTTTGTCGCGGGAAAAAAGATTTCCGTTGAAACGAGCGGATTCGCACACTCGTTCATCGCACAACCACTCCAAGAAACGCCGCGGATACGAAGAGGAAGCCGTAGGCTCGGAACCACGGAACGCGTTCCCTCGACCCCGGGAGCGGGTATCCGGCTGGCGAACCGGCGGGGTGTGAACCCCTCAGCCGAGCCCGCAGCCGGGCGACGCACGACCTCGCCGGTTCCCAGCTCCCGTCAGGCCGGTCCGGTCAGCAGGTGACGGCACAACACCGCGCGGACCGCGTTCTCGGTGTCCTCATCGGACAGTCCCCGGCCGGCGTCGCTGCCGGCGGCCACGACGACCGCGGCCACGTCGCGGAGCTTGACATTGCTCAGCTGCGACACGGTGACCAGCACGCCGAACGCCTCCGCGGCGGGGCAGCCCCGCAGCAGCATCACCATGCCCTTGGCCTGCTCGATCACCGGCTGGGACGACAGCGCCTCGCGCAGCTGCGCGTTCTCGGCCGCCGGGTCGACGTCACCGGCCACGGTCGTCCTCCCCTGCTCTTCTACGCACAGCGGAAAGCCGCCGCGCGGAAAACTGCATCCGCGCGACGGCTTCTTCCCACCGGGTCGGTCAGTGGCCCTGGGCCGTCCCGCCGTCCGCGATGCTGCCGCTGGCGCAGTTCGACGGCGTCGAGCCTTCGGCTTCGTGCGCCCCCGGCGACAGGATCGGGACGTCGATGCCCTCGGCGACATCGTGCAGCGGAACCTGCACCCCGAGCACGTTGACGTTGTCGTCGCAGACGCCGCCGACCACGTTCACGTTGTGCAGCGCGTCCAGGCTCTGCACGTTGGCCAGGCCGAACTGCTCGCTGTGGTCGACCGGGTGGCCCGAGACGGTGACATCGGTCGCGGAGGCCGAGCCGCCGAACGCGGCCAACCCGGCGGCCAGTGCGGTCGCGACGAATCCGAGCTGCTTGATCACGAGAAAGAACTCCTCAACTGCCCGCCCCGGCACGGGGCGGTACTTCACGGCGCAACCCGTCGCTGCGCCATTCCGGAAAACCATTCATTCCGCCGAAGCGGAAACTCACTCGCCCTGGCTGGTGCCGCCGTCGGCGAGCCCGCCGGAGGCGCAGTTGTACGGCGACTCGCCACTCGCCTCGCTCGCACCCGGCGACAGGATCGGCACGCCGATGCCGTTGAGCGAGTCGTGGATCGGCACCTGGACACCGAGCACGTTGATGTCGTTGCCGCAGAGCCCGAGGGTGCCGTTGACGTTGTGCAGCGCGTCGGTGTTGTTCAGGTTCACCAGGCCGACCTGACCGGTGTGGTCGTAGCCGTAGCCGCCGTGGTGGTGGCCGTGCTCTTCGTCCGGCGTCCCGGCGGCCGCGATCCCACCGGTGACGAAAGCCCCGGCCGCCATGGCGGCGGCGACGAAGCCGATTTTCTTCAGCATGGATTCTCCTCAATAAGACAATTGCCGAGGCGGCATTCAAGGCATTGTTCCGCCTCGGTGGGAAAAACGTACTGATGGCCCGCCGGGCGTTCCAGCCGATTCACCGATCGTGTGGGGTGAGCGAACCCCTGACCGGGGTTCGTATAGCCCGAACGGGTGGCCCCTGGCGGCGGGCCGCCAGGTCGTCCGAAGACGACGCGGGTGATCACCGAGCCATTACTACGCAACGTGTTCTTCGAGCGAGACACCACGATGCGTCACGCTTTGGAGTTGCTCAACGCGGCCATATCGATGTCGGAGCGTGACGAATTCCCGAACCCCATCCTTCGAAAGTGAAGCCACTTCCGCGTTCCTACGCTTTGCCGGGTCACCCGGTACGCGGGGCGGGACATGAGGAGTGGTTCGTGGTGGATTACGCGGTGCTCGTGGCGTCCGCGGTGCTCTACGCGGTGGGGATCGTCGCGCAGAGCGTCGCCGCCCGGCGGGCCGGAAACCGGCCGGGCACGGGACTGGGCCTGCTGGCCCGGCTCGCCGCCGATCGCCTGTACCTGCTGGGTTTCGCCGGTCAGCTGGGCGGTTTCGCGCTCGCGTTCTTCGCGCGCGCGTCCCTGCCGCTGTACCTGGTCCAGGCCGCGTCGTCGTCGGCCATCGGGCTGGCGACGGCGTTCGGGGTCTTCGTCCTCGGGTGGCGGATCCGCACCGGGGAAGCGATGACGCTGGTGCTGCTGGCTTCCGGACTGGTCGTGCTGGCCGGGGCGTCGTCGGCCTCGGTCGCCACCGACCTCCCGGCCGCCGGGGTCGCCGCACTGGCGGTCGTGGTGCTCGGCACCGGGCTGGCGATGATCCCGGCGGGCCGGGCGGGGACGTTCCTGCCGGCCGCGGTCCTGTCCGGGGTCGCGTTCGCCGTCGTGGCGGTCGCCAGCCGGACCCTCGCGCACCTCGATCTCCTTGCCCTGCCGGGAAATCCGCTGACCTGGCTGATGCTGGCGGCCGCGGTGCTCGGCCAGGCATCGATGGCGGCCGCCCTGCAGCGCGGGCCGGCGGCGGCGGTCGTGGCCACCGCCGACGCGACCACGATCGTGCTGGCGTCGGTCACCGGCATCGCCGTCCTCGGCGACCACGTCGTCGCCGGACAGGGGGCGTGGGTCGCCACCGGCCTCGCCGTGGTCGTGTGCGGTGTCCTGCTGCTCGGCGTGCAGTCCCGCGCCGGCGCCCCCGCCCTCGCGGGGGAAGCGGCGTGACCCCGCGGCCGCTCGCGAGCGTCTCGATCGACCTCGACAACCTGTGGGCCTATCTCAAGACCCACGGTGATCCCGGCTGGCGCGACCGGCCCAGTTTCCTGCCGTCCGCGGTGCCGCGGCTGCTGGAGATCCTCGGCGAACAGGGCCTGACGACGACGGTCTTCGTCGTGGGCGCCGACGTCGTCCGCGAAGACGGTGCCAAGGCGGTCGCCGAGATCGCCGCGGCCGGGCACGAGGTGGCCAACCACTCCTTCGGCCACGAGCCCTGGCTGCACCGCTACTCCCGCGAGCGGCTCGAGGACGAGCTGAGCCGGACCGAAGCCGCGATCACCGCCGCGGGCGCGCCCCGGCCGAGCGGGTTCCGCGGCCCCGGCTACAGCGTCACGCGGGATCTGGTCGAGCTGCTCGCCGAACGCGGCTACGCCTACGACGCCAGCACGCTGCCGACGTGGATCGGCCCGCTGGCCCGCGCGTACCACAACCGCACGGCGAAGACTTCGGAAGAAGGGACCGGCGAGCTGTTCGGCGGGGTCTCCCGGGTGCTGGCCCCGGTGCACGCCCACCGCTGGCAGACGTGCGCGGGCAGCGCGCTGGTCGAGCTCCCGGTGACGACGATGCCGCTGCTGCGCACGCCGATCCACGGTGCGTACCTCCTGCAGCTGCACGCGATCTCGCCGCGGCTGGCCCGGGCGTACTTCCGGACGGCGTTGCGGCTGTGCCTCGTCCGCGGCGTGTCTCCTTCGCTGCTGCTGCACCCCACCGACGTCCTCGGCGCCGCCGACGCTCCCGGGATGGAGTTCTTCCCCGGGATGGCGGCACCGGGTGCGCGGAAGGTGGCCTGGCTCGGCTGGGTGCTTTCCGCGCTGCGGGAGCACTTCGACGTCGTCGGCACCGGGGAGTACGTCAGCCGGACGGTCGTGCGGCGCACCCGGCCGGTGACCAGATTGGACGCCAGAAGGTGACTATGGTCGCGGTCGTCAGGCCTGCTCAACGCGAGACTTTCGAGACGACGCTGCTTCGGGTCCTCGCGTGCGCGACCGTCGCACTGGCGCCGGTCGAGGGTTACCTGACGGCCGTGCAGAGCCAGCTCGGCAAGGTCGCGCCCGCCTTGCTGACCGTGGTCTGGCTCGCCGTGCGGATCCGCCACCGGCAGCCGCCAAGGCCGACCCCGCTGCACGCCGTCCTCGCGCTGCTCGCCGTCGTGCTGGCGGCGACCGCGTCCGTGCACGCGGCGGGCCCGTTCACCGCGGAGTACACCGTGCGCTGGCTGCCGTTCCTGGTGGTCACCGCGGTGCTCGCGGACGTCGCGAGCCGGGAGGTGCCGATCCGGTGGCTGCTGCTCGCGGCGGCCGCGGGCGCGACCGCCGCCGGCGCGGGTGCCCTCTACAGCCTGGTCGCCGAGGGCGAAGCGCGGGCGAGCGGGCCGCAGCCGGATCCGAACGACCTGGCCTACTTCCTCGTCGCGGCGGTGCCCCTGCTCGCGGCGCTGCACCGCCGGGGCCGGGGCGCCGTCCTGACGGCCGCGGGCATCGTCCTGGTGGCCGGCGCGACGGCGACGTTCTCCCGCGGCGGCGCGCTCGGGCTGACCGCCGCGGTCGGCTGGCTGCTGCTGCGCCGGGTGCTGCCGTGGCAGGTGCTCGCCGCCGCGGCCGTGGCGGTCGCCGGGCTGGGGCTGGGCGCGTGGGCGTTCGCCGGGCCGCAGCTGGACCGGGCCCTGCAGGAGAAGAGCTTCATCGCGGCGTCCAATGTGGACACGCGGGAACTGCGCTGGCAGGCGGCGGCGCGGATGCTGACCGCTCATCCGGTGCTCGGCGTCGGTCCCGGCGGGTTCCGCGAGCACTACGCCGCCGAGTCGCACAACGCCGAGGTCGACGAGCAGACCCCGGTGGCGCACGACATGTACCTCGAGGTCGCCGCGGAACTCGGCCTGCCCGGGTTCGCGCTGTTCGCCGGGGTGGTCGTCACCGCCGCGGTGGCGAGCGAGCGGACGGTCCGCCGAGCGGGCCCCGGCGCGCGGCGGACGGAGGCGGTCGCGATCCAGGCGTCGCTGCTGGCCGTCCTGGTGACTTCGACGTTCCTGTCCGAGCAGTACTACCTGCCGCTGTGGTCGCTGGCCGCGCTCGCCGTCGCGGCCGAAACCCGGGTCCGACGAGAAGGAGAGGGAAGCGCCGATGCGGGTGCTGCACGTGATCAGTGAGATGGGGGCGGGCGGGGCGGAGACGCTCGTGGCCGGCATGGTGGCCCGCGGCGAGGAGTACGGCTGGGTGTCCGCCGTCGCCAGCGGCGGGGGCTTCCGCGCCGACGCGCTGGCCGCGGGCGGCACGCCGACGTTCCCCGTGCCGCTCGCCCGCCGCAGCAAGGCGGGCGTGCTGAAGGCGGCCTGGGCCACCCGCCGCGCGATCGCGCGGTTCCGGCCCGACGTCGTGCTGGCCCACAACGTCGGCGCGAGCCTGGTGGCCCGCCTCGCGCTCGTCCCCGGGCGGCGGCCGATCACCGTCTTCCACGGCGTCGCCGAACCGGACTACGCCGCGGCGGCGCGGATCCTGCGCCGCACCTCCGGCCAGGTCGTCGCGGTCTCCGCCGCCACCGCGGACCGGCTGGAGGCGTCGGGACTGGAGCGTCCGGTGGTGATCCGCAACGCGGTGTTCCCGAGGCCGCCGGTGTTCGGCCGCGCGGAGATCCGCGCGTCCCTCGGTGTCCCGGAGCGGACGCCGGTCGCGCTCTGCGTGGCCCGGCTGGAACCGCAGAAGCGCCACGACGTGCTGCTCGACGCCTGGGCCGCGGTCGGCGGCGACGCCGTGCTGTGGCTGGCCGGCGACGGCAGCCTGCGTCCGGAACTGGAGCGGCGCGCGCAGGAGCTGGGCCGCCGGGTCGAGTTCCTCGGCACCCGCGCGGACGTGCCGGACCTGCTCGCCGCGGCCGACGTCACGGTGCTGACCAGCGACTGGGAAGGCCTGCCGCTGGCGGTGCTGGAGTCGATGGCGGCCGGCCGGCCGGTGGTCGCGACGGACGTCGGCGGGATCGCCGGGGTGCTGGCCGGTGGCGGCGGGATCGTGGTGCCGCCGGCGGATCCGGCCGCGACGGCCGCGGCGCTGAGCACCCTGCTGTTCGACTCGGCGGCGCGGGAAACCACGGCGCTCGAAGGAATCCGGGCCGTCGAACGCGACTACGACCCGCACACGCTCATGAAGTCCTACGACGAGTTGCTCCGAGGTGCCCGATGAAGTACCGCAGTGTTGTCTCGAGCGTCGCCGTGGCGCTGCTGGTGGGTGCGCTCGTGCTGATCGTGGGCCTGACGCGCGGCGCGGAGTACCAGGGCCGGGTGAGCCTGCTCGCCGGCCCCGCCGCGGCGGACGGTGCTCCTTACGGCGAGGTCGTGTCGCTGGCGTTGCCGGCGCTGGTCGAGCTGGCCCGCAGCCCGTCGGTGCTTTCGGCCGCGGCCCCGGTGTCCGGGTACCGCCCCGACGAGCTCGCGGAGCACGTGTCGGTCGAGCTGGTCCCGGCATCGGGCCTGGCGCGGCTGTCGGTGCGAGCGGCGTCGCCGGAGCAGGCGGGCGCGACGGCGCTGGCGCTGGGCAAGGCGATGATCGACGCGGATCTCCTCGCACCGGCCGGGAAGCTGCGGACGCTGGACGCGCGGCCGGAGGTGCTGACGGTGGCACCGGACGTACCGCTGGTGGGCGGGCTGGCCCTGGTCGGCGCGGTCGCCGCCGGGCTGGCGACGGCCGCCCTGCGCCGGTTGACCCCGCTCGGGGCCGGCCCCGGCCCGGTGCGCCGGGCACTGGCGGCGGCGGGAGTGCACCGCCCGGTGACGGTCCTGCAGGAGGCGGACCCATCGGCGGCGGACCGGCTGGCGGTGCTCTGCCGCGCGGCCGGACGGCCGGTCCGCGTGCTGCCGGCGACACCCGAGCTGACCGAGACGGCGGCCAAGCTGGCGGCCGGATTGCCGGAGGAGCCCGGAGAGGGCGCCTCGGTGGTGGCCGTGACGGCGGCGGGCCGCAACCAGGCGGACCTGACCGCGACGGTGGCAGTGCTGCCGGCGGATGCGGTGCTGGTGGCGGTGGTGCAGGCATGAGTTCGCGGCCACACCCGGTTCCCGGCGCGGTACCCACGCCGGGCCGAACACGTCCCGCCCCCCTTACGACGGTGGTGCAGGCATGACCTCACGACCACACCCGATTCCCGGCACGGTACCCACGCCGAGCCGAACACGTCCCGCCCCCCTTACGACGGTGGTGCAGGCATGACCTCACGGCCACACCCGATTCCCGGCGCGCTGCCCACGCCCAGCGAAACACGTCCCGCCCCCCTCGCGGCGGTGGTGCAGGCATGACCTCACGGCAAGACACCGCCACTGCCCCCACCTCCCCCGGGCGCCACCGGCGCCTCGGTCGCGACGGTGCCTCGCAAGACACCGTCACCGACCGGCGACCGGCCCTCAGCCGCGGCGCCCGCATGTCCCGGAGGCAGCGTCTCGTCCTCCTCCTCGCGACCCTCGCCGGCGGCCTGAGCACCTGGCACGCCGTCTCCCCTTCGTGGCGAGTCCCGCTGCCCACCCCCGCCGTCCTCGGCGAAGAACGGCTGCAGGACTTCCGCGATGCCCTCTACTTCCCCATCCGCGAGTTCCTCGCCGGCGGCAACCCCTACGACCCCGCCGCGATGTTCGCGCACTGGCCGGTGCGCCAGGACTTCAACCTCTACCAGCCCTACCACCTCCTCCTGCACGCTCCGTTCGCGCTGCCCGGCTACCGCGTCGGCGCCGTCGCGTTCACCTTCTTCTCGCTGCTGCTGCTCATCGCGCTCGCCGCGGTGGCCGCGCACGCCGTCCGGCGGTACGTTCCGGTGCCGTTCGCCGTCACCACCGCCGTCGTCGCCGCGCTGCTCGTGACCAGCCAGGTCGGGAAGGCCCAGCTCTTCGTCGGCCAGGTCAACCCGCTGATCTCGCTCGGCGCGGCCGGTGCCGTGCTCGCCCGGCGCGACCGGCCCGGGTGGGCGGCCGTCGCCCTCGCGCTCGCCTGGCTCAAGCCCCAGTACGGCTTCCCGCTGGCCGTCCTGCTGTTCGCCCGCGGCTCGCGGCGGGTCGCCTTGCTCGGCACCGCCATCGCCGCGGCCGCCAGCCTGCCCGTCGTCGTGCTCCTCGTGGTGCGGGGCGGCGGCATCGGGCCGTTCCTCGACGTCGTCGTCGCGAACCTCGACCACGCCCGCGGTACCGACTACGGCGCCGTGGATTCCGTGACCGCACAACGCATCGACGTCGCCGCGGTGCTGTTCCGGGTCACCGGCTGGGCGCCCTCCGGCGGCGAGCTGGTGGTGCTGGCCGGCGTGCTCGTCGCGAGCGCGCTGCTCATCCGGAAGGCGAAAGAGCCCGTCGCCGACCTGCTGACCCTCCTCGCGGTGGTGGTCTGCGTGGTGCACCAGCCCGGTGACGTGCTGATCGCCGTCCCCGCGATGGCCGCGGTGGCCACGCTGTGGTGGCACCACCGCGGCGAACGGGGCTGGGGCGCGGCAGGCTTGGCCGTCCTCGCGCTCGCCGTCCCCTTCGCCCATTTGTACACAGTGGACAGTCTGGTGGTCTCGGTGCTCGGGTCGCGGACGGCGGTCACCGTGGACGGGGTCGCGGTGGTCCTCGCGTGGGGCCTCGCCGTGGTCGCCGCAAGCCGGGTGCGGGCACCGTGACGGCCGCGCTCGGGACCCGCGCGGTCCGCGGCTCGCTGTGGCTGGGCGTGGTCAACCTCGTCAGCAAGAGCAGCCAGATGCTGGTCACGCTGGTGCTGGCCGCCCTGCTCACCGAGGGCCAGCTCGGCGCCGTGGCGCTCGCGGTGGCGCTGGTGAACCTCGGCCAGGTCGTCCAGTCGATCGGGGTCTACGACGTCATCGGGCGCACCGAGCGCGACGCGCGCCGGACGGCGGGGACGGTCCTGACGCTGAGCGTCGGCGCCGGGATCGTCCTGGCCGTCGCGCTGGTGGCCGCGGCCGGCCCGCTCACGGCGTTGCTCGGCACGCCGGACGCCGCCGGGCTGGTCCGGCTGGCCGCACTCGGCCTGCCGTTCTCGGCGGCGGGCGGGGTGCAGATGGGTTTGATGCACCGGGAGCTCGACTTCCGGCGACGGCTGCTGCCCGACGGCGGGAGCGCCGTGCTGGGCGCGGTGCTGACCGTCGTGCTCGCCGCGTGCGGTGTCGGGCCGCTGTCGCTGGTGCTCGGCCTGCTGGCCACGGCGGTGACGCAACCGCTGCTCGGCGCGCTGGCCCGCGGCGGGGTACGGCCGTGCTGGGACGCCGCGGCGGCGCGCGAAGTGCTGGGCTGGGTGGCCGTGGTGGGGCCGGCCGCGGTCGTCGGCGCGCTGCTGGTCAACCTCGACTACTTCGCGGTCGGGCACGGGCTCGGGGCGGACGCGGTCGGCGTCTACTCGCTGGCGTACCGGCTCGCCTGGGTGCCCTACATCATGGTGGCGGTCGTCCTCGGCGCGGTCGCGTTCCCGGTGTTCACGCGGTTGCGGCGCAAGGGGGCGCCCCTCGCCGGGGCGGTCACCCGGTTCACCCGCGCGGTGCTGGTGGTGACCGGCGGCTTGTACCTGGCGCTCGCGGTCCTCGCCGGCCACGTCGTGCTGCTGGGCGAGCGGTGGGCGGGCGCGGCCGGCCCCCTGGTGCTGCTGTCCGGCTACGGCGTGGGGATCTGCCTGCTGCAGATCTGGTACCAGGCGGTGAAGGCGACCGGGCACGTCCGGCGTTATCTGGCGCTCGAGACGACGCACCTGGTGCTGCTCGCGGTAGGGCTGGCGGTGCTGACCCACGCGGGGATCGGAGCGGTGGCCTCCGTCCAGTGTGCAGCGGCCTGGCTGGTGGTACCGGTGGCGTGGCGGGTGCTGGCGGGGCTCGGCGTGGCGCCTTCGGTGGCGGAGCTGGGCGGGATGTTCGCCCGCGTCACGCTCGCTTGCGTGGCGGGCGCCGTGCCGGCGGTGGTCCTGGGCCGGCGGTTCGGGGACTCGCTGCCGGGAGTGGTGGCCGAAGCCGCGGTTCTCGTCGCCGGGTACGCCGGGGCGACCCTGCTGCTGCAGCGGAGTGCGCTCGCCGAACTGCGCCGGGGAGGCCTGCGGTGAAGCTCGCGCACGTCTCCCAGCCGGTCACCGCGGGTGTCGCCGTGGTCGTCCTGGAACTCGCCGTGGCGCAGCGGGACCGCGGCTGGTCCGTCACGATCGTCTGCCCACCGTCCGGCTGGCTCGCCGGACGCGCCCGCGAACTCGGCATCGAAGTCCGCGGCTGGGCCGCGCGCCGCGCGCCGGGTCCCGGCTCGGTCGCCGAGGCGCTGCGGCTGCGGCGGCTCCTGGCCGACCTCGACCCCGACGTCGTCCACCTGCACAGCTCCAAAGCGGGCCTCGCCGGCCGGCTGGCCGTCCGCGGCGGCCGCCCGACGGTGTTCCAACCGCACCTGTGGTCCTTCGAGACGGCCGGCGGCCCCCTGCGCCGCGCGTCCGCCGCGTGGGAACGCCTCGCGTCGCGGTGGACCGACCTCGTCGTCTGCGTGAGCGACGACGAACTGGCCGCCGGCCGGGCCGCCGGGGTGACCGCCGAGGCGGAAGTCGTCTGCAACGGCGTCGACACCACCCGGTTCGTCCCCGGCGACCGGACCGCGGCACGACGGCGGCTCGGGCTGCCCGAACACGCGCCGATCGCCGTCTGCCTCGGCCGGCTCGCCGAGCTCAAGGGCCAGGACCAGCTGCTGTCGGCCTGGCCCGCGGTGCTGCGGCGGCTGCCGGACGCGCAGCTCGTCTTCGCCGGCGACGGGCCGATGGGCCCGGTGTGGCGCGAGCGGCACCCGGTGGCGGGGCACGCGTCCGTGCGCTGGCCGGGGCACACCGACGAGCCGGCGGCCTGGTACACCGCCGCGGACGTCGTCGTCCTCCCCTCACGCGCCGAGGGCATGGCGCTGGTGCCGCTGGAAGCGATGGCGTGCGCGCGGCCGGTCGTCGCGTTCGACGTCGGCGGGATGCGCCAGAGCGTCGCGGACGCGGGCGCGGTGCTGCCGCCCGGCGACGTCGGCCGGCTCGCCGACGCCGTCGCCGCGCGCCTCGCCGACCCCGGGCTGGCCCGGCGCGAAGGCGAACGCGGCCGCCGCCGCGCCGAACTGTCCTTCGACCGGGGGCGGATGACCGACCAGATCGCCGCCCTCGTCGACAAACTCACCCCACCGGAGCGCCTCTCGTGACCCGCATCGCCTACCTGCTCACCCAGGACCGCGGCGGTCCGGTGGACGTCACCGTCCGGCTGGCCGCGACGCTCGCCGCCGACGGCCACGACGTCCGCGTCTTCGGTCCCGTGCCGGCGCGGGGCGCTTCGCTGCTCGGCGGCCACCACGAGGAACTCGCGGTGGCCGACAAGGAAGACCTCGCGGCGGCGGGCCGGGCGCGGGCGGCGCTGCGGGCGTGGCGGCCCGACGTCGTGCACGCGCAGGACCGGCGCGCGGGGCTGGTGATCGCGGGGCTGCGGTTCGCCCGCGGGGCCCGGCCGGCGCTGGTCCAGACCTACCACGGCGTGCCCGACGACGTCGCGGAGCCGTGGTTCCGGGGCGAGCGCGGGGCGGCCGGGCCGTCGGCGTACACGCGGACGGTGCTGGCCGGAGACGCCGTCGTCGCCCGCGTCCTGGACCGGACGATCGTACCGGCCGAAGCGATGGGAGCCTTCCTGCGCCGTCGCCTGCGGGTGCCCGCCGGGCGGCTGGCGCACGTCGACAACTGCGTGTCCCCGGCCGAACCGGACCCACCGCGGGGGCCGGTGCGCCACCTCGTCTTCGCCGGGCTTCTGGTGGAGCGCAAGGGCGTGCTCGACCTGCTGGCGGCGTTGAGCGTGCCCGGCGTGCTGCCCCCTGACGCGCGGCTGACGGTGGTCGGCGACGGCCCGGAACGCGCGGCGGCGGAGCGGGCCGCGCGGCAGCCGCCACTGGCGGGGCGCGTGACGTTCCTCGGCTTCCGGCCGGACGTCCCCGCCCTGCTCGCCGGCGCGGACGCGCTGGTTCTGCCGTCCACAATGGAGCAGCAGCCGCTGGTGGTGGCCGAAGCGATGGCCGCGGGCAAGCCGGTCCTGGCCACGGCCACCGGCGGCGTCCCGGCCATGCTCGACGTCCCCGGCGCCCCGGCGTTCCTGGCCCCACCGGGCGACGTCCCGGCACTGGCCTCGCGGCTACGCGCCCTGTTCGCGGAGCCGGACCCGGGCCGCCTGGGCCGGCTCCTCGCCGAACGCGCCCACACCCGCTACCACCCGGAGGCCTGCGCCCGCCGGCACCTGGACCTCTACGACCGGCTGACGACATCGTGTCGTCCCGCCAATCACGCGTGATGGCCCTTCAATCACGCGAGATGACCCTTCGCTCACCGGGCTCCGCGTGCTCCGAGCCCGAACTCGCGTGATCCCGGACGGAACTCACGTGATTGAAGGCGGAACTCGCGTGATTGAGGGGTCGACTCGCGTGATTGGGGGGTCGACACGAGTTTGGTCACCTTGCCCAGAGCAAACCGATCCGGAACTCGTCGCGGGTGATCCGCCAGGTGCCGCGTTTCACGAGTTGCTGCGGGTCGACCAGGACGACCGCATCCGCGGCCTGCAGGGTGAGCGAGGGCGGGGGCGGGGGCGACGTCGGAGCCGAGGTGGGTGGCGAGGTCGGGGTGGGGGTGGTGGTTCGCGTCGGGGTCGGGGCGGGGGCGGGGGCGCCGGGGGTGACCAGGCCCTCCGGGGGCTCCACCGTCTGGGTGGACGCCGTCGTGTTGACCGCGACCCAGCCGTGGGTGAACGTCCGGGTCCAGACGCCGTTGGCCAGCCGGCTCGCCGCGTCGATCGCCTCGCCCAGCCCGGAATCCTGCAACGTCGACCACTCCGGGGCGCGGTAGTCGTCGGTGGTCGCGCGGGTCCAGCACGTGCGGGGGCCGGCGAGCAGGGCCGCGCTCGCGTAGCCGGAACGCTCCTCGCGCGCGTTGTGCGTCCGCGTCACCAGCAGCAGCAGGGACTCGCCGAGGGCGGCCTGGGCGCGCAGCTCCTGGAACTCGTTGCCGCGGAAGGTCAGCAGGCCGCCGGTGCCGCCGTTCTCGCGGAACCCGAAGTTCTCCTCCATCGCGCCGCCGAAGCGGGAGTGCGCGGTCCAGCGGCCCGGCACCAGGTGCGTCTCGGACACGTTGGGCACCAGGAGCTTCTGCACGTTCGTGAGGGCGTCACCGGCCTTGGACAGGAACGCGTCGAGGCCGTCGCGGAGCTTGCGGTCGGTCTCCGCGACGTTCGCCGTGCCCGCGAGCACCGCGGACGAATAGTGGCTCAGTGAGTTGAAGTCGTTGTCCGCGAGCACCCCGTCCCAGCCCTCGCGGGCCACCTCCGCCACGACGGCGTCGGTCCAGGCCTGCTGGTAGTCCGGGCTCCACACCGTCATCTGCCAGTGCCGCGGGTACCCCTGCCACTCGATCCGCCGCCCGTTGACGTCCTGGGCGAACCACTCCGGGTGGTGCTCCTGGGCGGCGACGTAGCCGATGCCGCTCGGCAGGAAGACCGCGTCCTGGCCGCCGTCGACCGCGCCCGGGTAGTTGCGCGTGCTCGACAGGTCCTTGTACACCAGCACCTTCACCCGGGGGTTGAGCTGGTGCAGGCGGCGCATGGCCGCCCCCTGGTCGGCGTTGAGCACCACGACCTGGTAGCGCTTGGCCGCCTGCTCGATCTCCGGCGACGTCGGCGGCCGGCCGATCCCGTACCACCACGCGCAGGGCGCGAGCGGCTTCGGCGGCGGTGCCGCGATCTCCTGCGCCGAACTGGCGACGCAGCCGGCCAGGCAGCCGGCCAGCAGCACGAACGCCGCCGTCCAGCACGCCACCGGGTGGTGGCGCATCAGCGTTGCCTTCGGCACAGCAGTTCTCCCACCGTGAGGATGATGATCTTGACGTCGAGCCACAACGACCAGTTCGCGATGTAGTAGTTGTCGTAGCGCGCCCGGTCCGCGATCGAGGTGTCGCCGCGCAGGCCGTGCACCTGCGCCAGGCCGGTCAGCCCGGTCGGCACCCGGTGCCGGGCCCAGTACAGGTCGTGGACGGCGGAGAACTCGTGCACGAACACCGGCCGCTCCGGCCGCGGGCCGACCAGCGACATTTCCCCGCGCACGACGTTCCACAGCTGCGGCAGTTCGTCCAAAGAGGACCGGCGCAGGAAGCGGCCGACCGGGCCGACCCGGTGGTCGCCCACGACCGACCAGCGGGTCTGCGAATCGTCGACGGCGGCCTGCCGCACGCTGCGCAGCTTGTAGAGCACGAACGTGCCGCCGTCCATCCCGACGCGCACCTGCCGGAAGAAGACCGGGAACCCGCTCTCCACCGCGACCGCGAGCGCGCAGACCGCGATGACCGGGGCGAGGACGACGAGCGTGGCCGCGGCCAGCGTCGTTTCGACGACGCGCTTGACCCACCAGCTCGGCCGCCGGGTCGGCGCGCCGCCCAGCCACACCAGCGGGTAGCTGCGGAGCCGGTCGACGCCCGGCCCGTCCGGGCAGAGCTCGAACAGGTGCGGCAGCACCAGGGTGACGCACCCGAGGCGGTGGGCGGTGATGGCGGCGTCGACGATCGCGCCGTCGCGGTCGTCGGCGGGGGCGAGGATCACCGTGCCCGCGCGCAGCCGCGCGATGGCCCCGGTGAGGTCGCCGTCGATCCGTTCGACCGGCAGGCCGGCGGGCACCGGTTCCGGGCCGGACGCCGCGACGCCGACCGGCAGCAGCCCGAACTCGGGGTGCTCCAGCATGGTGCGGACCAGCTCGCCGCCGATCCGGCCGGACCCCACCACGACGGCCCGGTCGCAGCGGCGCAGCCGACGGCGGCCCCACCGGCCGAACGCGAAGACCGCGGGCCGGACCGCTTCGCTGAGCACGGCGAAGCAGAGGACCACCTCCTGCATCCGCGCCGTCTCGTCGCCGTCCATCCCGGCCACCAGCCCGAAGCCGGTGACGAGCGCGAACGCCAGCGCGGTGGCGGTGACCGAGCGCGGCAGGTCCTGCAGCCAGGAGAGCCAGAGGCGGCGGCGGTGGACGCGGGCGGCCACCCGGGCCCCCGCGAGGGCCGCGGCGGTCACCGCGGCGCACACCGGGCCGGGCCCGGTCCGCAGCACCGCGGTCAGCCAGGCGTCGCCGTCGACGGCGACGAGCAGCACGGCCACGGCGTTGACCCTGGCGAGCAGCGGACGGGCGCGGACGGCGTCCCGCGGCCGGTCGCCCGGCCGGACCCGCCGCTGCGCCGGCACCGCTTCGGTGACGACCGTGTCCCTGAGTTCAGTCACCGGTCTCGACCTCTACTTGACATGAGGGTTCCATTCTCGCTTTCTTCACGACTCAGCCATTCGAGGCAACACCGGCACGATCGAGTGAATTTTTCCGCAAACGTCGGGAAATACACTCGATCGGGGCGTCCAGCAGACCCGATCCGGTGATTTCCGGAAACACCACGTAGTTCTGATGACGCGCATCCTTCCGAGGGATTTCCGGGGCCACTAAAGAAACCACACAACATAGCCGAATAGGACTGGACGGCCGCACCAAACCCGAGTCCGGACGGGTGACGGGCCAAAACGAAGACAAACCAGACGAGGGGAACCGTGGCGCGCGAAGAAACCACCCTGGCCACACTGTCCGAACCGGACCGCACTGGAGCGGATCCCACCGGGGGACGGACCGGCGGACGGGCGCACGTCGTGCTGCCCGCGTTCAACGAAGAAGCGTCCCTGCCGCCGCTGCTGCGCCGGCTCGCCGACGTGGCCCGCACCGAGCAGGTCACCGTCTGGGTCGTCGACGACGGTTCCGCCGACGCCACGGTCGCCGTGGCCGGGGCGGGCTACGGCGGGCTCGACGTCCGCGTCGTGCGGCACCTGGTGAACCTCGGGCTCGGCCGCGCGGTGCAGTCGGGGCTGCGGGCGGCGCTGGAGGAAGCCGGTCCCGACGACGTCGTCGTCGTGATGGACGCCGACGACACGCACGACCCGGCGCTGATCCGCGCGCTGCAGGCGGAGATCACCGCCGGCGCGGACGTCGCCATCTGCTCCCGGTTCGTCCCGGGCGGCGACGACCGGACCGCCCCGTTCGGGCGGCGGCTGCTGTCCCGCGGCGCGGCGCAGCTGTTCCACCGCACCCTCGACGTCGACGGCGTCCGGGACTTCACCAGCGGCTACCGCGCCTACCGGGCGTCGCTGCTGGCCCGCGCCTCCGCCCACTGGGGCGAGCGGCTCATCGAGGAGCAGGGCTTCGCCTGCATGGTGGAGCTGCTGCTCAAGCTGCGCCACTGCCGCCCGGTGATCACCGAGGTCCCGCTGGCCCTGCGGTACGACCGCAAGCAGGGACCCAGCAAGCTGAAGCTGCGGCGGACCGTCGTGCAATACCTGAAACTGCTCGCGCGCGACCGGCTGAGCCCGGCGCCCTACCGGAAGCTGTGACCCGGTGACCCCTCCCGACTCGCACGTCGCCGTGATCGGCGGCGGCATCTGCGGCCTCGCCGCCGCCCACCGCCTCGCCCGCCGCGGCACCCGCGTGACCCTGCTCGAAAGCAGCGATCAGCTCGGCGGCCTCGGCACCTTCTTCGCCCACGGCGACCAGTGGGTCGAGCGCTTCTACCACTGCATCATGCCTTCCGACGCGAGCCTGCTGGCGCTGCTGGGCGAGCTGGGCCTGCGGGACGCCGTGCGGTGGCGCGAAACGACGATGGGCATGGTCGTCGACGGCCGCCGCCACCCGTTCAACTCCCCGCTCGACCTGCTCCGCTTCTCCCCGCTGCGCCTGCACGACCGCGTGCGCTTCGGCGTGGTTTCGCTGCTGCTGCGCCGGTTGGGGCGGGGCCGCGACCTCGACACGCTGCGCACCGAGGACTGGCTGCGCGGGCTCTACGGCGACGTCGTCTGGGAGCGGCTCTTCGCGCCGATGTTCGGCTCGAAGTTCGGACCGTCCTTCGGGGACGTTCCGGCGTTGTACCTGTGGCAGCGGCTCGGCCGCGAGCGCAACGTCGCCACCCGTGGCTACCCGGACGGCGGGTACAAGACGATCATCGACGCGCTGCGGGCGTCGATCGAGCGGGCCGGCGGAGTGGTGCGCACCTCGGCGCCCGTCCGGCGGCTGCACAGCACCGGCGGCCGTTCGGTCCTCACGCTGACCGGCGGTGAGGTCCTGGACGCCGATCACGTGATCTCGACCGTGCCGCTGCCCCTGCTGCGGCGCATCGCCGACGAAGCGCTCGCCGCCCGGCTGCCCACGACCGACCTGCCCTACCAGGGCGTGGTCACCGGCGTGTTCTTCCTCCGGCAGCCGGTCACCGAGCACTACTGGACGCCGGTGCTGCACTCGGGCACGGAGTTCGACGGGGTCGTCGCGATGTCCGCGCTCGCCGGCCCTCACGACGGTCGCCACCTCGTGTACGTCATGCACTACACCGACCGCGATTCGCAGCTGTACCTCGACGACGACACCGCGATCGCCGCCCGCTGGTCCGCGCAGCTGCGCGGCCTGTACCCGGAGCTCGGCGCCGACGGCATCGAGGAGGTGCGGGTGTTCAAGGCGCCCTTCGTGGAACCGGTGTACCCGCTGGGGTACCTGGCCCGGCGCCCCCCGGTGACCGTGGACGGCACCGGCCTCCTGCTGGCCACCACCGCCCACGTCTACCCGGACGTGACGAGCTGGAACTCGAGCGTCGCCTTGGCGAACGACGTGGTCGCGGCGCTGGCGGGTCAGCCCGCGGTCACCGAACCGGCCCGCTGATCGAGCAACGCGCCCAGCGCCGTCACGATCCGGGCGGAGGCGGACCCGTCGCCGTACGGTGACGGGAGGTGGCGGAGGCGCTCGCGGTGGCCGGCCACGTCGTCGAGCCACCGCGCCACCTCCGTACCGATCGCCGGGCCGGGGAGCACCCGCGTGCCGAACGTTCCGGCGATCTCGGGGCGCTCCGTGCTGCGCCGGACCACGACCACCGGTCGCTTGAGGACACTCGCTTCCTCTTGGATGCCACCGGAATCCGAGACGAGCACCGCCGCTTCCGCGGCCAGCGCGAGGAACGCCGGATAGGCCTGGGGTTCCAGCTCGACGAGCGGGCCGAGCAGGTGCCGCAGGCCGAACCGCTCGACGCTCTTGGCCGTGCGCGGGTGCAGCGGGAACACGACCGGCAGCGGCAGGCGGCCCAGCTCGCGCAGGATCGTCCCCAGCCGCCCGGCGTCGTCGACGTTCTCCGGGCGGTGGATCGTGGCCAGCACGAACCGGTCGCGCTCCAGCCCGCGCGCCGCCAGCACCGCCCGCCGGTCCTCGGTGACCGGGAGCGCGGCCTGCAGCGCTTCGACGACGGTGTTGCCGGTGACGGTGATCCGTTCGTCCGGGACGTTTTCCGCCAGCAGGTGGGCGCGGTTGAGCTCGGTCGGCGCGCAGCACAGGTCGGCGAGGTGGTCGATCAGCACGCGGTTGTGCTCCTCGGGCATCGCCCGGTCGTGGCTGCGCAGCCCGGCTTCGACGTGCACCAGCGGCAGATCGTGCGCGTTGGCCGCCAGCGCACCGGCGAGCGCCGACGTCGTGTCGCCCTGGACGACCACCGCCCGCCCGGGCCGGTCCGCCAGTACCTCGTCGACCGCGCTGACCGTCCGGCCGAGCTGGCCGCCGCGGCGGCCGGCGCCCACGCCGAGTTCGTGGAACCGGTCGGACGGCGGCAGGTCCGCGCGGATGCGCGAGTACAGCGAGCGGTCGTAGTGCTGTCCCGTGTAGACGACGGCGCACTCGCCGCCGAACACCCGCATCAGCGGGGCGAGCTTGATCAGTTCCGGCCGCGTGCCGCAGACCAGCGTGATTCCCCCGGTTCCGATGGGCTGCGCCGCCGGGGAACTCCCGGTGGCTTCACGGAAATCTGCGGTGGTCGTCGACATGCGGTGCGATCCTTTCGGGCGGTGAGTTCGCCGCACGCTACTCACCGGAACCGCGAAACCGGAGGCAACTCAGTCCATCGTGTGACGACGCGGGGTGGCACCGGGGAAATGCGGACGCCCTAGGATGGGGCCGATCGGAATACCGGACAGGACGGCCCGCTCTTGCTCAAGAAATTCGTGGTACTGGCGCTCGTGGCCCTTTCGGCCACCCTTTCCGCCTCCGCTCCCCGTGCCGACGCCGCGCCGAACCTCCTGCTCCCCGACCTCCGCCAGGCCGTGCCGGGGTGCGCCGGCGGCAGTTCCGGCGAACTCCCGCTGTGCACCGCCTGGGACGTGTGCCCGGTGATCGACCCGGCCGCCCCCAACGGCCGCTGCGTCGCGCCGTCGGTGGCGAAGGCCGTCCGGCTGCGGTTCACCAGCGCGGAAGAGAACGTCGGCGACGGGCCGCTGCTGCTGTACGGGCGCCGCGACAGCACCAAGCAGGAGACCATGACGGTCCGGCAGGCACTGCGCAACGGCACGGACGGCTCGATCCCGGACAGCTACGGGGCGGCGCAGCGCGCCACCGGGGCCTTCACGTACTACGAGCCGGCCCTCGCCCACCAGCACTGGCACCTGATGAACTTCGAGCGCTTCGCGCTGGTTTCCCCGCAGGGCAACACGGTGGTCACCGACCGCAAGAACGGCTTCTGCCTCGGCGACCGGTTCCGGGTGCACGACATCGGCGAGCTGAGGAACGTGCCGGGTGACACGGGAGCCGACGCCGCCCTCGCCAAAACGCTGCGTGGCAACATGTGCCGCCACCACGAGCCCACGGCACTCGAGGTGCTCGAGGGGATTTCGGTCGGCGCGGGCGACGACTACAAGTACCCGGTGGACTTCCAGTGGCTGGACATCACCCACGTCCCGACGGGCACGTACGACCTGGTGAACACGGTCAACGCCGACCAGACGCTGCTGGAGACGAACTACCGCAACAATTCTTCGGCGGTCGCACTGGCCATTGCGTGGCCGCTGGGAATGCCGGGGCCGGACGGGACGGTGCCGGCCGCGCCGGTGGTCAAGCTGCTGCGCAGCTGCCCGGGACAGCCCCGCTGCGCCTGAGCGGCCGGAGGTCCCGGTCCGGTTGCCGAGCCGCGGCGGCGGTGAGCGCGCCGTCGCGGAGCGGTTTCAGGAGCCGGAACCGCGCGCTACCAGGGGCGGCCCGCCGTGAGGCGGGCCGTGAAGCCGGTTTCGTCGCGGTGCAACGTCACCTGGCTGCAGATCTGGTGGGCGATCCACAAGCCGCGGCCGCCGATGCTGCGGGCCGCCGGCAGCAGCCCGGCGAACGGGTCGGCCGGCCCTTCGCCGGCGTCGTGCACCGAGACGACCATCTGCCCCGCGCCCGCCCAGATCCGGACCCGGACCGGCGGGCGGCCGTGGCGCAGGGCGTTGTCCACGATCTCGCTCACCGCGAGGACGAGGTCATCGACCTCCTCCTCGGGCAGGTCCACCGGGGCGATGGCGACGACCGCGCGGCGCGCGTCCGCGGGGCGGGGGTCGGCCAGCTCGGCCAGCGGTGGGGTGAGTTCGATCGGGAGCGGCGCCATCGGGCGCGGGCCGGTCAGGAAGGACAGCGGGTCGAGGTAGCCGGTGTTCGTGCGGTGGCCGCCGGGAGTGGCCACGAACGGGTGAGTCCTGGCGACGTCGTCGAGGACGTGCCGCGGTGTCTTGCGGATGTCGTACGCGCACATGCTGCGCAGCGGGAACTCGTCGTAGGCGTGGTTGACCGCCGACTCGTAGCGGGCCCACCAGTCCCACGACGTGTCGATCGCGGCCGGCGGGATCTCGCCGAAGATGCGGATCCCGGCCGCGCCGCCGGCGACGAACCCGGCCATCAGCTCGCGGTAGGACTTGATCGCCGCGGCCGGCCGCGCGTACAGGTCGTGGGTGGACAGGTACTCCACGCGCGCGGACGGTGGCAGGGCGCCGCGCACCAGCTCGGCGCGTTCCGGCTCCAGCGACACCAGCGTCGGCTCGCCGGCGGCCAGCCCGCCCTCGAGTAACGGCACGGCGACGGCGAGCAGATCCTCGTCGCGGTCGTAGTGGACGGCGGCGTGGTCGTAGCCCCGGTCCCGGCCGGCGCTCACGCGGCACGCCCCACGCGCACGCCGGTCAGGTCCAGCAGCTCGACGAGCCGGGCCGGCGTGCGCATCAGCGACGTCACGTCGACCGAAGCGACCTGGACGGCCCAGCGGTCCAGGCCCTCGTCGCAGCGCTCGTCTCCCCGCAGCTGGCCGGTCAGCGCGGCCTCGTCACCCGGGGCGGCGTAGAGCGCCCGCTCGCCGGCCGCAGGCCCTCGGCCAGGAACCTCTGCGCGCGGTCCAGACCCTCGTCGCGGCGCCGGTACCCCCGGCACACGTGGTCGCGGGCGGGCGAAGACCGCGCGCTGTCCCGCTCGGTCGGCATCGGCACGGGGCCGAGACTACGCCGCCGGACCGGCTCCCGGCGCTGCCGCCCGCGCCGCGGGGTCGCGGACCTCGGCCGCCGGTTTCACGCAGACGCAGAACAGGTTGTCCTCCGGGTCGGCGAGGACGACCCACTCGTCGGCCGGGTCGTCGTCGACGTGGCGCACGAACCGCGCGCCCAAGCCGATGAGCCGGTCGACCTCGTGCCCCAGGTCGTCCGCGTAGAGGTCGAGGTGCATCTGGTCCCGCGCCGACGCCGGCGTCGCGGACCGTTGCAGCGACAGGTTGACGTGCGGGCCGCGCAGCAGCCGGAAGCCGCCGTCTTCGGACGCCGGCCGGAGGCCCAGCGCCGCGCACCAGAAGCGGGTCATGGTGTCCAGGTCGGTGCAGTTGATCACCGTGCTGCCCAGCCTGATGGCCATGGTCGTCTCCCCCGTCCTGCCGGCGGCCGCGTGGTCACCCCGCTTACCCGCTCGGCCGGGCGGCGAACCCCCACTCCCGCTGGTGCAGGTAGGCGGCGATCCGCACCCGCAGGGCGCGGACGTCGGCGAGGTGCACGGTGAACGAGCCGCCCGGCTCGGGCCGCGGCGGCTCGCACGGCCCGGAGACGTAGACGTAGACGTAGCCGTCCGCCGGCTCGTGCCGGGGTTCCGACCAGGCCGGCTCGCCTTCGAGCGTCAAGCGGCCCGCCCGGGCCCGCGCGGTCCAGTAGGTCGGCAGCTTCATCACCTCGCCGAGCGCCTTGGCGAAGCCGGGGAGGTCCTCCTCGCGCAGGGCCAGCCCGCGCCCGGCCCACCCCCGGGGTGCCGCGGGGCCACGGCCGGCCGGAACGTGCGTGAAGGTGGCCTGGTCACCGGAGGTCCGAATCGTCCACTGGGGCAATTCGGTCAATGTGGGCACGCTCGCTCCTCGTTCTCGCCGTCCCCCAGAGCACACCCAGCCTAGTTGATCTCCGTCGGATCGTCGAGCGGGCGTCGGCGACGCAGCAATTGAAAGCGCTTTCCGTAAATCATCGAAAAGTGCGTATTCCGCCGAAGGTGCTCAGCCATGAAAGACAATCCGGAAACCGCGTCGGCCAAGCGGGTCCCGGTCGGTGGTGACCCGGGCGGGGTCACCACCGATCCGTCCGTTCAGGACTCGAAGGCGCCGAGATCAGGGGCGCTGCCGCGGTAGGGCAGGCCGACGTTGGTGCCCTTGTCGATCAGCGAGCTGCCCGCCGCCAGGTGGAGGTTCGGCAGCACCGGCAGGCTGCCGTCGGCCTGGCGCCGCGCGTCCCAGCCGGACGTCGACACGCTCCGGAACTGCGCGTCCGACAGCGTGCCGCCCAGGTTCCACGAGTTGTACGAAGCGCTCGTGCCCGACATGTTCGACGTCAACGTTCCCGCGTAGGCGATGTTGTTCCGGAGGTTGCCCAGCCCGGTGGCGGCACCGCTCGAGGTGATGCCGAGCATGTTGTAGTCGGGGTGGTTGTTGTAGCTGGTGTTGTTGAAGTAGTCGTTGGCCAGCGTGTGGTGGTTGGCGTAGACGCCCGCGGCCTTGTTGTTGAACGCCACGGAGTCACGAAGGAAGTGCTTGACGCCGTTGGTGACGTACTTCCCGCCGTAGCCGCCCATCTTGAAGCCGTTGCCGTTGCCGGACGACGTCGTGGTCTGCGGCAGGTAACCGTTGCGCCAGGCCCAGGAGTTCTCGATGGTCACCGACGAGAACGCGTTGATCAGGTCGAACCCGTCGTCGGAGTTCCACCACGCGCGGCAGCCGCGGAAGACGTTGCCCGGGTGGCCGGCGGAGATGTGCGCGCCGAACCCATCGGCGCTTTCGCCCGCGCCGTTCGAGGTGCGCGGGTCGTAGTTGTCGTGGGAATCGGAGTTGAGGACGAGGTTGCCGCCGCCGTCCTGGATGAACAGCCCGGGTCCCATGTTGTTGTGCAGGTTGAGCGCCTCGAAGGTGTTGTCGCTCCCGGAGATCCAGATGCCCCACGACTCGTGGTTGAGGTTGTTGTTCTGGGGGACGCCCTTGACCTCCAGCCCCTTGAGATGGATGTAGTTGCCGGTGACGTCGAAGCCCTTGATCCGGCAGTCGTCGCCGACCCGGGAGAAGTCGAAGACGGGCGTTTCGCCGGGATAGGCCCAGTAGCGGATCGGGTTACCGGAAGTGCCGCTCTTGTTCAGCGTGATCGCGTCCACCCGGTCGGTCTGGCTCGCGCAGGCCTTGTTCGCCCGGGAGTAGGCGTAGGTGCCACCCCGGAGGTACACCGTGTCGCCGGCCTGCGCGACGGCCTGCGCGTGCGCGACCGACGCCCAGGGCGCGGCTTGGGTCCCGGCGGCGCTGTCACTGCCCGCCGGGGCGACGTAGTAGGTCTTCCCGGCCGCCGGGCTGCTCGCCGCGACCGGGGTGCCGACGAGCGCGGCGGCGGTCACCGCGACCGTGCAGAACACGAAGGGGACAACGGTTTTCATGCACACTCCAGGCTTCTTCAGTTGCAGCTGCCGGAACACGGCACGAACGGTGCCGTGGTGCCGGTCAGCGTGGTCGTGCCGAGCGTCAGCCCGGCGGAGCTCGCGGTCACCGTGATGGTGCCCGCGCCGGTGGCCCGCACCAGGCCGTACGCGACACCCTGGTAGGCCTTCCGCACCGGGCCGCGGAAGGTTTCCTGCACCGGGCTCCCGCTGTCGACCGCCACCAGCTCGCCCGGCCCGCTGACGCTGAACGTGATCGGGGCGGAAGAGCCGGTCACCACGCGGCCGGAAGCGTCGGCCACGGTGGCCTTGACGTACGAGACGTCGTCGACGTCCGTGGACACGGTGCTGTGGTCCGGCGACAGCAGCACGCGGTTCGCCGTGGTGCCGGTCGCCGGTGGCGACGTCGTGGGCGCACCCCACGTGCGCTGCCACGAATACCCGATCGGCCGGACCGTGCCCACGCCGTCCAGCAGGCCGAAGTCCGGTTCGGCCCGCGGCCACAGCCCGTCGGCCTCCCCGAGGTACGCCACACCGGTCCACAGGAACAGGCCGGTGACCACGGCGTTGTTGCGGACGGTCGTCCACGCGGAGGTGTCGGTGCCCATCTCGGTGAAGAGCCCGGCCCGCGCCGGAGACGCCTTCGCGGCCTGGATGACCTCGTCGGGGCGGTAGTTGCCGCCGAAGACGTCCACGATCGTCCGGGTGGCGCCGGTGACGTCGCCGCTGTCACTCGGCCGGAACAGCGCCTGCGTCACCGGACGTCCCGGGTCCAGCGCGTGGGCGATCGCGACCATCCGGGTGAGCAGCGGCGTCCGGGTCGCGATCGGGTCGCGGATCTCGTTGCCGGTGCTCCACATCGCCACGCTGGGGTGGTTGCGGTCGCGCATGACCACGCTGGTCGCGTCCACCTGGTACCAGGGCACCGAGCCGCTCGCGCCGGGCACCGCGGGCGTCCCGGTCGGCGACGACGCCGTCCGGTTGAAGTACGTCGCGTAGTCGCCGACGTCGGAGTACTTGTGCTGGGTCCAGACGTCGAAGAACTCGTCGAGGACCAGGAACCCCATCCGGTCGGTCAGCTCGAGGAACGCCGGGCTCGGCGGGTCGTGCGCGGTGCGGATCGCGTTCACCCCGAGCGCCTTCAGCTGCGCGAGCCGCCGCTGCACGGCCCGCTGCGGGGCGGCCATCCCGAGCCCGTGGAGGTCCTGGTGCAGCGCGACCCCCTGGAACTTCACGGTCTTGCCGTTGAGGCTCATCCCGCTCGAGGGGCTGAACGCCAGCGTGCGGATGCCGACGGACGTGATGTCGTCGTCCACCGCGGTGCCGCCCGCGAGGACGGTGGTGGCCAGCGAGTACAGGTTCGGGTTCGCCAGGTCCCACAGCTTCGGGTTGCTCACCGGCACGTCGTAGGCGAAGGTGGCCGACGCCCCGGCGGCGATGGTCTTGGCCACCGTCGTCACGGCGGGCAGCGCGGCCCCGCCCGGGTCGCTGAGCACGCCCTGGACGCTGACGTTCGCCGCCGCGCCCCCTTGGTTGACCACCGTGGTTTCCGCGTGCACGGTGTTGTTGTCCGGCGTGGTGACGCGGGTGGCCCACTGCCCGACGTGCACCGGATCGGTCGCGATCAGCCGGACGTCACGGTAGATCCCGGCACCGGTGTAGTAGCGCGACGCCGGTTGCGACGTCGTGTCGGTCTTGACGGCGACCACGTTGTCGCCGCCAAGCTTTGCCGCCGCCGTGATGTCGTAGCGGAAACCGGTGTACCCGTACGGGTGGGTGCCGATGAGCGTGCCGTTGACGTACACGCTCGCGTTGGCCATCACGCCGTCGAACTCCAGCGACACCCGGCGGCCGGCGGGCACCCCGGCCAGCGAGAAGTGCTTGCGGTACCAGCCGATGCCCGAGGGCAGGTACCCGCCGCGGCCGGTGCTCGGTGCCGACTGCGAGAACGGGTTCGCCGGTGGGTTGCGGCCCTCGATGCTCCAGTCGTGCGGCACGCTGAGCTTGCGCCAGCCGCCGTCGTTGTACGAAGCACCGCCGGCACCACTGGCGTCGCCGTAGTTGAACAGCCAGCCGGCGTCGAAGTCCGCGACCGTCCGGTACCGGTTCGCCGCGGCGGTCCCCGCGTCGGCGGTGCCGGACACGACGGTGAGCGGCGCGAGCACGAGCGCCAGCACCCCGGCGACGGCTTTCCGCAACGTTGACACCGCCATCACCGGGCCAGGGCGAAGCTCGGGTGCGGCGGCTGGTTGTACGCCGTGTTCTGCCACGCCACGGCCTCCCGGTACTGCCGGTCCTGCATCAGGGACACGTGCGAGATGCTCGTCGGGTCGGTGGTCGAGTAGATCCGCAGCGCCCGGTTGTCCGAGGTCGGCCAGACGACCTCTTCGCGCCAGTCGCCGAACAGGTCGGCCTGCAGCGACGGCGTGTTCTTGGTGCCGTTGTTCGCGTGCACGCCGGAGCCGGTCAGCAGCCGGGTGTCGCCGCCGGTGCCGTACTTGTCGATGTGGGTGCCGTCCAGCAGCTCGCGCTGGGCGTCACCGTCCCAGTAGATGACGAAGTTCGTCGACGACGGCTTGCGCCCGATGTTCTGGCCGCTGGTGTTCAGCAGCCCGGACACCGCGGACGACCACGACTCGGCGCCGGGGCTGCCGGCGTAGATGTCGTCCGAGACGCCGCGGCCGTTGTCGCAGTTGCAGGAGGCGTTCTGCCAGATGATCTGCCCGGTCTTCGCGTCGGCCATCCAGGCTGCGGGCTTGGACTTGTCCTCGTCCACTTTGAACTCTTCCAGGCCCGCGCGGCTCGGGATCAGGTCGCCGACGTGCATGGCGTCGCCGTGGCCGTTGCGGGTGTTCCACAGTGGACTGCCGTTGTCGTCGATCGCCATGGCGCCGAAGACGATCTCGTCACGGCCGTCGCCGTCGGCGTCCGCGATGGCCAGCTGGTGGTCGCCCTGGCCGGCGTACTGCGACCCGGCCGAGTTCGAGTCGAACTTCCACCGCTCGGTCAGCGCGCCGCCGCGGAAGTCCCAGGCCGCGATCACGGTCCGGGTGTAGTAGCCGCGGCTCATGATCAGGCTCGGGTGGGCGCCGTCCAGGTAGGCCGTCCCGGCCAGGAACCGGTCGACGCGGTTGCCGTAGCTGTCACCCCAGGAGGACACCGTGCCGCGCGGCGGGTCGTAGTTCACCGTGGACACCGCGGCGCCGGTCTGACCGTTGAACATGGTGAGGAACTCCGGGCCGGACAGGACGTACCCGCTCGAGTTGCGGTAGTCGGCGCTCGCGCTGCCGATGACCTGGCCGGTGCCCGACCGGGTGCCGTCCGCGGTCTTCATCGCGACCTCGGCCTTGCCGTCGCCGTCGTAGTCGAAGACCTGGAACTGCGTGTAGTGCGCGCCGGCGCGGATGTTGCGCCCGAGGTCGATCCGCCAGAGGCGGGTGCCGTCGAGCCGGTAGGCGTCGACGTAGACGTTGCCGGTGTAGCCGGACTGCGAATTGTCCTTGGAATTGGTCGGATCCCACTTCAGCACGAGCTCGTACTGGCCGTCGCCGTCCAGGTCACCGGCACTGGCGTCGTTCGCGGTGTAGGTGTAGCTCTCCCCGGACGGGGTCGTGCCGCCGGCGGGCGGCTGGATCGGGACGTCCCGGGTGCTCGCGGCGACCCCGCTGGTCAACGTCAGCGAATCCTCGGCGGCGAAGGCCGACATCCGCTCGACCCCGCCGGTCACCGCGCGCACGGTGTACCGGGCCCCCGCCGGGGCGCCCGCGTCCACGAAGCTCGTCGGGCCGCCGACCGGGGCGGTGGTCACCTTGGTGCCGTCGCGGTAGACGTTGAACGCCACGCCGGCCGGGTCGTCGGCGAGCAGGCGCCAGCCGACGGTGTTGCCCTGGGCGGTGTGGACGCTGACCACCCCGCGGTTCAGCTTGTCGACCTTGGGCGTGGCCGCGACCGCGGCCGGGACGGGCACCAGCCCCGCCGCCAGCACCCCCGCGGCGGCGAGGACCAGCCGCTTGACCGAGTTACGCATGACTCCTCATTTCTGCAGTGTTTGCCGGAGGATCACCCGAGGACGGCGACGAGCCGGGCCGCGATCTTCCGGTGCCCGGCGTCGTTCGGGTGGGTGCCGTCCGCGGTGTCGGTGGCCTTGTCGATCCAGCCCGTGGTGTCGATGAACTCGACCTTGCTGTCCCCGGCGTTGTTCCGGGTCGTCACCGCGGCTTTCGTCTCGGTGGCGTAGCGCCGGTAGAAGTTCTCCATCGCGTAAATGGCCGCGTTCGGGTACTTCGCGCGGACCCGTTGCAGCAGCGTCAGGTAGGCGCTCTGGAACTGCGCACCGGAGACGCCGTGCGACAGGTCGTTGGTGCCGAGGTTGATCACCACGTCGGTGGCCTGGTAGCGGGCGAAGTCCCAGTCCGGCGAGCCGGTCGCCAGGCCGGTCTTCAGGAACCGGTCCCGCATGCCGAGGCACCCGTCCGGAGCCGGGTACAGGCAGGCGCCGCCGACGGCGATCTGGGTGTGCCCGGCGCCCAGTTCCTCGCCGGTCAGCCAGCCGTACGCGGTCAGCGCCTGCTTCGACGACCGCTGGCCCACCGTGATCGAATCACCGACGAACTCGATGATCCGCGACGGCACGGCCGGCACCACGGTCCGGGCCCCGGAGTCCAGGACCACGCCCTGGAACACCGCGTCACCGTGGTAAGAACCGGCGACGGGCCGGTAGGACACCCGCAGCGTGTGCGTGCCCTGCGGCAGCCGGGCCGGCGTCAGGTCCAGCGTGCCGCGGACGTTCGTCCGCGACACCCAGGCGCCGCCGTCGATGCTGGTGAACAGGTCGACGGCGTTGCGCTGGCGCAGTTTCACCGTCGTCCCGGTGAAGCCGACCACCACGTACGCCCCGGCCCATTCGGACACGTACGCACCCGCCGAACGGGTGTCCCAGCGCCCGAAGTACCGGATGTTCGAGTCCGACGGCGAGCCGTCGCCGGTGGCGGCCGAAGCCGGGTGCACCGCCGTGCTCACCGCGGCCACGACCGCCACCGCGAGCGTGACCGCCCGCGACCTCGTGCCGATCGGCATCCTCTGCCCCTTTCTCGTTCGCACCGGGTCAGCGCAGGTAGGCGACGAGCGAGAGGTTCTGCTCGCGGACGCCCTGGACGACCAGGCCCGCCATCCGGGTCGCGCCGTAGGCCGAGAAGTGCGTGTTGTCGGTGACGCCGTCGGTGGCCTGGGTGAGGTAGATCTGCTGCGACGCCGACGGGCCGAGGGATTCGACCAGGGCCTTGCTCTTGGCCGTCAGGTCGATCACCGGGACGTTCGCGCTCTTGCCCAGTGCCCGGATGATCGCGGGCAGGTCGGCGCCCACGCCGTTGACGTGCAGGGCGGTCGGAGTCAGCTTGGTGCCGCTGAACAGCCGCCGCACCGGCGGTGTCACCAGGACCGGGATCCCGCCGCGCTCCCGGACGCCGTTGACCAGCTTGGTGAGGTTGTCGCGGAACGCCGTCGCCGACGTCTGCTTGTCGTTGTGCCCGAACTGGATGAGGACCAGGTCCTTGCTCTTGATCAACGGCTTCATCCGCGGGAACAGCGCGCTGTTGGCCAGGAAGCTGCCCGAGCTCTCGCCGGAGTCCCCGTAGTTCGCGACCACGGCCCCGCTCCGGACGGCGGTGGGCAGCACCTGGCCCCAGCCGGTGTAGGGCGCCACCGGCTGGTCGCAGACGGTCGAGTCGCCGGCCAGGTACGTCACCAGCGGAGCCTGGGCCGCCGTCACGGTCAGGGAGCCGATCGCGGGCGCACTGCCGCCGAACGTGAGGTCCAGGCCCGCGGTGCCGGTGCCGCCCTGGCCGGTCGGCTGGCCCTCGGGGTTGCGCACGTTGACCGTGACCGTCGTGGGGACGACCTGGCCCGCGCTCGTCGAGACAGCGGTCAGGACCTGCCGTCGTGCCTCCGCCGACATCGAGGTGTTCGCCGCTCTGGTGGCGCTGCCGAGCCCGACGGTCACGTCGTAGTTCCCCGGGGCGACGGCGAAGTGGCACTTGATCGGGGCGCTTCCCGAGCACTGCGCGGGAAGCGCTTCCCGGACGGCCGCGGCCACCGCCGGTGCGGGAACCAGGGTGGCCGCGGCCAAGCCGGCGAGGACGACCGCTCGCTGCCTGAATGACACGAGGACTCCTTTGTCCTAGATGTTTACAGTCCTGGATGTTTACAGTCCTGGATGGACTGTCTCAGCCGATGGAACAGGTGCTGCCGTTGAGGGTGAACGCGGACGGCGCCGGGTTGGTGCCGGTGAACGTGCCGTTGAAGCCGATGCCGGTCGAGGCGTTCGGCGCCAGCGTGCCGTTCCAGCTCAGGTTCTTGGCGGTGACGGCCCCACCGGCCTGGGCGAAGGTGGCACCCCAGCCGGGCAGGGTCACCTGCTGGCCGCCGGCGAAGGTGAAGCCCAGCGTCCAGCCGGTGACCGCGCTCGTGCCGGTGTTCGTGATGGTGACGTTGGCGGTGAACCCGTTGCCCCCGCCCCAGTTCGAGGACGCGTAGGCCACCTTGCACGCGCCGGAACCGCCGCCCGGGCTCGTCGTCGCCGTCGCGACCCCGGAGCCGGCCGAGGTGTTCCCGGCGGCGTCCCGCGCCCGCACCTGGTACCGGTACGTGCTCGAAGCCGTCAGGCCGCTGTCGGTGTACGAGGTCGTCGCGGTCGAACCGACCACGGCGAACGTGCCCCCGCTCGCTCCCGGCGCCCGGAGGACGTCGTAGCCGGTGACACCGACGTTGTCGGTCGACGCGGTCCAGCTCAGCGTGGCCCCGCTCGACGTCACGCCCGACACGGCCGGCGTGCCCGGGACGGACGGGGCCTGGGTGTCCGCCTGGCCGCCACCGTAGATCGTGGCTTCCTTCGACGTCTGCCGGATCCCGTTGGCGCCGTTGAGGAACCGCTCACCCCACGCCGTCAGGCTCGCCGGGTCGAAGTTGTTCGTCATGTCGAGGTAGGCGACGTCGCTGCTGTTGCCACTCCACGACCAGCCGAGGTAGCCGAGGCCGCGGGCCTGCGCCTGGGCCATGATCGTGTCCTCGTCCGGGTTGCCGTCGGTGTGCATGTTGCCGAACTCGCCGACGACCAGGGGCAGCCCGGCGGTGCGGAAGGCGTCGAAGTACGCGTTGATCTCGGCCGCGGTGTCGTAGACGCCGTACATGTGGATGGAGAAGACGGTGTTGTGCTGGGGGTCGGCGGAGAACACCGCGGGGGCGTTGTCACGCATGATGTTCTGCCAGTCCTGGCCCCACATCGGCGCGTCGGCCATCAGCAGGTGCTGCAGCCCGGCGGCCCGCAGCCGCTTGATCGCGTTGCTCGTCGCGCTCGTCCAGGTCGCGCTGACCTGCTGGTCGTTGCCGAACGGCTCGTTGCCCAGGTTGATCACGACGTAGTTCTCCTGGCCCTTCAGCGCATCGGCCACGCTGATCCAGTAACCGGCCGCCTGGTCGAGGGTGGCGGCCCCGCTCTGCTCGCCGTACCCGGTGGTGTCGTGCACCTCCAGGACGCAGATCAGCCGGTTCTGCTTGCACTGCCCGATGACACCCGTGACTTCGGCGGCCGGGGTCGGCCCCCACCGCTGCCCGCTGCCGAGGACGACCCGGACCGTGTTGGCGCCGAAGGACTTGATGTCGGCGAAGGCCCGGTTCTGGCCCGGGTACCAGACGTACGCGTGGTTCACCCCGCGCAGCACGAACGGCGAGCCGTTGGCCTCGAGGATCCGGGTGCCGTCGACGTGCAGGCCGGTCGCGGTGGGTGTGCCGGTGCCGAGCGCCGCCACCAGGGCGGGGTACCAGCGGCTCTCCATCTTCTGGATGCCGGTGGTGTTGTTCGGGTGGACGCCGTCACCGGTGTCCGTCGCCGGGTCGAACCCGGTCCACTGGTCGACGACGGTGATCGGCGACGCGGCCGTGGAGTGCGCCTGCGCCCAGCCGGGGATGGCGTTGTTCAGGTCGACCACCCGCTGGCCGCAGGCAGCGCAGTTGGCCGGGTTCATCGGGATGATCTTCGCGACGACCAGCTTGGTCGCCGGGTTGGCGGCCCGCATCTGCCCGAGGAGCGTGGTGTAGGCGTCGAGGATCGTGCTCGCCGGGATGTTGCTCCAGACGTCGTTGGTGCCCAGGTGCATCAGGATGATGTCCGGGTGCGTCGCCGACAGCCAGCCGGGCAGCTGGTTGTCCCGGGCGATCCCGGTCGCCAGGAACCCGCCGTGACCCTCGTTCTCCCCGTCGTAGGTGAAGCCGCAGCCCTGGGGCGGCAGGGTGCCGACGAAGTCGACGTCCGTGTGGCCGGTCTCCTGGAGGTGCTTCCACAACAGCGCGCGCCAGCAGCCGGGCGACCCGGTGATGGAGTCGCCCAGCGCCATGACCCGCGTTGGCGTGGCCGCCCCGGCCGCGGCGGGCGCCATGACGGCGGCCGCGGCCAGGAGCAAGCCGGCCACGAGCGCACGGAGGAATCGCCAGTTCATTACCGACCTCCTGGAGAACGACTCGACAGGAAAGTTTCAGGCTGGGAGCGCTCCCACGGTAACACGCGCGACACCGGCGGAACACCAGTGATGAGACAGAAAACGGCCAACCTGCTTAACCGTTAAGCTGGCCGAGAAAGCGTTTTCTCGGTGGCCGGTCACGCTCGCCAGCGAACCTGCGGGTTGAACCGGCCGGAGCGGTCGAAGACGGCCTGGTTCTCCCAGCCGTTGCCGGAACCGGCGATGTCGGCCGGGTCCCAGCCGTTGCCGGTCACCGCGTACCAGGTGGGTTCCCAGTAGAAGACGCCGATCGCGCCGGCGGCGCGGGCGGTGTCCTGGACGGCGGTGAAGTTCGCCGCCTGCCCGGCCGGGGTGGCCGGGTACCCGGCGCACGGCTGCGCGGCCGAGATGACGTTGGGGGTGCTGTCGTCGTTGGCCGTCGTGTACGGGTAGGCCGTTTCGGCGAGGACGACCGGCTTGCCGTACCGGGACCGCAGGTCGGACACCACGCCGGCCATGTTCGCCATCGTGCCGTGCCAGTAGCAGTAGTAGGACAGGCCGGTGATGTCCCACGGGACGCCTCGGGCCCGGATGCCGTCGTAGAACCAGCGGGCGTGGGCGTCGCTGTCGGCGTCGGCGGTGTGGACGACGACCTGGGTGCCGCCGTTGCAGGCCTTGGTGGCGTTGTAGCCGGCCTTGAGCAGCAGGCTCAGGTTGGTGAAGTCGTTGTTGACGACTTTCCCGTCGTTCCACAGCATCCCGACGTTGATTTCGTTGCCGATCTGCACGCTGTCCGGGGTCGTGCCCTGGGCCTTGAGCCCGGAGCAGACGTCGTAGGTGTAGTCGTAGACGTCGGTCTGCAACCGGCTCACGCCGTGCGACGCCCAGACCGCGGGCTTGGTCTGCGTATCGGGATCGGCCCACGTGTCGGAGTAGTGGAAGTCGACCAGGAGCTTGAGGCCCTTGGCTTTCACCGCGCGGGCGTACTGCAGCACCTTGGCCTTGTCGTTGTAGCCGCTGCGCGGGTTGTTCCACACGCGCAGGCGCACGTAATCGGCGCCCGCACCCTTGAGGATGTCGAGGGGATCGCGGGCCACCCCGGCCGCGTCGGTGTACTTCGCGCCGAGGTCGAGCGCCCGCTGGACGGTCGAGACGTCCGCGCCCAGCATGCTCAGTGAGTTCGCGGCCGAAGCCGTGGGAACGGGCAGGACGAGGGGCACCAGGATCAGGGCCGCCGTCGCGAGGCGGCCGGTGCGGGACACGGTCATCCGATCTCCTTTGATCGAGTTCTCGAGCTGTTCGACGACGGGGACGGCCACCGCGCCCGTCTCGGGCGGCGGCTCGACTCGCGGACGACCAGCTCCGGCGTGAAGACCACGTGCCGGTGCTCGTGCTCGGCCGGCGACAGCGATTCGGCGATGACCAGGGCCGCGGCGGTGCGGCCGATCCGGTGCCTCGGCTGGCGGACCGACGTCAGCGGAACCGCGGCCGCCGCCGCGAAGTCGATGTCGTCGTAGCCGACGATCGCCAGGTCCTCCGGCACCCGCACGCCCGCCCGCACCGCGGCCTGGAGCAGGCCCAGGGCCAGCAGGTCGTTCGCGCAGAAGACGGCGTCCGGCAGCACCGCCCTGGCCAGCAGCTGCTCGCCGGCCCGCAGGCCACACGCCACGTTGAGGGCCGGTGCCGGCAGCACCTCGAGGACGTCCGGCGGCCGGCCCGCCAGGCGGATCGCGTCGCGGGCGCCGCGGTGGCGTTCGGCCGCCTGGTGGATGCCCGCCGGGCCGGTGACCATCACGATCCGCTCGCACCCCTCGGCCAGCAGGTGGGTGACCGCGAGCTCACCGCCGTGGCGGTCGTCCACCGCGACCGAGCACAGGTCCTCCTCCGCCGTCGGGTGGTCGAGCAGGACCACCGAAATCCCCCGGTCCCGCAGCCACCGCACCGGTGCCGGCCCGGCCTCGACCGGCGTGATCAGCACCCCGTGCACCCGCTGCGAAGCCAGCAGCTCGACGTGCCCGCGTTCCTTGGCCACGGATTCGCCGCTGTTGCACAGGATCACCGCGTGCCCGGCCTCGCTCGCCGCCTCTTCGACGCCGCGGGCGACGTCGGTGAAGAACGGGTTGCCCACGTCGAGCACCACCAAGCCGATCGTGCGGGCGGTGCCGGAGCGCAGCTGGCGCGCCGGCTCGTTGCGGACGTAGCCCAGCGCGTCGATGGCGGCGAGGACCCGCGCGCGGGTGGCGGCGGCGACCACGTCGGGGCGGTTCAGCACGTTGGACACCGTCCCGACCGACACCTCGGCCCGGAGGGCGACGTCCCGGATGCCGATCGGCGGCTTCACCGGCGCTCCCGGGTGCCGACCGCGACCGCGGCCAGCACGAGCAGGCCCGGAGCGACGACCACGAAGGCCGGCGCCTGCCCCACCACGACGGCCACGACGACGATCGCGGCAACGAGCCCGAGGCTGCCACGCCAGTCCGAGACCGTTTCCCGGCCGGCCACCGCCAGCACCTCCGGCCAGCGCCGCTCCGGTCGCCAGGCCGCCGCGCCCCGCAGCCCAGCCGCGAGCAGCGCGGCGAGCACCAGTCCCAGCACGGCCCCGAACACCCGGCCACCGGGCAGCCCGCCCAGCACCGCGACGA
This sequence comes from Amycolatopsis sp. DG1A-15b, assembly GCF_030285645.1. Lineage (GTDB taxonomy): Bacteria > Actinomycetota > Actinomycetes > Mycobacteriales > Pseudonocardiaceae > Amycolatopsis. Next base: position 5,821,635 of record NZ_CP127296.1, read on the forward strand.
CGTCGACGGCCCCGACGACCAGCAGACCCGCCGGGGCCAGCACCGCCACGGGGTGGGCGAACGCCGTGCGGAACAGCCGGGCGAAGCGGCGCACGGCCGGTGTACGGGCGTCCGCGGCGACCTCGGTGACCAGGACCGAACCGGCGGCCGCCGCGGCCAAGGACGTCACGACGAACACCGAGGCCACCCCGACCAGGAGGCCGACGAACAGGACCTCGGCGAGCAGCGTCAGCGAGCGGTACTGCGTTTTCATCCCTTCAGCCCCGACGTCGCGACGCCCTCGACCAGGTACCGCTGGAAGGCGAAGAAGAACAGCCCGATCGGCAGCAGCGCGAGCACCGACATGGCGAACATCGGGCCGAACGCCGACTGGCTCGTCTGGTCGACGAAGATCTGCAGCGCCAGCGGCAGGGTGAACCGGCCGGGGTCGTTGAGGTAGATCAACTGGGAAAAGAAGTCGTTCCAGGTCCAGATGAAGGTGAAGATGGCGGTGGTGATCAGGGCCGGGCGCAGCAGCGGCGCGATCACGTACCGGAACGTCCGCACCGGCCCGCAGCCGTCGATCGTCGCGGCCTCGTCCAGTTCGCCGGGCAGCGTCCGGATGAACTGCACCATCAGGAAGACGAAGAACGCGTCGGTGGCCAGGAACTTCGGCAGGACGAGCGGCCAGAACGTGTTGACCATGCCGAGCTTCTGGAAGATCACGTACTGCGGGATGAGCACGACGTGCTGCGGCAGCATGATGGTGGAGAGCATGAACCCGAACATCGGCCCGCGGCCCCGGAAGTGCAGCCGGGCGAACGCGTAGGCGGCGAGCGAGCAGGACACGACGTTGCCGATCACCGCGCCGACCGAGATCACCAGCGAGTTGGCGAAGTAGTGCCAGACGCTGTACCCGGCCACGCCGGCGAACACCTGCGTGTAGTTGTCCCCGGTGGCGTGCGACGGCAGCAGCGACAGCCCGGCCAGCACCTCCTCCGCGGGCTTGAACGACGCCGAGACCAGCCATACGACCGGGTACAGCAGCACCACCAGGATCAGCACCATCAGCAGGTGCCATCCCCACGACCGGCGGGTCATCGAGTCTCCCCCGCGTAGAAGACCCACCGGCGCGAGCCGCGGAACAGCAGCGCGGTGAGCACGCCGATCACCACCAGCAGCACCCAGGCCATCGCCGAGGCGAAGCCCATCCGGAAGTCCGTGAAGCCGCGCTGGTAGAGGTAGAGGGTGTAGAGCAGGGTCGAGTCGCTGGGCCCGCCGCGGCCGCTGCTGACGACGAACGCGCCGGTGAACGACTGGAACGCGTGGATGGTCTCCAGCACCAGGTTGAACAGCAGCACCGGCGACAGCATCGGCAGCGTCACCGACCGGAACCGGCGGACCGCGCCGGCGCCGTCGAGCTCCGCCGCCTCGTACAGCTCCTTCGGGATCTGCTTGAGCCCGGCCAGGAAGATGACCATCGGCGCGCCGAACTGCCAGACGGCCAGCGCGATCACGGCGAGCAGCGCGAACTGCGGCTGATCGACCCAACCGCCCGTGTCGAGGCCGAACGCGGCGAGCACCCGGTCCGCCGTGCCGCCGGTCGAGAACATCGCGCGCCACACCAGGGCGAGGCTCACGCTCGCGCCGAGCAGCGAGGGCGCGTAGAACGCCGAACGGTACAGCCCGGCGCCGCGGCGGGCGCGGTTCAGCAGCATCGCAACGGCCAGCGCCAGCCCGAGCTTGAGCGGCACCGAGAGCCCGACGTACCGGGCGGTGACGCCGGCGGCGTGCCAAAACCGGTCGTCGGCGGTGAACATCGTGACGTAGTTGCCCAGGCCGACCCAGTGCGGCGCGTCGAACAGGTCGTAGTCGGTGAACGACAGGTACAGCGACGCGATCATCGGGCCGATGGTCAGCACCAGCACGCCGAGCAGCCACGGCGACAGGAACAGGTAGCCGGTGCCCTGGCCGGCCCGGCCGCGCCGGCGGCGGGGCGCGGCCCGGCCCGGCACCACCGGCCGGTCCAGCACAGCTTGCGTCATCGTGCGTTCTCCCTCAGGACCCGAGCGACTGCTGCGCGGTCTGCACCACGCGCGCGGCCCCGTCGGCGACGCTCGTGCGGCCGAAGATCACGTCGTCGTAGACGCGCTGGAAGTCGCGCTTCACCGCCGCGGACCCGGTGGGCCACAGGCCGGTCGCCGGGCCGATCCGGTCGGCGACCGACTTCTCGTAGTCGCACACCGCCTTCGTGGCGGCCTGGGCCGCGCCGCAGACCTGCTCGCGGATCGCGGTGTTGGGCGGCAGCCCGCGCGCCACGCCCAGCAGCTTCCCCGCTTCCGGGTTGTTGACCAGGAAGCTCAGCAGCTTGGCGGCGGCCTCCTTGTGCGCCGAGCGCTGCGCGACGGCGAAGGTGACCGGCGGCATCGCGGCCATGCCGGACACCGTGCCGTCCGCGGGCAGCGGCGCCGCCTTGATCCCCGGGCCGTAGCTGGAGAGGTAGGCGCTGAGGCTGGAGTCGTAGTTGATCTCCGACCCGGCCCGCTTGGTGACCAGGCCGGAGTTCGGCATGGAGCCGTCCATCTTCGTGGTGACCTCGGGCGCGGTGACGGCCTTGGCCGCGCGCAGGTCGCCGGTCAGCGTCCAGAACTGCGTCAGCTCGGCGGCGGTGAACCCGAGCTTGCCGTCGTCGGTGTAGAGCTGCTTGCCGTGCTGGTGCAGCCAGACCTCGAACCAGTCGACGGCCCAGCCGAAGTCGGTCGTCCCGGCCACGCCGGTCGCCGCCACCTTGCGCAGACCTTCGCCGAACTGCGCCCAGGTCCAGGTCTTGCCGGGCCCGGACGGCGGCTCGACGCCCGCCTTGGTGAAGACGCCCGCGTCGTAGGCGAGCATCTGCGTGGTCTGGCCGCCGGGCACGGCGTACTGCTTGCCCTCGATCTTCCCGCCGGCCAGCAGCGCGGGCGCGATCCCGGTGACGTCGACCGCCTTGCCCACGTACGGGCTCAGGTCTTCGAGCACGTGCCGGTGCTGGTACTCGCCGAGCGTCGCGCGGTCCAGCTGGATCAGGTCCGGTGACGCGCCGCCGGCGACCTGGGTCGAGAGCTTCTGGAAGTAGGCGTCGTACGCGGCGTACTCCGTCTGGACCGTGATGCCCGGATTGTCCTTCATGAACAGGTCCACGGCGGCCTTGGTGACCTTGGCGCGGTCTTCGTTGCCCCACCAGACGAAGCGGATCGTCGTGGGCCCCGACGCGGCACCGCCGCCGCCACACCCCGTGATCAGCCCCGCCAGCGTGACCGCCACGGCCGCCACCAGGCCGGCGCGCAGCCCGAACCGTCCGTTCATCGAATTTCCCTTCTGGAGACCACCACCCGGGCGAGCTCACCGGAATTCGGTCTTGAATCGGTTCAAGCACGGTAAGTCCGCGCGCGGGCGGCGTCAACCGGCAATGATCGCACCGAAAGCGCCGAAACTTTCGAATCGGTCGAACGGTTGCCGCCGTTGATCGGTTGATCGAGAAAGCGCTTACTCGCGGACTGGACTGATCGGGTCGCCCTCGTTGACAACGGCCGGGCCGTCTGGTTTGAATCGGTTCATCGCGGCAGCGACGAGCTGATCCGGAGGCCGACGATGTCCCCGCAGTTCCCCCTTTCCCGCAGAGTCTTCCTCGGCGGCGTGTCGGCCCTGGCCGCCACCGCCGTCACCCCGTCGACGGCCGCCGCGGCGGCCGCCTCCGCGGCGTCCGGCGGCGGCGAAGTCCGCCTGCACTGGCTGGACGGCCGCCCCGCCGCCCCGGTGGGCTGCGCCTTCGGCGTCCCCTGGCCACGGGGCACGCTGTCCAGGACCGTGCCGCTGGCCCTGCACGCCGGCGACGGCAGCGGAGTTCCGGTGCAGTCGTGGCCGCTGGCGTACTGGCCGGACGGTTCGGTCAAGTGGACCGGGCACGCCGTGACGTCGGCCGCCACCGCGGACGCCTTCACACTGGCACCCGGGACACCCGCGCCGCCACCGGTTCCGGTCACCGTGCACCGGTCGCCGCGCGAAATCGTCGTGGCCAACGGGACGGTCGAGCTGAAGCTCGCCACGACCGGGGCCGTCGCGCTGCCGTCGCTCTCCCGGGCCGGGCGGGTCGTCGCCCGCGACGGCGAGCTCGTGCTGCGGCTGCAGGACCAGCCGGACGACGACGGCGACACCCGGGCGCCCCGCCGCGAGGACTGGACGGGCATCGTCGAACGCGCCGAGGTCGAGCAGGCGGGCCCGGTGCGCGCGGTGGTCAAGCTGACCGGCCGGTACCGGCGCGACCGCGGCCGCGGCACCCGCGCGATCCTGCCGTGGACGCTGCGGGTCTACCTCGGGGCGGGCGACGAGTCCCTGCGCGTGGTGCACAGTTTCCGCTGGGACGCCGACGAAAACCACGACTTCGTCCGCGGGCTCGGCCTGCGGTTCGCCGTTCCGCTGACCGACGAGCCGCACAACCGGCACGTCCGCTTCGGCACGGCCGCGGGCGGCGTCTGGGGCGAGCCCGTCCGGGTGCTCACCGGCCTGCGCCGCGACCCCGGCACGGCCGTCCGGAAGGCCCAGACCGACGGCACCGCCACCCCGCCGGTCGCGCAGTGGGGCCAGCAGGTGCGCGACGGCTACCAGAACCTGGCGCTGTGGAACGACTTCACGCTGTTCCAGGAGTCCGCCCGGCACTTCGCGGTGTGGAAGCGCACGAGCGCCGCGGGCAGCTGGCTCAAGCACGCGGGCCACGGCGACCGCGCCTCCGGCTTCGGCTACGTCGGCGGCCCCGCCGGCGGGCTGGGCTTCGGGCTGCGTGACTTCTGGCAGCGCGCCCCGCGCTCGCTGGACGTCCGCGGCGCGGCCACGGACACGGCGTCGGTGACGCTCTGGTCGTACTCCCCGCTGGCTCCCGCGATGGACTTGCGTACCTACGACACCGTCGCCCACGGGCTGGATTTGTCCTACGAAGACGTCCAAGAAGGCTTCGCGACGCCGCAGGGCATGGTGCGCTCGACCGAACTGCGGCTGTGGGCGCTGGCGGCCACCCCACCCCGGGACACGGTCGCCGCGCTGTCGGCCACCCTGACCGCGCCGCCGCAGCTCGTCGCGGACCCGGGCACCTACCACGCGGCCGGCGTGTTCGGCCGCTGGAGCCTGCCCGACCGCAGCACGCCCGCCCGCGCGGCCCTCGAAGACGGGATCTCCCGCGAAATCGGCTTCTACGCCGACCAGGTCGACGAGCGCGAGTGGTACGGGTTCTGGCACTACGGCGACGTCATGCACACCTACGACGCGGACCGCCACGAATGGCGCTACGACGTCGGCGGGTACGCCTGGGACAACGCCGAGCTCGGCACGGACGCCCTGCTCTGGTACGCCTTCTTGCGCTCGGGCGATCCCCGGACGTTCCGGCTGGCGCACGCCATGACCCAGCACGTGTCCGAAGTGGACACCCACCACAGCGGCCGGTTCGCCGGGCTCGGGTCGCGCCACGCCGTCGTGCACTGGGGCGACGGCGCCAAGGAGGCTCGGGTCGGCGAGTCGTTCACGAAGCGGTTTTCCTACTACCTCACCGCCGACGAGCTGCTGGGCGAGCTGATCCGGTCGTCGCTGCAGGTCGACGAAACCCTGCGCACGGTCGACCCGCTGCGCGAAGTCCTGCCGCCGCAGACGAAGGCGCCCGCCCGCGTCCGGATCGGTCCGGACTGGTACGCGCTGGTCAGCAACTGGCTGACGGAGTGGGAACGCACCGGCGACGTCCGCTGGCGCGACCGGATCGTCACCGGCATGAAGGACATCGCCACCTTCCCCGCCGGGCTGTTCACCGGCGAGGCGGGCGGCGCGGTCGGCTTCGACCCGGCGACCGGGCACCTGGTGAACCTGGAGAAGGGGGACTTCGACGGCGGCTACAACCTCTCGATGGCCTTCCTCGGCGAGCAGATCCTCTGGGAGGCCCTCGACCTGGTCGACGTCCCGGAGTTCCGCCGGACCTACCTGGACTTCGCCCGGTACGCCCAAGCCCCGTCGGCCGAGAAGATCGCCCGGTACGGCCGCGACTTCAACCCCGGGCTGTTCAAGACGATCTACTCCCGCGTGACGGCCTGGGCGGGCGAGCAGCTCGGCGACGCGGGCCTGCGCAAGCGCGGCTGGGACCAGTTCACCAGCGACCCGGCGGGCAAGCCGTGGCCGCCCGCGGAACGCGTCACCGGTTCCGCCGTCGCCGGTCCGGTGACCGAGATCCCCACCCGGACCACGACGAACCCCGCGGGCGACTTCGCCACGTTCGCCACCAACGACTTCGCCCAGCGGAACCTCGCCACCATCGCCCTGCTCGCCATCGCCCCGGAGGAAGCGCCGTGAAGATCCTCGGACCCGCCCTGGCCGTCTTGCTCGCGTTCGGCGCGGTGCCGGCGGACGCGGCTCCACGGTGGACCGTGTGCACCGGCTCGTGCTCGTTCGACGTGCCGGCGGGCGACTACCGGATCGACGTGGTGCTGGGCGGCCGGGACGCCGGGTCGACCGGGCTGGACGTCGAAGCCCGGCGGATCGCCCTCGCGCCGGTGGCCACCAGGGCGGGCCAGCGCGTCGAGCGTTCGGTCACCGTCGAGGTGCGCACGCCCGAAGGCATGCCGAGCGGCCAGGACGGCCCGGGCACGCCGGGACTCCAGGTGCACCTCACCGGTCCGGCGCCGCAGCCGGTCCGGATCGCCGTGACGCCGGCACCGAAGGCGCCGCGGGTCTTCGTCATCAGCGACTCCACCGCGTCCGACTGGGCGAACCTGCCGAAGAACGGCTGGGCCCAGGCGCTGCCGGAGTTCTTCCGCGCCGGCCCGAGCGTGCGGAACTACGCCCAATCCGGCGCGAGCACGGTCAGCTACCTCGCGGACCCGCTCTACTTCGCCCGGGTGCGACCGATGATCCGGTGCGGGGACACGGTCCTGATCCAGCTGGCGCACAACGACAAGCAGACGACCGAAGACGTCTACCGCGCCAACCTCGCCACCCTGATCTCCGGGGTCCGGGAGCGGGGCGGGGCGCCGGTCATGGTCACACCCCCGGTGCGGCACCGGTTCGGCGCGGACGGCAAGCTCACCCCGCTCGGCCTCGTCGTCAACAACCTCGGCGTCGACCTGCCCGCGGTCATGCGAGACGTCGCCCGGCAGCAGAAGATCCCGCTGCTCGACCTGACCGCGCGCAGCCAGGCGCTGCTGGAAAGCCTGGGCGAAGCCGCGTCCTGGCCGCTGTACCTGACGCTCGCGCACGACGGCGTCGACGACGCGACCCACCTCAGCCGGTACGGCGCGGAGCAGTTCGCCGCGCTCGTCGCACGGGCGATGACCCGGGCCCGGTTGCCGCTCGCGGGGTTCCTGCGCCCCTGACGGGTGACGGCCGTTTCCGCCGGGCCCCTCCTGGGTATTCTCCCTGCGCCGGTAACCCGACCATGCGTGCGCCCCTGCGCGAGGTGAGGTCATGGTGACGACGACAGGTGATGGCTTTCCGCTTCCGATCAGCATCGAAGACACCGACGTCGCCCAGCTGGAAGCGGCTGTCGGAGTCCTGCGGGCGCTGGATTACCGGCAGGGCGGCGGGTTCTGCCGGGACGCCGTCCGGGTGGTCAAGACGGCGAGCCTCCTGCTGCACTGGGGCGCGGTCCCGGATCCCTTGCGGGCCAGGCTGTCCACAGTGCTGGCTGACGTGCACAACCTGCTGGGCTGGACGGAATTCGACATCGGGCACGACGAACCGGCACGGCGCCGCTTCGCACGAGCGGCGGAAATCGCGGCGGAGGCAGGGAACGGCAGCCTGGTGGCGAACATCCGCTACCGGCTCGGCCGCGTGCACCTGCACCGCCACGACGTCGCCGGCGCGCTGGCCGAGTTCGCCCGGGGCCGGGCGGCCGCGCAACGCTCCGATTCCCACCGCGCCCTGGCGATCCTCGTGGCCAACGAGGCGTGGGCGTTCGCGATGGGCGGCGACGAGCGCGCGGCCCTGACCCGGCTGGCGGAGGCCGAGGCGGCGTTCGCGGCGGCGGGTTCGTGGCCGCAGCCGAGGCCGTGGGAGGCGTTCTTCGGCGAGCCGGACATGGCGGCGATGCGCGGCACGGTGCTGACGGAGCTGGCCACCGCGGTGGCACCCCGCCACAGCGGCGAAGCGATCACCCAGCTGACCGGGGCGGCGGCCCGCTACGGCGCGGACATGGCCAGGAGCCGGTCGCTGACGTTGATCATGCTGGCCCAGAACCACGCACTCAGGGGCGACTTCGCCGAGGCCACCCGGATCGGCGAGGAGGCGGTCATCCTGGCCGGGCAGGTGGGTTCGGTCCGGCCGAAGGACCGCCTGGCGCCCTTGGAGCGGCTGCTGCGCGCCCATCGCGGTGACGCGGCGGTGGGGGCCTTGGCGGATCGGATCGGGCGGTACCGGGCGGAGCCCCTCAGCTGACCCTCCGGACTGCTCGGCGACGCGGCCACGGCTCGGCGGGCGGCGCGGGCTTCGCGGTCAACGGCCGCGGCGGCTCGGCGGCTCGGCGGCCCCGACTGGGCCGACTTCGCAGTCAACGGTCGGCGCGGCGCGGCGCCACGGCAGGCGGCTCGGCGGCCAGCGCGGCAGCGCGGCAGCGCGGCAGCGCGGCAGCGCGGCAGCGCGGCAGACGACTCGGCGGCCCAGCGGCCCGGCCGGGGCAAGCTTCGCAGTCAACAGCCGCAGCTGCTCGGCAGCGCGGCGTGCGGCTCGGCGGCCTGGCGGCAGCCCGGCCGGCCGGGCTGCCCGAGCTTCGCAGTCAACGGCCGCCGCAGCCCAGCGACGCGGCGGCCCCCAGCAGCCCAGCGGCCCAGCAGCCAGCGGCTCGGCGGCCCAGCGACCCGGCAGCTAGCGGCCCAGCGGCTCGGCGGCCCAGCGGCCCGGCGGCCCAGCAGCCAGCGGCTCGGCGGCCCGGCGCCCCGGCAGCCCAGCGGCCCGGCGGCTCAGCAGCCCGCCAGCCCGCCAGCCCGCCAGCTCAGCGCCAGCTTCGCGGTCAACGGCCCTCCGGTTCGATCGTGATCGCGGTCAACGCGCGGCCGATGAGGTCCGGTAGCGCTCCGCCGCCCGCGACCCAGTCGTCCAGTGAGATGCGGACCGCCGCCATCGCCAAGGCCGCCAGCATGCGTGGGCGTGGGTCCTGCGCCGCCGCCTCTCGGAACCTGGGGGCCAGCAACGCCGCGATGGCCCGCTCGTAACGCTGGTAAGCCTGGGCCGTCCACGCGGCCAAGGTTGCCGACGTCCGGGTGAGGCGGGCCAGCTCGCGGATCGAATCCGCGTGCGCCGGGAACTCCGCCGAGAGCTCACCGAACGCCGCCACCAGCGCTTCCTTCGGCGCCAGCTCGGCCGGCTGGCGGGCGATCGCCGCGGTCACCAGCGTCAGCCACGGCCCGGTGATCCCCTCCGCGACCGCGCTTTCCTTGGTGTCGTAGTAGCGGAAGAAGGTCGCGCGGGCGACTTCGGCGTCCGCCGCGATGTGGTCCACCGTCGTGCCGGCGACGCCGTGGCGACCGGCCAGCCGGGCGGCCGACGCGGCGATCCGCGCGTTCGTCGCCCGCCTCTTGCGGACGGCCAAGCCTTCCGGTTCACTCTGAGACATAGTCTCATTCTGGACTGTGTCTCAGCGAATGGCACGGTCGGCGAGGAGCCCGGGTGAACCAGCGCGCTCAGATCGTCATGTCCGCGGCCGAGATCAGCCGGTTCCTCGACGAGCAACGCGTCGCCACGCTCGCCACCCTCGGCCCGTCGGGCCAGCCGCACCTCGTCGCGATGTGGTACGCCGTGCTCGACGGCGTGCTGTGGTTCGAAACCAAGGCCAAGTCGCAGAAGGCCGCGAACCTGCGCCGCGACGCCCGCGTCACCGTGATGATCGAAACCGGCGACACCTACGACGCGCTGCGCGGAGTCGCCCTCGAAGGCCGGGCCACGATCGTCGACGACCCGGACGCTCTGTGGGCGGTCGGCGTCAACGTCTGGGAGCGGTACAACGGCCCGTACAGCGAAGAGGTCCGGCCGATGGTCGAGTTCATGCTCACCAAGCGGGTCGCCGTCCGCCTCGACGTCGACCGGACGCGGTCGTGGGACCACCGCAAGCTCGGGTTGCCCGCACTGCCGCTCGGGGGCACCACCGCCCGCCCGCGAGGATGACCCCGTTCGGGTTGTCACCCGATGTTTCGTCGTCGCGAACCCGGGGTACCACCGATCCGGGGCGGACCGGCCGCTCGGAGAAGAAGGGATCCCGCATGCAGACCAGGGGTGATCGTGACCGCTGAGAGCAACCGGATCCGGCCCCAGGACCTCTTGCGCGTGACGGCCCACCACTCCGGCGGCGCGGTCGTGCTGGCGGTGACGGGCGAGGTCGACTTGCTCAGTGCCCCCATGCTCGGCGACGGCGTCACCACCGCCCTCGCCGACGCGCCGGAACTGCTGGTCATCGACCTGTCCGAAGTGTCCTTCCTCGCGTCCATCGGCATCACGGTCCTGCTCGAGGCCCGTCGCCAGGCCGGCACCGGCACCCGGATCCGGGTCGTCGCCCCCGAAGACGGCGTCGTCAACCGCACCCTCCGGCTGACCGGGCTGCACGAAGCGCTGGCCGTCACCACCACCCGGGACGACGCGCTCGGGTGATCAGGCCCGGGCGAACCGGGCCGCGACGGTGTGGAAGACCTCCTTCGGCTCCCACGTCAGGCCCGGGTACGCCGTGCCGTCCTGCCCGTCGAGGACTTTGACGACGCCGTAGCTCGCCAGGTCGAGATCGCGCCGGGGCCCCGCGCCGGACGGGTATTCGTAGCCGGCGAAGGTGAACCAGAACGCGCCGTGCACGCCCTCGGCCTCGAAGACCTCCATCAGTTCGGTGAAGTACGCCGCCTGACCGGCCTCGTCGCGAACGTAGTCGCCGTTCAGCGCCCGCGGCTCGGCTGCGAAGTCGACGATCGTCCACCCCGTCCCGCCCGCGTCGCCCGCGCCCCGGTGGGTGCAGCAGCCGAATTCCGTGATGACCAAGGGTTTTCCGTGACTTCGGTGGGCCCGCACGTGCCGGGCGAAGTCGTCGGCGTTCGCGGCCGAGCGGTACAGGTTGACGGCGGCGAAGTCGAAGTCCGCCCAGTCGATCTCCTCCCAGTCCCCGGCCGCGTAGGTGAGCCGGCCGCCGAAGTGCCGCCGCGCGACGGCGGCGAGCTCTCGGAGCGTCGCGGCGAAATCCCACTCGCGGGAGAACCCGGCCCAGGCGGCGGGATCCGTCGCGTTGCGCAGGCGTTCCAGCAGGAAGGCGCCGGGGACGAACCCGGTGCAGAACAGGGACATCTCGCAGCCGAGCACGAACACGGTTTCCGGGTCCCGCGCCCGGATTTCCTCGGCTCGCCGCGCACACTCGGCGAAGTAGGGCGGCAGCTGCGGCGGCGTGCGGTCCATCGGGAACGGCGAAAACCACACGCGCAGCCCGGCGTCGATCGCGGCGTGCGCGGCCACGGCGAGCCGGTCCGGATCGTCGCCGCTGATCCGGACCGCATCGCAGTGCAGGTCCGCCGCGATGATTTCGAGTTCCCGCCGCACGACCGCGGGCTCGAAGTCCCGGCGCGACCGGTCCCCGACCGCGCCGCCGAAGCCGGTGTCGTAGTTGATCCCCCTGAGCTGCATCCGCCCTCCCGGAATGTACGTCGTACACTTGAATGTACGCTGTACACTCCGCCCATGCCACGCCTGATCTGGCACCAGCCGGAGCCCCCGGGCCGGAAGAACGCGCTGACCCGCGCGTCGGTCGTGCGCGCGGCCATCGAGGTCGCCGACACCGGCGGGGTCGCCGCCCTGACCATGCGGGCGGTGGCGGACGCGCTCGGCGTGTCGGCGCCGATGTCGCTGTACCGGTACGTCCTGAACAAGGACGGCCTGGTCGACCTGATGCTCGACGAGGTGTCGGCCGAGGTCGAAGTGCCCGCCGCCCCGAGCGGCGACTGGCGCGGCGACCTGCGCGGGCTCGCCACCAGCCTGTGGGCGATGATCGGCCGGCACCGCTGGTACGCCGAGCTCGTGGACGGCCGGCCGCCGTTCGGCCCCCGTACCCTGCGGCGCGCCGCCTTCCTGCTGACGGTCCTCGACGGCGCGGGCCTCACACCGGCCGTCGCGTACGCCTCGCTGCTGGACAACTACGTCACCGGGACGGCGATGAGCGTCAGCCGCGAACTGGTGATGCTCGAGCGGTTCGGCATCGGCTCGACCGAGGACCTGCGGTCGTACGCGGGCGAGATGGCCGACGACTCGCTCGCCACCTGGCTCGCGGACATGCCGGACCTGACGGCGGACGCCCGGTTCGAGCTCGGCCTGGACTGCCTGCTCGACGGCTTCGCCCAGCGGCAGCGTTGAGCTGGAAGCCGCAGACGACGCAAACCCGCGCTCAGCCCACGGTGCCGCCGGGTCGGTGGCAGGATGTGCGCGGTGAGCATGCGCATCAGGAACAATGTGACCGTCACCGGCCGGGAAGACGGTCCCACCGTCCTGCTCGCCCACGGTTTCGGCTGTGACCAGAACCTGTGGCGCCTCGTCGTCCCCGAGCTCGCGCGGCGGTACCGGGTCGTGCTGTTCGACCACACCGGCGCCGGGCGCTCGGACCTGGCCGCCTGGACGCCCGAGCGCTACGGCAGTCTCGACGGCTACGCCGACGACGTCCTGGCCATCTGCCACGAGCTGGACCTGCGGGACGTCGTGCTGGTGGGCCACTCGGTCAGCGCGATGATCGCGGTGCTGGCCGCCAACCGGGAACCGGACCGGTTCGCGAAGCTGGTGCTGCTCACGCCGTCCCCCTGCTACCTCGACGACGAGGGCTACCGCGGCGGGTTCAGCCGCGAAGACATCGACGAGCTGCTCGCCTCACTCGAGTCGAACTACCTGGGCTGGTCGGCGACGATGGCGCCGGTGATCATGGGCAACCCGGACCGGCCGGAGCTGGGCGAGGAGCTGACGAACAGCTTCTGCCGCACCGATCCCGCGATCGCCCGCGTCTTCGCCCGGGTGACGTTCCTCTCCGACAACCGGGCCGACCTGGCGAAGGTCGCCGTGCCGACGCTCGTGCTCGAGTGCTCGAACGACGCCATCGCGCCGCCCGCGGTGGGGCGGTTCACCCACGAGCAGATCAGCGGCAGCACCCTGGTGACGCTCGACGCGACCGGGCACTGCCCCCAGCTCAGCGCACCGGAGGCGACGGCCGCCGCGATCACGGCGTTCGTGGGCGGGCCATGATGTGCGAAGACCACCCCGGCCCGGGTGGTCAGGAAAGCGCCGCACCGGAATTCTCGGCTTTGCTGGAGGACAGCGCGGAAGACCTCTACGAGCACGCCCCCTGCGGGTACCTCTCGACCCTGCTGGACGGCACGATCGCGAAGATCAACGCGACGCTGCTCGGCTGGCTCGGCTACGAACGCGACGACGTCGTCGGCCGGCGCCGGTTCGCCGATCTGCTCACCGTCGGCGGCCGGATCTACCACGAGACGCACTTCGCGCCGCTCCTGCGCATGCAGGGCGAGCTCGGCGGCGTCGCCTTCGAGCTGAAAGCCGCGGACGGGACCCGGCTGCCGGTGCTGGTGACCTCGACGGTCAAGACCGGCACCGACGGACAGGCGCAGCTGATCCGCACCACGATCTTCGACGCGCGCGACCGGCGGGCCTACGAGCAGGAACTGCTGCGGGCGCGCGAAGAAGCCGAGCGCGAACGCGACCGGGTGCAGCGGCTCGCCCGGACGCTGCAGCAGACCCTGCTGCCGCCCGCCCTGGCCGAGGTACCCGGTGTGCAGGTCGCGGCCTACTACCACCCGGCGTCGGCCGACGAGGTCGGCGGCGACTTCTACGACCTGTTCCCGCTGACCGGCGACACGTGGGGCTTCTTCCTCGGCGACGTGTCCGGCAAGGGCGCCGCCGCGGCCGTGGTGACGTCGCTGGCGCGCTACACGCTGCGCGCCGCCGCGGTGCTCGACCCGGACCCGGCCATCGTGCTGGATCGGCTCAACACCGTGCTGCACCACGAGTACCGCGGCCCGGACCCGCGCTACTGCACCGTCATCCAGGGCCACCTGCGGCCCGGGGACGGCGGCGCGGCGGTCACCCTGGCCACCGGCGGTCACCCGCCGGCGCTGCTGATCCGCGCCGACGGCACGTCGACGTTCCTGCCGGTCCCCGGCGGCCAGCTGGTGGGCGCGCTGCCCCGCGCGCGTTTCGCCGCCGTGGACGTCTTCCTGACCCCCGGCGACACCCTCCTGCTGTACACCGACGGGCTGACCGAAGCCCGCACGCAGGGCCGCGTCCGCTACAGCGAAGAACAGCTGCAGGAGCACCTGACCGGCCTGGCGCCGACGACGGCGCCCGCGGTGATCGCGGCGGTCACCGGCCTGCTCGCCGGCTTCGGCGACGGCGTCGAGGACGACACGGCGCTGCTGGCGCTGAGCATCCCGTTCCCCGGAGGCGATCGATCGTGACCGGCACCCCGTTCTCCGTCACGACGCGCACCACCGGGGCCGGCGCGGTGGTGACCGTCGAGGGAGAGCTCGACGTGGCCACCGCACCGCGCCTGCGCGCCGGCGTGGCCGCGCTCGTCCTGGGACCCGGTCAGCTGCTGGTGGTGGACCTGGCCGGGGTGACGTTCTGCGACTCCAGCGGGATCTCCGCGCTCATCGCGGCCCGCAACGTCGCCGAGGAGGCCGGAGCGGCCGTCGCGCTGGCCGCCGTCCCCGCCCGGCTGAGCCGGACGTTCGGGCTGATCGGCCTCGGGGACTTCTTCCCCACCTACCCGAGCGCCGAAGACGCCTTCAGAGACTGACTCGAGCACCTCGAGCACCTCGAGCCCGACGGCCACCGGCTCTTGTGGGGGTCCGGGTGGCTGGTCAGGCGGTCTTCGCTTCGACCAGCGGGAGCCGCACGCTCGCGTGCGGGATGATCCCCCGTTCCGCCAGGGCGGCTTTGGCGTTCGCCGCGCCCGTGCCGGAGCGCGTCAGGCGGTCCGTCGACGGGATCAGCTCCTCGTGGATCGCCCGCGCCCGCTCGAGGTCGCCGGCGCGGACGGTGCGGATGAGCTCGGCGGTGCGCTCGGCGGCCACGTTGCCCACGACGCTGACCAGGCCCGCGGCGCCACACGCCAGGTACGGCAGGTTCAGCTCGTCGATGCCGCAGTAGTACGCCAGCGACGTGCGGGACATGACCGTCATCGCTTCGGCCAGGTCGCCCTTGGCGTCCTTGACCGCCCGGATCCGCGGGTGGCCGGCCAGCTCGATCAGGGTCGCCGGCGTCATCGCCAGGCCGGTGCGCGCGGGGACGTCGTAGAGCATCACCGGCAGCTCGGTGGCGTCCGCCACCGCCCGGCAGTGGGCGATCACGCCGGCCTGCGTCGGCCGGGAGTAGTAGGGGCAGACGAGCAGCAGCGCGTCGGCGCCGGCCGCCTCGGCTTCGCGGGCGCGGCGGACGCTCGTCGCCGTGTCGTGGGTGCCGACGCCGGCGATCACGCGCGCACGGCCTCGGGTCCGGGCCGCCACGGCCCGGACCAGGCCGGCGGACTCGGCGCCGGACAGGGTGGGGGCCTCGCCGGTGGTCCCGCCGACGACGAGGCCGTCGCACCCGGTGGCCAGCAGGTGGTCGACGAGCCGGGTGAGGCCGGGTTCGCAGAGCGCGCCGCCGGGCTGCATGGGAGTCACCATCGCGACGAGGTTGGCGCCGAATTCGGTCATGCCCTGACCCTGCCGAGCGCGACTGCTGCGGTCCAGCGATGCTTTTTTGCCGGTATTGCGTAGCCTGGCTTCATGATCGAGGTGGGCGCGCTGCGGGCGTTGCGCGCGGTGGCGGCGCTCGGGACGCTGGCCCGGGCGGCCGAGGAGCTCGGGTTCACCGCGTCGGCGGTTTCACAGCAGCTCAAGCGGCTGGAACGCCAGGTCGGGGTCCCGGTGCTGGCGCCGGCCGGCCGCGGGGTGGTGCTGACCACGGCCGGGCAGGCGATCGCCGACTCGGCGCCGGAGGTGTTCCAGGCGCTGGAACGCTGCGCCGAAGCGGCCCGGTCGGTTTCGGCGGGGGCACCGCGCGGCACGCTGCGGGTGGTGGCGTTTTCGACGGCCATCCGCGGCCTGCTCGCGCCGGTCGTGCCCCGGCTGGCGGCGCGGTGCCCGGAGCTGCGCCTGGAACTCACGGAGCAGGACCCTGACGAGGCGTTGCACAGCGTCGGCGCGGGGACGGCGGACCTGGGGCTCGTCCACGACGCCGACGGGTTGCCGCCGGCACCGCTGCCGCCGTCGCTGGTGCGGCGCTGGGTGCACACGGACCTCGGCGACGTGGTGATGAGCCGCGCGCACCCGCTGGCCCGGCTCGACGCGCCGCTCGACGAGGCCTCACTGGCCGGGCACGCGTGGGTGACCAGCCCGCCGGGAACCGTGTGCCACCAGTGGTTCCGGCGGTTGTTCGCGCAGGCCCGGACCGAGCCGGACGTGCGCCACTCGGTGGACGACTTCGCGACGCAGCTGTCACTGGTGGTTCCGGGACAGGTGGTGGCGCTGATCCCGCGGCTGGCCCGGCCGCCGCTGGGGGACGGCTTGGTGGCACGGCCGTTGCGGCGGCCGCCGAAGCGGGAGGTGCACGCGGTGTGGCGGCGGAGCGCGGAGGCGAGCCCGGCGATCCGGGCGGTGCTGGCCGAGCTGGGCCCGGCCGACGTGATCAGTGCAGCCGGTACACCGAAACGTGCGATGCCGACGCCGTCGTGAACTCCGTCCCCGTCCAGTCGGCGTGCCGTGACTCCAGCTCGAACCCGGCCAGCCGGCCCATCAGGTCCAGCTCGGCCGGCCAGATGTAGCGCTGGGGGCACCGGCTCAGCCGCGCCTGCCGGCCCTCGTCGAACGTGAAGTGGTGGGACACCAGGTGCTGGCGCACGGTGTCGTAGGTGTCGACACCGACGTACCCGGAGCCGGCGCGGAACACCACGGCGTCCTGACCCGGTGGCAGCCGCCGCAGCTCGGGGACGCCCAGCTCGATCACGAACCGGCCGCCCGGGTCCAGGTGGCGGGCCGCGTTGCGGAAGCACGCCACCTGCTCGTCCTGGGTCAGCAGGTTCGAGATCGTGTTGTACACGAGGTAAACCAGCGAAAACCGGCCCGGCGCGGTAGCCGTCGCCATGTCCCCGACGACGACCGGAATCGTCGCCTTCTGCCGCAGCCGGGCGAGCATCGGCTCCGACAGCTCGATACCGGTGACGGACACCCCGCGCTCGGCGAGCGGGACGGCGATGCGGCCGGTGCCGATGGCGAACTCCAGTGCCCGCCCGCCGCCGGCCAGCGCGGCCAGTCGCTCCACCGCGGGCCCGACGACCTCGGGGGCGAACATGCCGCGGCCGGGCGTGTCGTACCGCTCGGCCGTTTCGGTGTCCCAGATCTCGTCTTGTCGCACGGCTCCCACCCTCACCCGAGGCCGGGGAAACTGTCCAACCAATTAAGACTTGCCCGATTTCGGGCAGGAATTTGGGCCTCGGGCTCCCGGCAGTGCATGATGGCCCGCGTGGAGGACACCGACATCGTCGAGCGCGTCGCCGCGTCCACGGGGCTGCCGCCCCGGGTCGCCGCCCGGGTCGTCGACGACGTCCTGGCCTTCTACCGGACTCCCACCGAGGACTACGTGCGCCGCCGGCACGCCGAGCTGCAGGCCCAGGGCCGGAAGAACCCCCAGATCTTCCCGCTGATCGCCGCCGAGCTCCGGGGCCGCCTGGTGGCCGCGCCCGTCCTCTCCGAGCGGCAGCTGCGCCGCATCGTCTACGGCTAGAAAGGTTCGCCCGTGTGCGGAATCGTCGGCTACATCGGCGGCCAGAACGCCGCCCCCATCCTGCTCGAGGGCCTGACGCGGCTGGAGTACCGCGGCTACGACTCGGCGGGCATCGCCGTCCTCGGTGCCAAGGGCGGCACCCAGGTCCACCGGGTCGTCGGCCGGGTGCGGAACCTCACCGCGGCGCTGCCCAAGCGGCTCGCCGGGAAGGCCGGCATCGGGCACACGCGCTGGGCCACGCACGGGCCCGCGTCCGAGGCCAACGCGCACCCGCACACGTCCGAAGACGGCCGGATCAGCGTCGTCCACAACGGCATCATCGACAACGCCGACGCCCTGCGCGCCCAGCTCGCCGACGCCGGCGTCACCCTCACCTCCGAGACCGACACCGAGGTCCTCGCCCACCTGGTCGCGCGGGCGACCGCGGAAACCCTCGAGGACGCCGTCGTGCAGGCGGTCTCGCGGATCACCGGCACGTACGCGATCGCCGTCACCGACAGCGCCCACCCCGACCGCCTGGTCATCGCGCGCAACGGCTCGCCGCTGATCATCGGCGTCGGCGAGCGGGAGATGTTCGTCGCCAGCGACCTCGCCGCGCTCGTCCGGCACACCTCACAGGTCGCGCACCTCGACGACGGCGAGTTCGCGACCGTCTTCGCCACCGGCTACCGCACCTTCACCGTCGACGAGAGCGACACCACCAAGCCCGCCACCGAGATCGACATCGACGCCGAGGACCTCGACCTGGGCGGCTACCCGCACTACATGGCCAAGGAGATCCAGGAACAGCCCGAATCCGTCGAGCGGATCATCCGCGGCCGGCTGGACGACCGGTTCGGCGTCGCCCGCCTGGACGGGCTCAACCTGACGCCGCGGGAACTGCGCGGGTTCGCCCGCGTGAAGATCCTCGGCTGCGGCTCCGCCTACTACGTCGGCCAGATCGGCGCGACGATGATCGAAGAACTCGCGAGGATCCCGGCCGACGCCGAAGCCGCGTCGGAGTTCCGCTACCGCAACCCGATCATCGAAGCCGACACCCTCTACATCGCGGTCAGCCAGTCCGGCGAGACCATCGACACCGCCTTCGCCGTCGAGGAGATCAAGCGCAAGGGCGGCCGGGTCGTCGGCCTGGTCAACGTCGTCGGCTCGACGATCGCCCGCGCCTGCGAAGGCGGTGTCTACCTGCACGCCGGCCCGGAGATCGCGGTCGCCTCGACCAAGGCGCTGACCAACATGGCCGTCGGGTTCGCGCTGATCGCCCTGGCCCTGGGCCGGGTGCGCGATCTGTCCAATGCGGACGGACAACGGATCATCGACGCGATCCGCGCGCTACCGGGCCAGCTCAAGTCCATCCTGGACCTCGAGCCGGAGATCGCCGAGCACGCGAAGACCGTCGCCATCGCGAAGAGCCTGTTCTTCGTCGGCCGGGTTCGCGGCTACCCGGTGGCCCGGGAGGGCGCGCAGAAGTTCAAGGAGATCTCCTACCGCCACGCCGAGGCGTACCAGACCTCCGAACTCAAGCACGGCCCGCTCGCGCTGATCGACGAAGCGCTCCCGACCGTCGCGATCGTGCCGTCGGACGAGCTGACCGGGCGCAACCTGGCCGCGGTCCAGCAGATCAAGGCCCGCGGCGGCGCGGTGCTGGCGGTGACCCACGCGGACGTCGACTTCGGCGAACTGGACGTCCCGCGGATCGTGGTGCCCAAGACCGAGCCGGAGCTCGACCCGATCCTGCTGACCATCCCGCTGCAGCTGCTCGCCTACCACGCCGCGCTGACCCTGGGCTACGACATCGACAAGCCGCGCAACCTGGCCAAGTCCGTCACCGTGGAGTGAGTTCCTCAGCCGAGGCGGAAATCGGCCACCCGGATCGGCGACGGCGTCGTCCCGCTCGAAACCTGCTGGTACATCACGGAAATCACGCCGTCGGCGGCCAGCCGCGAATCGTCGACGTCGACCTCGCCGAAAGCGTGCAGGTCCGGGCTGTACACCGTCTTCCAGTCGGTCCAGCCGCTCGCCTTGGTCGCCGCGACGATCCGGCCGAACGGCATGACGAGGTAGGCGTTGTCGGCGCGGTCGAAGACCAGCTTCGTGCGCTGGGTGGACTCGGGCGCGACCGGCACTTCGCGCTTGGTCCAGGTGCCGTCGGCCGCCCGGCTGAGGAAGAACGTGCGGCCGTACTGCTTGCGCTGGGCGGAGTAGTTCGTGACGCACTGGGTGAACCGGCCAGGCACGTAGCTGATCACGGCGTGCGGCTGCCCCGCGGAGTCGACGGCCTGGCTTTCCTGGTTCATCAGCGCGTGGTCGACGCCGAGCGGGTCGACGACCGTGCCCGGCGAGGACACGGCCACCGGCGTGCCGCCCGTCGTCGCGACGACCGTGCCGGCGTTGTTCCGCCAGGTCCGGCCCCGGTCGTCGCTGGAGACGTAGCCGGTGTCGTGGTTGGCCAGCCCGCCGGCGTTGCACAGCACCCCGGAATTGCCTTCGCGCCAGGTGAACGTCGCGTGCAGCCGCCCGCCGGGCCCGTAGGTGAGGCCGTGCAGGTACATGTTGCGCGTGGTGCTGGTGACGCCGTTCGAAGTCCACGAGCCGGTCGCCGACGACCACTTCCCGAGCTTGCGCCAGCTGCCCCCGCTGTACTCCGCGAGTTCGTTGGTGCCGTTGCCGGAAGCGCCGGTCCGGTAGCTGAGCTGCAGCTTGCGCTCCGGCGTGACGACGAACTGCGGGTACGTGATCGCCCCGAGGTCGACGCCGTTCAGCGTGCGCTGCACCGCCCCGAACGCCGAAGACGTCCAGGCGTGCGAAGCGGGCGCGGACAGCAGACCGGCCACCGACTCGACGTAGTAGACCTGGTTGCCGTGGGTGTCCATGGCCACGTGCAGCCGGCCGTCGTCGGCCGAGACACCCATCGAGATGACGTTGTGCGAGTCGTCCACGGTCAGCTTGTGCGGCAGCGCGACGGTCTGCCACGCACCGCCGCCGCCGGCCCGCCGGGCGACCACCGCGCTGCGGTCCGCGGTGTACCAGGCGGCGTACTGGTAGCCCGCGTAGGTGAAGATCCCGCTCTGCTGGAAGGAGTCGTTGTTCACCAGCCCGTCGTAGGAGACGAAGTACAGTGCCTTCGCGTCGAGCTGGGTGTCGGCGATCTTGACCACGGACACGGCCGCCTCGGCGGGCGTGGCGGGTACCAGCGGCAGCGCCGCGGCCACCAGCACGCCGAGAATCCGGGAAAGCGCTCTCTTCGCCGCCATGGCCCACCCTTCCCGCGGTGTTAACGCGAACAAGGATTGCGCCACCGCTGGACGCCGTCAACCGACGGATGGGGGGTTTCGGCTAGGGCCTGTATCGAAGCGGGTCAGAGCCATTCGTTGATCGCGGCGATCTGGACGGTGGCCTCGTAGCGGACGGCGAGCTTGTCGTAGCGAGTGGCCACAGCGCGGTGGCGTTTGAGCCGGTTGATGCCGCACTCCACAACCGGCCCGGAGATTTTTTTGCGCGCCAGGCGAGGACCGGTCCCAGTTGGCCCGGGTCACACGGCGGGTTCGCCGGAGCGGCCCGCAGCACCAGCGGCAAGGCCGACAGCGGTCCGATCCGGCACATCTCCAGATCGGACCGCCACCACGTCACCCGGCAAGCGCTACCTACTGTTTGATGAAAATAAGGGAATCAGACGACGGCTCGCCGGTGGCATTGCTGACCAGGTAAACCACCACATAGCTGATCCCGCCCACTGGCCCGGCTTCGCTGAAGTGAAACGGAATCCGCTTATTCGTCGCAGTCCGCGTCTGCTCTTCCCAGAAGCCGTTTGCGGTGTAGAAATCGAAAACAGCAGTGGTCGATCCGGCGTTCTTGTCGTCGAATACCGTTCCCACGGCGGTGGCCGACCGATTCGAGAAGGAGATATCCACCGTAATGCAGCCGCTGGTCCCGTTGCAGAGATCGTCGGCAACGGCGGACTGGGCAGTCGCCACTGTCGCGCCGGCCGGCACGCTGATGCCGATGACGCCGAGCAGTGCGATGACGACAACCACCAAAGAGCGTCTCATTGCTTCCTCCCTAAAAAATGACTCGCTTCCAGTTCGCGATCAACGTCACGCCTGACCCGGCGACTTCGTTTATCCCCCACGGGGAGACCACTCGAACGGCCGATCGGCGTCGCCGCTTGGACTGGGTCACATGAGCAAATGCTTAGGGCCTGTATCGAACTGGGTCAGAGCCATTCGTTGATCGCGGCGATCTGGACGGTGGCCTCGTAGCGGACGGCGAGCTTGTCGTAGCGAGTGGCCACAGCGCAGTGGCGTTTGAGCCGGTTGATGCCGCACTCCACCGCATGACGTTGCTTGTAGATCTCGGGGTCGAAGGCCGGTGGCCGGCCGCCTTCGACCCCTTGGCCTTGCGGTGTGCGTCCTGGTCGGCCTTGCTCGGGATGGTCGCCTTGATCCCGCGACCGCGCAGGTGCGCCCGGTTGACTTTCGAGGTGTAGGCCTTGTCGGCAAGCACCCGATCAAGACGGGTGCGGGGCCGGCCACCGGCCAGACGGGGCACCCGGATCCCGGCCAGGACCGGAATGAACTGCGGGCTGTCGCCACGCTGCCCGGCGGTCAGCACGATCGACAACGGCTTCTGGCCCTATTCACACCCCAGATACAGTTTCGTCGTCAACCCACCGCGGGACCGGCCCAACGCGTGATCATCAGGCTCGATGGCGATCCCGCCGGGCGGCTCGGCCTGCAGATCCCCCTTTTCCGGCACCCGCGGCATGCTGGTGCGCCCGGGCGATCGTGGAGTCCACGCTGACATCCCACGTGATCCGCCCCGCCTCCTCGGCCAGTGCCTGCAACGCGGTCAGGACCTGCTGCCAGACACCGGCGCGTTGCCAGCGCCGGAACAGTCCGTAAGCCGCTGTCCAGGACCCATACCCTGGCGGCATGCCCCGCCACGGCGCACCGGTGCGCACCCGCCACCGGATCCCGTCGATCAGCTGCCGCTTGTTCCACAACGACGGCCGACCCGGTCGTGACGTTTCAGGCAGCAACGGCTCCAGCGCTGCCCACTGCTCGTCGATCAGGTCGAACCGCCCCGTCACCGCTAAGGTGCCCACGAGGTCTCCGGTGGCGTTCAGGTTCTTCTTGGTCGACGAACCACCTACCGGAGACCTCACCTATTTCGACCGCCGACACGCTAGCAACAACAACTCCAGCTCAACCAGCTTGAGAAGACTGCGATACAGGCCCTAGGGCCTGTATCGAAGTCGGTCAGAGCCATTCGTTGATCGCGGCGATCTGGACGGTGGCCTCATAGCGGACGGCCAGTTTGTCGTATCGGGTAGCCACCCCACGGTGGCGTTTGAGCCGGTTGATGCCGCACTCCACCGCGTGCCGCTGCTTGTAGATCTCGGGGTCGAAGGCCGGTGGCCGGCCGCCCTTCGCCCCCTTGGCCTTGCGGTGCGCGTCCTGATCAGCCTTACTCGGGATGGTCGCCTTGATCCCGCGACCGCGCAGGTGAGCCCGGTTGGCCTTCGAGGTGTAAGCCTTGTCCGCCAGCACCCGATCCGGACGCGTCCGCGGCCGCCCACCACTGGGCCGGGGCACCCGGATCCCGGCCAGGACCGGAATGAACTGCGGGCTGTCACCGCGCTGCCCCGCGGTCAGCACGATCGACAACGGCTTCTGCCCCTGCTCACACCCCAGATGAACCTTCGTGGTCAACCCACCGCGGGACCGCCCCAACGCGTGATCCTCCGGCTCAACAGTGGTTCCGCCCGGCGGCTCAGCCTGCAGATCCCCCTTTTCCGCGCACCTGCGGCATGCTGATGCGCCCGCGCGATCGTGGAATCCACGCTGACATCCCACGTGATCCGTCCCTCGGCCTCGGCCAGAGCCTGCAACGCGGCCAGAATCCGCTGCCAGACACCCGCGCGTTGCCAGCGCCGGAACAACCCATAAACAGCTGCCCAGGACCCGTATCCCTCCGGCATGTCCCGCCATGGCGCTCCGGTGCGCACCCGCCACCGGATCCCGTCGATCAACTGCCGTCTGCTCCACAACGACGGCCGACCCGGCCGCGACGGCATAGGCAGCAACGGCTCCAGCGCTGCCCACTGCTCGTCGGTCAGGTCGAACCGCCCCGCCACCGCTAGGGTGTCCACGAGGTCTCCGGTGTTCAGGTTCTTCTTGGTCGACGAACCAACTACCGGAGACCTCACCTATGTCGACCACCGACACGCCCAACAGCGCCAACTCCCAGCTCAACCAGCTCGAGACGACTTCGATACAGGCCCTAGGGCCGCCCGGCGAGGACCGCGCCGGCGATGTCCTGGCGGCGCAACCGTGCCTGCTTGGGCATGTTCCAGCCGAGCACGCCGGTGACGGCATCCCCGCGGCGGTACTGCGCCACGAACCGGCCCGCGCGCGGCTCACCCTCCACAACGGACACTTCGGCGTCCGCGGACAACGTCCCGTGCACGTGGATCCGGGCGTCGAACTGGTTGGTCCAGAAGTAGGGCACCGGCGTGTACGGGCGGTCTTCGCCGAGGACGTTCCCCGCGACGGCGACCGCCTGCTCGGTGGCGTTGGTCCGGTTTTCCAGCCGCAGCAGCGCGTCGAGCCCCTCGTGGTGCCAGCGGGCGACGTCACCCGCCGCGTAGATCCCGTCCGCCGCCCGGCAGCGGGAGTCGCACACGACGCCGTTGTCGCACAGCACCCCGCTGCCCGCCAGCCAGTCCGTCGCCGGCGCGGCCCCGAAGGCGACCACGACGACGTCGGCGGGCAGCACGTCGCCGGACGCCAGCCGCACCCCGGTGACCCGGCCGTCGTCCGCGGCGAGCCCGGTGACCGCGGAGCCGAGCCGCAGCTCGACACCGCGCGTGGCGTGCAGTTCGGCGAGCAGGCCCGCGGCGAGGGGACCGAACTGGGAGGCCAGCGGCGCGGGCTGCGGGCCCGCGAGGGTGACCGGCACGCCCGCCGCGCACACGGTCGCGGCGATCTCCGCGCCGAGCACGCCGTCCCCGACGACCACCACACGCTTGCCCGGCGCGAGGTCCGCGCGCAGGGCCAGCGTGTCGTCGAGGGTGCGCAGCACGTGGACGCCGCCGAGGCCGTCCTGCCCGGGCAGGGTGCGCGGCCGCAGCCCGGTGGCGAGCACGACCGCGTCCGCCGTCAGGGTGCGCCCGGTCGCCGTGTGGACGGTCCGCGCACCCGCGTCCAGCCGCACCGCCGGGTCGCCGAGCACGAACTCGGCGGCCAATGCCGACAGCGCCTCCGGCGTCCGCAGCTGCGCCTGCGCGGGCGTCCAGCTCCCGCCGAGGACCTGCTTGGACAGCGGCGGCCGGTCGTACGGCAGGTGGGCCTCGGCGCCCAGTACCGTCACGCGGCCCCCGTAACCCTTGCGGCGCAAAGCTTCCACGGTCGCGAGCCCGGCGGCCGAGGCCCCGACGACCAGGACGTCGCCGATCATCCCTGCTCGCTGACCGAAATCGCCACACCGGGGCACACGCTCGCCGCCTCGCGCACGACTCCGTGCAGCGCTTCGCCGGGGTGCTCGTCGAGCAGGATGACGATGCCGTCGTCGTCGCGCTGGTCGAACACGTCCGGGGCGAGCATGACGCAGGTGCCTGCCCCGCAGCACTTGGCTTCGTCCACGGTGACCTTCATGGCGGTTCCTTTCCTCGGGAGTTACTTGGTGACCGGCGCGAGCCACAGCCCGGCCAGTACGTCGGTGAGAGCGGTGGCGGTGTCGCGCCAGCCGGCCCTCGGGGTGCCCACGCCGTCGGCGAGGGCGCGTTCGCGCTCGGCCATCGCGTTCATCAGCACGAGGCGGGTGATGTCGTTGCGTTCGGCGCGGACTTCGGCGGGCAGGCCGGGCAGGCACCGGTAGAGGCCCGCGAGGGTCCGCGCCAGCGACGGGGACGTCAGCGTCTCCTCGATGGCGACCGTGCGCAGTGACGGCTCGGTCATCACCTGGGCGGCGAACCGGGCGAACCAGGTGGGCGCGCCCAGCTCGGCCAGGTGCTCGGTGGTGGGGTGCACCAGGCACCCGAGCCAGTCCCGCAGCCCGGCGTGGCCGCCCTCGTCCAGCCGGCGACCACGCAGCCGCTCGATCGGCCCGGTGTGCTTGCGGACGATGGCCCGCACCAGCTCGGTCCGGGTGCCGAAGTGGTAGCCGACGGCCGTGTTGTTCCCCTGCCCGGCCGCCTCGCCGATCTGCCGGTTGGACACGGCCGGCACGCCGTGTTCGGCGTAGAGGCGTTCCGCCGCCACGAGGAGCCGCTCCCGCGTCGCCTGCGCGCGGTCCGTCACCAGCGGACGGGCAGTTCCCGCAGCCCGCCGACCGCGAGCCCCTCGACCCGCCGCAGCTCGTCCGCCGGGACCGCGAGCTCCAGCGACGGCAGCTTGCGCAGCAGCACTTCCAGCACGACCTGCAGCTCGGTGCGGGCCAGCGGCTGCCCGAGGCACGCGTGCGCGCCGGCGCCGAAGGCCAGGTGCGGGTTCGGGCTGCGGGTCAGGTCCAGTTCGGCGGCGTTCTCGAAGGCGTCCTCGTCGCGGTTGGCCGCGGCCATGCTGCACATCGCGGTGGTCCCGGCCGGCAGCACCGTGCCGCCGACCTCGAACTCCTCGGTGAGGTAGCGCTGCATGCCCACGCCCGCGTTGGCGTCCGCCCGCAGGGCTTCCTCGACCGCCGTGCGCACCAGCGAAGGATCGGCCAGCAGCTGCTCCCACCGGCTCCGGTCGGCGAGCAGCATCGCCGTCATCTTCGCGATCATGTTCGCGGTGGTCTCGTGGCCGGCGATGAGCAGGCCGATGCCGGTGGCGGCCAGCTTCGCGTCGGACCAGCCGGCGCCGTCGGCGATCAGCGCGCTGAGGATGTCCTCGCCCGGCTCGGCCCGCTTGGCCGCGAGGTGCCCGCCCATGTACCGGCCGAACTCCGCCTGCGCCGCGTCGAACTCCGCCTGCGTGTAGCGGGTCATGCTGAGCATGACGTCGGACCAGTGGGCGAACCGGTCGCGGTCGGTGTCGGGCACGCCGAGCATGTCGCAGATGACCCAGACCGGCAGCGGGAAGGCGAGGCCGGCCTTGAGGTCGCCGGGCGCACCCTTCGCGACCATCTCGTCGATGAGCTGCTCGGCCATCGCCGCCATGCCGGGTCGCAGCGCGTTCATCCGCTTGGCGGTGAACCACTTGCCGATCAGGCGCCGCCACGTCAGGTGGTCTTCGCCGTGCTGCGGGAGCACGGACGCCATCTCGCTGTTGAACACCCCGCCCGATTCGGTGTCGGCGACGCGGGCCGCGTTGTCCGCCGGCGTCGGCCGGGTGAACCGCGGGTCGGACAGGACGCTCTTGACGTCGTCGTAGCGGGTGATCAGGGCGGCCTCGTCCCCGCTGGCCAGCGCGACGCGGGCGACCGGGCACTTCGCCCGGAACTCGGCCCACTCGGCCGGCGGCGCCAGCGCGGTGGCGGCCTCGAACGGGAAACGCGGCAACGGGTCGGTGTGGCTTGGCGTCATCACGGGCCTCTCGTTGGTGAATGTCCCCTGTCCGAGCATGGCGACGATCCGCAATTAAGTCAAGCAGTTGACTTAACTACAGGAGCGCCCACAGCCTCACAGGGGCAGAGGTGAGTTATTCGCGCTCGACCCTGCGCAGGCCGCCGCCGGGCGTCCACCACTCGACCACCAGCAGCGTCGCCGCCTCGTTCAGGTGGGTGTGCACGACCTCGGCGACGTCGGCCACGAACCGCTCGCCGTCCTCGGTGCGCGCCCGCCCGGCGATCTTCGCCTCCCCCGGCCACCGCGCCTCTTCGCCGTCCACCGGGTCGACCGTCGCGCTGTGCAGCGCGAACCGCGGATCCCGCCGCAGGTCCGCGCCCTTGCGCGCGTTCGGCATCGACCCGAAGACCAGCTCACCGTCCTCGAAGACCGTTTCGATGCCCGAGATCCGCGGCGAGCCGTCGGCCCGCAGGGTCGCGATCGTCTTGTGCTTGTGGGCGTCGAACAGGGCCCGCACCCGCCGCGCGAACTCCGGCTCCGCCGCTTCGCACTCCCGCCACGCCGTCATGTCCCCATGGTCGCGCACCGCAGCCCGGCGACGAGGACTTTCACCATCCGGCGCGCGTCGTACCGGGGGTCGTCCGCTCCGATGCAGAGGTTGCCGACCCCGCGCATGAGGTCCAGGGGCGCCACCGCCGCCCGGATCTCGCCGGCCGCGGCGGCGGCGTCGAGCAGCTCGGCGCACACCGGCACGAGCCGGTCGAGGAAGTACGCGTGCAGCGACTCGAAGCCGGCACTGTCCGACTGGAGGGCACCGGCGAGCCCGTGCTTGGTCACCAGGAAGTCGACGAACAGGTCGATCCACTGCGCCAGCGCGGCGTACGGCGAGTCGTTCGCGGCCAGCAGGGCCGGCCCCGCCTCCGTGCAGGCGTCCACCTGGTGCCGGAAGACCGCGATGACGAGGTCCGCCCGGGTCGGGAAGTGGCGGTAGATGGTGCCCATCCCGACGCCGGCCTTCGCCGCGATGTCCCGCACCGGCGCGTCCACGCCCGACGCGACGAAGACCGCCGCCGCCGCGTCCAGCAGTGCCTTTTCGTTGCGCCGGGCATCCGCCCGCTTGGGCTTGCGCTCGTCCACCGACCCCTCCCTTGCTAAGCGGAACAGAGTTCCGTATCGTTAGCGGAGCAACGTTCCGTTTGCTCATCATGCCACGGAGGCACCCCCCATGCAGTACCGCACCTTGGGCCGCACCGGCGTCCAAGTCAGCACCCTCGCGCTCGGCGCGATGAACTTCGGCGCCATCGGGCGCGTCACCCAGGACGAGGCGACGGCCATCGTCGACGCCGCGCTCGAAGCCGGCATCAACCTCGTCGACACCGCCGACATGTACGGCCAGGGCGAGTCGGAGACGATCGTCGGCCGGGCGATCGCCGGCCGCCGCGACGACCTCGTGCTGGCCACGAAGGCGACCATGCCGATGGGCGAAGAGCGCAACCACCGCGGCAACTCGCGCCGCTGGCTGGTCCGCGCACTCGAGGACAGCCTGCGCCGCCTCGACGTCGACCACGTCGACCTCTACCAGCTCCACCGCTGGGACCCGGCCACGAGTGATGAGGAAGCGCTTTCCGCGCTGACCGACCTGCAGCGCGCGGGCAAGATCCGGTACTTCGGGTCGTCGACGTTCCCCGCGTACCGCATCGTCCAGGCGCAGTGGGCCGCCCGCGAGCACCACCTCGGCCGGTACGTCACCGAGCAGCCGAGCTACTCGATCCTGCAGCGCGGCATCGAAGCCCACGTGCTGCCGGTGACCGAGGAGTACGGCATGGGCGTGCTGGCGTGGAGCCCGCTGGCGTCGGGCTGGCTGTCGGGCGCGGTCCGCGCGGGCCGGGAGATCACCACCAGCCGCGCGGCGGTCCTGCCGGAGCGCTTCGACCTCGACGTTCCCGCCAACCGGGCCCGGCTCGACGCCGTCGAGAAGCTGGCCAAGCTCGCCGAACAGGCCGGGCTCACCTTGATCCAGCTCGCGCTCGGCTTCGTCACCGCGCACCCCGGCGTGACGAGCGCGCTCATCGGCCCGCGCACCCTGGACCATCTGCGCTCGCAGCTCGAAGCCGCCGACACCGTGCTGCCCGCCGACGTCCTGGACGAGATCGACGCGGTCGTCGCCCCGGGCACCGACCTGGCCCCGGGCGAGAAGTTCGACACCCCGCCGGCCCTGCTCGACCCGTCGCTGCGGCGGCGCCGATGAGGTTCGGCATCCTGACCGCACCGATGCAGGTGGGGTACGACGAGATCCTGCGCGTCTGGCGCGAAGCGGACACGGTGCCGGAGATCGAGCACGCGTGGCTGTTCGACCACCTGATGCCGATCGGCGGCGACCCGGACGGCCCGATCTTCGAGGGCTGGACGCTGCTTTCGGCGCTGGCGGCCCAGACGTCGCGGCTGCGCATCGGCCTGCTGGTCACCAGCAACCGGTTCCGCCCACCGGCGCTGCTGGCGAAGATCGCCACGACGGTCGACATCGTTTCCGGCGGCCGGCTCGACTTCGGCATCGGCGCGGGCTCCCGGCCGAGCCACCCGCTGGCCCGGCGGGAGTACGACGCGCACGGCCTGCCGTACCACAGTCAAGAGGACGCCGTGGCGGCCCTGGCCGAGGCGTGCACGGTCATCCGTCGCTTGTGGACTTCACCGGAGCCGTTCGACTTCGAAGGTGAGCACGTCCGGCTGACCGGAGCATTCGGCAATCCGCGCCCAGTGCAGAGCCCACACCCACCGATCATGATCGGCGGCCGGGCGAGCGCCACCCTGCGCGTGGTGGCGGAGCACGCAAACCTGTGGAACATCCCGGGCGGCGGCGACATAGCGGACCTGGCCGCCCGGAGCCGGTTGCTGGACAAGTACTGCGCAGAGATCGGCCGCGACCCGGCGGAGATCACCCGATCGATCTTCCTCCCGGTGGATTACGAGCACCCGGAGACAACCCGGGCAAAGATCGCCGAGGCGGCGGACGCCGGGTTCGGGCACTTCGTGCTCGGGCTGGGGAATCCGTACCCCGAGGGGGTGGCGCAGTGGGTGGCGGATGAGCTGATCCGCAGGTAGTGAGACCAAGCGGCGCCCCCTGTCCTGACAACAAAGGAGCACGGTGGTCATCCCGTCGCCTGAGGCCCGAAAATCACTTTGAGCCGGGCCCGCAACCCACAGTGCAGCGTGCGGGGAAAGCGGAAGCTTGCGGGCCCGGCTCAAAGTGATAGGCCTCAATCAGGCGACGGGATGACCACCGCGCGGCCCACCTCGAGAAAGCGAGGGGGCAGCGGCGACGGGTGGCCATCCCGGAGCCTGCCCGTCCGGCGAGGACAGCTTTTGTCTTTTACCGCGGTAGAGCGGCACCGCGGGGTTCTGCCGTGGCTTCTACTACGGGTTCTGCCGCGGCAGGGCGGGTCCGACCTCCCCCGCCCCTCCGGTTGGAGTTTCAGCCGCCGATCGGGTTTGTCAAGGCGGGAAAGCGTGCCTTGACAAACCCGATCGTCGACTGAAGAGAAGGCTGGGATGAGGGGCGGGGGAGGTCTGGTGACGTCGTTGGTCGGCTTGCGTTGCCGGCCGTCAGTTCGCGCGTGGCCTGTGGACAGCCCTTGCGGAGGGCGCCGGTTTTGTCAGTGCCCTCCGCTAGCGTGGAAATCGGGGGCTGCTCAGCCCCGGCCCCGTGGGGACCTTGCCACGTGCTCCGCCAGTTTCTCGCCCCGGCGATCACCGGTCCTCGCCCCTGCGATCGCCGGCCAGGCCGACATGAGCGGTGGTTGCTGCCCGGCAGCCGCTGTCGTCAGGGCGAGTTGGCCAGGTGGGCTAAGGCCGACCGCAGCACCCGCCGGGCTTCCGGGGCCAGACCGGCCAGCTTCCGCTCCTCCACCTCGCGGATCCCGGCCCGGACCGCCGCGTACCGCCGGATCCCCTCCGGCGTCAGCCGGACCACCCGCGCGCGGCGGTCGGCCGGGTCCGGCTGACGGGCCACCAGTCCCCCCGCTTCGAGCGCGTCGAGCAGGGCGATCAACCGGGTCTTGTCGTAGTGGATCTGCTGGGCCAGCACCAGCTGGCTCGGCGCCGCCCCGGCGGCCAGCGCCGACAGCACCACGTACTGCCACATCGAGAGGCCGTGCCGCTCGAGCACCGGCCGCTCGGCTTCGGCCAGGCTGCGGCCCGCCCCGGCGCAGAGGGCTCCGAGATCGTCGTCCTCGTTCACCGGCGGGATTTTACGCGTGGACAGATCGTACGCAGGTGCGTATCGTTTTCGCCATGACACCCACGACTCTCGGACGCGCCGAAACCCGTTCCATCTCCATCGCCACCCCGCCGGAGCGGGTCGTCGAATACCTGGCCGATCCTCGTCACCTCCCTGACTGGGCGCCTGGCTTCGCCACCGCGGTCGACCACGACCACGACGACATCTGGCGCGTCCACACCGAAAGCGGCCCGCAGCGGGTCGCCGTGCGGGTCGCGGCCGAGCACGGCGTCGTCGACGTCGTCAGCGCCGACGCCCCGAACCTCGGC
This sequence comes from Amycolatopsis sp. DG1A-15b, assembly GCF_030285645.1. Classification (GTDB taxonomy): domain Bacteria; phylum Actinomycetota; class Actinomycetes; order Mycobacteriales; family Pseudonocardiaceae; genus Amycolatopsis. The sequence continues at coordinate 5,853,427 of NZ_CP127296.1, forward strand.
CTGTTCACCCGCGTCGTGCCGAACCTGACCGGCGCCGAACTGATCTTCAGCCTGTTCTTCCCCGACGGCACCGACCCGTCGGCGGTCGACGCGCAGATGGCGGTCGTCGGCGAGGAGCTGCGAGCCGTGCGCGAGCGCGTCGAGAGCGGCCGGTGAACCGGGGCGTCCGCTCCGTCGACGACCTGCTGCGCCTGCTCGACGGCCTGTTCGACGACCGCTCCACCTCGGACTGGTGGGACCGCTTCTACACCGACCGCGACCGGCCCGTCCCGTTCTTCGTCAGTCTCCCCGACGAAAACCTCGACGGCTGGCTCCGCGACGGCCCTCTCCGCGGCGGCCGCGCCTTAGAACTCGGCTGCGGGCCAGGCCGCAACGCACTCCGGCTCGCGGCCGCAGGCTACGAAGTGGACGCCATCGACCTCTCGCCCACCGCGATCGCCTGGGCGCGGGAACGCGCGGGCGAAACCCCCGGCGTCCGCTTCCACTGCGCGGACATCTTCGCGGTGGAGCTGCCGCACGAAACCTACGACCTCGTCTACGACTCCGGCTGTCTGCACCACCTGGCCCCGCACCGGCGGATCAGCTACCTGGCCCTCCTCGACCGCCGGCTCGCGCCGGGCGGCCACTTCGGCCTCACCTGCTTCGCCGCGGGCACCGGCGACGCGAACTCGGGCGTCGAGATCCCTGACGCCCAGCTCTACCGCGACGGCAGCCTTCACGGCGGTCTCGCCTACGACCCGGACGACCTGCGCCGGCTGTTCGGCAGCTACACCGAAGTCGAACTGCGCGCCATGAACGGCGAACCGGCCGACGGCCTGTTCGGCGTGCCCTTCCTCCTCACCGGCCTCTTCAGCCGATGAGGAGGAAGGCTCCCTCACTCAGCCCACCGCGCAGAGCACACCGTTGAGGGTGAACGCCGTCGGCAGGATGTTCGGCCCGCTGTAATCGGCGGTGAACCCGACGTCCACCCCCGCCGCCGGTGGGGCCGATGACGAGACCGTCACCGTCGTGCCGTTCTGGGCCCAGGTGCCGCTCCAGCCGCCGGTGAGCCGCTGCCGCGCGGTCGGCCAGCCGAACGTCAGGGTCCAGTCCCCCACCACGCCGGTGGCGGTGACGTGGATGCCGCCGACGAAGCCGCTCGCCCAGTCGGTCACGTCGGTCATCCGGACCGTGCAGCTGCTCGCCGACGGCGCGCCGGTCGTGAGCGTCAGCGGCGGGGAGGCCGCGGACACGTTCCCGGCCGTGTCGCGCGCCAGGACGTTGACCGTGTGCCGGCTGCCCGGCACGAGGTTCCCGACGTCGAGCGACGTCCCGGTCGTCTCGCCCCACTGTTCACTGGTGGTGCCGACCTGCCGGTAAACCTCGTACTTCGCGATCGGGTGGGCGCCGGGCGCGGCTGCGGGCCAGCTGATCGTCGCGGTCCGGTCGGTCGCCGTCCCGGCCGGCTGCCCGGGCGTCCCGGGTCCGCCGGACGCGGCGGCCGCCGGGTGCAGCACCACGGTGGTGAGCGAATACGGCGGCAGCGTCTGGGAAGTGCTCGTCCCGGCCGTGGCGCTGCTGATCGCCGTCGCGCCGTTGGTCAAGGTGAACACCTGAGGCGCGGCCGCGGCCGGCGTGTAGCCCGCGTAGTCCAGGGTCACCGTCCTGGCCTGGTCGGGGTCCTTGTTGAGCAGCAGCACGGCGAGGTCGCCGTTCGGCCGCCGGACGGCGTGCGCGCCGACGAGCGGGTCGTCCGCGGCGGCCCGGACGTACTGGTCGCCGGGGTGCGCGAAGGTGCTCAGCATCTTCAGGCCGTAGTAGGGCGCGAACGGCGTGTTGAGCGCGGGCTCGCAGGCGCCGCCCTCGAGGCAGGTCGCGCTGGAGAGCAGGCCGGAGTCGCCGTAGTCCGGGTAACCGGCCACAGTGGACAGTTTCGTCCCGCCGTTGTGCGTGTCCCACCAGTCGACGGTGAACACACCGTTCTCCAGCAGCGAGCTGTAGGTGTCGGCGGCGAACAGGGCGCCGGGCTGGGTGTCCATGCCGACCGGCGTGTTCGTTTCGGTCATCGAGATGCCGATCCGGCCGGAGTTCGCGCCCGCGTACCGCGTGATCTGGTCGCGCGCCAGGTAGATCATGTCGGTGATCTGCTCCGGCTTGGCGAGGGCTTCCGACGCCGTCGAGCCGCTGGGGTACCAGTGCAGGATGACGAAGTCGATGTGCGGGCCGGCGATCGACAGCACGGTCTGGTTCCAGGTGGCCGTGTCCCCCGAGCCGACGATGCCGTCCGGCCAGTTCGCCGGGGTCGTCAGCACGGCGCCGATCTTGACGCCCGGATCGGCGGCCTTCATGGCGTCGGCGTAGGCGACCACTCCGTTGGCGTAGGCGGCAGGGCTCTTGTCGGCGTGGTTGTCGGCTTCCCAGTTCGCCCCGTAGTGCCCGTTGCCGTACAGCTCGTTGCCGATTTCCCAGTACTTGACGCCGTAACCCTTGGTCACGTTGGCGTACCGCACCCAGTCCGCGGCTTCCTCGGGCGTGCCGGTGCCGTAGTTGGCGATGATGATCGGCTGGGCGCCGGCTCGGCGCACCCCGCCCATGAAGGTGTCGAAATCGGTGTTCGGCGCCACGTACCCGCCCGGCGCGGTGTTGTCCTTCCAGTGGTAGATGTCGCCGTAGGAACCACCGGGGTACCGCATCGTGCGGACACCGGCGGCGCCGAACAGGTCGGCCACCTCGTCGGTCCCCAGCTGGCTGTCCCAGACCGCGTGGTTGATGCCGATCCCGGTGTCCGGCACGGTGGCCAGCCCGGCTCGGGCGTTGACGGTGACGGTCGCCGCGGGCGTGGTCGCCGCCCCGGCGGTGCCGGCGGCCGGCACCGCCCCGGCGAGCACGGCGATCACCGGCCACGCTGCCCAGCGCAGACGTCGAGCTGTCATGAAGGTCCATCCTCACTCGTCGGGCACGAACGGATGACTGGGAGCGCTCTCAGCGAGAGAACCACCGAGGGGGCCCGAAGTCAACGGAAGTCGCGCGAGGGTCCGGTCCGCATCGAAAGATCGAGGTTTTCGATGCGGTCGGCGACGAGCGTGACGACGCCTTCGCCCGCTTGGACCAGCCCGCGGACGAGCAGTGCCGCGCTGGTGTGGGCGACGAGCCGCCAGCGCTGCCAGAGGCCGGGCGAGACGAGGACGTTGGCCATGCCCGTCTCGTCTTCGAGGTTGAGGAACGTGATCCCGCCGGCGGTCGCCGGACGTTGCCGGTGGGTGACCGCGCCGCCGACCCACACGCGCGTTCCGTCCCCGGTCCGCATCAGCTCCGCGACGGTGATCGCGCCGCGCCGGTCGAGGAGCTCGCGCAGGTACTCCACCGGGTGGCTGTCCGGGGAGACGCTCGTGGCCCACAGGTCCGCCGCAGTCACCTCCAGCCGGGTCATCCCGGGCAGCGCGGGCGCGTCGAGGCCCGGCGCGAGGCCGGGCAGGTGCCCCGGCCGGGTCGCCGCGGCCGCACCGGCGGCCCACAGGTCCTGGCGCCGGTCGCCGCCGAACCCGCTGAACGCGCCCGCCGTGGCCAGCGCTTCGGCGGCGTTCTTCTTCAGCCGCACCCGGCGGGTCAGGTCGCCGATGCTCCGGTACGGGCCGTGGGCCGCGCGTTCGGCGACGATCTCCTCGGCGAGGTCTTCGCCGAGGTGGCGGACCGCGGCGAGACCGAGCCGGAGCGCGACGCCGCCGGTGCTCCCGGCGTCCGGTTCGAGGGTGGCGCCGGCGAGGCTCGCGTTGATGTCGGGCTCGCGGATGCGCACGCCGTGGCGGCGGGCGTCGGCGACCAGGGACTGCGGGCTGTAGAACCCCATCGGCTGGGCGCGCAGCAGCCCGGCGCAGAACGCGGCCGGGTAGTAGCGCTTGAACCACGCGGACGCGTACACCAGCAGCGCGAAGGACATCGAGTGCGCTTCGGGGAAGCCGTACCCGGAAAAGGCGTGGATCTGCTCGAAGATCCGGGTGGCGAGCTCGCGGTCGAGACCGTTGGCCGCACAGCCCCGGAAGAACCGCGCCATCAGCGCCTTCATCTTGGCGCTGGACCGCTTGGCGCCCATGGCGCGGCGCAGCTGGTCGGCTTCGGCCGGGGTGAAGCTCGCGACGTCGACCGCCATCTGCATCACCTGCTCCTGGAACAGCGGCACCCCGAGGGTGCGGTCCAGGGACGCGGCCAGCAGCGGGTGCGCGTGTTCCCATTCTTCGTCGCCGCGGCGGCGCCGGATGTAGGGGTGCACCGAGCCGCCCTGGATCGGGCCGGGCCGGATGAGGGCGACTTCGACGACGAGGTCGTAGAACTTCCGCGGCCGCAACCGCGGCAGGGTCGCCAGCTGCGCGCGCGATTCCACCTGGAACACACCGACGGCGTCCGCTTCGCACAGCATGTCGTAGACCGCCGGGTCGGCGAGGTCCAGCTTCCCGATGTCCACAGTGGAACCATGGTGCTCGGCGACGAGGTCGATCATGTGGTGCAGCGCCGAAAGCATGCCGAGGCCGAGCAGGTCGAACTTGACCAGCCCGACGGCGGCGCAGTCGTCCTTGTCCCACTGCAGGACGCTGCGGTCCTTCATGGTCGCCCACTCGACCGGGACCACTTCGGACACCGGCTGCTTCGAGAGCACCATGCCGCCGGAGTGGATGCCGAGGTGGCGCGGGAAGTCCTCGATCCGCGCCGCCAGGTCGAGGACGTCGTCCGGGATCGACCCGGCCGCCTGCCGTTTCGTGGCGGCGACCCCACCCCAGCGGTCCACGAGCTTGCCGTAGGCGTCCTGCTGCCCGGGGCTGTGGCCGAGCGCCTTCGCGGCGTCGCGGATCGCCGACGGCGCCCGGTAGGTGATGACGTTGGCGACCTGCGCGGCGTGGAACCGGCCGTGCTTTTCGTAGACGTACTGGATCGCTTCCTCGCGGCGGCCGGACTCGATGTCGACGTCGATGTCCGGCGGCCCGTCCCGCTCCGGCGCGAGGAACCGCTCGAACAGCAGGTTCCACTTCACCGGGTCGGCGTGGCAGATCTCCAGCGCGTAGCAGACCGCGGAGTTCGCGGCCGAACCCCGGCCCTGGCAGAGGATGCCGGATTCCCGGCAGAACCGGACGATGTCCCAGACGACGAGGAAGTAGCCGGGGAACCCGAGCTTTTCGATGACGGCGAGTTCGTGGTCGAGCTGGGCGTAGGCCTTCGGGTTTTCCTCCCGTGGCCCGTAGCGCTTCGCCGCGCCGTGGCGGGTCAGCTCGGTCAGGAACGACATCTCGTCGTGCCCGGCCGGGACCGGGAACGGCGGCAGGTCCGGTGCGACGAGGTTGAGGTCGAACGCCACTTCGACGCCCAGGACGGCGGCCCGGCCGACCGCGCCGGGGTAGCGGCGTTCGAACCGGCGCCGCTGTTCCATCCCGGACCGCAGGAACGCCTGCCCCGACGGCGGCCGCCACCCTTCGAGGTCCTCGGCCGGCCGCCGGGCCCGGACCGCGGCGACCACGTCCGCCACGACGGCGTCTTCGGGACGGGCGTAGTGCACGTTGTTGGACACGACCGTCGGCAGCCGGAGCTCGCCGGCCATCGCGGCGAGGAGGTCGTTGGCGGTGTCGTCGCGGGGCTGCCCGTGGTCGATCAGCTCGACGGCGACGTGCGACCGCCCGAACCGGTCCACGAGCCGCCCCAGCTCGGCACGCGCGGCGGCCGGGCCCCGGTGCGCGAGCGCCTGCCGGACGGCCCCCTTGCGGCAGCCGGTGAGGACGACGACGTGCCCGGCCAGCTCATCGGCCAGTTCGTCGAAGTCGTAGAGGGGCCGTCCCTTCTCCCCACCGGCGAGCTGGGCGCGGGAGATGACGCGGCACAGCCGGTGGTAACCGGTCTGCTGCCGGGCGATCACCAGCAGATGCGACCCGGCCGGATCGGGCACACCGGCCTGCGGAGCCGGCAACCCGAGGGAAAGTTCGGCACCGAACCCGACCCGCACCCCGAGCTCCCGCGCGGCGTCGTTGAACCGCACGGCACCGTACATGCCGTCGTGGTCGGTGAGGACGAGCGCGTCGAGTTCGAGCCGCGCGGCCTCCTCGACGAGGGTCTCCGGGTGCGAGGCACCGTCGAGGAAGCTGAAGTTGGAGTGGACGTGCAGCTCGGCGTAGGGCGCCCGGATCCGGTCACCGCCGTCGTCCCGCCCGCGCCGGTTCCGCAGGTCTTCGGGCGCCCCGGCATAGCCTTCCCGCTTGCGCGACCACGCCGGGGCGTCGTTGCCGTCCCCGGGCACGGGCGGCCGCCCGGAGGCGATCCGCTCCACTTCGGACCAAGGCACGCTCGGGTTGTTGAACGCCAACGCCAGCTCCCACCGATTTCGCTGTGGGGAAGCCAGCGACTACTGTTCGAACACAGGGACGAATACCGCGGTCCGATCCTGCGGCGGGGGTGCGGCCGGTGTCAACTGTGGACGGACCGGAGTCGTGTCGGTCACAGCCGGGCGCCGGACTTCGAACGCACGGGTCAGCCGTACCACCTTCAGCCGCTGGTGGAAGTCGGCGTCGACCACCCTGATGAACGCCCACCTGACGACGGTGACGACCTCGTACCCCCCGGCCGGGGGGTACGAGGTCGTCAGCGCGACGGCGGGCGGCGCGGTCGTCACCACCGCCGCGGCGCTCAGCAGCGCGGCGACGAGCACGGCCGCGGTCCGGCGCCGGGTGGTCAAGACCGTTCCTCCGCGCCGGCCGTCAGGGCCGGCTGCGGCACAGCGATTCGCTCTTCCAGCAGTCGCCGGAGGCCTTGTTGCCGTGCGCCACGTCGGTCAGCTCGATGATCACGTGCTGGATCCCGCCCGGCTTGTCCGTCGACAGCGACACATCGGACCGGGTCCCGCTGCCCGGCGCGGCGGCGGCCACTGCGGCGACCGCCTTCACCCGGGGGCCTGAACCGCGGCGGCGCACCTTCGTGCTGGTTCCCATCTCGGATCCCCTCTCGCCGACACATGGCCGGTCGGCGACGGGAGCCTGACAGCGTTCACTGCAATCGCACTGCAGTCTTACGGAACGTGGCCGGTCGGAGGTACTCTCGGCCACGGGAGGGGGCATTGACATGCCTGATGTTCGATTCGGCGTGCTCGGGCCGGTCACGGCCTGGCGTGGTACGGCTCCGGTCGAAGTGGGTTCCGGCAAGTGCCTGCGGGTGCTCGGGGTGCTGCTGCTGCACGCGAACCAGCGGGTGGACCGCGAGCAGATCATCGAGGGCGCCTGGGACGACGGGCCGCCGAGGAGTGCGGTGAACCTCGTCCAGAAGTACGTCGGCGAGGTGCGCCGGTCGCTGGCGCTCGACGACGGCTCCCTGCAGACGGTGGGCACCGGGTACCTGCTGCGGGTGGCCCCCGACCAGCTCGACAGCACGCAATTCGCGTCCCGGCTCGCCTGGGCGCGTGAAACCCGCGGCGATGGCGACCTGATTGCCGCCCGGCGGCACCTCTCCGAGGCGATGACGCTGTGGCGCGGGCCCGCCTTCGGCGACCTCGACACCCCCGCGGCCGCCACCGAACGCGCCCGGCTGGACGAGTACCGCCTCGGCGCCCTGGAAGACCTCGCCGAGCTCGACCTGCTGCGCGGGGAGCCCGCGCTGGCCATCCCCGAGCTGTCCCGGCTCGCCGACGAGCACCCGTTCCGCGAACGCGCGCGCGAGCTGCTGATGATCGCGCTCTACCGCAGCGGCCGCCAAGGCGACGCGCTCGCCGTGTTCCACGACATCCAGCGCCTGCTGGCCGAGGAGCTCGGCGCCAACCCCGGGCACGGCCTCCAGCGCGTGCAAGCGCAGATCCTGCGCGCGGACCCCGCGCTCGAGCTGGTCACCCCGGCGGGGGAGCAGCGGCCGATCGCCCAGCTGCCCGCGGACATCCCGGACTTCACCGGCCGCGCCGGACCACTGGGCGAGCTGCTGGACCTGCTGACCCAGCGCCGGGTGGTGGTCGTCGCCGGCGCGCCGGGGACCGGGAAGTCGGCGCTCGCCGTCCGGGCGCTCCGCGACGCACGGGAGGCGTTCCCCGACGGCCAGCTCTACCTCGACCTCGCCGGCACCGCCACCGTGCCGCGGGACCCGGCGATGATGCTGGCGGAGCTGCTGCGCGCGCTCGGCGTCACGGACGCGGTCATGCCGCCCGGCCTGCACGAACGAGCCGCCCTCTACCGGTCACGGCTGGCCGATCGCCGCATGCTGGTGCTGCTCGACGACGCCGCCGGCGCCCAGCAGGTGCGGCCGCTGCTGCCGCCGTCCGGCGGCTGCGCGGTGGTGGTCACGAGCCGGCAGCGGCTGGCGGACCTGGCCGGTGCCGAGCACGTCGAGCTGGACGTGCTGTCCGCCGAAGACGCGCGGAGCCTGCTGGCCCGCATCGCCGGGGCGGAGCGCGTCGAGCGGGAACCGGAGGCGGCCGACGCGATCGTCCGGCTGTGCGGACGTCTTCCGCTGGCCATCCGGATCACCGGGGCGAAGCTCGCCAGCCGGCGGGCGTGGACCCTGCAGGTGCTGCGCGACCGCCTGGAGGACGAGTCCCGGCGGCTGCGCGAGCTGCGGGTCGGCGACCTCGACGTGCGGGCCAACTTCGACCTGAGCCTGCGCCTGCTCCCCGAAGAAGCCGTCCGGGCGTTCCGGCTGCTGGGACTGCTGGGCGCGGAAACGCTCCCCGCGTGGGTGATCGGCCCGCTCCTCGGCCGCCCGGCCGGAGACGACGTGCTGGACGCGCTCGTCGACGCCTACCTCGTGCGCCTGGTGACGACCGACCGCGCCGGCCAGCCGCGGTACCGGCTGCACGACCTGTTGCGGGCCTACGCGTCGGAAGGCGCGCAGGACTGCTACCCGGCCGAGGAACGCCGGGCCGCGGTGGAGCGGGTCCTCTCCGCCTGGCTCGCCCTCGCCGAGCAAGCCCGCGACCTGTGCTCCCCCAGCCTGTTCCGGCCGACGCCGGGCCGCGCACCGCGCTGGACCCCGGACCACACGGTCGTCGATCCCATCGCCTGGTTCGACGCCGAGCGCGGGACGTTGCTGCGGGCGATCGAACTCGCGGCCGAATGGGAGCTGGACGAACTGGCCTGGGAGCTGGCGATCGCCGCGGTGCCGTACTACGACCACCGCAGCCTCTACCAGGACTGGAACCGCAGCCACCGGATCGCCTTGGAAGCCGCCGCCGCGGCCGGCAACACCCACGGTGAAGCGGCGTTGCTGCAAGGACTCGGCCAGGTGCACATCTACCTCGACGAAATGGCCGAAGCCCGCCACGACCTGCGCCGGTGCGCGAAGCTGTACCAGGACATCGGCGATCGCCGCGGCGAAGGACTCGCGCTGGCGAGCCTGGGCACCGTGCACCGCGTCCGCGGCGAACTCGACGCGGCGCTGACCGTCGACAAGGAGGCGTTGACCCACCTCGTGGCCGCCGGGCACCGGCAGGCGGAAGCGCAGATCCGGACGGCCATCGGCATCATCGGCTTCGAGCAGGGCGCCGACGACGCCGGCCGGTGGATCGAGGACGGCCTGCGGATCGCGCGCCTCCTCCGCGACCGGCACCGGCAGGCGGTGATCCTCCGCACGCTCAGCCGCTACCACTTGGGGATCGGCGACACCCCGGCCGCGCTGCGCGACCTCACCGAAGCGCTGACGGTCTTCAACGAAATCAGCGACGCCCGGTGCGGCGCCTACACCGACCAGCGGCTCGGCGCGATCTACGCCGAGCTCGGTGACCGTCCCCGGGCGGAGTCGGCCCTCCAGCGCGCGGCGTACGTGTTCCGCGTCAACGGCGACCGCAGCAACGAGGCGGCGTGCTGGCAGCAGCTCGGCGAGCTCGAAAGCGAACTCGGCGACGCGGCCGCGGCCCGGCACCACCTGGGCCTGGCGGTCGGGCTGTGGCAAGCCGTCGGTCTGCCGGAGCGCGCCGAACAGGTGCAGGCCGCGCTGGAGGCGGCGGCCGGGTGACGCTCCGGTCCGCCCGGCTGTGCGTCACGCGTTCGCGAGACCGCGGACCGCGCCGGCGACGGCACGGAAGTCCTTGCGCAGGATGGCCCCGTGGTTGGAGGCGACCTTCTCGCTGGTGATGGTGGCCTTCCGGGCGACCACGGCGTCGAGGGCGGCGCGAATCCGCTCCTGCTCGTCGCCCTTGCTGCCGAAGGACGTCCCGGACGCGATCACGTACCGCACGGGGACCGTGAGGCCGTCCAGCACCGGACCCAGCTCGCGCTCGCGGGAGAGCTTGCCGAGTTCGATGTTGCTCTCCGCCTGCTGGGCCGCGGTCATCCGCGGGGCCAGCCCGGTCGGGCGCAGCAGCGGCAGGAACCAGCTCATCCGCTTGAACAGCTTGCGGATCCGCTGCTCCATGGCGTCGTCGAGCCAGTCGTGCGGGTACGCGCCGTCGACCAGGACCGCGCCGATGGCTCGCTGCGGGTTCCGCTCGGCCCAGTGCGCCGCGACGACCGCGCCGTAGGACCAGCCCACCACCAGCGCCCGCTCCACGCCCCGGGCGGCGAGCACGGCGTCGACGTCGCGGACCGCGGCCTCGAACGAGTAGTCGGCCGAGCGCCGGGACTTGCCGCGGGCCCGCTCGTCGTAGGTGATGTGCCGGAACTCCGGCCCGAGCTCGGCGAGGACGCGGCGCCAGTAGCCCTGGGTGGCGAACTGGCCGTTGAGGTAGACCACGGGGATGCCGGGGCCGCCGGTGTCGGTGACGGCCAGTGCCGTGTCGTCCACCGGCACCATGCCGGTCCAGTCGGAGGAGGTGGTGGTGGTGGTGGTGGAGGTGCTGTTCTCGGTCATGCGGTTACTGTCGCCGCCCCGCCTGACACGGCCCTGACACCGCGCGGACAGTCCCCGCCACTAGTCGTAGCAGCCCTCGACGGTCCACTGTGGAGTATCACCGACGGTGGCTCTGAGCAGGAGCGCGATGTCGCCGTCTTCCGCGGAGGCGCCCTCCAGGACCACCTGGATGCGGGCGAGGGGCCGCTCGCCTCGGCGGCCGGGCAGGGCCGGGTGCACGACCCACGGGCCCGCCGAGCCGATGACCCGGCGCGGCGGTCCCCCGTCGACGGCGACCGTCGACGGCGGGTAGCCGAGTTCGCCGCGCGTGGTGCAGCGGACGACGTCGCCGACCGCGTCGAGTACCTCGGCCGGCACCGGGCGGGGCGGCACCACCGTCGGTGAGGGCGCGGGCAGCCGGCCCGGCCACGGCCGGTCCGCGGCCAGGGGACGGCGCGGCTCGCCCCACGGGATGAGCCGGACGCGTTCGGCCGGGCCGCGGCCGCCGTCCAGCAGCGGGGTGACGACCGCGTCCGGGCCCAGCAGGCCCTGGATGCGGACCAGGGCGCGGCCGGCGCGTTCGGCGGCGTCGGCGTCGCGGCCCACCGAGCCGAGCTGCAGCTGCAGCGCTTGGCCGCCGACGACCTCTTCGGGGTCGAGGCGCAGCCGGACGATGCCGGCGGTGGGCCGGTCCCGCGCGGTGAGCCAGCCTTCGCACTGCCACCGCACGCGATCGGCCGTCGAGCGGGCGGTGAGGGGCTCGGCGCAGCGCCAGACGCGTACGCGTTCTTCACCGGCTTCGGTGACGGCGACGATGGCCAGGCGCGTGCAGGCGAGGCCGTGGTTCGCGAGCCCGGCGAAGAAGCGCTCGCCGAGGGTCTTCGCGACGAAGGCGGCTTCGTCGATTCTTCGCAGAGGCTCTTCGAAGGTTTCGGTGACCGCCAGGTCCGGCGGAAGGGCGCGGCGCAGCGGCGGGCGTTCGGAGAGCCCCCGGGCGAGCCGGTGGGCGGTGAGGGCGTCCTTCGGGAAGCGGCCGGCGACGTCGCGTTCGGCCAGCGCGGCGAACGCGCCGAGGGTGCGCAGGCCGAGCCGCTTGAGCAGGTCGACGAGCTCCCCGCGGTCGTCACCCGGCTGGTTCAGCTCGGCGATCGAGAGCGGCGCGAGGAACTCTTTCGCCCGCCCACGCGGAACGAGCGCCGACCGGCGGGCGGCGAGGGTGGCGGCGAACAGCCCGTCGGCCACCCCGACCTGGCATTCGACCCCGGCTCGCGCGGCCACTTCGTCGATGAGCAGCTCGGCGAGGGCGGCCTCCCCGCCGAAGTACCCGGCGGCCCCGTCGACGGGCACGGCGACCAGCCCGGGCCGGACGACTTCCACCCCGACGGCCTGCCCTTCGACGGCGGCGGCCACGGGTTCGAACAGCCGGGCATCCCGATCGGGATCGTGCTGGTGCACGACGAGTCCCGGACACCGGGACTGGGCGTCCCGGCGCCGCATCCCCCGCCCGACGCCGTGGTGCCGCGCGGAAGCGGAGCAGGCCACGACCCGGTTGGCGGAGAAAACGGCGGCGGCCGAGGTGGGCGGAATCCCGGCAGCGGCCCCGGCGGCGGCGACCGGCCAGTCCGGGCACCACAGCACGAGCAACCGTGGCGCATCGCTCATCCGCCAACCAGCCCGGCGAACGACCTCGGCGCAGCGCTCATCCCGCGGCCCTGGCCCGCCGGCAGCACCGACCGACCACCAACTCCACCGGCACCAGCACCGACCGGCCGCCAGCACCAGCCGACCACCAACCCCACCGGCACCAACAGTCTCGACGCGCCCCTCATCCCGCAACCAGCCCGGCGAACGACCTCGGCGCAGCCCTCATCCGCCGACCCCGGCCCACCGCCGGCACCGACCGACCACAAACCCCACCGGCACCAGCACCGACCGGCCGCCGGCACCAGCCGACCACCGACCCGGCCGGCACCAACAGCCTCGGCATCGCCCTCATCCGCCAACCAGCCCGGCGAACAACCTCGGCACCGCCCTCATCCGCCAACCAGCCCCGGCGAACAACCTCGGCGCAGCACTCATCCGCCAACCAGCCCCGGCGAACAACCTCGGCGCAGCACTCATCCCCCGGCCCCGGCCCGCCGGCAGCACCGACCGACCACCAACCCCACCGGCACCAGCACCGATCGGCCCCCGGCACCAGCCGACCACCCACCCCGCCGGCACCAACAGCCTCGGCACCGCCCTCATCCCGCACCCCGAGCGGCCCGAAACCCGGCCCGAAACGCCCGGCCGCACCGCCGAGTTCACCCGGCCACCTCGACCAGGCGCCGCCCGGGGAGGCCGCCTCCGGCCACCGCTCCGTCCGGGCCCGGGAGCAGCAACCCCACCGATGACGGGCGCGCCGCCGCGCCGCGGCCACGGCTTGTCGCCACCACGTCGCGGGCGCGGAGGTGGCCGTGGCCGTCCTGCGTCAGGCCGTGCCAGCGGCGGCCCGACACCCTCAGCTCCAGGTCCGCTCCCGGCCACGGTCCCGCCGTCAGCAGGACCGTTCCCCGGTTGCGGACCCGGCCCGCCAGCCGGCGGGCCGTCTGGGGCTGCACCGGTGCCGGGCCGAGGACCACCACGTCGAAGCCGTCGACCAACGCCGACAACACCGCCACCAGCTCCGCGCCCGGGTCCGGCACCAGCGCGAGGCGCTCCAGGTCGACGCCGAGTTCCGCGGCCGCGGCCAGGCCCAGCTCCGGCAGGCCGGTCACCGCAGCCCAGGAACCGTTGCGGGTCGCCGCCGCGAGGAGGGCCAGTACCAGCGACGTCCCTCCGCGCACCGCGATCGTGCTGCCGCGCCGCAGCCCGCCGCCGGGGAGCAGGCGGGCCAGCTCGGGCAGCACCGCCAGCAGTTCCCCCGGCCCCGCGTCCGGCTCACGCAGCTGCGCGGCCGTGCGAACCCCGGGGATGGCCGTGAGCGCCTCCGGCACCGCCACCGCCGCTCACCTCCAGCACCACGTACTCGTACCGGAGACACCCGCGTGAGGAAGCCACAGGCGAACCCAGAACAATCATCGAACACTTGTTCGCATAGTGCGAGACGGGCGGCCCCGCTGTCAAGCCGGGCGCGGCACCGGGGGGAGGACGCCGCTGACGTAACGCACGTCGCCCATGCGCAGGTCGTCGTCCCCCAGGGGCGCGAGACCGTGGGCCGCGAGCAGCTCCCGGACGGTGCTCCCGGTCAGCTCCCAGCCGTGGGCGGCCAGGTAGGGCGCCGCTTCGTTGCGTTCACCGAAATAGCGCAGCCTCGCCATGTCCGTGTCGAAGCCCTGCCCGCGCCAGCGTCCGGAGAGCCGATCCAGGCCTTCCTTCGTCCTGGCCTCGTCGCCCGGTCGCGGGTTGGGCCGGTTCTCGGTGGCCACCCGGCTGCCCGGCGCGCTGAGTTCGGTGACGGTGTCGAGCAGCCGGTCCTGCGCCTCGGGCGGCAGGTAGCCGAGCAGGCCTTCGGCGCTCCACGCGGTCGGCCGCGCCGGGTCGAAGCCGGCGGCGCGCAGCGCGGCGGGCCAGTCCTCGCGCAGGTCGGCCGCCACCACCCGCCGGTCGGCGGTGGGCTCGGCGCCCAGCCCGGCCAGAGTGCGGGTCTTGAATTCGAGGACCTCCGGCCGGTCGACCTCGTACACGACGGTCCCGGCGGGCCACGGCAGCCGGTACGCGCGCGAATCCAGGCCCGCGGCCAGGATCACGATCTGCGAGAGAGCCGCCGCGCGGAAGAACTCGTCGTAGAACTTCGTCCGCACCTTGGCCAAGTCGAGCCACACCGGCTCGACCAGCTCGCCGGGCGCCGCCTCGCCGCTCGCCAGCCGGGTGAGCAGGTCGACGCCGACCGCCCGGACGAGCGGTTCGGCGAACCGGTCGTCGATGAACGCCGGATCCACGCGGGTCGCCATCGCCCGTGCCGCGGCGGCCATCGTGGCGGTCGCGCCGACACTCGACGCCAGGTCCCAGGTGTCGCCGTCATGCCTGCTCGAAGCCATGCTCTCCCCCGTCTTCCGGTGGCCGCGGGCCGACCACCCGGCTCATGATCCACGCGTGCCCGCCGACCTGCCGCCCGCGGGCGAACCCGAACTCCTCGAACAGTTCCACGGTGGCGGTGAACAGGAACCTCGCCGGCGCGTCCCGGCCGGCGGTCACCTCGGAGACGGCCTCGACGAGCCCGCCGCCGGCCCGCGCGATCAGGTCGAGCGCGCCGGCCAGTGCCGCGCGGGCGACGCCGTGGCCCCGGTGCTTCTTGTCGACGAAGAAGCAGGTGATCCGCCAGTCCGGCCGCGGCGGCGCGTCCTTCTCGTAGGCACGCCGGTGCTTGATGCCGGGCAGTTCGCCGGGGCTGCCGTACTGGCACCACCCCTGGGCGACGCCGTCCTCGTCGAGCACGAGCGCGGCGTGCGCGCCGCCCGTCCGCACCCGGTCCTCCTTGATCGTGCGGCGCACCGGGCCCCGCCGAGCGCGTTCCGGGTGGAAGCCGAGGCACCAGCAGCCGCCGAAGACGCCGTTGTTCCGCTCGACGAGTTCCGCGAAAGCGGCCCACGTCGAGGCTTCGAGAGGCCGGACGGTGTGCGCCATCCACGCGATTCTGCCCGGCGCACGCCGAGTCACGCACTCGGCGACCAGGCCGGTTTCGGCGGATTGGCCTTGGACACCGAAGATCGCGAGCCCCTACGGTCTCGTCCGTGAACCTCGGACGGATCGGCATCTGGAGCCCGCTGCGGCTCTTCGAACAGGAGGGTGGCCGGCTCCCGGAGACGATGGCCGAACTCGACGCGTCGGGCTTCGGCACGGTCTGGCTGGGCAACGGTCCCGCCATCATGGAAATGGCGGCCACCGTCCTCGACGCGACCTCGCGGATCACCGTGGCCACCGGCATCGCCAACATCTGGGTGCACCCGGCGGCGGCGATCGCGGCGCACCGGAGCGAACTCGCCGGGCGGCACCCGGGCCGGCTGCTGCTGGGCCTCGGCAACGGCCCGCGCGAAGCGAGCCAGTGGGCGTTGTCCCCGCACCGGCGGATGGTGGCGTACTTCGACGAGCTGGACACGCTCGGCACTCCCGCCGGAAGCCGCGTGCTGGCCGCCTCCGGTCCCCGCATGCTGGCGCTCGCCGCGGAACGCAGCATCGGCGCGCACCCGTTCCTCACGACCGCCGAGCACACCCACCTCGCCCGCACCGCGCTCGGCGAGGGCCCGTTGCTCGCCCCGGAACTGAAGGTCGTCCTGGCCGCGGACCCGGCGACCGCGCGCGCGACCGCCCGGCAGGCACTGAGCTTCTACCTGGCGAAACGCGGCTACACCGCCAATCTCCGCCGTCTCGGGTTCACCGACGAGGACTTCGCGGGCGGCGGCAGCGACCGGCTGGTGGACGCGGTCGTCGCGTGGGGTGACGTCGAGACCGTGCTCGAGCGGGTCCGTGAGCACCACCGGGCCGGCGCGGACCACGTGGCCCTGCAGGTGCTCACCTCGAACCCCGGCTTGCCCCTCGCGGAGTACCGGGAGCTCGCCGCGGCCCTCCGCTGAAGCTGTGACGCGCATCGCGGTCACACCCTCGTCCGCGGCCTCGTCCAGGGGGTGAAGCGAGAAAAGAGGACGAGATGCGCCGGATCCTGATCGTCGGCGGCGGGTACGCCGGGTTCTACGCCGCTTGGAAGCTCGAGAAGAAGCTGCGTCGCCGCGAAGCCGAGGTCACCCTCGTCGACCCGCGGCCCTACCTCACCTACCAGCCGTTCCTGCCCGAGGTCGTGGCCGGCTCGGTCGAAGCGCGGCACGCCGCCGTGTCGCTGCGGCGGCACCTGCGCCACACCCGGGTCGTCGCCGGAAAGGTCACCGCCATCGATCACGCCCACCGCGTCGTCACCGTGCAGCCGGCCGACGGCGAAGCCTTCGAACTCGGCTACGACACCGTCGTCGTGACCGCCGGGGCCGTCACGCGGATCCTGCCCGTGCCGGGCATCGCCGAGCAGGCCATCGGGCTCAAGCACGTCGAGGAGGCCGTCGCGATCCGGGACCGGCTGCTCACCGCCTTCGACCGCGCCGCCGCGCTGCCCGCCGGCCCGCAGCGGCGGAAGCTGCTCACCGTCACCTTCGTCGGCGGTGGCTTCTCGGGCGTCGAAGGCTTCGGCGAGCTGCTGTCGCTCGCGACCGCGCTGCTCAAGCGCTACCCGGAGCTGCACCGCGACGAACTGGCCTTCCACCTCGTCGAAGCGTCGGGCCGCATCCTGCCCGAGGTCACCGACCGGCCGGGGCGCTGGGTCGTGCGGGAACTGGAACGGCGGGGCGGCCGCGTCCACCTGAACACCCTGGTGACGTCGGCGAAGGACGGCCACGTAACGCTTTCGACCGGCGAGGAGTTCGACTCGGAGCTGATCGTCTGGACCGCGGGCAACGGCGCCAACCCCGTCGTCCGCCGGCACACCGACTTCCCGGTCGACGACCGCGGTCACCTCGTCGTGCGGCCGGATCTGCGGATCGAGGGCGTGCCCGATGCCTGGGCGGCCGGGGACGACGCCGCGGTGCCCGACCTCGCCTCGCCGGTCCCGGGCGTGCGCACCGTGCCCAACGCCCAGCACGCCTACCGGCAGGGAAAACTGCTGGCCCGCAACATCATCGCGACGCTGCGCGGCCGGGCACCGAAGCCGTACGTGCACCACAGCCTGGGCGCCATCGCGACGCTCGGCCTGGGCCGCGGGATCTTCCAGTACCGGAAGCTCGTCATCACGGGTCTCCCGGCGTGGCTCGTGCACCGCGGCTACCACGTGCTGGCCGTGCCCACCTGGGAACGCAAGGTCCGGGTCCTCGCGGTGTGGCTGACGCAGGCCCTGTTCGGCCGCGACATCCTCAGCCTGGCGTCGGTGCAGCACCCGCGGGACGCCTTCGTGACAGCGGGCCTCACCGTCGCCGGTGAGGCCCGCCGCGATCAAGATCAGCCCGCGAACGGGCTGGCGTCGATCGTGCAGGTCTTGCCCGCCGCGGGGAAGGTCCCCGAGATCAGGTAGTCGCGCTTGACCTGCTCGGTGCACGTGCTCGGCACGTACATCGACGAGTGCCCGTAGCCCTCGGTCACGAACACGCGTGCCCGCGCCAGTTCCGCAGCGCCGTCCTGGGCGCCGTGCAGCGGGGTGGACGGGTCGTAGCGGTTGTTCAGCACCAGGATCTCCGCCGACGTCGAGCGGTTCCACGGGCCCGTGTAGCGGTCGGTGTCCTTCGCCTTCCAGAACGCGCAGCTCATCATGTCCAGCACCGCGATCCGCCCGAAGTACGGCACGCGCTGGTCCTCCGACTCGGCGTACCGGCTGTAGATCGCCGGGTCGGTGGGCACGTCGCTGTCGGAGCACTGGATGGCGTTGAACGCCTCGGTGCGGTTCGAGGTGTACTGCTCACCGGCCACCGAGGCGGCCGTACGCAGGGCCGGCGTGGCCGGAGCGTCGTAGAGCCGCTGCAGCAGCGTGGCGATGTCCGCCCAGCCCCGCGAGTCGGACAGGTCGGCCGCCGCGTTGATGATGCCCGAGTAGGTCCACGTCTCGCCGTCGCTGACGATGGGAGCCTGCTTGGCGCGCGCGGTCAGGGCCGCCCACTTCGCCTTCGGGTCACCCGAAGAGAACGCGCACTTCGGGCCCGCTTCCGTGCACAGCCGCAGGAACTGCTCGAAGGTCTGCGCGATGCCGGTCGCGACGTCCTGCCGGGTGTCCAGCGGGACACTCTTGCCGTTGCCGTTCTGGCCGGTCGAGTTGCCGGCGAAGTCCATGGTGCCGTCGAACACCATCGCCCGGATCCGGTTCGGGAACAGGTTCGCGTAGGTCGCCCCGAGCTGCGTTCCGTAGGAAATGCCGTGGTAGTTCAGCTTCGGGTCGCCGACCGCGCGGCGCAGCATTTCCAGGTCGCGGGCCGTGTTGGCCGTGGAGACGTGCTCGAGGATCGGGCCCGCCTTCGCCGAGCAGCGGTCGGCGAGCTCCTTCGACTTGGCGTAGAAGGCCGCGTTGCCGCTCGCGTCGCCCGGCATCTCCGGGAACGACCCGAAGAAGTCCTGCTGCTCGGCCACGGAGTCGAAGCACCGGACCGCCGTGCTGTTGGCGATCCCGCGCGGGTCCCACGAGACCAGGTCGAACCGCGCGCGCAGCTCGTCGGAGAACAGCCACGGCCACTTGCCGCGCTCCCGCAGCCGCTGCAGGCCGGACGCGCCGGGCCCGCCGAAGTTGACGAACAGCGTGCCGATCCGGTGCGCGGGATCGGTGGCGGGCAGCTTGATCAGCGCCAGGTCGATCTTCGTGCCGGCCGGCCGGTCGTAGTCCAGCGGCACGGAAGCCTTGGAGCACTGGAACCCGTCGGCGCAGTCGGTCCAGCTCAGCTGTGGCGTCGGCACCTTGTCGATGGAGGCCGGTGCCGCGGACGCGACCGCCGGGCCCGCCGCGACGGCCATCGAGACACCGAGTGCGACGACCACGCCGCGCACGATGCCTCCCCCAGAAAATCGACGCACGAAAAGTCCCTTCGGAGAGGAAACGATCACTTCGCCTCCACAGACGGGCGAGGGGGTACCGAGGTTGGCTCCGGCTGCCGAAAAAGATCACTGCGGCTTTCGGGGGTTCCGGGTGGCGGAGCCCCCGGCCCGGGGCGAAGCCCCGGAATGACACTGGCCCCAGTGACACCACTTAGCTACAGTGCTAGCTAACTAGATAAATGGAGTTGCCGATGATCGAGTTCCACCTGGACGCGAGGTCCGGCTTGTCGCCGTACCAGCAGCTGGTCCAGCAGGTGCGGCACGCGCTGCGCCTCGGCCTGCTGAACGAGGGAGACCAGCTCCCGAAGGTCAAGGACGTGGTCGCGAGCCTCGCGATCAACCCGAACACCGTGCTGAAGGCCTACCGCGAGCTGGAGCACGACGGCCTGGTCGCGGCCCGCCCCGGCGTCGGCACGTTCGTGACGGCGACGTTGAACGGCGGCGCCTCGTTCGCCGTGCTCGGACCGCTGCGGCGCGACCTGCGCCGCTGGCTTTCCCAGGCCCGCAAGGCGGGTCTCGACGAGGAGAGCATCGAAGCCTTGTTGATGTCCACGTTTCGCGACTCCGCCAGAGAGGACATAGCGTGACTGTCCTGAAAGCCCAGGGCCTGGGCAAGAAGTACAAGCGCAAGCAGGCGCTGACCGGCTGCACGCTGGAGATCGAGGCCGGTCACGTCACCGGGCTCGTCGGCCCGAACGGCGCCGGCAAGTCGACGCTGCTGAACATCGCGGCCGGCATGCTGGAGCCGACGAGCGGCACGATCGAGGTGTGCGGCGGGGTGCCCGGCAGCGGCCCGGAGCAGCTGGCCAAGGTCGGGTACGTGGCCCAGAACACGCCGGTCTACAGTGGACTGTCCATCGAGGAGCACCTGCGGCTCGGCGCCCACCTCAACCCCGGCTGGGACGCCTCGCTCGCGGAAAAGCGCATCGAACGGCTCGGGCTGGACCCGAAGCAGCACGCCGGCAAGCTGTCCGGCGGTCAGCGCGCCCAGCTGGCGCTCACGATCGGCATCGCCAAGCGACCCGAACTGCTGCTGCTCGACGAGCCGGTCGCGGCGCTGGACCCGCTGGCCCGCCGCGAGTTCCTGCAGGACCTCATGGAGGCCGTCGCCGAGCACGGGCTGTCCGTCGTCATGTCTTCGCACCTGGTCAACGACCTGGAACGGGTCTGCGACCACCTCGTCGTGCTGGTGGACTCCCAGGTCCGGGTGATCGGCGAAGTGGAGACGCTGCTCGCCACGCACCACCGGCTTTCCGGGCCGCGGCGCGACGTCGAGACGCTGCCGGCGGACCAGCACGTCGTGTCGGCCAAGCACACCGACCGCCAGACCACCGTCCTCGTCCGCACCGAGGCGCCGATCCTCGACCCCGCGTGGACGGTCGGGCAGCTCGGCCTGGAGGACCTCGTCCTCGAGTACATGAGCAACCCCACCGCCGCCCGCCCCGCCCTGGAGGTCCTCCGATGACCTGGCTGACCTGGCGCCAGTTCCGCATGCCCGCGTTGTCCGTGCTCGCCGGCCTGATCGCGATCTCGATCGTGCTCGCGATCACCGGTCCGGACCTGGTGGGGCGCACCGACTTCTCCGACGAGGACGCCCTCTTCGGCGGAACCATCCTCGCGCTGTACCTGCTGCCCGCGGTGATCGGCGTCTTCTGGGGCGTCCCGATGATCACCCGCGAGCTGGAGAGCGGAACGCACAGCCTGGTGTGGAACCAGACCGTCACGCGCAAGCGGTGGCTCGCGACCAAGCTCGGGTACGGGGTCCTCGCCGCGATGGTGGCGGGCGGGCTGCTCGGCTGGGCGGTGTCGTGGTGGGCGAGCCCGATCGACGCGCTCGCCGCCACGCAAACCGACCGCGGCATGCTGTCGCGCATCTCGCCGGTGGTGTTCGGCGCCCGCGGGATCGTCCCGATCGGGTACGCGGCCTTCGCCCTCGCGCTCGGCGTCGCGGTCGGGATGCTGCTGAAGCGGACCGTGGCCGCCATGGCCGTCACGCTCGCCACGCTCGCCGCCGTGCTGGTGCTGGTCCCGTTGTTCGTGCGCCCGCACCTGCTGCCGCCGCAAACCGAGACGGTCGCGATCACCGGCGAAAACATCACGAACATCAACGGCGACGACACCCACGGGATCCTGCAGATCGGCGTCCGGAAGCAGCCCGGCGCGTGGGAGCTGGCGAACGAAACCCTGGACCCGGCCGGGAACGTGGCCGACCCGCTGCCGGACTTCGTGCAGACCTGCGCGCCGCGGCCGGGCGCGGGCCCGCCGCAACACGGCACCATGGAAACGTGCATGGCCCAGCTGGGCGCGCACGGCTACCAGCAGCGGCTGACCTACCAGCCGGGCTCCCGGTTCTGGCCGCTGCAGTGGCTCGAGCTGGCGCTCTACCTCGCCGCGACGGCCCTGCTCACCTGGTTCTGCTTCCGCCGTCTCCGCCACCTGTCCTGACGATTCCGACTGGGGGAATCATGCGCACTCTCGCGGTAGCCACCGCACTGACCCTGACCTTGTCCCTGTCCGCGTCGCCCGCTTCGGCGGCCACAACGCCCTACCTGCCCGCCCCGACCGGCCACCAGCCCGTCGGCGTCACCACACTGTCCGTCAAGGACACTTCGCGGCCTGACCCGTGGGTGCCGTCGGTGCCCTACCGGGAGCTGATGGTCTCCGTCTTCTACCCGGCGACCTCGGCGAACGGGCCGAAGAAGCAGTACATGACCCCGCTCGAGTCGGAACGCAACCTCGAGCGGCAGAACATCCCGGGCCTGCCGCTGGACGTCTTCAGCACGGTCCGGACGAACGCCGTCGTCGACGCGCGACCGGCCGGGCGGTGGCACAGCCTGCCGCTGGTCGTGCTGTCCCCGGGCTGGACCCAGCCCAGGGCAACGCTCACCGCGCTGGCCGAGGACCTCGCCAGCCGCGGGTACGCCGTGGCGGCGATCGACCACACCTACGAGAACCGCGCGACGACCTTCCCCGACGGGCACGTCACCGGCTGCGCCGCCTGCGAGGTCGACGACCAGCCCGGCTTCTGGGAGAAGTTCGCGCAGGTCCGGTCGAAGGACACGTCGTTCGTGCTCGATTCCCTGCTGTCTTCGAAGTGGGGCGCGCTGATCGACCCGCAGCGGATCGGCATGACCGGCCACTCCGCGGGCGGCGCGATCACCACCCAGGCGATGCTGGCCGACCCGCGCATCCGGGCCGGAGCCGACCTGGACGGCAGCGTCCACGTCCCGATCCCGGCGTCAGGGCTCTCTCGGCCCTTCTTGTTCCTGGGCAGCATGGACGAATACACCCCCGGCGCGCCGGGTCCGTACGACGACTGGGAAACCGACTGGACCCACCTGACCGGCTGGAAGCGCTGGCTCATGGTGTCCGGCACGGTGCACCAGTCGTTCACCGACCTCGGCGTGCTCGCCGACCAGCTGGGTGTCGACCTCGGCGACGCGATCGACCCGTACCGCGCCATGACCATCACGCGGAACTACGTAAGCGCTTTCTTCGATCAGCACCTGCGCTGCCGTCCGCAAGCGCTGCTGACCGCGCCCTCGCCCGCTTACCCGGAAGTGACCTTCATCGGATGAGAATCAAGAGCATCATGGTCATCACCGCGCTCACCCTCGCCTTGACGTCGCCCGCCGCGTCGGCGGACCCGGCACTCACGCTGGCGAAACCGACCGGCGACCGGCCGGTCGGCACGACCGCCTTGCACCTCGAGGACACCTCCCGCGCCGACCCGTGGGTGCCGTCGGTCCCGTACCGAGAGCTGATGGTTTCCCTCTTCTACCCGGCGGTTCCTTCACCAGGACCGACGAAGCAGTTCATGTCCGAGGCCGAGGCGAAGGCCGTCTTCGACGAAGCCGGCATCACCGGCATCCCGCCATCGGTGATGACCACGGTCCGCACGGACGCCGTCGTCGACGCCCGCCCCGCCGGGCGTGGCCTGCCCGCCGTCGTCCTGTCCCCCGGCTTCAAGCGGCCCCGCGCCGAGCTGACGTCACTGTCCGAAGACCTGGCGAGCCACGGCTACCTGGTGGTCCTGGTCGACCACACCTACGAGAACGTGGCCACCACCTTCCCGGACGGCCGGGTCACCGGCTGCGCGGCCTGCGGCAACTACGACCTCGAGTTCTGGCAGAAGCTGCAGCGCGGCCGGGCGAAGGACGTGTCGTTCGTCCTCGACTCACTGGCGCGTTCGAAGTGGGCGCCGCTGCTCGACGGGTCCCGGATCGGCATGGCCGGGCACTCCGTCGGCGGCGCGAGCACGATCGACACCATGGAGACCGATCCCCGGATCAAGGCCGGGATCGACATCGACGGAACCACGGACGACCCGCTGCTCGCGCCCGGGCTGGACCGGCCGTTCCTGTTCCTGGGGCGGGCGAACACCTACACGCCGGGCACCGGCGACGAAGCCGCGTCCTGGGAGCGGGACTGGGCACAGCTCAAAGGCTCGAAGCGCTGGCTCACCGTGGCCGGGATGCAGCACCCGTCGTTCACCGACATCGGCCTGGTCGGCGAGCAGCTGGGCATCGACTTCGGCGCGACCACCCCGGCCGCGCGCGGCCAGGCGATCACCGCGGCGTACGTCCGGGCGTTCTTCGACCAGCACCTGCGCGGCAAGCCGCAGCCGTTGCTGGACCAGCCGTCCACGCGGTATCCGGAAGTCGCCTTCGCCCGGACGTCGACGCCGTACCTGCCCGCCCCGACCGGGGACCGGCCGGTGGGCAGCACAGCGGTGTACCTGAAGGACACTTCGCGTCCGGACCCGTGGGTACCTTCGGTCCCCTACCGGGAGCTGATGGTCACCCTCTTCTACCCGGCAGCTTCGGCCAAGGGGCCCAAGACGCAGTATCTGACGGCGGAGGAGTCGGCGGCGCTGCTGCAGGGCAGCGGCCTCGATGTGCCCTCGGACCTGCTCACGACGATGGTGACCAACTCGGTGGCCGACGCCCGGCCCGCCGGGCGCGGGCTGCCGCTGATCGTGCTGTCACCGGGCTACACCAAGCCCCGTGCCACGCTCAGCGCGCTGGCCGAAGACCTGGCGAGCCACGGGTACGCCGTCGCGGTGGTCGGCCACACCTACGAGAACGCCGGTCAGAGCTTCCCGGACGGGCACTTCGCCGGGTGCGCGTCCTGCGAAGTTCCGCACGAAACGGCGTTCTGGCAGAAGCTGGAACTGGGCCGGGCCGCCGACGTGTCCTTCGTGCTGGATTCGCTGATGCATTCGAAGTGGGCGCCGTTGATCGACGGTTCCCGGATCGGCATGGCCGGGCACTCCATGGGCGGGGCGAGCACCATCCCCGCGATGGTCGCCGACAGCCGGATCAAGGCCGGGATCGACATCGACGGGACGACCGAGCTGCCGCTGACCGCACCAGGGCTGTCGCGGCCGTTCATGTTCGTCAACCACAAGCAGGTGCCGAAGTGCGCGCCGGGGAACGTGCCGTGGGAACGGGACTACGCGCAGATGACCGGGTGGAAGCGGTGGATCGAGGTGGCGGGCACGCAGCACGCGTCCTTCACCGACGTCGGGTTGCTGGCCGAGGAGTTCGGCGTCCCCATCGGCCCGAACGCCGCGGTGCGGGCGCAGGAGATCACGCGGACGTACGTCCGGGCGTTCTTCGACCAGCACCTGCGGGGAGAGTCACGACCGGTGCTCGATCAGCCGGGCTACCCGGAAGTCTCGTTCTGCCGGTGAAAAGGGCACGGCGGAAGCGGCACTGGGGGTGCCGCTTCCGCCGTCTTTCAGTGGTCGAGACCGAGGAACGAAATCGCGTACGCCAGCTGACCGGTCATCGGCAGGGAGTGCCCGACACCGGCGATGCTGACGCCCTCCACCGTGGCCTGGGTAGTCGTGTTGCCGTACCGCGTGCGCGTCCACGACGACTGCGGGTGATCGGTGAACGCCGGTGTCTGGCTCAACCCGTTCAGGTTGGTCCACTGCTTGATCTCTTCACCGAAGTTCGGGTACGACAGCGTGGTGTCGGTGGTGCCGTGCCACAGCTGCATCCGCGGGTAGCGGCCGGTGTAGCCCGGGTACATCGACCGGGCCAGATCGCCCCACTGCTGCGCGGTCTTGATCGACTTCCCGCCCGAGCAGGTGCTGTTCCACAGCGAGCCGTTCGTGGTGGCGAAGCACCCGGCGGGCACGCCGGAGAACGCCGAAGCCGCCGCGAACACGTCGGGGTACTGGGCGGCCAGCACGTTCGTCATCATCGCCCCGGAGGAGAACCCGCTGACGACGACCCGCGCCGGGTCGACGTTGTAGCGGGACTTGGCGTAGGAGACCATCGACATGATCCCGGTCGAGTCCCCGCCGCCGCCCCGCCGCAACGCGTTCGGCGTCGAGACGTCGAAGCACTTTTCGCTGCGGGTCGCTTCCGGCAGCACGATGACGTACCCGTACCGGTCGGCCGCGGTGACGTAGTCCTTGCCGTTCCAGCCGAAGATCGAGCTCGCCGAGCCGCCGCAGTAGTGCACCAGCACCAGCATGGCGGGCCTGGCCGCCACCCGGTCGGGGACGTAGACGTACATGTTCAGGTTCGTCGGGTTGTTGCCGAAGCCGGTCACCCTGGTCAGCGCCGCCGCCTGGGCGGGCGAGGCCAGGCCGGTGACCATGACCACCAGTGCCAGGAGGACACCGAGCATGCGTTTCATCTTGGATCTCCCTCACGCCGCACTAGGAATGCTTGTCCCGCTTCATTTCGTTGCCCGGGCCGCCGGACCGGCGGTCGCCGCGGCGAGTTCCCCGGTGGCCGCGGCGGCACGCGGGTTGCCGATGCTGCCCGGGACCGACCGCAGGGCGGTGTACCAGACGGTCGCCATCTTGTCGTAGCCGGCGGCGTTCGGGTGGACGCCGTCGCTGAGGTCGGCGGTGGACACCGCGCTGTGCATGTTCACCAGGTGCACGCGCTTGCCGGCGTTCACCTTGCCCTGCACGATCCCGGGCAGGGCGTTGTTGAACGTCCGCACGGCGGCGTCCCCGCTCGCCCACCCGATCGGGATGAGCTGCGCGACGAAGACGTCGGCGTTCGGCGCGGCGGCGGTGATGTGGTCGATCAGCGTGGACAGCCGGCCGGGCGCGCCGGCGACGTTGTAGTTCTGCAGCACGTCGTTGGTGCCGATGTGCAGCAGCACCGAGCGCGGGTTGTAGGTCCGCATCCAGCCGGTGGCGTTCGCGTCGATCTGGTCGATGCGCCAGCCGGGGTGCCCTTCGTGGTCGTGGTCCCACAGGCTGCCGGGCCCGTTGAACTGCGAACCGACGAAGTCGTTGGTGTAGCGGCCCGCGGCCAGGCGCTGCCACAGGCCGATCCGGTACCCGCCCGGCACGCCGGTGCCGTGGGTGATCGAGTCACCCAGCGGCATGATCCGCACGCCGCCGTTCGACTCCGCGTTCGCGACACCGGTCAGGCCGGTGAACGCGATCGCCAGGGCCGCCGCGGCGGCCAGGAACCTCTTCATCGTCCTCCTCCTCAGCAGGTCGGGTTGTTCTTGTTCGAGTCCCGCATCGCGATCACCGTGTTGTCGCCGGAGGAAAAGAGAAAGCAGCCGGCCGAATCGCAGAGCCTGGGGACAGGGAGAAGTGCGCCGGTGGCAACCGAAACTTTCGCCATCGGATCCGAAATTCGAAGAATTCCCGAAAGTTTCACTGACACTGTTAGCGAAAACATTCGATTGTCCGCAATAGCTTAAACCCGCACGGCACCGGATGACAACGTCTCGGCTACGCAGCGCAATACCGTTCGGGCGGACCGGCATCGATGACAGCACCGCGACCGGAAAGCGCTACCCGGCGAACGGGGGAACGGTCAGCGGCTGACCTCTCGAAGCCCGACGATCGGCAGCTGCCGCGCCATCCGGGCGCGCGCGGCGGCACTGCCGTCGTAAGGCCGGCCGAGGAGCTTGCCCAGCAAGCGGTGCAGGACCGGCCGCACCCACCGGTTGCGGTGCTCGTACCGGGCGAAGACCTCGACGGCTTCGGCTTCTCCCAGCACCCGGTGGCGCGGCACGAACCGGCGCGTTCCGACGACGACGCCGACCGGCGGCCGCGCCCGGATGTTGCGGAACCAGTCCGCGCCGGCACCCGACCCGGCGACGACGAAGTATTCGCCGTCGCGGACGCCGACGACCTCGAGCACCGTGCGGTAGGTCCGGCCCGACCGCCGCCCGAGGTGCGTCAGGCAGAGGAACCGCCGGCCCAGCAGCCACCCGAGCCCGTGGTCGTACAGCCAGACGGGCGCCCGGAACACGGCCCGCAGCACCCGCCCCGGCTTCACGCGCGCGCCGCCGTCATCCGGCGCGGCACCGCGGCGGCCGCGGGGATTTCCCCGGGACTCGGTGCGCGACGCAGCAGGAGCCGTCGACCGCGGCCACCAGCACCGCCGCCGCGGCGCCGGTGTACCCCTCGACCGAGCCGAGCACCGCCTGGACGGACGCGAAGTGGTCGCGCACGACGCTGGGCGTGACCTCCGCGCGCTCGGCTAGGACCCGGGTGCCGACCGCGGGCCGGCCCCGCTCCGGCACCGGTTCGAGGGCCGCCACGAGCGGCCGGCGCCGAGCTTCTTCACCACGGATCACCATCGAGGAAGGCATCCGGATCACCAGTTCGGGTGGGTGGTGACGCCGCCGTCGACGACGAGGTCGTGGCCGGTGATCCAGGACGCCAGCGGAGAGGCCAGGAACACGCATGCGTTGCCGACGTCGGCAGGCGTGCCCAAGCGGCCCAGCGGTGCCGCGCGGTGCCACCGTTCGACACCCTCCGGCCAGTCCTCGGCCAGCCCCGGCCGCGAGATCAGCCCGGGCGACACCGTGTTGACGCGGATCCCGCGCGGCCCGTACTCCAGCGCCGCACCGCGGGCGTGCATGACCAGCGCCGCCTTGGCGGCGGCGTAGTGGACGTGGCCGGGCGCCGGCTGCCGGGCCTCGATCGACGCGATGTGCGTGACGCTCCCGCCGCCGCCCATCAGCCGGGCCGCGGCCTGGGTGCAGGAGAACGCGCTCGTCAAGGTCGCCTCCAGCATGGCCCGCCAGCGCTGGACCGTCAGCCCGTCGAGGGCTTCGACCGGCTGGATGCCGGCGTTGTTCACGAGCGCGTCGAGCCGGCCGCCCCACTCCACGACGGCATCGAGCACGGCGTGGTCTTCGGTGAGCTCGGCGGCGAACGCGCGGGCCCGCCCACCGGCGGCTTCGATCGCCGCGACGACGTCGTCGGCCGCCCCGGGACGCCGGTGGTGCACCGCCACGGCCGCGCCCGCTTCGGCGAACCGGAGCGCGATCCCGCGGCCGATCACCCCGGAAGCGCCGGTGACGCAGGCGATCGTGCCGGACAGGTCGGGCAGGCCGGAAGCGGGAGGCACCAGCCGAGCGTAGCTGCGCACCCCGGGTCCGTCGTAAGTTGTGGGACATGGCCAAGACCCGGAAGTTCGCCGAACTGCTGCAGACGCAGATCCGCCACGAGTTCACCGCCGCCCAGCAGTACATCGCCCTGGCCGTCTGGTTCGACGCGCGCGACCTGCCACGGCTGGCCAAGCGCTTCTACCGGCAGGCGATCGAGGAGCGCAACCACGCGCTGGCGATGGTGCGCTACCTGCTGGACCGCGACGAGCCGGTGGCCATCCCGGGCAGCGACGAAGTGCGGAACGACTTTTCGAGCGTGCACGAAGCGATCGAACTGGCCTTGACCCAGGAACGCGCGGTCACCGCCGACATCGAGGCGATGGCGAAGGCCGCGCGGCTGGAGGAGGACTACCTCGGCGAGCAGTTCGTGCACTGGTTCCTGAAGGAACAGGTGGAGGAGGTGGCGCAGATGTCCACGCTGCTCACCGTCGTCGAACGGGCCGGCGGCAACCTGTTCGAGGTCGAGAACCACCTGTTCCGCGAAGCGGGCACGGAGATCGAGGACGCTCCGGACATGCCGCCGGTGGCGGGCGGGAAGCTCTGACGTGACCGGGCGCGCCGCCCGGCCGCCGGAGACGCCCCACCGGTGGCCGCGGAGCCAGGTGCGCCTTGCTGATCTCGTCCATCGGCGGTTTCCGGCTGCTAGAGTGAAACGTGTTCTAGTTCCGGGCCCGGGGAGCGCGATGTCCGAAAACCCGTTTCCGATCGTCGACGGCGTCCCACCCGGGCGGGCGCTGCTCGGCTCCCGGATCCGCGAGCTGATCGAGGCCTCCGTCTGCGTGCGCGACGACGAAGCCGACCTCGCCGCCGCGGCCGGCCGGGTGGAAGCCGTCACCAAGGCACTGCGCGCGGCCGGCGGCGCGAAGCCGTTGCTGCTCACCGCCCTCGACGGCGGGGGTCACCTGAGCATCAACAACCCCTTGGAAGGGCCGGGGAACCCGCTGGCGCCCCCGCTGTCGTGGGTGCGCGTGGGACCGGAGTCGGTGTGCGCCGACGTCCTCCTCGGCGCCGCGCACGAAGGGCCGCCCGGGCGCGTGCACGGCGGCTGGGTCGCCGCCGTCCTGGACCACGTGCTGGGCCGCGCCACCGCCGCGGCCGGCTTCCCGGGCATGACGGCGTCCCTGACCGTCGACTACCACCACGGGACGCCGTACGCCGTGCCGCTCACCGTCGAAGGGCGGCTCGTCCGCCGCGACGGCCGCAAGCTCCACGCCACCGGTGAACTCAGAGCGGGCGACCTCGTCTGCGCCACGGCGACGGCGATCCTGGTCCACTTCAGCGCCGACCGGTTCCCCGTGCCCACCGCCGCCACGAAGTCCGCGCCGGACTAGGGCACGAGCGTCGTGTGCCGGGGCGCCTCCGAACTCGACGTCGCCATCAGGACCGCGCAGATCGGGACCGCCATCGCCAGCGCCGCCAGCACGAACACCGGGAACAGGAAGGAGAACACCTCCGTGCCGACCGGGTCGGGGGCACCCGGGTCCAGGTGCAGGCGCACCGCCGCCATGCCGGTGTAGTGCATGCCGGTGACCGCCGCGCCCATCACCAGGCCCGCCGCCAGCCGGGGCAGGAGCTTGTCCAGCCCGACCGTGAACCACAGCGCCGCCGTGGCCGCGACCACGGCGATGACCATCGAGAGCGCCACCAGCGTCGGGTCGTAGCCGATCACGCCCTTGACCTGCACCGCCCACATCCCGGTGTAGTGCATGACGGCCACCGCGAGCCCGGTCAGCAGGCCGCCGAGCAGCAGCCGCTTCCATGCGAACCGGTTGCGGACGCCGAACACCAGCAGCCCGCAGAACACCGCCACCACCGACAGGATCGCCGACAGCGCCGTGCGCAGGATGTCGTACCGCACCGGCATGCCGGGCGTGGAAAAGCCGAGCATCGCGATGAAGTGCATGACCCAGATGCCGACGCCGCCGATGGACACCGCCGCGAGCACCAGCCAGGTGAGCCGGGCCCGCGGGCTGTCGGTGGAGCGCGCCTGCAGCGTGCAGGCGAGGCCGAGGGCGCAGCCCACCACCGAGGTGAGGTAGGCGAGCACGACGAGCCAGTTGCCCATCGCGAAGTCTTCGTGGTCCATGGGCATTTTCCGGCTCCTTCAAGCTTTGCGTGATCTGGGGGCGTGGTGCTCGGCGAGCGCGTGCTCGGCGGCGGCGATGAGGGTCTTCTTCGTCGACTCCGGCGAGCGCGCGTCGCAGGTGACGACCTCCACCGCGGCGGGGATCTTGAGGGCCTCGCGCACCTGCTCGGGCCCGTGCTGGCGGGTGTCCTGGAACTGGTTGATGGCGACCAGGAACGGCAGGCCGCGCGACTCGAAGAAGTCGATCGAGGCGAAGGAGTCCGCCAGCCGGCGCGTGTCCACCAGGACGATCGCCGCCACCGCACCGCAGACGAGGTCGTCCCACATGAACCAGAACCGGTGCTGGCCGGGCGTGCCGAAGACGTAGAGCACCAGGTCGTCGGCCAGGGTGAGCCGGCCGAAGTCCATCGCGACCGTGGTGGCGATCTTCCCCGGCACCGCTTCGGTCCGGTCGACACCGACGGCCGCGGACGTCATCATGGCTTCGGTCCGCAGCGGGTCGATTTCCGAGACGGCGCCGACGAACGTCGTCTTGCCGGCCCCGAATCCCCCGGCCACGACGATCTTCGCCGAGGTGATCCGGCCGCTTCGGGAAGCGTTGCCGTTGGCGGCAACGCTGGGGGAAACCCCGCTTTGAGAAACACTGTCAGAGCGCACGTAGTCCACTGAGGACCCTTTCGAGCAGGTCGTTCCGTTCGTCCCAGGAGGCGTCCGCGGTGAGCGTGTCGCGGATCGACACCTGGCCGGCGATGAGCAGATCGCCGATGAGCACCCTGGCCACGCCGAGCGGCACGCCCAGGTGGGCGGCGACCTCCGCCACCGACCGCTGGTGCAGGCACAGCTGCGTCACCGAGGCCAGGGGGTTGGTCGGGCTGAAGGGCGCCGTGCGGCCCTCCGCCGTCGTCTCCACGAGGGCTTCCACCGCCAGGTCGACCGTCGGCCGGGTGCGACCGGCGGTCCATGCGTAGGGGCGGGCCAGCGACGCCGCGTGCCGCCCACCCTCGCGTCGCCGGCCTTCGGTCACCGGGCCGCTCCCGGCGCGGCCGCGGGCCGAGCCGGGGTCTCGACCACCTTCCCGACCCGGTCCACCAGCAAGGTCATCTCGTAGCCCACCAGCCCGATGTCGCAGCCCGGGTTGGCCAGCACCACCAGGTTCGAGCCGTCGCCGACGTTCATCAGCAGCAGGAAACCCTGCTCCATCTCGATCACCGACTGCACCACCCGCCCCGCGGTGAACAGGTCGGCCGTGCCGAGCGCGAGGCTGGAGAGGCCGGACGCGATCGCCGAGAGCTGGTCGGCGCGGTCGCGCGGCAGGGTTTCGTTCGCCGCCACGAGCAGCCCGTCCGCCGAGACCAGCGCGGCGTGCGCCACGCCGGGCACCTCCTGGGTGAACGCCGACACCAGCCAGTTCCGGGACCTCTCGGCCACTTCCGCTCCTTCCTGCCGGGTGCTCATCGCTGCTCCGCCTCCGGCTCGCCCGAGACCCGGTGCCGGGCCGCGCGCATGCCGCTGTAGTGCCGGGAAAGGTTGTTCCGCACCGCGGCCGGGTCGCGGAAGGCCGGGTCCGGCGGCTGCGGCGCGCGCGGGGTGACCGAGCCCGGTGCGAGCTGCGCACCCGGCGTCCGGGCCGGCAGCCCGGAGTCGGTGAACTCGCTGTCGTCGAGGGTGCCGACCGCGGCTTCCGCGGCCTGGCGGACCGGGTCGGCCGGCGTCGCCCAGGTGCCGGGCCGGGCCGGCGTCGCCGGGACTTCGGCGAACCAGTGCGACAGCATCTGGTCGAAGATCGGCGTCGGCGGGTCCACCACCGGTGGTGGTTCTTCGGCGGGCCACCGCGGTTCGAGCTCGTGCCGGGCGGTGCCGTTGGCCGAGCCGTTGACCGCCGGGGTCAGCGTGGGCGGGACGGCCCGGGGCGGCAGGTCGACCAGGATCAGCACGCCCGGGACGTGCACGCTGGCGGTGATGCCGGCGCTCGCGGTCCGCGTGGTCGTGGGCCGCAGCCGGACGGTGATCCCGTGCGACGCGGCCAGCCTGCTCACCACGAACAGGCCCATCCGGCGGGTGGTCTCCGGGCTGACCGCGGCCCCGGCGGCCAGCCGGGCGTTCGCCGCTTCGAGGTCTTCGCGGGTCATCCCGAGCCCGACGTCGACGACCTCGATCAGCAGGCCGCCGTCGAAGCCGCGGTCGGCGGTGAGCACGACCTGCTCCTCCGGCGGGGACGACCGGATCGCGTTCTCCAGCAGCTCGGCGAGGATGTGCACGACGTCCGCCGCGGCCTCGGACTGCACCGAGCCGCGTGGCGCGTTGCCGAGCGAGACGCGCTGGTAGTCCTTGACCTCCGACGTCGCGGCTCGCAGCAGCTCGACCGTCGCGACCGGGCCGACGTCGCGGCGCACCGGCTTGCCACCCGCGAGGACCTGCAGGTTCTCACCGTTGCGCCGCAGCCGGGTGGCGATGTGGTCGATCTGGAACAGCTCGGCCAGCCGCTGTGGGTCCTGTTCGTCGGCTTCGAGGTCTTCGATCACCGAAAGCTGCAGCTCCACGAGCGACTGGCTGCGCCGGGACAGCGTCATGAACATTTCGCTGACCTGGATCCGCATCTCGGCCTGCTCGCCGACGGCCAGGCGGACCGCCTGCCGGTGCATGTCGTCGAAGGCCCGGGCGAGCTGCCCGATCTCCTCCTCGGAGTCGACCGGGATCGGCGCGGTCCGCCGCCAGTCGACCTCCTCGCCTTCGCGGATGCGTTCGATGGTGCCGGGCAGGCGGCGTTGCGCGGTGTCGAGCGCGGCGGCGTGCAGCCGCCGGATCGGGGCGACCACGGACCGGGCCACGGCGAGGGCGATGGCGAGGGCGCCGAGGAGCGAGGCGATCACCAGCGCGGTGTCGCGCAGCGCGTCGGACCGCGCGGTGTTGGTCTGCGCGCCGACCGCGTCCGAAAGCGTTTTCACCTGCTCGGCGAGGATGGTGCCGAGGACCGCGCGCTTCGCCTCGGCGCCCCCGGCACCAGGGCTGGTCGCCGCGGCGAACCGGGCGGCCGCGGCCCCGGCGGGCAGCGCGCGCCGGATCTGCCCGGTGAGCACGGTCTCCTCGGCCGCGGCGCGCTCGGCGGCGGCCGCCGAAGTGCCTTCGGAGCGGCCGGCCAATGCCTGTTGATCGGCGAGACTGGTCCTCAGCTGCACCAGCGATTCGGCGATGGCGGCCAATGCGCCGAGATCCCCATTACCGGCCTGCTCGACGATCCCGGCGGTCACTTCGCTGAGCGCGACCGTGAAGTCGTGGTAAGCCGCGGTTTTCGCGGCCGGCGAACCGGTCTGCTGCCGCAGACCGGCCAATTTACCCAGCTGATCTTCCAATGACCGCGACAGCTCCGGGCTGAGCTGGGAAAAGGCGGCGTCGTGGCGGACGACGGCGGCTTTCTCGTCGACCGCAGCGGTCTGGTCGGCCGCGCCGTCGTGGATCATCTCCTCGTCGACCAGCCCGGCGAGTTCGGAAATCCCTTGCACGACCGGCATTTGGTCGCGGACAGCGCTGAGGCCGCCCGCCCGGGCGAGTTCGGCCTGTACCCGGCCGCCCGCCAGCAGGAGGGCGACCAGGACGGGCAGCAACAGGACTACGGAGATCTTGGTGCGCAACCGCCAGCTACCGGGATTCCAGGAGGCGACGGAACGGCGGGACGAGGGTTCTTCTTCTTTCATCGGTGGCGTGGCTCGATTCGTACCGGTGGCCCGAGAACGATTTCCGGTTCCTTTTCCACGGAATTCAGCCGACGACGTAACCGCGACGACCGCGGTGTTGTCAAGGAATGCCGGTCGTTTCCCCCGTACGCATCAATCACACAGCGTGAACTGCCACGGCGCGGCTTTTTACCCTTGCAGAGGGTGAAGGCCGCTCGCCAGACGGTGCGGAATTCGGGCTCGGGTGCGTGAATTTCCGGCGGCCGGGCGACCCTGTCGTGACCGGGTCCCGGCGGCGCCCGTTACCCTCGGCCGGGAAAGGGGTGCCGCCGTCGATGTTGAAAATTCACTTCACCGAAGCGGACCTGGCGAAGGTGACCATCGCCGAGGACGCCGACCCGATGTGGGAGCTGCTGATGAGCAGCTACCGCATCCGGCGGCCGGAGGGTGAGCCGTTCTTCGGCCGCTGGCGGCGGGGATCACGCTCCGCGGTCCCGCAGTCCGGCCGGCTGCTGATGTCCGCCGTCCCGCCATACGGCTACTGCCCGGACTTCCTCACCCCGGCCGGCGCCCGCACGATCGGCGATGGGATTTCTGCGGTGCTCGAGACGCCTTCGCCGGTGCTGGCCGCCGACGTCGGCGAGCTGGCGGCGCAGGGCACCCACGTCCCGGCGTGGCTGCGCCGCATCGGCGACGGCGAGCCGCGCGAGCTGCGGCGGCTGGGCTCGGCCCTGCACGACTACTACCGCCAGTGCGTCGCGCCGGACTGGGCGACGGTGCGCCGGGCGGTCGCCCGCGACCGCCACCGGCTGCGGGCCAACCTGGACCGCGGCGGGCCGCAGCTGCTGCTTTCGACGTTGCACCCGGAGGTGACGTGGTCCCCGCCGGTGCTGCGGGTGCGCTTCCCGATCGACCAGGAACTGCACCTCGACGGCCGCGGGCTGCGGCTGATCCCGGCGTTCTTCGCGCACGGCATGCCGACGACGTACAAGGACCCGCTCCTCCCGCCGGCGCTGGTCTATTCGATCAGCCACCCGAGCTTCGACAGCGACGCGGAGCCGGGGCCCTCACTGGCGGCGCTGCTGGGCCAGACGCGGGCCAAGGTGCTGGTGACGATCGCGACGACGAGGTGCAACACGAGCGAGCTGGCGGACCTGACGGGCATCTCCCCGGCGACGGCGAGCCAGCACGCATCGGTGCTGCGCGCCAGCGGGCTGATCAGCAGCAACCGGTCGGGGAAGTCGCAGATCCACGAGATCACCCCGCTCGGCCTGGGGATCATCCGGGCGAGCTGACCCGGCCGGCCACAGGCGCCGCCCCGCCGCCCCGCCACCCCCATTGCACGCTGCCCCGTTGCCCCCCTGCCCCGTTGCCCGAGCCGACCAGCCACCGCGCTGCCCCGTTGCCCTCCCTGCCCCCCTGCCCCGCTGCCCGAGCCGACCAGCCACGCCTCGCCCGCCGCCAACCCGGCCCAGCCGCGCGGCCCCACCCCCACCTGCGAGGCGTGCGCAGCGTTCCGGGGTCGTGTTAGCCTGTCGCCGTGCTGCGCCTCACGCTGTCCTCGCGACTCGTAACCCGGCGCGCCGGCTGAACCCAGGTCGCCGGCGCGCTGCGTCGACGATCGCCTTTTTCCGGGACCTGGCCCCGATCTCATTCCCCCGTCCACAAGGGAGATCCGCCATGTCCACTTCTTTCGCCGTTCCCGCACCCCGCTCGGCCATGCTGCTGCGCCGCCGGATCGCCACCTACTTCGTCGGCGGCGCCGAAGAGATCCCCGCGCTGGTCGGTGCCCTCGAAGGCCGGCTCGTGCACGAACTGTCCGTCGACGTCAAGGACGGCGTCCGCGAGAGCAGCATGGTCTGCGCCGTCCTGCTGGCGGGCGAGGAGACCGGCCCCCTGCTCGACCGGCTGCGCGAGCTGCCGTCGGTCGTCTCGGCCGAACTCGCCTGACCGCGAAACCGAAACCCGGCGGAGCACCGCGGCCTCGCCCTTGGCGATGATCGCCGCGGGCATCGCGACGGCGGCGGCCGATCGGGCCCGCGGCCGGTACCCGGAGCCGGAAAGCAGGGCCGCTGGCTCAGGGCTTGCGGCCCACGCCCGTCGAGATCTCGTGCAGCCGGTGCCGGTCCGGGGCCAGCGGTGCGGTGTCCGCGCCGGCGCCCTCCCGCAGTCCCGCGAGGAACTCCTGCAGCGTGGCCGCCGCGTCCCGGCCCGGCTGCCAGTCCAGTTCGGACGCCGCCCGGCTCGTGTCCATGACCGGCAGCCGCATGACCGCGTCGAACAGGCCCGGGGTCGCCGGGATCGCGTGCAGGCGCCAAGCCGCGTCCACCGCCGCGCGGACCACGGCCGCCGGCACCGGGATCGTGCGCGCGCCCAGCAGGTCCGCCGCGAACCGCGGGTCCACGACCGGGCCGGTCGCGATGTTGAAGGCCCCGCGTACCGGGCGCGTCACCGCGCGGCGGACGGCGTCGGCGAGATCATCGGTGTGCACGATCTGGCACCTCAGCCCGCGGATGTCCGGCACCACCGGGATCAGGCCCGGTCGCACGAGCGAACCCGGCACGAACGGCCCGGCGAACAGGCGGCGCTGCTCCGTCGCGGCACTGCGCTGGAAGACGAACCCCGGCCGCATCCGGACGACGTCGAGCTTCGGGTGCCGGCCCTCGAACGCGTCGAGGTACCGCTCCAGATAAGCCTTTTCCCGGGTGTACGCCGCCCCGGGCCAGCCGTGCGTCGGCCAGTCCTCGGTCACCGGCTCGTCGTCCTCCCGCGGCGAGTACGCCCCGATCGACGACGTGTAGACGAGCTTGGGCACCCCCGCCGTGGCCGCCGCCTCGAACACCCGCATCGAGCCGAGGACGTTCGCGCGCCACGTCCGTTCCGGACGCCGGGTGGGCTGGAACAGCCACGCCAGGTGCACGACGGCGTCGGCGCCGCGGAAGAGCGGCACGAGGTCGTCGCGTTCGACGTCGGCCGTGACGACCCCTTCCGCCGGGCGCCTGGCCAGCCCGACGATGGTCTCGACCTGCGGGTCGGCGCCCAACGCGCGCACGACCCCGGTCCCGATGTTGCCGGTCGCTCCGGTCACCACGATGCGCATCCGGGCCGGTTACCCGGGACCGGGTCCGCCAATCCTGCCGTCTTCGAAGGTGAAGATCGTCCGGGGAGACCCCCGCGGTGACGTACACGGGTGACGTCGGACGACGGTCGCCGCGGGCCCTTCGGGATTTCTAGCGTGGTGGAGTCACCCGCTGAA
Source organism: Amycolatopsis sp. DG1A-15b (assembly GCF_030285645.1). Classification (GTDB taxonomy): domain Bacteria; phylum Actinomycetota; class Actinomycetes; order Mycobacteriales; family Pseudonocardiaceae; genus Amycolatopsis. Next base: position 5,891,114 of record NZ_CP127296.1, read on the forward strand.
AGGAACCCCATGTCCGAAGTGACCTACACCGCCGTCGCCACCTCCACCGCGGAGGGCCGCAACGGCGGCCGCGCGACCTCCGACGACGGCGCGCTCGACGTCACCCTCGCCGTGCCCAAGGCCTTCGGTGGCGCGGGCGACGGCACCAACCCGGAGCAGCTGTTCGCGGCGGGGTGGGCGTCCTGCTTCGTCGGGGCGGTCCGCCGGGTCGCGGGCGCGAAGAAGGTGCCGCTGAACGACCTCGCCGTGGTCGCCGAGGTGACCCTGCACCACGACACCGAGGCCGGTGAGTTCGAGCTCAGCGCGGTGCTGCACCTGGAGGCATCGGGCATCGACCAGGCCACGGCCGACGAGCTCGTCCAGGGCGCCCACCAGGTCTGCCCGTACTCGAAGGCCACGCGCGGCAACATCGAGGTCACCCTCGACGCGACGGTCGCCTGACACCGCGCGACGCACTGAGGGGAGGGCCCGGGTGCGGGCCCTCCCCCCGGTCACATCCGGCCGGCGTCCACGATCGCCTGGGCGAACGGCCGCGGCGCCTCCTGCGGCACGTTGTGGCCGATGCCGTCGAAGACGCGGTGCTCGTACTTGCCGGTGAACTTCGCGCGGTAGGCCTTGCCGTCCTTGGCCGCGCCGTCGAAGTCGCTGCCGATCGTGATCGCCGGGACGCCGATGGTCGCGCCGGCGGCCAGCTTCTCTTCGTACGCCTCGTACTGCGGCTCGCCCGGGGCGAGGCTCAGGCGCCAGCGGTAGTTGTGGATGACGATGGCGACGTGGTCGGGGTTGTCGAACGCCGCCGCGCTGCGGTCGTAGGTCGCGTCGTCGAAGTGCCAGGCCGGGGACGCGGTCTTCCAGATCAGCTTGTTGAAGTCGTGGCGGTTCGCCGCGTAGCCGGCGCGGCCGCGCTCGGTCGCGAAGTAGTACTGGTACCACCAGCCGAGCTCGGCTTGCGGAGCCAGCGGCTGCTGGTTCGCCGCCAGGTTCGTGACGATGTACCCGCTCACCGCGACGATCGCCGTGCAGCGCTCGGGCCACAGCGCGGCGATGATGTCGACGGTCCGGCCGCCCCAGTCGTAGCCGCCGAAGACGGCCTTGTCGATCTTGAGCGCGTCCAGCAGGGCGATGACGTCCAGCGCCACGGCCGTCTGCTGGCCGTTGCGGACCGTCTCGGCGGACTTGAACGCCGTCGGGCCGTAGCCGCGCAGGTAGGGGACGATCACCCGGTAGCCCGCCCCGGCCAGGATCGGCGCGACGTCGACGTAGCTGTACGGGTCGTAGGGCCAGCCGTGCAGCAGCACCACCGGCTGCCCGCCGGCCGGCCCGAACTCGTGGTAAGCCATGGTGAGCACCCCGGCGTCGGCCTGCTTGACCGGCCCGAGCGAGGTGTGCTCCCCCGACCCGGCCCGCAGGTCGGGCGCCGAGGCGGGAGCGGCCGCGGGAGTGCCCGACGAGCAGGCCGCCAGTGACGTCGCCGCGAGCCCGGCCGCGAACGCCTGCCCGAACCTTCTCCTGCTGATCATCTGCTGCTCCTGTGCGAGAAAGACCGTGGGACTTTCACGACGTTAGGAGCTGTCCGGTGACCTGCGCGCCCGTCAGGTGACGCAGCCGGTGTACGTCACCCGTCGAGGGTCTTCAGCTTCCCGGCGAGGTCGGCGCGGGAGCTCACGCCCAGCTTGGGGAAGATCCGGTGCAGGTGGGTGCCGACGGTCCGGTGCGAAAGGTACAGCCGCTGCCCGATCTCCCGGTTCGTCAGCCCCTCGGCGGCCAGCTGCGCGATGCTCAGCTCGTGCGGGGTCAGCTTGTCCCGGGCGTCCGGGCCGCGGTTCGGGCTCGACTCGCCCGCGCTGCGCAGTTCGCGGCGGGCCCGGTCGGCCCAGGCGGCCATGCCGAGGGCGTCGAACGTCTTGCGGGCGGTGCGCAGGTGCGTCCGCGATTCGACGACCCGCCGCTGCCGCCGCAGCCACTCGCCGTACGCCAGGTGGACGCGACCGCGTTCGGCGGGCCAGCCGGTCAGGTCGGCTCGCAGCGCTTCGGCGAACAGCTCGTCGCTCGGGTCGAGCACGGCCCGGGCGTACCGGAGGCCGATGTGCAGGGCGGGTGACGGCGTGTCCAGGCACTCGAGCTCGGCCAGGACACCGCGCAGCTCGCCGGTCCGCCCGGCCCGGACCGCGGCCTCGGTGAGTTCCGCGACGCAGTACGTGCGCAAGGCCAGCTGGTAGGCGGGGTCGGCCGGGTCGAGCAGCCGCCGCAGGTCGGCGAACGCGTCTTCGAACCGGCCCTCGCTCAGGCCGGTCAGCCCGCGCGTGAGCTGCACGGTGGCCAGGACGGGCCGGGCGCCGGCCGCGAGCCCGGCGCGTTCGGCCTCGTCGGCCAGCGTCTTCGCCTGCTTGTGGTCGCCGCGCAGGGCGGCGATTTCGGCCTGGACCGCCGTGGCGAGCCCGGCCATGAACGGCTGGCCGGTCTCCCGCGCCAACCGGGCCGCCTCCGCCGCGGCCGGCAGCGCCCCGGCCAGGTCGCCGAGCCGGACGCGGCTCCACGCCTGGACGGCCAGCGCCCGCGGCAACAGGCCGAGCCGGCCCTGGGCCCGCAGGCCGGGCGCCGCGGCGGCGGAGAACCGGGCGGCGAGGTCGAAGGCACCGGCCTGCAGCGCGGCGCTGCCCAGGTACCGGTCGACCTCGGGATCGGCGCCGGTCTTGGCGACCAGCTCCCGCAGGTGGGCCAGGACGGCTCCACCGCGTTCGAAGGGCGCGACGTACGCGGTGACGGCGACGATCCGCGGGTCGCCGTCCGGGATCGGCAGCCGATCGGCGACGTCGAGGAGGGCTTGCCGGGCGGCGGCGCCGGGCTCGGTCCAGAAGCACCGCATGGCGGCGCTCCAGAGGATCCGCACGGCGGCGTCGTGGTGCCCGTCGGCGGCGGCGGAGGCGGCGATCCGGGCCAGTTCCGCGACGCGGGCCGGGTCCTCGCGGACGCCGTCTTCGAACTCGCTGAGCAGCCGCCCGGCGGTGGCCCGGCGGCGGGCGTCGGCGGGATTGGCGGCGTGGACCAGGCGTTCGGCGGTCTCCCGCCGCCCGGATTCGACGGCCAGCTCGGCGGCCAGCAGCAGCCGGTCGGCTCGGCGCTCCGGCTGGTCACTGAGCCGGGCGGCCTGTTCCAGGGCGGCGATCGCGGCGGCGGCCCCGCCCCGGAAGCGAGCCCGCTCGGCGGTGCGTTCGAGTTCGGCGGCGATGGCTTCGTCGGGCCCGGCGGTGGCGGCGGCCTGGTGCCAGGCGCGGCGGTCGGGCTGGTCGCGAAGGGCCTCGACGAGGGCGAGGTGGGCGTTCCGGCGGTCGAGCGGGGTGGCGGCGGCGGGGATGGCGGACCGCATGAGCGGGTGCCGGAAGGTGACGGCCCCGGCGGAGAGCTCGACCAGGCGGGCCTCGACGGCGGGGACGAGGACCGCGGGATCGGCGCTGGTCGCCGGCACGCCGGTTTCCCCCGCCCGAAGCACCCCAGCCGCCTCCGCGCCGGGCCCGCGCGAACCGGCCTCGCCCGGCCGGGCCCCTGCGCCCGCGGCCACCCCGGCCAGGGCACCTGCCGCTTCCAGGATCTCTGTCAACGATGTCGTCTCGTTCAGCGCCGCCACCAGCAACGCCGTGCGCGTCCCCTCCGGCAGCGCCGCCACCCGGGCCGTGAACGTGCGCTCCAGGCGCTCCGTCAGCGGCAGCACCGGATCCAGCCCGTCGAGCTCGGCCACCGCCAAGGGCAGCTCCGTCAACGCCAGCGGCAACCCCGCCGCCTCCGCCAGCAGCCGCGTCCGGACCGCCGGAGCCAGCCGCGGCGCCACCGAATCCAGCAGCTCGGCCGCCGCGCCGGCCGGGAGGCGGTCCAGCGCCATCGACGGCAAACCCGCCTCGAGCAACGGGGATTCCGCGCCGTCCCGCAGGGTCGCCAGCAGCACGATCGGCTCGGTCTCGATCCGCCGCGCCACGAACGCCAGGACGTCCGCGCTCGCCCGGTCCAGCCAGTGCACGTCCTCCGCGACGAGCAGCAGCGGCTTGGCCGCCGCCTCCTCGGCCAGCAGCGTCAGCGCCGCCAACCCGACCAGGTACGCGCTCGGCTCGGCGCCCGAAGCCAGCCCCAGCGCCGTTCGCAGGGCTTCGCGCTGCGGCGCGGGGAGCTCCGCCACCCCGGCCCGGACCGGGTACAGCAGCTGGTGCAGCCCGGCGTAGGCCAGGTTCCGCTCGGCCTCCGCCCCGGTCGTCCGCAGCACCCGCAACCCCGCCACCGATGCCGCCGCGGCTGTCGAAGCCACCAGCGCGGACTTCCCGATGCCCGCTTCCCCGCGCAGGAGGACGCCACTGCGGTCCGCCGGGCCGTCGACGAGCTCGCCCAGCTCCTTCAGCTCGGTGTCCCGTCCGCTCAGCGCCATGGAAACGACCTTACCCAACCGCTGTTTCCGCAGCTCACGGCCGAAGTGACGTACGGCAGCAGCGTCATCCGACGGGCGCGGGGCCCGCCGCCCCGCACCTAGCGTTCCCCCGCAATGACCAGCGACCGGAGAGACAGATGAAACGCCTCCTTCTCGCTGCCGCCGTGCCACTGCTGCTGACCACCGTCACGCAGCCGGCCGCCTCGGCAGCAACCCCGACCCCGTGCGCCGCCGTCGCGGTGCCCGCCCCGCCCGGCGCGAAGATCGAGTCGGTGCAGGCCGCGCCCCAGCCGTCGTCCTGCCTGATCACCGTCACGCTCACCCACACCGGCACGGACCACGTCAAGGTCGCCGTGGCCCTGCCGGACACCGGGTGGAACGGCCGGCTCCAGGCCCTCGGCGGCAGCGCCTACGCCGCGGGCAACTTCGACGCGCTCCCCCAGGCCGTCAAGGACGGCTACGCCGCCGTGACGACCGACGCGGGCGTGTCCCTCAACGGCCTCGACACGTCCTGGGCGCTGAACGGCGGCCGGGTCGACCAGACGCTCCTGACCAACTTCGCCACCCGATCGGTGCACGAAGAGGCCGTGCTCGGCAAGGCCGTCACCCAGCGGTACTACCAGCGGCCGATCTCGTACTCCTACTGGACCGGCTGCTCGACCGGTGGCCGCCAGGGCTACTCCGAGGCCCAGAAGTACCCCGGGGACTTCGACGGCATCCTCGCGAACGCCCCCGCCGTCGACTGGACGCAGTTCGCGGTCGCGACCCTCTGGCCGCAGATCGTCATGAACGCCAGTCACGACTTCCCGAGCACGTGTGTGCTTTCGGCCTTCCGCACGGCCGCGGTCCAGGCGTGCGACGCGCGGGACGGCGTGCCGAACGGCATCGTCGACCGGCCGGACGAGTGCGGCTACGACCCGCGCAGCCTCGTCGGGACGAAGGTGGTCTGCGACGGCCACGAGTTCACCGTCACGGCCGCGGACGCCGAGGTCATGCGCAAGATCTGGGCCGGCCCGACCGACGAACGCGGCCGCAGGCTGTGGGCCGGGCTGCCGAAGGGCGCGGACTTCACGTGGCTGGCCGGCACCCAGCCGGGCCCCGACGGCACGCTGACCGCGCCGGGCTTCCCGGTCGCCGTCAAGTGGGTGCAGTCGTTCCTGGAGAAGCAGCCTGACTTCGACACCTCGAAGCTCACGTACGCGCAGTTCACGGACCTCTTCCGCCAGTCGGTGCGGGAGTACGACGACGTCATCGGCACGTCCGACCCCGACCTGTCGGCGTTCCGCCGCGACGGCGGCAAGCTGATCACGTTCGTCGGCGCGAACGATCAGCTCATTCCGCCCGAGGGCACCCTTTCGTACCGCAGTCAGGTGGAACGCACGATGGGCGGCCCGCAGCGGGTGAACGAGTTCTACCGGCTGTTCCTCGCACCGGGCGTCGAGCACTGCTTCGGCGGTGGCGGCCCGGAGCCGACGAACGCGCTGGGCGCGCTCGTCGACTGGGTCGAGCACGGGAAGGCGCCGGCGACGCTGGCCGCGGCGTCCGCGGACGGGAAGACGCGCAACCTGTGCCCGCTCCCGCGGGTTTCGCGCTACACCGGCGGCGACCCGGCCACGGCGGCGAGCTACCGCTGCCGCTGAGCCCCGGTCCGCGAGCGCCATCCCGAGGCGCTCGCGGACCGGACTTGCGGGTCCGATCCGGGCTGCGCGTCAGCCGGCCCGCCCTCGGCACGATGAACTTCGGCACCGGCGGCTTCCACGCCGCCTACGGCAAGACCGGGACGAAGCCCGCCCGCTCTTCCGTAAGTACCTCGACGAAGGCGGCAATTCGTCGACACGGCGGACTCCTACACCGCCGGCGAGAGCGAGACGATCCTCGGCAAGCTCATCGCCGAAACGAACTCCCGCGACCGGTGGTGCTCACCACCAAGTTCACCAACACCGTCGACCCGGCCCAGGTGGCGATCAACTGGGTGGCCACCCAGCCGGGCATCGCGGCGGCGATCGTCGGCGCGAGCAACGCCGGCCAGCTCGCCAAGAGCACGGCGGCACTCGACTTCGAGATCCCGGCCGAGCTGCGCACCCTGCTCGACGAGGCGAGCGCCGTCCCCGGGCGTCGGTGTACCGCATGTTCACCCCGGCGTACCAGAACTGGATCGTCAGCCCGGACCTGAAGATCGGCGACAAACCACCGGGGTACGCGCCGCCGGTCCGGAACTGGTAGCGACAGTGCCACTCTTTCGAGTGAAATTTCTTCAGTTCTTCCTTTCACGAGCTACAGGCTGACGGGTGATGCAACCGGGCGACACCTCCTCGGACGCCGTTGCCGTGGACGAGATCCGGCCCTCCTGAATCTCTACAGTGGACTGCGGAAAGTGCCGCGTCCCGTCGAATTCGCAGCGAATTCGCCTGGTCAGACGACCGCGCAGTTTTCCTCGAAAGTGGCGCACGGTCGGATGACGCCCCCAGATGATTCGACCTCATCCGACACGGGTATGGTTTCGGCAACCCAACCGAATGACCACCGAACGAGGCTCACCCCCTTGGTCACCGCACTCCGCATGAGGGCAAAGATGGTACCTCGTCCGCCTACGGAGCGAGCGGTTCCTGGTCCTGATCGATGGAAGGAGAAGTCGTTGACGCACCTGATGCCGCTTTGGTGGATCATCATGGCGGCCTGACGCCTGGAACCACCCCACTGGGGGCGAGTTGCGCCGGGTCTCGCCGAAGCCGCGAAACCCGGCGCAACCGACGTCAGGGCTGACCCCGGCGGCGGAGTTCGACACCCTCCGCGAGGAGGACGTTGCGAGTCTGGTTGTAGGACATGCCGTAGGTGGTGGCGAGCTGGCGGATCGAACGCCCGTCGAGGTAGGCGTTGACCAGCCCGGGCGGGGTGGGCGGCAGCGGAATCCGCGGTGGGCGCAGCGTGACGCCCGCGTCGAGCAGGGCGACGCGGATCTTGCGATAGCTGTAGGGGTGCCGCGCGACCAGGCTTTCGATCGTTTCCCCGGCGGCGTAGCGGTCCACGAGGACCTGCACGAGCTCGGCCGGGATCTCGGCGGGCACCGACTCGGGAGGACCCGCGCCTCTGTGATCGTCGCTCACCAGATCATCGCCGCCCCGACCAGCTGATCCGTGTGCGTGGGAACGCGGCCCCGGTCGCTGGCTCGCGTGTCACGCGGTCCGCATCCCACCCAACGACATCGATGTCGGCGGGTACACCGCCAACCGAGTGGCCGTCGATCGTCACAAGCGCTCATGGCTGGTTCCGCTCCCCGTGCGGTGTGCCCGTCCATGAGTGTGGACCACCTCGTCCCGCGGTCGTGACGTCGGTGGGCACAGTTGTAACGGTCGTTACACGCGTGCCCGAAAAGCCGAATTGTCGGTCCGGGCGAATCAGGCGCATGCACCCAGCATGGTTGCCACCCCTGGTGCCCGCCAACGATCAGCTGGCGCGGACGGCTGAAGTGTCAGCCACGGTGGACGAGCATGCACCGAAAGACGCGCTGTGCCAACGATTTCGCCCGTCTTCTGTAGCGGATCCGCGCCGGTCACGAGAAGGGAAATGCCGTATCGGGTGAGGTCTAACGGTTTCGCCGCAACCGCGGTGGCAGCATCGCCACGGTGTCCCGCTCACCCTCGCGGGCCGCCGGGATGACTGGCTCCGAGGCATCCAGCTCGGCGAGCAGCCCCTCGATCTCCGCCGCACGCCTGGTCCGTGCCCGCCCCCGGTAGAGGTCCGCCGCCTGCATCCACAACGCTCGTGCGTCTTCCCGGTTCCCGTGGTCGCGCAGGATCACCGCCAGCGTCGACAACGCCCTGGCCTGGCCGGTGGCGTGGCGGGTCCGGTCGGCCAGCTCGACCGCGCGGTGCGCGTACCACAACGCCGCCCGGGCATTGCCCTGCTGGTGCCGCAATCGGGCCAGTACGGTGTTCAGCTTCATCACCGCCGGCAGGTTCAGGCACGCCGGGATCAGCTCCGCAGCTTGCCGGCACTGCTCATCAGCCTCGTTCAGGCGCCCCAGGTCGGTGAGCAGCGCGCCCAGCGCGGTGTGGATCTGCAACCGTGCCGTCCGGTCGCCGGATTGCCACAGGTGTTCCAGCGCCTCGGCGTAGAGGTCCAGCGCCTCCTGCTCGAACCCGCCGGCCGCGACCAGCGCGTTCGCCAGCCGATGGGCTGCGGCGGCACACAACGACGGCTCGTTCAGCTCATCGGCCAGCTGCAGCGCCAACCGGCACAGCACCGCGGCCTCCGGCGCCCGGCCGACCCTCAGGTGCCACCGGGCCAGGTTCAGCGTCGAAACGATCCGGCCCAGCGGAAACCCGTCGGCTTCGGCGAGCGCCAATGCCCGCCGGAGGTGGTGTTCCGCCCGAGGCTCCTCGCCCATGTGCATCAACACGACCGCGAGGTCGTTCAGGTGTGACCCGAGAACCTGACGCAGCTGCGGCGCGGAGTCACCACCTTCGGCGAGCACCTCTTCGACACTGCGGATCGCCGCGGTGAGGCAGCTGATAGCGTCGGCGTAGAAACCCATTTCCGTGATCAGCTCGGCGAACAACGCGGGCAGGTAAGCGCTTTCGCCGCCACCGGCAGCGGCGATTTCCAGCAGTACGTTCTTTTCCCGGACCACCCACTGCCGGGCCAGTGCCGCGCTGCCGAAACCGGCCCCCGGCCGCGTCCGGGTCGCCGGCAGCTGCGGCGGCGGTTTGTACGGGAAAACCAGACGATGCGCCTCATAGGCCATCTGCAGGTGGAAATCGAACAGCCGGCGCCGCACTGCCGCCACATCGGCCAATTGCTCGGCGACCGAAGCGGCGTAGGCGTGCAAAAGGTCGTGGACGCGGTAGCGATCCAGATCGCTCGGGTGCTCGAGCAGGTGCGCCGCCACCAGGACGTCGAGCGAACGGCGCACGGCAGGCAGTGGGCGCCCGTCCCCGGCTGCCACCGCCTCGGTCGTCACTTCCGCTCCCGGGTGCGCCCCGATCACCGCGAACGCGCGTCGCTCACCCGGCCCCAGCACTCGGTAGGACGCCGTGAACGCCGCACGCAGGCTTCGCTGGAGGGCATCTCCCTCGTACCCGAGATCCAGCAGCATGTCCGCGTCCCGCAGCTGGCCGGCTAGGGTCGACAAGAGCAGGCCGGTCCGCGCCGCGGCGCGGTCGGCCACCAACGTGAGCGCCAGCGGATTCCCCTGGCAAACCCGCACCAGTTCGGCCACGCCGTCGCGATCTTCTCGGGCCCGCCGGCCGATCCGGCGGTCGAGCAGCGCAGTCGCGTCCTGATCGGTCAGCGGCGGCACGGTCACCACCGGCGGGGAAACCGTCGCGGCCAGCGAAGGCAGCCGCCACCGCGAAACCACCAGAACCGTACAGGCGTCGAGCACGCCGAGCAGCGGGGCGATCTGCTCACGGCTGTCGACGTTGTCCAGGACCACCAGCATCGGCCGCCGCTGCAAGAGCGCCGAGAGCTTCGCCGCTCTCCCCACGGGACTCACCACTTGGTCGACCGGGAAATCCAGCAATGACAACAACGTGTCCACGACCTCGCCGCTGCTCGCGGAGGTCGCTTGACCATCCCCTCGCAGGTCGAGCAGGGCGGCTCCGTGCGGAAACCGGCGCCGGGCCCGGTGCACCCACCGCACGACCGCCGTGGACTTGCCCACGCCCGGCCCACCGGTCACCACGACCACGCCTCGCCGCGAGGCGCCGCTCGAATCGGAGGTGAACGCGTCGAGTTCTGCCAGCAGCTCGGCCCGTCCTTCGATTCCGTCGCAGTCCGGAGGCACGTGCCAGACCGGCCGGCCGGCCGGCTCCTCGACGTCCACGGCGCGAATCCGCACCACCTGGCGGGGAAAACCACCGTCGCCGAAGATCACCTCGTCGTGCACCGCCCGCAGCTCGTCCGCGGCACGCAGTTCGCCGATGTCGAGGTACTGGCGGCGCTTGGCGAAGTAGAACTCGGTCACCTCGTCCGGGCGGTCCGTCGCGGCCAGCGCGCGCAAGCGCAGTTTCGCCAGGCCGAGTTCCAGCGGATGCGCGTGTTCGAGCTCCAGCAGCCTGCTGAGCGCCACGTCGCCATGACCGACGGCGAGCAGCTCGGCGACCAGGAAAGCATTGGCGGGCAGCCAGTGGCCGCGCGTCCACTGCGCACGCCAGTCGTCCGCCCGCTGCGTCGGCAAGTCGGCGAGCGGATCGTCCCGCCACAGCCGCACCGCCGCCTGCGCCTCGATCTGCGCGCGACGGTGGTCGCCGCGATCACGCAGCTCGCGCGCCCGCGCCATTCCCCGGGCGAACTGGCGGTGATCGACCAGCGCTTCGTCGATTTCCACCACGCAGCCGTTCTTCCCGACGCCGACACGAGCCGGGATTCCGCTCTTCTGCAGCGCTTGCCGGAGGTGCACGGCGTTCTGGTGCAGGGTAGCCAGCGCACCTCGCGGCGCGTTCTCGTGCTCCGCCCACACCCAGTCCACGACCGCGTCGACCGGGAACCGCTGGTTCGGGGACGTCAGCAAGGCGGCGAGCACCTGCCTCGAACGCGGGTGAGCCCACTTCACATCCACTTTCCCGTGCAGCAGCATGGCCGTTTGCCCGAGAATTCCGAGCGCGATTTCCATGCGACCCCCTCCTCCACGGCTTCGGCCACCAGCCGACCGCCCCACCGCCGGTATTTTTCCATTGTTGCCCGCAAAAGACCACGTCAGCGCCGGTTCACCAGCCCGGTAATGGCGATTGTTGATCGATTGTCAACCAACGAAACTGCAGGCCGAAAGCCTTTTGTGAGCACCGTCCTCCACCTTCGTGACAACAACTGGACAACCACGAGGAGGACCGCGATGGCCGCCGCCACCTGGGTACGCAGCCCCATCGAGCGCGCCGATGCCCACTGGGCCACCCGGTGCGGAACGAAATCCGTCCTGGTGCTCGTGCCGCACGTGGTCGCCGGCACGCGTCTGCTGGACCTGCTCCCCCTGCTCGAAGCCGACCATCGCGTGCAGGTCGTGTTCACCGATCCCGACGCCGGCGAAAACTGGCAGGCCACGCACGACTTCCTGCGCGCACAGGGCGGCCCGGTGCTGTCGTGGGCCCAAGCCCGCCGCAGCGATGTCGACCTCGTCCTCGCCGGCAGCACCCGCGGCCTCGACGACCTGACCGCGCCGGCACTGCTGGTTCCGCACGGTGGCGGCCTCGGGCAGTACCGGCCCTGGCGCCCTCCCGCCACCACCCGGCCGTACGACCCCCAGCTCGGTCTCGGCGCCGGCCAGCTGATGTGCGAAGGCCGGGTCCGCGCCGACGCGATCGTCCTGGTCCACGACGACGAGCGCGACCTCCTCGCCCGAGCCTGCCCGCAAGCGCTCCCCACCGCGGTCGTCGCGGGCGACATCGCCCTCGACCGCATCACCGCCAGCCTGCCTTACCGCGACTGGTACCGGCACGCGCTCGGCGCCACCGGCGACCAGCAGGTCGTCGTGGTCACCTCGACCTGGTCACCCCGGTCGGCGTTCGGCCGTCACCCTGATCTGTTCGACCGCGTCCTGGCCACCCTCCCGCGGGAGGGCTACCGGGTCGTCGGTGCGCTGCACCCCGCGATCTGGGCCCACCACGGGACCCGGCAGGTCCGCTCCTGGCTCGCGGCGCCCCTCCGTGCCGGACTCGTCCTCGTGCCGCCCGAAGAAGGATGGCGTGCCGCTTTGGTCGCCGCCGACCACGTGCTCGGCGACTACGGATCCGTTACCGGCTACGGCGCGGCCACCGGCGCTTCGATCCTTCTCGACGACAACCCCGGCCAGCCGCTCCTGAGCGGCACCCCGGCCGAGGTCCTCGCCCGGCACGCGCCCCGCTGGCGGCCCGGCCGGCCGCTGGTTCCCCAGCTGCGCGCAGCCGCCGCGGCCCGTGACGCCGCTCGTCTGCCCGGCGTCATCCACCGCCTCTTGACGTCCCGGCCCGGCGAGGCCGGCCCCATCCTGCGCCGCACCTTGTACCGGCTGCTGGGCATTCCCGAACCGGCGCACGCCGTGCCGGTCGCCCCGGTGCCACTGCCGAATCCGGTGCCGGCATGACACTCACGACGTGGCACTACACCTGCGGCCACCGCGAAGGCACGGTGGTCACCGGCACTGCCGGCGACCGGGCCACCCTCGCCGACGCGGTTATCGCGCCGGCCCATCACTGCGAAGCCGAAGGACGAGTCGCAGTGGCCGGGCTCTTCGACCGGCTTCCCGGGCTCACCCTGGCCGCCATCCCGATCCGCTCGACCGGGCTGCTGCTCGGCGACCGCCGCGGCGAGACCACCCTCGTCGGTCACGGGGCCGCCGAACCAGTCGCGGTCGCCGCCTGCGTGTGGCTGGCCACCGGACGGCCGCTGGGCTCGCTCGCGGTCATCACCGGCATGGAGTGCCGCCTCGGCTGGAGACGCGCGGGCTCGTTCCTGCTGTTCGCCGCGGCGAACCCGGCGGCCAGGTGCAGATCCGTGTCGTAGGCCGGCGGCGCCCCTGCTGCACTGGCTCCCCACAGGTAACCCAGGTCATGCGTATCGGCCTGTTGTACCCGACCGGTGACTGCGGCGAAGACGACTTCGCCGCCCTGTGCCGTCGGCTCGACCCGCGCCAGGCCTCGACCTCGCCGAAGTCGAGGGGGTGCGGACGTCGGCCGGGCCGACGAGCTCGACGCGGCGGACCGGGCGGCCGCCGTGCGTGAACTCGGGACTCCCGCCCGTCTCACCGAGGCTACCGACAGATTCTCGGCCACCCCCGACGTCGTCAGCTGGGCGTGTTCCAGCTGCAGCTTCACCCACGGCCTCGACGGTGCCCGCGACCAGGCGCGGACGCTCACCGCCCTGTTCGTCGCCTTCCTCGCCGAGGCGGGCGTGACGACGGTGCACGCCGTATCGGCCGACCACGAGGACGCCGACGCGGTGCTGGTCGCCGGGACCGCCCTGCGCACCACGCCGCTGCTCGCCGGACTGGACGAGCGGCTCGGGAAGGCCGTGCTCACGGCGACCGCGGTCGCCGTGGCGGACGCCACCGCGGCGACACCGGCGCAGAGCAGCCCGGGGACGCTGTTCAGTGCCGGGCCGTGCCCCCGTCCGCCGAGCTCATCCTCTTCGTGAAGCGGGCCGCCACGTCCCGCAGCTTGATGTTCGTGTGCTGGGACTCCACGATCAGGCGGTGCATCGCCGCGTCCTCGGTGACCCGGTGGATCAGCATCAGCATGCCCTTGGCCTGCTCGATCACCGCGCGCGTCTCCATCGCGTTGCGCAGCTCGTCCGCGAGTCTTCTGGCCTCCCGGTAGCGGCGGGTCAGCCGCAACACCGTCTCCACGCACAACGTGAACAGCCGCAACACCTTCGTGTCGAACTCGTGGTAGCCGTGGGTCTCGAAGCCGAACAGCGTGATCGCGCCCACCAGGGTGTCGTCCACCCGCAGCGGGACCGCCAGGTAGCTGCCCACGCCGAGTTCCTTGGCCGCCGCCACGAATTCGGGCCACTGATCGCCCGTCTCCGCGACCGCCACCCGCACGACTTCACCCGTCAGCGCCGCGAGCAGGCCGGGCCCGTCGCCCGCGGCGTACTGGACGTCGTCGATGCGCCGGGCTCGCTCGTCCGTGAAGGCCGCGGTCTGGGTCACGCCGTCGCGGACGACCAGGATGCTGGCCAGGTCCGCGTCCGGGACCACCCGGACCGCTTCGCCGCAGACCGCCTCGAGCAGCCCCGGCGTGTCGGACATCGATTCGAGGACCCCGACGAGATCGGCCAGCACGGCGTTCAGCTCGTCGACCCGCTCCGCCATGCCGTCGCCAGTGGTCGGCAAGGCCCACCCCTCCCATGCGTCAAGCGGCGAGCACGGGATCGAGCTCGCCAGCAGCGTCAACAGAGACCACCGCTGGCGTTTCAACGGGTCCGCACGAATTCTACCGGCCACGGGCCCCCGGTTTGACGTCGGCCGCGCCGGGTAGCCGCAGAAGATGGACAATCCGGCTGTTGACGACGAGCTGTGGGCGGAGTTCCACCGGGTGGTGAACATGACCTCGCGCGAGCTGGAGGACTGGCTCCGCACGCGCGACGCGGGCCCGGAGACCGAGCCGCTCCCCGACGAGGCGGGCCCGCCGACGGGCCACCAGGTCCTGGGCGTCCTGCGCAAGCGGCGGTCCGACGTGGACGGCCGCGACGCGGACGTGATGCGGAAGGTGGTCGACCGGGTGCACTCCGAGCGCCGCGACGACCTGGAACCCACCGCCGGCGAGGCCCACTGGCGCCACCGCCTGATGTCGCTCGACCACGACCCGCTCAAACCCGCCTGACCGCACTGAAGGCCACCACCGGCGAAGCGGTGGTGGCCTTCAGTGGTTCCCCGGTCAGCGGGTGCTGGCCTGCCAGCGCTGGTTGGACCCGTTGGTCGGCTTGTACAGGCCGATCCGGGCGCCGTCCTCGCGGGACTCGCTCGTGACGTCGAGCAGCTGGCCGCTCGCCGCGTTGACGAACGTCCAGGTGCCGTCACCGGTCGTGGACAGCGTCCACTGCGCCGCCGGGTCGCACGTGCCCGCCGCGGCCAGCGTCACCGCGCCGCCGGACGTGCTGAGCACCTGGCCCGTGCCCGCGTTGGTGATGGTGAACCGGTCGCGGCTGCCGTAGCGGCCCGTGCGGTCGGTGAGCGTCCAGCGCTGCGCCGCTGCCGAAGCGTCCGTCGTGCGCTGCACCAGCGAGCCGTTCTCCGCCGAGAGGGACTTGCCGCTCTGCACGCCGGTGAAGGTGACCGGCTTGCCCGAGCCGAGGCCCGTGCCGGGCGCCGTCGAGGAGACGCCGTCGACGAGGAAGCTCGTCACCGAACGCGCCGGCACCCGCAGCGTCGCCTTGCCCGCGGTCACCCGCACCGGCTTGCCCCGCTTCAGCGCCCCGGTGACGTCGGTGACGACCGGCGTCACCGACGCACCCGGACGGACGTTCCGGAAGCCGGACAGGTCCAGCGTGACGTCCTGGGCGTCGGTACCCGCGTTGGTGTGCACGACCGTCGCCAGGTCCTCGCCGCGCATCGCGGCCGTCGACGCGGTGTCGTTCACCCCGACCAGCCGGTCACCCGGCCGGATGTAGTGGGTGAAGTTGCGCATGGTGTTGAACTTCGTGTTCGTCTTGATCTGGCAGGTCTGCAGCGTGGCGTTCTTCGGGCAGTCGAACGGGACCTGGATCTCGCCCCAGTTCATCCCGGCCGCGGACTCCCCGCCCGGCTTCATGTTGTTGTAGTCCTCGATCGGCTGCCAGCTGACCCACGCGCTCGGCTCGAGCAGCCGCAGGTCGTCGGTGATCTGCTTGGCCATGCCGAGGCCGGGGTCCATGTCCGTGAAGTCCTGGCGGTCCAGCCAGCTGCCGCCGACCTCGCTCATCCACAACGGCTTGTCCGCGCCCTTGGCCAGGTCGCGCGGGACGGGCCGGTTGCCGGTGCCGTAGGTGTGCACGTTGAGCCGGCCCGCCGCGGCGCGGGCGTCGGCCGACCAGCCGGCCCAGTCCGCGGCGAAGATGTCCGGGTTGGTCTCGTCGGGCGCGGAGACGATCGCCCGCGAACCGGCCGCCTTGAGGGCCCCGGCCATCGCCGGGATCAGCTGCGACTGGACCGACGGCCCGATGTGCGCGCCTTCCTGCCGCCCGCCGGTCGGGTTGCCGTCGGCGCCGAGCGTGGTCTTCCAGTAGTTCGTGTTCGGCTCGTTCAGCGGGTTCACCGACGCGAACTTGATGCCGTGCGCGCGTTCGAGGGTGCGCACCACCTGCGTCAGGTACGCGGTGAAGTCGCCGATCTTGTCGGAGCGAAGCTGCTCGTCGGTGGCGTTGAAGCCGCCCGAGACGTACCCGGACACGGTCTGGAAGTACGGCGGCGAGTTGCTGAACGCCTCCCACTTCGTGACGCGGTTCTTGATCTTGTCCAGCCACCAGCGCTGGTTCGGGTCGGCCTTCGGGTCGAACTCGGCCGGGTTGCCCGGTGTCCACCAGTCCTTGTCGGCGCGGGTGGTGCCGGCCGGCGCCTTCCACCAGCCCGGCACCGCGGCGCCCGCACGCAGGTACGACGGGACGTCGGGGGCGTTGCCGCCGCCGACGTTGAACCGGGCGATGTTCAGGTTCAGCCCGTCGGGGCCGAAGACCAGGTCCGCGAGCTTGTTCCGGACGGCGTCGGGGTAGCCGCCGGTCGCCTCGGCCATCCACGCCAAGCTGGCGCCCCAGCCGTCGAACGGCTGCTGCCGGTAGGTGGGGTCCGGCTTGACGGTGACGGCGGTGGCCGCTTCCGCCGGCGCCGCGGCCAGACCGGTCGCGACAATCGGTACACAAAGGACGGTGAGCAAACGCCGCAGGTTCATCGTCGAATCTGCCCTTCGGTGCGGTGGGGACTCTTCTAGGCCTCGGTGTGGCCGAGCAGCGGCCGCGGCACGAACCGGGCCGCGGGGTCGAGCATCGTGCCGAGTTCGAGCACGACGAGTTCGTTGGCACCGGCCCGGACCACCGGGCGCGGCACGTACAACGTCCGTTGCGGCCCGCGCCGCCAGTAGCGGCCGAGCGCGAACCCGTTGAGCCACGCCACGCCCTTGCCCCACTCCCCGGTGTCGAGGAAGAGGTCGGCGGGCTCGTCGAGGTCGATCTCGGTGCGCAGCACCACCGGCCCGGCCACCGGGCTCGCCACGGACTCCGGCGACGCAGGACGCAGCGAAGGCAGCGCGGCCAGGTCGAGCGGCAGCACGTCCCAGCCGGTCAGCGGCTCGCCGCGCAGCGACGCCCCGCCGATGATGCCCTTCGCCTCGCCGATGCGGGGGCCGTAGTCGACGCGGCCCTGGTCTTCGACCAGCACCAGCAGCTCGCCGCGGGCGCGCGGCAGCGGGATCGCGCGCTCGTGGTGGTCCCGGCTGAGCGTCCCGACGAGGTCGCCGTCGAAGAACACCGTGGCGCGGTCGCGGACCTCGCCGAAGGTGAGCACCCCGGGCCGGTCGCCCTCGACGGCCGTGCGCAGCAGCGCGAGCTGCGGCATCGGCGTCAGCTCGTCGAACGCCGGCAGGTCCTCGTGGAACTCCCAGGTGCCCCAGCGGTCCGGGGCGTCGAGCAGCCGGACGGGGTCCCGCAGCACGCCAGCAGGCGTCGGCGCAGGCCGAGCCGGCGGCGGGACGGTGTCGGGCACCTTGTGGTAGCGGGCGATCACGTCGCGGAAGGCGTGGTACTTCGGCGTCGGGTCGCCGGCTTCGTCCAGCGGCGCGTCGTAGTCGTAGGAGGTGATCAGCGGCTGGTAGACGCCCTTGTCGTTGGCGCCGTTGGTGAGGCCGAAGTTGGTGCCGCCGTGGAACATGTACAGGTTGACCGAGGCACCCGCGGCGAGCAGCGCGTCGAGCTCCGCCGCCGAATCCGCGGCCGACGTCGTGTGGTGGTGCGCGCCCCAGTGGTCGAACCAGCCGTTCCAGAACTCGCTGCACATCAGCGGCCCGGTCGGCTGGTGCGCGCGCAGGATCGCCAGCCGCGCCTCGGCGCCGGACCCGAACGACGCGGTGCGGTGCAGCCCGTCGAGGCTGCCCGCTTCCAGCATCTCCGGCGTCGGCTGGTCCACTGTGGTCAGTGGCACGGTGACGCCGGACTCGCGCGTGTGCTCGGCAAGCGCTTTCAGGTAGCGCTTGTCGTCGCCGAACGCGCCGTATTCGTTCTCCACCTGGACCAGCAGCACCGGTCCGCCGCGGTCGATCTGGTGCGGGACGACGACCTCGTAGACCTTCGTCAGGTACTCGCGCACCGCGTCCAGGTACTTCGGCTCGTACCGGCGCACCCCGACCGTCGGGTCGCGGAACAGCCACGCCGGCAGCCCGCCGTTGTCCCACTCGGCGCAGATGTACGGGCCGGGCCGCACGATCGCGTACATCCCGGCGTCGGCGACGAGCCGCAGGAAGCGGTCGAGGTCGAGGCCGCCCGTCAGGTCGAACGTGCCGGGTTCGGGGGCGTGCGCGTTCCACGCCACGTACGTCTCGATGGTGTTGAGCCCCATCCGCCGGGCCTTGTCGATCCGGTCGGCCCACAGGTCCGGGTGCACCCGGAAGTAGTGCAGGGCCCCCGAAAGGATGCGGAACGGACGGCCGTCGAGCAGGAAGTCGTGCTCCCCGATGGCGAACTCAGGCATTCGGGGCCGCCTGCGGGGTCAGCTGGAGCACGGTCCAGGACAGCGGTGGCAGTGTCACGGTGATGGTGGTCCCCCCGGGATCGGACGTCGCGACCGTGCCGGGTAGCGGCACCGGCCGGACCGGTTGTGCGTCGGCGGTGTTCACGGTGTGGCGGGTCTCGCCGTCCGGTGTGGTCAGGGTTTCGGCGGCGTAGACGCCGAACCGGGCGCCGCGCAGGCGGATCCGGACTTCGGTCGGCGACGCCGTCGCGCGGTTGGTGAGGAACACCGCCCCGCGCCCGGACTCCTCGATCGTCGCGGCGGCGTCGACGAGGTCGACTTCGCCGTGCTGCGCGGTCCGGAGCCGCTCGCCTTCGACGGCCAGGCGGAGGCTCTCCCCACCGGCCAGCGCGGCGACCTGCCGGAACGGGTGGAACGTCGTCTGCCGCCACGCCGGGCCGCCGGGCTCGGAGCGGATCGGTGCGATGACGTTCACCAGCTGGGCCTGGTTCGCCATGGTCACGCGGTCGACGTTGCGCAGCAGGGAACTCAGCAGCGAGCCGACGACGACCGCGTCGGTGACGGTGTAGGTGTCCTCGATGATCCGCGGGTGCTGCCGCCAGCCGCCCGCGGCGAGCTCCGCCTGGTCGACCTCGTTCCAGCGGCGCAGGTCCCAGACGTTCCACTCGTCGACGCTGATCCCGATCTTCTTGTCGAGCCCCAGCTCCGCGAGGGTTTCGTCGATCACCCCGGCCGTCGTGGCGATGTAGCGGTCCAGCGCAGCCGCGCTGGCCAGGTAGCTGTCGGTGTCGCCGTGCAGCTCCTGGTAGTAGGCGTGCAGCGAGATGTGGTCGACCAGCTCGGCGGTGTGGCGCAGCACCGTGCGCTCCCACGAGCCGAACGTCGGCATGTCGGCGTGCGAGCTGCCCGCGACGACCAGCTCGACACCGGGGTCGATCATCCGCATCAGCCGGGCGGTCTCGGCGGCCAGGCGGCCGTACTCGTCGGCCGTCTTGTGGCCGATCTGCCACGGGCCGTCCATCTCGTTGCCCAGGCACCACAGCTTGAACCCGAACGGGCGGTCGGCGCCGTTCGCGCGCCGCCGCTCGCTCAGTTCCGTGCCACCGGCGTGGTTGCAGTACTCCAGGACGTCGGCCGCTTCCTGGATGCCGCGGGTGCCGAGGTTGACGGCGTACATCACCTCGGCACCCGCGGCTTCGGCCCACGCGACGAATTCGTGCAGGCCGAAGCGGTTGGATTCCACGCTGTGCCACGCCGGATCCAGCCGGACCGGCCGGGTTTCGGCCGGTCCGACGCCGTCTTCCCAGCGGTAGCCGGAGACGAAGTTGCCACCGGGGTAGCGGAGCACGGTCGGCCCGAGTTCCCGGACCAGCTCCAGCACGTCGCCGCGGAACCCGCGCTCGTCGGCTGTGGAGTGGCCCGGCTCGTACAGCCCGGTGTAGACCGACCGGCCCATGTGCTCGACGAACGAGCCGAAGAGGCGACGCGGGACCGGGCCGATGACCTGGCCCGCGTCACCTTCGATGTCGACGGTCATCCCGCGCTGACCGTGAAGCCCTGCTGGTTGCCGTAGTCGACGATGGCCTGCTGCCAGGCTGCCAGCCCGGCGTCGAGCGGGGTGGCGTTCAGGTAGGCCTTGCCGGCGGTGTCGCTGAAGACGCTGTTGGCGTAGGTCTGGTACGGCAGGTAGGTCCAGCCCGGCGCGACGTCCTTCGACGCCTGGGTCAGCACCTGGTTGATCTTCTGGCCGCCGAAGTACGGCACCGCCTCGTCGACGAACGCGGGCGAGGTCAGGTCGGCCGTGGTGGACGGGAAGCCGCCGCTCTTGATGAACGGCTGAACGCCGCCGGCGTGGTTGAGCCAGCGCACGAAACCCGCGGCCAGGGCCGGGTTCTTGCTCTGCTTGACGACCGACTGGGCGCTGCCGCCGTTCTCCGCGGTGACCGCCTTCTGGCCGTCGTAGGTCGGCATCGGTGCCACGGCCCACTTCCCGCTGGCACCGGGCACCGAAGAGATGAAGTTGCCCGGCATCCAGGCGCCGGTGACCAGGGACGAGATGGTGCCGTCGCCGAGAGCGCGGAACCAGTCGTCGGACCACTCCTTGACCGGGGCGAGCAGCTTGCCCTGGATCATCTGGTCCCACATCGCGGTCCACTTCTTGGTGCCCGCGTCGGCGAGGTTGACCTTCACGTTCCGGCCGTCGACGGTGAACGGGTGCCCACCGGCCTGCCAGATCATGCTCAGCACGGCCCCGGGGTCACCGGTGTCCGAGGTCATGTACTTGGTGGGGTCGGCGGCGTGCAGCTTCTTCGCCGCGGCGATGTACTCGTCCCACGTCTTCGGGACGGTGATGCCGTTCTTGTCGAAGACTTCCTTGTTGTAGAACAGGGCCATCGGGCCGGAGTCCTGCGGCAGGCCGTAGATCCCGTTGCCGTTCTTGACCTGCGCCCACGTCGAGGCGCTGTAGTCCTTCTCGAACGACCCGAAACCGAACTGGTTGAGGTCGGCCAGTGAATCGGTCAGCGCGAACTGCGGGAGGGCGTAGTACTCGATCTGGGCGACGTCAGGGGCACCCGAGCCGGCCTTGATCGCGTTCTGGAGCTTGGTGTACTCCTCCTTGTTGGTGCCCGCGTTGACGTAGTTGACCTTGACGTTCGGGTATTCCTTCTGGAACGCGGCCACCTGGTCCTTGGCCGAGGGGGTCCAGCTCCAGTACGTGATCTCGCCGCCGGCCTTCAGCGCGGCGTCGACGGAATCCTGGGTGCCGGTGGCAGCGGCGGGCGCGGAGGACGAGCCCCCGGACGAGCAGCCGACCGCCAGCGCGGCGGCCAGCGCCACGACGGCGGCCGCCTTGGCGCGGGTGCGGAATCTTGACATCGAATGTCCCTTCACGGCGGTGTGATGGCGGATTTCTTACTGCTTGACGCTGCCGGCGCTCAGCCCGGACTGCCAGAACCGTTGCATGAGCAGGAAAGCGACGACTAGGGGGATGATGGTGAGCAACGACCCGGTGAGGACCAGGTTGAAGATCGGCTGGGCGCCGGCGCCGTTGGCCTGGGCGCTCCACTGGTTGAGCCCGACGGTCAGCGGGTACCACTTCGGCTCGCTGAGCATGATCAGCGGCAGGAAGTAGTTGTTCCACGTCTGCACCATCGTGAACAGCGCGACGGTGATGATCCCGGGGACCAGCTGGCGCAAGGTCACGGTGAGGAAGATCCGGATCTCGCCGGCACCGTCGATCCGCGCCGCTTCCAGCAGCTCGTCCGGGATGGCGTCGGCGGCGTAGACCCAGATCAGGTACAGGCCGAACGGGCTGATCAGCGACGGGATGAGGACCGCCCACGGCGTGTTGGTCAGCCCGAGCTTGCTGAACATCAGGAACGTCGGCACGGCCAGCGCGGTCGGCGGCACGGCCACGGCCCCGAGGACGACGGCGAACACCGAGCGGCGGCCGGGGAAGCGGTACTTGGCCAGCCCGTATCCCGCCGCGGTGGCGAGGATCGTCGCGCCGCCGGCCCCGACCACCACGTACAGCAGGGTGTTCCCGAGCCAGCGGAAGAAGATCCCGCCGTTGTAGGTGAACGTCTGGCCGATGTTGTCGAACAGCGCGAACGGGCCGCCGAAGGACAGTCCCGACGTCGAGAACAGCGCCGGCTGGGTCTTGCTCGCGTTGATCACCAGCCACACCAGGGGAACCAGGGTGTAGAGCAGGTAGAGCGCCATGAAGCCGGTGAGGACACGCGACTTGCGGGGGTTGGTCACCGAGAACGTGGCCACGTCACATCTCCTTCCGGGAGCCGCGCAGCTGCACGACGTAGGCGATGACCGCGGTGATCACGCCCATCACGATCGCGACGGTGGCGGAGTAGTTGTACTGCTGCCCGTTGAAGGAAAGGTTGTAGGCGTACATGTTCGGCGTGTAGAAGGTGCCGATCGTGTTCGGCACCAGGTTGCGCATGATGTTCGGCTCGTTGAACAGCTGGAAGCTGCCGATGATCGAGAAGATCGTCGCGACCACGATGGCGCCCCGGATCGCGGGGAGCTTGACGGACACGATCGTGCGGAACGTCCCGGCGCCGTCGATCGCGGCCGCCTCGAACAGCTCCTTGGGGATCACCTTCAGCGCGGAGTAGAAGATGAGCATGTTGTAGCCCACGAACTCCCACGTGACGATGTTGCCGATCGAGGTGAGCAGCCAGCTCGGCGACAACGGCGCTATCGCGGTGCCGAGCAGGTGGTTCAGGTCGGCCGCGAGTCCGAAGTGGTCACCGTAGATGAAGCCCCACATCAGCGCGGCGACCACGGCGGGGACCGCGTACGGCAGGAAGATCACGATCCGGAAGAACCCGGCGGCGTGCAGCCGGGCGCTGTCGATGGCCAGCGCCGCGATCAGCGCGAGCACCAGCATGATCGGCACCTGCACGGCGAGGAACAGCAGCACCCGCCGGAAGGCCTCCCAGAACTTCGGGTCGCCGAAGACCTGGAGGTAGTTGTCGGCGCCGACGAACACGGTGCCACCGAAGAAGGCCTGGTCGCGGTAGAGGCTGAGCACGAACGCGTACACGACCGGCGCGATGAAGGTCAGCGCGAACACCAGCATGAAGGGGGCGACGAAGAGCCAGCCCCGCCATTTCCGCCGCGGCCGGCGGGCCGCGGGCGCCCGGCGCGCCGGCACCGGGGCGGGCGGAGCCGCTGTGGACGTCATCGTCTCTCCGAGTGGTCATGCGGCCGGGCACTGGACCCGGCGTGATGTTTACGTCAACATGGACGGCCGCAGAGTAACGTGTTGACGTAAACATGTCCAGGACACCAAGGAGTGACCGTGCCGCGCCAGACAGCGACCTCGTCCGCATCCGGCCACGCCGCCCGGCGCCGGGGGCCGTCGATGGCGGACGTGGCCCGCGAGGCGGGCGTGTCGGGCCAGACTGTCTCGCGCGTCGCGAACGGGAAGACCAATGTGGACGATGCCACGCGCGAACGGGTCCTGGACGCGATGCGCCGGATCGGCTACCGGCCGAACAGCGCGGCGCGCGCCCTGCGCAACGGCCAGTTCCGCAGCATCGGCGTGATCATTTCGGCGCTCCCGACGTTCGGCAACAGCCGCACGCTCGACGCCATCGCGGCGGCGGTCGTCCCGGAGGGGTTCTCGATCATCTTGATGCCGGTGACGCGCCCGACGCAGGGCGAGGTGACGGGGGCGTTCAGCACGTTGAACGAGCAGGCCGTCGACGGCGTCATCATCCTCATCGAGCAGCACCAGCTCGACCAAAGCGAGATCGAACTGCCGCACGGGCTCCCGGTGGTGGTGATCGATTCCAGCGCCCGCTACGACTACCCGGTGGTGGACAACGACCAGGCCGACGGAGCCGCGAGGGCGACCAGCCACCTGCTCGATCTGGGCCACTCGACGGTCTGGCACATCGCGGGCCCGCCGCAGTCGTATTCGGCCGAGCGCCGCCGGAGGTCGTGGCAGGCCACGTTGGAGCGGGCGAGCCGCCCGGTACCGCCGGTCCTGGTCGGCGACTGGTCACCGGAGTCGGGCTACCAGGCGGGTTTGCGCCTGGCGGCGGACCCGGCGGTGACGGCGGTGTTCGCGGCGAACGACCAGATGGCACTGGGCCTGCTGCGCGCGCTGCACGAAACCGGCCGCGGGGTGCCGTCCGAAGTGAGCGTGGTCGGCTTCGACGACATGGAGGAGTCAGCCCACTTCTGGCCCCCGTTGACCACGATCCGCCAGTCCTTCGAGGCGGTGGGCCGCCACGCGGTGGAGGCCCTCCTGGCCGAAATCGAGACCGGCACCGAAGCCGGCGAACCGGTCCTGCTGCCGACGGAGCTGGTCATCCGCTCGAGCACCGCCCCACCTCGCGCTTGACCCGAAACTGTCGGTGCCCGCCGGTAGAGTGGAAAACGGGGGGCGCCCCCGCGGGCCGGGCTCATGCCGGTGATCGAGCGGGCATCACGGGTGCTGAGCGGGTATCAGCGTGTCGACCCTCCAATCACGCGAGTCGACCCTCCAATCACGTGTCGACCCTCCGATCACACGTGCCGACCCTCCAATCACGCGAGTCGACCTTCCAATCACGAGTGATGGCCCTCCCGAGGCAAGGCCGACTGGGCAGGTACGCGTGCCG
This sequence comes from Amycolatopsis sp. DG1A-15b, assembly GCF_030285645.1. GTDB lineage: Bacteria > Actinomycetota > Actinomycetes > Mycobacteriales > Pseudonocardiaceae > Amycolatopsis. The sequence goes on from NZ_CP127296.1 coordinate 5,915,781, forward strand.
ACCGCTCGAGGAAGGCGGCGAGAATACGCGCGAGGCCGGGCGAGGCGACCGGATAGGTGCGCGAACCAACCCTTCAAGTACGCAAGCCGACGGGCAAAACGCGAACCGGCCGCCTGAGTACGGCGCGGGAATCCGCGCCGGGACCGCGCGAGTGGGCGAGCGAGGCGGCCGGCTGCGCGAAGCGGGGCGGCAGGCGAGGCGAGTGCGGGAGCGGGCCGGCGACGGGACGCGCACGAAAGGTCGTTTCAGGCGGCCAGAGCGCGGGCATTACCGGCCACCGGACCGGAACCCCCGGTCCCGCGAACGTCGCAGTGGTGTGGACCATTTGGCCGCACCGCCGTGGAAAGAGGCCGTCATGCTCGCCATTCTCGCCGCCGTGCTCTTCGGGCTCGCCCTGCTCATGGAGCTGGCCGGGTTCGGGCTGGGCCCGGTGATCACCACCGGGACGCTCACCACCGCCGGGCTGCTGTGCGTCGCCCTGCACCTGGCCGGGGTCGCCACCGACCGGTCGCGGTTCACCCGGCGTCGGCGCCGTCGCTGACTCGCCTCAGCACCTGCGCGAACACCTCCGGCGACTGGGCTCCGGCCACGCCGAACCGCTCGTCGATCACGAAGAACGGCACGCCGGACGCGCCGAGTGCGCGGGCCTGCTCGCCGTCCGCCGCCACTTCCGCTTCGTACGCGTCGGACTCGAGCACGGCTCGCGCTTCGTCGGCGTCCAAGCCCGCTTCGGCCGCCAGCTCCACCAGGGAATCGTGGTCGAACAGCGAGCGACGCTCGGTGAAGTGCGCTCGGTAGAACCGGTCGACGACGGCGTCGGCCATCCCGCGTTCCGCCGCGAGGTGGACCAGGCGGTGGCCGTCGACCGTGTTGCCCATGTGGACGCCGTCGAGGTGGTACTCGAGACCGTCGGCGGCCGCGCGCTCCTCCATCTGGGCTTCCATCGCGTCCGCTTCTTCCAGTGTCCGGCCGTACTTCTCGGCCAGCACCTCGCGGGTCGGCCGGGAAGTGCCGCGGGGGAACGACGGGTCGAGCTGGAACGAGTGGTGCACCACTTCGACGTCGACGCCGACTTCGGCCACCGCCCGCTCGAAGCGGCGTTTGCCGAGATAACACCAGGGACAGACCAGATCGGACCAGATGTCTACGCGCACGAAACCACGCTAACCGAAGGGCCGCCGCGCACTTCAAGGTAACCGGTGGCCACCTGCGGAGAGTGATATCCGGGACGCCGAAGCTAGGGTAAGCCGGTGACCGTCTCGACCGACGACATCGTCCGGCACGCGGCCCGGCTGCTGATGGCCGGGACCCGCCTCGACCTCGGCCGGATGGCGGCCGAGCTCGGGATTTCGCGCACCACGTTCTTCCGGCGCGTCGGCAACCGCGACGACCTCATGGGCGCGGGGCTGCGGCTGCTGTCCGACCGGACCTGGCAGCGGGCGCTCGACGGCTGGCGCGCCCGGCACGGCGACGCGGCCCGCACGCCGGAAGGCCGGCTGCGCTGCCTGTGGGTCATGGAGGAGTACCGCCGCGAGGTCGCCGGCAGCGACGGCATGCGCAAGCTGATCGAGGCGGAGTCGGCGGTCGCCCTGCGCGTGCTGACCGACCCGCGCGGCGCCGTCCAGCCCGGGCTCGTCGACGCGCACGTCGAGCTGTTCCGGGCCGACGCCGACGCCGCCGGGCTGGCTCCGCTGGTCGGGCTGCCGGACCTGGCGTTCGCGGTCGTCCGGCTCGGCGAGTCGTTCCTCTACTCCGACGTCCTGGCCGCCCGGTCGGTGGACCTGACCGTCGCGACGACGCTGGTGGACACCCTCGTGCGCGGGGCCCTGGAGCCGGTCCGAGTTCCCTGAGCGACCGCACAGTTCGTCAGACCACTCCCCCATTCGGAGGATGTGGAACATTTCGCCAAGGTGTTTCATAGGCGACGGGAAAGCGGTTACCCCGCACCCCACCCGCGGCACCCCTTTTCGTTGCCGTGCACCAGTTCTGCCGATCCGCCCGTCTGTGTCCGGGCGTGCTTTCGCCTGCCCGGGGAAAGAGAGCGATCCATGTCCGCACTCACCAGCCCGCCGACGCCGTCCGGCTCGAGTGAGAAAATTTCCCGCCGCCGTGGGTGGCGCGCCAAGGCCGCCGGCGTGGTGCTGGCCGCCCTGGCGCTGACCACCGGGGTCGCCGCGCCGGCGCCCGCCGCCGCGAACCCCTACGAGCGGGGTCCCGACCCCACCACCGCCAGCATCGAGGCCACCCGCGGCTCGTTCGCGACGAGCACCGTGACGGTGTCGCGGCTGGCCGTCTCCGGCTTCGGCGGCGGCACCATCTACTACCCGACGACCACGACCGCCGGCACGTTCGGCGCCCTCTCCATCGCGCCCGGCTTCACCGCGACGCAGTCGAGCATCGCCTGGCTGGGCCCGCGTCTGGCGTCGCAGGGCTTCGTCGTGTTCACCATCGACACCCTGACCACCAGCGACCAGCCCGACAGCCGCGGCAGGCAGCTGCTGGCCTCACTGGACTACCTGACGCAGCAGAGCTCGGTGCGGTCGCGCATCGACAGCAGCCGGCTCGGCGTCGTCGGGCACTCCATGGGTGGCGGCGGCACCCTCGAAGCGGCGCGCTCGCGGCCGTCACTGCAGGCCGCGGTGCCGCTGACCGGCTGGAACCTGACGAAGAACTGGTCGACGCTGCGGGTGCCGACGCTCGTCGTCGGGGCGCAGTCGGACACCGTCGCGCCGGTGGCGTCGCACTCGATCCCGTTCTACACCAGCCTTCCGTCCACTCTGGACCGCGCGTACCTGGAGCTGCGGGGCGCCAGCCACTTCGCCCCGAACTCGCCGAACACGACGATCGCGAAGTACACGCTGTCGTGGCTCAAGCGGTTCATCGACAACGACACCCGCTACGAACAGTTCCTCTGCCCGATCCCGAGCACCAGCCTGTCCATTTCGGACTACCGCGGCAACTGCCCGCACAACGGCTAGGCGGCTCCGCCGGGCACGCCGAGGGTGGCGACGACCTTGCCCTTGGCGTGCCCGGCTTCGGAGCGGGCGAACGCGGCGGGCAAGTCGTCGAACGGGTAGCTCCGGTCGATCACCGGCGTGACCGCACCGCGCTCCACCATGCCGGCCAGCTCGCCGAGGAGCGTCGCCTTCTCCTGGCAGGCCACGGTATCCGCCAGTACGACACGTCTCCTCGTCAGCGGCCCGGAAGCCAGGGCGGCGAAGACGTGCCCCGCGGGCTGCACCCACCGCCCCGCCGGACCGCCCACGGCGACGAACGTGCCGTTGCGCGCGAGCACCCGCCGGCAGGCGAACAGCGACCGGCTGCCGGCGATGTCCAGCAGGACGTCGTAGCGGCGGCCGCTGCGGGTGAAGTCCTCCGCCCGGTAGTCGAAGACGTGGTCCGCGCCCAGCGAGCGCACCACTTCGGCGTCGGCCGCGCCGCACACGGCGCCGACCTCGGCACCGAGCGCCTTCGCCAGCTGGACGGCGAAAGTGCCGACGCCGCCGGAAGCACCGTTGACCAGCACCCGCTGGCCGGCGCCGGTACCTCGCAGGGCCAGCAGCGCGGTGACGCCGGCCATCGGCATCGCCGCCGCCTGTTCGTACGTGAGGTTCGCCGGCATCGGCGCCAGCAGGTCCTCGCGGACGCGGACGTACTCGGCGTGCGCGCCCCGCGGCAGGAGCGCGTAGACGTCGTCGCCGGGCGCGAACCTGGTCCCCGCGGTCTCGACCCGGCCGGCCAGGTCACACCCGAGGACGCCCACCGGTGGACGGCGCAGGCCGAACCCCCCGGCCATCAGGCGGGCCACGTACGGCTCGCCTCTCAGGAAGTGCCAGTCGTACGGGTTGACCGAGGTCGCGCACACCCGGACCAGCACCTCACCTTCGCCGGGCACCGGGTCCGGTACGTTTTCCCAGGTCAAGGTGTCCGGCGGACCGTACGCGCGCTGCACCAGGGCCTTCATGGCCACTCCCTTACGTTGTAAGTCGTACGTTGTAAGGTAGCTGCGATCCGGACCCGTGGTCAAGGACGTCTTACGTTGTACGATCTTGGCCGTGACCACCGAAGCCCGGACCCCGCTGAGCCGGGAACGCGTGCTGCGGGCGGCCGTCGCGCTCGCCGACGAGCACGGCCTGCGCGCGGTGACGATGCGCCGGCTCGCCGAGGACCTCGGCGCCGAGGCGATGTCGCTCTACTACCACGTGTCCAAGAAGGAAGACGTGCTCGACGGGATCGTCGAGGTGGTCGCCGAGGAGATCAACGACGTGGTGGCCCGCGTGGAACCCGGCCCGGACTGGAAGCAGACGGCCCGGCGGCGCATCCTCGCCGCGCGGCAGGTCTTCCTGCGCCACCGCTGGGCCCCGGAACTGTTCGGCACGCGCTCGTCGACGAGCGTCGCGGTGCTGAAGCACTACGACAGCCTGGTCGGGCTGATGCGCGAGGGCGGGTTCTCCCACGACCGGATCCACCACGCGCTGCACGCACTGGGCAGCCGCGCGCTGGGGTTCAGCCAGGAGCTGTTCGACCCGAACGCCGGGGCGTCGGCCGAGGTACCCGCCGAACTCGCCGCGCAGCTGCCGAACCTGGCCGGGATGCTGGCCGAAGTCGCCCACGACGACCCGGATTCGACCCTGGGCTGGTGCGACGACCAGGCGGAGTTCGAGTTCGGCCTGGACCTCATCCTCGACGGCCTCGACCGGCTGCGGGAGCAGTAGTCCACCAGGTGGGACTCCGGCGTGCGCGGGGGCAGAATCGGCACCGTGTCACGACCTCTGCGGAAGCTCGGCTTCCTGACCATCGGCCTGTTCGACGCGGCCGACCCGCGCCGGGGCCACGAGTCGACGCTGGAGATCATCGAGCTGGGCGAACGGCTCGGGTTCGACAGCGCCTGGGTGCGCCACCGGCACCTGCAGTACGGCATCTCGTCGCCGGTCGCCGTGCTGGCCGCCGCGTCGCAGCGGACCAGCCGGATCGAGCTCGGCACCGCCGTGATCCCGCTCGGCTGGGAGAACCCGCTGCGGCTGGCCGAGGACCTCGCCACCGTCGACCTGCTCTCCGGCGGGCGGCTCAACCCGGGCCTCAGCGTCGGCCCGCCGATGCGCTGGGACGAGGTCAAGCACGCCCTCTACCCCGACACCGCCGGCGCCGAGGACTTCTCCTACGAGCGGGTGCAACGACTGCTGGACTTCGTGCGCGGCGAACCGGCGACGGAGTTCAGCGGCACCGCCGGGTTCGAGGTCTTCTCCGACCGCGTTCAGCCGCAGTCGCCCGGGCTCGGCGACCGCCTCTGGTACGGCGGCGCGAGCCTGCGCTCGGCCGAGTGGGCCGGCAAGCACCGGATGAATTTCCTGACCAGCAGTGTGGTCAAGGCCGAAGGCGAAAGCACCGACTTCGCCGAGATCCAGCTCTCGCACATCCGGACGTTCCGCGAGCACCACCCCGCCGGCCGCATCTCGCAGGGCCTGGTCGTCATCCCGACCGACAGTGCGACGCCACAACAGCGGGCGAAGTACGAGGCCTACGCCGAAGAGCGCCTGCCCCGCACCGCGGAACCACAGGGACCCGCGCGGATGCTGTTCTCCCCCGATTTCGTCGGCACGTCCGCGGAAATCGCCGAGCGGCTGCACGCGCACCAGGCGTTCCGCGAGATCGACGAGGTGGCTTTCGCCCTGCCGTTCACCTTCGAACACGAAGACTACGTGCAGATCCTCACCGACATCGCGGAACGCCTCGGCCCCCTGCTCGGGCGCTGATCTACTGGTTGGTGCCCGGCGTCAGCACCTTGTCGATCACGAAGACCGTGGCGTTCTTCGTCGGGATGTTGCCGCACAGGACCTTCGCGCCGTTGATCGTCATGGTGTCGCCGGAGCCCTCGATCTTCACCGGGCCACCGGCGGTGTTGAGCGTGTCGACCGAACCCGCGGTGGCGAGACCCTTGGCGTCGTAACGCTTGCCGACGACGTGGTACTGCAGAATCGGCGACAGCTCGGCGGGCTTGCCGGCGAGCTCGTTGAACTTGGCGTCACCCAGCGCGGCGAACGCCGGGTCGGCCGGCGCGAAGACCGTGATGGCCTCCTGGCTGTTGAGCGTGTCGACCAGGTTGGTGGCCTTGACGGCCGCCACCAGCTTGGTCAGCAGCGGGTTCGTCGACGCGGCCGAGGCGACCGGCTGCGGGCCCATCGAGTCCAGCGAACCGGGCGCCGACCCCTGCGGCAGCTGCGAACACGCCGGGCCGAAGACATCGGCGTTGGTGGTCACGCCGTTGCCGGCACCGGAGGCCATGCTGGACGACGGCGCGGGCACCGAGGACGACGGCGCCATCGAGCTGCTGGAACTGCCCGACGAAGCGGTGTCGCTACCGCTGCACGCGGTCAGCGAAAGCGCGGCAACGGCGGCGACGCCGATTCCGGCGACACGAAGCTTGGTCACGAAAATCACTCCAATTAGCGGCTGAGAATTACTTCTTGCCCCTGATTCGAACCTAAGGGAAAACCGGATTGCCGCCATTCGGGTGACATGGGTCACCGCGCGGCGAAGGAAATGCTGTGCCATTCGGTTCACGTTGACTTCTTGGGGCAGCACGGCTTCGCGCCACGCACCTTCCCGGAAGAAACGGTTTAAACCCTTTCGGCGTATCGATGCGCGATTGTGTCTTGATCGGCGCCCTCCTGCTAGACAAGGGAAATCCTGGTGACGGCGGGGGTCGTCGGGCCGGCCGAGCCGCCGGCGGGCTCGACGGTGATCCCGATCCGGTCGACGTCGGGCGGAAGATCGGCCACGAGCATCCGCTGCGACGCCTCGGACGTCATCAGCCCGGCCGACCGCGCGCCGCCGCTGCCGATCAGCCACACCTGGTAGACGTGCCCGGCGTCGAGCGCGGGCAGGTCCGATGCGAGGAGCACGGCCTGGTTCCGGCTGCGCGAGACGACGAGCGTGGCGTGCCCCTCGCCGGCCCCCTGGATCGCGGAGGCGTCCGGCGCACTCAGCACCGAGTCGACGGGCGCGGGCGTCCTGGCGACGCCGAACAGGACGACCGCCACCACGGCCGCGGCGGCCGCACCGAAGAGCGACACGCGCAGCTGCCACGTCTTGGCCCGGCTCAGCCGGCGGATGACCGGCACCTTCGGCGGCAGCTGCCGGGTGCGGGCCACCTCGGCGAGCACCACCAGCTTCAGCTCCGGCGGCGGGTCCACCGCGGCGGCCACGGCCAGCCGCGCGCCGGTCGCCCGCAGCTCCGCCACTTCCTCCCGGCAGGCGGCGCATTCGCCGAGGTGACGTTCGAATTCGGCGCGGTCCACATCGGACACCGCATCCAGGGCGTATGCCCCGGTCAGTGTGTGCAGCTCGGCGGTCATCGGTCCACCCCCAGGCAGTCGCGCAGCCGGATCAGGCCGTCGCGGATGCGGGTCTTGACGGTGCCGGGCGCGACCTTCAGCACCTCGGCGACCTCGGGGTAGGTGTAGCCGTTGTAGTAGGCCAGCACGATCGACTCGCGCTGCAGGTCGGTCAGCGCGGACAGGCACTGCCGGACCCGCTGCTGCTCCAGACCGGCCAAAGTGGACTCGGTGACCTCGTCGAACGGCCGCCGCACGTCCATCAGGCCGGCGCGCTCCTCCCGGTCGAGGCCGGCCTGGTGCGAACGCACGCGGTCCACGGCCCGGCGGTGGGCGATGGTCAGCACCCACGACAGCGCGCTGCCGCGCTCCGGCTCGTACCTCGTGGCCTTGCGCCACACCTCCACCAGCACCTCCTGTGCCACCTCCTCGGCCTGCGCGTGACTGCGCAGCACGCGCGTCGCGAGGCCGAGCACCGGGCCGGCGACGAGGTCGTAGAGCGACGCGAACGCCGCCTCGTCCCCCGCCGCCACCCGCGGCAGCAGTTCTTCGGCGCTCGGCGCGAGCGCCGGCGCCTCGTCCGGTTGCAGCCGCAACCGCCCACGCTCACCCATGCCCGGCACCCTCCGCGTCCTCGGCTTCCCGTGCTGGGTTCGCGGCCGGACGGCGGCCCGGACTGGTGTGCGGTGGCCTTTCCCACCCGGACGGCGCAACTCCGGCGCCGGCACCCATCCGACGGCGGCGTGGCTCCGAAAGCCACGAAGGGGCCTCAGTGACGAATGGTCACCATGAGTGAGAAGGCTGCCCTTTCGGCCACGCCGACGGTGACGTCGGACACTTCTTGATCACCCCAGAGTGTGAAAGTTATTCGGAACGCTGGGCGTTGAACTGACTATGGGTTATCCCTGGAACCAGACGAAGTTAACCGACGAGTAGCAAAGGCGGTCCCATGACCGACCCGTACAGCGTGACCAACGCCCGCATCGACTTTGCCCTCCGCACCTTCGGGGCCGGGCCGCGACCGGTGCCGGCCGAGCTGGAGTACGACACCCGCGACCCGTACGCGGTCGCCGTGGTGCTGCACGCCGGCCCGAGCGCGGTCCGGTGGCTCTTCGGCCGCGATCTGCTCGCCGACGGCCTGCTCGCCCGCTGCGGCGACGGCGACGTGCGGATCGGGCCCGCCGGCGACCCCGCGCTGGTCGTGGTGGAGCTGACCTCCCCCGACGGCGCCGCGGTGCTCGAAGCGCCCGCCAAGGAGATCGCGGCCTTCCTCGACCGCACCTACGACGTCATCCCGGCCGGCAGCGAGAGCGACTGGTTCGACTTCGACGAGGAACTGGCGAAGCTTTCGTACCAGGACTGAGTACGTTCCCCGGGTGAGCTTCTTCCTGACGAAGGTCCTCGCCGCGCTCGACGACGGCGGTGACCGCGTCCTGTTCCACTCCGGCGGCGGGGTCACCACCTACCACCAGGCCCGCGACCGCCTCCACCGCCTGCACGGCGGGCTGGGCGAGGTCGAAACGCTCGCCGTCGACCTGCGCAACCGGCCCGAAACGGTCCTCGTGCAGCTGGCGGCCCTCCTGCGCGGCGCGACCGTGCTCATGGTCCCGGCCTCGGCGCCGGCCCGTGACCGGCTCGCCGCGGCGAGCGGTGCCACCGTCGTCACCGACCGGCCGCACGAGTGGCCCGCGGGCGACGTCCGCACCCTCGACGACCTCGACGGCGAACCGGGGCCGCTGCACCCGCCGGAAACCGTGCGCCTGCTCTTCCCCACCGGCGGCACCACCGGCACCCCGAAGCTGATCCGCCACAGCGGCATCTACGACGGCATGGCGTCCATCTTCACGCCGTCGCCGGACGGCCCGGGCCGCACGCTGCTGGTCGCCCCGATGACGCACATGACCGGCAACGCCACCGTGCTCGGCGCGCTCCTGCGGCTGGACACCGTGGTGGTCCACGACGGCTTCGACGCAGGAGCCGTCCTCGAAGCGATCCAGGCGCACCGGATCGACACGCTCTCGCTGACTCCGCCGCGGCTGGCCGCGCTGCTCGACCACCCGGCCAGGGAAGGCACCGACCTCAGCAGCGTCCGCTCGCTCTCCCTCGGTGCCGCGCCGCTGCCGCCGCACCGGCTCGCCCAGGCCCTCGACGTCTTCGGCCCGGTCGTCGGCCAGGGGTACGGCCTCACCGAGGCGCCGATGATCGCGAGCATCTCCGCCGCCGAGCTCGTCGCCCGTCCCGAACTCCGGAGCTCGGTCGGCCGGATCGTGCCGGGGATGGAGGCCCGCATCACCGACGGCGAGGTCGAGGTGCGCGGACTGTCCATGATGGACGGTTACCTCGGCGGCCCGGAGGTCGGTGCGGGCTGGCTGCGCACCGGCGATCTCGGCCGCTTCGACGACGAGGGCTACCTCTACCTGCTCGACCGCGCGGACGACGTCGTGGTGGTCGGCGAGCACGGCACGAAGGTCGCCACCACCGTCGTCGAACACGCCCTCGCGACGCATCCCGCGGTGCGGAGCGCGGCGGTCTTCGGCGTCCCGGGCGAAGACGGCCAGCTACTGCACGCCGTCCTCGTCACCCGTGAACCACTGACCGCCGACGAGGTCCGGGAGCACGCGCGAAAGGCCTTCGGCCAGGAGCACTACGTCCCGGCCGGGGTGGACTTCGTGGCCGAGCTGCCGCTCACGAGCGTCGGGAAGGTCGACAAGCGCGCGCTGCGAGCCGCGGTCAGCTCGTGACGGCGCCGTCCGAGGACGACTTGACGAGCTTCACGTACTTGCCGAGCACCCCTTCCGGGAACTTGTTCGGCATCGGCTCCCAGCCCGCGCGGCGAGAAGCCAGCTCGGCGGCGTCGACCAGCAGGTCGATGCTGCGCGCCTTGATGTCGACGGCGATCCGGTCGCCGGTCCGGACGAACGCGATCGGCCCGCCGTCGACCGCCTCCGGCGCGACGTGGCCGATGCACAGGCCGGTGGTACCGCCGGAGAACCGCCCGTCCGTCAGCAGCAGCACGTCCTTGCCCAGCCCGGCGCCCTTGATCGCCGCGGTGATCGCGAGCATCTCGCGCATGCCCGGACCGCCCTTGGGGCCTTCGTAGCGGATGACGACGACGTCGCCGGCCTCGATCCGGCCCTCGTTCAGCGCCGCCATCGCCTCCTGCTCGCGCTCGAACACCCGCGCCGGGCCCTCGAAGTTGGCCGTGTCGAAGCCCGCGGACTTCACGACCGCGCCTTCGGGGGCGAGCGAGCCGCGCAGGATGGTGATGCCGCCGGTCGGGTGCAGCGGGTTGTCCAGGGCGCGCAGCACTTCGCCGTCGATCGGGTCCGGGTCGAGCTCGGCGAGGTTCTCGGCCACCGTCCGCCCGGTCACCGTGAGGGCGTCGCCGTGCAGCAGGCCCTCGTCCAGCAGGGCCTTCATCAGCACCGGGATGCCGCCGTGGCGGTCGATGTCGTTCATGACGTACTTGCCGAACGGCTTCAGGTCGCCCAGGTGCGGGACGCGGTCACCGACGGTGTTGAAGTCGTCGAGCGTCAGCGGCACCTTCGCCTCGTGCGCGATGGCCAGCAGGTGCAGCACGGCATTGGTCGAGCCACCCAGCGCCATGACCACGGTGATGGCGTTCTCGAACGCCTCCCGGGTGAGGATGTCCCGCGCGGTGATGCCGCGTTCGAGCAGGCCGACGACGGCCTCCCCCGAAAGGTGGGCGTAGTGGTCGCGACGGCGGTCCGCGGACGGCGGCGCGGCCGAGCCCGGCATGCTCATCCCCATGGCTTCCGCCGCCGACGCCATCGTGTTCGCCGTGTACATCCCGCCGCAGGCGCCCTCACCGGGGCAGATGGCCCGTTCGATGCGGTCGAGATCGGCGGTCCCGAGCCGGCCCGCCCGGCACGCGCCGACCGCCTCGAAGGCGTCGATGAGCGTGACGTCCTTTTCGGTGCCGTCGGTGAGCTTCACCCAGCCGGGCGCGATCGTGCCCGCGTAGAGGAACACCGACGCCAGGTCGAGGCGCGCCGCGGCCATCAGCATGCCCGGCAGCGACTTGTCGCAGCCGGCCAGCAGGATCGAGCCGTCGAGCCGCTCGGCCTGCATCACCGTCTCGACCGAGTCGGCGATGACCTCGCGGGAGACCAGCGAGAAGTGCATGCCGTCGTGGCCCATGGAGATGCCGTCGGACACCGAGATGGTGCCGAACTGCAGCGGGTACCCGCCACCGGCGTGCACGCCCTCCTTGGCCGCCTGGGCCAGCCGGTCCAGGGACAGGTTGCACGGCGTGATCTCGTTCCACGAGCTGGCGACGCCGATGATCGGTTTCTTCCAGTCGCCGTCGCCCATCCCGACCGCGCGCAGCATGCCTCTGGCGGGCGCGGCCTCGATCCCGTCGGTCACCGTGCGGCTGCGGGGCTTCGGGTCGATCGTCATCACGGGCCTCCGGTTGCGGCGTTCGGGCGCTGAAGCATGTTACCAATGGGCCCGTGGTCCGCTGGCCGGAACGATTTCCTATCGGCGCCCGGGACGACCGGCGAAAACTCGGCCGCATGATCGCCACAGTGGTGTGGGGCACGGGCAACGTCGGCCGTGCGGCAATCCGGGCCGTCGACGCCCACCCGGCGCTGAAGCTCACCGCGGTGCTCGTCCACGACCCGGCGAAGGTCGGCAAGGACGCCGGCGAGCTGGCCGGAGTCGATGCGCTGGGGGTCGCCGCGACGGACGACATCGACGCCGTCCTGGCGGCGAGTCCGCGCGCGATCGTGTACGCCGCCTCGGGCGACGTCCGGTTCGACGACGCGCTCGCCGACATCGTGCGGGCCGTCCGGGCGGGCGCGGTCGTCGTGACGCCGGCCCTGTACCCCCTCTACGACCAGCGGAACGCGCCTCCGGAGCTGCGGGATCCCGTGCTGGCCGCGATCGAAGAGGGCGGCGGCTCGCTCTTCGTCTCCGGCGTCGACCCCGGCTGGGGCAACGACGTGCTGCCGCTGCTGATCAGCGGGCTCGGCACGGACGTCGACGTGGTCCGCTGCCAGGAGATCTTCGACTACTCGACGTACGAGCAGCCCGACTCCGTCCGGTACCTGGTCGGGATGGGCCAGCCGATGGACTACGACCCGCCGATGCTGATGACCGGCGTGCCGTCGATGGTGTGGGGCGGCCAAGTCCGGCTGATCGCGCGCGGCCTCGGCGTCGAGGTGACCGAGCTGCGCGAGACCCTCGACCGGCGGCCGTTGGAAGACTCCGTGACCACGCGGACCATGGGCGAGTTCGAAAAGGGCACGCAGGGTGCCGTGCGGTTCGAGGTGCAGGGCATCGTCGGCGGCGAGCCGCGGATCGTCATCGAGCACGTCACGCGCATCCACCCGTCTTGCGCGCCCGACTGGCCCACGCCGCCCAGCGGCGACGGCGCCCACCGCGTGATCATCGAGGGCCGCCCGCGCATCGAAGTCACCGTCGAGGCGACCGACGAAGGCGAAAACCGGTCGGCGGGCGGCAACGCCACCGCCGTCGGCCGCCTGGTCGGCGCGATCGACTGGCTGGCCGCGGCGGAACCCGGCCTCTACGACGCACTCGATGTCCCGCTGCGCCCGGCAGCCGGCAAGCTCGGAAGGAGCCGTCCGTGAACATCGACATCCCCGCGGGCAAGGACCCGATCGGGTACGTCTGGGGCGAAATGGTGCCCGGCATCGGCATCGCCGCGTCGAAGTTCTCGCTGGCGGTGTACGAGCACACGACACTGGGGCTGCGGGAGTTCGAGGCCGCGCGGCTGCGGATCGCGCAGATCAACGGCTGCGTCTTCTGCCTCGACTGGCGCACCGAACGCGACGGGCAGAAGGTCGAGCCGGAATTCGCCGACGCCGTCCTCGAGTGGCGCACGACCGACCGCTTCGACGACCGCACGCGGCTGGCGGCGGAGTACGCCGAGCGGTACGCGACCGACCACCACGACCTGGACGACGAGTTCTGGGAGCGGATGGCGGGGCACTACACGCAGCAGGAGATCGTCGAGCTGAGCATGAGCCTCGGCGCGTGGCTGGCCTTCGGCCGGCTCAATCACGTCCTGGGCCTCGACACCGTCTGCGTGCTGCCGTCCCATCGGTCGTGAGGGGCAGGACGCCCCCCACGACCGGCGGGGTCAGAAGTCCGTCGCGATGATCTTTTCGATGTTGCGTTCGGCCAGTGCCGTGATGGTGACGAACGGGTTGACGCTGGTGTTGCCCGGGATCAGGGACCCGTCGATCGCGTACAGGCCCTGATAACCGGCCAGCCTGCCGTAGTTGTCGGTCGCCTTGCCGAGCACCGCGCCGCCGAGCGGGTGGTAGGTGAGATGGTCGCCCCAGGTCTTGTACGTGCCGAAGAGGTCGGTCCGGTAGATCGTGCCCTCGGTCGCGTTGATCTTGTCGAAGATGGTCTTCGCCATGTCGATGCCCGGCTGTTTCCACGCCGTCTGCCAGTTCAGCTCCACCGCGCGCGTCGTGGGGTTCCAGGCGAACTGCGCGCGGTTCGGGTTCTTCGTGATCGAGAGGTAGAACGACGCCCACGTCTCGATCCCGGTCGGCAGCGGCGCGACTTCCGCGAACGCGCCGCCCTCGGCCCAGTTGTCGATGCCGCCGCACGGGATGGTCGACTGGGAGGCCCCGGTCGGGTCCCAGATCTGGTTGGCCCGCCCGACCATCACGTTCCCGTTGTCGCCCCAGCCCTTCCCGACTTCGCCGTTGAGGTTCGGCAGCGCGCCGGTCGCCTTCAGCTTCACCAGCAGCTTGCTCGTGCCGACGCTGCCCGCGGCGAAGAACACCTTGTCCGCCGTGACGGTCTTGATCGCGGACACCGCGCCCGCGGTGGTCAGCTGCTCGATGGTCACGGTGTAGCCGCCACCGGACGCCGGCAGCACCTGCGTCACGCGGTGCAGCGGCGAGATGGTGACCCGGCCGGTCGCGGCGATCTTCGGCAGGTAGGTCTTCTGCAGCGACTTCTTGCCGTAGTTGTTGCCGAACAGGATTTCCCCGGCCAGCGCCGACTTCGTGGCGGTGCCCGCCGCTTCCCGTTCCATGTAGTCCCAGTCGTACACGTCCGGCACGAACACGAACGGGAACCCGGACCGCTGGGCCTGTTTCCGGCCGACGCGGGCGAACTGGTACCAGTCGGTGGTCTCGAACCAGGCCGGGCGGACACTGGCGACCCCGAGCCCGGCGTTCGCGCGCGGGTAGTAGACGTCGTACATCTCGTTCGCGTCGACGGTGGGCAGGATCGCGCCGAAGTTCTCCCGCTTCGGCGTGACGGCCATGCCGCCGTTGACGAGCGAGCCGCCGCCGACGCCGCGGCCCTGGTACACGGTGATCCCGCTGAACTCCTCGGCGTCGAGGATGCCCGTGTAGCGCGGGATGTCCTTGTCGATCGGGAACCCGAGGAAGTTGGACAGCGGCTGTTTCGTCCTGGTGCGCAACCAGAACGACCGTTGGTCCGGATTGGGCGTGGTGCAGAAGATCTTGCCGTCCGCGCCCGGGGTGTCCCAGGCCATGCCCATCTCGATCATCTGCACGTCGACGCCGGCTTGGGCGAGCCGCAGCGCGGCGACCGAGCCGCCGTAGCCCGACCCGATCACCAGCGCGGATACGCGGGCGCCGTCGGCGACAGCGGCCTCCTGCGGCGACGCGGCGGTGGCTCGACCGGCCAGCGCGGCACTCGCCAAGATAGAACCAGTTCCAGCAATGAAGAGACGACGGGATACGGAGCCAGAAGTTGTTCTCCACACGGGTTCGTCACTCATTTGGCGTTCCTCACCGTTGAGGTATTTAGAACAAGTTATAGCTCTGTGGTGCAGACAAGTCGACAAGTACTCGCGAGTAACCTGGCGGGGTTGCGGGGCGGTGCCGCTGAATGGGCCATGATGGACGACTGTGGAGTCCACCCGAGTGGACCGCTGGCTCTGGGCGGTCCGGCTGACGAAGACGCGCCCGGACGCGGCGGCGGCCTGCCGCGGCGGCCACGTGCGCGTCAACGACAAACCGGCCAAGCCGGCGACCACGGTCGTCCCGGGCGACGAAGTGCGCTACCGCGTCGACGGGACGACGAAGATCCTCGACGTGGTCAGGGTGATCCAGAAGCGCGTGGGCGCTCCGGACGCGGCGACGTGCTACGTGGACCGGACCCCGAAGCCACCGCCCGAAACGGCGATCCCGGTCGCCCGCCGCGACCGCGGCGCGGGACGGCCGACCAAAAGGGAGCGTCGCGTGCTGGACGCGTTCCGGTCCCAGCAGGAGCCTTAGGCCTTCAGGCCGTCCAGCAGCAACGTGATGGCCGCGCAGACCGGGCCGCACCACTCGCCGGACAGGTCGGCGATCGACTGCAGCGAGGCGGCACTGGAGGCCTTGAGCGCCACCCGCGCGACCTCCAGGACGCGCTCGCGGTTCTGCTCGGCGTCGGCTCGCATCGGCGTCACCCCGCCCACTCCAGCCACCGGGCGCCTATCCGCTACCGTCGAAGCGGACAGGTGTCCACTTAGTTGGAGGAGCGTCACCTGGGCCGACCGCGCAGGCGTAGGTCATCCGCGCCTTCGATCGATGGATCGTCGTCGCGGCCGCGGCTTTCCCGGAAATGGCCGGGAATCCGCGCCAGGTGGATCGGTCCGCGGGGAATGCGGGTAGTTCCCCGCACGGAGGAAACCCATGACGACCAGCACCACCCCGGACCACCTGCTGGCCGCGGCGCGGCCGCTCGTGGTGCGCTACTGCCGCGATCGCCTGGACCCGGACTCGGCCGACGATGTCGCCCAGGACGTCTGCGTGGCACTGATCAAAGCGCTGCCGCGGCGGCCACCGGAACGGTCCTTCCCGGACTTCGTCTGCGGCATCGCCCGGACCAGGGTCGCCGCCGCGCGGAAGGCGGCCGCGCGGAAGGACGAGCCGGTCGCCGAACTGCCCGACGAACCCGACTCGTCGCTGGGGCCCGAACACCACGCGCTGCGGCGCGAACTGCGCGAACGGGTGGCGGAACTGCTGCGGGTGCTGCCGCGCAGACAGCGGGAGATCGTGGTGCTGCGCGTGGTCGTCGGCCTGTCGGCGGAGGAGACGGCGGCCGCGGTCGGCTCGACGCCGGGTGCCGTGCGCGTGGCCCAGCACCGGGCGCTCGGCCAGTTGCGCAAGGTCGTGACCAGCCCGTGACGGCTACCCTGGCCAGGTGAGCGACAGCGAGAATTTCGAAGGACGCGACGTCGGGTCCGGAGTCTCGGTCATCCGCGAAAGCACGGACGTCGTCGGCTCCGGGCCGCGGCTGCACCGGCACCCGTACACCGAGACGTTCGTCATCATCCGCGGGCGGGCCCGGTTCACCGTCGGCGGCGAACAGCGCGACGGCGGGGCCGGGGACGTGCTCGTCGTCCCGGCCGGCACGCCGCACAAGTTCGCCGTGCTCGGCCCCGGCGTCTACGAGGCCGTGCACATCCACGAAAGCGACCACTTCATCACCGAATGGCTGGAGTGACGGTTCAGAGGCCACCGTCCCCGATCATGCCGCGCAGCTTCGTCAGCGCGCGGAACTGCGTGATCCGGACGTTGCCGGCGGAGATGCCCAGCGCCTCCGCCGTCTCGTTCGCCGACAGGCCGCCGACGATCCGCAGCGACAGGATCTCTTGGTGCAGTGGCGGCAGCAACGCCATCAGCCGGCCCAGGCGGGCGCCGAGGTCGAGTTCGAGGACGTGGTTCTCCGGCTCGTTGCCGCCCAGCGGGCGGTCCGGCAGCTCCGGCACCGGCTTCGACCGGTCCCTGGCCACCGAGCGGAACGCGTCGGCGACCTTGTTCGCCGCGATCGCCCGCACGAGGTACAGGAACGATCCCCCGCGGTCCTGGTAGTTCGGCAGCACCTTCAGCACCGCCAGGCACACCTCCTGGGCGACGTCGTCGGCCGAGAGGTACGACAGGTCCCGGCCGCCGATCCGCGCCCGGCAGTAGCGCACGACCGTCGGCTTGATGAGCCGCAGCAGCGCCTGGACCGCGTCCGGGTCGCCGTCGCGCGCCGCCGCCACCACCGGGTCGAGCTGCTCCTTCGCCAGGCCGCCCTCCGGCCTCGGCAAATCCGCCGGCACGGTGTAGCCGTCGACGGCCGCCGCCGCCTCCGCGATCATGGTCTCCACGGGCCCTCCTCGTGTCCGCCACCGGGGCCGGCGTCCGTCCACAACGGACAGTGTGGTACCTCGGCGTTCCCGGTCCGACATAGGCGTTATCGAGGTGCTGACCAGCAACGTTGCACTGTGGTGTGGGTTGTCCAGCTATTGTCCGTTAACCGTTCACGACCCGGCCGGAACCGCTGCCGAGCACCGGCGGAACACCGGACAAATCGTGGACAGATCGCGGAAAATCAGGCCCAGCGGATTCCGTACGCGAAGCCGGGAGCGAGGTTCCGGAACCGGACGTGCACCTCGCCGGCGTCGTCGGCCGCCAGCGCGGCACCGGTTCGCGGCCAGTCATCCGCGCCGGCCGGGGAAACCTTTTCCTGGCGCACGATCCGCTTCGGCACCCGTTCACCGAACCGGACGTGCAGATCGAAAAGGTCGCACGGGTACCGCGGTATGCAGACGTAACGCGGTTCTCGCAGCTTCGCCCGGAATCGCAGGCCGACCTCGTGCCGCGCGCCCCGGCGCAACGGCTCCGGCAGCCGCAACGCGAGCCCGACCCGGTCACTCGATTCCCGTTCCCGGCCGGCGAGCACACCGCCGTGGAACACGTCGACACCGAGATCCGGTTCGCGCCCCGAATCGCCCGATTCGCCGGTGACCGGCAACGTCAGCGCCAGGTCGAGCACGGCGATTTCGTCGGCATCGGCGACCACCCGCCGGAATTCGAACGCCTCCGGCACGGGCTGGTCGAGGGCCAGCGTGACGCGCAGTTCTTCGGTGTGCCAGCCGCGGCCCGGATACAGCCGGGGTGCCGGCACGGCCGCCGCGACGGCCAGCGCGGCGATCTGCTCGATTCCCTCGTCGATCCGGCGCCGGACCGTCCGGTCGTCGCGGTCGAGCGTGATCGCCGCCCAGTGCACCCGCTCCTGGTAGAACGGTTTTCGCGCCCGCTCGTCGAGCGCGAACGCGGCGAGCAAAGCGATCTTCAGATCGTCCGGCAACGACTCGACCAGCGGACGCAATCGATCGGACAGCTTACGCCGCATCTCCACGGTTCCGTCATCTTCGACAATGCCGCAAGTGGAACGCAATGCGGGGCCGATCCGGTCCGCGAGCGGTGTCGTGAAAATTGCCCTCCCTTTGCGCAGGGCCTTGAGTTCGCCGACCACGTCCGCCGCACTGAGGCTCACCGTCCCCTCCCCTTCCACGCAAGGAGGTCAATGTTCGCCAGCGCCACCGCCGATGTCCAGTCGATCACGCTCCGGCAAACGGATCGTTATCCCGCGGTTTCCGTTCCGGCCGCCACGGGAAAGGACGAAACTCCTTGGCGTTCCGTTAACAAGGGCCGCATTGCGCCGCAACGATTTCGCGACCGAAACTCACGCGACCCCCACCTGTCGAACGTGTCGAAATGACGAACGCGCGTTCGCCGCCGCACCGCGCGTCCCGGGCGGCACGTTCACCCGGGCGGCGCACCACCCCGGCGGGTGAACGTGACCGGGCCGTTGCCTCGGCACGGGTTGACGGCGGTCCGCCGCGGGTATTTGTTGATCATGAGCCCGAGGATGTGGCGCCTGCTGATCTCGGGGTCGCTGCGGCTGTTCCTGATCAGCGCCGTGCCGGCCGCCGCGCACCTGTCCGTGCTCGCCGGACTGGCGGCGGGGGTGATCGCGTTCATCGTGCCGGCCCCGCACAGCCGGCACGACGACCGCGTCGGCCCGGGCGGCTAGCGACCCCTCAAGCAGCCTGCCACCGGCGGAGCTTCTCGGGGTTCCGCACCGCCCAGATCCGCCGGACCGACTCGCCGGCCACCTCGAACGCCATCACGGCCACGACCGCGCCGTCCCGCCGCGCGACCAGGCCCGGCCGCCCGTTGACGGTGGTCTCCTCGAGCGTCATGGCCGGGATCCGGCCCGCCAGGTCCACGGCGTAGCGCGCGACCCGCTCGCCTCCCTCGATCGGGCGGCGGACCGCACTGGCGAGCCCGCCGCCGTCCGCGACGACCGTCGCTCCCGGATCGAGGATGCCGACCAGCCGCTGGATGTCCCGTGCCGCCCAGGCCAGCTTGAAGGCGCGGACCACCTCGGCGCTCCCCCTGGCCGGCACCGGGGCGCGGGCGGCCCGGACGCGGCGGCGGGCGGAGGAAGCCAGCTGCCGGCACGCGGCGGACGTCCGGCCGAGGACGTGCCCCACCTCCGCGAAGGGGTAGCCGAAGACGTCGTGCAGGACGAAGGCCACCCGCTCGGCCGGTGTCAGGGACTCCAGCACGACGAGGAACGCCATCGTGATCGACTCGTCCAGCGTGACGCGGTCGGCCGGGTCGGCGAGCGAGCCCGCCGCCCCGGGCAGCGGCTCCGGGAGCCACTCGCCGACGTAGCTTTCCCGCCGCACGCGAGCCGAGCCGAGCAGGTCGAGGCAGATGCGGCCGGCGACCGTCGTCAGCCACGCCCCCGGCGACTCGATCGCGTCCCGTTGCGCCCCGGACAGGGCGTACCACCGGCCGTACGCCTCCTGGACGACGTCCTCGGCGTCGCTCATCGAGCCAAGGAGCCGGTAGGCGAGGCCGGTCAGCTGCCGCCGCTCGGCCGTGATCGTGCCGGTCATGCTCCCCCTCGGTCCGCGTTCGTCACCCCGGTGACGAAACCCGGGGGCCGGATGTGACACGCCCGCGCCGTGCTCACCCGCGGCGCCGCACGCACCGGCCGCGCAGCACCACCGCCGCCGGGTCGGCCAGCTGGTCCGGGTCCGCCCGGGGATCCCGGTCGTAGACCACCGCGTCCGCCGGGGCACCCGGCTCCAGACCACCCAGTCCGAGGTACTCCCGCGCGCTCCACGACGCCGCCGCCAGCGCGTCGTGGGGCCGCACGCCCGCGGCCACCAGCGCCCGGATCTCCGCGACGATTCCGCCGTGCGGCAGGGAATCCGTGCCCGCCAGCACGCGCACCCCGGCTTCCGCCGCGGCCGCCGTCAGCGCGCCGTGGACCCGCGCACCGCTCAGGTACCAGGCCCGGGCCGGGCTGTCCGGCTGCTGTTCACGGCGCCGCAGGCCTCCGGTGATCACCGACAGCGTCGGGGTCAACGCCGTTCCCTGGGCGGCCATCCGCGCCAGCAGGCCGGGGTCGAGGCACATGCCGTGTTCGAGGGAGTCGACGCCCGCCGCGACCGCGGCCGCGCCGCCCTCGGGGTGCTGGCTGTGCACCGCGACCCGCCCGCCGGCCGCGTGCACCGCGCGCACGACGGCCCGCAGCACGTCCACCGGCACCGCGGAATCCCCGACGCGCCAGTCCGCGATGATCTTCGCCCAGCCGGTCCGCGCGGCCTGCGCCGCCGCCAGCCCGGGCAGCTCGTCATGGGAAGCACGGCGGCCCCAGCCGTCGAAGAACTGTCCGTGCTGCGCCAGCCACGGCCCCGCGTGCCGGGCCCGCGGCACGTCGGGGTCCTCGCCGAACCACGGCGGCGGTTCGCCCGGCAGCCCGGGTGCGCGGATCAGCGTGACCCCCGCGTCGACGTGCTGGTGCAGCTGCTCCCGGAGCAGCTCGGGGTCCATCGGCTGCCCCGGCTCCGCGGCGCCGGGGTGGGTGTGGGCGTCGACCAGGCCCGGCACCAGCCAGCCTTCGCCCACCAGGGTCGCGCCGGGCACCGGATCGGTCGTCCAGCGGTCCCCGTCGGCGTAGAGGTCGGCGTATTCGCCGCTCGGCAGCGCGTACCCCCGGATGCGCGTGATCACCACGCCGACCGTACCCGCGTACGCAGCCCGGCGTAGGCGCAAGTGCCGTCCCCCGGCGGCGGTGCCGGTGCGCTTGTGCGTGATCACACCCGGTGTAGTGTTTGCCGGTCCTACCGGCGTGCGTGACCGCGTGAGGTGCCATGACAGTGCGGCGGTACCCAGTCGCCATCCTGCTCGTCTTCGTCGTGGCGGCCCTGGTCGTGGTCAACGGCTTCGCCTTCTGGGGCGACACTTTCGCCCTCTGGGTCGACGACGCCATGCAGCTGAGCGCCGGGCTCGCCGGGGTGGTCTGCGGGGTCGTCGTCGCGCGCCGGGTCCGCGCGCACCAGCGGTGGTGGCGGGTGCTGGTCGCGCTCGGCATGACCGGCTGGTCGCTCGGCCAGTGCGTCTGGTCCTGGTACCAGCTGATCGACGGCCGCGGGCTGCCGTCGCCGTCACTGGCCGACCTCGGGTACCTGAGCTTCCCGGTGTTCGCCCTCGCCGCCCTCTTCGTCCTCGCGCACGCGCGGTCCCGGCCGGAGCGCGAACGCTGGCAGCCGGCCCAGTGGTTCGGTGTCGCGGTGGTGCTCGACGGGCTCGTCGTCACCGGCTCGCTGTTCATCCTCACCTGGACCGCGGCACTCGGGCAGGTGGTCCGGGCCACCGGGCCGGACTCGCTGACCTGGGCCGTCGCCATCGCCTACCCGCTGACGGACCTGGTGGTCGTGGTCGTCGCCGTGCTGCTGGTGGTCTTCGACCGGGTAGACCGCCCGTACCGCGCGAACCTGCTGCTGGCCGCCGTCGGGATCGTCGCGCTGGCCTGCTCGGACAGCGTGTTCGCCTACCTGGTCAGCATCGGCGCGGAAAGCATGAAGCCGTGGTCGGACGCGGGGTTCGTGCTCGGCCCGCTGTTCATCGCTTTCGCCCTGCTGGTCACGCCCGGCACGCGGCGGCGTGACGACGCGGGCCAGCCGCTCGGCGTCGACTGGTGGCAGGTGGCGCTGCCGTACCTGCCGGTCACCGCGGTCGCGCTGCTGATCACCGTGCAGATCGTGGCCGGGGCCGGCCCGGACGGCGTCGAGGTGTTCGTCGGCGCGCTCGTGGTGTTCCTGGTGCTGGCCCGGCAGCTGCTTTCCTTGCTGGACAACCGGTTGCTGCTGCGCCGGGTGTACGAGGGCCAGCTGCAGCTGACCCACCAGGCCTACCACGACCCGCTGACCGGGCTGGCCAACCGCGCGCTGTTCGCCGACCGGCTGGACCGGGCCGTCGAGCAGGGCGCGGAAGGCGGGCACGGGCCGCTCGTGCTGATCTTCGTCGACCTCGACGACTTCAAGGAGGTCAACGACCGGTTCGGGCACGCGGGCGGGGACGTCCTGCTGCACGCGGTCGCCCAGCGGCTGCTGAGCTGCGTGCGCGCGGGCGACACCGTCGCCCGCCTGGGCGGTGACGAATTCGCGATCCTGCTGGAAGGCGAGGTCGACGCCCCGCAGGCCGTCGCCGACCGGATCCAGAGCGCGCTGCGGCGGCCGTTCGCGGTGCACGGCACGCTGGTGCCGGTCCGCGCGAGCATGGGCCTGGTGGTGCCGGACCCGGCCGAGCCGGCGATCACCGCCGACGTGCTGCTGGGCCGCGCGGACACGTCGATGTACGCGGGCAAGCGGCTCGGCAAGGACACGACGGTCGTGTACCACCCGTCGCCGGACGGGCCGCCCGACTTCCCCTCGGCACTGCGCCGCGCGGGCGGTGGTCTCCCGGACGGCTTCGCCCTGGTGTACCAGCCGATCGTCCGGCTGGCCGACGAGCAGCCGGTGGCGGTGGAGGCGCTGGCCCGCTGGACCGCGCGGGACGGCACCGCGGTGTCACCCGAGACGTTCGTCCGCGCCGCGGAAGGCGCCGGTCTCGGCGCGGAACTGGACGCGCTGGTGCTGGACCTGGCCTGCCGCGAGATCACCGCGGCCGGGATCGACCTCACCGTGCACGTCAACGTGTGCGCGAGCCGGCTCGGGGCCGCCGCGCTGGAGCAGAGCGTCGAGTCCGCGCTGGACCGGTACGGCCTGCCTGCCGAACGCCTGATCGTCGAGATCACCGAGACGGTGCCGGTGCCGGACCTGGCGGCGGGCGCGGCCGCGATCCGCCGCCTGCAGGACCTGGGCGTGCGGGTGGCGCTCGACGACTTCGGCGCGGGGTACAGCTCGCTGACGGTGCTGCACGCGCTGCCGGTCGACCTGATCAAGCTGGACCGCGCGCTGACGACGGGTGTCCGCCCGGACCGCGACGCGGCGCTGTGCCGGTCGCTGGTCGGGCTGTGCGCGGACCTGGAGGTGGCGGTGGTCGCGGAGGGCATCGAGACGGCCGAGCAGGCCGAACTGGTCACCCGCGCGGGCTGCCCGACGGCCCAGGGCTACCGCTTCGGCCGCCCGGCCGGGCTGGCTTCACTGCGGCTCTCGACGCTTTCGGCAGGCTGGCCCGGCGCGGCCTCGCCCGAGCGCGTCAGCTGACGCCCGGTGGGAGCATGCCGAAGATCGTCGCCGTGGAGCCCGCGCCGTTGCGGTTGATCGGGCCGCCCGCCAGGACCCACGCGCCCGTCGTCGGCAGGGCCTTCAGGTTCGCCAGGATCTCCAGGCTGATCCGGTGCCGGCGGTAGACCAGCTTGGACACCGTGTACGTCTCGTCGGTGCCGACGTCCGGGCTGAACGTGTCGGTCCCCGTTCCGCCGCGGCGGCCCAGGCGCCCGGTGTCGATCAGCCACTGCACCGCGGGGATCGAGAACCCCGGCTGGTGCAGCACGCCGTCCGCGCCGGTGTTCGGGAAGGCCGGGGTGCCCCACTTGGCGTCCCAGCCGGTCCACAGCACGACCACGGACTCGTCCGGGATCCGGCCGTGGCGCTTCTCCCACGCCTTGAGGTCGTCGACCGTGACGGCGTAGTCCGGGTTCGCCGCGGCCTTCGCCCGCACGTCGATCTTCACGGCGGGCCGGAACAGGTCGGCCGGGTCCATGTCGTCGGCGAGCGGCTCCCCGGCGTTGAAGTGCCCGGGCGCGCCCCAGTGCGTCCCGGTGTGCTCGCCTTCGCGGACGAACTGCAGGTGATAGCCGTCGTCGGGGATCGTGGCGATGGTCTTCAGCTCGAAGGCCGGGTCCCCGGGGAAGACGTTGGTCGTGGCGGGGTCGTTGACGTGCGACAGGTTGACCAGGTTCAGCTGGTCCAGCCGCACGGGCGGCGCGGCTTCCGCGGCCTGGGCCGTCCGTCCGGACAGCGCGGCGCCGAACACCCCGGCCAGTCCCGCGGCGAGCACCTTGCGTCTCATCGGCATGACACCGTCATATCACCCGGGCTGGGCGCGGCCAACGAGTTGCGCGAAGATGGGGGCCGTGGACGACGACATCGAAGACAACGCCGACAACGGCATCCTCGACCCCGAGGACACTTTGGACGACCGCGACGAGCTGGCGGAGGGTTATTCACCGCCGGAACGCGCCCAGGCGACCGAAGGCTGGGGCACCACCGCGCACGAGACGGCGGAGGGCGAAAGCTGGGCGGGCCGGCTCGCCCGCGAGGTCCCCGACCTGGCCGACGACCTCGACGACGACGGACTGGGCGACACCGAGGACACCGACGGCGAGCTGGTCGACGACGAGGTCGGCGACGTCCGCGCGGGCCGCCTGGTCGCGACGGACGAAGGCTTCGGCGAAGACAGCGACGAAGAGCTGTACGCCTCGGACGCCGGCATCGACGGCGGCGCGGCTTCGGCGGAGGAAGCGGCCGTCCACGTGATCGACCCGTCCCGCCGCTGGTGAGCTAGAAGAAGCTCCGGAAGGGACGGCCGGGTCCGGGCGGCTCGACGGCCGGTGGCGGCGCTGGTGGCTTGACGGCCGGTGGCGGAGATGGCGGCACGGGCGGCTCGGTGGGCTCCGGCGGCTCGAGGTCCACCGGTTCGTCATGGGCGACCGCGGGCAGCGCGGGCTCCACCGCCTCGGCGGGGAGCTCGAGGACACGATCACTTCGGCGTACGGCGAGGGCAACGAGCAGAAGATCCGCGAGCACGTCGACGTGCGCGCGCTGGACTTCACCACCACCTTGTGCAGTTCCCGCCCGGCCGCGTCGAGCTCGCCCTCGCGGAGCCTGTCCACCACCGCGCGGCCGACGTCGCCGAGCGGGATCTCCGGGCCCGTGACCACGTGCCGGAGGACGTTGCGCTGGTGGCTGAAGTCCCACCTGCACCACCCCGGCCGCGAGCTTGCGGGCCAGGCTCTTGTCGAGGGTGATCCGGACGTCCTCGACCCGGAACCTGTGGATGTTCGTCTGGGAGTTCCCGTTGCCCAGCTGGATCCCCGCGCAGTTCTTGACGACGAGCGCGTTCGGCGGCAGCAGGCCGGTGACGCCCTCGGCTTCGAGCGTCGCCGGGACGTCGACGACCTGCGCGTTGCGGTTCGCGGTGGGGAAGAACGCGGCCCGCGTCGCCGCGGCCCACTCCTCGATCACCTTCGGCGCGACGACGGCGACCGGAGTGCCCCGCCACGACGCGCCGATCAGCGGCTCGTCCGCGTCCGCCACCGAGGCGGCGATCTCCCGCCAGGGCACCGGTTCCAGGATCCAGTCGCCGCCGGGGCCGTCGTCCGTCATCGGCCGGCCGGGTCGTACTCGCGGACCGCGGCCAGGTACTCGCCGATCGCGTCGCGGTTGCGCAGCAGGCATTCCGCTCGCCTGGTCATCCGGTCGCGCTCCGCCTCCAGCGTCGCGATCATCTCCGGCGTCGCGTCCGGGAAGTAGATCGTCCGGGGTTTGTCCAGACAGGGCAGGATCTGCTTGATGATCCGGGTCGGCAGGCCGGCGTCGAGCAGGCCGCGGACCTGGATCACCCGGTCGACCGACGGCTCGTCGTAATCGCGGTAGCCGTTCGGGCCGCGGCCGGCGATGATCAGGCCCTGTTCCTCGTAGTACCGGAGGAGCCGGCGGGACGTGCCCGTGCGCTCCGCGAGCTCGCCGATCCGCATGTGTGCCACCTCACATTCGCCGGGGTAGACCTTCACATCAATGTGAGGGTTCGAGCATAGCGGCATGACGGACCTCCGCACCCGCGCGCTGCCCCTGGCCGCCCTGCTCGCCCTGACCACCGCCGCGTTCGTCACCGTGCTCACCGAGGCGCTGCCCGCCGGCGTGCTGCCTGGGATGAGCGCCGGCCTCGGCGTCGGCGAGTCCGCGGCCGGCCAGGCCGTGACGATCTACGCGCTCGGCACCGCGCTCACCGCGATCCCGCTGTCCGCCGCCACCGCGACCTGGTCCCGCAAACGCTTGCTGCTCACCGGGGTCGCCGGGTTCGCCGTGGCCAACACCGTCACGACGCTGTCCCCGGACTACGCGCTGACGATGGTGGCGCGCTTCGTCGCCGGGGTGGCCGCGGGCGTCGTCTGGGCGCTGCTCGCCGGCTTCGCGCGCCGGCTCGTCCCGGACCACCAGGGCAAAGCCATCGCGATCGTGATGGCCGGCATCCCGCTGGCGCTGTCGCTCGGCATCCCGGCCGGGACGTTCCTCGGCGGCTTGCTCGGCTGGCGCTGGGCGTTCGGCGTGATGTCGGCGATCGCGGTCCTGCTGCTCGCCTGGATCGCGACGGCGGTTCCGGACCAGCCGGGGCAGCCGGCCGGCCGGGCACCGGTCCTGCGCACGCTCGCCGTCCCCGGTGTCCTGCCCGTGCTCGCCGTGACGCTCGTGTTCGTGCTGGCGCACACCGTGCTCTACACCTACGTCGCCGCCTTCCTCGGGCACGCCGGGATGGGTGGCGCGGTGGACGTGGTCCTGCTGGTCTTCGGGGTCGCGTCGATGGCAGGCATCGGCGTCGTCGGCGCCCGGATCGACCGGGCGCTGCGGACGCTGATGGTGCTCAGCACCGTCGGCGTCGCGGTGGCCGCGACGCTGCTGGCGGTGTTCGCCGGCAGCCCGGCGCTGGTCTACGTCGCCGTGGCGCTGTGGGGACTCGGCTGGGGCGGCGTCCCGACACTGCTGCAGACGGCGGCCGGGAACGCCGGCGGCGAAGCGGCGGACAACGCGCAGGCCATGCTCGTCACGCTGTGGAACGCCGCGATGGCCGCGGGCGGGGTGGCCGGCGGGGTCCTGCTCGACGCCGCCGGGCCGGCGGCGTTCCCGTGGACGCTGCTCGTGCTCCTGCTGCCGGTGCTCGCCGTGGTGCTCGGCGCCCGGCGGCACGGGTTTCCCGCTCGCTCCTAAGTGGACGAAGGGCCCGGACGCGGCTCGCGCCCGGGCCCTCCAGCTCGGGGGTTCAGCAGCGGCCCGCGATGGCCCGCAGCAGCTCGGCGTTCGCCGTGTCACCGGACAGCTCCCAGGCGAACACGCCGCCGAGGCCCTGCGACTTCGCGTAACCGGCCTTGGCCGACGCCGTCTCGGGCGTGTCGTAGCTCCACCACTGCGAACCGCACTTCGCGTACGCCGTGCCCGCGACGCGGCCGTCGGCCGGGCACTTGGTCTTGAGGACCTTGTAGTCCTCGACACCCGCTTCGTAGGTGCCGGGCGCCGGGCCGGTGGCCGTGCCGCCCGGCTGCTTCTGCGTGACACCGTCCCAGCCCCGACCGTAGAACCCGAGGCCCAGCAACATCTTCGACGACGGCACGCCTTGGCGGCGCAGCTTCTGGACGGCCGCGTCGGCGTAGAACCCGGCGGTCGGGAGGCCCGGGTAGGCGCGCAGCGGCGAGTGCGGCGCGGTCGGCCCGTTCGGACTCGCGCCGGCGACGAAGTAGTCGTAGGTCATCACGTTGTACCAGTCGAGGTACCGGCTCGCGGCGCCGTACTCGGTGGCGTCGATCTTGCCGTCCTTCGAGCCGTCCGCGGTGATCGCGGCGGTCACCAGCTGGCGCCCGAACTTCGCGCGCAGCGCCTTGACCAGCCCGGTGAACGCCTTCGGCCCGCTCGTGTCGCAGGTGCTGCCGCAGGCGTTCGGGTACTCCCAGTCGACGTCGATGCCGTCGAAGACGCCCGCCCAGCGCGGGTCGTTGACCAGGTTGTAGCAGGATTCCGCGAACGCGGCCGGGTTCTTCGCCGCCTCGGTGAACCCCGCCGACCAGGTCCAGCCGCCGAACGACCACAGCAGCTTGAGCTTCGGGTGCAGCTTCTTGAGCTGGCGGAGCTGGTTGAAGCTGCCGTGCAGCGCCCCCGGTTCGGTGCTGTCGGCCTGGCCGCTGACGCTCGTGGCGGCGTCGTAGGGCATGTCGTGGTCGGCCCACGGGTCGCCGACCGCGCAGCCGCCGCCGGTCACGTTGCCGAACGCGTAGTTGACGTGGGTCAATTTCGCGGCCGACCCGGACGTCTCGATGTCCTTGACGTGGTAGCCGCGGGCGTAGACGTCCCAGTCGGCGAAGTAGGCCATCACCTTGCTCTGAGCCTGCCCGGCCTCCGCGGGCGGCGCGACGACCGAGGCACCGGCGAGGGCGAGCGCGACGAGGGCGATGCGTTTTCTCATGCGGAGCACGGGATTCTCCTCACCGGCCGGACAGGCGGACGTGCCGAGGCTAACAGGTCCAGACCACTGCGGACCAGAGGGAATCGTGTGGTCAGCGGGTTTCGGTGTACCTCCGCAGCCGGGTCCGGATTCACGCGTGCGATGATCGGCGGATGACCGAGTTCGGCTGCGCCCGCTGTTCCGGCGAAGACGCCCTGACCGCGCTGGCGTTCTGCACGACCCGGCTGAACAAGACCCATCGCCTCGTCGAGCGGTCACACTTCAGCATCTCGCTGCGCCGGTGCCCGGAGTGCGGCCAGACGTTCGCCGCGATCTTCACCGAGTTCGTCGACTCCTCCGGTGGCGAAGACGCGCAGTACTTCGACTTCGTCCCGCTCACCACCGCCGAGGTGTCCACGCTGGCGGCGCAGGGCCCCCGCGTCGACCTGGCCGAGCTGGGCGCGCTGGGCAGCGTCCGCCGCCGGCTGTCGTCGAGCTGGCCGACGGGCGGCGAGAAGGAAATCGCCTGGCGGACGGACTCGCTCTCGGTGCGCGAAGGTCACTGACCGGCGCATTGACCGGCCAGGCGCAGGATCGCCGCGGCACTGCGGTCGACGTCGGCTTCCGTCGTCGACCAGCCGGACACCGAGATCCGCAGGTACCGGCGGCCGCGCCAGGTGGTGCCGCCCAGCCAGCAGGTGCCGTCGTCCTGGACCTTCCGGATGAGTGCGTCGGTGTCCCCGCCGAAGGACACGAGAACCTGGTTGAGGACGACGTCGTTGGCGATCTCGGCACCGCCGTCGGCGAGTTTCCCGGCGAAGCGGCGGGCCAGCCGGCAGCAGCGGCCGACGAGCTCGGCGACGCCGTCGCGGCCCAGCTCGCGCACCGCCGCCCAGACCGCGAAGCCGCGGGCGCGGCGCGACGACTCCAAGGTCAGGTCGCCCATGCCGGACACCTCGCCGGCGCCGGTGAGGTAGGCGGCCCGGTAGGCGATCGCCGCGGCGTGGACGTCCGGGCGGGCGCAGAAGACGAAGCCCGAGTCGTACGGCACGTTCAGCCACTTGTGCCCGTCGCAGGCCCAGGAATCGGCGAGTTCGACGCCGTCGAGGAGTCCGCGGGTTTCCGGATTGGCGGCGGCCCACAGCCCGAAGGCACCGTCGACGTGGATCCAGGCGCCGCCCGCGGCTTCCCGGGCGGCGCGCAGGTCGTCGCACGCGCCGGTGTTCACGTTGCCCGCCTGCAGGCAGACGATCAGTGGCCCGGTCCCGGCCGCGCACACCCTTCGGAGGTCTTCGACGTCAATGGCGCCCTGCGGACCGGCTTTGACCGGTTCGACGACCCGGGTGCCGAAGCCGAGCAGCCGCAGGGCGCGATCGACGGTGGCATGCCGTTCTTCACTGGCGACGACGCGGACGCGCGGGGCACCGGCGAGCCCGTCGCGTTCGACGTCCCACCCGGCTTCGGCGAGCACGTGGTGCCGGGCGGCGGCGAGGCCGGCGGTGTTCGCGGCCTGCCCGCCGGTGACGAACCCGGTGGAGGCCCCGGCGGGAAGGCCGAGCAGTTCCTTGAGCCATCCGCCGGCCACCTCTTCGGCGGCGGCCGCGGCGGGCGAAAGGACGGCGTTGAAGCCGTTCTGGTCCCAACCGGCGGCGAGGACGTCGGCGGCGGTGGCGGCCGGGAGGGCACCGCCGATGACGAACCCGAAGAACCGCGGCCCGGCGGTGGCGACGAGCCCGGGCCCGGCGGCCCGGGCGAGCTGTTCGAGCACTTCGGACGGTGGCGTGGGGTGAGCGGGGAGCGGGCCGCCGAAGGCGGACCGCAGGGCGGCGTGGTCGACGGGTGGGGCAACGGGCCGATCCGCGAGGGTGCCGCGGAAATCGGCGGCGAGTTCGGCGGCGCGGGCCAGGAGGGAGTGCATGTCGTCCACGGCCCGACTGTAGGCCGGGTTCGGTGGACGAGCGGCACAATTCCCGGCTTGGCTTGGCTTGGCTTGGCTGGGCTGGACTGGGCTCGGCCCGGTTCGGCGGCCCGGCCCGGCTTGGCAGCCGGTTCGCCGGCCGCCGCGCGGCTTGACTCGGCTTGGCTCGACCCGGCTGGCCTCGGCTCGGCGGGCCGGCTTGGCTCGGTCAGTCCCGCTGGGCCCGGCCCAGCCCGGGTTGCCTGGCTCGGCGCGGCCGGGCTCGGCTCGGCTGCCCCAGCCCGGCGCGGCCCGGCTTGACTGACCCGGCTGGGCTGGGCTGGGCTCGGCGGCCCGGCCCGGCCCGGCCCGGCCCGGCCCGGCTTGGCAGCCGTTCGCCGGCCGCCGCGAGGCTTGGCTCGACGGTCCTGCCCGGCTCAGCCGGACTCGGCCCGGCGGCCCGGCTTGGCCGGGCCTGCCCAGCTCGGTCAACCCCGCTCGGCTCGGCGGCCCAGCTCAGTTTGGCGGCCCGGTTCGCCGGCCGCCGCGCGGCTTGGCAGCCCTCCCCGGCGGCCAGCCTGGCCCGGCGGCCCCGCCCAGCCCAGCCCGGCCCCGCTCGGCTCGGCCCCGCTCGCTCGGCCCGGTTCAGCTCGGCGGCCCAGCTCAGCTCAGCGGCACGGTTCGCCAGCCGCCACTCGGCTCGGCAACCCTGCCCGGCGGCCAGCGTGGCCCGGCGGCCCCTGCCCTACCCGGCGACCCCGCCCAGCGCAGCCCCACCGGGCTGGGCCGGGCCCGCCCGGCCCGGCTCGGCCCGACCCGCCGGCCGCCGCGCGGCCCAGCCCAGCTGGGCCGCGCCGGCCGCCGCGCGGCCCAGCCCAGCCGGGCCGCCGCGCGGCCACCAGTCCACCGGCCCACGATCCGGCACCCACCGACCCGCTAAGCCGCCTTCGGATGAGCGGCCCGGCGGTTCTCCCGGGCCAGCTCGACCGTCGTCGCGATGCGGCGTCGCCTGGTCTCCGGGCGCTTGGCCTTTGCGATCCACTCCAAAATCAACCGCCGCGACGAAGGCGGAAACGCCTCGAAGCACCGCCGAGCCGTGGCCTCCGCCGCGAAGGCACCCCGCAGATCCGCCGGCACCACGCCGTCCTGTGCCTCGGCGAGCACGTCCCAGGTCCCGGTCCGCCGCGCGAGGTCCACCATCGCCTGCCCGGCCGGAGCCATCAGGCCCGCCGCGGTCAGCCGCGAAATCCGCTCCCGGTTCACCCGGCTCCACGTACTCCCCGGCTTGCGCGGCGTGAAACACAGGTAGGTGCTCTCGGCGTCGCGCCGCAGTGCCTTGCTGTCGATCCACCCGAAACACAGCGCCTGCTCCATCGCCTCGTGGATCCGCACCCCCGGCACCGCGCTCCCCTTGCGCCGGATCACCAGCCACACCGACGTCTCGCCCGGTGCCGCCAGCCATGCCCGCCACTCCGCGGCCGACGAAACCTCCAGTGCCCCTTCGATCTTCTCCATGCCCTCATCGTCCGGGGTGAAGTGCTCATCTTCTGAGCACTTTCGGGCGGGAACAATCGGCGGCCTCCCGGCGTAGCGTCCTGGTATGGAGACCCCGTTGAGCACCGACCGGCTCGTGATCCGGGACTGGACGGTGGACGACGCCGAAGCCGCGTTCGAGATCTACGGCGCGGAAGACGTCACGCACTGGCTGACCCCGGCCATGGACCGCGTCGGCGACATCGGCGCGATGCGCGCGGTCCTGCACGCCTGGCAGGAAACCCAGCCGAACCTGCCGCCACCGCGGGGCCGGTGGGCCATCGAGCGCAAGGAAGACGGCGCGGTGATCGGCGGCCTCGGCATCCGGCTGCTGCCGCCGTTCGAAGAGGACCTCGAACTGAGCTGGCAGCTCAGCCCCGGCGTCTGGGGCAAGGGGTACGCGTCCGAGGCGGCCACCGCGTTGATCGAGTGGGCCTTCACCCAGGACACCGAAGAGCTGTTCGCCGTCGCGCGGCCGAACAACACGCGGGCGATCGCGGTCGCCAAGCGGCTCGGCATGCAGTGGGTCGGCGAGACCGACAAGTACTACAACCTGCGGCTGCAGGTGTACCGGATCCGGCACACCGACCTCATCGGCTGACCGGCTCCAGCAGGAAGACGCGGATTTCGCGGTGCCCGGCCCGCACGGCGTAACGGTCGTACGCGGGCCAGTACCCCGCCACCGCGTCCCACATCTCCTGGCGCTCGTCCCCGGTCAGGAGCCGTCCGGTGACGTCGATGGTGCGCCCGTGCACACCGATCGTCGCCTTCGGCTGCGCCAGCAGGTTCGCCGACCAGGCCGGGTGGGCCTCGCCGCCCCAGTTCGAGCCGATCACGACGTACCCGCCGGCCCGCTCGACGTAGAGCAGCGGCACCTGCCGCGGCTCGCCGCTGCGCCGCCCGATCGTCGTGAGCAGCAGCGTCCGCAGCCCGACCGCCGCGCCGACGCCGACCCGGCCACCGCTGATCCGCAGCAGCACCCGGTCGGCGGGCACGAGCGCCCGCCCCAGCACCGCGAACGCCCGGCTCTTGCCGAACCCGGCGAAGACTCCCCGCAAACCGGCCACGACGAGATCCTAGGTCTGGCAGGGTGGGCGAGCATGACCCGCCCCGAAACCGCCGCCGAGGTCTTCGACGCGCTCGGCACGGACTACGAACACGCTTTCCGCACCGCGACCGCCCAGCGCGCCGCGATCACCGACCTGCTCGCCGCCCTGCCGCCGGAGGCGAAGGTGCTCGACCTCGGTGCCGGCACCGGGCGGCCGACCGCGGAACTGCTGGTCGCCGCCGGCCACGACGTCACCGGCTACGACGTGGCCCCGAAGATGGCCGAGATCGCGCGGAGCCAGGTGCCCGCCGCCCGGTTCGAACTCGGGGACATGCGCGAACTGTCCTTCCCGGACGGCACCTGGGACGCGATCACGGCCTTCTTCTCGATGCTGCAGCTCCCCCGGGCCGAGCAGGAAACCATGATCGGCCGCCTCGCGGCCTGGCTGAAGCCCGGCGGCCTGCTCGTCTTCGCCACCGTGCCCGCCGACGTCGACGGAGTCGACCTCGTCTTCATGGGCCACCCGGTCCGCGCGTACAGTTTCGCCGCCGGTCCCCTCAAGGAGCGGCTGCGGGCGGCGGGCCTCGAAATCGTCCACGAGGACGAGGCCGAGTTCGTCCCCGACCACCCGGACGCCGGCCCCGAGCCGCACGTCTACCTGACCGCACGCAAACCGGCCTGAGCCGGCGAGCCCGCACGACGTCGAGCACCCGACGGACATGAATTTTGCTCAAGTTCGTGCATGTCCCGCGCGGCGGACCCGAGCTAAAGTGAGGGATGGGCATCGAAGCTCTGGCCAGGCCGGTACCTCGCGAGCACCGCGAGCTGCTGCGCGAGATGCTGGCCAGGCTCCCCGAGTTCGCCGATCGCCTGGCCCGGCTGCTCAGTGAGCAGGACGAGTTCTACCGCCAGGTCGAGGACGTCGCCCCCGGCGAACTGCGGCAGGTCTGCCGGGCCAACCTCGAGCGCGCGCTGACGGCGCTGGCCGAAGGCCACGGCCTCGCCCTCGACGCCGCCCGCAAGACCGGGCTCACCCAGGCGCGCCAGGGCATCCCGCTGCCCGCGGTGCTGCGCGCGTTCCGGATCGGCGGCACCTTCGTCTACGAAGGACTCCTCGAGCTCGCCGGCCCGGAGTTCCTCAACCCGACCCGGACGATCGAGATCAACTCCTACGTCTGGAAGGCGATCGACCTCTACTCCGACGCGCTGACCACGGCGTACGAGGAGGTCGCGGCCGAGCCGTCGCACGCGAACGCGCGGCTGCTGGACGACCTGCTGCGCGGCCGGCTCGCCGGCCAGGCGGACATGGAGGCCGCGGCCCGCGAGCTGGGCCTGCCGACCGCGGGCATGTTCGTCGCCGTGGTCACCGAGCGCGTCGAGCCGGACGAGCACGACTCCGTCGACGCACTGCTGCGGGCGCGGCGCTGGCGGTCGGCGTGGCGGCCCGGCGGCGAGGCGGGCCTGGTCGCGATCGACCGGATCGAGGACGTCCGGCGGCTGCGCGAAGTGCTCGGTTCCCTGCCCGTGGCGGCCGGGATGAGCAAGCCGTTCACCGGGTTCCCCGACGTCCCCGACGCCCTGCACCGGGCCCGGATCGCCCGCCGCTCGCTGCCGGCGGGGACGGCCGGCGTCGTGGTGTTCGGCGACTCGCCGGTGACGACGCTGGTCGCGGCCGCGCCCGGGATGGCCCGTGACGTCGTCCGGTCGGCCCTGGCCGGGGTGCTCACGCTGCCGGCCGCGGAGCGCAAGGTCCTGCTCGACACGCTGCTGGCGTGGTTCGCCGGCCACGGCTCGGCGAAAGAGGCCGCGGACCGGTTGTTCGTGCACCCCAACACGGTCCGGTACCGGCTGCGCCGCGTGCAGGAGCTGACCAAACGCGACCTCACCGACCCGGTCGACATCGGCGAGCTGTACGTCGCGCTGGAGTCGGTGCGCATCGAGCCCGAGCCGGAGTGATCGTATTTCGATCACTACCGATTGACTTTCGATAGACATAGCGCGATAGTCGGCGCATGGTTACCGAGAAGTGGGCCGTTGCCGCGCTCAGAGTCTTCCTCGTGGTGCTGTTCGGCGTCCTCGTCGTGTTCCAGACGCTCTCGCTGCCGGGCAGCATCGCCTACCACGCGCAGCAGAACCCGCACGACGCTCCGTTGCGGTGGCCGCTGACCGCCATCGCGGTCTTCCTGGTGCTGTGCGTCCAGGTGGTGGTCGTCGCGACCTGGAAGCTGCTGACGCTGGTCAAGAAGGACCGGATCTTCACCACCGCGTCCCTGAAGTGGGTCGACGCGATCGTCTGGGCCGTGGCCGCCGCGTGGCTGGTGGTCGCCGGGATGCTGCTCTTCGTCGGCCTCAACGCGGACGACCCGGGAATGCCGATGCTGCTGTTCCTGGTGACCGTGGCGATCACCGTGATCGGCCTGCTGATGGTGGTCATGCGCGCCCTGCTGCGGCAGGCCACCGCGCTCCGGTCCGACATGGAAGCGGTCATCTGATGCCGATCGTCGTGCGCATCGACGTCGAACTGGCCAAGCGCAAGATGAGCGTCGGGGAGTTCGCCGAGAAGGTCGGGCTCACGCCGGCCAACGTCGCCGTGCTGAAGAACGGGCGCGCCAAGGCCGTGCGCTTCAGCACCCTGGAAGCGATGTGCCGGGTGCTCGGCTGCCAGCCCGGCGACCTGCTCGAGTGGATCGAAGACGAGGCTTGACCCAGGTCAGCGGGCTGCGGGCGGCGCTAAGCCGCGTCGGTGTCGACCAAGCGGGCCAGCTCCAGCAGCGTTCCCTCGAAGCCCGGGCCTGCCGTCAGCGCCACCGTGAGCGGGCCGCCGCGGCGATCCGTCCCGACCGGGAGGGTGACCGCCGGTTCCGTCCAGTGCGGACGGTCCACACCGGCCGAAACCACCACGTCCGGGCGGGCGGAGCGATGCCGGCGGCCGCCCGCGTCGAGGTCGAGGACCACGTTGCCGTGCAACGAAAGCAGGGCCGCGACGTCCGCCACCGCGTCGCGCAGCTCGCGGTCGGCGATCGAGTCCGAATGGGCGCCGATCGCCGGGCGGGGCGGGTCGGTGTCGCGGGCCAGGCGGGGCACGATCGCTCCGAGGTCGCCCGAGGCGCACGTCAGCACCCGGATGCCGGGCACGCCCGCCTGGGGGTCGGCGATGCTGATCCCCGCACTGGCGGCGGCCGCCACGATCCGGGCCCGCCAGCGCGCGGTCGCCGCGATGGCGACCATCGATGGGTCCTGGGGCAAAAGGGGAGTTCTCCTTCGCGATCCGGCGCGGCGGCAGGGGGATCGTCCGATGGTGCGGCCGGGCCCGTTGTGCCCGGGAACAAACATCTTTGGCCGATTGGTCCGAACGGCCGCGTCCGTGCGCCCTTCCGGTCGCCCCGGACAGCTGTGACCGCGGGTCACACTTTGACGCGCGACGTGGCGCGGGCCACTATCCGTGCACCTGATTACCGCCGGGTAATTTGGGTGTCCCGAGTACGACCCAGGAGGACCGTTGCGACGAGCTTTGGGCCTGATCTTGCTGGCGCTGGGGGTCTTCGCGGTCGCCGGGGCGGTGCTGTTGCCGGCCTACGTCTACCCGAAGCTCGCCAAGGTGCCGCTCGACCAGGATTCGACGTCGGTGCTGGAAGGCACCGCGAGCAAGGTCCTTGCCGTGACCGACAAGGGCGCCGGCCCGGTCACCGAGATCCGGGAGAACCGGAAGCTGACCGCGACCGGCCACGTGCAGGCGAACTTCGCCCGGCCCGAGATGCACGAAGGCACCGACTACGCGGTCTGGCTGCTCGCGGTGCAGGTCAAGGACGACGAGGACGGCACGGTGCTCACCGCGAGCAAGCGGCAGGTCTGCTTCGACCGGCGCACCTCCGAGGGCTACGACCCGCGCGGGGACGCCGACCCCAAGTGCACCAAGGAAAGCAGCTACGTCACGCAGCTCAAGGACAAGGCCGACAAGGACGGCGACAAGCCGCCGGAGCAGAACGTCTACAAGGCCCAGCCCGGCCTGAACTTCAAGTTCCCCTTCGGCACCGAGCAGAAGGACTACCAGGTCTACGACGACAACACCGGCACCGCCGTCACCGCCCGGTACACCGGCACCGAGGAGGTGAACGGGATCGAGACCTACAAGTTCGTCCAGAACATCCCGGACACCAAGCTCGAGACGAAGTCGGTGCCCGGCTCGCTCGTCGGCGTCGCCGACTCCAGCGTCGACGCGGACCTGTACTACCGCGGGATCAACACGATGTGGGTGGAGCCGGTCACCGGCGTCGAGGTGAAGCAGCAGCAACAGCAGCACCAGGAACTGCGGCCCACCACCGGCAACCCCACCGTCGTGTTCGACGGGACGCTGGCCTACAACGGCAAGACGATCGCGCAGATGGTCGACCAGATCGACGAGAACAAGGGCAAGCTGGAGTTCCTGTCGAGCACCGGCCCGCTCTGGCTCGGCATCGGCGGCGGGGTGCTGATCCTCGTGGCGGCCTACCTGCTGTTCCGCCGGCGCCCGGCCGCCCCGCCGGCCCCGCCGCGGCGACGGCAGCGGGTGCCGGTCGGCGCCGACCGCTAAACCTTCCGCAGGACCAGAACGAGATTCCAGGACGCAATTTCGCGAAGGCCGGGGATCCGCACGATCCACATCGCCCAGCTCGGGTGGTACCGCGGATACCCGGCCACGAAATCGGCGAGCGGCGTCGCCTTCGCCCAGCGAAGCGCGGCGCCGACCGAAACCGGGAACAGGCTTTCCCCGAATTTGTTCTTCGGCTGCTTCCCGAGTTTCCGCGCATAACGCTGCCGGGCGTAGTACCCGCCGAGGAAATGCCACGGCGCCGTCTCGTGGCCACCCCACGGCGAATACCACGGCGTGAACGACGCGAAGACCGTGCCGCCGGGTTTGGTCACCCGGCACATCTCGGCGAGCATGACCCACGGCTCGGCCACGTGCTCCAGCACGTTCGACGAGTAGCAGATGTCCACGGAACCGCTGCGTACCGGCAGTTCCGTGCCGCTGGCGCGGATCATGTTCTCCCCCGGCTCGCCGCGGGCGGACAGCTCGCCGACGTCCGGGTCCAGGCCGAGGTAGACCGCGCCGGCCGCGCGGAAGGCTTCGGAGAAGTAGCCAGGGCCGCCGCCGACGTCGAGCACCGTGCGTCCGGACAGCGGAGCGTGCGCCGCCAATTGCCGGACCGAATCGGCGGCGAGCGCGGAATAGAAGCCGTCCGGGTCGGTCTGTTCGGTGAGGAATGTCCGGAACAGGGTCACCGAGCGGCGGAGCGTGGCGCGATGCGGCCGGGGCGTCGCGACGAGAACCGGATTACCTACCATTGAACCGTCGCTTTCCCGAATACGTTCATCTAGGGTGTACGCACCGGTAACCTAGCACCGTCGCCAAAGTTTGGATAACCCCGATGGAACGTCCTCGTGTGCTCCTCCTCAACTGGCGCGACACCGGCCACCCCGAAGGCGGCGGCTCGGAGCGGTACGTCGAGCGGATGGCCGAAGGCCTGGCCAGAGCGGGGTACCGGGTCGAGATCCAGTGCGCCGCCTACCCGGGTGCGACGGCGGGCGAGTGGCGCGACGGCGTCCGCTACCGGCGGCGCGGCAACAAGTTCGGCGTCTACGCGCACGCGCTGCGCGCCATCCGCCGGGCCCGCGCCGATCTCGTGGTGGACGTGCAGAACGGCATGCCGTTCTTCGCCCGGCTGGTCGCCGGCTGCCCGGTGCTGGTGCTCGTGCACCACGTCCACAAGGAACAGTGGATCAGCGCGCTCGGCGAGACGCTGGGCCGGATCGGCTGGTGGATCGAGTCGCGGCTGGCGCCGTGGCTGTTCCGCCGGTGCCGCTACGTCACGGTTTCCGAGGTCACCAAGGCGGAACTGGGGGAACTGGGCATCGGGCGCGAGCGCGTGACGGTGGTCCCGAACGGCCTCGACGCGCCCCCGCCGTGCGCGTCCGAACGCGACCGCACCCCCACGCTGGTCGCGGTGAGCAGGCTGGTGCCGCACAAGCGGATCGAGCACGCCATCGACGTCGTCGCGCGGCTCGCGCGGCGCTGGCCGTCCCTGCGGCTGGAGGTCGTGGGCCAGGGGCCGTGGGACGAGGCGCTGCGCGCCCACGCGGCTTCGCGCGGGGTGGCCGACCGGGTCGTCCTGCACGGCTGGGTCGACGAGCAGGCCAAGCACGAGATCCTCGCGCGCTCGTGGCTGCACCTGTGCCCGTCGGTCAAGGAGGGCTGGGGCATCGTCATCATGGAGGCCGCGGCGCACGGCGTGCCCTCGGTCGCCTACCGCGCCGCCGGCGGCGTGACGGAGTCCATCGTGGAAGGCCGGACCGGCCTGCTCGCCGACGACTTCGACGATTTCACCGCGCAGGTCGACGGCCTGCTCGCCGACGGCCTGCGGCGCGCGGAAATGGGCTTGGCGGGCGCCGAGCGGGCCGGGAAGTACCGCTGGGACGTCAGTGTCGGCCAGTTCGCTTCACTGGTGCGGGACGTCTCCGGGCAGCCGGTCCCCCGGCCGCGCACCCTGGTCCCGCACCGCGTCCCGGAACTCGCCCAGCAGCCGGGCGGCGGCCGCCGCGTCGAAGTCCTTGCGGCGGGCGCGCACGGTGACGGTGGTGGCGCCGCCGGTCGTCGCCGCGCCGAACGCCACGCCTGAGCGGCCACTCGCCGCCGGGTAGAACGCCAGCGTCCGCACGGTGTCCCCGGTGGACACCACGCCGAGGTTCGAGACCAGGAACGTCGAACCGAGCCTGCTCGCCAGCAGCCGGGTGCCCAGCCGGGCGAGGCGGCTGCTGCGGGCCGGGAAATCCGGCTCCGGCGGCTGGGCCTTCAGGACTTCGGCGACGTCCGCGCCGCGGCTCAGCCGCAGCCGGAAGAACGCGCTGTCGTGCACCGGTTCCGGTGCCGCACCCGGCCGGCGCGACGCGCCCAGCGCGGCCACGACCCGCGCGGTGCGGGCCCCGTGCGCGCGGTTCCAGCGTTCGGTGGCGCCGGCGGCCGCCGCGACGAACCCCGCGGCCCCCAGCCGCAGCCGCGGCTCGTGGACGGCCACGAAGACATCCCCTACGGCTTCGCTTCCCCGATCCGGGGTGATCCGGCCCGGTGGCGCGAAAAGCGCCTCAGCGAGCCGCTGGAGGGCCGAAACCGCAAAGGGTTTGCCGCCCGTGCGTTCGCCGATCCCCCGCGCGGCCGAAGAAACCGGGACGTCGAGGAGGATGCCGAGCAGGGCGAGCAGGCCGAGGCCGTCGAGGGCACCGTGGTGGGCGGCGATGAGGAGAGTGGGTTCACCGACGGCGACGCGCACCAGCGGCGCGCCCCGTTCGTAGGGCGCCGAAGCGAAGCGGTCCCGGACGGCCGCCAAGTCACCGATCCGCTCGATTTCGGGCACCGCACCGAGGTGCGGGTAGCGCGGGAACGCGGCCGCGAGCCGGGCGCGGAGCTTCTCCGGTTCCGGTGCGGCCGCGCCGAGTTCCGCTTCGAGGAGGATGCTCCAGGAAACGGTGGGGTCGCCGTAGAGCCCGACGACGCGGTGGGCGTGGTCGGAGGCGAGCCGGGTCACGCGTCAGCGGTCCCCGTAGAGCTTGAGCGGGTGGTCGGCAGGGTTGAACTTCACCTGCGCGTTGAGCTTCTGCTGCACCGGAGCGGCGGTGTCCGGGTCCGCGCCCTGGATGAGGGCGAACCCTCCCGCGGTCGCCGCTCCGCCGCCGATGATGACGGCGACGATCGCGCCGATGACCGTGCCCACGAGTCACTCCTTCCGCGGCGGGAGAATCCTGCCGCGGCCCAATGTACGCATGGGTAACATGCGGCACAACACTGCGACGCACAGCAACGTGAGCGCTACTCCGTTCGCCAGCAAGGCGGGCGTCCACGAGATCGCTTTCACCGCGGGCTCACCCGGGGTCCGGTACAGCGTCAGCCACTCACCCGACCACACCGGCGTCGCGCCGGCGAGCAACCGCGGGTCGACGTAGCCGGGTGTCCCGTGCTCGACGAGGATCCAGCCGATGCCCGCGTCGGTGAGTTCCCGCGCCGACGTCGCGGCGCGGACGTCGCCGATCCTCGGGTCCTCACCGGCGATCCGCTCGGCACCGACCTGCAGGGTGTCGTCCATCAGCACGGGTTTCGGCAGCGCGCGCGGCGCCGGGTCGAGCTGGGTGCGGTCGTCGTTCCACGCGAACCCGCGGAACGCCGAGAGCGGCAACGCCAGCACGTCACCGGGCCGGTCACCGAGCTCTGCGGACACCGCGCGCCAGTCGGCCGGGTACTGCGCGGTGCCGAGCC
This sequence comes from Amycolatopsis sp. DG1A-15b, assembly GCF_030285645.1. GTDB lineage: Bacteria > Actinomycetota > Actinomycetes > Mycobacteriales > Pseudonocardiaceae > Amycolatopsis. Next base: position 5,957,131 of record NZ_CP127296.1, read on the forward strand.
GTCCCCAGCCACCCCACGCGAGGTCCGGCATGGTCAGCAGCGGGAAGACCACCGCCGCCGTCACCAGTCCGGTGCGGCCCCCCGCGGTTTTCAGCTTCGCCGCGGCGGCTTCGACGGCCAGCGCGAAGCCCAAGGCGAGCGGCAGAGCCCACCAGGCCACCCATTTCTGGGCGTCCCGCAGCAGTCCGGCGCCGGGCACGTACCGCGTCGCGGCGGTGAGCAGCCAGTTGCCGCCCGGCAACGTCGCCAGTGCAGCCAGGAGAACGCCCAGGACGCCGAGCGCGGTCAAAGAGCGGACCGGCGCCTTCCCCCACCGCTGCGCGAGCGGCCGGAGCCCGGCGATCGCGACGGCGACGACGATGAGCGTCAGCACCGGGACCAGCGGCACGGCGCGGCTTCCCGGCACCGTTTCGGCGTTCCAGATGCCACCGAGGCCCAGCACGCTCAGCAACGCGGGACCCCAGCTTTCGGCGCGGGCGCTGAACGCCGTGACGCCGCCGGGGTCGGAGAAGGTGCCGCCGGCGTCGAGGAACGTCGGGACCAGCCAGGGCAGGTTGAGCGCGATGGCGAGCGGAACCGTCTGCCGGAGCCGCCGCGAACCGGCGGCCACGACCATGACGGCGGCCGCGAGGACGCCGCCGGGCGGAGTCAGCACGGCCGGGGCGCAGGCGATCACCAGCTTCGGCAGGGCACGCGGTTCGTGCGCCCGCACGGCGAGCCCGGCGCCGGCGATCCACGGCAGGGCCGCGTACGTCAGGAGCAGCGGCCAGTGCCCGATGAACAGCCGTTCGGCGAGGTACGGCGTCCAGGCGTAGGCCGTCGCCGCGACGAGCCGGGTGCCTTCCCGCTCGGTGGGGACGAGCCGTCCCGCGCCGAAGGCGGCGAAGAAGACGGCCAGGAGCAGGACGATCTTCTGGACGATGTCGCCGGGCAGCACGGTGGTGGCGAGCGCGACTGCGGCGTCGGCGGGAACGGACCGCGGCAGCGTGCTGCCGACCCCGAAGGCGTCCGGCACGAAGTACTGCCGTGGCGCGAACACCATGTCGTAGCTCAGGACGAACCCGCGGCCGAGCAGCGGCGCGCAGACGGCGAAGGCCAGCGCGGCGGACAACACGGGGAGGGCCGCCCGCCTGCCGGGTGCGTTCACGGCCCTTCCTTTCCGTTGCGCGCGCGGTTATGGTCCCTGGTCATTACCCGCCGGTAATGGGAGCCCGCCGTTGAGCGTAGACACCGAAGTCCCGGCCCGGACCGGCAACCGGCTCGCGGCGATCCTCGTCTCGCTCGCGCTCGCGGGCAACAACGCGGCCAGCTACGTGCTGAGCCTGGCGGCCGCGCGGATCCTCGCGCCCGGCGCGTTCGGGGAGCTGAGCTCGCTGCTGGCGGTGCTGGTGATCGGCGTCGTCCCGGCGATGGGCCTGCAGACGGTGGTGGCGCTGCGGGTGGCGCGCGCCCCCGGGCTCGCGCAGGGTTCGCTGTTCGCGCTCGGCCTGGTGACGAGCGCGATCGTCGCGACGACGGCGTTGACGCTGAGCCCGTTGCTGGTGCTCCTGCTGCACCTGGGCTCGCTGGCCCCGGCGCTGCTGGTGACCGCGGCGCTCGGGCCGTTGACGCTGCTGGGCGTGTTCCACGGTCTCCTGCAGGGCAGCCACCGGTTCGCCGTGCTGTCCGGCCTGATCGCGCTGGAGGGCGTCGGCAAGGTCGGCGGTTCCCTGGTGGGGCTGGTGGTCTCGGGATCCCCGACCGGGGCGCTGGCCGGAGCGGCGATCGGATCGCTGGCGGTGGTCGTGGCGGGCTGGCAGATCTGCGGCCGCCCGCGTCCCCGCTGGGCCGACCGCCACGGCGGCGAGGTGCTGCACACGGCGCAGGCGATGCTGGCGCTGGTGCTGCTGGTGAACCTGGACCTGGTGCTGGCCCGCCACACGCTGCCGTCTTCGGAGGTGGGCGAGTACGCGCTGGGGGCGATCGTCACGAAGATCGCGTACTGGCTGCCGCAGGCGGTGGGGGTGCTGGTGCTGCCGCGGTTCGCCGTCTCCGACCGCCGCCGCCGGGTGCTGCCGGTGGCGCTGGCCGTGTGCGGCTGCCTGGACGCGGTGGTGCTGCTGGTGTCGCTGGTCTTCGGGCCTTCGCTGCTCGCGGTGATCGGCGGCGCGCGGTACGCGGGCAGCACCATGCCGGTGTGGCCGTTCGCGCTGGCGGGCTCGATGCTGGCGCTGGTCCAGATCCTGCTGTACGCCCGCCTGGCGGACGGCGACCGCCGCGTGACGGTGCTGATGTGGTCGGCGGTCGGCGTGGAGGCACTGCTGATCACGACGTGGCTGCACGGCTCACCCATCCAGGTGGTGACGGCGGCGGTGTGCACCGCCGGCGCACTCGCCGCGGCCGGCGCCCTCCTCGAGCTCCGCCCCCGCAAACCGGCCTGAGCAGCCCCCGTTTTCCACGCTACCGGCAGGCACCGACACTTCCGCGACCCCGAACCCCGTGATCCGGCCCGTATCCACCGTGTTTGAACCCGGATCTCGCGTGATCCGAGCCAGTCACGGGGGTTACGGGCTCGATCACGGGGGTTACCGGGGCTGGGTTAGCTCGTGGGGTTGGTGGGGTTTTCCTTGCGCACGAACCAGTCCACGCACGTCGCCACCATCGCGGCCGCGGCCAGCAGGAGTGCCGCCTGGGTCACCGGGCCGTACGCCCAGTCCTGGCCGTGGCCCAGGATGCGGCCCGTCACCGAGGCGCCCGCCGCCACCGCCATGCCACCGAAGGCCAGGTACCTCGGTGCGCGCTCCGAGAACTGGCGGGCCAGCAGGCACGCGATCAGCAGCACCACCGGCAGCATCCCGTCCAGCGCGACCAGCAGCCCGATCAGCACGACCGGTGTCCAGGAGCCGCCCGGGGAGATCGTGAACCGGCGCCGGTGCGCCGGCCACGCCACGCCCACCAGCAGCGCCAGCACCGCCGCCGCGCCGACCAGGAGACTCAGCCGGTAGTGCGCGTCCGGGGTGAACGACAGCGACACCACCCCGCCCGCGCCCGCCGGGACGATCCACGCCTGCTGCCAGCCGTCCACGCGGGTGCGCGTCAGCTGCTGACCGTCCAAACTGGCCGTCCAGCCCGCGTTCGCGTTCTCCGGGACCGCCAGCACCGCCTCCGCGCCCGGGCCCACCGTCACGGACCGCGACGCCGCGCCCCAGTCACCCACCTGCACCGCGCGGTGCACCGGCGGCGACGCGGTGCCGGCCGGGCGCAGCCACAGGTCCTGGACCACGAACGACTCCGACCGGTCCGTCCGCAGCTCGTGGCCGCCCGCCGGCAGCGCGATGCCGCCCTCCGAATCCCGGCACATCCCCAGCGCGAGCGGCCGGTGCGCGGTGATGTCGGACAGCTTGCCCTGCACCGACGTCCGGTAGTCGAGCCCGTCGAGGTGGACGTTCGGCCCCGATCCGCACGGCACCGTGAACGCCGGGTCCGGCCCCGGGAGCAAGCCGTCGCTCCCGGACAGCGCCAGGCTGCCGATGCCCACCACCGAGCGTGCCGCGGGATCGTCGTCGTCGCCCGGCAGCACGACCTGCAGCTGGTCGGTGTCCAGGGGTTCGAAGGACGCGGACCCGCCCGCGTCGAGCTGCACCGACCGCGTCCCCGACCGGCCCACCAGCTCCACCTGCCGCGGCGCCCGGGCTCCGCTCGACGGCGAAACTTCGATGTGCAGCCCCGAAATCCGCTTCGGCGACGGCCACCCGAGCGTCAGCGCCGGCCGCAGGTCGGTGACGTCCGGGCGCCACGTCGTGCCCGGATCGCCGTCCACGGCCGCGAACCCGGCGGCCGCCGGGTCGCCGCCCAGCTGGGACGTCGACGCCACGGTCACGCCCGGCAGCGACACCGGGTTGCGGCCGCCGCCTGCCGGCAGCACCGTGCCGCCGACCAGGTACGTCTGCTCCGCCGGGGTGCTGAACAGCCGCCGGATCCCGTCGGGTTCCTCGCCGTCGCGGGCCGCGGCGGCGTCACACCGCACGGCGGCGCCCAGCGGCAGGCACGCGTACCGGGGCTGCTGGCCGCGGGTGAAGGCGAACCCGGGCGCCGGCCCGGTCGGCAGGTCCGCGGGCACCTCCAGGGCGCGCTGCGGCTCGGTGTCCGGGATCTTCAGCTCCGCGATGCCGACGTTCCCGTCCTGCCGCCCGACCACCAGCGACAGCAGCGTGATCCGCACCGTGCGGGTGACGCCGCCGGCGACGGAGTACTCGTGCGGCCCGGCACCGCGGATCACCGGCTGCTCGACCGAGCCGTTGTCGGTGGTGATCCGGATCCGGGTGGCCGGCCAGCCCACCCGCAGGTCGTCCACCATCTCCAGGTTCACCGAGTTCACCAGCCGCGGGGTGTCCAGCTCCACCTCGAGCCACTGGCCGATCGGCCCGGTGAACGACGACGAGTGCCACGCCGTGCGCGGGTCGCCGTCGATCGCCGCGAACGGCTGGTGCGAAGGATCGGACCCGCCGAAGGCGTCGGCGAACGACGCCGCCGTCGACGCCGTCACCGAGCGGATCCCCCGGTAGGCGGCCACGGTCTGGTGCTCCTGGCCCGGGAACGGCAGCAGGTCGCCCGCCGCGCGCTGCTGGCGGTAGGCCTCGCCGGCGGTCAAGGTCTGGCTGAGGTTGTCGCGGACGCCGCCGACGTTCCGCTCGGCCCGGCGCAGGCCGTCGGTCACCAGCCGCGGGCCGCCGGGCGACCCGCCGTCGCCGGTGAGCACGGTGGGCGTCGCCGGGTCGAGCTGACCCGAGTCGATCAGGGGCAGCAGGTTCTCCGGGCCGCCGCTCACGGTGGGGACGTCCGTGGTGGACGTCGCGGTGGCCAGCGGCACCGGCTTCCCCACTTCGTAGACTTCGAGCGGGCCGAACGCGGCCGCTTTGGCGATGCCCGGCGACCCGGCCAGCCCGGCCCGCAGGGTCGCGATGGGCGGGGCCGCCGTCCGCTCGCGGTCGATGTCGTTGCGCAGCAGCAAAAACCGATATCCCGAACGGGCGAGCAGCGCGGCCAGCCCGGGGTCGCCGCGGCCGTCGGCGAGCGCCGCGTCCACGGAGTCCATCAGCCGCGTGTTCCCCTCGGACCCCAGCGGCACCTGGTTGCGGACCGCCCACGGGCTGCGCGCGATCGCCTGCGCGGGCTCGTCGACCGTGCGGCCCCAGTCGTACTCGCCGAAGCCGGTGGCCGGCAGCAGCAGCGTCCGCGCGTTCGGATCGGCCTTGGCCACGTACCCGAGAGCGTCGTACCAGTAGCCGGGCACGGCGTCCCAGCCCGGGCCGGACCGCAGGTTCAGCAGCCACGCCGGTGCCGCCATCACCAGCACCAGCAGCAGGCCCAGTGCCGGCCGCAGGAACCGGCGCGCGGACGTCACCTTGGCTGGGCTCGAGATGCCGTGCGCGAACGCCAGCATCAGCGGCAGCCGCAGCACCGGCTCGAACTTGTGCACGTTGCGCAGCGGCGCGAGCGGCCCGTCGAGCAGGTGCCGGACCTGTTCGGCCAGCGGGCTGTCGAGCGTGCCGACGTAGCCGATGGTCAGCAGGGTCAGCCCGGTCACCACGCCGAGCACGAGGAACCGCCGGTCCGGCAGGCCGCGCCGGGTCAGTCCGAACAGGCCGACGCCGGCGACGAGCCCGGTCGCGAGCATCAGCACGGGGTTGTCGATCAGTGACCAGCCACCCGGCCACCACGGCGTGCCCTGCACGACGTAGGCGACCCACTGGTTGGTGCCGCGCAGCACCTCGAACAGCGACATCGGCGCGGTCGTGTTCGTCGCGGACTCGATGTAGTCCAGGAACGGCAGGCTGTATTCGCCGAGCAGCAGCAGCGGCAGGATCCACCACAGCGTCGCGCCGATGACGAAGACGAACCACCACAGCACGAGCTCGACGTGCGCCCGCGTCCAGCGCCGCGTCAGCAGCCACAGTCCCGGCAGGACGAGCGCCATCACGACCATCGCGCCGTTGACGCCGCCCATGCACAGCACGGCCAGCGCGGACAGCCCGGCGGCCCGCCGCGGCGAGCCGATCGCCCCGGCCCGCACCAGCGGCACCAGCACCCACGGCAGCAGCACCGCGGGCAGCATCTCCGCGGACAGGCCGCCGATTTCGGTCAGCATGCGCGGCGCGAGCGCGTACCCGAGCGCGCCGATCAGCCGCGTGCGCTCGGTGCCGATCTTCATCGCCCGCGCCAGCAGCAGGGCGCCGCCGAACGCGGCCGACAGCAGGACCGCGCCCCACAGCCGTTGCGCGATCCACGCGGGCACGCCGGCGGCCTGGCACAGCGCGAAGAACGGGCCCATCGGGAACAGGTAGCCGTACGCCTGGTTCTGCAGCTCCCCCGCGGTGGCCTGGGGGTTCCACAGGTGCAGGGCGCGCCCGAGGAAGGCGAGCGGGTCGACGGCGAGGTCCAGTTTGGTGTCGAACGTCGTCTTCCCTGGCATCTGCAGGAATGACAACGTGGTCAGGGCCAGCACGATCCAGGTGCTCGGGCGGCGGAGGAACGCACCCGGTGAGAACTTCCGGTCGCGCTCCGCGGGCGGGGCGCCGTCCCGGGTCCGTTCGCGGGTGCTGGTTACCATCCGGTAGATACTAAGCCGAAACCTGGCTACCATGTGCCGACGATTTTCCCCGGCCCCCGACTTCCCTGGGCAGGTGCGCCATCACGACCGAACTGAGCACGGACGGCTTCGCCGACGCGTGGACACTGGCCGAGCCGGTCAAGGGCTGGATGACGCGCGCGCAGGGCGAGGCGCTGTGGCAGGCCGCGTGCCGCCTCGAAAAGGGTGACGTCATCCTGGAAATCGGCAGCCACCAGGGCCGATCCACGATCGTCCTGGGCGCCGCCGCCCGCACGGTCGGGGCCACGGTGATCGCCGTCGACCCCTTCGTGGACGGCCGGTTGTTCGGCGGATCGCCGACGCGGCAGCTGTTCGAGCGCAACATCCGGCGGGCCGGACTGGACGACGTCGTCGAGCTCGTCGCCGGTTACAGCACGAAACTGCGCCCTGACTGGGATCGGGCCATACAGCTGCTTTACATCGACGGCAAGCACGACTACTGGACCTACACCGACGACCTGCGCTGGTCGGCGCACCTGCCGCCGGGGGCGGAAATCCTGGTCCACGACTGTTTTTCCTCCATCGGTGTCACGCTCGGCACGATCGCGAAGGTCCTCTTCGGACGGCGGTACACCTATCTGGACCGCGCCACGTCGCTGGCGCGGTTCCGGCTGGCGCCACCGTCCACGGCAGACCGCGTGCGCCTGCTGGCGCAGCTGCCGTGGTTCGCGCGCAACGTCGGGATCAAGGTGCTGCTGCGGCTGCGCTTGCGGCCGCTGGCCCGGCTGGCCGGGCACCACAGCCCGTACGACCCCTACTGAGTCACCGGCTTCCCGACCTCGACTCTGGGGACGCACACGGGGGCACCCGGGCTCGACAGCCGCACGCCGATGTGGTCGAACAGGCCGTCCACCGGCAGGTACAGCGAGTGCAGCCCGGGCTGGAACCACACGGGTGTCCGGTCGACCAGGCCTTCACCGCCGTCGCGGGTGAAGTAGTCGATCTTCAGCAGGTGCCTGCCGAGCAGCGGGGTGTCGAGTGCCACGCTCACCGGCGTTTCGCCGATCTTGTACCCGCAGTCCGGCACCGGCCCCGGCACGCCGCGGGACTCCGCGGCCACGCCGGTGATCAGGTGTGGGGTGCCGGTGGCGTCGAGCAGGTGCATCCGGTTCGTCGGCTGGTCGAAGTGCGTGCCGGGCACCAGGCCGGCGACCCGGGACGCCTGCGAGTCCGCGCCGAACCACTCGTGGACCACATCGGACGGCACGAACGTGTCGTAGAAGACGAGATCCGGATCCTCGGCGACGGCCGCCCGGACGTTGGCGACGTACTGCCCGGAATGGTCGAACCGCATCGCGGGGGCCAGCCGGAAAAACCCGATCGCGGAACTGGCGAGCAGAAGCACGGACACGATTAGCGCGATCGGCCGTTCACGAGTGACTCCGGATGGCCCAACCCCATTGGGCGTAAGGAAGGCGAACGCTCCGCACAGCGCGGCCGCGAACGCCAGCTCGGCGAGGTACCTCGGGTCGTCGCCGGCGGCCGGGCCGACTTCGCGCAGCCGCGTCAACGCCAGCAGCCCGACGTCCACGGCGAACAGCAGCCCGAGCAGCGCCCACGCCCGCCAGGCCCGGCGGCCGCCCACGCGCCCGCCGGCCACCAGCAGCGCCAGTGCCGCGGCGAACAGCAGGACCACGACCGCGAACGGCGACGGCGCCCAGGTCGCGCCCGGCCCGGGCCCCGACCACGGCCCGCCGGCCAGCCCGGGCAGGAAGGTGTCGCCGAGCATCCGGCCGGTCAGGTCGGCGACGGTGCCGGCGGTCATCGGCGGGCCACCGGGAGCCACCTGGCTCGACGTCAGCGCGAGGTAGCCCGCGACGAACGCGGCCAGCAGCACCGCGTGTCCCGCCCAGTAGCGCCACCGGTCCCGGAAGGACTGTCCGAGCAGGACGGTCACCCCGGCCAGCAGCACCGGGACCACGACGGCCTTCTCGTAGAACGCCAGCCCGAAGAGCGTCCACGCGAAGGTGCCGATCCACCACCGGCCGCCTTCGCGCAGGTAGCGGACGTGCCAGTACAGGGCGCCTGCGGCCGCAAGCACCACCGGGACGATCTGGGAACCGTAGGCCCACCACAGGGGCGGGACCAGCAGCAGTGTCGAGGCCGTGAACACGGTGAACGGCACCAGGATCGCCCAGCGACGGCCGAAACAGCGCACCAGCAGGCACCAGAACAGCACGGTCGCCACGGCCCGCATCAGCAGCAGCGGCGCCACCATCAGCGGGAAGTTCAGCGGCGCCCACCACGTCATCACGGCCGCGAGGAAGAACCCGCCGGGCATCAGGTGCCCGTGGTAATCCTGGAAGAGGTAGCCGAGGTCGAACGGCCCGGCGAAGGCGGCCCGGTAGGTCATGACGAAGTCGTCCTGGGCGAAGTTCCCGTGCAGTGCCGCCCAGGTGTGGAAGGCGAACGGCACCGCGCCGGCGACGAACGCGGCGAGGACCAGCGCGGACGGTCTTCGGGTCACCCGGGGCGCGGGTTTTTCGATCTGCACCAACACGGGCTTCCTCACTTCTTGCAGGCGGGCGGCTGGCACATGAGCTTGCTCAGTGCCTGGTAGAAGACGTCGGAGATCTTGCGCGGGTCCGGCGTGGTGAAGGACTCGCCACCGGTCGCCGCGGACACCTGCCGCAGCTCGCTCGCGTCGATGTCCGGGCCGATGCCGATCCCGATCACGGGCAGCGGTTTCCGCGGGTCCTGCAGCCGGCCGAGCTCGGCGAGCAGGCCGGGCAGCCCGATCGAGTCGTCGTCCTCGTTGCGGCCGTCGGTGAGCACGACGACGAGGTTGATCCGGCCGAGCTGCCAGCTCTGCCGGGCGTTCTGGTACGCGGCGAGGATCGAGTCGTACAGCCCGGTCGCGCCGCCGGGCTTCGGCTTGACCGCCTGCAGCGTCGCCACCCCGCCCGCGGCGAGCTGCTGGGAGATCGACCGCATCGGCAGCAGTTCCTTGTAGTCCTTGTTGCCGTCCAGCTTGGTCGAGAACAGCCAGAGGCCGATCTCGCTGGTCGGCTTGAACAGCCCGAGCCCCTGCGTCGCGGCTTCGAGCGTCAGCGACATCCGGCTGCGGCCGGTGCCGGGCACGGTCGCGGCCATCGAGCCGGAGACGTCGAGCAGGACCTGGACGCGGGCGCTGAGGTTCGCCCCGGCCCACGCCTGGAGCACGCCGTACATCGCTTCGGGCGTGGGCGGCCCGGCCGGGCGCGGTGCGGCGTTCGTGCGGGTGTCGCGCGGCCGGTCGCCGAGCAGCTGCCCGGACGGCGTCCGGAACCCGCCGTCCGCGAACGCCTTGGTGGCGGTCTGGTCGAGCAGCAGCCGCAGGAACCGCTCGGCCGCCGAGCGCGAAGCTTCCGAAGCCCGCGGCAGCACGACGTACGGGTAGTCGAAGCTCGGCACGCCGGCGGCGGGGTAGGCGGCGACGAGCTTGCGGGCCAGTACCGACTGCTCCGACGCCGGCCACGCGGTGAACGGCTGCTTCACCGCCGAAAGCCTGCGGATCTCCTCGGTGAAGGCGGCGGCCGGGTCGGGCGCGTCCTTGGTCACCTGCTGCAGGCCGATCAGCGCGCCGATGGCGGCCGGGTCGCGGGCCGGGTCGGGCAGCCCGACCGGGCTCCCCGCGAGCACGTCCGACCACGACGGCGACTTCCCCGGCCAGCCGGCCTTCTTCGCGACGTCGTCGGTCAGCGCCAGCACCACCGGCGAGCTCGCCACCGGCTGGCCGGACTCGGGGAGGTTCCACGCGCCGCCGTCGCGGGCCTGCAGCAGCCAGGTGCTCGACTCCGGCACCCAGACGTCGGGGCCGTTCGCGCCGTTGGCCTCCAGCGCCGTCGCGGTGGCCGTCGACGGGCTCGCGGTGACCTCGACGGAGTAGCAGTCCTCCTCCGGGACGGTCCGGGCGAGCTCGGTCAGCACCGGCGCGATGTCCGGCGCGGCCGTGAGGCGCACCGCGGTGGTGCTGTCGCAGCCGCCGCCGGCCAGCCGATTCTTCAGGTAGTCGAACCCGGCCCATGCGAGCAGCGCGACCACGAGCAGCGCGCTCAGGACGACGACCCGAGCGTCGATCCGCCGGGCCCGCGCCGGGTGTGCCGCCAATGCACGTCCTTCCCTCGTGAGGTGCTGGCAGCTTGCCAGCCGGGTGAGCGGGAAGCCAGTACCGGAAGCAGAACGTCACCATCGGCGCGTGAGCCGGCGGTGAAGGGCGGCCCGGGTGCGGCCGTTTTGGTGATTCGCCCTGCGGTGTCGCGCTCTCCCGCCGGCGCTACGACCTGCCGGGCGCGGGGCGGGCCGACATCGACTGCAGCGCGGCCGAGCCGTTCGGGATCGACATCGTCGGGTAGGCCTCACTCGGGCGGCAGCGCGCGGCACAGCGCGTCGAGAGCCGCCGGGTAAGTGTGTTCCGGTGGCGTCGCGTAGCCGACGACCAGGCCGTCCATTGTGGACATCGTGCTGTCGGGGTGCCGGAAGGCGGCCAGGCCGTCCAGTGCCAGTCCCTGCCAGGCCGCGGCCTTCAGCGCGGCCTTCTCGGTGCCCGGCGGGAGCCGCAGGACGGCGTGCAGGCCCGCGGCGATGCCCGTCGGTGTCACGTGCGGGGCCCGCTCGGCGAGTGCCGTCACGAGCTGGTCGCGGCGGCGGCGGTAGCGCTGGCGCATCCGGCGGATGTGCCGGTCGTACGCGCCCGACGTCAGGAACTCGGCCAGGGTGAGCTGGTCGAGCACGCCCGCCCACGCCTCGCGCTCGCCCTTCACCGCCAGCACCGGGTCCACGAGGTGCGCGGGCAGCACCAGCCAGCCCAGGCGCACCGCGGGCGAGAGGCTCTTGCTGACCGAACCGGCGTAGACGACGTGCTCCGGGTCGAGGCCCTGGACCGCGCCGACCGGCTTGCGGTCGTAGCGGAATTCGCCGTCGTAGTCGTCCTCGATGAGCACGCCGCCGGTCGCGCGGACGTGCCCGATGACCGCGGTGCGGCGGTCGTGGTGCAGCGGGCCGCCGGTCGGGAACTGGTGCGCGGGCGTCAGCAGCACCGCCGGGACGTCGAGGTCTTCGACGCGCGCGCCGTGCTCGTCCAGGCCCAGGGGGATCGTCTTCACGCCGGCGGCGGCGAAGATCGACCGGTGGAACGCGAGGCCGTAGGACTCGACGGCGAGCGGTCCCCGCAGCACGGCCGGGAACAGCAGCCGCAGGGCGTGGGCGAAGCCCGAGCACACGACGATCCGCTCCGGTGACGTCCGCACGCCACGGGCCCGCGCGAGGTACTGGGCGAGGGCTTCCCGCAGCTCCGGGCGGCCGCGCGGGTCGCCGGGGCCGAAGGCGTCGTGCGGGGCCGCGTTCAGCGCGCGACGCGCGGCGGCGAGCCATTCGGCGCGCGGGAACGACGTCGCGTCCGGCTGCCCCTGCCGGAGGTGGTACGCCGGTTTCGGGGCCGCCGGCTTCCGGGCCGGTGCCCGGACCGGCTCGAGGGGTTCGGCGCGCTCGGCGACGCGGGTGCCGGAGCCCTGCACGGCGGTGAGCCAGCCTTCGGCGACCAGCTCGGCGTAGGCGTCGGCGACGGTGTTGCGGGCCAGGCCGAGGTCGGCGGCCAGCGACCGGTAGGGCGGCAGCCGGGTGCCCGGGACGAGCCGCCCGGCGCGGACGGCGTCCCGCAGGGCGGCGATGAGGGCGGCGCGCTTGCCGCCCGGTCCGGTCAGCTCCAGGTGCAGGTCGGCGCCGAGCCGCTCCCCCGAATTGACCCATTCTTTTGCCACGGAAATGCACCCTACACACGGGTCAACCGCGCCCTAGATTTCTGGTCATGACGAACTCCCGCCTCAACTTCGCCAAGACCGCACCGAAGGCCTTCAAGGCCCTGATCGGCCTCGACGCCGCCGCCCGCGCCGGGCTCGACCCCGCGCTGGTCGAGCTGGTCCAGATCCGCGCGTCGCAGCTCAACCGCTGCGCCTACTGCCTGCACATGCACACCTCGGACGCCCGCAAGGCCGGCGAAAGCGAGGAGCGGCTGCACATGGTCGCCGTGTGGCACGAGGCCGGTCACTTCTTCAGCGAGAAGGAGCGGGCCGCGCTGGCGCTGACCGAAGCGGTCACCCTGGTCTCGGGTGGCGTCCCCGACGACGTCTACGCCGGAGCGCTCGAGCAGTTCGGCGAGGAAGAACTGGCCCGGCTGCTCGCGCTGATCTTCACGATCAACACGTGGAACCGCATCGCCATCACGACGGCGAAGGTGCCGGGAACGGACGAGCGGGCGGTCCGGTGACCCGCCGCCCGGTGGGCGGGCGGGCGATCTGTTCGGCCCGCGCCGGATCTTCGCACTGGGGTGCGCGCTCTACGCGGGGTTCGTCGCCGGCCGGCGGCGGAGCAGACGGTGGCGTCCCGGCCTGAACACCGCTGAAGGCCACCGCCACGGCATCGGTTGCCGTCGCGGTGGCCTTCAGGTCGTTCCTCCGGCTACAGCTCCAACGGCGGGAAGTCCGTCACCGCTTTCGCCACGGCTTGGGCGATCCGGTCGTAGAACGAGGTGTTCGGGATCCCGTCGGTCAGCAACGCCGGGCTGACGGTCGCGGCGGCCGGTGTGTCGGACACCGCCGCCGCGATGTCCAGCACGCCGTCCGCTCCCAGGTCCACGTAGCTCGTGCGGAGCAGGTCGTTGACCTGCGTCCGGGTCGCCTCCCGCGGATCACCCGCGGCCAGCCCCAGTGCGGGGATGGTCGAGAGGATGACGTGCACGAGCGTGCCGTCCGAGCGCCGGTTGTTCCGGAGGCCGGACGCGCTCGCCGGGTGCGCCAGCGTCCGCAGGCCCTGCACGATCTCCGCTTTGCTCTTGCCCGCGAGAACGTCGTTCGCGCCCAGTTCCACCAGTACCGTGCGGACGTTCGGCTGGCCGAGCGTCGTGCGGTCCAGGGTCCGCGCGGCCGAGACCGTACCGGGGGCACCGATGCCGGAGGGCGGTGCCGTGATCGCCCCGCCGGCCGACATCGCCGCGATGTCGTCCGCCGAAGCCGCCCGGCGGAACACCCGGACGTCGGAGATCGAGCCGTTGAACTGGTTGCGCACCGCGCCGCCGACGACCTTCACCCCGCCGATCCCGAGCGGGCCCGCCGTGTCGAACGGCGTCGGGTTGTAGGCAGTCCCGATCAGCTTCCCGTTGACGTAGAACGCCATCTGCCCGGTGGTGGCGTCGAAGGTGCCGGCGAGGTGGGTCCACGTGTTCAGCACCGGCGTCGGACCGACCACCAGCGAGTACGCCCCGGGCGTGGCCGTGTCCTGCGACGGGCTCACGAACGCCCACCCGGCTCCCTGCTTGTACTGCAGGAAGAACGCGCTCTGGCTGACGCCGCCCTGGCTGACGATCGTGTAGTTCCCGGCCAGCGAGCCGACCTTCGCCCACGCGGCGACCGTGTACGACCCGGACGTGTTCAGCACCGGACCGGCGGTCGCGCCGACCGAGTCCGTGCCGTTGAACACCGCGGACCCGCCGTGCTCGGTGCTCCACGTCGTGTTCGTCAAGGCGACCGGGGCAGCACCGGCGACCGCGTTCGCGGCGGTGGCCCCCGACCCGTCGCTCAGCTTCCACCGGCCGGCCGGTGGGGTGCCCGCCCGGCCGGCGTCGACGACGCTGCCCGGCAGGGACTCGCCGAGGGCGCCGAGGGCACCCGGCAGCTTGTCCACCCACGTCGCACCGTCGGTGCCGGTGCCGGTGGCGAACTGGTCGCCCAGCACGACGACGGTCCCGCGGCCGGCGTCCTGAGTGGACACCTCGACGCCGGAGAGGAGGTAGGCGCCGTCGAGCGCCGTCCCGAACTGCGCGTCGCCGGCGGCCCCGGTCTGGTTGCCCGCCGCCAGGTACGACGGCGTGAACGCGTGGGCCGCCAACCGGTCGGCGGCACCGGTGAAGGCCAAGCTGACCAGCAAGTTGCCGCTTCCGCCCGCGGTGCTCGGGAAGGCCACCGCGTCGCTGGTCACCTCCCCGCCCGCCGGCACGGTCACCGACGTGGCTCCGCCGAACTTCAGCGGGACCGGCGCCCCGGCCGCCGCCGCGCCGGTGCCGGACTGGGCCGCGATGCTCGCGGCGCCGACGGTCACCGCCGTCGTCCCCTGCGGGTTGGCCAGCTTCACCCGCACCGAAGCGCCCGTCACCGAGGGCTTCAGGACCGTCCGGACCGTCTTGTCCGCGAGTGCCACCGGCGGGGCGGCCTGGCCGTCCGCCGGCGCGGCCCACGCCCCCAGCCAGCCTTCGGCGACCGGCCGGGGTGCCATCGAGAACACGTTCAACGCGGCCTTCTCGCACGCGGCGGTCGCCGGGCTGCCGTAGTTGGGCAGCGTGACCGACTTGAGCGTCTTCGACGGGTCGGTCGGCATGAACACCGCGTAGATCCGCGGCCGGGCCGTCGCGTCCGCTCCGGTCGTCGCCAGGGTGCGGTACGGCAGGACGAAAGCCGCGCTTTCGGTTTCACCCCACACCCAGTCGGAGACCGCCGGGACGTACGGGTTCTGGGTCGTGCCGTCGGTGTAGGTGACCGTCGCCGACGTCGCGGGCAGGTTCCCGCAGGTCGCGGTGGCGAGCAGGCCGAAGGCCGAGGCCTTGACCTGCGGGACCGGGATGGTCTGGCCGAACGCGACGACGTTGTCCTCGCCCGTGGCCTTGGGCTGCGGCATGGTGAACGCCGCGCCGTTGACCACCTTCGTCGCGCCCGGGGCGAGCCCGGCCGCCGCGAAGGTCTGCGCGGACAGGCCGCCCGAGGCGAAGTCCAGGCGCGCGGCGGTGCCGTCCGGGGCGATGCCGTCGTTGTTCAGCGCCGAAGCGAAGTCGGCGACGGTGATGTTGTTGATCGGGACGGCGGTCAGGTAGTCGACGCCGGCTTCGAACCCCAGGGACGCGTCGTTCTTGCCCACCACCCGGACGGTCAGCGTGTGCCGGCCTGCCGTGAGGTGCTGGCCGCCCAGCGGCAGGTAGGAGGCGGCGGGCGCCGGAGCGTAGCCGTCCCACGGTTCGTCCTGGCTGCGCGCCACGACGGCGCCGTCGACCGAGATGCGCAGCCGCCCGGCGTGGTCGTGCCGGGCCAGCCCCGCGCCCAGTGCGTAGTCGGCCTCGATCGGCACCCGGAAGCTGAAGTCGACGGACGCGTCCGGGCCTTGCGGCCGGAAGGCGACGAGCGCGGCGTCCGACCACCGCGGATCGGTGACGACCGGGACCGGCGCGTTCTGGCCGGCCGGTTGCGCCACGGTGACCTGCGAGCCCTGTTCGGCTTCGAACCGGCCCGCCGTGGTCAGCGTCAGGTAGTCCAGGCCCGCGAAGTACCGCGCGCCGATGGACGCGGCGTTCGTGCCGGTCACCTGGACGCCGAGGGTGTGCGGGCCGGCCGCCAGCCGGCGCGACCCCAGGGAGTGGAAGTCGCTGCCGACCGCCGGGCCGAAGTTGTCGAACGGCCCGGTCTCCACCGTCTCGAGCGGCCTGCCGATCGGCTGGCCGTCGAGGGTGAAGGCGGTCTGCCCGTAGTCGGGGGCGTGGGTGAGCCCGAGGCCGATGCGGTAGTCGGCTTCGGTGCCCACCGAGAACGCCAGGGAGAACGCCTGGCCGGCCGCGGTGGCCTGCAGGAAGAGCTGGTTGTCCCCCGACCAGGCCGCTCCGCAGCAGTTCGGCTGGACGGCCGCGGTGACGTTCTGGCCGGCCGGCTGCGTGACGGTCAGGGACTCGGCCTCGAGCTTCGTCGTGGTGCCACCCGTGTTGGGGGCGACGTAGAAGACGTACGGTGCCGACTCCGCCGACATCTTGTGCGCGTCGTCGAAACTCTTGACGTAGAGCACGTGCGGGCCGGCGCTCAGCCCGGCCGGGACGGGGATCGTCGCGCGGTTCGTGCCGGTGGCGGGGACCCAGCCGCCGGAGGTCCCGAAGGTCTTGTGGTAGTCGCAGTCCGTCGTGGCCGGGACGTGCTGGGCACCCGCGCCGTCGAAGCTGTAGCTGAAGCCCGCGAGGCCGGCGCCGCCGTCCAGGTGCTGGACCGAGATCGAGCCGGGCGCGCCGGTCTGGGCGCCCCAGTTGTCCGCCGGGTAGTCGGCGCTCGGCAGGATCACCGGCTTGCCGGGGATCGGTTTCGCGCGCACGGTGAACGGCAGCCACGGGGAGTACAGCCCCGACCACAGGTTCCGGCTCGAATCGGTGGGGAAGCTGTTCTCCACCGAAGTCCGGAACGAGTAGTCGCCGTCGGCGAGGCCGGGGGTCACCGCCCAGGCCGCCCGGGCGCCGGACGCGACGATGACCGCGCTGTCGGTCTTGGCGTACTGCGTCGTGGCGTTCGCGTTCCACACCTGGTACCACATGCCGAGGTTCAGCGGCGGAGCGTTGTTGTCGGTCGCCGTCGAATACAGGGTCGGGTTCGCCGTCGGGGTCACGACCTTGCCGCCGCAGTTCACCGAGTTCGCCACCGCGTTGCCGCCGGGACCGTTGGGCGGGAAGCTGAACACGACCTCGAGGACGGGGTTGTTCGCGAACCGCTTCCACTGGAACCGGTTTCCTTCGTCGGTTCCCCGCAGCAGCAGGGTGATGCTGCCCCAGGTCCCGTCGACCGCGCGCTGCACCGTGTTCTGCACGTCGAAGTCGAGCGTGCCGGCGCCCCCGCACTGGTCGCCCGCGCTCGAGGAGATCCGGCCGAGGAAGTCGTAGTCGCTGGCCGGCCAGCGCGTGTCGGCGCTGATGTATCCCGCGAGCTTCAGGTCGGTCGGCTCCGCCGTGCACGCGTGCGCGCCGTGGACCTGCAGCGCGTAGAAGTGTCCACTGTAGAGCACCGGCTTGCGGCCGTTGCGGGGGTTCAGGTCGGTCGTGGCCATCTGGAAGTACGAACGGGCGGTCCACGCGGGCGACCCGCAGTCGGACCAGCCGCTGCAGTAGCCGACCTGCGCTTGCTTGGCGTCGTCGTTGAAGTAGTGCCAGTCGTTGCTGGTCACCTCCAGCCAGGCGTCCTTCGTCCGCGACATGATCGGGTCGATGTAGACCGGGTAGGCGACGTCCGGACCGGTCAGCGCGGCCCGGTCGGGCCGGATGCTGATGTCCACCACGGACGTCCGGCTCGGCGCGGCGGCCGCCCGCCTCCGCGCGTCGAGTTTCATCGCGGTGACGCGCCCTTCCCCCGGCGCGGCCGCGCTGGTCCGGCCGGTGGAGTCCCACATGATCGGCGTCGAGCCGTGGAAGACGGGCCGGCCCGTGGCGTCGTTGGCGTTCAGGGCGCCGTCGGCGGCCGCGTCCAGGGTCAGGCCGGTGCCGGCCGCGGTGAGGTTCAGCAAGCCGAGTGCCGGGTTCTTCGCGGCTTCGGCGTCGTGCACGACGAGGACTTCCGAGAAACCGCTGACGTCCGCGGCCACCTTGAGGTCGACGCCGGGGAACACCGCCGGGTAGGTGGCGGTGTTCCCGGCCAGCACCGGCTCGGGCAGCACGGCCGGCCAGCTCAGCGCGAGCTTCCCGGCGCCCTCGGCGACGCTGATCACCGGGGCGGTGCCCCCGCGGGAGAAGGCCACGTCCGTCGGCGACATCGCGGGTCCGACGGTTCCGTCCGGCCGGGCCACGAGAGTGGTGTCGATGGCGTGCCAGCCTCCGTCGCGCTTCACCCGCGTCGGCCGGGCCGTGCTCCGCATGGTGAAGGTGCCGTCGGGGTTGGCGAAAACCTGCGACTTCTCGGTGGTCTCCGCGGCGACCTCGACCGGCTTGCCCGTCCGCTGGGCGGTCACCAGCTCGTCCGCCGCCGCTGCGGGCGGCGGTGGCGCGCCCTGTGCCGCGGCCGGCACCGGCAGGAAGACGACCGTGGCGGCGACGGCCGTCACGGCGGAGATGAGCGAGCGCATTACTTCCCCCGGGATCCTCTGAGCTGAGCCGCCGCGTGCAAGACGGCATCGATGAACTGCTGCGGTGGGCGATAACCGTGTTCGGCCGGGTAGTCGGGACTCAGGTCCGCGCAGACCCTCATCGCACGAACCCGTTTCCCGTTTCACGAGTCATGACCGAAGACATCCTCAATCCGCGCGGAAGCAACCGTCCGCGGCCCTTCCAGTACCAGGATCTCGGCCCCCACGTGCAGATTCGGCAGCGCCAGCTCAGGCACCAGGAAGCCGACCAGGCAGCGTGACCGGCCATCTCCGAGCAGCTCGACCGGCTGGAGCAAGATGCTCAACTGCGTGGCCGAAGCCGGCCAACCCGGTTGCAATTCCGCGTCTCCGCCGAGAACGAACACCGAGGTCGCCATGTAGACAGGCGCCGTCGGCGGCCCGGACTTCCGGCCGCCTTCTTCGGCGGTGACCCAGCGGACAACGGCCTCGGCCAAGGGTGTTTCGATCTTTTCCATCACGGCCACAACTCGATTCCACTCATCTGCTGGTTGATCAGCATCAACTGGTCGCCCTGCGCGTAATAACCCGGGCCGATGCCGTCCAGCTTGTCCGGATGATAATGCAATTGATCCGCCAGTGAACGCGGGATACGAGTCGTCATCGTGAGTCCGTCACCGCGATTGAGCACCCGGCCCCATTGGTCGGCGTGGGCACCTTCGGTGGCGAACCACTTTCCCTCCATCTGCCCGGGGCCGGTTCCCCATTGACCGGTGTCGGCGATGGACCCGAATTCCCCCGCATCCACGTTTCGGAACAAGGGAACTGTGGGCGGCGGCTTTTGCGCCGCTTGCCGGGCCACGCTGCCGGCAGCCACCGACTCCTCGGCACCGCGAGCCGCCGTGCGGCCGGCCAGGCCCAGGGCCCCCTTGGCGAGCGGACCGGCCACGAACGGCCCGAAGCCCAGCAGGCAGTCGCCGGCGTTCGGCTCGCGGACGCAGTCGACCATCTTGTCCGCGCCGGTGAGGCTCACCAGCAGGTCGCGGATCTGTTCCCGGACCGATTTGTCCGCCGGTTTCGGTGCCGGTTGCGGGTGTTTCGCGTTGTACGCGGCCCGCTCGGCGCGGGTCATCGGGTCCGGCCCCATCTGGGGGGTGTTGGTGCGGGCCGGGGTCGGGCAGCGGACCATCGTGGTGAACCAGATGGTGATCACCACGGCCGGGATCCACCAGCCGATCTGCGGTCCCATGAAATTGGGCCGCCAGTTGGTGAGGTAGCCCCAGCGGATCGAGATGTGGGCCTGCCGGTAGGTGCGGGCCCCGGTCACCTGGAGGTCGTGCGCCATGCCGAGGGCGTTCATGATGCCGCCGATCCCGACGCCGACGATCGTCAGGTTGCCGCTCGGGTCGCTGCGGGTGATCGGGTTGTTCTCGGCGTAGCTGTAGCCGCACAGCTGGTCCGGGTTCTTCACGTCCAGTACCGCGTCGACCGAGATGAACCGGCCGGTCGCCGAGTCGTACTTGCGGGCACCGACGTCGGTGAGGCCGGTGGAGTCGTCCTTGACCTTGCCCAGGAACCCCCGCTGGTCCGGCCACGCCGGCCGCTCGCCGACCGGGTTCCCGTACGGGTCCATCGCCCGCCGGGTCACCCCGAACGTCACCGAGTCCACGATCACGGTCGCGGTGTTGTGCAGGTCCGACACGACGTACTGCGGGTTCGCCCCGCCCACGCGCATCGCGACGACGACGCCGTTGTGCGAGTAGTAGCGGGTGCCGGTGACCACCCCGGTCTTCGTGTCCTTGACCAGGTCCTCCCCCGGCAGCGACAGCGTGACCTTGTCCGGGGACCGGCGCAGCAGCTGGCCGCCGTCGGCGTCGTAGACGTAGGTCGTCTCGCCCTGCGGCGAAGTCACCTTGCCGAGCCGGCCGTCCGGGCCCCAGTCGAGCGTCTGCCCGTCGCGGGTCGTGGTGTTGCCCGACTCGTCGTAGCCGTACGACGTCGTCGTCGTGCCGGCCGGGCCGGTGGTGGTGGTCCCGGTCAGGCTGTGCGGCTTCGCGGCGCCGTCGGCCGGGTACTGGTAGGCCGTCGCGGTGCCGGCCTTGTGGTCGGTCTGCGTCTCGCGCAGGCCGTTCGGCTTGAACGTCCACGAAAGCCAGTACGGGCTCGCCGCGCCGAGCTTGTCCTTCGCGGGCGCGCCCTGGCAGTCGTCGGTCGTGGTCCAGGCCTGGGCCAGCCGGTTCATCGGGTCGTAGCCGAAGCACTGGGTGCGCACCGGGGCGATCCCGGTGACCCCCTGAGTGTTGACGGACTTCGTGATGTTGCCGGCCGGGTCGTAGGTGTAGCGGGTGTCGTCGAGCTGGGTCGTGGCGGCCAGCTGGGCGGAGAGGTTGACGTCGGTCTTGCGCCGGGTCTGCGGGTCGTAGTCGTAGGTCAGCCAAGCCTGGCTGTTCGACGGCCCGAGGGTGAACTGCGAATCTTCGCCGTACGGCGTGTAGTGCGAAGCGGAGACGTACGCGTTGTAGCCCGCGGTGGTCAGCGGTTTGCCGTACTTGTCGTAGGTGATGGCGATGGCCTCACCCGGCAGCCCGCCCCCGGACGGCGGCTGCACCATCGTCGGCAGGCCGGTGCTCGTGTAGCCGTAGAGCGTCGTGTACGTGCCGAACAGCCCGGTTTCGCTCGCCGGAACCTGCGTGACCGCCTTGCTGGGCCGTCCTTCGGCGTTGTAGGCCGAAACCCCGGTGACCCAGTTGCCGGTGGCGGTGTAGCGGGTCGAGTAGAAGATCTGCCCGACGCCGTTGGGCGCGGTGTCCCAGACCCACGAAGCCCGTTTCGGGCCGTCCACGGAGTTCTCGTACTCCGCGGTCTTGCGGCCGAGTTCGTCGTAGGTGTAGGCGAGCTTCTTGCCGCGGGCGTCCGTCGCCGACTTCACCAGTCCCGCGACGTCCACTTCGGTGTACGAGGTACCCGTGTCCGGATCGGCCTGCTTGACCTTGTGGCCGAGGAAGTCGTACTCCGCCGACCAGACGTTCCCGGCGGTGTCGGTGACCTTGTCCTGGAGGCCGGTCGGGGTGTACCCGTACCGGGTCGTGTCGTGCGTGCCGCCCGAGACGACGTCGCCGGTCACGGCCGGGGCGCTGCTGTAGCGCCAGAGCTCGGACATCCGGCCCTGGGTGTCGGTGATCGTCGTCTGGGTGACGTCGCCCTGCGGCGGGATCACCGTCGTCCGGTCGCCGCCGTAGACCGTGCGCGTCGACGACGTCGGCGTCAGTCCTTCGTAGTCGGTCGCGGCGACGACCCGGCCGGAGCCGTCGTAGGTGTTCACCGTCCGGTTGTCGACGGCGGCGTCCGCGACGGCGACCAGGGTCGTGCCCGGCACGCCCGAGGTGAGGTACCGGTTGTTGGTCTTGCGCACCCACCCGTGCGAGTCGTAGACGGTGTCGGTCACCATCCGGGTGCCGTCGTTGGCGTCGGTCTGGACCTGGCGGACCTGGCCGAAGGAGTCGCGCAGCTCGACGGTGGTGAGGTAGTTCGTGCCGGTGCCGTAGTCGACGAGGTTCTTCGTCACGACCGCGAGCGGGGCGTCGGTCCGCAGCACGTATTCGTACGTGCCGGACGCCGGACCGCCCTTCGCCTGCCCCGGTTTCCACACCGCGACCAGCCGCCCGAGCGCGTCGTAGGTCGCGTCGGTCCGGCGGCCGGCGATGTCGACGCTGCCGGTCGTCTTGCCGCGGACCGGTTCCGACTCGATCGTCTCCGACTGCTTCTTCGGGTTCGTCTTGACGGTCTTGCTCAGGATGCCCCCGTCGGCCGGGGTCATCGTGATCGTCGCCGTGTAGTTCCGGGCGTCCGTGGTCGACGTCGTGCGGCCGGCGGCGTCGTAGGTCGTGCGGCCGGTCGTGACCCAGGTGAGCGTCCCGCCGTTGTTCGCGGTCGCGGTGTCGACCCGGGTGGCGTCACCCGCGCCGGTGACGGCACCCAGGCCGTCCTGGCCGTCGTAGTAGGTGCGGATGCCCGCCGTGACCTTGGCGGCCGTCGGATCGCCGTCCGGGCAGGCCTCCGTGGAGGTCAGCACCTCCCGGGACCGGTCGAGGATCCAGGAAGCGGTGTTCTCGGCGAACTTCGTCGTGACGCAGGTGTCCGGCAGGCCGTCACCGGAGTCGGTCTTGGCGACCGTCCGGCCGTACTTGTCGTAGCGCTGCGCCGTGGTCTTCGTCCGGGTCCCGCCGGCCGCGAGGTCCGTGACGGTCCTGGTCCGGTTCTCCTTGACCACGTTGGCGGTCAGCGCCGGCAGCCCGGTCCGGGCTCTCGTCGCCGTCGTGGCGACCTTCTGCACGTCGCTGACCGACGTCGAGATGCGGGCGCCGCCGTCCCCGTTGAACAGCTGCGTTTCGCGGGGCGACCCGGCGAAGGTGTTGTCGTCGGCGGCGGAGTCCCCGAGCGAGCTGGTGACCGCGACCGACCGCTTCCCGCCTCCGGGCAGCGGATCCCCGTCCATGCCGCGGAAGTACGTCGTGCGGGTCAGCGTCCTGGTGTCGGCGACGCCGTCGATGCTGAAGGTGGTGTCGCCGGTCCGGGCGTCGACCTGGCCGTAGCCCCGGAACTGGCCGTAGGTGCGGTACTTCGGCTTGACGATCTCGTTGTCGTCGGAGTGCCAGGCCGGGCTGCCCACGTAGGTGTAGGCGTTGACCTGCGTCGGGGAGAGCTTGTTGGCGTCTTCGATCCGCACTTCTTCGACGACGTACTTGTGGAAGAAGTCGAGGATCGGGTCCTTGGCCGTCGGCAGGTTCCAGTACACCGGGTAGCACAGGCTGGTGTTGTTCGGCAGGTCGGCCGGCACGGTGGCCGCCGTGCAGCCCGGGGCGCTGTAGGCGACCGAGATGACCGATCCGGTGTCCGTGGTGATGTTCGTCAGGCGCCAGTGCGCGAGGGACGGCAGGTTCTTGTAGCCCACCACGCGGTTGGCGTAGAGCTGGCCGGTGAACTTGATCGGCGGCAGCGTGATGGACGTGCCGTCGGCGGCGAAGCCGGTGTGGGTGATCGAGTCGAGCCACAGCTCCTTGTCCCCGATGCCCGGGAACTGCTGGGTCAGCGCGTAGGTGTCGGCCTTCTTCGGCCCGGCACCGGTGTCGTACTGGGTGGTGATGGCCGTGAGGCGCCGGGTGCTCCAGAACGTCGGCGAGTGGTTGTCGCACGTCGCGTCGGCCTTGCACTGCTGGTCCTGCGGCGTGTCCGGCCACGCCTTCGCGTTCGCCGGGGTGAACTGGGCCGGGTCGCAGGTGATGGCGCCGTCGGGCACGCACCGCTCGGCGGTGTCGAAGACGACCTTCCCGGGCGCGGCGGAGCCGTAGACGCTGCCGTTGAGCTTGCGCAGGCCGTAGTCGATCCGCTTGAGCGTGCCGCCACGGGTGTAGGGCACGGCCTTGGTCTGCAGGTTGGCGCCGTAGTAGTTGGTCTCGGGGGTGTAGGAGTACACGGTCGCGTTGCCGTGGGGATCCTCGACGTAGTCCAGGTTCCAGCGCCACGCCTGCGTGCACACGGACTTCGCGAAGCCCGCGTTGTCGTGGCACGGGTCGTCGCCGTGCGGACCGTAGACCGGCGCGGTCCAGGTGGAGTTCGTCTTGTCCTGCTCGGCCGAGCCGGGGGCCCGGTTGAGGCCGAAGTAGTACTGGATCCCGTCGACCGTCGTGATCCGCCAGTGTTCGCCCTCGAGCGCGCCGTTGGCCGCGCCCTTCAGCAGTTCGACCCGGGCACCGTTGTCGCTCGAGGACTTCCAGGTGCCCGTGGCGTCGTCCCGGACGAGTGCGGTGGTCTGGCCGGCGAGGTTCATCGTGACGATCTGGCCCGCCCAGCAGAAGTCGCCGGTCTTGTTCGCCTCGGGCAGGGTGTCGTCGTCCGCGCAGGCGCGGTAGGTGCGCTCGACGTACCCCGGGTCGTAGTCCCAGCCCTGGCCGGCCCAGGAGCTCTGGTTGTTGGTCGCGGCGGTCCGGCCGTCCACGGTGGCCGAGTTGTAGGACAGGGCGACCTTCGGCGCCACCGCCGTCCCGGTGGCCGCCGGCGGCAGCTCGACCGGGTAGGACCAGGTGAACGCGCCGGTGCCGTCGGTGACCGACCAGCTGCCCGACGGCGCCAGCGAGCTGGCCGCGAACGTGCCCCCGGCTCCGCCGGAGTCGGCCACGGCGGCCAGCACCTGCGGCTGCCCGGCGACGGCCACGTCGGCGGACACCACCTTGGCGGCGGGATCGTTGCGCGACGCGACCGGGGTGCGCGTCCGGCAGGCCGGCAGGTCCGGCGTGCTCAGCACACAGCCGGGCAGACCCACCAGCTTCAGCCGTTCGCCGAAGCCACCGCCCGAAGCGTTGCGGAACGAGGAGTAGTCCAGGTCGACCGAGTAGCGCCCGGGCGCACCGCCGACGGACAGCAGGACACCGGTGATCCCGGCCTTCCGCGAGGCGGCCTGGTCGGCCAGCCGGACGGTCGCCCGCGCACCACCGCCCCCGGCCACCCGCACGGGCAGCGCGCCCGCGCGGACGGCGGGCCCCGGCTCGGCCGGCTCGCGATCGGCTCGCGCGGCCGGGGTGGACGCGGGTGCGGTGAGCACCACCGCCGCCTCACCGGGCGCGGGCCAGTCGGCCGCGACCGGCGCGGCCGGGACCGGCATGGCGGGCGCCTCGGCGTGGCCGAGCGGCAGATCACCGTGCCCGGCGGTCTTGGTCGGCACGACGTGCGGAGCGCGGGCGACCGCCGCGTTCGCCGGAAGCTCGGCCATGATCGAAGTGATCAGGGCGATCGAGACGACGGTCGCGACCCCACGGCGAAAACGCGCGCGCGGCAAGGTCGGGTCAATTCGGTACAAGCCCGGCTCCCCCAGCGGACAGGCCCCTGGGGGCCAAGATCAAGTCAGGGGAGCGTAAAGCAGGACCCAGGAAAGGCAAATACTCCGAAAGTCTCGATTCTGCCGAGACCGGCGAAATCACTGGGGAAAGTAACCGACAGAACAAGCAGTGCGTCATCCCCGGAACGAACCGCGAGGCCCGGCGGCGGCGCGCTCAGCGCAGGGTTTCCGCCAGCACCTCGCGGTGCGTCCGCTTCGCCGCGAGGTACTTCTCCCGGCCGGCTTCGGTGATGGTGACGAAGATGCCGCGCCGGTCCACTTCGCACAGCGCGCGCTCGACCAGGCCCTCCTTTTCCAGGCGGGCCACCAGCCGGGACGTGGCGCTCTGGCTGAGGTGGATCGCGCCGGTGAGGTCGGCCGCGCGGCACTTGAAGTCGCAGGTCGCGAGCCGCTCGAGGGCCTCGAACTCGTTCGCGCCGATGCCGTGGCGCTCCTGCAGCCGGCACTCCAGCGTGCCGAACACGGCCGAGTAGCGGGCCAGCAGCTCGTGCCACTCCTGGACCAGTTGTTTCTCGGCGACGTCGCTCACGGCGACCAACTTAGCATGCACGGACATCAGATGCAAATGCATTAAATGCTTGGACATTAGATGCGTGTGCATGTAATGTCGCCACCATGAGTTCTTCCGTGTCCTTGTCCACCACCTCGACCCGGTGGGACGCACGTCTCTGGGGTGTCCTGCTCACCGTCTCGATCGTCATCGGCCTCGACGCGCTCGACGTGTCGATGGTCGGGGTCGCGCTCCCGGCCATCCAGGCCGACCTCGGCCTGTCCACCAACGCGCTGCAATGGGTCGTCAGCGGTTACGTGCTCGGCTACGGCGGACTGCTGCTGCTCGGCGGCCGCACCGCCGACCTGCTCGGCCGCCGCCGCGTGTTCCTCGTCGCCGTCGCGATCTTCGCGCTGGCCTCGCTGCTCGGCGGCCTCGTCGACGACGGCGCGCTGCTCATCGCCAGCCGGTTCATCAAGGGCCTGGCCGCCGCGTTCACCGCGCCGGCCGCGTTGTCCATCGTCACCACGACGTTCCAGGAAGGCCCGGCCCGCAACAAGGCGATCGGCATCTTCGCCGTGTTCGGCGCGAGCGGCTACTCGGCCGGGCTCGTGTTCTCCGGCCTCCTGACCGAGGTCGGCTGGCGCTGGACGTTCCTGCTGCCCGCGCCGATCGCCCTGGTGGCGCTGGTGGCGGCGTGGAAGCTGATCCCGTCGTACCGCGCCGAAGCCGGCGGCGGCTACGACTTCCCGGGCGCCATCACCGGCGCGGCCGGTTCACTGCTGCTGGTGTTCGGCGTGGTCGAGGCGCCGGAGGTCGGCTGGGCCGCCCCGCGCACGTTGATCACGTTCGCCGTCGCGCTGGCGCTGCTGGTGACGTTCGTGGTCATCGAGAAGCGCAGCCGCCACCCGTTGCTGCGGCTCGGGATCCTGCGTTCGGGCCCGCTGGCCCGGGCCAACCTCGGCGGCGCGCTGTTCTTCGGCGCGTACATCGGGTTCCAGTTCGTCGTGATGCTGTACCTGCAGCGGGTGCTGGGCTGGTCCGCGCTGCAGACGGCGCTGGGCTTCCTGCCGGCGGCGCTGATCGTGGCGTTCGGTTCCCCGCGCATCGAGCCGCTGATCGACCGGCTCGGCACGCCGCGCACGATCTTCGCGGGCGTGGTCGCGCACGTCATCGGCTACGCGCTGTTCCTGCGCATCGACGAGCACTCGGGTTACGCGGGCAGCGTGCTGCCGAGCATGATCCTGCTGGGCATCGGCTTCACGCTGGCGTTCTCGTCGCTCAACATCCAGGCCACCGCGGGCATCGCGGACGACGAGCAGGGCCTGGCCGGCGGCCTGCTGAACACGTCGCTGCAGGTCGGCGGGGCGATCGGCCTGGCGGTGGTGACGGCGGTCCTGACCGCCAACGGCGGCCGCGAGGCATCACCGGCGGCGCTGCTGACCGGGCTCACGCCGGCGTTGAGCGTGGTCACGGGGATCGCGGTGCTGGGCCTGCTGGTCGCGATCAGCGGCCTGGCCGCCCGCAAGAAGCCCGTGGCGGAACCCGTCGAGAAGCCGGTCGAGGAAGCCGACCTGCTGGCTCTCGCCGACTGAGCCGCGGCCGTGACGCGGGAACCACCACCGTGGTTCCCGCGTCACGGCCGCAGTCAGCCCACCGGCCCTTCGATGGCCTTGACCTGGATCTGCCGCTGACCGCCGGTGGCGCCGGCCACCGTCAGCGTCAGCTGGTCGCCCGGGTGGTGGGTGTCCATCACGTTCGTCAGCGCCGTCGCCGAGGCGGTCGGCTTGCCGTCGATGGCCGTGATCACGTCCCCGGCCGCGAGGCCCGCCTTCTGCGCCGGCCCGCGCTGGACGACCTCGCGGACCTTCGCGCCGCCCTGGCCGTCCGACACCGAGACCCCGATGAACGCGGTCTTGCCGATGTGGATCTTGGCGGTGGCCTGCCCGGCGACGATCTTGTGGGCGATGTCGACGGCCTGGTTGATCGGGATGGCGAACCCCTGGCCGGCACCGCCGCTGCGGCGCCCGTTCAGCTGGTAGCCGGTGGACGCGGCGGTGTCGACCCCGATGACCTGGGCGTCCGCGTTGACGAGCGGGCCACCGGAGTCACCCGACTCGATGTTCGCCCGGACCTGGATCAGCCCGGTGAGCTGCTCGGAGGACCCGCTGGACTCGTCCGAGGCGGTGATCGACTGGTCGAGCGCCGTCACCGTGCCCGGTGCGGGCACCGGGTCGCCGCCCCGGCCGCCGGCGTTGCCCAGCCCGAGGATCTGGTCCCCGACCTGCACCGTGGACGAGTCGCCGATCGACGCGGTGGGCAGCCCGGACGCGCCTCGCAGCTGCAGGACCGCGACGTCCTCGGTGCGGTCATAGCCGACGACGTCCGCCTGGTAGGTGTCGCCGGTGCCGATGCTGGTGACCTTGATGCTGGTCGCGCCCGCGACGACGTGGTTGTTGGTCAGCACCTCGCCGTCGGCGGTGAGCACGATGCCGGTGCCCGCCGCGGCCGCGCCCTGCAGGCCGAGCTCGGTGTTGATGTTCACGATGGCCGGGTTGACCTTGGCCGACACGGCGTCGACGTCGAGCACGGTCTTGGCCGCGGTGGGCTGCCCGGAGAAGCCGAAGTTCTGGTTGCCGCCCGCGGTGGGCGTCCCGGAGATCAGGTGCCCGATCCCGAGCCCGGCGACCACGGCCAGCGCGATGGCGACGATCGCGACCGTCAGCGCGCGCAGCGGATGACGCCGGCGCGGCGGCGGCTGGTAGGCGGGCTGCGGGTAGGCGTAGATCGGTTGCGTGTAGGGCTGGTACGGGCGTCCCCACTGGTCACGGGGCTGGTCGTACGGCTGGTAGCCCTGCTCCTGCTGGTCGTACGGCTGGTGGCCCTGCTCCTGCGGATACCCGTTCCGGCCGTAGTAGTCCGGCGAGTAGCCGCCGCCCTGGCCGTAGCCGTACGGGTACTCGCCGCCGCCCCGCGGTCCTCGGTCGTACTCGCTCATGCACAGCTCCAGCTCTCGACAAGCCTCCGGCCCGTACCAGGAAACGCCCCGTTCCTGAGAATTTCCTGGTGCGCTTCCGTGGACTTGCTGTGGATTACCCCCCTCGAGAGCCGGGTGCGGCCCGACGTGACCGGTGTTACGCCGGGACCACCGCCTTCCGGATCGTCGCCGTCAGGCGGTCCGCCCGCTCGCGCACCGCGGCCACCTCGGGCGGGACGGGCACGCCGGAGTGGACCTCGACGCTCACCCCGGCGGTCACCGCCGCCGCTCGTGCCGCCTCCGCCACGGCCGCCAGGTCGGTGCCCACCCGGCGACCTGGCAGGACCCGCTCCGCCAGGTCCAGCACCGCCGCCGCGGCGGCGATCACCTCCGCCGCCGGTTCGCACGCGTGACGGCGCGCTTCGGCCACCGCGGACTCCCGCGCCTCGCCCGGCGGCAGCCGGTGCGCCCGGGTGAGGACGGCCGCCGCGTGGGCCTCCTTCTCGGCCAGGCGCAACGCGTGCATGCTCAGCGCCCCGGCTTCGCGCCCGTCGGCCGACACCTTCCCGACCAGGGCTGCGGCCTGGGCGACGTGCAGCGCCGCCGTCGCGCCCCCGCCGGGGGAACCCTCGGACGCGAGGGCCCTCAGGTAGTCGCTCATGATCTGGTCACGCATGACTCACCGCCGGATCCGTTCCATGCCGGGGTCGACCAGTGGCTCGGCGGCCACGGTGGCCGCGACCCGGCGGCCGAAGTACTCGATCTCCACGCCGCTGCCGATGTCCGCCGACGCCGGGAGCCACGCGTAGGCAATCGGCCGCCCGACGGTGTACCCGTACGCCGCACTCGTGACGTAACCCACGGCCACGCCGTCGACGAACACCGGTTCCTTGCCCAGCACGACCGTGCGGCCGTCGTCGATCGTCAGGCACCGCAGCCGCCGCGACGGCGTCCGGCCCTCGAGCGCGTCCCGGCCCAGGAACTCCCCCTTCGCCGGACGCACCGCGAAGTCGACGCCGGCCTCGTACGGGTCGTGTTCGGTGGTCATGTCGGTGCCCCACAGCCGGTAGCCCTTTTCGAGCCGCAGGCTGTTGAACGCCGCCCGCCCGGCCGCGATGACGCCGAGAGGTTGCCCGGCCGCCCACAGCGCGTCCCACAGCCGCAGGCCGTTGTCCGCGCTGGTGTAGATCTCCCAGCCGAGTTCGCCCACATAGGACAGTCGCATCGCGACCACCGGCACGCCGGCGATCCGCGCCTTGCGCGCCCGGAAATACTTGAGCCCCTGGTGCGAAAAGTCCTCCTGCGACAGCGGCTGCACCAGGTCTCGCGCCCGCGGCCCCCAGACGCCGATGCAGCACGTCCCGCCGGTGATGTCCCGGACCTGCACCCCGGGAGGCGCGTGCTTGACGAAGTGGTCGACGTCGATGTTGCCGTTGATCCCGACCTGGAACAGCTCCGGTTCGAGCCGCGCCACGGTGACGTCGCTGCGGATGCCGCCGGCGTTGTCGAGCATCAGCGTGTACGTCACCGAACCGACCGACTTGTCCAGCTGGTTGGTGGTCAGCGACTGCAGGAACGCCAGCGACCCCGGTCCGCTGATCTCCACGCGCTTCAACGGTGTCATGTCGTAAAGCGCGACGCCGTTGCGCGTCTGCCACGCCTCGGCGGCCGCGATCGGCGAGTGGAACTGCGCCGACCACGCGTCCCGCGCCGGCGGCAGCGCGTCGTGCGGGAGCTTCTTCAGCAGCGGCGCGTTGGCCTCGAACCAGTGCGGCCGCTCCCAGCCGCCCGCCTCCAGGAACACCGCGCCCAGCTCGCGCTGCCGCGCGTGGAACGGCGTCACGCGCAGGTCTCGCGGGGAAAGCTTGGGCTGCAACGGGTGCAGGATGTCGTAGACCTCGACGAAGTTCTGCTGCGCCGTCTCGCTCACGTACGAAGGTGCGAGCTGGACGTCCTCGAAGCGGTGGACGTCGATGTCGTGGGTGTCCACTTCGGAATGCCCGTCGACGAGCAGTTCGGCGACCGCCTTCGCGATGCCCGCGGAGTGCGTCACCCAGATCGCCTCGGCCAGCCAGAAGCCGCGGACGTCGGCCGACTCGCCGACCAGCGACTGGCCGTCCGGGGTGAAGGAGAAGATGCCGTTGAAGCCCTCTTCGACCTTCGTCTGGCGCAACGCCGGGAGCAGCAGTTGACTCTGTTCCCAGGAAGGCGCGAAGTCGTCCTCGGTGAAGGGCAGCATGGACGGCATGGCGGTCTCGGTCACCGCCGGATCCAAAGTGGACTCCTCGACCGGCATCGGCCGGTGGGCGTAGGAGCCGATGCCGAGCCGGTCGACGTGCTCGCGGAAGTACAGGTCCTGGTCCTGGTGGCGGAGGATCGGCAGGCTCGCCTCGACCTCCTCGGTGTTGCGCCCGGCGAGTTCCGTGACCTGCCCGGTCTTGACGTACTGGTGGGCCAGCGGCAGCAGCGGGACATCCATGCCCGCCATCGCACCGATCTCGCGGCCCCAGAACCCGGCGCACGACACGACGACGTCGGCCGGGAAGTCGCCCTGGTCGGTCCGGACCCCGATGACGCGCCCGCGCTCCTGCAGGACATCGGTCACCCGCGTGGACCCGATGAACTTCGCGCCGCGCGAACCCGCCCGCGCGGCCAGCACCTCGACGGCCTTCGCGGCCCGCGCGAGCCCGTCGGTCGGGACGTGCAGCGCGCCGAAGATCCGCGAACCGTCCAGCAGCGGCCAGCGGCGCACGCACTCGTCGGCGTCGATGAGCGAACCCGGCACGCCCCACGACGTCGCCCAGCCGTGTTTGCGCTTGAGGTCCTCCCAGCGCGCCGGGGTGGTCGCGACCTCCATGCCGCCGACCTGGAGGAAGCAGTCCAGCTCCAGGAACTTCTCGACGGTGTACCGGGCGAAGTCCGTCATCGCCTTGGCCGCGTTGGTCTGGAACACCA
This sequence comes from Amycolatopsis sp. DG1A-15b, assembly GCF_030285645.1. Lineage (GTDB taxonomy): Bacteria > Actinomycetota > Actinomycetes > Mycobacteriales > Pseudonocardiaceae > Amycolatopsis. The sequence continues at coordinate 5,988,872 of NZ_CP127296.1, forward strand.
GGCCGGGCGCGTGCGAAGTGGACCCGCCGGTGCGCGGCAGCGGGCCCCGGTCGAGCACGGTGACGTCGGTCCAGCCGCGGACGGTCAGCTCGTCGGCGAGGTTCGCGCCGACGATGCCGGCGCCGATGATCACGACCTTCGGTGCACTCATGGCGGAACTCCTTCTACCGGAACACAACAGTGCTGTTGCCGTTGAGCAGGACGCGGCGTTCGCAGTGCCAGCGCACCGCGCGCGAGAGGGCGAGGGCTTCGGCGTCGCGGCCGACGGTCACCAGCTCGCGCGGCGAGTACGTGTGGTCGACGCGCTGAACCTCCTGCTCGATGATCGGGCCCTCGTCGAGGTCGGGGGTGACGTAGTGCGCGGTCGCCCCGACGTACTTGACGCCGCGGTCGTAGGCCTGGTGGTAGGGCTTGGCGCCCTTGAAGCCGGGCAGGAACGAGTGGTGGATGTTGATCGCGCGGCCTTCCAGCTTCTGGCACAGCTCGTTGGACAGCACCTGCATGTACCGCGCGAGCACGATCAGGTCCGCTTCGTACTCGCCGACGAGGTCGAGGAGCCGCTGCTCGGCCTCCGGCTTGGTCTCCGGCGTGACCGGGACGTGCACGAACGGCACGCCGGCCGCCTCGGCCATCGGCCGCAGGTCCTCATGGTTCGACACGACGACCGCGATCTCGGCGCCGAGGCCGCCCGCGCGCCAGCGGAACAGCAGGTCGTTGAGACAGTGCCCGAACTTCGACACCATGACCAGGATCCGCGGCGGCGTCCCGTCGGAGAACCCGAACTCCATGCCGAAGTCACCGGCGACCGGGGCGAACGCCAGGGTCAGATCGTCCACTGTGGTCTGTTCGGTGCGGGTGAACGACGTGCGCAGGAACAGCGAGCCGCGGACGTCGTCGTCGAACTGCTGGTGCTCGACGATGTCACAGCCCTGCCCGACCAGGAACGTCGTGACGGCGTGCACGATGCCCGAGCGTTCCGGGCACTTGAGCGTCAGGGTGAATGTCACGAGACGTACTCCCCGCTCGCGTCGGCCAGCCACGCGTGGAAGTAGTCCGAAAAGGACTGCCGCACGAGGATCGTGAAGCCGTCTTCCCGGACCATCAGCACGATCCCGGTACGCGCCAGCAACGTCTGCACGCAAGTACCCGGCGGTGACATCTCCAGGTCGATCGAGCACCCGTGTGCCAGCACCTCGGCCGCGTGCGCCCCGGTCAGCCGCACGACGTTGCGCTGCGCCGAGACGTCGGTGACGGCCGCCGCGCCCTCGTCCCGGAGCACGGCTTCCAGCTCGGCCTGCCGGCCGGGTCCGGCGAGCACCAGGTACTCGTCGGGACCCATCCAGAGGACGTCGACCCCGTCGCCGCTGGTGAAGGTGCACGGCGCGGGCAGATCGACGCCGAGCAGGCTCCGCCCGTCGCGGAGGCGCACGGTGAGCTGGGTGCGGAACGGTTCGTCGACCGCGTCAACCGTCACGGCGGGCTCCTTCCTTGTCGAAGAGCACGGATTCGGTCACGGTCACCGGCACGACTTGGTCCCCGACCGGCACGTACAGCGTTTCGCCGATCCGCTCACGGCCCGAGCGCACCAGAGCGAGCGCGAAGGTCCGGCCGAGGGCGGCGCTGTCGTAGCTGGAGGTGACGTGGCCGAGCATCCGCACCGGCGGCTCCGGCACCGTCTCGGATTCGATGATCTGCGAACCCTCCGGCAGCAGCACCGACGGGTCGACCGGCAGCAGGCCCACGAACTGCTTGCGGTCCGGCCGGTTGTTCTCGGCACGGGCGAAGCTGCGTTTGCCGATGAAGTCGGCCTTCTTCTTCGACACGGCCCAGGACAGGCCGAGGTCCTGCGGGGTGACCGTGCCGTCGGTGTCCTGGCCGATGATCGGGTAGCCCTTCTCGGCGCGCAGGACGTGCATGGTCTCGGTGCCGTACGGCGTGGCTCCTTCGTCCACGATGGCCTGCCAGAGCGCGGGCCCGTGCCACGACGGGACGTTGATCTCGTAGGCCAGCTCGCCGGAGAAGCTGATCCGGCAGACCCGCGCCGGGATACCGGCGACCTCGGCGTCCTGCCAGGTCATGAACCCGAAGGCGTCGTTCGAGACGTCGAGGTCGGGTGCCAGGCGGCCGAGGACTTCCCGCGAACGCGGCCCGACCAGCGGGATCGTGGTCCAGTGCTCGGTGACCGACGTCGCGAAGACCCGCAGGTGCGGCCACTCAGTCTGGAGCCACTCCTCCATCCACTCGAGGATCTTCGCCGCGTTGCCGGTGGTCGTGGTGACCAGGAACCGCTCCTCGCCGACGCGGATGACCGTGCCGTCGTCGAGCACCATGCCGTCGACGCCGCACATCACGCCGTAGCGGATCCGGCCGACCTTCAGGTTGCTCATCATGTTCGTGTAGAGCATGTCGAGGAACCAGCCGGCGTCCGGGCCCTGGACGTCGATCTTGCCCAGCGTGGAGCCGTCCATGAGGGCGACGTCGTTGCGGGCCGCGCGGCACTCGCGCCGGACGGCGTCGCGCATCGACTCGCCGGGCCGCGGATAGTACCACGGGCGCTTCCACTGGCCGACGTTCTCGAACTCGGCGCCGTGCTCGACGTGCCACGGGTGGATCGTCGTGACCCGCACCGGATCGTGCAGGTCACCGCGGTTCCGCCCGGCCAGTGCGGCGAACGGGACCGGCGTGTACGGCGGCCGGAACGTCGTCGGGCGCTGGGTCGCCAAGTCGACCCCGAGGGCTTCGGCGGTGATCCCCGCGGCGAGCATGCCGGACGTCTTGCCCTGGTCGTGCGCGGTGCCGATGGTCGTGTAGCGCTTGATGTGCTCCAGCGAGCGCAAACCGGCGCCGGTGGCGCGCAGGACGTCCGACACGGTCGCGTCGCGCTGCTGGTCCACGAATCGGGTGTCCACTTCGGACTCGGGCGCGGGCACCTGCCAGAGCACCTTCGTCTCCGGCAGCCCCTCACCCGCGGCCGCGCCCACGACGCGCACCGTCGGCAGGTCGCCGTCCGGGACGTACGCGCCCAGCTCGGCGGCGTACCGGAGCTTGCCCCGGGCCTGGCTGAACAGGTGCACGGCCGGGTTCCAGCCGCCGGACACGAGCAGCAGGTCGCACCCGGCCCGCTCGCCCCGCAGCTCGCCGAGTTTCGCGATGTGCGCGGCGGTGATGTGCCCGTCGGCGCCGCCATCGGTGCCGATCACGCCGTAGCCCTGGCGGGCGTCGACGATCCGCACGATCTCGGCCCCGGCCTCGGCGAGTTCGGAGGCGGCCTCGTAGGCGGAGTCGTTGGTGGTGAACACGACCACGCGCTGTCCGGCGAGGACGCCGTAGCGGTTCAGGTACGTCCGCGCGGCACCGGCGAGCATGATGCCCGGACGGTCGTTGTCCGGGAACACGATCGGCCGCTCGTGGGCGCCGGTCGCGATGACGATCCGCTTCGCCCGGATGCGCCAGACCCGCTGCCGCGAGATCCGCTCGGGCGCGGCGGGTTCACCTCGCCGTTCCAGGGCGAGCACGAACCCGTCGTCGTAGATGCCGAACGCCGTGGTGCGCGAGAGGAACCGGACACCCTCCGGAGCTTCGCCGCCGGGCTGATCATCGACCAGGAGCACTCGCCCTTCTGCCGAGGCAGCGGCGGCGCGCCCGGCAGGCCCGGCGCCGATGACCAGGACGTCACAGTGGGCGTGCTTGGCGTCGTACCGCGCCGGGTCGGGCTCGGTGGCGAGCCGACCCTGACCGCGCAGGCCACGCGCCTCCAGGCCGTCGTACAGCTCGATGGTGGTGGCGCTCAGCATCGGTTCCGGGAACGGCTTTTCGATCTGCACCAAGGCGTTCGAGTCCTCGACGCCGGCGGCCACGATGCCCCGCGGCCGTCCGTACTTGATGCTGGTCGCGACCCGGTGGATGCCGTTGGCCAGCAACGCGGACGCCAGGGTGTCGCCGAGGAAACCGGTCAGCTCGCGGCCGTCGAAGGTGAACTTGAGCGGGACGCCGGACAGCCGGGTCATGAGAGCACCGGCCTGGGCTCGTCGAGGCGGTAGACCGCGACAAGGTCGTGGGTGCGGGTGTCGCGGACGGCGTTGAACCACCGGCGGCAGCCCGCGGAGTGGCTCCAGCGCTCGGCCAACGGCCCGCTCGGGTTGTCGCGGAAGAACACGAACTTCGCCCACTCCTCGTCCGACATCGCCGAGGGATCCGGCGGGTAGGCGACGTGGGCTTGGCCGCCGTAGTGGAACTCGGCCTCTTCGCGCGGCCCGCACCACGGGCAAGGGATCAGCTGCATCGAGTCTCCTAATGCGCGACGGCGGCGGCGCCGTGCTCGTCGACGAGGGCACCGGTGGTGAACCGGTCGAGGGCGAAGGGCTCGGCGTACTCGTGCGGCTTGCCCCGCGCGATGGTCTGCGCGAAGACGTCCCCGACACCGGGTGTCGCCTTGAAGCCGCCGGTGCCCCAGCCGCAGTTGAGGAACAGGTTTTCCACCGGCGTGAGGCCGATGATCGGCGAGGCGTCCGGGCTGGTGTCGACGATCCCGGCCCACGTCCGCAGCAGGTGCGCCCGCGCGAACACCGGGAACAGCTCCAGCGCGGCCGCCATCTGCTGCTCGATGATGTGGAACGAGCCGCGCTGGCCGTAGCCGTTGTAGCTGTCGATGCCCGCACCCATCACGAGCTCGCCCTTGTGTGCCTGGGAAACGTAGACGTGCACGGCGTTCGACATGACGACCGTCGGGTGGATCGGCTCCAGCAGCTCGGACACCAGCGCCTGCAGCGGGTGCGACGTCAGCGGCAGGTCCAGCTCGACCATTTTCGCGAGCACGGAGGTGTGCCCGGCCGCGCACAGCGCCACCTTGCCCGCGGCGATCCGGCCCCTGGACGTCTCGACGCCGGTGACCCGTCCGTCCACTGTGGAGATCCCGGTGACCTCGCAGTTCTGGATGAGGTCGACGCCCAGCTCGTGCGCGGCGCGGGCGAAACCCCAGGCCACGTAGTCGTGCTTCGCGATGCCCGCGCGCGGCTGGAAGGTCGCGCCGAGCACCGGGTAGCGGACGTCCGGGGAGGTGTTGACGATCGGGCAGATCTCCTTGACGCCGTCGGCATCCACCCATTCGGCGTCGATGCCGTTGAGCTTGTTGGCCTCCACGCGGCGGACGCTGTCGCGGACGTCCTGGAGGCTGTGCGCCAGGTTGAGCACCCCGCGCTGGCTGAACAGGATCGGGTAGCCGAGGTCGTCTTCGAGCCCTTCCCACAGCTTGAGGGAGTGCTCGTAGATGCCGGAACTCTCGTCCCAGAGGTAGTTCGAGCGGATGATCGTGGTGTTGCGGGCCATGTTCCCGCCGGCGAGCCAGCCCTTCTCCAGCACGGCGACGTCGGTGATGCCCTGTTTGGCCAGGTAGTACGCGGTCGCGAGGCCGTGCCCGCCGCCGCCCACGATGACCACGTCGTAGGCCTTCTTCGGCTCCGGGTTGTCCCAGAGGAAGTCCGGGTGCTCCGGCAGGTCGGTCATCCCGCACCCCTTCGTGGTCGACTTCTGATATATCAATCGTCGATGTAGGCTAAGCGGCGTGCACCCCCAGGTCAATCCCCCTTCGCTGGCGGAACAGGCGTACCGCTTCATCCGCGATCGCCTGGTCATGCTGGACATCCCGCCGGGCTCCCCGCTCAACGAGGAGGAGCTCGGCAGCACGCTCGGCATGGGCCGGACGCCGATCCGCGAGGCGCTGAAGCGGCTGGAGTCCGAACGCCTGGTCGTCGCCTACCCGCGGCGCGGGACGTTCGCCACCGACGTCAACATCTCCGACCTCGCGCACATCTCCGAGGTCCGGCGCACCCTCGAACCGATGGCGACGGCGGCCGCGGCCGAGCGCGCGACCGCGGCCGACCGAGGAACCCTCACCGAGCTGCGCGCGCAGCTCGACACCGGCGTCCCGGCCGGGGACAACGCCGAACTGCTGCGCACCGACCTCGCCCTGCACCGGGCGATCTACCGGTGCGTGCACAACCCGTTCCTCGAGGACACGCTGATCCGGTACGACAACCTCGCGACGCGGATCTGGTGCGTGTTCGTGCCCCGGCTGTCCGGGATGGCCGGCCACGTCGACGAGCACGTCCCGCTCCTCACCGCGATCATCGAAGGTGACGCCGAGAAGGCCGCTGCGTTGACGCTGGAGCACGTCACCGGGTTCGAGGCCGCCATCCGGGCGTTGATCTAGACCGCCAGCCGGGTCCGCACCCAGTCGTGGAAGGCGCCGATGTGGTGCTCGCTCGGCACGAGCACCCCGCCGTTGGCGTACGCACGCGAGTCCATCGCCAGCTGGCAGCGTTCGCACGCTTCGAAGTCCTGCAGGTTGACGCGGTGGAACAGCTCCACCGACCGGGTCAGGTCCGTGCCGGATTCGACGACTTCGGGCAGGTAGAGCCAGTCGCAGCGGACCAGCGTCCGGTCCGGGGCGAGCGGGAACATCCGGTGCAGGATCACGTGGTCCGGGACCAGGTTGACGAAGACGCCCGGTTTGATGGTGATCGCGTAGTACTTGCGGTCCTGGGCGTCGGTGACGCCGGGGAGGCGGTCGACGCCTTCGCTGCCGTCGACGGTGAAGCCCTTGATGTCACCGCCGAATTCGGCGCCGTGGCCGACGTAGTACTGCGCGGCGTAGCCGTCGGCGAACTCCGGGAGGACTTCGGTGAGCTCCGGGTGGATCGTCGCGCAGTGGTAGCACTCCATGAAGTTCTCGATGATCTGTTTCCAGTTGGCCTTCACGTCGTACTCGATGCGCTTGCCCAGCGCCAGGCCGTCGATGCCGTAGGCGTCGATCTCGTTGGCGCTGCCGAGCCGTTCGGTGACCGCGCCGACGACGGTCTCTTCGAACGACGGAGGCTCGTCGGCCAGGCAGACCCAGGCGTAGCCGAGCCATTCCCGCAGGTGGAGCTTCGTCAGGCCGAACTCGGTGCGGTCGACGTCCGGCATCCCGGTGAGGTTGGGCGCGGCGATCAGCTTGCCGTCGAGGCCGTACGTCCAGGCGTGGTACGGGCACTGGAAAGCGCGCTTGACCGTGCCGCTCTCCGAGGTGCACAGCCGGGCGCCGCGGTGGCGGCAGACGTTGAGGAACGCGTTCAGCCGCCCGTCCCGGCCCCGCGCGACGAGCACACTCTCCTTGCCGATCTGCACGGTCTCGAACGACCCGGGACCGGCGAGGTCGGCGCTGCGCACGGCGCAGAACCAGTCCGCCTCGAAGATCTTCGCCTGCTCCAGCGCGAAGACCGCCGGATCGGTGTAAGAGCTGCCAGGCAAGGTGGCGAGCAGGCTCGGCGGCAGGTCGGTTGTGGTCACCGGCGTGGTCCTCTCCGCGGATCAGGACGGGAGTAGTTGCGCAGAACGCGGCTTGTTGCACACTCCGCATCAGAGTGACCCCCGCCCCAACCCCCTGTCAACCCACCTTTTTCAACGCCGCCAGGCGTTTCACCCACACGGCGTGACCGCGGGGTCAACACGCGTGATTGAACAGTCGACACGCGTGATCAAAGGGTCAACACGCGGATGGAGTTGCCCCGGTGAGGCGGACACGGGTTTTCAGGCAGCTGGGGCTTGAGCGTAGTTGCTTCGGGTTTCGGCCGGGGTGTTTTGGCCGATGGTGGAGTGCAGCCGCTTGTGGTTGTAGTAGCGCAGGTAGGTGAAAATGTCGTGGCGGGCGTGGTCGCGGGTGCGCCAGATCGTGGTGCCGATCTCGGTCTTCAACGTGGCGAAGAAGGCTTCGGCGACGGCGTTGTCGTAGCAGGACCCGACCCGTCCCACCGACGGGCGGATCTTCTTCTCGGCGAGGGCGGCCCGGAACTGGCCGGAGGTGTACTGAACTCCCCGGTCGGAGTGGAACACCGCGTTGTCGCCGATGAGGCCGCGGGCGGTGGCCAGGTCGATGGCCTGGCAGACCAGGTCGGTGCGCATGTGGCTGGCCATGGCATGCCCGACGACCTCGCGGGTGTGCAGGTCGATGACGGTGGCCAGGTAGAGCCAGCCTTCGAAGGTGGGCAGGCAGGTGATGTCCCCGACCAGCCGTTGTCCCGGTTTCTCGGCGGTGAAGTCCCGGCGGATCAGATCACCGACCGGGTCGAGGGGGCCGGCCGCAGGCCGGGTCAAGGCTCGGCGTTTGCGGCGGGTGATCCCGGCCAGACCGTGCTCTCGCATCAGCCGCTCGACCCGCTTGTGATTCACCAGGTGGCCGCGGCGGTGCAGTTCCGCGGTCACCCGCGGCACCCCGTAGGCGCCGCGATGCTCGGCATGGATTGTGCCGATCAGGGCGACCAGATCGGCCTCGGCCTCCGCCCGCGCGGTCCGGACCGGCTCGGTGGCGGCCCATTCGTGGAAGCCCTGCCGACGCAGCCCCAGGACCTGGCACAACCGCTTCACGCCGTAGGTGGCGCGGTGTTCGGAGATGAATCGGTAGCGGTAGCTCATCGATCCATCTCGCGCGCAAAATAGGCGGCCGCTTTGCGCAGGATCTCCTTCTCTTTCTGCAGCTCAGCGACCTGCCGCCGCAACCGTGCCACCTCATCGGCCACCGCCGGGTCCTCCACCGGCGGCCCGGCCTCGGCGGCCTGCTTGGCCACGTTCACCCACGACCGCAGGGTCTCGTGATTGACCCCTAGCTCGCGGGCGATCTGCCGCAACGGACGGTCACTCGAGTTCACCAGCTCGATCGCGTCACGACGGAACTGCTCCGGATACTTCGACCTGCGAGACACCAGGACATCCTCCCTCCAGACCACCGTCTGGAATCAAGGTTGTCCGCTCCCAGGGGGCAACTCCACGGACCCGCCGTGTCGACCCTTCAATCACGCGTGCCGGCTTCCCAATCACGCGTGTTGGCGTTTCCGTCACGCCGCCGGGCCGTCGATCGCGCGGCGGAAGAGGGTTTCGATCTCCTCGCGCGTCGGGCGGGGGTCGGCCAGGGCCGCCTGCATCAGGAGGCCGCAGAACAACCCGGCGAGGAGCCGGCCGGTGAGCGGGTCCGTGCGGGAGCCGAAGAACGCGATCAGGGCGTCGTCCCAGGCCGCGCTCGCCTTGCGCAGCCGCGGCCGGTGCAGCGCGGCCACGTACAGGTCGTACTCGACCACGGTGTCGCGGTACTGCTCGTTGATGTAGCCCATGACCAGGTCGGCGAGGGCCGCGGCGAAGTCGGCGTCCGGCGGCAGCGCCGACTCCCACTCCTTCAGCGCGTGGACGTTCTTCTCCGCCGCCTCGACCAGGGCCACTTCCAGCAGGTCGTCCAGGGTCGCGAAGTGGTAGGTCGTCGAGCCCAGCGGCACGCCGGCGGCCGCCGCGACGGCCCGGTGGGTGACGCCGTCGATCCCCCGCTGGGCGACGACCTCGATCGCCGCCTTGGCGATCCGCGCCCGCCGTTCCGGGTCGTTCGGGCCGCGGCGCCGGGCCGCGGCGGGTTCCGTGTTCGACATCGGTGTCGAGCCCCCTTGTGGACATCTGTACACGCTTCGCGTACAAATGTACGCACTCAACGCGCCGAGCAGCCACTACCGATCCGGGAAGGGCCGCATGAAAGACCTCCACATCGACGGCATTTGGACGGACGCGTCCGCCGGAACACGCTCCGACGTGCTGAACCCCGCCACCGGCCAGGTCATCGAGACCGTCGCCGAAGCGGGCCGCGAGGAGGTCGACGCCGCCGTCAGAGCCGCCCGCCGGGCCTTCGACGGAGGTCCGTGGCGGCAGACGACCGCCACCGAACGCGGCGCCCTGCTCCGCAAGGTCGCCGACCTCCTGGTCCGCGACCGCGAGGAACTGGCCCGCACCGAGAGCCTCGACACCGGTAAGACGCTGGGCGAAGGCCGCATCGACATCGACGACGTGACGAACGTCTTCCGCTACTACGCCGACCTCGCCGGCAAGGACGCCGGACGCCTGGTCGACGCCGGCAGCGCGACCGTCGTCAGCCGGATCGTGCACGAACCGGTCGGCGTCTGCGCACTGATCGCGCCCTGGAACTACCCGCTGCTCCAGATGTCCTGGAAGGTCGCGCCGGCCCTCGCCGCGGGCAACACCGTGGTGCTCAAGCCCAGCGAGGTCACCCCGCTGACCACGATCAAGCTGGTCACCCTGCTCGAAGAAGCCGGCACACCACCCGGCGTCGTCAACCTCCTGCTCGGCGACGGCCGCGTCGGCGCGGCGATGGTCGAGCACCCGGCCGTGGACCTGGTCTCCTTCACCGGCGGTTACGCGACCGGCGAGAAGATCATGACCGCCGCCGCGAAGGGCGTCCGCCGGGTCGCCCTCGAGCTCGGCGGCAAGAACCCGAACGTCGTCTTCGCCGACGCCGACTACGAAACGGCGCTCGATTACGCCCTGATGGCGGCGTTCGTCCATTCCGGACAGGTCTGTTCAGCGGGCGCGCGGCTGATCGTCCAAGATGGAATCCATGATCGGTTCGTCGCCGACCTCGCCGCACGCGCCGACCGCATCCGGGTCGGCGACGGCCTCGATCCCGCGACCGAAACGGGCCCGCTCGTCTCGGCGCAGCACCGCGCCAAGGTCGAGGGCTACATCGAAAGCGCTCTCGCGGAGGGCGCCCAGCTCCGGGCGGGCGGCAAGCGGCCCGAAGGACCGGAGTACGAAGGCGGTTTCTTCCTGCGCCCCACCGTTTTCTCCGGCTGCACGAGGGAGATGGCGATCGTCCGGGAAGAGGTCTTCGGCCCGGTCGTCACCGTGGAACGCTTCGCGCAAGAGGCTGACGCGATCGCGCTGGCCAACGACACCGAGTACGGGCTCGCCGGAGCCGTGTGGACGTCGGACGCGTCCCGCGCCCAGCGGGTCGCCGGGGCCCTGCGCCACGGCACCGTGTGGATCAACGACTACCACCCCTACCTGCCCCAGGCGGAGTGGGGCGGGTTCGGCAAATCGGGCATCGGCCGCGAACTCGGACCGTCCGGGCTGGCCGAGTACCAGGAGAGCAAGCACGTCTACCAGAACATCGACCCTGTTCCGCAGCGCTGGTTCAAAGGCTGAAGCTTCCCCCACCACCACGTAAGGACGCTGCCATGACCACCCAGGAAATACCGGCGGGCGGGGGGCCTGCTGCCGACGACAACTCCGACCTCGAAAAGTTCGGCTACCGCCAGGAGCTGGAGCGCTCGCTCGGCTCGTTCTCCAGCTTCGCCGCCGGCTTCAGCTACATCTCCATCCTGACCGGCGTGTTCCAGCTGTTCTTCTTCGGCTTCGGCTCGGGCGGACCGGCGTTCATCTGGACGTGGCCGCTGGTCTTCGTCGGCCAGGCCGCCGTGGCCCTGTGCTTCGCCGAGCTCGCCGGGCAGTTCCCGCTCGCCGGCTCGGTGTACCAGTGGGCCAAGCAGATCGCGAAACCGTCGACGTCGTGGCTGGCCGGGTGGATCATGATCATCGGCGCGATCGTGACGGCGGCCGCCGTCGCGGTGGCGTACCAGATCATCCTGCCGCAGGTGTCGACCGCGTTCCAGCTCGTCGGCAGCGACGACGACGCCGGCCTGACGTCGACGCCGGGCGGCGCGCAGAACGCCATCATCCTGGCCCTGGTGCTGGTCGTGTTCGCCACGATCGTCAACATCATCGGCGTCAAGCTGATGGCGAAGATCAACAACTTCGGTGTCGCGGTGGAGCTTGGCGCGAGCGTCCTGCTGGTGATCGCGCTGGCCATCCACATCAAGCGCGGCCCCGGCCTGGTCTTCGACACCGCCGGCACCGGTGAGGGTCACTCGTTCGGGTACCTCGGGGCGTTCCTGGTGGCGTCGCTGATGAGCGCGTACGTCTTCTACGGCTTCGACACCGCGGGCTCGCTGGCCGAGGAGACCACCCAGCCGCGGCGGCACGCGCCCCGCGCGATCCTCCGGGCGATCACGGCGGCGTTCATCGTCGGCGGGCTGATCATGCTGTTCGGCATGATGGCCGTCGGCGACCTGAGCGCCAAGGAGCTCAGCACCTCCGGCATGCCCTACCTGCTCAAGAGCACCCTCGGCGAAGGGCTCGGCGACGCCTTCCTGATCTGCTCGGCCATCGCGATCACCGTCTGCTGCCTCGCCGTGCAGACCGCGGCGATCCGGATGACCTGGGCGATGGCGCGCGACGGCCGCCTGCCGTTCAGCCGCGCGATGGCGAAGGTGTCGCCGCGTTCCAAGACGCCGGTGCTGCCGGCGCTGCTGACCGGTGGCCTCACCGTCGTCGTGCTGCTGATCAACCTCGGCAACCAGCGGGCGTTCTTCATCCTGACCTCGACGGCGATCATCCTGTTCTACATCCCCTACCTGATGGTCACCGGCCCCATGCTCGTCCGTCGCCTGCGCGGCGGCTGGCCGCGCCCGGAGCACGGCCCGTACTTCAAGCTGGGCCGCTGGGGCACGGTGGTCAACCTGGTTGCGGTGGTCTACGGCGCGGCCATGACGATCAACCTGATCTGGCCGCGCGCCGAGGTCTACGGCTCCGACCACTGGTACTTCCAGTGGGGCGCGGTGATCGTCACCGGGCTGATCGTGATCATCGGTGCGATCATGCTCTACGTCCGGCGCCGCACCTGGGGCTCCGCGCACACCAGCCCCGAACACATGCCCGACAACGCCCCGGACACCCTGCCCGGCTAGGAGGACGCATGAGCACCGAAACCTACGACTTCGTCATCGTCGGCGGTGGTTCGGCGGGCTGCGCGCTGGCGAACCGGCTGTCGGCCGACCCATCGAACAAGGTCCTCGTCCTGGAGGCGGGGCGGTCCGACTACAAGTGGGACGTCTTCATCCACATGCCGGCCGCGCTGACCTTCCCGATCGGGTCGAAGTTCTACGACTGGGGCTACCGCAGCGAACCCGAGCCGTACATGAACCGCCGTCGCATCTACCACGCGCGCGGCAAGGTGCTCGGCGGGTCCTCCAGCATCAACGGGATGATCTTCCAGCGCGGCAACCCGATGGACTACGAGCGCTGGGGCGCCGACCCCGGGATGTCCACTTGGGACTACGCGCACTGCCTGCCGTACTTCAACCGGATGGAGAACTGCCTCGCTGATGACGACCCGCGCTCTTCAAACAGCACAGTCGGTCAGTGGCGCGGCCACGACGGTCCGCTGGAGCTGGAGCGCGGCCCGGCGTCGAACCCGTTGTTCAAGGCCTTCTTCGACGCCGCCGAGGAAGCGGGTTACCCGCGCACCGACGACGTCAACGGCTACCGGCAGGAGGGCTTCGCGGCCTTCGACCGGAACGTCCGGAAAGGACGGCGGCTGTCGGCCGCCGGCGCCTACCTGCACCCGGTGATGAACCGGCCGAACCTCACGGTGAAGACGCACGCGTTCGTCTCGCAGGTCCTCTTCGACGGCACGCGCGCGGTCGGCGTCGAGTACGCGCAGGGCCGGGGCGTGCCGGGCGAGGTGTACGGCAAGGAGATCATCCTCTGCGGCGGCGCGATCAACACCCCGCAGCTGCTGCAGCTCTCCGGCGTCGGCAACGCCGCCGAGCTGGAGAAGCTCGGTATCGACGTCGTGAAGGACCTGCCGGGCGTCGGCGAGAACCTCCAGGACCACCTGGAGGTGTACATCCAGTACGCCTGCAAGCAACCGGTGTCGATGCAGCCGTCGCTGGCGAAGTGGAAGCGGCCCTACATCGGCGCGCAGTGGCTGTTCCTGCGGTCCGGGCCGGCCGCGACCAACCACTTCGAGGGCGGCGGATTCGTCCGGTCGAACGACGAGGTGAAGTACCCGAACCTGATGTTCCACTTCCTGCCGGTGGCGATCCGCTACGACGGGTCGTCGCCCACGGGCGGCCACGGCTACCAGGTGCACGTCGGCCCGATGTACGCCGACACCCGCGGCTCGGTGAAGATCACCTCGACCGACCCGCGGCAGCACCCGGCGATCAAGTTCAACTACCTGTCGACCGAGACCGACCGCAAGGAGTGGGTCGAGGCCGTGCGGGTCGCCCGGAAGATCCTCAACCAGTCCGCCCTGGACCCGTTCAACGGCGGCGAGATCTCCCCGGGACCGTCGGTCGAAACCGACGAAGAGATCCTCGACTGGGTCGCCAAGGACGCCGAAACCGCGCTGCACCCGTCGTGCACGGCCAAGATGGGCGTCGACGAGAAGTCCGTCGTCGACCCGCAGACCATGCGGGTGCACGGCACCGAGGGCCTGCGCGTGGTCGACGCGTCGGTGATGCCCTACATCACCAACGGCAACATCTACGCCCCGGTGATGATGGCCGCCGAGAAGGCCGCCGACCTCATCCTCGGCAACACCCCGCTCGCCCCGATCAAGCTGCCGTTCTACCGGCACGGGGAGAACTAGCTCCGGCGTCGTCGCGCCCGTACCGCCATCCTCGGTACGGGCCGTCGGCGTGCCCGGGATACCCGTTACCCGGTAACGAAAACTACCGGGGCGTACCCCCTTGACGACGTCCTCCGGGGGATTCAGACTTTGTTGCGGATCACAGTTGATGTTCCCCTATGCGCAACAGTCTCGGAGGACCCATGATTCGCGCGTGCACGGTGGACGAACTGCCCCCCGGTGAGTCCGTCCGGATCCCCGGGCCGCCCGCCATCGCGGTGTTCCACACCGAGGACGGCGAGCTGTACGCCATCGGCGACACGTGCACCCACCAGGACGCCTCCCTGGCCGACGGCTGGCTCGAAGGCTGCTTCGTCGAGTGCCCGCTGCACGCGGCGCTGTTCGACCTGCGCACGGGCATGCCGACCTGCCTGCCGGCGAAGGACCCGGTGCGCACGTACGCCGTGGTCGTCGACGAAGGCGTCGTCTACGTCCAAGGCGTGGCCGACGAGGACGCCGCGTGAAGCGCGTCGCGGTCGTCGGCGCTTCGCTCGCCGGGGTCCGCGCGGCGCAGGAGCTGCGCGCGCAGGGGTACGACGGCGGGATCGTGCTGATCGGCGACGAGCCGCACCTGCCCTACGACCGGCCGCCGCTGTCGAAGGCCTTCCTGGCCGGGACGGCTTCGCGCGAGTCGCTGGACCTGCTCGACACCGGTGACCTGGCGTCCCTGGCCCTGGACTTCCGGCTCGGCGTCCGGGCGACGGCGCTGGAGCCGGCCGACCGGCGCGTGCTGCTGTCGGACGGCACGTCGGTGCACGCGGACGGCGTCGTGATCGCCACCGGCGGCCGGGCGCGCACGCTGCCGGGCTTCGAAGGCGCCCACACGCTGCGGACGGTCGACGACGCCCTTGCCCTGCGCGCGGCGTTGGTGCCCGGGGCGCGCGTGGTCATCATCGGGGCCGGGTTCATCGGCGCCGAGGTGGCCTCGACGTGCCGGTCACTGGGGCTGGACGTGGTCGTCCTGGAGGCCTTGGCCGCTCCCCTGGCGCCGGTGCTGGGCCCTTCGCTGGCCGCTGTCTGTGCCCGGCTGCACGCCGAGCACGGCACGGACCTGCGCTGCGGCGTCTCGGCGACGGGCATGGACGCGGCGGGCGTCCACCTGGCCGACGGTTCCCTCGTCCCGGCCGACGTGGTCGTGGCCGGCGTCGGGATGACGCCGGCGACCGAGTGGCTGGCGGGCTCGGGGTTGAAGGTCGGCAACGGCGTCCACACCGACGCGGGCTTGGTCACGGACCTGCCCCAGGTGGTGGCGGTGGGCGACGTGGCCCGGTACGGGGGCCGGCGGCACGAGCACTGGACGAACGCGTCCGAGCAGGCGCCGGTGGCGGTGGCCAACCTGCTGGCCGGGCACACGGCGCGGACGTACACACCGAGCGGATACGTCTGGTCGGACCAGTATTCGGGGACGTTGCAGCTGGCCGGGCACCCCCGTCCGGACGACACGCTTTCGTTCGTGGACGGCGACCCGGCGTCGTCGTCGTTCGTGGCGACGTTCTCGCGGGACGGCGCGACGGTCGGCGTCTTCGCCCTGAACAACGCGAAGCTGTTCAACCGCCTGCGGCGCCAGGCCCTGCGCCGTCCGGCGACCGTCTGAAAGTCTCAACCGGTCTTTCAAGGATACGCTTCACCCACATGGAGCTGACCCTCGCCGAACTCCGGGCGTTGACGAGCTGGGCCGCAGCCTGCGCGGCCCGGACCCTGCCGCTGTACGAATCCCGGGTTCCCGCCGACCCCCGCCCCCGCGAGGCGATCTCCGCGGCCGAGCAGTTCGCCGCGGGCGGCCCGCGCACCAAGGCCCTGCGCACGGCGGCCTGGGCGGCGCTGGCCGCGGCCGGCGCGACGGCCGACCCGGTCGCCTCCGCCGCCGCGCGCGCGGCGGTCGGCGCGGCCGGGGCCGCGTACTTGCATCCCCTGGCGTCACCTCACCAGGTGAAGCACATCGTGGGCCCGGCCCAGCAGGCGGCACTGGCGTGCGAACTGGCGGGTGGTTCCGCGGAGGCGGAGATCGAGTGGGCCCTCGCGCAGGCCCCGCCGGAGGTGCGCGAAACGCTGGAGAAGTTCCCGCCCGGCAACCCGGGCAAAACCCGACTGGGCGAGCTGCACCGCCGGCTGGAGTCCGCCCTCCGAGCACCGCGCGACGGGCATCGCCCGTGATGCCCGTCGCGGTACTCCGCCCCGAACGGGTCAGCCGTGCGGCACGCCTGTTCCCGGTTCGCCCCCGAAGAAGTCCTGCAGGATCTCGGTGAACCGCGCCGGCTGCTCTTCGGCCACGTAATGACCGCAATCGTCGAGGACCACCCCGGTGACATCGCCGGCCACCGGCCGCATCGTCTCGGCGACCAGCGCGCCGCTGTACCGCGCGCCGCCGACGGCGAGCACCGGCAGCGTCAGCCGGGTCTTCCCCCGCCGCTCGTTCTGCGCGATCGTCTCGTCCAGCGCCCGGTAGTACGCGAAGCTCGCCCGCAGCCCGCGAGGATCCGCGACGATCGCATCGACGTAGACGTCGACGGCGTACGCGGGGATCGCGTCCGGAGTGGCGCCCTTGGTGGCGAACTGGTAGCCGAAGAACAGCCGCTCCCGCCCACGGACCAGCTCCTCGTTGAGGTCGGTGAGCCGGTTGAAGCCGAAGTGCCAGAGCCGCTGGTTGACCGCGGCCGGGCTGAAGACCGGCGGGGTCGGCGTGATACCCGGGATGATGGCGTCGACGACGGCGAGCCGCCCCACCCGCTCGGGGTGGTCGGCAGCGAGGGCGTACCCGGTCCACCTGCCGATGTCGTGGCCGGCCACGTCGAACCGGTCGTGCCCGAGCGCGGCCATCAGCGCGACCAGATCGGCGGCCAGCGTGCCGGCGTCGTAACCGTCGTCGGGCTTGTCGGAGAGCCCGGCCCCGCGCGAGTCGACGGCGACGACGGTGTGCTCGCGGGCGAGCGCGGGCATCACCTCCCGCCAGGCGTACCAGGTCTGGGGCCACCCGCCGACCAGCAGCAGCGGCGGGCCGGCCCCGCCGGTGACCGCGTGCAGCCGCAGCCCGTTCACTTCCACGAACCGGCTGGTGAAGACGTCGGTGAACCCGTCGGGCAACCGCAGCGAACTCAAGCTCGCCGTCCTCATCTTGGAACGATCGGTGCAACTTCTCATGCCGGGGACCTTACGCATGATGGAACGATCGGTGCAAGATGTGTAGGCTGCTGAACCATGGCGGGCCGCAAGCAATTCGACGTGGACGAGGCGTTGCGAGGCGCGATGCACGTCTTCTGGCGCTGGGGCTATTCGGAGGCCTCGATCGACCGCCTGACGGAGGGCACGGGCCTGGGCCGGAGCTCGCTCTACGGCACCTTCGGCGACAAGAGCGCCCTCTTCCGCAAAAGCCTCGAGCGGTACGTGCAGACCTACCACCCGCTGTACGAGCACGCGTTGTCCGGCCCGCACCCGAGCCCGAGCGCCGTGGTGGCCGCCTACCTGCGGGTCACCCTGAACCGCATCGCCGACCCGGCGGTCCCGGACGGCTGCCTGCTCACGGTGTCGGCCACGCAGTTCCCGGCCCTCGACGCGGACGGCCAGGCGATGGTCCGCGCCATGATCGACGGTGTGCGGGCGATGCTGGAGCAGGCGTTGCTGGCGGCGGGGGCCGATGGGCAGCAGGCGGCAGAGCTGGCGTTGTGCACGCTGGCAACGAACAAATCCCTGGCGGTGCTGAGCCGCGCCGGCTTCTCGAACGAAGACCTGGAAACCGTCGCCGCGGCGGCCGCCCGTGTGCCCGGAAAACCGAGCGGCGGATCATCGTCTCGGACGGCCGGCCTTCCCGGGCAGCGCAGCTAGAGGGCGAGATCGTCCAAATCGGACTCCAGCCTCGCCCGCCAGGTCCAGCGGCGTTCCGTCGTGTCCGCGTCCTCCGGGGCCGGCGGGCCCAGCGGCAGCGCCGGCTCCGTGACCCCGAACGTCACCCGGTACGCCAGGACCGACGCGGCCGTCCGGATCCACGCGTCACCCGATGTGCCGGACGGCGGTGCGACACCCAGCGCGTTCCCGAACCAGGTCGGCAGCAGGACGTTCGAGCCCAGTGCGTCGGTGATCCGGGTGCGCAGCCGCACCTGCAGGTCGTGCCACGCCCGTTCGGCCCGCTCCAGCTGGGGCAGCACCCGCGCCTCGACCGCGTCCGCCTCGCGCAACGCCAGCCGTGCCTTCTCCGCCGCGGCCGAAGCGGCCGGGAGCTCCTCGTCCAGCACCGTCCGGCGCCGCGTCGCCAGCGCGCGCAGCCTTGACTCCGCGTCGCCGCGCGCCCGGGACGCCCGGTCCGTCGACGCCAAGACCCCGATCACGTCCAGGAGGTCGGCGTCGCACCGGGAAAGGGCCCCGCGCACCGCGTCCAGGTGCGCGATTTCCTCCGCGTACCGGGCGCGCTGCTCCTTGGTGACGAGCTCCTTGTGCAGGTCGTCCCACCGCGCCGCCTCGGCCGCGAGCGCCCGCGTCTCCGCGCCGACGTCGTCCAGGTCGGCCTGCGGCACCCCGTCGGCCACGCGCACCGCGCGCTCCAGGACGCGGACCTGCTGCTGCAGCCGTTCCAGCTGCCGGGCGAGCAGGTCGAGCCGGTCCTGCTGCCGGTGCGCGCCGCCGCTTTCGAGCCGCTCGGTCAGTTCGGCGACGTCCTGACCCAAGCGGTCGTCGGCCGCGCGCAGCCCGTCGACCGCCGCGAACAGCTCGTCCAGGTCGCGGCGCGCCGGATCGGCGGTCTCGAGGTACTCGTCCGAGAACTCGGGATCGTCGCCGTAGGTCGCGTAGCCGTGGCTCACGGGATCCGGCTTTCCCGCCACAGCAGCGCGACCGTGCCCGCGGCGCCCAGCGCCGCCAGGATCGTGAGGACGACGGCCGCCGCCCACGGGAGCAAGGCGCCGGCCAGCGCCAACGCCGTGACAGTGCCCGCCCACGCCGCCCGCGTCCGCTCGCGGATCACGGCGCCGGCCCGGCGGACCGGCGCGAAGCCGATCCACAGCCCCGCGCCGAACAGCGGCACCAAAACCAGCAGCCACGCCGGCGAAACCACCTCGAACAGCACCAGCGCCGCGGCGGCCAGCGGCACCAGCACGGGCGCGGCCGCGAACCAGACGACGGCACGCTGCGTCGCCGCGTGCCGGGACTCGAGCTCGGCGTCGGCGAGGCGCCGCTCGGCCTCGTCGAACGCCAGCTCGGCGTCGAGCAGCCGGTGGGCCGTCGCCACGAGCCCGTCCATCTCCTCGACGTCCGCCGGCGGGGTCGCGAGCCCGTCCCGCAGGTCCTGCTTGAGCCGGGCGACGCGTCCCTCCGCCAGATCGCGGTCGTGCTGGGCCGGTGTCGTCACGCAACCACTTTAGGTGCCGCCACCGTCACCACCGGCCAACGCGGCCGGTGAGTCGTCAGAGGTCTCCCAGTGCGGTGACCGGCGACTCCACGCAGTCGGCGACGAACCGCAGGAACCCGCCCGCCGTGCCGCCGTCGCAGACGCGGTGGTCGAAGGCCAGCGTCAGCTCGCAGATCTTCCGCACCGCCAGCGCGCCGTCGACCACCCACGGCCGGTCGATGATCCGGCCGATGCCGAGGATGGCGGCCTCGGGGTGGTTGATGATCGCGGCCGAGCCGTCGACGCCGAAGACGCCGTAGTTGTTCACCGTGAAAGTGCCGCCGGTGAGGTCCGCGGGCGCGAGCTTGCCGTCCCGGGCCGTGCGGGCGCGCTCGCCGATCGCCGCCGACAGGTCCCGGGTGGACAGCTCCCCCGCGTCCCGCACCACCGGCACGACCAGACCGCGCTCGGTCTGCGCGGCGAACCCGAGGTGGATCTTGTCCAGCAGCACGATCTCGTCGCCTTCGACGCGCGAGTTCAGCTCGGGGTACCGGCGCAGCCCCGCGACGGCGAACCGCGCGATCAGCCCGAGCAGGCTCACCGGCCGGTCGGTCTTGGCGTTCAACGCCGCGCGGGCGGCGACCAGCTCGCTCGCGTCGACGTCCACCCACACCGTCGCCTCGGGAATCTCCCGCCGGGACGTCGTGAGCTTGTCGGCGACGGCCTTGCGCACCCCGGTCAGCGGGATGCGCTTGCCCGTCGCGGCCGGCTTCTTCAGCGCCGCTTCGACGTCCGCGCGGCGGATGATGCCGTCCGCGCCGGTGGCGGTGACCTTCGCGAGGTCGATCCCGTTGTCGGCGGCCAGCTTCCGGACGAACGGCGAGATCACGCCGGGCGCCTTGGCCTGGGGGGCGGGCGCTTCGACGCGGCGGACACGCTTGCGCCGAGTGGTGGGCGCGGTGCCGTAGCCGATGAGGACGTTGCCGCTCCCGGAAGACGGAGCAGACACGGTGACGCCGGGCTCGGCGAACCCGCCGACGCTCAGCAGCGGCGCGCCGACCGGCAGCAGCTGCCCCGGCTCGCCGTGCAGCGCGGACACCACGCCGGCGAAGGGCACTGGCACCTCGACCGCCGCCTTCGCCGTCTCCACCTCGACGACGACCTGGTCGACGTCGACGGTGTCGCCGACCTTGACCCGCCAGTCCACGATCGCCGCCTCGGTCAGGCCTTCACCGAGGTCCGGCAGCAGGAAGTCAGGCACCGGCCACCACCGGCGTGTCGTCCCACTGCAGGCGCGCGATCGTGTCGAGGATCCGGTCGACGTCGGGCAGCTGGTGGCGCTCGAGCTTCGGTGCCGGGTAGGGGATGTCGAGCCCGGTGACCCGCAGAACGGGCGCGTGCAGCTGGTGGAAGCACTGCTCGGTGACGCGCGCGACGACCTCGGCGCCGTAGCCGCCGAAGCCCGCGGCCTCGTGGACCACCACCGCCCGTCCGGTGCGGCGGACCGAAGCGGTGACGGTCTCGTCGTCGAACGGCGACAGCGAGCGCAGGTCGACGACCTCGACGTCCCAGCCCTCGGCCTTCGCCGCGTCGGCGGTTTCCAGCGCGGTGGCGACCATCGGGCCGTACGCGATGAGCGTGACGTCCTTGCCGTGGCGGCGGACCACGGCCCGGTCCATGGCCGGGCCCGAGCGGGTGAAGGTGACCTCTTCGCTCGACCAGTAGCGGCACTTCGGTTCGAGGAAGACCACCGGGTCCGGCGACTCGATGGCGTCGCGGAGCAGGTCGTAGGCGTCCTGCGCGGTGCCCGGCGTGACGACGCGCAGGCCCGGCGTGTGCGTGTAGTAGGCCTCGCTGGAGTCGCAGTGGTGCTCGACGCCGCCGATACCGCCGGCGTAGGGCACGCGGATGACCATCGGCAGCGAGAGCGCGCCGCGGGTGCGGTTGCGCAGCTTCGCCACGTGCGAGGTGATCTGCTCGAACGCGGGGTAGGCGAAGGCGTCGAACTGCATCTCGACGACCGGCCGGAACCCGCCCATCGCCATCCCGACGGCGAACCCGACGATGCCGGACTCGGCGAGCGGGGTGTCGAAGCAGCGGTCCTCGCCGAAGTCGGCGGTGATGCCGTCGGTGACGCGGAAGACGCCGCCGAGCGTGCCGACGTCCTCGCCGAACACGAGCACGCGGTCGTCGTCCTTGAGGGCGTCCCGCAGGGCCGCGTTGAGGGCCTGCGCCATGGTGGTCGTCATCAGGCCTCCAGTTCGGCTTCGAGTGCCGCCCGCTGCCGCCGCAGCTGGGGGGTGGGTTCGGCGTAGACGTGGTCGAACAGCGACAGCGGGTCGAGTTCGGGTTCGGCGTTCATGGTGTCGCGGACGGACTGGGCGAACACCTCGGCGTCCGCCGCGAACCGCTCGATTTCGGTGTCGTGGAGCAGGTTCCGGCTCTTGAGGAACGTTTCGAGCCGCTTGAGCGGGTCCGCTTCGCGCCACTTCGCGACTTCTCCGGCGTCGCGGTAGCGGGTGGCGTCGTCGGCGTTGGTGTGGGCGTCGATGCGGTAGGTGTGGGCCTCGACGAGGACCGGCCCCTTACCTTCGCGCGCGTGCTTCACCGCGTCGTCGAGGACGGCCAGGACGGCGACGGCGTCGTTGCCGTCGACCTGCTCCGAGCGCATGCCGTAGCCGATGCCCTTGTACGCCAGCGCGGCCGCGGCGCTCTGCTTTTCGAAGGGCACCGAGATGGCGAAGCGGTTGTTCTGCACGAAGAACACGACGGGCGCCTTGAAGACGGCCGCGAAGTTGAGCGCTTCGTGGAAGTCGCCTTCGCTGGTGGCGCCGTCCCCGATGAGCGCGAGCGCGACAGCCTCTTCGCCGCGTCGCTGCATCGCGTGCGCCAGCCCGGCGGCGTGCAGAGTCTGCGTCGCCAGCGGAGTGCACTGAGGTGCAACGCGCGTCTCGACCGGGTTGTAGCCGCAGTGCGCGTCGCCGCGAAGGAGCGTCAGGACTTCGCCGGGCTTCAGGCCGCGGGCGACGAGGGCGACGGAGTCGCGGTAGGTCGGGAAGAGCCAGTCCCGGGTTTCGAGGGCGAGTGCCGCGGCGACCTGGCAGGCCTCCTGGCCGGCACTGGACGGGTAGACGGCGAGACGGCCCTGCTTGGTGAGCGCGGTCGCCTGGACGTCGAACCGGCGGCCCAGGACCATCAGCCGGTAGGCCTCCTTGAGCCGTTCTCCCGCGGGTTCGCCGTACGTGCCGTGCTCGTCGGCCCGGCTCCCGTCTTCGGCGACGAACCGCACGGGGGCAGCGGACGGCAGCAGGGTCTCCACAGCCATGACGCGCACCACCTCTCCCAGACATATGATGCTGAAATGGTCGTTCTCGGCGGTGGTGTGTTCAAGGGTTGGCGGAAATGAGCGACAAACTGCCTTTAGAAGGTCCTCATGGCACCCAAACGTCCACTGGTGTCCTGGCTCACGGGGGTCTGCCGGGACGAACGGTCCCGGCACTGGACGACGTCGACCGGGCGATGCTGGCGGAGCTGTCCGCGGACGGCCGCTTGGCGGTGCGCGCGCTGGCGGAGCGCCTGCACATTTCGCGGACGAACGCGTACGCGCGGCTGGAGCGGTTGATGGCGGAGGGGGTGATCACGGGCTTCGGCGCGCGGATCGACCCGCGCCGGGCGGGCCTGGGCACGTCGGCCTACATCATGGTGACGGTGGAGCAGACGTCCTGGCGCACGATGGCCACGGACCTGCACGAGATCCCGTACGTGGACCACGTGGCCCTGGTGGGCGGCGACTTCGACATCCTGCTGCTGGTCCGGACGCCGGACAACTCGACGCTGCGGGACGTGGTGCTGGAGCGCCTGCAGGCACTGGAGGGCGTGCGGTCGACGCGGACGTGGCTGATCTTCGAGGAACTGCCGGGCTCGGTGCTGAGCTGAGCGGCGCGCTCAGCCGAACGTCCAGACCAGCACCGCCTGCCCCTCCTCGGCGACTCCGCCGGCCGCGCGGTAGGTCGCCTTCGCCGGGGCGTTGTCCCCTTCCGTGACGACCCACATGCCGTAGCACCCGCGCTCGCGAGCCAGTTCCCCCAGCGCCGTCACCAGCGACCGGCCGAGGCCCTGCCCGCGGAAGGCGGCCTCGACACCCAGTTCGTACAGGAACATCTCGGTGCCCTTGTCCGGGTGGGTCATCTCCACGCCGGTCACCATGCCCGCCGGCACCTCGTCCACGTACGCGACCAGCAGGTGGTGGCCTTCGGCGGCGAGGAAGCGCTCGGCGGCGTCCGGCCGCGGGGGATCGTCGAACAGGTGCCCGGCCGCCAGGAGCGGATCGAGCGAGACCACACGGCGGACGTCCATGGGGCAGAACCTTTGCCCGCCAGTGCCCTTGACCGCAACAGCATTACGCGTTAGGCGTGGCCCCACCACCGAGCGACTCTTAGTTTATGTCGAGAATTAACAGGCCGTCCAAACAATCGAAACCCTTGACTGCCTCCCCGTCACCCGGTGAGGATCGGCCGGTCCGCCGTTCATCGCAGAATGGACCAGCCCCATGGCCAGAAGATCCCGCGCGTGGTCTCGTGCGCGCCGAAGTTCGCTCGTCACGCTGATGAGCCTGAGCCTGCTGGGCGGGATCGCCCAGGCGACGCCGGCTCAAGCCGAAGTGCCACAGCCCGTCATCGGCCAGCCCGCCAAGGACAAGGACGGCTGCGCCAAGATCGAAAAGACCCTGCCGACCCTCGCGGACTGGCCGAAGGTCGACAGCCGGCTCAAGGGCAAGGCCGGCGACGAGCAGCGGATCGCCGAAATCCTCAGCGGCATGACGCTCGAGGAAAAAGTCGGGCAGATGACGCAGCCCGAGATCGCCGCCATCACCCCCGACGAGGTCCGCCAGTACGCCATCGGCTCGGTCCTCAACGGCGGCGGCTCGTGGCCGGGCGGGAAGAAGTACGCCACCCAGCAGGACTGGCTGAACCTCGCCGACTCCTACTGGAACGCCTCCAAGACCAGCCGCACGAAGATCCCCGTCATCTGGGGCATCGACGCCGTGCACGGCAACAACAACGTCTACGGCGCCACCGTCTTCCCGCACAACATCGGCCTCGGTGCCGCGCACGACCCGTGCCTGGTCCGCGACGTCGCCGGCGCCACCGCCCGGCAGATCCGCGCCACCGGCCAGGACTGGGCCTTCTCGCCGACCCTCGCCGTCGTCCAGGACGACCGCTGGGGCCGCACCTACGAAGGCTTCTCCGAGGACCCGCGCATCACCCGCGCGTACGGCTTCGAAGCCATCAACGGCCTCCAGGACGGCGCCACCAAGCGCATCGGCTACAACGGCGTGATCGCCACCGCCAAGCACTTCATCGGTGACGGCGGCACGATCAACGGCCAGGACCAGGGCGTCAACCCCTCGTCCGAAGCGGACATGATCAACATCCACGGCCAGGGCTACTACGGCGCGCTCGCCGCCGGCTCGCAGACCGTGATGGTGTCGTTCAACAGCTGGACCAACGCCGACCTCGGCATCAACGAGGGCAAGCTGCACGGCAGCGACAAGGCGCTGAACCAGATCCTCAAGGGCAAGATCGGCTTCGACGGCCTCGTCGTCTCCGACTGGAACGGCATCGGCCAGGTCACCGGCTGCACGAACTCCTCGTGCCCGCAGGCGATCAACGCCGGCATCGACATCGTGATGGTGCCGAACGACTGGAAGGCGTTCATCACCAACACCGTCGCCCAGGTGCAGAGCGGCCAGATCCCGATGGCGCGCATCGACGACGCCGTCACCCGCATCCTGCGCGTCAAGCTGCGTGACGGCCTGTTCGAGTCGCAGAAGCCGTCGGACCGCTCCTACGCCAACTCCGACGAGGCGCTGAAGGACAACTGGCTGGCCCGCGACGCCGTCCGCGAGTCGCAGACGCTGCTGAAGAACAACGGCAACGTGCTGCCGCTCAAGCCGGCGTCGAAGGTCCTGGTCGTCGGCAAGAGCGCCGACAACATCCAGAACCAGACCGGCGGCTGGACGCTCAGCTGGCAGGGCACCGGCAACACGAACGCCGACTTCCCCAACGCCACGTCGATCCTGACCGGCATCAAGCAGAACCTGGGCGACGCCAACGTCACCTTCGACGCCACCGGGAACGTCGACCCGAAGGGCTTCGACGCGGTCATCGCCGTCATCGGCGAGACGCCGTACGCCGAGGGTGTCGGCGACCTGACCCGCAAGTCGCTCGAGGCCTCGAAGCTCTACCCCGAGGACCTGGCTGTGCTGGACAAGGTCAGCGGCAAGGGCACCCCGGTCGTCACCGTGTACGTCGGCGGCCGCCCGCTGTA
Source organism: Amycolatopsis sp. DG1A-15b (assembly GCF_030285645.1). Taxonomy (GTDB): domain Bacteria; phylum Actinomycetota; class Actinomycetes; order Mycobacteriales; family Pseudonocardiaceae; genus Amycolatopsis. Next base: position 6,014,854 of record NZ_CP127296.1, read on the forward strand.
CATGAACAAGGAGATCAACCGCTCCGACGCGTTCGTGGCGGCGTGGCTGCCCGGCACCGAGGGCGGCGGCGTCGCCGACATGCTGGTCAAGGGCAAGGACGGCACCGGCTACCGGGGCACGCTGTCGTACTCGTGGCCGAAGAGCGCGTGCCAGTCGCCGCTCAACCCGTGGTCGCCGGGCTACGACCCGCTGTTCAAGCTCGGCTACGGCCTCAAGACCGGGCAGCGCGTGACGGTCGGGCAGCTGGACGAGACCTCCGGGCCGGCGTCCTGCACCTCGACCGGCGGCGGCGGCGGGACCGCAACCCAGGACCTGTCGATCTTCGACCGCACCGACGTCCCGCCGTACACCAGCCAGATCGGCTCGGCGGAGAACTGGGGCGGCACGGTGATCGGCCCGGACGGCACGGCGGCCCACACCGAGATCAACGTTGTCCCGACCGACGTCAACGTCCAGGGCGACGGCCTGAAGGCGACCTGGACCGGCGCCGGCGCGGCCCAGCTGTACATGCAGAACACGGCGGGCACGAACGACCTGCGCGGCTACCTCAACGCCGACGCGGCGCTGGAGTTCGACACGACCGTGCAGCAGGCACCGGCCAACCGGACGGTGATCAGCATGCACTGCGTGTACCCGTGCTTCTCCGAGGTGAACGCGACGAAGCTGTTCACCGACCTGGCGGGCGGCCCGAAGACGACGGTGAAGATCCCGGTGTCCTGTTTCAACAACGCGCTCGACTTCGAGCACATCAACACCCCGTTCCTGGTCTACACCGACGGCGCGTTCCAGGCGTCGTTCGCGAACGTGCGGTGGGTCCCGAAGGGGGCTCAGGATCCGGACGCGAGATCCTGTTCGAGCTTGACCTGACGGCGACCGGGCCGGGAGCTTCCGCTCCCGGCCCGGTTCGTTTTCATCCGAACCTTCCCCAGGCACGCATGATCTCGTCGACCTGATCCATCCTCAGGCCACGGACCGGCCGGTAATCCGCCCTCGGCGCCCTCCCCGCCCGGTCTCTTTTCCGCCACGATGGACGAATGACCTCCGAAGCGGCCGCGCTCGCCGACGAACTCCTGGACGTGCTCGGCACCTGGACGCCGCTCGAAGCGACGTTCGCGGGTGTTCCGGGCCACGACGCCGAGCTGCCCGATCCGAGCGAAGCCGGCCATGCCCGGCTGCGGACGCGGGCCGCCGGCGTGCTGGCGCGGGCGCGGGCCTCGGCGGATCCCGACGGTGTGACGCTCGGCGTGGTCACGCAGCAAGCGGAGGCCGTGCTCGCGCGGCTCGACGCGAACGACGTCGAGTTCACCCTCGCCGACCCGCTGTACGCCATCGGGATGAACCACCTCTCCTTCCTGCCGCAGCTCACGCCGTCCGGCGAGCAGGCCGAGGAAGACTTCCTGACGCGGCTCGCCGCGATGCCCGCGTTCTATGAGGCCCTGGCGCTGCGCCACGGTGCCGGCCTCCGCGCCGGGCGGACGCCGGTGGAGCGCATGACGCACCACGCGATCGCGTTCCTCGACCGCTTTCTGGCGCAGGAGAAGCCCTTTCCCCAGCCGCTGACCGGGGATCGCGGCGAACGTCGCGACCGGCTGGTGACCGAGGTCGTCCGGCCGGCGCTGACGCGCTACCGCGAGTTCCTCGCGAGCGAAGTCGCCGGGCGGGGCCGGCCCGACGACCGGCCGGGGCTCTGCTGGCTCGAAGACGGCGAAGCGCACTACGCGGCCCTGGTGCGGATGCACACGACCACCGGCCACAACCCCGAAGAGCTGCACCGGCTGGGCCTCGACGTCCTCGCCGGGCTCGAGGCCGAGTACGCCGAGCTCGGCGGGCGCGTGTTCGGGCTGACCCGCCCGGCCGACGTGCGCCGCCGGCTGCGAAGCGACGAAAGCCTCCGCTGGCGCGACGCCGAGGAGATGCTGGAGACCGCGCGCGCCGCCGTCGCCAGGGCGACCGCCGCCGCACCGGACTGGTTCCCGCGGGTGCCGGACGCCGAGTGCGTCGTCCGGGCGGTGCCGGAAGCCGAAGCACCCGTCGCCGCGGCGGCGTACTACATGCCGCCCGCGCTCGACGGTTCACGCCCGGGCGTCTACTTCACCAACACCCACGAGGTGCGCACGCGCGACCGGTTCATCGCCGAGACCGTGGCCTTCCACGAAGCCGTCCCCGGCCACCACTTCGCGGAGTCGCTGGCGCAGGAGCTGACCGGCCTGCCGCAGCTGCGGCGGATCGCGATGATCACCGCCTACGGCGAGGGCTGGGCGCTCTACACCGAACGGCTCGCCGACGAGATGTGCCTCTTCTCCGACGACCTGATGCGGCTCGGCATGGTGGCCGAGGATTCGGTCCGCGCCGCGCGGCTGGTGGTCGACACCGGCCTGCACGCGCTGGGCTGGACGCGCGAACAGTGCGTGGAGTTCCTTCGCACGCACACCGTGCTGAGCGAGGTCGAGGTGCAGTCCGAGACGGACCGGTACATCGAGTCCCCCGGCCAGGCGCTGGCCTACCTGACCGGGCGGCTGGAAATCCTGCGCCTGCGCCGCTTCGCCGAGGAGCGGCTCGGGGAAGCGTTCTCCCTGAAGGACTTCCACGGCGTGGTCCTCGGCGGCGGCCAGCTGCCGCTGAAGGTACTGGACGAGGTCGTCCGCGCGTGGGTCGATCAGTGCTGCGGGCCGTAGGACTTCTGGCACGGGTAGCCGTCGCCGGTGGCGGACCAGCTCGCGGGAAAGCCGTTCTGCGCCCAGGCCGCGTACGCCTGCGCGTAGGGGTAGCCGCGGGCGTTCAGCCACTGGCACGGCGTCTGGCCGGCCGCGGGCGTGATGGTGATCCACGGCTGGGCGTCGATCCAGCTCGGCTGCGCGTACCACTGGCTCGTGGCGGCCACCCCCTTCGGGGCGACGTACACGGTCTGCGGCGGTGGTACGAAGACGGTTTGCGGCACCGGCGCGGTGACGGTGGGGATGACCGGTGCGGTGACGGTCGCGGTGGACGCGGGAGCCTGGGCCGGGCTGCCGGAAACCGCCCGCGGCAACCCGCACCCGCCGAGGGCGAGCGCGGCTGAAAGGGCGACGGCTGTCCGAAGTGCACGCATGGGTGGCTCATTTCGTCCGGGTCATGTGACTGCCGGTGATGACGCCGCCGGAAACGGTGTAGGTACCGGAGAAGGTGCGGGTGCTGCCGTCGGTCTGGACCGCCGCCAGCACCACCGAGACCGTGCTGCCGCGGACATCGGTGACGGTCAGCGCGTCCCACGACGTCGTCGCGAACCCGTTGACGTACCGGGTGTATCCGCCGTCGCCGGCCAGGCGGCTGCCGCCGAGTGCCCACGCGGTGGCGAATTCGTGGCGGTTGAGCGCGTCGTAGTAGGCGACGACCGTGCGCGCCTCCGCGGTTTCCGCGGGCGCCGCGGAAACGGGTGGCTGGACGTAAACCGTCTGCGGCGCGGGAACCGCGACCGTCGCCGTGCTCGTCACCGGCGCCTGCGGGGTCACCGGAACGGCCACCGGCACGCCCACCACCGGCGTTCCGCACGCGGCCGCACCCGCCAGGATCAGGGCGGCCACGGCGATTCTGGTCGCGGTCACGGCCATCACCTTCTTCCGGGTCCGCTCCCTGGGTCGCCCGCCCGGCGGGTTCTGCAACGCATTCCCGGAACCGCGACGCAAGCGTTACCCCGTGGAATTCACCCGTGCCGGCGGCTGATGTCGTAGGCCGTCATCGCGGCGGCCAGGTGGCGGGCGTCCGCCGGGCGGGTCGCGTCGTAGCCGGTGATCAGCTGGACGCGGCCCAGCCGGTAGGTGAGCGTGTTGCGGTGGATGTTCAACGCCGTCGCCGCTTCGCCGCGGTTGTAGCCCGACGTCACGAACGCGCGCAGGGCGTCGATCAGGTGCGGGTGCTCCGCCAGCGGCGACAGCACTCCGGCGAGCGCTTCCCGCGCGGGGCCCGGCTGGGCCAGCTGGTACTCGATCGCCAGATCGGCGAGCCGGTAGAGCCGCGGCGGGCGGTGCAAACCCTCGGCCAGCGCCAGGATTTCCACCGCTTCGGAGTGCGCGGCCGGGATGTCGGCCAGCGTGGGAGCCCGGGACGCGGCCGCGGCGCACGGCCGTCCGCAGACCCGGTCGACCCGCGCCGCCACGGCGTCCACCGCGGACCCCGCCGGCACCAGCAGCACGCCGCCGTCACCCTGGAACGTCACCAGCACGCCCGGTTGACTGTCCAAATCGGACCGGACGGCGCGGAAGAGGTCCGTCGCCGCCCGGGAGGCCGACGAGGTGGGCGACGGCAGGTGGAACACGACGACGTCGTAGCTCTCGGCCAGCTCCCGCCGCCGCACCGGGCGGCCGGCCAGCAGGCTGGCGGCGAGGTTCTGCCGGTCCTCCCGGCGCTCCCAGTCGAGGTCGTCGCGCTCCCGGAGATACGCCTCGGCGACGCGCGGCATCACCTCGCCGAGGAAGTCCAGCATCCGCGCGCCGAGCAGGGCACGGTCACCGGCCACCAGCTCCCACGCGACGCCGGCGGCCAGGGGGTAGATCTTCAGCACGGCCTCCAGCGGCAGGCCGTCACGGGCCCGCTCGGCGCCCCACGCGATCGGCAGCGCGAGCTCGTCCTCGGTCGGCCGCCGGTCCTCGGCGACCGTGGTCAGGAACAGCTCGAACACCGCCGTCGCGTTGGCGACCAGGTCGCCCTCCAGCACGCTCGCCGGCAGCAGCCGGTACGCCGGGATCTCGGCGGCGCACCGGGCCATCATCGCGGCGGCGATCTCCCCGGCCCGCGGGAACAGGGCGTCGACGGCATCCACCGCCGTATTGTCACCGTGCACAAACGGCCAGGGCAAGTTTCTGCGCGTTTTGCCAGCAGACAGCCTTGATCGCGAAGCGCATGCTGTGCAGAGCAACCAGACGAAGGGACTCTGCAATGGCGCGGGGAACGAACCGATGGCTGGCCGCGATCGGCCTGGCGAGCACGCTGCTGCTCGGCTCGGCGGTGCCGGCCCAGGCGGCGGCCGGGGGCAACAACGACTTCGCGTGCCGCCCGAGCGCCGCGCACCCGAACCCCGTCGTGCTGCTCCACGGCACCTTCGCCACCTACTACGAGGACCTCAACTTCCTCCAGGCCGACCTGGCCGCCCGCGGCTACTGCACCTTCTCCCTGACCTACGGCGCCTACCCGCAGTTCCCCTTCGCCGGCGGCCTCAAGCCGGTCGCGGAGTCGTCGCTGGAGATCAAGGCGTTCGTCGAAAAGGTCCGCGCGGCCACCGGCGCGGCGAAGGTCGACGTCGTCGGCCACTCCGAAGGCGGGCTGCAGTCGATCTACCTCGCCAAGATGCAGGGCATCCAGAGCGAGCTCGGCAAGGTCGTCGCGATCGCCCCGCCGACGCACGGCGCCAACGCCTCCGGCCTGCTGACGCTGGCCTACACGCTGCTGGGCAAGAGCACGTGGGACACCATCGTCAAGACGATCGGCCTGCCGATCTTCGCCGACGAACTGGACGGCGGCGCCGCGATCGTCGCGCTCAACACCGGCCCCGTCGCCCAGCCCGGCATCGGCTACACGATCATCACCTCGCGCTACGACGAGCTGGTGACCCCGACCGAGACGTCGTTCATCCGCGAACCCGGCGTGCGGAACCAGTACGTCCAGGACTTCTGCCCGCTCGACCCGGTCGGCCACATCGGCGAGGCCTACGACCTGAACGTCTGGCACCTGGTCCGCAACGCGCTCGACCCGGCGAACGCCACGCCGATCAAGGTCTGCGCGGTGGGCTCCCCCGGCTGACCGCCGTCGGCCGGATCAGGCGAGGCCGATCGCGAAGACGTGGAGGTTCGGGTCGGCGGGCAGCGTCACCGCGGCGATCTGCTTCCCGGCCGGGGCGTCGAACGGCGCCGTCGCGTAGACCGACGCCCCGCCGCCCTGGCCGCCCGGCTGGTTGCGGTGGTCCGTGCGCGCCACCAGCGTGTTGCCGAACACCGGGGCCGTGCCGCCGCCCGGGAACACCCAGTCGCCGAACGACAGGTCGGCCTGCCCGGTGCTGCCGTCGGTGAAGGTGACCGTCGCCGTGGCCCGGTGGTCGCCGTTCGAGGCCGTGCCGATGAACGACAGGCGCGTGGCCGGGCCCAGCTTGATCGTCTGACCGGCCGGGACGACGTTGTCCGGACGTCCCGCGGGCGCCGCTGGCCAGACGAACGACGTGCCGGCTGCCTGGGCCGTCCGGCCGCCGACCAGGCCCGCCGCGGCGAGGGCCTGGCGGGACAGGCTGTTCCCCGCCCCGTCGATGTCGGCCGAGCCGGCGTCGCCGTCGTCGGAGACGCCGACACCTCCGTACGCCGCGGCCAGCCCGTCCTTCGGCGCGACCAGCACGATCACCGAGCCGGGCACCGTCGTCGCGCCCCCGCGGACGGTCACCGGGACCCGGTAGTAGCCCTCGGGCGTCCCGGCGGCCACCGAAACCGTCAGCTTCGCGGTGCCGCCACCGGTCCGGTCGTCGAGCCGCAGCTGCCGGGGGCCGGTGACCGTGACCCCGGCCGGGGCCTGCGTGGCCACGTCCAGCACCCGGTCGTGGCCGCCGAGCCGCTGCGCGCTGACCGTGGCCTCGCCGCCGGTGCCCGGTTCGACGACGACCTGGTTGGCCGCCGAGGCCAGGAACGGCTTCTCGTTGTCCCGATAGGACGGTGGGGTGGCCCCGGCCGCCCAGTGCTTGTCCGGAGTGGACGCCAGCGAGAAGTCCAGCCGTCCACCGTCCCGGGCGGTGTCGGCGGGCAGGGACGTACGGTCCCAGTCCCGGCCGTTCAGCGCCAGGTCGTGGACGTACGGCGTGGCCGCCGACGCCTTGGGCGCGCGGATGTCGATCGTCCGGCCGGTCGGCAGGGAGAGCACGGCGCGTTCGAACAGCGGGCTGTGCACGACCAGGTCCGGCGTGCCCGGCGTGGCCGGGTAGATGCCGAGCGCGGCCCAGACGTACCACGACGACTGCGCGCCGAGGTCGTCGTTGCCCGGCTCGCCGTCCGGGGTGGCGCTGAACAGCGTCGTCGCGATCTCGCGGACGACCTGCTGCGTCTTCCACGGCTGCCCGACGTGGTTGTACAGCCACGGCACGCCGAAGTCGGGCTCGTTGCCGGCCCACATGTACGGCTCGTTCGGGCCGGCGTTCAGCTTCTGGAAGAAGGTGTCCAGCCGGGACGCCACCGCGGCGGGCCCGCCCATCGCCGTCACCAGGCCGGCCGGGTCCTGCGGCACCAGCCACGTGTACTGCGCGGCGTTGCCCTCGTCGAAGCCGTCCTGGCCGAACTTGCCGGGCGGCGGCGGCACGTACGCCGGGCCGTCCGGGAAGCGGCCGTCCTGCCCGCGCGGCTGGAGGTAGCCGGTGAGCGGGTTGAAGATGTTCTGCCAGTTCTGGCCGCGTTTCGTGAACTCGCGGGCGACGTCGCGGTCGCCGATGCCCTGCGCGAACCGCGCGATGGCGAAGTCGTCGATCGCCCATTCCAGGGTGATCGACGCGCCGACCCGGGCGTGGTCGCCGCGCGAAGCGTCGTTGTTGGGCAGGTACCCACGGGCGACGTAATCCGAGATGCCCCGGCGTTCCTGGTACGCGCCGGGCGTGTCGTCGACCGAGGTCGCGCCCTTGACCAGGTACTTCAGCGCCGTCTTGACGTCGAAGTCGCGCGCGCCGAACGCGTACAGGTTCGAGATCAGCGCGACCGAGCTGTCGCCGGTCATCTGGCCGGTGTAGTCGTTCGCCATCGGCCAGCGCGGCCACCAGCCGCCCTGCACGGCGTCGTTGGTCAGCGACTGCGCCATGTCGCTCGCTTCCTTCGGGAAGAGCATGGCGTGCAGTGGCGCGAGCGAGCGGTAGGTGTCCCAGTCGGAGAAGTTCGCGTACTGGTGCCGCCCCTTCGGCAGGGTGCGGATCCGATCGTCGAAGCCGACGTAGCGCCCGTCGGCGTCGTCGAACGTGTTCGGGTGCATCAGGGAGTGGTACAGCGCGGTGTAGAACGTCTTGAGCTGGGCCGGGTCGCGGCCGGCGACGCGGATCTTGCCCAGCGCCTGTGTCCACTGGTCCCTTGTGGACTTGCGGACGGCACCGAAGTCCCAGCCCGGGACTTCCGCGGCCGTGTTGGCCTTCGCGCCGTCGACGCCCACGTAGGACATCGACACCTTGGCGTGCACGGTCCCGGAACCGAACGTCAGGTAGGCGCCCGCCTTGGGCGAATCCACGCTGTCGGTACCGGGTTTGACGCTGGAGCCGTCCCAGGTGCCGTGCGCGGTGAACGGCTGGTCGAAGGTGATGGCGTAGTACACGGTGTACTTGTTGGGCTTGCCGCAGAAGTTGCCGGTGGTCGCCGAGCCGCTGACCTCGCGGTCACCGGTGATCGTCAAGGTGGCGGCCGAGTTCCCGGCGAGGCTCGCGCCGCCCTTGACCAGCACCTGTGGCGTGGAACCGGCCGGGAAGGTGAAGGCGGCGAGCCCGGTGCGGGTCGTGGCGGTCAGCTCCGCCCGCACCTTCGAGTCGGCGAGCGTCACGGCGTAGTAGCCCGGCTCGGCCTGCTCGTCGTCGTGGGTGAAGTGCTCGACGCGGTTCCACGGCGCCGCCCCGACGTCGCCGGTGATCGGCAGGATCGGCACGTCGCCGAACGCGTTGCAGCCGACCGAGGCGTGGTCGAGGCTGAACCCCCGGATCTGGTCGCTGTGGTACTGGTAGCCGGCGTACGCGCCCTGCGTGTCCGGCGAGAACTGCATCATCCCGAACGGCGCCGCCGGCCCGGGGAAGTTGTTGATCTCGCCGACCGAGCTGCCGCCGCGGCCGGTCCCGACCAGGGGGTCGACGTACGCGGCCGGGTCGCCGACCAGCGGTGATGACATCGTTGTCGGAGCCGCCGAAGAGACCGCGGGCGCCCCGATGACCGCCGTCGCGACCACCGCCGCCATGAACCTGAACCGCACCGGTGCCTCCCAGGCTGGACCGTCCCCTGTCATCGGACCTTTCCGCGCGCCGTGACCGCGGTCAACACTTTGACAAAGACCTGGCTCGTGCGCCGAGGTGTGAAGATCCGGTCAGGATCGGGTGGCCACCGTGTCAGGACGCCTACCCTCGACGCCGTGTGCGCACGTGTACTGGTCGCGGAGGACGACGAGAAGCAGGCCGAGGTCCTCCGGCTCTACCTCGAAAGCGAAGGCCACACCGTGGTGCTGGCCGCGGACGGCCGGGCGGCGCTCGACGAGGCCCGGCGCGACCGCCCCGACCTGCTGGTCCTCGACGTGATGATGCCGAAGGTCGACGGCCTCGACGTCTGCCGGATCCTGCGGCAGGAGTCCGACGTCGCGGTCCTGATGCTCACCGCCCGCGCCACCGAGGACGACCTGCTGCTCGGCCTCGACCTCGGCGCCGACGACTACCTGACCAAGCCGTACAGCCCGCGCGAGCTGATGGCCCGGGTCCGGACGCTGCTGCGGCGGACCGCCGGACGCCGCGAGCCGCCCGACACCGCGTTGCGCGCGGGCCGGCTGCGGCTCGACCCGGTGCGGCACGAGGTGTCGGTCGGCGGCCGCCCGGTGGAGACGACGCCGGGCGAGTTCCAGCTGCTCGAGACGCTGATCCGGCAGCCGGGCCGGGTGTTCACCCGCCGGCAGTTGCTCGAACTGACCCGCGGCGACGACCGGTTCGTCAGCACCCGGATCATCGACGTCCACGTGCTCAACCTGCGGAAGAAGATCGAGCCGGACCCGCAGAAGCCCGTCCACCTGCGAACCGTCTTCGGGGTCGGCTACAAGCTGACGGCGGAAGATGACGCCTAACCCGACGGGCTCTTCTCAGCCGAGGGCGCGTCAGCACAGCTTCCCGAGGCGGCGCAGCCTGGTCGTCCGGCTCACCGCCGTCTCCCTGCTCATCGCGCTCGCCTCCATCGCGGCGACCGCGTGGCTGGCCGTGCAGACCACCACCCGCGCGATCCAGCAGGAGCAGGGCCAGGCCCTCTCCGGCGACGCGACGATCTACACCGAGCTGCTCGGCTTCGCCGCGGTGAACCACACGTGGGACCAGGTCGGCCCCCGGCTGCGGGCGCTGTCGGAACAGACCGGCCGCCGGGTCGTGCTGACCACCCTCGACCGGCGCGTCCTCGGCGACTCCGGCGGCGCGCCGGTCACCCTGCCGGTCAAGGCGACCGCGTCGGTCGACCCCCTGCACGTCGACCCGGTGCTGCTGCCCGAGGCCGGGACGAGCGGCATCGACCCGCGCGCCGCCGGCCCGTTCAAGCTGCCCCCGCCCGAACGCGAGGAACTCGCCGCGGTGGCCAGGAAGGCCACCGCCTGCCTCGCCCAGTTCGGCCTGCCCGGTCAGGTGCGCGACTCGCCGAGCGGGCGGCCGCAGCTCACCGGGCTCGACCCGCTCTCCGTCCGCTACTACGCGAGCAAGTGCGGGCTCTTCGAGCTGGCCGTCCCCACCCCGACCGAGCAGGCCGCGCTGACGGGCCTGAACGACGCCGTCAACCACTGCCTGCAGAACCAGGGCGGCGGAGAGGTGAAGCTCGGCCTCGACCTGGAGGTCCTCGACGTCCCCGATCAGCGGCCGGTCCAGGACTGCCTCGACTCGGCGCGCCGCGAGCAGCTCGCGCCGTACGTCGCCCCGCCCGCGTTGCTGTTCACGCTCGGCCCTGGCGGGTCGCCGCTGCCGACGTTCACGCTGTCGCGGGAGAACCTCACCCGGATCCTGGCGGTGACCGGTGGCGTGCTGGTGCTGGCCGTCGCGCTGACCGCGCTCGTCGCGCGGCGGCTGTCGCGCCCGCTGCGGGCGCTGACCGAGGCCGCGCAGCAGGACCGGCCGGCCCCGGTGAAGTCCCGCGACGAGGTCGGGTACCTCGCCGCCGCGTTCAACGACCTCACGGCGCGGCGCGAGCGCATCGAGGAGCAGCGCAAGGCGATGGTCAGCGACATCGCCCACGAGCTGCGCAACCCGCTCAACGTCATCCGCGGCCGGCTGGAGGCCGCCGAAGACGGGCACCTCCCGTTCGACCGGGCCCTGAGCGCGTCGCTGCTCGAGGAGACCGTGCTGCTGCAGCACATCGTCGACGACCTGCAGGACCTCGCCGCAGCCGACGCCGGGCAGCTGCGCCTGCACCCCGAGCCCCTCGACGCGGCGGAGCTGGCCGGCCACGTCGCCGCCGCGCACGCCGACCGGGCCGTCGCCGGCGGTGTCACGCTCACCGTCGAAGCGCTCGGCGAAGCCACGTTGCCGGCCGACCCGGTCCGGCTCCGGCAGGTCGTCGGCAACCTGGTGACGAACGCGATCCGGCACACGCCGCCCGGCGGCCGGGTGACGATCCGAGTCTCGTCCACTGTGGACGAGGTGACGCTCGCGGTGGCGGACACCGGCTCCGGCATCGCCGCCGAGGACCTGCCGCACGTGTTCGACCGGTTCTGGCGGGCCGAGAAGTCCCGCAGCCGCCAGACCGGTGGCAGCGGGCTCGGTCTCGCCATCGTCCGCCACCTCGTGGCCGCGCACGGCGGCACGGTGACCGTCGAGTCCGAAGTGGACACGGGATCGACGTTCACCGTCCGGCTGCCGAAGACTGCTCCGGCCGGTGAGGACGCCGGCGCGGAAGACGAGCCGCCACCTCAGCCCTGACAGCCGTCAGCGAGAGTGCGACCGGACCGGGAGGATCGGCTACAGGGGCAGGCCGGCGTAGTTTTCGGCCAGTTCGGTCTTCGCGGCCGTCGACGTCACCGTGCGGTGGAGCTGGGCGAGCTGGAGCTGGGCGTCGAAGTCGTCGCCGTGGCGGTGCAGCATCGACGTCATCCACCACGAGAAGTGCGTGCAGCGCCAGACTCGCCGCAACGCCGTCTCCGAGTACGCGTCCACGAGCCGCTCGTCACCGCGGAACGACGCCGTCAGGGCCCGCGCCAGCAGGGCGACGTCCGCCACCGCCAGGTTCAGCCCCTTCGCCCCCGTCGGCGGCACGATGTGCGCCGCATCCCCGGCCAGGTAGAGGTTTCCGTGGCGCATCGGGGTCGTCACGAAGCTCCGCATCGGGAGCACGCTCTTCTCCGTGATCGTCCCGGTCTCCAGCGTCCAGCCCGGCACGCCGAGCCGTTCGGACAGCGCCGTCCAGATCCGGTCGTCGCTCCACTGCGCGATGTCCTCGTCCGGCGCCACCTGCAGGTAGAACCGGCTCACCCGCGGCGAACGCATGCTGTGCATCGCGAACCCGTCCGGGTGCCAGGCGTAGATCAGCTCGTCCGTCGACGGCGCGACGTCGGCCAGCACGCCCAGCCACGCGAACGGGTACGCCCGCTCCCAGACCCGCGGTTCCGGAACGGACGCCCGGCTCGGCCCGTGGAAGCCGTCGCAGCCGACCACGACGTCCGCGTCGATCCGCCGCGCGACACCGGAATCGTCCACAAAGGTCACCGACGGCGTCCCGGTGACGTCGTGCAGGGTGACGTCGGCGGCCGAGTAGTACGCCGGGCGGCCCGCCTTTTCCCGCGCCGCCATCAGGTCCTTGGTCACCTCGGTCTGCCCGTAGACCGTCACCGACCGTCCGATGAGGCCGGTGAAGTCGACGTGGTGCCGGTGCTCCGGCCACTGCAGGTGGATGCCGCGGTGCTCCATGCCCTCGACGTCGAGCCGGGCGCCGAGGCCGACGTCCCGCAGGAGTTCCACCGTCCCCGCCTCGAGGATGCCGGCGCGGATGCGCGCCTGGACGTACTCCGCGGTCTGCCGTTCGAGCAGCACCGAGTCGATGCCTTCGAGACCGAGCAGGTGGGACAGCAGCAGCCCGGCCGGGCCGGCGCCGACGATGACGACTTGGGTGCGCACTGGAGCACGTCCTTTCCCGCGACAGAGTCCCGAGCATGGCTCGGCGGTACCGCCCGCCACCAGTGCATTCTCATTCAGTGAGAGGAATTTCCCATCGCCCGCGAGATGCCGCGCGCCGCGGCCCGCAGCGCCGGGATCTGCGTGCGCGCGTTCCGGTCGTTGGGCACGATCACCGACAGCGCCGCGACCACCTCGCCGGACGGCCCGCGCAGCGGCACGGCGATCCCCGTCGTCTCTTCGTCGATGAACCCGGCGCAGAACGCGTAGCCGTTCCGCCGGACGTCGGCGAGGAACCGGCGCAGCCGCACCGGCTCGGTCAGCGTCGTGCGGCGAAAGGCTTCCAGCGGGCCCGCCAGCACTTGTTCCTGCAGGTCGGCGGGCGCGTGGGCGAGCAGCACCAGCCCGGACGACGACGCGTGCAGCGGCAGCCGCCCGGCCACCCGGGTCACGTTGACGATCGCGCCGGGCGCCGAGAGCCGCTCGACGAACAGCACCTCGCGGTCCTCGAGGACCGCGAGCTGGGTGTGGTGCCCGACGACGGCGTGCAGGTCCTCCATGAACGGCATCGCCGCTTCGCGCAGCCCGAGCGTCGGCGAGGCGCGGGACGCCAGCTCCCACAGCCGGACGCCCACGCGGATCTTCCGGTCGGAGTCACGCCGCAGCCAGCCGTGCCCCACCAGCTCTTCGACCAGCCGCGACGCCGTCGCGACGTGCAGGTTCGCGCCCCGCGCGATGTCGGTGACGCGCAGCGCCGGCGTGTCCGGCCCGAACGTCTCGAAGATGCGGACGACGCGCGAGAGCACGGACTCGCCCTCCGGCGGCTTCACCACTTGAGCAGTGTGCCCCACCGGAGCGGCGGGGCACACCGCCGACGGTCACGGCAGGGCGTTCAGGAACGGCTCGTGGCTGTTCTGGAACTCCCAGCTGTAGTACTTGTCCCAGTTGATCGACCACGTCATCAGCCCGCGGAAGCCGGGTGAGGTCCCGCCGCGCAGCGTGTACGAGCCGCAGCCATTGCCCTTGACCAGGCAGTTCACCGCAGCCTGAACTTCGGCGGGTGAGGTGTGGCCGTTGCCGGCGCTGACGGCGGCGGGCAGCCCGATCGCGATCTGGTCCGGGCGCAGGCCGGGGAAGAACTGCCCGGTGTTCGCGACGGTGAAGCCGGCCTTGAGCATGTCGGTCATCGCGATGTGGAACTCGGCGCCGCCCATGTTGTGGTACTGGTTGTCGAGGCCCATGACCGGGCCGGAGTTGTAGTCCTGGACGTGCAGCACGGTGAGCGAGTCCCGCAGGGCGTGGATGACGGGGAGGTAGGCGCCGGTCCGCGCGTCACCGGCGCCGGAGCCGCCGTAGAACTGGTAGCCGACCTGCACGAAGAACGTCTCGGGCGCCATGGTGAGCACGAACCCCGAGCCGTACTTGGCCTTGAGCGTCTTCAGCGCGGAGATCAGGTTGACGATGACGGGCGTGGTCGGGTTGCGGAAGTCGGTGTCGCCGGCGTTGAGCGACAGCGAGTGGCCTTCGAAGTCGACGTCGAGGCCGTTGAGGCCGTACTTGTCGATGATGGCGGAGACGGAGCTGACGAACTTGTCCCGCGCGGCGGTGGTGGTCAGCTGGACCTGGCCGTTCTGCCCGCCGATGGAGATGAGGACCTTCTTGCCCTGCGCCTGTTTGGCCTTGATGGCGGCGGTGAAGTCGGCGTCGCTCTCGACGTTCGGGCATTCGGTGGCCGGGCACCGAATGAAGCGGATGTCCCCGGAGGTGACGGAGGTCGGTTCCCCGAAGGCGAGATCGATGATGTCCCAGGCAGCGGGAACGTCGGCCATCCGCACGTAGCCGGACCCGTTGGCGAAGCTGGCGTGCAGGTACCCGACGAGGGCGTGCTTGGGCAGCCCGGTGTCGACGCAGCCGGAGGTGCTCCCGGTACCGGCGGCGCTCTTCGGGGACTCACCGGCGGAGTTGTAGGCGGCAACCGCGTAGCTGTGGGTCGTGCAGGCGGCGAGTCCACCGATGGTGGCACTGGTCCCGGCGACGGTGGCGACGACGGCGCTGCCTTCGTAGACGCGGTACCCGGTGACGGTCCCGGCGCTCGCACCCCAGCTCAGGGCGATGGAGCCGGCCGTAGCGGAGGTGATTTGCGGGGTGCCGGGAGCACTGGGCGTGCCGGGGGTACTGCCGCCGGGCCCGTCGAGGACGACGTCGTCGGCGTAGTAGGTACCGGCGCCGTACCAGCCGTGGAGGTAGAGCTGGGCGGAGGTCTGGTTCCCGGTGGTGAAGGCGAGGGACAGCTGGTTGTAGGAACTCGAGTTGCCGGACCAGGTCGAGGGGCCACCGGTGACGCCGAGGTAGACGGGATTCCCGCGCACCCAGGCGGAGACGGTGTAGGTGGTGTTGGGCTGAACGGAGACGGTCTGCGCACACTGGGCGTAATCGGCACCGACGGGAGTGCCGGCAAGGGCACGACTGCCGGAGTGGACGGGCGCGCTCACGACGGCGGCGTTGGCACAGGTCCAGCCGGAGACCGAGCCGGCTTCGAAGCCGGGGTTGACGAGAAGGTTGGCGGCCTCGGCGGGGAGGACGAGCACCCCCGAGAGCGCAAGCAGGAAGGCGGCGAGGGTTACGGACAGTCGGGAACGCCTCATCGGGTCCTCCAGTCAGAGAGAGACCCATTGTCTAGACCAATATGTAAATTGTCCAGACCAAAAGGAGGGAAGCCGCCCGCCGGCCGGGAAGAGCCACGGCAGACTGGCACCGGAAGCCACACCGAAGACAACCCGAGCCAACGCAAGCCCCACGGACCAGGCCCCCGAGCACACCCCCCCTGCCGACCCGATACGCAGCCGCATCAGCGGCCGGCACGCCGGGTCAAGGCACGCTTTCCCGCCTTGACGCGGCGTGCCGGCCGTTGAACAATCCGGCGTTCGGGTCGGTGGAAAAGTCGACGGAAAGCCAAGGCAGCTCAAGATCGGTCAGCCGCTCACCCCCTCAGCAGCGCAGCCACCCACGCCCCAGCCGCTCAGCGCCCCAGCGGCTCACCAAAAGACGACCACCTCAACAGCCCACCACCAGCGTGGCCACCAACCGAGTCCGAGCCGCCCCCACCCGATCGACCACCTGCACGCTCCGCCACCCCACCGGCACCCGATCCGCCAGCAGCTCCTCCCGCCACTTCCCCACCCGCCGCACGTGCCGCGCGAACGACCGCGGCCGCACCACCCGCCCGCGGCTCCGCTGCCCCGCCAGCGCGACCTCCGCCGGCACGTCGAGGAACAGCAACCGCACCGACCGCCCGCTCAACACCCCGACCAGCGCGAGCAGGGCGCGCGTCGACGCCCGGGTCGACGGCTCGTGGACCACGAGCGGGCCGTCCTCGCCGAGCGCGCGGCCCACGATCCGCAGGCGGTGCCACGCGTGCACCACCGGCCGGTAACACCGGTACGGCACCGCCGGCGGGACCACCGCCCCGAGTCTCTCCCGCACCTGGTCGGAGTCCAGCACCGGCAGCCCCGCCGCGGCGTGGTGGAGCATGGTCGTCTTGCCCGCTCCGGGCAGCCCCGCCACGACGAGCAGGTCGCGCGGGCCGAGCTCGATGACAGTGGGCTCGCTCATGCCCCGCCAACGCTCCGGCGAAGGTAATGGTTCCTTTACCTTCAACTCACGCACAGTGACGGACCACCATCCGTGCGCCGAAGACCACCCGGCCGGAACGCTGGCGGTCACCCGCCGTGCCCCATCGCCTGAAACCCGTGCGCCGCAAGCCATCGACGTCCGGAACCGCTTCGGGTGAAGATCGCGCCGAGCCCTTCCCGGCGTCCGGAAAATCCTTATCTTCTGGAAGGGACGCTCAGTGAGAACAGGGGAACCTCGTCATGACCCAGTCGCTGGAACTTCCGGTCCAGGAATTCTGTCTCGATTGGACACTCACGGGCGACGAAGGCGCCCGGGTCGGGATCACCCTCTCCGGTCAGGTGGCCCTGCTGGACAACAACCGGTTCTACAAGATCGACGGCGTCGTCTACGTCACCGAGGGCGACGCCGACATCCGCGCGGTCGGCAATCCCCGGATCTCCGTGCGCCGCAATGGCGTCGAGAAGTCCGGGCGCCAGTGGGGCTGGGAGATGTGCTCGGCGCGCAAGAGCCTCGGTGCGCTGAACACGATGGAGGGCTACTTCGTCCGCACCGGCTACTGGGCGCCCGCCGATCGCGCGATCCAGCTGAGCCTGTGCGCCGAACAGGGGTGGAGCCGGCGCAAGAGCTACAGCCCGCACGTCACCGTCCGGATGGTCGACTGACCACTGTGGACGCCCGGCGCCGCGCTGCCGCGACGACCAGCCCGGCCGCGACCGCGCCCGCCACCGCACACCCGGCCCCGAACCCCGGTGACGGCTCGTGCACGCGCAGCACCGACACGCACAGCCACACCGCGGCGCCGAACAGGAGGCCCAGCACCGGCCCGCCGGCCGCCGCGCCCCGCCAGCGGTGGCCGTTGCGGATCGTGCGCAGCCCCGACTCGAGGTAGGCGAGGGCGAACAGCGCCAGGATTAGACTGCCCGCGCCCAGCGCGCTGGCCAGCGGGTGCTGGCTGGTGATCAGCGTGAACGTCTGCGTGGACGAACCGGTCCGCACCTCCGCCGTGACGGCGCCGCCGACGATCCACCGGGCGATCCCCGGCAGGGTGAGTTCGGCGGTGAAGCCGTTGCCGCCGGGTTTCGCCTCGGTGGCCGCGGACCCGAGCGGAATCCCGGCGGCGGACAGGTCGAGCGCCACCCGGCCGGGGTTGCCGGCCCCGGTCAGGACCAGCGGCTTGCTGAGGTCCACCTCGACCGGCGCCGAGACAGAGGCGCCCCCGAGGTTCAGCGGGGCCGACGCCGGGTGCGGCAGCCGCGCGGGGTTGAGCAGCGCGAGCACGACGAGCACGATCGCGGCCGCCGCGGCGGCCAGCCGCAGCCACACCACGACGGCTTGGGAAGCACCGGAACCATCGGCAGGCACACCCGGCCACCCGGCACCGCCCTCGGCGCCGCCCGCACCAGCGCCCGGCCCACCGGCCCGGCCCGGATCGCCCACCTCGGCGACCGCTCCCACCAGCGTCGCTCCCGGCTGCCGCACCGGGCGCGTCCGGGCCTCCGCCGGCGGCGCCGGTGCGGTTGCCGAATTGAGGCCCGAAATCACCCGGGGCGTCAGGTGCAGCACCGGCACCCCGGCCCGCTCCAGCCACCCGGACCCGTAGACCACCGTCGCCGCCGCGGCGAGGTCCGCCGCGAACGACTCCGCCTCCCGGTAGCGCGCGTCCAGCTCGCGGGCCAGGCTGCGCATCACCACCCCCGCGATCGGCACCGGTACCCCGGCGATCGGCTGCGGGTCGGTGAACATGTGCTGGCGCATCATGCTGATCGCGCCGCGGGTGTTGTCGAACGGCAGACGGCCGGAGAGCAGCTCGTACAGCACCGTCCCGGCTGCGTACACGTCGGCCGCCGGGCTCAGCGCGTTGCCCATCGCCTGCTCCGGGGCGATGTACGCCGGTGTTCCCAGGATCTCGCCGCCGTGCGTCACCAACGTGGCGCCCTCGCTGATCACCCTGGCGATGCCGAAGTCGGCCACCTTCATGACGCCCTGCGTGCTGAACAGCAGGTTCCGCGGCTTGACGTCGAGGTGCAGCACGCCCGCCCGGTGCGCCGCGTGCAGCCCGGCCAGCATCGCCAGCCCGATCGCGCAGGCCTGCTCGCCGCTGACGCCGCCGCCGTGGAAGCGGCTGTGCACCGTTCCGCCGTCGAGCCGCTCCATCACCAGCAGGTGCTCGCGACCGGTGCGGACGTAGTCGTACACCGGGACGATGTGCGGGTGGTCCAGGCTGGCGAGCACCCGCGCCTCGCGGTCGAAGAGCTCGCTGCTCGCCGCGTGGTTGAGCACGTCCCACGGCAGCTGCTTGATCGCGACGCTGCGGCCCAGCGTCCGGTGCACGCCGGCGAACACGACGCCCATGCCGCCCTCGCCGATCGACGCCCCGATGTCGTACTGCGGCAGGGCGGCGACCAGCTCGGCCGGTGCGCTCATCGGGTGAATTCCTGCGTCGAGGGCAGCGGGAGCTTGACCGTGGTGTCGCTCTCGGTCACCGCGGGTGGTGCCGGGTGCGGGGTCAGGTAACCGAGCAGGAACGCGATCGCCGCCGCGCCGAGCACCACCGGGACCTCGATCGCCGGCTCGGGCGGGACCAGGCGCAGCACCGACAGGCTGATCACCGCGACCAGGCCGGTGCCGAACCCGGCGGGCAGGAACCGCACGCCGCGGCGCCAGCGGTTGGGCGCCAGCCGGTGCCGGGCCAGCGCCAGCAGCGCGGTCACCCAGGCGAGGACGGTCAGCCCGAGCATCGCCAGGCCGAAGACGCCGTAGACCGACCAGAAGGAGCCGCGGACGTCGGCGACCGTCGTCGCCTCGCCGAGCGTGCCGCGCCCGGCGTCGAGCAGCTCGACCGACGACGGGAGCAGCCCGGTCGCCTGCCCGGCCAGGTCACCGAGGTCGAGGACGAACGTCCGGGACGCCGAGCCGCGGGCCGGCACCTCGAAGGGCGCGGTCGTGTCGTAGGCGAAGAACGTCAACGCGAGGGCGACGCCCGAGAGCCGCACGCTGCGGACCTTCACCGGCGCGTTGCCGGGGTTGGTCGCCACGACCTGCAGCTCGATCTGGTGCGCCGGATCGACCGGGACCGTGGCGTCCTCGATCGGCTGCTTGTCGATCGACACCTGCAGCTTGAGCGAGCCGGATTGGGCCGAGGCCGGTGGGGCGCCCAGCAGCACCGCGCACAAACCCAACGCAACCCCCGCCGCGATGACACGTCCCATTGGGCATCCCCTACTTGCGTTATCCGACTGGTCCGGAATGCTACAGCGAGCACACACCGGGGAGGGACGTCCCAATGCGATTCGTGGTTCGGCTGTTTTTCGGCGCCGTGGCCGGAACGTTGCTTCTGCTCACGGCGGCAGGCACGGCGAACGCACAATACACATCGTCGGTTGGTTTGAAACCGTCGAGTGGTCCGGCCGGAAGCTCCTTCACTATTTCCTGGAGTTTCTACCCGTGCAAAGGGCCGGTCACCTTTTCCTGGAACGGCACGCCGATGTGGTCGGCGAACGCGACCCTCGACCAGACGAGCGGCACGGTCGCGGCGATCGTGCCCGGCGGCGCCCAGCCCGGCACCTACCCGGTCACCGGCACGTGCACCAACGCCCGGACCGGCGGACCGCTCAGCGCGGCGAGCCGGTTCACCGTGACCGCGACGCCGACCCCCACGTCCCCGCCGCCGGCCACGACCACGCCGCCCCGGCCGGCGACCACCACGCCCCCGACCCGGCCGGGCACCACCACGACCCCGGCCAAGCCGACGACCACCACCACTCCGCCGACCACCACCAGCGCGCCGCCGACGACGACCCCGACGACCCCGACGGCCACGCCCGGCACCTCCACGACGTCCAGCACGACACCGAAGCCCGGCGACCTGGTCCTCGACCGGCCGAGCATCAAGCCCGGCGAGACGCTCTCGGCGTCCGGGAAGGGCTGCCAGCCGAGCCGGATGGTGACGCTGGTGTCGGACGGCACCGAGGTCGGCACCGCCTACACCGACGGCTCCGGCGCCTTCACCGCGCCGGTCGAGTTCACCCGCATCGAGGCCGGGCGGCACACGGTGGTCGCCGAGTGCGGCGTGCGGCTGACCGGCGCCGTCGACCAGGTCGTGACCCGCTCCTCCGGCGGGCAGACCGGCACGCTGGTCATCCTCGTGTTCTTCGTCCTCGCGAGCATCACGGTGATCCGCTTCCGGTGATCCCCGGTTGACATGCACCCGCACGGCTGCCTATCGTCAAAGGCAGCCAGACGGCTGCATGTCGACGGGAAGGCGCGATGGACGAGGTCTTCAAGGCGCTGGCCGACCCGAGCCGCCGTCAGCTTCTGAACGTGCTCAACGAGCGCAACGGCCAGACCCTGCGCGAGCTGTGCGCGGGGCTGGCCATGGCCCGCCAGTCGGTGAGCAAGCACCTGGCCGTGCTCGAGGCGGCCGGGCTGATCACGACGACCTGGCGCGGCCGGGAGAAGCTGCACCACCTCGACGCGGCGCCGATCAACGCGATCGCCGAGCGCTGGATGACCCGCTACGACCGACGGCGGGCCGGCGCGCTGGCCGATCTCAAACGAGCACTGGAGTCCGCACCGATGAACGATTTCGCCTACACCACCTACATCGACACCACGCCGGAGAAACTCTGGCAAGCGCTTACCGATCCGGCCTTCACGAGCCGGTATTGGGGCGTGTCCTTCGAAACCGACTGGAAAACGGGTTCACCGATGACGTGGACCGAACGGGGCGCCGAAACGAGCGATCCCGAACAGGTCGTGCTCGAATCGGAACCGCACCGGCGGCTTTCTTACACCTGGCACACCTTCACCGCGGAGTGGGCAAAAGCCAACGGCATCGACGAAGGGACGTTGCGGAAACTGCGGCAGGAAAGCCGGACCAAAGTCACGTTCACCATCGAACCGCACGGGAAAATGGTGAAGCTGACCGTGCTCCACGACGGTTTCGACCCCGGCAGCACGACGCTGGAGATGTGCAGCCAGGGCTGGCCCGCGCTGCTGTCCAGCCTGAAGACGCTGCTGGAGACCGGTTCGCCCCTGCCGTGACCTCGGCCAACCGGTCGAATCTCCCGAACAAGACAGATCTGGCACCCTGATACGTCTGAATCCTCCCCGTTTCGTGGGCGCCCGGCTGAAGTCCGGGTGAACTTCCCTCTTTCGATCGGATCCGATGCGGTTTTCCGGGCGTTAGGCTCGCATAATCCGTGACCGATGATGGTCCGATCGAGTGACGGGAGAGTGCGCGTGCCGGGGTCAGTGCGTACCCGCTGGATCGTGGTGGCCGTGGTCGTGGCCGCCGCGGCGGGCGCCGTCGTCGCGTTCTGGCCGGGTGACGCGGCCGCCGTCGACCCCGAGATCGCGGTCTCGCGCTCGGCGTGCGGCACCGGCTGGACGGATCCGAAGCCCGGACCGCAGACGTTCCGCCTGCACAACACCGGGTCGGTGACGGCCGAGGTCGATCTGATCGACCCGGCGACCGGCGTGCTCTACGGCGAGGTCGAGGGCCTCGGCGCGGCGACGACCCGGCCGCTGCAGGTGAACCTGGGCAACGGCAGCTACGCGTTCCGCTGCCTGCCCGAGGACGCGGGCGCGATCGTCGGGCCGGCCGTGCGGATCACCGGCGGCGCCGAGCGGACCGGGCCGGGCGTCGCGCCGGTGACGCACGACGACCTGCTCGGGCCGCTCAAGGCCTACCAACAGCACGTCTCGACGGGTCTGGGCGAGCTGGTCGCGAACACGGACGCCCTGAAGAACACCGTCCACGGCGGCGACCGCGCCGCGAGCCAGGCGGCGTGGCTGACCGCCCACCTGGCGTACGAGCGGCTGGGCGCGGCCTACGACGCGTTCGGTGACTCCGACGGGGCGCTCAACGGCACCGCCGACGGGCTGCCGGGCGGCTCGGCCGACCCCGGTTTCACCGGCTTCCACCGCCTGGAGCAGGGCCTTTGGCACGGCGAGGACCTGGGCGCGCTCGCTGCCGTGGCCGACCAGCTCGACACCGACGCCCGCGCGCTGCAGACGTCCTTCGCCGACAGCCAGGTCGACGGGAACGACCTCGGGCTGCGCGCGCACGAGATCATGGAGAACACGCTGCAGTTCGAACTGACCGGCCGCACCGACTACGGCAGCGGCACGAACCTCGCCACGGCCCGTGCGAACCTCGACGGCACCCGCGCGGTCCTGGACGTCCTGCGGCCGCTGCTGACACCGAGGTATCCGGATCTGTCCAAGGTGGACAGCTGGCTGGACCGCACGCAGAAGGCGCTGGACGCGGCCCACCGCCCGGACGGCACGTGGATCCGGCCGGCGGAACTGAGCCTGCAGCAGCGGCAAAAACTCAATGCGGACGTGAGCGAACTGACGGAGCTGCTGGCCCCGATCGCGGCGATCGCCGAGCCGAGGAGGGTCTCGTGACCAGGCCGGACTCACCGCCCGAACCGGCCGCCGACCGCGCCGGAACCGGGCTCCCCCGCCGTTCCTTCCTCCGCCGGGCCGCGATGGGCGCCGGGCTCACCGTGGCCGCCGGGGCCGGGCTCGGCGCTTCCTCCGCCGTCACCGACAGCACCTCGGCCGTGCCCTTCCACGGTCCCCACCAGGCGGCCATCCTCCGCAAACCGCCGACGCAGACCGTCGTCGCCTCGTTCGACGCCGTCGCCGAGTCCAAGGCCGAACTCACCGAGCTCTTCCGCGCCATCACCGACCGGGCCCGGTTCCTCACCACCGGCGGGGCGCCCGCCGCGCTCGGGATCACCGCGCCGCCCGCCGACTCCGGCGTCCTCGGGCCCGTCGTGCCCGGCAGCGACCTCGGCGTCATCCTCGGCGTCGGCGCGAGCCTCTTCGACGACCGGTACGGGCTCGCGAAACTCAAGCCCGCCAAGCTGAAGCCGATGACGACGTTCCCCGACGACGCCCTCGACCCCGCCCAGTGCCACGGCGACCTGAGCCTGCTCCTCTCCGCGAACGACACCGACACCGTCCTGCACGCGCTGCGGGACATCGCGCGCGCCACGCGCGGTGGCATGCAGCTGCGCTGGAAGCTCAACGGCTTCAGCTCCCCGCCCCGGCCGGAAGGCACGCCGCGCAACCTGATGGGCTTCAAGGACGGCACCGCCAACCCCACCGGCTCCGAAGTGGACAGTCTGGTGTGGACGCACGGCGAGCCCGCGTGGACCGCGGGCGGCAGCTACCAGGTCATCCGGCTGATCCGGATGCTGGTCGAGTTCTGGGACCGTGTCTCGCTGGCCGAGCAGGAGAACATGTTCGGCCGCCGCCGCGACACCGGCGCCCCTCTCGACGGCACCGCGGAAACCGACGTCCCCCGGTACGCCGACGACCCGGTCGGCACCGTCATCCCGCTGACCAGCCACATCCGGAAGGCGAACCCGCGCACCCCGGAGACCGACGCCAGCCGGATCCTGCGCCGCGCGGTGAACTACGACCGCGGCGTCGACAGCAACGGCAACCTGGACATGGGCCTGCTGTTCGTCTGCTACCAGCAGGACCTGGAGCGCCAGTTCGAGGCCGTCCAGACGCGCCTGGCCGGCGACCCCCTGACCGACTACATCTCCCCGTTCGGCGGCGGCTACTTCTTCGCGCTGCCGGGCGTCACCGGCCCGGACGACCACTTCGGGCGCTCCCTGCTCGCGTAAGCGAACCCCACCACGAAAGGACTCCACTGTGGACAGAAAGAACCGACGGCGGCGGCGTGGCCTGCTCGGCGCCGGGGCCCTCGCCTCGGTCGCCACGCTGGCCGTCGTCACCGGCTCCGCGGCGACCACCGCGGACGCCCAGCCGCTGAACCTGTTCCCCGCGCACTGGATCCCGACCTCGACGCCGATCAAGCACGTCGTCGTCATCTTCGGCGAGAACATCTCGTTCGACCACTACTTCGGCACCTACCCGAACGCGGCCAACACCGACGGCACCCCGTTCACCGCCGCGCACGGCACCCCGAAGGTCAACGGCCTGGACCACCAGCTGCTGACCGACAACCCCAACGCGTACAACCCGAAGCGGCTCACACCCCAGCAGGCGCTGACCTGTGACCAGAACCACAACTACGGTGCCGAGCAGGCCGCGTTCAACGGCGGCAAGATGGACAAGTTCGTCGAGAAGACCGAGACGGACAAGTGCACCGGCCAGCCGATCCTGTTCGGCGAGCCCGGCCTGGTCATGGACTACTACGACGGCAACACCGTCACCGGCATGTGGAACTACGCCCAGCACTACGCGCTGAACGACAACTCGTTCAACACGGTGTTCGGCCCGTCCAGCCCGGGAGCGATCGACCTGATCTCGGGCAACACCCACGGCGTCCAGGCCGTCGACCCGGTGACGCACGAACCGGTCAGCGACGCCTACGCCGTGCAGTCGCCGGACGTGAACGGCGTCGGCACGATGATCAACGACCCCGACCCGGCGTGGGACGACTGCTCGGGCAAGAACCACACGAGCAAGGACAACCTGGCCACCATGCACGGCCGCAACATCGGCGACCTGCTCAACCAGCGCCACGTGACGTGGGGCTGGTTCCAGGGTGGCTTCCGCCCGACGGGCACGGCCAACGGGTACGCGGTCTGCGGCCAGACCCACCAGAACATCGGCGGCAACGCGGTCGTCGACTACAGCCCGCACCACGAGCCGTTCCAGTACTACCCGTCGACGGCGAACCCGAAGCACCTCGCGCCGTCGTCGGTGCAGGCGATCGGCCAGACCGACCGCGCGAACCACCAGTACGACATCGCCGACTTCAACGACGCGCTGAAGGCCGGCTCGATGCCCGCGGTGAGCTTCCTGAAGGCACCGGAGTACCAGGACGGCCACGCGGGCTACTCGGACCCGCTGGACGAGCAGCAGTTCGTGGTCGGCGAGATCAACAAGATCCAGCAGTCCCCGGACTGGCGCTCGACGGCGATCGTGCTGGCGTACGACGACTCGGACGGCTGGTACGACCACCAGAAGTCGCCGATCCTCAACGGCTCGCACGACGCTTCGCAGGACCAGGCGGTGTGCACGGCCAAGCCGACGACGCTGGGCGGCTACGCGGACCGCTGCGGCTACGGCCCGCGGCTGCCGCTGCTGGTGGTTTCGCCGTTCAGCAAGGTGAACCACGTCGACCACACGCTCACGGACCAGACGTCGGTGCTGAAGTTCATCGAGGACAACTGGTTCACCGGCCGGATCGGCGACACGTCGTTCGACGCGCGCGCCAATTCGCTCAACGGGATGTTCGACTTCTGGTGGCCGCAGGCCCGGAAGGTCACCCTCGACCCGAAGACCGGAGCCGTGGTCCACGGCTGACGGCCCCACCGGCGCTCCCCGCCCTCGGCTTCGGGGGCGGGGAGCGCGGGCGGGAGGGTCAGGGCTTGACTGTGTTCAGGTCCCAGGTCAGGGTCACGACGGTCCCCGAATCACCGGACTTGATGTCCGCGCGGTCGGCGCTCGCCCGCAGCAGCAGCAACCCCCGGCCGCGCAACGAAACCGGCCGGGGGTCGGGCACCGGGGTGCGCCACTGCCCGTGGTCGGTGATCACCACTTCGAGCCGGTCGGCGTACGCCGCCGCGTCGACGTCGACCACTCCGGGCTCTCCGCCGTCGTAGGCGTGGTCGGCCACGTTCGCCAGCGCTTCGTAACTGGCCAGCACGATGTCGCCCGCCCGGTCCTCGTCGACCCCCGCCGCCAGCACCCACGACATCAGGTCGTGCCGCAGGCGGCGGAGGGCGCCGGGGGTCGCGGGCACGCCGTGGCAGCGGAACGGTTCCGGCATCCGCGCCCGCCTCACCGGAGTGCTTCGGCGACGGTCGAATGGACGCCGATCCACGTGTCGAGCCCGGTCGTCTTCAGCGGGCCCGACGTCACCGGGGAATCGCTCACCACGCACAACGCGCGCTCGGCCAGCCTGCGGTGGGCCGCCGCGAGCACCTGCAGCCCCGCCGAGCAGAAGAACGTCACCTCGCGCAGATCGACCACCAGCTTCTCCGGCCCGCGGGCCAGCACCACGTCGACGACTTCCCCGAATTCCGGCGCGCTGACCAGGTCGATCTCGCCCGCGACGGCCAGCACCGCGGCCCGGCCCCGCCAGTCGAGGGTCACCGCCAGCTCGGTGGCGGGCAGGTCCGGTGTCGAAGGGGTCACGGCGTCCCATGGTGCCCGACTCCCCGCCAAACGGCTACCGGTGCGGGAGCTGCACCACCGTGACCCAGAAGTCGTCGATCTTCCGGACCACTTCGACGAACTTCTCGAAGTCGACCGGCTTGGTGACGTAGGCGTTGGCGTGCAGTTCATAGCTGCGCAGGATGTCCTCCTCGGCTTCGGACGTGGTCAGCACGACCACCGGGATCGTGCGCAGCCCGGGGTCCTGCTTGATCTCGCCGAGCAGTTCCCGGCCGTCCTTGCGGGGCAGGTTGAGGTCGAGCAGGATCAGCCCCGGCCGCGGCGCCGCTCCGAACGGCTCTTCGCGCTTCAGGAACCGCAGCGCTTCGACGCCGTCCTCCGCGACGTGCAGCGGGTTGCGGATCTTGTGGTGCGCGAACGCTTCCCGGGTCATCAGCACGTCACCGGGGTCGTCCTCGACGAGCAGGATGTCGATCGGAACCGGCTCCTGCGTCATGCGGGCACCTCGTCCTGGTGAGCCGGAGCTTCGAGAGCGGGGTCCTCGAGAGCCGGGTCCT
This sequence comes from Amycolatopsis sp. DG1A-15b, assembly GCF_030285645.1. Taxonomy (GTDB): domain Bacteria; phylum Actinomycetota; class Actinomycetes; order Mycobacteriales; family Pseudonocardiaceae; genus Amycolatopsis. Next base: position 6,041,954 of record NZ_CP127296.1, read on the forward strand.
CGCGGGCCGGCAGGGTGAAGCGGAACGTGGTGTCCGCGGCCTCGGTGTCGAGCCAGATCCGGCCGCCGTGGTACTCGACGATCCGGCGGCACAGGGCCAGGCCGATCCCGGTGCCCGGGTACGCCGACCGCGTGTGCAGCCGCTGGAACAGCGCGAACACCCGCTCGGCGTACTCCGCGTCGATGCCGATCCCGTTGTCCACCACGGAGAACACCCAGTCGTCGCCGTCGCGTTCCGCGGTGACCCGGACTTCCGGCGGTGTCTCGCCCTTGAACTTCAGCGCGTTGCCGATGAGGTTCTGGAACACCGCCGTCATCAGCGCCGGCTCGACGCGCACTTCGGGCAGGTCGCCGCGGGAGACCTTGCCGCCGCTGAGCGAGAGGGCGACCTCCAGGTTCGCGACCGCGTCGTCGACCAGCGCACCCGCGTCGGCCACGACGTGCTCGCCCGGCTTCCGGCCGACCCGGGAGAACGCCAGCAGGTCGTTGATCAGGATCTGCATCCGCTTCGCGCCGTCGACGGCGTACTCGATGTACTGCTCGCCGCGCTCGTCGAGCAGGCCCTGGTACCGCCGCTGGAGCAGCTGGCAGAAGCTGGCCACCTTCCGCAGCGGCTCCTGCAGGTCGTGCGAAGCGACGTAGGCGAACTGCTCCAGATCGGCGTTGGACCGCTCCAGCTCGCGCGTGCGCCGGTCGAGCATGGCGTTGGTTTCCTCCGCCTCGCGCGTACGCCGGTCCAGCAGCGCGTTGGACTCTTCCGCCTCGCGCGTGCGCCGGTCCAGCAGGGCGTGCGCCTGCTCGAGCTCGGCGACCTCGTCGAGGATGCGCTGCCGCATCGCCTCGACGTCGGCGCCGAGCTGGGCGATCTCCCGCGGCCCGCTCCCGTGCACCGGGCTGTGGACGTCGGCGTCGGCGACCCGGCGGACCTCGCCGGCCAGCCGCAGGATCGGCCGGGTGACGACCCGCCGCAGGCCGAAGAACAGCATCGCGAACAGCAGCAGCACGAGCACGGCGACGACCACGGACATCGCGTTCAGGAAACTCGCCGCCGCGTCCAGTTCGGCGCGGCCGGTGTCGCGGACCGCGACCAGGTGGTCGAGCTGGGCGTCCAGTGCCCTGCGCACGTCGACGAACAGCGTCCGGCCGCGCTCGACCTGGTCCGCGGTGACCGGCGGCGCGTCGGCGGCGATGGTCGGCGCGGCCGCGTCCTGCCAGGCGGAGGCCGCCCGCAGCACGGCTTCGAGGTCGTCGCCGATCCGGGTGCCCGGGGCCGCGCCGAGCTGCCGCAGCTGCGCGACCGCGTCGGCCTGCGACCGAACCCCGTCGGTGTAGGGCACCAGGAACACCGGCTGCCGGCCGAGCTGGTAGCCGCGGACCCCGCTCTCCTGGTTCAGCAGCGCGGTGGACAGCTGGATGGCGGCCAGGCGCTGGGGTGCGATCACGTCGAGCAGACGCGTGCGCGCCTCGGTGAGGCTGTGCAGCGCGATCCCGCCGGCGACCAGCGCGGCGACCAGCAGCACGGTCTCGACGGCGGCGAGCAGCGCCAGCCGGCGGCGGATCGGCCAGCCGGGTGCGTCAACGCTCATGGGCCTCGGCTTCCGGGTCGTGGCTGAGCAGGGCGAGGGCGACGTCGTCGTCGAGCGGGCCGGCGTTGAGCCGTTCGGCGCGGGCGATCAGCTCGTCGAGCAAGCCCCGGTGGTGGAGACCGGTTTCCCGCTTGATGTCGAGTACGAGGGCGGCCATCCGCTCGTGGCCCAGCCGTTCGGACCCGGCACCGACGCGCCCCTCGAACACGCCGTCGGTGTACAGCAGCAGCGACCACCCCGGCTCCAGCGGAACCTCCAGCGCGTCCCACTTGGCTCCTTCGACGACGCCGAGCGGGACGCCGAGGCGTTCCCCGGAGAGCAGGTGCCCGTCCCCCGGCGTGAGCAGCAGCGGCGGCAGGTGCCCGGCCAGTGAGAGCCGCAGCGATCTTCGGTCCGGCGCGACGACGACCATGCAGACGGTGGCGAACAGCGGCTCGATCCGCTCGTGCACCAGGACCCGCTCGACCATGCTCAGCACGTCGGCCATCGGCAGGCCGGCCATCACGAGCGAGCGCCACGCGATCCGCAGCGCGACGCCGAGCGCGGCTTCGTCCGGGCCGTGGCCGCAGACGTCGCCGATCATCATGTGCACCGTGCCGTCGGCGAGCTCGATCGCGTCGTAGAAGTCGCCGCCGAGCAGGGAGCCGTTGCGGCCGGGCCGGTAGCGGGCGGCGAGGTCGAGGTGGGGGTCGCGCAGCAGCGGGCTGGGCAGCAGGCCGCGTTCGAGCCGCGCGTTCTCCCGCGCGAGCAGCTGCTGCTGGAGGAACTGCTGCTCGACCTGCTCGGCGCGCTTGCGTTCGCGGGCGAAGCGCAGCGCTTTCACCAGCAGCGGGCCGTCGACCTGGTCCTTGACGAGGTAGTCCTGCGCGCCGGCCGCGACCGCGGCGACCCCGGTGGCCTGGTCGTGCTGCCCGGTCAGGACGACCACCGCGACACCCGGCGCGTGCTGCCCGAGCTTGGTCAGCCCGCTCAGCCCCATCGCGTCGGGCAGCTGCAGGTCGAGCACGACGCAGTCGGCGGTGAGCGGGCCGTCGAGCGCGGCGGTGAGCGTTTGGACGCGTTCCAGCGCGTACGGCACGGACGTGTCCGCCAGCATCTCTTCGACCAGCAGGGCGTCGCCGTCGTCGTCCTCGATCAGCAGCACCCGCAGGCGCGTGCGGGGATCCCACGATGAGTCGAGCGCGGCGGTCACCGGCGTCTCCCGTTCGGCTGCTCTTGAGCCAGCAATCCAGACGATCAACCCTAGCGGCACCGGTCACGGCCGCCTACAGCGGTGAAACCGGTCCCATCGGGGTAGCGTTTTATAGCACCCCGATGTGACACCGGGTCGATAACGGTTCGGCTGACGCTCAGAACAAGGGGCGGCCGCTGTCCTCGGCGGGGACGTACGCCTGCCAGTCGCGGGTGACCTGGTCGGCGTAGCTCGTCGCGAAGGCGCGCGTGTCGGCCTGCAGCCCGGAGACGCTGGTGATGGCGCCGTCGATCGCCGCGGCCGCCGAGTACGCGACCCCGGTGCCGGGGAGGTCCTGGTCGAACTCAAGGATCCGGTCGTCCGCCGCCGGACGTCCTTCACGACGGCTTCGGCCGCTTCAGCGGCTCGCCCGCGGTGGTCCGGTACGCCGCGATCGCGTCGGCGAGCTGGGTGCGCGTCACCCCTCCCCGGGCGCGGCGGTGGCGAGCAGCGTGACGACGACCAGAATCCCCGCAGTGGTCCGACGCATCCCCCACGTACTACCGGCGGGAAGTGACCAGCGGTCAGCGGGCGGTCAACGTCAGGGCGAACGTGTTCCCCTCGCCCTGCACCAGGGAACTCAGGTACGCGGTGAACGCACCGCAGCCGGTCAACGGCGGGATCGTGTAGGTGCCGGTGACCGGGCCGCCCGTCGCCAGGGCGAAGCCGCTGCCGGTCCGCAGGTCGACCGGGATGGGCGCGCTCGCCCGGCAGCCCGCGCCGGCGACCGGCAGCCCGAAGAGCGTCACCTGCGGCAGGGCCAGCGCGAACGTCGAGTGCGCGACGAAGCCGCCGTCGCCGAGTTCGCCGGTCTGCGGGCCGTCCGGCGTGAACCGCAGGTCCGCGCGGCCGGGGACGAACCCGAACGCGTGGAAGTCCGCACTGGTCTCGTCGAACGCCGTGGCGAACTCCGGCCCGGCCGCGAAGGAGCCGGTGAGCGGGGCGGTCGCGCCCAGCGCCTTCAGCGCCGTCGACCCGGCCACGGCGTAGCGGTGCTGGGCCGGCGTGCCGCCGAGGTCGAAACTCAGCAGCACCGGGTCCTGGCCGGCGTCGAGGGTGCAGTCCGAGGTGAACGAGCCCAGCCCGGTGAACGAGCCGTCGGCCTTCTTCGGCGTCAGCCGGGTGCTGAAGCCGCCGATCGTGAGGGTCGTCTTCCCCGCGTTCGGCAGCCGGACCGGCGGCACCGAGCCGGACGCCTGCGTGGTGAACGCCCCCGAAGGCGGCAGCGCGGTCTTCGCCACCGTCAGCGGGAGGCTCAGCGGCAGCGTCAGCGGGCCGTTGGCCAGCGTCACCCCTGCGGACGCCGTCCCTTCGATGCTCGCCGCGCCGACCAGGGCCAGGCCTCGGGTGGACTTGTCCGGCACGGTCACCGACACCGCGAGATCCGCCGTCGTGAACGTCCCGCCGGGCGCGGAGGGCACGTCGAACGACGCGGTGATCGCCACGTCCAGCTTCTGCAGCCCGATCAACGGGAACGGGCAGGTGTAGCTGAGCTTCTTGGTGACCGGCGTCGACGCCTGGGCCGGCGTGGCGACGGCGGACGCGAGCAAGCAGGCGAGGCCCGCCGCGAGCAACGACCGGGCTTTCCGCACGGGCTCTCCCATCTGGAGGGGCATGGCACCGGCCCCCGCCGCAGCGCGACGGGGGCCGGCAGACTCGGTCACTTCTTGGTGAGCACCAGGTCCAGCGAGTTGCCGTCGCTCTTGGCGAACGCGCTGATGATGTCGTTGAACGAACCGCAGTTCTGCAGCGCGGACAGCGAGTAGGTGCCCGCCAGCTTCCCGCCCTTGAGCAGGTCGAAGTCGGCGCCGGTGGTCATCTCGCTCGTCGAGGAGCTGACCGTGCCGCACTTCGGGTCGGTGCTGATCGGGATGCCGAACAGGTTGACCGTGGTGAGGAACGTGTCGAACTTGATGTGCGCCTTGAAGCCGGTGCCCACCAGCTCACCGGTCTGCGGGCCGTTCTGCACGACCTTGACGTCCGAGCTGCCCTGCAGGAAGCCGAACAGCTTGAAGTCGGTGTGCGTCGGGTTCAGCTGCAGGTTCCCGGTGAACGTCTTGGCCGACAGGTTGACGTCGGCGTCGAACGAGCCGGTGATCGGCGCGGTGCTGCCGAGCGACTTCAGCGCGGTCTGCCCGGTGATGCCGAAGGAGTACTTGATGCCCCCGCCCGGCGGGGTGGTGGTGGGCGGGGTCGTCACCGGCGGCGTGGTCGTCGTCGGCGGCGTGGTGACCGGCGGGGTCGTGACCGGCGGGGTCGTCGTCCCGCCACCGCCGTTGATGGTGATCGTGGCGAGGGTGTTGTTCTGCCCGCTGTCCTGCGTGCAGGGCGCGTCGATCGTGCCGTCCGGCGTGATGCCGGTGACCGAGCCGTCGGCCTTGCGCGGGGTGACCTTGAGGTTCAGGTCGCCCACCGTGATCTTCGCCTGGCCGGCCTGGGTGAACGTCAGCGACGGCGTCTTGCCGGCGGCGTTGATGTTCATCTCACCGGACGCCGGGATGTTCGTCTTGTCCAGCGTGATCGGGACGCTGACCGGCAGGTTGAGGCTCGGCGCCGCGACGGTCGCGGCGGCGGTGGCGGTGCCTTCCAGCGTCGTGGCGCCGATCAGGCTCAGGCCGCTGACGGTGTCCGCGTTGATGGTGGACACGGCCTTGATGTCGAACGCGCCGGTCGGCTGCCCGGTGTTCACCGTGGTCGGCAGGTCGGTGTTGATCACCACCTTCAGCGACTGGGAACCCACCAGCGGGAAGGTGCAGTGGTAGTTCAGCGTCAGCGAAATCGGGTCGGCGGCGCTGGTCTGCGCCCCGGCGACGAGCGCGGTGGCGATGAGCCCCACCGCACCCGCGGCCGCGGCGGCCGCGACCGTCTTCTTCTTGCCTCTTGGGTGATTCACGATGGTCCTTCCGTGTATCAACAGTGATACGAAACGGCGGCGCATTCTTTGAAAGACACAGCCTTCAATCGCGACCGGAACGTAAGCTAACGAGCGCGGATGGCACCGATCAAGGGCTTTCGGCAAAAAGGTCACATCGGCACCGCAAATTGTCATCCCGGCACGCCACCCCCGCCGGGTTCCTAGCAGGGCAGGGAAGGTTTCCCCAGCACAGCGCCACCTTCGAACCGCTGACACGCGTAACAAATCCAGGTGCCGCAATGTTGACGCACGTGCCAACCCGCCATTCCGTTCTTGCTCGCGCGTGAGCGTGGCGCGTAGCTTCGAAACCCATGAAAAGAATGCACAGCGCGGTGCTCGTGATGTCGGCGTCCGCGCTTCTGTCGTGCGCCGCGTGCGCTTCGGACACCCCGCCCGACCCGGGCCGGCACGCCGACCCCGCGGCGCTCGCCTGGGTCGACAAGGTGTGCACCGGCGTGGCCGCGGGCTCGGCGAAGCTCTCGCAGCCGCCGTCCGTCGACGACGCCGACCCGGTGAAGACCCGGGACGCGATGGTGGACTTCCTGGGCCGCCTGGGCTCGGCCCTCGACGACATGGCCGGTGGCCTGCGCGGCGCCGGCGTCCCCCCGGTCCCGGATGGACAGTCCGCTGTGGACAAGGCGACCGGCACCCTCACCGAGACGAAGACCAAGCTCGCCGAGACGAAGACCCGGATGGAACAGGCGCAGGTGACCGACCAGCCCAGCCTGCGCAAGGTCATCTCGGAAGCCGACTCGACCATGGGGCAGCTCGCCGACCCGGAGGGCCCGATCAAGGACCTCAAGGCGAATCCCGAGCTGAACCTGGCCTTCAGCGAGTCCGCGACCTGCAAGCGCGTCTACGGGACCGGCGCGTGACCGCCCGCCGCGTGCTCGCCACGCTGGTGGCACTGGTCTTCACCACGGCCTTCGCGCCCGCGGCCGCCGCCGCCACGCCCGCGCCGGGTCCCTTCGACGACGCGTTCTACGTACCGCCGTCGCCGTTGCCGGCGGGCAAACCCGGTGACGTGATCCGGTGGCGGCCGTCGAACGCCGGCCCGCGCACGGCGTCGGTCGACGCGTGGCAGGTCATGTACCTGTCGACGAACGCGCTGGGGCAGCCCGACGCGGTCACCGGCACGGTGCTGGTGCCGAAGACCGCCGACCGCGCGACGGCGCCGATCGTCGCGTTCGCACCTGGCACGCACGGCCCGGCGTTCGCCTGCACGCCGTCGGCGATGATCGGCATCGGCGCCTTCTACGAACAACCCGGTCTCGACGACCTGCTCGACGCGGGGTACGCCGTCGCCGTCCCGGACTACGAGGGCTACCAGCCGGCGCCGAAGACGACGTACGTCGTGGGCCGGTCCGAAGGTTCCGCGGTGATCGACGCGGTCCGCGCGGCCCAGCGGCTCGGCGCGGCCGGGCTGTCGGCGTCGGCGAAAGTCGTCTTCCGCGGGTACTCCCAGGGTGGCGGCGCCGCGGCGTGGGCGGGCGAGCTGCAGCCGTCGTACGCGCCGGAACTGAACCTCGTCGGGATCGCGGCCGGCGGCGTGCCGGCCGACCTGGTCCAGGTGACACTGCAGCTCGACGGCAAGTCCGGCTTTGGCGTGTTCGCCTACGCGCTGCTCGGCCTCGACCAGGCTTATCCCGAACTGCAGCTGGACTCGTTCCTCAGCGACAACGGCCGGGCGAAGCTGGCCGAGATGAAGCAGAGCGCGTGCACGTTCGAGCTGCTGACGACGTACGCGAACCAGAAGATCGCGGACTACACGACCGGCCCGGGCTACATCAAGCCCGCGTGGGTGGCGCGGCTGACCGAGAACAAGCTCGGCGGGACCCCGCCGCGGGTGCCGGTGTTCCTCTACCACGCGACCGGTGACCAGCTGGTGCAGTTCGCGCAGGCCGACAGCCTGCACAAGGCGTACTGCGCGGCCGGGGTCCAGGAGACGTGGAAGACCTACGACACCGACCACATCACGCTGGTCTACACCGGCAACGCCGACGTCCTGGCCTTCGTGAAGGACCGGATCGCCGGGAAGCCGGCCACGGCGAGCTGCTGATCAGCGGTTCCGGCCGCCGCGGGGGTGCTGCTGCCACGAGCTGATCACCGAGCTGACGTACTCGCGCCACTGGTCTTGCGGCGACGCCGACGTCGAGGCGGGCGCCGGCGGCTGAGCCGGTGCGGGCTTGCGCCCGGCACCGGCCGGCGCGCTGGTGGTCTCGGGCGTGGTGTGCCGGACCTCGGCGGTGAGCGGCGGCGCGGCGGCGGAGGCGCTCATCGTCTCCACGGCTTCGCCGGAGGTCGGCGGCGGCACGACCGGGGCGGGGGCGCCGGGCGGTGGCACGGCGGTCCCGCCCACCTGGTGCGGCTGGAGCAGCACGACGGCGGCCAGCCCGAGCCCGACGGCCGCGCCCGCGGCGAGGACGTACGGCTTCGCGCGGCGGGACCGGTCGGCGGGCGGCGCGTCCCGCGGCCGCTCGTCCTCTTCCGGTTCCCCGGCCGCCAGCTCGGCGTCGAGGACGGCCAGCGGATCGAGGGTGCGCTCGGGTTCGGCGGTCGCCTCTTCGGCGAGCTTCGCGTCGAGTTCACCGCGGATCATCAGCGGCTTCGTCTGCGAAAGGTTCACCAGTTCGGCGACCGAGGGGAGTTCGCCCTCACCGCCTGTGCGTGCCATCGAAGACCTCCACCCTGTCCGGCGTCACCTGGAGGAACCATGCCCGAGCCGCGAGAGCTGCTCCGCTTCGCCGTCGTCGGCCTGGCCGCGTACGGGGTCACCCTACTGGGCGACTACAGCCTGAAGCTCACCGTGTTCCGTGAGAAGCCGGTGACGGCCCTCGCGATCGCCACGGTCGTCTCGACGGCGTTCGCGTACCTGCTGTCGAGCCGCTGGTCGTTCGCGGGCCGCGGCGGGCTCGGCCGGGTGCGCGAGGCGACGCTGTTCCTCGCGGTCAACGCGGGCGCGGTGGCCGTGAACCTCGTGCCGGCGCTGGTGTCGCGGTACGTGCTGCACCTGTCGGTCCCGCACGTCGCGTACCTGACCCAGGAAATCGCGGACTTCGTCGCCGGGATGCTGCTGGGCACCCTGGCGGGCACGGCGTTCCGCTGGTTCGGCTACCGGCGGTGGGTGTTCCCGTCAGCGCCACCAGTTGGCGTCGCCGAGGGTGACGAACCCGAGCTTGTCGTAGAGCGGCCGGCCGGACCGCGAGGCGGTCAGCGTGACGGGCAGGTCGTCGAAGTGCCGTAGCACCGCGTGCATCAGCGCGCGCCCGACACCCTTCGAGCGGTGTTCGGGCCGGGTGGTCACCCAGTAGACGCCGCCGGCACCGCCGTGGGCCATGGTGAGGCAGGCGCCCTGGGTGTCCTTGCGGAAGAACGCCGTGGCCTGGTCGAGGAGCCCGGGCGGGAAGACGGTGGCGGGGCGGTAGGGCTGGTACTCCTCCAGCGGAAAGCCGTGCACGACGAGCTCTTCGACCGCGGCCAGCCCGGCGACGGTGCCGACCCGCTCGACGTCCGCGGGCGCGGGGACGGGACCGGGCTCGCGGGCCATCACCGGCAGCTGCCCGGCGGCCATCCCGAGTTCCGTCAGATCGAGCACCTGGAAGGGATCCTCGACGACGACGGTCCGCCCGTCCGCCCGGCGGGCCTCGGCGAGCGCGGTCAGTTCCCGGACGGCGTCGTCGCCGGGCGCGGCGGTCCGCAGCATGATCCGGAACCGGCGGCCGTCGATGGCGGTGAAGGCGGGGTGGTCGAGGACGTCGTCCCCGCGGGCGCGGGCGAGGGTGCTCCACAGGGCGACAGCGTTGTCGGAGGCCTGCCGCAGGCGCTCGGTGAGCAATCCGGTCATGTCCGGCAGCCTAGAGCCGGAACAGGCGCCTCTCGCGCCTTTTGCGAAGAAGGGCCAAGGCACCCGAGTCGTCCGTCCAGGTACGCGAGTCGTCCGCCTGGGTACGCGAGTCGTCCGTCCAGGCACGCGAGTCGTCCGGCTGGGTACGCGAGTCGTCCGTCCAGGTACGGCCCGGGCCGGTCAGCCGCGGTCCGGCAGGGCCCGCTCCGCCAGCAATGCCAGCTCCAGCCGCAGCCGCTCGGCCGGGTCGTCCAGTTTCTCGCCGAACAACTCACCCAGCTTCTTGAGCCTCGCCCGGATCGTCTGCGGGTGGAGGTCGAGCAGCCGTCCCAGCTCGGGTGCGCTCCCGCGGGTCCGGACCAGCGCCAGTAACGTCTCCGCCAGCTGCTCGCGGCGGCGCCCGGACAACCCCGCCAGCGGCTCCAGCGTCGTCGAGGCCAGCTGGGCGACCAGGAACTCGTCCGCGAGCAGCAACAGCGTCGTCACGTGGTCGCGGCACCAGATCACCGGGCCCGGTGCGTCGAGGAGGCCGCGGGCGGCCAGGTCGACCGCGCGCCGGGCGACCCGGAACGACTCCGGCGCCTGGGCCGGCGGGACCAGCGGGCCGACCGCCGCCGTCCAGCCCGGGGGCAGTCCCGTCAAGCCGATCAAGTCCACGTCCGGGGCCGGGGTGAGGGCCGCCGGCGGGTCGCCGGCCGGGTCGGCCGGGACGTGCTCCGGCAGCAGGTCCGGCGGGAACTCCGGGGCACCCGGCAGCGCGCGGAACGCCACCGCCGCGAGCCGCTCGGGCAGCGGCGGCCCGGCCGCCGCCAGGCCGTCCACCTCGTTGGCTGTCTCGGCCGGGAACGGCTCGGCGGCGAATGCCCGGCCGCCGAGCAGCGCGCGCAGCAGGCGGCGGTGCCGTTCGCCCGTGCCGGACACCGCGGCCTCCGCGGCGCTGTACCCCTCCGCGACGGCCGTCATCGACGTCTCGACGTCGGCGAACATCCCCTCGGCGGCGCCGTACAGGACGTCACCGGAGAGGCCAGCTTCCCGCGCGATGTCGGCGATCCACCGCCAGGTGACCCGGCTCGACACGCGCACGGCCGCCTGCACGGCTTCGCGGCTGAGACCACTGTGGAACGCGTCTCGCCCGTGGCCGCGGAACCCGGCCAGCCGGTCGGCCTGCCACAGCGCGGGCGTGCCGACGCGGTCGACGTCCCGCTCGATCCCGCGCCGCGCCAGCTCGATCGCGCTCGCGCGGCCGGGTCCGTCGGCGAATCTCGAGGAATATTCCGGAATCTCGGCGGCGATCGCGTCGACGCAGGCCCGGGCGATCTCCGGGATCCGCGGACGGACCGCGTCGCCGAGCTTCTGCGGCAGCCGGGACCACACGGAACTGTCCGAGGCAGCGGAACCGCGCATGGGGAATTCAGTCCTCCACTGGGAATGGGCGCCCCGAAAATACTGACACGGAGCGTAGGACGCCCACCCGTCCGTGTCAAAAGGACTGACCCGCGTCACCCTTTCAGGGAACCAGTCGTTGATTTTTCAGTGACACCTGCGTCGGATACGCTCGGCGCAGAACTCGAAGGGGGATTGGTGGTCGAGTACCGCAGCTTTCGCCTGCTGGCCTCGCTGCCGCGCGCGCTCGGCGCGGGGTTGCGCCCGCACGTCGGGCACGCGGCGGCCTCGATGATCCAGGAGGTGCAGCGCACGGTGCCGGCCTACGGCCAGCCGCTGAAGGGCGTGTTCGGCAAGGTCCTGGTGAAGAGCGTCGAGTTCGCGGTGCAGCACTGCGTCGACTCGATGGGCGATCCGGCGCTGGCCCACGAGCACTGGATCGAGTTCTACCGCGGCCGCGGCCGGATCGAGTTCACCGAAGGCCGCAACCTCGACGCGCTGCAGGACAGCGCCACGGTCGGGGCCCGGGTGGCCTGGCGAGCGATGCACCCGGCGGTGGTCGCCGCCGGCGTCGACCCGGCCGTCATCTCGGTCGCCGCGGAGGCGATCTTCGCCTACGTCGACGAGCTGTGCGCCACCGCGATCGAGGGGTACCAGCAGGCGCAGGCCGAGGCCGAGGGCGCCGTCCCGGTCCGGCGGAGGCGCCTGCTGGAGCTCATCGCCGGCGCCCCGGAAGGCGCGGCGAGCAGCATCGCGGGCTTGGCGGGCGGGGCGGGCTGGCCGCTGCCGGAGACGGCGGCGATGGTGGCCCTCGAACGCGGCCCCGACGCGGCGGACTTCCCCGCCGACCTGCTCGGCGACGGCGTCCTGGCCGACCTCGACGGTCCCGAGCCGTACCTGCTGACCCGCGACCCGGACGCCGACCTGGCCCCCCTGGCGGCCAAGCTCGACGGCTGGCGGGCGGCGGTCTCCCCGACGGTGCCGCTGGCCGACGCCCCGGCGGCGCTGCGCACGGCGCGGCGGGCGCTGCTGCTGTCCGGCCCGGACGTCCCCGGCCCGATCATCTGGTGCCGCGACCACCTCGCGACGCTCTGGCTGCTGGCGGAGGACTTCCTGGCGGCCGAGCTGGCCCGGCAGAGCCTGGACCCGTTCGCTTCGCTGAGCGAGAAGCAGCGCGAACGGCTGAGCGAAACCCTGCTGGCCTGGCTCGAGACGCGCGGAGGTGCGCCTGAGATCGCGCAGCGCCTCGGCGTGCACCCGCAGACGGTCCGCAACCGCCTGCGCCAGCTGGAGGAGCTGTTCGGAGACCGCCTCAAGGACGCCGACGACCGGCTGGGCATGCAGCTGGCCCTGCGCGCGCAACGGCTGATGCGCGCCCACCGGCCCCCGGAGGGCTGACGGCGCCGACCGCTGCCGATGGGCCGCGCGGCTTCAGCCCGCCCGCGCCACGGTGCCGGGCTCACCGAGCCACACAGGCCCACCCGAGCCGTGCCCCTGCGCCCTGACCACGCGGTCCAGCGCGCGCACCGGCATCGGCAGCACCCGCCGCCACGGCCGGCGGCCCGGCCACCGCGGGCCCGGCGCCGGCCCCTGGGGAACGAAATGGAAACTCGCGCGGCAGGACATCAGCGCGTCCGGTGCGTCATTGCGACCATGCCCCGAGGATTACCGGATACCACCGGAATGTCGATACGCATTCCCGGTGACGCCGCGGAAACCCGCACACGCCGCCGCGTTTCCGCAATCCTTCTTGTCACGCCCGTCCGTGATTCCCCGGCGGTGGTGTTCACCACATCCGCGGCGGCCGCCGGATGCCCTAATTTCGGGTCCGCGAGAAAGGCCGCCCATGACCGTCAAGACCCTCACCCTGCACGGCCGTCGCATCCGGCTGCACGAGCACCTGCCGCCCGCGGGCGACGGCGACGAAGCGGTCGTGCTGCTGCACGGGATCGCCGGCAGCGCCGAAACCTGGGCGCCGGTTCTGGCGCGGTGCGCCGCGCTGGGCCGCCGCGTGCTGGCGCCCGATCTGCCCGGCCACGGCGAATCCGAGGCACCGCGCGCGGACTACGGCCTCGGCGCGATGGCGAGCACCGTGCGGGACGTCCTCGCCGTGTCCGGCGTGCGGCACGCGACCGTCGTCGGGCACTCGCTCGGCGGGGGCATCGCACTGCAGTTCGCCTACCAGTTCCCGGAAATGTGCAACCGGCTGGTGCTGGTCGGCAGCGCCGGCCTCGGGCCGGAGGTGAGCCCGGTGCTGCGGGCCGCCGCCCTGCCGGGCGCACCGGCCACAATGGCCCTCGCCGTCAACCGGGTGACGCTCGCCCTCGCGCGGGCGGCAGCGCGTCTGGGACGTCGGTTCGGTGGGTCACTCAAGCCCGAAACCCGGGAACTCGCCCGGCATTTCGGCTCGCTGGCCGACCCCGCGCGACGGCGGGCGTTCCTGTTCATCGCGCGCAGCCTGATCGACCTGCGCGGCCAGCGCGCGAGCGCCGTGGACAAGCTCTACCTGGCCGAAGCGGTGCCGGTACTGCTGGTCTGGGGCGCCCGCGACCCGCTCATCCCGGTGGCGCACGGGCGCCGGACGGCCGCGTTGCTGCCGGACAGCCGCTTGACCGTACTGGAAAACGTGAAACACTTTCCGCACGTGGCCGACCCGGACCGGTTCTGCGCCCTGATCAACGAGTTCCTCTCGGAGACCGCGCCCGCCCGGCTGACCCTCGACGACGTCGTCACGCGGCTGACAACCGACGATCGGGCCCGCTGAAAAGTTGTCACGCGCACACCATTCGCGCGCACCGGAAGTGTCACGTCCTCTCGCGACGTTCCACCCGTTCGGGTGTAGTCCGGACGGGTTACCGCAAAGTCAGCGGACAACCCGTTGACAGTGCCGTTCGCACGAAATTATGTTGCCTGAGCCACAAAAACCGGATCGGCGTTCCCGCCGACGAGGCCGATTTTGTTGCCAGCAAGGATAAAACACATGACCGACGTGGACACCGGATTCGCCGCCCCCGCCCTGCGGGCCGGACGGCCGAACCCCGGCGAGCGCACTCCCGGACCGGCCTACCGGCAGCAGTCCGTGTCGGCCGACCGGCCCCGGCCCGCCTACCCGCCCGCGCCACGCACCCCGGCGGATCCCCGGCCCGGACGTGCTTCCGGCGCGATCGGGCTGTGGGCGTCGCTGCCCCGCGAGCTGGCGATCCGCTTCAAACCGCGGGTCGACCCGCTCGCCCGCGCCATCCTGCAGGAGGTGCAGCGGGCGGTGCCCGAGTACCGCCAGCCGCTGGAAGGCGCGTTCGGGCACATCATCACGCAGGGTGTCCGGCAGTCGATCATCCAGTGCCTCGACAGTGTCGGCACCCCCGGTGCCGTGCCGCTCGAGACGTGGACGACCGTGTTCCGCAACCTGGGCAAGATCGAGTTCAACGAGGGCCGCAGCCTCGACTGCCTGCAGACCGCCTACCGGGTCGGCGGGCGGGTCGCGTGGCGGCACATCAGCGAGTTCGGGCAGGCCGCCGGCCTCTCCGCGGACACGCTGTGCACCAGCGCCGAAGCCATTTTCGCCTACGTCGACGAGATCTCGGCGCTCTCGATCGAGGGCTACACGGCGGCGCAGACGCGCGCCGCGGGCACCCGCGCCCGCCGCCGCAGGCGCCTGCTGGAGCTGCTGCTCGCCGACCCGCCGTCCGCACCGCAGACCATCACCGCGCAGGCCGCCACGGCGCAGTGGCCGCTGCCGGCCGAAGTCACCGTCGTCGCCCTCGAACCACGCCCCGACCAGCACGGTCTCGGCCATCAACACAGCTTGGCCGCGCCGGACCTGCACTCCGAAGTGCTCGTGGACCTCGAGGGCAGCGAGCCGTGCCTGGTCACCGGCGACCCGGACAAGCACCTGAAGCACCTCGCCGAGCGGCTGCCGGGCTGGCGCGCGGTGATCGGCCCGACCGTGCGGCTCACCGACGCGCCCCGCTCGCTGCTCTGGGCCCGCCGCACGCTGAAGCTGCTCCAGCGCGGCGTGCTCCCGGACGCGCCGGTGACCCGCTGCACCGACCACCTGTCCACGCTGTGGCTGCTCGCCGACGAGTTCCTCGTCCGCGAACTGTGCGCACGCAGCCTGCAGCCGTTCAAGGACCTCACGCCGAAGCAGCGGGCGCGGCTCGGCGAGACGCTGCTGATCTGGCTGCAGTCCCGCGGCAGCGCCCCCGAGATCGCGAAGAAGCTGAAGGTGCACCCGCAGACCGTCCGGTACCGCATGCACCAGCTCATCGACCTGTTCGGCGACCGGCTCAACAACGCCGACGACCGGCTCGACATGGAGATCGCGCTGCGGGCGGAGGCCCTTCTCGGTTCCTGAGTCCCCTTCGAAGACGAGGTGGGTCAATGACGGGATCGCCCGTCGAGACGGCCTTCGGGCCGATGCTGAGCGGCGACGGCCGGCCGGGCCAGCTGTGGGCCATGCTCCCCCGCGAGCTGGCCGCGGTGTTCCGGCCGCGGCTGCTGGACGTCGCCGACGAGGTGCTGCGCGAGATCCAGCGGACCATCCCGGACTACGCGCGGCCCCTCGACGGCGCCTTCGGCAAGGCGCTGCGGGCCGGCGTCCAGGCGGCGATCCTGCAGTTCATCGACCGGATCGCCGCGTCGGGGCCGGTGCCGGACGAGCGGCGCAAGGTGTTCGTCGGGCTCGGCGTGCACGAGCTCGCGCAGGGCCGCAACCTCGACGTCCTGCAGGCCGCGTACCGGGTCGGCGCGCGGGTGACCTGGCGGCGGATGGCGGAGGTGGGGACGCGGGCCGGCGTGCCGTCGGCGACGCTGTGCCTGCTGGCCGAGGCGATCTTCGCCTACATCGACGAGCTGTCCGCGCTGTCGATCGAGGGCCACGCGGCGGCCCAGGCGCGCGCGGCCGGCGCGCTGGAACGGCGCCGGCGCCGGCTGCTGGACCTGCTGGTGGCGGACCCGCCGTCGCCGTCACGGACGGTGCAGGAAGCCGCGACGGCGGCGGAGTGGCCGTTGCCGCACCGGCTCGTCGCGGTGGCGCTCGACGGGCCCGCCGACGTCACCGGGCTGGACGCGCTGGAGGACCTCGAAGACGGGACCCCGCGGCTGCTGCTGCCGGCACCCGAGGACCGCCGCGCGCTGACGGCCGCCCTGGCCGGTCACCGGGCGGCGGTGGGGCCGCCGGTACCGCCGCGCCAGGCGGGCCGGTCGCTGGCGACGGCGCAGGAGGCGTTGCGGCTGGTGGCGGCCGAGGTCCTCCCGGACGACCCGCTGACGTGGTGTGAAGACCACCTCGCGACGCTGTGGCTGCGCAAGGAGCCGTTCCTCGTGACGGAGGTGTCCCGCCACCGCCTGGCCCCGCTGGCGGCGTTGACCCCGAAGCAGTACAACCGCCTGGCCCCCACACTGCTGGCGTGGCTGGAGACGTGCGGCAACGTCCGCGAGGTCGCCGACCGCCTCGCGATCCACCCCCAGACGGTCCGCGCCCGCGCCCAAGAGCTGGAGACCCTGTTCGCGGACCACCTCCGCAACCCGGACGACCGCTTCGAGATGATCCTCGCCCTCCGCGCCACCCTCCCCTGACATCGTGTCGACTCCCCAATCACGGGTGATGACCCTTCAATCACGAATGAAGCCCCTTCCCGGTGTGCGGGAGGGGCCTCACGCGTGATCAGAGAGCCAGCTCGCGTGATTGGAGGGACGACACGGGTCAGAGGGCGGAGAAGTAGGGGCGGGGGAGATCGGGGAGGCGGGTGGGGCCGAGCTGGACGATGGTCGCGGGGAGGCCGCGGGCGCGGCGCCAGGCGGCGAAGGCCTCGAGCCAGGCGTCCGCGGTTGCGCGGGAGGTTTCGCCCGGGGCGCCCGCCAACGCCGTGGCCGACGTGCCCAGCAGCCACCAGTCCGGTGGGGTGTCCGCGGTCGCCTCGTGCAGCCGTCGCGCGCCCAGGACCCCGTGCCGCCAGCCGGCCGACGGGTCGTCGGTGAAGACGCCCGCCGTGTGCACGATCCCGCGCAGCGGGAGGCCGTCCGCCGTGGCGGCCGCGACCAGCCGCTCCGCGACGCCGGGCTCGGCGATGTCGCCGGGGATCACCACCGCGTCGGACGCCCCTGCGTATGGTCCACAAAGGACGACCCGGGTGGCCCCCGTGTCCGCCAGCCACCGCGCGGTCGCGGGCCCGAGGCCGCCCGTGACCACGTACGCCCCGGGCCCGGCCGCCACCTCGACGGCGAACGGCACGCGGGCCAGCCGCGCCGCGTACCGGACGTCGTGCCGCCAGCGCACTTCGTCGTCCGGCGCGTCCGACCGCAGCTCGCGCACCAGGACGTCCACGTCGGACCGCGCGTCGAAGTCGACCACGCTCGCCCGCAGCCGCGGGCGTTCGACCGCGAGCACCCGCACCAGCCCGCGCAGGAACACCAGCCCCGGCTCGCCTGCCGCCTGCGTGACCAGGTGGAACCGGACGCCGAACCCGAGGCGGGCGACCACCGACAGCACCGAAAGCAGCAGCTCCTGCGCGGCCTCCGGATCGTGGTAGGCGTACGGCGACCCGGTGAGGAAGACGACGCCGCGCACCGGCCGTTCGGCCAGGAACCCGGGCAGCTCGTCGAGGTCGTCGCGCGGCAGCGACAGCGCGTCGTCCCCCGCCGCGGCCAGCGCCAGGGCCAGCGCGACGGCCCGGCCGAGCGCCGCCGGGTGCTCGTCGGTGAGCAGCAGCCACGCGCCCGGCCCGTCCGGCCCCACCGGCGGCAGCGGCACCTCGGGCCAGGTCACTTCGAACGACGAGGTGGCGGACGGGACGCCCGGTGACAGCGCCCGCTCCGCCGGCCCGGTCACCACGGGCCGTCCCCGGCCGAGGACGGCAGCGCGACGACTCTGCGCAGCGTGAGCCCGTGCCGCGCCGTCACCGCGCAGCTGTGCTGCCACCGGGGCTCCGCCCCGGGCCGGGGGCTCCGCCACCCGGAACCCCCGAAGGAGCGCATCGCCCGTTCGACCTCGCCCTCGGCCGTCGCTTCGAGGTCCTCCGGGCGACACCCGGCGACGAGGCCCCGGCCGGTGACGCACAGCTCGCCGGAGACGTCCGGGAAGCCCTGGTCACCGGTCCGCAGCCACCACCGCGGTTCGTCGTCGCCGGTGATGAGGGCGCAGAACACGCGCGCGGACTCCTCGGGCCGCTTCCAGTAGCCGCGGGCGATGATCGCGATCCGCTGGCCGGCCGGGTGTCCACAAGCGACCGGCGCGGTCGCTTCGGCGTCGACGTCCGCCCGCCGGGCCGGCCTAGCGGGGATCGCCGCCCGCTGCCCCGGCTCGGTGACCCGGCGCAGGGCCGCGGCGACGGAAGTGACGCGCCGGGCCGGCTCGGCCCAGGTCAAGGTGACCGCCGGACGGGACCAGGTCAAGGCCGGTGCTTCGCCCGCCACCGCGGCGCGGCCGGCCAGCAGCTCGGAGAGGGTCATGGGTTCCTCGCGCATTCTCAGGCGGCGGACATCCCGGTGACGCGCCACTTCCCGGCGACGCGCTCAGCCGTGACGCTCAGCTGGGCGGCGCCGGTGCTGCGCTGCCCGTCACCTCTCGTCCCGGTCTGGTCGAGGAACACCAGCAGCGCCGCGCGGTCGCCGTCCAGGAGCTTCACCCCGGACGCGACGGCGGTGGAGGTGACGACGAGCTGCTGCTCGGCGGCCAGCTTGCGAACCTGGCCGAAGAGCTGTTCGTACTGCGCGAGCGCGGGCCCGGTCAGGACGTCCTTGGCGGCCTGCTCGCTCTTGGCCGGATCGTCGTAGCGGTAGGAGAAGACCGTGCCGAGCGCGGCGCTGATCTGCTTGCCGGCGTCCGCGGTGCCGGCGACGTCGGAAAGCGCGCTGTTGTGCGCGACCACAGCGTTCGTCGCCCGCGTTTCGAGGGTGAACCACCCGGCGAGCCCGGCCATCACGACGGCGAGGACGGCGAGCACCAGCGGCACCCGGCGGCGCGGCTCGGCGACCGGCTCCGGAGACGCCGGTTCCGGCTCGTGGTGCCGTCCCGCGACCTTCACCGCTCGCTTCTTCGTCGGAACCGTCATGGTGCCTCCCCCACGGGAACCTGGCCGAGGCCGGTGACGCGCCAGCCGCCCGGCCCGCGCGTCAGGTCGGCCTGGAACCGGTTGCGCTTGGTCACGGCGTCCCCGCCGTCCGGTGCCACGACCAGCTCGACCGAGGCGATCAGCTTCGCCGTGCCGGCGCCGGTGTCCACTTCGGTCACCGCGGCGTCGGTCACCTTCCCGGTCGTGACGGTCTTCGCCTGGGTGATCCGGTCGAGACTCCCCTGCCGATCGGCTGCCAGCTCGTCGCGCAGCGCGCCGCCGGAGAGGTCCAGCCAGTGCTGGTACCCGGGTGCGGCCTGCCGGTAGTCCAAAGTGGTCAACCCGGCGACCGCGGTCCGGCCCGCCTGCAGGGCCTCTTCCCGGACGACGGCGCGCGCGACGCCGTCGTCGTGCGCCGCCTGCCACCAGGTGAACCCCGACCACCCGGCCGCGACGGTCGCCAAGACCGCGGCCAGCCCAGCGAAGATCCTCACGGTCGTCCTCCCGGTGCGTTCTGCGAGCCCCGTACGTTCGTCGGGTCGCCCTTCGGCAGCGCACAGCGCGCGGCCGTGTTCAGCGGGCGGACCGACGTGTCGAGGCCGTCGCGGTACGGCGTCGTGTACCCGGTGGTGCACGGCGGTGGGTCGAAGAACGTCAGCGACAGTCCGATGTGGACACCATCCGGCCGCACGATCGCGCCGGCCGCGGCCACCGCCTGCGGCGCGGTGATCAGCAGCTGGCGAAGCCCGTCTTGCCGGGCTTCCAGGACGTCCGCGGTCGTCAGCAGGTTCGCCAGGAGCACGCCCAGGTTCGGCCCGGCGTCGCGGATGAGCGCGCTGACCTCGTTCGCGGCCGCGGGTACCGCCGGGATCAAGGTGCGCAGGTCGCCGTCGGACGACTTCAACGTCGACGCCAGCAGCTTCGCGTTGGCGCCGAACTCGCGGATCGCGCCGGCCTGCTGCACCTGGGTGTCGAGCACCGTGTGCGCGTCGGTGACGAACCGGGTCAGCGGCGCGACGTGCGCGCTCGCCGCCTGCACGAACTCGATGCCGCGGCCGACCAGCTGGTCCAGTGCCGGGCCCGCGTCGGACGTCGCGTCGTACAGCTCGTCGACGACCGTGCGCAGCGCCGGTTTCGGCACCGAGTTCGCGAACGAGTCCACTGTCGACAAGACGACGTCGACCGGCAGCGGGATCTTCGTGTCCGCCTGGGTGATCACCGAGCCATCGTGCAGCTTCGGCCCGCCGTCGGTGCGCGGCCGCAGGTCGACGTACTGCTCGCCGACGGCCGACCGGTCGGCGACGACGGCTTCGGTGTCGGCCGGGACGGCAGCGGTATCGGAGTCGATTTCGAGGTCGGCTTCCATCCCGGCGGGGGTCAGCCGCAGCTCGCCGACGCGGCCGATCGGCACCCCGCGGTAGGTGACCTCTGCATTGGTGAAAATGCCGCCACCGGTCGGGAACTGCGCGGTCACGGTGTAGCCGCGGTCGAAGAACACCTTGTCGAGGCCCGCGTAGGTGGCCCCGACGTAGGCGACGCCGACGACCGCGATGACGACGAAGAGCGTCACCTGCACGCGCACGAACCGGGTCAGCATCAGTGGCCTGCCTTGAGGAAGCCGTTCAGGTAGTCGCCGCGGATCGTGTCCAGGGCGGCGTCCGGGAACGGGAAGGTGAAGATCATCTCCATCGCCTTGGGCAGCTTGTCGCCGGAGTCGGCCAGCCGCCGCAGCAGCGGCTCCAGCGCGCGCAGGTCGGCGACCAGGTCGTCCTTGCTCTTGTTCACGGTGTCGACGGCGACCGAGGTCAGCCCGTCCAGCGACTTCAGCATCCCGACCAGCGCTTCCCGCTGCTGGTTGAGGACGCCGATGCCGGGCGTCAAGCCGTTGAGCGTCGTGGTGATCCGATCGGTGTGCGCGTTCAGCGTGGCCGCGAGCTTGTTGACGCTCTCGATGGCCCTGGTGATCTCGTTCCGATGCTCGTCGAGCCCGCGCACGAAGGTGTCCAGATCGGACAAGAGCGAGCGCGCCGCGGTTTCCTTGCCGCCGAGGGCGTCGTTCAGCTCGTGGCTGATGTTCTGGACCTGGGCCACGCCGCCGCCGTTGAGCAGCAGCGACAGCGCCCCGAAGACCTCCTCGATCTCGGGCGTCAGCGTCGAACGATCCAGCGGGATGGTCGCGCCGTCGAGGAGCCGGCCCGACGGCGGGGCGTCGGCCGGCGGGGCGAGTTCGACGAACTTCTCGCCGAGGATGCTGGCCTGCCGCAGCCGGGCGACGGCGTTGCCCGGCAGGTCGACGTCGCCGTTGAGCAGGAGGGCGACGACCGCGCTGTGCCCGTCGGGGGCCAGCTCGACCCGCACGACCTGGCCGACCGGGACGTCGTTGACCTTGACCCCGGACTGCGGCACCAGGTCCAGCACGTTCGTGAAGCTCGCGGTCACGTGGATCGGGTGGTCGCCGAGCGCGGCGCCGCCGGGCAGCGGGATGTCGTAGACGCTCACCCCGCTGCCGCAGCCGGTGGTGACCAGCGCGAGGGTCACCACCGCGGTGAGCTTGACCAGGGACTTCATTTCGGCTCCGCGAATTCGAGGAGGTTGCCGCGGCCGTCGATGGTCCCGTTCGCCTGGTCGTAGGCGTCCAGGAGGTTGGTCAGGGCGTTCGGGGCCGCGTCGAGCGCCTCGGCGAGGGAGTTCTTCTGGTTCACGAGCACCTTCGTGACGTCGGCCAGCTTGTCCACATCGGACTGGACTTTGCCCCGGTTGTCCTTGATGAACCCCTGGACGACGCTCAGGGCCTGGGTCAGCTCGGTCAGCGCGCCGGAGAACTGGTCACGCTGTTCGGCCAGCACCTCGCTCAGCGACGCGATCTGCGAGATGGCCTGCTTGACCTGGCCGTCGTTGGCCGCGAGCATCGCGGTGAACTTGCTGATGTTGTCCACCGAAGTGAACAGGTCGTCCTTGGAGTCGCTCGCCGTCCGCGCGAACTCGCCGAGGTTCTTGATCGCCGTGCCGATGGTCTGGCCGGTGCCGTTCAGGTAGTCCGCAGAGCGGGTCAGGACGTCGCTCACCGCGCCGTCCTTGTTGGCGCCCTGCGGCCCGAGCGCGGACATCAGCTGGTTGAGGCTGTGCAGCAGGTCGTCGACCTCGACCGGGGTCGCGGTGCGCTCCCGGGGGATCGATGCGCCGTCGGCCAGCTGGGGCCCGCCGCGGTAGACGGGCGTGAGCTGCACGTACCGGTCGGCGACCAGGCTCGGTGTGATGACGACGGCCCCGGCCTCCGCGGGCAGCGGTACGCCGGGCCGCAACGTCATGGTCACCTTGACGTCCGTGCCGTTGGGTTCCACTTCGGACACCGAGCCGATGGCGACGCCGAGGACGCGGACGTCCGAGTTCGGGTAGATACCCACGGCGGCGGTGAAGTACGCGGTCAGCGTCCGTTCACGCGGCGCGGTGACCAGGGGCCAGGCGGCCGAGACGACGAGCGCGAGGACGACGCCGAGCGCAAGGGCCCGCAGCCGCGTCCGTCGTCGCGCCCGGGCTCCCAGGTCGGCGAGCTGGTGGGCCATCAGCGTCCCCCGTTCTTCGGTGGCCGGCAGCTGCCGGGTGTGGTGCCGGTGGGGATCAGCCCGCAGATGTAGGTGTCGATCCACCGGCCGTTGCCGACGGCGTTGCCGAGCAGCCGGTAGAACGGGCCGGCCAGGCGGAGGCTGTCCTCCAGCTTCCCCTGGTTGCGCTGGAGCACGGTCGCCACGCGGTCCAGCTGGTCGAGCGCCGGGCCCAGGGTCTTCTGGTTCTCCGCGACCAGGCCGCGCAGCTGGATCGAGAGGTTCTTGATGCCGGTGAACAGCTTCGCGATGGCGTCCTTGCGGGCGTTGAGCTCGGTGAGCAGGGTGTTGCCGTCGCGGATCAGGGCCTGGATCTGGTCGGAGCGCTCCCCGAGCGTCTTCGACACCTGGTTGGTGTTCCGGAACAGCTTGACCAGTTCTTCGTCGCGGGACGCCAGCGTTTGCGACAGGGCGGCGATCCCGTTGAACGCCGTCTTGACGTCGCTGGGCGCCGACGCGCCGAGCGTGTCGGACAGCACGCGGAACGCCTGCGCGAGCTGGTCGGTGTCGATTGCCCCGACGGTGCTCGCCAGGTCGTTGAAGACCGCGGTGACGTCGTAGGGCGAGCTCGTGCGCTCGGCCGGGATCGGCTGATCGGGGTTCAGCTCGCCGTTGCCGACCGGGTCGAGCACCAGGTTCTTCTGGCCGAGCAGCGTCTTGATCTTGATCGCCGCCGTGGTCCGGTTGCCGACCCAGGTGTCGCGCACCCGGAACAACACCTCGACGTGGTCGCCGGCCAGCCGGACGTCGGTGACCTCGCCGACCTTCACCCCGGCGACGCGGACCTCGTCGTGGGGCTTGAGCCCGGCGGCCTCGTGGAACTCGGCCTGGTACGTGGTGCCGCCGCCGAGGACCGGCAGGTCGTCGGAGAAGAAGGTGGCGCCGCCGATCAGCGCCATGACCAGCGCGGTCACCGCGCCGACGGCGATCGGGTTGCGGCTGCGGAAGGGTTTCACCGGCACCTCCCAGCCGTCACGGGGATGCCCGGTGGCAGGCCGCCCGGCGCCGGTTTCGCATCGGTCTGCACCGCGCACAGGTAGAAGTTCGCCCACGAGCCGTAGGAGAAGAGCGTGCCGATCCGGTCGAGCTTCTTCGGCAGGTTGTCGAGGAACTGCTGGAACACCGGGGTGTTGTCGGCCAGGTTCTTCGACAGGTCCCCGAGGGCGGTGACGCTGTCCTTGAGCGGTTGCCGGCCCTGTTCGAGCAGCCCGGCGGTCGCGGTGGTCAGCTCGCCGAGGCCGCCGATGGCCTGGCCGATCGGCTGGGCGTCGGCGGCGAGACCGGTGACGAGCTGGGCGGTGGTGTCGACGAGCGTGTCGAACTGGTCGCCCTGGGCGTTCAGCGTGTCGAGCACGGTGTTGAGGTTGCCGATCACCTGGCCGATCAGCGCGTCCTTTCCGGCGAGGGTGGAGGTCAGCGACGCGGTGTGCCGCAGCAGGCTGTCGATCGTGCTGCCCTCCCCCTGCAGGACCTGGATGATCTCGAACGACAGCTGGTTGACGTCGTTGGGCGACAGCGCCTGGAAGAGCGGCTTGAAGCCGTTGAACAGCGCGGTGAGGTCGAGCGCCGGCTTGGTCTTTTCCAGGGGGATCTGCGCGCCTTCGGCCAGTGTCGGGGACGTGTCGGTGGCGCCGGGGTCGACCGAGAGGTACCGCTGGCCGACGAGGTTGCGGTAGCGGATGGTGACCGAGGCCGACGCGGTGAGCCGGTGCGTGCGCCCGACGGAGAACTCGACGTCGGCGAGGCGGTGTTCGACGACCCGCACGGAGTCGACCTGGCCGATCCGGACACCGGCCATCCGGACTTCGTCGCCGGGGTTGACCGACGTCGCGTCGGTGAACCGGGCGGTGTAGCCGATCGTCGCACCGACGTTCGAGTTGGCGATCGTGATCGCGAGCACGGCGGTCGCGGCCGCGGTGACCAGGAAGAAGACCAGGCCCTTGACGGCGGGTCCTGCGACGCTCCTCATCGGACGGTCACCTCCGTCCCGCGCAGCGCCGGTCCGATGAGGACGCTGCTCCAGTCGGGTACCGCACCCAGCGTCGGCCGCAGGAGTTCGGCGACCAGCTGCCGCTCACCGGGCGAGTTCGCCGGGCCGAGGTCGCCGTCGGTCGCACCGGCCGCCGCCGCGCCGCCGCCGTAGCACTTCGGCCCGCCGGTGGCGTCGAACCGCGGCGTGTCGCGGCCGGGGACGTACTTCTCCCGCGGATCCTGGACGGTGAGCGTCACGTGCAGGCCCGGCTCGTTCGTGCCCTTGCCGAGGGCCTTCTCCATCAGCGGCTTGAGCCGGTTGACCGCGTCGAACACGCACGGGAACTCCGGCGAGTAGCGCGACAGCAGTTCCAGCGTCGGCCGGCTCGCCGCCGAGACGCCGATGAGGTTGTCCTTGTTCTTCCGCAGGAACTCGTTCAGGTGCCCGGTGGCGCTGGTGACGCTCGTGTAGAGGTGGTCGAGGTCCGCACGGGTGTCCACGATGGTCTTCGCGGTCGTCGACAGGTCGCTCAGCGCCTGCAGGATGTCCGGCGCGGCTCCCGTGTAGACGTCGGCCGCGTCGGCCAGCGCGGTGACGTCGGCTTTGAACTGCGGCATCAGCGGGTTCAGCTGCCCGAGGAGGTCCTTCAGCTGGACGATGCTGTCGCCCAGCGGCTTGCCGCGGTGGTCGAGAGCCTGGGAGATCGCGCCGAGGGAGCTGTTCAGCTTCTGCGGCTGGACCGCCCGCAGCAGCGGCAGCAGGTCGCCGAGCACCCGTTCCAGCTCGATGGCGTTGGTGGAGCGGTCCTGGGCGATCACGTCCCCGCCGTGCAGCGTCCCTTGTGGACTGGACGGCAGCACGAGGTTGACGTACCGCTCGCCGAACACCGTCTTCGGCAGCAGCCGCGCGGACACGTTCCCCGGCAGCAGCCCGATCTTGGCCGGGTCGATGGCGAGGTCGATCTCGGCTCCCGCGCGGGTGCTGCGCACCGCCCGGACCTCGCCGAACGGGACGCCCTTCACCTTGACCTCCGCGGTCGGCGCGAGCTGGTTGCCGACCCGGTCGGCCCGCAGCGTCACCACCTCGGAGTCGTCGAAGTCCTTGTCGTAGACGGCCACCGCGAGCCAGCCGAGCAGGGCCAGCACGCCGAGGAAGGCGACCCCGGCGAGCTGCGTGGACAACCGGCTCATCCGGACACCTTCACCGTGGTCGTCGCGCCCCAGATGGCCAGCGAAAGGAACAGGTCGAGCACGCTGATCAGCACGATCGACGTCCGCACGGCCCGGCCGACCGCGACGCCGACCCCGGCCGGGCCGCCGCTCGCGCGGTAGCCGTAGAAGCAGTGCGTCAGGATCACGCCGACGCTGAAGACGAGCACCTTGCCGAACGACCACAGCACGTCGCCGGGCGGCAGGAACAGCGTGAAGTAGTGGTCGTAGGTGCCGCCGGACTGTCCGAAGAAGACGACCGTGGTCAGCCGGGAGCCGAGGTAGGAGATCAGCAGCCCGATGACGTAGAGCGGGATGATCGCGATGAACCCGGCGACGATCCGGGTGGTGACCAGGTACGGCATGCTCCGCACGGCCATCACTTCGAGGGCGTCGATCTCTTCGGAAATCCGCATCGCGCCCAGCTGGGCGGTGAACCCACTGCCCACAGTGGACGAAAGGGCCAGCCCGGCGACGAGCGGCGCGATCTCCCGCGTGTTGAAGTACGCGGTCAGGAAACCGGTCATCGCCGAGATGTTGATCTGGTTCAGCGCGCTGAACCCCTGCAGGCCCACGGTGACGCCGGTGAACACGCACAGCCCGACCATCACGCCGATCGTGCCGCCGATCACCGCGAGGGCCCCGCTGCCGAACGTCACTTCGGCCAGCAGCCGCACGACTTCGCGGAAATAACGCGTCACGGCGAGCGGGACGGCGGCGAGCGCGCGCACGTAGAACAGCAGCTGGTCGCCGAGGTCGAACAGCCGGTCGCCGGGTTTGCCGAGGATGGCCACTCAGGTTCCCTTCGCCGGGACCAGCTGCAGGTACAGCGCGGTGAGCACGGTGTTGACGAAGAACAGCAGCAGGAACGTGATGACGACGGACTGGTTGACGACGTCGCCGACGCCCTTGGGGCCGCCCTTCGGGTTCAGGCCGCGGTAGGCCGCGACGACCCCGGCGAGGTAGCCGAAGATGACGGCCTTGATCGAGCTGACGACCAGGTCGGGCAGCTGCGCGAGGGCGTTGAAGCTGGCCAGGTACGCCCCGGGCGTGCCGCCCTGGATGATGACGTTGAAGAAGTAGCCGCCGAGCACGCCGACCACGCTGACCAGGCCGTTCAGCAGCACGGACACCCCGACGGCGGCCTGCACGCGCGGCACGACCAGCCGGTGGAGCGGCGAGACGCCGAGCACCTCCATCGCGGCGATCTCTTCGCGGATGCTGCGCGCGCCAAGATCAGCACAGACGGCGCTTCCTCCTGCGCCGGCGATGATCAGCGTCGTCACGATCGGGCTGGCCTGCTGCACGACGGCCAGCACGCTCGCCGCGCCGTTGAACTGCTGGGCGCCGATCTGGCTGGTGAGCGAGCCGAGCTGCAGCGAGATGACCGCACCGAACGGAATGGAGACCAGGATCGCCGGGGTGATCGACACGCTGGCGATGAACCAGAACTGCTGGACGAACTCCCGAACCTGGTACGGGCGGCGGAGCATGGCGAGCAGGACGTCGAGGCCCATCGCGCACATCCGGCCGAACTCGCGCAGGCCGTTCGCGGCCTTCTGCGGCGCTTCGCTGAGGAAGGTCGTCATGGCTGCTTGCACCCGGTGCTGAAGCAGCGCAGCGTGAGGTTCGAGACGAAGGTGTTGCCCGGCCCCGAAACCAGGCCGGTGAGCAGCCGGCTGACGTCCTCGTGCCCGACGCACCCGGCGAACGACGGTGTGGTGAAGGTGGACGTCACCTTCACCGGCGGGGCCGGCAGTGAAATCGGCACCAGCGCTTTGATGGTGACCGCGGCGGGCTGGGCCGTCCGGCAGTCCGGGCCGACGTCGAGGGGCTTGCCGTCCACTTCGACGTCCGAGAGCTTGATGAAGACCTTCGCGGTCACGTCCGTGTCGGCGCAGATGTTGGTCTGCGTGGCCTTGCAGTCCTTGTCCTTGCCCGTGTGCACGGTGGCCGTCCCCGAGGCGTCGCCGTCCGGGACGATCTCGACCCGGCCGGTGGTGGCCATGAACCGGAACGCGACGAAGTAACCGTTCGCCGGCGGGATGGCCAGCTTTCCGGTGATCGGCACGGTGTTCGTGAGACCGCCCAGCGCGCCGTCGAAGGTGCCCGGCGGGAAGGCGATGTCGGAGCCGAGCTTGGCCACGTGGCTCGTGGTCGGCTGCTGGGCGTCCCCGAGGGTGAACCCGAAGGGGATCTGCGTGGCCTGCGCCACCGGGGCGGTTTCGCCCGGTGCCGCTTCCGCAGCGCCGGGCGAAACCGCGGCCAGTGCCAGCACCAGCGAGAGCCGGGTCAGCATCCGGAATTCTTCATCGAACGAGGTTCCTTCACTTCTTGGCGAGGGTGATGTCCAGCGTGTTGCCGGGGCCGGAGGTGATGCCGGTGATCAGCCCGGTCAGGAAGCCGCAGCCGGTGAACCGCGGGATGTCGTAGGTCGCGGTCAGCTTGCCGCCCTTGAGCGGGTCGAAGCCGTTCGCCGAGGTCAGCGGCACGTCGGCGGGCTTGACCGTGTGGCACGACTTCGACGACAGGATCGGGAAGCCGAACACGCGGACCTTGGTGAGCTGGACGTCCACCTGGGCGTTCGCCTTGACCGCACCGGCCGCGAGCGTGCCGTTGATCGCGCCGACCTGGTCGAGCTTCACGGTCGCGGACGCCGGGATGAAGCCGAAGACGTGGAAGTGGACGTCGGACTTCGGCAGCGCGAGCCGGGCACCGAACTTGCCGGACGCCGCGTCGAGCTTCGCGTCCAGGGTGCCGGGGCCGAGGGGCAGCGTGGCGTGCAGCTGCTTGAGGATCGACTTGCCCTGCACGGAGTACTTGACCTCGATGCCGCCCGGCGGGTTCGTCGGCTGGGTCGTCGGCGTCGTGGGCTGAGTGGTCGGGGTCGTGGGCTCGGTGGTCGGGGTCGTCGGCGCGGTAGTCGGCGTCGTGGGCTCCGTGGTGGGAGTCGTCGGTTCCGTGATGGGAGTCGTCGGTTCCGTGGTGGGAGTCGTGGGCTCCGTCGTCGGAGTCGTCGGCTCAGTGGTCGGAGTCGTGGGCTCCGTGGTGGGAGTCGTCGGCGCGGTGGTCGGAGTCGTGGGGGTCGTCGGCTCCGTGGTCGGCGTGGTCGGTTCCGTGGTCGGAGTTGTGGGTTCGGTGGTCGGAGTCGTCGGCTCAGTGGTGGGAGTCGTCGGTTCCGTCGTCGGAGTGGTCGGCTCCGTAGTGGGAGTCGTCGGCGTCGTGGGCGTGGTCGGGGTGGTCGGCGTCGTGGTGCCGCCCGCCGGCTTGATCTCGAACGTGCCCAGCTGCTGGTTCTGGCCCGGGACCGCGATGCAGTCCGAGGTGAACGTGCCGAGGTCGGTCGGCTGGCCGTCCGCGGTGCGCGGGGTCATCGTGGTGCTGAAGTTCCCGACCGTCACCGACGCGGTGCCGGGGCTGGGGAACGTCACCGCCGGTGCCTTGCCGCTGCTCTTGACGTGGAACGCGCCCGACGGCGGCACCGGCGTCGACGCGATCGTCAGCGGCAGGTTCAGGTTCAGCGTCTTGTCGACCGGGTACTTGAGCACGGCCGCCGCCTTCGCCGAACCGTCCAGCGAAGTGGCACCGACCAGCGCGAGCCCCTCGGTGGCGGTCTCCGGCACGGTGACGTCGACGTCGAAGGTGATCGGCGTCGACGAGGCGCCCGCGACGGCGTTGTCGGGCAGGTTGGTGTCGATCTTCACCGACAGCACCTGGTCGCCGATCAACGGGAACGGGCAGTTGTAGTTGAGAGTCAGGCTCACCGGCGCGGCCTGGCTCGGGCCCGCCCCGACGAGCGCGACGGCCGCCGCGACCCCCGCGGCGGTCACGGCGGCGAGGCCGAAGGCGGGCTTTCTCGACTTCCACGAAAACTTCACGGGTCGTCACCTCGGGAAATGGGGGAATTTCGGCAAAGCTACCTCCGTGTTTCCGGGCGAACAAGCCACCTGCGATTCTTTGTCACGCGCAGGAGATCACCCCGTCCCGGAAGAGTCACGCAGGTCAGGCCTTATCACGCGGGTGCTATCCGGTTCCGCGAAAACTGTCATACCCGAGGCGGGTGGCGGCAATGTTCTTGATCTACGCGGCGCAGTCCGGATACCTTTTTCCGGGGCAGGAAAGGAGCGGCCATGCACCAGCCGGTCATCGCCGTGACGGACCTCGCGAAACAGTACGGCGAAGTCACCGCGCTCGCCGGGATCAGCCTCACCGTCGCCCGCGGCGCGGTACTGGCGGTCCTCGGCCACAACGGCGCCGGGAAGACCACCCTGATCGACATCCTCAGCACGCGCGTCCGGCCGAGTGCGGGCTCCGCGCGCGTCTGCGGCTACGACGTCGTGCAGCGCGGCCGTGCGGTCCGGCGGCGGATCGGGGTGACCGGGCAGTTCGCCGCGGTCGACGACGCCCTGTCCGGCCGCGGGAACCTCGTGCTGATCGCCCGGTTGCTGGGCGCGAGACCACGGCAGGCGCTCGCCCGGGCCACCGAGCTGATCGCGGCCTTCGGTCTCGAAGACGCGGCCGAGCGCCCGGCCGGGACGTACTCCGGCGGGATGCGGCGGCGGCTGGACCTGGCCGCGGGCCTCGTCGGCGCGCCGCAGGTGCTCTTCCTCGACGAGCCGACCACCGGCCTCGACCCGGTGAGCCGGGCCGGGTTGTGGACGATCGTCGAGGGCCTCGCGGCCCGCGGCACCACCGTCGTGCTCACCACCCAGTACCTCGAGGAAGCGGACCGGCTGGCCGACCACGTCGTCGTCCTCGGCCTCGGGCACATCACCGTGTCGGGGACACCGGCGCAGCTGAAGGCCCGGCTCGGCACCCGGACGGCGACGTGCGCGTTCGGCACCGAACTGGCGCTGGCGCGCGCGGTGGACGCGTTGTCGCGCTTGGGTCTCGCGCCCGGCCGCGCCGGGCTGGTGCTGACCGTGCCGCTGTCCGGCCCGGGTGACATCCCGGTGGTGGTCCGCGCGCTCGACGCGGCGGGTGCACCGCTGCGGGACCTGACGGTGACCGAGCCGACGCTCGACGACGTCTACCTTTCCCTGCATCGGACCGCGTCGTGACGCAATCCCGGCACCGCGCGGCCGTCGCCGCGCTCGGCGACCCCGCGGCCTGGCCGGAATCCGGCTTCTGGACCCAGGTCCGGGTGCTGACGACGCGTTCGCTGCGGACGGCGTTCGGCGACCGCCGGCTGGTCTTCTTCGGCCTGCTGCAGCCGGTGGTGCTGCTGTTGCTGTTCAGCCAGGTGTTCAGCGGCGTCGGCGCGCTGCCGGGCGTCGCGGCCTACCAGGGTTACGTGAACTTCCTGGTGCCCGCCACGCTGGTCAACATCGCCATGACGACGGCGATGAGCTCGGGCGCGGGCCTGCTGGCGGAGATCTACGGCGGCTTCACCGGACGGCTGCGCTGCCTGCCGATCTCCCTGTTTTCGGTCCTGGTCGCCCGCACCCTGGCCGATTCCGCGCGGTTGGGTGTCCAGCTGGTGGTGACGGCTCTGGCCAGCGTGGTCTTCCTGGGCTTCCGCCCGGCGGGCGGGCTGGTGGGCCTTGGCTTGGCCCTGCTCCTGACACTGGTCGTCGGCTGGTGCCTGAGCTGGGTGTTCGTGGCGATCACGACGTGGCTGCGCAAGGCGGAGACGCTTCAGGCGGCGTCGTTCGTGGTGATGTTCCCGCTGATGTTCTCGTCGAGCGCGTACATGCCCCTGGACACGATGCCGGCGTGGGTCCGCGCGGTGTCGTCGGTCAACCCGCTGACGTACACGATCGACGCGACCCGCGCGCTGGCCTTGGGCCGCCCGCTCGGCTGGTCCCTCCCGGTGGCCCTGCTGATCGCGGCGGTGGCCGCGGTGGCGGGCGCCACCCTGGCCGCCCGCACCTTCCGCAGCCGCACCTAACCCAGCGACTCCAACCGCGTCGCGGCCTCTTCCGCCCCACCCGCCGCTTCGAACGACTCGCGGATCTTCTGCGCGCCGGGGCGGTACTGCCCGGCCGATTCGATCGCCTCGCGGATGTCGGCCGCCTTCGCGCGGTCGAACCGCAGCCGCACCCCCGCCGCGGCCGCGACCACCTGCTGGGCCAGCATCGACTGGTCGTCGCGGATCGGCGCGACCACCAGCGGCACGCCGGCCGCCAGCGCTTCGCACACCGTGTTGTGGCCGCCGTGGCAGACCACCACCGAGGCGTGCGCGAACACCGCCACCTGCGGGATGCGCCGCGCCAGCACCACGCTTTCGCTCACCAGCTCGCCCGTGGGGTCGACCACCAGCCCCTGAACGGACGGCATCCCGGCCAGCGCGTCGACGCTCTCGGCCAGGAACCGCACCCCGGCCGCCGCGTTCGCCGTTCCCAGCGTCACCACGACCAAGGGACGTCCGTCCACATCGGACCACTCGCCCGGACCGGCGGGCGAGACGGGCCCGACGTAGCACACCGGAGCGGCCGGCCGGCCGTCCCCGGCCAAGGCGCGGGTCGTGAACGCCAGCACCAGGTACGGCGAAAACCGCAAGTCACCGAGCAGCACACCGTGCCGGGCGCGCAGACCCGCCTGGAGGTCGCCGACCCAGGACGCGATCTTCGGCAACGCCCCCAGCGGGTCGGCCAGCTCGGTGGACGTCGACGCCGACGTCGCCCACGGCAGCCCGCACCGCTCGGCCACCAGCGCCCCCGCCATCGCCTGCTGGTCGACGACCACGACGTCCGGCGCGAACGCCGCCGCGGCGGCCGCCACCCCCGGCACCATCGCGTCGGCCAGCGGCACCAGGTACGACTCCCACAGGTACTTCAGCGCGGCGAACCCGCGCAGGCCCGGCGGCCGCAGCGACAAGGCGAACGGGCCCGAGTCCCCGGCCGGGAAGATCCGGCCGGCGACCAAAGTGGACAGTTCCGGCTCCGGTCCGCACCAGGCCACGGAATGGCCCCGCGAAGAAAGCACCGAAGCCACCCCGCGCAGTGGCGCCACGTGCCCGGCCAGCGGCGGCACGACCAGCAGGAACCTCACGCCGCGTGCCGTTCGATCCACTTCAGCACCAGCTCGCGCACCTCGCGGTGCTGCTCCACCAGCACCGAATGCCCCTGCCCCTCGAACACGTGCAGCTCGCCGTGCGGCAGCACCGACGTCAGCGCCTCGAGGTCGTCGGCCTGGTAGCCGTGACTGCCCAAAATGGACAGCACCGGGCAGCCGATCGCCGCCACCTGCTCCCAGGTGAGCAACGGCCCGAGCGGCACCTCCTCGGCCATCTTCGTCGAGGTGATCCGCTCGGCCGCCATCCGGGCAAGCCGCCGGTGGTGCGCACCGAAGTTCGCCTCGATCCAGTCGAAACTCTCCTCGACCTGCAGGAACCGCACGGTGTGCGCGAGGATCGCGCTCATCTTCTCCGCCCAGACCTCGGTCGCCGGTTCGGATTCGATGCACACGATGCTGCGGACGCGGTCCGGGCGGGCAACGGCGTAGCTGTAGGCCAGCGTGCCGCCGAAGCTGTTGCCCACCAGGTGCACCGGCCGGTCGACGCCGAGCTGCCGCAGCAGGTCGTCGAGGTCGGCGACGAAGTCACCGAGGGTGTACCCGCGCTCCGGCCGCTCGGTCTTGCCGTGCCCCCGCAGGTCGTAGCTGATGACGTCGATGCCCGCGGCCGCGACCGGCGGCGCCAGGGTCAGGTAGAAGCTCGCGAGGCTGTCGGTGCCCATGCCGTGCAGGAACACCACGGTCTCGGTGCCGCCGGCGGGCACGAGCTGCACGTTCGTGCGCAGCCCGTTGACGGTCATCGTGGGCACGTGCGCTCCCCCACGAACCGGGCGATGTCGCCGACGGTCAGCCCGATGACGTCGTCGAGGTCCTTCTCCGCCAGGTACTCGGCGAGGTTGACGTCCGCGCCGAAGTGCTCGGCGAGGATGCTCGCGAAGGTCACCAGGTCGATGCTCTCCAGCTGCAGGTCCTCGTGGAACGTCGTGTCCGGGGTGATCTCGATGCCGAGCACCTCGGCGTCGCCGACGAGCTCGGCGAGCAGCCCGGCGACGACGTCGAAGGTGGCGGACGCGTGGTCGATGGTCATGGCGTACTCCTGTGGTGTGCGATGGCGGTGTCCCCTCTCAGCTCGACCGTGACGGCGAAGCGCGGCAGGTCCCGGTGCCGGCCGGACACCGTGCCGTCGTCGTGGACGCGGATCTCCGCCGGGTAGACGGGTTCGCCGAGCCGGTCCCGGACGGCGTCCTTCACGGCGATCCGCGTCAGCAGCCAGCCACGCTGCTGCCGCGGCGGAACGGCGGCGAACTCCGCGCGTTCGGACGCGCTGAGGTAGATCCCGGCGTAGATGTCCCGCGCGGCGACCGTCGGCCAGCGGTCGGTGACCGCGATCGAGCCGTCGTCCCGCCGTTCGCCCAGGA
This sequence comes from Amycolatopsis sp. DG1A-15b, assembly GCF_030285645.1. Lineage (GTDB taxonomy): Bacteria > Actinomycetota > Actinomycetes > Mycobacteriales > Pseudonocardiaceae > Amycolatopsis. The sequence continues at coordinate 6,076,119 of NZ_CP127296.1, forward strand.
GGTGCTCCGCCGGGAAGGCGTACACACGGTGGGCCGCGCGGTCGCAGGGGAACCGGACGTCCCGCCAGCCTTCGACGCGCGCCAGCACCCGGCCGTCCCGCACCAGCTCGGCGTCCATTTCGAGGACGTCGGGCCGCGGCAGCCGGACCCGCACCTGGCAGGTGACGCGGGTGCCCGGCGCGGGTTCGGGGCCGTACCAGGTCAGCCGGCCGATCGAGCGCGGGAAGGCGAGCAGGTCGTCGGACCGGGTTGCCATCAGCCAGCAGCCGAGCAGCTGGCCGACGTTGTCGAGCAACCCGCCGGGCGCGGCCGGGACGACCAGTTCGCCGCGGATGTGCTGCTCGCCGAGGCCGGTAAGCCGGGCCAGCCCCTGGTAAGCCGGGCCGTGGAACATCTCGCGCCGCGCGTAGACCTCGGCCGCGGTCAGCGGCGGCGCGGTCTCCGGACCAGGCACTTCACCAGGCGACGGTGCCGGCCCGAACGCCCCCAGCTCGACGGTCATCAGCGCGTACGGTCCGATTTCGACGGTGACGCGGTCGTCCTCGCGTTTCATAGACAGCGGCACCCGCTGGGCCGGGGAAGCGATCAGCCACCGCGAGAACACCGCGTCCCGCACCGCGACCGCCGTCGTGCCCGGCCAGGCGCGCTCGGCGGCCCGGCAGGCGAGGTCGACCAGGGTCGTCGCGGGGACCACCGGCCGGAAGTCGGCCTCGTCGGGCCAGCCGTCGCGCTGCCGGAAGAACCGGTGGTCACGCAGGTACGGCATCGCCGCCAGCGAGAACTCCACAGTGGACTCGACGCGCCGGCGCGCGGCCGCGACGACGTCCGCCGCGGCCTGGCGGGTTTCGGTGAGCAACGCGGTGAACTCGGCGACGATCGCGGCCGGCACCCCGGCGGGCAGTTCGGGCGGCGCCGCGCCGTCCAGCAGGCCCCGGGCCGGCTCCCCCAGCGACAGCAGGGGTTTCCCGGTGTCGAGCCGGATCCGCCGCGGCTCCAGCGCCGCGAAATCGGGGTCGCCGCCTTCGGTCCACAGCGCGGTCGCGACCCGCCGCAGCTGCGCCAGCCCGGGCCGGGTGCCGGACGCGGCCGCGACGACCAGGTGCCGCCGCTCGCCGAGCGTGTCGGTGACGAACGAGCCGAGCTGCCCGGCGCCGACCTGCACGAAGGCCCGGAACCCGGCGTCGTGCAGCGCCTCGGTCAGCTGCCGGAACCGGACCGGGCGCAGCAGGTGGTCGAGGTAGAGCCGCCGGACGTCGGCCGCGGCCGCCGGGTACGGCCGCGTCGTCGTCGCCGACCACACCGGCACCGCGGGGGCCAGCAGGTCCAGGTCCGCGACGAGCCGCGCGAACGGCGCGAGGTGCGGTTCCATCAGCCGGGTGTGGAACCCGGACCGGAACGGCAGCGTCCGGGCCACGATGCCGAGTCGGCGGCAGGTCACCGCGAACTCCGCGACAGCGGCCGGCGGGCCGCACACGATGGTCTGCCGCGCGGCGTTTTCGTGTGAGATCACCACATCACCGGTGAGCAGCTCGGTCACCTGCGCGGCGGGACAGCCCAGCACGAGGTAGTCCGCTTCGGGCAGTTCGAACCCGCCGGGCCAGTACCGCTCCAGCAGGTCCGGTTCGGCCCGGTACATCCCGGCGGCCTGCATGGCCGTCCACTCGCCGGCGCTGTGCCCGGCGAGCGCGTCCGGGCGGATCCCCAGCCGCCGCAGGGCGTGGTCGAGCAGCAGCCCGGCCGACGACACGCTCGTGGCGCGGGCGGGCACGGTCGCCGTCGACCACTGTGGACGGTCGAGGCCGAAGTGCCGGGCCACGTCTTCGAGGCGCGGCTCGGCGTCGGCCTCCAAGCCCGGGTAGAGGAAGGCGGTCTTGCCGCCGGGCAGCAGCGGGTCGACCGAGCACCAGATGTCGCCACCGCCGTGCCACGACCGGCCATCGGCCGCCACCTTCGCGAGTACCCGGCGGGCCGTCGCCAGCTCGCGCTGGTCCGGGCCGACGATCCCGAGCCGGCAGGGCCCGTCGCCGTCGCCGGGCTGGTCCAGCCGCTCCAGCAGCGCTTCCGGAGTGGCCGCGGCCAGGCGCAGCACGCGTTCCGGCTCGTCGACGCGCACGCGCCGCTTCGGCGCCGGGTCGCCGGCTTCGAGCACGACGTGGGCGTTCACCCCGCCGAAGCCGAACGCGTTGACCGCGGCCACGCGCGGCAGGTCACCCCACGGCTCGGCCTCGGCCAGCACCCGGAACCGGGTCTTGTCCAGCAGCGGGTTCGGATCGGCGCAGTTGAGCGTCGGCGGCAGGACCTGGTGGTGCAGCGCGAGCGCGACCTTCACGAGCCCGGCGACCCCGGCGGTCGGCAACGTGTGCCCGATCATCGACTTGACCGAGCCGATCACCGCGCGCGGCCCGCTCGCCTGGCCGAAGACGTCGGCGACGGTGGTCAGCTCGGCCGCGTCCCCGGCGGGCGTCGCGGTGCCGTGCGCTTCCAGCAGGCCGATTTCCGCGGGATCCCGGCCCGCCCAGGCCCGGCGGAGGGCGAGGGTCTGCCCGGCGACGGACGGGCTGAGCAGGCTCGCGCCCCGCCCGTCGCTCGACGTGCCGCTGCCGCGGATCACCGCGTACACGCGGTCGCCGTCGCGGCGGGCGTCGGCGAGCCGCTTGAGCACGACGATCGCGGTGCCCTCACCGATGAGCATGCCGTCCGCGTCGCGGGACAGCGGGCTGATCCGCTGGCTCGGCGACAGCGCGCCGAGCTGGGTGAACAGCGACCACAGCGTGTCGTCCTGCGTCTGGTGCGCGCCACCGGCGAGGACGGCGTCGCAGCGGCCGCGGGTCAGCTCGCCGATCGCCTGGTCGACGGCGACCAGCGAAGACGCGCAGGCGGCGTCCACCGTGTACGCCGGGCCGCCGAGGTCGAGCCGGTTCGCCACGCGGGCGGCGGCGAGGTTCGGCACCAGCCCGGCGGCGGTCTCGGGCCGGAACTCGCCGAGCGGTTCGAGCAACGCCGTCCGCAGCCGCTCGAGCACGTCCGGCCCGGCCGACGGCATCAGCTCGCCGACCGTGCGGGTGATCTGCCGGACGGTCCGGACCCGCTGGTCGAAGCCCCGCAGCCCGGGCGAGAGGTACCCGCCGCGGCCGAGCACGACACCGATCCGCTCGGGGTCGCCGAGCCGGCCGAGGCCACCGGCGTCACCGACCGCCCCGACGGCGACCGCCAGCGCCGTCAGCTGGTCCGGTTCGGTGCCCTCGAGGGAGGTCGGCGGGACGCCGTGGGCGACCGGGTCGAAGTCCAGGGTGTCCGGGGTGAAGCCGCCGCGGCGGCCGTGGGTGCGGTCCGGCGCGCTGCCGTCGCGGCCGTGGAAGCCGGGGTCCCGGCGGTGCGGCGGGACTTCGGTGACGGCGTCGGCGCCGTCCACCAGGTTGCGCCAGTACTGGTCCACTGTGGATGCGCCGGGCAGGAACACGCCCATGCCGACGATCGCGACCGGCTCCTGGCTCACCACAACGACGCCGTGTAGAGCACCGAACGGTCCGTGCCGTAGGCGAGCTCGCGCAGCAGGGCCGCGGTGGCCTCGGCCGGATCGAGCAGGGCGACGGCACGGCGTTCGTACTCGCGGGCCAGCTCCGGCGACACCATGCCGCCGTGGTCACCGCCCGGCGCCCACGGTCCCCAGTGGACGGTCACGGCCCGGCCCGGCCAGGCCGTCCCGAGCGTTTCGAGCGCGTCGTTGGCGGCGGCGTAGTCGGTCTGGCCGCGGTTGCCGAGCACCGCGGCGATGCTGCCGAAGAACGCGACGAACCGTGGTTGCGCGTCCTGCAGCGAGCCGAGGAGGGCACGCACACCGTCCACTTTGGTCTCGAAGACGGCCCGGAAGGACTGCTCGTCCTTGTCCGCCATCAGCTTGTCGTCGAGGACCCCGGCGGCGAAGACGACCCCGTCGAGCCGGCCGTCGAAGCCCTTGACCAGCTGGTGGACCGCGTCCGCGTCGCGCACGTCGAGTGCGTGGTAGGCCGGGTCGCCCCCGGCGGCGCGGATCTGGTCGAGGGTCCGGCCGATCTCGCGCTGGGCCAGCACCGTCCGCACCCGGCGTTCGATGGCGGTCACCGGGCCACCACGGCCGGCGAGCACCGCCCGCATCGCGGCCGGATCGGCGGGCAGGTCGTCCGGTTCGCCGGGCCACGGCGTGCGCCCGGCCAGCTCGATCCGGGCGCCGGAGGCGGCGAACGCGACCGCGGCGTGCGCGGTGATCCCGCGGCCCCCGCCGATCAGCAGCACCACCGACTCCGGGCCGAGCCCGAGCGCGGCGAGCTCGCCGCCGCCCGGACCGGCACCGGCGTAGGCGATCGACGGGAGGTCCGCCGGCCGCGGCTCGATCGTGAAGCGGCCGGCGTCATCGTGGCAGACAACCGGGGGCCCGTCGCTGAGAGCCTCGCCCACCAGTGTTTTCGCCACGTCCCGCGTGACCTCGACGAGCCGCGTCACGCCGTCGCGCTCCAGCGCGGCCGACCGCACCAGGCCCCGGAGCCCCGGCACGGTCTCCGGCTCCGCCGCCACGAGGACGGTCCCCCGCAGCGCTTTGAGCCGGGTGAACACCTCCGTGAGGTCGCGGGCGAACAGCACGGTGATGTCCGCGTCCCCGGTGACGACCTCCGCCCCGGCCGCGGCGAAGGCGGCTCGCACGGCGTCGTCCGGCGCGGCCACGGACTTCCCGCGCAGCCGCCCGGGATCCGGGTCGAGCGGCACCGGTATCCGGTCGAGCCGGTACCGGGTGGGGGCGGTGGCCGGGAGCACCGGGCTCAGCCAGCTCTCCAGGTGCGACGTCAGCGCGTTCGCCGTCCGGTCGCGGCTGAGCCGGTCGGTGCGGTCGTCGGCCGGGAGCCCCAGCCGCGCCAGCAGCGTGCCCGCGATCTCCGTGCGCTTGATCGAGTCGATCGACAGGTCGGCTTCGAGGTCGAGGTCGCCGTCGATCATCTCGGCCGGGTAGCCGGTGCGCTCGCTGATCACGCCGATCACCGTGCCGAGGACGTCGGCCGGGGTTTCGGCCACCGGTTCGGGTTCCGGCTGTGGCTCTTCGATCACCACCGGAACCGGGGCGGCCGGTTGCCCGGGTGCGCTGCCGAGGTAGCCGAGCATGACCTCCCGCTGGGCGGCCACGAGCTCGCGGGTGGTGCGCAGGAAGTCCACGATCGCCTGGTCACGGCCGGGCGCGGGCTGGGTCATGGCGGTACTCCGGATTCGTCGGGCCGGGGGCAGGGCGGGAGTGTCGGAGCCGGGCGCGCGGACGGACCGCCCGTCGACGGCCCAGGCGGTCGGGGACGGTCCGGGCGGCAACGGCCGGGCCAGCCGTCCGGTACGGACGTCGACGCCGGCTTCGGCGAGTTGCCGCAGCGCAGTCAGGAACCCGGGGAGATCGGGCCCGCAGGCGACGACGGTGTGCGGCCGGTCGCCGAGGATGTCCTTCACCAGCCGCGAAAGGACCCGCCCGGGCCCGGCTTCGACGAAGATGCGCGCCCCGGCCGCGTACATGGCTTCGATCTGGTCGAGAAACCGCACCGGGGCACCGATTTGCGCGGCCAGCTCACCGCGGACGTCGTCTTGGTACGGCTTCGCGGTCCGGTTCGCCCACACGGGTTTCTGCGGCGTGGTCACTGTTTCGCCGGCGAGTTCCCTGGCGAAGACCTCCCCGGCGCCGGCGACGAGCGGACTGTGGAAGGCACAGGCGACGGGGATCCGCTGGGCGGAGAGGCCGGTTTCCCGGAGCCGCCGGATGGCCCGTTCGATCGCGGGCACGGGCCCGGAGAGGACGACCTGCTCGGGAGCGTTGTGGTTGGCGACGACGACATCGGGGCCGATGAGGGTGGCGGTGAGAGCATCCCGCTCCGCTTTGACAGCCGCCATTGTCCCGGGCCGGGCGACCTGGGCGATGGCGTGCGCGCGGGCCCGGCTGAGCCGGAGGAGGGTCTCGGTGCCGAAGGCCCCCGCGACGGAGAGGGCGACGAGCTCGCCATAGCTGTGCCCGGCCAGGAAGTCGGGGCGGACGTTGAGCTCGGCCAGCAGCTTCGCGACGGCGATTTCGACCAGCCCGAGCGCGGGCTGGGCCACGCGGGTGTCGGTGAGGGCGGTTTCTTGCGCCTCGACGGCCTCGGCGGTGAAGGCTTTCGGCGGGAAAGCCGTGGCGGCGATGTCGGGCGCGAGGCGGAGGACTTCGGCGAGTCCGGGAAAGTGCACGAAGAGCTCGGCGAGCATGCCGGTGCGCTGGCTGCCCTGACCGGGGAAGAGAAAGGCGATCTTGCCGGGATCGGCGGAGCCCGCGCCGGTGCGCCTGGACACCGGCTGTTCGAGCCCGCCCGCGCGAAGCCTGCCGGGTGCGGCGGATCCCGCACCGGTGCCCCCGGTCACCGGCATCGGCCGGCCGAGCCCACCCTCGCGAAGCCCGCCGGGCGCAGCCGTGGCGGCACCGGCCCGCCCCGGCGCCGTAGCGTGTTCGAGCTCGGCCAAGGCCTGCTCCGCCTCCGGTGCCCAGTCGCGCAGACCGTGCCCGCGGTCCGGGGCCACCGGCGCCGCGCCCAGGACCGCGTGGAAGTTCGTCCCGCCGAAGCCGAACGCGCTCACCCCCGCCAGCCGGGCCGGGTTGGCCCACGGCCGCGCCGTCGTCGTGAACGTGAAGGGGCTCGACGCCGCATCCCACGCGTCGTTCGGCCTGGTCAAGTGCAGCGTCGGCGGCACCACCTCGTGCCACAGCGCCAGCGCCGCCTTGATCAGCCCCGCCAGTCCCGCCGCGCACTTCGTGTGGCCGATCTGGCTCTTCACCGATCCGAGCACACACGCCCCCGCCTCGGCGCCGGCCTCGGTGAAGAAGCCGGTCAGCGTCCGCAGCTCCGTCGCGTCGCCCACCACCGTTCCCGTGCCGTGGGCCTCGACCAGTCCCACGTCCACCGGTGACACCCCCGCGTCCCGGTAGGCGCGCTCCAGCGCCCGGCGCTGGCCGTCCGGGCGGGGCGCCGTCAAGCCGAGCGCCTTGCCGTCGCTGGCCGCGCCGACCCCCTTCACCACCGCGTAGATCCGGTCGCCGGCACGCTCGGCGTCGGAGAGGCGCTTGAGCACCAGGCACGCCACCCCTTCGCCCAGCGCGATGCCGTCGGCCGCCGCGTCGAACGGGCGGCAGCGGCCCGTCGGGGACAGCGCCCCCGCCGAGGTGAACATCAGGTAGTCGTGGATCCCGTTGTGCAGGTCGACCGCGCCGCACAGGACCAGCGAGCTCGTGCCCGCGCGCAGCTCCTTCGCCGCGAGGTCGAGCGCGGCCAGCGACGAACCGCACGCCGCGTCCACCGTGTAGTTCGCGCCGCCGAGGTCGAGCCGGTTCGCGATCCGGCCGGAGATGACGTTGGCCAGCGTGCCGGGGAACGTGTCCTCGGTCGGCTCGGGCAGCTGGGCGAGCAGTTCGGGCGGCACTTCGCCGAGGTAGCCGTCGAGCAGGGACCGCAGCGTGCCCGCGTTCGCCAGGTCGCCGCCCGCCTCCGCGCCGAACACGACACTCGTGTGCTCGCGGTCGAAATCCCGGTTCGCGTACCCGGCGTCGGCGAGTGCGCGACGCGCGGTTTCCAGGGACACCAGCTGCGCCGGGTCGATGCTGCCCATCGCCGACGGCGGGATGCCGTACGCCAGCGGGTCCACGTGCAGCGCGGGCAGGAACCCGCCCCACTTCGACGTCGACTGTCCGAAGTAGACATCCGGGTCCCAGCGGTCGCGGGGGACCTCGGTGACGGCGTCTTCGCCACGGAGGACGTTCGACCAGAACGCCGGGAGGTCGGGCGCCCCCGGGAACGTGCAGGCCATGCCGATGATCGCGATGTCCTCGGAATCCGTCACCGGTGCCTCGGGGCGGACGAACGTCTTCCCGGCGGTGACCTCGCGGTGCAGCTCGGCGATCGTCGTCCGGCGGTCCCGCAGGACGGCCACCTCGCCTGCCATGAACATCCCCTCGGCCAGCTGGGTGGCGGCGTCCAGCGCCTCGCCGTCACGGCGGACGCCCTTGCTGGCGACGCGCAGCCGCCCGGTGTTCAGCTCCTCCAGCCGCTGCCACGCTTCGGGCGTGTTGCCCAGATCGGCTTTGACCTGCTCGAATTCCGCCGTGTACGGACTGGGCAGGCACCGCGTGCGGTGGCCGGGCGCGGTTTCCAGGGTTACGGTGGCGTCCGCGGCGAGCGCGCGTTCCTGGAACAGCCCGGTGATCGCGCCGTGCGTCACGGCTTCTTCGGTGAAGAGGTAGGCGGTGCCCATCAGGACGCCGGCGGCGTCGAGCGGCTCGGCCATCGCGGCGACCATGGCCGCCGAGCGGGCGTCGTGGATGCCGCCCGCGAAGAGCACCTCGACGTCCTCCGCGGCGTCGAGGACGGCCAGTTGTTCCTCCCACAGCTGGAAACTCGCCCGCGGGCCGACGTGCCCACCGCACTCGGCGCCCTCGAAGACGAACCGCCGGACCCCGGCGTCGAGGTACTGGCGGAGCAGGACCGGCGACGGCACGTGCAGGAACGTCGCGATCCCGTCGGCCTCCAGCGCCTTGGCCTGGCCCGGTTTCCCGCCCGCGACCAGCACGCACCGCGGCCGCGCCGCCCGGATCGCGGCGAGCTGGGCGACGCGCAGGTCGTCCGGTACGAAGCCCAGGATGCCCGCGCCCCACGGCCGGTCGCCGAGGCGGGCGGCGGTCCGGGCGAGCAGCTCGCCGGTGCGCGCACCGTTCGCCGTGGCCACCGCGACGAACGGGAACCCGCCCGCGTCGGCGACCGCGGCCGCGAAGCCCGGCTGGTCGCTCACCCGCGTCATCGGGCCCTGGACGACCGGCAGCGCGCTGCCCAGCGTCCGGCACAGCCGGGTGCCGAGCCCGGCCTCGGGCACCTCCGCGCCGACGATCCGGCTCACGTCCTTCGTGGACTTTACGACGACGCCCGCCGCACCGCCGGCGAGCGCGCCCACCGCTGTCCGCGGCCCGGCCACACTGCCCCACACCGGGACGTCGAAGGTGGCGAGGAGCTGTTGCAGCAGAACGAAGTCACTCAACGTGCCACCGCGGGCGACGAGCCCCCGCGCGCCGCCGCGAACGGCCTCGGCGGCCGTCGCGACGTCCGCGACTTCGGCGAGCGCCCCGGTCCACGGCGCTCGCGTACGGACGGCGAAGGCCGCGCCTTCCGGCAGCGGGCCGTCCGTCCGCACGGCGTACGGCACCCGGACCCGGGCCGCGACCAGTCGCAGGTCTTCCGGATCGGCACCGTCGAGGACGCCGAGGCCGCCGTCGCGCGCGACCGCGGCGACCACCCCGGGATCGCCGGCGGCCAGGCACCGGAGCCGGCGAACGTGCGACGGCGGGACGAGCTCGGCCATCGGCGGACCTCCTGTGCGCGGGGCGTGGCGATCTTCAGGAATAACGCACGAGGCACCGGAAACGCAATAGTCGTGCTAACGTGCAAAACTGTGGAACAAGCCGCGATCATGGCGCTGACCAGCACTTTTATCACCGGCATCGCAATCGGAAAATACATTTCCCGCACACACGTGACAATTCGACGCTGAAATACCTGGAGCCCGCGTGGAACTGACTGGACGGGTGGCCGTGCTGACCGGCGCGGCACACGGAATCGGGGCCGCGATGGCCCGCCGCTTCGCCGCGGAAGGCGCGGCCGGGGTGGTCGTGTCCGACGTGGACGCCGCGGGCGCCGCCCGGGTGGCGGACGAGATCGCGGCCGCGGGCGGCCGGGCCGTCGCGGTGACCGCCGATGCGACGTCCAAAAAGGACCTCAAAGCCCTGGTCGCGACGGCCCGCGCCGAGTTCGGCCCGGTCGACCTGTTCTGCGCCAACGCGGGCGCCGCGTTCGGCACCGGCGTGCACGCGGCCGACGAACAGTGGCAGAAGTCGTGGGAGATCAACGTCATGCAGCACGTCCACGCCGCGCAGGTCGTGCTGCCCGCGATGCTGGCGCGCGGCGAGGGCTGCCTGCTGATCACGGCGTCGGGTGCCGGCCTGCTCGGCATCCCGGGCGACGCGCCGTACTCGGTCACCAAGCACGCGGCCGTCGGCCTGGCCGAGTGGCTGGCGATCACCTACCGGCCCCGCGGGGTGCGGGTCAGCGCGCTGTGCCCGCTCGGCGTCCGGACGGCACTGCTGGAACCCGGTATCGCCGCCGGCCACCCGGCCGCGCTGGCGATCGCCGCGGCGGCCCCGCTCATCGAGCCCGAGGACGTCGCCGAGGCCGTCGTGCGCGGGCTCGGCGAAGAGGAATTCCTGATCCTGCCGCACGAATCGGTGCGGGAGTCCTTCGCCCGCAAGGCCGGCGCGGTCGACGCGTGGATCGACGAGATGGCCGTGGGAGGCTGACGTGGAGTACCGCAGGGTCGGCGCGAGCGGGCTCGCCGTCAGCGAGATCGCCTACGGCAACTGGCTGACGCACGGCTCGCCCGGCTGCGTCGCCGCGGCGCTGGACGCCGGCGTCACGACCTTCCACACCGCGGCGGCGTGGGACGGCGGCGGCGCGGAGGCCGCGTTCGGCGCGGCGTTCGCCGGCGTTCGCCGCGAGGACCTGGTCCTGTGCACCGGCGTGTTCTGGCCGGAAGGGCCGGGCCCGAACGACACGGGCTTGAGCCGCAAGCACGTGATCGCGTCCCTGGAAGGCTCGCTGCGGCGGCTGCGCACCGACTACGTCGACGTCTACCAGCTGCTGCGCTTCGACTACCGCACCCCGGTGGCGGAGACGTTCCTCGCGCTCTCGGACCTGGTGCGGCAGGGGAAGATCCGGTACGCCGGGACGTCGGAGTGGACGGCCGAGCAGCTGCTGCAGGCCCACGAAGCCGCTTCGCGGTACGACGTGCCGCTGATCGCCAACCAGCCGCACTACTCGATGCTGTGGCGGGTGCCCGAGGCCCAGGTGATGCCGGTGGGCGCGCGGATCGGCGTCGGGCAGTTCGCCTCGGTGCCGCTCGCTCAGGGCGTGCTGACCGGCAAGTACCGGGACGGACGGATCCCCGCGGGTTCGCGCGCGGCCGGGCCGTCCCCCACCCGGCCGTTGCGCATGCCGGAGCTGCTGGAGCGGGTGGAGCTGCTGCGCGGCGTCGCGGACGACGCGGGCCTGACGATGGCCCAGCTCGCGCTGGCGTGGACGTTGCAGCACGAGACGGTCGCCTCGGCGGTGACCGGCGCGAGCACGCCGGAGCAGGTCACGGAGAACGCCAAGGCCGCCGGCGTCCGGCTCGACCTCGACGTGCTGACCCGGATCGACCAGCTGCTCGGCAGTTTCGTCCAGACCGATCCGCGGCTGGTGTGGTCGCCGCCGGCGCAGCTGTCCTAACCGGCGCCGAGGCAGACGAACGGGCGGCGGAACGGGTCGACGGCGATCGCGTCGGCCAGCGCGAGCGCCGGGCTGTCCCGGACGGCCAGCGCCCGGTAGTAGTCGTCCATCGCGGCCGCCGAGGCGAGGTCGCCGACGCGCGACAGCGGCGCGATCACCGTCCGGGAGCCGCTGGCCAGCAGCGCGCTGGCGAAGCCGAGAGCTTCGTCGCCGGGCCGGATCCGGTTCATCGCCAGCTCGCACGCGGCGAACACGACCTGCCGCGGCGGTTGCCGCAGCCCGGCCATCTCGTGGCCGAACAGGGCGCCGTCGGCGAGTTCGAGCCGGGAGAACAGCGCGTTTTCCGGCTCGTGCGCGCCGTGCGCGGCGAAGTGCGCGAGCTTGGCGCCGTCCATCGCGCGCAGCACGGACTTCACGGTGGCCTTGGCGCCGGTCATCGTCGTCGCGGTGCGGTAGTGCGTCGTGAGCTTCTCGAGCTCACCACGGGCACCGGCCAACCCGGGGCCGCGGACGAGCACGATCTTGCGGGCCCGCGACGACTTCGTCAGCTCCGCGGCGAGCCAGGCGGTCGCCGACGGCGCCACGACGGTCGGCCGCCCGCGCAGGCCGGGCAGGACGCCCCACGGCACGGCGTAGAGCGGCCCGGTCGGGACGATGACCAGCTCGCGGTCGCCGACGACGTCGGCCAAGGGCTGGATGAGCTGGGCGTCGAGCTTGTCGGCCTGCTTGCGCGCGGAGACCATGACGACCTCGGCCAGCCGTTCGGGCAGGTTGTCGGGAGCCAGGGCATCGAGGTCGACGTTCAGCACGCGCGCGGACTCGGCGGCGGCCCCGGCGGACCCGAGCCGCACGAGCCGGCACTCACCCCCGGCCACGACGACGGCGACGAGCTCGTCCCCGGAGGCGGCGAAGCTGATCATGGCCCGCTCACCGAGCCGCGCAACGACCTCGGCGAGCCCGGCCACCGGCCGCGGACTGCCCCACCGCCCGGTGTGCCAGCCGAGCCGCTGCGCTTCCCGCAGCCGTTCGTTGTACTTCGCCCGCAGGCCGGCGATGGGGTGGCCGTCGTGCTGGGCCTCCTGGATGGCCTGCCCGAGCCCGCGGACCTCGGCCACGCGCGCGGCGAGTTCGGGATCGGTCCCGGCGGAGAGGGGTTCGTAGCGGTAGGTCTGCGCCCGGGTCCGTTCGAGCCAGTCGAACAGCCGCCGGGCATCGTGGCGCTCGAGCACGAGCTTGACGGCGAGATCGGCGAGCTCCTGCCCGTGCAGCGCGGTCCCGGAGACGAGATCCAGCCCGCCCATCCGATCCCGGACGGCGTCGAGTTCGGTGAGCCCGGACCGGATCTCGGTGAGCGCCTTGCCCCGATCGCCTTGGGCAACGGCGAGTTCGGCCCGGCAGAGCCGCCGGAGCATCCGGTAGTCGATGGGGGTCAGCTGCCCGGGGCGGGGAACCTTTTGCAGGGTCTCGACGGCCCGCTTGAGGTTGCCCCGCCGGATGTCCAGCCGCACGGCGAGCATCCGCGCGGTGGCCGCTTGTTCGGCCAGGCGGGGAAGCTGCATCTTGTCCGCGGTCCGCAAGGCCCGCACCGGCAGCGCCGAAGGCAGCGTCCCCTTCGCCACGGCCTCGCGCACATCGGCCTGCAGCCCGAGGACGGCCGCATTGGCGACACAGGTCTGGCAGCCCACCCGCAACAGGAGCCGACGAGCGGAAGCGGCCGTCTCGCGGGCGAATTCGATTTCGTCGTTCAGCAGCGCGGCCGAGGCGCGCAGCAGCTCCGCGGCACCGAGGTGGCTGGCGATGCTGGGCTCGGCGGTCATCCGGGCGATCAGGTCGTCGAGGTGGCTTCCCGCCTCGTCGGCCAGCCCGGCGGTCAGCAGGGCCTGCGCCTGTTCCATCGACAGGAGGGCGGGCGCCTCGAGATCCAGCGCGCGATACACCCGCTCGCTTTCCTCGTACAGCCGCAGCGCCTCCGGCACATCGCCGGTCCGCAGCGACAACGTCCCGAGGATGCGCCGGACATCGGCGGCCTGTCCCCGCAATTCGTACTTCTCCGACAGCTCCAGCGCCCGGTTCAAGTCCGCGCGGGCCTGGCTCACGTTGCCGAGCTTGGTGTGCACCCAGCCACGCGAATAGAGCGTCACGACGAACCCGCGCATCTGCGGCGCCGGGTCGCCACTCTGGGCGAGCAGGAATTCTTTGTGTTCGAGCGAGGCATCGAAGGAGGCGAGACTTTCCTCGTTGCGCCCGACCGTCATGAGGCGCATGGCGTAGTTGTGGTCCAGCCCGCCGTTCAGCTCGGCGCGCAGGACCGGGTCGGCCACGGCGTTGATGAGCAGCCGCACGTCGTCCAGGCCGGCCAGCCCGGCGGCGACGTCTCCGGTGAGCTCCGACGACATCCCGGCCAGGGTGCTGGCCACCTTGATCCGCGTGACCAGCCAGTCGGTGCGGTGCTCCTCGGCGACCGGGTGGATCGAGTCCAGCAGGCTCATTCCCCGCCGCAGGTGCTTGACCCCCTGGTGAAAACGCCCGAGACACGACGCATCGGCGGCGGCTTGCTGGAGGGCGCGGACCGACTCGATGACTTCCGGGGGGTCCAGGTTCGTCACAGGCACTCTCTTATGACAACACAGCCGATGGCAGAAAGAAGCCCGCCTACCGGTCAAAGATCAGCAGGCGGGCCTCGGACAGGCGGGTTGCTATCAGGCCGTGACCTTCTGGTAGCAGCCGCCCACGCACTCGGTGTGGACCGGGTGCTCGGTGTGGACCTTGCCGTCCGAGTCGGTCCACTGGACCGTGGGCCCGGTCGGCTCCACCGGCTCCGGAGCTTCTTCCGGCTTGACATCCGTGGGCGTCGACATGGTCGATCTCCTCTCCCCTGGGGATCTTCATGGGGACGCTGCCGTGACGGTGAGTCCCCCTGTCGCGAGGCCCTCTCCCCGCGAACGGCCCAATAGTTTCACATCGGAGCAATGATCGGGAGAGTTTTCGCTACGGAAAGTCAGTCCATGGTGCGTGAGCAGCCTAGATGTCTCGATCGGAACGTCCTAAAGAGTGAAGTCTGTAACGACGTCCACTACGGACGTGCATTCCCACACCTGGGGGTGCCGCGTCCGGACCACCCGCAGGTAAGTGTTGCTCCGGATGCGGAACGTGACCGCCGGCCCGCGATTGTCCTCTGTGGACGGCTGGACGGGTGATGCGTGACTCGTCAGTGATCGAGGGCGGTCAGCGCCCCGGGCGAGGGGTAGCACGGGCCGAGGTGCAGCCAGAGGTCCCGGAGCCAGTGGGCGTGTGCGGCAGTGGCCGTACTTGGCCCAGCCGGACAGCTACGAGTGCGGCGGTTGCAGCCGTGCGCGAGGCCGCTGCGCGGGTCGGCGAAAGCCTGCGAGCCGGCCGCGCCGCTGCGGCCGAATGCGCCCTGGCCCAGCACCGGGTAGCCGTCCGAGACGAGCGCGAAGCCGAGGCCGAACGCGTTGCGGTTGCGCGTGGCGTCGTCGTCGCCGATCGAGTGCGAACTCGGCCGCGGTCTCCGGATGCAGGAGCGGCTCCGGCTGCTGAGCGCCGCCGCGCACATGCCCGCCAGGCGGCGCGCCGACGCCACGCCGCCCACCCAAGCCGGGCTCAGCTGCCGGACCAGCTTGGTGCTCGGCAGCTCCCAGCGCTCGGGCGCCTTCGGGTGGTTGCGGCTGAACGCGATGCCCGTGACGCTACCCGGCCCGGTCGCGTTCGCCTCCCGCTGCGCCAGCTGTCTGGGCGCCGGCAGCATCGGCTGCGTAGTTCGGAACAGCGGCTCCTGGCTGCTGCAGCCGATCACGCGCCGATCAGCAGCGCGCGGTAGTCGAACGCGGCACTCGGCCGCCAATACGGCCGCTGCGGGCGAGCCGCTCGGCGATGATGCGGTCGGTCGACGGCCCGCTCGCCGTCGACGTGCGCGACGAGCTGAGCGGCGTAGTCGCCGCCTTCCTCGGCCGCGACGGTGGCGAACTTCGCCCGCACAGACTCGCGCTCCTCGGCGGCGGTCCCTGGATGCCTGCGCCAGGAAGCAACCCACGCGATGCCGAGGTAGTCCGGTAACGCCCGACCGCCCTGAGGGGATGTTCACGGCATGGGGGAACCAGAGCTCGAAGCCGGGGAAACCACCACCGCGACCCGGCCCGGCCGCGGCCTGGCGATCGCGTCGCTCGCGGTCGGCGCGGCCGGCCTGACGCTCGCCGTCGCGACCTGGGCCGCCTGGCTGGTCGTCCGGCCGGGGATCGTGTCCGCGTGGGTGTTCTCCTGGGTGACGCAGGCGTTCGTGCTGGTCCTCGGCGCGCTGTGGTTCGCGCTGCTGCCGATCAGCGTGCTGGCGCTGGTCTTCGGCGTCTGCGCCGGCGCGCGCACCCAGCCGGGTTTCGCCCGGATCGGCGCCACCCTGGCCGTCGTCACCGCGCTGCTCGCGCTGTCCGGGGCCGCGGTGTTCGCGACGACGTCGTGGCGGCACGTCGGCCCGCCGGTCGCCTACTTCGGCACGGGAACCTCCGGACCGCGGTAGAGAACCGGCCGCGCGGGTACCAGTCCGATCATGAAGCTGACCTCCACCGTGCTCGGCACCCCGGAACCCCGTGCGCTCGCCGAGTTCTATTCGAAGCTCCTCGGCTGGCCGATCCGCACCGACGAACCGGAGTGGGTGACCCTGCGCCCCGACGACGGCAGCGCGGGGCTTTCGTTCCAGCTGGAGACCGGGCACGTCCCGCCGGTGTGGCCGCCGGTCGACGGTACGCAGCAGATGCAGCTGCACCTCGACATCGAGGTCGACGACCTCCAAGAGGCGACGGCGGCGGCGACCGCGGCAGGCGCGGTGGTCGCCGAGTTCCAGCCAGAGGACGACGTCCGTGTCTGCTTCGATCCGGCCGGGCACCCGTTCTGCCTCTGGACTCGCACGGGGTGACGCCCCGCGTTCGAGCGGTCACAGGATCCGCTATGTTCGGCTGAGGTCCTGTTCCCGGCGAACGGAGTTGAGTCCTGTGGGGGTGCACCGGCTCTGGCACCACGGACTGGTCCCCACCGAGGGGAAACGCCCCCTGGACGCCTTGCGCAGCAGGCTGATCAGCCGCCAGCGGCAGCACGACGACTACACGGTGACCGATCTCGGCTCGTCCGACGACGGCGGTTCGCGCCGGTGCGACCTGAAGTTCGCGTACGAGGGCAGCGAAGGCCGCTACTCCGTTCAGGTATTGCTTTCGCTTTGCTACCGCGCCGGCGAAGACCGGGTGACGTGGCTGCTGACCGCGGCCTGCACGCGGCCGTGGCGCAGCTGCCACGACGCGCCGGCCCAGCGGATCGGGCTGGAGGAGCTGGGCGCCAGCGGCAGCGACGAAATCCCGATCGAAACGCCGGTGCTGGCGATGCGCGGCTGGTCGCGCAAGGAATGCGACCACCTCGCCGACCTGCTGGGCGAGGCACTGTCGGCGCCGTGGCGCTCTTCGGCGGTGCTGGTGCTCACCGAGCCGCCGACGGTGCCGGTCGAGGGCTGGCCGGGGCTGGTCAACGTCTTCGACGTCGACGACCGCTTCCGCCACACCCTCAACCGACACCTGCCGCTCGGGTGCGCGCTGCCGCAGGGCGCGCGGCTGTACGTGCCGCCGTGCGACCAGCTCCCGGATTTCGTCGTCAGTGAAAGCCCGGTGTCCGGCGAGGCCCTGCAGGGCGCGATCACCCGGCTCATCCAGACCCGCGGCCGGACGCCCCTGCCCGACGAGTGGGCGGACGTGCCGAGCGTGCGGGCATGGTACGACGCCGATCCGTTCGCTTCGCCGGAGCGCGAGCCCGACGCCGGGCTGGTCGAGAAGCTCGGCCGCGCCGAGCGGGAGCTGGCCGAAGCGCGGGGCGTGATCACGATCCTGCGGAAGAAGGCCAAGGCCCACGCCGAGGAACGGGACCGGCACGCCTGCGAGGTGAAGACGCTCCGCCGCCGCCTCGAGGAAGCGTGCGCGACCGACGTCGCCTGCCTGCGCGACCAGCTCGCGCAGCTGCAGGCGGAGGTGGACGACTACGCGCGGGCGTTCGAGGAGACCGAGGCCGAGCGCGACGAGCTCCGGCGCGTCAACGGGCTGCTGGCGGGCCGGCTCGCCCGCCACCACGACGCCGACGACGAGGTCGCCGCCGCCGAGCGGCCGCCGGAGGAGTTCCCCAGCTTCGCCGAGCTGATCGGCGCCGCGTCGGCCTCGCTCAACCACCTCGCGATCACGGCCGAACCGGCGCCGGCCGCGATCCTCGACCACCACCCCAAAGCCGCTGCCTGGCGCCGCAAGGCGTGGGACGCGCTGCGCACCCTCGACGCCTACGCCGGGGCCCGGATGTCCTTGCTCGACGCGGGCCAGGACCCGGGCCCCGAGCTGTCGGACGTGCTCGCGTTCGCCCGCACCGGCCAGCCGGGTTCGCTGATCAGCGCGAACATCATCGCGCTGGCCGAGTCCGACACGGTGACCACGAACGAGCGGCTCCGCCAGGCCCGCACGTTCCGCGTCGATCCCCGCACGAATCCGACGGGCCGCGACTACTTCGGCGCCCACATCGCCTTGGAGCGCTTCAAGTCGCCGGCGCCGCGGCTGCACTTCCTCGACGACACCGACCGCACCGGCACGGTGTACGTCGGGTACCTGGGCGCCCACCTGCCGACGTCGAAGACCAACTGAGCGAGAATCGCGCGCATGACGGAGATCGCGCACAAGCACCTGGCCTACTGCTGGATCGCCCGCGGCGACCGGGTGCTGTTCCTCCGCCGCGGGCCCGGGGTGTTCCTCGCGGGCGGGTGGGAACTGCCCGGCGGCACGGCCGAGCCAGGCGAGCGCTTCGAGGACACAGCGGCGCGCGAAGCGGCGGAGGAGACCGGGTTGACGGTCCGCGTCACCGGCGAGCTGGCGCGGGATGCGTGGCCGGACGTGGCGGGACGGGCGTTGCGCATCCACGCTTTCGTTTACACGGTGGAGGAAGAGGGAGCCGGCGACGTCGTGCTCAACCCTGAGGAGCACGACGACTTCGCGTGGCTGACGCGGGCGGAGGCCCGGGAACTGCCGCTGCCGGACCACTTCCGGCGGCTGCTCGATCGGTAGGGGTTTTCCTTGGCGCAGCACCGGATCGCGGTGCTGCGGAGGTCTTCGGGTCGTGGTCATGTCTTCGACGGTACGCGAACAAATGTGCGAACGTCATCGCTGGAACGGGTGAACTCCGACAGCGAGTCGATCAGGCATTTCCCTTGTGGCACAAGGGAAACCTGACTAGGGAGCCCCCGATTTCCACACTACCGGAAGGGACCGACAAAACTAGCGACGTGCCAGGTACCGCAGCAGGACGCTGGCGCCGTCGGTGAGCACGGAAGCCAGTTCCAGCTCGGCCGGATCGACCGCCGCACCGAGAGATGCCCGGCTCGACGTTCCCGCCACCATGAACGGCGCCACCGTCAACCGGAACTCGTCGACCACGCCCGCCTCGATCAACGAGCCGAACAACCTCGGCCCGCCTTCGCAATCGATGCGGCCCAGCCCCTCCGCCACCAGGGTCGAGACCACCCGCTCGGCCGACACCGCCGGCTCCCCCACCACGAACACCCGGGCGCCGTGCGCCGCCCACGCCTCGCGCAACGCCGAAGGCGCGGCCGCGGAGGTGAACACCAGGGTGGGGACCGCCGCCTTGGTGATCACCAGGGCGTCCGGCGGCAGGGAACGGCCCGTCGTCACCACCGCCACCGGGGCGATCGGGGCCAGGCCGAACCGGCGGCGGCGGTCGGCCGTGGCGGCGTCGGGGCGCATTCCCTCGAAGCCCTCCGCCATCGCCGTCCCCGCGCCCACCAGGACGACGTCCGCGAGGTCGTTGCCGAGGCGGTACACGATCCGGTCCGCCGGGGTCGACAGCGCTCCCGAACGGCCCTCGACCGCGATCGCGCCGTCCGTGCTCGACACGAAGTTCACCGCCAGCCAGCGGGGGTCCGCCGGGTAGCTGTACAGCTGCTCGAGGTCCTCCTCGGCGAGGTCGCGCGAGGACGGCCAGACCGCACGGATCACTCCCACCGGACCGCCTTCGCCGGCGGGCGGGTGCCCGCGATGCTCGCCGCCATCTCCGCCACGTGGCGCACCTGGCGGACGTGCTTCGTGCGGATGATCGCCACCCCGGCCGAGGCCGCGACCGCCGTCCGCGCCAGGCCGGCCGGCGTGCCGTCCCCGGCCACCTCGGCCAGCACGGGCACGTCTCCCGGCGGCAACGGCATCCGGAACACCCCGATGTTCATGACAACGGACAAACCGGCCGTCGAAGGCACTGAAGGAGCGGCGTAACCCGCGCCGTACCGGGCTGCGACCTCGGCCAGGTCCGCACGCGCGACGATCAGGTCGGCGCCCGCTTCGCAGCAGGCCGCGGCGACCGACGGATCCGCGGTGTCCACCCCGATGACGAGGCCGGGAAAGGCCGCCCGTGCCGCCTCGACGAGGGACTCGGATCCGGGGAAACTCACGAGATCGGCGCCGTCGGCGACGGCATCACGGGCCCCGGGGAGCGACTCGACCGCGGCCAGCACCAGCGCGCGGTCGCTGCTCAACCGGCGGCCCCGGAAGACGAGGTCGGGGGTCTTCATCGCACTCTCCCTGCTGGACGTCTTCGCGATCATAAGCGAGGTCCGGCGGGTGAGCTTTTTTCGCCGTCAGGTGGCGGGGCGTCGTCGCCGGGCCACCCGACCTTGACGGCTGTGACATCCGGGGCTTCGCCCCGGGCCGGGGGCTCCGCCACCCGGAACCCCCCGAAGAACCTCTCCTCAGGAGGCGATGGCCTCGTTGATCGCCAGCAGCTCCTGGCAGGTGCGCGTGGCGGTGAACTCGATGACGTCGTAGCGGGCGAGCCGCCGGACCACGAACGGATCGCTGGCGAGCACGGCGTCGAGCTTGCCGCGCAGCACCGGGCGGGTCAGGATCACCTGGTCGGCCGTGCCGTTGCCCTTTCCGGAAACGAGGAAGAGTCCCTTTGTGAATTGTTTGCGCAACCACTCCGAATGGTCCGGAAGTGCGTAGTCGACTTCTGTTTCGGGCGCCGTATAGGTCAACAGTGCGATGTACATGTTTGCAGAGTAGAACGCTCTCGTCCGCACCGCATCCGCCTGGCGAGTGGCTCCGGACACGCCTTTCGTTAATATTCCGTCAAGAACCGTGGAATTCCTTTACCGGCACTTTTTCGACATACTCGCCGGGTGCCGTACGCCCGTCGTCGTACGTCGTGGTGCCGCCGCCGGGCCGACGCGGCGGGCCGGGCCGCGGAGCGAGACTCGACAGCATGAACGCACTGACCCGGATCCGGCCCGGCGGACGGCGAGCCGAGCGCATCGCCTACGCCGTCGGCGCGGCGCTGTTCCTCAGCGGCCTCGCGCACGCTCTCGTGCTCATCGCCACCGGCGGCTCGTGGCTGGGCCCGCTTTCGATGCGCAAGGCCGTCACGTTCGGCCTGTCGTTCGGGCTGACGCTCGCCTCGGTCGCCTGGGCGGCGTCGTTCCTCACCATGCGCCCGCGGCTGCGCACCCTCCTGCTCGGCGCGTTCACCGCGGCGAGCATCGCGGAGGTCGCCCTGGTCAGCATGCAGGCGTGGCGCGGTGTGCCGTCGCACTTCAACTTCGAGACGTCGTTCGACAGCGCCGTTTCGATGTCGCTGGCCGCCGGCGGCGGTGTCCTCGTCCTGACGGTCATCGGCTTCACCGCCGTCGCGCTCGTGGAACCGGGCCCGGCCGCGCCGAGCCTGCGCCTGGCCGTCCGCGCCGGCCTGGTCGTGCTGCTGGTCGCGCTGGCCACCGGCGCGGTGATGATCGGCCGCGGAGTGGTCGCGGCCCGCGGCGGCGACCCGCAGCTGGCCTACACCACGGCCGGCGCCCTCAAGCCGCTGCACGCGGTCGCCATGCACGCGATCCTGGTGCTGCCCGCGCTGGCCTGGATCCTGCGGTTCACCGGTCACTCCGAAGCGCACCGGCTGCGCGTCGTCCAGGTGGCCGTCGCCGCCGACGCCGTGCTCACCGCCGTGATCGGCGTCGAGTCCTTCACCGGCGTCGACCCGCTGGCCGCACCACTGCCGCTCATGCTCCTGTCCGCGCTGGCCGCGGCCGTACTGGCGGGTACCGGAATCCACGCGTTGTCCGGCATTGAACCGGCCGTCCGATTCGTACGTGTCCTCAACGGGAAGGCAAGGGGCCGGTAAAACGGCGGACGGAGAACACGCGTGCGGCACGGTATGACCACCCACGGCCTTTTCCAGCAGAACAAGGCCCACAGCCCGTCGTTCTTCTCCGTGGCCAGGGCGATGGGCCAGCACGCGGACGACCTCGCAGACTTCTGCATCCCCTGCAACCCGTACTTCCCCACCGACGCGATGTTCGGCGAGCTCGAACGGAACCTCCGCACGATCCTCAAGTTCTACCCGAGCGACGCCGCCGCGATCACCGCGCAGCTGGCGAGCGTGCTGCGGCTCAACCCGTCGACGATCTCGCTGGCCAACGGCTCGACCGAGCTGATCACCTGGATCGACCGGCTGCTGGTCGATTCCAGCGTCGCCGTGCCGATCCCGACGTTCGGCCGCTGGACCGACCAGCCGATGGAGACCGGCAAGCGCGTCGACATGTTCCTGCTCAAGGAAGCGGACAACTTCGAGCTGCGGGTGGACGAGTACATCGACTTCATCAAGCGCCGAGGCTCCCGCGTCGCGGTGCTGTGCAACCCGAACAACCCCGACGGCGGGTACCTGCCGCGCCGCGAGGTGATCCGGTTCATGGACGCTCTCGAGGACCTCGACCTGGTGGTGATCGACGAGTCCTTCATCGACTTCGTCGAGGTCGAGCGGAACCCATCCGTGGCCGCCGAAGCCGTCGTCCGGCCGAACGTGATCGTGCTGAAGAGCCTCGGCAAGAACTTCGGGCTGCACGGGATCCGGTTCGGCTACCAGGTCTCGAACCCCGCGCTGACCCGCAAGCTGTCGGCCGCGCTGCCGAAGTGGAACCTGAACTCGCTCGCCGAGACCGTGATCTTCATGCTCGCCGACCACCGCGCCGAGTACGAGGACAGCCTCAAGAAGCTCGCGCTCGACCGGTTCATGATGCATTCGCAGCTCGGGCAGTTCGCGGAACTGACCGTGTTTCCGTCGCAGGCGAACTTCCTGCTCGTCAAGCTGCCCGCATCGGTCGACGGCGCCGAGCTGTGCGACTACCTCCTCGCCGAGCACCACCTGCTGGTGCGCCAGTGCGGCAACAAGATCGGCATGACCAGCCAGTTCATGCGCTTCGGGGTGCGGCCGGACACCGAGGTCGAGCGGCTGGTCGAAGGCCTGCGCGGCGTGGAGCGGCTCGGCGGCGGGCGGCACACCACGCCGGCCATCGAGCTGGTCTCGCACTCCCGCGAGCCGGAACGGTCGATCAGCTGAACACCTGGGCGATGGCCGACTTCCAGGCGAACACCCGGCCGTTCGCCGAGCTCGACCGCGCGGGCCGGACGCGGCGCCTGCGCCGGCTCGCCGAAGCGGCTTTGACGGCCTACGCCGTGCCGGTGGCTCGCCTGACCCCGCTGGCCCACGGGCAGAACACGGCGTTCCGCGTCGACGGCGCGGACGGCCACCGGTACGTGCTGCGGGTGCAGCGACCGGACGGCCCCGGCGTCGCGCAGGTCCGGGCCGAGATGGCCTGGCTGGCCAAGCTGCGCCGCGAAACCGACCTCGTCGTCCCGCAGCCGGTGCCGACGCGCGCGCGGGACCTGGTCACCGTGGTCGCCGACCCGGCCGTGCCCGAGCCACGCACCTGCGTGCTCTGCCACTGGGTCGAGGGCCGGTTCCTCGACGAGCGGCTCAGCGCGCCGCAGCTGTACGCGGTGGGCGAGTTCACCGCGCGGCTGCACCTGCACGGCGCGCGGATGAACGGCCTCGACCGCCGCCGCGTCGACGACCTGACGGAGTTCGGGCGCACGCAGGTGGACGGTTTCTCCGCGACGGTCGTCGAGCGAGCCGTCGCGGCGGGCGGCGGCGACGAACGGATCCGCAGGGCCGTGGCGCGCGTCCGCGCGGTGCGGGCCGAGCTGGGGTTCGGCTCGGACGTCTTCGGCCTGGTGCACGGCGACCTCCACCAGGACAACTACCTGCTGCACCGCGGCCGGGTGCACGCGATCGACTTCGACGACTGCGGGTACGGGCACTACGCCTACGACCTCGCCGTCGCCTGCGCCGCCCTCGCGCACCTGCCGCACCGAGAAGAGCTGAAGGAGGCGCTCCTGGACGGCTACCGGTCGGTCCGCCCGGCCGCGGCCACGACCGACCCGGGCGTGCTGGCCGCCTTCGCCGGGCTCCGGCGGGTCCAGCTGCGGCTGCGCTGATCGCTACAACCCGTCGTTACAATTGCTACATGGCCGGACGATCGAGCAATGCCACCAGCACCCGCGACCGCCTGCTCATGGCCGCCGGCCAGCTCCTGCACGAAGCCGGCGACGGGCCGGTCTCGACGCGGGCGATCTGCGAGCGCGCCGGCGTCCAGGCCCCCACGCTGTACCACCACTTCGGCAGCAAGCAGGGCCTGCTCGACGCGGTCGTCAACTACGGCTTCACCCAGTACGTCCAGGCGCCGGAGCCGGGCGGCGACCCGGTGGAGCGGATCCGCGCGGGCTGGGACAGGCACGTCGAGTACGGCCTGGAGCACCCCGCGTTCTACGTGCTGCTCTACGGCCAGATCGAGCCGGGCGTGCCCTGCAACCTCACGTCGAGCGCCGAGGCGATGCTGCTGGAGCTCTTCACGCCGTTGGCGCGCGAGGGCCGCCTGCGCGTCGAGGCCGCGGAGGCCGCGCGGCAGTTCGCCGCGGCCAACAGCGGCGTGACGCTCAGTCTCATCGCCCAGCCCGAAGACCGCCGCGACCTGGCGATGTCCGCACAGGTCAGGGAGGCGGTCCTGGCCGGGCTGCTCGCGGATCGCCCGGCCGAAGGGTCGTCCGTGAGCGCCCTCGCTGTCGCTTTGTCGACCGCGCTCGAGGACGACGACCGCGCGTTGACCCCGACCGAACGCCTGATGCTGCGTGAGTGGCTGCACCGCCTGGCGAACTGAACGCTACATTTGCTACATTGCTCGATATGACAAATGTATCGGGCAAGTTCGGCGTGTTCCTGGCCCCGCACCGCGACGACGTGACGCGCAAGACGCACGCCGTCGCGGCGGACGAACTGGGGTACGGCGCGGTGTGGCTGGGCACCGGCCGCAATTCGGTCGGCGACCTCGCGCTCGTCGAGGAGATCCTCGCCGCCACCGAGCGGATCACCGTCGCGACCGCGATCGTCAACATGTGGATCGACGAGCCGGAAACGCTCGCCGCGTCGTACCACCGGCTCGCCGATCGCCACGGAAAGCGCTTGCTACTCGGGATCGGCGTCGGCCACCCCGAATCGTTCACCGAGTACCGCAGCCCGTACGCCAAGATCGTCGACTACCTCGACCGGCTCGACGCGGCCGGCGTCCCGGCCGAGGCCCGGGTGCTCGCCGCGCTCGGCGACCGCGTGCTGAAGCTGGCCGCCGAGCGCACCGCGGGCGCGCACCCGTACCTCGTGCCGGTCGCCCACACCCGGCACGCGCGGGCGATCCTGGGCGCGGGCAAGCTGCTGGCGCCCGAGCACAAGGTGGTCGTGGACGACGATCCGGTGGCCGCGCGCGCCATCGGACGGCCGTACGTCCGGACCCCGTACCTGGGCTTGAGCAACTACGTGAACAACCTGCTGCGCCACGGGTACACCGAGGCCGACGTCGCCGGCGGCGGCAGTGACCGCCTGATCGACGACCTCGTCCTGCACGGCACGCCGGAGACCGTGGCCAAGGGCCTGCTGTCCCATGTGGACGCCGGTGCCGACCACGTGGCGGTGCAGGTGCTCGGCCCGTCACCCGAGGTGGAGCTGGCGAACCAGCGGCGGCTCGCGGAGGTGCTGCTCTGATCAGCCGGGCGCGGGCAGCAGGGCGTTGAGTGCCGCGACGAGCGTGCGTTCCTCGTAGGCGAAGTGACTGTCCAGTTCGGACTGGAGCCGGTCGAACTCCGCGCGGAGCCGGACCGGATCGGCTTCTTCCTCGACGAGCCGCTCGATCTCCTCCTGCAGCCGGGCCACGACGACGTGTTCTTCGTCGAGCTTCGCCAACGTGGGCTTCAGCGCCGGGAACCGCTCGGCCAGCAGGGGGAAGATGTTCCTGGCCTCCCCGGTGTGGTGCCGGGTGAGAGCCGTGCAGAAGCCGGCGCACCGCGTGCGCAGCTGCCGCGGGACGCCGCAATCCAGCTCGGCGCGCATTTCCCGCAGCTCGCCGCGCAGCCAGTCGTGCACCTCGACGAGCCAGTCGCCCATGCGGCGCGCGCTGTCGAGCCGGAACAGCTCGACGACGGGCAGGATCCGGGTCGTTCGCGCCTGGTAGCCCGCGAACCCCGGCTCCCGCTCGATCACCTCGGCGAACAGCTTGTCGCGGTCCGGCGGCAGGGCCGCCATCGCCTCGTACGTCTCGGTGTCCGTTTCCACTGTGACCAGCGGGTTGCGCCGGATGTTGTGGTACCAGGCCGGGTGCTTCGGCGCCCCCATCGCGGAGGCGATGACGACCAGCCGGCCGTCGATGTCCAAGGCGCCCAAGGGAACCCGGTGCTTCCGGCCCGTGCGGGCGCCGGTCGTGGTGAGCATGATCAAACTGAGTGGTCCTTTCCGATGACGAAATCACCGGAGGCCGAGAGGGCGACACGGAGGGCACACCTCTGCCAGGGAATGGCAGAACGTGTCGATCTCAAGGGGGCTTGAGTAGCCACTACCTCCGTGCGTAGGCCCATCCGGGGCACATTCGCACGTTAGCACGACTCAGCGGGCGGCGTCAGCGGCTTTCCGCGCCGCGGCGGCGGCCGCGTCGGCTTCGTCGAAGGCCGCTTTCGCCGTCTCGAACTCCGCCGTCGCCCGCCCGGCGCGCTCCTCGGCTTCCGCCAGGCGCTCGCGCAGGTCGTCGACACGGGCCGTGGCCTGCTCGGCCGCGCGCTCGGTGCGGACCAGGTCGCGCTCGGCCACCGCGCGTTCCTTGTCCCGCTCGGCGGCTTCCTTGCGCAGGCGCTCGCGTTCCGCGCGGGCCCGCGCCCGCTCCTCTTCCTCTTCGCGCCGGTGGTCCCGTTTCGGCCGGGCCGGTTCGGCCTTGTCCACCAGCTTCGCCGAGCGCTTCCCGGTGGCGGGCGGGACGCTCGCGGCGAGGCTGAACCACTGGTCGGTGTCCTGGTGCGCGACCGACGTCAGCCGCCCGGCGAGCGCCAGCGCGGCGGTGTCCGGCTCGGCCGCGACGGCCTCCAGGGTCGCCTCGACCTCGCGGGTCACCGTGTCGCTCATCGACGGCAGCTCGTGGAGGATCCGCCGCACCAGCTCGCCGCGGCGCCGGGTCAGCGCGCGCAGCTCGTCGCCGGCCAGGCGCGTGTGCGCGTCCCGCAGTTCGGCGCCGAGCTCGGCCAGCTCGCGGAGCTGATCGGAGTCGTCCCTGGCCAGGCCGTTGACGATCGCCGCGGCCGTGGTCGGCTTGCGCAGCTGCTGGATCCGCTTCGCGAGCTCGGCGTCTCCCCCGGCCTTCGCCGCCTTCACCGCCGCGTTGCGCGCGCTGACGAACTCCGCGAGGTCGCCCCCGTAGAGCTCGCCGGCCACCGTGTCGAAGTCCATCGTGGTCCAGCGAACCACATCGGACTGGTGCGGGCATCCGCGAAGAGTCATCATCGGGGGATGTTCTTCGATCTGGGTGTCCGGGACTTCCTCGACCGCGCGGAAACGGTGTACCCGGACCGCGTCGCGGTGGTCGACGAGCCGGACCAGCCCGCGCCGAGCTGGGGTTCGCTCACCTACCGCGAGGTGGCGCGCCGGGCCCGCGCGCAGGCCGCCAACCTCGACGCGCTGGGCGTGCCGGCCGGCGGGCGCGTCGCGGTGGTTTCGCACAACGCCGCGCGGCTGCTCGTGTCGTTCTTCGGCGTGTCCGGCTGGGGCCGGATCCTGGTGCCGGTGAACTTCCGGCTGGCGCCCGCCGAGGTCAAGTACATAGTGGAGCACTCCGGGGCGGAGGTGCTGATCGTCGACCCGGAGCTGGCGCACCTGCTGGACACGGTGACGGCGAAGCACGTGTTCGTCCTCGGCCGCGACGACGACGCCATCTGGGGTGGCGACGGGACACCCCGGCCCTGGGACGGCGACGAGTCGGCCACCGCCACCATCAACTACACGTCGGGGACGACCGCCCGGCCGAAGGGCGTGCAGCTCACCCACCGCAACATCTGGCTGAACGCCGCCGTCTTCGGCCTGCACACGACGCTGAGCGACCACGACGTCCTGCTGCACACCCTGCCGATGTTCCACTGCAACGGCTGGGGCATGCCGTACGCGGTCACCGGCCTCGGCGGGCGGCACATCGTGCTGCGGAAGGTCGACGGCACCGAAATCCTGCGGCGCATCGACGAACACGGCGTCACCATCCTCTGCGCGGCACCCGCGGTGGTCACGGCGGCACTCGACGGCGCCGCGACCTGGGAAGGCGAGATCCCCGGCCGCGACCGCGTGCGGATCGTGGTGGCCGGCGCACCGCCGCCGACGCGGACGATCGAGCGGGTCCGGGCGGAGCTGGGCTGGGAGTTCATCCAGATCTACGGGCTCACCGAGACCGCGCCGCTGCTGACGGTCAACCGGATGCGCAGCGAGTGGGCGGACCTCGACCCGCACGAGCAGGCGCGGCTGCTGGGCCGCGCCGGAACGCCGGCGCTGGGCGTCCGGATCGCCGTGGACGCCGACGGCGAGGTGCTCGCGCAGTCGAACCACAACCTGGACGGCTACTGGGAGAACCCGGAGGAGACGGCCCGGGTCACCGACGGCGGCTGGTTCCACACGGGTGACGGCGGCACGTTCGAAGACGGCTACCTGACGATCGCGGACCGCAAGAAGGACGTGATCATCTCGGGCGGCGAGAACGTGTCGTCGATCGAGGTGGAGGACGCGCTGAACTCGCACCCGGCGATCCGCGAGGCCGCGGTGATCGGCATCCCGGACCAGAAGTGGGGCGAGCTGGTGACCGCGCTGGTCGTGGTCGAAGGCGACGTCACGGCCGAGGAGCTGATCCGGCACTCCCGCGGGTACCTGGCGGGGTACAAGTGCCCGAAGCGGATCGAATTCCTGGACGAGCTACCCCGGACGGCGACGGGCAAGATCCAGAAGTTCAAGCTCCGGGAGCCGTTCTGGCAGGGGCAGTCGAGGCAGGTCAACTAGCGGACCAGCCGGAAGAACGTCCGCACCTCCTCGGCGAACAGCTCAGGCTGCTCGTACGCCGCGAAGTGGCCGCCCCGGTCGAGCTCGTTCCAGTGCCGGATGTCGGTGTACCTCCGAGCCGCCCAGCGGCGCGACGGCCTCGGCATCTCCGCCGGGAAGATCGAACAGCCCGTCGGCACGTCCACCGTGTCGTCCGTCGCCTCCGAGAACCACTTCTGGACCTTGCGGATGCTCTCCCAGTACAGCCGGGCCGACGACGCCGCCGTGCCGGTGAGCCAGTACAGCGTGATGTCGTCCAGCAGTTCGTCGCGGGTGAACGGGAACCCGTCGGACCAGGCGTGGAACTTCTCCACCAGCCAGCCGCACAGGCCGGCCGGGGAGTCGAGGAGGCTGTAGCCGATCGTCTGCGGACGGGTCGACTGCAGCACCGAATACCCGTCTTCCCAGCGCTGCGCGTGCTCCAACGCCTCCAGCGCGGCGCGCTCGGACGCCGTCAGGTCGCCGAACGTCGCCGGGTCCGGCGCCGCGATCGGCGGGTTCAGGTGGATGCCCGCCAGGTGCGCCGCGTCCTGCTGGGCCAGCGACGTCGTGATCGACGTCCCCCAGTCGCCACCCTGCGCGCCGTATCGCGAGTAACCGAGCCGGGCCATCAACGACGCCCACGCCGCCGCGATCCGCTCGATGCCCCAGCCCGCCGACGACGGCTTGTCGCTGAAGCCGTAGCCCGGCAGCGACGGGATCACCAGGTGGAACTCCTCGGACAGCGGCTCGATCACCTTGGTGAACTCGACGAAGGAGCCCGGCCAGCCGTGCGTGAGGATCAGCGGCAACGCGGCCGGGTCCGGCGAGCGCACGTGCAGGAAGTGGATGCCGAGCCCGTCGATTTCGGTGCGGTACTGCGGAAACCGGTTCAGCCGCGCTTCCGTGCGACGCCAGTCGTACCCGGCCGCCCAGTACTCGCACAGCGGGCGCAGGTACCCCAGCGGCGTGCCCTGGCTCCAGTCGTCCGCGGGTCCGGCCTCGGGCCAGCGCGTCCGCCGCAGCCGCGCGCGCAGGTCGTCGAGGTCGGCCTGCGGGACCTCGATCCGGAACGGCGTGATCACGCCCGCACTATAAACCGGCGAGACGTCCGGCCCGTCCACTCGCGACGGTCTCGCGGACGCGCGCGCTGTCCGCCTCCGCCCTGGCTCGCTCCTCCTCGGTCGCGGGTTCCAGGCGCGCCGGGACGTCCTTGTGGTGCGGCGTCCCCGCGATCGGGTCGCGGTCCAGCGCGTCCGTCAGCAGGTTGATCCGCGGGCCGCTGACCACCCGGCGGCCGTCGGCGTCCGGGTGGGCCATGCCGTAGCCGTGCGGCAACGCGAGCTGGCCCGGCCGCATCGCGGGGTCGGCCTCGGCGCGGACGACCACCCGCCCCGCCGCCGTCACGACGGCCACCCAGTCCCCCGGGGACGCACCGATCGACGCCAGCTCCTCGGGACGCGCGCGCAGGGCGCCGTCCGGATCGGTGCGGCGCCAGCGCGGGTCACGCAGGATCTGGTTCGCGTTGTGCGCCCGCCGCTGCCCGTTGACCAGCGAAAACGGGAACACCGGGTCGGGCCGTTCGGCGGCCGGGTCCAGCGCGGCCAGCCAGTCCAGCAGCTCCGGCACCGCCAGCCGGACGCGCTCGCGGCGCATCAGGCTCCACACTTCGTCCTGCTCGTGCGCCGAAAACGGCGTCGGACCGGCCAAGACCCGCTCGAAGAGCTCTTCCCCGAGCCGCGGACCGGTGGCCGAGGTGCCCAGCGCGCGCTGCACCGGCACGGTCATCGTCTTCGCCGCGCGGTGGCAGCCCGCCCAGAGCGGCGCGATCGAAGCCGCGCCGTCGGGCAGCGACGCGCCCAGGGTGCGGTAGAGCAGCACCGGCAGGATCGCCGCGCGCTCGGGCATCGCCTGGACCAGGGCACCGAGGCCTGCCTGCAGCTCCGAACGCGGTGTGGCCGCCAGCGAAGCGAGCACGTCGGACGGCGGCAGCACGCCGAGCGCGTCGAAGAGCCGCGCGTAGATCTCGGCCTCGACGAGCGTGCCCGGCAGCGGATCCAGCAGCGGCCGTCGCAGCTGGAAGTAGTTCGTCGGCCACTCGAAGGTGAAGAGCGTGAACTCCCACTTCTCGTGCTGGGAGGCCGCGGGCAGCACGTAGTCCGCCAGCGCCGCCGTCTCGGTGGAGGCGACGTCGACGACCACGGACAGCTCCGCGGCCTCCAGCGCGCGTTCGACGTCCCGCGTCCCGGCGAAGGTGTTGGCCGGGTTCGACGACTCCACCCACACCGCGCGGACGTGGTTCGGGTGGTCGGCGAGGACCTCCTCGGCGAGGGTGTTCGCCGGGAGCAGGCCGCCGATGTACTCGAAGCCGGTGATCTCGGAGCGCCGGCCGGTCGTCGCACCCCACAGCGGCAGCAGCCACGAGTGCAGGTTGTTCGTGCCGCGCCGGCCGAAGTGCCCGGTGAGCAGGTACAGCAGCTTCTCGAGGTAGCTGTTGAGCGTCGAGTGCCGCCCCTGCTGGATGCCCAGCTCGACGCGCACGGTCATCGCCTTCGCCGCGCACATCAGGTCGACGGCCCGCTCGACGTCCACACGGGACACTTCGGCGTGCGCGATCCACGCGTCCACCGGCACTTTCGCCAGCACGGCGGCGACCTCGTCGAAGCCTTCGGTCCGTTCCGCCAGGAACTTCTCGTCGGCGGCACCCCGTTCGAGCAGCAGTGCCAGGATCGCGCCGAGCAGGTAGGCGTCGGTGCCCGGCCGCAGCGGGAGGTGCAGGTCGGCCATCTCCGCGGTCTCGGTGCGCCGCGGATCGATGACGATCATCCGGCGGTCCGGATCTTTCTTGAGCGTGTTGAGCGCCTGCCGGGCGTTGCTGAACCCGTGCGCCTGCCACGGGTTGCAGCCGAGCACGACCAGCAGGTCGCAGTGCTCGACGTCCTCGGCGGTGTGCACGACCGTCGAGCCGAACAGCTGCCCGTTGACCCAGAAGTCGCCGGTCTTCTCCTGCGACAGCGCGTTGAAGTGCCGCGTCGAGTTCATCCACTTCAGCAGGGACGTGCCGTACGCGCCGCCGGAGTGGTTGCCCTGGCCACCGCCGCCGACGTAGGCGAACGAGCCGGGGCGCCCGGCCGCGGTGTCGGCGTCCCGGATCGCGTGCAGCTTGGCCGCGATCTCGGTGAGCGCGGTGTCCCAGCCGATCGGCTCGTGCGTGCCGTCGGGACGGCGGCGCAGCGGCGTCGTCAGGCGGTCTTCGTGGTCGCCGTAGAAGGTCAGGCGCTGCGCCTTCTGGCAGAGGTACCCGCCCGAACGCGGGTGCGCCTTGTCACCGCGGACGCGGGTGATCTTCCGGCCGTCGAGCTGCACCTCCAGCCCGCAGTTGAGGTAGCAGAGGCTGCACGCGGTGCGCTGCCACTCGCCCATGGCGTTCCCCTTCACAGCAGGTCGAGCGCGCGACCCAGCGTCGTCAACCGCGCTTCGAGCGTCTCGCCGGCCGGGTAGAGCCGGACGGTGTCGATGCCGGCGTCACGCCAGACGCGCAAGCGTTTCCGCACCATCTCTTCGGTGCCGATCAACGTCGTGCCGAGCACCATTTCGTCGGTGACGAGCGCGGCGGCGCCGTCGCGGTCCCCGGCCTGCCAGCGCTCGCGGACCTCGGCGGCGACGTCCGCCCAGCCCTGGCGGCTGTAGGCGTTGTTGTAGAAGTTCGTGCTGGCCGAGCCCATCCCGCCGAGGCTGAAGGCCAGCTCCTTCTTACGGCTGCCGACCAGGGTGCGCAGCTCGGCTTCGTTGTCCGCGAAGGCGACTTCGGCGCCCTGGCAGACGTCGATGTCCTTGCGCTGCCTACCCGCCTTCGCGAGCCCGGCGTCGAGGTGGGTGAAGTACGCGTCGGCGCCTTCGGGCACGAAGCTGGTGCCGAGCCAGCCGTCCGCGACCTCGCCGGTGAGCTCCAGGAGCTTCGGCGACAGCGTCGCGAGGTAGATCGGGATGTCCGGGTTCGGCGCGGTGGACAGCCGCATCGGACGGGCCTCGCCGGGCAGCGGGATCTCGAACGCCTTGCCGGAGAACGAGATCTTCTCCCCCGCGAAGGCTTGCCGGATGATCTCGACGGTCTCGCGCATGCGCGTCAGCGGCTTCGCGAACGGGACGCCGTGCAGGCCTTCGACGACCTGCGGCCCGGACGGGCCGAGGCCGAGCGCGAACCGGCCGCCGG
Source organism: Amycolatopsis sp. DG1A-15b (assembly GCF_030285645.1). GTDB lineage: Bacteria > Actinomycetota > Actinomycetes > Mycobacteriales > Pseudonocardiaceae > Amycolatopsis. Next base: position 6,108,942 of record NZ_CP127296.1, read on the forward strand.
ACAGATCGGCCAGCGTCAAAGCGGCCTGCGCGATCGCGACCGGTGTGCGCGTGCCCAGCTGGATGATTCCCGAACCGAGCCGGATCCGGTCGGTGCGGGCGGCGAGGTAGCCGAGCGCGGACGGCGCGTCCGAGCCCCAGGCTTCGGCCACCCAGCAGACGTCGAGGCCGAGTTTCTCCGCTTCCAGCACGAAGTCCAGCGTCGTGCGGGTGTCCGTGGAGAACTCGACGGTGGTCGCGGTCCTCATCGGTTTTCGATCCGGGCTTTGATCGCGGTGAGGTTGGCCTGCATCGCCGTCTCGAACTCCCGCATGCGGACGAAGACGATCTTCTGTTCCTTCTCCGGCATCCGGTCGATCGCGTACGACAGCCCGGACCGGCCGGGCCCCATCCGCATCCACTGGCTCAGGCGCGTGCCGCCGTTGTCCGGCTCGAGGGTGAACTTCCAGACGGCGCTGGGCTCCTCCGGGTCCTGCACGGCCCACGCGAAGACGCGCGGCGCTTCGCACTCCACGACGTACGAGGTCGTCTCCCACTCGCCGAACGCGTCGTGCTTGCTGCGGCCGAGGAACTTGCGGCCTTCCTCGCACCACTCGACGGACTGGAGTTCCGCGCTCGTCTCGGGCATCAGCGAGATGTCCGAGACGACCGGCCAGACGACCTCCGGCGCGGCGTCGATCCAGGTCGAGACCTCGGCCGTCGGCAGGTCGGCGTACCGCGCACCCGTCCACTCCATCGTGGTCGCACTCCTTCTCTCGGCGTCGCCTGACCACGATAGTTGCGTAGATAGACTCACCCTGTCAACGCTTACTCCTGCCAGGCGAAGCGCTCCTCGACGTCGGGACGCTGCGCCAGCCGGGGCGGGAAGCCGGGGCCGCGGCGCATCCGGGTGTCGTCGGGCGTCATCGGTTCCCGGCAGTCGGCGCAAACGATTTCGGCGTGCGTGTCGTGCCCGCAGGCGAGGTGGTGCACGGTGATCGGCGGGCCGGCCTCGCTCGCGAGCCACTTGTCGCCCCAGCGGGTCATCGCGAGCAGCACCGGGTAGAAGTCACGGCCCTTCTCGGTGAGCACGTAGTCGTGGCGCACCGGCTCGGTCTGGTACGGCACCTTTTCGAGCAGCCCCTCGTCGACCAGCCGCTTGAGCCGGTCGGCGAGGGTGTTGCGCGCGATGCCGAGGGCCTGCTGGAACTCGTCGAAGCGCCGCACGCCGTAGAAGGCGTCCCGCAGCACCAGCGGGGTCCACCAGTCGCCGAGCAGATCCATGGTGCGCGCGATCGAGCACGGCCACTGCGCGAACGATGTCCGTTTCATGCGGCCGAGAGTACGCCGTTCCGGGAAAAGACTCAGCAGGTCAGCCACATGACGACCCGCCGCGCGGTCGGGCGGCTGACCTCGGTGAACCCGGCGTCGGCGAAGATCCCGCGACTGCCGACGAACAGTTCGCCGGGCCAGGCGAGCTGCTGCCCCGGCTCGACGACCATCGGGTAGCCCTCGACCGCCCGGGCGCCTCGTTCACGGGCGAAGTCCGCCGCCGCCTTCGCCAGGGCCGCACTCACCCCTTGACGCCGGAAGCCCTTGCGCGTGACGAAGCAGGTGACCGCCCAAACTCCGTCGTCGGTCTTGTCCTCCTCGCGACCGGCCCAGACCAGCCGGCTGCCGAGAAGGCGGCGGTAAGCCGTGCGGGGTTCGACCGCGCACCAGCCGGCGGGCTCGCCGTCGAGGTAGGCGACGAGCCCGGTCGCGTGGTCGGCCGTCTGGTCGCGAAACCGCTCGGCGCGTTCTTCGGCGGTTCCCGACCGCCACTCGGCCGGCGTGTCCTTGAAGTACTGGCACCGGCAGCGGGCCGGGTCGCCGCGGTCGCCGAAGATCGCCTGCAGGTCGGCCCAGGACGCCTGATCGACGGGTACGACGGTGAGCATATTCCCGACGTTAGACCAAGTGCCCCGTCGTCACGTCGACGTGGTCGGGGACCTCGTCGTGCACGTCGCCGACCGTGAGCGTCCCCGCCGGCTCGACGAGCAGCACACTCGCCCCCGTCTTCGACGACGGCTTGTGGAACGTCCCCTTCGGGACCACGAAGACCTGCCCGCGGCCGAGCGTGACCACCCGTTCCGCGGGATCGCGCAGGCCGATCTCGATCTCGCCGTCGAGGACGAGGAAGAACTCGTCGGTGTTCTCGTGGACGTGCCAGACGTGCTCGCCGTCGAACCGCGCGAGGCGGATGTCGTAGTCGTTGACGCGGGTGACGATGCGCGGGCTCCAAGCGGCGTCGAAGCTCGCGAGGACTTCGTTGAGGTCGATCGGGTTCATGCCGACCATCCTCGGCCTGGCTCCGGCGGCCGGGGAGTGCTAGGAATCGCACATGCCGCAAGAATTCTCGCATCGGGTCGTCGCGATCGTCACCGAGGAGTCGAACCCGTTCGAGATGGGCGTGGCGACCGAGCTGTTCGGCCTCCGCCGTCCCGAACTCGACCGGCCCTGGTACGACTTCACGCTCTGCGCGGCGACGCCCTCGGTCGGGATGAACCTCGGGATGTTCACGCTGTCCGGCGTCGCCGGTCTCGAGGCGGCCGACACGGCGGACACCCTGATCGTCCCGGCCCGCCCGAACACCGACGTCCCGACGGCCCCGGCGATCATCGCCGCGATCCGCCGGGCGGCGGCCCGCGGCGCCCGGCTGGTGAGCTTCTGCACGGGAGCGTTCGCCCTCGCCGAGGCGGGCGTGCTGGACGGCAAGCGGGCGACCACGCACTGGCAGTGGGCGGCTTCGCTGGCCGCGAAGTTCCCGCGGGTGCGCTGGGAACCGGACGTGCTGTTCATCGACGAGGGAACCGTCCTGACGGCGGCGGGCAGCGCGGCCTCACTCGACCTGGGCCTGCACATCATCCACCGCGACCACGGCGCCGAAGTCGTCAACGCGGTGAGCCGCCGCCTGGTGTTCACCGGCCACCGCGACGGCGGTCAGCGCCAGTTCATCGCGCGCCCGGTGCCCGCGGTGCCGGACACATCGCTGGCCCCGGTCCTGGCGTGGGCCCTGGAGCGGCTGGACAAGCCGTTGACGATCACGGACCTGGCCACGCGCGCGGCGACCAGCCCGGCGACGCTGCACCGCAAGTTCCGCGCGGAGCTGGGCACGACACCACTGGCGTGGCTGACAACGGAACGCGTGACGTTGGCCTGCCGCCTGATCGAGCGGGGCGAGCTGCGCTTGGACCGAGTGGCGGCATTGAGCGGCTTCGGAACGGCGGCGAACCTGCGGGCGCAGTTACGGCGTCACACGGGTCTCAGCCCGAGTGCTTATCGCCGCCGCTTCGGCCCGGCGGCGTGACCTTCCAGCAGCTCACGCGCTTCGGCGCGGCACAGGTTGCTGGCGGCCGCCAGCAACCTGGCGGCGGAGACGCGAATGTGGAGCGGAGTTTCGTCATCGTGGGCGATCTCGCGGGCGACCACCGCGGCTGCTTCCCGATGGCTTCGGTGCAGCCGCGCGGCGGCCCAGGCACTGCGACACCGGACGACCCGGCCCAGGGTGCGGTCCCGGGCCATGTCGAGCAGGCCCACCGCCCCCTCCTCCGGCTCGAACTCGCCGATCGTCGTCCAGACCCGGACGTTCCGTTCGCCTCGAAAGCCGCGCAACACGCGGAGCACCTCGCCACGTAGGTCGGGCCGGTGCGCCCCCAGCCGGCCGGCGGCACCCGTGCGGGCGGCCATGGGGAGCGATTCGTCCTTCATCAGCGACTCCAACGCCGCGGTCCCGAGTTCGTGTCCTCGAGCTCCCAGCTCGGCGAGGTCGTCGGCCGCCCACCAGCGCAGTCTCGGATGACAGTCTTGGTCAGCGGCGATCGCTTGGAAAAGCTCCGCGGCCGCGACGCGATCTTCGCGGCAGTAGTCGGTCAACTTCTTTGCTGCGTCCCGCCGGAGCGAGAGCGGTCGATGCTGGTCGTCACGGATCGCCCGGACATCGTCCAAGCGCCTCAAGTCGAACAGGACGCGAAGCCGCAGACGATCGGCGATGCGTCCGTCGACCGATAGCTCTTCCAGGTGCTTCTGGCATGCCCCGGGAAGTTCGGAGGTGAGATCGATCAGGACGAGCCCGGCTTCGGCCCGCTCACGCCCGGGCCGCTCAGCGTCCGCCAACACAGCTTGTGCGTCGGCGATGACACGTTCACACCAGCGGTTGTCCAGCAACGCCAGTTCCCGCCACGCGCGACGGGCGGCAGTGTTGCCATGACTCAGTTTCTCGAGTTCCTCGACGGCTCTCGGTTCGAGCGCAGGGGCGATCTTGCTCAGCGCCACGGCTGCGTTGATCCGGTCGGCCGGCGCCGATTCGGGGCCGGTCAACCGGTCGAGGAGTTCCCGCTCGGCCTCCAGCGCGAAAGGGCCGTCGTTCCATCGGGTTACGCAACCCGCCCAGGTCTCGGGTGAGACGAGCCGGTCCGACACCAACGCGCGCCCGACGGACCGGCGTTCTCTGCCCGTGAGGTCGCGCAGTACGGCCGCGCGAATCTTGCCGGAAGTAACCGCCGGATCTTGGGCCAGGGCCAGGCGGCACCGGATCGTCGGGCCATCAGTACGGAAGTAGCTGAGCAGCCTCAGCGCATCACCACGTTCTTCCTGAGTCAGTTCCGGATCCCCGGCGAACCGCAGCAGGGTCCGGTGTGCGTACTCACCCGCCGAGCCGATGCGCGCGAGTTCGTAAGCGGCGTCGCAGCGGTGGTCGATCGACCTTCGTTCGTCCTCCATCGTCGTCCGGAGCGCTGCGGCGGTCATGGACGCGGTGCCGGGGTGCAGGCTGACCAGCCTCGTCATCGCACTGCTTCGGCAGCCGGCATCGATGAAGGGGTCCTCGGCTTCGGACATCAGCTCGGCAGCCCACTCCGACGTCCGGCCCGGCACCAGCTCCGTGAGGAGAACGGCTGCTTCCTGCCGCCGATAGCGGTCCACATCGCGATCAAGCACTACTCCGCGCATGTTTTCCACCACGTCGGCGCCGAGCTCGACGGCGCTGCGAACGGAACGAATCCAGGAATAATCCGCTATTTTTGAGCAAAGCCTGAAGATGATTTCGAAAGCAGCATCAGGTTGCAGGAAATTGTTCCCAGCCAGGAGTATCGCGGCATAGCACCGCGCTTTCGCGTCGGCCGAAAAGTCGGCAACAACTCTGCCGAGTGCAGAACGCACCCCGTCGACATCCAACGAGTCAAGCGCATCCATCGCGGCCGCAGCGCCATAAATCCTACCAGGGCGAGCGCCCGGTGCTAGCACTCTCTCCAGCAACACGGCGGCCACAAGACTGCGTATCGCCGCGCCGGCACGACCGACTCGGATACCCGTGACAATGATTTCACTGTCGTCAATGACGTCGTCCCGGATCAGCCGGACGATTCCTCGTGCGGCCGCGGCGTGGAATCGGTGGTGCATCCACGTCAGGATGATCGCAGCGTCATATCGTTGACGACCACTGCGTTCCCGGTCGTCGATCACCCGTTCCAGGATTCGGGCCAGCTCGTCCGGGTCGGGCACATCCCAGCGGTCGTGTGGGAGGCCCTCACCCCACGTCTCATTGCCTTCCTGCACGAGCTGCAGTCCGATCATCCCGGCCGGAGCCCGCTGGTCCAGCTCGGGGGCGAGCCGCTCAAGCTGCCGCCAGACCTCAAGGCGGAGCTTGAGCGGAAGCGACGCAGCCGTGAGGCGAACCAGCTGACCGATCGCTTCGGGGTGGAACTCAGGGCCGAGGCGGGCAAGCTCGGATGCCGCCCAGTACCGCGTTTCGACGGTCGATTCCGGCTGGTTCATCGCGGAGCGCAGCCCGGCCAGTGCCTGCGCTCGATGCGGTTCGCCCAGTCCCGCTAGAGTCCCGAGGGCGTCCATGGCGAGCTGATCGTCCTGCAGCGGATGGTCAGCGGCGCGTATCAGCGCCCCGGCTGCGTCCGACCAGTGGTCAGGCCCCAGGTCGGCCAATCTGCTCCCGGCCGAGTACAGATACCCCGCTGCCGCGGCGGGATCGTCCACCACCGAATGGATGAGGGCGACCATCCGCTGGTGGAACTCCGGTCCACAACCGGCGAGCACGGACGCGATGTATGCCCGGTCGAATGTTCCCGCGACCGGGCTGGTCGCCAACTCCAGGATCAGCTCGCCCGCCCGCATGCGGTGCTGAGGACCCAACCGAGACAGGGTACGAGCGCCCTGAAGCCGGTCGAAGTGGTGCAACCTGGGGTCCGAGGCCCGGTGTTCGAGCGCGTCGGCCGCCTCCGCCAGGTAGTCCGGCCCCAGCGACGCCAGGCCGATCGCCGCGTTCTCGACACCGCTGGTCGACCAAGAACGGCGGTTCAGCACAGCCAGAAGCACCGTCGCACAGCGTTCGTGGAACTCGATGTCGATTTCCAGCAAACTCACCGCTGCGGCCACGAGGTCCTGGCCCGTCGCACTGGAGCTGTCCAGTACCGCAGTCAGGGCACCGATCGCCCGGGCCCGCGGCCCGGCCCCCAATCCCGCGAGCACCACCGCAGCGTCACCGTGCTGGGTCGCGGTGACGGCCGGGCTTTCCAGCACCGCTTCCAAGCCGAGCACCGCCGCCTCGCGCTCGTCGTCACCGCACTGCGAGAGCGCGTCGACCGCGTCGAGACGGGCCCGCACGTCGATGCCCACGCTCCTCACGACCGTCCGGAGCATCCCGACCGCCTCCGCGCGGGCATCGTTGTCGAGCCGCGTCCCCAGCGCCACAGCGGCCTCGACGCGTGAAGGCCACGGCAAGCCGTCGTCGCGCATGAGGCTTTGCAGCCAGCCCACCAGCTCAGGATGGTGGGCGGCCCGGCTGACCTCGGCGAGGATCTTCCCGCCCGGATACTGCGTCGTGGCGGCCCAGGCGCGAGCCGTCTCCAGGAACGCGGTCATGACGTCCGTGCCCGCCGGCACGTGCCAGGCGAGCAGCCGCGCGGCGAGCAGGTGCTGTTGCGGCCCGTTGCCATGCAGATGCTGGATCAGGCGGTCCGCCTCTGCCGGGCGCAACCGCGTGTAGTGCAGCAAGACACGCCGGGCGTATCGGCCACGTTCTTCGGGCTCGGCCGCGTGCAGCAACTCGGCGAAGTCCTGGTGCGCCGGATCGAACGTCTCGGGAAGCAACCGTGCGTTCGCGGTGGCCGCGAGGTGCTCAGCGAAGCTGTGGTGCAGGAAGCCCAGATCGTCGGCGCGGAACAGGAACGGCCCCACCGCGGCCAGGTGACCGATGAGCCGTTCACGCCAGCCGGTTTCGGCACCCAGCTCCGGCAGTTTCTCGCCCACCCAGCGGCACGCCGCCGCGCTCAGGGACGTGTCCTCTTCGAGCCGGACCCGGCCGAGGTACTCCAGAAGCCGTCCGCAACACGAGTCGAACGGCCCCGGCGGCACGGAATGCGCCGACCGCAGGTACTCCAGGTACGTCTCGTACAGCTCGTACTGGTTGTCCGGCAGCGGCCGGTCGGCGTACTTCTCGAAGATGATCGCCGCGATCGTGGCCAGCAACGGGACCCGGACCAGCTCGTCCAGGTGGGCGTCCCGGATCTGGCGGACGAACCTCTCGGCGGCACCGGCGCTTTCCGCGAACCAGTGGCCGGCGAACAGGCGAAACGTCCCCTCGTCGAAGGGCAGCAGTTCGTAGCGCGCCGCGCCGATGCGCTGGAACGGCGCCAGCGTCGCCCCTTCGATCGGCCGGGTGGTGAGGACGACGCGGTAGACCGCATCCGACGCCCATGCGGCGAGCACCGTGACCAGTTGGTCCCGGAGAGCGGCATCGGCGACTTCGTCGAGCCCGTCCACGAGCAGCAACCACCGGCAGCCGGCGACCCGGCCGGTCAGGTCTTCCGGCCGCAACGGCTGGGCGAGCATCGCGCCGTACTCACCGCGGACGGATTCGGCCAGCGCCTCGTAAAACGGCAGTTCGAGCCGGGTGGCGAGCTCGCGCGCGGTCAGCCGCAGCGGGAGGACCGGCTCGCGCAGCGGCGGCGAATCGGCGACTCCCTGCCAGCAGCGAGCGGCCTCGGCGGCCAGCCGCAGCGACAGGGTCGATTTGCCCTGCCCCGGCCCACCGGTCACCAGCAGGTGCTCGCCGCCGTCGAGCGCTTCGCGCATGCTCCGCGACGGCGGCCGCACCGTGAGCCGAGCCGGCGGCGGGCCCGGGAAGTCGATGAGCCTGCCCTTGCCGTCGAGCACCGGGAGCGGCCGTGCCTGGTCGGACGGCTGGAGCTCCGTCCCGGTCGTCACGTCTTGGCGGACGTAGACGGTCGCCAGCGATGGCCGACGCGCCCCCGGCAGCCGGTAGGGCATCTTCTCCGCGTTCTGGAGCTGCGCCCGCAGCAGGGAAACGATCTTCGGCGGCAGCTCGGGGAGGCCCGACCAGTTCGTGGGCGGATCGATGGAAACCGGTGCGGCCGCCTGCGCGAAGCCGACGTACATGTCGCCGTGGACCGCGCCGACCTGCAGCGCCGATCCGACCACGTCCCCGGCGATGTGGTTGACCGGCTCCGGCGGTGATTCCTCCGTCACGAACGCTCCTCCCGCCGGACCGGCATCCTAGCGGTTCACATCGCGGCCGAACCACATTCGACTGTGACGGACAGGCCCCTCACAGACCGGCGAGCGCCTCGGCGAGCGCGTCCTGCTGCAGCCGGGCCGGGTAGGTCTTCGGGTCGGCCGCGGCCAGGACGTTCATCCCCTCCACCAGCGCCACCAGGCTCTTCGTCGTCAGCTCGAGCCGCTCGTCCGTCCACTCCGGACGGCAGGCCGCCACCAGGCGGTGGATGCGGGCCAGGAACGAACGGTTCGCCGCGCGGTGGCGTTCGGCCAGGTCGTCGTCGGCCAGGGCCGCCGCCAGGAAGCCCACCCAGACCCGGGATTCCTCGTGGTGGCCGTGCGGGAGGTCCACCGCCTGGCCCAGCACCGCCGCGAGCGCGCCCGGCGCGTCCGCGCACGCCGCTTCGGCCGCGTCCGCGCGGACCGCCGTGCGCGCGTACAGCAGGTCACGTGCGTGCAGCAGCAACGCCTTCTTCGTCGGGAACGCGTGCATCACCAGGCCGGTGGTGCAGCCGGCGCGCTCGGCGACCGCGCGCAGGGTCAGCCCCGGCAGGCCGTCGTCGGCGAGCACCTGCCAGGTCGCGTTCGACAGCAGCTCTCGCTGCGCCTGGACGTCACGCTGCTTCGGCATGGCTCGGAATCGTAACAGGTGCTACGGTAACATCTGTTACGGAAAGGGGAGTGTGCCTTGACACATCACCGCACGCTGACGATCGCCCCGGTGACCTGGGACGATCCCGACGCCGTCCGCCTGCGCGAAGCCCAGCGGACCGAGCTCGACGCCCGCTACGGCACCGACGACCACGAACCCGGCGCGGTCCCCACCGCCGAAACCGTCGCCGTGTTCCTGCTCGCGCGGGACGCCGCCGGTACCGCCGTGGGCTGCGGCGGACTGCGGCTGCTCGGCCCCCGGTCGGGCGAGGTCAAGCGCATGTACGTCGAGCCGGCGGTCCGCGGCACCGGCGTCGCGGCCGCCCTGCTGCGCGCCCTCGAAGACCACGCGCGGCAGCTCGGCATCACCCGGCTGCTGCTGGAGACCGGCACCGGGCAGCCGGACGCGATCCGCTTCTACCGGCGCGAAGGCTACGAACCGATCGAGGCGTACGGGCCTTACCGCGGCGAACCGCTCTCCCGCTGCTTCGCCCGCGACCTGTGATCGGTTTTCCGATGGCCGGCCCAAGCCGAGCTATTGGCGGCCGGGTGCACTCCGGGCCTACGGTCGAAGGCACGGCGCTCTGCCGTTCCTTCACGAACCGGAGTTTCCCTTGCGCATCAAGCAGATCGGCGTCGCGCTGACCGCGGCCGCCGTCCTGGCCGTTCCGGCCGCACCCGCCCGAGCGGCGTCCAGGATCATCCCGCTCGACCTCTCCACCGGACAGCAGCCCGAGAACATCGCCCTGGAGCCCGACGGCTCCGCCGACCTCACTTTCGCCTACACCGGCGAAATCGGCCGGGTCACGCCCGGCGGGCGGATCGGCGTCATCGCCCGCATCCCGGTCCCCGCCGACGGTGACGTCCCGGTGGTGCACCGGAAACTGTTCCTCGGCGGCATCGTCCGCGTCCCCGGCGGCGACCTGTACGTGGCCGTTTCGACCGGCACGGCGGCAACCGGCCTCTACCGCGTGCGCCCCGGCGCCGCGCCGGTGCAGGTGGCCGCGCTGCCGCCGGCCGGTTTCCAGAACGGGGTCGCGCGCGACCCCGCCAGCGGTGACATCTTCGTCGCCGATTCGTTCGGCTCGGTCGTCCGGCGCGTCTCCCCGCACACCGGGCGGGTCACCGACTGGGCCACCGGTGAGCTGCTCGCCCCGGCCGGCGGCTTCGGCGCGAACGGCGTGAAGGTCCACGACGGCGCGCTCTGGGTGTCCAACCTGGATCGCGGCACACTGGTCCGGTTCCCGCTCAGCGGAGCGCCCGGCCGGGTCGTGGCCTCGGGTCTCGGGCCGGTCGACGACTTCGCCTTCCACGGCGAGGACGTCGTCGCGGCCGTCAACCAGGAGAACCGGGTCGTCATCGCCGGCCACAACGGGGTCCGGACCATTTTGTCCATTTCAGACGGCTTGGCCAATCCGACGTCGGTGGCCGTCCGCGGTGACACGCTGTATGTGGCCGACAGCGCGTACTTCGGCGGATCACCCAACCTGCTGCGCACCCGGCTGAAATGACCGTGCATCCGCACGCCGCTTGTGCACGCGCTTTCCGTGATCTCCGGGAAACGGTTGCTGGGAAACAAATCCACCGGTAAATTGGCGGACCCCGGTGTTCGATCATCGGTCACCGGGGTTCGCGCTGCTCGGCGGAGCGGGGAGGCCACCGCCGAGAGAGCGCTTTCCGGCGGTAGGGGTCGCCGCCGGGTGCAGGAGGGAAACGGTGCCTTGGTGTTGCGGGGAACGGTCATGGCCGAGCGCGTGACCGAGCCGTACGTGGTCGGCCTGGAAGCCATCGCGGGTGAGCTGCTGCGCGGCAAGTGGTGTGTCTACCTGCACGAATGGCTCGGGGACGAGTTCGATCTGCCGAGCTGGCAGGCCGAGGTGGCCGCCCATGCCGAGCACGCCGGCGTCGAGGTGTGCTTCGTCGAGATCCCGCGCAAGGACATGACGCTGGTGGCGAACGTGCGCGCCCTGCCCAGCTTCGAGCAGGTGACCGAGTCCGTGGCGGCCCTCGAGCACTACCGGGGTCTCGACGCGGACAGCCGGAGCGTCGTTTTCCGCCGTTCAGCCCAGTGACACGAGCACGATCGCCGCGCCCGCGCCGAGCAGTCCGGCGAGCTGGGCCCGGCTCAGCCGTTCGCGCAGGAAGACCAGCGCCAGCACCACCGGCACCGCGGGGTAGAGGGCCGCGAGCACGGTCGCGACGGCCAGCAGCTGCCGCTGGGCCGCGAGCAGGTAGAGCACGATCGCCGCACTGCCGCACACCCCGGCGAACGCGGCCGGTCCCAGCAAGCGCAACGGCAGCCGCCACGGCGCCCGCGTCGACGCGACCAGGCCGGCGATGGCCACCACCGACACCGCGCGGCTGAACACCACCGGCCAGAACCCCGCTTCGGCCGGGATCCGCGAGAGCGCGACGAACTGGACGGCGAAGCCGAGCCCGGCGACGAAGGCGTCCGGGATCCCCGCCGCCGTCCGGCCGGCCCGCTCCCCGCGCGACCGCGAGACCAGCCACAACGCCGGTACCGCGCAACAGGTCCCGGCGAGCGCGGGTCCCGAAAGCCGCTGCCCGAGCAAGACAAGTCCGAAGAGGACCGGCAGGACCACCGCGGCGACGTCGCTCGCGGGCACTACCAGGCTCATCGCCCCCTTGCCCATCGCGCGGTAGAGGAAGGCGACGCCCACCCCGGTGCCCACTCCCGATAGCGCGCCCCAGCCGAGCGCCGCCGCGGTGGGCGGGCCGGAGCCGGCGAACGCCGCGAACGGGACAGTCACCACTGTGCCCGCGACCTGGGCGTACAGCGACACGGTCATTCCCGGTGCCCGGCGGGACACCAGCCCGCTGACGAAGTGCGTGACTCCGAAGCACAGCGCCGAGACGAGCGCGAGAACGTTGCCCATCACGGCGTCCCGAGTTCACGCTGCGCCTGCCCGACCGGGCAGATCCGGTCCTGCGCGACGCAGCCGGGACGATCGCAGAGCCGGCACATCAGGTCGCCCGAGCGGACTTCGGCGTGCAGCCCGCGCAACAGCTGTGCCAGCGCGGGTTCGAGCGCGTCCGGATCGGACACCGCACCCAGCGCGCCGGCCAGCACTTCCTGCCGTGCCTCGAGCGCGCGGTTCGCCGCGGACCGCCCAGCGCGGGTGAGCCGGACGCCGACCGCGCGACCACTCTTCGCCTGCCGTCGCACGAGCCCGCGGGCCTCCAGCTGGTCGAGCATCCGGGCGCAGGCCGGCTGGCTGAGCCCGATCCGCTGCCCCAGCTCGGTGCCGCCCAGCCCAGGGAACTCCGCGAGCACCACCAGCGCGGCCGTTCCGCTCAAGCTGGCCCCGGCGGCCGCCGCCGCGGCGCCCGTCATCCGGTCGGACAGGTTCAGCACCGCCGCGCCGAGCAGGTTCGCGAGCCGCGTCTCATGCATTACTCATGCATAACACGGGCGCTCGGCCCTGGCAAGGTTGACTTCAACCTTCCTGGAGCTTTTACCGTCGGCACCATGACCGATCTCCGCACCGCGTCGCCACCGATCCCGCGCACCGTCTGGATCGCGTCCGGGGTGATGGCGCTCGGCGGCTTCCTGGGCAACATGGACGCTTCGATCGTCGCCGTCGGGCTCGAATCGATGCGGGACAGCCTCGGCGTCGCACTCGTCGAGATCCAGTGGGTCGCGACGGCGTACCTGCTGGGTCTCTCGGCCGCGCTCCCGCTCACGCCGTGGCTCGGGCGGAAGTTCGGCGCCGGACGGCTGTGGCTCGGCGCGCTGGCCGCGTTCCTGCTCACGTCGGTGGCGTGCGCCCTCGCCCCGGACGCGGGCACGCTGATCGCCGTCCGGGCCGTGCAGGGCATGGCCGCCGGCGTCATGGTCACCGCCGGGCAGACCGTGATCGGGCTGGCCGTCGGCCCGGAACGGCTGGGCCGCACCATGGGCACGCTGGCGCTCGTGGTCGGGCTCGCACCGGTCGTCGGGCCGAGCGTCGGCGGTTTCCTGCTCGCGCACTTCTCGTGGCCGGTGCTGTTCTGGCTGAACCTCCCGATCGGGCTGCTCGCGTTCGGCCTGGCGCTGCGGTACGTGCCGCGCGGCGACCGGCAGCAGCCGCCGCCGATGGACTGGCGCGGCCTGGCCATGGTGTCGCTCGGCCTGCCGCTGCTCGTGTACGGGCTCACCGAACTGGCCACCCCCGGCGCGCTCGACATCGTTCTCGCGGCCATCGGCGCCGCCGCCATGGGCCTGTTCACCTGGTGGTCGCTGCGCACCACCCACCCGGTGCTGCAGCTGCGGCTCGCCGCGCGGCCGGTGCTGGGCTCCGCGCTCGCGTCCGTGCTGCTCGGCGGCGCCGGGATGTTCAGCGCCGTCCTGCTGCTGCCGCTGTGGTTCCAGCTCCGGCTCGGCGCCGGGACCGCCGAGTCCGGCGTCCTGCTCGCGCCGATGGGGCTGGCCACGACGGTGTTCGTGTTCGTGGCCGGGCGGCTGACCGATCGCTACGGCGGCGGGACCGTCGCGCTCACCGGGTCGCTGGTGGTGCTGGCGAGCACGGTGCCGATGCCCTGGCTCGGCCCGGAGACACCGATGTGGCTCGTCCAGGCCGTGCTCCTGGTCCGCGGCGCCGGGCTCGGGCTTTCGATCATCCCCGCGTCGACGGCGGCGTACGCGTCGGTCGACGCCGTCGAGCTCGGCCACGCCACCGCGCTGGTCAACATCGTGCTGCGCGTGGGTGGCGCGCTCGGCGGCGCCCTGTGCGTGCTCGTGCTGGCCCAGGGCCTGGGCGCCGGCCCGGCGACCGGGTTCGGCTGGGCCTTCGGCGTATTGGCGGTGCTGTGCGTGCTCGGCGCGCTGGCCACCGCCTGGCTCCGGCGGGTCGAACGATCGTCCACAGTGGACGTGACGGCGTGAGGCACCTGGGAAGCTGGCGGGATCATCGGATCGGTGATTTGCTGGAGTGGGTCGGGCACTGTCGGTGAGGGGGAGGACGGGCGATGGCGGGGGTGCGCAAGCGGCTGGTGACGGCCGCGGCGGTGACGGCGGTTTTGGGGAGCCTTTTGGCGGCAACGCCCGCTTCGGCCGCGGAATCCGTCGACTGGCAGCCGTGCGCCGACGCGCCCGGCGTCGACTGCGGCACGGTGACCGTGCCGGTGGACTGGGCGCACCCGGACCGCGGCACCACGTCCGTCGCGCTCGCCCGGCGCAAGGCCACGGATCCCCAGGCCCGGATCGGCTCGGTCCTGATGGACCCGGGCGGCCCCGGCGGATCGGGCACCGAGGCGGTCAAGACCGGCTGGTCGCTCTCACCCGAGGTCACCCGGCGCTTCGACACCGTGGGGTTCGACCCGCGCGGCGTCGGTGCCAGCACCCAGATCAAGTGCGGGCTCGAGGAACTGATCGCCGACTACCCGCAGGTGCCGCGCAACCAGGCCGAGTTCGAGCAGCTCGCGGCGCACAAACGAAAGCTCGGCGAAAGCTGCAACCGGCTCACCGGGCCGCTCGCGGAGTTCGGCGACACGAAGAGCGTCGCGCGGGACATGGACGTCATCCGCGGCGCGCTCGGCGAGGCCAAGCTGACCTACTACGGCGTTTCCTACGGCACGCTGATGGGCCAGCAGTACGCGGAACTGTTCCCGGACAAGGTCCGCGCGCTCGTGCTGGACAGCAACATGGACCATTCGCAGTTCACCGCTTGGGATTTCATCAGGAGCGAAACCCAGTCGGTACAGGCGGAGTTCGGCGAGTTCGCGACCTGGTGCGACCGGACGCCGAGCTGCGCGCTGCACGACCGGGACGTCTCGAAGCTGACTCGTGACCTCCAGGACAAGGCCGCGCGCGGCGAGCTCACGGACCCGCGAAGCGGCGAGCCGGTCACACCGCTGACGCTCGCCTCGATCATCCACAGCAACTTCTACGGCCCGAGCTGGGGTCGGCTCGCGTCGGCGTTGAAGTCCTTCGTGGACGGCACCGGGGCTTCGACCCGGCTGCGCGAGGACATCCCGGTCAACTACGTCCTCCCCGCCGTGCTCTGCGACGACTGGCGCCTGCCCGTGCACAACTTCGCCGAACTCGAGACCTACCGCCGCGCGGCGGCGGTGCTCGCCCCGGACGTCAAGATCAGCGCACTGGGCTGGGCGACGGTCACGAGCTGCATCGGCTGGCCGAACCGCACCAGCAACCCGCAGCGCGTGCCGCAGATCCACGGCGCACCACCGTTGCTGCTGCTGAGCAGCCGCCACGACCCGGCGACACCGTACGCGTGGTCGCAGGCGGTGGCCCGCCAGACCGGCAACACCCTGCTGACCTACGACGGCTGGGGCCACGGCGCGTACGCCAAGAACAGCACCTGCGTGATAAAGGCGACCGACGACTACCTGATCACCGGAAAGCTGCCGGCGCCGGGCACGCATTGCGCAGCGGTCGAGCCACCGGCAACGGCTTTGACCGCCCAACCTCCTTCGACGATCGGCTTCTGAGGCTTCGGTTCCCCGGACAGCAGCTTGCCCCTTACGCCCTTTCGGTAACTGTTCAGGTCGTTGTCGGGCTGTGAGCGGGCCTGTGGGATGATCTTGTTGTGGGGGAAGGTGTTCGTCCGTCGTATGACGAGCTGGCCGCGCTGGTTGCAGCGCAGGCGGTGGAGCTCGCTCGTGCGCGGGAGGAGATCGCCGCGTTGCGGGCCGAGGTTGCCGCGCTCAAGCGCCGCTTGGGCACGAACTCGGGTAACTCCTCGATGCCACCATCGTCGGACCGGTTCAGCAAACCCGCCCCTAAGTCACTACGTGGCAGGACCGGACGTAAGCAGGGCAAACAGCCCGGCGCGCCCGGAGCGAATCTGTCCCTGGTGGACAACCCGGACACCATCGTTGACCACGCGCCGTCGGGATGCTCGGGGTGTGGTGCGGGTTTGCGCCGCACTGACCGTGCAGGGATGATCCGGCGGCAGGTGGTGGATCTGCCGCCGGTCCGTCCGTCGGTGACTGAGCATCGCCTGCACCGGTTGCGGTGCCGCGGATGCCGTCATATCACCACCGCGGCCGCCCCGGCCGAGGCGACCGCGCCCGCCTGTTACGGACCGAACGTGACCGCGTTGGCGGTCTATCTGCTGACCTACCAGCACATCCCCGTCGCCCGGACCGCGCAGCTGCTGGAAGACCTGCTCGGGCTGCCGGTGTCCACCGGCTGGGTCGCCGGCGTCCTCAACCCGGTCGCCTCCCATCTCGCCGGGTTCGCCGAGCAGGTCGAGCACGCGTTGCGGGCAGCGCCGGTGGCACACTTCGACGAGACCGGCATCCGGGTCGAAGGAAAGAACTGGTGGCTGCACGTCGCCTGCACCCCACATCTGACCGCCTACCTGCCCCATCCTCAGCGTGGTGGTGAGGCGATGGACGAGTTCGGGATCCTCACCCGGTTCCGTGGTGTCGCGGTCCATGACGGGCTGATGTCGTATCAAGACTTCGGGCGCAAGCACGCCCGCTGCAACGCCCACCACCTGCGCGAACTGGTCGCGGCCGGCGAAGCCCATCCCGAGCACGCCTGGCCCAGGATCGCCATGAAGACTCTCGAAGAGCTCAACACCGCTGCTCACGCCGCGCGAGACGCCGGCCTGGCCGCGATACCGGCCCATATTGTCGATCCGTTGATCTCCAGGTTCGCCCGCACGGTCAATCTTGGTCTGCTGCTGCACCCGCCGGACCGGGGTCGCAAGCAAAGCAAGACCCGGAACCTGCTGGTGCGCTTGCGCGACTACCAGCACCAAGTGCTGCTGTTCGCCCGCGACCTGACCGTCCCGTTCACGAACAACCAAGCCGAACGTGACCTACGGATGATCAAGGCGCAGCTGAAGATCTCCGGCGGCTGGCGCACCCGGCACGGCGCCTATGCCTGGCTGCGCGTCCGCGGTTACATCTCCACCGTCCGCAAGCACGGCCTCCACATCATCACCGCACTCCGCGAGGCCATCACCGGAAACCCTTGGCTGCCAACCAATATCGAAATGGCCTGAATAGTTACCCCTTTCGTGTGATGAACCTGTGTTCGAACCTCGGTAATCTGGGGGTATGTCCGACAACAACCTGGCTGTCTCCTCCGATGCTGTGGCTTTTGCCGACCGCATCGGTGAGCTGGTCGCGTGCATGCGGTCGGCGGAGGCGGAACTTGGTGCACTGCTGGTGGAAATCGAGCAGCGCGGGGTGATGGAGCTGTTCGGTTACCGCTCTGTGGCCCGGTTGTTGGAGCATCTTGTCGATGTTCCGAGGCAGGCTGGCGAACGGATGGTGAGACGCGCCCGCGCTCTCAACCCCGGCCGTAACCTTGATGGCAGCCCGATTCCCGCTCTCGCGGCCGCGACCGGTGTTGCCGCGCGGGCTGGGCGGTTGAGCAACCCGATGATCGACGTGATCACCGGTGTGCTTGCCCAGGTTTCGCCTGAGCATCATGCGAGCGTCGAGACTGACTTGCTGACTTTCGCTTTTGATGCCGGGCACAAACAGGTCGCCGCCCACGGTGCCCGCATCCTCGCCCACCTGAACCCCGACGGCACCCAGCCCGACGAGACGGAACCCGTTGCTCCGAAACGGGAACTGTTCCTGCGTCGCAAGCGAACCGGGGTCTGGGAGCTGAACGGCACATTCGACGACGAGACCGGCACCCGCACCAGCGCCCTGCTCGATGCCCTGGCCGAACGCCGCACCAGCGACGACGGCCCCGACCACCGCACCCTGCCCCAACGCTACGGCGACGCGTTCTCCGACGCAGTCGACCTCGCCCTCAACTCCCCGGAACTGCCCATGCAGGCCGGGGAACGAGCCCATGTGATGGTCGCAGTGTCGCTAGAGGACCTGAAGACCGGTGTCGGGACGGCCATGCTCGGGGACACGGGTGAGATGTCCGCTGCCGAAGCCCGGGTGCACACCTGCGACAGCATGCTCATCCCCGCCGTCCTCGGCGACAAAAGCGAACCCCTCAACCTCGGCCGCCTCCGCCGCCTCATCTCTGCCGGGCTCCGCCGCGCCCTCTACCTACGCGACCGCGGCTGCGCCTTCCCCGGCTGCCACCGACCACCCCGGCACTGCCAAGGCCACCACATCCGTCACTGGGCCGACGGCGGCCCTACCAACCTCACCAACCTGGTCCTGATGTGCGCCCACCACCACCGACTCCTGCACCGCTCCGGCTGGGAAGTCCGCATCGCCCCCGACGGCCTCCCACCACGGTTCATCGACAAACGCCGAAAACCCAGACGCAACAACCTCCACCAACCACTTCCATTCGCAGCCTGAACACGGGAAAGGCCCGCAGCCACACGGCTACGGGCCCACACCCACGCGACCCGCGAAGAGACTCGGGCGGCACAAATCCGCCAACGGCCCCGCTTCCCAACCCGGCAGACGAAGCGTGCGCGCCCCACACCGCCGAAAGGACCCGCGCCCACGAGCACCACCCACGGCGCCACCCTCAACCGCGCAGGCAACCGGACCAGAACCGCAAGATCCGCCTGGCCCCGTGCGTCACCGGGAGCCAACAACCTCCATCAACGGTTCCACCGCGCAGCTCGGCTGCTGAAGGTGCGCACCTCGGACCCGGCAGACCCACCGCCACCACCACCGGCTGCTGCACCACCCCGGCGAAGAAGCGCCACCAGCGACCTACCGGAGTTCCTCGGCCCGGCCACCGCCGAACCACGCGCGCGGCCAACCGGCCGGCCGGAAAAGTCCGTGGACGGCACCGGTGCCCGCAGCGGCCTGACCGGGGCTTACCTCGGCTTGCGCCGCCAAAGGGCGGTCACCGCGGCCAGTGCTCGGGCTCCCGGCGACGGGACCTGCGTCGCCGCCTCGGGGCCGATTCGGCGGCGCATGCGGTATGCCAGCTCCAGCACTTCGAGATCTTCAGGGCGTCGGCGGCCACGGACATCCGGCCGCAGCATCAGCTCCCCCACCGAGACGCGTCTGCCGCTGGCACGGTGCGCCGTGCGCGCCATCAGGAACCTCCGCTGCTTTCGCCGACCCGGGCTCCGCGATTCTATGAATTCGATTCGGGTTCGTCACCTTACTCGCGAGTTGTGTCCGGTGCGTGTCCCCTGCGCGTTAGCCTCGGACCATGATCACCGTTGGGGGCCTCACCGAAAAAGACCGCGCTGCCTGGGAAAACCTGTTCGCCGGCTACAACACGTTCTACGGCAGGACCCTCGCGCCGGAACTCGTGGACCGGGCGTGGCGCGAGTTCGCCCGCGGGGAACGGATGCATGCTCTCGGCGCGTGGGCCGAGGGCGAACTCGTCGGCATCGTCCACTTCCTCACGCACGTCAGCACCACCTCCGCCGACGTCTGCTACCTGCAGGACCTCTTCACCGATGCCGGCGCTCGAGGGCGCGGGGTCGGCCGCGCCCTCATCGAAGCCGTTGCCGGCTGGGCGCGGGCGCGGGGGTGCGTGCGGGTCTACTGGCACACCCACACGTCGAACGCGACCGCCCGGCGGCTCTATGACCAGGTCGCGGTCGACAAGGGATTCATGCAGTACCAGCTTCCGCTCGGCACCTGACCTCAGCGGCGGTGACGGCCGCCGCCTCCGCCGCATCCGTGGTGGTGCTCGCCGAAGGAAAAGCCGGCCGGGCGGCGGCCGCCCCACATCGCCGGCCAGTCCGGGGTTCCGGGGCGGCCGCGCGACCAGAGCGGAACGTCCGGGATCTCGTGGCGCACCGGCGCCGCCTGCTCGGCGGGCGGCGCCGGTTTCGCCTTCACCGGCGTCTTCACCTTGTCGACGATCTTCACCGCCCGCGCCAAGGTTCCGCGGCGCACGGCCGGGCTGACGGAATCCGATTCCGGATCGACCGCCACCGGGGAAATTCCGGACGGCTCCGCCGGAGTCGCTACGGATTCCGGAGTCACGGGCGGCGCCGGGGCGTGCTTGGCCGGCGGCACGACGACGTCGGCCGGCAGCGGGACCAGCGCCACCGCCGGGGGTTCCAAGCCGGCCGGCGGCCAGGCCGCACCCACGTCGCGCGAAGAGGGCATCGACACCGCCGCGCTGACTCCGCCTGTCAGCGCCAGCGCCCCCGCGACCACGGACAACATCCGCACCCGCGTCAGCGAGCGCAAGACCTGCGGCCTCTCCCGGTGGCGCGCCACCCGCGGGAACACGACCGTGTCCTCGTCGCGGTAACGATCAAACGATGCGTCGGAGCGGACCAGCAGCTCAGCGACGGTGACCTGCTCTCGGCGCGGAGCCCTACGTGCCATCAAACCCTCCACCTGGGGCCGTCCGGACGGGCGGCAACGCGTCCGGACGGCCGATCATAGGAACGCTTCAACTCCGTGTAAAGGCTCGTTCACCCGAGCCGGCCGCCACCGTCCACATGCAGCACCGAACCCGTGACGAACGGGTTGGCCAGCAACTGGAGCGTGGCCGCCGAAACGTCCTCGGGCCGCCCCACCCGGCGGGCCGGATTCGCTTCCGCGGTCCGGCGGAAGAACTCCGCCTTCGCCTCGCCGAGCCGGTCCCACGCACCCGAGTCGACGATGCCCGGGGAAATCGCGTTGACCCGGACCGGCGCGAGATCCACGGCGAGCGCTTCGGCGAGGAACGCCACCGCGCCGTTCGTGGTCGCCATGACCGTCCTCTCCGGCGCCGGGCGCCAGGCGGCGACGCCGGAGAACAACACCATGGCACCGCCTTCGCGGAATCGCGGCGCGAAGTGCTTGGCGAGCATCAGCGGACCGACCACTTTGGCGTCGAAGGCGCGCGCGACCGCGGCACGCTCCAACGTCGCGACCGGGCCGTTCGCCGGCGCCGCGGCGAGCGAGACCACGAAGTCCACTTCGCCCACTTCGCCGGCAAGCGCTTTCAACGACGATTCCTCACCGAGGTCCGCGAACGCGGCCCGGACACCGGGCTCCACCAGCGCCGCCGGATGGCGTCCGGCCCAGATCACTTCCGCGCCGGCCGCGCACGCGTCCACCGCGATCCGCCGGGCGATCCCCGCGCCGCCGCCCACGATGACCAGCCGTTTTCCCTCGAACGACATTTCCGTGCTCCTTTCGTCTCGCACACGGCGTTCAGCGCGGGGCGCGCCCGGAACAATCCCATCGCGATCCGAAGGTTTTCGATTGCTGCGATAGAATTCACGAATGCCTACGCTGCGCGCGCTCGAGTGCCTGGTCGCCGTCCTGGACGCGGGCTCGATCACCGAGGCGGCCGCGCGGCTGCACCTGTCGCAGCCCGCGCTGTCCCATCAGATCGGCGCGCTCGAGCGGGAACTGGGGACGCCGGTGCTGGAACGACTGCCGCGCGGGGTCCGCCCCACCGCCGCCGGGCGGGCGGTGCTCGCGGACGCGCGGGCGGCGCTGGCCGCCGCCGAGCGGGTGGTCCGGACCGGCCGCGCGGTGGCCGGCGGTGGCGAAGGCACCCTGCGGATCGCGTGCGCGGAGAGCATGACCGCCGGACTGCTCGCCCCCGTCCTGCGCGCCTGGCACCGCCACCGGCCGGACGTGCTGATCACGCTGACCGAGACCACGAGCGCGGACGCGCTGGTCGAAGCCCTGGAAACGGGCGAAGCGGACATCGCGGTCGGGCCGCGGCCGAGCCGCTGGACGGGGTCCGCCGAGGTGGTGGGACGCGAGGAGATCGTCGTGGCGCTGACCGCGGACCACCCGCTCGCTGCCCGGGCGGCCGTCCCGATGACCGCCCTCGCGGGCATTCCGGTGGTGCACTACCACCGGGACAATGGGCTCGGTGGCTGGCTCGACCAGGAGGCGGCGCGGAACGGGACGGTGCTGGACGCGGTGATGCGGACGAAACAGGCGGCGACGGCGGCCCAGCTCGCCGCGGCGGGGCTCGGGGTGGCACTGGTCCCGACCACCGCGCTGACGCGGACCTTCCCGGGGGCGCTGCGGCGGCTGAAGCCTCCGCTGCACCGGGACGTCGTGACGTTCACCGCGACGCCGTCGGATCCGCTCGTCCGGCGCTTTTCTTCGGACGTGACGCACCGGGGGCTCACCGTGCCCGGTGTCCTGTCGGACAAACTGTCCGCAGCGCCCCGTTAAGTCCTGGTGAATCTGACAGATTTCCTACGAAGGTTTTGTGCCATCCAGACGAACTTCTCCGTCCGGGGCCGATTTGGCTGTGGCATTCGCCAAAGTTTGGTTCCATCGGATAGCTTGCTCCTACCGGTCAGTACCGGTGGGTGAGGCCGATCGGGTGAGGCGATCAGCGACAGATCGAGGGAAGCGGGGACGACCATGCCCAAGCACCGGC
Source organism: Amycolatopsis sp. DG1A-15b (assembly GCF_030285645.1). Taxonomy (GTDB): domain Bacteria; phylum Actinomycetota; class Actinomycetes; order Mycobacteriales; family Pseudonocardiaceae; genus Amycolatopsis. The sequence continues at coordinate 6,131,361 of NZ_CP127296.1, forward strand.
CACGTCGCACGAGCGCGCGTTCGGTCCGCCGGACCGCCGCCGCGCTCGCGGGTGGGGCGCTCGTCGTGCTGCCGACGCTGACCACGGGCCTGCCCGCGCCGGTCGTGGTGGCCAACGCCGGGGACAGCGCGCCTGACCAGGCCGTCGCCGCTCCGGCGCCGCAGCAGCCGAACATCGTCATGCCGCCGATCGCGGTCAACGGCAGCCTGCCCCAGCCGCCGCTGCCCGAACCGCTGGTCGTGCCCGGCGGGCGGGCCGGCTCCGCCGGCATCTCCGGGTCGCTCGGCATCCCGGGGAGCATGCTCAAGGCGTACCAGAACGCCGCGAACATCCTCGCCGAGGAACAGCCGAACTGCCACCTCGACTGGGCGCTGATCGCCAGCATCGGCCGGATCGAGTCCAACCACGCCCGCGGCGGGTACGTCAACGCCAACGGCGACACGCTGGAGCCGATCCTCGGCCCGGTGCTCAACGGCGCGGGCGCGTTCGCCGCGATCCCGGACACCGACGGCGGCAAGTACGACGGCGACACCGTGTGGGACCGCGCGGTCGGCCCGACGCAGTTCATCCCGTCGACGTGGCGCGGCTACGCCTCCGACGGCAACGGCGACGGCGTGTCGAACCCGAACAACATCTACGACGAGGCGCTGGCCACCGCGCGCTACCTGTGCTCGGGCGGCCTCGACCTCTCCACCGACGCGGGCCAGCGGATCGCCGTGCGCCGCTACAACAACTCGCAGTCCTATGTGGACACCGTGCTGGCCTGGGCCGCGGCCTACCGCGGCGGGGTGGCCCAGCTGCCCGACAGCCAGGTGCCGATCGGCGTGCCGAACGCGCCGGACGCCGCCGCGGCCGGGTCCCCGGTCGGCGTCCCGGCACCGCCCGCGCCGCCGGTCGACACCCCGCCGACGGACACGCCGGCGACCACGCCGACGACGCCCACCACGCCGGACCCGACCACCACCCCGACCACCCCGACGACGCCGACCACGCCGACGTCCACGGACCCGGTCACGCCGCCTTCGACGGACCCGACCACGCCGCCGCCGGCGACGACCAGCACCACCCCGCCGCCGTCGTCGACCGCCGCCGCCACGCCGGCCGACTCGACGGACGCCCCCACCGAAACCACCTCGACCAGTTCGGCCGGATGAGCCCGGTGGAGCCGTTCCTGGTGCACATCCGCTGCGACACCGACGGCTACACCCATGCCGTCACCGAAGAGGAGTTCGCGGCGGGACGGCACGAGGGGCGGTTCCGGGCGGTGTGCGGGCACGTCGTGCTGGCGGCGCCGATGATCGAAGAACCCGGCCGGTTCGACCCGCTCTGCCGGGACGTCCTGCGCGCGGCGTCGACGGCTCAGCCGGCTGCGGTGCCCCAGCAGGAGCGACGCCGGCTGCGGTGGCGCAGCCGGCGCTAGTCCACCAGGGCCTGGATGCCGTCGAGCATCCGGTTCAGGCCGAACTCGTACGCCGTGTCGCCCTGCGCCTTGGCGCTCTGGTCGAAGCCCCCGCCGAGCCAGATGCGGTTCATCGCCGGGTGCGCGTCGACGACGAAGTAGTTCTCCCAGAACGACGACCGCTGGTGCCACCACGCCTCGGTCGACTGGCCGGTGCTGCGCTCCAGCCGGGCGTTCTCCGCGCCCAGCGCGGCGTTCGCGTCGACGTACGTACCGATCCCGTTGGCCGCCGCGACGGCCTGCCGCGGCTGCAGCCCCAGCGCGTCCATGATCGACAGCAGGTACTCCTGGCCCGCCAGCTGGCCGGGGCCCAGCGGCGGCCGGACACGCGAAACCTCGCACAGCCACGGGTGGTCCCGGTAGACCTGCCGGGTCCGCTCGGCGTAGAGCGCCACCTGCTCGCGCCAGTCCCCGCGGCGCGGCTCGCCCGGCCCGGGCAGCCGCCGCCCGACGAGCACGTCGTCGACCATCAAGTCGACCAGCTCGGCCTTGCCGGGCACGTAGGTGTAGAGCGTCATCGTGCCGGCGCCCAGCTCCTTGGCGACCCGGTGCATCGACGCGGCGGCGAGCCCGTCGGCGTCCGCGACCGTGATCGCGGCGGCGACGATCCGCTCGATCGTCAGCGTCGGACGGCGGCCCCTGGTCGGTTCGGCGCCGCCGCCGCGGGCGCGCCAGAGCAGCGCGAGCGTCCGGTCGACGTCCTCGGCGCCACTGCGTTCGACGGTCATGCGGTCCCCTCGCTCGTCATCCGGACATTACCCTGGAGAGCGGACGGAGGGGGTGCGAGGAGATGAGCAGGCGCAAACCACCGAAGGTGTCCTTCCGCTGGTGGGTCGACCGGCAGATCGCCGAAGCTCGCGAGCGCGGCGAGTTCGACGACCTGCCCGGCACCGGCAAACCGCTGCCCAAACCCACCGGCAACGACGCCGTGACCGACTGGGTCCTCCGCGAAGTCCGGAAGGGCGGGCACGACACGACGGTGTTGCTGCCGCCGTCGCTCGCGCTCAAGCGCGAAGTCCAGGACCTGCCGGGCAAGCTCGCCGCCGAGCGCACCGAACGGCGGGTGCGGGAACTCATCGAGGACCTCAACGAGCGGATCCGCCAGGCCTACCTCAACCACCTCTCCGGCCCGCCGCTCACGGTGGCGCTGGTGGACGTCGAAGAGGCGGTCGAGGACTGGCGCCGCTCACGAGCCGCGTCGTAGCAACGCCCGTTCCGCCGCGCTCCACGCCGTCGTGGTGAGCAGGTAGATGCCGGCGGCCTGCGGCACGACGAGCGTGGCGAGCACGGTGCCGTAGGGCAGCAGCCGCAGCAGCTTCCCGCCCGGAACGCCGGAAGCCGGGGCGGGCTGCCGGCGCACCGAGAACCAGGCGACGACGGCGAGCCCGGCCGCGATCACGAACACGAGCGGGCTGCCGGCCAGGCCGTGCGCGCCCAGCGGCGTCCCGAGCAGGGTCGCGCCGAGCAGCGAGTTGGGTTCGCCGCCGATCGTGGCCGTGGTGAACAGCCGGTACATGACCATGAAGAACGGCAGCTGGAGCAGCATCGGCAGGCAGCCGACGAACAGGGACGTCCCGGACTCCTGCTGCAGCTGCGTCATCTCCGCGGCCAGCCGCTCCCGGTCGCGGCCGTGCTTCTCCTGCAGGGCGCGGATCTCGGGCAGCAGCGCGGTTCGCGCTCGTTCGCCGCGGGCGGCCGACCGGGCGAGGGGGTGCAGCAGCAGCCGCACGCCGAGGGTGAAGACGACGATCGCCAGCGCCGTCGAGAGGGGACCGGTGAGCACGTGGATCAGGTGGTACGCGCCTTCGACGGGCACGTCGAGAAAGCCGAACATGGGCAGCACTCCGCTTGAACAAGAAGGGCATGAGTGGACGGGGTGGGGTGAGCGGAATGGCTGCGCTGAAGTGGTTCCTACGCAGCCGTGCTGCGGGAACCGGGTGCTCGTGGGCGGCTTCGGCCCGGTCGGCCCGGGTCGCGGAGCCGGATCGACTCGGCGCGCCGGGCCCGGCGGCGCAACGCCGTGGCGCGGCTGCTCACCGGCGCCGACCACAGCGCGAGCTCGGCGCGGTGGGTGCTGCCGACCAGCAGGACGACCAAGAGGCTCGCGGCGGCGAGGGAGGCGAAGGCGACCAGCGCGGTCGGGCTGGTCAACGCGGGGAACGCCAGCTCGAGCAACGTGTGCACGGCGTCCCCCTTCCTTCCACCACCAGAGTAGCGAAAACGCTAACAGCCCGATGGGCTGTAACCTGGTTCGATGAGAGGGCAACTCGTCGTCGTGCCGATCCTGGCCATGCTCCTGCTGTTCGGCGTGCCGTGGTGGACGCTCGTCCTGGCTCCGGAGTGGGGCCTCGCCGGCACGATCGCCGGCACCGTCGTGCTGGTGTCGGGCCTGGTCACGATGCCGGTCGCGATGTTCCGCGGCCATTCCCGGCACCAGAGCGACAGCGCCGCCCGCCTCGGCGACTCGCTGCTCGCGGTGATCTGGGTGCTGTTCAGCTGGTCGATCCTGAGCCTGGTGCTGCGGGTCGCGCTGCTCGGCGTCGACGACCCGGCGCGGTCGCGGATCGTCGCGGGCGCGACGGCGCTGATCGCCACCGGGCTGCTCGTGCACGGCCATCGCGTCGCCATGCGGGTGCCGCCGGTGAAGGCGGTCGACGTCGCCATCCCCCGGCTCGGGCCGGGGCTCGACGGCCTGCGCGTCGCGGTGCTGACCGACACCCACTTCGGGCCGATCGACCGGACGAAGTGGTCGGAGGACGTCGTCGCGGCGGTCAACGCGCTCGAGGCGGACGTCGTCTGCCACGCCGGTGACCTCGCCGACGGCGCGGTGGCCAAGCGCCGCAAGCAGGTCGACCCGCTCGGCGGCGTCCAGGCCGGGCTCGGGCGGTTCTACATCACCGGCAACCACGAGTACTTCGGCGAGGCCCAGGCGTGGCTCGACCACATGGAAGGGCTCGGCTGGGACACCCTGCACAACCGTTCGACGCTGCTCGAGCGTGACGGCGACCGGATCCTCTTCGCCGGCATCGACGACCCGACCGGCGCGGCGTCCGGGCTGCCCGGCCACGGCCCCGACCTGGCCGCGGCGCTGGCCGACCGCCCCGCCGGCGTGCCGGTGGTGCTGCTGGCGCACCAGCCGAAGCAGGTCCGCGAGGCCCGCGAGGCCGGTGTGGACCTGCAGATCTCCGGGCACACGCACGGCGGCCAGATCTGGCCGTTCCACCTCCTGGTGCGGTTCGACCAGCCGACGCTGTCCGGCCTCACCCGGCACGGCGAGACGCAGCTGTACAACAGCCGCGGCACGGGGTTCTGGGGCCCGCCGTTCCGGATCTTCGCACCCAGCGAGATCACGCTCCTGACCTTGCGTTCGGCCTGACGTTCCCGATCGATCGCTTTGGGAAGTCACTACCGACAACTTTTTTTGTCTTGACAGATCGAAGCGTCGGAGTCAGGCTGGTTGCCATGACGACGACCACCTCTGCCGACGGCACCGAGATCGCCTACACCCGCGCCGGGTCCGGTCCCGCGCTCGTCCTCGTGGACGGCGCGATGTGCTACCGCGGCTCGTCCCCCAACGACCCGCTGGCCAAGGAGCTGGCCGCGCACTTCACCGTGTACACCTACGACCGCCGCGGCCGGGGCGAAAGCGGCGACACCGGGCCGTACACGGTCGAGCGCGAGGTCGAGGACGTCGCGGCGCTCATCAAGGAGGCAGGCGGCGAGGCGTTCCTGTTCGGCATTTCCTCCGGCGCCGCCCTGGCCCTCGAAGCGGCGCGCAGCCTCCCGGTCCCGAAGCTGGCGGTGTACGAACCACCGTTCATCGTCGACGGCACCCGCCCCCGCGTCCCGGCCGACTACGCGACCCGGCTCGACCAGGCGCTGAAGGAGGGCAAGCGCGGCAAGGCGGTCAAGATGTTCATGACCGAAGGCGTGGGCCTGAGCAGTGCGACGGTGGCGATGATGCGGATCATGCCGTTCTGGTCGAAGCTCAAGCGGGTGGCCCACACGATCCCGTACGACACGGCGATGGTGATCGACCACCAGGCCGGCGAGCCCCTGCCGGCGGCCTGGCCGGAGGTGAAGGTCCCGGCACTGGTGATCGACGGAGGCCGCAGCCCGGACTGGATGCGCAGCGGCGTGGCGTCGCTGGCGAAGGTGCTGCCGTCGGCGGAGTACCGGACGTTGCCGGGCCAGACGCACATCGTGAAGGCCCCGGCTTTGGCGCCGGTGCTGAAGGAGTTCTTCCTCGCCTGAGTGGCGCTTGTACCCGTTTTGTACGGCCGCGCCCGATCGTGGCCGCCATGAGACGTCTGCTGTGCACCGCACTCTCCGCCGCGCTGGGCACCGGGCTGCTCGCCGTGCCCACCCAGGCGGGGGCAGCCGACCTGCGGATCGCCAACGGCGGGTTCGACCAGGGGCTGACCGGGTGGAGCGGGTCGCACAGCCCCGGCGGGTTCACCGCCGTGACGTGGGACGGGCGCACCGCGGCGCGCGTGGACGACACGTCCCCGGACAACGCCTACGGCCGGGAGAACCAGCCGGGGCTGCCCGCCACCGCCGGCGTCCGGTACACCGCCTACGCCCAGGTGTGGACCGAGAACGGCGCGGCCGACCTGTACCTGCGGTTCCGCGACGCGTCCGGGCAGCTGCTCGGCAGCGTGACCGGCGGTCCGGTCTCCGGCCGGAAGTGGACCACCGCCACCGCGTCGGGAGCGGCGCCCGCCGGCACCGCCAGCGTCTCCGCGCTCATCTACTCGGGCGTCGGCAACGTCGGCACGGCGTACTGGGACGAGGTGGTGCTCGGCCAGGACGACACGGACCTCGGCGTCCAGCTGGAAAGCAGCGTCCCCAACGCCACCACCTTCGCCGGCGGCAAGGCCTACGCGGTCTACACCGGCACCGCCGACAGCAACCCGCAGCTGGCGGTCATCGACGTCGCCACCGAGAAGGTCACCTCGAAGCTCACCTTCCCGGACACCACCGACACCCCGACGGTCGGCGGCTGGGCCGCCACCACGGCCACCGACGGCAGCGTCTACCTGGGCACCTATCCGAACTCGAAGCTGTACCGCCACGTACCGGGCACCACCACGCTGACCGACCTCGGCCGCGCCGAAAGCGGGTACTCCTTCATCTGGGACCTCGAAGCCGGCGCGAACGGCAAGGTCTACGGCGGCACCTACAACAACGGCCGCTACTTCAAGTACGACAACGGCACGTTCACGACCATCGGATCCACGCCGATCGTCGCCGGGGCGGAGTACGTGCGCAGCATCGCCCACGACCCGGCCGCCAACGCGACCTACCTCGGCACGGGGACGAACGCTTCGCTGGTGCGCTACGACAACGTCACCGGGCGGACCGACAGCCTGCTGCCCGCCGAGTACGCGCACAGCTCCATGGTGGGCGGGCTGACCTGGACCGGCGGCCGGCTGTTCGCCTGGCTCGACCGGACGCTGCTCGTGCTGCAGGTCGTCAAGAACGCCGACGGCTCGTACCGCTCGGTGGTGGACGCGGCGATCACCGACACGGACCTGCACCACTCCCCGGCCGCGGACGGCAAGGTCTGGTTCGTCAAGGACGGGCTGCTGCAGTCCTACGACACCGCGACGAAGGCCGTGCGGGCGACGACCGTCCGGCCCGACCTCGACGTCACCGGCTACAGCTGGGAAAACGGCACGCTCGCCGGCCTCGGCGCGGGACCGGACGGCACCCGGATCTTCAAGTTCGACCCGGCGACCGGCACGTCGAGCACCCGGCTCGTCACCGGCACGCCGGTGCTGCCGGCCGCGATCAACGCGCTCGGCGCCGGCCCGGACGGCAAGATCTACACCGGCGGCTACCTCACCGGCGGCACCGGCGTGTACGACCCGCAGCACGGCGACGCGGACGGCAACCACCCGGACACGAAGACCCGCACCGGGCTCAACCAGACCGACAGCCTGCTGGCCCACGACGGGAAGCTCTACATCGGCGTCTACCCCTCCGCCAGGCTGTACAGCTACACCCCGGGTGGCGAGTGGCCGCCGAAGCTGCAGTACACCGGCGGCGCCGCGGGTGACAAGGCCGCCGACTGCCGCGCGGGCGAAGGCCCGCCGCCGCAGGACCGCCCGTACGCGCTGGCCGGAGCCCCCGACGGCACCGTCTACATGGGAACGGTTCCGAAGTACGGCAAGCGCAGCGGGGCGCTGAGCATCTCGAAGGAGGGCACGCCGGGCCGGACCCTCTGCGTCGTCCCGGACCAGGCGGTGGTTTCCCTGGCCTACGCGGGCGGCAAGGTCTTCGGCGGCACGTCGACCCGGGGCGCGCTGGGCGTCAACCCGGTGTTCGCGCCGGGCGCCTCGGCCGAGGTGTTCTCCTACGACCCGGCGAACGGCGCGGTGACGCGCTACCCGCTGCCTTCGACCAGGGCGGTCACGGCGCTGACCGAGGTGGACGGCCAGGTGTGGGGCCTGGCCGGCGGCTCCCTGCTCACGTTCGACCCGGCAGCGCCGTCGGCGATGAAGACGCAACGCCTGTTCGCGGACCCGGACTACGACGCGAAGTCGACGATGGCCTGGCGAGACGGCGTGCTGCTCACGGTGGCGAAGGACCCGGACCACGTGTACGGCACCCAGGGCGACCGGATCTTCCGGATCGACAAGGTGACGAAGGCGGTCACGGTGCTGTTGACCAAGCCGGGCCTGGAGGACCTGACGGCAGACCGGTTCGGCGACCTGTACTACAAGATCGGCGAGCGCCTGTACCGGCTGACCGTCCACCCGTAGGCGGCCGGACAATGGCACCATGCGCATCCGGATCCTCGACGCCGACATCACCACACTCGAGGTCGACGTCGTCGTCAACGCGGCCAACTCCTCGCTGCTCGGCGGCGGCGGGGTCGACGGGGCCATCCACCGCAAGGGCGGCCCCGAGATCCTCGCCGCGTGCCGGGAACTGCGGGCCGGGCACTACGGCAAGGGCCTGAAGACCGGCCAGGCCGTCGCCACCACCGCCGGGAACCTGCCCGCGAAGTGGGTCGTGCACACCGTCGGCCCGGTGTGGTCGGCCACCGAAGACCGCTCGGCACTCCTCGCCGACTGCCACCGCAACGCGCTGCGGGTGGCGCGGGACCTGGGCGCCCGGACCGTCGCGTTCCCCGCCATCTCCACCGGCATCTACCGCTGGCCCCTCGAATCGGCCGCGGAGATCGCGCTCACCACCATCTCCGCCGCCGAGCCCGGCTCCGTCGAAGAGGTCGTCTTCGCACTGCGTGGCGAAGCGGCCATGGCGGCCTTTCGGGCTCGTCACAACTCCCTTGCCTGAACGATCACCGAGCGGGCAGGGTGCAGGCGTGCCCACCCGCGCCCTGGTCTTCGACTTCGACGGCACGCTCGCCGACACCGAGTCCGCCGTCCTGCAGTCCTGGCAGGCCGTCTTCCGGGAACACGGCACCGAACTGCCGCTGGATGCCTGGTACGCCGTCATCGGCACCCAGCGCACCACGCCCGCCATGTTCGCCCTGCTCGCCGAGCGCGTGCCCGGGATCGACCCGGAAGCGCTGCGGCCCAGGACCCGGGCGCACGTCCTCCGGCTGCTCGAGGACCTCGGCCCGCGCGAAGGCGTCCTCGGCTACCTCGAAACCGCGCGCGAGAACGGCCTCAGGCTGGCCGTCGCCTCCAGTTCGTCCGGGGCGTGGGTGAACCCGCACCTCGAACGGCTCGGCATCGACGGCTACTTCGACGCCGTCCTCACCGGGGACCTGCACAAAGCCAAGCCCGACCCCGACCTCTACCTCGCCGCCCTCGACGCACTCGGAACAGCGGCCGCGGAGGCCATCGCCTTCGAGGACACCCCGCACGGCGTCACCTCGGCCAAGGCCGCCGGGCTGACCTGTGTCGCCGTGCCGAACGCGATCACCCGGAGCCTCGACTTCGGGCAGGCGGACGTCGTGCTGCCGTCGTTCACCGCCAAGCCGCTCGAGGCCCTGCTCAGCCGCTGACCAGCGCCAGGAGCCGGTCCAGGAAGGGCAGCTGGCCCTTGACCAGCTTCTCGCGGGCGTCCCGCAGCGAGAACCAGGCCACCCGGTCCACCTCGGGGAACTCCTGCTGACGACCCGAGCGCGGCGGCCACTCCATCGTGAACGTCCCGGGCACCACCGCGGCCGGGTCGAGGTCGGCCTCGACCGCCCACGCCGTGACGACCTTGCCGCCCGACTGCTTCACCACGCCCAGCTCGACGTACTCGCCGTCGGGCGCGGGCAGGCCCAGCTCCTCCTCGAACTCCCGCCGGGCCGCCTTCTCGGGGGACTCGTCCGGGTCGAGCTCGCCCTTGGGCAGCGACCACGCGGCCGCGTCCTTCTTCGCCCAGAACGGCCCGCCCATGTGCCCGAGCAGCACTTCGACGTCTTCGCCGCGGCCGCGGTAGAGCAGGAGCCCGGCACTCTGTTTGCCCGCCATGGAGACAGTCTCCCGAAACTCTTCCAAGATTTTTCCGCGAGGGTGTCGAAACCGGCCGGGGCCCGATCGACGCGTAGGCAGAAGGCAGCGTAGCCGGAAATCAAGGAAACCCCAGGGAAGGAACCCACCATGACCGCCACCATCGCCCGCGAAACCCGCACCACCGCCCCGGCCAAGACCCAGGTCACCGGCCTCGTGATCGGCGCGAGCCGGATCGTGATCTCGTTCCTGTTCGGCTTCCACGGCCTGCAGGGATTCGGGCTCTTCGGGGGCATCGACGGCCAAGGCGGCGGCGTCCCGTTCGGCTCGTTCCCCGGCTGGTGGGGCAGCGTCTTCGAACTCGTCGGCGCCGTGCTGCTGCTCGTCGGGCTCGCGAGCAGGCCGGCCGCGATCCTGCTCTCCGGCGTGATGGCGTACGCCTACTTCACCGTGCACGCCCCGATGGGCCTGCTGCCGCTGCAGAACATGGGCGAGCCGGCCGCGGTGTACTCGTGGATCTTCCTGCTGTTCGCCGCGATCGGCCCCGGCCGCCTCGCGCTCGACAACCTGATCAAGCGCTGAGGGGCGCGGCGCGCGGTCCGATTCAGTAGCCGCCCTGGGCGGCCGCGAGGTCGGACCGCGCCATCACGTGTTCCATCAGGCTGGTCAGCACCTGCTTCGTCGACTCGCGCTCGCGAGCGTCGCACAGCAGCAGCGGGACGTCCATGCCGACGTCGAGCGCCTGCCGGACCTCCTCCGTGCCGTAGCGGTACGCGCCGTCGAAGCAGTTCACGCCGACGACGAACGGCAGGTTGCGGCGCTCGAAGAAGTCCACGGCGGCGAAGCAGCTGTCGAGCCGCCGCGTGTCGGCCAGCACGACGGCGCCGAGCGCCCCCTCCGCCAGCTCGTCCCACATGAACCAGAACCGGTCCTGCCCCGGCGTGCCGAACAGGTAGAGGATCAGGTCCGGGTTGATCGTGATGCGGCCGAAGTCGAGCGCGACCGTCGTGGTGGTCTTCTGCTCGACGCCGGACAGGTCGTCGACACCCTCGGACGCGGTGGTGATGACCTCCTCGGTCCGCAGTGGCGGCACTTCGCTCACCGAACCGACCATCGTGGTCTTGCCGACCCCGAACCCGCCGGCGATGAGTACCTTGACCGCGGTCGCGGTCAGGTTCCGCCGGGGGTCAGAGTTTCCGGATGCCATCAAGAACCGCCTGCAATACGTGTCGGTTGGGGGTTTCCTGGACCGGTGCCGCGGTACGGAACAGCACCAGGTTCTGCTCGATGAGGTCGCTCAGCATCACCTTGACCACGGGCAGCGGGAGATCGACCCGGGCGGCCACCTCGGCCACCGAGACCGGCCGCTGGCACAAGGCGATGATGCGCGCGTACTCCGGTTCGAGCATGCCCGCTTCGTGCGCGGTGCGCAGGGCGACCACGAGCGTGATGAGGTCGAGCCCGAGCGTGTCCGACCGGGTGCGGCCGCCCGTGACCGCGTAGGACCGGACCAGGGGGCCGGCCTCGTCGTCGAACCAGGCTTCGTGCCGTGCGCTCATGGCGACGTGGGCAGGACGCCGGCACCGGTCCGCGGGGCCGAGGTAAGGACCTGGCCGACCCGCTTCACCATCAGGTTCATCTCGTACGCGACCAGCCCCATGTCCGCGTCTTCGCGGGCCAGCAGGGCGAGGCAGGCGCCTCGCCCGGCCGCCGTCACGAACAGGAACGCGTGGTCCATCTCGACCATCGTCTGGCGGACGTTGCCGCCGCCGAAGTGCCGTCCGGTGCCGCGGGCCAGGCTCTGGAACGCCGAAGCCACCGCGGACAGGTGTTCGGCGTCCTCCTCGGAAAGGTTGCCCGACCTCCCGATGAGCAGGCCGTCCGAGGACAGCACCACCGCCCGGTCCGCCCCGGCGACCCGCTTGACGAGGTCGTCCAGCAGCCAGTCGAGCTCGTGGGCGCCTGAGTTGACCATTACTCGCGCTCTCCGTACCTGTCGTCGTTCTCGGAAAACTCTTCGTCTCGGGCCCGCCGGGTGCCCTGCTGGAAGGCGGACAGCCTGCTGCGGGCGACCTCCGGGGAATCCAGCCGGACCTCTTCGCGTTCCGCGGTCGCGGGCTTATCTTCCCGCAGCTGCGGCACGAGGCTCTGCTGGCGTCGCCGTTGCGGCAGCGGCGGGCGGCCGGGCGCCTCGGGGCGGCGCGGCTGCTGCGGGCGGCTTTCGGGCGTCGCCGCGGCCCGCGGCTCCTGCGGCGGCCACACCGGCTGCTGCGCGGCCGGCCGTGCCGGGCGCGAGGACCGGGCGGGCGGGGCAGGCGGCCGGACCGAGGCCACCGGCTGGGCCTGGGTCGGCTGGCTGACCGGCTCCGACACGGACCCGACCGGGACCGGCGTCGGCACCGACGGCGGCTGGGCTGCCGGCGGCGGTGTGGACGGCGACCGGTCCGGAGCCGGCGGCGGGACGGTGACCGGCGGGACCGCCGTGGGCGACGAGGTCACGGCCGCGGGAGCCGTGGCCGGGGCCGGCGGGGCAGGCGGCTCGGTGCGGTGCCGGGCCGGACGGCGGACCGGCCGCTTGAGCGGCGCGACCTCGTTGTTGGCCATCGTCTCCGGCTCGGCCGGGTTGGGGACGAGCTCCGGCTTCGGCGGGGTGATCGGCTGTTCCGGCTCGGTCTCGGTGAGCGGGGCGAGCAGGTCGGTGCGCACCAGGACGATGGCCCGGGTGCCGCCGTAGGCCGACTCCCGCAGGTGCACCTGGATGCCGTGCCGCGCGGCCAGCCGCGCGACCACGAACAGGCCGAGGCGGGGTTCGTCCGACAGCGCCATGATCCCGAAGTCCGGCGGGTCGGCCAGCATCGTGTTGATCTCTTCGGTCTGGTCCGGCTCGAGCCCGAGGCCCTGGTCTTCGACCTCGATCACGACGCCCTTGCCGACCACGTTGCCGCGGATCTCGACCCGCGACTGCGGCGGCGAGAACGCCGTCGCGTTGTCGATCAGCTCGGCGAGCAGGTGCACGAGGTCGCCGACGACCGGGCCGCGGATGGCGATCTGCGGCAGCACCGCCGTCTTGACCCTGGCGAAGTCCTCGGTCTCGGCGGACGCGCCGCGGACCAGCTCGGCCAGCCCGACCGGGTTGCGCCACTGCCGGCCCGGCTGCCCGCCGCCGAGGATGATCAGGTTCTCCGCGTTGCGCCGGGCGCGGGTGGAGAGGTGGTCGAGCTGGAACAGCGTGTCCAGCTGCTCCGGGTCTTCCTGCTTGCGCTCGGCCTGGTCGAGCACCTTGAGCTGGCGGTGCACGATGACCTGGCTGCGGTGGGCGATGTTGAGGAACACCGTCTTGGTGCCCTCCTTGGTCTTCGCCTCCTCGATGGCGGCCGCGATGGCGGTCTGCTGCGCCTTGTTGAAGGCGTCGGCGACCTGGCCGATCTCGTCGGTGCCGTGGTCGAGGAAGTGACCGCCCTCTTCGAGGTCGACGGGCTCGCCCGCCTGGACCCGGGCGACCAGCTCGGGCAGCCGGACCTCGGCCGCGTCGAGGGTGTCCTCGCGCAGCCGGTGCAGGCGGCCGATGAGCCGGTTCGACAGCCGGACGGCGACGAAGACCACGAAGACCGCGAACAGGACCGCGACCACGCCAGCGATCAGCGACTCGGTGAACGTCGAGTCCGCGTCGTTGATCGCGGCCTGGCTCGCGTTGGAGCTCTGCAGGATGAAGATGCCCATCAGCGCGGCACCGACCTGGCGGGCGGCGGTGCGCCACTGGTCCTGCGGCACCGGCAGCTTCGACAGGTCGCCGCGCAGGAACGTGGTCTCGACCTGGTTCACCGTCTGCCACGGCTGGCTGGCCAGCAGCTCGTCGTACTTGGCCTTGACCTCGGGGATCAGCTTCGGCGCCGACGCGTCGAGCTGGGCGTGGTAGGCACCGACCTGGCCGACGTAGGTCCGGAAGTCGTCGTTGCTCAGCCCGCCCGCGGCCAGCCCGGCGGCGGCGAGGGCGTCACTGCGCTGCATCTGGTCGGCCGCGGTGAACAGCGGGATGGCGGTCAGCCGGTCGAACGCGTTCTGGGCACCGCGGGCGTTCTGCGCGAGCCCGGCCACGCCGTCGGTGAACTGGTCGATCATCTTGTTGTAGTAGACGAAGGCCTGGTTGATCTGCATCTGGCCGCCGTCGATCGCCTGCCGGTTCTGCGGCAGCTGCTGGTACAGCCCGAAGAACGTGGTGATGTTCTTCAGCACGCTCGGCGGGGTGTCGTCGTAGTCGGCGAAGTTGTCCTTGAGGTACTGGATCGTCTTCGCGGCGTTCTCGTCCGTCTTGGGCCGGACGGCCGCGAGCACGGCACGCTGGTTGCTCTGGCCCGCGAGCAGGGTCAGCGTGGCCTGGCGCTCCTGCTGCAGGGAGGCGAGGAACGGGATCGACGGGGCCTCCGAGCCCCGGATGCGGTTCGTGTAGTCCCGGCCGGTGACGGCGTCGTAGATGAGGTAGCCCGCGAGGGCCACACCGACCAGCAACAGCGCGACACTGGGGACGAGCGCGATCGTGAGGACGCGCTTCCGAATCGAGGATCCCCGGTTGCGTCGAAGAGAAATCTGCTTCACCTGGGTCCGTTTTCCTTCCGGCAGTACATGGTTTCGGGTCGCCCGAGGCGCTCAACACCCGGATTCCGACCAGCCGGATCAACATCACCGTGGTCTGCTTCGCCCGCGACGACGTTAGGCAGCCCTCCAGGGCGCGTCAAGTCCGTGGCGAGAACGTGATCTTGGAACGGTGACCCGTCAACACTCGCTGCCTGCGCTTGGAAAGTCCACCACCGTAAGTCGTGACCTTCGTCGCAGGGCGACTTTCGTTCCATGCACGGATGTGAGTACTGGGAGCGCTCCCGGATTCAGCCGAGCATCCCGGCCGGCCCCTCTACGTACGACAGCACTGAATCGTTCGGTGACAAACATCACGGATCCGCGCCGACCCCTCCGCGCACCCCGTTCGTCCGGAGTAGACAGCCGCAGGAAAGCGGATTGCGCAGGATTGGCGAACACAGCCGCGGATTCACCGGAGACGGAGCCGGAATTCCCGGTATTCCGCAACCGCAGCCAGCCGATCACCCTCCGGTGGCCCGGTACCGGTTCCGCGGCGGCGGCCGCTCAGCCCGGGAACTCGTCGGCCAGCGTGTTCCAGAACAGCAGCTCGTAGCTCTGGAACAGCCGCGCGCAGCGGTGCGCTTCGCGTTCGTCGAGCCGGTGGGCGTCGAGGCCGACCTGGATCGCGGCGAGCGCTTGTTCTTCTATTTCCGGGACGTCCGCAGCAAAGAAGTCGAAGAACGCGCACTGCTCGTCGGTGAAGCCGTAGTGCTCGCGCATGCCGGCGGCGACGTCCCGGCAGTACCGGCCGAAGGCGGCGAAGTTGGCGAAGATCCCCGCCGCCGTGGCCGACGATTCGCCGTTCAGCGCGAGCCAGGCCACGTAAGCCGGGTAGACCTGGCAGCCCGCGCGCGGGCGTTCCTTCCCGTGGTCCGGACCAGTCGCCGCGAGCAACGCGTCGAGCATCCCGTTCGCCTGCTGCTCGCCCGGCGCGAGCCCGCCGAAGAAGGTGCGCGCGTTCGGCTCGTCGGCCCGGGCTGCCAGCGCGTGGAAGCTCCGCCAGTCGCTGAGCGTGATCAGCTTCTCTTCGGCGGCGAGCGCGGCGAACACCGCGCGCGGGGCCCGGCCCGCGGCGATCAGCGGCACGAGCCGGTTGTCGTCGTCGCGCGGCGCGAGTTCGGCCTGGATCTCTTCGAGCAGCTTGCGCGCCGACCGCGTCATCGGTTCCCCCTGGAGTCCGCCGCCCCTCATGGAAGCGGTCCCCCCATTGAAGCGCGGTTCCGGCGCGGACGCCCGTGTGCACAGTGGACGGTCGTGGAGACCTGACCGCTTTGTCCGGTTCGACGGTGCCGTTTGACGTGGCCGCGATTCTCTATCCCCCTGCGCCGGGAGCCCCTACAGTGTGGCCATCCGGAGTACCGAGGAGGCCAGCGTTGACCACCCCGTCCGTCGCCGAGCAGACCGAAGGCCAGACGATCCCGCGGCTGCTGCACCGCAACGCGGTCGAGTACCCGGACCTGCCGGCGATCACCTCGCTCGACCTCGAAGGACAGCCGACGCTGACGTGGGCGGAGTTCCGCACCGCGATCGCCGAGGTCTCCCGCGGCCTGGCCGGGCTCGGGCTCGCCGCGGGTGACCGCATGCTGATCATGGCGCCCGGCTGCCCGGACCACATCGTCGCCGACCTCGCCGCGACGCACCTGTCCGCGATCCCCTGCACCGCCTACGCCACGCTCAGCCCGGACCAGATCCGGTTCGTCGCGCGGCACAGCGCGGCCCCGGTCGTGGTGCTCGGCGGGGAGAACGAGCTGGCGCGCTGGCGGCCGGTGCTCGACGACCTCCCGGCGCTGCGGCACGTCGTCGTCATGGACGAGACCGCGATCCCCGCCGGCGACGACCGCTTCCTCTCGTTCGCCGACCTGCGCGCCCAGGGCCGGGAAGCGCTTGCCGCTGACCCGGACGTGTTCGAGCGGTCGTGGCAGGAGATCAAGCCGGACGACCCGCTGTCCATGATCTACACCTCCGGCACCACCGGTGACCCGAAGGGCGTCGTGCTCTCGCACCGCAACGCGATCCACCAGGCGTACGCGGTCACCGAGCTGCACCACCCCCCGATGCACGCGACGAACATCGCGTACCTGCCGCTCGCGCACATCGCCGAACGAGAATTGTCGATCTACCTGCCGATCGTCTGGGCGGGGCACGTGCACACCCTCGCCGACCCGACGGCGGTCGTCGGCGCGCTCGGCAAGGTGCACCCGCAGAGCTTCTTCGGCGTCCCGCGGGTGTGGGAGAAGATGGTCGCCGGGCTCAAGAACATGCTCGGCGGCGTGCCGGAGGACCGGCGCACCGCCTTGCTGCAGGCGAACGAGCTGCTGCAGCAGGGCTACAAGCTGCGCAGCGCCGGGAAGCCGGTGCCCGCGGAGCTGGCCGAGAAGATCCGGCAGGCCGACGAAGCCGCGCTGGCGCCGGTGCGCGCCCTGCTCGGGCTCGACAAGGTGCTCGTCGCCTCCAGCGGCGCGGCCGCCATCCCGGTGGAGATCATCTACTTCCTGGCCGGGCTCGGCATCGAGATCTGCGAGGTCTGGGGCCTGTCCGAGACGACGGGCGCGGCGACGTCCAACTCCGGCTCGGACTTCCGCGCGGGCACCGTCGGCAAGCCGCTGGACGGCGTCGAGGTGAAGCTCGCCGAGGACGGCGAGCTGCTGGTGCGCGGGCCGATCGTGTTCCTCGGGTACCTCCAGGAGGACGGGACGATCCAGGACGCCACCGACGCCGACGGCTGGTACGCCACCGGCGACATCGGCACGATCGACGAAGACGGCTTCGTGACGATCACCGACCGCAAGAAGGAACTGATCATCACCTCGAGCGGCAAGAACATCGCGCCGACCCGCGTCGAGGGCCTGCTCAAGGAGCACCCGCTGATCGGCCAGGCCGTCGCGATCGGCGACGACCGCCCGTACGTGACGGCGCTGATCGTGCTCGACGACGAGATCGCGCCCGGCTGGGCCGCGGCGAACGGCGTCGAAGCCGCGCCGGAGAACCTCGCGGACCACCCGGCGGTGCGGGCCGAGCTGGAACGCGCGGTCGAGTCGGCCAACAGCAGGCTCGCGCGGATCGAGCAGATCAAGCGCTACCACGTGCTGCCGAAGGCGTGGACGCCCGAATCCGGCGAGCTGACCCCGACGCTCAAGCTCAAGCGCCGGGTCATCAACGACCGGTATTCGGCCGACATCGAGGCCCTCTACGCGGCGGTGCGCGAGCCCGCGGCGGGCGCCTAGGCGGTCCGGGGCGAGGTCGTTTCCGTCCACTTGCGCAGCCGCGGCGGGACGCGCTTCTCCAGGCCGTAGTTCTCCAGGTGGGCGGAAAAGACCTCGTCGAACGCCTTCTGCACGGTCTCGGTGTCCCACACCGGCCGCTCGAGGATCGGCTGCTTGAGGAACGGCTGGCCCATGACGTGCAGCTGCGGGCCGTTGCACCGGATCATCTGGCCGGTGATGCCGTCCGAACCGTCGCCGAGCAGGAACAGCACGACCGGCGCGATCCGCGACGGCGTGCGGTCCGGCGGGCAGGCCCGCAGGGAGCGTTCGGACTTCCACACCATCCGCGTGTGCGCGAGCGGGCAGACGGCGTTGACCCGGATCCCGGCGTCCTCGAGGTCGAGGGCCCAGGAGTAGGTCAGGGACGCGACCGCGCCCTTGCTCGCCGCGTACACGCCGAGCTTGCGCTGCCCGAGCGAAGCACCCGAGGAGATGTTGACGATCGAGCCGCCGGTGCCCGCGTCGACCATCGCCTTGATCGCGGCCAGGCCGGTGTTCACCACGCCGAGGACGTTCACCGCGACGAGCTCCCGCGCCTGCTCGGCGTCGTCCTCCCAGGGCAGCGCCTCGTAGTTCAGCCCCGCGTTGTTGACCAGCCCGTCGATCCCGCCGAACTCCTTGACGCACAGGTCGACGATCTCCTGCGCCTCGCCCGCCTCGGCCACGCTGTGCCCGCTCGCCACGGCGCGGCCGCCGTGCGCGCGGATGTTCTCCGTCGTCCGCTCCGCCAGCTCGGCGTCGACGTCGTTGACCACCACCGCCCCGCCCGCGCGGGCGATGTGCACCGCGAACGCCTCGCCAAGGCCCCGGCCGGCGCCGGTGACCACGACCGCCTTGCCCTGCATCAACCCG
Source organism: Amycolatopsis sp. DG1A-15b (assembly GCF_030285645.1). Taxonomy (GTDB): domain Bacteria; phylum Actinomycetota; class Actinomycetes; order Mycobacteriales; family Pseudonocardiaceae; genus Amycolatopsis. The sequence continues at coordinate 6,149,984 of NZ_CP127296.1, forward strand.
TCCATCGCTCTCCCCGATCTGCAGCGCCCGTCCACCCCGGCCGGCTCACTGTCCAGTCTTGGCCCATTCGGTCCAACGCGGCATCGGCGCGACGACGAGCGGCCGCCGCCCTGCGCCGAGCGAGTCCGGATCGATCAGTCCGGACGTACCCGCGGGGCGGTCACGAGGGGGTGACTGGCGCGCATTCCGGGGACATCGGGGTGTAACCGGCGGCATACTGTGGGTGCTTCCCGGTGGTAGACCGTGACTCCCCCGGACGGGGTCGTCACCGGAGAGGCACAATGCGACGATTCATGTTCACTCGATCGGGGGACGGTGGTGACGAGGTGACAACGCGCGCGACACCCCGGCTCCGGGCTGTCCTGGCCAACCGCGAGTTCCGCGCGCTGTGGTTCGCCGAGACGCAGTCGATGCTCGGTGACCAGCTGACCATCGTCGCGCTGGCCATCCTCACCTTCGACCGGACCGGGTCGCCGCTGCTGTCGGCCGTCGTCTACTCCCTGACGTTCCTGCCCGCGCTCGCCGGCGGGCTCGGGCTGTCCCAGCTCGCCGACCGGTTCCCCCGGCGCGCGGTGCTGGTGACCGGCTCGTTCGCGCAGGCCGTGCTGATCGGGCTGATGGCCCTGCCCGGGATGCCGATGGGCTGGCTGTTCGCGCTGTTCGTCCTCGCGAGGCTGGCGAACGCGCCCGGCAACGCCGCGCAGAACGCGCTCGGCCGCGAGGTCTTCGCCGATGACGACGTCTACCTGCAGAGCCAGGACCTGCGCGGGATCACGAACAACACCGCGATGCTGGCCGGCCTCGCGGCCGGCGGGCTGCTGGTGACCACGATCGGGACCTCGTGGGCGCTGGCGATCGACGCGCTGACGTTCCTGGTGGCCGCCGTCGCCGTGCGGCTGCTGGTGCTGCGCCGGCCCGCCGCGGGCAACGGCGGTGCCCCGTGGTTCGGCGCCGTCCGGCAGGTTTTCGGCGACGAACGGCTGCGGGTGCTGCTCTACCTGTCCTGGCTCGTCGGCCTGGCGGTGATCCCGGAAGGCCTCGCGGCGCCGCTCGCCGCGCAGCTGGGCGCGGGCGACCAGGCGGTCGGCTGGCTGCTGGCCGCCGACCCGCTGGGCTTCGTGGCCGGGACGTTCCTGCTGTCGCGGTTCGTCACGACCGAGCACCGCCGCAAGCTGCTCGGCGTGCTCGCCGCGCTGCCGCTGGCCGCGCTGGCGGCGTTCGCGCTGCGGCCGAACCTGGCGTTCGCGCTGATCCTGCTCGCGCTGGCCGGCGCGACGGGCGCGTACGTCATCACGGTGTCGGCCACGTTCATCACGTGGGTGCCGAACGACATCCGGGGCAGTGCGGGTGGCCTGTACCGGACCGGGCTGCGGGTCGCGCAGGGCGTGGGCGTCGGCGTGGGCGGGCTGGTCGCGCAGGCGCTGGGTTCCGCGCACGCGACCATCGCCCTCGCGGGCGCGGTGGGACTGCTGCTGGCCGTGCCGGTGGCGTTCGCCTGGCGCCGGGTGGGCGGGGCGGAACCGCGACCTCGGCCGTCATGAGCGCCAGGTGCCACCTCCGGGTACGGCCAAGATCATGAATGGCATTCGCGGGCGCCACGGGCGACAATTCGAGGGTGGTTCAGAAGTCGCGGTTGCTCATGGGGGCCACCTCCATGCGGGGAGAGTCTCGCAGAACCTTTTGCGCCGCGTTCCCGGCAGTTACTCCGGGCCCTTGGCCGATCCGTTGCTGTGGGATGGTACCCGGCCACGGAATGCGTGAACACTCTGCCAGGTACCGATGAGATTACTCAAGGCCGGGACTAGGCTGGAAAGGAGGTGACCAATTGCATCCAGGACCGGACGGGGACCCCGCCGCGCCGGGCGAACCGGGCGCCGGCCAGGCGGCGCGGGCCGCTGCGTCCCCGAACCGCGGCGCCGCGGAACCGGACGTGACCACAGGTACGCCCGCGACCACGACCAGTGGTCCACCGGCGACCGCCCGGGTCCGCCACGCGTACTGGCCGGGGAACTGGGCGCTCTGGCGCCGTCGGCCGGTGCAGGTCGCCTTCATGCTGGCGGCCGAAGCCGTCGCAGTGGCCGTTCTCGCCGTGTCGTTCGCACGCTCGCCGATTCCGTCCGGAAACGACTGGATCAATTTCGCGATTCTGGCCGCGGGTGCCACCGTCCACATTCAACTGACCCAGCGCCAGGAAGAACGGCGGCGCAACCGGACCAAAACGGTACTGATCGACCTCACCGCCGTGTGGACGTTTTCCGCCGCGATGATACTGCCGGTACCGCTCACCCTTTTCGTCATCGCCGTCATCCGGCTGCAGCACTGGTTCATCGCGCGGCGGCCCGCCCACAACTTCATTTTTTCGTCCATCACGCACGGCCTCGCCGGCGCGCTCGCCCACCTCACCTACACGGCGCTCGGGCCGCACCTGCTCGGCCGGCCGGGCTGGGGTGACTTCCTCCGCGAGTTCGGCACCATCGTCGTCACCGGAGCCATCTACGAAGCGATCCAGATCGCGTACGTGGGCGGGGTCCTGCTGCTCGGATCCCCCGCCGGGCGCACGGTTCGTAACGTGCTGGGCAGCCCGGCCGACAACATGCTCGAAGCGATCACCATCGGCCTCGGCGCGGTGACCGCGATCCTGCTCGCCGCCGTCCCGCCGATGGTGGCGGTGATGGCCGTGGTCACCGTGGTCTTCAATCGCCTCGCGGAACTCGACCAGCTCCAGAACGACGTCCGGACGGACCCGAAAACGAGCATTCTCAACATGCGCGGCTGGTCGGAGGCGGCGGAGCGGGCTCTTGAACGGACCGCTCGATCGGGTGATCAACTGGCGCTGCTGATGGTCGATCTGGACCACTTCAAGTGGATTAACGACACCTATGGACATCCGGCGGGCGACGACGTGCTGCGCACCGTTGCGCAAACGCTCGACGAAGTGACCAGACCGAGCGACTTGGTCGGCCGTTTCGGCGGCGAGGAATTCCTCATTCTGCTCCCGGACATCGACGAAGACGCGACGTGGGACGCGGCCGAACGCATCCGCATCGCGATCGCGAAGCTGCACATCGTGACGACGGACAAGCGCGGCGACCCGGCCACCATCGCCGACCGCACGACGTCGATCGGCGTGGCCCGCCACCCCCGCCACGGGGACACCCTCGAGCGCCTCCTCCAGTCCGCCGACGCGGCGGTCTACCTGGCGAAGGAAAACGGCCGCGACCAGGTCTGCTTCGCCCCGGACACGGTCACGCCCCCAGCCGGACGGTGAGTTCGCATTTGACGAGCACCTCGGCGCAGGTCCCGGCCGAGGCCGGGTCGAGGCGCACCCGCTCACCGCGGTAGCCGGCGGACTCGAGCCGCAGGACCCGCGCGCCGGGCGCGGGCCGGGGATGGCACCAGTGCCGGACGGTCCCGGTGCCGGCGTGGTCCCTGGCCAGCAGCAGGTACTCGTGGCCGAGGTCGTCGGCGACCCGGTCCAGGCCGTTCCACCACAGGGCGCGGAGGGTGAGGCCGTCACCGTCGCGGAGGAGCTCGACGGGCGGCTCGGCGTGGACGTCGACCCGGAAGCCGCGGTCGGTGACGCGGACCGAGCGGACGCGGAGGAAGGCGCTGCCACCGGGATCGGCAGGCGGGCCACCCGGTTCCGGCGGCCGGCCGGACCGACCGACGGCACCGGCCTCCGGCCCCGGCGGCGAACCAGCCCTCGACACACCCTCCGCGCAACCACCGGCCCCAGCCCGCGGGAGACCGCAGTCCTCCCCCTCGGACCGCAGCGAGCCCCCCGCCGCAGCCCACGGCGGCAAGCCTTCACCGGCAGCGCGGCCCAGCGACGAGCCACCCGCACCACCCCACGGCGACAAGCCATCACCAACACCGCGGCCCAGCGACGAGCCACCCGGATCACCCGCACCGCCGCCCGGCGCCCGCGGCCCACCCTCACCGCCGTCCGGCCAGGGCAGCAGCACCTCCCGCCCCGCGCTCCCGGGCTCGGCCCGCGGCAGCAGCGCCGCCACCGCCAGCTCCGCCGCCAGCCGGCCGTCCTCTTCCGCCGGCACCTCGGGCACCCCGCGCAACTCCCCCGCCAGGATCCGGTGCCCGAGCACCTCCGCCCAGACCAGCGCCGCCGTGCGCAAGCCGGGCTCGGTGGCCAGCCGGTCGAGCAGCCGCCGCGGCCGGACCCTGCCGAACCGCGCGGCCCTGACCAGCCGGGCGGACTCCGGACCACCCGCGTCGAAGAACCCCGTCGTCGCCCGGTCGAGCATCCGCAGCTGCGCGGCCAGCACCACCCGGGCGACCGGCCGGGGGTGGGCCCGGGCCAGCTCCGGCGGCGCACAGTCGCGCAGCGCACCGGCCAGCACCCGCAGCTCCGGCGTGGGCGGTTCACGCAGCCGGGCGCCGGGGGCGAGCCGGCGCAGGGCGCGCACGGTGTTCTCCGCGGGCACGGCGAGCTCGGTCGGGCGCACTGCTGCCTCCTGGTCGCCACTCCCCCCTGTCGCCAGTCTCACCAGGACATCCCCGCCGCGGTAGGGAAGAACGGGCAGCCGTCCGGGCAGCCTGCGGTAAACCGCCATGCAACCCTGTGGTTATCCCCATGTCGGCCGCCGAGCGGGGCTGGCACCCTTGAACCCATGCCGGCCCAGACCGATCCGCCACGCACCCGCCGACCCTGGTCGACGTCCGGGTGGCTGCTGCTGGTCCTGCTGGTCGTCTTCGCGTTCGGGCTGATCGCCTCGCGTCCGCCGTCCCCGCCGGACCAGGGCCCGCCGACCGGTGACGTGCTGGCCGCGCAGAACGCCATCGAGGCGCTGGTCCACCCCGGTCCGCACCCCGACGCGCTCGCCCGGCTGCCGAAGGACTTCACCGCGCTCAGCGGCGTCACCCCGGGTGCGCTGCCGGCCCGCGACGGCACGGTCCGCGCCGTGCACGTCGACGGCGGCTGCTCGACCCCGTGGGGCGACGACAACACGAAGTGGGACTACGCGGTGCCGTGCAAGGCGCACGACCTCGGCTACGACCTGCTCCGGTACGCCGACCGCAAGGGCCACCCGCTCGGCCCCGAAGTCCGGGAGGCCCTGGACGACCGCCTGTCCTACGACATGCACCACGCCTGCGACCTCAACCCGATGGACTCGGCGCTCACCTGCCGGGTGGTCGCCTCCTTCTACTCGGCCGGGCTGGTCGTCAACTCGTGGCACCAGCGCTGGGGCCCGCCGGTCGGCGACCCGATCGGCCCGATGGTCGCCGGGGTGCTGGTGATCGGCTGCCTGCTGGTCTTCCGGCTGCGCGGCTGGCTGCGGGCCCGCCGCGAGCCACGCGCGCCCGCACCGGCTGCCGTTCCCGCGGAGGTCAGCCGGTGGGCGCTGCTGGGCGCCGGTGGGGTCGTCCTGCTGCTGCTCGGCGAGTCGGTGACGGCGCTCGCGCACTGGGCCGGCGCTCCCGAGCCCGCGTTGTGGCCGGTCACCTGGCTCGCCCAGCTCGCCCCGCTGATCTACTTCGCCGGCGGCCACGCCAACGCGGCCGGGTGGCGCGCCGAGCTGGAAGCCGGCGGCGGCTACCGCCACTACCTGGCCGAACGGGCGAGCCCGCTGCTGCGCCCGGCGTTGATCTTCGCGGTCGTCGCGCTGCTGACGCCGCTCGCGCTCGAACTGCTCGGCAGCCCGGCGGGGACGACGGCGACGGTGATGCGAATCGCGCTGCACCCGCTCTGGCTGCTCGGCGTCTACCTGCTGACGATCGCGTGCGCGCCCCCGCTGCTGGCCCTGCACCGCCGGGCGCCGGTGCCCGCGGCCGCGGGGCTGCTCGCCCTGGTCGCCGGCGGCGAGCTGGCCGCGAGCTGGTCGGGTTCGCCGCTGCCGCGCTACGCGGCGACGTTCGCCATCGCCCTGCTCGCCCAGCAACTCGCCTTCGCGCACGCCGACGGTGTCCGTCCGGCGCGACGGGTGTTCGCCACGGCCGCCGCGGCCGGGGTCGCGGGTCTCGCCGGGGTGAGCGTCCTGCGAGGCGGGCCACCCGTCCTGCTCGGCAGCCCGGGCGCGCCCGCCGCGTTCTCCGCCCCGCCGTGGGGCGTGCTGCTGCTCGGCCTCGTCCAGCTGGGTGTGCTCGGGCTGCTGGCCCGCCCGCTCGGCAGGCTCGGCGACCGGCCGGGCATCGCCCGCGCCTGCCGGTTCGTCCTGCGGGCGCCGATGAGCCTCTACCTGGCGTTCCTCGCCGCGATGCTGCTGCTGGTCGCCGTCGTGTACCTGCCCGGCCGGATCGCCGACGGGCTCAGCTGGCTGATCCGCCCGCGCACGCTGGTCGCGGTCGGGCTGCTCGCGGTGCCCGCCACCCTGGTCTTCTGGTGGTTCGAACGGCACACCCACGGTGTCCGGGAGCCGCGCGCGGCCGACCACCCCGGCCGCAGGACGGCGGTGCTCACCCGGGCCGCGGCCGGGCTCGGGATCGGCTACGCGACGCTGGGGGTGTTCGGTTTCGCGCTGACCCGCTTCGGCGGGGTCGCCGCCGACGCCGACCTGCTCGGCCTGCGGCTCGACCCGATCCAGAGCCTGGTGCACCTGCTGCTCGGGGTCTTCCTGCTGCACACGATCCGGATCGGGGCCGGCGCGGCGACCGGCACCTGGCTGGCCACGGCGCTCGCCTGCGCGCCTTCGCTGCTGTTCGCCGCCGACGGCAGCACGCCCGGCTTCCTCGGCGTCACGCTCCACGCGGTGACGGCCGCGTTTGCCCTGCTGGCCGCCGCGGGCACCCTCATCCCGGTTCGGCCGCCGGCGAACGTGACGTCCTGACCAGGCGAAACCGTCGAACGTGCGGGAAACTGGGTGGCGCGGAGCACATTCGCAGGGGGATGTGTAACGCTACGGCAACCAGGGGACGGCACCATGCGTCCATCCCTGAGCACCACCCGATCGATGGAGTGAGGAGTCGCCCGCGTGGATCACCCGCCTCGGAACGGGCAAGGCGGCCGCCGCCCCGCCCGGCCCTGGCAGGACGAGCCAGGCCGGGACGACGCACGCCGCGGCAGCTCACCGCCGCGCCGCCCCGCACCGCGCCGCGAGCCGGCGGATGCCCGCCGCGCCGACCCGCCCGCGTCCCGCCGCCCGCAGCCGCGCCCGGCCCCGCGCGCCGGCCGCAGCTCCTTCCGCGGCGCGAAGGTCGCGATGGCCGTCGTCTCGCTGCTGGTGATGGGCCTGACCGGGTACGCCTGGGCGGCCATGCAGGGCCTGGTCAACGGGCTCAACTACACGAACGTGATCAGCGACGGCGGCGGTGGCGAGAAGCCCGCCGACGGCGCCCGCGACATCCTGCTGGTCGGCCTCGACAGCCGCACCGACGCCCAGGGCAACCCGCTGCCGCGCGAGGTGCTCGACGAGCTGCGCGCCGGCGACGCCGACGGCGAGCTCAACACCGACTCCCTGATCTTCGTGCACATCCCCAACGACGGCAGCAAGGCCGTCGCGATCTCCCTGCCGCGTGACACCTACGTCGACATCCCCGGCGGCTACGGCAAGCACAAGATCAACTCCGCGTATGCGCGGGCGATGCTGACGGCCCGCAAGGACCTGCAGAAGAAGGGCGTCACCGATCCGAAGGAGCTCGACGTCCAGGCCAACCAGGCCGGGGCGCGGGAGCTGATCGACACCGTCCAGAAGCTCACCGGGTCGACCATCGACAACTACGCCGCGGTGAACCTCCTCGGCTTCAGCGAGATCACCAAGGCCGTCGGCGGCGTCGACGTCTGCCTGAACAACAACGTCAAGGACCAGTACTCCGGCGCGAACTTCACCAAGGGCCAGCACACGATTTCCGGCGTCGAAGCCCTCGAGTTCGTCCGGCAGCGCCACGGCCTGCCGAACGGCGACCTCGACCGCGTCGTGCGCCAGCAGGTGTTCATGGCCGGCATGGCGCGCAAGGTGCTCTCGGCCGGCACGCTGACCAACCCCGGCAAGCTCAACGACCTGATCGAGGCGATCAAGAAGTCGGTCGTGCTCAGCCAGCACTGGGACATCTTCGGGTTCGCCCAGCAGATGAAGGGCCTGACCGGCGGCCAGCTCGAATTCCGCACGATCCCGGTGAAGAACATCGACTACAAGACCCCCGAAGACGGCTCGGCCATCCAGGTCGACCCGGCCGAGGTGAAGCAGTTCGTGCAGGGGCTCGCCGGGCCGCCGCCGGGCCAGACGACGCCACCGGCGCAGCAGGCCGACCCCGCGAACAAGGCGACCACGGTCGACGTCCGCAACGCTTCCGGGCGCACCGGCCTCGCGGCGGGCGTCGCCAAGACCCTCGAGAGCAAGGGCTTCACCTCCGGCGATACGGCCAACGCGACCGCGCGCAAGACCACGGTGATCTGGGTGCCGAAGGGCGGCAAGGACAAGGGCCAGGCCGTCGCGGAGGCCCTGGGCGGCTCGCCGACGGTCCAAGAGGACAAGAGCGTGGCGGCGGGCCACGTGACGGTGTTCCTCGGCGCCGACTACCAGGGCACGACCTCCGACGCGAACTCGGGCGCCGGTGCCCCGGGAGCGACGTCGCAGGCCGCGACGCCCCCGCCGGCCGGCGCCGACGAGGAGAAGCCGATCACCGCCGAGGGCGTTCCCTGCGTCAACTGAGCCGGTCGGCGAGCTGTCGTTAACCCATTCGGCCTAACTCGCGCAATCGGTATCAAAGACATGCCGGAAATCGCGTAAGGGCCGGGCACCAGCGCACTTACATACATGTGAGGGTGCACCTGCACGGGAATCATCACGCCCGGGCGGTGCCGTGGGAGCGCACGGCAGGGGACATTGATGTGCTGATCGACGCTGAGGAGTACCAGCGGATCCTCGGAGACGAGCTCCGCAAGCTCCGGCGCAGCCGAGGGTGGACGCGCAAGGAGCTGAACCAGCACTTGCAGAGCGAGATCTCGCTGCAGACGCTGGCCACCTACGAGCTGGGCACCAGACAGTGCTCCGTCGTGCGCCTGGTCGAGCTGTGCGTCGCGATGGACGAACTGCCCCAGGACCTGCTGGCCAAGGTGCACCGCCGGGTGTTCCTGGACGAGCCCGGGCGGGTCCGCGTGGACCTGCGCAAGGTCGTCGCCGACGCCTCGGCCGATCTGCTGCCGCTGCGCCGCTGGGCCGAAGACCGCCTCCGCCAGGCCGGTGAGCAGGGCGGCGGCGAGATCGCCCTCGACCTGCCCGCCCTCGAGCGGATGGCCGAGCTGTGCCGCCTGCCGACCGTGGACCTGATCGGCCGCCTCCGCCGCTACACCTCCAGCTGATCCAGGGAGGGCCCTCACCGCCGGCGAGGGACCCTCCCGATCAGCCGACCCGGAAGTCCTCGCGCCGCACCTTCCGCGTGTCCAGCCAGTACCGCCAGGTGAAGCCGGGCCAGATCGTCCGGTTGACACCCTTCGCGTCCAGGTACCAGCTCTTGCAGCCGCCACGGGTCCAGATGCCCTTCGCGAGCTTGCGCTGGATCTGCGCGTTGAACCGCTCCTGCACCTCGGGCTTCGGCTCGATCGCCTGGCCGCCGGCCAGCCGCAGCGCTTCGGCGACGTAGGAGATCTGGGCCTCGATCATGAACACGACGGAGTTGTGCCCGAGGCCGGTGTTGGGGCCGAGCAGGAAGAACAGGTTCGGGAAGCCGGCGACGGTGATCCCGAGGTGCGTCCGCATCCCCTCGGTCGCCCACTCCTTGCCGAGGTTGCGCCCGTCGCGGCCGACGATCTCCAGGTCGTCGAAGGCGTCGGTGACGTGGAAGCCGGTGCCGTAGATGAGGACGTCGGCTTCGTGCTCGACGCCGGCGGCGTCGAGCACGCTGCGCTCGCGGACCTCCCGCACGCCCTCGGTGACGACCTCGACGTTGTCCCGCGCCAGTGCCGGGTAGTAGTCGTTGGAGACGAGCACGCGCTTGCAGCCCATCGTGTAGTCCGGGGTCACCTTGCGGCGCAGCTGCGGGTCCTTGATCGCGCGGTCGATGTTGCGCTTGGCGATCCGCTGCCCGAGCTTCATCACCCACGACTGGCCGTTGAACCCGATGGCCCGGGCTTCGAGCAGCCAGTAGAGCAGGGTGCGGTAGGCGCGCTGAGCGAGCGGGAACGCCTTGAACAGCGCACGCGTCCGGCCGGACATCTCGTGGTCGGCCTTCGGCATGATCCACGGCGGCGTCCGCTGGAACAGCGTCAGCTCCGCCACGTCGGGCGCGATTTTCGGCACGAACTGGACCGCGCTGGCGCCGGTGCCGATGACCGCGACCTTCTTGCCCGCGAGGTCGACGTCGTGCCGCCACTGCGCGGAGTGGTAGGCCGGGCCCGCGAAGTTCTCGATCCCGGGCAGTTCCGGGATCATCGGCAGGTGGAGCGCGCCCACCCCGGCGACCAGCGCGGTGCCGACGAACTCGTCGCCGCCCCTCGTGGCGACGTGCCACCGGTTCTCCTCGGCGTCCCAGCGGGCGCCGGTCATCTCCTGGCCGAACCGGACGAACCGGCGCAGGTCGTGCTTGTCGGCGACCTCGCGCATGTACCGCCAGATCTCCGGCTGCGGGGAGTAGGCCCGCGACCAGCCCGGGTTCTGCTCGAAGGAAAACGAGTACATGTGCGACGGGATGTCGCAGGCGCAGCCCGGGTAGCTGTTGTCGCGCCAGGTGCCGCCGACGTCGTGGGCCTTTTCGAGGATGACGAAGTCCTCTCGACCCTCTTTGCGCAGCTGGATCGCCATGCCGAGACCGGAGAACCCGGTCCCGACGATGACGACCCCGGTCTCCGTGCGGTTGCCCATGACGCCTCCGGGTTCCTGTTACTCGTCGTCCATCTTACTGGGAGTAGGTTACCAACGGTAGAGTCTGACCCGTGACCACCGCGAAGCGCAAGCGCATGCCACGGGCCGACCGGATGCGGCAGATGATCGAGGTCGCCGAGCAGGTCTTTTCGGCACGCGGCTACGCGGCGGCGTCGATGGACGAGATCGCCGAACTGGTGGGCGTCTCGAAGCCGATGCTCTACGAGTACTTCAACTCGAAGGAAGGCCTGCTGCTGGCCTGCATCCGGGAGTCGCGCGCGGTGCTGCGCGAGGTCACCGAGCAGGCCACGGTCGGCGCGGTGGACGCCGAGGACGCGCTGCGGCGCGGCCTGCTGGCCTTCTTCGTCTTCATCCGCGAACGGCGCCAGGCGTGGTCGCTGCTGCGGCACGAAATGGTGCTGATCGGCACGCCGGCCGCCGACGAGGTCGAGGAGACCCGGCGGCAGCAGACCGACCTCATCGCCGCGCTGATGAGCGGCCACTTCGACAGCGGGGACGACCTGAGGGCCGAAGCGGCCGCGGAATTCGTGGTCGGAGCGTGCGAACGGCTCGCGATCTGGTGCGAGCGCCACGACGAAGTGAGCCCCGAGACGGCCACCGAATACGCCATGGACGTGCTGTGGACCGGCCTGCGGCAACGTGCACGTTAGCCTGCGCGTGCACTAGGCCATTTGGTCGTTACTCAGCGCTGTCGTGTCCTGTGACACAGAGTTGCTCTACGGTACCGCTGACAAGGTAGAAAGTGTGCTGGACTTTCGCGACCGGAGGAGGGGCGCGGGAACCACGTCACGAAAACGCGGTGACCGCGTCACGGTTGTGTAAGGATGCTGGTGAGGGAGAGGGGCGTGAGGCAGATGGTGGAAGCGATCACGGCGACGTACGTCCAGGACGACGCCGACTGGGCCATCACGGTCAGCGGCCGCGGCAAGGAGCTGACCGCACGGGCGCCCGGCATCATCGCCGCGCGCGACCGGGCCGACCAGCTGGTCGAGGAGCTCGCCGGCGACGGCAAGACGACGGTGGTGCACCTGCTCAACGGGAGTGCGCTGGACTTCACCAGCGCCTACATGACGGCCCGGCTGACGCTCCCGAAGCTGCCGCCGCTCGAGGTCCCGCCGCCCGGCAGCGTGCCGAAGCAGCAGTCTCCGGCGTCGGCGGACAAGAAGCCCCAGCTGCCGCCGAGCAAGCAGCTCCCGAAGGCGGTCGAAGACCGCAAGAGCCCGGCGGAGCCGGCGCCCGCTGCCGAGAGCAAGGCGCCGGCGAAACAGGCCTGAGCGCTACTTGAGGAGCTTGCGCACCAGCAGGACCAGCACGAGGACGCCCGCACCGATCAGCGGGAACTTGACCTTGGGGTTGTCCAGCTTGGCGCGCACGCCGTCCTTGGCCGCGTCGGCGAGCTTCTTCGGGTCGGCCTTGACGGTCAGCTGGTCGAGCGTCGCCGCCAGAGCGGTCCTAGCCTGCTCGATCTCACGCTCGATCGTCTCGGGATCGCGGGCCACTTGTCCTCCTCGCCGCATGGGACTTCCAGGCCCCAACTTAGTCGACCGCCCCGCCGCCTCCGCACGGGCCACGCCGCACGCTAGGCTTCGGAGTACCGGGGGCCCGTAGCCCAATTGGCAGAGGCACACGGTTTAGGTCCGTGCCAGTGAGAGTTCGAGTCTCTCCGGGCCCACGAACGGGTTGAGCGAGTCCTGCTCGGCGCTTCGCGCCTTCGCCGGACTCGCTCGTCGTGTTTCCGGCGGGCTTCGCCCCCGGACCCCGCCGTGGTCACGGCCGCCACACCTCGTCGGCGTACGCCGCCGGTGTGCGCGGTGCCTTCCCGGTCAGCCGCCGGAAATCGTCCGTCACGGGGGCGAACACCCCGGCCCGCACCAGCGCGAACAGGTGCAGCATGTGCTCCACCCACGCCTCGGGGTGGCCGGACCGCGCGAAGTGCGCCCGGTGCTCGGCGGGCGTCGCGTCCCGGTGCCGGATCGGGCGGCCGGACGCCTCGGCCAGCAGCGCCGCCATCTCCCCGAACGTCAGCGCCTCGGGCCCGGTGATGGCGTAGCCGCGGCCGTCGTGCCCGTCCTCGGTCAGGACCGTGACAGCGGCATCGGCCAGATCGCGGGTGTCGGTGAACCCGACCAAGCTGTCGCCGCTGCCCGCGTACAGTTCGCCGGTCTCGCGCAGCGCCCGCGCGAACACCCACTCGTCCTCGTCGAAGTTCTGCAGGAACCAGTTCGGCCGCAGGACGGTCCAGCGCATGCCGGACTCCTGCACCGCCAGCTCGACGGCCCGCCGCGGCGCGTGGTCCGGCGTCCGGTCCACCCCCACCGCGGACATGAGCACGACCCGGCGCGCGGACGGCGCCGTGCCGATCAGCCGCGCGATGGTCTTCGCGGCGTCGTCGTCGGTGTCCAGCCCCTTGACGAACAACGCGTCCGCATCGCCGAGGGCCGGGGCCCAGGTCGTCTCATCGGCCCAGTCGAACGTCACCGGCGTCACGGAGCCGTGTGCCTCGCCGGGGTGGCGGCTCGCGGCCCGCACCGGCACCCCCGCCGCCGTCAACGCGTCCACCACGCGGCGCCCGGCCTTGCCGGTCGCGCCTTCAACCCAAACAGTCATGTCACCAAGTTAAGGACCGGCTGCGAGACGGTGAATGGCTGAAAAGCGCGTTGTGTTGTCCGTTCGTCTCGCTAGGGTGAGCCGATGGACGTGCTGGCAGACGTACTGGCGGCCCTGCGCTCCGGCGCCCCGGTCGCGGCCCAGACCGAGGCGCACGCGCCGTGGGGCCTGCGGTTCGACCACACCACCGGGGCCGCGTTCCACGTCGTGCTGGCCGGCTCGGCGTGGCTGGCCCCGCTGCCCGGCGAGGCCGGCTTCGAGCCGGTCGAGCTCGGCCGGGGTGACGTCGTGCTGCTCGGCCGCGGCGTCCCGCACGCGATGACGTCCGCACCCGGCACGCCGCTCGTCGCCTTCCGGCCCACGCGCCCGTCGGCGGCCACCCCCTTCGGCCGCGTCTCGCTCCCCGGCCCGGGGGCGCGCACGACGATCGTCTGCGGCGCGTACCGGCTGCGCCGGCACCGGCCCCACCCGCTCCTGCGCGACCTGCCCGAGGTGGTCCACCTGCCCGCCGTCCCGGGGCGCCACCCCGGGCTGCGCGCGCTGGTCCGGCTCCTCGACGACGAGCTCGCGGCGCACCCGCCCGGAGCCGCCGTCGTCGCACCCTCGCTCGTCGACGCCCTGCTCGTGTACATGCTCCGCGCCTGGCTCAGCGAGTCGGCCGGGACGCCCGGGTGGTCGGCGGCGCTCGCCGACCCCGTGACGGCCCGGGCACTGGCCGCCATCCACGGCGATCCCGCCCGGGCGTGGACGGTCGAGCAGCTCGGCGCCGCGGCCGGGCTGTCCCGGGCCGCGTTCGCCCGGCGGTTCACCGCCCTGGTCGGCGAACCGCCGCTGACCTACCTCACCCGCTGGCGGATGACGACGGCCGCGCGGCTGCTCCGCGAAACCGACCGGCCGCTGGCGCAGGTGGCTCCGGCGGTCGGTTACGGGTCGGCGTTCGCCTTCGCCAAGGCCTTCCGGCGCGAGTACGCGACCACCCCGGGCAGCTACCGCAGCGCCGCCCTCAGCTGAACTCGACCGTGATGTGCGGAGCCAGCGCCCGCAGGAAGCCGGCGGCGTCGAACATCTCCCCCGCCGGCGCGACGCCCTTCAGCTTCGCCCGCCCGGTGAGGATCCGGTCCACCGCCTCCACCGCCAGCGGCGCGCTCACCGCGTAGATGTCCTCGCCTCGCGCCACGACCCGGCGTTCGTCCTCCCCGGCCCGCACCACGACGTCCACCACGAACGTCTCGGCCGCGTCGCGCTCGCCCGCCGCGGCGAGGCCTTGCGCCGCGTCGACCGTCATGTAGCTGATGACGTCGCGCACTTGCAGGTGCCGCGGGATGGTGACGATGTCGGCCATCGAGAACTCGGCGAAGACGGGCCGGGGGCCGAGCGGCTCGGGGAACGGCCACTCCCGCGTCGGCAGGGCGTCGTCGCGGTACTCCAGCCGTCCGCCCGCGAAGCGGATGCGCTTGCCGTCACGGCGTTCCCGGGACACCCGGCCCGCGGCGAGGGTGCCGGCCGTGGGGCGCCAGCCGCTGAGCCCGTAGGCGACGTGCACCTCGTCGGCCGCCGTCCAGTCGCCCATCGCCGCCGTGGCCAGCAGGTCGGCCAGGCCGCCGAAGAACGCCATCGCGGGCACCACGGCGCTGTCGGCGGTCAGCGCGAGCGTGTCGAGGTTCGCCTCGATTTCGGCGGCGACGTCCACGTAGGGGATGCCGGCGCGGATGGCCGCTTCGGCGACCGGCAGGGCCGTCTCGGCGAACGGGCCCGCGCAGTTGATCACCGCGGCCACGCCGTCGAGCGCGCGGTCGAGGGACGCCGGGTCGTCGACCGACGCCGGACGGCCGCCCGGCAGCTTCGCCGCGTCCCGTCCGGAAAGGACCGTGTCGTACCCGCGTTTCTGCAGCTCAGCCACCACGAAGCGGCCGGTGTGCCCGTATGCGCCGTAAACCAGTACCGAAGTCATGAGGCAATCCTGGCGAGCGGAAGCCGTCGTCACCAGTGTCCGGAACGACGTGATGCGTACACTTTCGGACATGCACGCTGTCGCGCTCGCCGCTACGGACGGGATGCTGTCGTTCGAGCTGACGATCGCCACCGAGGTGTTCGGCGACGATCCTCGGTACGGCTTCGCGGTCTGCGGCCTGGCCCCGGTGCGGGTGGGCCGGTTCCTGCTGGAGCCCGACCACGGCCTCGACCGGCTGGCGCGCGCGGACACCGTGCTCGTCCCGGGCTGGGCCGACGTCGACGCGGACCCGCCGGCCGGCCTGGTCGACGCGGTGCGCGCCGCCCACGTCCGCGGCGCACGGGTGGCGTCGCTGTGCACGGGCGCGTTCGTGCTGGCCGCGGCCGGCCTGCTGGACGGCTTGCGCGCCACCACGCACTGGGCCCACACGGACGTCCTCGCCGCCCGCTACCCGCGGGTGACGGTGGACCCGGACGTGCTCTACGTCGACAACGGCCAGGTCCTGACCTCGGCGGGCAAGGCGGCGGCCATGGATCTGTGCCTCCACCTGGTCCGCGCCGACCACGGCCCGGCGGCGGCCAACGCGATCGCCCGCCGCCTGGTGGTCCCACCGCACCGGGCGGGCGGGCAGGCCCAGTTCGTGACGGCACCGGTCCCCACCCGCGACGACCACCCGCTGGCCTCGCTGCTCCCGTGGATCACCGCCCGCCTCGACCGCCCGCTGACGGTCGAGGACCTGGCCCGGAGAGCGAACATGAGCTCCCGCCACCTGGGCCGCCACTTCCGGTCGGCCACGGGCACGACGCCGTTGCAGTGGTTGCTGAACCAGCGCATCCGCCGCGCGCAGGAGCTGCTGGAGAACACGGACGCGAGCATCGACGCGGTCGCGGAGGCGGTCGGCATGGGCACGGCGACGACGTTGCGGCGGCACTTCAACCGGACGGTCGGCGTGCCCCCGGACACCTACCGCCGGACGTTCCGCAGTTAGCGTCTTTCAGTAGCGGACGTCGCTCTGCAGCAAGGGCGGGTACACAGTGGACGGTTCACCGTCGACCGTCGCGCCCGCGAACTGGAGCATCGTCCGCTGGGCGCCGTGCATCGGGGCCGGGTAGTCCAGCGTCGGCGCCGACACCTCGTCCAGCCGAGCCAGCTGCGCCGGCGTCAGCGTCACCTCGAGCCCGGCGAGGTTGCCGGTCAGGTGCTCCAGCCGCCGCGCGCCGATGATCGGGACCACCGTTCCGCGCCGCGCGCGCAACCACGCCAGCGACACCGCCGCGGACGTCGACCCGATCTCCCCGGCGATCGCGGCGACGGCGTCGAGGACCGTGAACTCCGCTTCGGACGGACCGCCGACGAAAGCCGCGCGGGCGGACTCCGGCGCCGGAGCGCCACGCCGGTACTTGCCCGACAGGAAACCGTTCTTCAGCGGGCTCCACGGCACCAGTGCCATGCCCTGGTCGAGTGCGAACGGCGCCAGCTCGCCCTCGACCGTCCGCGCCAGCAGCGAATACTCGACCTGCAACGCGATCAACGGCGTCCAGCCGCGCAGCAAGGCGGTCGCCTGCGCCTGCGCGGTGACCCACGCCGGGGTGTTGGAGAAGCCGACGTACCGGATCTTGCCCGCGCGCACCAGGTCGTCGAGGGCCCGCATGGTCTCCTCGATCGGCGTGCGGCGGTCCCAGTTGTGCAGCCAGTACAGGTCGAGGTAGTCCGTCCGCAGCCGCCGGAGCGTCTCGTCGAGCTGGGCGATGATCGACGCCCGGCCGGCGCCGCCGCCGTTGGGGTCGCCGGGGAACAGGTTGCCGAAGAACTTCGACGCGAGCACCACCCGCGCACGGCGGCCGGGGCGGGCTGCGAAGAAGTCGCCGAGGATCTTCTCCGAATGGCCGTTGGTGTAGAAGTTCGCCGTGTCGACGAAGTTGCCGCCGAGGTCGAGGTAGGTCGCGAGGATCTTTTCGGACTCCTCGACACCGCAGCCGGCGCCACCGGCGTCTTCCCCGAAGGTCATCGCGCCGAGGGCGAAGGGGCTGACGCGGAGGCCGGACCGGCCGAGGGTGACGTAGTGGTCGAGTGACACGAAACTCTCCTTGGGTAGCGGATCGACTGATCCCAGGAAACCGCGGAAGCCCAGCTCAGCGGTAGACCGATCGAAGCGACCTCTTGCCCGATCCTCTCGATGGCGGTTTCCTTGATGCGTGCTCGACGAACTCCGCGACCTCGTCGCCCGGTACGCGCACGCCGATCTGCGCACGCCGGTGCCGGGCCTGCTGCTGTCCAAAGTGGAAACGAGCGAAACGCACCACTCGCTCGCCGAGCCGCTGCTGGTCGTCATGGCCCAGGGCGGCAAGCGCCTGCTGCTCGGCGAGCAGGTGCACGAGTACCGCGCCGGGCAGTACCTGCTGGTCGGCACCGACCTGCCGGTGACCGGCCACTTCGTCGGCGCGACCCCGCGGACGCCGGCATTGGGCCTCGGCCTCGCCCTGCGGCCCGAGGCGATCGCCCCGCTGCTGCTCGAGGCGCCGCCGCGCACACCACCGGCGTCCCCCATCGCCATCGGCGACGCCGGCCCGGAGCTGCTCGACGCGGCGCTGCGCCTGCTTCGGCTGCTCGACCACGCGTCCGACGCGCCCGTGCTCGCGCCCCTGATCGAGCGGGAGATCCTCTGGCGGCTGCTGACCGGCCCGCACGGCGGCCTGGTCCGCCGGATCGGCCTGGCCGACAGCGGCGCCGCCCACGTCGGCCGCGCGATCCGCTGGGTACGGGACAACTACGCCGAGCCGATGCGGATCGAGGAACTCGCGCGGCTGAGCGGGCTGAGCGCGTCGGCGTTCCACCGCCACTTCCGCGCGGCCACGGCGATGAGCCCGCTGCAGTTCCAGAAGCGCATCCGCCTGCAGGAAGCCCGGTCGCTGCTGCTGGCCGGCGCGGGCGACGTCGCCGGTGTCGGGCACCTCGTCGGCTACGACAGCCCTTCGCAGTTCAACCGCGAGTACCGCCGCCTGTTCGGCGCCCCACCCGGGCAGGACGCGGCGCGGCTGCGCGAGGCCGCCTCCGTCGGGCCCCGGCTGCCCTGAGGTCCGATCCGTTCAAGACCGCCGGCCGCACCGGTGCGACGCTGGCGGCATGTCCGTGAACCTTCCCGCGGCGGCGTCCTTCATGGCGACGCACGCCCGCCTCCTCGACCGCCGCCGCTTCGAACTGCTCGGCGGCGCCGCCGACGCCGACGCGGTGCTGGCCGCCGTCGACGGCTACCGCAACGCCGACGGCGGCTACGGCTGGGGCCTCGAGCCGGACCTGCGGGCCCCGGAAAGCCAGCCCGGCGGTGCCCTCCACGCCTTCGAGGTGTTCGAGGAGATCGCCCCGGCGACGACACCGCACGCGGCGAAGCTCTGCGACTGGCTGGCCACGGCGTCCCGTCCGGACGGTGGCCTGCCGTTCGCCCGGCCCGTGGCGGACCCGGCCGGCTGCGCACCCTTCTGGGTCGAGGCCGATCCGGCGGAGGCCACCCTGCAGAGCACGGCGTTCACCGCGGGCGTGGCCCTGCGCGTCGCCCGCCACGACCGGGCCGTCCGCGAGCACCCGTGGCTGGCCGCGGCGACGCGGTACTGCTTCCGCGCCATCCGCGAGCTTTCCGCGCCGCCGCACGCGATCGCGTTGTCCTTCGCGGTGCAGTTCGCGGACGCGGCGCACGAACTCCACGAGGAGGCGCCCGCGCTCCTGGACCACCTCGCCACGTTCGTCCCGGCCGACGGACTGGCCCCGGTGGCCGGTGGTTCGGAGGGCGAAACCCTCCGCGCCATGGACTTCGCTCCGCTGCCGGACCGCCCGGCGCGCGCGTTGTTCGCCGACGACGTCATCGAGGCCGAACTGCGGCGGCTCGCGGCCGCGCAACAGGACGACGGTGGCTGGCGGGTGGATTTCGCGAGCTTCTCGCCCTCCGCGTCGCTCGAATGGCGCGGCTACGCCACCGTCCGTGCGGTGGCGATCCTGCGCCGTCACGGCCTCGCCTGAATCTCTACACGAGTGGCACCGAGGTTCATCCGACCGTGGCGTGTCGGAAGTGGACGGCCGCCCGCGCCTTCCGGCGTGCGAGCCCGAACGCGTACTGTGACGAGGGAAACGCGCTCCCGGAGGTGAAGCATGTCGTCGCGCAATCCGTTGCACTGGATCGCCCGCTGGGCGGACTGGTTCGAGGATCGCGGCGTGTACGTGCCCGGCGAGGAGAGCCGAGCGGTCGATCCGATCCGGGATTTCGGCTGGCTGATGGCGGCGTGGGTGGCCGGCGTCGCGATCTTCATCCTGTTGTTCGCCCTCGCGGTTTAAGTGGCATGTGGCCAGAGATTGTCACCAGCCGTGCCGTTCCGGTCACGGATTGGCCACGGGGTGGCACCAGGTGCGCGACAACCCCCGGTTGCGCCTCGTAACCGCGCGCGATCACGGCCAGAGTGGAGCGGGTTCGCCCGGCAAACCCCCGTTGCCGACGGCACCCGACCCGCCGACTGGAGTACCCGCAATGGCGCTCGCGCGCACCCGCAAGATCATGTTCGCCGCAGGACTGCTCGGCCTGGCGGTGGCGTGCGGGGTCCCCTCGGCTCACGACGGCACCGCGGCACTCGGCGCGGCCGGCTCCCCCGCGGGCGCCGGTGCCTCGGCCTCCCCGGTGGGCAACGACCTCAAGTTCGGCGCCGACCACCGGTTCGCCAGCGGCCTCACCATCTCGGTCGGCTCCCCGCAGTCGTTCCGGCCCAGCCCCTCGGCGTACCCGCAGAGCCCGCGCGGCGCGGCCTTCGACGTCCAGCTGACCAACGACGGCTCGACGACGTACAAGCTCTCCGGCCTCAACGTGACCGCCACCTCGGGCGGCACCGCGGTCAAGCAGGTCGTGGACAACACCCAGGGCTTCACCGGCATCACCGACGCGGGCAAGGACGTCCTGCCCGGCCGCTCGGTGCACATCACGCTGGCGTTCGCGGTCCCGCGTGAGCAGACGCAGCTGCGGCTGCAGATCCGGCCGACCGCGACCGAGGCCGTCGCGGTCACCTACTGCGGCCCCGCCTGAGCCACCGCCGTTAAGCTCGCGGGCATGACCGAGCGCCTTTCCCCCGGTGACGAAGCCCCGGACTTCACCCTGCCCGACAGCGAGGGCAACGAAGTGTCGCTGCGCGACTTCCGCGGCCGGTCCGTCGTCGTGTACTTCTACCCGGCGGCGAGCACACCGGGCTGCACCAAGCAGGCCTGCGACTTCCGCGACAACCTCGCCGAGCTGAACGACGCCGGCTACCAGGTCGTCGGCATCTCCCCGGACAAGCAGGCGAAGCTCGCCAAGTTCGTCGAGAACGAAGGCCTCACGTTCCCGCTGCTGGGCGACCCCGAGAAGACGGTCATCGAAGCGTGGGGCGCGTACGGCGAGAAGAAGAACTACGGCAAGACGTACCTGGGCGTGATCCGCTCGACGTTCGTCGTCGACGCCGACGGCAAGATCGCCCACGCCTTCTACAACGTCCGGGCGACCGGCCACGTGGCGAAGCTGATCCGGGACCTCGGCCTGGCCGCCTGACACCGTGACCAGCCTGGAGGGGCCGGCCCTCAAGCTCGGCGGCCAGATCGCCTCAGGGTCGAGCTCGAGAACCTCGTCTGAGCTAAGCCAGCTCCCGCAGTGCCGGCAGCAGCGCCCGCAACGCCAGGCCCCGGTGGGAAACCGCGTCCTTCTCCGCCGGTTCCATCTCCGCCGACGTCCGGCTTTCGCCGTCCGGCCGGAAGATCGGGTCGTAGCCGAACCCGTTCACCCCACGTCGTTCCCGCACCAGCGTGCCGCGCCACTCGCCCCGGACCACCGTCTCCTCGCCCGACGGCAGCACCAAGGCCGCTGCGCAGACGAACTGGGCGCCGCGGCGCTCGTCGGGCACGTCGCGAAGCTGCCCCAGCACCAGATCCAGGTTCGCCTCGTCGTCACCGTGCTTGCCGGACCACCGGGCCGAGAGCACCCCGGGCATCCCGTTCAGCGCGTCGACGGCGAGACCCGAGTCGTCCGCGATGGCGGGCAATCCCGTTGCGGCGACAGCGTCACGGGCCTTCGCCACCGCGTTGCCTTCGAAGTCGGGCGCCGTCTCGGGTGCTTCGGGGAACGAAGGCACGTCAGCGAGGCCGATCACCTCGAGGCCCGAAAGACCTTCCGCGGCGACGATCCGCCGCAGCTCGCCGAGCTTCTTCGCGTTGCGCGTCGCCAGAAGCAGCTTCGTCACTTCGAGCCCTTCTTCTTGTCCGGACGCGGCTCCGGCAGCTCACCCGGGTACGGCAGCGCCAGTGCCTCGTTCTGCAGGCGAGTCAGCTCCGCGCAGCCCGCGAGCGCCATGTCGAGCATCGTGTCCAAAGTGGACCTGGCGAAGGTCGCGCCCTCGCCGGTGCCCTGGACCTCGATGAGGGTGCCCGCGTCGGTGGCGACCACGTTCATGTCGACCTCGGCGCGCGAGTCCTCTTCGTACGGCAGGTCGAGCCGGACCCGGCCGTCGACCACGCCGACGCTCACCGCCGCCACCGAGGACGACAGCGGCTGCGGGTCGTTGAGCCGGTTCGCCGCGCCCAGCCAGGTGATCGCGTCCGCCAGCGCCACGTAACCACCGGTCACCGCCGCCGTGCGGGTGCCACCGTCGGCCTGGATGACGTCGCAGTCGATGACGATCGTGTTCTCACCCAGCGCCGCCAGGTCGATGCAGGCCCGCAGGGACCGGCCGATCAGCCGCGAGATCTCGTGCGTGCGCCCGCCGATCCGGCCCTTCACCGACTCGCGGTCACCGCGCGTGTTGGTCGCGGACGGCAGCATCGCGTACTCGGCCGTCACCCAGCCGAGGCCGGAACCGGCCCGCCAGCGCGGCACCCCTTCGGTGACGCTCGCCGCGCACAGCACCCGCGTGTTGCCGAATTCGATCAGCACCGACCCCGCCGGCCACTGCTGGAATCCCCGGGTGATCTTGATGTCACGGAGCTGGTCGTCGGTCCTGCCGTCTTTTCGAGCCACACGTGCACTCTATGACCGCCGTTCAGACGTCGTAGACGGCACCCTGCTTGACGACCTCGGCCCCGGGGAACCCGGCCGAAGCCTCGGCCAGCACCGCCCCCGCGTCGGTCCACGGCGCGATGTGCGTCAGCAGCAGCCGCCCGACACCGGCGTCCCGGGCCAGCTCACCGGCCTGCTTGCCCGACAGGTGCACACCCGCCGGCCGCTCCGCCGAATCCGTCCAGGACGCTTCGGCGAGCAGCAGGTCGACGCCGTCGGCGAGCTCGTTCAGCGCCGCGCACGGCCCGGTGTCGCCGGTGAACGCGAGGATGCGGCCGCCGTAGGAGAGCCGCACGCCGTACGCCGGGGTCGGGTGGTCGACCTCGACCGCGACGACCTCGAACGGCCCGATCCGGAACGGCTCGGGCCGCAGCGGCCGGAAGTCGTAGACGTCGGAGAGGTCCGTGACGGCCCGCTCGGTCTCGTTGGGGGCGTACGCGTTCGCCAAGCGCGTCGGGGCGTCCGGCGGGGCGTACAGCGGCAGCAGCCGCGGGCGCGCCGGGTACGGCGGCGCCGGGTGGTAGCGCCGCAGGACGGTGAGCGCGCTGACGTCGGCGCAGTGGTCGGGGTGCAGGTGCGTGAGCACGAGCGCGTCCAGGTCGAACGGGTCGGCCACGGCTTGCAGCTGCGCGAGCGTGCCGTTGCCGAGTTCGAGGCCGAGCAGAAAACCCTCGGCCTCGATCAGGTAACCGGACGCGGCGGCGTTCGGCCCGGGGATGCTGCCGGAGCACCCGAGGATGGTCAGTCGCACGACGACACCCTAAGCGTCCGCCGCCGCGATCACGCGGTGGTGGGAGCGAGGACACCCGGGGCGAACCCCATGAACCGCTGGGCGAGCCGGGTGAACGGCTCCGCCGATCCGGTGGCGAGGAACTCGTGCCGCGGCGGGGTGTCCCGGGTGGTCAGCAGGTCCCCCTCGGTGAGCACGCGGACGAGGTCCTTGGCGGTCTCGTCCGCGCTGCTCACCAGGGTGACTTCCTGGCCCATCACGATCTGCAGCACGCCCTGCAGCAGCGGGTAGTGCGTGCAGCCGAGCACCAGCGTGTCGACCTGGGCGTCGAGGAGCGGCTGGAGGTAGCCCTGCGCCAGCCCGAGCACCTGGCGCCCGGTCGTGATGCCGCGCTCGACGAAGTCGACGAACCGCGGGCAGGCGACGCTGGTGAGCGTGATGGCGGGCGCCGCGGCGAAGGCGTCTTCGTAGGCCCGCGACCGCACGGTGCCCTCGGTGCCGATCACGCCGACGCGGCCGGTGTGCGTCGCCACGACGGCGCGGCGCGCGGCGGGCAGGACGACCTCGATCACCGGGACGTCGTAGCGCTCGCGCGCGTCGCGCAGGCAGGCCGCGGACGCCGTGTTGCAGGCGATCACCAGGGCCTTCACGCCGCTCTCCACCAGCTCGTCGAGCGCCGCGAGCGCGTAGCTGCGGGCGGTGGCGATCGGGAGCGGGCCGTACGGGTTGTGCGCCGTGTCGCCGACGTAGCGGAGCTGCTCGGCGGGCAGCTGCTCGAGGATCGCCCTCGCCACCGTCAGCCCGCCGACGCCGGAATCGAACACGCCGATCGGGGCATCAGCGGGCGGAGACGTCACGCTTCGAGGTTACCCGGGGCGGCCTTGCCCGCCCGGCGGGTGGTCAGCCAAGCCGCGAGGACGCCGGCCAGCGCGCCGAAGAGGTGGCCCTGCCAGGAGACGCCGGGGTTGCCCGGCAGCAGCCCGGCCAGCATGCCGCTCCACACGCCGAGCAGGACGACGGCGACCACGATCTGCCCGGCCGCACGGTTGAACAGGCCGCGGACCAGCAGGTAGGCGAGCCAGCCGAAGGCCAGGCCGGACGCGCCGACGGTGACGCCGTCCGACGGCCCGATCAGCCACACACCGAGCCCGGAGACCACCCAGATGATGGCCGTGACCAGCGCGAACCGGCCGATCCCGGCGGCCATCGCGAGGAAGGAGAACACCAGCACCGGGACGGTGTTCGCGAACAGGTGCGACCAGCCGACGTGCAGGACCGGGGCGAACAGCACGCCGTCCAGTCCGGACAGCGCCCGCGAGTGGATGCCGCCCTGGTCGAGGTCACCGGGGAGAACGACGTCGACCAGCTCGACCAGGTACAGCAGCAGGGTGAACGACAGCGCGACGATCGCGGCCGCCACCGGTTTCGGCGGCAGCACGCGCTTGGCGGCGGCGGTTTCCGGGGCGGGGCTCAAGGTGCTCACCCTTCGAGGCTAAGCGGGGCACGGCTGCTCCACCTCGGGTGAAATCCCTGATCCGGCGGTTTTGTCGGTGGTCATCGCTAGCTTGTCGGGCATGGACGTCATCGGTTATCTCGCGCGGCTCGGCCTCGATCCCGAGCCGCCGGGCCTGGGGGCGCTGCGGCGGCTGCACGCGGCGCACGTCGAACGCGTGCCCTACGAGGCACTGGAGGTGCAGCTCGGGCGGCCGACCCCGCTCGAGCCGTCGGCGTCGCTGGCGCGGATCCTGCGGGGCCGCGGCGGGTACTGCTACCACCTGAACGGGGCGTTGTCGGCGTTGCTGGCGGCGCTCGGCTACCAGGTCACCCGGCACCTGGGCGGGGTGCAGGGCAGTGCGGACGCGCCGAACGTCGACCGGAACCACCTGGCGCTGACCGTCACCGGGCTGCCGGACGCCCCGGAGACGGCGTGGCTGGTCGACGTGGGGCTCGGGGACGGCCCGCACGAGCCGCTCCCCCTCCGGGAAGGCACCTACGTGCAGGGCCCGCACACCTACCGGCTGCGGCCGTCGGAGGTGGCGCCGGGCGGCTGGCGGTTCGAGCACGACCCCTCGGGCAGCTTCACCGGCATGGACTTCGCGCCCGGTGTCGCGGAGATGGCGGACTTCGCGGAGAAGCACACCTGGCTGTCGACGGCACCCGAGTCCGGGTTCGTGCGGGTCTGCGTGGTGCAACGGCGGGACGAGGCGGGCGTCGACTCCCTGCGCGCGCTCACCCTGGATCGCCACGGCGCCAAGGAGCTGATCGAGTCACCCGGCGACTGGTGGGCAGCCGCGGGCGACGTGTTCGGCATCCCATCGGCGCAGTTCACGGCCGAGGAGCGTGAGCGGCTGTGGCGGCAGTGCGTCGCGCAGCACGAGGCTCACGTCGGTGGCAAGGGCAGCGAGGTGGTGCCCAGCGCGTAGTCCACCGCCGCTTCGGCGTGCAGGCGGGTCGTCGGGAAGGTCGGCACCGGGGCGTCCTCGGGGCCGACCAGCAGCTCGATCTCGGTGCAGCCGTAGATGACGCCCTCGGCGCCCGCGTCGGCCAGCCGCGCGATCACGCCGCGATAGGCCTCGCGGGACTCGGGTTTCACGAGGCCGAGCACCAGCTCGTCGTAGATGATCCGGTGCACCAGGTCGCGGTCTTCGGCGCCGGGCACGAGCACGTCGAGCCCGTGCGCGGCGAGGCGGTCGCGGTAGAAGGGCTGCCCCATGGTGAAGCCGGTCCCGAGCAACCCCACGCGGCGGATCCCGGCGGCCTTGACGGCCGCGGCCGTGGTGTCGCCCAGGTGCAGCAGCGGGATGCCGAGGCCGGCTTCGAGCTGCTCGGCCACCTTGTGCATGGTGTTCGTGCAGAGCACGACGAAGTCGGCACCGGCGGCTTCCAGCGCCTTGGCGGCCCGGTTGAGCTCGGCACCGGCGTCGTCCCAGCGGCCGTCGGCCTGCATGGCCTCGATCGCGGCGAAGTCGACGGAGTAGAGCACGGTGTGCGCCGAGTGGAAACCGCCGAGGACGACCTTCACCCGCTCGTTGACGAGCCGGTAGTACTCGGCGGACGACTCCCAGCTCATGCCGCCGAGCAGCCCGATGACCATCATGGGAACCATGATGCCCGAACTGCGCACGGCGTTCCCCGGGGTTTCGAACGTCCTGGTCACCGCACTGGCCGGCTCGCGGTCGACCCGGAAGGTCCAGGAGAGCTACAGCGTGGCCGCCGAGCCGCTCGAAGAACTCGAGCTGCCCCAGCCGGAGTAGCTCAGGCCCAGAGCTGCCCGTCGAGCCGCTCGGCCGCCTCGTCCAGCGACCCCGCGTAGGCCCCGGTGGACAGGTACTTCCACCCGGCGTCCGCGACGACGAAAGCGACATCCGCCGCGTCACCCCGGGCGGCGGCCTTCTCGGCCACCGCCAAAGCCGCGTGCAGCACCGCGCCCGTCGAGATGCCCGCGAAGATGCCTTCGTGCTCCAGCAGCTCCCGGGTGCGCCGCAAAGCGTCATACGCCCCCACGGAGTAGCGGCCGTTGAGCACCGAAGGGTCGTACAGCTCCGGCACGAACCCCTCGTCGAGGTTGCGCAGGCCGTACACCAGCTCGCCGTAGCGCGGCTCGGCCGCGATGACCTGGACGTCCGGCTTGGCCTCGTGCAGGTAGCGCCCGACGCCGACGAGCGTGCCCGTCGTGCCGAGACCGCCGACGAAGTGCGTCAGCGTCGGCAGGTCCTTGAGCAGCTCCGGGCCGGTGCCGCGGTAGTGCGCGTCGGCGTTGGCCGGGTTGCCGTACTGGTAGAGCATCACCCAGTCCGGGTTCGCCGCGGACAGCTCCTTCGCCCGCCGGACGGCCTCGTTGGAGCCGCCCGCGGCCGGCGAGAAGACGATCCGCGCGCCGTAGGCCTGCAGCAGCTGCTTGCGCTCGGTCGAGGTGTTCTCCGGCATCACGCAGACCAGTCCGTAGCCCTTGAGCTTGGCGGCCATGGCCAGCGAAATCCCGGTGTTGCCCGACGTCGGCTCCAGGATCGTGGAGCCGCGCCGCAGCTTGCCTTCACGCTCGGCGGCTTCGATCATGGCCAGCGCGGGCCGGTCCTTGATCGAGCCGGTCGGGTTGCGGTCCTCCAGCTTCGCCCACAGGCGCACGTCGTGCGTCGGGGAGAGCCGGGGCAGCCCGACCAGCGGGGTGCCGCCGAGCGCGTCGAGCAGCGACTCGAAGCGAGCCATCGATCAGCCACCGGCCACGGCGGGCAGGATGGTCAGGGTGTCGCCGTCCTTGACCTCGGCCTCGAGCCCGCCGGCGAAGCGCACGTCCTCGTCGTTGACGTAGACGTTGATGAAGCGGTGCAGCTTCTCCTCCTTCACCAGGCGGCCCTTGATGCCGGCGTGGCGGGACTCGACGTCGTCGATGACCTCGAGGACGGTCGCGCCCTTCGCCTCGACGGACTTCTCGCCGCCGGTGTGGGTGCGCAGGATCGTCGGGATGGAGACGGTCACGGCCATGGGTTCTTACCTCCGGTGGGTTCTTAAACGCAGACGCCGGTGGCGCGCGGTTTGTTCCGGGAGCTCAGTCGACGATCTCGACCGGCTCCTCGGTGATCTCGGCGTCCACGATCCGGTACGACCGGAACTCGTGCACTTCGGGGTCGCGGGTGGAGACGAGCACGTAGTGCGCGTCCGGCTCGGCCGCGATGTTCGCGTCGGTGCGCGACGGGTAGGCCTCGGTCGCGGTGTGCGAGTGGTAGATCACCACCGGCACCTCGTCGTTCGCGGCCATCTCGCGGTAGAGCTTCAGCAGGTCGCCGGAGTCGAACTCGTAGAACGTCGGCGACCGGGCCGCGTTGAGCATGGGGATGAACCGCTCGGGGGAATCCGAGCCCTCGGGCCCCGCGATCACCCCGCACGCTTCGTCGGGGTGGTCACGACGGGCGTGGGCGACGATCTCGTCGACGAGTTCACGGCGGATCCGGAGCACACCCACATCTTAGGTGGTGGACAAAGCGGGTCCAGATGTTGAGATATACCGCTCACCAGCCGTTCTCGGGATACTGGGCCGATGCCGTTGTCGTCGAAAGTGCGCGATCGGTGCCGGATGTACCTCGGGACCGACGAGCGGATCCAGTACGTGATCCCCGGGATGTCGCTGTACGTGAACCGCATGCGCGTCCGGGTCGGCTTCCTGATCATGGTGACCGACCGGCACGTCACCCTGCTGGCCTGCAGCCGCTGGACCCTCAACCGGCCGAAGCAGATCTGGGAACGCCTGCCGCGTTCCACCGAACTGGGCCCGCTCGAGATCCACCCCTCGCTCGGGCCGATCCTGTCCGTCGGCGGCATCGACCTGGAGATCGACGAGGAGTACATCGCGGCCGTGCGCGCGGCGAACCTCGAGGCCGCCGGCGACGCCCTGCCCGAGGACCCCTACCCGGGCGGCTGACCGAACGCTTCCGGCCAGACGTCACGGTAGGCCGGCACCCCGCCGGCCGTGGTCGCCGCCAGCAGGCCGTGCACCATCGCCCGCGCGAACACGCGCGCCGCCGCCGAGCACAGCGCGTCCAGCGCCGCCGGCCGGGCCGCCGCGCCGAACGGGCCGCTCGCGTCCGGCAGCTCGTGCGCACCGGTGGCCAGCGCGAACACCGTGTCGCCGTCGAACATCGTGTGGGCCGGGCGCACGGCTCGCGCCAGCCCGTCCTGCGCCGCGACCGCGATCCGCCGCGCTTCGGCCTTGGACAGCGCCGCGTCCACCGCGACCACGCCGATCGTCGTGTTGAGGTCCGTCCGGCGAGAGGGCAGGTCAGCGGCCCGCGAAGGCCAGGTCACGCCGAAGTCGCCGTGGTCGGCCGCGTAGGCCCGGCCCGTCGCCAGGTCCACGGCCTCGCCGGCCGCATTGACCGCCGCCAGCGCCCCGACCGTGAACTCGCCGACTACTTCACTGGCCGAGCCGATCCCGCCCTTCAGCGACCCCACAGCCGCCCCCGCGCCCGCCCCGACCGTTCCCTGGGCGAACGAGCCCGAAGCCGCGTCGCAGGCCGCGTAGCCGAAGGACGCGTCGGGCCGGTTGCCCCACTCGCTGCGCGGCAGGTCGAACAGCACGGCCGCGGGCACGATCGGCACCACCTCGTGCGGCTGCGTCCCGACGGGAAAGCCCAGGTTCCGATCCGCCAGCCACCGCATCACGCCGTCGGCCGCGGCGAGGCCGTACGCCGACCCGCCCGACAGGCAGACCGCGTTGACCCGCTGCACCAGGTTCTCCGGCTCCAGCAAGTTCGTCTCGCGCGTGCCCGGCGCGCCGCCGCGCTGGTCGACCGCGCCGACCGCGCCCTCGGGCACCAGCACCACCGTCGTCCCGGTGGCCCAGCCGTCGCCGACCCGCTCGTGGTGCCCGACCAGGACACCCGGCACGTCGGTGATCATCCGGTCAGCGCCTGGATCAGCGTCTCCTGCACCCACGTCAGCCAGTGGTAGACGCCCAGGTGCGGCGCCCGCGGGTCGTCCTCGGGCAGCTCGTCGGGCATGTCCTCGGTGACGTCGAGCGCGGTGCCGAGGGCCAGCCGGACGTCGTTGAGCGCGCCCAGCCACGCGTCCGCCTGCTCCTCGGTCAGCCGCACGTGGCCGCCGTCGCGGGGCAGCGTGTCGAGCACGATCTTGGCCACGCCGACCTTGATGTCGAGCAGCTCCGGCTCGTGCAGCGACCGCATCGCCGCGACCGAGTCGATGTCCTCCCGCGACGGGTTGTCCGGGTCGAGCTTGTGGAAGTCCGGGAGCAGCCGCGAGAGCACCGGGTCGTCCGGCGACTCGCTGGGCCCGGTCCGGATGCCGGTGAGCTCGGCGAGCTCGTCCTGCGGCGCCTCTTCGGCACGCGCGGTGAGCATGTCCTCGAGCTGGCTGACCAGCCCGCGCAGCACGGCCGCTTCCTGCTGCTCGAACCCCGCGTGGATCACCGCGCCCTTGCGCCGCCAACCGTTCACGAGGGCTGCTCCATGGTGGCCCAGAGGCCGGCCGCGTGGAGTTTCGCCACGTCCGTCTCCACCTTCTCCTTGCTGCCGGACGACACGATCGCCTTGCCCTTCTGGTGCACGTCCAGCATCAGCTTGGTGGCGTGGTCGCGGCTGTAGCCGAACAGCTTCTGGAAGACGTACGTCACGTACGACATCAGGTTGACCGGGTCGTTCCACACCACGGTCCGCCACGGTGTGTCCGACTCGGCGACTTCGGCACCGGCCGGTTCGACCTGCGTCTGTTCGGATGCGACAGGCGTGGACATGCACCCCATGGTGTCACGGGGGTCACCGGGTACGCCGCGCCAGGTCCGGCCATGTGGGTGAATAGGCTTACCCCATGGGTTCACCGGAGCCGGTCACGGCCAGCACTGCGCTGCTCACCGACCACTACGAGCTGACCATGCTGGGCAGCGCGCTCGCCGACGGGACGCACGCGCGGCCCTGCGTATTCGAAGTTTTCGCCAGGAGGCTGCCGGACGGGCGGCGCTACGGCGTCGTCGCGGGCACCGCCCGGGTCCTCGACGCGATCGCGGACTTCCGCTTCACCGACGCCGAACTGGCGCAGCTGGAGGCCACCGCGGTCGTCGACGACGCGACGCTGGGCTGGCTCGCCGACTACGAGTTCTCGGGCGACATCGACGGCTACCCCGAGGGCGAGCTGTACTTCCCGGGCTCGCCGATCCTCACCGTGACCGGCTCGTTCGGCGAGTGCGTGCTGCTGGAGACGCTGGTGCTGTCGATCCTCAACCACGACAGCGCCATCGCGTCGGCGGCGGCCCGGATGTCCGGCGCCGCGCACGGCCGCCCGATCATCGAGATGGGCGGGCGCCGCACGCACGAGTACGCCGCGGTCGCGGCCGCGCGCGCCGCCTACCTGGCCGGTTTCGCGACGACGTCCAACCTGGAAGCGGGCCGCCGCTACGGCATCCCGACGCGCGGCACCGTCGCGCACGCCTTCATGCTGCTGCACGACAGCGAAGAGGCGGCCTTCCGCGCCCAGGTGGACAAGATGGGCGCGGACACGACGCTGCTGGTCGACACCTACGACATCACCGCGGGCATCGAGACGGCGGTCCGCGTCGCCGGGCCCGAGCTCGGGGCGATCCGGATCGACTCCGGCGACGTCGGCCCGCTCGCCCGCCGCGCCCGGGAGCAGCTGGACTCCCTCGGGGCGAAGGACACCCGGATCGTGGTCTCCGGCGACCTGGACGAGCACGCCATCGCGGCGCTGCGCGCGGAGCCGGTGGACGCCTACGGCGTCGGCACCTCGGTGGTCACCGGGTCCGGCGCGCCGACCGCCGGCATGGTCTACAAGCTGGTCGAGGTGGACGGCAGGCCGGTCGCCAAGCGCAGTGCGCACAAGGAGTCGCGTGGCGGCCGGAAGTCCGCGCTGCGGCGCCACCGCGGCACCGGCACGGCGGTCGAGGAGGTCGTCTGGGCTTCCGGTTCGGCCGCGCCGGAGCCGGAGGCCAACGACCGCCCGCTGCAGATCCCGCTGATCCGCGCTGGCCGTCCGGCGCCGGACCTGCCTACGCTCGACGACGCGAGGCAGCGGCTGCGCCGCGGCCTGGTCAGCCTGCCGTGGGAGGGCCTCAAGCTCTCGCACGGCGAGCCCGCTATCCCGACGCTGTTCTTGTGAGAGGAGTTCGACCATGGGGACCGCGCTGATCGTGGTGGACGTGCAGAACGACTTCTGCGAAGGGGGTTCGCTCGGCCTGCCGGGTGGGGCCGCGGCGGCCGCCGGCATCTCGAAGCAGGCCGCCGAGGGCGGGTACAGCCACGTCGTGGCGACCCGGGACAACCACATCGACCCGGGTGACCACTTCAGCGAGACGCCGGACTTCAAGGACAGCTGGCCGGTGCACTGCGTCGCCGGCACGCCGGGCGCGTCGTTCCACGCCGCGCTCGACGTCGTCCCGATCGGCGAGGTGTTCTCCAAGGGCGAGTACAGCGCCGCGTACTCCGGCTTCGAGGGCGCGGCCCGCGACGGCAAGTCGCTGGAAGCCTGGCTTCGCGAGCACGACGTGACCGACGTCGACGTCGTCGGCATCGCGACGGACTTCTGCGTCCGCGCGACAGCGCTCGACGCGGCGAAGGCAGGCTTCGGCGTGCGCGTGCTGCTGGACCTGACCGTGGGCGGCTCGCAGCCGACGGTCGACGCGACGCTGAAGGACTTCGACGAGGCGGGCGTCGCGTACACCGGCACCGCCGTCGTCGGCCCGGCCGCGTGAAGGACCTGCGAGCGGCGCTGGCGGAACACCGGCTCGTCGCGATCCTGCGCGCCACCGGCGCGGCGCGGTTCGCCGACGCCGCGATGGTGCTGCACGCGGCGGGCGTCCGCCTGCTCGAAGCCACGCTGACGACGCCGGGCGCGCCCGCGGCCATCACCGCGCTGCGCCTGGCGCTCGGCGAGGACGCGCTGATCGGTGCGGGCAGCGTCCGCGAACCGTCCGATGTGGACATCGCGGTGGACGCGGGTGCCGCGTACCTGATCACGCCGACGGTCAACCCGGCGGTCCTGGAGCGCGCCGCGGCCCTGGACACCCCGGTGATCTGCGGTGCGCTGACGCCGACGGAGATCGACCAGGCCTGGCGGCTCGGCGCGGCCGCGGTGAAGGTGTTCCCGGTCGCCGCCGTGGGCGGCGTCGCGTACCTGCGCGCGGTGCGGGCGCCGCTGCCCGACGTCCCGCTGGTGCCGACCGGCGGCGTCCACCTGGCCGACGTCGAGGGCTACCTGCGCTCGGGAGCGATCGCGGTCGCCGCGGCGACGCCGTTGCTGGGCGACGCGCTGTCCTCCGGCGGCAGCCTGCCGGACCTGGCCACGCGGGCGGGCGAGTTCGTCGCCGCGGCTTCCCGCTTCACCCCAGCCTGATCACTTCTTCCCGAACGGGTCGCAAGCGGCCGTGCCCAGGTAGATGTCGCCGCCGGCCGGGCCGCCCTGCGGGAACAGCTTGATGTGCACCGCGTGCGTCACCAGGCTGCCGTCCGGCGGCTGCGGCGTCACCGTCTCGTTGAGCACGACCGTCGCCAGCGCGGTGCCGGCGGCCCCGCCGGGGATGACGATCCGGTAGTTCGGCGGGATCTCCTCCGGCACGGTGACCCCTTCGACGGCGCCGACCGCCACCTCGCCGAGGCTGCCGGTCGCCGTCGTCGCGCACTTGGCCGAGAACGTGCGGACGGTGAGTGCCGGGCCGCCGTAGCGCTGCAGCAAGGTCGCCCGGAAGCGGCGCCCGGCCGCCTGGGCGATCGACGCCTCACCGGATCGGCCGCAGCCGGTTTCACCAGCGCCGAACACCGCGATGTCGCCGGTGGCGCCCCCCTGCGTCCAGCCCCGGTACGGGCCGTCGACGGTGCACTTCGCCAGTTCACCGGTGACGATCTGCTCGTTGTCGATCGTCACGTCCACCGAGCCGGACGACGCCCATCCGGTGGAGGTCACCGGGGCCGCCGCGCCGAGGAGCGGCGCGGCCAGCATCGTCACGGCCAGCACCCGATATGTCCTCTTCCTGGCGTTCCGCATGCTCCGGCCTCCTCGGTTGGCGTGACAGATCGCAGCTATGCCCTTCGTCATCGGCCGGTCCGGCGCCCGCCCTGATCGGGTCCACCCGGACGAGTGGCCGGTGAGGAACGCAACTCGGCGGGTCCACGGGACGGTAACGAGCGTTAACCTCGGTCGTCGCCTGTTCATATCGGGAGGTTTCGTGTCTTCGCTGTCCTTCGCCGGCAAGCGGCCCGTGCTGGCCGACCTCGTACCCGGCTCGCTCGTGCGGGACATCGCGCTGGTCGCCGGCGGTGCCGTGCTCACCGGCGCCGCCGCGCAGCTGACGATCCCGGTGCCGGGCAGCCCGGTGCCGATGACCGGCCAGACGTTCGCCGCGCTGCTCGTCGGCGCGTCGCTCGGCATGTCGCGCGGTGCCGCCTCGATGCTGGTGTACCTGCTGGTCGGCGCGGTGGGGGTGCCGTGGTTCCAGCACGGCACGTCCGGCCTGTCGGGCGCGAGCGCCGGCTACATCGTCGGGTTCGTCTTCGCCGGCGCGCTGGTCGGCGCGCTCGCCGGCCGCGGCGGCGACCGGACGCCGGTGCGCACCGCGGGCACGATGGTGCTCGGCAACCTGGTGATCTACGCGTTCGGCGTGCCGTGGCTGATGGCGTCGACCGGGTTCGACCTGTCGACCGCGTTCGCCAAGGGCGTCACGCCGTTCCTCATCGGGGACGCGATCAAGATCGTCGTTGCCGCCGGTCTGCTGCCGCTGACCTGGAAGCTGGTCTCCGGCCGCACCGAAGACTGACCGCCCGCGGGGACCCGCCGCGCGGCGGGTCCCCGCGGCGCGAGTGGCCCGTTCGCGACGGAGCACCGATCTCTGTCGGTGGTGGCGGCTAATGTGTCGCTGTGCCCGCCCGAACCGATTTCCCCGGCGTCCTCGAACTCCTCACCCACGCGGTGGAGTCCGTCGGCGGTGCCGAGCGCCCGGGGCAGGTCCAGATGGCCGACGCCGTCGGCCGCGCCATCCGCACCGGTGAGCACCTGGCCGTGCAGGCCGGCACCGGCACCGGCAAGTCACTGGCCTACCTCGTGCCCGCGATCCGCCACGCCGTCGAGAAAGAGGCCACGGTGGTGGTCTCCACGGCGACGATCGCGCTGCAGCGCCAGCTCGTCGACCGCG
Source organism: Amycolatopsis sp. DG1A-15b (assembly GCF_030285645.1). Classification (GTDB taxonomy): domain Bacteria; phylum Actinomycetota; class Actinomycetes; order Mycobacteriales; family Pseudonocardiaceae; genus Amycolatopsis. The sequence continues at coordinate 6,184,742 of NZ_CP127296.1, forward strand.
ACCTCCCACGGCTGGCGAAGGCGCTGAAGAAGCCGCTCGGCCGCGAGCCGACCTTCGCGATCCTCAAGGGCCGCCGGAACTACATGTGCCTGCACCGGCTGGATTCCGGCGCGCCGGACGAGCCGGAGGACGCCCAGCTGTTCGACCCGTTCGCGGTGTCCCGGCTGGGCAAGGAGGTCACGCGGCTGCGGGAGTGGGCGTCGGACACCGAAACCGGCGACCGCGACGAGCTCGTCCCCGGTGTCACCGACCAGGCGTGGCGTCAGGTTTCCGTGACGGCGAAGGAATGTCTCGGCGCTTCACGCTGTCCGATCGGCACGGACTGCTTCGCCGAGAAGGCCCGCGCCGAAGCCGGCCGCGCCGACGTCATCGTCACCAACCACGCGCTGCTGGCGATCGACGCGCTGCAGGGCTACCAGGTGCTGCCGGATCACGACGTGGTGATCATCGACGAGGCCCACGACCTGGTCGACCGGGTCACCTCGGTCGCCACCGGCGAGCTGACCAGCGCGATGTGCGCGGCGGCCGCGCGCCGCTGCGGCAAGCTCATCGACGCCGACGTCGCCGACGGCCTGCTGGAAGCGGGTGACGGACTGGCCCTGATCGTCGACGACCTGCCCGCGGGCCGGATGGACGAGCTGCCACGGCCGCTGCAGGGCGCGATCCCGGCGGTCCGCGACGCCGCACACCGGTGCATCACGGCGCTGGGTTCCGACCGCAAGGAGGACGTCGAGGGCGCCACGGCGCGCAAGCTGGCGCGGTCACTGCTCGACGAGGTGCACGACACCGCGGTCCGGCTGCTGGAGGCCTTCGACGAAGACCAGGCGCACCAGCGCGACGTCGTCTGGCTCTCCGGCGACAAGTACTCGTCGAACCCCCGGCCACCGGCGCTGAAGGTGGCGCCGCTGGGCGTCGCCGGCCTGCTGCGGGAGCGGGTGTTCAACCAGCACACGACGATCCTGACGTCGGCGACGCTGACGCTGGGTGGCACGTTCGACACCATGGCGCGCCAGTGGGGGCTCCCGCCGGGCGCGGCCCGGGTGGAACAGGCGCCCGGGGCCGCGACGGAGAAGGAGGCGCCGTCGGACGACTCGGGCCCGAAGTGGACCGGCCTCGACGTCGGCTCGCCGTTCGACCACCGGCGCAACGGCATCCTGTACCTCGCCAAGCACCTGCCGCCGCCGGGTCGCGATGGCCTCACATCGTCCACAATGGACGAATTGGCCGAGCTGATCGAGGCGGCGGGCGGGCGCACGCTCGGGCTGTTCTCCTCGATGCGGGCGGCCAAGCAGGCCACCGAGGAGATGCGCGGACGGCTGGACTTCCCGATCCTGTGCCAGGGTGACGACGCGACATCGCTGCTGGTCCAGAAGTTCTCCGAAGACGTCCGCACGTGCCTGTTCGGCACGCTGAGCCTGTGGCAGGGCGTGGACGTCCCCGGGCCGTCGCTGCAGCTCGTGGTGGTCGACCGGATCCCGTTCCCGCGCCCGGACGACCCGGTGTCCTCGGCGCGGCAGCGCGCGGTGGAAGCCCGCGGCGGCAACGGGTTCCTGACCGTGGCGGCCACGCACGCGGCGCTGCTGCTGGCGCAGGGCACCGGGCGGCTGCACCGGGCGGTCACCGACCGCGGGGTGGTGGCGGTGCTGGATTCGCGGCTGGCGAACGCCCGCTACGGCGGCTTCCTGCGCGCGTCACTGCCGCCGTTCTGGCCGACGATGGACCCGAAGGTGGTGCGGGAAGCACTGCGCCGGCTGGACGCAGCCGCGCCCGCGTGACGCGGTGCACAGCCTCGCCCGGTACGGTGAAGCCACCGAAGCAACAAGGGAGCACCGGTTGACCCAGGATTCGTCCAGCGCCCAGTCCCGGACCGTCAGCGTCGACGACACCGGAGTGCGGCGGCGGCTCGCGGACGGCAGCGAAGAAGCCGTCACGTGGTCCGACCTGTCCTCGGTGATGGTGCGGGTCATCCCCGACGGCCCGTGGAACGAAGACGTGTTCTTCATGCTCGTCGGCGCCGACGGCAAGGGCACCGCGGTCCCGAGCGGCGACCCGGCGGCCGACGCGCTCATCGAGCGCCTGCAGTCCTTGCCCGGCTTCGACAACGAGAAGTTCATCGAAGCCATGACGACCGACGCCGACCAGGCCTACGTCGTCTGGGAATCCAGCGAGAACTGAGGTGCGCTGCCCGATCTGCGGTACGGAAGACGGCCTGAGCGCACTCGCCGATCTCGACCCCCAGAACTGGGTTCACCTTCTCTTCAAACGTCCGGGATTTCTCGAGTCGCGCCCGCACTTCATGGCGCGTCATGCCCGCGTCTGCCGGTCGTGCGGTGGTGTTCTGCCGTTCCTCGACCAGGCGGACCGCGAGAAGCTGGCCGAGAAATGGCCGGACCTCATCCCGGTCGCTCCCGACCCTAAGCCGGGAACTCCTCCGTCACCGGGATCCCCTTCTTGAGCGTGCGGCTCACCGTGCAGAGCCGGTCGATCGCCCGGTCCACGGCGCCGGCCAGCGCGTCCCGCTGATCCGCGGTCAAAGTCGACACGTCGACATCGAAAACAACGTGGACGGCGTCCAGTTCCGAGGCACCCTCGCGCCGATCGGCCGAGACACCGACCCGGAACTTCGCGTCTTCGCCGATCCGCCGGGTGATCAGCTCTTCGGCGGTCACCGCGCTGCAGCCCGCCGCCGCGATCTGCAGCAATTCGGCGGGCGAGAACGCCCCTTCGGCGCCCTTACGGCCCAGCCGCACCTCCGCGCCGCGTTCGTTGCGCCCGACGAACGCGTGCTCGCCGGTGCGTTCCACTTCCAGTGTCATGCCCGCTCCAACCGGCTCAGGAAGCCGCTTGTTCCGGCGCCCACTGGGCGAGAACCGTGATCGTGCCCGGGTCGACCTCGGTGAACCCGGCGTCCCGCACCGCGACGACGCGGTCGCGCCGCCACGCGCCCTCGGGGTCGTCACCGGGGTGCAGTTCCTTCCACTGCACGGGGGTCGCCGTGCGCACGGCGACCCGGAAGTCCTGCGCGGCCCAGGCGGTCCGTTCCGCGTCGCCCAGCAACGCGGCGAGGATCATCGTCGCGTGACCGACCTGGGCGGCGCCCTTGCCGACGGTCATCGGCACGTGCGGGTTGAGCAGCAGCAGCGGGACACCGTCCGGGAGCGGGCCCGGCTCGTCCGGCGGCAGTTCGCTGCCGGAGATCTGCAGCCGCGCGACTTCCTTGGGTGTCTCGGTGACCAGCCCCGGCACGAGCGCCCGTGCCTCGGCGCCGTCGACCTCGACGGTGATGCCGGGCAGGTCCTGGACGGCCGCCCAGTGCGCGCCCCGCGCCCGCCGCGCGACCTTCCGGATCCGGTTGTCGAGCCAGGCGTGCATCGGCTCGGCCCACTCGCCGCCGGGCTGGGAACGCTCGTCGAGGCACACCGCCAGCGCCGCCGCGGCCGCCGCCTCGAGCAGCGGCGTGCGACCCGGCGGCTCCGCCCGTTCGATGCGGAGGATGACCGGCATCGCGCGGACTTCGTCAGGGAGCTCGTCGGAGGTGTCCGAAGTGTCTTCGGCCGGAAGCCCCAGCCAGAAGGCGTAGCGGGCGCCCAGGGGGTCGAGAACGCTGCTCACGGACGCATCAGCTCGAGCCCGTCGGCGGCGTCGGCCGCTTCGACCTCGCCGCGGGTGAGGCCGAGCACGAACAGCACGGCGTCGAGGTACGGGTGCGACAGCGCGGTGTCGGCCACCTCGCGCAACGCCGGCTTGGCGTTGAACGCGACGCCCATGCCCGCGGCCGAAAGCATGTCGATGTCGTTGGCGCCGTCTCCGACGGCGACGCACTGCTCGAGCGGGATGTCGTACTCGGCAGCGAAGCGGCGAAGCACCTTCGCCTTGCCCGCGCGGTCGACGACGTCACCGACCACCTTCCCGGTGAGCTTGCCGTCGACGATCTCGAGCTCGTTCGCCACCGCGAAGTCGAGCCCCAGCTCCTCCACGAGGCCGTCGATGACCTGGGTGAAGCCGCCCGAGACGACGCCGGTGCGGAAGCCCATCCGCTTGAGCGTCCGGATCGTGGTGCGGGCGCCCGGGGTCAGTTCGATCGACGCGGCGACCTGGTCGATCGCCGTCGCGGGCAGACCGGCCAGCAGCGCGACCCGCCGTTCCAGCGATTCGGTGAAGTTCAGCTCGCCGCGCATGGCCGCTTCGGTGATCTCGCGGATTTCCGGCTCGACCCCGGCGTGCGCGCCCAGCATCTCGATGACCTCGCCCTGGATCAGGGTCGAGTCCACGTCGAACACGACGAGCCGCTTCGCCCGGCGCGTGATGCCCGCCCGCTCCACGGCGATGTCGACCCCCGCCTCGACGGCGGCGTCGGCGAGCTCGGAGCGCAGCGCGGCGTCGGCTTCCGGGGTGTCCTGGTCGACCGAGACGTACAGCTCGAGCCCGGTCACGGGGTAGTCGGCGACGCTGCGGATGGCGTCGATGTTGGCGCCCAGCGAGGCCAGCCGGCGCGCGACCTCGGAGAAGCCCCGCGCGGTCACCGGGCGGCCCAGCACCACCAGGACGTGGGAGGAGTCCCGGCGGCCGAGCGCGAACGGGTCGTCCCCGATCGCCGGGCCGATCTTCACGTCGACCTGCATGCCGACGGACGCCATCGCCTGCTCGACCGTCTCCTGCAGGCCCTCCGGGTCGCGGTAGACCCCGGCGAGCACGCCGAGCACGAGCTTCCCGCGGATGACCACCTGCTCGACGTCGAGCACATCGACGTCGTGCCGGGTCAGCACGGCGAACAGCACGGACGAGACACCCGGCTTGTCGGGGCCGGTCGTCGTGATCAGGACGGGGGTCTGGGTCACTGGTCATCCCTCGTTCGGCAACGCTGCACGGCCAGTCTGCCGGTCCGGGGCCGGACATAAGTAGAGCGCGTGCCCGGCTTCACATCAGCCGGGCACGCGCTCACTCGATCAGGGGGTTACTTGTCGCCTTGCTCGCTCGCGTTGTCGTTCGAGTGGTCTCCCGGGATCACCGCTTCGGTCAGCAGCTGCGACGGCGCCGCGTGGCTGTTGACCTTCTGCTTCCCGAAGAAGCCGATCTCACCCTCGTTGTGGATGCGCTCGATCATGTGCGGGTAGTGCAGCTCGAACGCGGGCCGCTCGGAGCGGATCCGGGGCAGCTCGGTGAAGTTGTGCCGCGGCGGCGGGCAGGAGGTCGCCCACTCGAGCGAGTTGCCGTAGCCCCACGGGTCGTCCACCGTGACGATCTCGCCGTACCGGTAGCTCTTGAAGACGTTCCAGATGAACGGCAGCGTCGAGGCACCGAGGATGTACGCGCCGATCGTGGAGATCGTGTTCAGCGTGGTGAAGCCGTCGCTGGTCAGGTAGTCCGCGTACCGGCGCGGCATGCCCTCGGCACCCAGCCAGTGCTGGACGAGGAACGTGCCGTGGAAGCCGATGAACGTGGTCCAGAAGTGCCACTTGCCGAGCTTCTCGTCCATCATCCGGCCGGTGATCTTCGGGAACCAGAAGTAGATGCCGGCGAAGGTGGCGAACACGATCGTGCCGTAGAGCACGTAGTGGAAGTGCGCGACGACGAAGTAGCTGTCCGACACGTGGAAGTCGATCGCCGGCGCGGCCAGCAGGATGCCGGTCAGGCCACCGAAGAGGAACGTGACGATGAAGCCCATCGAGAAGATCATCGGCGTCTCGAAGGACAGCTGGCCCTTCCACATCGTGCCGATCCAGTTGAAGAACTTGATGCCGGTCGGGACGGCGATCAGGAACGTCATGAAGGAGAAGAACGGCAGCAGCACGGCGCCGGTGGCGTACATGTGGTGCGCCCACACCGCGACCGAGAGCGCCGCGATGGCCAGCGTCGCCCAGACCAGGCTCTTGTAGCCGAACAGCGGCTTGCGGCTGAAGACCGGGAAGATCTCCGACACGATCCCGAAGAACGGTAGCGCGACGATGTAGACCTCGGGATGGCCGAAGAACCAGAACAGGTGCTGCCAGAGGATCACGCCGCCGTTTTCGGGGTCGAACACGTGCGCCCCGAGGTGCCGGTCCGCCAGCAGGCCCATCAGGGCCGCGGTCAGGATCGGGAAGGCGAGCAGGACCAGGATGCTGGTGACCAGGATGTTCCAGGTGAAGATCGGCATCCGGTACATCGTCATGCCCGGCGCGCGCAGGCAGACGACGGTGGTGATCATGTTGACCGCGCCGAGGATGGTGCCGAGACCACCGACGATCAGGCCCGAGATCCACAGGTCCGCGCCGACGCCCGGCGAGTGGATCGCGTCCGACAGCGGGGTGTAGGCGAACCAGCCGAAGTCGGCGGCGCCACCCGGGGTCAGGAAGCCGGACATCACGATCAGGCCGCCGAAGAGGTACAGCCAGTACGAGAACGCGTTCAGCCGCGGGAAGGCGACGTCCGGCGAGCCGATCTGCAGCGGCAGGACGAAGTTCGCGAAGCCGAAGAGGATCGGGGTCGCGTACAGCAGCAGCATCACCGTGCCGTGCATGGTGAACAGCTGGTTGTACTGCTCCTGCGAGAGGAACTGCTGCCCGGGCCGCGCCAGCTCGGTGCGGATCAGCATGGCCATCGCGCCGCCCGCCATGAAGAAGGCGAACGACGTGACCAGGTACATGATCCCGATCTGCTTGTGGTCCGTCGTGCGGAACAACCGCAGCAGGTACGAACCCTTAACCGACTCGCGCGCGGGGTACGGGCGCGTGGCGATCGGCTTGGGGGCTACGGCCGTCACTCCTGCCTCCAACACTGAAACCTTGTGGTGGTCATCGTCCGGCCACCGGGCCCGGGAGACCCCGATCCGGCGGCTTAGGGGGATCGTAGCCCTCGCTACCGACAGTCGCGCGCACCGGCTGGCAAGATCGGGGCGTGGCCGATGACTACACCCGTGCGGCGGTGCGCGCGGCCCGCGCCGTGACCGCCCGGCTGGGGCTGCCCGGCCACGATCCCGAAGTGCTCCACGAACGCTCGAACGTGCTGGTGAAGCTGGGTCCGCTGGTTGCCAGGGTGCCCGCGACGACCCGGCTGCTCCGCCCGGAACCGGCGGCCTGGCTGGCGCGGGACGTCGCGCTTTCGAGGTTCCTCACGGACCGTGGTGTGCTCGTCGTCTCACCCACCGCCGATCCCCCGGCCGGCCCGCATTTCGCGGATGGCCTGCCGGTCACGCTCTGGCACCACACCCCGCACGATCCGGACCACCGCTACGCCCCGGACATCGTCGCGCGCTCGCTCGCCGAGGTGCACGCGGCCCTGCGCGAGTACCCCGGCGAGTTGCCCCGCCGCGGGCCGCTGGACGACCTGGAGCGGCTCCTCGGCCGGCACGATTTCGACCCCCGCTTGCGTGCGGAAGCCGCGCGGGTCGAAGCCGGGCTGCCCGACGGCGCCGTCCAGCCGTTGCACGGCGACGCGCACCCCGGCAACCTGATCGCGACGGCGGCCGGGCCGTGCTGGCTGGACTTCGAGGACACCTGGCTCGGGCCGCTCGCCTGGGACCTCGGCATCCTGGCCCGGCAGGGCGGCCCGGAGTACCTGGCCGCCTACCCCGCCTCGGTGTCCAATGAGTCCCTTCGCGCGTACATGCGGCTGCGAGAACTCTTCGCCGTGGCATGGCGCTTCGTGATCGCCCAGCGGTTCCCGCACCGGCTTCCCGAAGCCCGCTCCGCCCTCGCTGCCTACTTCTCTTCTTCGTGAGTCGCGGGGTACCAGGACAGGATGGCCTCGACCACGCCCGCGGGGTCTTCGAGCGGGGTCAGGTGACCGGACTCCGGGAGCACCACGAGCGTTGCGCCGTCCATCACCTCGACGATCGCGCTCGCCGCGGCCACCGGGGTGATCCGGTCCTCCTCCCCGACGATGACCAGGGCGGGAACGCCGGAATCCCGCAGCAGGCCGAGGGAATCCGGCCGGGTCCGCAGCGCGAGCGCCGTCCACGAAATGCCGGCGGGCGGCTGGGATTCGATGATCTCCCGGACCGTCTCGACGAGCTCGGGACGCTTTTCACGCGTCGACGCGGGCAGCAGGTTCGGCAGGTTCGCCTCGGCGAGCCAGGATTTGATGCCCTCGCTCTCGACGCGGACCGCGACGTCCAGCCGCGTCTGGGCGGCCTCGGGCGTGTCGGGGGTGGCCTTGGTGTCGATGAGCACGAGCCCGCCGACCCGCTCCGGCGCGAGCCGCAGCACGGCCATCGCGAGGTAGCCGCCCATCGAGCAGCCGCCGAGCACGACGCGGTCGAGGTCCAGCCGGTCGAGCAGGGCGACGACGTCCCGCGCGGCGTCCTCGAGGCTCGGTTCGCGATCGGACTCCGGCAGCGGCGAGCGGCCGAGCCCGCGCTGATCGGGCGTGATCACCCGAAGGTGTGAAGCGAGGGGCTCGCGCACCGCGTTCCACATGCGGGAATCCAGGGGAAAGGCGTGGAGGAGGACCAGCGGCAGTTCGGTCATGCGCGTCATTTTGTCGGACCCCCTCGCTAGCTTCGCCGATGTGTTCACCGACATCGAAACTCCCCGGCTGCTGCTGCGTCCGCTCCACGAGGCGGACCGGCAGGCGATGGTCGACATCCACACCGACCCCCGGACCAACCGCTTCCACCCCGACCCACCCGACGTCCCGGGTGCGTCGGCGATGTTCTCGGACTGGCTGGCCCACTGGGCCGAGCACGGCTTCGGCTACCCCGCGGTCCTCGAACGCGGGGGCACCGAGGTGATCGGCATGTGCGGCGTGCGGCTGCGCGAGTTCCACGGCGAGAAGGTGCTGAACCTCGGCTACCGGTTCCGGCCGTCGGCGTGGGGGAAGGGGTACGCGGTGGAGGCGGGGCAGGCGGTCCTGGAGTGGTGCGCCCGCGAGCTGCCGTCCGTGCCGGTGCTGGCGAGCGTGAGCATCGCGAACAAGCCATCGCTGCGGGTGGCCGAGAGGCTGGGCTTCACGGAGTACACGGAGGAGATGTACGACGGCGCGATGTCCCGCCACTACCGGCGCTGAGCCGGGCGTTGTTTGAAAACTCCAGAGCGAAAGCCCGCGGGACTCACCGACGGCGCTGCGGCCGCCGCCGGGCCCGCGCTTCCCAGCAGGCCCGGTGCCAGTGCCGGCGGTCGGCGACCGACCCGGTCTCGTCGGCGGGCCAGACGACCAGGTGCGGCGTGCCCGGCCGGATCTCGTGGTCACAGCCGGGACAGCGGTAGACCTTGGTCGCCTGGCTCCCGGGCACGGTCCGCACGAGCCAGTCCCCGTCGGTGCCGGACTCGGCCCGCGCCCACCCGGTGGCGGCACCGAGGTCACGTTCGGGCGGCCCACCGTCCGAACGGCGGCCGGGACGGTTACGTCGTGGCACCCCCAGACGGTAACGGCCCCCACCCCGCCCGCCGTCACCCTCCCGACCCGACCCCAGTCACGCGTGTCGACCCTCCAGACACGCGAGTCGACCCTCCAGACACGCGAGTCGTCCATCCAGGTACGCGTGTCGTCCACCCAGATACGCAAGTCGTCCATCCAGGTACGCGAACCGACCCTCCGAGCACACGAGATGCCCGGCCGTGCTCAAGCCGCACGGTCCCCCACCCGGCCGGCGGCCCCCAGCCGGTGCAGGATCGCGTCGTGGGCGAGGCCGTCCCAGCCGAGCCTGCGCAGGGTCCGGCCGGTCCGGCGGAAGTCCTCGCCGCCGAGCACGGACATGATCGTGATCGCCGCGTCGACCATCGGCGTGGCGACGCCCGCGCACCGCGCGAGTGCCTGCAGCGGCACCAGGGTGGAGCGGATGTCCTCGGTGAGGAAACGGTGGTCGAGGCTGGTCGGCGCGGCGATCGTCCGGTACGGCTGCACCGTCCGCAACGCGTCGAGCAACGTCGTGGCCGGGCAGCCGTAGTAGCGGTCGAGGACCTCGGTCATGGGCAGCAGCCGGGCACCGTAGGCGTCCGCGACGGCGGCGAACTCGGCCTCGGTGCGCTCGAGCAGGGCGATCGTCCGCGCCGAGACACCTTCGACGTAGAAGAGCAGCTCCTCCGCGCGGTCGATGGTGCCGAGGTTGGCCAGCGCGATCGGCACGTGCGCGACCGCGCCGAAGTCGTGCAGGCCACGTTCGACCGGGTTGCGCGCGACCTCCAGCATCGGGAACCACTCGCACAGCAGCCCGGCGCGCCGGCCCACGGCGGCCTCGGTGCTGCCGGAGATCAGGTTCCACGCCTTGGTGCCGAGCACGGTGACGCCGTCGGTGCCGGACGGCCGTGCGGCGAACAGCGCGTCGGTCTCCACGACGTCGACGTCCGGCGCCCCCGCGGCGGCGAGCGCGTGGGCGAACTCGACGCTCCCGCAGAGCTTGCCGGAGAACAGCACCACCACCTGCCCCGGACGCAGGTGCGGTGCCAGCCGGGCGGCGACCGCCGGGTAGGCGGTGGTCACGGTGGCGACCAGGACGACGGCCCGTGCGCCCAGCCCGGCCGGGTCCGCGGTCACCTCCCGGAGCGGGAACCGCCCGTCGAGCACCCCACGCGCGACGATCTCCCGGCGGCACGCGATCTCCCCCACGGCCCCGAGATCCCGTGTGTAGAGGTGCACGGGCAGCTCCCGCGCGGCGAGGTACGCGGCCACGGCCCGTCCCTCGCCACCCGCTCCGACGACCCCGATCCCGTCCAGCACGCTCATCCCGCCCACTCCCGTCAGTCCGGTACGCAGTGGACAGGTCGGCACCGGGCAGGAGAAAGTTCCCGCGCGAGCCACGTTCCCGCCGTGTCGTCCGCCCGGGTACGGCCTATCCCTGGGCCAACGCCAGCGGCACCAGCTGCTCGGCCGTGGTCAGCGACCCGTGCTGCCCGACCAGCGAGGTCTCCACGGCCTCCGCGAGTCCCCGCACCATCCCGAACCGGTCCCGGGCCGCGGCGACGACGTCGCCGATGCGCGGCAGCACCCGGTCGCTCACCGTGTGCCCGAACCAGCCCTCCGCGACAGCCTCCTCGCGCGAGCGCAACCAGGCCCGCTCGCCCAGCACCTCCCGCCAGGCGGCGAGGACGTCCGCGGCCGCGCCCGGCTCGGTGTAGACGTGCCGGGCGCGGACCTCGCCTCCGAACGTCCGGACGCCGGCCAGCAGCTCCGGCGTGTCTTCGAGGTCGAGCTTGTCGTCGACGGTGACCATCCCGTGGTCGGCCACCACCGCGAGCAGCGCACCGGAGGGCAGACCGTCCACAAGGGACTCGACGAGCCGGTCGATCTGCCGCAGCTGCATGCGCCAGGCGGTCGAGCCGGGGCCGTAGACGTGGCCCAGCAAGTCGAGTTCGCTGTGGTAGGCGTAGCAGAACGCGCGCCCGTCCAGCACCGACAACGTCCGCGCGGCGAGGTCGCCCAGCGCGTGGACCCCGGCGTACTGCGCGCCGCTCTGGGTGGCCAGCGTCAAGGCCGTGTCGCGGAACTTGGCCGATGACACCACGGCCGCGTCGATGCCCGCCGCGGCGGCCCGCTCGAACGTCGTCGGCAGCGGCTGCACCTCGCGGGGTGGGAGGGCACCACGCAGATCGCTGCCGTCTTCGTGGCTGCACCAGCGCAACGCGTTGAGCACGCCGGTGCCGGGCATCTCGAAGGTGTAGCCAACCATCCCGTGCTCGCCCGACGCCAGCCCGGTGCCGATCGCCGCGACTCCGGCGGCCGTCGTCGACGGGAAGCCCACGCGCAGCGGCTCGCGGGCGAGCTCGGTCAGCACCGGGGCGTCCGCGGCGTGCTCGGCGAGCAGCTCCCAGCCGAGCCCGTCGACGAGCAGCACGCCGGCGCTGCGTGCCTCCGGCAACGCCAGGACGTTCCCGCAACCGGGCACCCCGAGCGCGGCGAGCAGGGACGGGACGACCTGGCCGAGGTGCGGGACGTCGGCGAGCGAGGGCGGCTGCACGCGCCCAGCTTCCCATCCCCGGGCGCCTCCGGCGATAATCACGGCATGCCGACCTACGCCTACCGCTGCCGCGAGTGCACCGAGACGTTCGAGCTCCTGCGCCCGATGAGCGAATCCGGCGCGCCGGCGGCCTGCCCGGAGGGCCACGCCGACACCGTCAAGCTGCTCACCACCGTCGCTCTCACCGGGGCCGCGAGTGGTTCCGCGGCCCCCGCCGGTGGTGGTGGCGGCTGCTGCGGAGGCGGCTGCTGCGGCTGACCGGGCTCAGCCGGCCTTCAGCGCCTGATCCAGATCGGCCCACAGATCCTCGACGTCCTCGAGGCCGACGGACATCCGGATCAGCTGGTCGGACACGCCGGCGCCGCGGCGGTTGCCCTCGTCGACGATCCGGTGGCTGATCGAGCCCGGGTGCTGGATCAGCGTGTCGACACTGCCGAGGCTGACGGCCGGCGTGATCAGCCGGACCGCCCCGATCAGGGCGTGCGGGTCGCCGGAGACCTCGAACGCCACCAGCGGACCGCCGATCCGCGGGTAGTGGACGGCGGTCACGGACGGGTGCCCGCCGAGCCGTGACGCCAGCGTCGCCGCGGTCGCGGACGCCGCGCCGACGCGCAGCGGCAGCGTGGAAAGCCCGCGCAGCAACAGGTATCCGGCGAGCGGGTGCAGCACGCCGCCGGTGGCGAAGCGGATCTGGCGCAGCCGGGCGGCTTCCGGCGCGTCGCATGCGACGATCCCGCCCATCACGTCGCCGTGGCCGCCGAGGAACTTCGTCGCGCTGTGCAGCACCATCCGGGCGCCGTGGCGGCCGGGCCGCTGCAGGACCGGGGTCGCGAACGTGTTGTCCACCAGGAGAGGCACCTCGCCACAGGCACGAGCCAGCTCGGCGATGTCAGCCTCGACCAGGGTCGGGTTCGCCGGCGTCTCGACGAACACCAGGCCGGTGTCCGGCCGCAGCGCGGCGGTCACGTCCTCGGGTGCGGCCCAGGTGACCTCCGTGCCGAGCAGCCCGGACTCGAGCAGGTGGTCGCTGCAGCCGTACAGCGGGCGCACGGCGACGACGTGGCGTTTCCCCTGCGCCACCGCGGAAAGCAGGCAGGCCGAGACGGCGGCCATGCCACTGGCGAACGCGACGCCGTGGTCGAAGCCTTCGAGCTCGGCGAGCGCGCGCTCGAACCGTTCGACGGTCGGGTTGCCCACCCGGCCGTAGATCGGCGGCCCGTCGAGTTCGGCGCCGGCGGCGAAGGCGTCGATCCGGGCGGCTTCGGCGGCACTGTCGCGGGACGGGTAGGTCGTGGACAGGTCGAGCGGAGCGGCGTGCACGCCGAGGTCCGTGAGATCGTCACGGCCGGCATGGACGGCCCGCGTGCGCAGCGAGGAAGTCATGCCAGCATGGTCGAGCTTTCACCGGACCGAGAGCAACACTCTCGGATATCATTCGGCAATGTCCGCTTCCGTCGAACTGAGTCCGGTCGATCTCGAAATCCTGCGCTTGTTGCAGAACGATGCCCGGATCACCAACAAGGACCTGGCGGCCGCGGTCGGCATCGCGCCGTCGACGTGCCTGGACCGCGTCGCCCGGCTGCGGGACACCGGCGTGATCACCGGCCAGCACGCGTCGGTCGACGCGGCGAAGCTCGGGCGGCCGCTGGAGGCGTTCCTGTTCGTGCAGGTCCGACCGCACCGGCGGCCGCTGGTGGACCCGTTCATCGAGCACCTGCTGTCCTTGCCGGAGGTGCGGGCGGTCTACCACCTGACCGGGCCGGACGACTTCCTCGCGCACGTCGCGACCAGCTCCGCCGGGGAGCTGCAGCGGCTGGTCCTCGACGAGCTGACCGCGCGCGACGAGGTCGCCCGCGTCCACACCAACCTGGTGTTCCAGCACTGGAGCGGTGGTCCGCTGCTGCCGCCGGGCGCCTGATCTCAGAGGGTCTCGAGCCAGCGGCGGGTCTTGCGCGGGGACGTCAGCCGGACGACGACCGGGCCGGGCGACTCGACGGCCCACGCCCGGATGCGGGCCCGCTTGCGCGCGAACGACCTGAAGTGCCAGCGGATGATCGAGTCGGCGGAGAACACCTGGCGCAACGACTCGACGTTCCCGTTGCAGATGCGCTTGCGCGTCACCGTCCGCACCACCGTCCGGCGCACCAGGCGGCCCAGCGAAAGCCAGCGCGGGTAGTCGAGGCCCACGATCAGCTGCGTGCGGGGCAGGACGATATCCTGCCACGAGCTGTAGACGGCGTCGAGGATCCAGCGCTCCTGTGCGCACACCTCGGCGATCCGGCGGCGCTGTTCCTCCTCGGGGGTGCCGACCCAGCCCGGCTGCCAGCCGATGTCATCCGCGGCGTGGAAGGGCAGGCCGGTCCGCTCGGCGATCCGGGCCGCGAGCGTCGACTTGCCCGAGCCCGTCACGCCGACGATGACAATGCGGTCAGGCACCGAGGTCACGGGCCGGCTCCCGCGGTCCGCGGTAGGGCAGGGTCTGGCTGTAGACGAGGTTCGTGGTCGTGCTGCCGAACTGGGCCAGCTCGTCCACCGTCTGCTCGAGGTGGGCCATGGAGGCCGCGGCGATCTTGAGCGTGTAGCAGTCGTCGCCGGTGGTGCGCAGGCATTCGAGGATCTCGGAGCGGTCGCCGAGCAGCTTGTGCAGCGGCTCGTGCCGGCTGCCCGGGTACTTGAGCCGGACCACGGCGAGCACCGGGTAGCCCACCTTGCCGAGGTCGATTTCCGCGCGGTAGCCGCTGATCACGCCGGCGGTCTCGAGCCGCCGGAGCCGTTCGGTCGCCGCGGACGCGCTGAGGTTCACCCGGCGGCCGAGCTCGGTGAGCGGCAGCCGGGCGTCGCGCTGGAGCTCGGCCAGGATGGCCCAGTCCGTCGGATCGAGACTCGCGGTCATCCGCCGAACATACCGTGGGATCCACGGCGGAACGGGCCGAACGCCGTGATCGCTCTCTTCCGGATCCGGGCAAAACGTCGATAGCCTCGTGCGGTGAAGATCGGCGTGAACGTCCCCAATTTCGGGCCTGGCACGGACCCGGGCGTCCTGCGCGCCTGGGCACAGACGGTGGAAGGGCTCGGCTACGAGCTGCTGATGGTGTCCGACCACGTCGCCATCACGCCGGACGTGGCCGGGCAGTACCCGGCGCCGTTCTACGAGCCGTTCACGACGTTGTCGTGGCTGGCCGGGCTCACGCAGCGAGTCCGGCTGGGCACCACGGTGCTCGTGGTGCCGTACCGGCATCCCCTACTGGTGGCGCGGATGGCGGCGAACCTCGACGAGCTCAGCGGCGGCCGGCTCGTGCTCGGTGCCGGGATCGGCTGGGCGAAGCAGGAGTTCGACGCGCTGGGCGTGCCGTTCGAGCAGCGGGGCAAGCTCACCAGCGAGTACCTGCGGACGATCCGCGCGGCGTGGGCCGAGCGCGACGACTACCGCGTGGATCCGATCCCGCTGTGGCTGGGCGGGCACAGCGACGCCGGGCTGCGCCGTGCGCTGGAGCTCGGCGACGCGTGGCACCCGCTGCGGCTGACGATGGCCGGGTTCCGGGAAACGCTGGGGCGCTTGGAAAAGCTGGCGGGCGACCGGCCGCTGCCGGCGTTCGCGCCGCGGATCCTGTTGCGCGTGACGGCGGCGCCGGTGTCCGGGCCGGACCGGCGGGCCGGGGAAGGCACGCTCGACCAGGTCCTCGAGGACCTGGGGCAGTTGCGGGCGATGGGGGCGGACACCGTCGTGCTCGACCCGTTCGACTCGGACCCGGCCGAAACGCTGCGCCCGGAGGTGGCGTGGCGAGACCTCGCGGCGGTGGCCGCGTCCTGGAAGGAGAACCGGTGAAGGACACCGAAGAAACCCTGCTGCGGCGGGCGATCGAGCTCGCCCGCGAAGCGCGCGAGGAACACGGCAACCCGCCGTTCGGCTCGCTGCTGGCCGACGCCGACGGCAAGATCCTGGCCGAGGACCGCAACACCTCGCTGACCGACAACGACATCACGGCCCACCCGGAACTGAAGCTGGCCCGCTGGGCGGCGCAGAACCTGGACCCGGAGACCGCGGCGGCCACGACGATGTTCACCAGTACGCAGCCGTGCGGGATGTGCACCGGCGCGATCGAACGGTCCGGGCTCGGCCGCGTCGTCTACGCGCTGTCGACGGAGCAGTTCCTCACGCTGCGCCCGCCGCTCACGTGGGGCAAGCACAAGATGGAGGGCCCCGCGCTGTTCGACGAGGCCCGCGTCCCGGTCGAGGGCTACTACCGGTGACGAGTTACCAGGTGCGCCCGGTGGCGCGCATCGAGTCGCCCCTGACGGACCGCTCGGCGGCCCCGAAGCAGGGCGACGAGGGCGCGCCGCCGTCCCGGGTGGTGTTCGCCCCGGAGTTCACCCCGGCGGCCGCCGACCTCCGGCCGGGCGACCGCCTGGTCCTCCTGACGTGGCTGCACGAGGCGGACCGCGACGTCCAGGCGGTCCACCCCCGCGGCGACCGGGACCGGCCGAGCACCGGGGTGTTCTCGACGCGCTCGCCGGACCGCCCCAACCCGATCGGCCTCCACACGGTCACGGTGACGGCGGTCGAGGACGGCGTGCTGACGGTCACGGGCTTGGAAGCCATCGACGGCACCCCCGTGCTCGACGTGAAACCGGTCCTCGGCGAGGTGGCCGGACGCTGAGCCGGACGATCACGATCCGGGCAGCGGGGCAACGGCCGCCGTGCGCCGGGCGACCAGCCATGGCTACAGCACGTGCGGCGGCTCCGGCGTTACTCGGACATCACCACGGGCACGGCGGTCACCGTCTACAACGCGGCGGGAACCGTGATCAGTAGTCCTTGAAGCCCTTTCCGGTCTTCCGGCCCAGCCGCCCCGCGGTCACGAGGTGCTCCAGCAACGGCGCCGGCGCGAAGCCTTCCTCGCGGAACTCGTTGTACAGGGTCCGCTGGATGGCCAGGGAGACGTCGAGGCCGACGACGTCCAGCAGCTCGAACGGGCCCATCGGCAGGCCGCAGCCGACCTTCATGGCCGTGTCGATGTCGTCCGCGGCCGCGTAGTGGGCCTCCAGCATCTTCACCGCGTCGTTGAGGTACGGGAACAGCAACGCGTTGACGATGAAGCCCGCGCGGTCGCCGCAGTGCACCGCGTGCTTGCCCACCGCGGCGCAGACCGCGCTCGCCGTTGCCACCACGTCCGGGGCCGTCGCGATCGTCGACACCACTTCGACGAGCTTCATCACCGGGGCCGGGTTGAAGAAGTGGAGACCGATCACGTCGGACGGCCGGGTCGTCGAGGCCGCGCACTCGATCACCGGCAGCGAAGACGTCGTCGTCGCCAGGACCGCGCCGGGGCGGACCACTTCGTCCAGCGCCGCGAACACCGCCTGCTTGACCGGCAGTTCCTCGGCCACCGCCTCGACGACCAGGTCGACGTCGGCCAGGGCCTCGAACTCGGTCACCGGGGTGATCCGCGCCAGCGCCGACGCGGCGTCCTCTTCGGACAGTTTGCCCTTGACCACGGCCTTGTCGAGTGACTTCTTCACCTTCGCCACGGACGCCTGCGCCTTCTCCAGGCTACGAGCGCGCAGCACGACGTCCAGGCCGCGCTTGGCGAACACCTCCGCGATGCCGGTCGCCATCGTTCCGGTGCCGACCACACCGACCCGCGCCACCGGGCGCGGCGGGACACCGTCCACCGTCGACACGACACCGGAGGAGACCACGTTGGGCGAGTCCGGGGCGTCGTAGGTGTAGAAGCCCCGGCCGGTCTTGCGGCCCAGCAGCCCCGCCGTGATCATCTGCTTGAGCAGCGGCGCCGGCGCGTGCAGGCGGTTGCGGGACTGGTGGTACATCGTGTCGAGGATTTCGTTCGCGGTGTCCAGCCCGATCAGGTCGAGCAGCGCGAGCGGGCCCATCGGGTAACCGCAGCCGAAGCGCATCGCGGCGTCGAGGTCCTCGCGGGTGGCGTAGCGCTGCTCGTACATCCGCACCGCGTGGTTGAGGTAACCGAACAGCAGCGCGTTGGCGATGAACCCGGCGCGGTCGCCGATCACCACCGGCACCTTGCCGAGCCGCTCGGCGAACTCGACCACTTCGGCGACCACGTCCGGCTCGGTCACCACCGTCTTGACGATCTCGACGAGCTTCAGCACCGGGGCCGGGTTGAAGAAGTGCATGCCGACGACCTTGCCGGGCCGCGCGGTGTGCACGCTGATCTCGGTGATCGACAGCGACGACGTGTTGGACGCGAAGACCACTTCGGGCCGGGTGATCTTGTCCAGCTCGGCGAAGACGTCGGCCTTCAGCTCGAGGCTCTCCGGGATCGCCTCGATCACCAGGTCCACTTCGGACAGATCCGACAGCGACGTGCTGTACCGGATCCGGCCCAGCAGCGCCGCACGCCCGGGCGCGTCCAGCTTGCCGCCGGAGAGCGCCCGTTCGGTGGAGTGCTCGAGGTGGCCGCGGCCGCGCGCGACGCCCGCCTCGTCGAGCTCGACCGTGACGACGTCGAGCCCGCTGCGCGCGAGCACTTCGGCGATGCCGGCCCCCATGGTGCCCAGGCCGACCACACCGACCGTCGAGATGTCCCGCGCCATTGAGGCCTCCAGAGATGTTACTCGCCGGTAATTGGCCTCGATACTGCCACGCGGTACCACCGAAGCCCAGACGGAATCGAGTCAGTACCGCGCAAGTCACCCGGTCGGCGACGTCGGCTTCACTCGCCGAAATTGCCGTCCACCAGCTCCTTCGCCTTCTCCAGCGCGGCGGAAGCCTGCGGCCCGCGCGCCCGCACGCGGATCCGGTCGCCCTGGCGCGCGCCGAGCGACATCAGGGCCAGCACACTGTGGCCGTCGGCCTCCTGATCGCCGAGCCGCACGGTCACCTCGGCGTCGAACTCGCTGAGCGTGCGCACCAGCACCGCGGCGGGCCGGGCGTGCAGGCCGACCTCGTTGTGCAGCTCCAGCTCGATTTCGGCGGCGTCGGCCGGGGCCTCGGCGGGCGCCAGGTCCTCGGGGAGGCCGGCCGCCGCGGCGGCCTCGGCCACCGCCTGGCGATCCCGCCCGGCCTGCGCGGCGACCGCCGCCGCGATCGCGCCCTCGACCAGCGGGCCGTCCGCGACGATCGCGGCCGAGGGGTCGGCCAGCGATTCGACGGCGAGCTCGGCCGTCATCTGCGCGCTGCCCAGGTCGTAGAGCAGCACGACGCCGTCGCCGGAGTCGGCGCGCTGGGTGGCGGCGACGACCTCGTCGTAGTCCGTGCCGATCGAGCCGTCGGAGAGGCCGCCGGCGGGATGGATGGTGACGTCCGGTGCCATCTGGGCGGCCAGCTCGGCCAGGCCTTCGGCGAGCTTGGCGCTGTGCGAAACGAGCACGATTCCCACGCTCACCGGGCGGCCTCCACGAACGCGCGCAGCAGCAGCGCCGACGACCGGGCGCCGGGATCCAGGTGCCCGACCGCGCGCTCGCCGAGGTAGGACGCCCGGCCCTTCCGCGGTACCAGGTCCACTGTGGACTCCGCGCCGGTGTCGGCCGCGTCGGCCGCCGCGGTCAGCACCGCGGCGACGTCGCCGCCATCCCCGGCCGCCTTCTCCGCGGCCGCGACCGCGGGGATCAGGGCGTCGACCATGGTCGCGTCGCCGCCCACGGCCTTGCCGCGGGCCTGGACGCCTTCGAGGCCGGCACGCAGCGCGTCCACCAGCCCCGGGACGTCGAGGGTGTCAACGGCGCCGAGCTTGGCCGAGGCACGCAGGAAAGCCGTGCCGTACAACGGACCCGCCGCTCCGCCGACCTTGGAGATCAACGTCGTCGCGACGAGCTTCAGCACCCCGCCCGGCGTGTCCGGCACACCCGCGTCGAGCGCCGCCACGACGGCCGCGAAGCCGCGGTTGAGGTTCTCGCCGTGGTCGCCGTCGCCGATCGCGCGGTCGAGGTCGATCAGTTCCACGCGGTGCTCGGCGACCACCGCCGCGGCGGCGCGCACGGCCGCCGCGACCCCCTCGGCCGTGCAGGCCATCAGAGCCCCCACCGCAGGGCCGCGGTGTTGACCGGGGCGTCCCAGAGCTCGGTCAGCTCGTCGTCCAGTTTGAGCAACGTCAGGCTCATCCCCTGCATCTCGAGGCTGGTGATGTACGGGCCGACCAGCCGGCGCTCGACCACGATCCCCCGGTCGGCCAGCAGCCGCTCGGCGATGCCGTGGGCCAGGTAGAGCTCGACGAGCGGGGTGCCGCCCATCGAGTTGGTGAACAGCAGCACGCGGTCGCCGGAGGCGAACGGCAGATCCGATACGACCGCCTCGACCATCCGCGCCACCAGCTCGTCGGCCGGCTCGGCCGGGATGCGCTCGCGGCCGGGCTCGCCGTGGATGCCGATGCCGAACTCGACCTCGTTCTCGTCGAGGTCGAAGCTGGGAGTGCCGGCGTGCGGCACGGTCGGCGCGGTGAGGGCGACACCGATCGACCGGACCTGGCCGATCACCTTCTGCGCCAGCGCGGTGACGGCGTCGAGGGAGTCCCCGCGCTCGGCGGCGGCGCCGGTGATCTTCTCCAGCAGCACCGTGCCGCCGACCCCGCGGCGGCCCGCGGTGTAGGTCGAGTCCTTGACCGCGACGTCGTCGTCGATCACGACGCTGCGCACCTCGAGGCCCTCGGCGGCGGCGAGCTCGGCGGCCGTCTCGAAGTTCAGCACGTCGCCGGTGTAGTTCTTCACGATGAGCAGCGCGCCCGCTTCACCGGTGGTCGCGGTGACCGCGGCCTGCACCGCGTCCGGCGTCGGCGAGGTGAACACCGCGCCGGGGACCGCCGCGGCGAGCATGCCGGGGCCGACGAAGCCGCCGTGCAGCGGTTCGTGCCCGGACCCGCCGCCGGAGATGACGGCGACCTTGCCCGTGACCGGAGCGTCGGCTCTGACCACGACGTCCGGGTCGTACTGGACGCGGAGGATGTCCGCGTGCGCGGCGGCGAGCCCCCGCAGCGACTCGGCGACCACGTTCGCCGGATCGTTGATGATCTTCTTCACGGCAGCCTCCGGCACATCGGCGGGTGGGGTGCCCTCTTCCTACCTCTCCGCGCCGCCCGCCGCCAGATCAGGGCCGGGGGAGCTTGGTGACCACGTTCTTCGCGACGGCCACCGCCTTGCCGCACGGATCGCTGTCGTTGTCGGCATAGCCCTGGTAGTCCACCTGGGCCAGTTCGACGTCGTCGCCCTGCCACGGCCGGTGCTGCCACTCGACCTTGCACCGGGCCGAACCCCCGGTCCCCTGCTTCTGGAAGCCGGTCACGCCGTTGCCGAGGTCCACCTTGGAGTAACCGTCGCCGACGAGCGGCGGCAGGCCGGGCCGGAACCCGACCGTCACCGCCGGGCCCCGGTCCCGCCACTCGCACGAGTGCAGGCCCGAGGGCGCGGGCTTCGCCGACGGCACGGGGGCGGTCACCGCCGCGGTGTCGGCCATCGCGCACGGATCGGCGGTCAGCACGGTGCCCGCTGGCGTCGAGTACTTCTCCGGCGAGTTGTGCAGCTTCTGGACGACGGCGTCGGCGAACGCCTGCCCGGGACGGCAGGGTTCACCGGCGTAGGTGACCGACACCGCGAGCCCCACGTCCGGGTTCAGCGCCGTCATCGCCGCGACGGTGCAGTCGGTGTCGCCCGTCTTGTTCACGCGCAGCGGCAGCCCGCCGACCACCCCGGCCGTCTTGTCGGCCCGCGGCACCACCGTGCTGCCGATCTCGAGTTCGAGCCGGATCTCCTTGCCGCCCGGGTCCTTCACCTTGTTGCTGCAGGTGTCGAAGGCGATGGACGACGGCGACGGGTCGTCCTCGACCGTGCCGAGGCCCAAGGTGCCGAGGGCGGCCTTCGTCAGGAACTGGCACGGCTGGATCGTGCGGAGCACGCCGGCCGCCACGGCGGCGTCGGTGATCGGGCCGTCGGCGACCTGGCCGGAGCCGGCCGCCGCGGGCACCGTCGTCCGGGCGAAGTTGGACTTGCCGAGGTCCTGCCCGCACGCCGTCAGCGGCAGCGCGAGCGCGGTGACCAGCAGGAACAGCTTCGGGAGACGGCGGCGCCGAACGTCTGGGAGCACGCGGAGCACGGTAGCGGCACCCTCGCGCCGCTGTCCGGACAACCCGGCTATTCGCCCGCGACGGCCGGTGTGTCGTCGCTCTCGGTCTCGGGCTCGGCCGGCACGACGAGCGGCCGGACCAGGGCCCAGGTGACGAACAGCGCGGAGACCACCAGCATGCCGATCCCGGCCCACAGGTTGATGTTGACGTCGGCGGCCTTCTTGATGTCGTCGTCGGAGGTGAAGCCGATGCCCATGACGGTGAGGATGACGCCGTAGACGCCGATCAGCAGGGCGATGATCAGCCGGATGTCGAAGGCGCCTGCCTTGTGTGCGCGCGGCTGCGACTCGGTAGCCATTCCGGTCTCCTAGAAGATGGCGTTCAGGGCGATGGTCAGGACGAGCACGATGCCCGCGAGCAGGCCCGGCTTGCGGTACCAGCCCGCGTTCTCGCCGGTCGAGTCGTGCTGACGCGTTTCCTTCGGCGTGAGCGAGTAGACCAGACCGACCAGTTCCTCGTCCGGCTTCGGCCGGGTCGCCAGCGAGACGACGACGCTCACCACGATGTCGACGACGAACGCGGTCCCCGCGGCGACGAAGCTGATGCCCTGGCCGGTCAGGCCCAGCACCCCGGCCTTCGACAGGCCCCAGACGGTGATCGCGGACGCGGTCCCGAGCACCAGGCCGCTCCAGCCGGCGTGCGGGGTCATCCGCTTCCAGAACATGCCGAGGATGAAGGTCGCGAACAGCGGCGCGTTGAAGAACGAGAACAGGTCCTGCAGGTAGTCCAGGATGTTGCTGGACTGCGACGCGATGAACGCCGTGCCGATCGCGAGGATCGTGCCGGCCGAGGTCACCACGCGGCCGAGGTTCAGGTAGTAGTGGTCCGGCTTGTCCTTCTTCACGTACGTCTGCCAGATGTCGTACGTGAAGACGGTGTTGAACGAGCTCAGGTTCGCCGCCATGCCGGCCATGAACGAGGCCAGCAGACCGGCGATGGCGATGCCGAGCATGCCGTTCGGCAGCAGGTCGCGCATCAGCAGCAGGAGCGCGTTGTTGAACGTGACACCGCTCTCGGCGGTGCCGCCGTCCAGCAGGACCTGCTTGTCCTTCACGTACTCCGACACGGTGACCGCGGCGATCATGCCGGGGATGATCACGATGAACGGGACCAGCATCTTCGGGAACGCGCCGATGATCGGCGTGCGCCGCGCGGCCGACATGCTCTTCGACGCCATCGCGCGCTGGACCTCGACGAAGTTCGTCGTCCAGTAGCCGAACGAGAGCACGAACCCGAGGCCGAACACGATGCCGAGGATCGACAGGATGTTGTTGCCGAAGCCGGTCAGGTTGTCACCGGGCCACGAGTGCAGCTGCGCCGACCCGCCCGGGCTGTTGGTCACCTTGTCGACCAGGCCCTGCCAGCCGCCGACCTTGACCAGGCCGATGATCGTCAGCGGCACCAGCGCGATGACGATGACGAAGAACTGCAGGACCTCGTTGTAGATCGCGGCGGAGAGGCCGCCGAGCGCGGTGTAGGAGAGCACGATCGCGGCGGCGACGACGATCGACACCCACAGCGGCCAGCCGAGGAGCAGCTTGACGACGCTGGCCAGCAGGAACAGGTTCGCGCCCGCGATCAGGATCTGGGCGGCGGCGAAGCTGACGCCGTTGACCAGGTGGGCCGGCTTGCCGAAGCGCCGCCGCATGAATTCCGGGACGCTGCGGACCTTCGAGCCGTAGTAGAACGGCATCATCACGATGCCGAGGAACAGCATCGCCGGGATGGCGCCGATCCAGAAGTAGTGGACGGTCGGCAGGCCGTACTTGGCCCCGTTCGCCGACATGCCCATGACTTCGACCGCGCCGAGGTTCGCCGAAATGAACGCCAAGCCGGTGACCCAGGCGGGCAGCGAGCGGCCGGACAGGAAGAAGTCGAGGCTGCTCGACACCTGCCGCCGCGCCAGGTACCCGATACCGAGCACGAGCACGAAGTAGAACGCCAATTCGATGTAGTCGATCGCACTCGCGTCGAGTCGCAGGTTCGCATCGGCTAGGACGAGCACCCGACCCACCTCCGGCAGTGTGTTTTCAAACAGGACAGGATCCGACAGGAATCACCGCCACCCTGTCGGATCCGGACAGTACTGCATGGATTCAGGGTCGGCACGCTGACGCGTCCACAAAGGCCGGAGGGCGCGCCTCCCCCGGTCACCACCAGGGGAAACGCGCCCTCGTTCACGCGCCGCGGGAGCGGCTGGAATCACCGGTCGGTCGGTACCGCAATCTCGCCGTCCTCCTCGATCAGCTTGGCGAGCACGGCGTCGGGCAGGTAGGTCCGGTGCGGGAAGCCCGGGCCCCAGGAATTGAGCAGCGGCACGGCACCGAGCTCGTCGGCACGCGGGTTGGCGAGCACGGCGTGCACGTCGTCGACCGACTTCGCCCAGCGGAACGCCTTGAGGCCCTGCTTGGCCTCGGGGGTGTACTTCTCCCGGGCGTGCCAGTCGTCGCCCTCGTAGGACTCGTCCCACAGGACGTGCCCGGTGTCCTTGAGCACCTCGGCCGCGGCCCGGACCGACGTGCCGTTCTCGTCGCCGGGGTTGGTTTCGGGCCACTCGTCACGCTTCTTGGCCGAGTCCCAGAGCCAGCGGGCCGCGTACTCGCTGCCGTTGAAGATCGACATGCACCGCGACCAGCCGAAGCCGACGCAGGCGCCTTCGTGGCCCTGGTCGTAGAACGCGTACCAGGCGTCGGTGTCCGGGGTGCCGCCCGGCTCGAGGCACACGCAGTGGCCGCCGCGGATGTGGCCGAGTTTCTTGACGCCGGCCTTCGCGATGAAGAATTCGCCGGACGTCTCGTCCTGTTCCGGCTGGTCGAACGCCGAGTACCAGTTGACGCCGATCACGACCGGCGACCGGGTGGGCCGGTCTTCGTCGGCCAGCGCGCCGAGCGGATACCTTTCCACGTGCCGCCAGTCGTCCGGAATGAACCGGCCCAGGCGCGGGTCGGCCGGATCGGAACCGAGTGGGCGATAACGCATGACTTCCTCCTCCGTGCAGGCGAAAATGCGCGCACGCCGGCCGGATGACATGCACACCACGAGCTCAAAGGCGGACTGAAACGTTGGCACGACGAAGAAAGACGGCCGAGCGCACCACCCTCCGGCCACGCCGGACGCACCGGCGGAACCCCTCGAATCGAGTGTCGCACGGCACCGGCGAATAAGATCCCGAACTCACCCGAACAGCGCACAAATGGCGATGAAAAGTATCTGTCCACTGCGCACCGACCTATCGGGTTAACGATTTCCTGGCGGAGCAACAATCAACGGATGAGATACGTCGATTTCGGCATCGATTCGGTATCGGCCCCGAGACCGCCCCTTCGGGCAGCCGGAAGGTCAATTTTTCAACGGGCCCCGGTCCGCCACCCGCCGGAAGCGCGGGACCCGGCCGGCCGGTGTCTCGACGGTCTCGGTGAACATCGGCGCCGGGCGGACCCACAGGCCCCGCTCGCCGTACAGCGCCCGGTACACCACCAGCTCTTCTTCGGTCTCGCTGTGCCGGGCCACTCCGAGCACCTCGTACTCGCCGCCCTTGTGGTGGACGTACCGGCCCGGCTCCACGTCGGACACCTCAGAACAGCCGGAACTCGTCGGACTCGATGCCGCGGAGCTCGTCGTAGTCCAGCGTCAAGCAGCGGATGCCGCGGTCCTCGGCCAGCGTTCGGGCCTGCGGCTTGATGATCTGGGCCGCGAAGACGCCCTGCACCGGCGCCAGGAGCGGGTCGCGGTTGAGCAGTTCCAGGTAACGCGTCAGCTGCTCGACGCCGTCGATTTCGCCGCGGCGCTTGATCTCGACCGCCACCGAACGGCCGTCGGCGTCGCGGGCCATGATGTCGACCGGGCCGATCGCCGTGGGGAATTCGCGGCGGACCAGCGTGTAGCCGTCGCCGAGGGTCTTGATGTGCTCGGCCAGCAATTCCTGCAGGTGCGCTTCGACGCCGTCCTTCTGCAGGCCCGGTTCCGCGCCCAGGGCCTGGGAGTAGTCGTGGAAGACCTCCTCGATCGAGATCACCAGCTTCTCGCCCTGCTTGTTCTCGACGATCCAGAGCTTGCCGTCCTCGATCAGCCAGCAGGGCGGGCTCATCCAGTTCAACGGCTTGTACGCACGGTCGTCGGAGTGCACCGACACCGAGCCGTCGGACTTGACGAGCAACAGGCGGGTGGCCATCGGTAGGTGGGCGGTCAGCCGGCCGGCGTAGTCGACCTGGCACCGCGCGATCACGAGACGCACCCGAGGAGGGTAGGACAGGGTCGGTGATACTGGGTGCGTGGACCCCATTCAGCGTGTCGCGTCCCGCGAGGTGTACCGGAACAACTGGATGACGGTGCGGGAAGACGAGATCCGCCGCTCCGACGGCTCGCCGGGCATCTACGGCGTGATCGACAAGCCGGCGTACGCGCTGGTCATCGCCCAGGACGGCGACCGGTTCCGGCTGGTCGAGCAGTTCCGCTACCCGCTCGGCGAGCGGCGCTGGGAGTTCCCCCAGGGCACCGCGCCGGACCTGGCGGACGTGCCGCCGGCCGAGCTCGCCGCGCGCGAGCTGCGCGAGGAGACCGGGCTGAGCGCCGGCTCGATGGTCCCGCTCGGCAAGCTCGACGTCGCGGCCGGCATGAGCAGCCAGCGCGGCTGGGTGTTCCTCGCCACGGACCTCACCGAGGGCGAGCCGGAGCGCGAGCACGAGGAGCAGGACATGCGCAGCGCGTGGTTCGCCCGCGCGGACGTCGAGAAGATGATCCTCGCGGGCGACATCACCGACGCGCAGTCGATCGCCGCGTGGGCGCAGCTCATGCTGGCCGAGCGGCACCAGCCCTGAGCATCCCGCGGATCACCAGGTGGTGGAACGGCTTGATCAGCGCGAAGTAGGCCGGGCCGACGCGGTTGTGGAAGTGCACGATCGTGCCGAGCCGGAAGCCGCGCGGCACCGCTTCGACCGTCAGGTACCCGGTCAGGTGGCTGTCGTCCACGCCCGCCACCAGGTACCGCTCCGGATCGCCGGCCCGGACGGTGAAGAACGCGACCCGGTCGCCGGGCGCGAAGCCGACGTCCTCGGGCCGGAGCCGGCCGGTCCGCGGGACGGACGCGGTGTCGAGCCGCAACGCCTTCGCGAGCACGTACCGGACGCCGAACAGGACCTTCACCCAGGCCGGCGACCACCCGAAGACGCCCGCGACGAACTCGCGCAGGCTGTTCTCGCTCTCGATCTCCTTGAACTCGACGTAATCGGCGCCTTCGGCGTATGGCTCGGTCATTTCCTTCTCCCCAGTACGAGTTCCAGTGCGTTCTTGAGCTGCCGGCCGGTCAGCGGCGGCACGACCTGCCCCGCCCCGACGACGACCAGGTACAGCGCCTGCGCGAGGCCGGCGTCGCCGCTGATCTCGGCCAGGTAGGCCACCCGGGCGGAGTCCACGCGCTCCTGGACCGCCCTGGCTTCGGCGTCCTGCAGGGCCCACGCCCGGACGGCGATCTCGAGCTCCGGCCCGGGTCCCGGCGCGAGGACGAGCCTCAGCAACGCGCTCAGCCGATCCCCCTCCGCCGCTTCGGCCTGCTCCACGAACCGCGTGGTGCGTTCGGCCTCGAAGTGCTCCAGCAGCGCGGTGCGGTAGCCGCTCATGCCCTTGAAGTGGTGGTAGAAGGAGCCTTTCGACAGCCCGAGCCGCTCGGTGAGCCGCTCGATGGTCACCGAAGGCGCGCCCTGCTCCGCCAGCAGCACCAGTCCCGCGTCCAGCCAATCCCGTTTGCCCACCATGGCCATACCATACCGTATGGTATGGGCTGCCGGCACGAAGAAACCCGGCCGGAGCCGGGGAAGGTTCAGTCGGGCCAGGCGGGCTTGCGCTTCTCGAGGAACGCCGCCATGCCTTCGCGGGCGCCGGGCAGCTGGGACGCCGCCGCCATGACCTCCAGCGCGATCGCGTACGCGTCGGCCTCGGGCCGGTCGAGCTGGGCGTACAGCGTCACCTTGCCCATCGACTTGCTGGCGCGGCTGCCGCGCGTGGCCCGCGACAGCAGGTCCCCGACGGCGTCGTCGAGATGATCGTCGGGCACCACCCGGTTGACCAGGCCCCAGTCGAGCGCGGTCGCCGCGTCGATGGCATCGCCCGTCAGCGCCAGCTCCATCAGCCGCTTGCGGCCGATCGAGCGAGCGACCGGGACCGCCGGCGTGTGGCAGAACCAGCCGCCCTTGCCACCCGGCAGCGCGAAGCCCGCCGACTCGGCGGCGACGGCCAGGTCGCACGACGCCACGAGCTGACAGCCCGCCGCGGTGGCCAGGCCGTGCACCCGCGCGATGACCACCTGCGGGATCGACTGCATCGTCTTCATCAGGTCCGTGCACAACGTGAGCAGTTCGCGCACGCCCATCAGGTCGCGGGCGGCCACGTCGCCGAAGTCGTGCCCCGCGGAGAACACCGGGCCCGCGCCCGCCAGCACGATGCCGGTCGCATCGGACGTCCCCGCCGCGCGGAACGCGGCGAGCAGCTCGGCGAGGTGGTCCGCGGACAGCGAGTTGCGCCGCGCCGGCCGGTTCATGGTGATCGTGACGGTGTCGCCGTCCCGGCTCAGCTGGAGGTGCTCGTACATTCCCCGACCGTAGCCCCTCCGGACCGAAAGGTGCGCCGGTAACCGTCCGGGCCGACCCCGACCTCGGCGCGCATCCGCCGGCGCAGGTTGGCCGCCGTGCCCAGCCCCGATCGCTCGGCGACGCGCTCGACCGGCAGCGCCGTCGTCTCCAGCAGGCGCTGCGCGTACCGGACGCGCTGGACGCGCAGCCAGCGCCCCGGGGTGACGCCGGTGGCCGCCGCGAACTCGCGGTGGAACGTCCGCTCGCTCATCCGCGCGTGCCCGACCAGGTCCTCGACGCCGATCCCGGATCCGAGACGGGCCAGCGCCCAGTCCATTGTGGACGCCATGCCGGGCTGGGCCGCCGACGGCGGCAACGGGTTGTCGACGTACTGGCGCTGGCCGCCCTCGCGTGCCGGCGGCATCACCAGCCGGCGCGCCAGCCGGGCGGCGACGTCGGCACCGTGGTCGCGCCGGACCAGGTACAGGCAGAGGTCGAGGCCGCCGACGACGCCCGCGGACGTCAGGACCCCGCGGTCGTCGGTGTAGAGCACGTCACGCTGCAGATCCGCCCGCGGGGCGACGCGGGCGAGGGCGTCGAGGTCGCGCCAGTGCGTGGTCGCCGGGCGGCCGTCGAGCAGGCCGGCGGCGGCCAGTGTGAACGCGCCGGAGCACAGCCCGGCGACCGTGCGCCCGTCTCGGTGGGCCCGCCGCAACGCCGTGACCGCCGACGCGGGCACCGGGGCAAGAGGGTCGTCGCGGCCCGGCGCCAGCACGAGGTCGCAGCCGTCGAGCCCGGCAAGGCCGTGCGTGGCCGCGACGTCCCCGAACGGCGACGCGGGTGTCCGCACCCGGCCCGGGCTGCACAGCCGGAGGGTGAACGGGCCGATCCCGCTGTCGGTCCGGTCCTGGCCCCAGACCTCGCCGATCACCGCGAGGTCGAACATCCGGGTGCCGGGCAGGAGGACGACGCCGATCGTGCGCATGGCAGAAAAGTACCGTATCGCGCGTCTTCTGCCACTCCCCTCGGGCATCGGAGACCCCGAGACTCGACGGCATGACCGAAACGGCACTCATCCTGATCGACGTCCAGCGCGGGTTCGACGACCCGGAGTTCTGGGGCCCGCGCAACAACCCGGGCGCCGAAGCGAACATGAAGGCCCTGCTCGACGCGTGGCAGGAGCGGCGGCTCCCGGTGGTGCTCGTGCACCACGATTCGCCGAAGCCCGGTTCGCCGCTGCGGCCCGGTCAGCCGGGCAACGACTTCAAGCCCGAGCTCGACGGCGCGCGGCCGGACCTCGTCTTCGGCAAGCAGGTCAATTCGGCCTTCATCGGCGACGTCGACCTCGACGGGTGGCTGCGCAAGCGCGGCATCACCAGCTTCGTCCTGGCCGGCATCCAGACGAACTTCTGCTGCGAGACCACCGCGCGGATGGGCGGGAACCTCGGCTACGACGTCACTTTCGCCCTCGACGCCACGTTCACGTTCGACCTGCCGGGGGTGACCGCGGACGAGCTCTACCGCGTCACGGCGGCGAACTTGGCGAACCAGTTCGCCACCGTGAAGTCCACAAAGGACATCCTGGCGGAACTCAGCTGAGGCCGTGCCGCTCCCGGATCAGGCTGACGATGCCGTCCATGATCCCGGTGAGCTCGTAGTCCTTGGGCGTGAACACCCGGGCGACGCCGCGTTCGGCCAGCAGCGCGGCGTCGTCCGGCGGGATGATGCCGCCGACGATCACCGGCACGTCACCCGCCCCCGCGGCACGCAGGCCGTCGACGACGTGCGGGACGACCTCGAGGTGTGAGCCGGAGAGCACGGAGAGCCCGACGACGTGCACGCCTTCCTGCACGGCGGCTGCGACGATCTGCTCGGGCGTCAGCCGGATGCCCTGGTAGACGACCTCGAAGCCGACGTCGCGCGCCCGGACGGCGACCTGCTCGGCGCCGTTGGAGTGCCCGTCGAGACCCGGCTTGCCGACCAGGATCCGCAGCCGCTCGCCCAGCTCCGCCCCGGTTTCCCGGACCCGTGCGCGCACCCGTTCCAGCTCGGCGTCGCCCACGCCGGCGACCGCGGCGGCGGAAACCCCGGTGGGCGCCCGGTATTCACCGAACACCTCGCGCAGCGCGCCGGCCCACTCGCCGGTGGTCACGCCGGCCCGCGCACAGTCCACAGTGGCCTCGAAGAGGTTTTCCGTGGTCTGCGCGCGTTCCTTCAGCGTGGCCAGCGACCGTTCGACGGCGTCGTTGTCACGCTGGGCGCGCCACTCTTCGATGGCGGTGACGGCGGACTTCTCGACGGCGGGGTCGATCGTCTCGATCGCCTTCGCGCCTTCGGCCTGCAGCGGCGACGGCTCGGTCGTGTCGAACTTGTTGACCCCGACCAGGACCCGTTCGCCGTTCTCCATCTCGCGGCGGTACTCGGCCAGCGAAGCGACCAGCTGCGACTTCATGTAGCCGCTCTCGACCGCGGCGACCGCGCCGCCGAGGTCCTGGACGCGGGCGATCTCCTCGCGGGCACCGGCCATGATCTCGTCGACCTTGGCCTGGATGACGTGCGAGCCGTCGAAGATGTCCTCGTACTCCAGCAGGTCGGTCTCGAACGCGAGCACCTGCTGCATCCGCAGTGCCCACTGCTGGTCCCACGGCCGCGGCAGGCCGAGGGCTTCGTTCCACGCGGGCAGCTGGATCGCGCGGGCGCGGGCGCCGCGGGAGAGCGACACCGCGAGCATCTCGAGCACGATCCGCTGGACGTTGTTCTCCGGCTGGGCCTCGGTCAGCCCGAGCGAGTTGACCTGCACGCCGTAGCGCAGCCGCCGGGCCTTGGGATCCGTTACGCCGTACCGGTCCCGTGTCAGCTCGTCCCAGAGCGCGGTGAACGCGCGCATCTTGGACATCTCCTCGACGAACCGGACGCCGGCGTTGACGAAGAACGAGATCCGCGCGACGACCTTCGCCATGTCGGCCGCGTCGACCTGCCCCGAGTCGCGGACGGCGTCGAGCACGGCGATTGCGGTGCACAACGCGTACGCGACCTCCTGCGTCGGCGTCGCCCCGGCTTCCTGCAGGTGGTAGCTGCAGATGTTGATCGGGTTCCACTTGGGGACGTGGTGCACGGTCCAGGCGATCACGTCGGTGATCAGCCGCAGGCTCGGCCCCGGCGGGAAGATGTAGGTCCCGCGGGACAGGTACTCCTTGATGATGTCGTTCTGCGTGGTGCCGGTGAGCTTCGCGAGGACCTCGTCGACGTCCCGCCCCTCGGCCTCGGCCTGCTCGCGCGCCACGGAGACGTACAGCGCGAGCAGCCACATGGCCGGCGCGTTGATGGTCATCGACGTGTTGGCTTCGGCGAGCGGGATGCCGTCGAAGAGCCGCCGCATGTCGCCGATGTGCGACACCGGGACGCCGACCTTGCCGACCTCACCGCGGGAGAGCTGGTGGTCCGGGTCGTAGCCGGTCTGGGTGGGCAGGTCGAACGCCACCGAGAGGCCGGTCTGCCCCTTGGCGAGGTTGCGTCGGTAGAGCTCGTTCGACGCGGCCGCGGAGGAGTGCCCCGCGTAGGTCCGCATCACCCACGGTCGGTCTCGTTCGCGGTCCGTTGGGTACGGCACTGGACACCTCCGGCGGTGGACGTTTGGTCCACTGTACCGACCGGTAACTTATGGTGGCAGTGCAATCGGACACGTCCGGGTGACGTCAGCCCTGGCCGGACTGTGCCCACGCGATCAGGTCGCGGACACGCCCGGCCTCCGGCACGGCGACCAGGCCCGTCACCATCAGAGCGAACGACGACCGGGTGGGCACCGAAGCGATGCGCGAGAACCTGCCGAAGTCGACGGTTCCGCTGCCGTCCTGCCGGATCCGGGCGACCGGCGGCGGCAGCGTGCCGAGATACGCCGAGGCGCGAGTCCGTCCCGAGAAGCGATCGGCCAGCACGATCCGCCGGTCGGTAACGATGTACTCGACGCTGCGCCGCGCCCGCAACCTGGCGACGACCGGCACCCAGGCGAACGCGACACCGCCCACCCCGACGGCCCATGCGAAGAGCGACAGCGGGTTGTGCCTGGCCACCGGGACCACGATGGTCGCGATTCCCCAGAGCAGGCCGAATGCGAACTGGTACCAGTCGAACCGAGCGAGGATGAGACGCTGTGGCCGTCCCGACCACAGCAGTCGCTCACCCGGCAGCAGGACGTTCGTCGGCACATCCACAGCGACCTCCCCTTTGCCGGGCTGACGCTCCGGAAGGCCTTGCGGTTGCCCGCCTCAGGCGGCCGGGCTGTCCGCTTCCGGCGGGGCCTGGCGGGCCTTGGCCTCGTCGATCGCCTTGGTGAGCAGGTCGCGGACCCGCTTGGGCTCGCCGACGCCCATCAGCGTCACCGTCCCCGGCCCGAAGGCGATGGTTCCGGTGCGGGACGGCCCCGCTTTGAGGACCGGCGCCGGCAGGCCGGCCAGCTCGCTGGAGCGTTCCTTCTGCCGGAACAGGCCGGAGCGCGCGATGATCCGGCTGTCCGTCACCGCGTAGGTCGTGCGCCCGAGCGCGAGGTAGCGGACGGCCGACCGGCCGACCGCGCCGTAGAGGCCCAGCACCAGCGCGACCACCGTGATGACCATGGTGGGGCCGCTCGGCTGCTTCGTGAGCAGGAACCAGAGGGAAGCGGCGGCGAGGACGAGCCCGGCCGGGGCGACAACCCCG
Organism: Amycolatopsis sp. DG1A-15b; assembly: GCF_030285645.1. Taxonomy (GTDB): domain Bacteria; phylum Actinomycetota; class Actinomycetes; order Mycobacteriales; family Pseudonocardiaceae; genus Amycolatopsis. The sequence continues at coordinate 6,217,963 of NZ_CP127296.1, forward strand.
TCGGCGGCGACGTAGAGCGGGCGCTGGACCGGCTCCCCCGCCCAGAGCACGCGTTCACCGGGCAGAAGATCGATTTCGCCTGCTGACATGGCCGAACACTACTCTGCCGAGGCCGCTCCCGCCGAGTTCCGCGCGCGCCGCAAGTGCTCGGGCACCCTCTGTGCGTGGTCGATCGCGCGGAGGAACTGTGGGACCGACTGTGTGACTGACTGTGTGACTGAAAACTGCGAGACCGGGCCGGTCCCGTCGGTTAGCGTGGGCAGCCGTGACGTGGAGTTCGTACGGGAGTTACCTGGTCATCGTGGTCCTGATCGTCCTCGCGCCGGGGCCGGACACGATGGTCATGCTCAAGAACGCGCTGTCCGGTGGGTTCCGGGGCGGGCTGCTCGCGTCGCTGGGCATCTTCGCCGGCAACGCTGTCCAGGGCAGCGCCGCGGCGCTGGGGCTCGGCGTCCTCATCGCCCGGTCGCAGCCGGTGTTCCTCGCGCTCAAGTGGGCCGGCGCGGCCTACCTCGTCTTCCTCGGTGTCCAGGCGCTGCGCGGCGCGTTCCGCGGCAACTACCACGCCGTCGAAGAGGCCCAGCGCCGCCGGGGCGGCGGTTTCCGGCGGTTCCGCGAGGGCTTCCTCTCCAACATCACCAACCCGAAGGTGCTGGTGCTGTACCTGTCCGTGCTGCCGCAGTTCCTCGATCCGGCGCGCACCACGACGTGGGACGCGCTCGCGCTGGCCTACACCGTCGCCGTGCTCGGCGTGCTGTGGCTGCTGGTGCTCCTGGTGTTCGTGCACCGCGTGCGGGCGTGGCTTGAGCGCCGCCGGGTGCGCCGTGCGCTGGACGGCGTCACCGGCACCGCGCTGCTCGGCTTCGGCGCCGCCCTCGCCCTGGAGTTCTGATGACCTGGAGCACCTACGCGGGGTTCGCCGGGATGATGGCGTTCCTGGCGATGATGCCGGGCCCGGACACGATGGTCGTGCTGAAGAACGCCCTGACCGGCGGCGCGCGCGGCGGCGGCTGGGCGTGCGCGGGGATCACCGTCGCGAACTTCCTGCAGGGCACGGCGGCGGCGCTCGGCCTGGGCGCGGTGATCACCCGCTACCGCCCGGTGTTCGAAACCGTGAAGTGGCTCGGCGCCGCCTACCTCGTCTTCCTGGGCGTCCAGGCCCTCCGCGGCGCCTGGCGCGGGAATTACGAGGCTCTCGACGACGTCCGGCGCGCCCGCGCCTCCCGCGGACGGCGGTTCCGCGAAGGGTTCCTGTCCAACATCACCAACCCGAAGGTGATCGTGCTGTACCTGTCGGTGCTGCCGCAGTTCTTGACGCCGGGCGTGACGGACCAGGCCGACGCGCTGCTGCTGGCGTACACGGTCGCGGCCCTGGGCGTCGTGTGGCAGGTGGCGCTGCTGTTCTTCGTGCACCGGGTCCGTGGCTGGTTGCGGCAGCGGAAGGTGCGCCGGGCGATGGACGGCGCGACGGGCGCCGCGCTGGTGGGCTTCGGCGCGGCGCTCGCCCTCGAAGGCTAAAGCGTCCGGTCCAGCCAGTCGTAGATCCGGCCGGTCGCGAGCCGCTGGGCGCCGACGTGGCAGTGCGCGTCCGCGCCCTCCTCCGCCGTGAACGTCAGCAGCGTCTTGGGTGCCTTCAAGTGCGCGTACAGCCGCCGCGGCTCGGTCTCCCGCGAACCGCCGAAGAACAGGTCGTCCGCCGCTTCGCACACCAGTACCGGGCAGGTGATCTTCTCCGCCACGCCGTCTTCGAGCGTGTACTCCAGGTACTTCGCGACGAACTCGCGGTCGGTCGCCGCGCCCAGCACGTAACGGCCGTGGTCGCACGCCCAGCGCAGGGTCGGGCTCGCCTGGCGGCCCGCGGCGAGCAGCGCGTCGAACTCCTCGTCGTGCGGCGCGCGGGCCCGGCGCACGATCTCCTCGCGCGGCCACGGCAGCATCGACGTCACCGCGGACCCCGCGTCGTACACGCCGTCCACCGCGACCACGGCGGCCAGGCGAGGCTCGAACGCCGCCGCGCGCGGGGCCAGCTCGCCACCCAAGCTGATGCCCAGCAAAGCGATCCGGGCCGGGTCGACCCCGTCGAGGCCCAGCGCGAAGTCCACCACCGGTGTCACCACGTGCTCCCAGTCCGGGCGGAACAGGAGCTTCTCGCGCCGGACCGCGCTCGGCTGCCCCGGGCCGTCGAACGCCAGGACGTGATAACCGTGCGAAGCACCCGCCGCCGCGCCCATGAAGTGGCACTCCTCGGCACTGCCGTCGAAACCGCTGTGCATGATCAGCAACGGCTTGGGGCCGTCGCCCGGCGCCCGGTAGAAGTAACCGTGCAGAACCGTGTCCTCGTAAGGGATCTCGACCGGCTCGGCCACACCCGCGCGGCGGAAGCACTCGACGCTGCGGTCGTACGCCGCCGCGATCCGCGGGTCCGCCGGGTCGCCGTGCAGGAAGAACTCCGAGGAGAAGTAGTACGTCGACGCGCGCAGCAACAGGTCGCGCGCGGTGACCGGCCCGGCGCCGGCCGCTTCGGCGTACAGCCGGTCGGCCAGCGCGCGGTAGGCGTCGTGCCAGCTGTCGTAGTCGCCCGGCGTCACCGTCGAGGCCGCCGCGACGACCTCGCCGAAGTCCGAGCCGCCGTAGGCCGCGTGGCCGAACAGGCGCAGGGTTTCGAACCAGAACTGCGGGTCCTCTTCGAACATCAGCTGCTTCACCGGATCTCCTCCTCGGCAAAAGTTTCGAACGAACGGGCCGGCCGGCCGGTGACCTGCTCGACCGCTGTGGTGACGCGGTCTTCGGCACCGCGGCGGATGTCCTCGTCGAGAGCGGCCAGCACGCGGGCGAACCCGGCGGGAATCCCCGACGCCGTCACGCGCTCGGCGAACTCGGCCGTGCTGACGGCGCGGTGCCGCACCGGGTGCCCGACGCGCGCGGCCACGATCGCGGCCGCTTCGGCGTAGCTCAAGGCAGCCGGTCCGGTCAGGACGTGTTCGGTGTTGTGCGGTACCGGATCGGTCAGCGCGCGGACGGCGACCGCCGCGATGTCGCCGGCGTCGACGAACGCGACCCGGGCGTCACCGGTGGCCGTGACGATCTCGCCGTCCCGCACCCCCTGGGCGATCAGGTGCTCGCCGGTGAAGTTCTGCATGAACCAGGACGGCTTCAGCACGGCCCACTCCGGCACCGCACGCACCAGCCGCTGCAGCTCACCCAGGCCGGGCGTGTCCGTCGTGACCGCCGACGAGCTGAGCAGGACGACCCGCCGGACACCCGCGGCCAGTGCGTCGGCCAGGAACGGCTCGACCAGCGCCGCGGGCGCGGCCTCGCCGATCGGGGCCAGCAGGTACACCGCGGAGACCCCGCGCAGCGCCTCGGCGTGGGACGGCCGGTCGGTCCAGTCGAACCGGCCCTGACCGGCCTCGCCCGGCTTCCGCGTGGCCGCCCGCGCCGTGAATCCCGCCTCACGCAGGCCCGCGACGACCCGGCGCCCGGTGGTACCGGTGCCGCCGAGGACCAGGACGTCAGCCACGGTCGCCACCGGCGAAGGCAGCGGTCAGCTCGTCGAGGCCGCCGAGGACCTCGGCCGCGGCGAGCGGGCTCCAGTAGTCGCGGTAGCGGCGGATCTCGCCGTCCTCGACGGTGATCACGGCGATGTACGACATCTCGTACGGCTTCTGCGAAGCCACCGCGACCCCGGCGACGGTGAACTCGGCGACGACCACGGCCGGGTCCGTGGTCTGGTGCACGGTCTTGGCGGTGATTTCCCGGACGTCCAGCAGGTTGGGGTAGTCGCTCAGGTATTCGCGGACGGCGTCGCGGCCGTCGAGCCGCGCCGGGTAGCCGGGACCCGCGAACGGGAATTCGGCGACGCCGTCTTCGGCCCACAGGCCGGCGAACCCGGCCATGTCGTGCGCGAGCAGCAGGTCGAGGGCGTGCTCGACGAGGTCTCGTGGCTGCATCGTGATCTCCTTGCCGGTCGGACGAAACGGTACCGTCCCGACGTTAGCAGAAGACAGGACGGGACCGTCTCGTCCACCCGCTAGACTGCGCTCCATGGCACGCACCCCGACCGGCGCCGCGGTCCTCCAGCCCGAGGTCACGCAGGCGATCACCGACGCCGTCCTGAACGAACTCGCCGAGCAGGGCTACGGGCGCCTGTCGATGGAAGCGGTGGCCAAGCGGGCGGGCGTCGGCAAGAGCGCGCTGTACCGCCGTTGGCGGTCGAAGCACGAGATGATCACCGCGGTCGTCGCGGAGTTCAGCGTGACTCGCGCAGCCGACGTCGACACCGGCTCACTGCGCGGCGACCTGCGCGAAACGATGCAGGGCCTGATCGACTGGCTGACGCACCCGCTGTTTTCGCGCATCCTGCCGGACCTGGTCGCCGAGGGCGTGCGGAATCCCGACACCGCGGAGAGCACGCGCACGAGCATCGGCGGCCCGCGGCGCGAGGTCGGCGAGGCGATGCTGCGCCGGGCCATCGCGCGCGGCGAACTGCCCGGCGACCTCGACCTGGAGATGGCGCTGGACGTCCTGGCCGCGCCGATCTACTGGCGCCTGGTGGTCCGGCAGGCCGAAGCCGAGCCGGACTACCTGGACCGGCTGGTCGGGTACGCCCTGCGCGCGCTGGGCGCGCAGGGAGGGTGACCTACTTCCGTTCGGGCTCGCCGGCGACGCGCTTGATGTTCGCGCCCAGGCGGTTGAGGTTCTCGACGAAGTGCGGGTAGCCGCGGTCGATGTGGAAAACGTCCCAGACCTCGGTGACGCCGTCCGCGCACAGGCCGGCGAGCACCAGCCCCGCGCCCGCGCGGATGTCCGACGCCCAGACCGGCGCGCTCGACAGCCGTTCAACGCCGCGGACCACCGCGTGGTGGCCGTCCGTGCGGGCGTCGCCCGACAACCTGACCATCTCCTCGATGAAGCGGAACCGCGCCTCGTAGACGTTCTCCGTGATCATCGACGTGCCTTCCGACACCGCCGACAGCGCCACCGCGAACGGCTGCAGGTCGGTCGCGAAGCCGGGGTACGGCAGCGTCACCCAGTCGACCGCCTTCGGGCGCTCCGGCTGGACCACGCGGAAACCCTTGTCCCCGAACGTTTCGACGTCCGCGCCGGCCAGCTGGAGCTTGTTCAGCACCAGGTCGAGGTGGTGCGGGTTGACCCCGCGCACGGTGATGTCGCCGCGGGTCATCGAGGCGGCGAACGCCCAGGTCGCGCCCACGATCCGGTCGCCGATCACGCTGTGCGTCGTCGGGTGCAGCTGCTCGACGCCGTGCACGGTCAGCGTGGACGTCCCGGCGCCGTCGATCTTCGCGCCCATCTCGATGAGCATCGTGCAGATGTCGACGATTTCCGGCTCGCGCGCGCAGTTGTCGATGACCGTGGTGCCCTCGGCCAGCACGGCCGCCATCAGGATGTTCTCGGTCGCGCCGACGCTCGGGAAGTCCAGCCAGATCTGCGCGCCGACCAGCGTCTCGGCCTTCGCGACGACGCAGCCGTGCTCGATCGTGCTCGTCGCGCCCAGCTTGCGCAGGCCGTTCTGGTGCATGTCCAGCGGGCGCGAGCCGATCGCGTCGCCGCCCGGCAGGGCCACGACGGCCTGCTTCAGCCGGCCGACCAGCGGCCCCAGCACGCAGACGGACGCGCGCAGCTTGCCCATCGCCGCCGAGTCCGCGCGGTGCGACAGCTCGGCCGGCGTCGTGATGGTGGCGGTGTCGCCCTCGATGACGACCTCGCAGCCGACGCTCCGCAGCACGTCGCCCATCAGCGGGACGTCGAGGATCTGCGGGCAGTTCGTGATGGTCGTGGTCCCCTCCGCGAGGAGGGCGGCGGCCATCAGCTTCAGCACGCTGTTCTTGGCGCCGACCACGTCGACCTCGCCGATCAGCCGGGCTCCGCCATGCACGTCGAAGTGCTCGCTCATGGCCGCCAATCATGCCCTCTCGCCCGGATTCGGCCCGGGCGGGGGCCGCTATGGTGGGTTCATGGTCGTTCGCATCAACCGCGTCTACACGAAGGTCGGCGACAGCGGCACGACCGCGCTCGGCGACGGGTCCCGCGTGCCGAAGACGTCCCCGCGGCTGGGGGCCTACGCGGACACGGACGAGACGAACTCGGTGCTCGGCCTGGCGATCGCGGTCGGCGGCCTGCCGGCCGAGGTGACGGACGTGCTGCGCACGGTCCAGAACGACCTGTTCGACGTCGGGGCCGACCTCTGCCTGCCGATCTCCGACGACCCGCCGTACCCGCCGCTGCGGATCACCGAGGAGTACGTCTCCCGACTCGAGACCTGGTGCGACGAGTTCAACGAGCGGTTGCCGAAGCTGACGTCGTTCATCCTGCCGGGCGGCACGCCGGGGGCGGCGTTCCTGCACCAGGCCCGGACGGTGTCCCGCCGAGCCGAGCGGTCGGCTTGGGCCCTGCACGAGGCGGAGCCGGAGACGACGAACCCGGTGGCGGTGAAGTACCTGAACCGGCTGTCGGACCTGCTGTTCATCCTGGCGAGGCTGGCGAACCCCGACGGTGACGTCCTGTGGCAGCCGGGCGGGCAGCCCTAGATCCCCCAGCCTTCCCGCAGGGTCGCCAGCGCCTGGTGGAAGCCGGGGAACGTCTTCTTCACGCAGTCCGGGTCGTCCAGCGTGATGCCGTCCGTGCGCAGGCCCGTGATGCTGAACGCCATCGCGATCCGGTGGTCGCGGCGGCACGACACCAGCGTGCCCGTCGGCTCACCCGGCTGGATCTCGATCCAGTCGCGGCCCGTGGCCACCTCGATGCCCATCGCGCGCAGGTTCTCCTCGCACGCGTCGAGCCGGTCGCACTCCTTGATGCGCGTGTTGTAGACGTCCTCGATGCGCACCGGGCCGGAGGCGAACGGCGCGATCGCCGCCAGGGTCGGGACCGTGTCGGAGATGTCCCGCATGTTCACCGTGATCCCGCGCAGGCCGTCCGAGGGGCCCGCGACCGTCACCGAGTCCGGCGCCAGGTCGACGTGCGCGCCCATCTCCCGCAGCACGTCGGCGAAGCGCACGTCGCCCTGCAGGGCGTCCGAGCCCAGGCCCGGGATGGTCACCGTGCGGCCGGTGAGCGCCGCCGCGGCCAGGAAGTAGCTCGCCGTCGACGCGTCCGGCTCCACCGGGTACTCGCACGCCTGGTACGGCTGCGCCGGGACCACGAACGTCTGCCCCTCGCGGCGGACGTCGACGCCGAAGCGGCGCATCATCTCCAGCGTGATCTCGACGTACGGCACCGACACGAGGTCGGTCACCGTGATCCGCAGGCCCTCCGCGGTCAGCGGCCCGACCAGCAGCAACGCCGTCAGGAACTGCGAGGACAACCCCGCGTCCAGGGTCAGTTCGCCGCCCTTGATGCCGTTCGCGCGGACCGTCAGCGGGTGGTGGCCCGGCTCGCCGCCGAACTCGAGGTCGACGCCCAGCTCCTGCAGGGCGTCGGTCAGCGGCCCGAGCGGGCGGCGGCGCATCTGGCCGGACGCGTCGAAGCGGAAGGTGCCGGTGCCGGCGGCGGCCAGCGCGGGCAGGAACCGGGCCGTCGTGGCGCCGTCCCGGCAGAAGACGTCGGCTTCGGCGACTCCCGGACCCGACGGCCGGCCCTCGATGGTCCACTCGCCCGGCTGCCGGTCGACGCGGTAACCGAGCTTGACCAGGCCCTCGGCGAAGCCCTCGGTGTCGTCCGAGTGCAGCGGACGACCGAGCACGGTGGTCCCGTGCGCGGCGGCGGCCAGGAACAGGCCACGGGCGGTGACGGACTTGGAGCCGGGGATCTCGACGAGAGTCACGTCGTGAGTCTACGGAGTGCCCGAAACCCGGAACTCACGTGATCCGGCACGTGACTCGCGTGATTGAGCGCGTCACTCGCGTGATTGAAGGCGTAACTCGCGTGATCGGGGGGACGACACGGCGGTCAGGAGGCGCGCGGGAGGCGTCGCCCGGGTGGGGCGGACTCGAGCCAGGAGAGGAAGCCGGTGAGAGCGCCCGGGCCCATCGCGATCTCGATCGCTTCCTGGGTCTCCGACTCGCAGCGCAGCACGATCGAGCCCTCGGGAACGGCGTAGGCCTCGGTGCCGGAGGGGTCGCGGCGGTCGGCGATCTGCATGCTTTCGCGCTGGAAGACGCGGTCCGCGCCGGTGCGCAGGCTCCACACCCGGTACCAGACGAACTCGTCGCCCTCGTAGCGGCCGAGCCCCAGGTGCCAGCTCGACCGCGGGTTGTCCGGACGCCACCGCAGCGCGACGCTCACGCCGCCACCGCGGCGCATCCGGATCCACCGCTGGCCGTACCAGGCGGCCAGCACCACGAGCACGATCAGGAGCCCCACTGCCACCACGGTGATCTGCACGGCCCGGCTCCTGCCCGTCTCGCGCTCAGACCGTCTGGCCCGCTGCGCGGAGCTGGGCCGAGGCCCTCGCCCGCTCGGTCTCGTCGTCCCCGGTCAGGGCCGCCTTCGCCGCTTCTACGTCGATCTCGTCCGAAAGCTCGGCGCTCTCGGCGAGGATGCTCACCCCGGTGCCGGTGACCGACAGGAAGCCGCCGTGCACCGCCGCGCACACCGTCTCGCCGTCGGTGGTCGTCACCTTGACCACGCCGCCCTCGACGAGCTGCCCGAGCACGGGTTCGTGACCAGCCATGACGCCGATCTCGCCCTCGGTGGTCTGGGCGACCACGAAGGTGGCGGTACCCGACCAGAGACGGCGCTCGACGGCCACCAGCTCCACGGACATCTCAGCCACGTAGCACTCCTTCGCTCGGGGTGTTACCACCGAGTGTAATAGGTCAGTCCTTGGTTACGAGAACGGCGGGGGCTCGGGTCCACATAGGACACCGCCCCCGCCGCTCCCCGGGAATCACTTCTTGGTGATTTCCTTGTACTTCTTTTCGAGGTCCTCGAGGCCACCGATACCCAGGAACGCCTGCTCCGGGTAGTGGTCGAAGTCACCCTTGGTGATGCGGTCGAACGACTCGATGGTCTCCGACAGCGGCACCGTCGAGCCCGGGATCTGCGTGAACGCCTCGGCGACCAGCATGTTCTGCGACAGGAACCGCTCGATGCGGCGCGCGCGCTGAACGGTCAGCTTGTCCTCTTCCGACAGCTCGTCCATACCGAGGATCGCGATGATGTCCTGCAGTTCCTTGTACTTCTGCAGGATCCGGATGACCTCGGACGCGACGCGGTAGTGGTCCTCGCCGACGATGGCCGGGTCGAGGATCGTCGACGTCGACGCCAGCGGGTCCACCGCCGGGAAGATGCCCTTCTGGAACACCGACCGGGAGAGCTCGGTGGTGGCGTCCAGGTGGGCGAACGTCGCGGCCGGGGCCGGGTCGGTGTAGTCGTCCGCGGGGACGTAGATCGCCTGCATCGAGGTGATCGAGCGACCCCGGGTCGAGGTGATCCGCTCCTGCAGCTGCCCCATCTCGTCGGCCAGCGTCGGCTGGTAACCCACGGCCGACGGCATGCGGCCCAGCAGGGTCGACACCTCCGAGCCGGCCTGGGTGAACCGGAAGATGTTGTCGATGAACAGCAGCACGTCCTGGTTCTGGACGTCGCGGAAGTACTCCGCCATGGTCAGCGCGGACAGCGCGACCCGCATGCGGGTGCCCGGCGGCTCGTCCATCTGGCCGAAGATGAGGGCGGTGTCGTTGATGACGCCGTCCTCGGACATCTCCAGGAAGAGGTCGTTGCCCTCACGGGTGCGCTCGCCGACGCCGGCGAACACCGAGGTACCACCGAAGTTCCGGGCGACGCGGGTGATCATCTCCTTGATGAGCACCGTCTTGCCGACGCCGGCGCCGCCGAACAGGCCGATCTTGCCACCCTGGACGTACGGGGTGAGCAGGTCGACGACCTTGAGGCCGGTCTCCAGCATCTCGGTCTTGCCCTCGAGCTGGTCGAACGACGGCGCGTTGCGGTGGATGCCCCACCGCTCGAGGTCGTCGCCGTAGCCGGGCTCGTCGAGGCACTCGCCGAGGGCGTTGTAGACGTGGCCCTTGACCTTGTCGCCGACCGGGACCGTGATCGGGCCGCCGGTGTCGGTGACCTCGGCGCCGCGCACCAGGCCGTCCTGCGGCTGCAGGGAGATGGTGCGGACGAGGTTGTCGCCCAGGTGGCTGGCGACCTCGAGGGTCACCGTCTTGCGCAGCTGCTCGAACTCGATCTCGACCTTGAGCGCGTTGAACTGGTCGGGCACGGAACCGCGCGGGAACTCGACGTCGACGACCGGACCGGTCACCGACACGATGCGCCCCTTGGCGCGCGGGGCTTCAGTACTGGTCATCAATCATCACTTCCTGCTGCGGTGAGCGCGTTCGCGCCACCGACGATTTCGGAGATCTCCTGGGTGATCTGCGCCTGGCGGGCCTGGTTCATCTCCCGCGTCAGGTTGCCCACCAGGTCGTTCGCGTTGTCCGACGCGGCCTTCATCGCCGTCCGGCGGGCGGCCAGCTCGGACGCCGCGGATTCGAGGAAGGCGGCGTAGAGACGCGTGTTGATGTACTTCGGCAGGAGCGCGTCCAGCAGCTTGTCGGCACTCGGCTCGAACTCGTAGCTGGGGAGCAGCCCGGCGGGCTTCTCCTCACCCTCGGAGTACTCGACCTCGAGCGGCGCGACGCGCTTGGCGATCGGGCGCTGCGTCAGCATCGACACGAACTCGGTGTAGACGATGTGGATCTCGTCGACACCCGCGATGCCGTCGGTGTTGCCGTGCTCGTCGTCGACGCCGGCCATGAACGACTGGACCAGGGCCTCACCGGCCGCCACCGCGCCGGCGTAGGTCGGCTGGTCGGAGAAGCCCGTCCAGCTGTCCTCGACCGGGCGGTTGCGGAACCGGTAGTAGTTCAGGCCCTTGTTGCCCGTGACGTAGACCTGCGGTTCCTTGCCCTCGGAACGCAGGAGGGCGAGCAGCTCTTCGGTCGCGCGCAGCACGTTGGAGTTGTAGCCACCGCACTGGCCCTTGTCACTGGTCACGACCAGGACAGCGGCCCGCTTCGGGTTCGGGCGCTCGACCAGCATGGGGTGGTCGAGGTTGGCCGCCGCACCGGCCAGCGCCGAGAGCACCTTGGTGATCTCGTCCGCGTACGGCCGGGAGGCGGCGACCTTCGCCCGCGCCTTGGTGATGCGCGCGGTGGCGATGAGCTCCATCGCCTTGGTGATCTTGCCGATCGACTTGGTCGCCTTGATGCGCGACCGGAGTTCCCGGAGTTGTGCGGCCATGAGCTATCAGCTCACTTCTTCGGGGCGGGCTTGTTGACCTTGACGGTCTCGTGCCCGACCTTGTCGGCGTCCATCGCGTCGGCGTCCGCCTCGACCAGGGACTTGCCCTCGGAAGTGGTGAACTCCTTCTTGAACTCGTTCACCGCCGCGACCAGCTTGTCGGCGGTCTCGTCCTCGAACTTCCCGGAGTCGCGGATCGCGCCCAGGATGTCGTCGTGCTTGCGGCGAGCCGAGTCGAGGAACTCGTGGTTGAAGCGGCGGACGTCCTCGGTCGGGACCGAGTCGTAGTGGCCGTTCGTGCCCAGCCACACCGTGCAGACCTGCTCCTCGACCGGGATCGGCGAGTACTGCGGCTGCTTGAGCACCTCGTACAGGCGGGCACCGCGCTCGAGCTGCGCCTTGGAGGCGTCGTCGAGGTCCGAGGCGAAGGCCGCGAAGGCCTCCAGCTCGCGGTACTGCGACAGGTCGATCCGGAGCGAACCGGAGACCGACTTCATCGCCTTGACCTGCGCGGCACCACCCACGCGGGACACCGAGATACCCACGTCGATGGCCGGGCGCTGGCCGGCGTTGAACAGGTCAGACTGGAAGAAGCACTGGCCGTCGGTGATCGAGATGACGTTGGTCGGGATGTAGGCCGACACGTCGTTCGCCTTGGTCTCGATGATCGGGAGACCGGTCAGCGAGCCGGCGCCCAGCTCGTCCGACAGCTTCGCGCAACGCTCCAGCAGGCGGGAGTGCAAGTAGAAGACGTCGCCGGGGAACGCCTCGCGGCCCGGCGGGCGGCGCAGCAGCAGCGAGATCGCGCGGTAGGCGTCGGCCTGCTTGGTCAGGTCGTCGAACACGATGAGGACGTGCTTGCCCTCGTACATCCAGTGCTGGCCGATGGCCGAGCCGGTGTACGGCGCGATCCACTTGAAGCCGGCCGAGTCGGACGCGGGGGCCGCGACGATGGTGGTGTACTCCATCGCGCCCGAGTCCTCGAGGGACTTCTTGACCGCGGCGATCGTGGAGCCCTTCTGGCCGACCGCGACGTAGATGCAGCGAACCTGCTTCTTCGGGTCGCCGGTCTCCCAGTTGGCCTTCTGGTTGATGATCGTGTCCACGGCGACGGCGGTCTTGCCCGTCTTGCGGTCACCGATGATCAGCTGGCGCTGGCCGCGCCCGATCGGCGTCATCGCGTCGATGGCGGTGATGCCGGTCTGCAGCGGCTCCGACACCGGCTGGCGCTCGACCACCGAGGCGGCCTTCAGCTCCAGCGCGCGGCGGTCGGTGGTCTCGATGTCGCCGAGGCCGTCGATCGCCTGGCCCAGCGGGTTGACGACGCGGCCGAGGTAGCCGTCGCCGACCGGCACCGACAGGACCTGCCCGGTGCGCTTGACCTGCTGGCCCTCTTCGATGCTTTCGAAGTCACCGAGGATCGCGGCACCGATGGAGCGCGCGTCCAGGTTCAGGGCGACGCCCAGGACGCCGCCGGGGAACTCGAGCAGCTCGTTGGCCATGGCCGAGGGGAGGCCCTCGACGTGGGCGATGCCGTCACCCGCGTCGATCACGACGCCAACTTCTTCCCGGCTCACGTCCGGGGCGTAACTCGAGACGTAGTTCTCGATCGCGCTACGGATCTCATCCGAGGAGATCGTCAGCTCGGCCATGTCTTTCCCGCTCTCGCTTCGTTCTTGCCAGTATGCAAAGTCTTGTGTGACCTGGGGCTATGCCCGGGCCAGCCGCCTGCGCAGCGCCGCGAGCTGCCCCGCCGCGCTTCCGTCGATGACCTCGTCGCCGACGCGGACGACGAGCCCGCCGCCGAGCCGCGGGTCGACCTCGACGTGCAGCGCGATCTGCCGCCCGTACATGTCGTTCAGCTTCGCCCCCAGCTGGGCGGTCTGCTCGTCGGACAGGGCGCTCGCGCTGGTCACGTAGGCGACCGAGCGCTGGCGCCGCTCCGCAGCCAGCTTGACCAGCTTGTCGAGCCCGACGCCGACGCCGCGGCCCTTGGCCCGGCGCACGACCTGCTCGACGAGGGTCTCGGTGACCACGTCCACCTTGTCGGCGAACAGCCCGCGCACCAGCGTGCGCTTCGCTTCGGCGGAACCGGTCAGGTCCGACAGCGCCTTCTCGAGCTCGGGGTGGTTGGCCACGACTCGCGCGACCTGGAAGAGCTGGGACTCGACGGTGTCGACGTTCCCGGTCTTCTCCGCCGAGGTGAGCAGGGCCGAGCGACCGAGCGACTCGAGGCCGTCGGCCAGCTCGCGGGGGCTGGACCAGCGGCTGCCCGCCACGGCGTCGAGCACCTTGAGGGCCGGTTCGGACAGCTTGCCGTCGAACAGCCGGCGCACCAGCTCGGTGCGCGCCTCCGGCGTCGCCGAGGCGTCGCTCACCGCCCGGCGCAGGCCGATTTCCCGGTCCAGCAGGTCGACGACCGAGAGCAGCTCGTCGCCGACCGTGCCCGCGTCGGCTCCCGCGTCGGCCAGAACCTCGCCGAGGCGTTCCTCGGCGAGGCCGAGCGCTTCACGGCTCGCAGCATGCAGCGTCATCTCTGGTTACTTCCCCGCTCCGTTGGAGGCACCGGCGGTCTCCAGCTCAGCCAGGAACCGGTCGACGGTGCCGCGGCGGCGCGCCTCGTCTTCGAGCGACTCGCCGACGATGCGGCTGGCCAGCTCGACGGCGTTGCGGCCCATGTCGGCCCGCAGCTCCGCGATGATCTGCGCCTTCTGGGCCTGCAGCTGGGCCTGCCCCTGGGCGACGATGCGCTGGGACTCGGCCTCCGCCTGGGCCCGCAGCTCCGCCTTGATCTGCTCGGCTTCGAGCCGGGCGTCGTCGCGGATCTTCGCGGCTTCGGTCCGGGCCTCGTTCAGCTGGGCCTTGTACTTGGCCAGCGCCTCTTCGGCCTCGGCCTGGGCCCGCTCGGCCTTCTCGATGCCTCCCTCGATCTTCTGCGCACGCTCTTCGTACGCGGCCTCGAAGCGAGGGACGACGTACTTCTTGAGGATGAACAGCAGGATCAGGAAGGCGACGATGCCGAGGATCAGCTCCGAGATGTCCGGAATGATCGGGTTGTGCGTTTTGCCCTCTGCGGCGAGGACCAAGGCACTGTTCAGCACGGCGTCTCCTTAAGCGAGTTGAGCGTGACTCAGCCTGCGGAGGCGATGAAGTAGATGACGATGCCGATCAGGGCGAGCACCTCGGTCAGCACGAAGGTCGAGAAGCCGATGCCCTGCAGCTTGCCCTGCGCCTCCGGCTGGCGGGCGGTGCCGTTGATGACGGCGGCGAAGATCAGACCCACACCGATGCCCGGGCCGATCGCGCCCAGGCCGTAACCGATGGCGGCGAGGCCGGGGTTGATGTTGACGGCCTGCTCCGCGGCCTGGGCCAGAACGATGTTGCTCACGTGCATTTCCCTTCACTTCGGTCCACGCGCTCGCGCGGATCGGGGGCTTGTGTTCTCAGTGCTCCGACGCCAGCGCGGCGCCGATGTACCCGGCCGACAGCAGGGCGAAGATGTAGGCCTGCAGCACCTGGATGAAGGCCTCGAGGAACGTCATCCCGATGGCGAAGATCCACGCCACCAGGGAAACCGGCTTCAGCGCCCAGCCCGAGGTCTCGGTCAGCAGGAAGGTGCCGCCGAGGGTGAACACCGCCAGGATCAGGTGACCCGCGAACATGGCGGCGAAAACACGGATGGCGAGCGTGAGCGGGTTGAGGAAGAACTTCTCCGCGAACTCGATCAGCGCGAAGAGCGGCAGCACCGGGCCCGGCACGCCCGGCGGCGCGAGTTCCTTCTTGAAGTACCCCTTGAAACCGTGCCGCTTGAACCCGACGAAGTGGTACACCGGGTAGACGACGAGGACCGACAGCGCGACCGGGAAGCCGAAGCGCGCCATGGTCGGGAACTGCAGGAGGGGGATGATCCCGTAGAGGTTGTTCACCAGAATGAAGGTGAACAGCGCGAAAACAAGCGGCACGAACGGCTTGAAATCCTTCGAACCGATCTGCTCGCGCGCGATGTTGTTGCGGCTGAAGTCGTAGATCGACTCCGCGACGAACTGCCCCTTGCCCGGCACGACCTGCAGCTTGCGGGTCGCCAGCAGGAAGTACGTCGCGATGATGACAACCGAAAGCACGACGAGCAGCATCGGCTTGGTGACTCCGCCGAACAACGCCGGCAACTCGAAGCTTTCGGCGCCGGGCGGCGCGAACGTCGCACCCTCGGCCAATACCAGCGCGCCCACTGGGCTCCTTCCGGTTCTCCCGGCCGGCGTTCACTCCGCCGGGGGAATCGTCACGATCTGGACTTAACGTACCCGATACGTATCGGGACGTCGGAGGCGGCTGCCCCACTGTGCGATGAACACGGCTTCACGTTCTGCACACGGGGTTGTCTCGCGTGAACACTGCCCTGCGGTCTACTTCGGACCAGCGCCGAGAGGCGGAACTACACGGTCGCCACACTGCTGATCGCGGTTCGTCTGCGGGAGTGCGCGGTCGAGGCCGCCACCCTTGACGCGGACCATACCAGCAGGTCAATCAGTGCCGGACAGGCGTACTCCTAACCAACCGATCAGCCCAGGACTTAGGTCCCGGGTCATCCCGGGACCCAGGTCCGGTGCGCGCCGGGACCGGGTCCGGATCACCGCAGGCGAGGGGTCCCGGTCACCGTCCGCGATCCGCACGAAAGCGCACTTTTGTGGCGCCGGTCACACTCATGCGGCCGCAGGCGAGGGCACGAAGAGTGACGACGATCAGGACGGGATGATCGTCGGGATCTTCGTCTTGCGGAAGGCGGCGAACTCGGCCGCGGCGGCGAGCAGGATGGCCACGATCATCGTGATGCCGAGCGACATCGGGTGCAGCGCGGTGACGCCCTTCAGGAGGGTCAGCGCGCCGAACAGGAGGACGACCTTCACGACGTACCCGCCGAGCGCGATGACCATGACGAACATCGGGTCCTGGCCCGCGCTGAACTTCATCATGCCCAGCGTGGACAACGACGCCAGCATGGCGAGCACGCCGCCGACGAGCGAGCCCAGGAAGCCGGGCAGGCCGTTGAGGATGCTGAACAACGCGATGCACACCAGGACCGCGGGCGGGGTCACCAGCAGCGAGGCCTTCGTCATCGCGCGGGCCGCCTGCAGCACCACCTCGGCGTGCGGGTTCTCCTGCTCGTGCGTTTCGGCTTCGCTCACACCTGGCTCCCTGCTCGGTTGCCCCCGAGTGTAGAGACTCCCGCCGGTCACGTCCCCGGCTGGTGGCGCGAGCGCAGCCGCGGGACGACCGAGACCACCACCGCGAACACCAGCCCGACGCCGATGATCCACAGCGCCGCGGCGTCGTCGAACAGCGTCACCGACACCGCGCCGAAGGCGAGGATGCCAGCCCACAAGTAGATCAGCAGGACCGCGCGGCGCTGGGAGTGGCCGATCTCCAGCAGGCGGTGGTGCAGGTGCATCTTGTCGGCGGCGAACGGGCTTTCGCCGCGGCGGGTACGCCGGACGACCGCCATGATCAGGTCCAGCATCGGCACGAACAGCACCGCCGCCACGACCACCAGCGGCGAGAGCAGCGCGATCGCGTCCTTGCCGCTGAACTGCGGGTACGGCACGCGCCCGGACGCCGACGTCGTCGCCCCCGCGAGCATCAGGCCGATCATCATCGAGCCTGAGTCGCCCATGAAGATCTTCGCGGGTTGGAAGTTGTACGGCAGGAAGCCCAGACACGCGCCGGCGAGCGTGGCCGCGATCAGCGCGGGCGGGTACGTGCCGACGTCGCCGCCGGAGCTGTCGAGCAGGCCGAGCGAGAACGCGCAGGTGGCGGCGGCCGCGATGAACCCGAGGCCGCCGGCCAGCCCGTCGAGGCCGTCGACGAAGTTCATCGCGTTGACCATCACCACGACCATCACGACGGTGAGCAGCGCGCCCTGGTTCTTGTCGAGCACCAGCACCGAGCCGAACGAGGCGCCGGTGCCGCCCCACGGCACCCAGAACGACACCCACTGCACACCGAAGATGACCAGGATCCCGGCGCACATGACCTGGCCGGCCAGCTTCGTCCAGGCGTCCAGCTCGAACCGGTCGTCGAGCGCGCCGATCAGGGAGATGACGCCCGCGGCCAGCAGCACGCCGACCGAGTCGAACGAAGCGTCGAAGCCGTGCGACAGCGCGGGCAGCTGGTGGGCCAGGCCCATCGCGCCGGCGACGCCGAGGAAGATGCCGATCCCGCCCATCCGCGGGATCGGGGCGACGTGCACGTCGCGGGCGCGCGGGTTGGCGATCGCGCCGACGCGGATCGCCACCCGGCGCACGACGCCCGTGAGCAGGTAGGTCACAGCCGTCGCGGTCAGCGCGACGAGGATGTATTCCCGGATGGGGAGGAGACCGGATGTGGGCGGCACGGGGACGTCACGCTCGCGGGGTCGGGGTCACCCGCGACACGCTATCGTGTCGCGGTTTCCGCCGTGATCCGGCTTCAGGCCAAGGATTCCGCGGGCACACCGAGCACCTCCGCGATGGCCTCCTTGTTCACGGCGCCCTCGCGCAGCACCACCGGCTCGGTGCCGGTGAGGTCCACGATGCTCGACGCGACGGGCTCGCCGCTCGACCCGCCGTCGAGGTACACCGCGACCGAGTCGCCGAGCTGTTCCTGCGCCTCCTGCGCGGTGCTGGCCGGCGGCCGGCCGGAGACGTTCGCGCTCGAGACGGCCATCGGGCCGACGTCGCGCAGCAGCTCCAGCGCGACCGGGTGCAGCGGCATCCGGAGCATCACGGTGCCGCGGGCGTCGCCGAGGTTCCACTGCAGGCTCGGCGCGTGCGGCAGCACGATGGACAGGTCGCCCGGCCAGAAGGCTTCGATGAGCGCACGCGCCTGCGGCGGCACCCCGAGCACCAGGCCGTCCACAGTGGACCAGGAGCCGACGAGCACGCCGACCGGCATGTCCGGGCCGCGGTTCTTGGCGCGCAACAGCGCCTGCACGGCACCGGCGTCGAACGCGTCGGCACCGATCCCGTAGACCGTGTCGGTCGGCAGGACGACCAGCCTGCTCGACCGCACCGCCCCGGCCGCCGCGGCCAGCCCGTCGGCCCGGGTCTCCCGCTTGCTGCAGTCGTAGACCACGCTCATGGCGCCCAAGCGTAGTCCGGGCGCCGGAGGGGACGTTCGCCGCGTCACACCGGTCCGGCGGCGAGGTGGTCGTTGCCGGGCTGACGACCGGCCAGACTTTCGTCGTGGGGCAAGCGGGTAAACCTCGCCGCGAGGCAGAACCACGACAGCAGGGCTCAATACGGTCGATCTTCGGGAACCACCACCCCCGTGCGTTCCCAGTGAAGGAGCCGCACATGCGCCCCAGAACCCCGAAAGCGCTCGCCCTGCTCGCCGCGGTCGCCGTCCTGACCGGGCTCGGTACCGGCACCGCCGCCGCCGAGCCGCTCACCCGTGGCTGGCCCGCCCCGATCGATGCCGCGCACTGGGAGAACCAGGACCACATGACCTGGTCCGACTACCGCAAGGTGCCCGGCACCGACTGGGCCGATCCCTCGCTCAAGCCCACCCAGCGCACCTTCAAGGGCGCCGTCGTCCTCGCCGACTACCCGGACCAGGACTTCGTGGTCACGCGCCCGGCCGGCTCGACCGTGTTCGGCAACCCCGCGCCGACGGCGGCGAACATCCCGCGGGCGAACGTCGCGAAGCACTACCAGGACTTCCTCAACAAGCCCGAGGCCCTGAACAACGGCCACACGATCAACGAGTACTGGATGGAGGACTCCGGCGGCCGGTTCGGCGTGCAGCTGACCGCCTTCGGGCCGTACCGGATGCCCGGGAAGTCCTACGAGTACGGCATGGAGTTCCAGCCGGGCGCGTGCCCGCCCGGCGCGAACTGCGCCCGGGACATCCGCAAGGACGCCGGGGACGCCTGGCGCGCCGACGTCGGCGACACCGCGAAGCAGTTCGACTTCGTCTTCTACCTCTCCGCCGGCCAGGACGAGAGCTCGACCTGGCAGGAGTTCGGCGAGATGAAGTTCGGGACGAAGGAGAACGTGCCCGACAGCTTCGGCCCGCCCGACCACGACCTGCCCAACTACGCGGCCACCCGGTACGTGCCGTGGACGTCGTGGGCGTCGGCCGCCAGCATCTGGCCGAACGCCCAGGACGGCAGCTCGGTGCAGGCGGAGAGCTCCGGGCAGTCGACCTACGCCCACGAGTTCAGCCACATCCTGGGCATCGGCGACAACTACAACAACCCGTTCGGCGTGCCGCCCTCGCGCAGCTACAGCGGCCCGTGGGACATGCTGTCGCGCGGCACGTTCAACGGGCCCGGCGGCCCGCACACGCGGTGGCGGATCCCGGCGACGCAGGGCAGCTCGATGGGGGCCCAGCACCAGCTGCGCAACAAGCTGAAGCTCGGCATCGTCGACCCCGCCGACGTGCTGCAGCTGGACCGCACCGAGCTGGCCGCTTCGGGGCCGGTGTCGGCGCGGCTGACGGCGCGTGAGACCGAGGCGCAGCCCGGCGCGTTCACCGGCCTGAACATCAAGCTCACCGGCGGGGACAAGGCGCCGAAGTGCGACCGGTCGAAGGACCCGTTCTGCGACGGCGGCGGCTACGACAACTACACCGTCGAGGTCGTCGACCGGATGGGCGCGGACTCCTTCGCGCCCGACTCGGGCGTGCTGATCACGAAGACGAAGAACCAGGACAACGCCCCGTTCGACTGGGTGATCGACGCCAACCCGCAGGACATCGGCATCACCGACTACACGAAGCCGGACGGGACGCCGGTGAAGATCACCATCGGTGACTACCGCCAGCTCAACGACGCCCTGTTCAAGGCGGGCACCGAAGCGGCGAGCCCGTACGAGTACACCGACCAGGCGAACCGGCTGCGGTTCCTGATCACGGACGTGGCCCGCGACCGCCACGGGATCCTCTCGTACACGGTGACGGTGGCTTCGCTGGACGGCTCGGGCGGCCAGGCCCGCGGGGCGGCGCTGACCCCGGCCCTCCCGGCCATCGCCCGGGGAGGCCTGGCGACCTGCGACTTCGGCCTGCTCAACACGGGCTCGGCGCGGGGCGCGAAGGCACCGTACGACACGGACACGTACCGCTTGAGCGTGTCGACGGACGCCCGGGGCTGGGAGGTCCGGCTCCCGAACGAGCTGACCACGGCGAAGTTCGGCGGCCACGTGAAGGTGCCGGCGTACGCGAAGCGCGGCCAGGGCGCCGACCTGGCGGCAAGGGTGAAGCTGACGGCGACCTCGGTGAGCGACCCGTCGAAGACCGCAACGGCGAGTTGCACGGCGTTCGGCTTCTAGTTCGGCTGCTGGTTCAGCTGCTGGTTCGGTGGGGGGCCGCGCGGGTTCGGGCGGCCCCCCGCTCCTGTGGACAACTCCGGCCGCCGGCCCGGCTCAGGCCGGAAACCGTCGGTGGTCATCGGTAGCGTGGAAGACGGGGGCGCCCCCGGGCCCGGCGTAGGCCGCGAGATGTCCGGAGCCACCTGGTGACCGGCGGCGTGGGCGACCAGACCTACCCGGTCACGCCGGGCTGGCGATCACAAACTCCCTGGTCAGGAGCCACGAGCAAGGGACGCTCAGCCCAACCGGCGAGCGGTGACGAACCGGGCGCGGCCCGTCAGGTCCGCGTGGCCCTCCACCCCGGTCAGCACCCGGCGCGCCCGGACCAGGGCCGGGACCGCCGAGCCGTGCGTGTCGTCGTGCTCGATCGCCAGGCCGCCGCCCGGGCGCAGCAGCCGGGCTCCCGCCGCGATCGCGTGGCGGATCACCGCCAGGCCGCTCTCCTCCGCGAACACCGCGCGCGGCGGGTCGTGCTCCGCGACCTCCGGGGGCACCGGGGTGCCCTCCGGGACGTACGGCGGGTTGCACAGCACCAGGTCGACCAGGCCGTCGAGCTCGGCGAACATCGTCGGGTCGCCGATGTCGCCCGAATACAGCCGGATCGGGGTGTTGCCCGCGTCGGCGTGCACGTCGGCGTTGTGGCGGGCCCAGGCCAGCGCCTGCGGGTCGATGTCCACCGCGTAGACGACCGCGTCCGGGCGCGCGTGGGCCACCGCCAGCGCCAGCGCGCCGGAGCCCGTGCACAGGTCCACCACCACCGGGAACTCCCGGCCCTGCAGGAACTTGACACCCCACTCGAGCAGCAGCTCGGTCTCCGGCCGCGGGACGAACACCCCGGCGCCCACCGCGACCGTGATGTCGCCGAGCGCGGCCCAGCCGGTCAGGTACTGCAGGGGGATGCGCTTGGCGCGCTGCTGGACGAGCTGGCCGATGGCCTCGATGACCGGCGGGTCGACCAGCGGCACCATCGGCAGCCGGCCGCGTTCGACCCCGAGCACGTGCGCGGCGATCACCTCGGCGTCGAACCGCGGCGAGGCGACGCCCGCGCGCTCGAGGATCCGGGTGGCCTCGATGATGGCCAGGCGCAGCGGCTGCCGATTCACTCGTCGTCCTTCACCTCGTCGAGCCTGGCACACCAGGCGGAACTCCCCCGTGAGGACACGCGCCGGTCCTACGCCGACCAGCGTATCGAGGCGCCGTCACGGTTTGGCCGACAAGTACCCCACCGGCTCCGTCCCCGCGCCCCGATCCGGTCGTCCACGACGGCCGCTCGCGGCGCGGGCAGGCCGGCCGCCGCGGCGGGCTGACCGGGTCCCGGGATCTCGGCCAGCCGGATCTTCTAGGATGCAGGGCACCAGGACGGGGGAATCGCCTGCTCGACGGCGCCGCCCGCACCTTCGACACCGAAACTCCGGGGAGCCCCGCAGTGCCCACAGAGCCGATCACCCGCCGGGTGGCGTTCATCTTCCCGATCTACAACGAGGAAGAGAACATCGACCTGCTGCACCGGACGGTGGACGAGGTGACCGCCCCCCTCGTCGGGAAGTACGACTTCAGCTTCCTCTACGTCGACGACGGCAGCCGGGACGGCTCGCTGGCCAAGCTCACCGAGCTCAGCGCCCGCGACGAGCGGGTCACCGTGGTCGAACTGTCCCGCAACTTCGGCCACCAGATGGCCGTCACCGCCGGGCTGGACCTGGTCGACGCGGACGCCGTCGTCATCATGGACAGCGACATGCAGGACCCGCCGCGAGTGGCGCTCGAGCTGATCGAGAAGTGGGAAGAGGGCTTCGACGTCGTCTACGCGCAGCGGCGCTCACGGCAGGACTCGGCGTTCAAGAAGCTCACCGCCGGCGGGTTCTACTGGTTCCTGCGGAAGATGGCCGCGGTCGACATCCCGAAGAACACCGGCGACTTCCGGCTGATCGACCGCAAGGTGGTCGACGAGCTGCGCAAGTACCGCGAGCGCGACCGCTTCCTGCGCGGGCTGGTCAGCTACATCGGCTTCAAGCAGACGGCCGTGCTGTTCGACCGCGACAAGCGGCACGCCGGCGTCACGGGCTACCCGCTGCGCAAGATGCTGCGCTTCGCCGCCGACGGCATCCTCGGCTTCTCGGTGACGCCGCTGCGGATGATCACGCGCATGGGGTACCTGATCTCGTTCCTGAGCTTCGTCGGGATCCTCTACGTCGGCGGCGTCAAGCTGCTCGCCCCGCAGACCGCGGTGCCCGGCTGGGCCTTCCTCGGGATCGCGATGTTCTTCCTCGGCGGGATCCAGATCATCATGCTCGGCGTGCTCGGCAGCTACATCGGCCGCACGTACTCCCAGGTGCAGAACCGGCCGCTCTACGGCGTCGCGTCGGTGCGCACCGGCCCCGGGGTGCCGGTCGAGGCCCGTGAAGGCGCCGACGCGGGAAGAGGCGCCCGGTGAAGCTGATCTCGGCGACCCAGCTGCGCTTCGGGCTGGTCGGGGTGGGGAACACCCTCGTCGACGCCCTCGGTTACGCGCTGCTGGTGACGCTGGGCGTCCCGCTCTTCGTCGCGAACTTCATCTCGACGACGGCGGGCATGCTGCTCAGTTTCACCCTGAACCGGAACTTCACCTTCCGCGCCAAGGACGGCGACGTCCGCCGCCAGGCGCTGCTGTTCTTCGGCGTCACCGCGTTCGGGCTCTGGGTCGTGCAGGCGGCGATCATCTTCGCCGTCACCGCGGCGTTCCCCGGGGTGAACGTGCTGATCCCGAAGTTCGCCGGGATCGCGGTCGGCCTGGTCTGGAACTACGTGCTCTACAACAAGGTCGTCTTCCGGCAGCGGCCCGCGGCGGCCGAGCCGCCGGTCGCCGAGGTCACGCATGACTAGGACGGCCGTCCCGTCCCGGGTCGCCGACCAGGTCGAACCAGAGCGTGCGGAGACGGCCACCGCCGGTCGTCGAGCCGCCTGGGCGAACGGCGACTACGCCCGCGTCCTCGCCGTGGTGCTGGCCTGGAACGCGGTGCTGATCGCCGTCGCGTACCTGTTCGCGCCGTCCAGCCCGGTCGACGAGGGCATCCCGAAGACCGGCATCGGCTCGACGATGAGCCTCCTGGCGCACACCTACCGCTGGGACGCCGGCAACTACGGCGAAATCGCCATGCACGCCTACACCGGCAGCTACGCCCCGACGCGGGCGTTCTACCCGGTGTTCCCGGTCCTGGTCTGGCTGGTGCAGACGGTCAGCTTCGGCACGCTCGGCCTGCTCGCCGCCGGGTTCCTGGTCAACCTGGTGGCCACCTGGCTGGCCGCGGTGGCGCTGCTGAAGATCGGGCGCCACTTCTTCGACGGCGAGCGGGCCCCGTGGCTGGTCGTCGCGGCCTTCCTGACCGCGCCCGCCGCGTTCTTCCTGCACTCGTTCTACAGCGAGGCGGTGTTCTGCGCGCTGGGCTTCTGGGCCTACCTGTTCGCGCTGCGCCGCCAATGGCTCTGGATGGGCCTGACGCTCATCCCGCTGACGGCCTCCCGCATCACGGCGGCGGTGTTCGTCGGCCTGTGCTTCCTGGAGTTCTGGCGGTCGAAGGACTGGAAGCCGCGCGGCCTGCTGTCGTGGCACCTGCTGTGGTTCCCGGCGGCGTTCCTCGGCCTCGGCGGCGTGCTGGTCGCCATGAAGCTCCAGACCGGCGACTTCTTCGCCAGTTTCAACGCGCTCAAGGGCGTGCGGGAGTGGTCGTACCACCGGTTCAACCCGAACATCCTCGAAACGCTCTGGTTCGAAGCCAAGCTCACCGGCCACGCCCTGCTCGGCGACACCCGGATGGACGCGTGGACGCTGATGAGCCACGTGCTGCCGATGATCGGCCTGGCCCTGCTGTTCGCGTCCTCGGTGTACGTCCTGGTGGCCCTGCGCTCGAAGGGTGTCCCGCTGGCGCTGTTCGGGTTCGCGTCCATCGTGATGCTGACGATGAACAGCAACGTGGTGTCGGTGCACCGCTACCTGCTGCCGTGCCTGGTGATGTACGTGGCGCTGGTCCTGTTCGGCGAGCGCCGCCCGAAGCTGCGCGGCGCGGTGCACGTGGTCCTGTACGCGAACGCGCTGGTCTGCGGCATGATCTACCTGCGCTTCATAACGGGGTTCTGGTCCGGCTGAGCACAGCCGAGGGGGGCGGGAAATGAGCTTGTCCGGTTCGCTGCGACAGGAGACGGAGTACGAACCATCGGCGGCGGAACAGACCGTCGAAATCCCCGCGGTCGCCCACCGGCCGGCCGGTGCCGGACCGTCCGAGCGGACCCGCCGGCTCTCCGTGATCGTTCTCGCCGCCCTGCTGGTCCTGCTGGCCTTCGGTGTCCGGCTGGCCCTGTTCCGGTACGAGACCGCGGACTACACCGCCTTTTACCGGCGGTGGTACGACTTCGTCGTCGACCAGGGCGGGATCAGCGCGCTCAAGTACGAGTTCTCCGACCTGAACGCGCCCTACCGGTACTTCATGGTGCTGCTGCCCCACCTGCCGGTGCCTTCCCCGCTCGCCGGGATCAAGGCCTTCTCGGTTCTGTTCGACTTGGTGACGGCGTTCTTCGTGTACCGCATCGTGGCGCTGAAGTACCCGTCGCACTGGATCGCCGCCGCGGCCGCGTTCATCGTGTTCATGCTGCCGACCGTCGTGATCAACAGCGCCATGTGGGCCCAGGGCGACGCGATCTACACCGCGTTCTCCCTCGGCGCCGTCTACTTCCTGCTGCGGAAGCGGCCCTGGTGGGCCTCTGTGTTCTTCGGACTCGCGCTCGCGTTCAAGCTGCAGGCGATCTTCCTCTTCCCGCTGCTGCTCGTGATGGTGCTGCTCGGCCGCGTGCCGTGGCGGGCCCTGGTGGCGATCCCGGCCGTCTACCTCGTGCTGGACGTCCCCGCGCTGCTGGCCGGCGCGTCACCGGCGAAACTGCTGACGGTCTACCTCAACCAGACGAGCATCTACCCGCAGCTGACGCTCAGCGCGCCCAACATCTGGCAGTTCTTCCGCGGCGAGCACGGCATGGAAGCGATGAAGACCGCGGCGGTCCTGCTGACCGCGTTGCTGATCTTCACGCTCTGCCTGCTGGTGGTGCTCAGCCGGGTCGAGCTGACCGACACCCGGATCCTGGTGATCGGGGCGATCTCGGCGATGCTCGTGCCCTTCGTCCTGCCGTCGATGCACGAACGCTACTTCTACCTCGCCGATGTCCTGACGCTCGTCGTGGCGTTCTACCTGCCGCGGCAGCTGTGGTACGTCCCGATCATCGTCGAGTTCTGTTCGCTCATGTGCTACATCCCGAACATCTTCTTCGCGAAGGCGGGCGGCGAACCGGTCGACTTCCGCATCCTCGCGGCGCTGGAGCTGGGTGCACTGGTCCTGCTGGTCCGGTACGCCGTCTGGGACTTCCGCCGGCACCGCGAGCCACTCACACCGCTCACACGGTGATCCGGACCCGACGACGGCCGAGGGGGCCGACAATGCGGATAATGCACCAGGTCGTCACGTTCGACGCGGCCGACCTCGCGGCCGAGAGCCGCTTCTGGGCGGGTGTCCTCGGCGGCGAGGTCGACGACGACGGCGACTGGCACATGGTGCTGGTGGACGGAGCACCGCGGATCGGTGTGCAGCTCGCGACCGACCACGTGGCGCCGGAGTGGCCGGACGGCCCGACGAAGCAGCAGATCCACCTCGACCTATGGGTCGAGGACTTCGCCGAGGCCCACGAGCAGGTCATGTCCCTCGGCGCGAGGGTGCTGAAACCGGCGGCGGGGAACACCGCCGGTGACGACTTCCAGGTGTACGCCGACCCGGCCGGGCACCCCTTCTGCCTGTGCTGGCTGGTCCCCCGGCAGCCGGGGACTCAGCCTGACTGAGCCGCCAGGCGCTCTTCGCGGTCCGCGGTCGCCAGGGCGTCCAGCACGCCGTCCAGGTCGCCGTCGAGGACCTGGTCCAGGTTGTACGCCTTGTAGTTCACCCGGTGGTCCGAGATCCGGTTCTCCGGGAAGTTGTACGTCCGGACGCGCTCCGAGCGGTCCACCGTGCGGACCTGCGACCGGCGGGCGTCGGACGCCTTCGCCGCCGCCTCCTCCTCCGCGATCGCCTGCAGGCGGGCCTGGAGCACCTGCAGTGCCCGGGCGCGGTTCTGGATCTGGGACTTCTCGTTCTGGCAGGACACCACGATGCCCGTCGGCAGGTGGGTGATCCGGACCGCCGAGTCGGTCGTGTTGACGCTCTGGCCGCCCGGGCCCGACGACCGGAACACGTCGATGCGCAGGTCGTTCGGGTCGATCTCGACCTCGACCTCCTCCGGCTCCGGGTAGATCAGCACGCCGGACGCCGACGTGTGGATGCGGCCCTGCGACTCGGTCGCCGGCACGCGCTGGACGCGGTGGACGCCGCCCTCGAACTTCAGGCGGGACCACACCCCGTCCACGGTGGCCGCCTTCGTCTTGATCGACAGCGTCACGTCCTTGAAGCCGCCCAGGTCGGAGTCCACCGAGTCGAGGACCTCCGCCTTCCAGCCGTGGCGCTCGGCGTAGCGCAGGTACATGCGCAGGAGGTCGCCGGCGAACAGGGCCGACTCCTCGCCGCCCTCGCCGGACTTGATCTCCATCACGACGTCGGAGCCGTCGTACGGGTCGCGCGGGAGCAGCAGCTCGGTGAGCTTCGACTCGAGGTCGGGGATCCGCGCGGCCAGCTCCTCGGCCTCGGCGGCGAACTCCGCGTCCTCCGAAGCCATCTCCCGGGCGGCCGAGAGGTCGTCGCGGACGGTGTCCAGCTCGTGGACGGCCCGCACCACCGGCGACAGCTCGGCGTAGCGGCGGCCGAGCTTGCGGGCGCGCGCCTGGTCGGCGTGCACCGCCGGGTCCGCGAGCTGGCTCTCCAGCTCCGCGTGTTCGGCGAGCAGCCCCTTGAGCGAGCTCGAATCCACCTCTGCCACCTCTCAGCCCGGGTCAAGACGAGAAACGGCGCCCACCCGCGCGTGCGGGTGGGCGCCGTGGAAAAAGCTACTTGGCGTCGGCGTCCTTCTTCTGCCGCTTGCCGTAGCGAGCCTCGAAGCGCGCGACCCGGCCACCGGTGTCCATGATCTTCTGCTTGCCCGTGTAGAACGGGTGGCAGTTCGAGCAGATCTCGACGTGGATGTCGCCACTGGCCTTGGTGCTGCGCGTGGTGAAGCTGTTGCCGCAGTCGCAGTTCACGTTCGTGACCACGTACTCGGGGTGAATACCGCTCTTCATGGTGTCCTCTCTCGTTGGCTCCGGGTCCCCAGTCGTTCCACGGGGTGAACCGGCGCCGGACTTCAGCGGGTAATTCTGCCAGACGGGCTGACGAGTACTGGAACGTACCCCGCTGACCAGCTATTCCCGACGCGGAAGGGCCTCCCCGGGGCACCCCGGGAAGGCCCTTCCGCGGCCAGGACTCAGTCGTCTTCGCCGCCGCCGAGGGCGGTTTTCGAGACCTGCATCAGGAACTCGGTGTTCGTCTTCGTCTTGCGCAGCCGCGAGATCAGCAGGTCGATGGCCTGCTGCGAGTCGAGCGCGTGCAGCACCCGGCTCAGCTTCACGGTCACGGCCAGCTCGTCCGGGTTGAGCAGCAGCTCGTCCTTGCGAGTACCGGACGGGTTGACGTCGACGGCCGGGAACACGCGGCGCTCGGCGATCTTGCGGTCGAGCTTGAGCTCCGCGTTACCGGTGCCCTTGAACTCCTCGAAGATGACCGTGTCCATCGTCGAGCCGGTCTCGACCATCGCCGTGGCGAAGATGGTCAGCGAGCCGCCGTTCTCGATGTTGCGCGCCGCACCCAGGAACCGCTTGGGCGGGTACAGCGCGGTCGAGTCGACACCACCGGACAGGATCCGGCCGGATGCCGGGGCCGCCAGGTTGTACGCGCGGCCGAGCCTGGTGATCGAGTCGAGCAGCACGACGACGTCGTGACCCATCTCGACCAGGCGCTTGGCCCGCTCGATCGACAGCTCCGCGACCGAGGTGTGGTCCGCCGGCGGCCGGTCGAAGGTCGAGGCGATGACCTCGCCCTTCACCGAGCGCTGCATGTCCGTGACCTCTTCCGGACGCTCGTCGACCAGGACGACCATCAGGTGGCACTCGGGGTTGTTCGTGGAGATCGCGTTCGCGATGTCCTGCATGATCGTGGTCTTACCGGCCTTCGGCGGCGACACGATCAGGGCGCGCTGCCCCTTGCCGACCGGCATGATCAGGTCGATCACGCGGGTCGTGAGCTTGTGCGACTCGGTCTCGAGGCGCAGCCGCTCGTTCGGGTACAGCGGGGTCAGCTTGGTGAAGTCCGGACGCCGCTTGGCCTCGTCCGGCTCCAGGCCGTTGATCGAGTCGACGCGCACCAGCGGGTTGAACTTCTGCCGCTGCTGCTCGCCGTCCCGCGGCTGGCGCACGACGCCGGTGATGGCGTCACCGCGGCGCAGGCCGTACTTGCGGACCAGCGAGAGCGACACGTACACGTCGTTCGGGCCGGCGAGGTAGCCGGAGGTCCGCACGAACGCGTAGTTGTCGAGCACGTCCAGGATGCCCGCCACGGGCAGCAGGACGTCGTCCTCGCGGATCTCGGTGTCCGGCGAGCCGGTTTCGCGCTGGCCGCCGCCACTGCCCCGGCGACGGCGGTCGCGGAAGCGACGGCCGCGACGGCCGCCTTCCTCGTCGTCGTCCGGCTGCTGGTTGCGGTTGTCCTGCCCGCCGCGGTTGCCGTCCTGCTGGCTGTTGCGCTGGCGGTTGCCGTCCTGACGGTTGCCGTCCTGACGGCTGTCCCCGCGGTTGTCGTTGCGGTTGTCGCCGCGGTTGCCCCCGCCCTGGCGCTGCTGGTCGCGGTTGCGGTCGCCCTGCTGGCGGTCGCCCTGACCCTGCTGACGGTCGCCCTGCTGACGGTCGCCGCCTTGCTGGCGGTCGCCCTGCTGACGGTCACCCTGGCCCGGCTGGCGGTCGCCGCCCTGCTGGGCGTCGGGCGACCCGGCGGCCCGGTTGGACCCGCGGCGACGCCGGCTGCGGCCGCCCTCCTCGGACTGGCCGTCCTGCGGGGTGTCCTGCCGGTCCTGCTGCGGGCGCTCGGCCTGCGGCTGGGCGTCCGACGGCGCGGACGCGGGCGCCTCGGCCTTCGGCTCCGGCTTGGTCTCCGCCGGAGCGGCGGGCGCCTCGGCCTTCGCCTTGGGGGCCGCCTTCGGCGGCTCGCCGACGCCTTCCAGCGGCAACGTCTCGGCCGCCGCACGCGGCTTGCGGGACTTGCCCTGGCGCTCACGGATCGCGGCGATCAGATCGCCCTTGCGCATGCCCGTCGTCTCGCCGACGCCGAGCTCCCCAGCCAGCGAACGCAGTTCGGCGACGGTCTTTCCGGTCAGCCCGCCGACCGCCCGCTTGGGAGCGGGGGCCGTGCCGTTCGATCCGGCCGTGTCGCTACCCACGTCGCTCAAAAGATCGGTGTTGCTCACACATGTCCTTCCTGACCGATCCACGCCTCCAGGCGGATCAGCGGACTGCCGCTCGCTTCTGATCGCGAACCGGCGTAATTGCCCCCCGATACGCGAGATGAGCTCTTCGGCCGTGCGGAACACAGCTGGAGCGCCTCCACCACAGGGGTTTGCGTCCTCCATTCGGAGGACACGGAATTCGGCACCGCCGAGACCGGAAACCCGCCTGCGTCCCTCCGCGTTACCCCGCGTGCCAGGCGGTGCGGATTCGGCGGATCGACGAAGGATGCGATCCGGGGGATTCCCCGGGACCGGCATCGGGTGCGGAAACGCACGGTGATCGAACGCCCCCGAGGGTAGACCGCAGCGGTGCCGGGTGCAACAACCACCCCCCGCGTGGCGGGCGTGGCGGCGGGCACGTGACCCACCCTTTACTGAGCCGCAACCTGCACGCCCGCAAGATCCACGGGCAGCTCGAGGACGTCGAAACCGTCAACGCCGGCCTCCGGCGGGAGTATTCCCGTCGTGGTCAGCGCGAGCACCGTCGGTCCGGCGCCGGAGATGGCGGCGGCCACTCCCTGTGCACGGAGCGTCGCCACCAGCTCCGTGCTCGCCGGGTACGCGGGGGCGCGGTAGCCCTGGTGCAGGCGATCCTCGGTGGCCGGGAGCAGCAGCTCCGGCCGCGCCGTCAGGGCGTGGACGGCGAGCGCGGCGCGGCCCGCGTTGTGCGCGGCGTCGGCGTGCGGCACGGCCGCCGGCAGCAGGCCGCGCGTGGTCGCGGTGGCCGAGCGGACCGACGGCACGGCCACGACCGGCCGGATCGACGGGTGCGGGGTGAGCCGCTCGGCGTGGAAGCGGCCGCCGTCGCACCAGGCCAGGACCAGGCCGCCGAGCAGGCTGGCCGCGGCGTTGTCGGCGTGGCCTTCGAACCCGGCGGCCAGCTGCAGCGCGTCGAACGCGTCCATTTCCCGGCCGGCGATGGCGTACCCGGCGGCCACCCCGGACACCACCGCGGCCGCGGACGAGCCGAGGCCGCGCGCGTGCGGGATCGCGTTGGCGCAGCGCAGGTGCAGGCCGGGCGGCTCGACGCCGAGGTGCTCGCAGGTCGCGCGGATCGCCCGCACGACCAGGTGGGTTTCGTCGGTGGGGACGTCCGCCACGCCACCGGCGCCGGCGTCCTCCACCTCGACCTTGAGCCCGGTGTCGGTGACCCGCACTTCGACGACGTCGTACAGGCCCAGCGCCATCCCGAAGGCGTCGAAGCCCGGCCCGAGGTTCGCCGTGGACGCGGGAACGGTGACCTTGAACCCGCCGCTCACCGCAGGTCCAGCGCCGCCGCGACGGCCGAGGGGTCCACGGCGAGGGGTTCGACCTCGACGTTGCCCGCCAGCGCCGTCTGGGGGTCCTTCAGGCCGTGCCCGGTGACCGTGCAGACGACCCGTGAACCGCGCGGGAGCCGGCCGTCGGCGGCCGTGGCCAGCAGGCCCGCCACGCTGGTGGCCGACGCCGGCTCGACGAAGACGCCCTCACGGCCGGCCAGCAGCCGGTAGGCCTCGAGGATCTTCTCGTCGGTGACGGCTTCGAAGAGCCCGTCCGAGGCGTCCTTGGCCTTCACCGCGGCGGTCCACGACGCCGGGCTGCCGATCCGGATCGCCGTCGCGATCGTGTCCGGGTCGCGCACCGGCTCGCCGTGCACCAGCGGCGCCGCGCCGGCCGCCTGGAAGCCGAACATCCGGGGCGTGTTCTTCACCACACCGTCGGCCGCGTACTCCGAATACCCCGCCCAGTAGGCGGTGATGTTCCCCGCGTTGCCGACCGGCAGGCAGTGGATGTCCGGCGCGGTGCCGAGCACGTCGCAGATTTCGAAGGCCGCGGTCTTCTGGCCGGCGATGCGCACCGGGTTGACCGAGTTGACCAGGGTGACCGGGTAGTCGGCCGCGGTCTTGCGGGCCAGCTCGAGGCAGTCGTCGAAGTTGCCGTCGACCTGCAGGATCCGGGCACCGTGCAGCACGGCCTGGGCCAGCTTGCCCATGGCGATCTTGCCCTGGGGCACCAGCACGGCGCAGGTGAGGCCGGCGCGGGCGGCGTAGGCCGCGGCCGAGGCGGACGTGTTGCCGGTCGACGCGCAGATCACCGCCTTGAGGCCGCTGGCCAGCGCGTGCGTGATGGCCACGGTCATCCCGCGGTCCTTGAACGAGCCGGTCGGGTTGGCGCCCTCGACCTTGAGGTACACCTCGCAGCCGGTCAGCTCGGACAGGTGGTGGGCGGGAAGCAGCGGCGTGTTGCCCTCCCCGAGCGTGACGACCCGCGCACCATCCGGGACTGGGACGCGGTCCCGGTACGCCTCGATGAGCCCGGGCCACGGCTGCCTGATCATGCGATCGCCTCGCTACGCGAGACAGCGCCTGATTCCTTCTGGCGCATGATGTCCATGGTTCGCTCGCAAGCGTCGCTCACTGGTCTTCGCCTTCCACACGCATCACGCTGACAACTTCGTGGACGACGTCGAGCCGCCCGATCTCGTCCACAGTGGACTGCAACGCCGCATCGGGTGCCTGGTGCGTCACCACGACCAGGCTCGCGCGGTCGCCGACGTCGCTCTGGCGCACCGCCGCGATGCTGACGCCGTGGTCGGCGAACGCCTGCGCCACCTGGGCGAGCACGCCGGCGCGGTCCGCGACGGACAGGCTGACGTGGTACCGGGTCGGCGTCTGGCCCATCGGCCGCACCGGCAGCGCCGCGTGCGCGGACTCGCGCGGGCCGCGGCCGCCGACGACCCGGTTGCGGGCCACCGCGACGAGGTCGCCGAGCACCGCGCTCGCGGTCGGCGCACCGCCCGCGCCCTGGCCGTAGAACATCAGCTCACCGGCCGCGTCGGCCTCGACGTAGACGGCGTTGAACGCGCCGCCGACGCCCGCGAGCTGGTGGCTGCGCGGGATCATCACCGGGTGCACGCGAGCGGACACCGATTCGACGCCGTCGTCGTCGGTGACCCGCTCGCAGATGGCCAGCAGCTTCACCGTGCGCCCGAGGCCCCTGGCCGCCGCGAGGTCGGAGGCGGTGACGTCGGCGATGCCCTCGCGGTGCACGTCCGACGCCGTCACGCGGGTGTGGAAGGCGAGGGAGGCGAGGATCGCGGCCTTCGACGCGGCGTCGTAGCCGTCGACGTCGGCGGTCGGGTCGGCCTCGGCGTACCCGAGCCGGCTGGCTTCGTCGAGCGTCTCGGCGTAGCCGGCGCCGGTGGAGTCCATCGCCGACAGGATGTAGTTCGTGGTGCCGTTGACGATGCCCATCACCCGGGTGATCCGGTCGCCCGCGAGGGATTCGCGCAGCGGCCGCAGCAGCGGGATGGCCCCGGCCACCGCGGCCTCGAAGTAGAGGTCGGCGCCCGCGGCGTCGGCCGCCTCGAACAGGTCCGCGGAGTGCTCGGCCAGCAGCGCCTTGTTCGCCGTGACGACCGACTTCCCGGCCTTCAGCGCGGCGAGCAGCCAGCCGCGCACCGGCTCGATCCCGCCGACCAGCTCGACGACGACGTCGACGTCGTCGCTGGTCACCAGCTTCTCGGCGTCGGCGGTCAGCAGCTCCGGCGGCAGCTCGGGGTGCTTGTCCGGGCGGCGGACGGCGATGCCGGCCAGCTCGACCGGCGCGCCCGCCCGCGCGGCCAGCTCCTCGGCCTGCTCGGTGAGCAGCCGGGCGACCTCGCCGCCGACGGTCCCGCAGCCCAGCAGCGCGACCCTGATCGGGCGTCGTCCGGCTGCGGGCAGTTCGGAAGCAGACACGGTGTTTCAGACCTCCAGGCGCAGCATGTCGTCGGTCGTCTCCCGCCGCAGCAGCAGCCGTGAGCTGCCGTTGCGCACGGCGACCACGGCCGGCCGGGGCATCCGGTTGTACGTGCTCGCCATCGAGTAGCAGTACGCGCCGGTCGCCGCGACCGCCAGCAGGTCGCCGGGAGCCAGCGTGTCGGGCAGCCAGCAGTCTCGTACGACGATGTCGCCGGATTCACAGTGTTTTCCCACGACCCGGGACAACACGGCCGGCACCGGCTGATCGTTGTCGGCCGCGGAGCGGGAAACCAGCCGGACGTCGTAGACCGCGTCGTAGAGCGCGGTGCGGATGTTGTCGCTCATCCCGCCGTCGACGCTGACGTACCGCCGGGAGGACTCGTCGCCGAGCGAGACGTCCTTGATGGTGCCGACCTCGTAGAGCGTGATCGTGCCCGGACCGGCGATCGCGCGGCCCGGCTCGCCGGCGATCCGCGGCACCGGCAGGCCCGCGTAGGCGCACTCCTTGCGGACGATCTCGCGGATCTGCGTGATCATCTGCGCGGGCGGCGGCGGGTTGTCCTTCTCGGTGTAGGCGATGCCGAAGCCACCGCCGAGGTCGACCAGGCTCAGCTGGTCGAGCAGCTCCGGGCCGTGCTCCTTGGCCAGGTCGGCGAGCAGCCCGACGACGCGGCGGGCGGCGACCTCGAAACCGTCGGCGTCGAAGATCTGCGAGCCGATGTGGCTGTGCAGGCCGACGAGCTTGAGCGAACGCGCGTTGAGCACCCGGCGGACCGCCTCGGCGGCGTCGCCGCTCGCCAGGGAGAACCCGAACTTCTGGTCCTCGTGGGCGGTCGCGATGAACTCGTGCGTGTGCGCCTCGACGCCGACGGTCACCCGGATCAGCACGGACTGCACGACGTCGTGGCGGGCGGCGATGTCGGCCAGCCGGGCGATCTCGAAGGAGGAGTCGAGCACGATCGTGCCGACCCCGGCGACGACCGCGGCCTCCAGCTCGGCGGGCGACTTGTTGTTGCCGTGGAAGGTGATCCGCTCGGCCGGGAAGGCCGCCCGCTGCGCCACGGCGAGCTCGCCGCCGCTGCAGACGTCCAGGCTCAGGCCCTGCTCGGCCACCCAGCGGGCGACCTCGATGGAGAGGAAGGCCTTGGACGCGTAGTGCACGAGCGACGGGTCGTCGAAGGCCTCGGCGTAGTCCGCGCACCGGGACTTGAAGTCGGCTTCGTCGACGACGAACAGCGGCGTGCCGTGCTGCTCGGCGAGCTCGCGGACGTCGACGCCGGCGATCCGGACGACGCCGTCGGCGGCGCGGAAGGTGTTGCGCGGCCACACCTTCGCGGGCAGCTTGTCGAGCTCCTCGACCCCGGACGGCTGGTGCCCGGAGGTGTCGGCGTGGGTATAGACGTCGGCGTGCCTGGGGCCCGCGGGGTGCGCCATTTCTTACATCCGTTCCGGAGCGGAGACACCGACCAGCGCGAGACCGTTGGCGAGCACCACGCGCGCCGCCTCGCAAAGAGCCACCCGGGCGTAGTTGGCCGGGGTGGCCGCCTCGTCGCCCTTGGGCAGCACGCGGGCCTCACGGACCGCGTAGAACTTGTGGAGCGCGCCCGCCAGGTCCTCCAGGTAACGCGCGATCCGGTGCGGCTCCCGCATTTCGGCGGCGCGGCGCACGGTCTCCGGGAACTCCCCGATGGTGCGGATCAGATCGCCCTCGACCGGCAGCGTCAGGAGACCCAGGTCGACGTCCTCAGTGGACTTGAGACCGAGGTCCGCGGCCCCGCGCAGCATCGTGCACAGGCGCGCGTGGGCGTACTGGACGTAGTAGACGGGGTTGTCGTTGGAGTGCTTGCGCAGCAGGTCCAGGTCGACGTCCAAAGTGGAGTCGACGGAGTAGCGGATCAGCTCGTAGCGGGCCGGGTCGACGCCGACGGCCTCGACGAGGTCCTCCATGGTGATCACCGTGCCCGCGCGCTTGGACATCCGGACCGGCTTGCCGTCGCTGACCAGGTTGACCATCTGGCCGATCAGCACCTCGACCGTGCCCGGGTCGTCGCCGAAAGCCGCCGCGGCCGCCTTGAGCCGCGCGATGTAGCCGTGGTGGTCCGCGCCGAGCATGTAGATGCACAGGTCGAAGCCGCGGTTGCGCTTGTCCTTGAAGTAGGCCAGGTCACCGGCGATGTAGGCCGGGTTGCCGTCCTGCTTGATGACGACGCGGTCCTTGTCGTCGCCGTACTCCGACGACTTCAGCCACCAGGCGCCTTCGTTGAAGTACAGGTTCCCGGAGTCCTTCAGCTGCTGGACGGCGGCGTCGACCGCGCCCGACTCGTGCAGCGAGTTCTCATGGAAGTAGACGTCGAAGTCGGTGCCGAAGTCGTGCAGGCTGGACCGGATTTCGCTGAACATCAGCTCGATGCCGATCCGGCGGAACGTCTCGTGCCGCTCGGCCTCCGGCAGCGACAGGGCACTCGGCTCGGCCTTGATGACCTCGGCGGCGATGTCGTTGATGTAGCCGCCCGCGTAGCCGTCTTCCGGCGCGGGCTCGCCCTTCGCGGCGGCGATCAGGGACCGGACGAACCGGTCGATCTGGGCGCCGGCGTCGTTGAAGTAGTACTCGCGGGTGACATCAGCGCCCTGCGCGGCCAGCACGCGGCCCAGCGCGTCGCCGACCGCGGCCCAGCGGGTGCCGCCGAGGTGGATCGGCCCGGTCGGGTTGGCCGAGACGAACTCGAGGTTGATCCGGGTGCCGGCCAGCGCGTCACCGCGCCCGTAGGCCGCGCCGGCGTCGAGCACCTGGCGCACGATGTCGCCCTGGGCGGCCGCGGCGAGCCGGAAGTTGAGGAAGCCGGGGCCGGCGACCTCGGCCGAGGCGACGCCGTCGTCCGCCGAGACCGCCTCGGCGAGCGCCTCGGCGAAGTCGCGCGGCTTGAGGCCGGCCTTCTTGGCCACCTGGAGGGCGAGGTTCGTCGCGTAGTCGCCGTGGTCGGGGTTGCGCGGGCGTTCGATGGTCACCTGCTCCGGCAGCACGGCGTCGTCGATGCCGCGTGCGGCGAGCACCTGCACGGCGGAGCTGCGGACCAGGTCGGCGAGAGCGGCGGGAGTCACTTGCCGAATTCTAGGTGTGCCCAGGTCCGGCGCTTGCAGCGGTCTCGGCCACGTCACGGGACGTGGGTGTGTGAGGCGTTAACGGTAGTCAGACGCGTGGCCCCTAGACTGGCCCGGGCGGGAATCCGTCCGCAGCCACCAGAGGGAGAACGCGGAAGCCATGGCGAACGGGACAACTCGGAAAAAGGGGTCGGCGGTGAAGGCGGCCCGCGGTTCCGTGGTGAGCAAGAAGGGCACGCCCTGGGGCACGATCATCGCCGTGGTCGCCATCGTGGCGCTGGCCGCCTCGGTGATCATCTACTACATGGTGCAGTCCGCCCCGAAGCGTGAGCAGGCCGACCGCGAGGCCGCCGCCGCGTCGTTCGCGCCGACCGCGGCGGAGCCGGACCCCTCGAAGCGCATCCCCGGCGTGGTGACCGCGACCTACACGGGCAGCGTCCACGTGCTCCCGACCGAGCGCGTCGCCTACGACAAGACCCCGCCGTTCGGCGGACCGCACGACCAGACGTGGGCCACCTGCACCGGCACGGTGTACCCGACCGCCGTCCGCACCGAGAACATGGTGCACGCGCTTGAACACGGCGCCGTCTGGATCGCCTACAACCCGCAGCAGATCACGGGTGACGCGCTCACCAAGCTGAGCGTCCGCGCCAAGGGCAAGCCGTACACGATGATGTCGCCCTACCCGGGCCTGGACAAGCCGATCTCGCTGCAGTCGTGGGGCCACCAGCTCAAGCTGGACGACGTCAACGACCTGCGGATCGACGAGTTCATCGCGGCGCTGCGGAGCAACCCGAACGGCGTCTACCCCGAGGTAGGCGCGTCCTGCGACGCGGTCCCGGGCCAGTTCGACCCGGACAACCCGCCGCCGTTCAACCCGTCGAAGCCGGGCCCGGACGCGAAGCCGATGGACTACAAGGGCAGCACCGCCGCGCAGGGTGAGCAGGGCATGCCGCCGTCCGCGCCGGTGCCCTCCGCCCCCGCTTCCGCCCCGCCGACGAAGTGACCACCGAAGCCGGCCTCGACACCGAAGAGGTCACCGAGCAGCCGACCTGGTCGCGCTGGGTGATCATCGGCGGGACGCTCCTCGCGGTCCTGCTGATCGGCGCGACGGCGGGGATGTTCCTCACCCGCGCCGTCGACGACCCGGCCGCGGCGACCCCCGCCGCCGGCTCGGTCGAGGTCGGCTTCGCCCAGGACATGTCGACGCACCACCTCCAGGCGGTGACGATGGCGGGCATCGCCCGCGACCGCACGACCGACCCGGAGATCAAGCAGCTGTCGTTCGACATCGAGCGGACGCAGCTGGAGCAGGTCGGCCGCATGAAGGGCTGGCTCATGCTGTGGGACCAGCCCGAGCAGCCGATCGGCGCCCCGATGCAGTGGATGACGGAACCGATGGCGGGCCACGGTGACATGCCGGGGATGTCGATGGCCCCGTCCTCGCTCGACCCGGCGGCCGGCCCGCTGATGCCGGGCATGGCGACGGACACCGACCTGAAGAAGCTGCGCTCCCTGTCGGGCCGCGAATTCGACGTGTATTTCCTGCAGCTGATGTTGCGCCACCACCAGGGCGGCACCTCGATGGCCCAGTACGCGGCGGCCCATTCGACGCTGCCGGCGTTGAAGGCGCTGGTGAACAGCATTCTGACGTCGCAGGGCGCGGAGATGGACCAGATCAAGCTGATGCTTTCCGGCCGGGGAGCTCAGCCGCTGCCGGCTTAGGCCGGTTCGGGCGGGGCGCCGTTACCGCTTCACCAAGACAGCTCCTGGCAGCGGCGCGCGCACTGCGGCGCTTCCACCTGCAGCGTCGCGTGCTCGATCGCGTACCGCGAAGACAGCAGGTTCTGCGCGTCGGTCAGCACGTCCGACTGCTTCGCCGGCGGCGCCAGCGTCAGGTGCGCCGAAGCCACCTCCATGCCCGACGTCAGCGTCCAGACGTGCAGGTCGTGCACGTCCGCCACGCCCGGGAGGGCCGCCAGCTCCGCGTTGATCGCTCCGACGTCGACGCCCTGGGGCGCGTGCTGGAACAGGATGCGCAGCGCCCGGCGGGCCAGCGTCCACGTGCGGGGCAGCACGAACAGCCCGATGGCGACACCGATGATCGGGTCGGCGTAGCGCCAGCCCGTCAGCAGCGTCACCGCGCCGCTGATCAGGACGCCGACCGAGCCGATCAGGTCGGCCAGCACCTCGAGGTACGCGCCGCGGACGTTGAGGCTTTCCTTCGCCCCCGACCGCAGCACGGCGAACGACACCAGGTTGGCCACCAGGCCGGCCGCCGCGACCAGCAGCACCGGGAGGCCCGGGACCGCCGGTGGGTCGCCGATGCGGCCGATCGCCTCGATCAGGACGTACCCCGCGACGCCGAACAGCAGCAGCGCGTTGGCCAGCGCGGCCAGCACCTCCGCGCGGTAGAGCCCGAAGGTGCGGCTGACCGTCGGCCCGCTGCGCCGCGCCAGGATGATCGCGGCCAGCGCCATGCCGACCCCGAGGACGTCGGTGAACATGTGGGCCGCGTCCGAGATCAGGGCCAGCGAGCCGGTCGTCACGCTGACGACGAACTCGAGCACCATGAACCCGGCGCCGATGCCCAGGGCGATGGCCAGCCGTCGCACGTGGCGCCCCGACGCGCTCGCCGGCGCGATCGCGTGCCCGTGGCCGTGTCCCTGACCCATTCCGCCTCCGTTCCCGGTTCACCGTCGGGTCAAACATATAGTCGGATGCGCATATGTGCAACAGAGGGCAGGCTAAGATCACTCACCGGCAAGCTACCGCGCGCGGCCGGGCCACCCCAATCCACCAGGCGGGGTTTCCCGCCAGGCGGACTCGTCACCCTTCGGCGTCGACGATGCACCCGAGCAGGTGCCGCCGCCGCGGACTCGGACGGCTCGGCGAACCGCTACCGTGACCACCATTTCCGCCATTTCCGCTGAACAGATCGAGGTCGCCAGATGAGCAACGACCGCGTCGCCCTGATCACCGGCACGTCCTCCGGCATCGGCCTGGCCACGGCGGTGCTGGCGGCCCGGCGAGGCTTTCGCACGGTCGCGACGCTGCGCGACACCGGTCGCGCCGGCCGCCTGCACGAGGCCGCCGCCGAGGCCGGCGTCGAACTGGACGTCCGCCCGCTCGACGTCACCGACGCCGGCTCCGTCGGCGCGGCGTTCGAAGGCGTCCTCGCCGACTACGGCCGGCTCGACGTCCTGGTCAACAACGCCGGCGCGGGTCACATCGGCACGATCGAGCAGGAACCCGTCTCGGCGGTTCGCGAGACGATGGAGGTCAACTTCTTCGGCGTCGCCGAGACGACCAAGGCCGCGATGCCGGCCCTGCGCGCCAGTGGCGGCCGCCTGATCACGGTGACCAGTGTCGGCGGCGTGATCGGCCAGCCGTTCAACGAGGCCTACTGCGCGGCGAAGTTCGCCGTCGAAGGCATGATGGAAGCGCTGGCGCCGGTCGCCG
Source organism: Amycolatopsis sp. DG1A-15b (assembly GCF_030285645.1). Lineage (GTDB taxonomy): Bacteria > Actinomycetota > Actinomycetes > Mycobacteriales > Pseudonocardiaceae > Amycolatopsis. The sequence continues at coordinate 6,258,266 of NZ_CP127296.1, forward strand.
CGGCGCAGGGTGTCACGGTGTGCGTCGTCGAGCCGGGCGCGGTCGCGACGGAGTTCGTCAACAACGTCGGCGTCGGCGAGCGGCTCTTCGCCGAAGCCGGGCCGTACGCCGATTCCCTGCGGAAGTACATCGCCAACGTCACGAAGTCGTTCCAGGGCGCGCAGACGGCCGACGAGGTCGCCGAAGTGATCCTGGGCGCGATGACGGCGGAGACACCCGCCTTCCGCATCCAGACGTCGAAGTGGGCCGAGGAGTTCGCGGCACTCAAGTTCGCCGACCGCGACGGTTCAGCCGTGCAGCGGTTGACCAGTGGCTGGCTCGCCTAGCGCACCAGCCGGAAGAACCCGCGCACCTGCTCGACGAACAACCCGGGCTGCTCCAGCGCGGCGAAGTGCCCGCCGACGGGCAATTCCTCGAACCAGCGCAGGTCGGTGTAGCGCTGCTCGGCTTGCCGCCGCGACGGCCGCACGATCTCCTTCGGGAACACCGAAACCCCGGCCGGAACATCCACAGTGGACAGATCGCGGTCGTTGTTCGCCCAGTACATCCGCGCGGACGACGCCGCCGTCGCGGTGAACCAGTAGACGGAAATCGCGTCCAGGATGCGCCGCCGGTCGACGGCGTCCTCCGGGCGGCCCTTGTGGTCGGTCCAGGCCCAGAACTTCTCGGCGATCCAGGCGGCCTGGCCGGCGGGCGAGTCGGTGAGGCCGTAGCCGAGCGTCTGCGGGCGGGTGCCCTGCTGGGCGGAGTAGCCGCTGCCGCTCCGCCGGAACTCCTCGAGGTCGGCGAGGGCCTGGCGCTCCCCGGGCGTCGGGTCGGCGGTGTCCATCCGCACCGGCGCGAAGTTGACGTGCACGCCGGCGACGTGGCCGGACCGCGCCACGGCGTTCGTGACGGCGGCACCCCAGTCGCCACCCTGGGCGCCGTAGCGGTCGTAGCCGAGCGACGTCATGAGCCCGTCCCACAGTTCGGCCACCCGCGCGATCTTCAGCGCGGGCTTGTCACTCCACCCGAACCCGGGCAGCGACGGCGCGACGACGTGGAAGGCATCGGCGGGATCACCCCCGTACGCGGCGGGATCGGTCAGCGGCCCGAGGACGTCGAGGAACTCCAGCACGGACCCGGGCCAGCCGTGGGTCAGCACGAGCGGCAGCGCATCGGCCACCGGCGACCGGACGTGCAGGAAGTGCAGGCCGACCCCGTCGACGGTGGCCCGGAACTGCGGAAAGGCGTTGAGCCGCCGCGCGAACCCGAAGTCGTACTCCTCGCCCCAGTCACGGCAGAGCTCACGCACGTAGGCGAGCGGAACCCCCTGCGACCAGTCATCGACGGTCTCGGCCTCGGGCCACCGCGTCCGCCGCAGCCGCTCCCGCAGATCGGCGACATCGCCCTCATCGAGAACTACCTGGAACGGCTCGGCCATCTCGGCTCCTTCAGGTGGGCCTACCACGCTAGCGACGACCGGCCGAATCGATCAACTTCACCCCCCCTGACCAGCCCGGTTGCCAGTCGGACCACCTGCGGGAGGGGGCTCGCGGGGCATGCGCTAAGCTTTCGGAGTCGCCCAGCGATGGGCCCTCGTAGCTCAGGGGATAGAGCACTGCCCTCCGGAGGCAGGTGTCGCAGGTTCGAATCCTGCCGAGGGCACACTTTCTGAACAGGCAAAACCGGCCCCTACCAGCGCAAACGCGGTAGGGGCCGATTCGCGTCTCACCCGACGGACTGCGGCCGGATCCGGGCGTCTGTGTGCGATGCGTGTGCGCGCTCACTGCGGCGTGGCGGAGTTCGTAGGGCCGCCCCACCCTGCACTCATGACCAGAGCCGGAAACACCGTTCCTGCAACAGGCCCCCGGAGTTCGGTCGGGACTAGATTGGACTGCCATGAGCTACCAGTACTTCGCGATCGTCACGGCCGAGTGCCCGGTGGAGAACCCGTTCTTCGTGGTGCGCACGGGTGGCGCGCACGAGGAGTTCTTCTCCACCAGACTCCGGTGGGAGCGATCGGATGCGCTGTACCGCATCCAGTCTGGCCGTGAGTACTGGACTGCCGTGCCGATCAGCGAGGAGCAGGGCAAGGGCTTCGAGAAGGTCCAGGCCCAGCGGGTAGCGGCGGCGCGGAAGTCCGAGGGGAACTGATCAGGTCCGTGAAGCGCGGCAGCCAAGGCCGCCCACGGCGAGCATGACGAGGCCCCTACCAGCGAGAACACGGTAGGGGCCGATTCGGGAGCCGATGCACGGCCACCCTCACCGGCGCATGCCGAGCGCACCCTCGACCTGTCGCCGGGCTGCCGGATTCCCCTCCGAGCTGAACCGGCCGACTCGTAGCCGCCTCGCCGGCGGCGAGGCGGCTGCTCCCGGATGCAGGCCACACCGTCGACAAGCGCCGTCCGCAAGTCCACAAAGGACCCCGCCCAGCTCAGTGCAGGCGGGCGGTCTCCGAAGGAACCAGCACGGTCGAGGGCGCGAGCGCGCGGTCGGCCAGCGCGCGGGCGACGTCGCTCAGCCGAAGATTGTTCCGCCGGGCGTAACCGCGCAATGCCTGGAAAGCCGCGTCCATGCTCAGCTGCCCGCTGACGGCGAGCACGCCCTTGGCCTGCTCGATGATCACCCGGCTGTTCAACGCCGTCTGCAGCTGCTCCGACAGGATCTCCCCCTGCCGGAAAGCCCGCTCGTGCAGGATGCCGATCGTCGCCGTGTCGGCCAGCCCCTGCGCCAGCCCCACGTCGTCCGCCGACAGCTCACCCGAGTTCAGCCCGAACAGGTTCAACGCCCCGATCGTCTGCTTGCGCAGACGCAACGGCACCGCGTGCACCGACGCGAACCCGTCCCTGGCCGCTTCCGCCGCGAACCGCGGCCACCGCCCCGCCGCCGCCGCGATGTCGGCCACCAGCACCGGCGAGCTGGTGGTGAAACACTCGACGCACGGACCTTCGTCGATGTCGAGCTGGAACAACTCCAGCAGCCGCGCCTGCTCGGTCGAGGACGCCAGCACCTGCAGGCCACCCCGCTCGTCGACCAGCGTCAACCCCGCCGCGGCCACGTCGAGCAGCTCCACGCACTGCTGCACCAGCGTGTGCAGCAGATCAGCGACGTCGTAGTCGTCGACCAGCGTGTCCGCCAGCGCGACGAACGCCCGGGTCACCTGTCGTTCACGGTCGGCCATGCCCACCACCTCCTGATTCCTCAGCTGCCTTCAAGGTGACCCTCACCGGAACTCCTCGTCCAACCGCAGTCGCCCGGCCACGATGTCGCCGGCGACCTCGAGCAGGGAACGGCCGTGCCCGAACGCGTACGCCCGCAACCGGGCCAAGGCGGCGGATGCGGGCAGGTCCAGGTGCGCGATCAGCATCCCGGTGGCCTGGTGCACCTCCCGGTACCGCATCCCCGCGCTTTCCATCCACCGCCCGTCGCCGTCCAGCCAGCGACCGCCTCCGTCCCGCAGTCCCGACAGCGCGAGCGCGGCGATGTCGGCCACCTGCAACGCCGTCGACAGTTCCCCGGCGGCCAGCGAGCCCGGCGTCCCGCGGTAGGTGTCGAGGGTCGCCACCCGGACCGCGCCGATCTGCACCGGGAACGTGAACAACGCCGCCACCGGATGCGCCGCGGCCTCGGCCGCGAACACCGGCCACGTCGGCGGCGGCCCGGCGGCCAGATCCGGCACCAGCACCGGGCCACCGAGCGTGTACGCCTCGAAACACGGCCCTTCACCGAGGGAAAACTGCAGCTCCGCCAGCGCCAAGCTCACCGCGTCGCTGGCGTAGACGATTTCGCGGTGCCCGGCCTCGATCATCACCGACACCGCCGCACCGTCCACCGGTAGCAGGCGCACGCACGCCCGGCACACCCGCCCGACGACGTCGACCCCGCTGCCGGTACCGACCGCGGACAGGGCAGCCAGCACGCTCGACCGCAGGACTTCGACCTCAGCCACCGCGTATCCACCACCGGCACGCTTCGCGTTCCCACATTCGGTTTCCTCCGGGTCGGTGCTCGTGATCGCCACACCAACTCGGACAGGACCGGGTCCGGATCAGCACCGCTACCGCGGCTGCGTTCGCCGATCATACCCACCACCGAGCTGGGCCACGCCGTCACGAAACCGGCGAAGCGGCGATGTGGCGGCGCAGCGCGGCCAGCCCTCGGTGCTGGCTCACCCGCACCGAGCCCGCGCCCGCGACCCCGAGCACGTCGGCCGTGTCGCGGGCGGAGAGGCCGAACATGACCCGCAGGATCACGACGTCCCGCTGCTGTGGCGCGAGCAGGTCGTGCAGCCGGAGCCGCCGCTCGAGGTCCTCGACCTGGTATGCCGGATCCCGCAGTCCGCACGGCACCCGCGGGAACTCCGCGACCGGGACGCTGCGGTCGTCGTCCCGCCGCCGGTGCGCGTCGACGACCTTGTGCGCGGCGATCCCGTAGACGAAGCTCCAGAACTTCCCGGCGCCGTACCGGTAGCCCGGCAGCGCCCTGAGCACGCCGAGCAGGACCTCCTGCACGCAGTCCTCCGCGTCGCTGTCGCGGTGCGGCCGATCACCCACGCGTGCGCGGCAGTAGCGCAGCACGCCCGGGCGCAGCACGCACAGCAATTCCTCCGTGGCGGCGCGATCACCCGCCACCGCCGAAGCCAAGAGCGCGCCCTCGACCGTCGCCATGAATGCCTCCCGCCCGGGTGGTCAGAAACGGACGGGAATTGCTGCCGGTCTTGGCGCGGTTGTCCAGCCGGCGGCGGAGCTCACCGCAGTGGTCATGGACGGCAGACAGCCGGGGAATGTCGGGAAAATTCTCGCCACGCGTGCGAACATCTTGTGCCTCGCCGTCCGGTCGGGCTCGAACCGGACGGCCCGAGCCGGGGAAACCACGGCCGCCGAGGTCTGGGGCGTCGTCTCACTATATATGTGCTGGAGCCTCACGGCGGTGTGAGCTGAGCGTCCGGTCCGGTTTTCCCGACAACCGGCAATGCGGCCGGCCCCGGCCATCAATCGCCGGGATCTCGTTCCTGATCGGCGGCCGGGATCAGCCGGCCGCGGCCCGGAACTCGGCGATGCGAACCAGCAGCTGCCGGCCTTCACGGGTGGGTGTGCCGCTGCGGACCACGGCCTCCAGCGGCCGAAGGCGCCCTTTGGCGCGCACCGACCCGATTTCCCGCGCCGCGGCGATGGCCCCGGCACCCACCCGCGCGGCTTCCCCCGTGTCACGCCGGACAGCGTGCGCGAGGGCGAGCATGATCTGGGTCAGCGAAAGACTTCTGCCCATTTCGGGGCCGTAGCCGGCCACGGCGGTGTCGAGGAACGGGAGTGCCCGGACCGCGTGCCGGGGGTTCACCGTGCACACCAGCTCGACCCACACCGTTCCGGTCATCGCGGAGAGGTCGTTCGCGTCGAAGAACAGCGCCCACGGAGCCGCTGCCGAGCCGGCCGCGAACGCGTCGGCCGCCCGGCCCAGGTGCCGCAACGCGGCGGACTCGTCCGCCCGCATGGCCCAGGCCCACGCCTGGTTGGCCGAGAGAGGATCGCCTGCGCCAGGGCGGACCGCCCCCGCCGCGCCGCCACCTGCCCCTGTTCGAACTCCGCCAGCGCCTCGTCGACCGCGCCGTTCTGCAGGCGCAGGCGACCCCGCCGGTAGCGGATGTCGGCGAGCAGATCGTGGTCCCCGGCTTCCGTCGCCAGTTCCGCCGCGACGTCGAACGACCGGAGCGCGGACTCGTCGTGGCCGGAGTCGAACTCCGTCCAGGCCCGCAGGTTGTGCAGGTCGGCGAGGTCGCGGCAAAGCCGGCGCCGCAGTCGCGGCGGGACGCTTCCCTTGCGCAGCACCATCGTCCACGATCCGAGTGCGGCAAGCGGAGCGCGGCAGACTCCGCCGCCGCAGCGGTAGTCGAGGGCACGGAACGCACGGGTCGTCGTTTCGAGCATCCGCAGGTCGCCCTCCTCGACCCGGAGTGGCAGCTCTCCCCCGCGTGCGGTGATGATCATCGGGAATCCGTGGTCACGAGCCGGACGTGCGGAACTCGGGGTAGGGGACCCATCGGAACGCCTCCGTGTCCTAGGGGCGGAATTCACCGACCAGGGTCCGGGGCGGTGCGGCCGCGGTGGTCTCGTTGCGGCGCCGGAAATCCCGATACTAGGCGATCCGGGACACCGGAAAACCGCCGGACGGGTACCGCGCCGAGTTCCCTGCGCCAGGCCGGGAATCTTCGCGTGCATTTGCGAGAACGGTCCGGGAATGCCGGGATTCGCCACGCCGAAACGCGGCCGCACTTCCCGCTCGCGCAACGGGCGGCGGCCGGCTTCAGGTCATTCGGTGCCCGGATCGGGGGCGAACCACGTCCGGCGGGCGACGACGTCGGCCGCGAGATCGGACAAGCGGCGTCCCTCGGCGAAAGCTCGCGCTCGGAGCCGGGCGAACGCGATGTCCGGATGCGTGTTCAGCTGCACGGCCACCATCCCGGTCGCCTGGTGCACTTCGCGGCCGACGAGGGGGAACTCGTCCTCCGCCGGTCCGGGGGCCGGTCCGCCTCCCGCGACCTGCTCCCCCAGCATCATCGCCAGCAGCAGGTCGGCGAAGAGCAGCGTTTCCCGGAGGATCGCCGGTTCGGGCTCGATCGGCGAGCCGTTCAGCAGGACGAGGACGCCGGACCGGACGACGCCGACCGCCAGCGGGAACGTGAAACACGCCCGCGCCCCCTGCTCGACCGCCAGCGGGGCGAACAGCGGCCACCTGCGCAGCACCCGCACCGCGTCGAGGTCGCCGATCACCACCGGGGACGCCAGCTCCAGCGCATCCCGGATCGGCCCTTCCCCCACGGTCACCTCGATCTCGGGGATCCGGCTCCCGAGCTTGCCGCTCGCGCTGCGCACCTTCGCCACGCCGGTCGCCCCGGTCACGACCAGGCAGGACCCCGCGGTCCCGAACCGTTCCGCGGCGACCTCGCACACGAATTCGACGGACGGCACCCGGCCGTGTTCCCCGGCCAAGGCGGTCACCTCCGCCCACAGCTGTCCCAGCGGTGAGTGCTCCCCCCACACGTCACGGATGGCGAACCCCCTGCTCAGCGCGTCCCGGCTCGACGACCGGGGATGCGCGCGGCCGCGTCCGAGCACGCCGACATCACCTCTCCGGGGCTTCCGACCGTAGCGGAATCTTCCCCGGGCTCACGACCACGAACCCTAGTGGCCGCCGGGTCCGCGGCCGGGCAGCTCGACGACCACCGCGTCGTCCCGGGCTTCGTCGTCCGCGGCTTCCTCGGGATCGGGTTCGCCGGGTGGGTAGGCGTCGAGGATGTCGGTGGCCCGGACCGGTTTCAACGGCGTGCCCGGAGCCGCGCAGAAGGGCCGGACCGGCACCCACGTGGTCCCGGTGTGCTCGTCGCGAAGAGCGGGGCCCGTGATCGTCCCGATGCGCTCCTGGCCCACCGGTGGGCCGGCCGCGCCGGAAGCGGTCCGGTCCCGGCGAGCCCGGTACCGGACCTGCCAGCCCGGCGGGTAGCCGCCGCCGTGCCTGGCCGGCCAGGCACGGTCCGCGCCGGATCCGGGGCCCTCTGCCGTGCCCATGTCACCACCCCGTTCACTCGAACGCCGAGCGCCGGGGTCCGGGACGCGCCATCCACGGTAAACCCGGCCGGGATGCGACGTCGTCAGCCAGGCGGGTGGTCTCCGTTCAGGTGTCCTTTGTGGATGGTGATCAGCCGGCTGCCGCCCCACCGGCCGGTGCCCACCGGGGCTCGATGCCCACGACGTCCCGGTCCGGGACCCAGACCGTGGGACCGTCGCCGAGTGGCGCCAGCGGGATGGATTCGAGACCGGTGCCGGCGTCCCGCACGGGCGGTCCGAGAACCACACCGGCCGCGCAGCCGCCGAACGGCGGGCCGGGCGTCCGCCTGCACCGGTAGGTCAGCACCCAGCCCACCGGGTACTCGTCGTACAGATCGTCCAGCGCGGCTTCCATGGCATTCCCCGGTTCGATCGACAGGCACTTGGCCGGGGTCCGGGGCGGTGCCCACCGTACGCGGCGATCCCGGTACGCCGACAGCGCCGCCCGGGTGGTCCGGCCGCACCATATGCCCCGGCCACCGGACCGGCTAAAGTTTCCCCAACGCCTCAGACCCCGGCGGTCACGATCACCGGAGGCGGCGCGGGCGGACAGCCCGGGCCACCGCCCCGACGCTGAGGCGAACCCATGCGCGCACGCACGGCCTGGTCCGCGGCCGCCCTCGTAGCCGGCGTCTTCGCGACGCTCGGCGTCCGGACGACACCACCCGGAGAGCTCGCCGGCCTCGCCGTACTGGGGCTGGCGGTCGGCATCCTCGTCGCCGCGGTCGCCCCGCACACCGCACGCGCGGCGCGGACGCGGATCACGGCCCTGCGGGCGGGCGCGCTCGCTGCGGCGATCTTCTTCGCGTTGTGCTTCACCGTTTCCGGAATGCTGGCGACCTTCGGTGGCTGGGTGACGGCGTCGCTGGTGGTCGTCTGCGCCGTCGCCGCGCTGGCGGCCGGCCTGCGGCGCAGAGCCCACCGCCCCGCGGCCGGTACGGTCGCCGCGGTCACCCCGCCCCCGCCGGCCCGTCCGGTCGCCGCGCTGAGCACCGACGAGCTGTGCACGGCGTGGCGGCGCAGCTATTTCCAGCTGCTCGTCAGCCGCGATGCGCAGGCCCGCCGTCGCCTGGTCCAGCGCAGGCAGGACTACCTGGACGAAATCGAACGCCGCGACCGGAGCGGTTTCCTCCGCTGGCTCGCCGACGGCGCCCGTGCCGGCGGCGATCCGGGGCCTTACCTCACGACTCGGCGCTGACGCCGGTCAGCGCGTGTGGTCGCGCCGGGCCAGCACGAGGGCGGGGTCGAGCTCACGCTCCGCGAGCCCGCGGGCGACGTCGCGGAGCAGGAGGTTGTGGCCGCGGGCGTAGCCACGCAGCGCGGTGAAGGCATCGTCCATGGCGAGCCGGCCGGTCACGGCAAGGACACCCTTCGCCTGCTCGATGACCACCCGGCTGTTCAGGGCGGTCCGCAGCTGCTCGGACGTCGCCTTCCCGTGCCGGACCGCCCGCTCGTGCAGCACTCCGATCGTCGCCGCGTCCGCCAGCCCCTGCGCCAGCTCGGCGTCGTCGGTGCCCAGCGCACCGGGCCGGGCACCGAAGAGGTCCAGCGCGCCGATGATCCGGGTGCGCAGCCGCAGCGGCACCGTGTGCGCCGAGGCGTACCCCTGCCGGGCGGCCTCCGCCGCGAACCGCGGCCACCGCGCGGACTCCGCGGCGATGTCGGCGACCGGGACCGGAGCCCGGCCGGCGAGACACTCCACCCACGGGCCCTCGCCGGCGCCGAGCTGGAAGAGTTCGAGAACACCGGCCCGCTCCGTGGAGAACGCCGGCACCTGCGCGCTCCCCCGCTCGCCGAAGAACAGCAACCCGGCCGCATCGACGTCGAGCAGCTCCACACAGTTCAGCACCAGCACGCGCAGGAAGCCCACGACGTCGAAATCCTCGGCGAGGGTGTCGGCCAGCGCGACGAACGTCCGGGTCAGCTGTCGTTCACGGCCGGCCATGCCCACCATCTCCAGGGTGCTCGTCGAAGCTCTTCACGACGGCGCGAGGACGCCCCTTCCGGGCCGGCGGCACTGCCGGATCACCCGGAACCCACCGTCGGCGGTGGCCGGCTCCGGACACCGGCATCCAGCCTATGGATGCCGGTTCGCGCGGGGGTCAGCCAAGCGGGTGGTCCTGGGGAATTTCCCCCGCTTCACCCCAACGCCGCCCGCCGCCGGGGCTACGCTGAACGTTCGGCGGCTGACGCCGCGTCGGTCGCCGGCGCGCGCCCCGGCCCGGCCCCGGCCGGTGCCTCCGGAAGCGCCGAGACCGGCGGAGGACCGATGACCACTGCGAAATCCCGGAAATCCGGCTGCCCTCGACACTTCTCGTTCACGTGAGGCGCACTGCGGGACCACCACCGCTCAAGGAAACGACGTTCGACCTCACTCCCGAACAGCGCTACCACGGCGCCCGGGCGGTGGCATCGGCGGCGAACGACGCCGACGACTGCGCGTTGCTGCTCGCCGTCCTCGGGCTCGAACCCGCCGACGGCATCGCGGATCCGCCACCGCTGCCCCCGCGTCCAGGCGGATAAGCCCCACTCACCCGGCGCGGCCGGGCACCTCGGTGTCCGATGTGGATGGTGTGTGCCGTCGGCCGGTGACGAGGGCGATGGTGCTCGGCCGGTGACGACCCGGCCCCGGCCGGGCACCCCGGGGGCGGCCTCTGAAAGCGTTTTCAGTACGAACGACCCGCTTGGCCCAATCGCGCCCGGCGCGCCCGGTGCTACCGTCGCCTCACCGAAGATCCCGTTCCCCCGGCCATTGGGAGCGCTCTCGGATTCGGTGTCGATTCTTGCCCGCAAGGAGGCGCGCATGAGTTCGTACGGAAGCATCAAGAAAGCGCTTACAGCAGCCGCCGCACTGGTCACCGTGGCCGCGCTGGCACCGCCGTCCGCCGCCGCCGCGGCCACCACGCTCTACGTGGCACCCAACGGCAAGGACTCCGCCGCCGGTACGCAGGCGGATCCGACCACCCTGCCCTCGGCGCTCACCCGGATCGGCTCGGGTGGCACCATTTCACTCCGTGGCGGCACCTACTCCTACGCCCAGACCGTCACCATCGCGCCGGGCAACAGCGGCACGTCCAGCGCACGCAAGACCCTCTCCGCCTACCCCGGCGAGACCCCCGTGCTGAACTTCTCGGCCATGAAGGAAGACCCGGCCAACCGCGGGCTCGCCGTCAACGGCTCCTACTGGCGCGTCGCCGGCATCGTCGTCGAGCGGGCCGGGGACAACGGGATCTTCGTCGGCGGCAGCAACAACGTCATCGAACGCGTCATCACCCGCTTCAACCGCGATTCCGGGCTGCAGATCTCCCGGATCGCGTCGAGCACCCCGAAGGACCAGTGGCCGGCGAACAACCTCGTCGTCAGCTCCGAATCGCACGACAACGCCGACTCCGACGGCGAGGACGCCGACGGGTTCGCCGCGAAACTCACCGCCGGCCCCGGCAACGTCTTCCGCTACGACGTCTCCCACAACAACATCGACGACGGCTGGGACCTCTACACCAAGACCGACACCGGCCCGATCGGCCCGGTGACCATCGAGGACTCGCTCGCCTACGCCAACGGCAGCCTCAGCAACGGCACCGTCAACAAGAACGGCGACCGCAACGGCTACAAGCTCGGCGGCGACAAGATCGCGGTCAACCACATCGTCCGGCGCGACATCGCCTACCGCAACGGCCACCACGGGTTCACCTACAACAGCAACCCCGGCTCGATGACCGTTTCGGACAACGTCGGCATCGACAACGCCGAACGCAACTTCTCCTTCGACACCGGCACTTCGGTGTTCCGCAACGACACTTCGTGCCGCTTCGCCAGTGGCGGCTCGAACGACAAGACCGTCGGCAGCGTCGACAGTTCTGACCAGTTCTGGACCGGCAAGAACGGGTCCCGGTGCTCGTCGTACGCCGGCACGATGAAGTGGTCCTTCGCTTCCGACGGCCGCCTCGTGGTCACCTTCGGCTGACCCGGCGTCGTGCGTGGGCCGGCCGGGCGAGCCGGCCCACGCCCCTGTCCGCCGCCTCGGCGCGCGGGCTGTGCGCGCTCGAACCTGTTGAAATGCTGTGAACCGGACAGACCTGGCACTCCCCGCGCCGCCCGCCCGTTCTCCGGGTAGTGGAAACGGAGGGATCATGGGTGCATTGGGGACACTGCTCGGGTTCGCGCTGAGCCTGTACCTGCTCGTGCTGGTCGCGCGGATGGTGCTGGACTGGGTCGCGGTGGTGGCGAGCACCCCGCCGTGGGCGCGGCGCGCCCGGGGCCTGGCCTACGCCGCGACCGAACCGGTGATCGGGCCGGTGCGGCGGGTCGTGCGGCCGGTGCGGATCGGCGGGCTCTCGCTCGATCTGGCCTTCACGCTGGTGTTCATCGGCGTGATCGTGCTGCGGGGAATCGTGTACGCCCTTTAAAGCGTGCCGCGGAAGTTCGCGGACAACCGGTCGACGCCGCGCTCGAGCTCGGCGCGAAGCCCTCGCAGGTCGACGCCGTCGGGGTCGATCAGGGCCTGCATCGAGATCCCGCGCAACTGGGCCAGCATCGCCGAAGCGTAGGAGTCGGGGTCGCGGACACCGGTGATGGACCCGTCCGCGACCCCGCTGGCCACGGTCTGCGCGATGGCGAACCGGAACCGGCGGTCGGCCTCCGTCAGCGCGCCGCGCAGGGCCGAGGACTCCGCCGCCGCGTCGCCCCACAGGGCCAGGAACGCGTGGTTGAGCGTCGGCATCGTGCGGATCAGCTCGAAGATGATGTCCAGCAGCGCGCGCAGCATGTCCATCGGCGTCGCGTTCGCCGACCCGGTGCGGGCCGCGACAGCCTCGCTGTAGGCGTCGGTGAACTCCTCGACGGCGTGCTCGACCAGCCGTTGCCCGAGCCCGTCCTTGTCGCCGAAGTGCTGGAAGACGACCGACCGGGCGTAGCCGGAGCGGGCGCAGACGCCGCCGATCTTCAGCCTGCCGAAGCCCTCTTCGGCGATCAGGTGAGCAGCGGCATCCAGGATGCGTGCCTCGACGACTCCTTCGCCGTCCTCCTGGATCCGGCCTTCGGCGGCTCGGTCCACCCGGGTCATGTTAGCGACTGCAACCGCGCCGCACTGGCCGAGCCGTCAGCGGACGGTGCGAGGACCGTCAGCGGCCGCCCGCAATCTCGGCGTCGGCACCCCACCGACCCGAGAGGAACCCTCCGATGACCACCAGGACTGTGCTCGTTTCCGGGGCAGGCATCGCCGGCCCGTCCGCGGCCCACTGGCTGCACCGCGGCGGCTACCGCGTGACCGTCGTCGAGTCCGCGCCTGCGCTGCGCCCCGGCGGCCAGGCCGTCGACTTCCGCGGTGAACAGGTGAAACTGCTGGCCGCGATGGGGGTCCTCGACGAGATCCGCCGGTACGAGACGGCGATGGGCGACCAGACCGTGCTCGGTCTCGACGGCCGTCCCGTGCTGACCGCGCCCGGCGCCGCGTGGAGCGGCGAGGTCGAGATCCTGCGCGGCGATCTCGCGCGAATCCTGTACGAGCACACCGCGGCCCACACCGAATACGTCTTCGGCGACCGCGTCACGAGCCTCACCGAGACCGCGGACGGCGTCGAAGTCACCTTCCACCGCGGCGCACCGCGCAAGTTCGACCTGGTCGTCGGAGCCGACGGCGTGCACTCCGGGGTGCGGGCCGCGGCCTTCGGGCCGGAGCCGGGCTTCCGGAGCGACCTCGGCTTCGGCATCGCCGGGTTCACCGCGCCCAACCACCTCGGGCTCGACCACACCAGCATCATGTACAACGAGCCCGGCCGCGGCCTGAGCGTGGGCAGCCACCGCCTGCCGGACCGGCTGCACGTCAACCTGGTCTTCGCGGCCGACGGCGTCGAATTCCACCGCCGTACCGCCGTCGAACAGAGCAGGCTGATCGCGCAGTTGTTCGCGGACACCGGCTGGGAGACGCCGAAGCTGCTCGAAGCGCTGCCCGGGGCCGACGACCTGTACGTCGACTCGATCAGCCAGATCCACCTCGACCGCTGGTCGAAGGGCCGGGTCGTGCTCCTGGGCGACGCCGCCTGGTGCGCCGGGCCGGGCGGGTCCGGCACCGGGCTCGCGATGATGGGCGCCCAGGTGCTGGCCGGGGAGCTCGCGGCGGCCGGCGGCGACCACGTGACGGCGTTCGCGAGGTACGAGCAGCGGCTGCGCAAGCCGGCCGCGATCGGGCAGAAGAACGGCAAGGGCTCCGGCAACTTCCTCGCGCCGCGCACGGCCGCGAAGATCCGCGGCCGCAACCGCGCCTACCGGATGCTGAGCACCCGGCTGTTCGGCAGCATTCTCCTGAAGATGACGGACCGGGCGGCCAACGCGCTGGAATACCGTGAATACCCGGCGCTGGATTCCTCTCATCGGGGGACCCGGCTGGCGCCCGGGCATGAGGTGGGTCACTCTTGACGCCATGTCAACACCTCGGGCCGCCGATGCTCCGGTCAGGACGGCGCTCGCCGGCCTGACCGTGCTGGCCCTGGGAGTGGTCACGGCGCTGAACGCGCGTTCCCTGCCGGTGCTGGGCGACGGGACGACGTACGCGGCCGAGTTCACCGAAGCGGCCGGGCTGAGCGAGGGCAACGACGTCCGCGTCGCCGGCGTCGAGGTCGGGCGGGTGTCCGACGTCCGGCTGCGCGGCGACCACGTGCTGGTTTCGTTCCAGGTCAAGGGGGCCTGGCTGGGTGACGCGACGAGCGCGGCGATCCGGCTGAAGACCGTACTGGGCCAGAAGTACCTCGCCCTCGAACCGCAGGGCGAAGGCACGCTCGACCCGGAGCGGCCCATCCCGCGGTCCCGCACCACGGTGCCTTACGACATCCTCGCGGCGTTCGGCGCACTTTCGTCCACAGTGGACCGCATCGACACCGCGCGGCTGGCGAAGAGCTTCGACACGCTGACGGCGACGCTGGCGAACACGCCGCAGAGCGTCCGCGCGGCACTCACCGGGCTCTCGCGGCTGTCGGACTCCCTCGCCTCACGCGACAGCCGGCTGGCCACGCTTCTGGGCAACACGCGCGTGGTTTCGCAGACGCTCGTCGACCGCGACGCGGCGGTGCGCCGGCTCCTCGACGACGGGAACCAGCTGCTCGCGGAGGTGAGCAACCGCGAGGCGGCGATCAGCACCCTGCTCGACGGCTCGCGGAGGCTGGCAACGGAGCTGTCCGGGCTGATCGGGGAGTCACCGGTCGGCCCGCTGCTCGCCCAGCTCGACCAGCTGACGTCGATGCTGCAGCGCAACCAGGACGCCCTGGCCGCCGGGATCCGGGGTTTCGCGCCGTTCGTCCGCCTGGGAACCAACCTCGCCGGGAGTGGCCGGTGGATCGACGGCTACCTGTGCGGGCTGGTGCTGCCGTCGTTCGGGCCGCTGAACGAAGAAGGCTGCCACGGCTAGGGTTTCCGGCGCGCACTCCCCTGGGCGGCGGCGCAGAGCGTGGCCGCGCCGGAGCTGTCCACTGTGTACAGATCACACCGGCAGGTGGCTCCGGAGCGCCCCGCCCGCACCACGACGGCGCGGGCCCGCAACGCCACCCCCACCGCCGGGCGGAGGTAGTCGATCGTGAAGCCGGCGGTGAGCAGCGCGGGCCCGAGGACGGTGCCCGCGGCGAAGGTGAGCGCGTTGTCGGCGGCGTAGGCCAGCACGCCGCCGTGGAGATAGCCGTTCTGCTGCTCGAGTTCTTCGCGAATGTCCAGCTCGAGCGTGGCCGCACCCTCGCAGAACTCGGTCAGCCGGGCGCCGAGCAGCCGGCTGAACGGCTGGCTCGCCAGGCCCGCGCGGGCTGCTGTCAAATCGAGCATGCATCCTCACTTCACTAGTGAAGCGAGAATGGCGCGCCGGGCCCCCGCCTGTCAAGATCGGCGCGTGCCCGAACCCGATCAGCGCCTGTTCTTCCTGCTCCAGCAGGCCGCCCACCGGCTGCGCGTGGCCGCCGACCGCCGTTGCCTGGCGGCGGCCGGCATCACCACGGCCCAGCTCGGCGCGCTCTTCGCCGTCCGCGAAGGCGGTCTGACCCAGCGAGACCTCGCCGCCCGGCTCGGCCAGCGCGAATCGGCGGTGACGGCGATGGTCGCCCGGCTCGCCGACGCCGGCCTGCTCGGCAGGAGCGCCCACCCGCGCGAGCACCGCGCGGTGGTCCTGGAACTGACGCCCGCCGGCGAGGAAGCCCTGGTCCGGGTCGCCCCGGAGATCGAGGACTTCAACACCCGGCTGCGCGCCGTCCTGGGCGAGGAGGGCTTCCGGCAGACCGCCGAAGCCGTCGGCCGGCTGGCGAGCCGGGAGTGGTGAGCCGCCGGTGCCGGGTGATCCTCGAGGTCTCCGGCTCGGGGTGAACCCGGGAGACATTGCTGCTACGTTCCGCGAAAAGGCCGCGTACCACGTGGCCTGACCCGCGTTCCTCTTCGGACCGGTCGAGCTCCGCTTGCGGGAAGGAACGAGAATGGCGACAGCGGTGATCACCGGCGGGGCCGGGGGAATGGGTCTCGCCACGGCGAAGATCATGGGCCGCGATCATCGGATCGTGGTCGCCGATGTGCGTCAGGAGCGCGTCGACGCCGCCGACGCCGCGGGGGTGAGCCCGCAGACCGGATCAGCCGAGCTGATCCTGCGGATCAACGCCGTGGGCACCATCCACGTCACCCGGACCTTCCTGGAGACCGCCGCGGCCGGAGACGCCCTCGTGAACGTCGCGTCCATCGCCGGGCACATGCGGCCCGCCGCTCTGGAGCCGAGGCGCACCTACCGGCTCGCGCACACCGACGTGGCGAAGTTCGAGCAGAAGCTCACACGCTCGGCGAACCGCCTGCCGAAGAAGCTGCGCCCCGGCGCCGCCTACGGCGTCAGCAAGGCGTTCGTGATCTGGTACACCCGGGAGATCGCCGCCGAATTCGGGAAGAAGGGGGCCCGTGCCGTATCCGTCTCGGCGGGGTCCTTCGACACCGCCATGGGACGCCTCGAAGAGAAATCCGGCGCCGGCAAGATGCTCGAGTTCGCGGCGCTCAAGCGATTCGGCACGCCTGACGAGATCGCGGAAGTGCTCGCCTTCTGCGCCGGCGACAAGCCCGGGTACCTGACCGGAACCGACATCCTGGTCGACGGCGGAACCAGGGCGGGTCTGGACCGCAAGGGGATGATCGCCATGGCCCGCGGCGTCTGACGACCGCCCCGCCACCTTCACCCGGCACTAGGCCACGATGAGCCGGAACCCCGCGTCCCACTCGGGGAGGTCCAGCAGGTCCGCGTGCTCGTCCCGCCAGCGGCCGGACGCCAGGTCCGCCCGCAGGCGGGCGATCCCGCGGTCCACCGCGGCCGGTGCCGTCTGCGCGAGCGCCGAGCACGACCGGCGCACCGCCGGGTCGAGGTAGGCCTCCGGGCGCCGCCAGTACGCCGGGAAGACGCCGTCGGTGAAGTCCCACGGCACCGGCAGTTCGGTCACCGAAACCGCGCCCAGGACCTCCGCGATCTCCGGCGCCGACGGCCTCGACGCTTCCAGCGCGGCGACCTCCGGCACGTACTCCCGCACGAACCAGAAGTCGCTGTGCAGCGCCGTGTCGTACGCCAGGACCACCTGGCGGCGCGAGACCCGGCGCAGCTCCGCCAGCCCGCGACGCCAGTCGGGCCAGTGGTGCACGGTCAGCACCGCCAGTGCGGCGTCGAACGCCGAAGACCCGAACGGCAGCGCCTCCGCGACCGCGCGCACCACGGGCGCGGCCTCGGGACGACGTTGCCGGATCATCTCCGCCGACGGCTCGACCGCGACGAGGTGCCGCGAAGGTGGCTCGTACGACCCCGTCCCCGAGCCGACGTCCAGCACCGAAGCCGCCGAACCCAGCGCGGAAAGCACCGGCGTGAGCCAGCGCGGATCGGTCCGCCGGCCCCGCGCGTAGCCGACGCCGATCTCGTCGTAGCGCGCCATCAGCGCTCGGGTCCGTCGCTGCCGTTCTGCTCGGCCAGGAACCGCTCGAACTGCGAGCCGAGCTCCTCCGCCGTCGGCATGTGCTCGACCGACTCCGCCAGCAGGCTGCCGCGGTCGGACGCCTCGACGAACGTGTCGTACTGCCGCTCCAGGGCACGGACGACGTCGGCGATCTCGTCGGACTCCGCGACCTGCCGGTTGATCTCGGCGTCGGCCAGGTCCGCGGCCGCGCGCAGCTCGCCCTCGGGCAGGCTCAGCCCGGTCGCCCGGCTCAGCGCGTCGAGGACGATCAGCGACGCCGCCGGGTACGTCGACTGGGCGAGGTAGTGCGGCACGTGCGCGGCGAAGCCCATGGCGTCGTGGCCCCACTCGCCGAGCCGGTACTCCAGCAGCGCGGCGAGGCTGCCCGGCACCTGCAGCCGGTTCGGCAGCGGCTGGTTGTCACCGACCAGGTCCTTGCGGGTGGCGTGCGCGGTGACGCCGAGCGGGCGGGTGTGCGGCGCGCCCATCGGGATGCCGTGGAACCCGGCGGTCAGCCGGACGCCCCAGCGCTCGACGAGGTTCCGGACCGCCGCGCTGAACCGCTCCCAGTCGTGGTCCGGCTCCGGGCCGGACAGCAGCAGGAACGGCGCGCCGTCGGTGTCGTGCAGCAGGTGCACCACCAGCTCGGGCGCGTCGTAGTCCTCCCAGTGGTCGACGGCGAAGGTCATCGTCGGCCGCCGCGAGCGGTAGTCGATGAGCCGGTCGACGTCGAAGCGGGCGATCACCCGGTGTTCGCCGCCCAGCAGGTGCTCGGCCAGCAGACGGCCCGCCGAGCCGGCGTCCATGAACCCTTCGAAGTGGTGCAGCAGCACCGCCCCGGTCAGGTCGGGGACGTCCGAGTCCACCTCGTACAGGTCGTCGGGATCGAGTCCCACCGGATCCTCCTGCTCTCCATACATCTGTCCGTCAAGCACAACACACCCCGCGAGGGATTCCATTCCGCCGACGGTGTCGCCGATCGTAACGCCATGCGATCGACGCCGGTTCGGATCGCCATCGTGACAAGTGTCGTGGGCACGCAAGGCCCCGATCGGGCACGCTTGAGCGGTGAGCGAACACACGACGAACACGGCGCCCGGGCTTCGGCCGCCGGCGCACCGGGTCAGCCGCCGGGCCATCGGCTACTGGACGGTGACCGCCTCGATCCTGTGGATCATCCTGATCGGAGTGCAGACGCTCATCGTCGTGACCAGCGACGACGCACCGGCGTTCCTGACGGTGACCCTGGTGCTCTCTTGCGTCCTCGGCCCGCTGCACCTGATCGTGATGCCCCAGTGGCGCTACCGCGTGCACCGCTGGGAGGTCACCGACGAGGCCGTCTACACGCAGTCCGGCTGGCTGAAGCAGGAGTGGCGGATCGCGCCGGTCTCGCGGATCCAGACCGTCGACATCGAGCGCGACCCGTTCGAGCAGCTGTTCGGGCTGGCGAAGATCACCGTGACGACGGCATCCGCGGCGGGCCCGCTGCGCATCGCGGGCCTGGCGCACGACCGCGCGCTCGCGCTGGCCGACGAGCTGACGAAGACGACCCAGGCCGTGCGAGGGGACGCGACGTGAGCCCCGCCGACGCACTCTCTCCCGCGGAGGCGGCAGAAGGCACAGCCGAGCCCGTCGTGTTGCCGCCTGCCGAGGGCACGCAGGACGCGCCGTGGCACCACCTCGACCGGCGCATGCTGCTCATCCGGCCCGTGCTCGACGTCGTGAAGTCGCTGCCGGTGCTGCTGGGCGCGCTGCTGTTCGGCCACGGCGAATCGTGGCAGTGGGTCGGTCTCGCCGTCACCGCGATCACCGTGTTCACCGGCGTCTCGCACGTGCTGACCTCGCGCTACCGGATCACCGAGTCGCAGGTCGAGTGGCACACCGGGCTGCTGCTGCGCAAGCAGCGGGCCATCCCGCGCGACCGGATCCGCACGGTCGACGTCACCTCCGAGCCGAAGCACCGGCTGTTCTCGCTGGCCGCCGCGCGGATCGGCACCGGGCGGCACTCGAACGGGAGCAGGCACAAGGACGAACTCGTCCTCGACGCCGTCACCACCGCCGAGGCCCAGCGGCTGCGGACGCTCCTGCTGCACCGCAAAGCCGAGGCGGTCTCCGAGAAGGCCGCCGCCGCGCCGGCGGAGCAGCTGATCGCCGCGGTCGACAAGCGGTGGCTGCGGTACGCGCCGTTCACGCTGTCCGGGCTCGCGGTGGTCGGCGCGGCCGTCGGCACCGTGTACCACTTCGCGCACGAACTGCACTTCGACCCGATCCAGTTCTCCCTGGTGCAGGCCGTCGTCGGGCACTTCGCCGACACCCCGGTGTGGCTGAGCCTGGTGCTCGCCGCCGCCGGGCTGCTGGTGCTCGTCTCGCTGCTGTCGATCGGCGGGTACGTGCTGTCGTTCTGGAACTTCCGGCTCACCCGCGAGCCCGCCGGCACGCTGCACGTCCGGCGCGGGCTGATCACCACGCGGTCGGTGTCGATCGAGGAGGACCGCCTGCGCGGCGCCGAAATCCGCGAGCCGCTGCCGCTGCGGCTGGCCGGCGGCGCCCGCTGCGTCGCCATCGCCGCCGGCCTGCGGGAAGGCAAGAGCGCGGACAAGGGCGGCGGCCTGCTGCTGCCGCCGGCGCCGCTGGTGCGTGCGCACGAGGTCGTCGCCGAGGTGCTGGGCGAGGACCCGGTCGCGACGCCGCTGCTGCGGCACCCGCGCCGGGCGTTGTACCGGCGGCTTTCGCGGGCGGTGCTCGGCGTGCTGCTGCTCGCCGCGGCGCTCTACGGCCTGGCGTGGCTCGGCGTGCTGCCGGACTGGCCGTGGCAGGTCGCGCTGGCGCTGGTGCCGTTCGCCGCGCTCGTCGGCTGGGACCGCTACCGCGGCCTCGGCCACGCGCTCACCGGCCGCTACCTGGTGACGCGGTCGGGTTCGCTGGACCGCGGCACGGCGGCGGTCCGCTGCGACGGGCTGACCGGGATCGTCGTCGAGCGCTCGTACTTCCAGCGCCGGGCCGGCCTGGTCACGCTGATCGCGCCGGTCGCCGCGGGCAAGGGCAAGTACCAGGTGCTCGACGTCGGTGAGGCGGACGGGCTGGCGCTGGCCGACCGCGCCCTCCCCGGCCTGCTGACGCCGTTCCTCACCGGTGACCGGGACCGCGGTTGACGGTCCACCCGCGCGGCTCCTAACGTGAAAATCCGCCGTCCGAACCCTCGATCAGCGTTCGACGAGAGGACGGCAGGATGTTCCGGAAGTTTCTCGGCGTGGTGGCCGCGGGGATCGTCGCGGCTTCGGTCCCGGCGCCGGCCGCGGCGGCCGACAACCCGTATGGCGACCCGAATTTGGTCTCGATGTTCGACGGCACCGGCCTGAGCGCTTGGACATCGTCGAAAACGGGTCTCTGGTCGGCGAAAAACGGCGTCATCCACGGCAATGGCACCGCGCGCGGCTGGTTGTACTACAACAAACAGCAGGTCGGCACGTTTCGGTGGATATTCAATGTCCGGCAGGTCAAGGGCAACCACAAACCGACCGTGCTGATCTGGGGCACCACCGAGCCGATCCGCGACGCGCTGAGCGCCATCCAGTTCCAGCCGCCGAACGGCGGGCACTGGGACTACCGGCCGGGGCACAACGACGGCGGCGGGAAACTGTTCCAGCAGTTGCCGCACACGACCATCGACATCAAGAAGTGGGCGCAGTGCGAGCTGATCGGCGACGCCGCCACCGGCGTGGCGCGGATGGCGTGCTGCCCGCTCACCGCTTCCGCCGTCACTTGCAAGGGCGTCGAAGTGCTGCGGTTCACCGACAAGACCGCCGGGCGCGTCGGCCCGCTGGCGCTGCAGGTGCACAACTCCGGCATTCAGGACGAGTACCGCGGGCTCTACGTCGAGTCACCCGTGGTGACGAAACCGGGCGAGTTCCTCACGATGTGACCCGGGTGCGCCGGCGGCAGCCTCTTTTCCCGGGTTGCCGCCGGGAATCCTGGCTTTTGTTTCACACTACGTGCTAATTTATTCACCCCGTGTGATAGCGAAGGTCGTTTTTGTCTCACCGAGAGGTTACGATGACGCCTGCCGTCAGTACCGTCGACGGTTCCGCCACCACTTCCCCCCGACGCACCCCCGGTGCCAGCAGTTCCCGCAAGGTCCTCCAGCTGCTGCTGGCCTTTTCGGAGCGCCGGTGCGAGGCGAGCGTCGCCGAACTGGCCGCGACGATCGGTACCCCGGTGGCGACGACCTACCGGTACGTAGCCCTGCTCAAGGAGCTCCAGCTGCTCGAGGAGGGCCGGGCCGGGCACTACCACCTGACCAGCCAGGTGATGCCGCTGGCGCGGGCCGCGCAGCTGGCGAACGACATGGTGCGCCTGGCGCGGCCGGCCATGGAGGAAGCCGCGCGGGAGCTCGGCGAGACGGTGATGCTGTTCCAGCAGTTCGGCGACTCCGCCGTCTGCGCGGACCGCGTCGAGTGCGACCGCGCCATGCGGTTCACGTTCGAGCCGGGGCATTCGCTGCCGCTCGGGGTCGGCGCGTCCGGGAAGATGCTGCTCGCGCTGCTGCCGGAGATCGAGCGGGACCGGCGGTGGGCGTCGATCGTCGAGCAGCGCGGCACCGCCGTGCGCGACGAACTCAAGCGGGCACTGGAAAACCGGTACGCGGTCAGCTCCGGTGAGCTCGACGAAGGCGTCTGGGCCTGTTCGGTGCCGGTGCAGACGATCGGCAGGCGGCCCACCGTGCTGAGCATGGCCGGGCCGGCCGCCCGGATCACCGACGAGACCCGGCACACGGCGATCACCGCCCTGCAGGAGTACGCGATCCGGATCCAGCGGGCGATCGCGTCTTATTCGCTGTGAGAATTCCGCGCGGGCGCGTAGAACTGCCCGGGTGATCCGGCTCGCGCGCCCCGACGACCTGCCTGCCCTCATCGACATCGAGCGGGAGGCCGGCGAGCTCTTCCGCGAAGTCGGCATGGCGGCGATCGCCGACGACGACCCCGGCTCGGTGGCCGAGCTGGCGGTGTACCAGTCCGACGGGCGCGCGTGGGTGAGCGTCGACGCCGGCGACCGGCCGGTGGCCTACCTGGTCGCCGCGGTCGTCGACGGGTGCGCGCACATCGAGCAGGTCTCGGTCCGGCCGTCGCACGCGCGGCGCGGGCTGGGCGGCGCGCTGATCGAGACGCTCGCCGAGTGGGCTCGGTCGCGGGGGCTGACGGCGCTGACGCTGACGACGTTCGAAACCGTGCCGTGGAACGCGCCGTACTACGAGCGGCTGCGGTTCCGGGTGATCCCGGCCGCGGAAATCGGCGCCGGACTGCGCTCGATCCGCCGTGCCGAAGCCGCCCGCGGCCTGGACGCCTGGCCGCGTGTCGCGCTGATCCGACCGCTCTGACCTGCGGTTTCTCCTTTCGCTCCCCTACTTGGGGGAGAGAGTGGCGCGGCCGGTCGAACATGTGTTCTACTGTGCCTGCCGGTCCCGGAGGGGGAAGCTCCGCGGGCCGGCCCACAAACTCGGGAGGTAGTCGTGGCGGTCAAGATCACCCACCTGACGAACGGCCAGCAGGTGCGGTTCGCCAACGCCGACGGTGCCCGCCGGTACGCCGAAATCATGGGCGGCGGCGTGGACAAGTGGCGCTTCACGGTCGTGCCCGAGGACCCGATGCTCCGGAAAATGTCGGACTCGGTCGTTAATGTGCCGGTATGGCGCATGACTTCCAGGTAGTGGTGGATTCGGCCGACCCGCACGTGCTCGCCGACTGGTGGGCCGAGACCCTCGGCTGGTCCGTGGAACCGACGGACGAAGACTTCATCCGCGAGATGATCGCGAAGGGGTACGCCAAGGAAGAGGAAACCCGGACTTACCGCGGTTCGCTGGTGTGGAGAGCGGGAGCGGGGATCCGGCACCCGGACTCGCCACCGGAGGGACCACCGCGGCGGATCCTGTTCCAGGAGGTTCCGGAGGCGAAGACGGTGAAGAACCGGGTCCACGTGGACGTGTGGGTGGGCGCGGAGAACGTCGAGGCGACCCTGGAGAAGCTGAAGGCGCGTGGCGCGGAGTTCCTGTGGCGGGGGCGGCAGGGGCCGCACAGCTGGGTGACGATGGCGGACCCGGAGGGGAACGAGTTCTGCGTTTCCTGAGGTGAGCGCTCGCCGGGGCCGGGATGAGGCTGGGTCGGCGGCGGACTGGGGGACGCCGCCGGCTCGGTGCGTGGCGCTTTCCTGCCGTCGGAGGACAGGAAAGCGCCACGCACCTCTCTCACACCTGTGCCGCCAGGCGGTCCAGCGCCTTCGGCAGGGCCGCCGACAGCAGGTCCAGCTCCGGCTCGGCCGCCACCAACGGCGGCGACACCGCCACGCCCCGGCCCAGGTTCCGCACGATCACGCCCTCGTCGCGGCAGGCTCGCTGCAGCTTCACCGGGGCTCCCGGGTCGGCTTCCAGCACCTCCGCCGTCAGCTCCACCGCCGCCAGGAAACCCAGTCCGGCCCGGACCTCCGCCACCAGTGCGTGCCCGCTGACGCCCGATACCGCGTCCGCCAGGGGTTTCTCCAGCTCGCGGCCGCGGAGGATCAGCCCCTCGCGCTCGTAGATGTCCAACGTCGCCAACCCGGCCGCGCAGGCCACCGGGTGGCCCGCGTACGTGGGGCCGTGGCGGAAGATCGGGGCTCCCGGCTCACCCGTGAAGAACGGCTCGGCCACCCTCGGGGCCACCACCAACGCGCCCAGCGGGATGGTTCCGCCCGTGATGCCCTTGGCCGTCGTGATCAGGTCCGGCCGCACCGGCCAGCGATCGATCCCGAACCACGTGCCGAGCCGGCCCCAGGCCGCGATCACGCAGTCCGCGACGAACAGCACCTCGTGCCGGCGGCAGATCGCCGCCACCTCCTCGAGGTAGCCCTCCGGCGGGAGCAGCACTCCGCCGGCTCCGATCACCGGTTCGCAGAAGAACGCCGCCACGCGGGCCGCGCCGACCCGCTGGATCTCCGCCTCCAGCGCCGCCGCGTCGTCGTACGGGACGTGGGAAAACTCCGGTGGCTGCGGGCCGACGCCTGCCGCGTTGGCCGGGATTCCGCCCACCGCCGTGCCGAACCCGTGCGTTCCGTGGTAACCCTGGGCACGGCCGATCACGTGCACCTTCTCCGGACGCCCGGTCTGGGCGAAGTACGCCCGCGCGAGCTTCACCGCCGTGTCGATGACGTCGCCGCCGCCCGAGCCGAAGAACACCTTCGATCCCGGCTCCGGCGCCAGCGCGGCGACGCGGTCCGCCAGCTCGATCGCCGGCCGGTTCGCGTTGTAGCCGAACAGGTTCCACGAGTCGAGCTCCCCCAGCTGGCGGGAGACGGCTCCGGTGATCTCCGGGCGGCCGTGGCCGAAGTTCGCGTACCAGAGCGACGCCGTCGCGTCGAAGTACCTGCGGCCCGCGTCGTCCCAGACGTACGAGCCCTCGCCTCGGGTGATGACCATCCGGTCGCCGTCGACCGCGCCCATGTCGGCGAACGGGTGCCACAGGGCGTGCTGTGCTGACATCGGTCCTCCTCAGTCCTGCCCCCATCCCTACCAGGCAGGAACGGCGAGCGCGAACACTCCATCGTGCACAGTTCGCTCTCGAAAAGTGGCCGGTCAGTCCAGGAACCCGGCGATCTCTTCCGGCGAGTACCCCAGCTCGGCCAGCACTTCCGCGGTGTGCTGCCCCAGGGTCGGCGGGGCGGACGTCGGCCGGGCCGGGGTGTCCGACGCCTTCACCGGGAAGCCCGTGCCCACGTACGTCCCCACCGTCGGGTGCGGCAGCCGGACCACCTGCTCGCGCGCCGCCGCCCACGGGTCCGCGTAGACGTCGTCGATCTCGTTGATCGGGGCCGCCGGGATGCCCGCCGCGTCGAACGCCTTCATCCACTCCGCCGCCGGGCGGGTCAGGAGCACCGGTTCCAGCAGCGCGTTCAGCTCGTCGCGGTGCGCGGCGCGCAGAGCGTTCGAGGAGAACCGCGGATCGGAGGCGATGTCCAGGCCGAGCACCCCGCAGAACGCGTGCCACAGCTTTTCGCTGCCGACCGCGATGATCAGCCAGCCGTCGGCGACGTGGTAGCCCTGGTACGGGACGATGCTCGGGTGCGCCGAGCCCATCCGGCGCGGCCGCGGGGTGTCGTAGAAGTGCGCGCCCGCCGCATACACGTGCCAGGCCAGCTGACTGTCCAAAAGGGACACGTCGAGGTACTGGCCGCGGCCGGTCGTGTGCCGGGCCTGCAACGCCATCAGCACGCCGATGATCGCCCACGTCCCCGCGTTCAGGTCGGCCACCGGCAGCCCGACCTTCGCCGGCGCGCCGTCCGGCTCGCCGGTCAGCGACATCACGCCGCCGAGGGCCTGCGCCACCAGGTCGTACCCCGCGCGGTCCCGGTACGGCCCGGTCTGCCCGAACCCGGTGATCGACACGTGGATCAGCCGGGGGTTGAGCGCGGACAGCTCGGCGTACCCGACGCCCCACTTCTCGAGCGTCCCCGGGCGGAAGTTCTCGACCAGGACGTCGGCGTCCGCGACCAGCCGCCGGAGGGCTTCGCGGCCGCGGTCGCTCTTGAGGTCGAGCACGATCCCGCGCTTGTTCCGGTTCGCCGCCAGGTAGTAGACGGCCTCCTCGCCGACGAACGGCGGCCCCCAGCCCCGGGTGTCGTCGCCGTGGCCCGGCGGCTCGACCTTCACCACGTCCGCGCCCATCTCGCCGAGGTACTGGGTGCAGTACGGCCCGGCGAGGATGCGGGAGAGGTCGACGACCTTGATCCCGTCCAGCGGGCGAACAGCAGGGGGCATCGACGGCTCCTCGTCACGCTCGGCGTCCGAACCCCTTTTCTACCCGCCCACGTCACCTTCGAGGAGGGCGGCGGCCTGGGCGGTCCGCCGGTAGAGCACGTACCGCCCGTCCCGGACCTTGCTGACCAGGCCCGCCCGGTGCAACGCGCTCAGGTGGTAGGAGACGGTGCCCGGGCTGTACCCGGTCCGGGTGGCGAGCTCGGCGGTCGACCGCGCGGGTTCGAGGTCGGCCAGCAGCGCCGCCCGGGCCGCGCCGACGACCGGTGCGATCCGGCCCGGCCGGTGGTCGGCGCCGGTGCCGACCCCGTGGGCCGGGTAGCAGAGGACGACCTGGCCGGGGACGTCGATCTGGATGCTGGTGCCGGGCCAGCTGAGCACGCCCGGCGCGAGGACCAGCTCCCGGCCGGAGACGTCGGCCTCGCCGTCGAACGGCTTCACGACCGTGATGGCGTCACCGGCCCAGCCGATGGTGGGGTGCAGGCTGCCGAGCACCCCGCCGACACCGTGCCGGGCGATGGCCTGCGCGCGGTGGGTGATGTCCCGGTCGAGGACCGCGTGCAGGCCGGCCCAGTCCTCGGCCAGCGCGTCCCGCCAGAACCGGGCGAGGCCGTTGGCCAGGCGCCGCGGCAGCGTCCCCGACTCCACGCTCCGCCGGGCCGCGACCGGCACCGGCCTGGTCCAGTGGACCTGCGTGTGGGCCAGCACCTGGGCCTCGACCTCGTCCTGCGTGGTCGCCTCGATCCGCGCGATCTGCTCGTCGAGCAGCTCCCGGTGCCGGGTCGCCGTGCCGGGCTGCGGGGTGAGCAGGTCGGGGGTGTAGACCTCGCCGGGGCGCGGCAGCAGGTCCAGGAGCAGGGCGACGTCCGGGTGGGAAAGCGCCGCGCGGGCGAGCGGGCCGGGATCACCGAACACCGGGTGCCGCCCCGCGTCGGCGGCGAGCTTCAGCCAGGCGAGGGACTCCGCCGCCAGCGACGGGGAAAACCGTGTCCTGGCCACCGTCTCGGCATCGACCCGCAGCTTGAACACTTCACCGACGGTAGCAGCCGGGGCGGTGGATTTGAACCGGCTCGAATCCTTTCCGGTCAGGGGTTGCCCCCGGGTTGAGTGGGGGTGGTGTGCTTCCGACGTGCGGGGATCGTCGCCGCCGTGACCGCCGTGCTGCTCGCCTCGGCACCGGCCGCCACGGCCGGGCCGGCCGCCGCGCCCGCCGTCGGCTACCGCACGTGTTCCGTCCTCCGCACGATCGCCTGGCACCGCTGGGTGGCCGGCGCCGACGGGCGGTACCACCTTGTCACGGTCCACCGGCCCTACTCGTTCAGCGTGGTGTTCCCGGTTTCCGGTGCACTGAGCTCGAGCAGCAGCACTTCGGCGTCACGCAGGTAGCGGTCCAGCGCGGCCTCGGCGGCGTCGAACCGGCCGCGGCGCAGGTCGCGCAGGATCTTCTCGTGGCAGTCCAGGAACGGCTCGTAGAACTCGCGCGTGTTCTCGTTGAGCACGAAGAACAACCGCGTCTCGGCGAGCACTTGGCGCATCGTCGCGGACAGGCGCTCGCTGCCGGCCAGGTCGGCGAGGGCCTGGTGGAAGTGGATGCTGGCGGTGCCGACCGACGGCCAGTCCTCGGCCGCCGCCGCCGTCCGGCCGTCCCGGAGCGCGCGCTCGACCACCGAAAGATCCACTGTGGACAGCTCGGCCGCGCGCCGCAGGGCACCGCATTCGGTCGCCCGGCGCACGACGTAGAGGTCTTCGATGTCCTCCGTCGTCAGCTCGCGCACGAACACGCCGCGGTTCAGCTCGTGCACCGCCAGCCGCTCGTGGGCGAGCAGCTGGAACGATTCGCGCAGGGTGTTGCGCGAGACGCCGAGCGCCGAGCTGATCACCGGCTCGGACAGCCGTTCACCGGGGGCGAAGACGCCGTCGGTGATGTACTGGCGCAGGATCGCGGCGACCCGTTCGGCCGTGCCGCTGCGCTCGAGCAGGTGCCGCGCGCTCTCCAGTCCCGAGGCATCGACTGTCACGGCACTACCTGACGCCGAGTTCGAAGTCCAGGCTGTACCGGTTGCCCGGCATCGCCCCCGCGGCCTTCGCGCCGTCGATCGGCAGCACGACGCCGTTGACGAACCGGGACTCGTCGCTCGCCAGGAACACCACGGCCTTCGCGACCTCCCAAGCCTCGCCGACCCGTGCCGCGGGCGTGCTCGCGACCAGCTGGTGCTGCTTGGCCTCGAAGTCTTCCGGTGAGGCGAGGGTGCTGCGCAGCATGTCGGTGTCGATCGCGCCGGGGTTCACCGTGTTGGCCCGGATGCCCTGGTGCGCGTGCGCGACGGCGATGGACTTCGTCAGCCCGACCAGCGCGTGCTTGGTGGCGTTGTACACCGGGTCGCCGGGGCGGCCCATCACGCCGCCGTTCGACGACGTCGTGACGATGCTGCCGGCCTGCTGTTCGATCATGTGCGGCAGCACGGCGCGGGTGCCGAGGAAGGCGGCCCGCACGTTGAGCGCGAAGATGTGGTCGAACTCGGCCAGCGTGGTGTCCACCAGGGACTTCCCGAGGTGGATGCCGACGTTGTTGAACAGCACGTCGATGCGGCCGGCCTCGGCGATCACGCGATCGACGAACGCCGTCACGGCGGCCTCGTCGGTGGCGTCCACTATGGAGTGGCGGTAGCCGTCGAGCGCTTCCGCGGGCTCGCGGATGTCGGATGCGAAGACCGTCGCGCCCTCGGCGAGGAACTCCTTCACCGTGGCGAGGCCGATGCCCCGCGCGCCGCCGAAGACCACCGCAACCTTGCCGGCCAACCGACCCATGTTCACTGCCCCGCTCTCAGTCGTGCTGTCTGCTCTTCGTCCACCGCGTAGTCCCCGGGCAGCCGGACGAGCGCGTCCGGGTCCCCGAGGTAGCGCACTTCGACGCGGTACACCTCGCGCGCCGCCGCCACCGAGACGTACCCCTCGACGACGTCGGCGAGCACCGCCGCCACCGGCCGCTCGGACGGCGGCCCGTACCCACCACCACCCGGCAGCGTGACGTCCACAACGGACCCGGGAGCCAGCGGCACGCGGCTCTTCGCGGGCAGGTCCGCCCCGCCACGCAGGCCGAACCGACCGGGAGCGCCGGGGCTCCCGCCGTCCACCCCGGACGCCGCGGCCCGTACCCGGTCGACATTGCCGTTGACGCTCCAGGAAGTCACGCCGAGTGCGCCCATCGTGGTCACCTGTCCGAGGCCGCCGCGCCACCGGCCGGCGCCACCGGAGTCCGCGCGCAGCTCCCGCGCGTACTGGACCAGCGGCGCCATGGTCTCGATCACCTCGGTCGGCGTCGACCGCAGGCCGCTCGGGAACCCCGTGGCGGACAGGCCGTCCTTGTCCCGGCGCGCGCCCATACCGCCGGTCTGGAAGACGTTCAGCATGAACCCGGGCCCGCGCCAGATGGTCATCCACAGCGCGTCCGCGCTCGGCGCGATCGCCGTGCCGGGCAGCGCGCCGATCAGCAGCGACGGCAGGAAGTGCCCGATCAGGTGCCGGGACGCGACCGGCGCCGGCGGCAGGCAGTTCAGCACCGACCCCTCGGGCGCGGTGACGTGCACCGGCCGGAACGAGCCGGCGTTGTGCGGCACCTCCGGCGAGATCGCCGCCTTGACCGCGAACGACGCGTACGCCCGCGTGTAGTTCAGGACGACGTTGATCCCGCGGCGGCTCTGCGGCGACGAACCGGCGAAGTCGAGGTGGATCTCGTCACCGTCCACAGTGGCCGTGACGCGCAGGGCGATCTCTTCGTCGTCGAAGCCGTCGGTGACGATCTCGTTGGTGTACGTGCCGTCGGGCAGTGCCCGCAGCGCGTCGCGCAGCGCCCGTTCCGAGCGGTCCATGATCTCGGCGGCGACTTCGTCCAGGCTGTCGAGGCCGAGTTCGTCCAGCAGCCGCAGCAAGCTCGCCGCGCCGACCTCGTTGCCGGTGACCTGCGCGTACAGGTCGCCGATGGTCTCCTCCGGGGTCCGGACGTTCGCCCGGATCAGCCGCTCGAGGTCGGCGTTGACCTCACCCGCGCGCAGGAACTTCAGGATCGGCAGGCGCAGGCCTTCCTCGAAGACCTCGTGGGCTTCGGCGGACACCAGCCGCCCGCCGATGTCCGGGGCGTGGCAGCACGAGGCGAACCACGCGACCAGCCGGCCACTCCGGAACACCGGGGTCGCCACCGTGATGTCGTTGATCTGGCCCGCGGTCTGCCACGGGTCGTTGGTGAGCAGCACATCGCCCGGTTCGAGGGTCTCCGGCGGGTACGCCGCGACGAAGTGGTGCATGCCGGTCGCCATCGCGTTGATGTGCCCCGGCGTGCCGCCGACGGACTGGCCGATCATCTCGCCGCGCGAGTCGAACACCGCGCACGCCAGGTCGAGCGACTCCCGCACGACCGCGGAGAAGGCCGTGTTGACCAGCGCGTTCTGCTGCTCGGCGAGGATCGAGTGCAGGCGGTTGCCGAACAGCCCGGCGACGATGGGGTCGACAGTCACACTGTCACCTCCAACGCGCCGTCACCCCGGACAACGCAGTGCGCACCGGGCGGGACGACCACAGTGGACTCGCGTTCCTCCACGATGGCCGGTCCGTCGACACGGGTCCCCGGGGTCAGCCGGTACCGGCCGAACACCGCCGTGTCGACAAATCCACCCGGCGAGAAGTACGCCTTGCGCGTGCCCTTGCGCGCCTCCCCCGGCGCGTCAGACGAGGCCAGGCGGAGGGTTACGACCGGCTTCGGCCCGCTCGAAACGACCCGCCAGTTCAGCACCTCGACGCCGACCGCGGGTCCGGTGCGCCGGTAGAGCGCGCGGTAGGTGCGGGTGAACTCGTCGACCAGCGTTTCCGGCCACGGCCCGTCGTGGACCGGGACGCGGATCTCGTAGCCCTGCCCGGTGTAGCGCATCTCGGCGACGCGGTGGTGCGTCACGTCGTCCACCCCGGACTTCGCCAGCAGCGCCGCGCCCTCGGCTTCCATCTCGGCGAACAGCGCGTCGACCTGCTCCCACGTCAGGTCGTGGACGGCCGCGCGAGCCGACCGCACGAAGTCGAACGCCAGCGGCGCGGTGAGGAACCCGGCCGCGCTCAGCACCCCGGCGGCGGGCGGCGCGACGACCGAGGGCGCCCCGAGCGCTCGCGCGACGCCGACACCGTGCACCGGGCCCGCCCCGCCGAAGGTGTACATCGGCAGCTTCGCCGGATCGTGCCCACGCTCGACGGCGTGCACCCGGGCCGCGTTGGCCATGTCTTCGTTGACGCTCGTGTGGATGCCCCAGGCGGCCTCTTCGACGCTCACCCCGAGCGGATCGGCGATCTTTTCGCGGAGCACCGCTCGCGCGGCCCCGGCGTCCAGGCGCATGCCGCCGCCGAGGAAGTAGCCCGGGTCGAGGTAGCCGAGCACGAGGTCGGCGTCGGTGACCGTGGGCTCGGTGCCGCCGCGGCCGTAGCAGGCCGGGCCGGGCTCGGACCCCGCCGAATCGGGGCCGACGGTGAGCAGGCCCAGCGCGTCGATCCGGGCGATCGAGCCGCCGCCGACGCCGATCTCGATCATGTCCGTGACCGGCACCCGCACCGGCAGCCCGGACCCGGGCAGCAGCCGGTACTTGCGGTCCACTTCGAACTGGTGCGTCACCAGGGGCGCGCCCCCGGCGACCAGGCACAACTTGGCTGTGGTGCCCCCCATGTCGAAAGCCAGCAGGTCGTCCGGCCCGACTGCCGCGGCGGCCAGCGCACCGCCGGCCGGGCCGGACTCGAGGATGCGGATCGGGTACCGGGCCGCGGTGTCCACCGTGGCCAGCCCGCCGTTGGACAGCATGATGTGCGGCGCGCGGCCGATCCCCAGCCGGCGCAGGCGCTGTTCGAGATCGCGCAGGTACCGCTCGGTGAGGTCCTGGACGTAGACGTTGGCGACCGTCGTCGACGCCCGCTCGAACTCGCGGATCTCGGGAACGACTTCGGAGGACAGCGCCACCCGCAGCGATGGCGCGACCTCGGCGAGGATCTCGCCCACCCGGCGCTCGTGCGCGGGATTGGTGAAGGCGTGCAGGAAGCAGACCGCGACGGCCTCGATCCCGCGGTCCGCCAGTTCCCGGCCGAGCCGGGCGACGTACTCCTCGTCGAGTCCGGTGTGGACGGACCCGTCGGCGAGGATCCGCTCCGGGACGTCGAACCGCAGGTGCCGCGGCACGAGCGGCGCGGGCAGTTCGAGGTGCAGGTCGTAGAGCTCGTACCGGTGCTCGCGGCGCATCTCGAGGACGTCGCGGAAGCCGGCGGTGGCCAGCAGCGCGGTGCGCGAGCCCGTGCGTTCGATCAGGGCGTTGGTGACCAGCGTCGTCCCGTGCACCACCTGCTCGACGACGCCGAGGTCCGGCAGCAGCGCGGCCAGGCCCTCCTCGACCGCCCGGGCCGGCTCGTCGTGCGTGGTCAGGACCTTGCCGACGGCGACGATCCCGGTCGCGTCCACCGCGCAGAGATCGGTGAACGTGCCACCGATGTCGACGCCGATCCTCATGTCCGGTACCACCGCGGCGACGTGTTGAGCGGCGGCTTCAGCTTGGCCTTCACGACCAGCACGTTCGGCTCGTCCGACTCGACGAACTCGCCGAGCAGCCGCCGGAACGCGCGCCCGAAGCCGGAGACGCGGTCGGCGTGCACCCCGAAGGAGCGGGCGAGGCCGACGAAGTCCGGGCTGTCCCAGTCGACCCCGCGGTGCGGCAGGCCTTCGCGGTCCTGGTCGTAGCGGAGCATTCCGTACCCGCCGTCGTCGACGAGGACGACCGTGACCGGCAGCTGCTCCTGCGCGAGCGTCGCCAGGTCGCCGCAGCCGTAGAGGAAACCGCCGTCACCGGTGATGCAGATGGCGCGCCCGGTGCCGGCCGCGGCGGCGCCGAGCGACGCCGGGAAGCCGTAGCCGAGGGTCCCCCAGCCCATCGGGTAGGCGAGCTTGCGCGGCGCCCGCACCCGGTGGAAGCCGCCGACCCAGTACCCGGCGACGCACATGTCCGAGACGAGCACCGCGTCCGTCGGCAGCACCTCGTCCAAAGTGGACAGGAAGTCGTAGGCCTGCGGTTCCTCGTCGCGGATCCGCTGGCGCACGCGGCGGCCGATCCCGGCCAGCCGCAGCGTGATGTCGTCGAGCCCGGCCCGCTGCTTCGGCAGCAGCCGCTCGACGATCGAGCGCGCGTCCCCGACGAGCGTCAGGTCGGGCGGGTAGTTCTTGGCGGCGTCGTCGGCGTCGACGTTGACCGCGATCAGCGCGGGTGGCTTGGGCATCCGCCAGTTCTGCGTCATCAGGCCGTCGAAGTCGGTGCCGATGGCGAGCACGACGTCGGCTTCGTCCCACAGCTCGCCGACCTCCGGCGTGTGCACCGGGTTCGGCGCCAGGCACGGGTGGTCGAGCGGGAGCAGGCCGCGGGCGGCGAACGTGGTGATCACCGGCGCGGCGAGCTTCTCGGCGAGCGCGCCGATCGCGTCGCCCGCGCCCGACCGCAGGGCGCCGCCGCCGGCCCAGATCAGCGGGTGGCGCGCGTCGGACAGCATCGCCTCGGCCCGCGCGAGGTCGGGGACGTCGACGTCGGGCTTGCGGTGCGGGGCGGGCGGACGGCGGTGCGGCACCTGTTCGCGCAGGTAGTCGGTGGGCACGCCGAGGTAGACCGGGCCGCTCTGCGGCAGCTGCGCGAGCCGGGCGGCGCGGTGGACGGTGGTGCCGATCTGGTCGGCGGCCCGTACGGTGAACCCGCCCTTGGTGACCGGCGCGAACATCGCCTGCTGGTCGGACGTCTCGTGGAGCACGCCGCGGACGACGCCGGGCCGCCGCAGCGTCGAGGGGATGTCGGTGGCGATGACCAGCACCGGGGCCGCGGACGCCATGGCCTCGCCGACCGCGCCGAGGGTGTTCGCCGCGCCCGGGCCGGTGGTGACCAGCGCGACGCCGAGCTTGCCGGTGGCGCGGGCGTAGCCGTCGGCGGCGTACCCGGCGGTCTGTTCGTGGCGGACGCCCACGAGCTTGATGCGGGTTTCACCGAGTGCCTCCCACAGTGGCAGGTTGTGCACCCCCGGAAGGCCGAAGACGATCTCCGTTCCGAGCGCTTCCAGCGCGTCCACCAGCTCCCGAGCACCACTCACAGCCACGGCCCGGATACTGCCAGATCGTTGAACGATCTGGCAATCAACCCCTAGACGATGTTGTGTTCCACCGGTGCGGTATCGACGGTTTCGAACCGCCGGACGTCGAGCTCGGCGATGTCCACCGCCGGCCGTCGCCGCAGGTAGAGGTCCCGGATCAGCTCGCCGGCGGCCGGGCCCATCTGGAAGCCGTGTCCGGAGAAGCCGGTCGCGTAGAAGAACCGCGACAGCAGGACGCTTTCCCCGATGATCTGGTTGCGGTCCGGCGTCGTTTCGTACAGCCCGGCCCAGGCAGTCCGGACGCCGGCGTCGAGCACGGCGGGGATCCGGCGGCCCGCCAGCCCGGCCAGCCGCGGCAGCCACTCGCCCGCCTCGTACCGCGTGTCGAAGCCGGGGACGCCGTCGTCCTCCGAGAACGACATCGCCAGGCCGGGGCCCTCGCGGTGGAAGTAGAAGGCCGACGGCATCTCGATGGTGAGCGGAACCGATTCCGGCAGCCCGCGCACCGGCCCGGTGAACACGACCTGCCGCCGGAACGGGCGCACCGGCAGGTCCAGCCCGGCCAGCTCGCCGACCCGGCCCGACCACGCGCCGGCCGCGCACACCACCGCGCCGGTCCGGACGAACCCCGCCGTCGTGACGACGCCGGTCAGCGCGTCGCCGTCGCGCTCGATCCCGGTGACCTCGACGCCGGTCCGCAGCTTCGCGCCGTGTGCGCGGGCCGCTCTCGCGTACCCCTGGACGACCGCGTCCGGCGTCGCCTTGGCGTCGTCCGGCGACCAAAGCGCGGCCACGAGGCCGTCGGTCTCCACCAGCGGGAGCACGTTCTTCGCTTCGCCGGGGTCGAGCAGGTGGCTGCGGACGCCGAACTCGCGCTGGAGCTCGGCGCAGCGTTCGAACGCGGGCACGTCGGCCGGGTCGGTGACGAGGTAGAGGTAGCCGTCGCGGCGGAAGTCGATCTCGATGCCGAAGTCCCGCGAGAAAGCGCTGTACGCGGCCAGCCCGCGCAGGCCGAGTTCGACGTTGACGCGACTGGTGAACGACGACCGGATGCCGCCCGCGGCCTTCGCCGTCGAGCCGCCGCCCAGCTCGCCGCGCTCGAGGAGCAGCACGTGCACGCCGGCTTCGGCGAGCCGGAACGCGCAGCTGAGGCCGATCACCCCGCCGCCGATCACGACGCAGTCGGCCATCGGTGGCAAGGACGTTTCCCCGGCGCCGCGGGCGGTCATACTCGCCAGAGTAGAACGTGATCCACCGGCGGCCGCCGAGCGCGTAGAGTCGGCGTGCCGAGCTTGAGAAGGTGATGTCCCATGGCGATGATGCCCGTGACCGAT
Organism: Amycolatopsis sp. DG1A-15b; assembly: GCF_030285645.1. Lineage (GTDB taxonomy): Bacteria > Actinomycetota > Actinomycetes > Mycobacteriales > Pseudonocardiaceae > Amycolatopsis. Next base: position 6,294,042 of record NZ_CP127296.1, read on the forward strand.
TCGATGTTCCTCCTCGTCGAAACGCGCGAGCATCCGATGCACGTGGGCGGTCTGCAGCTGTTCAAGAAACCCGAGGGCGCCGGCGACGACTACCTCCGCGACGTCCGGCGTTCGCTGCTCGAGTCGGACAACATGCGCTCGGTGTTCCGGCGCCGGCCGGCCAGGCCGGTCAACACGATGGGGCACGTCGCCTGGGCGAACGACACCGAACTCGAGCTCGACTACCACTTCCGGCACTCGGCGCTGCCGCAGCCGGGCCGGGTCCGCGAGCTGCTGGAGCTGACCAGCCGCTGGCACAGCACCCTGCTCGACCGGCACCGGCCGCTCTGGGAGACCCACCTCATCGAAGGGCTCGACGACGGCCGGTTCGCCGTCTACACCAAGGTCCACCACGCGCTGATGGACGGCGTTTCGGCGCTGCGCCAGCTGCAGGGCTCGCTCTCGGACGACCCGGCGGACATGGATTGCCCGCCGTGGTGGGGCAGCCGGCGCAAGCCGGGCGAAGAACGCGCGAAGCGCCCGCGGTCGTTCCTGCAGACCGCGAGCAAGACGGCCAACCAGCTCGCGAGCCTGGCTCCCGCCGCGATGAAGGTGGCGCGGGAGGCGTTCGGCGAACACACCTTGACGCTGCCGGGCCAGGCGCCGAAGACCATGCTCAACGTGCCGATCGGCGGCGCGCGGCGGTTCGCGGCGCAGAAGTGGCCGCTGGACCGCGTCCGCCAGGTGGCGACCGCGGCCGGGGTCTCGCGCAACGACGTCGTGCTCGCGATGTGCTCGGGCGCGCTGCGGGACTACCTCATCGAACAGCGCGCGCTGCCGGACGCGCCGCTCATCGCGATGGTGCCGGTGTCGCTGCGGCGCCAGAACGATCCGGGTGAGGCGGCGGGCAACAACATCGGCGCGCTGCTGTGCAACCTCGCCACCGACCTGCCGGACGCGGGCAAGCGGCTCGTCACGATCCACCAGTCGATGCGCAACGGCAAGCGGCTGTTCTCGGAACTGACGCCGCTGCAGACGTTGCTGCTCTCGGCGGTGAACGTCGCGCAGCTCGGCGTCTCGCCGATCCCGGGCGTCGTCAAGAACACGCGGCCGCCGTTCAACCTGGTGATCTCGAACGTGCCCGGCCCGCGCAAGCAGATGTACTGGAACGGCGCCCAGCTCGACGGCATCTACCCGGCGTCGGTGCTGCTCGACGGCCAGGCCGTGAACATCACGCTGACCAGCAACGGCGATCACCTCGACTTCGGTATCACGGGCTGCCGCCGCAGCGTCCCGCACCTGCAGCGGATCCTGACACACCTCGACACGGCCTTGGTGGAACTCGAAGCTGCGGTAAGGTAGCCCGCTCACCGACACGTCGGCTCCCCCATCGGAAGGAATCTTTCCGAAAGCGGGGCGAAAATTCTGGTCAGTACCCTCCGCGCGCTCCTAGGGTGGCGGCGATCAGCCCCCGGAAAGAGGAGCAGGACATGACCGAGGAGTGGACGACCCCGGACTTCGTCGAGTACGAAACCCCGATGGAGGTCACCGCCTACGCGGCCCGCATGGCGGACTGACGGATGCCGGTCGAGCCACTCCCGGAAAGCGCGTTCATCGACGCGCTGCGCGGTCTTTCCGGCCGGTACTGGGGAACGCACCCGTTCCACCGCCGGCTGCACGCGGGCGAGCTCGACGAGCGCGCGCTGCGGATCTGGGCGGCGAACCGCTGGTACTACCAGTGCGTGCTGCCGCGGAAGGACGCGGCGATCATCAGCAACTGCCCGCTGCCGGAGATCCGCCGCCAGTGGCTCGACCGGATCGTCTACCACGACGGCGTGAGCGCCGGTACCGGCGGGATCGAACGCTGGCTGCGGCTCTGCACGGCGGTCGGCCTGGACCGCGACGAGGTTCTCGATGAACGGCACGTCGCTCCCGGCGTCCGGTTCGCCGTGGACGCCTACGTGACCTTCGCGCGGACGAAACCGTGGCAGGAGGCCGTCGCGTCGGGACTGACCGAGATGTTCGCCGGGCACCTGATGCGGCAGCGGGTGGCGGACATGCTCGCGAACTATTCGTGGATCGCGCGCGAAGACCTCGACTACTTCACCAACCGGATCGACAAGGTTTCCGGCGAAGGCAAGGACACCCTCGACATCGTGGTCCGCCACTGCGTCACGCGCGAACAACAGGACCGCGCGATCGCCGCGCTGTCGTTCAAGTGCGACGTGCTGTGGTCGATGCTCGACGCGATCGAACGGGCGGCCGCGTGATCACCGCCGAGTCGGTTCCGCAGCTGCGCCGCGGCGTCCGGCTGTCCTTCGACCACGTGAGGGAGACGCACGTGCTGCTGTTCCCGGAGGGTGTCCTGGTGCCGAACGCCACCGCGGCCGCGGTGCTCGAGCTCTGCGACGGCGCCCGGTCCGTCACCGAGATCACGGCGGCGCTTTCCGAGCGCTACTCCGGCGTGCTCGCGCAGGACGTCCTGTCCGTGCTGGCCCGGCTGGGCGAACGGCGGGTCGTCGCATGGACGTGAGCCCGCCGCTGGGCCTGCTGGCCGAGCTGACCCACCGCTGCCCGCTGCACTGTCCTTATTGCTCGAACCCGGTGGAACTGACCACCCGGGACGCCGAACTGTCCACAGCGGACTGGCTGTCGGTGCTGTCCCAGGCCCGCGAACTCGGCGTCCTGCAGGTGCACATGTCCGGCGGCGAGCCGTTGCTCCGGCCGGACCTGCCGGCACTGGTCGCGCACGCGAGCGGGCTCGGCTGCTACGTCAACCTGGTCACTTCGGGGCTCGGCCTGACGTCGTCGCGGCTCGACGACCTCGTGGAACGCGGGCTGGCACACGTCCAGCTGTCGGCGCAGGGCGCGACCCGGGAGCGGGCCGACCTGCTGGCCGGCGCGAAGGCGCACGACCGGAAGCTCGCCGCGGCCGCGCTGGTGAAGGCGTCCGGGCTGCCGCTGTCGCTGAACGTGGTGCTGCACCGGCAGAATCACGACCAGCTGGCCGGGATCATCGAGCTGGCCGAGCGGATGGGCGCGGACCGGCTGGAGCTGGCGAACACGCAGTACTACGGCTGGGCGCTGCGCAACCGGGACGCGCTGATGCCGACGGCCGCGCAGCTCGCGGCCGCGGAGCCGGTGGTGCGTGCGGCGGTCGCGCGCTTGCGGGGCACGATGGAGATCGTCTACGTCGTCGCCGACTACCACGAGCCGTACCCGAAGCCGTGCATGTACGGCTGGGGTGCGCGGCAGCTGACCGTGACCCCGGACGGCACGGTGCTGCCGTGCCCGGCGGCGTCGGCGATCACGACGCTTTCGCTTTCGTCCGTGCGGGACACGCCGCTGGCCGAGATCTGGTACCACTCGTCGTCGTTCAACGCCTACCGCGGCGAGGAGTGGATGACCGAGCCCTGCCGCACGTGCGACCGTCGCGAAATCGACTTCGGTGGCTGCCGCTGCCAGGCGTTCCTGCTCACCGGCGACGCCGCGGCCACGGACCCGGTGTGCTCGCGCTCGCCGCGGCGTTCCTCGGTCGATCTGGTCCTGAGCCGCCCTCCGGTGGCTGATTTGGTCATGCGCCGGTGAAGGTGATCCTGCTCGGCACCGCGGCAGGCGGCGGGTGTCCACAATGGAACTGCGCCTGCCGCCTCTGCACGTCCGGGCTGGTGCCGCGCACGCAGGACTGCGTCGCGATCAGCGCGGACGGCACCGGCTGGTACCTGCTGAACTGCTCGCCGGACATCCGGGCGCAGATCCTCGGGACGCCGGAGCTGCGGGCCGGGCCGGGGCCGCGTGAGATCCCGCTGCGCGGGGTGCTGCTGACGGACGCCGAACTCGACCACGCACTGGGCCTGCTGATGCTGCGCGAGTCGGGCGGGCTCCCGGTGTGGGCGCCACCGGCGGCGCTGGCCGCGCTGTCGCCGTTCCGCGCCGTTCTGGACGGCTACGGCGGCTGGACGTGGTCGTCCGTTGTGGACATTCCCGGGTTGCGGGTCGAGGTGCTGCCGGTGAGCGACAAGCGGCCGAAGTACGCCACTGCTCCGGTTGAGGGCCCCTGGGTGGTCGCCTACCGGATTTCGGACCCGGCGACCGGCGGGGTGCTGGTGTACGCGCCGTGCCTGCGCAGCTGGCCCGCCGGGTTCGACGAGTTCGTCGCGGACGCTTCTCTCGTCCTGCTGGACGGGACGTTCTACGCGCCGGACGAGATGGCCGGCGTCGGCGGGCCGGACCAGCTCGCGATGGGCCACCTGCCGATCACGGCGAGCCTGCCCCGGATCGACGGGCGGCGGTGGGCGTTCACGCACGTCAACAACACGAACCCGGTGCTGGACCCGGCGTCGGCCGAGCACGCCGCCGTGCTGGCGGCGGGTGCCTCGCTGCCGCCGGACGGCACGACGTACGTGCTTTAAGCCGTTGACAGCGGTGATTGGCTGAAGCCATGTGCCTCCCGGTGACCGCTCATCGCCGATCGCCGATGAGCGACCCGCACCGGCCTGACGCGCCCTTCCGCCGGCCGGCGGCCGCGCGACTGCCGCGTCCTCCCCGGCCGGAGCCGCTCCCGTGACCGCGTCACTCCTCGCCCCGCTGCGGGCAGCTCCGTTCCGCGCCCTCGTCGCCGGCCGGAGCCTGGCCCAGTTCGGGAACGCGGTCGCACCCTTCGCGCTCGCCTTCGCCGTGGTCGATCTCACCGGGTCCGCCGTCGATCTCGGGATCGTCGTCGGGGCTCGTTCGCTCGCGAACGTGCTTCTGCTGCTGTTCGGCGGGATGCTGGCCGATCGGCTCCCCCGGTCCGTCATCCTGCAGGGCACCGAGACCGCCGCCGCCCTCACCCAGGCCGTCGTGGCCGCGAGTGTCCTTTGTGGATTCGCTTCGATCCCGCTGCTGGCCGGGCTCGGGTTCGTCAACGGCGCCGTCTCGGCCATCTCGCTGCCCGCGGCCGCTTCCCTCACGCCGTCGACCGTGCCCGGTTCGCTGCTCACCCAGGCGAACGCCCTGGTCCGGCTGCTTTCGAACACCGGCCGCATCGCCGGGGCCGGGCTGGCCGGCGTGCTCGTCGCCTTCGCCGGCTCCGGGTGGGCCCTCGCCGCGAACTCCCTGCTCTTCCTCGCCGCCGCGCTCGCGTACCGGCGGATCCGGCTGCCGCGCGGGGAACGCCTGCCCGGCAGCCGTCCGCTCGCCGAGCTCGCCGAAGGCTGGCGGGAGTTCCGCGCCCGGGCGTGGGTGTGGCTGGTGGTGCTGCAGTTCATGATCGTCAACGCGGTGACCGCCGGCGCGCTGCTGGTGCTCGGCCCGCTCGTCGCCGACGACACCTTCGGCCGCACCGGCTGGGGGTTCGCGCTGGCCGGGCAGACCGCGGGATCGCTGGTCGGCGGCGTCCTCGCCGCCCACTGGCAGCCGCGGCGGATGCTCTTCACCGGCGTCGCGGTGGTCATGGCCGGGGCGCTGCCGATGCTGGCCCTCGGCCGGACGCCGTACCTGCTGCCGCTGCTGGCCGCGATGTTCCTCTCGGGCGTCGCCCTAGAACAGTTCTCCGTCGCGTGGGACGTGTCGCTGCAGGAGAACATCCCGCCGGACAAGCTCGCCCGCGTCTACTCCTACGACATGCTCGGCTCGTTCGTCGCGATGCCGATCGGCCAGCTCACCGCGGGCCCGCTGGCCGAACACGCCGGCCGGTCGGCGACGCTCGCCGGGGGCGCGGCCCTGGTCGTCGTCGCGACGGCACTCGTGCTGTGCAGCTCGCAGGTGCGGGGGCTGGTCCGCCGGGCGCCGGCCGGCTCGGACGCGCCGGGCTAGCTCCGGCCGGCCCACGCGGGGCACCGGGTCGTGCCCGGCTACCGCCCCACGCGGGGGCACCGGGTCGCGCCCCCGCTACCGGCCTACGCGGGGCACCGGCCGCGCCCGGCTACCGGCCTACGCGCGGTCCGGACGTCAGGTCGCGGTGGCCGTCGAGGCGCCACCAGCTCTCCAGCGTCTCGCGCAGGGCCTTCAGCAGTTCACCGCCGGTCTCCAGCGGGACCAGCGCCGCCCTGCCGTCGTCCACCCGCAGCGCGGCGGCCAGCCGGTCGCCCTGCTCGATCAGGCCGACCACCACCCGCATCGGCTCCCCGGTGACGTCGACGGTCGGGATGACACGTTCGTACCGCCAGCCTGGAGCGTTCACCCGGCCGACAGTGGCACAGCTTCCCGCACTCCGGTCCGGGTTTCACCCTCACGTGTGGTCAGGCGGGCGCCCAGGGCCGCACTTCCTCCAGCAGCTTCGCCACGGCCAGCACGAGGTCGTCCGAGTGCCGCGGCCCGACGATCTGCAGGCCGACCGGCAGCCCCGCCGACGTGCGCCCGGCCGGCACGCTGATCGCCGGCTGCTGGGTCATGTTGAACGGGTACGTGAACGGCGTCCACTCCGGCCACTCGCTCAGCCCGCTGCCCGGCGGCACGTCGTGCCCGGCCTCGAACGCCGCGATCGGCAGGGTCGGCGTGATCAGCACGTCGTAGCGGGTGTGGAACTCGCCCATCCGGATGCCCAGCGCGGCGCGCTCGGCGGTCGCGTCGAGGTAGTCGCTCGCCGTCCACTTCCCGCCGAGTTCCCAGACCCGGCGCAGACCGGGGTCGGTCCGCTCCCCGGACCCGGGCGGGAACGAGTCCAGCAGCTTCGCCGCCCCCGAAGACCACAGGACGTCGAACGCCGGCTTCGGGTCGGCGAACCCGGGGTCGGTCTCTTCGATGTGCAAGCCGGCGTCGCCCAGCGCGCGGACCGCGCCGGCGACGATCCCGGCCACCTCGGGGTCGACGTCGACGTAGCCGAGCGTCGGCGAAAACGCGGCGATCAGCCCGCGCACGTCCCGCCGGACGGCCTCGCGGAACGACCCCACCGGCGGCGCCAGCGCGGCCGGGTCGCGGTGGTCGGGCAGGGACAGCACGTCCAGCAGCAGCGCGGTGTCGTCCACCGACCGCGCCATCGGCCCGGCGTGCGAGAGCGGGCCGAATGGGCTCGCCGGGTAGAGCGGGATCCGGCCGTGGGTGGGCTTCAGCCCGACGATGCCGCAGAACGACGCCGGGATCCGCACCGAGCCACCGCCGTCCGTGCCGACCGACAGCTCGCCCATCCCCGCCGCGACGGCCGCGGCGCTGCCGCCGCTCGACCCGCCCGCCGTCTTCGACGGGTCGGCCGGGTTGCGCGTGATGCCGCACAACGGGCTGTCGGTGACGCCCTTCCAGCCGATCTCGGGCGTGGTCGTCTTGCCCAGCAGCACCAGGCCGGCCTCGCGCATCCGCGCGGCGACCGGGCTGTCGACGTCCCACGGCTGGTCCGGGTCGATGCTCTTCGAGCCCCGCACGGTCGGCCAGCCCTGGGTGAGGAACATGTCCTTGATCGACGACGGCACGCCGTCGAGCCACCCGATCGGGTTACCGTCCCGCCACCGGACCTCGGACGCCTTCGCCTGCTCCAGCGCGCGATCGGCGTCGACGAGGCAGAAGGCGTTGCACTCGCCGTCCCGGGCTTCGATGGCCTGCAGGGCGTTCTGCGTCGCCTCGACCGGCGAAAGCTCACCGGTCGCGTAGGCGGCGACGAGCTCGCTGGCGGTCAGCATCCTGTCGTTCATCCGGCTCCCTGGTTCCCCGACGGCACGTACCCGAGCGTCTTGTCGACGACGTTGCGCAGCGGCTCCCCAGCGCGCCAGCGGCGGAAGTTTTCGGTGAACACCTCGACCAGCGTGGTCCGCCAGCCGACGAAGTCCCCGGACATGTGCGGCGAGATCAGCACGTCCGGCAGGGTCCACAGCGGGCTTTCGGCCGGCAGCGGCTCGGTGTCGAAGACGTCGAGCGCGGCCCCGGCGATGGCCTTGCTTTCGAGCGCCGCGACCAGGTCGGAGGTGGCGACCAGCTCGCCCCGGCCGACGTTGACGAACCGCGCCGACGGCTTCATCGCGGCAAACGCCCGCGCGTCGAACATGCCCTTGGTGTGCTCGGTCAGCGGCGCGACCGCGACGACGTAATCGGCGTGCGGCAGGATTTCGGTGAGCCGCGCGGACTCGTGCACGACGCCGAAGTCGGGGTCGCCGGTACGCGCCCGGCGCCCGGCACCGCTCACCCGCATCCCGGCCGCGCGCAGCAGCCGCGCGATGGCCCGGCCGATCGGCCCGGTGCCGACGACCACCACCTCGCGCCCGGCGATCCGCTCGCTTTCGCGGTGCAGCCAGCGGCCCTCGCGCTGCAGGTCGTGCGAGCGCGCGAAGTCCTTCGCGAAGGCGAGCACGACGCCCAGCACGTACTCCGCGATGGCGTCGTCGAAGACGCCCCGCGAGTTCGTCAGGACCACGTCGCTCTCCCGCAGCCCCGGGAACAGCACGGGGTCGACCCCCGCGCTGGCGATGTGCAGCCAGCGCAGCCGGTCGGCCGCGTGCCACGCGCCGGGCACGGCCGTGGAGAGGAAGTCGTAGACGAAGAGGGCGTCCGCCCCGGACAACGCTTCGGCAAGGCCCGCCGCGTCCGTGTAACGCACGACCGCCCCGGATTCGACAGCACGCATGTCCGGTGGGCGGGACTCGCCGCAGAGCACGGCCAGGACGGGAGCTTCCCGGTGTTCCGAGGCGATCACGTTGACACGGTAAAAGTCACTCGTATGATTGTCAACAATCCGAGGAACGACCCCCGGAGCACCGGACGTGTCACACACAGACGTATTCCGGAGGCTGAGCCTTGGATTTCGACTTCCTGGCGTTCGACGGCCCGCTGGCGCAACGCGGCATCGGCGTCATCGCCCCCTTCGACCTCGCGCTGGAGCGCGAGCTCTGGCGCTGGGTGCCGATGGAGGTCTCCCTCCACCTCGCCCGCACGCCGTACGAGCCCGTGCCGGTCAGCATGGAGATGGCCCGCCTGGTCAGCGACAGCCACCACCTGGCCAGCGCGACCCGCGACGTGCTGCACGTCGAGCCCGAGGTGGTCGCCTACCTCTGCACGTCGGGCAGCTTCGTCAACGGCGTCGACTACGAGCGCTCGCTGACCAAGGCGATCTGCGACGCCGGCGCGCCGGACGCCGTCACCACCTCGGGCGCGCTCGCCGAAGTGCTGCACCAGCTCGACCTCCACCGTGTCTCGGTGCTCACGCCCTACGACGCCGACCTGACCGCCGCCCTGCACGGCTTCCTCGCCGAGCTGGACGTCACGACCGTCGCCAGCGACCACCTCGGCCTGGGCGGCGGCATCTGGAAGGTCAGCTACCGGACCATCGCCGAGCGCATCCTCGCCGCCGACCACGGCGACGCCGAAGCGATCTTCGTCAGCTGCACCAACCTCCCCACCTACGACCTGATCGAACCGCTGGAAGCCGCGCTCGGCAAGCCGGTGCTCACCGCCAACCAGCTGACGATGTGGGCATGCCTGCGCCGGATGCACCTCCCCATCGTCGGACCCGGGAGGTGGCTCCGTGACGTGTCGTGAAGGTTTTCCTTGACCTTCCCTCTAGGATTGTCGACAATTTGCGTCCCCTCCGGAGGTTCCGTGACCACCATCGGTTTCATCTACCCCGACCACGCGGCCGAAGACGACTATCCGCTGGCCGAGCAGCTGCTCGGCGGCATGGCCGTCGACGAGGGCGACATCCGGCTGGCGGTCGAGCACATCTACGGCACCGACAAGCACGCGGTGGCCGAGCTGCTCGACCTCGGCAGCGAGGCCCGCCTCGCCGACGGCGCCGCCCTCCTCGCCAAGCACGAACCCGCCGCGGTCATCTGGGCGTGCACCAGCGGCAGCTTCGTCTACGGCTGGGAAGGCGCCCGCGACCAGGCCGACCGCCTCGCCGCCGTCGCCGGTGTCCCGGCCTCCAGCACCTCCTTCGCGTTCGTGCACGCCGCTCGTGCCCTGGACGTCAAGCGGGTCGCCGTCGCGGCCAGCTACCCGGACGACATCGCCCGGCTGTTCGTGGACTTCCTGAAGGCCGGCGGCATCGAGGTCGTCTCGATGGCCAGCGCGGACATCGTCACGGCGGCCGAGGTCGGCGCGATGAGCCCGGAGGCCGTCGTCGAGCTCGCCGTGAGCCACGACCACCCCGACGCCGACGCGGTGCTCGTGCCGGACACCGCCATGCGCACCCTCGGCGAGATCAACGCGGTGGAAGCCGCGCTCGGCAAGCCCGTGCTGACCGCCAACCAGGTCACGGTCTGGGAGGGCCTGCGCCTGACCGGCCGGCACCGGCTCGTCCGCTCGCTCGGCGCGCTCTTCCGGCACCAACCGCGCGGGAGCGCCTGACATGGCCCTGCCACCGGGCATGCTGCCCGAGATCGAACCGGTGAGCCGCGAGTCGACGGCCGCCGTCATCGCGCGCCAGCTGCGTGACGCGATCATGACGGGCGCCCTCCCGCCCGGGACCCAGCTCGGCGAGAGCGAGCTGGCCGCACGGTTCCAGGTGTCCCGGGGGCCGCTCCGGGAAGCCATGCAGCACCTGGTGTCCGAAGGGCTGCTGCGCAGCGAACGGCACCGTGGGCTGTTCGTGATCGACCTCGAGCCGGGCGACGTCTACGACATCTACGCCGCCCGTTCGGCGATCGAGCGAGCCGCCATGCTGCGCGCCCTGCGCGGCGGCGACCGCGACCGGATCGCGGACCTGCTCGAGCAGACCGTCACCGAGATGGCGACCGCGGCGAGCGAGGACGACCCCAGCGCGCTCTCGACGGCGGACCTGAAGTTCCACGAGGCCCTCATCAACGCCTCCGGCAGCAAGCGGCTCGTGCGGATGGCCCGGACGCTGCTGATCGAGACGCGGATGTGCCTGACGGCGTTGCAGAGCACGTACCAGCGGGTCGAGGAGCGCGTGGAGGAGCACACGAAGCTGATCCAGGCGCTTCGGGACGGCGACGAGGAGACGGCGCTGACGCTCCTCGAGGCCCACATGGAGGACGCGGTCCAGCGGCTCGCGCCGGGCACGAGCTTGACGGACGGGCAAGCCCCGCCGGTGCCGTGATCGCGGGGCCGACACGCGTGATTGGACGGTCGACTCGCGTGATCGGAGGGCCGACACGCGTACCTGGAGGGCCGGCTCGCGTACTGGAGTGGACGACACGCGTACTTGGAGGGCCGACTCGCGTACCGGAGTGGACGACACGCGTGACCGGAACCCGACCTCGCGTGACTGGGACCGGAACTCGCGTGATCGGAGCCGGAACTCGCGTGATCGGGGGCGGAACTCGCGTGACTGGGGGCGGAAGTTGGGGGTGGGACGGGGCGGGTCAGTGGGCATGGCGGGGTCCCAGGACCGGCTGGCCCGCTCGGCCGTCGCGGTAGTCGGGGGACCAGGGGAAGCGGCCCTGGGCGTCCGCGTGGACCAGTTGCAGCGCACGGATTTCCGGGCCGTACAGCGCCGCCGCGAAGACCAGGTGCACCGACGGCTCCGTGAGCTCGACGACCTCGACCAGCGGGCCGTCGGGCAGCGGGATGCGTTCGCCCGCCGTGGGTGGTGAGCCGCGCAGGACGTGGGCAGCCAGGGAGTTCAGCAAGCCGCCGGCCGCGAGGGCCGGGAGGCCGGTCACCACCAGCTCCGGCAAGCCGTACCCGCTCAGGCCGATCGTGTAGGCCCACGGCGGGTACGGCCCGGTTCCCTCCACTCCCTGCACCAGCCAGCCCCGCTCGGCCACGCCGCCGCGAAGCCGTTCCAGGTAACCGGGTCTGTCCCGGTTCTCGCACTCGAAGCACATCGGTGTCTCCTCCCCCTCGGTGGGCTCGGGAACCACCGTGCCGGAGGGCACCGACAAAAACTCAGCCCAGCGCTTCGGCCACCGCCGTGCCGAGCCGTTCTGTGGTATCCGGGCCGCCGAGGTCGGGCGTGCGCACGCGGCCCTCGTCGAGCACCCGGTCCACCGCGGTGCGAATCGCTTGCGCCGCAACGGTTTCACCCAGGTGTTCGACCAGCATCGCGGTCGCCAGGATCTGCGCGACGGGGTTGGCGATCCCCTGCCCCGCGATGTCCGGAGCGCTCCCGTGGACCGCCTCGAACATCGACGGGAATTCACCCGATGGGTTGATGTTGCCGGACGGTGCCATGCCGAGCCCGCCGGTGATCGCGGCCGCGAGGTCGCTGAGGATGTCGCCGAAGAGGTTCGACGCCACCACGACGTCGAGCCGGTCCGGCGCCTGGACCATTCGCGCCGCCAAGGCGTCCACGTGCATCTGTTCACTGTGGACATCGGGGTACCCGGCGGCGACCTCGGCGAATATCTCGTCCCAGAAGGGCATCGAGTGGATGAGCCCGTTGGACTTCGTCGCCGAGCACACGCGGGAAGACCGCGTCCGCGCCAGCTCGAACGCGTACCGGATGATCCGCGTGACGCCGACGCGCGTGAAAACCGACTCCTGCAGCACGAATTCGTCCGGCCGGCCGGCGTTGTGCCGCCCGCCGATCGCCGAGTACTCCCCTTCGGAGTTCTCCCGGACGATGACCAGCTCCAGCTCCTCGGCCTTCCGCCCGGCCAGCACGGACGTCGTGCCCGGCAGCAACCGCACCGGGCGCAGGTTGACGTACTGCTGGAACGCCCGCCGCAGCGGGATCAGCAGGCCCCACAGGGAAACGTGGTCCGGCACGCCGGGGAAGCCGACCGCGCCGAGCAGGATCCCGTCGAACGCCGACAGCTGCGAAACGCCGTCGTCCGGCATCATCGACCCGAGCCGCGCGTACCGCTCGCAGCTCCAGTCGAACTCGGTCCACTCCAGCGAAAAGCCGAACCGCGCGGAAGCCCGGTCGAGGACCTTGCGGGCCTCGACCGTGACGTCCACGCCGATCCCGTCGCCCGGGATGCTCGCCAAGCGGTACGCACTCACAGGGCGACCGCGATGTACTTGGTCTCCAGGAACTCGTCGATGCCGACCGAGCCGCCTTCGCGACCCAGCCCGGACTGCTTGATCCCGCCGAACGGCGCCGCCGGGTTCGACACGATGCCCTGGTTGAGCCCGATCATGCCGGCCTCCAGCGCTTCCGAAACCCGCAGCGCGCGCTTGAGGTCGCTGGTGAAGAGGTAGGAAACGAGCCCGAACTCGGTGTCGTTCGCCTTCGCCACGGCCTCTTCTTCGGTGTCGAACGGCGTGATCGGGGCGACCGGACCGAAGATCTCCTCGTGCGTCAGCCGCGCATCCTGCGGGACGTCGGTGAGCACGGTGGCCGGGTAGAAGTGTCCCGGCCCGTCGACGGCCGAGCCGCCGGTGAGCACCTTCGCGCCGCGGTCGGTGGCGTCCTTGACCAGCTCGGTCACCTTGTCGACGGCCTTGTCGTCGATCAGCGGGCCGACCACGACGTCCTTCTCGGTGCCGCGGCCCATCGGCAGGGCCTGCATGCGCTCGGTCAGCCGCCGCGCGAACTCCTCGACGACGCCGCGCTGCACGTAGAACCGGTTCGCCGCGGTGCAGGCCTCGCCGATGTTGCGCATCTTCGCCTGCATCGCGCCGTCGATGGCCGCGTCCATGTCCGCGTCGTCGAAGACCAGGAACGGCGCGTTGCCACCCAGCTCCATCGACGTCCGCAGGATCTTGTCGGCGCACTGTTCGAGCAGCTTGCGGCCGACGCCGGTCGAACCGGTGAAGGAGAGCTTGCGGGCGCGGCCGTCGCGGATCAGCGGCTCCATCACGCCACCGGAGTCGCTCGTCGTGACGACGTTGAGCACGCCTTCGGGCAGTCCGGCTTCGGCGAGGATGCCGGCCAGCGCGAGCATCGACAGCGGTGTCTGGGCGGCCGGCTTGATCACCGAGGTGCAGCCCGCGGCGATCGCCGGGCCGATCTTGCGCGTGCCCATCGCCATCGGGAAGTTCCACGGCGTGATGAGCAGCGTCGGCCCGACCGGCTGCTTCGTGATGAGGAACCGGCCCGCGCCGTTCGGGGCGGTCGCGTAGCCGCCGTCGATGCGGACGGCCTCTTCGGCGAACCAGCGGAAGAACTCGGCGGCGTAGGCGATCTCGCCCTTCGACTCGGCGAGCGGCTTGCCCATTTCCAGGGTCATCAGCAGCGCCAGTTCCTCCTGGCGCTGCATCAGCAGCTCGTAGGCGCGGCGCAGGATCTCGCCGCGCTCGCGGGGGGCCATCTTCGCGAAATCGGCCTGCGCCGCGACCGCGGCGTCCAGCGCCGCGACACCGTCCGACGGCGACGCGTCGGCGACGTGGCACAGCTGTTTGCCGGTGGCCGGGTCGACCACGGGAAAGGTCTTGCCGTCCTGGGCGGCGACCCACTTGCCGCCGATGAACAGTTCCTTGCCGACCGCCTCGACGACGCCGGACTCGGTGCTCGCGCTCATCCCGACTTGCTCCTCACGTGTTGTCCCGAGGGCCATGCTATGGATATTGTCAACAATCGACAACCCGCTCGAACCGACCGAGGAGCACGCTGTGGCCCAGCTCTCTCCGCTGCTCAAGCAGGCAACGCCCGTCGTGGTCGACCACGGTGAAGGGGTTTACCTCTACGACGTCGAGGGCAAACGCCACCTCGACTTCACCGCCGGCATCGGCGTCACGAGCACCGGCCACTGCCACCCCCACGTCGTGCGGGCCGCACAGGAGCAGATCGGCAAGCTCGTCCACGGCCAGTACACGACGGTCATGCACAAGCCGCTCCTCGAGCTGACCGAGCGCCTCGGCGCGGTCCTGCCGAGCGGGCTCGACTCGCTCTTCTACGCGAACTCGGGCAGTGAAGCCGTCGAAGCGGCGTTGCGGCTTTCGCGACAGGCGACGAAACGCCCGAACGTCATCGTCTTCCAGGGTGGCTTCCACGGCCGGACGGTCGCCGCCGCGACCATGACGACGTCCGGGACGCGGTTCAGCGCCGGCATCGGCCCGCTGATGGCCGGCGTGCACGTCGCGCCGTTCCCGTACGCCTACCACTACGGCTGGGACGAGCAGACGGCGACGAAGTTCGCCCTGCGCGAGCTCGACTACCTCTTCCAGACCGTCTGCGCGCCGAACGAAACCGCCGCGTTCTTCGTCGAACCCGTGCTGGGTGAGGGCGGGTACGTCCCGGCGAACACCGAGTTCCTGGCGGGCCTGCGCGAGCGCGCCGACCGGCACGGCATCCTGCTCGTCGTCGACGAGATCCAGACCGGCTTCGGCCGCACCGGGAAGTTCTGGGGCCACGACCACTTCGACGTCTCCCCCGACATCGTCCTCATCGCGAAGGGCCTGGCGAGCGGCTTCCCCCTGTCCGGCATCGCCGCTTCGCAGGAGCTGATGGCGAAGGCGTTCCCGGGATCGCAGGGCGGGACGTACGGCGGCAACGCCGTTTCGTGCGCCGCTGCGATCGCGACGCTCGAAGTCATCCAGCAGGAGAACCTGGTCGAAAACGCCGCCGAGCGCGGCCGCCAGCTCCTCGAGGGCGCGCGGGTGATCGCGGACAAGACGCCGTCGATCGGCGAGGTGCGCGGGCTCGGGCTGCTGGTCGGCTCGGAGTTCAGCACCGACGGCGGCGAGCCCGACACGGCCACCGCGCAGGCCGCCCAGCAGGCGGCGGCGAAGAACGGGCTGCTGCTGCTCACCTGCGGGCCGTACATGAACGTCGTCCGCATGGTGCCGCCGCTGGTCGTCACCGCCGAGCAGGTCGACGACGCGCTGCGGATCTGGGGCGACGTCGTCGCCTCGGTCACGGGGAGCTGAGCGTGGCCCGGTACATCACGATCACCCTCGACAAGCGCGGTGTCTCCTGCCGCGCCCGGCTGCTGGACGACGAAGCACCGCGGACCTGCAAAGCGGTCTGGGACGCGCTGCCGCAGAGCGGTTCCGCCTACCACGCGAAGTACGCGCGCAACGAGGTCTACACCCTCGTGCCGCCGTTCGCGGAACCCAAGCCGGGCCGGGAGAACCCGACGATCACGCCGATCCCCGGCGACGTCGTCTATTTCGGTTTCGAGGCTTGGGAAATCGGCAACCCGGCGTACGGCTACGACGAAGACAGCGAGGCGCACAGCGACCAGGGCGCAACCGACCTGGCGATCTTCTACGGCCGCAACAACCTGCTGATCAACGGCGACGCGGGCTGGGTGCCCGGCAACGTGTTCGCCACGATCGAAGAGGGCCTGGCCGAGATGGCGGCGGCCGCACAGGACCTGTGGCTGCGGGGTGTCGAGGGCGAGACGCTCTCGTTCGCCCGCGCCTGACGCCGGAACCTCGAGCCCGGCCGCGGGAAACCACGGCCGGGCCGGGTTCAGCCGAGCGCGGTCAGCTGCTCGAAATCCTCGTCGGAGAGCGTCACGTCAGCGGCCGCGCAGTTTTCCTCCAGGTGCGGGACAGACGACGTCCCCGGGATCGGGATCACGACCGGCGAACGGTGCAGCAGCCAGGCGAGGGAGACCTGCGCGGGTGTCGCGCCGACGCCGGCCGCGACCTTGGCGAGCAGACCACCCGCCGTGGCGTGGTCACCGCGCGCGATCGGGAGCCAGGGGACGAACGCGATGCCTTCGCGCTCGCAATAGCGGAGGACGTCTTCGGACGCGCGATCGGTCAGGTTGTAGCGGTTCTGGACGCTCGCGATCGGGGCGATGGCTCGTGCCTCGGCCAGCTGCGCGACGCTGACCTCGGACAACCCGATCCGGGCGATCTTGCCCTCCTCCCGCAGCCGGGCGAGCGCGCCGATCTGGTCGGCGAGCGGCACCTGCGGGTCGAGCCGGTGCAGCTGCAGCAGGTCGAGGCGGTCGACGCGCAGGCGCCGCAGCGAAAGTTCCGCCTGCTGGCGGAGGTATTCCGGCCGGCCGAGCGGAACCCACTCGCCCCGGCTCGGGCGGGCGTGCCCGCACTTCGTCGCGATGAACAGCCCCGGATACGGGTGAAGCGCGTCGGCGAGCAGCTCTTCGTTCAGGCCCAGGTCGTAGGCGTCGGCGGTGTCGAAGAAGGTCACGCCGAGCTCGGCCGCACGACGCGCGACCGCCGTGGCGCCGGCTTTCACGTGGTCCCATTCGGTGAGCCGCATGGCGCCGAAACCCAGCCGGTGCACGGAAAGGCCGTCTTCGAAGGTGTACGTCGAGGTCATGCCGGAAGCTTCGCCGCCGTCGTCGTCACCCGCTAGAGATTTAGTCTGAGCTAAATCCACGGTTTCTACTGTGCGTGACCTGATAGCGCGAACAGAGCAGCTCGATTAGGCCGTTCGGGGATATGCGGACGGATCGAGCAACTTTAGGGTGATCGAACCTGACCACTGGGGTCGGCACGTCGAGGCGTCGGGACTAGGAGAAGACGAGCCACATGAACATCGAAACGGCGTTGAAGGAAGCCCTTTCCATCACGGGCGCGGTGGGGGCCGCCCTGGTCGACTACGAAAGCGGGATGGCGCTCGGGACACTGGGCGGCGGCGACTGGCTGGACCTGGACACCGCGGCCGCGGGCAACACCGAAGTCGTCCGGTCCAAGCTGCGGGTGATCTCCGCCCTCCGGCTCAACGACGAGATCGAGGACATCCTCATCACGCTGGGCCGTCAGTACCACCTGATCCGCCTGCTGAGGCCGGCCAAGGTCGACTCCGCGCTGTTCCTCTACCTCGTCCTGGACCGGGAACGGGCCAACCTCGCGCTGGCGCGGCACTACCTGAAGAACATCGAAGCCGAGCTGGTCGTGTGACGGGGATGCCGGCCGAGGTACCCGGCCCCCCGATTCCCCTGCCGACGCGCAGGCAAGGCGCGGCCCAAAGTTTCCCGCCACCACAGAAGGTCCAGCCGTCGCACCCCGAGGCCGCGGCCGTGGCCAAGGCACTCCAGGAGATCCGCGACAAGGTCGACCGGGCCAACATCACCGGGCTCCTGCTGGCCAGCCGCGACGGCCTGCTGCTGGCCAGCGACACGCAGGAAATCGAAGACGACAGCGTGGCGGCCATGGCGGCCGCCGCCGTCGGGCTCGCCACGAGGTTCATCGGCCAGGCCGGCCTTGGCGAGGCACGGGGAGCGATGTTCCAGGGCTCTCTCGGGCACGTCTGCGTCTTTCCCGTACAGGGATCCATCCTGTTGGTTCTGTTCGCCCGGCCGGACACGACCATGGGCCTGTTCAACGTCGTCGCCCGGCAGGCGCTGACACTGCTCCAAGACGCCCTGACCACGACGAACTGACTACCAGGCCTCCTCCGCGCCGAAACGTGAAAATCCTTCATGGCGGCGTACCGCCGGTACGTACTACGCTGCGGTAACCACAGCGACGGCGCGGAGGAGACACTGCCGATGGGCGACGTGGCAGCACGGCTGGCCGAGATCGTCGGGGACAAGAACCTGCTCACGGGCGAGGCGATCTCGGAGGACTACGCGCACGACGAGGCACTGACGGCGGAGCCGCAGAAGCCTGCGTACGTCGCGAAGCCGGCAACGGCCGAAGAAGTCGCGGAGCTGCTGAAAGCCGCTTCGGAGCACAACGTCCCCGTGACGGCCCGCGGATCCGGCAGCGGGCTTTCCGGGGCGGCCCGGCCGCAGGAAGACGGCCTGCTGATCTCGTTCGAACGGATGAACGCGGTCCTCGAAGTCGACACCGGCAACCACGTCGCCGTCGTCCAGCCCGGGGTGACCCTCGCCGAGCTCGACGCCAAGACCGCCGAAGCCGGGCTGAGCTACACCGTCTACCCCGGTGAGCTGAGCGCCAGCGTCGGCGGGAACGTCGGGACCAACGCCGGCGGGATGCGGGCCGTCAAGTACGGCGTCACCCGCAACAACGTGCTCGGCCTGCAGGCCGTGCTGCCGACCGGCGAGATCATCCGCACCGGCGGCAAGACGTCGAAGATCTCCACCGGCTACGACCTCACGCAGCTGATCATCGGCTCCGAGGGCACCCTCGCGCTGGCCACCGAAGTCACCGTGAAGCTGTACCCGCGGCTGGCCCACGGCGCCACGGTGCTCGCCCCCTTCGGCGACTTCGACCAGGTGATGGCCGCGGTGCCGGCGGTCCTCTCCAGCGGGCTCGCGCCGCACATCCTCGAGTACATCGACAACATGACGATGGCCGCCATCGTCTACAACGAGAAGCTCGAGCTCGGCGTCCCGGACAAGATCCGAGAGACGTGTGAGGCGTACCTCGTGGTGGCGCTGGAGAACCGCGAAACCGGACGCCTCGAGGAGGACGTCGAGACCGTCGGCGAGCTGCTCGGCGAACTCGGCGCGGCCGATGTCTACGTCCTCGACGGCGGTGCCGCGCGCAAGCTCATCGAGGCCCGCGAGAAGGCTTTCTGGACCGCGAAGGCCGTCGGCGCCGACGACGTGATCGACGTCGTCGTGCCGCGGACCGCGATGCCGCAGTTCATCACGAAGGCACGCGAGCTGGCGATGGCCGCCGGCGGCGGCGCGCTCGGCTGCGGGCACGCCGGTGACGGCAACGTCCACCTCGGGATCTTCTGCAAAGACCCCGCGACACGCAAGAAACTGCTCACGGACATCTTCGCGTACGCCATGGAACTCGGCGGCGCGATCTCCGGCGAGCACGGCCTCGGCCGCACCAAGGCCGGCTACCACTCCGAACTCGAAGACCCGGCGAAGATCGAGCTGATGCGCCGGATCAAGCAGAGCTTCGACCCCGCCGGGATCCTCAACCCCGGCGTTCTCTTTCCCGAAGGAACCGCATGAGTGAGATGAACGGCGCCCAGTCCCTGATCAGCACGCTGGTCGACGCCGGTGTCGAGGTGTGCTTCGCCAACCCCGGCACGTCGGAGATGCACTTCGTCGCCGCGCTCGACACCGTCCCCGAAATGCGGGGCGTGCTCGCGCTGTTCGAAGGCGTCGTCACCGGTGCGGCCGACGGGTACGCGCGGATCGCCGGCAAGCCCGCCGCGACGCTGCTGCACCTCGGCCCCGGCCTGGGCAACGGCCTGGCGAACCTGCACAACGCGCGTCGCGCGAACACGCCGGTCGTCAACGTCGTCGGCGACCACGCGACCTACCACAAGCAGTACGACGCGCCGCTGGAGTCGGACATCGAGGCCCTCGCGGGCTCGCTGGAAGGCTGGGTGCGCCGCTCGGAGCACACCAAGGACGTCGGGGCGGACGCCGCCGCCGCGGTCGCCGCCGCACAGGACGCGCCCGGCCGCGTCGCGACGCTGATCCTGCCCGCGGACGCTTCGTGGGGCGAGGGCGGCGAGACCTGCGCGCCGATCCCGCCGCGCGTGCCGCAGGCCGTCGACGCCACGACCGTCAAGGACATCGCCGCGGTGTTCGGCACCGGCGAACCGGTCGCACTGCTCGTCGGCGGCAGCGCGTGCCGCGAGGAAGGCCTGCGCGCCGCCAGCCGCATCGGCGCCGCGACCGGCGCCAAGGTGTTCGTCGAAACGTTCCCGGCGCGCCTGGAGCGCGGCGCCGGGCTGCCGTCGATCGAGCGGCTCGGCTACCTCGCCGAGCAGGTCGCCTACCAGCTCGACGGGATCAAGCACGTCATCGTCGCGGGCACGAAGGCGCCGGTGTCGTTCTTCGCCTACCCGGGCAAGGCGAGCGATCTGGTGCCCGAAGGCGCCCAGGTGCACACGCTTGCGTCGGCCGGGCAGGACGTGACGCGGGCGCTGACCGAGGTCGCCGGCCTGGTCGCCGCGGACACCGAACCCGTGCTGGCTCCCGAGTCGCGGCCGTCGCTGCCGAGCGGGCCGTTGACCCCGCAGAACTGGGTCGAGGTGATCGGGGCGCTGCTGCCGGAGAACGCGATCATCGCCGACGAGGCCAACACGTCCGGCCTGATGCTGCCGATGGCGACAGCCGGCGCGCCGCGGCACGACGTCCTGACGCTGACCGGCGGCGCGATCGGCTACGGCATGCCGGTGGCGACCGGGGCGGCCGTCGCGGCGCCGGACCGGCCGGTGCTGAACCTGCAGTCCGACGGCAGTGCGCTGTACACGATCTCGGCGCTGTGGACGCAGGCGCGGGAGAACCTGAACGTCACGACGGTGCTGCTCAACAACCGCGCGTACGCGATCCTCCGCCTGGAACTCCAGCGCGTCGGGGCGGCCTCGGGCGGCCCGAAGGCGAACGACCTGCTCGACCTTTCCCGGCCGGACATGGACTTCGTGAAGATCGCGGAGGGCATGGGCGTGCCCGCCTCCCGCGCGACCACCGCCGAAGAACTCGCCGAACAGCTGCAGCGGGCCTTCGCCGAGCCCGGCCCGCATCTCATCGATGCGGCGGTGCCGCCACTGCTCTGAACCGGACTATCCTCACGCGATGACCGAGGAGCACGCGAAGCGCGGAATCGACTTCGACAAGCCCAACGCGGCTCGCGTGTACGACTACTTGATCGGTGGCAAGCTCAACTACGCCATCGACCGGGAGTTCGCCGAGCGGATCCTCGAGGTGCGGCCGGAGGCCAGGGACCTGGCCCTGCTGAACCGGCGGTGGCTGCGCCGCGCCGTCCGGTTCGGCGCCGAGCAGGGCATCCGCCAGTTCCTCGACATCGGCTCGGGCATGCCGACCGTGGGGCACGTGCACGAAGTCGTCCAGGCGATCGACCCGGAAGCCCGCGTGGTCTACGTGGACAACGAGCCGGTCGCGGTCGCGCACAGCGAGATCGTGCTGAAGGACAACGAGAACGCGGAAATGGTGCAGGCCGACGCCGAGTTCCCGGACACCGTCCTCGAGCACCCGACGACCGAGCGGCTGCTGGACTTCGGCGAGCCGGTGATGGTGATCATGGCGGCGTTCATCCACTTCATCCCGGACTCGCGGGACCCGGCCGGGCTGATCGCCGCCTACCTCGGCGCGCTGGTCCCGGGCAGTTGCCTGGCGCTGTCGTCGGGCACGTTCGAGGGACAGGGCGAAGAGGTCCGGCGGGCGGCGGAGATGTACCGCAACAGCGGCACCGACGTCGTCGCGCGGTCCCGGGCGGAACTGGGCGCGCTGGTGGACGGCTTCGAGCTCGTGCCGCCGGGGATCGTGTTCACCCCGGAGTGGCGGCCGGACGATCCCGGCCAGGTCGGGCCGCACCCGGAGCTGTCGAGCCAGCTGGCTCTGGTGGTCCGCAAGAACTAGGCATCCCCGGCTCCGGCTATTCTCGCGTCACACCTGACTCCGGGAGCGGCGGATGAGCGAAGACGAGTACGCGCGGCGGGGCATCGACCTCGACAAGCCCAACGCCGCGCGCGTGTACGACTACATCCTCGGCGGGCAGCTCAACTACGCCGTCGACCGGATGTTCGCCGAGCAGGTGCTGGCCGCGCAGCCGAACGCGCGTGAGCGGGCGCGGCTCAACCGGCAGTGGCTGCGCCGGGCCATCCGGTTCGGGATGGACCAGGGCATCCGG
The DNA here is from genome assembly GCF_030285645.1 of Amycolatopsis sp. DG1A-15b. Taxonomy (GTDB): domain Bacteria; phylum Actinomycetota; class Actinomycetes; order Mycobacteriales; family Pseudonocardiaceae; genus Amycolatopsis. Next base: position 6,316,221 of record NZ_CP127296.1, read on the forward strand.
CAGTTCCTCGACATCGGCTCCGGCATGCCGACCGTGGGGCACGTGCACGAGGTGGCCCAGGCCGTCGACCCGACCGCCCGCGTCGTCTACGTCGACAACGAGCCGGTCGCCGTGGCGCACAGCGAGATCGTGCTGGAGGACAACGAGAACGCGGCGATGGTGCACGCCGACGCCGAGTTCCCCGACGACGTCCTCGAACACGACATCACCGAGATGATGCTGGACCTGGACCAGCCGGTGATGGTCGTGATGGCGCTGTTCGTGCACTTCATCCCGGACGAGCGCGACCCGGCCCGGCTGATCGCCGCCTACCGCGACGCGCTCGCGCCCGGCAGCTACCTCGCCCTGTCGTCCGCCACCTACGAGCAGCAGAGCGACGGAACGGCCCGCGCCGTCGCGATGTACCAGAAGAGCGCCAACCCGGTGACGCCGCGCTCGGCCGACGAACTCCGGGCCCTGGTCGACGGCTTCGAGATCGTCGACCCGGGCATCGTGTTCATCCCCGAGTGGCGGCCGGACGACCCCGCGGAAATGCCGCCCGACCCCACGGAGTGCGGCGGCCTGGCGCTGGTGGCGCGCAAGAACTAGGCGGCGACCAGCGCCGGCGCGGTCCGCCGCTTCGGGACCAGCGCCGCCAGCAGCGCGCCCGCGAGTGCGGCGCCCGCCGCCACCGCGAACGTCGCGCGGAAGCCGGCCAGCGACGGCACCGGGAGTCCGCCCACACTGATCGCCAGCTGGGCCAGCATCGCCGCCATCACCGCGCTGGAGATCGCCGTGCCGACCGAGCGCATCAGGGAGTTCAGGCCGTTCGCCGACGCCGTTTCGGTGACCGGTACCGAACCCATGATCAGCGCGGGCATCGCCGCGTAGGCGATGCCGACGCCGGCACCGATGATCACCGACGCGGTGATCAGCTCGAACGCGTTGTCCATCAGCACGATCGCGAACGCGTACCCGGCGGCGATCACCAGCGCGCCGCTCATCAGCGTCGGGCGCGGGCCGAACCGGGTGATGAGCCGCGCCGAAACCGGCGAAAGCAGCATCATCACCAGGCCGTTCGGGGCCAGGGTGAGACCGGACTCGACCATCGTCTGGCCCAGCCCGTAGCCGGTCGACGCCGGTGCCTGCAGCAGCTGCGGGAACGACAACGCCATGGCGTACAACGCGAAGCCGACCATGATCGACGCGAAGTTCGTGAACAGCACCGGGCGGCGGGCGGACACCCGCAGGTCGACCAGCGGATCGCGGCGGCGCAGCTGGTAGGCGCCCCACACGAGCAGGATGACGACGGCGGCCGCGGCCAGCCCGAGCGTCGGTGCGCTGGCCCAGCCCCACGTGCCGCCCTTGACCACCGGCAGCAGCAGGCAGAGCAGCCCGGCGGCCAGGCCGAACGCGCCGAAGTAGTCGAACGGCGCGGGCGTGCGCACCGACGACTCGGGCACCACGGTGAGGATCAGCAGCGCGCACGCCAGCCCGAGCCCGGCGGCGGTCCAGAAGAGCGCGTGCCAGTCGGCGTTCTCGGCGACCACGGCCGCCACCGGCAGGCCGATGGCCCCGCCGACCCCGAGCGTCGCGCTCATCAGCGAGATCGCCCCGCCGACGCGTTCGGGCGGCAGTTCGTCGCGCATGATGCTGATGCCGAGCGGGATCACGCCCATCGCGCAGCCCTGCAGCCCGCGGCCGAGGATCTGGAACGCGAGCGCGCTCGTCGTCGCGGAGACGACCGAGCCGGCGATGAGCAGCCCGAGGCTGACGAGGATCATCCGCCGCTTGCCGTAGAGGTCGCCGAGCCGCCCGCTGACCGGGGTGATGACGGACGCGGCCAGCAGCGTCACGGTGACCACCCAGGACGCGTCGGCCGCCGGCACGTGCAGCAGCCGCGGGAAGACCGGGATCAGCGGCACGACCAGCGTCTGCATGAACGACGCGACGAGCCCGCACGAGGCGAGCACCACGACGATCGCGCGGCCGGACGGCGCGGAACGGGACACCACCACACCCCCAGTGGGTATTTAGTACGCATCATGCAACTTCGTGCACTGTACCTACGCACTGGGGGATTCCGGCCCGGGTGGTGCGCTCGTCACAACCAGGTGCGGACGCCTCCGTGGCCGGAGCAGGTGCCCGAGCGGTGCTGGCTGTAGCTGTAGGTGCCGTCCTTGCACAGGGCCGTCGCGCCGGCGGGGTTGTCGCTGGGCCGGTGAATGCAGTTGCCGTCCGAGTTGCGGTAGTAGTCCGTCCCGCATTCGGCCGGCTTCGGCGCGGCCTGCGTGGTCGTCTTCGGCGCCGGGGGTTTCGGCGCCGTCGTCTTCGGGGCGGTCGTCTTCACCGCGGCCTGGGCCGTGGTGACCACCGGCGCTTCGGACGTCGCCGGCGCCGAAGCGGACGTTTCGACCGGAGCCGGCGTGGAATAGGTGGGCGTCGAATACGTCGACGACGTGGCCGGGAGAACACCGAGGTTTCCCTGCTGCTTCGGCGGCACCGAGCCGACTCCGCACCCGGTGACCAGGACACCTGCGAGCAGTACCGCACCGAGCTTCATCCGCACAATGACTCCTTGGCATGGCAAACCAATGTGGCGGATGTCGCGCGAATTCGGCCGGCCGTTACACCGGAAATGATTTCGGGAACCACTCGGTTGCGGTCCGGCAACGGGCGTAACGATTTCGCTGTCGGCGGATCAGGCAGCGAACTCCCACCGCGCCTCCCTACCCTCGCGACCATGGAGCTCGTCGAGATCACCCCGCGCCTGCACCTGGTCCGGTACGCGTTCGGCCAGGCCTACCTCTGGCAGGACGACGACGGCCTGACGATGGTCGACGCCGGGATCGCCGGGTCAGCGGCCGACACCGCCGCCGCGATCCGAGCCGCTGGGCGAGCCCCGGAAGAGCTGCGCCGGATCGTCCTCACCCACGCCCACGCCGACCACGCCGGCGCCGCCGCCGAGCTGCGCGCGTGGGGCGGGGTCGACGTCCTCGCGCACCGGGCCGACGCTCCGGTGATCCGCGGCGACCGGCCCGCCGCGGAGCCCGTGCTGCTCGACTGGGAACGGCCGTTGTTCGAGCGGAACAGCCCCCAGGCCGGCGGGCTCACCGGCCCGCCGTGCGCCGTCGACCGCGAACTGCGGGACGGCGACGAGATCGCGTTCGGCGGTGGCGCGCGAGTGCTCGCCGTGCCCGGGCACACCGACGGCAGCATCGCCCTCCACCTCCCCCACCACGGCGTGCTGTTCACCGGCGACTCGGTCGCCCAGCTGGACGGCAAGGCCATCCCCGGCGTCTTCAACACCGATCGGGACAAGCTCCGGGAGTCCTTCGGCCGGCTCGCCGCGCTCGACGTCGAGATCGCGTGCTTCGGCCACACCGACCCCTTCACCCACGACGCCGGGAAGAAGCTGCGCGAAGCGGCCTAGATGTGCCGCAGCCGAAGCCGGCCGGCGCCGGCTTGTTGGCGGCCTCACGACCGATGAAGTGCCACTCCTGCTCGCTGCTGCCGCTCTTGGGCTGGAAGACGGCGATCTCCAGGTCGTCGAGCGCACGACCGTCGATGGCCAGGCGGCCGAGCCTAGACTCGACGTATGTCCTGGCTACGGCGGTACGCAGCCGAGCTCGCGGTGGCCGTCGCGGTGCTCGTCGGCTCGCTCTTCGCCGTGCTCAACGACGGTGCCAAGCCCGCCCACCACGCCGCGATCGGGTGGGTGCTCACGGTCCTCTGCTGCGCCGCCCTCTTCTTCCGGCGCCGGTACCCGCTGGGCGTCGCCGGGTTCGCGCTCGTCTGCTGCGCGCTCTACTACCCCCTCACCGATCCCGACGGGCTCGTCCTGCTCGCCTTCGCCTACGCGCTCTACAACGCCGCCGCGGCCGGGCGGATTCGCGGGGCCGCCCTGCTCGTCGTCGCCGCGATGGCCGGTGTCACGGCCGGCGAGCTCGGCTCGCGGACCGGGCGGCACGTCGACAACTTCGCGTTCTTCCTGATGACCGGCTGGTTCGTCGCCCTGGTCGCCGGGGGTGCCGTCGCGCACTACCGCGCCGAAGCCGAGCGGACCAAGGAGGCCGAGGCCCGGGCGCGCGCGACCGATGAACGCCTGCGCATCGCCCGCGAGCTGCACGACGTCCTCGGCCACCACCTCGCGCTGATCAACGTCCAGGCCGGCGCCGCGCTGCACCGCCGTGACCCCGGGCAGGCCGAAGAAGCGCTCGGCGCGATCAAGGACGCCAGCAAGACCGCACTCCAGGAGTTGCGCGCGACGCTCGGCATGCTCCGCCAGACCGGCGGGCCGAGCCTCCAGCGGGTGGCGGAGCTGGCCGAATCCGTCGGCGCGTCGGGGCTGACCGTGCGCACCGAGATCGACGGCGTCGCCCGGGAGCTGCCGCCGGACGTCGAGCACGCGGCGTTCCGGGTGGTCCAGGAGGCGCTGACGAACGTCGCCAAGCACGCCGGGGCGAAGACCGTCGTCGTCCGGCTCGGCTACGGCGCCGACGAACTGACCGTGGCCGTCGACGACGACGGACGCGGCGGTGCGGCCCCGGCGGGCAACGGCATCCGCGGGATGGCCGAACGCGCGCGGGCACTCGGCGGCGAACTGACCGCGGCGCCGCGCGAAGACGGCGGCTACCGGGTGCGGGCCCGGCTGCCGGTGCGATGATGGGCCGATGATCCGGGTCCTGCTCGTCGACGACCAGCGGCTCGTCCGCGCCGGCTTCCGGTCCATTTTGGACGGGGAGGACGACATCACGGTCGTGGCCGAGGCCGCGGACGGGCGCGAGGCGCTGCAGGCCGCGCACGACCACCACCCCGACGTCGTGCTGATGGACATCCGGATGCCGGTGCTCGACGGCCTCGCCGCCACCCGGCACCTCCTCGAAGACCCGGGCGTGCACACCAAGGTCGTCATCCTCACGACGTTCGACCTGGACGAAGACGTCTACGGCGCGCTGCGGGCGGGCGCGAGCGGGTTCCTGGTCAAGGACACCGAACCCGAGGAGCTGATCCACGCCGTGCGCGTGGTCGCCCGCGGCGACGCGCTGCTGGCGCCGTCGATCACCCGGCGGCTGATCGCGGAGTTCGCCGCGCGCGGCACCCGCCCGGCGCCGTCCCCGGCGCTCGACCGGCTCACCGACCGCGAACGCGAGGTGCTGTCCCTGGTGGCGGCCGGGCTGTCGAACGACGAGATCGCGCGGGAGCTCACCCTCAGCCCGGCGACGGCGAAGACGCACGTCAGCCGCATCATGACCAAGACCGGCACGCACGACCGCGCGCAGCTGGTCGTCCTCGCCTACGAGTCCGGCGCGGTGACGCCGCGGTGGCTGGCTCCCTGACCCGTACTCCCCCGGGAGTACGGGAACGGCCTTAGGGGACACCGCCGGGAGGACGTGAAGTGTCCTCCGCTGCGCGACGCGCGGTAGGGCCCCACTCGCGAATCCTTGTCCACCATGGACACCATCACTCGTACCACGGGCGGCGGCCTGGCGCGGCTGGCCGGCTGGGCGCAGCGCCACCGGTGGCTCGCCGTCGCGCTCTGGGCGCTGGTCCTCATCGGCGTCACGTTCACCTCCCGGCTCGCCGGCAGCGCGTTCCACGACGACAACTCGTTGCCCGGTACCGAATCCCAGCAGGTCGTGGACCTGCTCGACAACACGGCCCAGTCCGGCGCGAGCGCGCAGATCGTGCTGAAGGCCGACGGCGGGCTCGCCGCGAACCGCGCGCCGATCGGCACCATGCTGGGCGAAGTCCGGTCCCTGCCCCACGTGCGGTCGGTGAGCGACCCGCTCGAGACGCTCTCCGCCGACGGCCGGATCGGCTACGCCACCGTCACCTTCGACGCGGCCTCGACCGACCTCCCCTACGACGACATCGTGAAGTTCGCCGACACCGCGAAGCGGGCCGGGCCCGTGGAGGTCGCGCTCGCCGGGGACCCGATCGCGCGGATCTCCGAGAGCGGCGGACCCGCGGAGGGCGTCGGCCTGCTCGCCGCGCTGGTCATCCTCGTCTTCCTGTTCCGCTCGCTGCTCGCGGCCGGGCTGCCGGTGATCACCGCGGTGTTCGCCGTGGGCAGCACGCTGGGCGTGATCACGGTCGTCTCGCACTTCGTCGACATCGCGAGCTACACCTCGCCGCTGATGATGCTGGTCGGGTTCGGTGTCGGCGTCGACTACGCGCTGCTGATCTTTTCCCGCTACCGCACCGAAATCCTCGCCGGTCACGACCGCGAATCGGCCGCCCGGCGGGCGCTCGACACCGCCGGCCGCTCGGTGCTGTTCGCCGGGACGACCGTGATCATCGCGCTGCTCGGCCTCCTCGCGCTCGGGCTCGGCGGGCTGCGCGGGGTCGCGCTGGCCGTCGCGCTCACCGTCCTGATGACGATGCTCGCGTCCGTCACACTCCTGCCCGCGCTGCTGTCGCTGTTCGGCAAGCGGCTCGAACGCGGCATCCGCCGGCACGCCGCCCGGCGGGAGCACGGCAAGGCGTGGCGACGGCTCGCCGACGGCGTCCAGCGACGTCCGCTGGCTCCGCTCGCCATCGGCTTGATCGTCCTCATCGGACTGTCCATTCCGGCCGCGGGGATGCGGCTCGGGTTCGCCGACGCGAGCACCGACCCGGCCGGCTCCACCACGCGGAAGGCCTACGACCTGCTGGCCGAGGGCTTCGGCCCGGGCTTCACCGGCCCGCTCGCGATCGTCACCGAGGACGGCGACATCGTGACGCTGCAACGGAAACTCGCGGAGACCCCCGGCATCGCGCGGGTCCTGCCGCCGATGGGCAAGACCGTCCTGGCCTTCCCCACGACGTCACCGCAGGACGAAGCCACCGCCGAGCTGGTGACGCGGCTGCGGAGCGACGTCCTGCCGACGCTGCCGGGCCACTACCTCGTCGGCGGCTCGGTCGCGGCCGCGACGGACTTCGCCGGGGCCGTCGCGGATCGGCTGCCGTTGTTCGTGCTGGTCGTCGTCGGGCTGTCGGCGTTGCTGCTCATGGTGGTGTTCCGGTCGATCCTGATCCCGCTCAAGGCGGCGTTGCTGAACCTGCTGAGCATCGGCGCCTCCCTCGGCGTCATGACGCTGGTGTTCGGCGACGGCTGGTTCGGCGCGCAGCCGGGCCCGATCGAGGCGTTCGTGCCGGTGATGATCTTCGCGATCGTGTTCGGGCTGTCGATGGACTACGAGGTGTTCCTCGTGTCGCGCATGCACGAGGAGTGGCGCCGCACCGGCGACGCGCGGCTCGCGGTGCGCGAAGGCCTCGCGTCGACCGGCGCGGTGATCACCGCGGCGGGCGCGATCATGGTGCTGGTGTTCGGCGCGTTCCTGCTGGACCCGTCCCGGATGCTGGCGCAGTTCGGCCTCGGCCTGGCGGTCGCGGTCCTGCTGGACGCGCTGGTGATCCGCTGCCTGATCGTCCCGGCGGTCATGCGGCTGCTCGGGGCCAGGGCCTGGTGGCTGCCGCGGTGGCTGGACCGCCGCCTGCCGCACGTCGCGCTGGAGCCCTAACTCCCCCAGGTCGCCGGCGTCTCGGACAGGCGGAAGTCCAGGCGCCCCCCGCGCAGGAAGGACGCGTCGACCTTCCAGTCGCGCTGCGGCCTGCCGTCCCGGCGGACGTCCTGGACGTACTTGCCGCTGCCCGACGTCGTGATCCGGATCGGCGCACCACCCGCCGGCCGGATCACGGCGCCCGGGAACAGCGGGCTCGACAGCAGCAGCTCGCCCGAGCCGGGCGTGCGCGGGTAGACGCCGAGCGCGGCGAAGACGTACCACGCGGACATCGTGCCGAGGTCGTCGTTGCCGGGCAGCCCGGACGGCCCGGTGCCGTACACGGAGTTCACCAGCTGCCGGACGGTCTCCTGCGTCTTCCACGGCCGGCCGAGCTCGTTGTACAGCCAGGGCGCGTGGATGTCGGGCTCGTTCGTCGGGTCGTACTTGAGCGGGCCGCCGCCCTTGAGCTGCCAGTTTCCTGCTCCGTCGTGGAAGAACCCGTCGAGCCGGGTGACCGCGGTGGCCTTGCCGCCCATCGCGTCGGCGAGGCCGGAGACGTCCTGCGGGACCATCCAGGTGTAGGCCGCCGCACTGCCCTGCGCGAAGCCGCGGTCGCTCGCCGGGTCGAACGGCGTCACCCAGCTGCCGTCGACGTTGCGGGCCTGCATGTAGCCGGTGTCGGGGTTGTAGACATTGCGCCAGTACGCGCCGCGTGCGCGCAGCTCCGCGGCTTCGCGAGTGCGGCCCAGCATGTCTGCGAAACGTCCGATTGCGGAGTCGGCGACGGAGTCTTCCAGCGTCTCCGCGGCGCCGCCCCAGCAGTGGCAGACGTCGTTGGGCGCGTAGTGCGACGTCAGGTACTGCGCGAGGTTGGGCCGCTGGCCGACGCACTGTCCGGGGCAGCCGCCGTCCTGCAGGCCTTCGGGCCGCGGGACGGTCGCCTGCCGGTAGAGCGAGTCGAACGCGCCGCGGTAGTCGAAGTTGCGGACGCCCATCGCGTAGAAGGTCGCGATCGTCGCCGCCGACGGGTCTCCGGTCATCACGTGCGTCGCGCCGTTGACGTGCACCCAGCGGTCCCAGACGCCGTCGTTCTGCTTCGCGTAGTTGTACAGCGATTGCGCGAAGTTCCCCGCGACGCGCGGCTCGGTCAGGGCCAGAAGCTGCACCTGCGCGCGGTACTGGTCCCAGCCGGAGAAGTTGGAGTACTGCGCGTCCTGCCCGCGTTCGACGCGGTGCGGCTTCCGGTCCATGCCGAGGTACTGGCCGTCGACGTCGCTGACGAGGTTGGGCTGCTGCAGGCTGTGGTAGAGCGCGGTGGTGAAGGTGATCCGCTGGCCGGCGGTGCCGCCGCTGACCTGTACCCGGTCGAGCTCGGTGTTCCAGGCCTTCTTCGTCCCGGCGGCCACGCTGTCCACAGTGGACCTCTTCGGCTGTTCGGCCTGGAGGTTGCGTTCCGCGCCTTCGAGCGAGACGTAGGAGATGGCGATCCGCACGGTGACCTTGCTGCCGGGCGCGAAGGTGACGTAGCCGCCGGAACCGCGTCCGGCGCGGTCCTTGCCGGTGGCGTAGCCCTCGCCGCCGGTCTGGTCGGTGCCGCCGGGCTGGAGCGTTGCGTCCTTCCACGTCCCGGTGCCGGTGACGGGCTGGTCGAACCGCGCGGTGAAGTACAGGCGGTAGTAGGACTTGCGGTTGTTGACACCGCCGTTCGCGCGGCGGCCGCAGAAGGCGCCGGTGAGCACGGACCCGGTCACGCGCCGGTTCGCCGCGTCGATGTGCGTCTCGGCGTCCTCGCTGCCGTTGAGGGAGTTCGACGTCCGGAAGAGCAGCCCGGCCGGCTTGCCCTGCGGGTAGGAGAGCGTGCCGATCGCGGTCCGTTCGGTGGCGGCGACATCGGTCGTGACGCCGTTCTGCAGACCGAGCCGGTAGCGGCCGGGCGTCGCGGCTTCGTCGGCGTGGCTGAAGTTGCTCGCGTAGACGGCATCGGCGGTGTCTGCGCTCGGCGACGAGGTGACGTCGCCGGCGAACGGCAGGATCGGCACGTCCCCGGCGGCGCCGGGGTTGCAGCCGGCGCCATTGACGTGGGTGAGGCTGAAGCCGCGGAGCCGGGTGGTGTCGTACTGGTAGCCGTTGGCGGCGCCGGTCGACGTCTGGTCGCCGCGGGTGCTGGTGGGACTCCAGGCGAGCATCCCGAAAGGCGCGGTCGCGCCGGGGTAGGTGTTGCCGTCCCCGGCGGAGCCGATGAGCGGATCGACGAAGTCGGCCGGACTCAGGCCGGCGGCCGCCGACATCGTTGTCAACGTCGAGGCGAGCAGGGCGGCGGCGAGCGCCACCGTGAGGGAACGGCGCATGCGCGGAGATTAACCGGCGTCCGGTGACTTCCGGGCGAACGCGAGTGGACGAACTCGCGGACAGGATCCGCCCGGCCGGGCTCAGCGGTCCGTCGGGCACCACGGGTCCGAGGTGCGGCCGACGGCCAGCCCGCAGAACGCCTGCGGGGTCCGGTTCACCTCGCCACCCTCGACGCGCAGGACGGCGACCGGCTTGTCCTCCGGCACGTGCCGGCTGATGTCCCCGCCGTAGTCGATGGTCCCGGTGACGCCCTCGATGTACTTGTTCGTCTGTTGCGCGTCCGGGCGCGACGTGTGGATGGCGGTGATCTCGCGCCAGACCGCGCCCGGCGTCACCGGGATGTTCGCCGACGTCTCGCGCAGGTACGCGGTGGCCGTGATCATCACCAGCGCGGCATCGTAGGACAGCCCGGCGTGGCCGTCGAAGGACCGGCCGCGCTCGGTCTGCTCGAACGGGAACAACGTCTTGTTCAGCGTGGTGTAGAAGTCCCGCGCCAGGCCCTGCGGCTCGGTCGCCGGCTCGTTCGCGAACGACAGGTAGTAGTACGGCAGCGCCCGGTTCTGCTCCCGCGCGACCTGGTCGGCGACGTAGCGGCTGACGTCGTCGTCGCCGATCACCGTCGCCTTGCTGCCGCACTGCGCGGCGCCGCCGGCGAAGTCGCCGAAGTCCGGGACCCCGCGGCCGGCGAAGAAGGCGAAGCCGTCGTACGAGCAGGTGTCGCGGCCCGCCGACGCGGCGTTGCCCACCAGCCGGTCGCCGTAGCGTTCGTGCGAATGCGGCGCTGTCTGCCCACCGTCCGGTGCGAACGCCCGGGCTTCGACCGAGAAGCCCCGGTCCTTGAACGACTTCACCACGTCGTCGCGCAGGTTGGTGCTGTAGCTGTCGGAGTCGTCGTCGGAGTAGTAGACGCGCAGCGTGCGCGGGCCCGGCCGCTGGAGCGCGAACGCCGCGGCGACGGCCGCCTCGCGCCGGTTCTGCGGCGCCACCTGGAAGTAGATGGGGTTCTGGTCGGCGAGGTCGTCGGCGGACAGCGTGGAGGCGACCACCGGGATACCGGCGTTGCCCAGCGCGCGGATGGTCTCCTTCGTCGGCTCGCTGCTCATGTCCAGCCCGACCACACCGACGACACTCTTGTCCTGCTCCGCCAGCTGTTTCAGCTGGCCGGCGACGCGCACGCCCTCGCGCATCCCGCGGCCGCCGTTCGCGATCAGCATCCGCACGATCGGCTCGGACGTCGCGGTCGCGTTGAGCTGCCGCAGCTGCGCGACGGCGAACCCCTCCAGCGACTCCCGCTCGGCGGTCAGCCCCTCGGCGGTGTCGTTGGACGAGGTCAGCGCCTCGAAGTCGACGAGCGTGATGTACGGCCGTTCGCCGTGCTCTTCGTGCAGCTTTTCGGCGCGCCGGTTCTGGTCGGCGATCACCTGCTCGACCTGGCGGATGGTGTCGTCGGCCGGGTCGAACAGCGTGAACGAGCCGTCGGAGATCCCGACGCACTCGCTGCCGGTCCAGGTGAGCAACTCGCTGGAGGTGCCGCAGTGGCTCGCGCGGAAGTCCTCGTGCCGCACGAGGACCACGCTCGCGACCAGGCCGAGGACCACCAGGGGCACGCCCATCCGCACCCACCGCGTGGCCCACCACGGCGGGCTGGATTGGCGGCGGCGCAACACGTAGGTGTCGCCGAGGGACCGCAGCTCCTTGCGCGTCCCGCGCTGCTGCTCGGGGGAACCGGCGGGGGCGAGCCGGATCGGGAGGTACCACGCGGCGGCGTCGCGGGCGCGGCGGTCCTTGAGCAGCTCGTGCTGCCAGGCGCGGTAGGCGCCGCCGGCTTCGGTCGCGGTGTGGTTGGGTCGTTCTTCGCTCGGCGTCGCGTCCGGCGGCGGCGCGTTGCTGGTGCTGACCACGAGCAACGGGTCGAACAGACCGGTCTGGTTGCGCACGTCGTTGATCAGCTTCAGCAGCCGGTAACCGCCGTTGACGGTGCTCACGTGGTCCAGCAGGAGCACGGGGTAGGTCATCCGGCGGCGGCGCCAGAACCCGGCCGGGCGCAGCCGGTACCCGCGGCGGAGGTCTTCCAGGAACGCGTTCACCAGCAGCCGCCCGACGAACTCCGGCGACTCCCGCTGCCATTCGCCGTCGGTCAGGCGCAGCGCGAACCGCACGAAGCTGCCCGACATCTCCGGCGCGAGGTGCGGCTGGCGCAGGAACCAGCGGTACCGGCCGGACAGCCCCGGCACGCGCCCGGTGACGGCGAGCCGGAACGTGGCCATGGTCAGCAACCGCAGCAGCAGCAATGGGATCCGCCACGCGACGTTCTGCGGCACCAGCTCCTGCCCGACATTTTCGATCGCCGAGCGGAACCGCACCATCAGGCCGTTTTCCTGCAGCCGCCGCAGCAAGGTCCGCTCCGGCGCGGAGTCGTGCCCGGACAGCTGCTCCCCCATCAGCTGCACGGCGAGGGTGAACAGCCCGAAGCGCAGGCCGGTGCCGCGCGAGCGCGGGCTGCGGAGCAGTTCGGTGCGCGCCTTCCAGAGGATGTCCCGGACGGCCTCGACGCTGGCGACGGTCGCGGCCCCTTCGTCGTCGGTCGCTTCGCGTTCGCCGAGCGGGAGGTAGGCGTAACGCACACTGCCGCTGGGCCGGGCGCTGCGAAGCCGCGAACTGAACTCCTCGAGAACGCCCTCGCAGGAGTCCGAACGCACGAGGCAGACCATCGGCAGCCCCCGACGCCCGGCGCGTTCCTGCCGATCCTGGTACCCGGGTTCCCACTCGACGTTCGCCTGGTGCAGCGACCGAGGCAGATCCCCCATCCGCGGCCGCTGGTAGAGCGCGCCGATGAGCTTCACCAGCTTCTCGCTCCCGGGAAAGGCGAGCGGATCCCGTTGGCGCTCCTGGGTGGCGGAAGTGGTCTGTGCCATGACCCATGGTCACACGGAGGTAAGGGGAGGGGTCCCGCATTTTTGCCGTCCCACCGGGAATCACGCGGATTTGTGCACGGCTGGGCCGAACGAGTGGCCGTGGACGTGGTCCTCGCACTCGACGCAGGCTGGGGCACTGGGCATTTCTCGTCGGCAGGAAAGCCGGTGAACCCTTGCGCATCGCGCTGGTCGACGGACGTGGGTCACACGGTCGGCCCAGCGCGCAGCACAAACAGCTGATGGCCTCGGCCGAGCGAGTCCAAGTCATCGCACTCGGCGATGGGCTCGGCAGCGCCGATCCGCTGCCGAGCCTGCTGATGTCCACGGCTTTCGTCGCGGAAGGCGGGATCGCGTTCGTCGGCACCGACCACGGGTGACGGCGCCCGGCGTACGCGGAGAAATGCCGCGGCCGTTCGAAGCGATCCCCGAACCGCACGAAGGACCCGCATGAAGCGCAAAGGCCACCTCGCGGGAGTGGATCCCCGCAAGGTGGCCTTGACCAGCGTCACTGCCTATTCGTAGATCTCGCCCTTGGCGGCCTTCTCCACGAGCGAAGCCGGCGGCTCGAAGTGGTCGCCGTACCGGGCGGCCAGCTCACGGGAACGGTCGACGAAGCCCTGCAGGCCACCCTCGTACTGGTTGATGTACTGGATGACGCCACCGGTCCACGCCGGGAAGCCGATGCCGAAGATCGAGCCGATGTTCGCGTCCGCCACCGACGTCAGCACGCCTTCGTCGAAGCACTTCACCGTCTCGAGCGCCTCGGCGAACAGCATGCGCTCCTTGAGGTCCTCGAACGGCACCTCGGCCGAGCCGGACTTGAACGCGTCGCGCAGGCCCGGCCACAGGCCGACGCGCTTCCCGTCTTCGGAGTACTCGTAGAAGCCCGCGCCCGTCGAACGGCCCTTGCGGTCGAACTCCTCGACCATCCGGTCGATCACGGCCTCGGACGCGTGCGCCTTCCACGTGCCGCCCGCGGCCTCGATCGCCTCGCGGGTCTCCTTGCGGATCTTGCGCGGCAGGGTCAGCGTCAGCTCGTCCATCAGCTGCAGCGGCGGCGCCGGGTAGCCGGCCTGCGAACCCGCCTGTTCGATCGACGCCGGCTCGACGCCCTCGCCCAGCGCGGCGACGGCCTCGTTGATGAACGTGCCGATCACACGCGAGGTGAAGAAGCCACGGCTGTCGTTGACGACGATCGGGGTCTTCTTGATCTGCAGCGTGTAGTCGAAGACCTTCGCCAGCGTCGCCGGCGACGTCTTCTCGCCGCAGATGATCTCGACCAGCGGCATCTTGTCCACCGGCGAGAAGAAGTGGATCCCGATGAAGTCCTCGGTCCGCTGCACGCCCTCGGCGAGGGTGGTGATCGGCAGCGTCGAGGTGTTCGAGCCCAGCACCGCGTCGGCGTTGACGATGCTCTCGATCTCGCCGAACACCTTGTGCTTCAGCTCGACGCTCTCGAAGACGGCCTCGATCACGAAGTCGACGCCCGCGAAGTCGGCCGGGTCGGCGGTCGGCTTGATCTTCGCCAGCAGCGCGTCCGACTTCTCCTGCGTGGTCTTGCCGCGCGAAAGGGCCTTCTGCTCGATCTTGGCCGCGTAGCCCTTGCCCTTTTCGGCCGCCTCGAGGGAGACGTCCTTGAGGACGACGTCGATGCCCGCCTTCGCCGACACGTACGCGATCGCCGCGCCCATCATCCCGGCGCCCAGCACGCCCACCTTGCGAGCCGTGTACTTCTCGAAACCGTCCGGCCGCGAACCGCCGGAATTGATGGTCTGCAGGTCGAAGAAGAACGCCTTCGTCATGTTCTTCGAGACCTGGCCGGTGGCGAGGTGGATGAAGTAGCGCGTCTCGATCTGGATCGCGGTGTCGAAGTCGACCTGCGCGCCCTCGATCGCGGCGGCCAGGATCGCCCGCGGCGCCGGCATGTTCGCGCCCTTGATCTGCTTGCGCAGGTTCGCCGGGAACGCCGGCAGGTTGGCCGCGAAGCTCGGGTTCGACGGGGTGCCGCCGGGGATCTTGTAGCCCTTGACGTCCCACGGCTGGACGCCGCCTTCGGGGTTCGCCTTGATCCACGCCTTCGCGGCGGGGACGAGCTCCTCGACCGAGCCGACGAGCTCGTGCACGAGGCCGAGTTCGAGCGCCTTGGCCGGGCGGTGCCGCTGACCCTGCAGCAGGACGTTCAGCAGCGCGCTCTGGATACCCAGCAACCGGACCGTGCGGACCACGCCACCGCCGCCGGGCAGCAGGCCCAGCGTCACCTCGGGCAGGCCGATCTGGCTGCCCTTGACGTCGGCGGCGATGCGGTGGTGCGTCGCCAGCGCGATCTCCAGGCCACCGCCGAGCGCGGCGCCGTTGATCGCCGCGACGACCGGCTTGCCGAGCTGCTCGATGCGGCGCATCTGCCCCTTCATCAGGGCGCTGCCCTCGGTCAGCTCGGTCGCGTGCTCGGGCTTCGCCTGGATGAGGTCGTTCAGGTCGCCACCGGCGAAGAAGGTCTTCTTCGCGGACGTGATGACGACGCCGGTGATGGAGTCCTTCTCGGCCTCCAGGCGGTCCACGGTCACGCCGAGCGACTCGCGGAAGTCAGCGTTCATCGTGTTCGCCGACTGGTTCGGGTCGTCGAGGGTCAGCGTGACGATGCCGTCCTCGTCCTGCTCCCAGCGGATGGTCTTGCTCTCAGCCATTAGTGTCCTCACACCCGCTCGATGATGGTGGCGACGCCCATGCCGCCGCCGATGCACAGGGTCACCAGGGCGCGGCGCGCCTGGCGGCGTTCGAGCTCGTCGACCACGGTGCCGACCAGCATCGCGCCGGTGGCGCCGAGCGGGTGGCCCATGGCGATCGCGCCGCCGTTGACGTTGACCTTCTCCTCGTCGAGGTGCAGGTCCTTGATCCACTTGAGCACGACGGACGCGAACGCCTCGTTGAGCTCCCACAGGTCGATGTCCTCGGGCTTGAGGCCCGCGGTCTTCAGTACTTTTTCCGTGGCCGGGGTCGGACCGGTGAGCATGATCGTCGGCTCGGAGCCGATCGACGCGGTCGCCACGATCCGGGCACGCGGCGTCAGCCCGAAGGTCTTCCCGATCTGCTCGGAGCCGACGAGCACCAGCGCGGCGCCGTCGACGATGCCGGAGGAGTTGCCGCCGGTGTGGACGTGGTTGATCTTTTCGACCGAGTGGTACTTCTGCAGCGCGACGGCGTCGAAGCCACCCAGCTCGCCGATGCCGGCGAAGGCGGGCTTGAGCTTGCCGAGGCCCTCGACGGTGGAGCCGGGACGGCGGTGCTCGTCGTGGTCCAGCACGGTCACGCCGTTGATGTCCTTGACCGGGACGACGGACTTGGCGAAGTAGCCGCCGGACCAGGCCGCTTCGGCGCGGTCCTGCGAGCGGACGGCCCAGCGGTCGACGTCCTCGCGGGAGAAGCCCTCGATGGTCGCGATCAGGTCGGCGCCGGTGCCCTGCGGGACGATGTAGTTGTCGTACGCGGTGGCCGGGTCCATGAACAGCGCGCCGCCGTCGGAGCCCATCGGGACGCGCGACATCGACTCGACGCCGCCGGCGATGACCAGGTTGTCCCAGCCGGAGCGGACCTTCTGCGCGGCGGTGTTCGTGGCCTCCAGGCCGGAGGCGCAGAAGCGGTTGAGCTGCACGCCGGCGACGGTCTCGGGCAGGCCGGCGTTCAGCGCGGCGGTGCGCGCGATGACCGCGCCCTGCTCGCCGACCGGCGAGACGACGCCCAGTACGACGTCGTCGATCACGGCGGGGTCGAGGTTCGGGTGGCGGACCTTCAGTTCGTTGATCAGGCCGACCACCAGGTCGACCGGCTTGGTGCCGTGCAGGGCACCGCCCTTGTTCTTGCCGCGAGGCGTGCGGATCGCCTCGTAGATGTAGGCCTCGCTACTCACTGAACATCTCCTCGCGAGCGTGTCGGAACGTCGTCGTGCCTAGCCGTGTCGCAGCCGACTATACCGGCCAGTAGGGCTAATGCCCATTAACATATCGCCGGATAACCCCATGGTGTCAATGGGTTGCAGGTGTGCCATCAGCCGCTATCGTTCACTCACCATGACCGACGTCGAACGCAGCTCGCGCCCCCGCGACCGCAAGGCCCAGCTGGCCACGGTGGCGGCAGAGCTGTTCCGCGCCCGCGGCTTCCCGGGAGTGTCGATCAAGGACATCGCGGACGCGGCGGGGGTAACCGGCCCGGCACTGTACCGGCACTTCGCGGACAAGCAGGCGATCCTCGCGTACGTGGTCCTGAGCGGCTTCGACGATCTGGAGGAGGCGACGGCGGAGGCGCTGTCGGACTCGGTTCCCCCGGCTGACCAGCTGGAGTTCCTCCTGGGCCTGCTCGCCACGCAGGCGGTCGAGCGCCGCGAGATCGCGGCGTTGTGGCGCTGGGAGGGCAGGCATCTGCCGAAGGAGGACCAGCGCGAGATCGCCCGCCGCTCGGCACTGGCGCTGGCGGCGTGGTCGAAGGCGCTGCAGGCCCGGCGCCCGGAACTGGCCGCCGAGGACGCCGAGCTCCTCTGCTGGGCAGCCCTGTCGGTGTTCGGCAGCGTGTCGGTGCACCACGCGTCGGTCGCCCGCCGCCGCTTCGCCGCACTCCTGGTCGAACTGGCCTTGAATGTGCTGAACACCACACTGCCCACACCGTCTTCCGCACCCCCTGCCGTGGCGACGAGCCTGGGCACGCCATCCCGCCGCGAGCAGGTCCTGGCGGCGGCAACAACCCTGTTCGCCCAGCGCGGCTTCCACGACGTGAGCATGGAGGACATCGGAGCGGCGGCGGGCATAGCCGGGCCCAGCGTCTACCGCCACTTCCCGAGCAAGGCGGCCTTGATGGTGGCGATCGGCCACCGGGCGGCGGACAGACTGGCACTGGCGGCAGAGCGGGCACTCCAGGCACCGGACGAACGCTCGGCCCTACGGCGCTTGGCGGCGTCGTACGTCGACACGATCCTGCACACGCCGGAGCTGCTGGTGTCGTTTTCGGCGGACCGCGTGACGATGCCGGACCGGGACAAGGCGGACCTGCTGCGAGTGCAGCGGGACTACGTGGGCCAGTGGGTGACGTTGCTGTCAACGGTGCGACCGGAGTTGCCGGCACGGGAAGCGAAGATCACGGTCCACGCGGCGTTGACCATTGCGAACGACCTGGCCCGCACGCGCCGGGCCGCGTCGCGGCCGAACTTCGAGGCGGAGCTGACGACGTTGCTCCGGACCGTCCTCGGCATCGTCTGATCGGCGGGAACTCTCGCCCAGCGTGGAGGACCGCACGCCGGGCGAGAGAACCAGGTCTACAGCGGCATCGGATCGATGTCGCAGTCCGCGCGCAGACCCTCCAACGCCGCCACGACACTCGGATGCTCCGGCCCGAACGTCAGCCGATACCGCGTGACGACATCCCCCAGCAACTCCTCCGCCCGCGCGGCCTCGTGACCGGCCCGCAGGTCCAGAGCCAGGTTGAGCTGCGCCGCCAGGGTCGTCGGGTGGTCCTCGCCCAGAACGCGCTGGGCGCGGTCGAGCAGCCGGGTGTCCATCGCCATCGCGTCCCCGGCCCGGTCGAGCGCGACCAGGTCGCTCGCCAGGTTGATCTCGCAGGCGATCGCGTGCGGGTGGTCTTCGCCGAGAACGCGGTGCAACACCTCCAGCGCTCGTTCGTCGAGCCGGCGAGCACCCACCGGATCACCGCCAAGCCGCAAGGTCACCGCCAGATTCAGCGCTGCCGCCTGGGTGTGCGGGTGGCTCTCGCCGAGGTTCTCCTGGTAAGAGTTGAACACCCGTTCGCCGAGCTCACGAGCTCCGGCGATTTCCCTGGCGTACCGGAGGTCGATGGAATGCCCCAGCGCGCACGCCATCGTGTTCGGGTGTCGGTCTCCGTAACGGACTTTGAACTTGTCGAGCGCGTCGCTCGATAACTCGAGCGCCAGGTCATGAGCGCCGCTCTTGCGGCACGCCACGGACTGGTAGTAGCGGCGGCGAAGTGCACCCGCACTGTCGCGGCCGTACCGCTGTTCTGCACTTTCGGCGATTTGTTCCAGCTCAGTCCTGGCCCACCTGTAGTGCCCGAGTTCGCGGCGCGCGAGGACGAGCAGCACGAGCGTGCTGGTCGAGTCGTGGTGTTCGGCACCGAAAATCCGGACACAACGGTGGTAGGTCTCCTCAGCCAGGTCACGTACCGCCGAGCACTCGCCGGTCAGCAACAGAGCCACGATGAACTCGTGCGCGGCACGCAGCGTGATCGGGTCGTCTTCGCCGAACAGGCCTCGTGCGCGGATGTAGGTGTCGTCGTTTTGCCTCCGCGCCTCAGCGAAGTCACCGCGCGCCTTCAGGATCAGCGCATACGTGAGCTGAGCGTTCAGCGTCTCTTCGTGTTCGGCACCGAGCGTTTCGGTGTAGCGCGCCAGCGTCTGCTTGGCGACTTGGGCGGCCTGCTCGTAGCGCCCGACCACCCAGGAGAAGAACGCAAGACGCTCGGCGGCAGCGAGCTCCTGCACCAGCAGAACGTCGTCGGGTTCCTCGCCTCGGGCCTGCCGCTCTTCACGGCCTGCTGCCCACGCGGTGACCGCTCGCTCGGCGAGCGCAAGCGCGCCCTGGTGATCTCCCTTGTGGTACAGGAACTTGAAGAGGTTGACGACGAGCTGGCGCACCCACGGGGCGGAGCACGCCGTCAGCTCGGCGTCGTCGATGTGCGGCAGGATTTTCTCGTACCACGACCTGGCCTCCGGGGATGCCGGGTCGTTCGGGTCCAGCGTCGCCAGCAGCTCGTGTGCACCGTGGCGCATCTCCGCCTGCACCTGGTCGCTCATCCTGTTCCGCAGCACCACCTGCACCAGCCGGTGCACCACGATCGTGTCATCACGGTGGTCGATCTTCGCCAGCCCGAAGCGGGTGATCGCGCGGATGGCCCGGCCCAGCTTCATCGGATCGCGCAACACCGCGTCGATCTCGGGCGCGATGGAAACACCCCGGACGCCGGTGAACAAACTCCGCGAGATCGGCTCGGGTGCGAAGAAAGCGCAGATCTGCAGAAGCTGGTGAGCGGCCGGGTGCAGGGACCTCAGCTCGTCGAACGAGACGTTCCAGGCGGCAGCGACGGACACCTCGTAACCGGCGGGGGCGGACGTGTCGAAGATTTCGCTGGCCTTCTCGCCGCAAAGCTGCAGGTACTCACGGACCGGCATGCCGGTTTCGGCCAGCCAGACCGCCGCTTGCTCGATGGCCAGCGGAAGGTCACCGAGCTCCTCGGCGATCCGCCCCGCCTCTTCGTCGGCGAGCTCGGGCCGGTTCCGGTTCAGCAGGCCCTTGCTTTCGGCCCGCTGGAACGGGGTGACCTCGAGCGGCCGCGCGATGCCGGTCCAGCTCGGGTTGCGAGACGTCACGAGGATGCTTCCCGGGCCGCCCACCGGGAAGAACGAACGCACCATTTCAGGGTCTTCGGCCGAGTCGAAGACGAGCAGCCAGCGCCGGTACGGCCGGCCCAGCCGCAGTGCTTCCTGAACCGCCGACACCGCGGTGATGGCCTCGTCCGCATCCGCCACCTTGAGCTGCTGGGCCAGTTCGGTGAAGGACTTCCGGATCTGCGTGGGCCGGGTGGCCTGGATCCACCAGACGACCTCGTAGTCCTGCAGGTGCCGGTAGATGTATTCGGTGGCCATCTGCGTTTTGCCGATACCGCCCATTCCGTGCAGGGCAGCGGGCAGAACCGCCGTCGTGCCCGCACTCATCCGTTCGCCCAATAGGCGGAGCAGCTCACCCCGGCCGGTGAAATTCAGGTTTCGCGGCGGGACGGCTCCCCAGATGGACGGCACCTCAGCACCAGGAGGACGTTCGTCACGGTCGTTCATGCGGCCGATCTCCTTGAATTTCGTCGTTGGCACATCCGAGTTCGCCGCGTTCACCGGTGCGGAAACACCGACGGTCTCGGGATAGGGATGGTCGACGGGTGTGTGTTCGCGCCCGGAACCCACGGGGTCGGGATCCGGGGACATCGTGTCACTCACCGCCGGATGCTAGCCGGTGATCCACCGGGCCGACCAGGGTCTTACAGTTCTTTACCCCCAATGGATCCACTTGCGACATTCGACACCGGCGACTTCCGGTAGCGGTGCAGCCCTTGCCGGAGACAGTCAACTCTTCGGATTCCCCCACCACACCACCAGGTTCACGGTGAGTCGTCGTCCGCCGACGGCGCGGCTGCGCGCGTCCGGTTCGGACTTCGTTGTCCACGCGGGAAAGCGTCCGCCCCGCCCGGGGGAGCGTACACCTCACGGACAGTTCCCCAAGGAGTCGCGGACGCCGATGGAGGCCGGCCAACGGTGCCCTCACTGCACGGTGACCCGCCGAGCACCGTTGTACTGAGCCGAAATGCACCCGTTCCAGCGAACGAATGACTGCGGGATCGCTGTCGCAGAGCGGATTCGGTGCCACGGGCCGTTCCCTCCTGTCACCGGCGCACCAGGGGTCCTCAAGAGCATCTCGACCGCACCGACGCCGGATCGGGAATTGTTCGCCGACTGCCGGTGCGTTTTCGTCACCGTTTTGCAGCGAGCGTCAAGCACCGCTCCGTTCCGTGACATCGGACTCGACGCTGCGGAGTCGCCGAGTCCGGCGAACGCATAAAATCCGCCAGTCAGCCGGAGTACGCTGTCCTTCGTGGCCCACCCTGAATGGGTGACCTGGGGGCCGTGCTAGCTTACGCGCGCCTCCAAGCGGATTCTCGATGAGGGAGAGGGGAAATCGCGATGCGATCGCCGGGCGGCAAGAGGCGACCGGAGATCGAATCCGACCTTCTTGACCTCAGCGCCACGCCGCTGTCCGAGCTGCGGAAACTCGACTCCGCGCTCCTGCGCCGTTCCATGCGCCGCGTTGTCGAGCGGACGGCGCACATCCCCATCACGGCCAGCGGCAGTCAGGGCGCGAAACGGGTCGAGTAACGGCGTCCGGAAGGGTTGACCGTGTCCCAAGCCATTCCCGAATCGCTCCACGGCCTGTCGTGGGCGGAGTTCGATCAGCTGGCCCGCTCCGAAGGCGGCCCCGGGCCGGTCCGGTCGCTGCGAGCTGCGGAAAGCAGCCGTCGGCAGCACCTGCTGCTGGCCATCGTCGAACAAACGGTGGACGACCCGGCGCGGCACGGTCCGCTGGGTTCCCCCGAAACGGCGTGGAAGCTACTGGTCCAGGCTCAGGAAACCGACCCGCGGGCCTTCGACGCCGTGCTGACGCACCCTTACACCGGCAGCTGGGCCGGCCACACCACCCGGCTGCTCGAACACGGCGTGCCCCCGGGCCGTCAGCCTCTCTGGGTCCACATCGGACACCTGCACGCCCTGGCCGCCGCGGCCGCGCTGCGCGCCGGGATCGAGGAGTTCCGGGTCCGGGTGCCGGTGTGGCGCGGGAACATCGCCCTGCCGACGCTCGGTATCGCCCACCTCGACGGCGTCCCCGACGGGGCCACCGCGCAGATCATCCGCGCAGATGGCCGAACCGTGGTCCAGGCCGGCCCCCGGACCGTCGTGGTCCCGGCCGACCCGGCGGCCGACGCGACCGGCTGGCGGGGAGTGCGCACCGCCGAACTGGTCGCCGGCGGACGGCGGCTCGCGGTCCGCATCGACGATGTCGATCCTTATCGCGGCCTCTTCGGCCCCCGCCCTCCCGAGCCCCTGGATGAAGGCGACTGGAGCCACTGGCAGGACATGCTCGCCCGCGCGTGGGAGCTGCTTGTCCGGCTGGTGCCGGAATACGCCGACGCCCTGCCCGCCGGCCTCGACACGATCGTGCCGGACCCGCCGTACCCTTTCCGCCTGCCGAGCGCTTCCTCCGGGGAAGCCTTCGGCAGCGCGATCATCGCCCGCCCGGAGGACCCGGCCACGCTGGCCGCGGCGCTGGTCCACGAGTTCCAGCACATCCGGCTCGGCGGTCTCTTGCAGCTGACGGCCCTGCACACGAACGACCGGACCGAACGCCTCTACGCACCATGGCGCGACGATCCCCGGCCTCTCGGAGGGGTTATCCACGGGATCTACGCGTTCTTCGCGGTCACCGAGTTCTACCGCGCACTCAGCCGTGACCAGCCGGAGGACGTGCTTGCCGCCTTCGAATTCGCACACTGGCGCCACCAGGTCGGGAACACGCTCGACCGGATTCGCGGGGACGCCGCGCTGACCGAGGCGGGGCGGCGGTTCCTCGCCCGCATCGCCGACCGGCTCGCACCCTGGCAGCACGACGAGGTACCCGAGATCGCCGCGCGCTGGGCGAGTCTGCTGGCCGCCGACCACCACGCGGGTTGGCGGATCCGCCACCACCGCCCGGACGCCGATGCGGTGGATCGGATCGTCGGAGCCTGGTCGTGCGGCGCACCTGCCCCCGGTGCCGACTCCGCGACGACGATCCTGGACACCCAGCCGGACGGCGAATGGACCGAAGCGCGGGCGGACCTGCTGCGGGTCCGGCTCGGCGCGGACGGCGAGACCCGCGCCCGGCAGGCATGGCGTGCGGTTCCCGGCGCATCGGAAGCGGACTTCGCGCTGGTGGACGGCCGCGCGGAGGACGCACTGGACGGCTACCGGGCTGAACTCGTCAAGGACCCCGACGGGCCGAACGCCTTGATCGGACTCGGGCTCGCGCTGCAGGTGACCGGCGACGTGGCCACGGCGGAGCTCCTGCTCTCTCGGCCCGAGCTGGTCCGGGCGGTGCACCGCGGACTTCTCGAGTCGCGGACGGGCGCCCCGCCGACTCCCGAAGAGGTCGCCCGCTGGCTGGCCGGGGCCGGGTGCTGAGCCGTCACAGCGGTGTCGGGTCGATATCGCACACCGCCCGCGAGCCCTGCTCGGCGGCGACCGTCATGGGGTGATCGCCTCTGAGCACTCGCCGGTAGCGCGCTACGACGTCCTGCTGCTGCAAGGCGGCTTCGCGTTCCCGGCCCACCCAGCGCAGGTCGAGCGCTCGGTTGAGCTGCGCCGCCAAGGTGGTCGGGTGGTCCTCGCCGAGCGTGCGGCGGGCGCGCGCCAGGCTTTCGGTGTCCCGCACCAAGAGCCGCTCGGCCGCTGCGCGAGGTGAGCCGAAGAGGGCTTCGTCGTTCGCGAGGTCGATCGCCGCCGCGACCGTGTGCGGATGATCGGCGCCGAGGACCTTGCGCAGGTTGCGGAACGCTTCGGCGTCCCGCTTCCGCGCCCGCGAGAAGTCGCCGAGCAACCGGAGTGTCACGCCGAGGTCGATTTCCGACACCAGTGTGTGGGGGTGCCGTGCGCCGAGGCTGCTCCGGTACAGGTCGACCGCCTGCTGCCCGAGGCTCCTGGCCGCCTCGAGCTCCCCGGCGTACCGCAGGTCGATCGAATGTGCCAGCGCGCAGGGCAACGTATTGGGGTGGCTGAGTCCGTAGCGGGAACGGAACCGCTCCAGCGTGCTACGCGACAGCGCCAGCGCCGCGGTGTGTTCACCGTCCTTTCGCAACGCGACGGCGAGGTGGTACTCCCGCCGGACGACGCCGGCATTGTCGTCGCGGAAGAGGCGGCGGACCCGCTCCACGATCTTCTGCAGTTCCAGCCGCGCGAGGGCGTAGTCGCCGATTTCGCGACGGCAGATCGCCAAGATGTTGAGCGTGCTGATGGTGGCCGCGTTGTCCGGGCCCAGGATGTCCGCGCACCGCGCGTAGGTGTCCTCCCCGATCCGCCGCGCCTCGTCGTACTCCCCGGTGAGAAGCAAGGAAACCACCAGGTCGTGCGCGGCGGTCAGGGTCTTGGGCTCATTGGTGCCGAGGATCGCGACGGCTTCGTGGTAGGTCGCCAGATTCAGCTCTCGCGCCCCGGCGAAGTCCCCGCGGGCCTTCAGCACGACGGCCACCGACAGCTGGGCGTTCAAGGTCTGTTCCGACCGCTGCCCGCCGGTCTCCTTTTCCTGGTAAAGGCGGAGGGTGCGGTTGTTGATCGCCTCCGCCTCTTCGTACCGGCCGAGGACCCACAGGAAGAAGCCGAGCCGCTCGGACGCCTCCAATGTCAATGGGTCGGCTTCCCCGAAGCGGTCGGTCCACGTGGCGGCGACTCGCTGGGCGAGCAGGGTCGCGCCGGTGTGGTCACCCCAGAAGTGGAGGAATTTCATGAGGTTGATGACGAGTTCCCGCACCCAGTCGTCATCGCAGTCGATGAGGTCCGCAGCGTAGATGTGCGGCAGCACCGTGTGGTACTGCGGCCACAGGCGAGCCGAGGCCGGGTCACCGGGATCGCGGTTGGCGAGCAGCAGGTGGGCGCTGTGCTGGACGTCCCGGCGGTGCACTTCGCTCATGCGGTTGCGCAGCACCAGCTGGACCAGCCAGTGCAGCTGGAGAGTGTCGGACCGGTGGTCGACTTTGGCCAACCCCCACCGGTTGATGTCCCGCAGAGCCTGGTCGAGCTGGGTGGGGTCACACATGGCAGCGTCGAGCTCGGGGGCGATGGACAGCCGCCGGACTCCAGCGAAGATGCTTCGGGAGATCGGTTCCGGAGCGAAGAACGCGCACACCTGCAACAGCTGGTGGGCGGCGCGGTTGCGCGTCCCGAGCTCGTCGAACGACACGTTCCAGGCCGCGGCGATGGGCACTTCGTACTCGGTAGGTGCCGAAGTGGCGAGAATCTCCGCGGTTTTGTCGTCGAATCGCCGCAGGTATTCACCCACCGGCATGGCGATCTCGGTCCTCAACGCGGCGGCCTGGGCCAGCGCCAACGGCAGGTCACCGAGCCGCGCCGCCAGCTGGTCGGCTTGCTCCGGGCCGAGCTGCGGGTCGTGGAGGCTGAGCAGTTCCTTGCTTTCCTCACGGGTGAACGGTTCCACCTCGAGCAGCTGCGGGAAGACGTCCGACCACTCGGGGTTCCTCGTCGTCACGAGTATCTCGCCCGGGCCCTCGGTGGGCAGGAGCGGTAGCGCCGGATCAGGGTCGTCGGCCGAGTCGAACACCAGCAGCCAACGTCGGTAGGGCTCGCCCGCTCGCAGGGCTTCGAGAACGGCTGGCACCGCGGTGACCGCCTCAGCGGCTCCGGCCAGCCGGAGCTGGCGGGCCAGTTCGGTAAGCGACGCCCGGATCTGGGTCTCCTGCGCGGCTCTGACCCACCACACCAGGTCGTACCGGCCCAGGTGCCGGTAGACGTACTCCGTGGCCACCTGGGTTTTGCCGAGTCCGCCGGTGCCGTGGAGCACGGCGCGACCACCGTTGCGCAGACCTTCGGCCAGGTTCTCGAGCAACCGGTGCCGGCCGGTGAAGTCCGGGTTCCGCGCCGGCACGGCACCCCAGACAGTCGGCGCGTCGGTGGTGAATTGGCGGACGCGCTGCAGGGAATCTGCCGCCTCGTCGTGGACGTCGGCGACGAGAGTTTCGGTGGTGATCACGGGCGGGACGCCGGCTCCGGCGCCGGTCGGCGCGGCCAGCTCGGACTCCCACCGCAACAAGCGATCCGCTCGTTCGGCGTACGGACCGGACAGCGCTCGCATCACCGCGCGTTCCAGCGCCGCTTCCGGCAGGTGGTCAGCGTCCGCCTCGGGCAGCGGCGCGCCCTGGGGATCGTCCAGCGCTTCGGCGACTCGCAGCAGGACCGGGTGGCGGTCACCGAAGTGCCGGGTGGTGGTGACCACCACCCGGGCCGTGTCCGATCGCCGGCCCGCGGCCAGCAACGCCTCCCGTACCGGAAGGGGGAATTCGTAGACTATGTCGTCCCAGTGGCGGCCGGTGCCGGAGGCCGGCGGCACGTCGAGCAGACCGCTACCGAACACCTCCGCCAGGTCGGCGGTGGCCGCCTCGGGCACGAGCTCGGCCTGGACGAACCGCGCGATGGGCAGGCTCACCGGCACCGCCGCCAGCAAGGTCGCCAGCCGGAACGCCGACGGCGACGCGACGCCGTGGAAGTGCTTGACGCGGTCGCCCGCCGACAGTTCCGGTCCCTGCAGTTCTTCCCACGGCTCCACGGGCTCGGGCTGGGTACGCGCCAGCATGACGACCGCCTGCGCGGGTTCCGGCTGGGCGCGACCGATCATCCGCACCCACCAGGAAAGCCAGCGCGGATCCAGTTCGACGACCGGGATCGGCACGGCGCCGGCTCCCGCCGTCTTCGGGTCCTCGCCCGTCAGCCAGGAGTCGGGCAGCTCGAGCCCGTAGCGGCGGTTAGGTCGGAATGGCCCGGGCGTCGTCAGCCTGGCTTGGTGCAACTGCGGACCCGCCCGGCCCCAGAGCCGTTGCGGCAGCATGTGGACGACAGCCACCGGCATCGTCCGGCCCCACTGCGCCAACAGCGGGGAGACGACGTCTTCGCGCCAGGATTCGCCCATTCCGTCCGTCAGCACGAGCAGCAGCCGGTGCCCGGACGGATCGAGCAGTTCGGCCGGCTGGCGTTCCGGCGCGCCCGGCGTGCCGCCCCGCAGCACCGGTCCCGACACGCCTTCGCCGGTCCGCTTGTCCGTCTCCAGCAGCCGGATCTGAATGGCGCGGAACGCACCGAGCCGACGCAGCAGCGTGAGGAAGGCCGCGACAGTGGGCTGCCACAGTGCCATTGACGGGCTCGAGTCGACTACGACGGTCAGGTCCAATCCGCGGACCATGGCGGGTTTCGTGCGCGGCAGCCAGAGCTGGTCCTCTACCGCCTGTTCCGCAGTCAGGTCTTCGTCCAGCACCGCGTCGTCGTCGGCGCGCGAGGGACGAACCAGCTTCAACGGACGGAGTGCCCGGACGATCGCGGCCGCCTCCGGCAAGAAACGCGACGGTGCCTGTGTCCCAGCCGCGTTCCCGGCTCCGGCGATGTCCGCGCTCTTGACCAGCGCCTTGACCAGAAGCTCGGATCCCAAGCCGAATGGCGGCGTCGTCGGGCCGGCCGGTTCTTCAGGCGGTTCGGGTGCATCACCGTCCGCATCTTCCCGAACAGCCGCCTCCTCGGGCTCGTCGAACTCGGGGTGCGCGCGCGGCGCGGAATCCCCGATCGCCATCGCGAGCCAGACCGCGTCGCCCACCTCGCTCCAACTCAGCTTGGCGACGGCGGGTTCGGGAGGCTCCGGCGGCACGTCAGGAGGCCAACGAGCTCAGTTGCCGCCACAGTGCGTCGACCAGCCTCGGCCAGGAAGCGTCTTCGCGGTATGCCCCGGAGGTGGCGAGATAGACGGCCTCCAGCAGCTTGTCGACGGGCAGTCCCCCGAACGCCTCGCTGCGGCTGACGAACTCCTCGATGATCCGCGACCGGTGCTCATCGGCCGGGTCGAGCATGTGCGCGGCGACCATCGCGACCAGCTGGCCGACATCCGGGTCCTTGGTTTCGTAGCGCAGGCAGCGGCGCAGGAAAGCGGGCGGGAAGTCCCGTTCGCCGTTGCTGGTGATCACGACGACCGGAAACGCGTGGCAGCGGATCCGGCCGCCGACAACCTGCGCCGTCGAGTCGGGATCAGCGGTGAAGACCTCGACCACCGGTGTCCGCCGCGCCATCCGGACCAGCTCCGGGATCTCGAACTCGCCGTCTTCGAACAGGCTGAGCAAGTCGTTGGGCAGGTCGGCTTCGGACTTGTCCAGTTCGTCGATCAGCAGGACGCGGGGCCGACGGCGGGGCAGGAACGCCGTACCCAGTTCGCCCAGCCGGACGAAGTCGCCGATCGGGGGTTCCACCGGCTCGCCGGGCGCACCGCCGGCCATGGCCGATCGGGCACCGGCGGCCTGGGCCCGGCCGATCGCGTCGTAGCCGTACTGCCCGATCTTCACGGTCGTGTGCGAAGTGATGGGCCACTGGAGCACGCGGCCCAGCCCGAGTTCTCGCGCAATCCGGAAGGCCAGACTCGACTTCCCGCTTCCGGGCCGTCCAGTCACGAGAAGGGGACGGCGGAGGTAGAGCGCCGCGTTGACCATATCGACTTCGTGCACGTCAGCCCGGGGCACGGATTCGATGCTGGCCGCGCCCAACCGCCGCCTCATCTCGCCGTCATCGGGCGGGACCGGTACGTCGTCGAGGAGGGGTCCGCCGTCGAACTCCCGCCACGGTGGCGGCGGCGGGAGGAGGCCGGTTCGCTCGGGCGCCGGAACGCCGGTACCGCGGTAGATCCACCAGCCCGGCGGGGTGTCAGGAGGCCCGGCCTCGCTCATCGGCACTCCCCGGTAGCGGACCGGGCCGGAACGGCGAACTGTCGAGGAAAACCAGCCGCGCCGGATCGTCCCAAAGGATGACGAGATTGCGGAGCACGCTCAACCCCACCGGAACGGTCGATTTCCGGAATGCGGCACGCCGTGATTTCTGCACCCGGGCCGGAAGATCCGTGAGACCACCGCCGTCGACGAGCCACGTGACCACCTCTCGCAAGAGATCCAACGAAGCCTCGGGGTGCCATAGTAATGCCGGGAGCCCGGACCGCAATCCGGCCGCAAGCTCGTCTTCCCCTGGCCGCGGCCGCAATGGAGGGGCTGCCGCGAGCACCATGAGGACCCATTGGTCCTCGCTGAGGATCGCGTCGAGCAAGTGCCGTTCGCCGGTGTCATCGGCGCTGCAGAAATACACCCGTTCGGCCGAAGGATCGTTCATCATTGCGTCCCACCGCGTTCGCCAGGCGCGATGCCACTGCGGCGACCGCATTCGCTCAAGCGAGCGCACCACAATCGGATAATCCAGGAACAGCGGGCGCGGATCCCCGGTCTCGTGCTCCTTGCACCACAGGTGCACCGGCAGGTGCAGCAGCGATCTCGGCAGCACGAATTCGATCGCGACTTCACCGCGGTACTCCGCCCACGCCTTTTCGGCGTCGACGACGAGCGTGTCGACGTGGTATTCGAGCTGGTCACCGGCCACCGTATCGAGGCCGCCCCGCGCGGGTGGCCATTCTCCGGGAACATCCTGGCGCCAAAAGGAAACCAGGTGCCGTCCGGGGTCGATGCCGTCGGGCTGGACCACGATCATCAAGTGCAGCCGCGAGCTGGCGGGGGAGTCCGGTTGCGGTTCCGTCCGCAGTTCCCGCAGAGCGGCTTCGGCCTGGAGGCGGCGCGCTTGCCGTTCGTTCCACGTCCGCAGTTCACCGGCCAGCCCTCGGGCGCATTTCGCGGCGATGTGCTCGACGAATGCCAGCGCCGGCGGCAAACCGCTGACCGGGGTGTTGAAGTCGGAGAGGGCGCAGAAGGCGTCCCACGCGTCACGGATCCCGGGTGGCGGCGAGCCGGGCGCGGCCGCCTGGCGGACCGCCGAGCTCAGTCGCGGCGGGACCAGACCGTACAACATCGAGCGCAGCCACAGCAGTTCCGCATCCGGCAGGAGGTCGTGCATGCGAGGCTGGTGCACCAGCCGGCGCACCTGGTCCGACTCCGGGGAATCCGGCCGCATCATGCGGATGGCGTCGGCAAGTGCGTTCATCCCGTCGTCGACCTTGGCACAGGCGTTCACCACTTCGATGAGGTGATCGCGGCCGGCCACCTGTTCCGGAATCGTGAGCGGAAAGCCGAGATTGTCGTGGATCAGGTCGAGCAACAGCGTGCGACCGGCGGGATCGATGGCGAGACCGGCTGCAGCGAGGACGTTCACGATCGCTTCCCGGACCGCGATCGTCGTGCCCGGCCAGGAACGGAACTCACGTCCGGGCCTGAAAGCCCGTTCACCGGCCGACACCTGACGAACCACCTCCCCCGGGGCTCGCGCGAGGCTCGGGAATCGTGAGTCTACCGAGCGCACCGGCCCGGAAAAGGGGCAAAAGGTGGACAAGCGTCAGCGCGACCGCTCGCCCGGCCAGCGGCCGATGACCTTGGCGAGCGCTTCGACCTGCGGCGATTCCGGTTCGATCATCCGGATCGCGTCGAGCAGATCGGCCAATCCTCCGGCAAAACGCTGACAGGTCCTCGCGAGCGCAATCACGTGCAGCCGATCTTCTCCGTGGTACGGAACCA
Organism: Amycolatopsis sp. DG1A-15b; assembly: GCF_030285645.1. Classification (GTDB taxonomy): domain Bacteria; phylum Actinomycetota; class Actinomycetes; order Mycobacteriales; family Pseudonocardiaceae; genus Amycolatopsis. Next base: position 6,346,807 of record NZ_CP127296.1, read on the forward strand.
CATCGGCGATTTCCCGGCGGGAGAACAGCTCCAGCAGCAACTGGCGGCTTTCCGACTTCCGCACACAGGGCACCGCGAGCAAAGCGTCGACCAAGGCGGGGAAGGTGGCATGCTTCGCCGTCTCCGAGGCGGGAACTGGCACACCGTTCACCGTTCCGAGCAGGCGCAGCCACGCCCACGCGGCGTTCTCCCCGACCTTGACCTTCACCGGGATCTGTCGAAACGCCTTCGGATCGGCGGCCGGATCCTGGCGGACGACGTCCTGGTAGAGCAGATCCGAGGTGATCAACGCCAGGTCGGCTTGCGCCTCCTTCTGCGCCGCCTTGGCTTCCGGTGCGTCGAGGATGCGGAACGTGAAGCTCACGGCCTGGCTGATCGAGCCGTGGCTGCCCTGGGCCACCTCGCCGGCGTGCACGGCCATCCGGAGCCGGACCTGGGCCTCCGCTGCGTGCACGTGGTTGTAGCGGCGCAGCTCGTCGTGCATGCGACTGGGGAACTGGGCCACCAGGTCCGCTTTCGCGATCTCCGGCGGCAGCAGGATCATCGCACCGTCGCCGGTGTTCTCGACGAAGCAGACGTCCCACGGGATACCCGTTTCCGCGAACGTCGTGCGCAGGACCTGCCACAGGCCCTCGTGCACCTCCCGCAGGTGGGCCATGGTCCGGCTCGGGTCGTTGTAGCCGGCGATGTCGACGGCCATGATCGTCTTGTGGTGCGCAGCCGGATGCATGGCCCACCTCCCCACGTCCCGTCGCTCATTGTCCCAGACCCATGCACACTCGGCCATGTTCGCGCAGGGCGTTACGCCGAAACCGGACCTTCTTGACCTTGTTTCGTCCATAATTCGGCGTGCCCACGAGACGCCTGCAGCTGGTGAGCGCGGATGAGGACCACCGCGTCTCCACCATCGAACTCTTCTTCGACCTGGTCTTCGTCTACGCCATCACCCAGGTCACCCAGCTGATGGCCGACCACCTGAGCCCTGCCGGCGTCGGGCAGGGGGTGGCCATGCTCGCCGTACTGTGGTGGTGCTGGTGCAGTTATGCCTGGCTCGCCACCACCATCCACGTCGACCACGGGATCGCGCGGCTGGCGATGTTCGGGGCCATGGCCGCCATGTTCCTGGTGTCGCTGACCATCCCGGAAGCCTTTGCCGACCATCCCGGCGGGTTGTTCACCCCCGCGCTGTTCGTGGCCTGCTACGCGCTCGTGCGGCTGCTGCACCTCGTGGCCTACCTCGGTGCCGCGAAGCACGACCCCGGGCTCCGGCGGGTACTGCTCAAGATGTTCGTCGGGTTGCTGCCGAGTGTCGGGCTGCTGGCCGTCGCCGCGTTCCTCAGCGGGCCTTGGCAGCTGGGGTTGTGGGTGGTGGCATTGGGAATCGATTACCTCAACGTCTACCTCGCCGGGCCGGACGGGTGGCGGCTGAACGCTCCCGCGCACTTCGCCGAGCGGTTCGGGCTCATCGTGATCATCGCGCTCGGCGAGTCGATCGTCGCGATCGGCATCGGGATCGGGGCGCTGCCGATGTCGTGGCTGGTCGCCGGCGCGGCCGTGTGCGGGCTGACGCTGGCCGCCGGGATGTGGTGGACGTACTTCGACGTCGTCGCGCGCGTGTCCGAGCACCGCCTGACCACCGCGACCGGGGTCGAACGCGCGAAGCTCGCCACCGACTCCTACACCTTCCTGCACCTGCCGCTGATCGCCGGGATCGTGCTGGTCGCCCTCGGCCTGAAGAAGGCGTTCCTCTACATCGCCGACACCGAGCACCACACCCCCGGCGAAGCGCTGCACGGCGTGCCGATCTGGACGCTCACCGGCGGCCTCGCGCTCTACCTGATCACGCTGAGTGCCCTCCGCAAGCGCAACCTCGGCAGCTGGAACGTCCAGCGGCTGGTCCTCGGCGTGCTGCTGGTCGCGGCGACGCCGCTGCTGGAGCACGTGCCCGCGGCCGTCCTGCTGCTGATCGCCGCCGCCCTGGTGCTCGGGCTCATCACTTTCGAGCGCATCCGGTTCGCCGAGTGGCGCAGGAAAGTGCACACCGCCCACGCGTAAGTGACCCCGCACTGGCGCTGCGCCGTCTCCCGGGTTAACCTACTCGCGAGTAGGTAACGGGATGGAGGGCCACATGGCTGCGCCAAGGAAACGGGACGCGATGGGCTGGGGCCTGTCCGCGCTGACCCGGCTGGCCGGGAGCAAGGTCGTCGATCGGGCCGGGCTGCGCAAGCCCCTCGAAGGCCTGGTCACGGCGGGGACGCGCAACGGCTTCCGCGTCGCCGGCGCGGCGACCCGGTCGTTCAAGTCGGTGCAGAAGCTGGGCAAGCCCGCCCGGCTCGCGCCGACCGCCGACACCGGGCTGTTCGACCTCACGCCGACCGAGGACCAGCAGCTCATCGTCGAAACGGTGACGGAGTTCGCCGCCGAGCAGCTGCGGCCGGCCGCCGCCGACGCCGACGCCAAGCTCGAGGCGCCCGAGGGACTGCTGAGCCGGGCCGCCGAGCTGGGCATCAGCCTGGTCGGCATCCCCGAGGAGCTCGGCGGCATCGGCACGGAACGCTCGGTGGTGACCAACGCGCTCGTCGCGGAAGCGCTTGCGCACGGCGACCTCGGCCTGGCCGTGGCCGTGCTCGCGCCGTCGGCGGTGAGCACCGCGCTGGTCAGCTGGGGCGACGAGCAGCAGCAGGCCGACTACCTGCCCGCCTTCACCGGCGAGCACGTCCCGGCCGCGGCGCTGGCGCTGCAGGAGCAGAAAGCGCTCTACGACCCCTTCAAGCCCGCCACGAAGGCGCGCCGCACCCCGAAGGGCTACCAGCTCGACGGGGTGAAGTCGCTGGTCCCGCGGGCGACGCAGGCGGAGCTGTTCATCGTGTCGGCCGACCTCGAAGGCCGCGGCCCGGCACTGTTCCTCGTCGAGTCGTCGAACGCCGGGGTGTCCATCGAGGCCGAGCCGGCGATGGGCCTGCGCGGCGCCGCGACCGGCAAGCTGCACCTCGAGCAGGTCGCGCTGCCCGCGGGCGCGCTGCTCGGCGGCGGGAAGGCGGACGTCTTCGCCGAGGTCGTCCGGCTGTCGCGGCTCGGCTGGGCGGCGCTGGCCGCCGGCACCGCGAAGGCCGTCCTCGACTACGTCGTCCCCTACGTCAACGAGCGGACGGCGTTCGGCGAGCCGATCAGCCACCGGCAGGCGGTGGCGTTCTCCGTCGCCGACATCGCGATCGAGCTGGAGGGCCTGCGGCTGGTGACGCTGCGCGCCGCGGCGCGGGCCGAGCAGGGCAAGTCCTACGCCCGCGAGGTCGCGCTGGCGCGGAAGCTGGCCGTGGACAAGGGCATGCAGATCGGCAACGCGGGCGTGCAGCTGCTCGGCGGGCACGGCTTCGTCAAGGAGCACCCGGTCGAGCGCTGGTACCGGGACCTGCGGGCCATCGGCGTCATGGAAGGCGCCGTCCTTCTCTAGGCTTCGGAAAGGCAAGTCATGATCAACCTGGAAGTCCCCAAGAAGGCCGGCGCGCTGATCAACCAGGCGTACCAGGCCGCGGCCGAGGTGTTCCGGCCGATCTCGCGCAAGTACGACCGCGCGGAGCACACGTACCCGGCCGAGCTGGACATGTTCGCGGCGCTGCTGGACGGCCTCAACTCCTCCGGAGAGGGCGGCGCGGGCGCGGCGGGGGTACGCCGCTCCGGTTCCGACGATTCGGCCAAGGGAAATCGCAACGGCGCCAACCTGAACGTCGTCCTCGGCACGATCGAGATGTGCTGGGGTGACGTCGGCCTGCTGCTGTCGATGCCGCGCCAGGGCCTCGGCAACGCGGCGATCGGCTCGGTGGCGACGGACGAGCAGCTCGAGCGCTTCTCCGGCATGTGGGCCGCGATGGCGATCACCGAGCCCGCCTTCGGGTCGGACTCGGCGGCGGTCAGCACGACGGCTCGTCTCGACGGCGACCACTACGTGTTGAACGGCGAGAAGATCTTCGTGACGTCGGGCGAGCGCGCGGACGCGGTGGTCGTGTGGGCGACGCTGGACAAGAGCAAGGGCCGCGCGGCGATCAAGTCGTTCGTGGTCGAGAAGGGCACGCCGGGCTTCGAGGTGGTGCGCACCGAGCACAAGCTCGGCATCCGCGCCTCCGACACGGCGGTACTGCGCTTCGAGAACTGCCGCGTGCCTCGCGAAAACCTGCTGGGCACACCGGAAATCGACACGAAAAAGGGTTTCGCGGGCGTCATGCAGACGTTCGACAACACCCGGCCCCTGGTGGCGGCGATGGCGATCGGCGTGGCCCGCGCGGCGCTGGAGGAGACGCGCGAGATCCTCACCGCGGCCGGTGTCACCATCGACTACGACCGCCCGGCGAACAGCCAGCACGCGGCCGCGGCGGAGTTCCTCCGCCTGGAAGCGGACTACGAGTCGGCGTACCTGCTGACACTGGAATCGGCGTGGATGGCCGACAACCGCCAGCCGAACTCCCTGCAGGCATCCATGGCGAAGGCCAAGGCGGGGCGATCGGTGGTGGAGATCGCACTGAAGTGCGTCGAGCTTACCGGGGCGTACAGCGAAGAGTCGCTGCTCGAGAAGTGGGCGCGGGACGCGAAGATTCTGGATATCTTCGAGGGGACGCAGCAGATTCAGCAGCTGATCGTGGCTCGCCGGATCCTCGGGAAGTCTTCGGCTGAGCTGAAGTAGTTGTGATGTAACGGAAATCCGCCCGGTCGCTTGCCCTTCTCGGGGCTGTGCGACCGGGCGGCTTTCGCGTCGGCGGGGACGGGCCTTCATGATCAGGCCACCTCCAGGCCGTCGTCGAGGGCAGGCCGTCCGAACATCGCGTCGACGGCCTCACGCGCCCGCTGGTGGCTCGACGAGACGAGGTGCATGTACGTCCGGAGCGTGAAGCCCCGGGTCCGCGTGGCCGCGGTAGTCGTGACTCGATCTCTGTTACGCACCGTCGTAGGAGACCTCCATCCCGACGCCGGATCGTGACAACGGCCGGTAGCGGGATGCAGGGCGACGTGTGGCGGAGGGCCGGGTTGCTTCCGATGTAGCGATTCACCGGGAACTTACGATGGCTTGGATGTCCGGCACCCCGCCCACCTGAGGACGTCATGAGCGAATCGGCTACCCCACCCGCCAACCCCACGGACGCGCAAGTCGGCTACCAGGCCGCGGTCGCGTTGTGGGTCGGGGAGGCGAACTTGGTGTGGACCAAGTTCAACGCTTTCCTGGTCGCGAACAGCATCGTACTGGCCATCTACGGCCTCACGCTCGGCAGCGCACGAGTGTCCCGCGCCTTCGCCATCGGGCTGCCCGTCGCCGGGCTCGTGCTGTGTCTGGTCTGGTGGGCGCAGACCAAACGCGGTTTCGACTACTTCACCTACTGGATCCTCTCGGCCCGGGAACTGGAGGAGGAAGGCCTCAGCGCCCAGGTGAAGACGGCCGCGCGCGGTGGTTCGTTCGGGGCGGGGAAGCCGGTGTCGATCACCATCGACGGCAAGGCACGCGATCTCCGGATGTCGTGGGTCAGCAGGGCGCTCAAATCGAGTATCGGCGCCTACGCGGTCATCGCCGTCTTCGCTGCCTTGTACATCGTCATGCTGTTCGATTGAGCAACCGAGTCAGGACGACGCGATCCGGTCGTCCAGGAACTCGTCCAGGTAGCGCCACGTCGTGCCTCGCGCCTTCCGGCCCGTCAGGACGCCCAGGTGCCCACCCGGCGCCGTCTTGAAGCGGACCTCCGGGGCCTTGTCCAGCAGCTCCACCACGCGCTCCACCGAGGGCCTTGGCGCGATCGTGTCGTTCTCGCCCGCCACCACCAGGGTCGGCACGCGGACCGAAGACAGCGAAATGATCCGGCCGTTCAGGTCCACCTTGCCCTCCGCCAGGTCGTTCGTGCGGAACAATCGGTGGTACAGCTGGCCGAACGTGCGGCCCGGATACGCGTACATGTTGCTCATGAAGTGGTCGACCGCCTCGATCTGGGCCAGGTAATCGCGGTCGTCGAGGTGGGACAGGATCGCCAGCGGCTTGGCGATTTCCTTGCTGATGCCCGTCGCGCGGAACACGCGGCTGACCAAATAGGACGGTGCGCCGCCGAACACGCGGTAGATGGGGGTCAGCAGGTGGCCGTTCGTCAGGTCCACCAGCGGGCGGAACGGCGCCACGATCGGGATGGCCGTGAAGTCGACCGGCGAGCCGATCGCGGTGATCGAGGCGATCGGCAGGTCCGGGCGGTCGGCGTTCACCAGCAGCGAGAAGATCCCGCCGAGCGACCACGACACCAGGTGCACGTCCTGGCCGCCGGCGTCCGCACTCACGCGCCGGATCGCGCGTGGGAGCACCTCGTCGATCCAGTGCTCGATGCCCAGGCGCCGGTCGGAGAACGCCACCATGCCGTAGTCGACGAGGTAGGTGTTGCGGCCGCCCTCGATCAGGTGCTCGATGAGGCTGCAGCCGCGGCGCAGGTCGAAGCAGATCGCCGGCGCGGCCAGCGGTGGCACCAGCAGGATCGGCGGGCCGGACACCGTCCCGCCGCTGTGCGTCATGCGGTACAGCGAGCGGTTGGGGCCCTGGTCGATCAGCACCCGCGGCATCGGGCGCAGGTCGGCGACGCCGCCGTGCAGCACCTTGCCGACCACGTTCGACGCCGCGGCGGCCAGCCGTGCGGGTGGTGAAACCATTTCTCGCGCCTCCCAAAAGCGGATCCGGAGGCAATCTTGCCGGGCCGGGCGGGCGGACTCAACAGCACCTCACCCGCGAGCACCTGGCAAGCACGTCCAATTCGGACAGTCACTGGTCCGTCCGAGTTACCCCCGGCCCGCTCTCCGCGGCCCGTGCTTCGTACGCCGCGCGGGCCGGGGAATGGGCTGCTGAAGCCAAAAGCCGGTCCGCTTTCAACGTCCGGGCGAGCGCTTCACCCGCCCGCCGCGGCAGCAGCCGCGTGAGCTTGCCCATAGTGCCCAGCGAGCGGGGCACGAAAACGTCGAAACGAGGCTTCCGCAGTGCGGATACGATGGCGTCGGCCACATCTTCCGGCCGCACGGACTTGAACATCTTCGCCTCGCCGAGGCCGCTCGCGAGCTCCGTCCGCACGATGCCCGGCATCACGCACGAGACGTGGACGCCGCTGCCGTGCAGCTCCAGGTGCACCGCCTCGGACAGCCCGACGACGGCGTGCTTGGTCGCGCAGTAGGTCGCCGCGCCGGGGAAACCGGCCTTGCCCGCGAACGAAGCGACGTTGACGATGTGCCCGCCGCGCCGCGGCCGCATCCGCCGCACCGCCTCGCGCGTGCCGTGGATGACGGCGTGCAGGTTGATCTCCAGCTGACGCCGGGTCGTCGCGTCGCTCTCCTCATCGAGGTTGCCGAGCGGCATGATGCCGGCGTTGTTGATCAGCACGTCGATCCGGCCGTGCCGGCGTTCGACCTCGTCGAGGAACTCGGTGAACCCGCGGATGTCGGTGACGTCCAGCGGCAGCGCGTCGGCACCCAGCTCGCCGGCCGTCTTCTCCGCCCGGACCTGGTCGAGGTCGCCGATCACCACCTTCGCGCCCAGCCGGGACAGCGCCGACGCGGTTGCCGCGCCGATCCCCTGCCCGCCGCCGGTGATGACGACGACCTTGCCCGCGAGTTCCTCGGCCATGGCGACTCCTTCGTCTGTTGGCACCGCGTCAACAGTGTCACCCGTGCCGCCGCGTCGCGCTACCCCACGCGCTGCTCCAGCACCTGCCCGACCCATTCGCCGACGTTGAACCGGACGGTCGGCTTGAACCCCTGGCTCTCGTAGTACCGCTGCAGTTCGCCGTCACCCCCGGCCCAGCAGTCGACGCGCACGAGGTCGATGCCGCGCCGCCGCGCCTCGTCGAGCGCGTACTCGACGAGGCGCCCGCCGACGCGCCGCCCGGTGAACCGCCGCGACGTGATGAGCAGCCGGATGTACAGCTCGCGCTCGTCGACCGCGGGCACGTGCCGGTCGTGCTCCTCCGAGACGATCAGCGCGCCGGCGGCCTCGCCGTCGACCACCGCGATCCGCAGGCCCGGGTCCGCCGCCATGCCCTTGACCCCCTCGACGCGCTTCGGGACCCGGCTCCACGGTTCGGTCCCCCACTGCCCCGAACTGCCGCGGGCGACCAGCCATTCGATGGCTTCGTCGAAGAAGCCCAGCAGCGTGTCCGTGTCCCCCGAATCACCCGAACGGATGACGATGTTGTCCATTCCCCTTGTCTACCGCACGGTGAGCACCCGCGGGCCGTCTTCGGTGATGGCGATGGTGTGCTCGACGTGCGCGGCCCGGCTGCCGTCCACGGTGAGGATCGACCAGCCGTCGTCGGCGTAGCGGTAGGCGTCGCCGCCCCGGGTGAGCATCGGCTCGATCGCCAGCGCGAGTCCCGGCTTGAGCCGCATCCCGCGACCCGCGCGGCCCTCGTTCGGCAGGTGCGGGTCTTCGTGCATCGCGCGGCCGATCCCGTGGCCGCCGTGGTCCTCGAGCATGCCGTGGCCGCGTGCGCGGCCGGCGGCGCCGATCGCGGACGAGATGTCGCCGAGCTTCGCACCCGGCTGGGCGGCGGCGATCCCGGCGGCCAGCGCCCGCTCGGTGGCCTCGATGAGCGCGAGGTCGGCGGGATCGGCGTTGCCGACGACGAAGCTGATCGCCGCGTCCCCGTTCCAGCCGTCGAGGATGGCGCCGCAGTCGATGCTGACCAGGTCGCCGTCCTGGAGGCGGTACGCGGTCGGGATGCCGTGCACGACGACGTCGTTGACGCTGGCGCAGAGGACGTTCGGGTAGGGCGTCGGCGCCGACCGCGGCTGGTAGTGCAGGAACGACGGTTTCGCGCCGGCTTCGCTGATGACGTGGGCGGCGACTTCGTCCAGCTCACGCAGCGAGACGCCGATCGCGGCCGCCTCCTTGACCGCGTGCAGGGTGTTCGCCACCACCCGGCCCGCTTCGCGCATCATCGCCAGCTCGGACTCCGTTTTTATCTCGACCATGACGATAACTATACCGGTATAGTTATCGCTGTCCAGCGGGGGCGCGTTCAGCCGGTGGCTCGGTCGGCGTCATCCGGAGTTCAACGAGCGCTGATTGACTTCGTTCGTTCACGACTTCTCTCGCGACGAGGACGAATTGACCCAGTCAATGCCTTCCGGCGGCGATCCGTTGGCCGCGTTCACTGTCGAACTCGAGGAAATCCGGGCGAAAGCCGCAGCGGCTCAGGAGAAGCTCCGGTCCGCCGTCGCCACCGTGCGGTCGCCGGACGGCGCGGTCACGGTGACCGTCGGCCCGAGCGGCGTCCTCCAGGACCTCCGGTTCGGACCCCGCGCGTACGAACGTTCCCCGCAAACCCTGTCCGGCCTGGTGCTGCAGCTGATCGGCCGGGCGCAGCAGAAGGTCTCGGCCGAGGTCGCCGACGCGTTCAGCGGCATGGTCGGCGAGAACTCGGCCGCCCGGGAGCTGCTCGACGAGTTCTTGCCGGAGCCGGAACCCGACGCCGGCGGCGCCTCCGCACCGCGGCAGGCGCCCGAGGAGCCTCCGGCGCCCCCGCAGCACCGGCCACAGCCGGGTCCGCAGCAGCCACAGCGTGGTCAGCCGCGCCGCCGTCCCCGGCAAGCGCCGGAAGAGGACGACGGCGAAAGCAACCCCTGGTAGTACGGAGGAGAACCGGTGGTTTCCGGAGCAGGTTTCTCGGTCGATCCCGCCGAGCTGCAGAAGTTCAGCCAGTTCCTGTCGGGCAGCACGCAGCCGGCGGTGCAGGACGCCGCGAACCGGATGCAGGCCGCCAACGGGTTCGACAACGCCGCGTTCGGCATCCTGCTCGCGCAGGCGCTCGCCGTGCCCTCGCGGATCACGATGGCGGTGATCACCGGGGAGATCGGCAAGCTCGCCGGGGACATCGGCAAGTCCGCCGCCGACGTGAAGAAGGCGGCCGAAACGTACGCGACCCACGACTCGAACACGGCACAGGGTCTGAGCACCTTCGAGACGGAGCTGGGCCAGTGACCGTTCCCATCACGGCATCGAACTCCACGACCGGGGCCGGCGTCTTCGACAGCTGGAAGCAGGTCGGCGACTCGATCGGCAAGGTCCAGACCGAACACGGCGGCGACCTCGCGGCCGTGAGCGTGGAGCTGGGCATCAACCTGATCAGCGCCACGCTCGACACCGTCGCCTTCGTCATGGACCCGCTCTCGAAGCTGATCGCCGCGGGCCTGGGCTGGCTGATCGAGCACGTCTCGTTCCTGAAGTGGCCGCTGGACCAGGTCGCGGGCAACCCGTCCGAGGTCACGAAGGTCGCCAACGAGCTGCACAAGATCGGCGAAGCGCTGCGCAACACCGGCACCGAGCTCGACGACACGCTCAAGTCGACGATCACCCAGTGGCAGGGCAAGGGCTACGACAGCTTCAAGAAATCGATCGACGACCGGAAGGGCTGGATCGACGCGAACGCGAAGGCGTCGGACGTCGCCGGCTACATGGTCGAGACCACCGGGGCGCTGATCGCCGCGGTCCGCGCGCTGCTGCGCGACATCATCACGACGATCCTCGGCGACATCATCTCCACGATGCTGATCGCCCTCGCGATGGCCGCGTTCACCTTCGGCGCGTCGATCGCCGTCGGCGTGAGCAAGATCGTCGTGCAGGTCTCGATCCAGGTGGCGGCGATGGCGGCCAAGCTCGCCAAGGTCGTCGCCTACGCCGGGCGCACCATGGCCCGGCTCACCCAGCTGTCGAAGCTGGTCAAGCCGAAGCCGGGCAGCACGAACCCGGGCCACGAGCTGACGAACCTGCCCCCGAGCGGGAACACCGTGCCCAACTTCTCGCGGCCGCTGCCGCCGAAACCGGCGCCGCCGGGCACCGCGGTCACCCACGACGGCCCCGGCACCGGCGGCGCCACACCGAGCACCCGCCCGCCGGGCGACGGCACCGTCCCGAACTTCTCGCGGCCGCTGCCGAAGCCCGCGGACCCGCCACCCGCGCCCAAGCCGCCGTCCCCGCAGTCACACCTGAGCGAGCACGACTTCCCGATGATCAAGAAGCACGAGGACTGGCTGAAGACCAAGTTCGGGGACAGCTACAAGAAGATGAAGTTCGTCGACGACTGGCTGAAGGCCAAGCACCCGGACTACTACCCGATGCTGAAGGCGCTGTCCGACGCCAAGAGCTCGAAGAACTTCGCCGGCTGGGCGGGCAAGGACATCGTGCAGGTCGACCGGGGTCTCACCGACATCCAGATGCAGGCGGAAGCCGCCTGGGCCGAGGAGGACAAGAAGCAGCAGCAGCAGCCCTGATCAGGCGACGCCGAGGTGGCGTGAGATCAGCATCTTCTGGACCTCGCTCGTCCCCTCGCCGATCTCCAGGATCTTCGCGTCGCGGTAGAAGCGGCTCACCGGGAACTCGTTCATGAACCCGTAGCCGCCGAAGATCTGCGTCGCGTCGCGCGCGTTGTCCATCGCCGCGTTCGAGGCCACCAGCTTCGCGATCGACGCCTCCTTCTTGAACGGCTCGCCGCGCAGCATCTTCGACGCCGCCTGGTAGTACGCCAGGCGGGCGGTGTGCGTGCGGACCTCCATGTCCGCGATCTTGAACTGGATCGCCTGGTACTCGCCGATCCGCTTGCCGAACGCCACCCGGTCCTTGACGTACTGGAGGCACTCGTCCACGCAGCCCTGCGCGAGACCGACCGACAACGCGGCGATCGCGACGCGGCCTTCGTCCAAAATAGACAGGAACTGCGCGTACCCGCGGCCGCGGACGCCGATCAGGTTCTCCGCCGGCACCCGGACGTCCGAAAAGGACAGCTCGTGGGTGTCCGAGCAGTTCCAGCCGACCTTGGAGTACTTCGGGGCCACCGCGAAGCCCGGTGTGCCGGACGGGATCAGGATCGCCGAGATCTCCTTGCGGCCGTTCTCCATCACGTCGGTGACGGCGGTGGCCGTGACGAACCGGGTGATGTCGGTGCCCGAGTTCGTGATGAACGCCTTGCTGCCGTTGACGACCCACTCGTCACCGTCCAGAGAGGCACGCGTGCGCGTCGCTCCCGCGTCCGAACCGCCGCCGGGTTCGGTCAGGCCGAAGCCGCCCAAAGCGGTGCCCTCGCACAGCGAAGGGAGCCACTTCTCCTTCTGCTCCTGCGTCCCGAAGCGGTAGATCGGCATCGCGCCGAGGGAAACGCCGGCTTCCAGGGTGATCGCCACCGACGAATCGACCCGGGCCAGCTCCTCCAGCGCCAAGCACAGCGCGAAGTAGTCGCCGCCCATGCCGCCGAACTCCTCGGGGAACGGCAGGCCGAACAGGCCCATCTCGCCCATCTTCGCGACGATGGCGTACGGGAACTCTTCCTTCTCGTACAGGTCGCCGATCACCGGCGCGACCTCCGCGTGCGCGAAGTCCTCGACGGTCTTGCGGAGGGACTCGTACTCCTCGTCCAGGCGGAAGTCGATCACTGCTGCTCCTCTTGGGGCGTAACGACGGCAAGGGTTTCGTCCAGCGCGACCTGTTGGCCCACCCGGACGGGGAGTTCGCTGACCACACCGTCGATCGGCGCGGTGACCGTGTGCTCCATCTTCATCGCTTCGACGACCAGCAACGGCGTCCCGGCCTGCACCACGTCACCGGCCGCGACCTTCACCACGAGCACCGTGCCCGGCATCGGGCTGGTGACCGGGCCGGCGCCGGCGGCCTCTCCGCGCGACGCCAGCACGAACTCCTGTTCCCCGAACGGAAAACTCAGCCCGTCGCGCGCCAGCCAGACCGTCCGGTCCGGAGCGCACGCCTGGCGGTAGCGGTGGAACCCGCCCGCGTGCCGGATCTCGAGCACGTCGCCGTCGCGCCGAGCCGACACCTGGACCGGCGAAGCGTCGTCGACGGACACCGTCGCCGCGGCGGGTGTGCCCTGCACCCGGACCACCGCGCGGGCGGCGCCGGACTTCAGCCGGAACGTCACCCCGCCGGAGCCGCCCATCCGCCAGCCATCCGGCACGTCCCACGGGTCCACCACCGGTCCGGACGGCTGCAGCTCCAGGAACCGGTCCAGGGCGGCCGCGACGAAGAATTCCGCGGGCACCTCCGTTGAGACCAAAGTGGACAGCCGGCGGTCGACGAGCTCGGTGTCCAGCCGGCCGGCGCGGACGTCGGCGTCGGCCAGCAGGCCGCGCAGGAACGCCGTGTTCGTGCCGATGCCCAGCAACGCCGTGTCGGCCAGCGCCAGGTCGAGCCGGTGCAGCGCCGCCGCGCGGTCCGGGCCCCAGGCGATGACCTTGGCCAGCATCGGGTCGTAGTTCGAGCCGACCACCGCGCCGGGCGCCATCCAGGAGTCGACGCGCACGCCGTCGCCGGACGGCTCGTGCACCGCCAGCACCGTGCCCCCGGTCGGGATGAAGCCGCGCGCCGGGTCTTCGGCGTACACGCGAGCTTCGACCGCGTGTCCATTGAGGACGACGTCTTCCTGCCGGAGGGTAAGGTGTTCCCCTGCCGCCACCCGGACCTGCCACTCGACGAGGTCGAGGCCGGTGACCAGCTCGGTGACCGGGTGCTCGACCTGCAGCCGGGTGTTCATCTCCATGAAGAAGAACTCGTCCGGGTCGTGGGCCGACATGATGAACTCGACGGTTCCGGCACCCACGTACCCGACCGAGCGCGCGGCCTCGACCGCCGCCGAACCCATCTTTTCGCGCGTCGCGGGATCCAGGAGCACCGACGGCGCTTCTTCGATGATCTTCTGGTGCCGCCGCTGCAGGCTGCACTCGCGCTCGCCGAGGTGGACGACGTTGCCGTGCGTGTCGGCCAGCACCTGGATCTCGATGTGCCGCGGGGTCGTGACGAACCGCTCCATCAGCAGCGTGTCGTCGCCGAAGGACCCCTTGGCTTCGCGCCGCGCGGACTCGATCGCGGCGTCCAGTTCCTCGGGCGCGTGCACCAGGCGCATCCCCTTGCCCCCACCGCCGGCGGACGGCTTGAGCAGCAGCGGATAGCCGACTTTCGCAGCCGCCTCGGCAAAGCCGCCGTCCGGGATGTCCACATCGGACGCACCGGGGACGACCGGGACCCCGGCCTTCGACACCGTCGCCTTGGCGCGGATCTTGTCGCCCATGGCGTCGATCGCCGCGACCGGCGGGCCGATGAACACCAGCCCGGCGGCCTCGCAGGCCCGCGCGAACTCGGCGTTCTCCGCCAGGAAGCCGTACCCGGGGTGCACCGCCTGCGCACCGGAAGCCACGGCGGCGTCCACGATGGCCGGGATCGACAGGTAGCTCTTCGACGCCTCCGCGGGCCCGATCCGCACGGCCGTGTGCGCCTCGCGGACGTGCCGGGCGTCGGCGTCCGCGTCGCTGTACACGGCGACCGCGCGGATGCCGAGGTCCCGCAGCGTGCGGATGACCCGGACCGCGATCTCGCCCCGGTTCGCGACCAAAACTGAGTCGAACATGCCCCTCACATCCGGAAGACGCCGTAGTTGACCTCGGACAGCGGTGCGTTGGCCGCGGCCGAGAGGGCGAGGCCGAGCACCGTGCGGGTGTCCGCCGGGTCGATGACGCCGTCGTCCCACAGCCGGGCCGTCGAGTAGTACGGGCTGCCCTGCGCCTCGTACTGCTCGCGGATCGGGTCCTTGAACGCCTCTTCTTCTTCCGTGGACCATGCGCCGCCGCGTGCTTCGATCGAGTCACGGCGGACCGTCGACAGCACCGAAGCCGCCTGCTCGCCGCCCATCACCGAGATCCGCGCGTTGGGCCACATCCACAGGAACCGCGGCGAGTACGCCCGGCCGCACATCGAGTAGTTGCCCGCCCCGAACGAGCCGCCGATGACGACGGTCAGCTTCGGCACCCGCGCGCACGCCACCGCGGTGACCATCTTCGCGCCGTGCTTGGCGATGCCGCCGGCCTCGTAGGCGCGCCCGACCATGAAGCCGGTGATGTTCTGCAGGAACAGCAGCGGGATCGAACGCTTGTCGCACAGCTCGATGAAGTGCGCGCCCTTCATCGCCGACTCGGCGAAGAGCACGCCGTTGTTCGCGATGATGCCGACCGGGTGGCCGTGGATCCGGGCGAACCCGGTGACCAGCGTGGCGCCGTACTCCTTCTTGAACTCGCCGAACCGGCTGCCGTCGACGATCCGGGCGATCACCTCGCGCACGTCGTACGGCGTGCGCGGGTCGGTCGGCACGACGCCGTACAACTCGGCCGGGTCGACGGCGGGCGCCTCGGTCGGCAGGACGTCCCACGGCCGCGGCGTGCGCGGGCCGAGCGTCGAGACGATCTGGCGGACGATGCGCAGCGCGTGCGCGTCGTCGTCGGCGAGGTGATCGGTGACGCCGGACTGGCGCGAGTGCACGTCGCCGCCGCCGAGTTCCTCGGCCGTGACGACCTCACCGGTCGCCGCCTTCACCAGCGGCGGCCCGCCGAGGAAGATCGTGCCCTGGTTCCGCACGATCACGGCTTCGTCGCTCATCGCCGGGACGTACGCGCCGCCGGCGGTGCACGAACCGAGCACCGCCGCGATCTGCGGGATGCCGCGGGCGGACATCGTCGCCTGGTTGTAGAAGATCCGGCCGAAGTGTTCACGATCCGGGAAGACCTCGTCCTGCCTGGGCAGGAACGCGCCGCCGGAGTCCACCAGGTAGACGCACGGCAGGTTGTTGTGCAGCGCGACCTCCTGGGCGCGCAGGTGCTTCTTCACCGTCATCGGGTAGTACGTGCCGCCCTTGACGGTGGCGTCGTTGGCGACGACCACGCATTCCCGGCCCGACACCCGCCCGACGCCGGTGATGATGCCGGCCGACGGCGCTTCGTCGTCGTAGAGCCCGTTCGCCGCCAGCGGGGACAGCTCCAGGAACGGTGACCCCGGGTCGAGCAGCGTGTCGACGCGGTCGCGCGGCAGCAGCTTGCCGCGCTCGACGTGCCGGGTGCGCGCCTTCTCCGGCCCGCCGAGCCGGGCGCTCGCCAAGCGTTTGCGGAGGTCTTCCACCAGCTCCGCGTGGGAGGTGGCGTTGCGGGCGTAGGCCTCGCTGTCCGGGGCAGCGGTGGTCCCCAGTGCCGGCGTGTCCATGGGCTCCCTCGAAGTTAGCGGTCGTTAACCTCCGCCTCGATGTTAGCGACCGCTAACGTGGGTGTCCAGTGGCCGGAACGCGCGAAAGGCCACCCCGGCGGACCGGGGTGGCCTGCACGGGCCCGGTCAGCCGATCGCCGCCCGCAGCGGGGCGTAGTAGCCGCCCGACTGCCCGGCCGCGGTCGGGTGATAGGACTCGATCACCGGCCAGGTCAGGCTGTGCAGGTAATCGTCGGCCGACGAGCAGATGTTGTGCCCGGCGAACGACGGCCGGACGTCGACGAAGGTCGCGCCCGCCGAGCCGGCCCGTGACTGGATGACCGACGCGAGCGCGTCGGCACCCGAGTTGATCGCCGTGCGCTTGGTGTCGCTCAGCCCGACCCAGCAGGAGCCGGGCACGGTGTAGAAGCGCGGGTAGGACAGGACGACGAGCCGGGCACCCGGCGCCTTGGCCTTGATCGCGTTGTAGGTGTTGGTCAGCAGCGGCGGCAGCGTGTTGTTCACGTACGTCTTGGCCGTGTTGACCCGGTTCACGCAGTCGGAATCACTCCCCAGGGTGCAGGTGGTGATCACATCGCTGAACCCGGCGTCGTTCCCGCCGACGGTCACCGTGACGAGCGTGGCCGACGAGGGGATGGAGTTCGCCTGGTTGATCACGTCCCCGGTCTTCGCCCCCGAGCAGGCGAGGAACGTGAACGAGGTTCCGCTGTGGGCGTTGGTCCACAGCTGCGAATAGGCCTTGGAACTGCGGTAACAGCTCCCGGAACTGCCGTAGCTGCCGGCCCCCACCCCGGAGGAGTAGGAGTCGCCGAGCGCGGCGTAGACGGTCCCGGCGGCATGGGCGAGGCCCGTGACGCCGAGGCTGGCAAGGACAACGGCCCCCAGGGCCGTGCTCAACCGTAGGAGGGATCGCCGGAAATTACGGGTTGGAACAGCCATGGGTCACTCCTTTGTGACAGGGCCGACCCAAATAGGACAGCAGGTGAAAGCCTGCCAAGGAACCCCTGGTTACCGGTAGGTACCCACTCGGCCCACACCGGAAGTGTGAAACCCCAGCGGTTCGTCAGCGAGCCTCGAGTGAACGCGAAATCGGCGGCCGCCAAAGCGCCGGGACGCGGGCTCGGGCCACCGTGGCGCCGCTCGGTGTTAGCGCTCGCTAACCTGCCGCTCTAAACTGACCGGATGCCGGCCAACTCCACCCCTCTCGTGAACGGCGAGAAGGCGAACAGGCGCGAACAGATCCTGTCCGCGGCCGCCGAGCTGTTCGCCCACCACGGCTTCCACGGCGTCGGCATCGACGACATCGGCGCCGCGGTGGGCATCTCCGGCCCGGCGCTCTACCGGCACTTCCGCAGCAAGGACGCGATCCTCGGCGAGATGCTGAACTCGATCAGCCGTTACCTGCTCGACGGCGGCGCGGCGCGGGCCGCCCGGCCGGGTGAGCCCGACGACACGCTGACCGGCCTCGTGCGGTTCCACGTCGACTTCGCGCTCGCGCACCCGGCCTTGATCACCGTTCAGGAGCGCAACCTCGCCAACCTCACCGACGCCGACCGCAAGCAGGTGCGCGCGCTCCAGCGCCAGTACGTCGAGGTGTGGGTGCGCGTGATCCGCGAAGCCGTCCCGGACCTGGGGGAACGACAGGCGCGGTCGGCGGCACACGCCGTGTTCGGACTGATCAACTCGACCCCGTACAACCGCCATCTCGGTGACGACGAGCTCGCCGAACTGCTCTGCCGGCTCGCGCTGGGTGCCCTTCGCGCGGCCGGGTGATCATCGGCGGAGCAAGGTATCCCGCCGAGCGCCGTCGTGGTGTTTGATGGGGCACGTGGACCCGGATTGGAGCGAGCACGAGCGCCGGCTCGTCGAGAAGGCTCAGCGCGCGTTGACCGCGCTGAGCCTCGGCGACGACGCCGAAGCACTGGGCGAGGTCGCCCCCTCGGCCGCCGAGCCGCAGGCCCGCGCGGACGAGACGAAGGCCCTGATGCTGCTGCTCTTCGGCGAGTGCAGCGCGATGGTCTCCACCCTCGGCGACGGGGGCAGCGCCCCGGTGAAGGTCCAGGTCTTCGACGAGGACGGCGAAGAGGTCTCCATCGACCAGGCCGACCCGCCGGTGCGGACCGCGGTCCGGACGCTGCTCGCGGAGGTGCACGGCAACACCGAAGCCGCGCAGGAGCAGGTCGAGATCGCGCTCGCCAACGCGGCCCCGGACGAGGTCGACAGCCTCGTCCTGCAGGCGCTGCGCTGGACCATCCGGCTGTCGGTGGAGTGCCTGGACCGCGACCTGCCGGTGGCGCCCTGGATCTCCGAGGCCGTCTCGGACTAGAGGCCCCACTACGCCACGGAACGCGAAACGGGCCGCCGGTTTCGTCTGATGAGCACTTCCGCCACGATCAGGTCGACGATCCAGCCCAGTGTCTGCCCCAGCGGGATCAGCGAGGGCACGCTTGCCGGGTCGACGCCCCCGAAGGGGGCCTGGGCCAGAAGGAACACCGGCACCAGGACACGCGATGTGACCGCGAGGAACGTCAGCGCGTAGTTGCGCATCATCCACGCCCGGTGCGCAGCGAAGTCACGTCGACGGGCCGCCCGGTACGCGAGGGCACCGGTGACCAGCCACAGGACGGCCGCGGTGATGAGGCCGATCTGCGTGAGGAGCCGGCCGGACCACACCGCGACCGGGATCGCGGCCACCGCCGACGGCAGGACACCGGCGAGGAGGTAGCTCCGGCCGAGCGTCCGGTGCAGCCGCCGGCGCGCCCGCACCGCCGGCATGAACTGCAGCGGGCCGAGCACGAGCGCCACCGCGGCCGTGAAGATGTGCGCCACCAGCACCGCGTAGCGGAGGTTGTCGCGCATCTCGATGCGGCTGCCGCCGGGGTTCAGGCCCAGGTACGGGTACGTGAGCACCAGCCCGAACCCGATCGCGACGACGAGCAGCCACCATGGTTTCCGCATCCGGCGATGGTTTCGCAGCAGGGGCGGCGCGGTCGTCCGTCGCGGAGCGGCTGGTGCCGGTACGTCCGCGGACGTACATGGCGGCGAGGGTGAGTTCTGCCTGGTAGCAGGCTCATCCCGCGCAGGGCGCTAGCCGAGCAGGTGCTTGACCAGGGCCGCGATCTGGCCGGTTTCGATGAGGAAGGAATCGTGCCCGTACGGCGAGGACACGATCGACGGCTCCGGTGCCCCGGGGATCCCGGCCGCGATCTCCGCCGACTGGTACAGCGGGTAGAGCCGGTCGCTGTCGACGCCGCCGATCACCGCCCGCGCCGTCACCCGGCCCAGCGCCGCCGCCACGCCGCCGCGGCCGCGGCCGACGTCGTGGGTGTTCATCGACTCGGTCAGCACCAGGTAGCTGTTCGCGTCGAAGCGGCGCGCCAGCTTGTCCGCGTGGTGGTCCAAATAGGACTCGACGGCGAACCGGCCGCCGCGCAGGGGGTCTTCGCCGTCCTGCGGAGAACGGCCGAACCGCTGGGCCAGCTCCGGTTCGCTGCGGTAGGTGACGTGGGCGATCCGCCGGGCGACGCCGAGTCCGGCGACGGGTCCCGAAGGCGCCGAGTAGTAGTCGCCGCCGTGGAAGGACGGGTCGCCGCGGATCGCGTGCAGCTGCGGTGCCGCCCAGGCGATCTGCTCGGCCGACGCCCGGCCGGTCGACGCCAGCACCAGCACCGAAGCCACCCGCGACGGCAGCGACACCGCCCACTCCAGCGCGCGCATCCCGCCCATCGACCCGCCGACGACGGCCGCCCAGCGGCCGATGCCCAGCGCGTCCGCCAGCACCGCTTCGGCCGCGACCTGGTCGCGGACCGTCACCACGGGGAACCGGCTGCCCCACGGCCGCCCGTCAGGCGAAAGCGACGACGGCCCGGTCGAGCCCTGGCAGCCACCCAGCACGTTCGGGACCACGACGAAGAACTCGTTCGTGTCGACGGCCTTCCCCGGCCCGATCAGCCCGTCCCACCAGCCCGCGCTCGGGTGCCCCGGGCCGGCGGGCCCGGCCGCGTGGCTGTCCCCGGTCAAGGCGTGCTCGACGAGGATCGCGTTGGACGCGTCGGAGTTCAGCGTCCCCCACGTCTCGTACGCGAGCGAGAACGAAGGCAGCACGCCACCGGCCTCCAGCGCGAGCGCGCCGGGGCCGGTGACGAACTTCCGGCGGCCCGGCGGATCCCCGATCCGCCAGGCGCCGGTGACGGGCCCAGCCGTCACAGTTCCGCCTTGGCCGCCCGGAATCCGGCCTCGAGGTCGGCCTTGAGGTCCTCGATGCCCTCCAGCCCGACGGCGAGCCGGACCAGGCCGGGCGTGACGCCGCTGGAGAGCTGTTCCTCCGGGTTGAGCTGGCTGTGCGTGGTCGACGCCGGGTGCACGATCAGGCTCCGGACGTCACCGATGTTCACCAGCTGGCTGTGCAGCTCGGTGCCGTCGACGAACTTCCGGCCTGCCGCAACAGCACTGTCGCCGCCGCGCAATTCGAAAGACAGGACCGCGCCCGCGCCGCGCGGGAGGTACTTCTGCGCGTTGGCGTGGTGCGGGCTCGACGGCAGGCCGGCGTAGTAGACCCTCTCGACCTCGTCGCGCTGCTCCAGCCACTCGGCCAGTGCCTGGGCGTTCGAGACGTGCCGCTCGAGGCGCAGCGACAGGGTTTCGATGCCCTGCAGGATCAGGAAGCTGTTCAGCGGCGCGATCGCCGCGCCGGTGTCGCGAAGGATCTGTACGCGCGCCTTCGCCGCGTACGCGCCCGGGCCGAGCGCCTCCCAGTACTTCAGGCCGTGGTAGCTCGGGTCCGGCTCGTTGAAGCCGGGGAACTTCGCCGGGTCCTTCCCGAAGTCGAACGTGCCGCCGTCGACCAGCACGCCGGCCACCGTCGTGCCGTGGCCGCCGAGGTACTTCGTCGCGGAGTGCACGACGACGTCGGCGCCGTGCTCGATCGGGCGCAGCAGGTACGGCGTCGGCACGGTGTTGTCGACGACGAGCGGGACACCCGCCTCGTGCGCGACGTCGGCGACGCCCCGGATGTCGAGGACGTTGCTGCCCGGGTTGGCCAGCGTCTCGGCGAAGAACAGCTTGGTGTTCGGCCGGACGGCGGCGCGCCACTGCTCGAGGTCGTCCTGGTCGTCGATGAACGTGACCTCGACCCCGAGCTTCGGCAGCGTGTAGTGGAAGAGGTTGTAGGTGCCGCCGTAGAGCGACGGGCTCGAGACGAAGTGGTCGCCCGCCCCCGCGAGGTTCAGGATCGCCGCCGTGGTCGCGGCCGAGCCGGACGCGAACGCCAGCGCCGCGACGCCGCCTTCGAGCGCGGCGAGCCGCTGCTCCAGCACGTCCTGGGTCGGGTTCATGATCCGCGTGTAGATGTTGCCGGGCTCGGCGAGGCTGAACAGGTCGGCGCCGTGCTGGCTGTCCCGGAAGACGTACGACGTCGTCTGGTAGATCGGCGTCGCCCGTGCCCCGGTGGCCGGGTCCGGCGCGGCGCCCGCGTGGATCTGCTTGGTCTCGAAGGACCACGCCGAAGTCTCGGTCATCGGTTTTCTCCTTGCGGCTCAAGGGGTTCGCGGTGGGCTGCCGAGAGCGAAGCTACTTGCGCCGAACGGCCTACCCAACCTTTCCCACCTCCTGGGAGCGGAGTTGCCTTGCCCGGTGAATCTCTTTGTGTCTAAGATATCTACTAGGGAGATTCACAGATGGGGAGATAGTCATGACCGAGCGGGTACAGGTACTGGTCGTCGGGGCGGGATTGGGCGGGCTGTCGGCCTCGCTGTTCCTCGCGCAGGCCGGAGTGGACGTGCTGGCCGTGGAGCGGCACGCGGGAACGTCGATCCATTCGCGGGCCGCCGGGCAGAGCTGGCGCACGATGGAGTTGTTCCACTGGGCGGGAATCGACCGCGAAGTACTGGCGGCGAGTCCGCGGGCATCACAGGGGTTTCGGATCACCGTCGCGACCAGCCTGGCCGGCCGGGTGCTGCACCGGCTCGTCCAGGACGGCAGCGAGTTCGACGTCTCGGCGTCGACGACGCTGCCCGCCGGTATGGCCGGCCAGGACCGCGTGGAGCCGATCCTGCTGGCGCACGCGGAAAAGGCGGGCGCACGGGTGCGGTTCCGGACCGAGCTGACCGACCTGGAGCCGGACGACGACGGCGTCACCGCGACGCTGCGCGACCGCGAGTCCGGCGAGGAAACCGTGGTGCGCGCGGACTACGTCGTCGCCGCCGACGGCGGGCGCAGCGGCATCCGGCAGCGGCTCGGCATCGGGACCACCGGAATGGACGCGCTGAGCCACTGCCTCGGCGTGGTGTTCGACGCCGACCTCGGCGACCGCGTCCAGAGCCGTGGGTCCGACCTGTTCTACCTGCAGCACCCAGACTTCACGGCCGGGTTCGTCACCACCGATGTACCGAACCGGTACGTCTTCGCCCCGGACTACTTCCCGGACCGCGGCGAAAGCCCGGCGGACTTCACCCACGACAAGCTCGTCGCGATGATCCGCGCCGCCACCGACCTGCCGGACCTGGACCCGGAGATCGTCTGGACGGGCTCGTGGGAGATCGCCGCGCGGCTCGCCGACCGGTTCCGCGCCGGACGCGTCTTCTTGATCGGCGACGCGGCGAAGGTGACGCCGCCGACCGGCGGGATGGGCGGCAACACGGCGGTCGGCGACGCCGCGGACCTCGCGTGGAAGCTCGCCGCGGTGCTGCGCGGCGAAGCGGGTCCCGCACTGCTGGACACCTACGAGGCCGAGCGGAAGCCGATCGCGCGGATGGTCATCGACACCTCGCTGCACAACATGAAGCAGCGCATGCACCCCGATCTCGACGTCTCCGGGCTGACGAAGGCCGAAGACCAGCTGGCGATCCTCCTCGGGTTCCGCTACCGCTCGACGGCGGTGCTCTCGGAGGAGCCGGACGACGGCGAGCGCGTCGAGGACGTGCGGGCCCCGACCGGGCGGCCCGGCTTCCGGGCGCCGGGTCTGGCGTCCACTGTGGACCTGCTCGGGCACTCGTGGGTGCTGCTGTGCGCGGGCGACGGCACGCGGTGGCGGCCGGCCGCCGCGGACATCGCTGCGGAGCTGGGCGTCCGCCTCGACTGCCACACGATCGACGACGACGTCTTCGCCGCGCGTTATGGCCTTTCGGCGGGCGGCGCGTCGCTGGTGCGTCCCGACGGCATCGTCGCGTGGCGATCCCCGGGGCCGGCCGAAGACGCCGCCGGTGAGCTGTGGCGGGTCCTGACGGCGGTCCTGTCCCGCTAGCCGGACACCGGGCGGGCCTGGGCGCGTCACCCGGGCGACCGCGCACCGCCCGGGCGGAGCAGCGCATCCTCGGCGAGAATGCTCTCGTGGTTTCGGTGCGCAGCGTGGTCGACCGGGTGGGGCCGACGCTGCTCCACGCGCTCCAGGTGCCCGACGACTCGCCCGCGGTCGCCGACGTCGTCATCGCCGAACCCGGCGGGGCCCTCACCCTGTCCGCCGGCGACCTCGTGCTCGGCGTCGCCACGACCGGGCCCGAAGACGCCGCCGAGCTGGTGAAGCAGAGCGCCGGGCAGGGCGCCGCCGCCGTCCTGCTCAAGCCGCCGCTGGCCGCGAAACCGGCGGTGAAGCGGGCCGCGAAGGCCAGCGGGATCGCGCTGATCCAGGTGCACGCCGCGACGTCGTGGGCGCAGCTCGTCTGGCTGCTGCGGACCGTCCTGGACGCCCTCG
This sequence comes from Amycolatopsis sp. DG1A-15b, assembly GCF_030285645.1. Classification (GTDB taxonomy): domain Bacteria; phylum Actinomycetota; class Actinomycetes; order Mycobacteriales; family Pseudonocardiaceae; genus Amycolatopsis. The sequence goes on from NZ_CP127296.1 coordinate 6,370,518, forward strand.
CCGACGAGTCGGAGGACCTCGACCCCGGGTCCGGCGACCTGTTCCGGCTGGCCGACGCCGTCGCGAGCGTCGTCGACGCGCCGGTGACCATCGAGGACACCAACTCGCGCGTGCTCGCCTACTCCGCGCGCCAGGACCTGACCGACCCCGCCCGCGTCGCCACGATCATGGGCCGGCGCATCCCGGACGACGTCCTCGCGCGGTTCCGGTCGCGCGGGGTGTTCCGCGAGCTGTCCCGTGGCCGGCAGACGATCTTCGTCCCGGCCCAGCGCGACGGCACGCTGCCGCGGCTGATCGTGCCGATCCGGATGGGCGGCGAGCTGCTCGGGTCCATGTGGGCGGTGGTCGCCGGGCCGGTGTCGGACGAGCGCGCGGCCGCGTTCGCCGACGCGGCCCCGGTCGTCGCGCTGCACCTGCTGCGGCGGCGCGCGCACACCGACGCGCAGCGCCGCGCGTCGGCCGAGCTGCTGCGCGCGGTGCTCGAAGGCCGGGCGAACCCGCGCAAGGCGATGGCGGAGCTGGACCTGTCCGACGAGCCGCACCGCGTGGTCGTCATCGAGGTCACCGGCGGCGACGGGCGCGACGCCGAAGGCCTGCGGCTCGCCCTGCTCGAACGGATCTCCCAGGGCATCGGCAGCCGCCCGGTGGCGACCGAGCTCGGCGGGCTGCTCTACGCCGTGGTGCCGGACCGGCCGGGTCCGGGCGGCTGGGCCGAGCTGAGGCAGGCCCTGGACGCGCAACCGGCGTCCCGGCGCGGCGGGGCACCGCGGGCGGCGGCGGGCTCCCCCGGCGGGATCGGCGACCTCTCGGCGTCACGCGCCCAGGCCGACGAAGCCCTCGGCCTGCTGCGCGCCGAAATCCTCGCCGAGCGCGTGATCGCCTTCGACGAGGCCTGGACGGCGCTGACGCTGCACCGCGGCGCGACGGCGGCCTCGGCGGCGCAAGTCGCCGATCTCGGCCCGCTGCGCACCCTGCGCGCGCACGACGAATCGGGCAAGGCCGGGTACGTCGAGACGCTCTACGAGTGGCTGCGGCACCCCGGCGACCCGCGGGCGGCGGCGCGGGAGCTGCGGATCCACCCGAACACCCTGCGGTACCGGATGCGGAAGCTCCTCGAGCTGGTGCCACTGGACCTCGACGACCCCGACGTCCGGCTGGCCCTGCTGACCCAGCTCGTCGCCGTGCGCTGGAGCTGATGGGCCGTTCGGCCCAGCGTTTCACCCATGCGTTACTCCGCATGGATCGCGCCGATCGTTCGGAAATGTCTTTTCCAGCCGAAAGATGGTGGATTCCGAAGATCGCGTGCCGCATTTTCTCTTCACCACCCCGGGTAGCCGGGTCGTTGCCAGAGGAGTTCCTCCATGAGCAGTTCGGAGCGGTTCGGTAAGGCCATCAAGCTGGGTGCGGTGTCCGCGCTCTCCCTGGTCGCCCTGGTCGTCCCGGCCGCAGGAGCCGGGAGCGCCGTCGCGGCGCCGAGCGGCGACTGCTTCACCCCCACCCACGCCGCGGACCGCAGCAAGGACGGCCACGCCGACTCGGTGTCCCCGGCGGAGGCGGCCCGCATCGAAGCGGACATGCAGAGCAAGCTCGCCGGCAAGCGCACGGCGTTCTCCGCCCAGGCGGCCGCGGTCTCGATCCCGGTGTACTTCCACGTGATCACCAGCGGTTCGACCGGCAACCTGCCCGCGTCGACGATCACCAAGCAGATCTCGGTCCTGAACAGCGCCTACGCGTCGAGCGGCTTCAGCTTCTCGCTCGTGAGCACCGACTACACGAACAACTCCACCTGGTACAACGGCATCACCGACGGCACCTCGGCCGAGCGCAACATGAAGAACGCCCTGCGCAAGGGCGGCAAGAACGCGCTGAACGTCTACACCGCCAGCCTCGGCGACGACCTGCTCGGCTGGGCGACGTTCCCGTCGAACTACAGCTCCCAGCCGAAGATGGACGGCGTGGTGCTGCTGGACGAGTCCCTCCCGGGCCGCTCGGCGACGAACTTCAACGAAGGCGACACGGCAACCCACGAGGTCGGCCACTGGATGGGCCTCTACCACACGTTCCAGGGCGGCTGCTCGGGTTCGGGCGACTACGTGTCGGACACCCCGGCCGAAGCAACGGCGACGTCCGGCTGCCCGACGAACAAGGACACCTGCACCTCGACCGGCAAGGACCCGGTCCACAACTTCATGGACTACAGCTACGACAGCTGCATGTACGAGTTCACCGCGGGCCAGACCTCGCGGATGAAGAGCGCGTGGTCGGCGTACCGCGCCTGAGCCTCCGCTTCCCGCGGCGGAAACCGTGAAGGCCTCCTCGGGTTTCCGAGGGGGCCTTCACGGCACTTGGTAGCTGAGGTCCTTCGCCACCAGCCGCGAAGGCCGCAGGTGAACCCAGACCGCGCCCACGTCCCCGCGCAGGTACTCGCGGAACCGCGGATCCCACCGCTCCTCGTCCACCCCCAGATACCGCACCAGCTTCCGCCGCCCACGCGCGACGTCGAACGGCCGCAGCTCCGCATCACCGCTCGCCAAAACCTGCAGGACCACCCCGGTGCCGAGCTCACAGACATCCACCGTCAGCGCGATCCGCGGCCGCTCGCGGAGGAGCGCCGGCAAGCGGGACCACGGGCCGCTGAGGATCCAGAACGCGCCGTCCTCCCACAGGTACCAGGTGGGCCGGACCGTCGGGCCGTCCGTGGCCACCCGCGCCGTCAACGGCCTGGCGAGGAAGTCGTCGATCACGCGACCAGCAACGTCTTGCCCACCGTCGTGCGCGATTCGATCGCCGCGTGGGCGTCTGCCGCCTTCTCCAGCGGGAACCGCTGGCCGATCACCGGTACCAGCTGCCCCCTCGCCGCCGCGGCCAACGCCGACTCCGTGAACGCCCGCAGCTGCGCCGGCCCTCCGAGCGAGCGCACCAGCGAAACTCCTCGCGCCGCGGCGTCCTCTTCGGACACTTCGGCCCACGAACCGCCCGCCAGCCCGTACACCGCCATCCGGCCGCCCGGGCGCAGCAGCCCGAACGCCGCCGTGCCGATCGCCCCGCCCACGCCGTCGAACACGACGTCCACCGGGCCGACCGAGGACGTCCAGTCCGGCCGCAGGTAGTCGGCCACCGCGTCGGCCCCGAGCACGTGCGCCACCTTCGCCGGGCCGCCCGCCGCGCCGATCACCGTGGCTCCCGCCGCCTTCGCCAGCTGGACCAGCAGGCCACCGACACCGCCCGCCGCCGCCTCGACCAGCACCCGATCGCCCGGGCGCACCCGGGTCGCGTGCACCAAGCCGGTCGCCGTCCGGCCGTCCGCGAGCAGCGCCACCGCCGCGTCGAGCGACAGCGCGGGCGGCACCTCGAACACCGCCGCGGCGTCCACCGCGACGCGCTCGGCGTACCCGCCGGAGCCGCCGGTCGACGTGACCACCCGCTGCCCCGCCAGCCCCGGGTCCACCCCCGGCCCGACCGCGCTGATCACGCCGCCGACGCCGTTGCCCGGGATCACCGGCAGCGCGGCCCGGAACGGCCCCGGCGCGCCCGCCCGGAACTGCGTCTCGACGAACGTGGTGTTCGCGAACACCACCTCGACCAGCACCTGTCCGGGCCCGGGGACCGGATCCGGTGCCTCCCCCGGGACCAGGACTTCCGGACCGCCGAACTCTCTCAACCACACTGCACGCATGCCGCAACCCTGCGACTTCAAGTGAAGTCGAGGTCAAGGGCCTTGTTCCACCAGCACCACGAATGCCGCCCAGAACTGTCCCTGCAGCACGATGACACCGCCGTCCGGGTGGTTCACCGTGAGTGGCAACACCACCCCGATTCCGGACGCAGACCGACCCAGGAGGCCGACCGTGCGTATCGCCGTTCCCCGCGAGATCAAGAAGCACGAATACCGGGTGGCGCTGACCCCGGCCGGGGTGCACGAGCTGGCCGGCCGCGGGCACGACGTCTTCGTCGAGGCCGGCGCCGGGGTGGGTTCGTCCATCACCGACGAGGAGTACGTCGCCGCCGGCGCGAAGATCCTCGCCACCGCCGACGAGACCTGGGCCGAGGGCGAGCTCGTCCTCAAGGTCAAGGAGCCCATCGCCGAGGAGTACGGCAGGCTCCGGCGCGACCAGGTCCTCTTCACCTACCTCCACATCGCCGCCGACCGGCCGCTGACCGACGCGCTGCTGGCGGCCGGCACCACCGCGATCGCCTACGAGACGGTGCAGACGGCCAACGGCGCGCTGCCGCTGCTCGCCCCGATGTCCGAGGTCGCGGGCCGGCTGGCCCCGCAGGTCGGCGCGTTCTCCCTGATGAAGCCCAGCGGCGGCCGCGGTGTGCTGCCCGGCGGCATCCCGGGCGTGCACCCGGCGCGCGTCGTCGTCATCGGCGGCGGGGTCGCGGGCTTGAACGCCGCCCGCGTCGCGCTCGGCCTCGGCTCGGACGTCGAGATCCTCGACACCAACGTCGACCGCCTCCGCCAGATCGACCACGACTTCGGCGGCCGCATCCGCACGGTGACGTCCAACCGGCTGTCGGTCGAGGAGGCCGTGCTGCAGGCCGACCTGGTCATCGGCGCGGTGCTAGTCCCCGGCGCGAAGGCGCCGAAGCTGGTCTCGAACGACCTGGTGGCCCGCATGAAGCCGGGCAGCGTGCTCGTCGACATCGCGATCGACCAGGGCGGCTGCTTCGCCGACTCGCGCCCCACGACGCACGACGACCCGACCTACACCGTGCACGAGTCGGTGTTCTACTGCGTCGCGAACATGCCGGGCGCGGTGCCCCGGACATCGACCTACGGCCTCACGAACGTCACGCTGCCTTACGCGGTCCAGCTGGCCGAGCACGGCTGGAAGGCCGCACTCCAGGCCGACGCCGCGCTCGCAAAGGGCCTCAACACCCACGCCGGCGCCCTGACGAACGCCCCGGTAGCACTGGCCCACAACCTCCCGCACACCCCCCTGAACACAGTCCTCGCCTGACCCCCTGACCGCCTGACCGCATTTCCCCGAGCGGGTTCCTGCCGCACCCCGGCAGGAGCCCGCTCCCCTTTTTCAACAGCCCCCACACCGCTCGAGCCGACCCCACGCACCAAGAAACTTGCCGGTGACCATGAGAACGGGAGCACTGTTCCCCTGTTCCCAAGGCCGCAGGCAGACGCGATAGCCGTTCACCCCAGCCAGCCCCACGCCCCACCACGCAACCACGCAACCACGCAACCACGCAACCACGCAACCACGCTGGAAGCCGAGCACAAGGCACCGTGGGGGTCCGGGGGGCTCGGCCCCCCGGGAGAAACGACGAAGTCGACATGAGCGGCGAAGCCGCGATGCAGAGACGAAGGGGCGACCCGCTCAACCAGCCTGGGGGTCACTGGGAGCGGGCCGCCGGTACCTAGCTTAGAGGGGTCTGGCGGACTTGGCTGCACCGGGTCGGCAAGTCGCACGAATTCTTTACCAAGTTGATCTGGCCGGAGATCATGAATCCTCTGGTCACGGCGGCCGAGCCCCCTACTCGCCGGTAGCGGAAAGTGACGAAGGTCGCTCTCGGGCGTTCCGTGCGCGCGAGCGCCGCCGGTAGGGCAGGATGACGCCGCATCAGCGGGGAACGTTAGGGGACGGTATGCACGACGGCAGTGGCCGGATTGTGGTGCAGAACCTGAGCAAGCGGTTCGGCGCAGTGAACGCCGTGCAGAACCTCAGCTTCACGGTGGAACCTGGTTCGGTGACGGGCTTCCTGGGTCCGAACGGCGCCGGCAAGACGACGACGTTGCGCATGTTGCTCGGGTTGGTGACACCCACATCGGGGACGGCGACGATCAACGGGCGGCCGCACGCGCAGCTGGGGAGCCCGGCGCGGGTGGTCGGCTCGGTTTTGGAAAACGAAGGTTTCCACCCGGGCCGGACGGCCCGCAACCACCTCCGGGTGTACGCCGCGGCCATCGGTGTGCCGGATCGGCGCGCGGACGAGGTGCTCGGCCTGGTGGGTCTGGGCAGCGCCGCGGACCGCAAGGCGGGCGGGTTCTCGCTCGGCATGCGGCAGCGGCTGGCGCTGGCGACGGCGCTGCTGGGCGATCCGCAGGTGCTGGTGCTCGACGAGCCGACGAACGGCCTCGATCCCGAGGGGATCCTGTGGCTGCGCAACTTCCTGCGGTCGTACGCGCGGGAGCAGCGGCGGACCGTGCTGGTTTCGAGCCACCTGCTCAACGAGGTGGAGCAGCTGATCGACCAGGTCGTGATCATCAGCCAGGGTGTCACCCGCTACTACGGGCCGCTGGAGCAGCTGCGCAAGAGCCAGCAGTCGCGGGTGCTGGTGCAGCCCGCGGATCCGTCGGCGCTGGTGAAGGCGTTGCAGGACAACGGCATCGTCGGGGTTTCGCCGACGCCGGACGGCCGGGTCGCGGTGGCCGGGTCGAGCGTCCAGCAGATCGGTGACATCGCCGCGAAGGCCGGGATCGCCGTCTACGGGATGCAGGAGGAGCACGCCGATCTGGAGCGGATGTTCTTCCAGCTGACGCAGGGCCAGTACGCGGGCGCGCCGGGTCAGCCGCCGCCGGGCTACCCGCCGCAGCCGCAGTACCAGGGCCCGCCGCCCGGTTACCCGCCGCAGCAGCAGCACTACCAGCAGGGTCCGCCGTCGGGCCCGCAGCAGCAGCAACAGCAGCAGTACTGGGGAGGACCGCAGCAGTGATGGGCAACCTGATCAAGGCGGAGTTCCGCAAGACGCTGTCGCTGAAGACGTGGTGGGTGCTGCTGATCCCGCTGGCGCTGGTGGCGTTCTGGCTGACGTTCTTCTGGGGCAAGATCACGAACAACTTCGTGGACTACATCGGCGGCTCCGACGCTCGCGAGATCGCGAGAGCGGTCGGCCTGGACGCGAGCAAGCTGCCGGTGGGGCTGCTGGCGTTCGCGCACGGTGTGAACATCGCGCAGCTGATCCCCGGCCTGTTCGGTGTTTTCGCGCTGGCCGGCGAGTACCGCAACAAGACGATCACGACGACGTTCCTGACGGCGCCGAACCGGGTCACCGCGCTGACCGCGAAGATGCTCACGTACGTGGCGTGGGGCGCGATCTACGGCCTGGTGAGCGCCGGCGTCTCGGCGATCGCGGTGATGGCCTCGGTCGATTCCAGCCGGTGGCCCAGCGCGGGCCAGTGGCTGGCCGCGCTCGGCGGGACGATCCTGGCCTCGGTGCTGGTGACGCTGTTCGGCATCGGGTTCGGCGCGGTGCTGCGCAACGTGCCGCTGGCCGTGGTGCTGTTCCTGGTGTGGTTCCTGATCGTGGAGAACGTGCTCGTCATCGCGCTCTGGGGCCCGGCCGACATCCTGGGCGGCCTCCTGCCGAACGGCACCGCGAACGGGATCGTGGGCGGGATCGCGGCGGACGCGTTCGGGATCAACTCGCTCAACCTGCCGGGCGGTGTCGACCACTGGTCGGCGCTCGGCCTGCAGCTGGCGGCGGGTGCGCCGGGCGTGATCTCGTGGTGGGCGTCGGCGCTGATCTTCTTCGCGTGGACGATGGTTTTCTTCGGCCTCGGCTGGGCGGGCAACCAGAAGCGCGACATCACGTAGTTCCGCACTCCCGCGAAGGCCACCTCGAGCTGCTCGAGGTGGCCTTCGCGGCGTTCGAGGAAATATTTTGTCGGTGGTGGCGCTTACTGTCACAACGTGACCGTCGCTCCGCCCCGCTCCCGTCAAGAGCTCCCACCCACCGAGACAGCCGGCTGGATCCGCCGGCTGTCCGCGGCGGCGTGGGAGCACCGTGTGCTCGTCGTGCTGTCGCTGCTCGCGGCCGCGTTCGGCGTCGGCGTGCAGGCCGCCAGCCCGTTGCTGGTGCGCACGGCGGTGGACGACGCGGTGGCCGGGCGGACCGGCGGGCTGCCCGGGATCGCCGTTTTCCTGGTCGCGCTGCAGCTGGTCGCCTTCGGCACCGCGTTCGCGCGCCGCTACCTCGGCGGGAAGCTCGCCCTCGACGTGCAGCACGATCTGCGCCAGCGCGTCTTCAACGCCGTTTCGCGGCTGGACGGCGGCAAGCAGGACGCCCTGCGCACCGGCCAGGTCGCCTCCCGCGCGATCTCCGACCTGCAGCTGGTGACCGGGATCCTGATGCAGGTCCCGCTGTCCTTCGGCTCGGTGGTCTTCGCGCTGCTGTCGTTCGTCGCGATGCTGTGGCTCTCGCCGGTGCTGACGCTGATCGCGCTGGTCGTCACGCCCGCGGTCGGCATCATCGTGGCGCGCAGCCGCAAGCGCCTCTTCCCGGCGACGTGGTCGGCGCAGCAGCGCGCGGCGGACGTCGCGCAGCAGGTCGAAGAGACCGTCACCGGGGTCCGCGTGGTCAAGGGCTTCGGCCAGGAGGCGCGGGAAGTCTCGAAGCTGGAAGCGACCGCGCGCAAGTTGTTCGGGGAGCGGCTTCGCGCGGCGAAGCTCTCGGCGGTCCCGACCGCGACCACCGCCGCCCTGCCCGCCGCCGGCCAGGTCGCCGTGCTCGGCATCGGCGGCGTCCTCGCGCTGAACGGCTCCATCACCCTCGGCACGTTCCTGGCCTTCGCCACCTACCTCGCGACGCTGATCGGCCCGGCCCGGATGCTTTCCGGCCTCGTCGTGCAGGCCCAGCTGACCCGCGCCGGCGCCGAGCGGGTGTACGAGCTGATCGACGCGCAGCCGGAGGTCGCCGACGCGCCGGACGCGCGGCCGCTGCCGGACGGGCCGCTGGGTGTGGAGCTCGACGGCGTCCGGTTCGGCTACACCCGCAGCGAACCGGTGCTGGCCGGTCTCTCGGTCACCGCGAACCCGGGCGAAACCCTCGCGCTGGTCGGCACCGCGGGCTCGGGGAAGTCGACGATCTCGTTGCTGCTGCCCCGGTTCTACGACGTGCACGAGGGCGCGGTGCGGGTCGGCGGCCTCGACATCCGGGACGTCCCGCTGCGGCAGCTGCGGCAGGCGATCGGCGTGGTGTTCGAGGAGGCGTTCCTGTTCTCCTCCTCGATCCGGGACAACATCGCCTACGGCCGTCCGGACGCCACCGAGGAGGAGGTCGTCGCGGCGGCCAGGGCCGCGGAGGCGGACGGCTTCATCCGCGCGCTGCCGGACGGCTACGACACGCTCGTCGGCGAGCGCGGGCTGACGCTCTCGGGCGGGCAGCGGCAGCGGCTCGGGCTGGCCAGGGCCCTGATCACCGACCCGCGGATCCTGGTCCTCGACGACGCGACCTCGGCCATCGACACCGTCACCGAAGCGGCGATCCACGACACCCTGCGCTCGGTCACCGCGGCCCGGACCACGCTGCTGATCGCCCACCGGCGCTCCACCCTCGCCCTGGCCGACCGGATCGCGGTGCTGGACGAGGGCCACGTCGTCGACGTCGGCACCGAAGCGGAGCTGATGGCGCGCTGCCCGCTGTTCCGCGAACTCGTGGCCGGCCCGGGCGACGACGTCGAAGAGAAGCACCGCTGTGAGGGTCTCGACCTCGGCCCGGGTGGGGTCACGCCCTCGCTGTGGCCGCGGGACGAGAACCGCGACGAGGTCGACGCGCTGGCCGAAGCCGCGCGCCTGCGCAGCGGCGACCCGAACAGCAGCGGGTTCGTCGGCGGGGGCGGCGGCCTGGACGTGCCGCCGACACCGGAGCTGATCGAGGGCGTGCGCAAGCTGCCGGCCGTCGTCGACGAGCCGCGGCTGCCGGACGTGGACGTCACCGCACCCGACCCGAAGTTCCGGCTGGCCGGGCTGCTGCGGCCGGTCCGCGGGCCCCTGTTCCTGGTGATCGGGCTGGTGGCGGCGGACGCGCTGGCGTCGATCGCGCTGCCGGGGCTGTACCAGTTCGGCGTCGACCACGGGGTGCGCACCGGTGTCGAGTGGATGATCTGGCTGGCCGCCGGGATCGGCGCCGCGGTGATCGCGGCCGACTGGCTGGTGGTCTTCGCGCAGACGCGGCTGACGTCACGGGTGGGCGAAACGGTGCTGTACGCGCTGCGCGTCCGCAGCTACGCGCACCTGCAGCGGCTCGGGCTCGACTACTACGAGCGGGAGCTGTCCGGGAAGATCATGACCCGGATGACGACGGACGTCGACGCGCTTTCGACGTTCCTGCAGACCGGGCTCGCCACCGCGGTGGTCAGCGCGCTGACGCTGGCCGGGATCACGGCCGCGCTGCTGGTCACCGACGCCGGGCTGGCGCTGTACGCGCTGGCGATGGTGCCGGTGCTGGCGGTGGCCACGGTGATCTTCCGGCGCTCGGCGTCGAAGGCGTACAACGAGGCCCGCGAGCGGGTCAGCGTCGTGAACGCGGACATGCAGGAGAACGTCAGCGGGCTGCGGGTCGCGCAGGCGTACACGCGCGAAGACCGTTCCGCGGAGGCGTTCGCCTCACGCAGCGACGACTACCGGCGCTCGCGGCTGCGGGCCCAGCGGTACGTGGCGACGTACTTCCCGCTGGTGGCGCTGATGTCGGACCTGGCGACGACGACGGTGCTGGTGGCGGGGGCCAACCGCGTCTCGGCGGGCACGCTGTCGGCCGGTGTGCTGCTCGCCTTCCTGCTGTACCTGCAGCAGTTCTTCTCGCCGATCCAGCAGCTGTCGGCGGTGTTCGACGGCTACCAGCAGGCGAGCGTCGGCCTGAACCGCATCGGCGACCTGCTGCGGACGCCGACGTCGGTGCCGGCGGCGGAGAAGGCGGTCGCGGTGCCGGCCCGGCTGCGCGGCGAAGTCTCGTTCAAGGAGGTCGAGTTCTCCTACACCGGCGCCGAGACCCCGGCGCTGGCGGAGTTCTCGCTGGACGTCGCGGCCGGCGAGACGATCGCGCTCGTCGGCGCGACCGGCGCCGGGAAGTCGACGGCGGTGAAGCTGGTGGCGCGCTACTACGACGTCACCGGCGGCGAGGTCCGGATCGACGGCACGGACGTCCGGGAGTACGAGCTGGCCGGCCTGCGGCGCCGGATGGGCGTGGTGCCGCAGGAGGCCCACCTGTTCTCGGGCACGGTGGCCGACAACGTCCGCTACGGCCGTCCGGACGCCTCCGACGCGGAGGTCGAGGCGGCGGTCCGCGCGGTGGGCGCGCTGGACGGCGTCGCGGCCCTGTCCTCGGGCTTCCTGCAGCCGGTGGGCGAGCGCGGCCGCTCGCTGTCGGCGGGCCAGCGCCAGCTGGTGGCCTTGGCGCGGGCGGAGCTGGTGGACCCGGACGTCCTCCTGCTCGACGAGGCAACGGCGGCCCTGGACCCCTCGACGGAGGCGGCGGTCCTGCGGGCCACGGAGACGGTGGCCCGCCGTCGCACGACGTTCGTGGTCGCCCACCGCCTCGCGACGGCGGCCCGCGCGGACCGCATCGTGGTCCTGGACCACGGCCGCATCGTGGAGACCGGAACCCACGAAGAGCTCCTGGCCGCCAACAGCCACTACGCCCGCCTCTGGGCCCTCGGCTGACCGTGCGAAAAGGGTCGACACGCGTGATGGAAAGGTCGACACGCGTGATTGAGGAGTCGACACGCCGGATCGCCCGAGCCTCGCCGTGTCGACCCTCCAATCACGCGAGTCGACCTCCCAGTCACGCGAGTCGACCTTCCAATCACGGGTGATGCCCTCTTGCGCACGAAAGTTCGTGGCCGGAGGGCCGGGGCGCTGGGAGCATGGCGGGCATGTTCGAAGAGAAGCGGGTTCCCGACCGGCAGGTCCGGGCGGCGCAGACCGAGACGACCGTCCGGGTCTACCAGGCCTGCTCGCCCGCTGTCGCCGATGCCGCGCTCGAGAAGCAGGCGTTCGAGCGGGGCGGGACGGTGCGGGTCACGCCGTCGTTCCGGCTCGCGGCCCACGACAGCGGCAACGGGCGCAAGCCCGGCCACGAGCGCATCCTGGCGGTCGAACTCACCCGTCAAGGCTTCGAGCAGGCGCTGGCCCACGGGCACGTCCAGTGGGAAGCGGAGCGAGACCTCGACCACACGGCGCTGAACTTCCAGGCGATCCGGCTCGCCTTGAGCAGCGAGGCCGTCGACCACTACGTCGACGAGTGGATCACCGCCGTCACCGATGTCACACCGGTCATGCGGGACATCGCCGGTCTCCTGGCCACCGACCAGCTGCACCTGGCGGTCAAGCTCGTGCCGTACGAGCCGCCGTACCCGCTCGGCGAAGACCTCGCCGAGGCCATCGGCGCGACGGGCTGAGGACAGCCTGGGAACCCTGTACCCGGTCCAGCGCTTAAGGTTCCCTTAGCACATCTTGATCGAGTCAGTGACCGATACCCTAGTGCGCCTCGCCTCACACAGGCCGGTTCCATCACATCGCGGTCACCGAGGGGGTTAGCCTGGTAGGCGCATCAGCGGATTCAAGATCGAGATCGAGACGGATAGAGGCGAGCCCCAGCCGTGTCCAGCAGCAGCCCTGCGTCACAGTTCGGCCCCAACGAGTGGCTGGTCGAAGAGATGTACGACCAGTTCCTCGCAGACCCTTCTTCAGTCGATGCCGCCTGGCACGACTTCTTCGCGGACTTCAAGCCGACGCAGAACGCGCAGGCCAAGGCGGACAACGCCCGGCAGCAGCAGTCCGACGCCAAGGCCGCCACCAACGGCCAGGCCTCCCAGCCGTCGGCCGGAGCGGTGCGGAACGCCGAGTCGGCGGCCAAGCAGTCGGCGACCAAGTCGGCCCCGGCCACGGCGGCGCCCGCGAAGGCGGCCCCGAAGCCGGAGCAGAAGGCAGCGCCGAAGCCGGCCGCGAAGGCCGAGCCCAAGGCCGACGCGAAGAAGGAAGAGCCGGAGTCGAAGCAGCTGCGCGGCGCCGCGGCGGCCATCGCCAAGAACATGGACGCCTCGCTGAGCGTCCCGACCGCGACCAGCGTGCGCGCGGTCCCGGCGAAGCTGATGGCGGACAACCGCATCGTCATCAACAACCACCTCAAGCGCACCCGCGGCGGCAAGATCTCCTTCACGCACCTCATCGGCTACGCCATGGTGCGGGCGCTGAAGGCCTACCCGAACATGAACCGGCACTACCAGCTGATCGACGGGAAGCCGTTCGCGGTCACGCCGGAGCACGTCAACTTCGGGCTCGCGATCGACATGAAGGGCAAGGACGGCTCCCGCACGCTCGTCGTGGCCTCGATCAAGGGCTGCGAGGACATGTCGTTCCTGCAGTTCTGGCAGGCGTACGAGGAGATCGTCAAGAAGGCCCGCAACAACAAGCTGACGGCCGACGACTTCTCCGGCACCACGATCTCGCTGACCAACCCGGGCGGCATCGGCACCAACCACTCGGTGCCGCGGCTGCAGGCCGGCCAGGGCGCCATCATCGGCGTCGGCGCCATGCAGTACCCGGCCGCCTTCGAGGGCACCAGCGAGAAGACGCTGGTCGACCTCGGCATCAGCAAGATCATGACGCTGACCTCGACCTACGACCACCGCATCATCCAGGGCGCGGAGTCCGGCGAGTTCCTCAAGCGCATCCACCAGCTGCTGCTCGGCGAGGACGGCTTCTACGACGACGTCTTCACCAGCCTGCGCCTGCCGTACGAGCCGATCCGCTGGGTCGCCGACATCCCGGACGGCCCGGTCGACAAGACCGCCCGCGTGATCGAGCTGATCGACGCGTTCCGGATGCGCGGCCACCTGATGGCCGACACCGACCCGCTGAACTACCGCCAGCGCAGCCACGCCGACCTGGACGTCCTGTCCCACGGTCTCACCCTCTGGGACCTCGACCGCGAGTTCCCGGTCGGCGGCTTCGCCGGCCAGGAGCGGATGAAGCTGCGCGACATCCTGGGCGTGCTGCGCAACTCCTACTGCCGCACGGTCGGCATCGAGTACACCCACATCCTCGACCCCGAGGAGCGCCGCTGGATCCAGGAGCGCGTCGAGATCCCGCACGAGAAGCCGGACCCCGCGGTCCAGAAGTACGTGCTCTCGAAGCTGAACGCCGCCGAGGCGTTCGAGACGTTCCTGCAGACCAAGTACGTCGGCCAGAAGCGCTTCTCGCTCGAAGGCGGCGAGACGGCGATCCCGCTGCTCGACACGCTGCTGGACAAGGCCGCCGAGCACGAGCTCGACGAGGTCGTCATCGGCATGCCGCACCGCGGCCGGCTGAACGTCCTGGCCAACATCGTCGGCAAGCCGATCAGCCAGATCTTCCAGGAGTTCGAGGGCAACCTCGACCCGGGCCAGGCGCACGGCTCCGGTGACGTGAAGTACCACCTCGGCGCCGAGGGCAAGTACTTCCGCATGTTCGGCGACGGCGAGACGAAGGTCTCCCTGACCGCCAACCCGTCGCACCTGGAGACCGTGGACCCGGTGCTCGAGGGTATCGTCCGCGCGAAGCAGGACCTCCTGGACAAGGGCGGCGAGGGCTACACCGTGCTGCCGGTCCTGATGCACGGCGACGCGGCCTTCGCGGGCCAGGGCGTCGTCGCCGAGACGCTGAACCTGTCGCTGCTGCGCGGGTACCGCACCGGCGGCACCGTGCACGTGATCGTCAACAACCAGGTCGGCTTCACGACCGCGCCGGAGCACTCGCGCTCGTCGCAGTACGCCACCGACGTCGCGAAGATGATCGGCTCGCCGATCTTCCACGTGAACGGCGACGACCCGGAGGCCGCGCACTGGGTGGCCAAGCTGGCCGTCGAGTACCGGCAGGCGTTCCACAAGGACGTCGTCATCGACCTGATCTGCTACCGCCGCCGCGGCCACAACGAGGGCGACGACCCCTCGATGACGCAGCCGGCGATGTACGACATCATCGACACGAAGCGTTCGGTGCGGAAGACCTACACCGAGTCGCTGATCGGCCGCGGTGACATCTCCGTCGAAGAGGCCGAAGCCGCGTTGCGCGACTTCTCGAGCCAGCTGGAGCACGTCTTCAACGAGGTCCGGGAGCTGGAGAAGCACCCGGCGAAGGCGAGCCCCTCGGTCGAGGAGGAGCAGCAGGTCCCGGCCAAGGTCGCGACGGCGATCACCGGCAAGACGCTGGAGCACATCGGCGACGCGTTCGTGAACGTGCCGGAGGGCTTCACGCCGCACCCGCGCGTCAAGCCGGTCATGGAACGCCGTCACAAGATGTCCCGCGAGGGCGACATCGACTGGGCGTTCGGCGAGCTGCTCGCGTTCGGGTCGCTGGCGATGGAGGGCCGCCTGGTGCGGCTGTCCGGCCAGGACTCACGGCGTGGCACGTTCACCCAGCGGCACTCGGTCTTCATCGACCGCAAGACCGGCCAGGAGTACTCGCCGCTGCAGAACCTGGCCGACGGCCAGGGTCGCGTGATGATCTACGACTCGGCGCTGTCGGAGTACGCGGCCGTCGGCTTCGAGTACGGCTACTCGGTGGCCAACCCCGAGTCGCTGGTCATGTGGGAAGCGCAGTTCGGTGACTTCGTCAACGGCGCGCAGACCGTCATCGACGAGTACATCTCCTCCGGCGAGGCCAAGTGGGGCCAGCGCTCGGACGTCGTGCTGCTGCTGCCGCACGGCCACGAGGGCCAAGGCCCGGACCACACGTCCGGCCGCATCGAGCGGTTCCTCTCGCTGTGCGCGGAGGGCTCGATGACGGTGGCGGTGCCGTCCACCCCGGCGAACTACTTCCACCTGCTGCGCCGCCACGCCCTCGACGGCATCCAGCGCCCGCTGGTCGTCTTCACGCCGAAGTCGATGCTGCGCAACAAGGCGGCGACGTCGGCGGTCGAGGACTTCACCGGCGAAAGCCGCTTCATGTCCGTCATCGACGACGTCACCCCGGACCCGTCGAAGATCCGCAAGGTGCTGCTGACCTCCGGGAAGCTGTACTGGGAGCTGGTGGCCGAGCGGACGAAGCGCGAAGCCGACGACGTCGCGATCGTGCGGATCGAGCAGTACTACCCGCTGCCGAAGAAGAAGCTGCTGGCGGCCCTGGAGCGCTACACGAACGCGACGCAGGTCGCGTGGGTCCAGGAGGAGCCGGAGAACCAGGGCGCGTGGCCGTTCTTCGGCCTGAACCTGCCCCGGAAGTTCCCGGAGGTGCTCTCGGGCCTGCAGGTCGTCTCGCGCCGCCCGATGGCGGCCCCGTCGGCCGGCTCGTCGAAGGTGCACGAAGTGGAGCAGAAGGCGCTGATCTCGAAGGCGTTCGACTGATCGCTTGAAACAGGCCTCCTCACGGTTCGCCCGTGAGGAGGCCTTTTTCGGGTGTTCAGCCGAGCGATTCCGAGGCGGCTTTGGCCAGGCTGTGCGCGTTGCGGCGGCACCGTTCGAGGTTCCGGTCGGCCGTGTCGGCGGCCGTGACGACCACGGTCACGTCGACGTTGCCCTGGTAGAACCGCACCCCGCACTGCATGGCGCCGCTCTGGTCGTAGTCGACGTCCGCGGCTTTCGTCGCCTTTCCGATCTTCTCGGTGATCGGCTTCGCGCCGCGATCCACTTCGGTGTCGTAACCCGCCTTCGCGTACCCCGGTCCCGCTCCCGAGGCCGGGCGCAGCGACTTCGCGAGCATCATCGACACCGTGCCGGACGACGAGCCGGACTTCGTCCACGAGCAGCTCAGCTGCGAAAGCTGGATCTGGTCGTCCGAGGTGCTCGCCGGCTCCGCCGGGCCATCACTCGACAGGGGCGGCAAGTTGTTCATCCGGCTGCCGACTTCGCTGCACCGGGGCAGCGAGGTGTACTTGTCGGCCTCGCCCGCCGGAGCCGTCGAGCTCGCCGCGGCCGTCGACTGCCTGCGGTCCGCCGTCACCAGGAAGAACGCGCCGACACCCACCCCGGCCAGCACCAGCACGCCGACAACCACGAGCACGACGACCAGCACCGTCTTCCCCCCGGACTTCGGCGGCGGGTAGCCGGGATACTGCGGCGGCTGGTACTGCGGATACGGGTACTGAGGTCCTTGCTGCACGAATCGGACACTAGGCCATTCGCGCAGCTCGAGCGGGCCGTTCACCCGAAATCGCCCGTGCTCTCCGCAGGCGGTGAACCGGGGGCTGCGCACAACGGCCCTGAAACCCGATTGCCGTCCACCGCCGGCCGGGGCAAGGTAGCGATCATGCTGATCCGCCGTGAGCTGCCTGGCGACCAGGCCGCGATCCGCGCCGTCCACAGCGAAGCCTTCCGGCGCGAAGCAGGCGTCACCCCGGTCGAAGCACCGCTGGTGGACGAACTCCGCGCCGAAGGCGCCCTGATCAGCGCCCTGTCGCTGGTCGCCGTCCGCGAGGGTGCCGTCGTCGGGCACGTGTGCTGCAGCCGGGCCCGGCTCGGCGACGACACCGCGGCCGCGGTCGGGCTCGGCCCGCTCGGTGTGCTGCCCGCGCACCAGGCCGTCGGCGTCGGCTCGGCACTGGTGCACGCCGTCGTCGCCGTGGCCGATGCCCTCGGCCACGGCCTGGTCGTCCTGCTCGGCGAGCCCGCCTACTACTCGCGGTTCGGGTTCGTCGCGTCGGCGGACCTGTCGATCACGGCTCCGGAGCCGCGGTGGGGCCGAAACTTCCAGGCGCGGACGCTGGCCGCGTACGAACCCACCCAGGCGGGCGCGTTCGAGTACGCGCCCGCGTTTTCCCGGATCTGAACAGGAGCCGCGCGTGTACACACCGACCTCGTCCGTGGGGGTGCGGATCAACCGCGAGCAGCCGCCGGCCAAGCTGCGCGACCTCGCCCGCCAGGCCGAAGACGCGGGGCTCGACGAGCTCTGGCTGGTCGAGGACTGCTTCTGGGCGGCCGGCGTCGCCACGGTCGCGACGGCGCTGGCGGTGACGTCGACGATCAAGGTGGGCATCGGCGTGCTGCCGGCGGTGGCGCGCAACCCGGCGATCGCGGCGATGGAGGTCGCGGCGCTGGCCGAGCTGCACCCGGACCGGCTGATCGCCGGGTTCGGCCACGGCGTCGCGTCGTGGATGCGGCAGATCGGGGCGTACCCGGAGTCACCGCTGGCGGCGCTGGAGGAGACGCTGCTGGCGGTCCGGCGGCTGCTGGCGGGCGAGCGCGTCTCGATGGACGGCCGGCACGTGCACTTGGACGAGGTCGAGCTGGTGTTCCCGCCGGCGTCGCCGCCCCCGCTGGTGGCGGGCGTCCGCCGCCCGAAGTCCCTGGCGGTCGCGGGTGCGGCGGCGGACGGCACGATCCTCGCCGAGCCGGCCCCGCCGGAGTTCGTGCGGACGGCGCTGGCGGGCATCGCACCGGGCCGTGCGGCGGGAGGCGCGCCGGCCCACCACGCGGTGGTGACGTACAACTGGCTGGCCCTGGGCGACCGCGAGCGGGCGCGCCGGACGGTCGCGGAGTCCCTGAACCCCGGGTCGCGGGTGCAGGTGGAGGGCCTGCCGTTCGCCGACGAGCTGCTGGCCCTGATGGACTCGACGTCCACAGTGGACGAACTGGCGGCGGGCCTGCGTCCGGAGTGGATCGACCGCTTGGCCGTCTGCGGCGACGTCGACACCTGCGCGGCGGCGGTCCGCGCGCTGCACGAGGGCGGCAGCGGTTCGGTGGTGCTGCTGCCGCTGCCGGAGGAGCCCCCGGAGCGGGGCATCGAAGACGCGGCTCGGGTGGCGGCGGCCGTGCGCGGCTGAGGTCTCACGGGCCGGAAAAAGGAGTTCGTGCGGGACGGCCGGCGTGCCACGATCGAGCCATGCCGGTCGACCAGCACCTCCTCCTGGCCTTCCTCGTCACCACCGCGATCGCGATGGTCACTCCGGGGCCGGACATGCTCTTCATCCTCGGCTGCGGCATGCGCGGCGGCCCGAAGGCCGGCCTGCTCGCCACCGCCGGGGTCGCCACCAGCGAAGCCATCCACGTCGCCGTCGCCGCGGCCGGGCTGGCCGCGCTCTTCGCCGCCGTGCCCGTCGCCTTCACCGTCGTGCGGGTGGCGGGTGCCGCCTACCTCATCTACCTGGGTGTCCAGGCCATCCGGAACCGCAAGCCGCTCGTCGAACGGAAAAGCGACCGCGCCTACCTCAGCGGCCTGCTCACCAACCTGCTCAACCCGAAGATGGTCACCTTCACCATCGCCTTCCTGCCGCAGTTCATCGACCCGGCGAAAGGCCACGTCTGGCTGCAGTTCGCGGTCCTCGGCGCGATCATGATCGTGTTCGAGTTCCTCGTCGACGGCACCGTCGGCGTCCTCGCCGGCCGCGTCGGCGGGTGGGTCCGGCGGAAGAAGAACCAGCGCCGCATCGAGGTCGCCACCGGCGGCATCTTCATCGGTCTCGGCGTGAAACTGGCCGTGGACCACTAAGCGCGCAGGCCGTCGACGATCACCGCCACGATCCGGGGTGCGCGCTCGGCCCAGGCCGCTTCAGGAATCCTCGACAGCGCCCCCAAAAGCAGGATGACGTCCGCGGCGTCGACGCCCGCGCGGATCTGCCCGGCCGCCTTTCCCTGGTCCAGCAGCGTTTCGAGCGCACCATCGAGCCGGTGATGCTGGCCGGAGTACAGGTCCTGCCACGCCGGCACCTCGAGCGCCGCCATGACGCCGCGTTTGACGCGGGCGTACTCGACCAGCCGGTCCAGCCACCGAGCCAGCGCGTCCAGCGGGGCGTGCTCCGCCAGCAGCGGCGCCACCGAGCCGACGAGCTGGCTCAGCTCTCCCCGGTACACCTCCGCCAGCAGGTGCTCGCGCGTCGGGAAGTGCCGGTAGAGCGTGCCCTGTCCGACGCCCGCGGCCTTGGCGACCCGGTGCAGCTTCAGCTCGGCCGCCGCGCCGTTGGACTCGCTCAGCTCCGCCCGCGCGGCCTCGACGATCCGGTCGCGGTTGGCGACGGCGTCCGATCGGCGCTCGCGCAAGACCTGCTCCTCGACATAAGTGGACAAGTGTCCGGTAGGCTTAACCGGACAGTTGTCAGCTTAGCGGGAGGTGCTGTGTCGAACGGACTGGACAAGGTCGTCGCCATCACGGGTGCGAGCAGCGGGATCGGCGAGGCGACGGCCGTGGAACTGGCGAGCCGCGGGGCGGCCGTCGTGCTGGGTGCCCGGCGCACCGACCGGCTGGAAGCGCTTGCGCAAAAGATCCGAAACGACGGCGGCCGTGCGGAACTGCTGGACGTCGACGTGACCCGGCGAGCCGACCTCGAGCGGCTCGTCGCCCTCGCCGTCGATCGCTTCGGCCGTCTTGACGTCCTGGTGGCCAACGCCGGCGTCGCCCGGATCGCGCCGGTGAGCGCCCTCGACGTCGACGACTGGGACGCGATGATCGACGTCAACCTCCGCGGCGTGCTGCACGGCATCGCCGCCGCGCTGCCGGTCTTCCGCGCCCAGGGCCGCGGGCACTTCGTCACGACCGTCTCGACGTCGGGGCTGAAGATCGTCCCGACGCAAGCCGTCTACGCGGGCACCAAGAACGCCGTGCGCACACTGCTGGAAGCGCTGCGGCAGGAATCGACCGACGGCGTCCTGCGCACGACATCGATCTCGCCGGGGTTCGTGCGCACCGAACTGGTCGACCACGTCGAGGACCCCGCGCAGCGCGAGCAGGCGCAGCAGGCGATGGCGGCGCTCGGCATCGGCCCCGACGCCGTGGCGCGAGCGATCGCGTTCGCCATCGAGCAGCCGGACGACGTCGAGATCGGCGACCTCACCATCCGGCCCACCCGGCAGGGCTGAGCGCTAAGCCCGCGCCAGGAAGTCTTCCGCGATGTCCAGCGGATTGCGCTTCTCCTCCGTGAACTCGACGTTGAGCCGCGTGAGTTCCGAAGTCGTCAACGCCGCCGACACGCGGTTCAGCGCCGCCACCTCACGCGGTGACAGCGTTCCCCGCGCCACCAGCGGCACGATGTTCTGAGCCGGGAACATGTTCTTGTCGTCGACCAGGGGCACGAACCCGTTCGCCGCGATCGTCGACGACGTGCTGAACAGGTCCGCCACCTGCACGTCGCCGGACTTCAGGGCCGCCACCGTCACCGGGCCGCCCGTGTCGGTCGTGCGGATTTCCTTGAACTCGCAGCCGTACAACGACTTGATCTTGTCCTTCCAGCGGCTGCTCCACTGGCCGGGGCCGCCGAACACCAGGTCGCGGCAGCGCCGTCCCAGGTCCGAGAAGGTCTTCACGCCCGTGGACGCCAGCTGCGGGCCGACGACGAGCAGGTCCTTGTCCTCCGCCGGTGCCTGGTCCAGCACCTCGAACCCGGGCGGGATCTTCTGCCGCAACTGCGCGTAGACGTCCCGGGACGTCGTCGCGGTGGTGTCCTTGTCGAAGTAGCGCAACAGGTTGCCGCTGTAGTCCGGCACGACCGACAGCGACTTGTCCTGCAGCGCCTTGACGACGACCTCGCGGCTGCCGACCGGCGGCCGCACGGTCACGTTCGCCGCCCCCGCGTCCCGCAGCGCCCCGGCGTAGATCTGGGCCAGCAGCAGGCTTTCGCCGACGTCGGACGCTCCGATGATGATGTCCCCGGAAGCGCCGCCCTCACCGCCGCCCGCCAGGGGGTTGCCGCAGCCGGCCGCCAGCACCAAAACCACCGACAAGACCAGCCGCTTCACGCCGCGACCTTCTTCACAGCCGCCGCGAGCCGGACACCCCGGGGCACCAAAGCCCGGTTCAGCAACGAGAAGAGCAGGTCCAGCACGATGGCCAGCAACGTCGTCAGCAGCGCGCCCGCGATGACCTCGGAATAGTCCAAAATGGCCAGTCCGTCGAGCAGGAACCGGCCCAGGCCACCGAGTCCGACGTACGCCGCCACCGCGGCCGTCGCGACGAGCTGGAGCACGGCGTTGCGGATGCCGCCGAGCACCAGCGGCAGCGAGATCGGCACCTCGACCTTCCAGAGCCGCTGCCAGCCGGTCATCCCGACCCCCTCGGCGGCGTCGACCACGCCGTGGTCGGTCGCCTGCAGCCCGGCGTACGTGCCGGCCAGGATCGGCGGCACGGCCAGCACGACGAGCCCGATGATCGTCGAGGTGACGCTCTCGGTGAAGAGCAGGAACAGGAACGTGACGAGCCCCAGCGTCGGCAGTGCGCGGATGGCGTTGCCGGCGCTCACCAGCGCGACGCCGCCGCGGCCGGTGTGGCCGACGAACAGACCCAGCGGCACGGCGATGACCAGCGCGATCACCAGCGACAACGCGGTGTAGCCGAGGTGTTCCAGCAAGCGCTGCGGGATGCCGTCCGGCCCGGACCAGTGCGCTGGGTCGCCGAACCAGCGGAAGAGATCGGTGATCACGGCGCCCCCACCCGGGTCCACGGCGTCAGCAGGTTTCGCGAGCCGACCAGCACCAGGTCGACGACCAGCGCCAGCAGCAGGGTCAGCACGATGCCGACCACGATCGGCGAGAAGTACTCGCGCTGGAAGCCGTCGGTGAACAGCACGCCGAGGCCGCCGGTGCCGATCAGCGCGCCGACACTGACCAGGCTGATGTTGCTGACCGACGCGACCCGCACGCCGGCCGCCAGGACCGGCACGGACAGGGGCAGCTCGACGGAGAAGAAGCGGCGCACCGGCTTGTACCCGACGGCGGTCGCGGCGGCGACCACCGGCGCCGGGACCGCGTCGAGCGCGTCGAGCACCGGCCGGACCAGCAGCGCCGAGGTGTAGATCGTCAGCGCGACGACGACGTTGACGCTGTCCAGGATCTTCGACCCGATCAGGCCGGGGATGACGACGAACAGCGCCAGCGACGGGATCGTGTAGAGCAGGTTCGCCGCCACCATCAGCACCTGCCGCGCGGGCCGCCAGCGGTGGCCGAGCCAGCCCGCCGCGATCGCCAGTACGATCCCGATGACCAGCGGGAGCAGCGCGAGGTACACGTGGTCGCCGAGGTCACCGAGGATCTGGACACGGTTGTTGGCGCTGCTCAGGTACCGCCCGAGCTCGTCGATGAAGCTCATGACGCTTGCGGCGTCGCCTCGATGACGTCCAGCACCTGCCGCGCGACCACGGCGCCGACCACCCGGTGATCTTCGTCCACGACCACGCCGAGGCTGGCGGGCGACGACAGCGCCGCGTCGAGCGCGCCGCGGATCGGCGTGCCCCGCACCCACAGCGAACCACCGGCCACGAGGGCGTCTTCCCCGAGCGGACCGTCCACAGTGGAGTTCGGGGGCAGCCAGCCGCGGGGCTGCTTCTCGGTGTTGACCGCGAGCCGCCAGCCGTCGCTCGCGGAGACGGCGGAGCCGATTTCGACCAGCTCCAGCTCCTTGACCTCGACGCCTTCGGCGGAGAGGAACGACAGCCCGCGGTAGCCGCGGTCCCGGCCGACGAACGACGCGACGAAGTCGTCCACCGGGTGCCGCAGGACGTCGGCGGGGGTGCCGTACTGGGCGAGCTTGCCGCCGACCCGCATCACCGCGACCTTGTCGCCGAGCCGGACCGCCTCGTCGATGTCGTGCGTGACGAACACGATCGTCTTGCCCAGCTGCGACTGCAGCCGCAGCAGCTCGTTCTGCAGGTCCTCGCGCACGATCGGGTCGACCGCGGAGAACGGCTCGTCCATCAGCAGCACCGGCGAGTCCGCGGCGAGCGCGCGGGCGACGCCGACGCGCTGCTGCTGGCCGCCCGAGAGCTGGGCCGGGTAGCGCTTGCCGAGCTCGACCGGCAGGCCGATGATCTCCAGCAGCTCGGCGGCCCGCGTGCGCGCCTTCGCCTTGTCCCAGCCGGAAAGCAGGGGCACGGTGGCGATGTTGTCGAGCACCGTCCTGTGTGGAAAGAGACCGGCGTGCTGGATGACGTAGCCGATGCCGCGGCGCAGCAGCGCCGGGTCGCCCTCGGCGACGTCCTTGCCGTCCAGGAGCACCTGGCCCGCGGTCGGCTCGACCATTCGGTTGATCATCCGCAGCGACGTCGTCTTGCCGCAGCCGGACGGGCCGACGAACACGGTGATCGTGCCGTCTTCGACCGTCAGGTTCAGCTTGTCGACGGCGACCGTCCCATCCGGATACTGCTTGGTCACGTCGCGGAATTCGATGGTCACTGCCACTCCCCATGTCCCGGTCGGTTCGACCGTAGCCGAGTCCGCGGTGGTTGGCACGCTGTTCCGGCAGGTGGTTGGCTAGGCTCGGAGCCCGTGAAGGCACTCGACGACGTCCTCGCCGCGCACGGCGTCGGCGTCCGCCCGCTGTACCGCGTCCTCGACCTGCTGCGCACCGGTGACCACGACCTCGGCGAGCTGGTGCGGCTGAGCACCGCACCGCGGCGCAGTGTGGAAGCCGTCCTCACGGCCCTCGGCGACGACCTGGACCGCAGCGGCGACCGCCTGCGCATCGCCCCCGGCGTCGCGGCGTCGTACCTGCAGTACCGCGCGCCGCGCTACGCCGACCCGCTCGACGAAGCCGTCGCGGCGCACGAGCTGCTGCCGAAGATCGCCGAGTGGGTGGCCGAGGTGCCGCCGCCACTGGCCGCGCTCGACCACGTGCAGGCCACACCGGAGACCGTGCTCCGCCGCGCGCTCTGGCTGGACGCGCAGTACGACCTCGCCTCGGCACGCCTGCTGTTCCTCGGCGACCACGACCTGACGTCGCTGGCGGTGCGGGCCGTCTGCCCGTCGGCGGCGCTGACCGTCGTCGACCTCGACGAGCGCGTGCTCGCCTACCTCGACGACCGCGGCGGCCGCGAGATCCGGACCGCGCACGCGGACCTGCGCGTCGGCCTGCCACCGTCGCTCTCGAACGGCTTCGACCTGGTGTTCAGCGATCCGCCGTACACGCCCGAGGGCATGGGCCTGTTCGCGGCGCGCGGGGTGCAGGCGCTGCGTGAGCCGAGCGAGGGACGGCTGCTGCTGGCCTACGGCTACAGCCCGCGCCACCCGGCGCTGGGCGCGCAGGTGCAGCGCTCGCTGGCGACGCTCGGGCTGACGTTCGAAGCGATCCTGCCGGGCTTCCACCGCTACTTCGGGGCGCAGGCGATCGGCAGCGCGGCGGACCTGTACATCTGCCAGCCGACGGCGAAGGCCAAGAAGATGCGCAGCGGCAAGGCGATCTACACGCACGGCCCGCAGTCGGTGGAGGCGGCCGGGACCAAACCGGCACTGCTGGAGAAGCTGAAGGAGATCGCGGTCGCGGGCGGGCTTTCGCTGGAGTCGCGCCCGGTGGACTGGTCGATCTCCGGCCCCGAGGGTGACGCGGTGGCGATGGACCTCTCGGGCGACCCGGGCCCGTGGCTGCTGCGGACGCTGCTCGGCACGAATGCCCGGCGGCTGGCGTTGCTGCTGCCGAACGCCCACCCCGACCTGGCGGACCAGGCGGCCCAGGAGGCGCTCGCATCACTCGTCCGGGGGAAGTACACGCTGCGGTACCTGCGGAGCACGCCGGACAACCGCCACGCGGTGGTGGTCGCGGACGCGGTGGAGCACCAGGACGAGATCCTGACCCGCGCCCACGCCCGCCTGGCGAACGTCTCCCTCGACGTCCCCTCGGATCTCACGGACCTGCGCCTGGTCGACGTCCCCCGCCACCGGCTCGTCGAACTGCTCTGAACACGCCGAAGGCGGCCCTTCCACCCGTGGGGAAGGGCCGCCTTCGGGAACGCTCAGTCCGTGACGCCGTCGGCTTCCGCCGCCTTCGCGACCGCGGCCGCGACCTCGGGGGCCACGCGGGGGTCGAGCGGGCTCGGGACGATCCGGTCCGCGCCGAGGTCGTCCATCGCCACTGAGACGATCGCCTCGGCGGCCGCCAGCTTCATGTTCTCCGTGATCGCCCGGGCACCCGAGTCCAGCGCGCCGCGGAAGACGCCCGGGAACGCCAGGACGTTGTTGATCTGGTTCGGGAAGTCGCTCCGCCCGGTGGCCACGATCGAGGCGTACCGCGCGGCCGCGGCCGGGTGGACTTCCGGGTCCGGGTTGGACAGTGCGAACACGATGCCACCGCCCGCCATCCGGCCCAGCAGCGACTCGTCGATCGTCGCGCCCGACAGGCCGAGGAACACGTCCGCGCCTTCCAGCGCCTCCGCCAGCCCGCCGCGCAGGCCCGCCTTGTTCGTCGTCGCGGCCAGCCGCTCCTTGACCGGGTTCAGGCCGTCGCGACCGGAGTGGATGATGCCGCGGGAGTCGAGCACCGTGACGTCGCCGATGCCGGCCTCCTGGAGGATCTTCGCGCAGGCCACGCCCGCCGCGCCGGCTCCGGAGACGACCACGCGCTGGTCGGCGATCGCCCGGTCGAGGACCAGGTTGGCGCCGCGCAGCGCGGCCAGCGTCACGATCGCCGTGCCGTGCTGGTCGTCGTGCATGACCGGGCAGTCCAGCGCTTCCTTGAGCTTGTCCTCCAGCTCGAAGCACCGCGGCGCGGAGACGTCCTCCAGGTTGACGGCCCCGAACGACGGCCGGAGCCGCACCAGCGTCTCGACGATCTCGTCCACGTCGGTCGTGTCCAGCACCAGCGGGATCGAGTCGAGCCCGCCGAAGGTCTTGAAGAGCACCGACTTGCCCTCCATGACCGGCAGCGACGCGCTGGCGCCGATGTCGCCGAGGCCGAGCACCGCCGTTCCGTCGCTGACCACGACGACCAGCCGGTCCGCCCACGTGTAGCGCTTGGCCTTGGCGGCGTCCTCGGCGATCGCGAGGCTCACCTTCGCCACACCCGGGGTGTACGCGATCGAAAGGTCACGCGGGCTGGAAATCGGGCGGGTGGCCGCCACCGAGAGCTTGCCGCCCTCGTGCCCGGTGAAGATCTCTTCGTCGGTGACCGGCGCGACAGCGCCGGTGGGGTCGGTCATGGGGTTTCCTGTCGTCGTTTCCGTCATTCCCCCAGTGGGAATGACGGAACTCGCGGTTCGGACTCGGGTCACTGGAATTTCTCCTGGGCATGCGGGCTGGGACCACGGTCCGCAGGGGGAAACCGTGGGGGATCCCGGCACGGCAGCCCAGCGCGGTAGCGCCGGCCTGTCGGCGAGGCGTCACGTCGGCCATCGGTGCCGTGGGTCTGGCGATGGCCGCGGACGCGGCGGTTCGTTCATTGTGACAGGTTCCCCGCCGCCGGTGACCCCTCGGTGCGGTTGATGTCACACCGAAGCCGATTTACCCCCAATTCCCAAGACGTCCGTCCGGTTTTGTTGGCGCCCGATAAGGTGACGCCATGCAATTCCGCCGGCTGAGCGTCCCGGACGCCTACGAGTTCTCCCCCGGGCGTTCCCCGACGACCGGGGCCTGTTCGTCGCCCCCTTCCAGGAGGACGCCTTCCTCGACGCGGTCGGCCACCCGCTGCGGCTCGGCCAGTCGAACCACAGCGTGTCCCGGCGCGGCACCATCCGCGGCATCCACTTCGCCGACACCCCGCCCGGCCAGGCCAAGTACGTCTACTGCCCGCGCGGGTCGCTGCTCGACATCGTCGTCGACATCCGCGTCGGTTCGCCGACCTTCGGCCGGTGGGACGCGGTCGTGCTCGACTCGCGCGAGTTCCGCGCCATGTACCTCGCCGAAGGGCTCGGCCACGGCTTCGTCGCCCTCGAGGACGACACCGCGATGACGTACTTCTGCTCGGAGCCGTACAACCCGGCGGTCGAGCACGGCATCACCCCGCTCGACCCCGCGCTGGACCTGCCCTGGCCCGCGGACATCGAACGGATCATGTCGGACAAGGACCGCGCCGCGCCGACCCTGGCCGAAGCCCGCGAACAGGGCCTCCTCCCGATGTACGCGGACTGCGTCGCCTACTACGACAAGCTCCGCTCGGCGCACTGACCGGTCCCCGGCCGCGAGGCCGCTTGCACTTTTAGTATGCGCGCATATAGTCTGCTCGCATGACACTTTACGAGTACGAGCACAGCGAGACCTCCGCCGCCCCCGCCGCCGCGATCTGGCCGCTCTGGGCCGAGACCGGCCGCTGGCCGGAGTGGGACGCGGGCGTCCGGTCGGTGGTCCTCGACGGCCCCTTCGCCGTCGGCTCCAGCGGCACGATGACGATGGACGGCATGCCGCCGATCCCGTTCACCCTCACCGAGGTCACCGAGGGCCGGAGCTTCACCGACGAGACAGCGCTGCCGGACGCGCACCTGCGGTTCGAGCACGAGCTGACCGACATCGACGGCGGCACGCGGATCACCTACCGCGTCACGATCGACGGCCCGGAGGGCTTCGGCCCCCAGGTGACCGAAGACACCCCGGACGCCATGCGCGCGCTCGCCCGGCTCGCCGAGGCAGCGACATCCGGGGCTTCGCCCCAGGCCGGGGGCTCCGCCACCCGGAACCCCCGAAGGACAGGATCACGAGTATGAACGCCCCGGAGTCCCGCCTGCCCGGCCCCGAGCGCAGCCCCGGCTTCCTGCTGTGGCGCGTGACGCTGGCCTGGCAGCGGGCGATGCGGGCCGCACTGGCCCCGCACGACCTCACGCACGTCCAGTTCGTGCTGCTGACGACGACGTGGTGGCTCACCCGCTCGGGCGAGCCACCGACCCAGCGGCAGCTCGCCGACCAGGCCGGCACCGACACGATGATGACCAGCCAGGTCGTCCGCAAGCTCGCCGATCGCGGCCTGCTCGCGCGCGCCGACGACCCGGCCGACGCCCGCGCGAAGCGCCTGGAAGTCACCCCGGCCGGCCTCGAACTGGTCGCGAAGGCGCTGAAGGACGTCGAGGCCGCGGACGCCGAATTCTTCGCGGCCACCGACGACGGTTTCGTCGACGCGCTGGCCCGGCTCGGCCCCTGACGATTCCCGGGTCTTCCTTGGGGGCGATCCCGGATGTCGCGGCGTCGCTGCGCGAGCAGGCTCACCGCCATGAAACTTCTCGCACTGGGGGCGGCCGCGGTCGCGCTGGCCTTGACCCCGGGAACCGCGTCCGCGGACGAACTCCCGACGTTCGACTTCACCGACTGCCCGCCGCCGCCCGCGAACGCCGACCCCGGCACGTGGCGCTGCGAAGCCTTTGTCTCCCAGGGAAAGCTGACGATCGGCACCCAGGAGATCCCGCTGGGAGAGCTGCGGCTGACGTTCAGCGAAGGGCGGGTGAACGGCCAGTACGCGCAGGCGTTCGGCGCACTGCGGCACGAGCCGGTGCGCGTGCCCGGCCTGGCCGGCACGACGCTCCAGCTGCGCTACGGCGGTTATTCGGACTTCCAGGGCAATGACGCTCGCCGCGGGGAGCTCGACGTCTACGCGGTGCTGCGGCACCCGTTGCTGCGCCGGGAATGCAGCATCGGCACGGCGGCCGCGCCGCTGCACACCGTCGTCCACGACGACCCGGCGCTGCCTCCGACGGTGCTCTCCAAGAACCCGCCGACGTTCCACTTCGGCGTCGTCGACCCGGATCTCGCGCTCCCGGCGACGCAGGGCTGCGGCCCGCTCGGCCGGCTCGTCGACCGGAAGCTGGGGCTGCCGTCGCCGACTGGGCAGAACACGTTCCAACAGACCACGTACGTGCAGTACAAGCAGCTCTAACGCTTCTTCGGCGTCACCCAGACCGTGATCGCCCCGGTGACCACGGGCCGGCCGTTCGTGTCCGAAATGGTCACCGGGACTTCGAGGTCGAAACCGGCATCGCCGAATTCCGGCAGCTCGGGCAGCGCCGCCACCGCGCGCAGGCCCGTCTCCGCCTTCGCGACGTACTGGACGTTCATGCCCTTCGGCAGCCAGCGGTGGGTGGTGGGGACCGTCGCCTCGGCGAGCATGCCCATCGCGATTTCGGCGAGGTTGCAGGCCGCGATCGCGTGAAAGGTGCGGATGTGGTTGTAAACACCCCACCACTTCGGCGCGGTGACCTCGCAGTGACCCGGACGCAGCTCGCGCACCGACGGCAGCACCGTGCGGAAGTACGGCACCCGGAGGCACATCGCGGCGCTGAACAGCTGTTTCCCGCCCGGCTTCCCGGCCAGCCTGTGCCACATGGCGAACGTCGGCGTCTGGGACATGGAGGTCTCCTCGAACTAAGCTACCGTTCAGTAGCTAAGCAGACGGCCAGCCGCCGCGCAAACCGCCGGATATATTCGGGCGCGTGACCAACCGTCTCTTCCTCCTCCGGCACGGGCAGACCGAATGGTCGCTGAACGGGCGGCACACCGGCCGCACGGACATCCCGCTGACGCCGGCGGGCGAAGGCCAGGCACGTGCCGCGGGCGGCACCCTCCGCAGCCTGGTGGGCGGCCCGTCGCTGGTGCTGTCGAGCCCGCGTGCCCGGGCGCTGCGCACGGCCGCGCTGGCCGGCCTGCGCGTCGACGAAGTCACCGAGGACCTCGCCGAGTGGGACTACGGCGACTACGAAGGCGTCACCACGCCGAAGATCCGCGAAACCGTGCCGGGCTGGACGGTCTGGAGCCACCCGATCCCCGGTGGCGAAAGCGCTCCGGACGTTTCCGCCCGCGCGGATCGCGTGCTGGAGCGCGCCCGGCGTGCCTGCGAAGCCGGTGACGTGATCCTGGTGGGACACGGGCACTTCAGCCGGGTGCTGGTGGCCCGCTGGCTCGGCCTGCCCGCCACCGCCGGCGTCCACTTCGGACTGGACGCGGCCGGCATCGCGGTGCTCGGCGACGAACGCGGCGAACCCCAGATCGAACACCTCAACCTGCTGCCCGCGGAGGACTGACGTGCCCGACGACCGCATCCGCCGGATCCGCCCCGACGACGTCGAGGCGGCCGTCGGCCTGGTGTACGACCTGGCGGAGTACGAGCGCGCACCGGACGAGTGCCACCTGACGCCGGCGCAGCTGCGGGACGCGCTGTTCGGCGAGGCACCGAAGCTGTTCGGGCACGTGGCCGAAGTGGACGGCGAGATCGTCGGCTTCGCCGTCTGGTTCCTCAACTACTCGACCTGGCGCGGGGTGCACGGGATCTACCTCGAGGACCTGTACGTGCGGGCGTCCCACCGCGGTTCGGGCCTGGGCAAGGCGCTGCTGGCCGCGCTGGCGGCCGAGTGCGTCGCGAAGGGCTACGCGCGGCTCGAGTGGTCGGTACTGGACTGGAACCCGGCGACGGAGTTCTACAAGGCCCTCGGCGCGGTCCCGATGGACGAGTGGACGGTCAACCGCCTCACCGACGCCCCGCTGCAGGCCCTGGCCGCCCAGGCGTAACTCACGTGATCAGACCCGGATCTCGCGTGATCCAGCCCGGATCTCGCGTGATTGAAGCCGGATCTCGCGAGTTACGGCCCCAATCACGCCGGTTACGGCCCCCATCACGCCAGTCACGGGCCTGATCACGCCGGATTCGGGGTTCAGTCCTCTTCGGGGCCTTCGCGTTCGGCGCGGCGGCCGGCGAGGCCGCCGCGTTCGGCGGCTTCCGTCTCGGTCTCGCCTTCGCGCAGGCCCAGCGCCCAGGCCCGGGCCGGCCGGCGGAACAGCAGAGCCAGGGCCGCGATGCCCAGCAGGGCGATCGGCACGCCCCACAGCGGCTCGCCGGACGGGCCCAGCAGGTACCAGCCGAGGCCGATCACGATCAGCGCGATCACCACGCCCGGCGAGCGCGCCCACGTCTGACCGAGGACCAGCCCGGCCGACGCGGCCAGGAACGCCAGCGCCACCACGATGAACGTGCCCGACTCGACGAAGACGTTGTTGCCCGGCTGAGCCGGCGACCGCAGGCCGTTCACCAGCACGATCACCCCGAACACCAGCAGGGCGAGCGACGGTACCGCGGTGACGGCACCGGCCAGCCGGACCTCGCGGGGAGCGGGCGAGAACTTCACTGCGGCGGCCTTCCGGACGGACTGGGCGAGTGCGGGGCGCGGGGCTTTGCGGGAGCACAGGTTTGCGGGCAGCACAGTGGACTCGACCAGGGCGAGTCACCGTGCGTGAGCCAATTCGATCGTATGCCACCCGGTCGGCCGTTTTCGCGGGACCGCCCGGGCACGGAAAATTCAGAGGTCGTCGATGAGCGGGCGGTCGGCCCGGGTGCACTTGTCACGACGTGCGGACACCGCGCTGTGAAGGAGGACCGCCCGGCACAGGGTCTCGAACGTGCTGTTCCCCGGGGTTGCGCCCGTCACCATGCGGCGCCGGAAGGTTCTCGGGCCGCCGGAAGTCACTTACTCTGCGGTAATGCGCGCAATCCTCGTCGTGAACCCCCAGGCCACCTCGACCACCGCGGGTGGCCGGGACGTGCTGGCGCACGCGCTCGCCAGCCAGGTCAAGCTCGACGTGGTCGAGACGGACTACCGCGGTCACGCGATGGCCATCGCGCGCTCGGCCGCGCGGGACGGCATCGACCTGGTCGTGGCGCACGGCGGGGACGGCACGGTCAACGAGGTCGTCAACGGCCTGCTGGCCGACGCCGACGGCGATCCGAACGACATCGGGCCGGTGCCCGCCCTGGGCGTCGTCCCCGGCGGTTCGGCCAACGTGTTCGCGCGAGCCCTCGGTATCTCGGCGGATTCGTTCGAGGCCACCCACCAGCTGCTCAACGCGCTGGAGAACGACCGCTCGCGCCGGGTCGGGCTCGGCCTGGCCGACGGCCACTGGTTCACCTTCAACTCCGGCCTCGGCTGGGACGCCGACGTCGTCGGCCGGGTCGCCAAGCGCCGCGGCAAGCAGACGACGGCCGGCCTCTACCTGCGGGCCGCCGTCCGCTCCTACTTCCGGCCGCCGCTGGGCCGGCCGGCCCTCACGATCCGCATCCCGGGCGAGGAACCGGCCGAGGCGTTGACCGCTTTCGTGTCGAACACCGATCCGTGGAGCTACCTGGGCGAGCGAGCCGTCCACCTCAACCCGGGTTGCTCGTTCGAGACGGGATTGGGTTTGTTCGCGTTGAACGGTCTGGGGTTGCCCACAGTGTTCAAGCATGTACGCCAAGCTTTGACTACGAAGAGCAACCAGCGCGGCCGGCGTCTCGTGCGTCACGATGACCTGCCGATGATCCGCATAGATGCAGCTGAACCGGTAAACTTCCAGGTGGACGGCGACCTCGTCGGCCAGCGGACCCGAGTGGAATTCTTCAGCGTCCCGAACGCACTCACGGTAATCGTGTGACGACGGGACCGCTGATCGCCTGCGGATAAGTACCAGGTGCCGTTCGTCGACGGAGAAGCTCCACTCAGCGCATCAGCCTTCCCTTCCGGCGGCTGCTTCGGAGAGAAACCGCAGGTCAGAGGGGTCGCTCGGCCGGGTGACCTGACTCACCGATCTTCCGGAAACCCTTGTCGAAAGCGGTGCTTCGTGAAAGCATTCACAAGCACCCAAGAACACGACCGCCATTGACGACTGTGGCGCGGCCCTCCCGCGCCATATGAAGGAGCTCACGAACATGGACTGGCGCCACGACGCGGCCTGCCGAGACGAGGACCCCGAGCTGTTCTTCCCGGTGGGAACCAGCGGTCCGGCTCTGTCGCAGGTTACGCAGGCGAAGGCCGTGTGCCACCGCTGCCCCTCCGCTTCCGACTGCTTGGCCTGGGCTCTGGCCAGCGGCCAGGACGCGGGTGTGTGGGGCGGCATGAGCGAGGACGAGCGACGCGCGCTCAAGCGCCGCCGTACGCACATCGGCACGCGTACCAACGCCTAAGTTTCTCGAGATCCACCCAGGCCGAGCAGGAATTTCACCCGGCGGGCATTTGTCGTGCCCACGCCGTCTGGGGTGATACCTACCCGGTTTGAGCTTAACAACCGAGGCGAAACCACCTGGCGACGGGTGCGGCGAAACCTCACCGGGACATCAAGTCCTCCCACGAAGCGTTGAACGGCCCGGCACCACGCACCTGGTGCCGGGCCTTCAACGTGTCGTCCCCCCAATCACGAGTGTCGACCCTCCAATCACACGTGATGACCTCTCAATCACGCGGCCGATGGGCACACGTGTGATTGAGCAGCCAACTCGCGTGATCAGGAAGACGACGCGCGTGATTGAAGGGACGACACGAGTCAGAGCCGGCGCGAGAGCGGGATGCGGAGCGCCGCTTCCGTCCCCGTCACGCGGGTCGCCGACGTCTCCGTCCGCACCTTGCGCAGCGACAGCGAGCCCCGCAGCTCGGACTCCACCAGCGTCCGGACGATCTGCAACCCGAGCCCGTCGGACCGCTCCAGCGAGAAGCCCGCCGGCAGGCCGCGCCCGTTGTCGCGGATCACGACGTCCAGCCAGCGGGCCGAACGCTCCACGATCAGCTCGACCTTGCCCGACCGGCCCGCCGGGAACGCGTGCTCGATCGCGTTCTGCACCAGCTCGGCCAGCACCATCACCAGCGGCGTCGCGATCTCCGCGACCACCACCCCGAACGAGCCCTTCCGGGACAGCCCGACCTGCGACTCCGCCGTGGCGACCTCGCCGACCATCGGCAGCACGTTGTCGAGCAGCTTGTCGAGGTCGACGCGCTCGTCCACCGAGATGGACAGCGCCTCGTGCACCAGCGCGATCGACGTCACCCGGCGCACGGATTCCGCCAGGGCGAGCCGCGCCTCCTCCGACGACGTCCGCCGGGACTGCAGCCGCAGCAACGCCGCCACCGTCTGCAGGTTGTTCTTCACCCGGTGGTGGATCTCACGGATCGTCGCGTCCTTCGACAGCAGCGCGCGATCCCGCCGTTTCACCTCGGTGACGTCGCGGACCAGCACCAGCGCGCCCGCCGCCTGGCCGGCCGGCCGCAGCGGCAGCGCGCGGAACAGCACCACGGCGCCGCGTCGCGAGTCGGCCTCCGTGCGGCTCGACGGCTTCCCGTCGAGGGCCTCGATGATCCGGTGGGACACCTCGGTCGCGTCGAACGGGTCGCGGATCAGCGACCGCGTCAGCGGCGCCAGCCGGGTGCCGACCAGGTCGGACTCGTGCCCCATCCGGTGGTAGGCGGACAGGCCGTTCGGGCTGGCGAACACGACCGTGCCGCTCGAGTCGAGGCGGATCAGCCCGTCCCCGACCCGCGGCGACGTGTGCGTGTCGGTCGCGTTGGTCCCGTTCGGCGGGAACGTGCCGTCGACGATCATCTGGCACAGGTCGCCGGCACTGCCCAGGTACGCGATCTCCAACGGCGACGGCACGCGCGGCGCGGCCAGGTTCGTCTCGCGGCTCATCACGGCGATGACCTCGTCGTGGAACCGGACCGGGATCGCCTCGCGCCGCATCGGCAGGTCGCGGTACCAGTGCGGGTCCTCCTCGCGGCAGATCCGCACCTCGCGCATGGCCTTCGCCAGCTGCGGGTGCTCCTGGACCGTGAACCGCGTGCCGACGACGTCCTCGGGGTGCGCCGTGGGCGCCGTCGTCGGCCGCGCGTGCGCGACGCAGACGAAGTCGCCGCCGTCGGGCTGCAGCTCCTCGGTCACCGGGACCCAGAGCAGGAAGTCGGCGAAGGACAGGTCGGCCAGCAGCTGCCACTCGGCGACGACGGTCTGCAGGTGGTCCGCCGCCTCTCCGGGGAGGCCGGTGTTGTCGGCGAGCAGTTCGGCGAGCGTGGACACGCACCCCATCCAACCAGAGGGTGCCGTCATGACACACTTGAGCAGTTGACCCCAGCCCGGCAGGCGCCAGCGCCGCGGCCGTGGCCACTTTTGACGACGAGGAGTGAACATGTCGAAGCGCGCCCGCAAGCGTCGCGACCGGAAGAAGAACGGCGCGAACCACGGCAAGAAGCCCAACGCCTGATTCCCGGCGTCGGCATGACGAAGGCCCCCACACACCAGCGTGGGGGCCTTCGTCGTGCTCAGGCGCGCTACTCGGAGCGCTGCTCGAGGGTGATCTCGGTGCGTTCCACGGTGACGCCGCCGCGCGTGGCGACGGTCTGGCGGATCGACGCCCGCAGCCGGCTCTTCAGCTCGGCCGGGGCGTGGTCGCCGCCGCACTTGCGGGCCAGCAGCTGCTTGATGTGCTCGTCGATGCCGTATTCCTCGAGGCACGGCGGGCAGTCCTCGATGTGCGAGCGCAACGCGGCGTCACGCTCGGGGCTGCACTCCCGGTCGAGCAGCAGGTAGATGTCGGCGAGCGCCTCTTCGCAGCGGACCTTGTCGGACGCGCCCTCGCACATGTCGTTCATCGCCCGGCCACCTCTTCCTGGGCACCCCGGATGAAGCCGCGCTCCCGCGCCACGTCGGCGAGCAGGTCGCGCAGCTGGGCACGGCCGCGGTGCAGACGGGACATCACGGTGCCGATGGGCGTGTCCATGATCTCGGCGATCTCCTTGTACGCGAAGCCCTCGACATCGGCCAGGTAAACGGCCAGCCGGAACTCTTCGGGCAGCTTCTGCAGGGCGGCCTTGACGTCGGTGTCGGGCAGGTTGTCCATCGCCTCGACCTCCGCCGACCGCAGCCCGCTGGAGGTGTGGTTCTCCGCCTTGGCGATCTGCCAGTCGGTGATCTCCTCGGTGGGCGCCTGCACCGGCTGCCGCTGCCGCTTGCGGTAGCCGTTGATGTAGGTGTTGGTCAGGATGCGGTACATCCAGGCCTTGAGGTTCGTCCCCGCCTTGAAGGAGGCGAAGGCCGCGTACGCCTTGAGGTAGGTCTCCTGGACCAGGTCCTCGGCATCGGCGGGGTTGCGGGTCATCCGCATCGCGGCCGAGTACAGCTGGTCGAGCAGCGGCATCGCGTCGCGCTCGAAGCGCTCGGCGCGCTCGGCCTCGGTCGCTTCTTCCGGCGCTGAGTTCTGCGTGCTCGGCAAACCGTTCCCTTCCCGCTCGGCGTCGATGCGCGTGCGCGCATACGGCGGACCCGAGTTTACGCGGGGACCGGGCACGCCGCGGTTCGCCGGTGCCTGGGAACTGCGGCGGCTGCGTGAGCGTGTGGTGGCGAGCGTTGTTGTCACGTCCGGTACAACCGGCCGGGGCGATCGGGCATTCCCTAGACTTCCGCCATGGCTGGCAAGGGCACCCCGGCGACGGCGTTGCTGGTGAAGCAAAAGGTGGCGCACACGCTGCACGCCTACGACCACGACCCGCGGGCGGAGTCCTACGGGCTGGAGGCGGTGGAAGCGCTGGGCCTGGACCGCGCCCGCGTGTTCAAGACGCTGGTCGCGGAGGTGGACGGCCGGCTCGTGGTGGGCGTGGTCCCGGTCACGGGCCAGCTGGATTTGAAGGCGCTGGCGGCCGCGGCGGGCGGCAAGAAGGCGAAGATGGCCGACCCGGCAGCGGCCCAGCGGGCGACCGGGTACGTGCTGGGCGGCATCTCGCCCCTGGGCCACCGAAGCCGGCTGCCGGTGGTGATCGACTCTTCGGCGGAGAAGTTCGAGACGGTGTTCTGTTCGGCCGGTCGCCGCGGGCTGGAGGTGGAGCTGGCGCCGGGTGAGCTGATCCGGCTGACCGGCGCCGTGGTGGCGCCGATCGCGGCCTGAGTCAGGCCAGCGGCCGCAGCACCCGCGACAGCCACTCGGTCGCCGCGCGCGAGAGCGCCTCCAGGTCCTTGCCCAGGTTGTGGTCGCCGTCGACCAGGACCAGCTCCTGGTGCGGCCCCGGCTTCGGGCGCCCGAAGGGGTCGCGCTCGCCCTGGATCACCAAGGTGGGGACCTCGACCGCGTCGAACTCCGGCTGGCGCGTCTTCTCCGGCCGGCCCGGCGGGTGTTCCGGGAACGCCAGGCACAGCACCGCCACCGCCTGCCCGGCCGACGCCGTCCGGCAGGCCACCCGCGCACCCGAAGACCGGCCGCCGAACACGAACGGCAGGCCGTCGAAGCGCTCCGACAGCTCGTCCGCCACCGTCAGCCACGCCGTGTCCAGCTGGTTCGCCGGGGCCGGCGCGCGGCGGCCCGCCACCCGGTAGGGCTGCTCGACCAGCGCCACGTGCACGCCGGCCGCCTGGGCCGCGCGCGTCACCGCCACCAGGTCCTTCGCGTCGAGCCCGCCGCCCGCGCCGTGGCCGAGCATGAGCACCGCCACGCCCTCCTCGGCGCAGTGCAGGTACACCCGCGCCGGGCCGTAGGCGGTCTCGATCGGGATGGCCGTCATGACTGCGGCGCGTCGAACAGGGCGCCCTCTTGCGCCGGATCGACCCGCTCCAGCAGCTCGGGGCCGTTGTTGCGGACGTTGTTGACCTTGCTCGAGATCGGCCGCAGCTCCAGCGACGCCACGATCTCCTCGGGCGTCGGCACCAGCAGGTCGGTGACGTCTTCGCGGTCCGGGTCCAGCCAACCGTCCCAGTGCGAGCGAGGCACGATCAGCGGCATCCGGTGGTGCACGTCGGTGAGCTGGCCGGCCGCGTCGGTCGTGATGATCGAGAAGGTGATCAGCGGCGCCGCCTTGTCGTCGTCCTTCGGCCGCCAGCTCTCCCAGATCCCGCCGAACGCGATCGACGAATCGTCGGGCGCCGTCATGTAGAACGGCTCCTTCTCCTTGCCCGTGCGGCGCCACTCGTACCAGCCGTCGGCGGGCACCAGGCAGCGGCGCGACACCAGCGCGCGGCGGAAGGCCGGCTTCTCGGCGGCCGTCTCGGCGCGCGTGTTGATCATCCGCGAGCCGACCGACGGGTCCTTGGCCCAGAACGGCACCAGGCCCCACTTCATCATCCGCAGCGAGCGCTCGGCGGGCTCGTCCTCGAGGACCTGGCCGTCTTCGTCACGCGGGTGCCGCTGCACGACCGTGACCACGTTCTTCGTCGGTGCCACGTTGTGGTCGGCGCGCGCGTGGCCTTCGGTGAGGTCGATCGCGTCGAACTCCTCGATCAGCTTCGCCGGGTCTTTCGTGGCGGCGTAGCGGCCGCACATGGCCAACCTCCTCGTGCCTTCCCCAACAGTCCGGGACGTCATCGTTACACGCAGGCCAGGGCCGTGGCGAGCGGCGTGGGATCATTCGGGTGGGCACCGGCACACGAGAGGACGACGGGTTTGGCGCGCAACGACTGGAGCAAGCTGGACGAGTCCGACGTCCGGGTGCGTCCAGGCAAGGGCACCCGGCCCCGCAGCAAGCGCCGTCCCGAGCACGCCGACGCCGTCACGGCCATGGTCATCGGCAAGGACCGCGGCCGCTGGACCTGCGCGATCGACGCCGATCCCGCCCGGGTGATCACGGCCATGCGCGCCCGCGAGATGGGCCGGACCCCGGTGGTCGTCGGCGACCGGGTCGGCATCGTCGGGGACGTCTCCGGCAAGCCGGACACCCTCGCGCGGATCGTCCGCGTCGACGAGCGCACCAGTTCGCTCCTGCGCACGGCCGACGACACCGACCCGTACGAGCGGCTGGTCGTCGCGAACGCCGAGCGCCTGCTGATCGTCACCGCGCTGGCCGACCCGCCGCCGCGCACCGGCTTCATCGACCGCTGCCTCGTCGCCTGCTACGCGGGCGGTGTGGAGCCGGTCCTCTGCCTGACGAAGGCCGACCTGGCCAGCCCGGACGAGCTGCTGGCGGGCTACGCGGGTCTCGACATCCCGGTGATCGTCAGCCGGTACGAC
Organism: Amycolatopsis sp. DG1A-15b; assembly: GCF_030285645.1. Lineage (GTDB taxonomy): Bacteria > Actinomycetota > Actinomycetes > Mycobacteriales > Pseudonocardiaceae > Amycolatopsis. The sequence continues at coordinate 6,409,547 of NZ_CP127296.1, forward strand.
GAACAGCCCGAAGGCCTCGACGAGCTGCTGAAAGAGCGCCTGACGGCCCTGGTCGGCCACTCCGGTGTCGGCAAGTCGACATTGGTCAACCGCCTGGTGCCGGACGCCGACCTGGCCGTCGGCGTGGTGAGCGGAGTCGGCAAGGGGCGGCACACGTCCGTCGCCGCGGTGGCCCTGCCGCTGCCGGACGGCGGCTGGGTGATCGACACGCCCGGCGTGCGGTCGTTCGGGCTGGCCCACGTCACCGCCGACCACATCGTCGACGCCTTCGAGGAGTTCGCCGAGGCCGCCGAGGAGTGCCCGTCGGGCTGCGGGCACCTGGGCGCGCCCGAGGACCCGGATTGCGCGCTCGACGACGTCGTCACCGAAGGGAAGGCGAGCCCGGAGCGGCTCGCGTCGCTGCGGCGCCTGCTGGCGTCACGCGGCGGCCACGATATGACTCGCCCCACGGAGGCCTGAGGCAACCGGAACCGGTCGCCGATCGTCATCGTCACATCGGTAACCAATCACCCGGTCAGGCGATATGCCGAGCGGAAGATCCAACTCCGAGGGGAACTCAATGCGCAAGACCACCCTGGTCGCCGCGGGCGCCGCGCTGGTGCTCACGCTGACCGCGTGCAGTGGTAACTCCGCCACCGGCACCGCCGAGCCGGCGGCCGCGGGCGGGCAGAGCCAGTCCGCCGGCCTCGCCTCGCCGTTCACCGACGCGGTCCAGCTGGCGTCGGCGTCCAAGCAGAACACCGTGAAGTCGAAGTCGGCCAAGTTCACCATGGAGGGCTCGGCCGCCGGCCAGACGCTGAGCGCCACCGGCGCGATGGCCATGGACGAGACCGACACCCGGTTCTCGATGACGAGCACCGCGGCCGGTCAGACCACCGAGATGCGCCTGGTCGACAAGGTCATGTACATCAAGCTGCCCGCCGAAGAGCAGAAGCAGCTGGGTACGGACAAGGGGTGGGCCAAGATCTCGGCCGACGGCAACGACCCGTTCTCGCAGGCCCTGGGCGGCGCGCTGTCGCAGTCGGCGGAGCAGAGCGACCCGAGCAAGATGCTCGACCAGATCTCCAAGGCGGGCCGGATCATCTCGTCCGACCAGACCGAGCTGAACGGCGAGAAGGTCAACCACTACAAGGTGGAGCTCGACGTCGCCAAGGCCGTCGACCAGTTCACCGGCCAGGTTCCGGCCGCGACGCGCGACAAGCTCACCGACATGCTCAAGGGCAAGGACATCAAGCTGCCGGCCGAGCTGTGGCTGAACAAGGACAACCTGCCGGTGCAGGTGACCATGGACCAGGGCCCGATGATGCAGGCGCTGGGCGCGCCGGCCGGCGACGCGAAGTTCACGATGAAGTACAGCGACTGGGGCACCCAGGTCGACGTGAAGGCACCGCCCGCCGACCAGGTCGTCGACCTCGGCGAGCTGATGAAGAAGGCCGGTCGCTGACCGGACGACGCTGAGTACTGATCCGCCAAAAGCAGGCCGGCTCGCGCGCGGCACGTGACCGCGGCGGCAAAGTCACCCGGCCGTGGCTGTGGCCGGATCAGTACCTACCGGCACAGTAGCGGCGGCTCCCCCGAACGAGATCGGGGGAGCCGCTGTGATTTTGTTGGCACCATGCGCAAAGCCGCCGTGGTGCTGCTGTTCGCCCTGCTCGCCGGTGCGTGCTCCGACCCGCCGCGCCGTCCGGCGTTCGAGGAGGCGCGAGCGCTGGCCGACGCCGCGACGACGGCCACGACGAGCGGTGGCTCGGCGAAGTTCGCCACGGACGTCGCGGTCGGCTCGGTCCGGTCGAAGGGCCAGGGCCAGGCGCGGTTCGGCGCCGGCGGGACGGCCCAGGTGATGACGACGGACTTCCTCGGCGAGCCGGTGGAGCTGCGGCTGGTGGCCGGGAAGCTGTACGCGAAGGTGCCGGAAGGCGCCCGCGACGAGGTCGGCACCGGCAAGCCGTGGGTGCTGGTCGCGGCGGACGGCACGGACCCGTTTTCGCAGGTCCTCGGAGCGAGCCTGACGCAGCTGGCCGCGCAGAACGACCCGGCGCACACGCTCGGCGAGATCCGCACGGCGGGCACGATCGTCGCGGCCGAACGCACGGACCTGGGCGGGGTGGCGGCGGAGCACTACCGCGTCGACCTGGACCTGGCACGCCTGGGCACCGACCTGCCGGCGGGGCTGCCCGCGGACGCGGCGGGCCGGGTGGGCGGCAAGTTCCCGGTGGAGCTGTGGCTCGACGAGACGCACCGGCCGCTGCAGATCGTGCTGGACCTTTCGCCGATCCTGCAGGGCGAGGCCCGCATCACGACCCGGTACACGGACTGGGGCGCTCCGGTCGATGTGCAGCCGCCGCCGGAGGGCGAGGTGGGGTAGTCAAGGGGGCGTCCCCAAGTCCAGGCTACCGGCCACCCCGGGCAAAACCCCAGCTCAAGGTCGGTTGTCCACAGAATTCCCCCACTGTGGACAACCCGCTCAGAGCAGCTCCAGCAGGAACGGCAGCTCCTGCGGCGCGTACCAGGCCAGCTCGTGGTCCTCCGCGTCGCCCAACGTGAACTCCGCGTCCGGATCGCCCAGGTCCGCCGCGTCGATCACCGCCGCCGCCGCGGCTACCGCCTCGGCCGCTTCGGGGGTGTCCACGTGGATCGCCGCCACTGCCGACAGCGGGATCGGGCCGCCGATGCGCACCACCGGTGCGTCGAGGTCGGGCCGCAGCGTCACCCCGGCCACGTCCGCCGACACCACCACCCGGCGTGGCTCGCCCTTCTCCTCCGCCGCGATCAGGCGCAACGACGCCCGGGCCGCGTCCAGCAGGGCCGCGTACTCCAGCTCTTCGTCCGAACCGCTGACGTACGCCTCGCGCAACGCCGGCGTCAGCGCGAACGCCGTTCCGCTGCGGGCGCGGAACTCCCCCGATGTCTCGAGGTCGCGAAGCATCGCGATGGTCGCAGGCAGATAAACCCTCACCAGTGCGCACCCTTCAGCTCTTCCAAGGACTCTTCGATCATCCCGGCGACCAGGTCGACGTCGAACGCGGCCTTGCGGTCACCGTTCAGTCCGAAGTAGACGCCGCCGTGGTAGGACGTCACCCCGATCGCCAGCGCCTGGGTGCGCATCAGCGGCATCACCGGGAACATCTCGACCAGTCTGGCCTCTCCCGCGTACATCGGCACCTGGGGACCCGGCGAGTTGGTCACCATGACGTTGAAGATGCGCCCGGACAGCGACCCCGCCGCTCGCGCGCCGAGCGAATGGAGCGTAGCCGGGGCGAAGCCGCCCACCTTGAGCAGCCCGCGGGCGGCGACCGAACGGCCCGAATCGAGGTGCTCGGCCATCGCGTGCCCGACGTGCTGCAGCCGCAGGACCGGGTTCGGCTCGCCGACCGGCAGGTCCACCAGGTACGCCGCCACCTGGTTGCCGATCAGCCCCGGCGTCGCGTACTCGGGCGTCTCGGCGTCGCGGACCGCCAGCGGTACCAGCGCGCGGATCGTCGTGTTCGGCGTCAGCTGGACCTCGCGCGAAAGCAGCCATTCGCGCAGCGCCCCCGTGATGGCCGCGAGGACGACGTCGTTGACCGTGCCGCCGTGGGCCGCGCGGATCTTGCGGAAGTCCTCCAGCCGCGTGCGGACCACGGCGAACACGCGACCACCGGACACCCGGACGTTCAGCGGCCCCGGCGGCGCCGGGCTCACCAGGGTGCGCAGCGTCGACGCCACCCCGCCGACGGTCTCGGCGAACTTGCCCGCCGTCGCGAACGCGTCGTTCGCCGCCGACCGGACGTTCTCCACCACCTCGCCCGGCCGCTGGACGCCCTCGCTGATCGCGTCCAGCACCAGCTGGGCGCGGCTCGGCTCGCGGCGCGGCGTCCAGATGTCCTCGAACGGCTCCGGCTCGGCCGGCGCCGGGTCGAGGATGAGCTGGCCGAGGTCGATCGTGCCGACACCGTCCACAACGGACTGGTGGGTCTTCGTCACCAGCGCCACCCGGTCGCCGGCCAGCCCCTCGATGAAGTACGCCTCCCAGAGCGGCCGCTCCGGCGCCAGCCGCCGCGACATCAGGCGGGCGACCAGGTCGAACAGCTGCTCGTCGCTGCCCGGCTGGGGCAGCGCCGAGCGCCGGACGTGGTAGTTCAGGTCGAAGTCGACGTCGTCCACCCACACCGGCCGCGCCAGGTGGCCCGGCACCTCGAGCACGCGCTGCCGGTACCGCGGCAGGTAGGCGAGCCGGCCCCCGATGAGGTCGACCAGCTGCGGGTAGCCGAACCCGGAGCGCGGCCGTTCGAAGATCGCCACGCCGCCGACGTGCATCGGGGTCGCGTGGTCCTCGACGTACAGGAACGAGGCGTCCAGCGCGGAAAGGCGGTCGGGCATGGGGCGATCCTTTCATGATGCGAGACTGCGGGGTGTGGGTGATGAGTCGACAATCTCGCCGAAGGACCGCTTCCTGACCGTGTACGGCCGCAAGCCGGTGCTCGAGGCACTGGCGGACGACGGCCTGCGCGTGGACAAGGTGATCCTCGCCGACACCGCCCGGGGCCCCGGCGCGGCGGAGATCCAGCGCGCGGCGAAGGCGGCCGGGGTGCCGGTGCAGCGCGCCAGCGCCCACCGGGTCAAGGTGCTCGCCGGAAACGGCAAGCAGGACCAAGGGGTGCTCGCCGACGTCCTCGCCCCGCGGATGCGAGCACTTTCCGCGGCGTTGGCCGACCGGCGCCCGCCGTCGCGGGTGCTGCTGCTGGACGGCATCACCACGCCCGCGAACGTCGGCATGATCCTGCGGACGGCGACCGCGGCCGGCCTGGCCGGGGTGATCGTGCCCCGGCGCGGCGTCGCGGCGCTGGACCCGCTGGTGGTCAAAGCGTCGGCCGGCGTGGCGTTCCGCGCGCCGGTGCTGCGCTGCGGCTCGGCGCGCGAGGCCGCGGAGATGCTGGCCGAAGCCGGCTACGGGCTCTACGCGCTGGGCGCGTCGGCTCGCACGACGGTGTTCGACGTGGACCTGCCGCAGCGCGCGGCGTTCGTCCTCGGCGGCGAGACGGCCGGGGTCGGCCCGGAGGTCGGCGAGCTCGTCACGGAATGGCTGTCGATCCCGATGCCGGGCGACGTCGAGTCGCTGAACGTCTCGGCCGCCGCCGCGGTGCTGTCGTTCGAGCTGGTCCGCCGCGCGCGCTGACCCTCACCCGGCGGAGAACAGCACGGCGAGTTCGTCCAGCGTCTCGCTGACCGACCGGTGGTGCACCCCGACCATGCCCGCCTCGACGGCGCCGCGGATGTTCGTCGCCGAGTCGTCGACGAACGCGCAGCGCGCGGCGGGCAGCCCGAGCCGGTCGGCCGCGATCAGGTAGACCGCCGGGTCCGGTTTGGCCACGCCGACCTCGCCGGAGAACACCAGGGCGTCGAAGTAGTCGGACATCGTGTTCTTGACCTCGTCCGACGCCCCGGGGGCGTTGGACAACAGCGCGGTGCGGACGCCGCGCTCGCGTGCGGCCGCCAGGTAGTCGTAGAACCGGCCGGCGTCGGGATCGGTGAGAACTCCGGCGAAATCGACCAATAGCCCTTTCAGCACCCGGCACACCATAGCCGGGGCGGCGACGCGGTGTCTCACCGATCGGTCGGCTTACCGCAACGGTCGCCGCGAATCCACGGCTTCGGCGGTTCTCGCCCGGATCGTGCGATTCCGGTGTCCTTTCCGGTCCGTTCCCCCTCTAAGCGAATAGCCGAGTCAGGGAGGGAAGGAAATGATCGAGGAACACCGGTTGCGGACGTTGATCCACTGCGAGGCGGTTCGCCGGGCGGACCGTCCGGACGAGGGGACACCGAGGGAGGAGCACCGCGGCGGCGGACGGTACCCGGCGCCGAGGCAGCTCGATGCGGGCGAGGTGGGCCACCTGCTGAACACGCTGCTGGAGGCCTACGACGGCCGCCGCCCGGCGGCGCAGGTCCGCGCCTTGGTGGCGCCGGAGGTGTACGCGGGTTTCGCCGGGCCACGCCGGACGAGGCCACGGCACCGGACGCAGACGATCCACACGTGCACTCCGGCACCGGAGGTGGTCGAGGCGTGCGCGCGCGTGGAGGCGGACGGCCGGTCGTTCGCACTGGCGGCCCGCTTCACCCGCACCCCGACGGGCTGGCGGTGCGTGCGGTTCGCGCTGTTGAAACCCCAGCAACCGGCCAACCCGATCCGGCGGGCGGCGTGAGACGGGGGCGTGGGGGCCGCTCACCACCGGCCGAAAGCGCGGGGCTGATGCGGGGTGCAGGTCGCTCGCCACCGGCTGAAAGCGCCGAGCTGAGGCGGGAGGTGCGAGCCGCTCACCACCGGCTGAAAGCGGCGAGGCGAGGCGGGGTCTTGGTTGCCCGCTCCCCGGCGGCCGGCGGCTTGCGGGGGTGCGCCACATCAACCGCCACCACCCACGGGGAGCCGCGCCGCTCCGACGCGGCGCGGTTCGCTGGGCCGACGTTGTCGTCACGGGCGGCGCGGCGCGGCGCGGTCCGCGTTGCGTCCGGAACCTACCCGCCGCTCGCCACCGAAAGGGCCGACAAGCCACGCAAAGTGGTCGTCGGGTTCCACTCCGGGGTGCCCGCCAATGCCAGGTCCGGGCGGCGGCGGGCCAGTTCGCGGAATGCGATGCGGGCCTCCAACCTCGCCAATGGCGCTCCCAAGCAGAAGTGGATGCCCTGGCCGAACGCCAACTGGCGGCCCGGCTCCCGCGCCGGGTCGAAGGATTCCGGGGACGGGCCCGTTGCCGGGTCGCGGTTGGCCGCGCCGAGCACGATGATCAGCTGGCTGTCCGCCGGTACCGCCAGCCCACGCAGCTCCGTGTCGCGCAGGGCCGTGCGGGCCGTCAGCTGGACCGGTGAGTCGTAGCGCAGCACCTCCTCCACCACCCGCGCCGCGTTCTCGCCGTCCGTGCCCAGCGGTTTGAGGCCGTCCGGGCCGCGCAGCAGCGCCAGGACTCCGTTGCCGATCAGGTTGGTCGTCGTCTCGTGGCCGGCGATCAGCAGGAGCGTGAGCGTCACCAGCAGCTCGCCCTCGCTGAGCACGTCGCCCGCGTCGGACACCGCGACCAGGGCCGACAACAGGTCGTCACCCGGCTCGCGCCGTCGCCGGGCCGCCAGCTCGCGGAAGTAGCCCACGAACGACTGGCGTGCCTTGACCGCCGGTTCGAACGTCTCCGGGCGCTGCAGGAACGGCGGGTCCAGCGCCCGCGCCATCGCGTGCGACCACTCCGCGAAACGCTCGCGGTCGTCCAGCGGTACGCCGAGGAGTTCCGCGATCACCTCGACCGGCAACGGCTTCGCGAGCGCCGTCATCACGTCGAACTCCGCCGGCGCGCCGTCTATGAGTGCGGCCGTGATCTCCTCGATGCGCGGCGTGAGCTGCTCGACCATCCGCGGTGTGAACGCCTTCGCCACCAGCCGCCGCAGGCGCGTGTGGTCCGGCGGGTTCAGCGAGAGGAACGCCCGGACCACGCGTCCTGATTCGTCGACCGGCTGGTCCGGGAGGCGGTCCGCCGGATCCAGGTACTCAGGCTCGGGGTGCCCGAACGCCGGGTCGCGCAGCACCTGGGTCGCCTCGGCGAGGCCGCTCACCACGAACAGCCGCTCGTTCAGCGCCGCGACCGGCCACCGCTCGCGCCACCGCCGGTACGCCGGGTACGGGTCCGGCCGCCGCTCGGCCGCGAACAACGCGAAGAACTCCTGCGGATCCGCCGACGTCACCAAACACTCCCCCGTTCATGACACCGGGGCGCGCGGACCAGCCGCGCGCCCCGGTCACACCCGTGTCAGCGACGCGGGCCCTTCTTGCCCTTCTTGGCGGCGTCACGCTGGGCGGCGCGACGGTCCCGGCGGGTACCGCCACCGCCCGCGGCCTGCGCCTCGCCGTCGGCGTGGGACTCGACCTCGCCGTCCTCGCCCGGGCCGGACAGCGTCATGCCCGACTGCTGGCCACCGCCGCCGAGGCCCTTGCCGCGCAGGGCGGCCGGGACGGACTCGGTGTCGGTCGTCGGCGGCTGCGGCGGCGCCGGACGCGCGTGCCGGCCCTCCGCCGCTTGGCCGTTGCCGGTGGGGACGCCCGTCGGCAGCGCCGCGGCCTCCTCGGCCGGCGGTGCCTCGGCGCGCTCGACCTGCAGGTTGAACAGGAAGCCGACGGCCTCCTCCTTCAGCGAGTCGAGCATCGCGCGGAACATGTCGAAGCCCTCGCGCTGGTACTCGATCAGCGGGTCGCGCTGGGCGAGCGCCCGCATGCCGATGCCCTGCTTGAGGTAGTCCATCTCGTAGAGGTGCTCGCGCCACTTGCGGTCGAGGACCGTCAGCATCACCTGGTGCTCCAGGGTCCGCATGCCCTCGGGGCCGACGAGCGCGTTGATCTCCGCTTCGCGCTTGTCGTAGGCGTTGCGGGCGTCCTGGACCAGCGCCTCGCGCAGGGAGCTCTCGTCGAGGTCGCCGTCCTCCATGAGGTCGTCCCACTCGATGCTCACCGGGTACAGCGTCTTCAGCGCCGTCCACAGCTTCTCGTGGTCCCAGTCCTCGGCGTAGCCGTTGGCCGTCGCACCGTCCACATAGGCGTTGACGACGTCGACGAGCATGCCCTCGATCTGGTCGCGCAGGTTCTCGCCGGCCAGCACGCGGTGGCGCTCGGCGTAGATCACCTTGCGCTGCTCGTTCATGACCTCGTCGTACTTGAGGACGTCCTTGCGCTGCTCCATGTTGATCTGCTCGACCTGGGTCTGCGCGCTCTTGATGGCCTTGGAGACCATCTTGTGCTCGATCGGCACGTCGTCGGGCAGGCGCATGGTCGTCATGACGCGCTCGACCATCGTCGCGTTGAAGCGGCGCATGAGCTCGTCACCGAGCGACAGGTAGAAGCGGGACTCGCCCGGGTCGCCCTGCCGGCCGGAACGGCCGCGGAGCTGGTTGTCGATGCGGCGCGACTCGTGCCGCTCGGTGCCCAGCACGTACAGCCCGCCCGCCTCGCGGACCTCCTCGGCCTCGGCCTTGGACTCGGCCTTGACCTGCTCCAGGACCTCCGGCCACGCGGCCTCGTACTCCTCGGAGTGCTCGACCGGGTCCAGGCCGCGCTCGCGCAGCACCTGGTCGGCGATGAGGTCGGGGTTGCCGCCCAGCACGATGTCGGTACCACGGCCGGCCATGTTCGTGGCGACCGTGACGGCGCCCTTCTGGCCGGCGCGCGCGACGATCAGCGCCTCCCGGTCGTGGTGCTTCGCGTTCAGCACCTCGTGCGGCACGCTCAGCTTGACCAGCAGCTTCGACAGCCGCTCGGACTTCTCGACGCTCGTGGTGCCGACCAGCACCGGCTGGCCCTTTTCGAACCGCTCGGCGATGTCCTCGGCGACCGCCTCGTACTTCGCTTCCTCGGTCTTGTAGATCAGGTCCGGCTGGTCCTGGCGGACCATCGGGCGGTTCGTCGGGATCGGCACCACACCCAGCTTGTAGGTCTGGTGGAACTCGGCGGCCTCGGTCTCGGCCGTACCGGTCATCCCGGCGAGCTTGCCGTAGAGGCGGAAGTAGTTCTGCAGCGTGATCGTGGCGAGGGTCTGGTTCTCGGCCTTGATCTCGACCTTTTCCTTGGCCTCGATCGCCTGGTGCATGCCCTCGTTGTAGCGGCGGCCGTGCAGCACGCGGCCGGTGAACTCGTCCACGATCATGACTTCGCCGTTGCGGACGATGTAGTCCTTGTCGCGGTGGAAGAGCTCCTGGACCTTGAGCGCGTTGTTCAGGTACCCGACCAGCGGGGTGTTGGCGGCCTCGTACAGGTTTTCGATGCCGAGCTGGTCCTCGACGAACCGGACGCCCTTCTCGGTGACCGCGACGGTCCGCTTCCGCTGGTCGACCTCGTAGTGGTACTTCGAGTTGATCAGGTTCGTCTTCTCGACGCGCTCGCGCGAGCCCATCGTGGTGGTGTCGATGCCCTGCATCAGCGGGGCGAGCCGCGCGAACTCGACGTACCAGCGCGACGACTGGTCGGCCGGGCCGGAGATGATCAGCGGCGTCCGGGCCTCGTCGATGAGGATCGAGTCCACCTCGTCGACGATGGCGTAGTAGTGGCCGCGCTGGACGCAGTCGTCCAGGCTCCACGCCATGTTGTCGCGCAGGTAGTCGAAGCCGAACTCGTTGTTCGTGCCGTAGGTGATGTCGGCGTTGTACTGGGAGCGCCGCACCTCCGGCTGCTGCTCCGAGAGGATGACGCCGACCTCGAGGCCGAGGAAGCGGTGGATGCGGCCCATCCACTCCGAGTCACGCTTGGCCAGGTAGTCGTTCGTCGTGACGACGTGGACGCCCTTGCCGGGGATGGCGTTGAGGTAGGCGGGGAGGACGCAGGTGAGCGTCTTGCCCTCGCCGGTCTTCATTTCGGCGACCTGGCCGAGGTGCAGCGCCGCGCCGCCCATCAGCTGGACGTCGAAGTGACGCTGGCCCAGCACCCGCTTGGCCGCCTCCCGGACGACCGCGAAGGCCTCCGGGAGCAGGTCGTCGAGGGATTCCCCGTCGCCGTTCCGCTTGCGGAACTCCTCGGTCTTGGCCCGCAGCTCGGCGTCGGTCAGGTCCTTGACGTCGTCTTCGAGGGTGTTGATGTGATCGGCGATGTTGCGCAGCCGCTTCACCATCTTGCCCTCACCCGCGCGGAGCAGGCGGTTCAGCACCATCCGGTCGACCTCACTAGCTGAATATGAGCACGCCCAGGCCGGTCCCGGGCAGGTTCTCCCGCGGTGGCGGCCGTGTTCGGCGCCACCTTCCCACCCCCATCGTAGGGAACGGTGGCCGTCGTGTGCACACGCCGTACGTCCTGACATGCGGAGGGCCCGCACGCGAGCGCGTGCGGACCCTCCGTCAAGACCTCCCTCGGGCTCGGCTCAGCCGAGCCGGATCACGCCGTAGTCGAAGCCTTTCCGCCGGTAGACCACGCTGGGCCGGCCCGCTTCGGAGTCGTTGAAGAGGTAGAAGTCGTGGCCGACCAGCTCCATCTCGTAGAGAGCCTGGTCCACCGTCATGGGTTCGGCGGTGTGCTGCTTCTCGCGAACGACGCGGCCGGGCTGGTGGCCCAGGTCATCGTCGGCCCAGCTCTGCTGCTGGGGCAGGTGGAATTCTTCGGCACTCGCGAAGCCGTTCGTCTGCGGCTCGGCTTCGGGTGCGTCCAACACCGCGGTACGCGCGGCGGGACTGGCTGCGGCCGGGGATCCACCACCCGGCAGTGCCGAGGTCGCCTCGGCGACCGATTCCGGGCGGCTGCGGCCGTAGTGCACGCGCCGCCGGTCGTGTGTCCTCCGCAGCCGGTTTTCCAGCTTGGTGACTGCGGAATCGAGCGCCGCGTAGAAGTCGGCGGCACACGCTTCAGCGCGTACGGCCGGGCCCCGCCCCTTTCCGGTGATTTCGACGCGCTGGCAACTCTTGGCCTGGCGCCGGTTCGGTTCGTGGAACAGTTCCACGTCGTACCGGATGACTTTCCTGTCGTAGCGCTCGAGGCGGGCCAGCTTTTCGCTGACAAGCGCCCGATAGTGGTCGGGCACCTCCACGTTGCGGCCCTTAACGACGATGTCCATACACGACCTCCCTCGCTGAGATGACTGCGAGCTGATGTGTTCACACACGGCGCCGGTATTGCGGGGACGTGAGCCCGGATCGCGGGCTGAGAAGGAACTCGGAAACGGTGGACGACGTCTCGTTCCGGTGACCGAGCGCGGACTCAGCGCACCTCCGGCGCCAGGGACATGGGCTCGTCACCTCCCTGCCTGCGGGGATTGCTGATTGCGGAGCACGTTAGCTTCCTCACGCCCGTTACAACAGCCCCCGAGCCGGGGGATGTCAGGGGGTGGGACCCGGTCACCCCACGCAGTGATCGCGGAGTGGGCACCACAAAACACCCGCTGGTCGGACGCGGCGCGGTGACCGTGCTTTCACACGGACGGCGCACCGCTGCCTGCTGGTGGACGCCGAGGGTGACAGCCCGGTCTCCCGCAGCCGCCACTCCGGTGGAGTGGTGCGGCGGCCGAGTGATCGTGATCGACACCCTCATGCCCGGACAACGGGCGCCGGTCCGCTCGCGTTCCCGGCAGTTGTCACTCGGATAGGCGACGTCAGGTTCACCCGGGCGCGAGAAGTGGTTCCCCGTCGGACTTTTTTGCGGCTTGAGCTGGGGAGAAGTTGGTTGCTGAGCCGGGCCGGGGGCGTTTGATCGGGGTGAGCCGCGGAACCGGTACCACGGTGGTTCGTCGTGTGTTGCGGGTTTGGTAGCCCGGTCTGCGCACTTCCTGGGGAAGGTCCACAGTGGTGCCCATGGGTCGGTTTTCGAAGTGCGGCGGCGAACCCGGCCGGTTCAGCCGGCGGCCAGGAGGGTCAGGACGGCGGAGACCGTGAATCCCGCCGCCGCAAGGGCTCTGGTGCAGGCCGCCGCGGTGGCACCGGTGGTGATCACGTCGTCCAGGACCACGATGCTCAATCCCGGCGGCGGCCGCCCGGCCTCACGAAACCTCAGGCGGCCGGCCAGGTTGGCCATACGCTGTTCGCGGCTCAAGCCGACCGCGTCGCGGGCCGCGCCCGCCAGCTCCAACGCCGGGGCAACGACGACTTCGATGCCCCGCGCCGCGAGGACGCTCGCCGCCGCGTGGGCCAGGCGCTCCACGTGCGGGCCACCGCGCACCCGCGCCGCCGACGGGCGGCTCGGGGCCGGGACCAGGCAGATCGCCCGGGGCGAGGGTCTTGCCGGGGTCGGGGGTGCGGCGCGCCCCGGGGTGGGATCGGACCCGTCTGGGGGATGCGCCGGACGAGGATGAGCGCCGGTCGGTAGGCCCGAACCGGCATTCGGCCGGGTCGAAGCTGCGCCGAGCCCAGCCGACCCGGCCGAACCGACCCCCGCCCGGCCCGAAGCTCCGCCGGAACCAGCCGAAACCCCACCCGATCCAGCCGCACCCGCCACGGCCGACATGCCGCTCAAACCGGCCGAACCGACACCCAGCCCAGCCGAACCCACACTCGCCCGGCCCGAAGCTCCGCCGGAACCAGCCGAAACCCCACCCACCCCAGCCGGACCTGCTCCCACTCGGGCCGAAGCTCCGCCAGACCCAGCCGAAGCCCCACCCGGCCCCCCGATCGCCGCCGGCTTCAGCGGCAGCGCCACCAGCGCCTCCGCCACCGCCCGCCCCAACGAAGGCGCCAGGTCACGGCGGCCGCGCTCCTTGTACGCGATCAGCAACCTCCGGCCCACCCCGTGGTACCTGGCCAGTGCGAACACCCGCACCAACCCCGCCGTGGGCCCTCGCACCACCTCCCGAGCCGCGCCCCACACGCGCTCGCACCCGGCGCAACACGGCTCGCCGCGGGCTCCGCACGCGGCGCAGCGGCTGGGGATCAGCAGATCGAGCAGTCTCTTCAGCACACCGACAGTGTCACGACCGGCACCGACAGTTTCGAACGCCCGGACGTCACCCGCCCGAGTGAAAAAAATCAGCCCGGGTAGAAGGGGTCCGCGTCCTTCATCGTGTGGCTTTGCGGGCGCCACACCTCGCCCAGCACCGACGCCGTCCACAGGCCGTTCGCGTCCGCGACCACGATCTGGCGGCCGGGGGCCGCCGTCACGCCGTGGACCGTCGGGGTCAGGTTGCTGCTGTTGAACGCGTCCAGGCGCTGGCCGTCGACCGTCACCTTGACCACCGGCTGGGACGGCGACTTCGTCACCGCCACCAGGCTGTCCGGGGCGATCCAGTCGACGTCGACGACGTCCTCGAGGTCGTGCGGCTGGAGGTGGCGCGGTTCGCGCAGCGACACCGAGTCGCCGTTGGCGACCACCGAGGCCACCCACAGCTCACCCTTGATCACCGCCGCGACGCGGGCGCCGTCGCGGGAAAACCGGAGTTCCGTGAGGTCGCCCTGCTGGGTCAGGTCCGTGGCGTTGACACTCAGCGCCGTCCACTGGCCGTTCTGGTCGAGCACCATCCGGCCCACCGACGGCCCGTCGACCACCGTCCACAGCTCGCCGGTGCCGGGGCGCCACGTCGGGCGGGTCAGGGAGCTGCCACCGAGGGTGGTCAGCGCCAGGTCGCGGCCGAGGTCGCCGATCCGCAGCCGCACGCCGCCGCCGCTGCGCTCCACCACCGCCAGGCGCTTGCCGTCGATCGACTGGGCCGCGCTCACGACGTCGTACCCGCCGTTGCCCGCCGGGCCCGGCACCGGGGCGCCGTCACCGAGGGAACGGACCCGGCCGCCGACCGTCATCAAGCCCGGCAGCTGCAAGCTGATCGACAGCGACGCGCCGTACGCGGGCAGGTCGTTCTGCCGCCAGTCCGGGTGGTTCGGCACGAGCGGGGCGCCGTCGCCGAGGATGCGGATCCGGGCCGACGTGACGTACTGCAGGGACAGCACGATCTGCGCCGCGATCAGGTTCCGGATGTCGTCGGGCACCCCCGAGAGCCCGGTCAGCGGCACCACCAGCGTCCCGTCGTCGAGGCTCTTGACGTTCGTGTCGATCTCGATGGGTTCGCCGAGCAGGTTCTTCACCGCGCCGGCCAGGCTCGTCGACGGCCCGCTGACCAGCAGGTCCATCACCCGGCCCGGCAGCCCCGACTGCGGCTTCGCGAGGACGTACCGCCGATCGGGGACGAAGGTGGCCGACGACTCCGAGTAGAAGCTCACCGGCACCGGTGTGTAGTTCTCGCTGAAGTCGGACTCGGTCGCGTACAGGTCGGGCGGCGGGTCGACGATCCGCCACTGGCCGTTCGCCTGCTTGCGCACCTTCACCTGCAGCATCGCCAGGCTGTAGTCCGGCACGAACGCGCTGTTCTGGTCCAGCGTGCCGATGTCGATCCCGCGGACGTTCACGACCTGCGTGTTCGGGTCCGGCGGCGGGCCGGTGTCGTAGACCGTGCCGAAGGTGTCCTGGATGATCGTCAGGCTGCGGCTCGGCCGCCAGTTCGCCCGGCTCTGCTCGTCCAGGTACGCCCGGGCGGCGGCGTTGTTCTGCCCCGGCTTGAGCGTCGCCCCCACGAAGGCGCGGACCAGCGACAGCGGGTCGATGCCCGGCGGCGGCTCCGGCACCACGTCACCGGAGCCCTGGCCCTGCCGCTCGCCGGACACCACCTGGGGCTGCGATTCCAGCGGCACGTTGGCGCAGCCCGCGAGCAGCACCGCGCACAGGACCGAAAGCAGGAGCTTCGCCCCGGTCCCCCGGAGAGCGTGTGGTTTCACTGACCGATTCCCTCACGTTCGGCGAAGATCGCCTCCGGCGCCGGCGTGACGTCGATGACGCCGAGCGGCACCTCGGTGGCGAACCGGTCGGGCGGCGGCAGGACCAGCGGCGAGTCCCCGGCGGGCACGTCCTGCTGACGCGGCAGCAGGAGCCGGAAGCAAGCGCCGTTGCCGGGCTCGCCCCACGCGTCGAGCTCGCCGCCGTGCAGGCGCGCGTCCTCCTGGCTGATCGCCAGGCCCAGCCCGGTCCCGCCGGTGCGCCGGTTGCGCGACGGGTCGGCGCGCCAGAACCGGTTGAACACCAGGTCCGCTTCACCGGGCCGCAGGCCGACGCCGTGGTCCCGGACCGTGATGGCGACGGCGGTGTCGTTCGCCCCGACCGTCAGCACCACCGGCTTGCCCTCGCTGTGGTCGACGGCGTTGGCGAGCAGGTTGCGCAGGATCCGCTCGACGCGCCGGGCGTCGACCTCGGCGATCACCTCTTCCCCGGGCAGCACGAGCTCCACCGAGCTGCCCGCGTTGCCGGCGATCACCCGGACCTGCTCGACCGCGCGGGTGGCGATCGGGCGGACGTCGATGAATTCCGCGGACAGGTCTTCGACACCGGCGTCGAGCCTGCTGATCTCCAGCAGGTCGCCGAGCAGCGCCTCGAACCGGTCCAGCTCGTCGACCAGCAGTTCCGTCGAGCGCGCGAGGCCGGCCGGGAACTGCTCGCGCGACGCGTGCAGCACGTCGGCGGCCATCCGGACGGTGGTCAGCGGGGTGCGCAGCTCGTGCGAGACGTCGGAGGTGAACCGGCGCTGCAGGCCGCCGAACTCCTCGAGCTGGCGGATCTGGCGCTGGATGCTCGCGGCCATCCCGTTGTAGGACACCGCGAGCTTCGCCAGGTCGTCTTCGCCGAGCACGGCGAGCCGCTGGTCGAGGTCGCCGCCGGCGAACTGCTCGGCCGCCGCGGCGGCCTGCCGGACCGGGCGGACCACCTGCCGCGTCACCAGGTTCGTGATGCCCGCCAGCAGGAGCAGCAGCACGAGCCCGCCGACCAGCAGCGTGTTCTGCACCGTGGAGACGGTGTTCTGCTCGGTCGTCAACGGGAACAGCAGGTACAGCTGCAGCGGGACGGCCACGGTGCTCAACGGCGTGCCGACGATCAGGTACGTCGTGCGTCCGCCCCCGGCCTCGGGGACGGTGTGCTCGAGGAAGCTCATCTGGTCGGCTTCGACGAACTGGCGCAGCCGCGGCGGCACGTTCTCGAACGGCCCCGCGGACGACGGGTTGGCGGTGGACTGGTCGTGGCCGCCGCTGGCGAGCACCGGGACGAACGTCCCCGCCGCCGACCCGGCCGCGTCCTGGCTGGTCGGCGTGATCGCGATCTTCTTCAGCGCGTTCTCGAGCCGGTTGTTCAGCGCCTCGACGTTCTCGGAGCCGAGGCCGACGAGCTCGCCGGCGGCCGTGTCCGCCGCCGCGCGGGTCTGCGCGACCGCCGCCGTGCGCTTGGTGTCCAGCAGCCGTTCGGTGATCTGGTTCTGCAGCACCATGCCGAGCACGAAGACCACGGCGGAGGACAGCGCGAGCGTCGACACGGTGACGCGGAACTGCAGCGAGTGCTTCCACAGCTCGTTGAACGCGACCGCACGGCGGCGCGCGAAAACGACGACACGCCGCAGGAGGCGTGCCGTCGAACGCGCGGAGGCAGGAAGCCGTCGGCCGGTCGCGAGAGTCATCGACTCATCACGGCGGGCCGGCCTTGTACCCGACGCCGCGAACGGTCAACACCACCTCGGGGTGTTCCGGGTCCTTCTCCACCTTCGAGCGCAGCCGCTGGACGTGCACGTTCACCAGCCGGGTGTCGGCCGCGTGGCGGTAGCCCCACACCTGCTCGAGCAGCACCTCGCGGGTGAACACCTGGCGCGGCTTGCGGGCCAGGGCCACCAGCAGGTCGAACTCCAGCGGGGTCAGCGGGATGGCCTTGCCTTCGCGCGTGACCTCGTGGCCCGGCACGTCGATCGCCAGGTCGCCGATGGTGAGCGATTCCGCCGGCTCGGCCTCGGTGCGGCGCATGCGGGCCCGGACCCGCGCGACCAGCTCCTTCGGCTTGAACGGCTTGACGACGTAGTCGTCGGCGCCGGACTCCAGGCCGAGGACGATGTCGACGGTGTCGCTCTTGGCGGTGAGCATGACGATCGGCACCCCGGACTCGGCGCGGATCGCCTTGCAGACGTCGATCCCGTTCATCCCGGGCAGCATCAGGTCGAGCAGGACGAGGTCGGGCTTCAGCTCACGCAGCGCGGGCAGCGCGCGTGAGCCGTCGGCGACCACCGCCGTGTCGAACCCCTCCCCACGGAGCACGATGGTGAGCATCTCCGCGAGGGCGGGGTCGTCGTCGACCACGAGAACACGTGCCTTCATGTCCACATATTCGCACTAGTTCCGGCGCCCGCACGCACGACCCGCGTGTTTGACCACCAGAAAGATCAAGATCGCCGGGACTGCCTGCTCCATCCGGGTGCCGGTACCGGCCGCTTTGGACGGCCCGTGGAGGCCGCGCCGGAACCCCGGTGCGGCCTCCACGGACCTGTGAGGGGGGCTCAAGGAACGGCCGGCACGGGCGCGTCGACGTACACGACGCCGTCGGTGACGACCACGCGGTGGGTCCGCACGGGGTCCTTCGCCGGCAGGCAGGCGGGCGCGCCGGTGCGCAGGTCGAACTGCGCGGCGTGCAACGGGCACTCGACGAAGCAGCCTTCCAGCCAGCCGTCGGCGAGCGAAGCGTCCTGGTGCGTGCAGGTGTCGTCGACGGCGAAGAAGCCGTCCTCGGTGTGGAACACCGCGATCGGAGCGGGACCGTCGAGACGGAGGGCCTCGCCCGGGGGCAGGTCGGTGACGGCGCAGGCTCGGATCATCAGGGCCTCCGGAGAACGACTGGCAGGATGCCGGGACGGTAGGTGAAAGTTGCGCATTACGCGACGATGCGCTCTTTGCGCAACAATCCGGTGCCGGGTACGCCCTCGTCAAGAGATTCGCCCACTCAGCGGATAGGAACCCCGCAAAACGGATACTGTTGCGCCATGCGAAACCAGGACTCGGGCAACGCAACTCAGAGCCAGGTGCAATCGGTCGACCGGGCCATCAGCGTGCTGGAACTGCTCGCGCGCAACGGCGAAACCGGCATCACCGAGATCGCGGGCGAGCTGGGCGTCCACAAGTCGACGGCGTCGCGCCTGCTCAGCGTCCTGGAGACCAGAGGCCTGGTCGAGCAGCTCGGCGAACGCGGGAAGTACGCGATCGGCTTCGGCATCGTCCGGCTGGCCGGTGCCGCGACCGGCCGCATGGACCTCGCGAAACTGGGCCGGGCCAGCTGCCTGGCGCTGGCCGAGGAGCTGGGCGAGACGGTGAACATCGCGATCGCCGACGACGGCGTCGCCATCAACATCAGCCAGGCCCGCGGCTCGGCCGCGATCACCACGCAGAACTGGACGGGCCAGCGGACGCCGCTGCACGCGACCTCGAGCGGCAAGGTCCTCCTGGCGTACATGGGCGAAGCCGAGCGCAAGCGGGTGCTGAAGCGGAAGCTGGAGCAGTACACCCCGCGCACGACGGTCGAGCCGGACGAGCTGATGACCGAGCTGGAACGGGTCCTCGAAGACGGTTACGCCGTCTGCTACGAAGAACTGGAACTCGGCATGCACGCCGTCGCCGTGCCGATCCACGGCCCGGGCGGGGACGTCGTCGCCGCGATGAGCGCTTCCGGGCCGTCGTACCGGCTCTCGAAGCAGCGCGTGAAGCAGATCGTGAAGCCGATGACCGAGGCGGCGGAGGAACTTTCCGCCCAGCTGGGCTATTTCCGGGACTAGCCGGGTTCCGGACCCGGGTACAGCCGCGCCATCGCGCGGATCGTGGTTCCCATGTGTGCCACCAGTTCCGCGGGCGCCAGCACCTGTGCGTCCGCGCCGAGCCGCAGCAGCCCGGCGGCCGCGTGGGGCACGCTTTCCAGCGGGACTTCCGCGCGCTGCCAGCCTTCGGCGTCCGCGGGTTCGAGCGTGCGCCCCGCGAGCCGCGCCGCTCGCGGGCCGAGGATGTCCGGCAGGGCGGCGATCCCGGCGGGCGACAGGCGCACGACGGCGGTCTCCCCCGCTTCGCTCTCCTCGTACCGTTCGACGTGCGCGCGCCAGAAATCCGCCAGGTCGAAGCCGGCCGGCCGGGTGAAGTGCTCGTCGAGCGCCCGGAACTCCTCGATGTTGCCGACGCGGTAGGTCCGCGGCTCGGGCCCGGCGACGAGGTACCAGACGCCGGCCTTGAGGACCAGGCCGAGCGGGTGCAGCCGCCGCGTCACGACACCGGGCGTGGGCGACCAGCGGCGGTACCGGACCTCGACGACCCGGTCCTGCCACAGCGCTTCCGCGGCCGCGAGCAGCTGCGGCACCGGATCCGCTTCGCGGTACCAGCCGGGCGCGTCGAGGTGGAACCGCTGCCGGATCCGCACCGACGCGTCGCGGTACGGCGTCGGCAGCGCGGCCATCAGCTTGAGCTCGGCGGCGGCCACCTGGGCACCCAGCCCCAGCTCGGCGGCCGGTTGCGGCAGCCCGGTGAGGAACAGGGACCCGGCTTCGCCTTCGGTCAGCCCGGTCAGCCGGGTCCGGTAGCCGTCCATCAGCTGGTAGCCGCCGTTCGGACCGCCTTCGGCGTAGATCGGGACACCGGCGGCGGCGAGCGCTTCGACGTCCCGGTACACGGTCCGCGCGGTCACGCCGAGCTCCGCCGCCAGCCGGGCGGCGCTCATCCTCCCCCGGTTCTGCAGCAACAGCAGCAGGGACACCAGCCGGCTCGCGCGCACCCGGCGAAGTCTGCCAGCGGCCACTGACAGGAGATGTCAGTGGCCGCACCCCAGGATCGCCGTCATGAACGACTTCGACTTCTTCGTCGGCTCCTGGACCGTGACGAACCGGCGGCTCGCCAACCCGCTCACCGGCAGCGACGACTGGGCCGTCTTCCCCGGCACGACCACCTGCCGGTCCCTCTTCGACGGCGGCGGCAACCTGGACGAGATCGTCTTCCCGACCTTGGGCTTCCGCGGCTGCACCCTCCGGCTCTTCGACGTCGAGCGCGAGGCGTGGTCGCTGTACTGGGCCAGCAACCGGACCGGGCTGCTCCAGCCGCCGGTCGTCGGCGCCTTCGACGGCGACCGCGGCGACTTCTACGGGGACGACACCCACGACGGGGCCCCGATCAAGGTCCGCTACACCTGGACGGGCACGACCACGGCGTCCCCGCGGTGGCAGCAGGCGTTCTCGGCCGACGGCGGGCGGGCCTGGGAAACCAACTGGATCATGGAGTTCGCCCGCGCCTGAGGGGACACCGTTTCGGGTGCTTGACACTGCGTCGCGCATGACGCACGTTGTTGCCGAAGACGCAACCTCGCCCGGAGGGATCCGCGAATGGCAGCACGGCCCCGGGTGGTCGTCGTCGGCTCCGGCCTGCTCGGCTGCGCGCTGGCCGACGAGCTGACCGAGCGCGGCTGGACCGACGTCACCGTCCTGGGCGCCGACGCGGACGACCACCCGGGCCTGGTGTTCCGCACCCACGCCGACCGCACGCTGACGGCGTTCGCCCAGTACACCGTCGAGAAGTACAGCGGGCTCGACGGCCAGTGGTGCTTCAACCCGGTGGGCAGCCTCGAAGTCGCGACGTCGCCGGAGCGGCTCGAGGACCTGAAGCAGCACCACGGCTGGGCGACGTCGTGGGGCGTGCGCGGCTACCTGCGCACGCCCCGCGAGTGCGTCGACCTGCACCCGCTGCTCGACGAAGCCCGGGTCCTCGGCGGCTTCCACGTCCCCGGCGACGGCCTGCTGCACGCGCCGCGCGCGGCCGAAGCCCAGGCCCGGCGGGCCAAAGCCCGCGGAGCCCGGTTCGCCGCCGAGGAGGTCACGGCGATCGAGCGCAGCGGCGGCCGCGTCACCGGGGTCGTCACCGCGGCCGGGCGGTTCCGCGCCGACGTCGTCGTGTCGTGCGCCGGCGAGTTCGCCGGCCTGGACGTGCCGCAGGTGCCCGTGACCCACGAGTACCTGCTGACGTCACCACTGCCGGAACTGGCCGGGCACAACGACGAACACGTGCAGGCGGGCAAGCCCGTGCTGCGCCACCTCGACACCGGGATGTACGTCCGCGAGCACGTCGACCGGCTCGGCGCCGGGGTGGCCGTCGTCGCCGACCTGCTGCCCGCACTCCGCGACGCCGACGTCGAAACCACCACGACGGTGACGCTTCCCGGCACCCCGGACGGGCGGCCGCTGCTGGGCGAGCACCCGGACATCGACGGTTTCTGGGTCGCCGGAGCCGTCCGGCCCGAGCACTCCGCCGGTGTCGCGCGCGAACTGGCGCGCTGGCTCGTCGACGGGCAGCCGTCGCTGGCCCTGCACGGCTGCGACCTCGCCCGGTTCGCTCGGTTCTCCCGGTTTTCTCCGGAGCCGGTCCGCGCCGGCCCCTTCCACGAACGGCAGATCGCGCTGGGTGCGCACTTCGGCTCCGCGGACGGCTGGGCGCGGCCGGAGCGGTATTCGGCCGAGGTGGCCGCCGAAGCGACGGTCGCCCGCGAGCGCGTCGCGATGTTCGACCTGACGTCCGAGCCGCGGCTGGCCGTCACCGGCCCCGGCGCGCTGCCGTTCCTACAGGCCATGACGACGAGCGAGCTCGCGAAAGCGCCGGGCACGGTGACGGAAACGCTGCTGCTCGGCGAGGACGGCGGCGTACGCGGCTGCCTGACCGTGGCCCGCCTCGGCGACGAGCGGTTCCACGTCGGCGCCGGCGGGCGGCTCGATTTCGCCTGGCTGCGACGGCATCTCCCGCGCGACGGCACGGTGCAGATCCACGAGACCACCCCCGGCACGTGCTGCCTCGGCCTGTGGGGGCCGCTCGCCGGCGAAGTCCTCCCGGAACTGTCCACAACGGACTTTTCGGCCGAAGAGACGTCCGTCGGGGCCGTCCCGGTCGTCGCCCTGCGACTGTCCACAGTGGGCGAACCGGGCTGGGAACTGCACACGACGGCGGATTTCGGGCGTCACCTGTGGGACACGCTCCGGGACCGCGGCGTGGCCGTCGCCGGCCACCGGGCCCGCACCAGCCTGCGGCTCGAGGCCGGCGTCCCGGCACCCGGCGTCGACTTCACGACCGAGCACGACCCGTACGAGGCCGGCCTCGGTTCCGCGGTCCGGATGGACAAGGGCTACTTCCTCGGCCGCGACGCGCTGGCGGGCCGTTCGGCGGCGACGGTGAGCCGTCGGCTGACCCGGCTGACGACCGGAAGTGTCGTCGCGGGCGGGGATCCGGTGTACGTCGACGGCCGCCCGGCCGGGTACGTCACCAGCGCCGGGTACGGCCACACCACGGGCAAAGCCATCGCGTACGCCTGGCTTCCCGTGGAATACAGCGGGTTCCGGACACCGGTGGAGGTCGGGCACTTCGGCACGCGCGTCCCGGGGAGGGTGGCATGACGCACTACGACGTGATCGTCGTCGGCCTCGGCGGGATGGGCAGCGCCGCGGCGTACCGGCTGGCGCAGCGCGGGCAGCGGGTGCTGGGCGTCGACCAGTTCGCGCCGGTGCACAACCGCGGGTCGAGCCACGGCGGTTCGCGGATCACGCGCCAGGCGTACCTCGAAGGCCCCGAGTACGTGCCGCTGCTGCTGCGGGCCCACGAACTGTGGGCCGGTCTCGAGCGCGACAGCGGGCGGCGGCTGTTCACCCGCTGCGGCGGGATCATGGTCGGCGCGGCGGAGTCGCGGACGATCACCGGCAGCACGGCGTCGGCTCACGCCTTCGACATCCCGCACGAGCTCCTGGACGCGGCGGAGATCCGGCGCCGGTTCCCGACGATGGCGCCGGCTCCGCACGAGGTCGCGCTGTACGAGCCGGGTGCCGGGCTGGTGTCCCCCGAAGGCAGCGTCGCCGCGCACCTGCAGCTCGCCGCGCGGTGCGGCGCCGAACTGCACCACGAGGAGAAGGTCTTCACCTGGAGCACCACGGCCGGCGGGGTGCGCGTCGGGACGTCGCACCACTACTACACGGCCGACCGCCTGGTGCTGTGCCCCGGCGCGTGGGCCGGCGAGCTGCTGCGCGGCTTCGGCATCGCCTTCACGGTCCGGCGGCAGGTGCAGTACTGGTTCGCGCCCTCGGGCGGGATCGAGCCGTTCCGGGAGCACCCCGTCTACCTCTGGGAAGGCGACGGCTACACGTTCTACGGCTTCCCGGCGCACAACGCGCCGGCGGACGGCGTCAAGGTCGCGTTCCACGGCGGCGGCCGGACGTGCACGCCCGACGGCATCGACCGGGCGGTGTCCGGCGACGAGGTCCACGAGATCGCGGCCGCGGTGAAGCGGCACCTGCCGACGCTGCCCGGCGCGTTCCTCCGGGCCGCGACCTGCATGTACACCGACACGGCGGACGAGAGCTTCGTGCTCGCCCCGCACCCGGCCGAGGAGCGGGTGGTGCTGGCGTGCGGGTTCTCCGGCCACGGCTTCAAGTTCGCCCCGGTGGTCGGGGAAATCCTCGCCGACCTGGTGGTGGACGGCACCACCGCGCACCCGATCGCGCAGTTCGACCCGGCCCGGTTACTGCCCTAGCAGGGTCGCCGCCAGCGCTTCGTGGTCCACGCCCGCGACGCCGTCCAGGACGTGCCACGGCGCGAGCCAGCCCGACGCGGCCAGCTCGTCGTAAACGGCCGCGCACCGCCGCTGCAGGCCGTCGTCGGTTTCGAAGGCGTCGCGCTCCCGGCCGGTCTCGGTCTCCGCGCGGCGTTCGGCGCGCTCGGCCGCGACCGCCGGGGCGACGCGCAGCAGCAGGTGCGCGTCCGGGCGGGGCAGGCCGAAGCGGTCGACCTCGAGCTCCCACACCCACTTCACGACTTCGCCGGCCGCGTCCTGCCGCAGGCGCGCGGCCGCGTACGCGGCGTTGGAGGCGACGTACCGGTCGAGCAGGACGACGTCGTGGGTGTCCCGCAGCTCGCGGATGCGGTCCGCGGCGCCACTGCGGTCCAGCGCGTAGAGCATCGCCATGCCGTACACCGAGTCGGCGAGGTCACCGTGCCCGCGGTGCAGGGCCTCGCGGACGAGGTCCGCGTGCACGCTCTCGCCGTAGCGCGGGAACGCCAGCGACGCCACGCTCGCGCCCTTGGCGCCCAGCGCCGCCGTCAGCCCGTCGGTCAGCGTCCGCTTGCCCGCGCCGTCGAGCCCTTCGATGACCACCAGTCGACCCACGCCGGTCACAGTACTGATCCGGCCAAAAGCAGGCCGATCCCCCGGGTCGCACGCAACCGTTGCTCCGAAATCATTCGGCCGTGCCTGTGGTCGGATCAGTACCGGTCAGCACAGCGGTGGTGGACCGGCGGGCTCGGTGGAAGGGGATCGACGCCGAGCCCGCCGGTTCGTCTCAGGCGGGGTGCCGCCGCAGGTGGAGCACGTAGCCGGCGCCGCTGACCGCGAGCACGCCGACGAGGATCAGCAGCGGCACCCAGCCGGTGTCGTGGCCGGACGGCGCCGGGCCGCCGTCGCCGCGGGGCATCACCTCGGACGTCGCGTCGAAGCCGCCGGCCTCGCCGTCGCGGGCGTACGCCGAGCCGGGGAGCTTGTCGGCGTAGCGCGCCTCGACGGTCTGCTGGTACCCGACGACCGCTTTGCCGTCGGCCAGCGACGTGACCCGGCCGTCGCGGACCGCGTACCAAGCGTCGATCTGCGGTTCGTGCAGCAGCTGGGCGCCCGCGGGCAGCTTCCGGGCGTACTCGCCCTCGACGTCACCCGAGGCGATGTTGCCGACCTGCCAGGTGCCGTCCCCGCCGCGGACCGACCAGAGCGTCGCGGTCCGGCCGTCGGAGGCACGCGCGGGGATCGCGAAGTAAGCAAAGTCACCTGGCGCCGCGTCGGGGTTTCCGGCGACGAAGTCCGGCGAGAGCTCGTACACCGCGTAGGCGTCCGGCGCGATCTGGACCGAAACCGGTCCGTGCGCGCCCGGGGCTTGGGCGAAGAACCGGACCAGGACGTCCTGGAACCCCGCGGCCGCGTCGTGCGCCGCGGAGGCGTCGGCGCTGCTGATGCCGGCGGACTGGGCCGCGCCTGACACCGGAGCCGTCATCAGCAGCGCCGCGCCGGTCAGCACGGCGAGCACGAGCGCCCGCCTGCTCATCGGGCGATCCCGGTGAGCGTGTGCGTCCAGGTGAAGGACGAATTCTGCGTGTAGTAGCCGTAGGTCGACCAGTTGTAGCGCTTGGCGGGGCCGGGGTCGCCCCAGAACACCCAGTCGCCGCGGGTGTCGTAGCCGTAGAGGACGTGCACGTGGCCGCCGCCCGAGTTCCAGCCGACCCGGGTCTCGACGGGCTGGTTCGCGGCGGTCTGCGTCCGGACGTCGGCGTAGGAGATGCGGCGGTCGAGGTAGCGGCCCGGCGAGCTGAAGCCGAGCCGGGCGAACGCGCGCTGCGGGTCGGCGAGGGTGCCGGGGAGGTTGGCGCAGTCCACGCCGGTTTCACCGTGGGCCAGCTGGCAGAACCGCGTCTGGCTGACGACCGCGCCGTGGTAGGCGGCGATGGTGTTGCCCGCGCCGGCCCAGCACCACTGGTTCTTCTGCTGGAGCTGCAGGACGATCCCGGTCCGGTAGGTCGACGGCACTCCGGGCGCGGCTCCGGCGGTGACCGGCGCGACCAGGCACAACAGCAGGCTCACGGCCAGTACGGCGTGGACCCGGCTCGACTTCACCAGCACAGACGGCCTCCTGCGGAGGAGTGGGCGAACCAGCGGTGGTCACAACGGTGAACAACGCGGTCACAAGGAGCAAGAACGCCATCCGGAGGAACGGACCGTTCCGGGGCACAGCCGGAACGCGGAACAGTCACCATAACGAGGCCAACCACCCTGAACGGGGGTCGGCGGGGGCACTCTACGCTGCTACCGTGAACGTTCCGCGGTGTTCACGCCCAGCGCACACACTGGTCGGGTGAAGGGACGAGCGGTGGCACAAGACGGGAACCTCCCACTGATCATCGATGGCGCCCGCACGACCCGGGCATCGGTCGCCGAACTGCCGAAAGAGCTGACCGAGGCACTCCGCACCGGCGAGTTCCACCACGCCCTCCGGCTGGCGATCGCCTACCGCGGGCTGTCGCTGGCCCGGCTGCGCGCCCACCTCGCGCTGCGCGGGGTCCAAATCGGACAGTCGACGCTGAGTTACTGGCAACGCGGGCTGCGTCAGCCCGAGGTGCCGAAGGCGCTGCCGGCGGTCCGGGCCCTGGAATCGGTCCTCCAGCTGCCGGCGGACGCCCTGGTGGTGCTGATCGGGCCCCGCCTGGTCCGCCGCGGCCACCAGCCGGCGGCGTCGTTCCACGACCTGCGTTCCGGCGACATGGGCTCGATCGTCGAGGACCTGCTGGCCGAGCTGGGCGCGTACCCGTCGTCGAACCACTACAACGCGGACCTGGAGCTGCTGTCGGTCCACGACACGATCACGTTCGACGCGGAGCACCGCCAGGTCAGCCTGCGCACGCGGCTGGTGACCAGGGCACGCCGCCACGGCCCGGACCGGTATTTGACGGTGTACAACGGCGACCCGGGCTGCCGCATCGACGACGTCGAGCTGATCACGGACGAGGGCTGCCGGGTGGGCCGGATGCGCCGCAACCCGGACGCGGACACGATGGCCACGGAGCTGCTGTTCGACCGCAAGCTGGCCGAGGGCGACATCCACGTGTTCTGCTTCGAGGTCCGCGACGACTCCGGATCGGCGTCACCGGGGTACTACCGGATGCTCCGTGATCGCTGCGCGAGTTACCTGGTCCAGCTGCGCTTCGACCGCAACGCGCTGCCGGCGCGGTGCACCCGCCAGGTCCGCGCCCGGGACGATGCCCTGCCGGTGGTGGCGGAGGAACTGGCCTGCGACATGGGCGGGGTGAGCAGCGCGTTCTTCAGCGACGCGGGACCCGGGCTGGCCGGGGTCGCGGT
Source organism: Amycolatopsis sp. DG1A-15b (assembly GCF_030285645.1). Classification (GTDB taxonomy): domain Bacteria; phylum Actinomycetota; class Actinomycetes; order Mycobacteriales; family Pseudonocardiaceae; genus Amycolatopsis. The sequence continues at coordinate 6,436,695 of NZ_CP127296.1, forward strand.
GGAGTGGAACTGAACGCCGTGTCGACCGCCTGATCACGCGTGTCGACCCTGAGATCACGCATGTCGACCGCCTGATCACGACCGACCGTGCGGGAACGGACGACACGCGTGACGGGGAGGTCGACACGCGTGATCGAAGGGTCGACACGGCTGCGTTGCTAGTGGCCGCGGTGTTTGGCGCGGGACTTGGCTTTCGCCAGGGAGCGACGGCGGGCGGCCTCGGTGGCCGCCCGGCGCTTGCGGGCCGCTTTGTTCTCCGCCGCTCGCTGGGTGACCGCGTCGCGCAGGGCGCGCTGGGCGGCCGTGCCGATGCCCTCGTCCTCTTGGGCCTTCTTCGCCAGCTTCGCGAGGCGCTTGGCGTTGAGCCGGGCGGTCGGCCGCTGCGCGGCGGGGGTGGGCGGGGCCGCGCGGGCTTCGTCGGCCAAGCGGGCGAAGTCGCGGCCGGCCGCGAACGCCGCCAGCTCGGCGTTGGTGGGCTCGGTGCCGAAGACGTGGCGCGCCGCCCGGACCAGGCCGGCTTCGTGGATTTCGTAGACGCCGACCCAGAACCGGCCGTCGTGGTACAGCGTGAACACCCCGTGCATCGGGAACCTCCAGGCGTGACGGATCAGCCTGGCGTCACCGGTTTCCCATGACGGGACAACGAGCCCTGGACGAGCCGCCCGGACTACCTACCGGGCCGTGAGGTTCGTGAAGCCAAGAACGGCACCAGACTACGCGGGCGGGCCGCCGATGCCGATCTCGTTTCCCTCGGGGTCGCGGTAGATGATCTTGCGGACGCCGTTGCCGGCGAAGAGGTCGACGCTCACAACACCTCGAACCCGTTGGCCTTGGCGGCATCGGCCTGCCGCTCGTCGCGGGTGACGAAGGTGACCGGTTCACCACCGGTGAGTTCGGCGGTGTCGTGCATCGCGACCGCGATGTGGATCGCGTCGAGCGTGCGCACCGGGTAGTTCTCGGTGACCAGCCGCCGGGCTGCGGGCAAGATCCGATGCGGTGCCAGCGGGATCACTCCCAGCACCGTCCGCGTGTCCTGGTCGAACTGGGTCAAGAACTCGCGGGCGTCCGGGATCCGCCCGGTCCGCTTGGCCGCGGTGAAGGCGCTGGCGCACTCCAGCCGGGTCAGCTCACTGGTGAGCACGAGGTGCCCACCGTCGATCAGGAGCTTCCGCAGTTCGGCGTGGTCGGCCTCGTCGGTGAGGTAGGCCCCGACCACGGCGCTCGTGTCGGCGTAGAAGACGGTCACCATTCACCTCGGGTCCAGTCGAGTGCCTCGCTGACGGCCGTGCCCCAGCCGCGCGAGCGTTCTTCCAGCTCGTCGTGTCCCGGCGCTTCGCCCTCCGGCTCGAACGTCATCAGTTTGCCTTCCGCCACCAGGCGGTTTCTCCGCTCGATCGCGGTTTCCGTCTTTGCCACTACGCCCCTCAACGCTTCCGTGACCAGATCGTTCATGCTGCGCCCCTCGGCTTCGGCCAGTGCCTTCAGCCGGGCGTGCAGCTCGTCGTCGATCCTTGTGATCAACTGTTTCACGACTCCATGATAACATGTCACCCATTCGTGCTATCATCGTCACAAGCGCAAAACAAAGGGCCGCCCCGAACACTTTCGGGGCGGCCCTGACCAGCTAAAACGCGAAAACCTCAGTACCGGTAGTGCTCCGGCTTGAACGGGCCTTCGACGTCCACGTCGATGTATTCCGCCTGCTCCTTGGTCAGCTTCGTCAGCTCACCGCCGAGCGCGTCGAGGTGGATCTTCGCGACCTTCTCGTCCAGCTTCTTCGGGAGGCGGAACACCTCGTTGTCGTACTCCTCGTGCTTGGTGAACAGCTCGATCTGCGCGATCACCTGGTTCGAGAAGCTGTTCGACATCACGAACGACGGGTGGCCGGTCGCGTTGCCCAGGTTGAGCAGCCGGCCCTCGGACAGCACGATGATCGTGTTGCCGTTCGGGAAGATCCACTCGTCGACCTGCGGCTTGATGTTGATCCGGCGGATGCCCGGGTAGCGCGCCAGGCCCGCCATGTCGAGCTCGTTGTCGAAGTGGCCGATGTTGCCCAGGATCGCCTGGTGCTTCATCTGCGCCATGTGCTCCACCAGCACGACGTCCTTGTTGCCGGTGGTGGTGATGATGATGTCGGCCTCGGGCAGCACGCTCTCGAGCTTGCGCACCGCGTAGCCGTCCATCGCCGCCTGCAGCGCGCAGATCGGGTCGATCTCGGTGACGATCACCCGCGCACCCTGGCCGCGGAGGGACTCCGCCGCGCCCTTGCCGACGTCGCCGTAGCCGCAGACCACCGCGACCTTGCCGCCGATCAGCACGTCCGTGCCGCGGTTGATGCCGTCGATCAGGGAGTGGCGGATGCCGTAGCGGTTGTCGAACTTCGACTTCGTCACCGCGTCGTTGACGTTGATCGCCGGGAACAGCAGCTCGCCCGCCGCCGCCAGCTGGTAAAGGCGCAGGACGCCGGTCGTGGTCTCCTCGGTGACGCCGCGGATGCCCGCGCCGATCTTCGTCCACTTGTCCTTGTCCGAAGCGACCGAGGCGCGCAGCAGCTCGAGGAACACGCGGAATTCGTCCGAGGTGTTCTCGTCCGGGGTCGGCACGACGCCCGACTTCTCGTACTCGGTGCCCTTGTGCACCAGCATGGTGGCGTCACCGCCGTCGTCGAGGATCATGTTCGGGCCCTCGCCGTCCCAGGTGAGCATCCGCTCGGTGCACCACCAGTACTCCTCGAGCGACTCGCCCTTCCACGCGAAGACCGGGACGCCCTGGGGCTCCTCGGGCGTGCCGTGCGGGCCGACGACGATCGCCGCGGCCGCGTGGTCCTGCGTCGAGAAGATGTTGCAGGACGCCCAGCGCACCTCGGCGCCCAGCGCCACCAGCGTCTCGATCAGCACCGCGGTCTGCACGGTCATGTGCAGCGAGCCGGAGACCCGCGCGCCGCGCAGCGGGTAGACCTCCGCGTATTCGCGCCGCAGCGCCATCAGTCCGGGCATCTCGTGCTCGGCGAGGCGGATCTCCTTGCGGCCGAACTCGGCGGCATCGAGATCGGCGACGGCGAACTCGATGCCGTTGCGGGTCTCGTGCCGCTTGGCAACGCTTTCGGGGGTCATAGTGGCGATTCCTCCAAGACTCGATGACACCCGAACACTACCGTTGTCCGCTCGAGTGTCCCTACTGCTGTTAGGAGGCCCTTACCGTGCCCATGCCCGGTCCGGACACCCGTGTCGTGGAAATCCGCGTCGCCGGGCTCGTGGGCACCAGCGGGGAAACGCTGCTCGACGCCGTTTCGACCGTCGACGTCGCCGGCGACGGGCTGGGCCGCGTGATCCGCCCGGCGGACCGGCTGCGCCGCCCGGCGCCCGGCCCGGTGCTGCCGGCGCTGGGCCGGTCGATCCCCCGGACGCTCGAGGGCTACCTCTGGCACGGCATGACCTCGGGCGGCGCCGCGAAGGCCACCTGGGCGCTGCTGTTCCCGTTCTCCCTGGCCAACGTCGCGTTCTGGATGCTGCCGCCGGTGCCGCCGGGCCGCCGCCTCACGCGCGTCCTCGGCACGGTGTGCCGCGGGCTGCTGCGCGTCGGCGCCCTGCTGCTGACGATGCTGCTGATCGGTCAGCTCGCGGCGATCGCGCTCGACCTCTTCGCCGCGCAGTGCCTCGCGCCCGGCTCGGGCTGCCTGCCGGTGGTCCCCGACCTGCTGCGCACGTCGGGCGCCCGGATCGCCGTCGGCGTGCTGCCGCTGCTCGTCGTGATCTTCGTCCTGCACCGGATTTCCAGCGCGACCTGGGCTGTGCACGCCGACGGCGACCTCACCGGCGGCCCGCTGCGGATGCGCGCCGACCCGGAGACGCCGGCCCTGCGCTGCCTGCATACCGTCGCGGCGCTGGCCACGGTCGCGCTGCTGCTGCTCGGCGGGCTGTTCCGCATACCGGGCGACAGCGTCGATCTCGTTGTCTGGATCATCACACTGGCCGTGGTGCTCGCCACCGTCGTCGCCGCCGCGATCGGCGTCGACACCGGCCGGTTCGCCCGGCCCGGCGTGCTCGCCTTCGCGACCCTGCTGGTCGTCGTGGCCGCGGTGCGGCTCGGGCTTGCGGACGGGCCGGGCACCGGTCCGCTGCCCGGCACGAACGGCGTCGTCGAAGGTCTCGGCGCGGCCCTGGTCGCCGTCACGGTGCTGTTCGCCCTGTTCCTCGCCCCGGCGGCGCTGCTGGCCCGGCCCGGCTGGAAGCACAAGCCGCAGCGGCTGCGGCCGTGGATGGGCGGCTGGGCGGCCGCGCCGGTGCTCGCGCTGGCCGGCCTGCTCGGCGGCGGGTTCGGGGCCGGGCTCGCCGAAGCGCTCCGCCGGCTTTCCGGGGCGGAACACCTGAAGGTGCCCGACACGTACCTGCTGGTCACCGTCCTGTGGGGCGCGGGCCTGGCGCTGGCCGCGGTGCTCGGCGTGCTGGGTTTCGCGGTCGCCGTCCCGCTGCGGCGGCTGCGGCGGGGCATCCCCGAGATCGTCGAGCTGATGGAGCACGACGAACGGCAGGAGGCCAAGGCCGCAGCGGCCTGGGCCCGCTCGGCGTGGGAACGGCGGCACCTGCACCACCTGGCACTGGCGGTCGCGAGTGCGATGTCCGCCGGCGGCGCGGCCCTGTTGGTCCTGCGGTTCGGGTTCGGGCTGGTCCCCGGCTGGTTCGGCCCGCTGTCCGCGATCGGCGTGGTCGCGCTCGGCGCGCTGGCCGCGGGCCTGCTGCGCGTGGTCTACACGGCCGCGCGCACCCCGCAGCGCAGCCGCCACCTCGGGGCGCTGGCCGACCTGGTCTGCTTCTGGCCGCGGGCCGCGCACCCGACGGTCCCGCCCTGCTACGCGCTGAAGGTCGTCCCGGAACTGGCCGCGCGGGCCCGCGAGCACCTCACCGAACCCGGCACGCGCGTGGTGCTCTCCGGCTACAACCTCGGCAGCCTGCTGACGCTCATGGCCGCCGCCCGGCTGGCGGCCGAACTGCCGGAAGCGGACCTCGAGCGCGTCGGCGTGCTGACCGCCGGGTCGCCGTTGCAGTGGGGCTACCAGCGCGCTTTCCCGGCGCTGCTGCCGCAGGAAGCGCTGGAACGGCTGTTCGCCGACCTGGACGGCCGCTGGCGGGCGCTGTGCCGCGGCACCGACATCTTCGGCGGCGGCGTGACGACCTGGCGGCACTCGGTCGCCGACCGGCGGCTGCACGGCGTCGGGTTCCTCCCGGACGGCGGCTGCGGCCCGGTGTCGGCGGTGGCCGACGCCAACGGCGTCCTGATCCTCGGCGGCGACCACTGGCTGCCGGACCCGCTGCGCGGCCCGACCGGGCGGCACCGCTGGGCGCCGGGGGTGCTCAAGCACCAGGACTACGTGGTCGACGCCGAGTGGGACCACGCCGTCGCGATGGCGGCCGGCCTCGGCAAGCCGTCCTGGGGCGAGCAGGGCTCGCTGTTCGGGGACTTCCCCCCGAAACGGTGAAGGCCCCTCGCGCGCGGAGCGAGGGGCCTTCGACCGTGGACTAGCTCAGCTTCACTCGGAAGCCTTGCGGCGGAACTTCAGCAGCGCGAGCAGACCGCCACCGGCGGCCAGCAGCAGCGCGCCGACCCAGATCAGCCAGCTGTTGTCGAAACCGGTGTTGGCCAGGCCGCCACCGGTACCCGACTCGTTGCCCGCCGGAACGACGGCCGGCGCGGTGGTGGTGCTGGCGCTGGTCGGCGCGACGGAGGTGGCCGAGGTCGCCGGCGTGCTCGGCTTCGTGCTCGTGGGCGGCGTCGACGTCTTGGTGGCCGGCGTCGTGGCGGGCGCGGTCGGCTTGGTGGTCTTCGAGCCGCACAGGAACCACTTGTCGATCTTCGGCTGGCTGCCGTTGAAGTTGAACGGCGCGCGCAGGTCGTTCCACGGCGCGTTCTTGTCGAGCTTCTTGCCCGGCGTGTAGTCGTTGAAGCCGTCGTCGCCGCCGACGACGACGATGCGGGTGACCGTGACACCCTCGTTGACCGACTTGATGTTCAGCCGGGTGTTGTTCTTGGTCAGCTCGGAGACGACGTCCTTCTGGTCGAGGACCTGGCCGTCGGCACAGGGCGTCGGCTTGCCCGGCGTCGGGTGGGGACGGTTGTCGTCGCTGTAGCAGGCCAGGGCGGAACCGGCGGTCCCGATCAGGGCAGCAGTGGTGAGCGCCATGACCGCCACGGCGCCGCGGAAGGAACGTCTGCGCATGAGTTCTCCAGTACCGAACGGGGATGAACGGCAAAATCGGGGGACGCGGCACCACTGAACGTGGGAATCACGCGGCTGTAATTCACCCGTCAGTGGCACACGAAGGATCGAAAGGTATCGCACGTCACCGGACCGCTTACAGGGGGTCCCCCTTTGCGCACGAATCGCAAGATCCTCTTGATCAAGCCGTAACCTCCCATTACGCAACCAAATGCAAAAAGCCCCGCCGACCTGGGCGTCCAGGCGGGCGGGGCTTCTATTGCGCAAGTCAGGCTTCGGGCGCCTTCACGGGTTCGTCGATCCCGTCGGCCTGCCGCTTGCCGAGCAGCGAATGCCGGCGGCTGTACCCGAAGTAGAGCACCACGCCCAGCACCATCCAGACGAGGAACCGCAGCCAGGTCAGCACGGTCAGGTTCAGCATCAGCCACAGGCAGGCGAGGATGGCCAGGATCGGGATGAGCGGCACCAGGGGCACCTTGAACGCGCGGGGCAGGTCCGGCCGCGTCCGGCGCAGGATCAGCACGCCCGCCGACACGAGCACGAACGCGAAGAGCGTGCCGACGTTGACCATTTCTTCGAGCTTGTCGGCCGGGAAGAACCCGGCCGCCAGCGCGACCAGGCCGCCGACGATGAGCGTCGCGCGCTTCGGCGTGCCGTGCTCGCCGGTCTTGGCCAGCCCGCGCGGCATCAGGCCGTCGCGGGACATCGCGAAGATGATCCGGACCTGGCCCAGCATGAGCACCATGACGACGGTGGTCAGGCCGGCCAGCGCACCGAAGGAGATGATGTTGGCCGCCCAGTCGACGCCGTTGGCGGAGAACGCCGTGGCGAGGGTCTTGTGGCTGCCGTCGCCCGCCTTGGTGGCCAGGTCCTTGTACGACGTCATGCCGACGACCACCAGCGACACCGCGACGTAGAGCACCGTGACGATGGCCAGCGAACCCATGATCCCGCGCGGCACGGCCTTCTGCGGGTTCTTCGTCTCCTCGGCGGTGGTCGCGACGATGTCGAAGCCGATGAACGCGAAGAACACCAGCGAGGCGCCGGCCAGCAGGCCGAAGACGCCGAACGAGCTGCTCGCGCCGCCCGCGATCAGCGAGAACAGCGACTGGTCGACGCCCGTCTGACCGGCTCCGCCCGTCTCGCCTGGCGGGATGTACGGCGTGTAGTTGGCGCCCTTGATGTAGAAGAACCCGAGGATGATCACGAACAGCACGACGGCGACCTTGATCCCGGTGATCACCATGGACACCCGCGACGACAGCTTGGTGCCGACGGCCAGCAGCGTCGTCAGGGCCGCCACGACGAGCAGCGCGCCCCAGTCGACGGTCACGCTGCCGACGTCGAACGTCGTCTTGGTGCCCTTGCCGAAGAGGTAGCCGAGCACCGTCTCGAGGTACACCGACCAGCCCTTGGACACCGCCGCCGCACCGACGGCGAGCTCGAGGATCAGGTCCCAGCCGATGATCCACGCCATGAACTCGCCGAAGGTGGCGTAGGAGAACGTGTACGCGCTGCCCGCGACCGGCACGGTCGAGGCGAACTCCGCGTAGCACAGCGCCGCCAGCGCGCAGGCGATCGCCGCGAACACGAAGGCCAGCGACACCGACGGCCCGGCGTAGTCACCCGCGGTGCGCGCGGTCAGCGTGAAGATGCCGGCACCGATGACGACGGCGACACCGAAGACCGTGAGGTCCCAGGCGCTCAGGTTCCGCCGGAGCTTGGTGTCCGGCTCGTCGGTGTCCGCAATGGACTGTTCGATCGATTTAGTGCGCCACAATCCCGTTCCGGGCACCGTTGACCTCCTGCGGCTGGCCTGCATGTATCGCAGTAAGTCACCCTATCGGGTCAGGCCGGTGACGGCTCACCGAAAAGGCCGATCTTCGGCTAACGCGTGAGGCTGCGGTCCAGGTCCGGTTCGAGGTAGATCAGCTTGGCCACCGGCACCTTGGCGCGGACCCGGGCCTCCGCGTCGTCGATGGCCCTCGCCAGCTCGGCGGTGTCGAGCCCCGGCACCAGCGCCAGCTTCGCCGCGACGAGCAGCTCGTCGGGGCCCAGGTACTGGGTGCGGATGTGGATGACGCGCTCGACCTTCCCCGCGGCGAGCTCGTCGACGATCGTCGCGAGGACGCCCTCGTTGGCGCCTTCGCCGATGAGCAGGCTCTTCATCTCGATGATGAGGATGATCGCGATGACGCCGAGCAGCGCGCCGATCCCGAGGGTGCCGACGCCGTCCCAGACCGGATTGCCCGTGACGACCGACAGCCCGACGCCCAGCAGGGCGAGGACGAGACCGAGCAGCGCGCCGGCGTCCTCGAGCAGCACCACCGGCAGCTCGGGTTCCTTGGCCTGGCGGATGAAGCCCCACCAGGTCGCGTTGCCCTTGATCTTCTTCGACTCGCCGATGGCGGTGTAGAAGCTGTAGCCCTCCAGGGCGACCGCGACGACCAGGATGATCACGGCGACGATCGGCGATTCGAGCGGCTCCGGGTGGCCGATCTTGTGGATGCCTTCGTAGATCGCGAAAGCCGAGCCGAGCGTGAAGAGCATCAGCGCGACGATGAAGGAGTAAAAGTACCGGTCGCGGCCGTAGCCGAAGGGGTGCTCCTTGTCGGCTTCCCGCTTCGACGTCTTCTGGCCGAGCAGCAGCAAGCCCTGGTTGGTGGTGTCGGCCAGCGAGTGCACGGACTCGGCCAGCATCGACGACGACCCGGTGACGAGGAAGCCGACGAACTTCGCCGCCGCGATCCCGGCGTTGGCCCCGAGTGCCGCGAGGATCGCCTTGGTTCCGCCTCCAGCTGACACGACCGCTCCCCTGGTAGGTCCTGAAATGTCCGGGTGGAGCGTAATAGGGGCGGCCCAGCCCGGTCGTCACCGGCTGGGGATTTGCTCAAGCGATGGCGGCGATATCCCCGTCCTCGAAGTAGATCGCCTGGTGCAGACGGCCACCCAAAGCCGCAGCGTAGCGGGCGAGCACCTCCAGGCCGGAGATCTTGCCCTGTTCGATCTGGGACACCCGGCCCTTGGTGACGCCCATCCGGTCGGCCAGCTGTTGCTGAGTCAGGCCTCGACCCCGGCGGATTTCGGCGAGGCGGTGGCCCTGGACCACGGCGAGGAGCTCCTGCTTGCCCGCCTCGACTGCTTCCTCCCCGCCGGCCCGCTCGACATGCGTCGCACGGACATCCTTCCAACGCGTGTAGCCCGTCATGGTCGGCCTTCCTCTGCCTGGCGTTCCTTCAGATAACGGTCATATCGATCCTCGGCCAGTGGGATCGCCTCCCCGTACCAGGCATTCCACCGCCCTGCCTTATCCCCGGCGACGAGCAGGACACTCGCTCGCCAGGGATCGAAGACGAACAGGATTCGCACGGTACCGGGCCGCAGCTCCTTCAGGTTCTGGATCCGAGACCCGACGATCGTGTCGACCAACGGCCGCCCCAGGCCAGGGCCGCCCTCCGCCAGCGCGTCGATCGCTTGCACGACACGAGCGTGCGTCGCATCGTCCAGCCGCTCGATCCACTCGAGGACTTCGTCTACGACATAGATTTCCCAGTCCTGGCCGGCCATCGTGTGAGTATAGCGATCACTATACTTGCACGAACGGGCGATGCCAAGCGCGGCCGCCGGTTCTGTCGTACCCCTTCGCTACCGTGGCTTTTCCTGCCGACCACACCCGGGAAGGTGACATGGCGCACTTCGCCGTGCTCGGTCCGCTCGCCGTCGAGAGCCCGCCGGGCCGGTGGGCGGTCCTGCGCGGTGAGCGGCAGCGCACGCTGCTGGCCGTGCTGCTGCTCAACGCCGGCCAGCACGTCCCCGCCGACGTGCTGGTCGAGGCGCTGTGGCCGGACGGGCCGCCCAAGTCGGCCACGTCCAACCTGCACACCTACCTCTCGCGGCTGCGCGAGCGGATCGAGGGCCTGCGGGTCGAGCACGGCCCGCCCGGCTACCGCCTGCACGTCGAACCGGAGGAGCTCGACCTGCTCGTCTTCCGGTCCGCCGTCGCCGAAGGGCGGCGGACCGGGGATCCGGTGGCCGCCGCGGGGCACTACCGGCGGGCGCTCGCGCTGTGGCGGGGGCCGGTGCTGGCCGGGCTGCACGTGCCGCGGCTCGACGCCGACGTCGCCCGGCTGGAGTCCGAACGCCTCGCCGTGTTCGAGGACTGCGTCGACGCGGAGCTGACCGCCGGGCGGCACGGCGAGCTGACCGGCGAGCTGCAGGCCGTGATCGCCGAGCACCCGCTGCGTGAACGGCCGGCCGCGCAGCTGATGATCGCGCTGCACCGGGCCGGGCAGCAGGGCGGCGCGCTGGAGGTCTACCGGCGGCTGCGGAGCACGCTGATCGAGGAGCTCGGCGTCGAGCCCGGCGCGGAGGCCCGGCGGGTGCACGCGGCCGTCCTGCGCGGCGAAGACCCGGTGCCGCGGCTGCCACCGGCGGTGTGGCCGGTCTGCCAGCTCCCGCCGGACATCGGAGACTTCACCGGCCGCGACGCCGAGCTGGCGGAGCTGACCGGCGTGCTCGGGGCGGGCAGCGGCGTCCCGCTCGCGGTGCTCAGCGGCGAGCCGGGCGCGGGCAAGAGCACCCTCGCCGTGCGCGCCGCGCACCGGCTGCGCCCGCGGTTCCCGGACGGCCAGCTGTACGTGCCGCTGGCGGGCCGCGAAATCGGGGAGGTGCTGGCCGACCTGCTGCGGGCGCTGGGTGTCCCCGGCCCGGCCGTGCCGGACGACGTGCGAGCGCGCGCGGCGGTGTTCCGCGGCCGGCTCACCGACCGGCGGGTGCTGGTGGTGCTCGACGACGCCGTCGACCCCGAGCACGTCCGCACGCTGCTGCCGGGCACGCCGGGCTGCGCGGTGCTCGTGACGAGCCGCCGCCGGCTGAGCGGGCTCGCCGGCGCGCACCGGCTGGCCGTCGGTCCCCTGTCCGGCGCCGACGCCGCCGAACTGCTGCACCGGCTCGCGGGGGCGCGGGTGGCCCGGGAACGCGCCGACGCCGAGCGGATCATCACCGCGTGCGCGCGGCTGCCGCTGGCGCTGCGGATCGCGGGCAGCCGGCTGGCCATCCGCCCGCACCTGCGGCTCGGCGAGCTGGCCGGCCGGCTGGAGGACGAGGTCCGGCGGCTCGACGAGCTGACGGTGAGCGATCTCGCCGTCCGGAGCAGCATCGCGCTGAGCTACGAAGGCCTGCGGCCGCCCGCGCGGCGCGCGTTCCGGCTGCTCGGCCGGTGCCGCCTCGCCGACCTGCCGGCCTGGGCCGTCGCCACCCTGGTGGACGACCCGGACGAAGCCGTCGAAGAGCTCGTCGAGGCGAGCCTGCTGGAGGCGCGCGGAGCGGACGGGACGGGCGAAGGCCGCTACCGGATGCACGACCTCGTCCGGCTGTACGCGGCGGAGCTCACCGATCCGGCGCCCGGCGAACGCCTCCGGACGGTGCTGGCGGCCACGCTCGCGCTCGCCGACGCGGCGGCGGCCCGGCTGCCGCGCACGGTGCCGATGCCGTCCCCGGCCCACGAGCCGCCCGCGCAGCCGTTGCCGGACGAGCTGGTGGAGCGGCTGCTGGCACGTCCGGACGACTGGTTCGCCGCCGAGCGCGCGAACCTCCTGGCGCTCATCGGCACGCTGGGCGCGCGGGACGCCCTGCTGCTGCTCGACCGGCTCGGCGTCTACCTGTACCTGCACGGGCAGTACGCCGACATGCGCGCGGCGTACGAGACGGTCTTGGACGCGGGCCCGCCGCTGGCGACGGTAGCCGAGGCCACGCTGACGCTGTTGCGGCATGCGCGTGGCGAGTACGAGGAGGCCGCGGTCCGCTACCGCGCGTGCGCCAAGGAACTGGAGGCCCACGGCGACCGCCGCACCCACGCGTGGGTGTCGGCGAACCTGGCGCACTGCTTGATCGGCCTCGGCCGCGCGGAAGAGGCCCTGCAGACGGCGGCCCACGCCCGCGAACTGTTCACGGTGGACGGATCGCCGGCCGAGCTCGGGTGGGTCCGGGCGGCGGAGTCGGCGGCCCTGGTGCGGCTCGGCCGCATCGACGACGCCCGGGAGGTCGACCGGACGGCACTGGCGGCGGCCCGCTCGACGGGCGACGCCCTGGTGATCGGCGAGGCGTTGCACGGGTTCGCGTGGTCATCGCTGCTGACGGGCGACGACGCGGGCGCGGTGGCGGCGATCGCGGAGTCGGTGGACCTGCTGCGCGGCACGATGGCACGCTCGGCACTGGCGAAGTCGTTGCGCACCCGCGGCGCGATCTCGGCGGCAACGGGCGCGCGTGCGGAGGCGACGGCGGCGTTCGGCGAGGCCCGCGAGCTGGCGCGGGAGCTGCACGAGCGGCCCCGCGAGCTGTCGTGCACCCGGGCCTTGGCGGCGGCGTGGATCGGCGAAAGCCGGGCGGCCCAGGCGATCCCGGTGCTCCGAGCCTGCCTCGAGGAGTGCCGCGAGATGGGCGGCAGAGCGGCAACCGGCTTGACGTGGCTGGTGCTGAAGCGGGCGTACGAAGCCACGGGAGAGTGGGCAGCAGCGGAGGCGGCGGAGGCCGAGGCCGCGGAGCTGCTCGACCCGCGCGACGCCAGCGCGGCTGTGCTTCGCCGGGCGCTGCTCGCCCTCACCGAGCCGGCTTGACGGGCCCTGGGCCCACCTGGCCGCCCGGGCACTACGCACCGGCCTGCCCGGCCGCCCGGCGCCCACCTGGCCTGCTGAGCCACTACCCCGCACCGAACCGGCCTGCCGTGTTGCTCCCTCGCCCGGCCTGATCTGCCAGGCGCCAACCTCGCCGAGCTGACCTGCCGGGCAAGACGGGGGTGCTGCCCCTCACCACACCACCCGCCTCGCCTCGGCCGGCCGGGTTGGCCACCGAGGTGGTGCCGCCCCCTCGCGGCACCACCTCACGCCCACGGACGCCGGGCGGATCCGACCGGCGCCACCCCCAGCGGACCCGGCGGCGCGCATCAGCGCACCAGGGTCCCCCCTTGGTGTCGATCGTGGCGGATGCCGCCACACGGAACGCACACAGAAACCCGCGCCGGCGCGCACCAGACAGTCGGCCCGCGGACCCGAACGGTCGCCCGCGTACTCAGACGGTCGGCCTGCGGACCCAGGCAGTCGGTTCGGCGTACCCAGACGGTAGGTTCGCGCACCCGGGCGCCGGTTTGCGGGCCACCCCACCAGGCACGCGGGCCGACCCCGCGGGCACGCAGGCCGACCCTCCAAGCACCCGAGCCGACCCCGCGGGCACGCAGGCCGATCCTCGATGTATGCGAGCCGACCTGCTGGGTCCGTGGGCCGACCCCGTGGGTACGTGAGCCGACCAGGTACGCGAGCCAACCCTCCGGGTACGTGAGCTCGCGTCAGGCGCTCCGGCGCGTCTCAGTCCTCGCAGGTGCCTGCGGTCGCGCGGAAGAGCTGAGCCCGCTCCCCGCCCAGCGCCCGCACTCGAACCGGCGGGTCCGCGGCCGGCAACCACACCGACTGACCCCGCCTCAGCTCGACCTTCTCGCCGTCGTCCGCCGTCACCAGCAGGTCGCCCGCCGTGCACAGCAGGATCTGGGGGCCGACGCTGTCGACCGATATCTCGTCGTCCTGGCCCGCTGCCCACTCCACGCGGGACAGCTCGAACTCCGGGGCGTCCGTGCGGTACACCGCCATGCGCTCCCCGGTGTCCCCGCACTGGACCGGCATCTCGCCGCACGCGAAGTCCACCACGCGCAGCAGCTCCGGGACGTCCACGTGCTTCGGCGTCAACCCGCACCGCAGGATGTTGTCCGAGTTCGCCAGGATCTCCACGGCCGTGCCGTGCAGGTACAGGTGCAGGTTGCCGGCCGGCAGGTAGATCGCCTCGCCCGCGCGCAGCGTCAGGCGGTTCAGCAGCAACGCCGCCAGCACACCCGCGTCGCGCGGGTGGGCCTCACCGAGCTCCAGGATCGTCCGGCACTCGACCGCGAACTCGCCGTGCTCCTGGACGTGCCGGACGCACGCGTCCAGGACCTCCGGCAGCAGCCGGTCCAGCGACGACTGCGGCAGCGTGATCCACGTCGTGAACAGCGCCCGCAGCCCGGACGGGTCCGGCTGGGCCTCCAGCAGCCCGGTGTAGTTGGCCAGCCCCGGCGTCTCGATCGCCTTCAGCAGCTTCATCGTGCGGTCGGGAGCACGGAACCCGGCCAGCGCGTGGAACTCCGTCAGCGCGCAGACCAGCTCCGGCTTCGCCGTCGGGTCCGGGTAGTTGCGGTTCGCCGCGTCACGCGGGATGCCCAGCTTCTCCTCGCGGGCGTGCCCCTCCGCGGCCTGGGCCGCCGACGGGTGCGCCTGCATCGACAGCGGCTCCTCGGCCGCGAGGATCTTCAACAGGAACGGGAGCCGCCCGCCCCACCGCTTCGCGCAGCGCTCGCCAAGCTGGGTCACCGGGTCGGCGTCCACCAGCTCGAGCAGGCTCCGCTCGGTCCCGTCGGGACCGATGACGTGCGACGGATCACCCGGGTGGGCGCCCATCCACAGCTCGGCCTCGGGGTGCGGCGCGGGTACCGGACGGCCCAGCAGCTCGGGGATCGCCGTCCGCGATCCCCAGGCGTAGGGCCGCACCGCGTTGCGCAGCAGCTCCACTGTCACCTCAACTCCACTCCTTCGGCACCGGCCGGGGCCGGTGCTAGGCGGGTCTCACGCCGTCGCGGGCGCGAAGCGGCCCGCGCCGCCGATGCTGCCCGCCGCCAGCCCGAGATAGACCGCCGCAAGTTCGAACCGCAGTGCCAGCACTGCGGCCCGCACGATTTCGTCGGCCTCGATCTCCTCGGCCGGCGCGATGACGTCCGCACCGGGCAGCAGATCCTCGGCCTGGAAGCGCGCCGCGTCCGTGGCCGGACCGGTGCGCACCGACAGCAGCAACAGCCGGGTGGGGATGTCACCAGAGGAATCGTCCGGATCGGCGAAGATGTCACGCTCCGCGCCATCTGATAGCGCCGCCCGCCGCAATGCGGGGCGCGCCAGGGCCTGACGATAGTCCTCGACGTCGCACACCGTGGCCGCGTGGGCCGCGAACGCGTGCGCAGCGTGTTCGCCGACGGCGACCGCGACCGGGTCCAGCCCCCACAGCAGCGGCACGCGGTCGGCCACCCGCAGGGCGAGCGCCTTGGCCGGGTTCTCGAACGAATCCCGGGCCAGGTAGTCCTTCCCGGCTTCGAGGTCCAGCTGGTCGGCGAGCGACTGGACGTCGGACATCAGCAGGCCCAGCGCGTTCGCGGTGAGCAGCCCGGCGGCCAGGCCGCGTGGGAACGCCAGCTCCGCCGGCACCGGGATGCGCGGCGCCAGCAGCAGGCCCTTGCCCGCCACCGCGGCCGCCACCGGGCCTTCCGACGGCGCCGAAAGCACCACCGAAGCGCCGTAGCGGGCGGCGCGCTCCAACGATGCGGCGAGTTCGCGGTCCTCGGGGTCGTCGGTGTGCGCGAACACGACGTCGAGCGCGCCGATCCAGCTCGGCACCACCTCGGCGACAACCACCGGGACCGGGCACGACGGCGCCAGCAGGGCGGCCAGCAGCCGCGTGAGCGTGCGGCTCACCCCCGGCCGGTCGATCAGCACGACGGCACGCGGGCGGCCCATGTCGAGCCGCTCGGACAGCTCCAGCTCCGCAGCCAGCTCGGCGGCCGCCCGCACCTGGGCGCCGGCCATCGCGGCGGCCCGGAGCAACCCCGCGCTGTCGGCCTCGGCCAGCCGCGCGGGGTCGTCGAGCAGCGTGTCGTCAAGCACTGTCGGCATCGGAGGTTCCGTGGTCACCGGGAATGGTGGCTTCGTCCAGGAGCAACACCGGGATGCCGTCACGGACCGGGTACACGCGCCCACACTCGGTGCAGGTCAGTGCGTCGGCCTCGGGGTCGTCCGGTGCGCCCGGCCGGAGCGGGGCGTGATCGGGCGACGGGCACGCCAAGATCTCGAGGAGCTGGGCGTCGAGCGTGATGGCCATGGTTCCTCCATACCACGCGGGGGACTGTGGTGAAGAGCACTTCAGGACACAGTTCGGCCCCGGCGCGCTTCTTCGGGACGGGTCAGTTGCGGATGATCGCGAGCACTTCGTCCACCAGCGCCTGCACGGCCTCGGCGTTCGCCGCCTCGACGTTCAGCCGGAGCAGCGGTTCGGTGTTCGACGGGCGCAGGTTGAACCAGGCGCCGCCCGGCAGCTGCACGGTCAGGCCGTCCAGCTCGTCGAGCTCGACGCCGGAGCGGGTGCCGAAGGCGTCCTTGACGGCCATCATCTTCGCGACCTGGTCATCAACTGTGGAGTTGATCTCCCCCGAAGCCGCGTAGCGCGAGTACGCGCTGGTCAGCTCGGACAGCGGGCCCGTCTGCTCACCGAGGGCGGCGAGGACGTGCAGCGCCGCCAGCATGCCGGTGTCGGCGCGCCAGAAGTCGCGGAAGTAGTAGTGCGCGGAGTGCTCGCCGCCGAAGATGGCGCCGGTGCGGGCCATCTCGGCCTTGATGAACGAGTGGCCGACGCGGGTGCGGACCGGCTTGCCGCCGTGCTCGGCGACGATCTCCGGGACGCCCTTGGACGTGATCAGGTTGTGGATGATCGTGCCGCCCGGGTCCTTGGCCAGCTCGCGGACGGCGACCAGCGCCGTGATCGCGCTCGGCGAAACCGGCTCGCCGCGCTCGTCGACGATGAAGCAGCGGTCGGCGTCGCCGTCGAAGGCCACGCCCGCGTCCGCGCCGACCTCGCGCACCTTCGCCTGCAGGTCGACGATGTTCGCCGGGTCCAGCGGGTTGGCCTCGTGGTTCGGGAAGCTGCCGTCGAGCTCGAAGTACATCGGGATGACGTCGATCGGGAGCCCGTCGAAGACGGTGGGGACGGTGTGCCCGCCCATGCCGTTGCCGGCGTCGACCACGATCTTCAGCGGCCGGCTGCCCGACAGGTCGACGAGGTTGCGCAGGTAGGCGGCGTAGTCGGCGAGGACGTCCCGCTCGCTCACCGTGCCGCGCTGGCCCTCGAACTCCGGCACGCCCTGCTCGACTGTGTCACGGATCTCGGCCAGCCCGGTGTCCTGGCCGACCGGCGACGCGCCCGCGCGGCACAGCTTGATGCCGTTGTACTTGGCCGGGTTGTGGCTCGCGGTGAACATCGCGCCCGGCAGGTTCAGTGAACCCGAGGCGAAGTACAGCTGGTCGGTGCTGGCCAGCCCGATGCTCACCACGTCGAGACCCTGCGAGGTGACACCTTCGGCGAAGGCCGCCGCCAGCCCCGGCGAGGAGTCGCGCATGTCGTGGCCGATCACCACCGACGGCGCCTCCGGCTTGATGAGCAGGGCGAACGCGGCGCCGAAGTCGCGGACGAGGTCCGCGTCGAGCTGCTCGCCGACCACGCCGCGAATGTCGTAGGCCTTCACGATGCCCGAAAGGTCTGGCACGCCGTCTCCCCGCGATTAGTCGTCACTGGCGCCCGCTGCGCCGCGCGGAAAGCCTACCGGCGAGGTGAGTGGGTTACGCGTTCAGGCGCGACCGGGCAGGACCCGCAGGTGGCCGCGGCGCCCGGACGGGCCCTCCGGCTCCGGCGCGGGCGGCGCGGGTTTGCCGGGGCGGCCGGCCTCGCGCACGGCCTCGGCCAGCGCGGTCAGCTCGTCGGCCGACGGGTCCGGCGCGGCGAAGGCCCCTTCGTGCCGGACGACTTCCCAGCCCTTGGGGACGGTCAGCCGCAGCGCGTGGGCTTCGCAGAGGTCGTAGGAGTGCGGCTCGGAGGCGGTGGCCAGCGGGCCGACGACGGCGGTGGAGTCGCTGTACGCATACGTCAGCGTGGCCACAGCTGGCTCGAGACAGCCAGTACGCGAACACTTCCGTACGCTCCGCACAAAACGAAACGATAGCGCGTCGCCGCAAGGTCTCCAGCGCGACACGCGCTGAACCGCGGTCGCATAGACTTCCGGACGTGGCGACGGCTCGTGATTACCGACAGCGGCGGCGCTCGCGGCGGGACCGGCACGGCCGGGGCTTGCGCGGGACGCTGTATCCGGCGACCCTGCCCGCCGCCGCGAGCCGTGCGGAACGCTTCGACGCACTGGTGCTGGACGCACTGGAGCCGATCGAAGCCCGCTGGCGCCACGAGCTGACGAAGCTCGACGTGGCGGTCGACGACGTGCCGGAGGTCCGTGAGAACGGCCACTCCCCGGCGGACGGGGTACTGCACGACGGCGCGGTGCCGTTGTCGCGCCTGGTCCCGGCGGGCGTCGACCGCACGGGGCTGCCGACGCGGGCCCGGATCGTGCTGTACCGGCGGCCGCTGGAGGCGCGGGCGAAGGACCCGTCGGAGCTGGCGGAGCTGGTCCACGACGTGCTGGTGGAGCAGGTGGCGGGGTACCTGGGCGTGGAGCCGGACGTCATCGAAGGCGAGTAGCCACGGCCGGGCTGAGGGGTCGCGGCGAGTAGCCACGGCCGGGCAGGGGGTCCCCGGCGAACCGCCGGCCGGCAACGCAAGCCGACCAACGACGTCACCAGACCTCCCCCGCCCCTCATCCCAGCCTTCTCTTCAGTCGACGATCGGGTTTGTCAAGGCACGCTTTCCCGCCTTGACAAACCCGGGCGGCGGCTGAAACTCCCACCGGAGGGGCGGGGGAGGTCGGACCCGCCCTGCCGCGGCAGAACCCGCAGTAGAAGCCACGGCAGAACCCGCCCTGCCGCTCCGCCGCGGTCAACGAACGCCATAAAACAAAAGACTGTCCTCGCCGGACCGGCAGGCTCCGGGATGGCCACCCCTCGCCGCTGCCCCCTCACTTTCTCGAGGTGGGCCGCGCGGTGGTCATCCCGTCGCCTGATTGAGGCCTATCACTTTGAGCCGGGCCCGCAAGCTTGCGCTGTCCCCGCACGCTGCGCTGTGGGTTGCGGGCCCGGCTCAAAGTGATTTTCGGGCCTCAGGCGACGGGATGACCACCCGCTCCTCCGATTTACAAGCCTTGGGCGCGCGAGGGGCTGGGCAGCCGCCGGGCCGGGACCGCCGTCAGGAGCGTGAACAGCGCCGCCGCCAGCTGGGCCAGCAGCAGGAGGTTGTGTTCCGTGCCCGGGTACTCCACCGTCACCTCGGCGGATGCCGGTGGCACCGATACCGCCACCTGGTGACCCCACGCCGGCACGATCGGCACCGGCTTGCCGGCCACCGCCGCCTTCCAGCCCGGTTCCTGCTCCGCCGCCAGCACCAGCAGCCGGCCCGTCGGGCCGTCGGACACGCGGACCCGCACGTCCGGCAGGTCCGCCCGGACCGGCGCCACGCCCGGCGCGTTCCCCGGGGCGCCGCCGCCCGTGACCGCCGCTTTCGCCTGCTCCGGCGAGATCAAGATCACCTGGCCCGTCGGCGGGAGCAAACGGAGCACCCCGCGGCCGTCGGACGTCGGGGCGGCCACCGAGAGCAGGTCCTTCGCCAGCGGTGGGTACGCCTGCGGGTCCACGCCGGGCGGGAGCACCACGAACTGGACGCCCGCGGCCGCGGCCGCCGCGAAGGAGCGCTGGACCGCCGCCGCGTCGCCCTGGCCCAGGTCGCGGCGCCAGGCCGCCAGGCGGGCCGGGGTGCCGGGCGTCGGAGCCAGCTCGTCGTCGCCGTAGTGCGGGAGGCGGCCGCCGATCTGGCGCGTCGCGTCCGGGGCCAGGTCGAGCACCGACCGGCCGGACGCCGTCAGCTCGGCCGCGACCTCCGGGGCGAGCGACGGCCGCTCGCCGGCCCGCAGCGGGCCCTGCGAGCCCACGACCAGCGCGCCGGTGGCCAGCGCCAGGAACACCGCCACGCCGGCCACCGCCATCACCTTCGGCAGCCAGGTCGCCGGGACGCCGGTCGTGCCGCCGCGCTGCCACGACCCGAGCACCACCCACAGCAGCCCGGCGCCGACGATCAGCAGCGGCACGCCCGCGTAGCCGTGTGACGGCGCGCCACCCTGCAACGGGACCGCCGTGACCAGCCGCACCAGCACCAGCCCGCCCGCGCCCAGCGCCGCGAGGGCGAGCCCGCCGGCAGCGAGCTTCGTCGGCCGGACGACCACCGCCACCAGCGCCGCGGCGATCACCGCGACACCGATCGGCCAGGCGCCCGGCCCGCCGGGGTCGAGCCCGGCCAGATCGGTGCCGGAGACCACCGGAGCCGCACCGCCGAGCCCCTGCACGAGGAGTTCCGGGTGCTTCAGCAGCACCGTCGGCCACGGCAGCAGCAGGGCCAGCGGCAGCAGCACCACGATCCCGACCGACGCGATCCGGCGTGCCAGCCCGGTCGGCGCGGGCAGCACGACGAACCCGATCAGCAGCCCGGCGAGCGCGAGCCCGTGCGCCAGCGGTGAAAACGCGCCGAGCAGCGCCACCCCGAACGCCGACAGCGCGGACACGTGCAGCCAGCGCGTGTCCGCGTGCACGAGCAGCCCGGCTATGCCCGCGGCCACCAGCGGCAGCACCAGGTGCACGACGACGACGTCGAGCCGGCCCTGCGCCACGCCCGCGGTCGCGGCCGGCAAGAGCGCGTACGTCGCCGCGACGACCGCGCGGACCCAGCGGCGCACGCGAAGCCGCCGCGTCGCCGCGTACGCGCTCAACGCGGCCAGCGGGATGTCGCCGAGGAGCAGCACGGCGACCAGCGCGGCCGGGCCGCCGATCGGCGCGAACACCGCGCCGAGCGCGCCGAGCACCGGCAGGGTGGCCGACGCGGGCGCGCCGGTGCCGCCCGCGATCGCGTGCCACGGCGTCAGGTACGACGTCCAGAGCTCTCCCAGCCCGGCGACCGGGAGCAGCTTGCCGCCGAAGAGGTCGAGGCCGAGCCGGGCGCGGTTGACGAACAGCCCGAGCGCGGTCAGCACGACGAGCAGGACCACGGGCGGCGCGAAGATCGTGGCCGCCAGCACCCGGCGGCGGTTCACCTCGACGAAGACGAGTTCCGGTTCCGGCTCTTCGGCTTCGGGGGCGTCTTCGGCGGCCGGTGCCGGGGTTTCCGGCAGCGCGACGGCGACGAGCGTGCCCGGCCGGCGCAGCCCGGACCCGCGGGAGCTGATGCCGCGCAGCGCGCCCGCGGGCAGCGCGTCGGGGCCGACCGGACGGGTCTCGCGGGCGTCGAGCGCTTCCGGCGTCACCCACGCCGACTCGGTTTCGACCGTCTCGGGCACGCGGCCGAGCGCGACGTCGTTCTCGACACCGCGGCGCACCAGACCGACGACGCCGGCGCGGACGGCGTTGCGCAATCGCGTCCAACGTCCGGTGAAGAGCCCGCGAACCGTGCCCGGCCGCGGATTCCGCCGCCGGCGAGCGCGCGCGGCGCGCAATCCGCCGCGTCCACTGAGGAGGTACGCGACGGCGGCGAACTCGGCCCGCGCTTCCCCGGCGCGGCGCAGCAGGACGAAGGCCAGCGCGCGCAGCACCGCGAGCACCGGGAGCCGGATCATGCCGAGCCAGAAGGAAAACGGCGAGCAGTTCACCAGGAACACGCGCAGCCCGTGGGCGCGGTTCGCGGCGGTCAGCGGGCCGGGGAGCGCGTCCGCCGCCCGCCGTCCGGTGGTCACGGCGCGGGCGTGCCGCACCCGCGCGAGCGGCACGGACAGGACCACGCCACCGGCCGCGTTGGCGCGCCAGCCGAAGTCGAGATCCTCGCGCAGCAACGGGAAACCGGGGTCGAAGCCGCCGAGGGAGTCCCAGGCGTCGCGGCGCACGAGCGAGCCGGCGCTGGGCACGGCGAGCACCGCCACCGGGTCCTCGCCGGTCGTGGCGACCTGCTGGCGGTGGCCGGAGGTGTCGGTGGACAGGCCGGCTTCGACGATCAGCCGCGGATCGGTCCAGTCGAGACCGAGCGAACCGAGCACGGTGGCCGACGGTTCCTTCGTGGCGACGTGCAGGAGCTGCTCGAGGCAGTCGGGGTCGGGCGCGCAGTCGTCGTGCAGCAGCCACAGCCAGGAACCGGGGTCGCCCCAGCGCTCGGTGGCGTGCCCGACGGCTTCGGCAACCGCGGCCGCGAAGCCGGTATCACTCGACAGCGTGATGACCCCGGACAGCACGGGGGAAGAATCCAGCCCGGGATCCTCGGCGGCTTCGGCGAGCAGCCGCGGGGTCGCGTCGGTGGAGCCGGTGTCCACGGCGAGAACGTGCCGGGGCCGGACGGTGCTGCGGCGCAACGCGGAAAGCGCCAGCGGCAGCCAGTTTTCGCCGTCGTGACAGACCACAATGGCCAGAACGGGCGCGGTGCGCGGGACGGGCGGCGCGGCGGTGCGGGGCAACGAACGCTCCAGATCAGGCGGCAGTCGGTGCGGCCACCCTACGGCCCCGACCCGTCACCCGATGGTGAACCCACGCCGAGCGCCCCGCACAGCGGAATCACCGGTGACGCCGGGCATCACCGGTGATTCGCACTCAGACAGCACGCTTTTTGAGCTTGCGGCGCTCCCGCTCGGACAGACCGCCCCAGATGCCGAAGCGTTCGTCGTGGGCCAGTGCGTACTCGAGGCACTCGTCCTTGACCTCGCAGCCCAGGCAGATCCGCTTGGCTTCGCGGGTGGAACCGCCCTTCTCGGGGAAGAACGCCTCCGGGTCCGTCTGCGCGCACAGGGCGCGTTCCTGCCAATCCTGCTCTTCTTCCGTGGCATCGATGAGCTCGGTGAGATCTCCCAGAGCCTGCTCCGGGATCTCGCCCCAACTCATGACCTGCCCCCATTCCTTCCCATCGGCTTCCAACCGCACGTCCGCCTCCTCGCTCCCTAGCACTCCCCAGGCTGGCGGTGGTGAAACGACACTCGCCGTCCCCTCTCGGCGGCGAATGACATCACTGTGATTACACCCGTGTAGTGCGGTCAGGTCAAGCGGAGTAGCGAGTTCGGGGGACGTTCCGGCCCGATCGCGCAAGGGGACACGCCGGTAACTTCACACCGGGCATACGGAAGACTGGAGCACGTGCAGAAGTCAGCAGTGCGCCCCAGCCCGGTCTTCCTCGGCATCCTCGCGCTCACCGTCGCCGGTGGCGCCATGGCCGCGTTCGGTGACATCAACACCGTTTTCGTCCGCGACCGCGACCCGCTGCTCATCGCCGGCGTGGTGATCTTCGTCGCCGCCGGCTGGGTGGCGTCGCTGTCGCTGCACGAGTTCGGGCACGCGATGGTCGCCTACCGCGGCGGTGACTACAGCGTCGCCCACAAGGGTTACCTGACGCTGGACGTGCGCAAGTACACCGATCCCGTCCTGTCGATCATCCTGCCGCTGATCTTCCTCATCATCGGCGGCATCCCGCTGCCGGGCGGCGCGGTCTGGATCAACCGCGGGGCGCTGCGCTCGCGCGGGACGTCGTCGTGGGTGTCGCTGGCCGGGCCGTTGAGCAACCTCGCGGTCGGGGCGGCGCTGGCCCTGGTGGTCGCGCTGGTCCCGATGGCGGGCGGGCTCGTGATCGCGATGTCCTACCTGGCGCTGCTGCAGGTCGTGACCTTCCTGCTCAACATCCTCCCGATCCCGGGCCTCGACGGCTGGGGCGCGATCGAGCCGTACCTGCCCGCGCGGGCGCGCGAGCTCGGCGCGCGCGTCCGGCCGTGGGCGCCGATCATCCTGTTCGCGGTCCTGTGGTTCTTCCGCCCGGCGAACACCGCGCTGTGGGAAGGCTCCTACGCCATCTTCAACGCGTTCGGCGGGTACGTGGACGGCGCGAAGATCGGCTTCAGCGTCTTCCAGTTCTGGAACTGAGGTTTGGACCGGGCGCCGCGCGGGAAGATCAGGTGCGGTGCTCGGTCAGCCAGACGTGCGCGCGCTTCCAGACCACGCGCAGGCCCGAACGCTCCCCGAGGTAGTCGCCCGCCGCACCGACGACCGGGAGCATGCCGAGCGCCCGGTGGAACAGGTTGCCGCGCGGACGCTTCTCCAGCTCGCCCGTGATGCCGAGCAGTCCGCGGCCGAGCCGCCACAGCGTGCGGCCGGCCGCCTTGACCGTCGCCTTGCCGTGCTTCTTCTCCGACGCCCTCAGTTCCTCGGTCAGCTTCGCCGCTTCGTCCACCTCCGCGGCTTCGTCGTGCTCCGCGTGCTTGCCCGCCGCGAGATCCGGGTCGATCTCGCGCTCGAAGAGCACCGACGCGATGAGCCGGACCCGCGTGCCGACGTCGGTCACCCCGTACTCGCCCGCGATCGCGCACAGCAGCAGCCCCTGCGACGCCGCGCCCAGTGCGTCCTGCACCGGCAGGCGGTCGGCCAGCGCGCCACCCAGCCCGGGGATGGACGTCAGCAGCGCCGTGAACCGGCCGACGCGGTTCATCCACCAGCTCGACCGGTCGTACCCCGTCATCCGCGCCCACGCCGCCGTGCCCGGCACCTTCACCGACGTGACGCCGTGGATCAGCTTCGCCTTCAGCCCCGACTCGACCTCGGCCAGATCCTCCGAAGCACGCGCCTGCAGGCCGAACGGGTCGGACTCGCGCAACGCGTCCAGCATCGGCCCGCACGCCCGCACGAACGGCCGCAGCACCGCCACGACCTGCCGGTCGGAGATCGACTCACCCACGTCCCGCTCCCCTTCCCACCGCCCGGCGCGGCGCGCCGCCGAGCACCATCGCGCCCGGCAGCGCGCTCGCGCCGAGCAGCAGCAACGCCCGCCAGTCCTGGATCAGCACCAGGTCACCGCCCGGGCCCAGCAAGCCGACCCCGAACACGACGAGCACCCACAGCGCCAGGGGTACCCAGGAAAGCCCGGGGCGCACCAGCTTCGCCGTGGTCCACACGAGCCACGGCGTGGTGACGGCGCCCACGAGAACCGTCACCGGCACCGGGACCACCCCGATCCGCAGCGGCAGGAAGAACAGCTCCAGCAGCGCGAGCAGCACCGTGTCCACGGCGAGCAGCGCGAGCAGCAGTCCCTGGTCGAGCGTCAGCCGCTCCTCCACGGTCACAGCCCGCCGAACAGGTCGTGCCCGGCACCGTCGCCCGGGCCGTGGGCAAGCACGAAGCAGTCCTTCGCGAGGATCGGCTGGGCGATCTCGTTGGTCAGCGCGAAGTACGGCACTTCGCCGTCGACGACCGCGAGCTGCGTCGCGTGCGCGCGCAGTGCCGCCACCTTCGCGGGCAGGTACGCGGCGACGTCGAGCACCGTCGTGATCTCTTCGTCCGGCGTCGTGGGCAGTTCGCCGTCGTCCGGGACGCGGTAGCGGGGCTCGCCCGCACGCAGCGCGGCCAGTCCGGCACTCACCGCGTTCCGCGGCGCGACCGTGTGGAAGACCCGCTCCACCGAGCGGGCCCGCGGCGCCGCCGCCATCGTGATGTCGTGGGCCCGGATGTGGTCGGGGTGGCCGTAGCCGCCGAAGGCGTCGTAGGTGACGACGACCTGGGGCTGGACCTCGTCGATGATCGCCGCCAGCTGTGCGGCCTGCTCGTCGGCGGACCCACCGGTGAACGCCCTCGGGTGCGACGCCGACGGCGTGCCCGCCATGCCGGAGTCGCGCCACCGGCCGAGCCCGCCCAGGTACCGGTGCCGCGACACCCCCAGCGCGGCGCACGCCGCCCTCAGCTCCGTGACGCGGTAGCCGCCCAGCTGGTCGGCGGCGTGGGCTCGCAGCCCGTCCAGTTCCCCGAGGCCGGGCATGACCTCGCCCTCTTCACCCAGCGTGCAGGTCACCACGGTCACCTCGGCGCCTTCGGCGGCGTATCGTGCGATCGTGGCGCCGGTGGTGATGCTCTCGTCGTCGGGATGGGCGTGGACGAGCAGCAGCCTTCGCGATACCGGGGAGATCACGGGTTGAGCGTAATTCCCGTGCTCCGACGTTCGTCGGGGACACCCTCGGTTATCCTCGCGCGAGTCGCGACCGCCGCGTCGCGATCGTCTGTACCCCCACGAAGGGCATCTTGGTGAGCACTGAAGCAACTTCGGCGGACGTCGCCGGCGTGTCCGGATCCGTTCTGTCGATCTCCGACCTGAGCGTGTCGTTCCAGACCGAGGACGGCGTCGTGGACGCCGTCAAGGGCATCGGTTTCGACGTGCAGCCCGGCGAGATCGTCGCCGTGGTCGGGGAGTCCGGGTCCGGCAAGTCCGTCACGTCGATGTCGGTGCTGGGCCTGCTGCCCAAGACCAGCCGGATCGCCGGTGAGCTGCGCCTCGGCGAGCGCAACCTGGCGGATCTCAAAGAGAAGGACATGCAGAAGATCCGCGGCAACCAGGTCGCGATGATCTTCCAGGAGCCGATGACGGCGCTGAACCCGGTCTACACGGTCGGCTGGCAGCTGCGCGAGGCCCTGCGTTCGCACCTCGACATCGCCAAGGACGCCGCCGACAGGCGCGCGGTCGAGCTGCTCGACATGGTCGGCATCCCGAACCCCGAGCTGCGGTTCAAGCAGTACCCGCACCAGCTCTCGGGCGGCTTGCGCCAGCGGGTCGTCATCGCCATGGCGATCGCCTGCGACCCGAAGGTCATCATCGCCGACGAGCCGACCACGGCGCTCGACGTCACGGTCCAGGCGGAGATCCTCGGCCTGCTGCGCAAGCTGCGGGACACCCTCGACACGGCGATCGTGCTGATCACCCACGACATGGGCGTCGTCGCCGACATGGCCGACCGCGTCATCGTGATGTACCAGGGCGAGATCGTCGAAGAGGCGCCGGTGCGCGAGCTGTTCGCGTCGCCGAAGGAGGACTACACCCGGCGGCTGCTCGCCGCGGTCCCGGTGCTCGGCCAGCGCCCCGAGGGCCGCCGCCTGCTCGACGACACCGGCATCGCCAGCGACAGCACCGAGGCGGCCAAGATCGCCGAGGAGATCCGGCTGGCCGACGCCGAGCTGGAGGCCGTGATCGAGGAGGCCGCCCCGGCCCTCGAGATCAAGAACCTGGTGCTCGAGTACCCGGGCCGCCGCGGCCAGGCCAAGAACCGCGCGGTCGACGACGTCTCGCTGACCATCGCCAAGGGCGAGATCGTCGGCCTGGTGGGCGAGTCGGGCTCGGGCAAGTCGACGGTCGGCCGCTGCGCCGTCGGCCTGCTGCGCGCGACCCAGGGCACGATCGCGATCGCGGGCAAGGACATCACGACGATGTCGGCGAAGGAGATCCGCCCGCTTCGACGGTTCTTCTCGATCGTGTTCCAGGACCCGGCGTCGACGCTGGACCCGAAGATGACGATCGGCGAGTCCATCGCGGAGCCGATGGTGCTGCACAAGGTGCTCTCCGGCAAGGCGCTGTCGGCGCGGGTCCGCTCGCTGCTCGACAAGGTCGAGCTGGGCGGGCACTACATGAACCGCTACCCGCACGAGCTCTCGGGCGGCCAGCGCCAGCGCGTGGCGATCGCCCGGGCGCTGTCGCTCGACCCGGCCCTGCTCATCGCGGACGAGCCCACCTCGGCGCTGGACGTGTCGGTGCAGGCCCGCGTGCTGGACCTGTTCCTCGACCTGCAGCAGTCGCTGCAGTTCGCCTGCCTGTTCATCAGCCACGACCTGGCGGTGGTCGACCTGCTCGCCGACCGCGTCGCGGTGATGCAGCACGGCAAGCTGGTCGAGGTCGGCACCCGCGACCAGGTGCTGCACTCGCCCCAGCAGGACTACACGCGCCGGCTGCTGTCGGCGGCCCCGGTCGCGGACCCGATCCTGCAGGCCGAGCGCCGCGCGGCCTGGGAGGCCGGCAGGCTGGCCCCGGTGGCCGACTGACGTTTCCGACGCGCGGAAGGGCCCGTACCCGGCTGGGTGCGGGCCCTTCCGCGTTTCCGGGGGCCATTCGCGTGCTCGGGCGGACGCCCCCGGACGACACGCGTACCTGGCCGGACGACACGCGTACCCAGACGGCGAACTCGCGTACCCGGACGGACGACACACCGGCCCGTGCGCCCGACGTCGTGTCGTCCATTCAGGTACGCGTGTCGTCCAGTTGGGTACGCGTGTCGGCCGGGTGCGGGCGTCAGCCGACGCGGATGCGGGGGTCGAGGATGCCGTACAGCAGGTCCGCGACCAGGTTCGCGATCACCACGCTCGCCGCGATCACCACCAGCCAGCCCATCAGCACCTGCGGGTCGTTCTTGTTGACCGCCTCCACCAGCAGCGTGCCCATGCCGTGCCAGTTGAACACCGTCTCGGTGATGATCGCGCCCGTCACCGTGGCGCCGAAGTTGACCGAAAACAGCGTCATCACCGGGATCAGCGCGTTGCGGAACGCGTGGCGCCAGATCACGCGGCTGTTCGACACGCCCTTGGCACGCGCCGTGCGGACGTAATCGGCGCCCAGGACCTCCAGCATCGACGCCCGCTGGAACCGGCTGTACGCGGCGAACGTGATCGCCATGATCGACAGCGTCGGCAGCAGGAACGCGCCGACGTACTTCGCGAGCGCGTCGCCGACGCCGGTCGCCGAGAGGCTCTCCGGGCTCGTCGTGCGCAGCCACGGGTCGCCGAGGACGTCGGACAGGCCCAGGTCGCGGACCCAGATGTTGGCGCGGATCGCGTAGCCCTTGAGGACGATCGCCACGCAGAAGATGGGCATCGAGAACATCAGGAACGCCAGCGTCGTCGCCAGGTAATCCCAGATCGAGTACTGCTTGACGGCGGCGAGGACCCCCACCAGCACGCCGAAGATCAGGGCCAGCACCGACGCCGTCAGCACCAGCTCCAGCGTCACCTTGAACGCGGCCATCACCTTCGGCTGGACCGGGGCGAACGCGTTGCCCTGCGCGATGGAGATGCCCCAGTCGCCGGTCAGGAAGTGCCCCAGCCAGCTGAAGTAGCGGGCGACGACGCCCTGGTCGAGGCCGAGCTTGTGCTCGGTCTCGGCGATCGCCGCGGCACTGATCCCCGGTTTGCTGCGGATCTCGCCGAGCGGGTCGCCGGTGTTGGCGACCATGACGAAGCACAGGAACGTGCCCACCAGCAGGACCGGGATGGAGATGACCAGCCGGCGGAGCACGTAAAGCACGAGATTCATCCGAAACCCCCAGGTCCGGCGATCCGCGCGTGAAACGCCACGCGGGGGTGACCGGAACCGGTCACCCCCGCGGCGCGCGTTCAGGCCTTCATTCTCCGCTGGCGCGGGTCGAAGGCGTCGCGAAGACCGTCACCGATGAAGTTGATCGTCAGTGAAATCAGCACGAGCACGATGAACGGCCCGAAGAACAGCGCCGGCCGCGTCTGCAGCTGGGCGTAGTTCTCCAGGATGACGCGGCCGAGCGAGGTGTCCGGAAGCTGGACACCCAGGCCGATGAACGACAGCGCGGCTTCCGCCAGCACGGCCTGCGCGACCGCGAGGGTCGCGTTGACCGTGATGCTGCCGACCATGTTCGGCACCAGGTGCTTGAAGATGATCCGGAACGTTCCGGCGCCCGACGCGCGGGCCGCGTCGACGAACTCGCGCTGGGACAGCGACATCGCCTCGGCGCGGGTGATCCGGGCGATCTGCATCCAGCCGAACGCCGCCAGCACCAGCGCGACGATGTACCAGGAGCCGCCGCCGAACACCTTGGCGAGGATGGCCGCCGCGGCGATCTGCGGGATGATCAGGAACAGGTCCGTCACCCGCGAGATCGCCGAGTCGGAGAACCCGCGCAGGTAGCCGGCGATCGCGCCGAAGACGACGCCGATCACGGTGGCCAGGATCGACACGGTGAGCGCGATGAGGAGCGAGTACTGCGTGCCGCGCAGCACCTGCGCCACCATGTCCTTGCCGACCTGCGTCGTGCCGAGCGGGAACTCGCCGCTGGGCTTGGCGAAGGAGGCGAACGAGCTGTCCTCGTAGTTGTGCTTCCAGAAGAGCGGCATCAGGATGCTGATCAGCACGATCAGGACGAGCACGGCCGTCGACGCCATCGCCAGCTTGTGGTGCAGGAACTTCCGCAGGACCAGCTTGCCCTGGCTGCGCGGCTCGGGCAGCGCTTCCGGGGGAAGCGTGCCTTCGGCGACAGCGGTTTCGCTTGCGAGAAGAGAGTTCAAGTCAGCCAACGCGAATCCTCGGGTCCAGGATGCCGTACATCAGGTCGGCGATCAGGTTGGCGACGATGACACTGCTGGCGATCACCACGAGCCAACCCATCATCACCTGAGTGTCGTTCTTCGTGACGGCTTCCACCAGCAATGTGCCCATACCGTGCCAGTTGAACACCGTCTCGGTGATGATCGCGCCGGCGAGGACCGAGCCGAAGTTGACCGAGAACAGCGTCGACACCGGGATCAGGGCGTTGCGGAACGCGTGCCGGAAGATGACCCGGCCGTTCGCGAGGCCCTTGGCGCGGGCGGTGCGCACGTAGTCCGAGTTCATCACCTCGAGCATCGAGGCACGCTGGAACCGGCTGTACGCGGCGAAGCTGATCGCCATGATCGACAGGGTCGGCAGCAGGTACGCGCCGATGGTGCTGGTGATGAAGTCGCCGACGCCGTCGGTCTTCAGCTGCTCCGGGCTGGTCGTGCGCAGCCACGGGTTGCCGAGGACGTCGGCGAGGCCGAGGTCGCGGACCCAGCCGTTGATCTCGATCGCGTAGCGCTTCAGCACGATCGCGACGCAGAAGATCGGCATCGAGAAGAGCAGGAAGGCGAGGGTGGTCGCGAGGTAGTCGATGATCGAGTACTGCTTCACCGCGGCGAGCACCCCGACGATGATGCCGATGATCAGCGCGAGGATCTCGGCGCCGACGACCAGCTTCAGGGTGACGCCGAAGGCGGCCAGCACCTTGGGTGCGACCGGCGCCAGGGCGTTGCCCTGGGCGATGGAGATGCCCCAGTTCCCGGTCAGGAAGTCACCGAGCCACGTGAAGTAGCGGGGCACGATGCCCTGGTCCAGCCCGAGCTTGGCGGCCGTGGCGGCCAGCGCTTCCTTGCTGATGGTCGGGTTCTGCCGCAGCTCGCCCAGCGGGTCGCCGGTGCCGGCGACCATGACGAAACACAAGAAAGTCCCGACCAGCAGGACGGGAATCGATATCGCCAGACGGCGAAGGATGTAGATCACCAGGTTCAACGAACTGCTCCTCATCCGGGCCTGGTCGTCAGAAGTGCGCTGGACCGCTACCCGGTTGTCTACCGTAGTGGCGGTAACCCTACGGTCAACAGCTACTTCCGGTGGGTACCGGGGCCCGGCTCGTGGCCGGCCCCCGGTACCTCCCAGGTCATCTGGAGCGAGGGGAAAGAAGAGTCGGGACGAGCCCTACTTCTTCTGCTCCCACTCGCCGGCGTCCCACAGAACACCGTCGTACGACTGCATGTAGACGCGGTCGATGCCCTTGAACGCCCACATGCTCGGCGTCTGGAACAGCGGCAGGGTCGCGTAGTCGTCGGCGATGGCCTTGTCGGCTTCCTGGTACTTCTGCACCTTGACCTGCTCGTCGGTCGCCTTCACCGCAGCGTTGTAGGCGTCGTCGATCTTCGGGTCGCAGAGGTTCTGGTAGTTCTGCTCGCCACCCTTGTCCGGGCAGACGTAGATCGACTTCGACTCCGCCTTGAACGGCTGGGCCGACCAGCCGAACAGCGCGACGTCGTAGTCACCGGTCGAGACGCGGCCACCCTTGAGGAAGTTGGCGTCGGTCTCGTCCTTGACCTCGATGCCGGCCGCCTTGGCCTGCGAGATGATGATCTCGACGGTCTGGCTGCGGCGCGCGTTCTGGTTGTGCGTGATCTTGAACGAAGCGCGCTGGCCGCCCTTGGCGAAGATGCCGTCGGCACCCTTGGCCCAGCCGGCGTCGGTCAGCGTCTTGGCCGCCGCCTCGGCGCCCAGGCCCGCCTTGCTGCTGTACAGGTCGGTGTAACCGGGCTCACCCTGGAAGAACACGACGCTGTTCAGCGGCTCCGCGTCCGCCTGGACCTCCTTGAGCAGCTTGTCCGTGATCTCCTTGCGGTTGACCGACTCCAGGAAGGCCTTGCGCAGGTCCTTGTCCTGGAACATCCGCTTGAAGTTCAGGTCGAGGTGCTCGTAGGTCAGCTGCGAGGCCGAACCGTAGGTCACGCCCTGCGCCGCGAGGCCCTTCATCGTCTGGGCCGCGGTGGCGTCCGGCTGGGTCGACGCGGCAACGTCGATCTCACCGTTCTGCAGCGCGGTCGCCATGGCCTTGGTGTCTTCCATGGCGCGGACGATGATCTTCGACGGGCCACCCTTGCCGCCCGCCCACAGCGGGTTCTTCTCCAGGGTGACGGCCTTCTGGTTGGCGTCGAACGCGGTGATCTTGTACGGGCCCGACGACGGCATGATGTCCGCCTTGAAGCCCTTCCACTCGTTCGACCAGAAGTCACCGGCGGCCTTGATCTGGGCCGGGTCGCCGGTCGGGGCCAGCTTGGTGATGTCCGCGATGCCGGTCTTGGCCTCGAGGATGTGCGCGGGCATGATCGCCGGCGAGTTGAACAGGCCCTTGTAGTCGAGGTAGGGCTCGCTGTAGTCGGTGACGAAGGTCAGCGGGTCCTTGCACTCGGCCTTGCTGATCAGCGAGTAGCCGGTGGTCGACGCCGAGTTGAACGGGTTCTTGCCGTCCGGGCCCTTGGCCAGGCCGCTCTGCGACAGCCACGCCAGGTACATGTCCTTGCAGTCGTACGCCTGACCATCCGACCACTTGATGTTCGGCTTGATCTTGTACGTGACCTGCTGCGGGTCCTTCTGCGTGACGTCCCACGAGTCGAAGACGTCGTTGTTCAGCAGGATCTTGTTGTTGCCGTCGAGCTTCAACGTACCGGAGAGCACCGCGGTCAGCACGTAGTTGTTGTACGAGCTGTTGGTGTCCGGGGTCTGGTTGTTGTACCCCGAGTACCCGTCGTCGATACCGACCGTGACCGTGCCGTCGTACCCCGGGGTGGCCGCGAGCTTGAACAGGTCACCGGTCTCAGCCTTGCCGGCAGCCATCGCCTTGACGTCGGTCGACGATCCGTTCTGGTCGGTGTTGCCCGAACCCGAATCGCCGCCGCTGCAGGCGCTCAGCAACAGCGAAGCGCCGGCGACGAGCGACAAAGCGGAGACAGCTTTGGATCTCCTCATGAAGTGTGCCCTCCTAGCACTGAGCCCTTGAATATCGGGACAAGGGCCCACACCGCTCCGGTTTGGATGGGCCGGAGCCTACGACACGCCAAGCGACACTCAACTGGCGCACTGCGGGTGCACGCTAGAAAGGAAAAGCACCGACAGTCACCAGTTCAGGGTCGATCGTGACCAAAGGGTGACTTCCAGTCGACATCCAGAAATACGACGGTTACCTCATGGATTCACAACGTCCCACTCGAAGGCGTTGGTGAAGATCACCCGGTAGTACTGAATGCGTAGCCAACCGATTACTTCGGGCCGCGAGTCCAGTTCACCGCCGACCCGAACGGGCCCACCATCGGGGGACCGGGCGTGACGCCGGAGATACCCGATCCGATCGCCAGGGTGTCAGCCAATTGGAACAGCGGAATCACCACGTTCTGGCGCCAAAGTTCAGGCTCAAGAGTGGTGAGCGCCTCGGTGACCGAGGTCGATCCGGACAGCGCCGCGTCGATCGACGGCTGCAGCGCCGGGTCGCAGAAGCCGGCCGCGTTGCCCGGGACGACGGGCTTGGTCTTGTCCACGCCCGAGGCCGTCTGCTCCGGGCGGCAGCCGAAGGTCGAGGCGAGGACCGACGCGGTGTCGCCGCCGACCGCCTGCGGGACGACGGCGATGTCGATCCCGACGTTGCCCGCCGAGTCGCCGGTCGACTGCTGGACCCCGCCCACGACCGGCATCGCCAGCAGGCCGCTGAACAGGTCGCGCGGCTGCGGCGTGATCGCGTTGACCTCGATGCCCTGCGCGGCGAGCTCGCTGGTGAGCTCCTTGGCGATCGTCGCGTACGGCTCCTGGGTGGCCGGGGAGGCGATGACCAGCGAGAGCGCCCGGCCGTTCTTGCGCCAGGTGCCCGCGGTCTTGGTGTAGCCGGCCGCCGTCAGCGACTGCTCGGCCTTGGCGACGTCGGGCGCGGTGGGCGGGCCGGGCGGGATGGTCGCCGCGTAGCCCTTCACCGACGGCGCGGTCACCTGGGCGTCGGCGTGGAGCGCCGACGACGGGCCGCCGTTGACGCCTTCGGTGATCAGCTTGGTGCGGTCGATCAGCGCGGCCACCCCGGCGCGCACCTGGGCGTCCTGCAGCGTCGCGCTGACCGGGCGCAGCAGCACGTCGGCCACGAGCGGGCGGGCCACGGTGTGCAGCCGCACGGCGGAACCGAGCTCGCCGAGCAGCTTGAGCTCGTCGCCGGTGGTCCGCGCCAGCGCGAACTGGTCGTTGCCGCTGCGCAGCGCGGCCAGCAGCGTGTTCTGGTCCGACCGGCGGAGCACGATCCGGTCGATCGCGGCGGGCTTCTCCCAGTAGCGCTCGTTGCGCTCGAGGATCACCTCGCCGCGGGCGGTGTCCAGGCTCTTGATCGAGAACGGGCCGGCGACCGCCGGGAAGTTCGACGCGAGCGCCCCGCGCCAGCCGTCGGGCGCGTCCTTGAGCAGGTGGGCAGGCAGCAGGTCGGAGAACAGCGTCTGCCAGCCGGGGTACGGCTTGGCGAAGGTGACCTCGACGCGCTTGCCGCCTTCGCGGGACTGCAGGTCGGTGATCTGCCGGTAGCCGGCGGGCCCGAGCACGCCGGGCTGGTCGCGCAGCTGGGTGCGCAGGTAGTCGAAGTCCTCGGCGGCGATGGGCGCGCCGTCGGACCAGGAGGCGTCCGGCCGGATGTCGTAGGCCACCACGAACGGCTGCTGCGAGATCACCTCGGCGGACTTCATCAGGTTCTTGTCGAGCTGGGTGGTGCCGTCGTCCTTCTGGCGGAACACCGAGGGCAGCAGCAGCTGCGAGAGCGCGGAGGTCACCTGGGACGAGTCCGCGAGGTTGTGCGGGTTGTACCCGCCGAGCACGTCGTCGACGCCGACGACGATCTGCGACGGCGTCTTGCCGGTGGTGGACACAGGCGCGACCGACGACGACACGACCGGGGGTGGCGGGGTGTTGGAACAGGCGGTGAGCAGCACGGCCGCGAGTGCCAGTACCGGCACCGCCTTGCGATTCACCCGCACGCCCCGTTCCTCCCAGTTTCGCCCGATCGGGTCAGCCATGCTCCCACGACCCCCTTCGCCGCCGAAACCGAGATTCCCATACCCGGATCGGGCGGCGTCGCCGCCCCAAGGTGGGCGCTATCGGAGAAGACGCGCGGAACACCGTCCGGGTTCCCGGACCGTTCCGGAACGGCGGAACGAACACGGCCCGGACACGAAAACGGTTCACGTCGATGGCCGGCGCCAGGCGCTGAAACCGCCGCGACCCCTATAAAGATATAAGGAGAAGAACGGCGGAATTCATGACGCTGGGTCCGCCACCGGCCGACCCAGCGTAAGGGATCGGGCACGAAAAAACCTCCCGGCGACGCGCACCGGGAGGTTTTTCCGAAGCCGGGAGATCAGCCGTTGTCGCGGCTCTTGGCGCGCGAACGCTCCTTCGCGCGGGTGTTGACGTCCAGGGTGACCTTGCGGACGCGGACGACCGAGGGCGCGACCTCGACGCACTCGTCGACCGAGCAGAACTCGAGCGCCTCTTCCAGGCCCATCTTGCGCGGGCGGGCCAGGGTCTCCATCACGTCGGCGGAGGACTGACGCATGTTGGTCAGCTTCTTCTCCTTGGTGATGTTGATGTCGAGGTCCTCGAAGCGCGGGTTCTCGCCCACGACCATGCCCTCGTACACCTCGGCGCCCGGCTCGACGAAGAACGTGCCGCGGTCGGCCAGCTGGATCATCGCGTACGCGGTGACCGGGCCGGTGCGGTCGGCGACCAAGGAGCCGCTGTGCCGGGTGCGGATCTCGCCCGCCCACGGGAAGTAGCCCTCGAACACGTGGTTCGCGATGCCGGTGCCGCGGGTCTCGGTGAGGAAGTCGGTGCGGAAGCTGATCAGGCCGCGCGACGGGAGCACGTACTCCAGCTTGATCCGGCCGCTGCCGTTGCCGCTCATGTCCTCCATGCGGCCCTTGCGCGCCGCCAGGAGCTGGGTGATCGCGCCGAGGTGCTCCTCCGGCGAGTCGATGTAGAGGCGCTCGAACGGCTCGTGCAGCTTGCCGTCGATCGTGCGCAGCACCACCTGCGGCTTGCCGACGGTCAGCTCGAAGCCCTCGCGGCGCATCTGCTCGACGAGGATCGCCAGCGCGAGCTCGCCACGGCCCTGGACCTCCCAGGTGTCGGGGCGCTCGGTCGGCAGGACGCGGATCGAGACGTTGCCGATCAGCTCCTGGTCGAGCCGGGCCTTGACCAGCCGCGCGGTGACCTTGTCGCCGCCGTTGCGCCCGGCCAGCGGCGAGGTGTTGACGCCGATGGTCATCGAGATCGCGGGCTCGTCGACGGTGATCCGGGGCAGCGCCACCGGGCTGTCGGCGTCGGCGAGGGTGTCGCCGATGGTGATCTCCGGGATGCCCGCGATGGCGACGAGCTCGCCGGCGCTGGCTTCGGTCGCCGGGACGCGGGTGAGCGCCTCGGTGACCAGCAGCTCGGAGATGCGCACGTTCTGCACCGTGCCGTCCTCGCGCATCCAGGCCACGGTTTGGCCCTTGCGCAGCTTGCCGGCGTGGATGCGGATCAGCGCGATGCGGCCGAGGAAGTTGGACGCGTCGAGGTTGGTGACCAGCGCCTGCAACGGCGCGTCGAGGTCGGCGGCGGGTGGCGGCACGTGCCGGAGCAGCGTGTCGAACAGCGGGTCGAGGTTCTCGCTCTCGGGGATCTCGCCGTCGGCGGGCTGCTCCAGGCTCGCCTTGCCGGCGCGCGCGGAGGCGTAGACCACCGGGAGGTCGAGGATCGCGTCGTGGTCGGCGTCCTCGATGTCGCTGGCCAGCTCGAGCAGCAGGTCGTGGGTCTCTTCGACGACCTCGGCGATCCGGGCGTCCGGGCGGTCGGTCTTGTTGACCAGCAGGATCACCGGCAGGCCGGCTTCGAGGGTCTTGCGCAGCACGAACCGGGTCTGCGGGAGCGGGCCCTCGGACGCGTCGACCAGCAGGACGACGCCGTCGACCATGGCCAGGCCGCGCTCGACCTCGCCGCCGAAGTCGGCGTGGCCGGGGGTGTCGATGACGTTGATCGTCACGGAGCCCTCGGGCGTCTGGCGGTGGATCGAGGTGTTCTTCGCGAGGATCGTGATGCCCTTTTCGCGCTCCAGCTCGCCCGAGTCCATCACGCGGTCGACGAGCTCGGCGCGCTCGGCGAAGGCGCCGGACTGGCGGAGCATCGCGTCCACCAGCGTGGTCTTGCCGTGGTCGACGTGGGCTACGATCGCGACATTGCGCAGGTCGGGCCGGGTCTTACCGGTCGGCCGGCCGGTTTCGACGGTAGCGCTGGCTGCGGGCACGCGAGAACTCCTGAACTTCAAGGGTTGGATGGCCGCGCAAGCCGTTCAGGCATCCGTGACCGGCTCTGGTCACACGCGGACCTCACCCAGGATACCTGCCACCCCATTGTGAGCGGCCCCACGCCCCCCTGTCGGTTAGGCTGGCCTAACGTGGAAACCCGGTGAGGGTCGCCGATCCGGAAGGTGCGTGCGCATGGGCAAGAAGCCGAAAGACCCGCGGAAGGTCGTGCGCAAGCTGATGAAGGCCGGCAAGGTCAAGAAGAAGTGCTGCCGGTCGAAGCCGCGCTGCAAGAAGTGCCCGGTATTGGCTCTGAAGAAGGCGAAGCTGGATCTGGCCGCCTGAGTGCTAGTGGGGAACGGCCTCGTTGAGCAGCCGGAGCTCCGGCGCGGTCTTCGTCGGGGAGAACTCGATGACCTCGTACTGCGCGAGGTGCTTCACGCAGAACGGGTCGGACGCCAGGATGGCGTCGAGCTTCCCCGGGACATCGGCCGCGTGATGATCACGCCGCCGGTGCGCGGGTTCCGCCGCCCGGACGCCAGGAAGTGGCCGTGTTCGTACTGCTTGTTCAGCCACTCGGCGTGGTCCGGGAGCGCGTAGTCGATTTCCTCGATCGGGGCCGTGTAGTTCAGCAGGACGACATACATGGTTATGACCGTAACTCCGCTCGCGCGCTTGCGCGTCCGGACGATGCGAAGTGGTGACGGAGCGGGCTATAGTCGGCGGCGTGCACGCGCAGACCTCCAGCTGGTGGCCGCCCTCGGCGGCCTGCTGACCCTGCGCTGAACCAGCCAGTGGCCGCCCCGGACGGGCGGCCTTTTTCGTGCCTTCTCCGGGGTGGCCCCCGCCTCGGAAGGAACCCACGATGAGCAAGCTGTCCGGCATCACGCCCTCCGGTCACGTCCACCTCGGCAACCACCTCGGGGCGGTCCGCCGCTGGGCTCGCGAAGGCGGCGCGGACGACCTGTACTTCGTCGCCGACCTGCACGGCATGACGACGCCGCACAACCCGGCGAAACTCCGCTCCCTGGCGCGCGAACAGCTGGCCGTGCTGATCGCCGCCGGCATCGATCCCGAGCGGGTGTTCGTCCAGTCCGACCTGGCCCGCGAACTGGGCGCGCTGACCTGGGTCCTGGAGTGCACCTGCAACTACGGCGAGGCCGCGCGGATGATCCAGTTCAAGGAGAAGTCGAAGGGCCAGGCCGGGGTGCGGCTGTCGCTGCTGACCTACCCGGCGCTGATGGCCGCCGACATCCTGCTGCAGGGGGCGGACGAGGTGCCGGTGGGCGAGGACCAGCGGCAGCACGTGGAGCTGACGCGGACCCTGGCGAAGCGGTTCAACGGCACCTACGGCGAGGTGTTCACCATCCCGCGCGCGGTGCTGCCGCCGGCCGGCGCGCGGGTGAAGGACCTGGCCGACCCGACGCGCAAGATGTCGAAGTCGGCCCGGGACGCGGTGGGCGTGGTGTTCGTGCTCGACGAGCCCGACCAGATCCGCCGCAAGATCCGCCGCGCGGTCACCGACGGCGGGTCGGTGCCGGTGCACGCCCCGGAGACGCGGCCGGGGATGGCGAACCTCCTGGAGATCCTCGCCGCCTGCCGTGGCGGGTCGCCGGCCGACCTGGCGGAGGAGTTCTCCTCGTACGGAGCGGTGAAGGACGCCGTCGCCGACGCGGTGATCGAAGAGCTGCGGCCGCTGCGCTCGCGAGCGGTGGCGCTGCTCGACGACGTCGCCGAGCTGGATCGCGTGCGGAAGGCGGGCGCGGAGCGGGCTCGCGAACGCGGCTCGCACCGGCTCGACGCGGCGCTGCGGATGATCGGCGCTGCTGCGTCGATCGGTGACCAGTCCGGCCACAGCCACGGCCGCATGACTTCGTAGCAACGGTCACGTGCCGAGCGCGGGGCGGCCTACTTTTGGCCGGACTGGTCACTGAGCAGCGCGCGGAAGGCCGGCAGCAGGATCCGGTCGGCGGGCAGCCAGTCGACGTCGTCGAGGTCGTCGGGCCCGAGCCAGCGCACGGCTCGGTGCTCGACGGCCCGCGGCTCCTCCCCGGGCGAAACGAGCTTGGCGGCGTAGATGCGGAGAACCCGGCCACCGGGCAGGGAGATGTCCTGCCCGACCCGGTCACCGACCTCGACGACGACGTCGAGCTCCTCGCTGCACTCGCGGGCCAGCGCGAAGGCCTCGGACTCCCCTTCCTCGACCCGGCCGCCGGGCAGTTCCCACTGCCCCGCGTGCTTCGGCGGCCAGGCCCGCTGCTGGGCCAGCAGCTTGCCGTCCCGCACCAGGGCGGCTCCCACGATCACAGCGTTCACAGTCCCGGAACTTACCCGGAAGCCCCGCCGCCGGCCGTGCGCCAGACGACCACGAACCGCGCGCCGCCGTCCGGGGACCTGCCTCGTCGCCGGCAGGCACTCCGGCGCGAATCGGCGGCCCACCACGCCCCGGCCGCACACCGGCAACCCACCCGCCACGCTGCCACCAAGACAGGCCACCGCAGCTCAGCCGGCCGGGCCGGCGATCTCCCCGGCCGCCGTGCGCCAGACGACCACGAACCGCGCGCCGCCGTCCGGGGATTCGCCCACCTGGACGCGGCCGCCGCGGCGGCGGACCGTCTCCGCCACCATCGCCAGGCCCAGTCCCGTGCCGCCCGAGGACCGGGCCCGGTCGTCCGCGATGCGGTAAAACCGGTCGAACACCTTTTCGCGGTGCTCCGGCGCGATGCCCGGGCCGTCGTCGTCCACCACCACCCGCACCGATGACCGCGACGCCAGCACCGACACCACGATCTGCCCGCGCGCGTAGCGGCACGCGTTGCGCAGCAGGTTGTCCAGCACCAGCTCCACCTCCGCGTGCGCGGCCGACGCCCACGCCTGGGCGACCGCCGTGCTCACCCGCGTCTCCGGGACGCCCGCCGGGAGCCGGGCCACCGCCGCGCGGACCTCGCTCACCAGCTCGACCGGAGAAGCGGGCGGCACCTCCCCCGCGTCCGAGCGGGCCAGCGACAGCAGCCCGTCCAGCAGCGACGACAGCCGCTCGGCCTCGGTCAAGATGTCCGACAGCGTCTCCTGCGCCAGCTCCGGATCGGGGTTGGTGACGGCGACCTCGGCCTGCACCCGGATCGAGGCGACCGGCGAGCGCAGCTCGTGCGCGGCATCTCCGGTGAAGCGCCGGAGCCGGTCGCTGGCCTGTTCCTGCCGTTCCAGCAGCGCGTTGAACTCCTCCGCCAGCGCGCGCAGCTCGTCGTGCGAGTCCGGCAGCGCCAGCCGCGCCCCCGGCGGCAGCGACCGCACGGAACCCCGCATGCGCGCGACCGGCCGCAGCGACAGGCGCACCACCAGCCACGTCGCGAAGCCCGCCACCAGCGCGCCGACCACCGCGACGACCACCAGCCACACGCCGCCGTAGTGCACCGCGGCGGCGAACCCGACCAGGCCGGCTCCCGCGACGACCAGCCGCTGCGCCCCGTCCGGCGCGCTGAC
The DNA here is from genome assembly GCF_030285645.1 of Amycolatopsis sp. DG1A-15b. GTDB lineage: Bacteria > Actinomycetota > Actinomycetes > Mycobacteriales > Pseudonocardiaceae > Amycolatopsis. The sequence continues at coordinate 6,477,573 of NZ_CP127296.1, forward strand.
GACCGTGCCCAGGTACCGCGCGCCGTCGCGCTGGACCGGCTGACCGGCCTTGAGCGTGGAGACGTCCGCGGGCGTCAGGCCGGTCGGGGTGCCGCCGTCCACCGGCGTGCCCGCGATGTCGAGCACCCGCAGCGTCACCGGGGCGGAACCGGACAGCGGACGGCCCGCGCTCACCTCGGCGCCCGCCGGGCCCAGCGCTCCGGAAAGCTCGCGGTCGACCGAGCCGATGAGCCGCGGCGAGAGGTTCGACGCGGCCAGTGCCGCGAGCCCGAGCAGGCAGACCAGGGTGATCGTCGCGGCCAGCACGGTGATCCGGGCCTGCAGGGTCCGGCCCCGCCACCAGGGGATCACGGGGTGATGACCTCGTCGAGCTGCGCGTCGGACGCCAGGTAGCCGTGCCCCCGCACGGTCCGCAGCAGCGCGCCGGCCCCGACCGCGTCGAGCTTGCGGCGCACGTACCCGACGTAGACCTCGACGAGGTTGCGGGTCACCGCCTGCTCCTCGCCCCAGACCGCGCGCAGCAGCTCGTCCTTCGTGACGACCGTGCCCGCCCGCCCGACGAGGACCTCCAGCAGCGCGAACTCCCGCGGGCTCAGCCCGACTTCTTCGTCGTGCCAGTGCACCTGCCGCAGCCCGCGGTCGACGGCCAGCGCGCCGAGCCGCAGCGTGCCGCGGCCGGCCTCCGGCCCGGCCCGGCGCAGCACCGCCCGGACCTGCGCGACCAGCACCACGAACGAGAACGGCTTGACGAGGTAGCCGTCGGCACCGAGGTCGAGGCCGTCGGCCTGGTCGACCTCGCCGTCCTTGGCCGAGACGAGCAGCACCGGCGTGGTCACGCCGTCCTTGCGCAGCCGCTCCAGCACGCGGTAGCCGGACAGGCCCGGCAGCATGATGTCGAGCAGGACGACGTCGAACGAGCCCGTGCTCGCCAGCTGCAGGCCGGTGGGCCCGTCCGCGGCGGTGACCACGTCCATGCCCTCCGCACGCAGCCCGCGCTGCAGCGCCTTCCGCACACCCGGTTCGTCGTCGACCACCAGCACCCGAGGTTTCACGATTCTCATCATGGCCGGTTTGCGCAGGTCGTGCGTCGGTTCTCAGCGCGATCTCAGCCTGGGAGGGAGAACCTTCAGGGGTATCTCAGCCTCGAGAGGGAAGCGTCGTGGCCAGGGAGCCGGGCACACTCGAGTCCGGGAACACCACAGGGAGAGACGCATGAAACCGAAGACGAAGGGCATCACCGCCGCGGTCCTCGGCACCGCGCTCGGTGCCGGTGGCCTCGCGTTCGTCGCGATGCCGGCCAGCGCCGACGACAAGCCGGCGCTGCCGCAGGTCAGCGCCGAAGACCTGGTCCAGTCGGTGGCCAAGGCGAAGCCGGGCGCGTTCGACGGCACGCTGAAGGTCAGCAACGACCTGGGCCTGCCCGCGCTGGGGAACGCCGTGCCGGGCGCGTCGGCGCTGAACATGGACTCGGCGCACATCTTCACCGACGGCGCCGGCAAGAGCCGGCTGGCCGTCACGCAGGGCGCGAGCCAGCAGACCGTCGTCCACGACGGCACCACCGTCTGGGACTACAGCTCCAAGACGAACACCGCGACCAAGGTGACCATCCCGGCCGACGTGGCCCAGCAGAAGGGCGCGGGCAGCGAGAAGACGGCTGACCCGCTGACGGCTTCGACGGAACTGCTCGCGAAGGTCCGCGAGAGCAGCACGGTGTCGGTCGACGGCACCGCGAGCGTCGCCGGCCGCCCGGCCTACGAGCTGGTCCTGACGCCGAAGCCGACCGAGCGGACGCTGCTGCGCGAGATCCGGGTGGCGGTCGACTCGCAGACGCGGATGCCGCTGCGGGTGGCGGTGCTGAGCAACGGCACGGCGACGCCGGCGCTCGAGGTGGCCTTCACCGAGATCGAGTTCACCCAGCAGCCGGCCGACCTCTTCACCTTCACCCCGCCGAAGGGCGCCAAGGTGCAGGAGAAGACGCCGACGATCGACCAGCAGCACAAGGACCTCGCCGAGCAGGCGAAGCAGGACGTCAAGGTCGTCGGCGACGGCTGGGACACCGTCGTCACCGGCAAGGTCCCGGCCGACGCGCTGAACGCGGCGCCGAAGCAGCAGTCCGGTCGTGAAGGCCGCGGCGGCAACGCGGACCCGAAGGCGCTGCTCGAGCGGTTCGCGAAGAAGGTCAACGGCGCGTGGGGCAGCGGCTACCTCGTCACCACGAAGGTCGGCAGCGCGGTGCTGACCGACGACGGCCGGTTCGCCGCCGGTGCGGTGCCGGAGCAGGTCCTGTACGAAGCGCTGGGTCAGAAGTGACCAGCACGACTGTGGAGTCCGGGGCGGAGGTCTCTTCGGAGACCTCCGCCCCGGCGGTCCCGCTCGCCGCGCGGACCCGGGGCCTGCGCAAGGTCTACGGCAGCACCGTCGCGGTCGACCACGTCGACCTCGACATCCCGCAGGGCGCGGTCGTCGGGATGCTCGGGCCGAACGGCTCGGGCAAGACGACCACCATCCGGATGCTGCTCGGCCTGGTCCGGCCGACCGAGGGTGAGGTCGAGCTGCTCGGCCGGCCCATGCCGGACGCCGCCGCGCACGCGCTGCCGGACGTCGGCGCGCTGGTCGAAGGGCCGGGCTTCCACCCGTTCCTGTCCGGACGCGACAACCTGCTGCGTTTCGCCGCGGCGGAACCGCGGCTGTCCAAGGCCGGGATTCCCGCTGCGGTGGACTCCGCGCTGGAGCGCGTCGGGCTGACCGGAGCGGCGCGACGGCGGTACAAGGGGTATTCGCTCGGCATGAAACAGCGGCTCGGGCTCGCTTCGGCGTTGCTGGTGCCGCGGAAGATGGTCGTGCTCGACGAGCCGACCAACGGCCTCGACCCTGCTGGTACCAGGGAGATCCGCAGGATCGTCGCCGAGCTGCACGCCGAGGGCGTCACCGTGCTGGTGTCGTCGCACCTGCTGGCCGAGGTCGAGGCGACCTGCACGCACGTCGCCGTCCTGCAGGCGGGCAACGTCGTCGCGCAGGGCGAACTGGCCGAGCTGCTCGAGTCCGGGAACGCGGCCCTGCTGGTCCGCACGCCGGACGCGGAACAGGCGGTGGAGGTGCTGCGGGAGAACCGGATCGGCGCCCGGCTCACGCCGGACGGCATCCGCGCGGATCTCACCGCGGCCGAGGCGCCGCGGGTGCTGCAGGTCCTGGTGGGCGCGGGGGTCGCGGTCCACGAGGCGACGCGGGCCCGCACCGGCCTGGAAGACCTGTTCGCGCGGCTGACCGAGGGGGCGGAATGACGACGGCGGTTCTGGAAGCACCGGCGGCCCGCACGGGCCACGACACGGTGCCGTTGCCGCGGCTGCTGGCCGCGGAGCTGCGCTGGATCTTCCGGCGGCCGCGCACGCTGGCCGTGCTCGGGTTGCTGGCGCTGATCCCGGTGGTGATCGGCATCGGGCTGACGCTGGTGGACGACAACCCCAACGCCGGCGGGGGGCCGGACGAAGGCGGCGGAGCGCTGCTGGCTTCGGCGGTCAACAACGCGTTCGTCCTGCCGATCGCGGCGATCGTGATGTCGCTGGCGCTGCTGCTCCCGCTGGCCTCGGCCATGGCGGGCGCGGACGCGATCGCGGGCGAGACCTCGCACGGTACGCTGCGCGGCTGGCTGATCGCCCCGGTCGGCCGAGGCCGGCTGCTGGCGGTCAAGGCGTTCGGCGTCGCGACGGTGTCGGTCGTTTCGGTGCTGGCGATGTGCGTGACGGGCGTGGTGACCGGGCTCATCATCAACGGCACGGATTCGCTGTTCACGCTGTCGGGCACGACGCTGTCCTTCGGCGGCGCACTGGCGCGGATCCTGCTGGTGGCGGGCTGGGTCGTGCTGCAGCTCTGGGCGGTCGGCGCGGTGGCACTGGCGATCTCCAGCTGGACCGAGCACCCGATGCTGGTGGTGGCTTCGGTGCTGGCGGGCGACATCGTGTTCACGATCCTCGGGTTCCTGACGTCGCTGGACTGGCTGCACCCGTTCCTGTTGACGCAGAACTGGTCGCTGGCCCCGGCGGAGGTCCTGCAGGACCCGATGGGCACGCAGATGCTGGGCGAAGGCGCGCTGCGCGCGGTCTGCTACATCGTGATCGGGCTTTCACTGGCGTACGCCCGCCTGTCGACCCGCGACGGCTGAGGTTCCTTCCGGACGGCGTCAACCGACCAGCGCGACGCCGTCCGGGTCGAGCTCCAGCTTCACCGCGTCCCCGGCCCGCAGGTCCGACGCCGCCGGCGCCACGGCGTCCACAGTGGAATCCGCGAGCTTCACCACCAGCCGCACGTGCTCCCGCCGGTGCACCGCGGCCACCACCTCACCGTCCACTCCGGACGTCGCCACCCGCAGCGCGTGCGGCCGCAACCCCAGCCGCACCGGGCCGTCGCCGACGTCCGGGAGCCCCAGCTCCCCCAGCTCCGTGTGCACGTTTCCGCCCGCGGCCACGGCATCGAGGAACGTCGTCACGCCGAGGAACCGCGCCACGTCGTCGTCCGCCGGATTCCGCCACACCCGCCGGACCGCACCCTCCTGGCGGACCTCCCCCGCGTCGAGCACCGCCACGCGGTCGGCCAGCGTGAAGGCCTCTTCCTGGTCGTGCGTCACCAGCAGCGCCGTGATCTTGCTGCGCCGCAACAGGTCCGCCAGGTCGATCGCCAGCTGCTCACGCAGTCCCGCGTCCAAACCGGACAGTGGCTCGTCGAGCAGCAGCAGCCGCGGCTCCGGCGCCAGCGCCCGGGCCAGCGCCACCCGCTGGGCCTGGCCGCCGGACAGCTCGGTCACCCGCCGTCGTTCGAAACCGGAGAGGCCCACCAGCTCCAGCAGCTCGGCGACCCGCGGGGCCCACGCCGACCGCGGTACCCCGTGCATCCGCAGGCCGAAGGCGATGTTCGCGGCGACGTCGCGGTGGGCGAACAGCTGGCCGTCCTGGAACACCAGGCCGAAGCCGCGCCGGTGCACCGGGACCGCGCCGAGGTCCTCGCCGTCCCAGCTCACCGAGCCGCGCGCCGACGGCTCGAGGCCGGTGATCGCGCGCAGCAGCGTCGACTTGCCCGAGCCCGACGGTCCGAGCAGCGCCAGCACCTCGCCGTCGGCGATGTCCAGCCGGGCGTCGCGCACCGCCGCGAACGATCCGTAGTGGACGGTCAGGTCCCGCACCGACAACGCCATCAGAACTCTCCCACCCCGCCGCGCCCGAGCCGGTCGATCAGGACGACCGCCAGCACCGTCACGAGCATCAGCAACGCGCACGCCGCGTACGCCATCTGGTTGTTCAGCTCCCCCGGGCGCGCCATCAGCGTCGCGACCGCGACCGGCAGCGTCGGCGCCGTGGGCCGGGCGAGGAAGCTCGTCGCGCCGAATTCGCCCAGGGCCACGACGAAGCCGAAGCCCGCCGCCGCGACCAGCGGCCGCAGCGTCAGCGGCAGGTCGATCTCCCGCCACACCCGCAGCGGGCTCGCCCCGAGCGTCGAGGCGGCCTGCCGCAGCCGGACGTCGACCGAGCGCAGCACCGGCAGCACCATCCGCACGATCAGCGGGATGATCACCAGCGCCTGGGCCAGCGGGACCAGGTAGGGCGACGTCCGCAGGTCGCCGGGCAGCGCGTCGAGCGTCACCAGGTAGCCGAACCCGACGGTCACCGCGGACACCCCGAGCGGCAGCATCAGGACGGCGTCCATCGTCTCGCCCAGGCCGCGCGCGGTTCGTGCCGGCGAGCGCCGCAGCGCCACCAGCACGACGGACGCGAGCACGCCGACGACCATCGCGAGCAGTGTCGCGTCGATGGCCACCTTCAGCGAGTTCAGCGCGGCGTCCCAGCCGGACACCTGGAGCGCGCCCTTCTCGCCGGTGCTCGTCAGTGCCCGGTACCCCGCGAGACTCCAGCCGTCCTCAGTGGACACCGATTCGGCGAGGAGCGCGACGATCGGCGTCACCAGCGACGCGAGCACGACTCCCGCGGCGCCGACGACCCACCACTCGCCGCCCCGCGGCGGTCGTGCGCCGCCGGAACCGATCCGGGCGCCTTCCTTGCGCCGCCGCGCCAGCCCGCCGAGGACCAGCGCGGCGACCACGGCCGCGAACTGGATCAGCGAAAGCGCGGCCGCGCCGGAGAGGTCCAGGAGGTCGACCGTCCGCAGGTAGATCTCGGTTTCCAGGGTCCGGTAGCGGGCTCCGCCGAGGATCAGGACGACCCCGAAGCTGGTGGCGCAGAACAGGAACACCACGGCCGCGGCGGACGCGATCGCGGGCGCCAGCGCGGGCAGCGTCACCGACCGGAAGGCCCGCCAGGGCGACGCGCCGAGCGCCCGGGCGGCGTCGGTCGTCCGCGAGTCGAGCCGCGCCCACAGCCCGGCGACGGTCCGCGCGACGACGGCGACGTTGAAGAAGGCGTTGGCCAGCACGATCGGCAGCACGCCGCCGTCCGGCCACAGCGCCCGGAACGCCAGCCCGACGACCACGGTCGGCAGCACGAACGGCACCAGCACCAGCGTCCGCGCCAAGCCGACGCCGGGCAGCCGCACCCGCGCCAGCAGGAACGCCACCGGCAGCCCGGCCAGCACGGCGACCACCGTCGACGCGGCCGCGCTCGCGACGGTGAACCCGGCCAGCTGCCAGGTCCGCGCGTCGCCGAGCACGACGTCGAGGCCGCCCGCGGCGAACCCGCGGCCGATGATCGCCAGCACCGGCCAGGCGAAGAACACCACCAGGAACCCGATCGGGGCCAGCCCGAGCAGCGCCAGCCCGAGCCCGCGGGCGGTCCGCGGCGGGGCTGTTGCGCGCCGGAGGCTCCGGGGCGGCGTCCCGGGTGTCACTGCACGAGCGTGCGCCATTCGCCGATCCACTTCTCGCGTCCGGCCTGCACCTGGTCCGCGGGCAGCGTCTGCGGCTTCTGCGGCAGCGGCGCGACCTGCGCCCAGCCGGCGGGCAGGTCGACGCCCTGGCGCGCCGGGTAGACGTACATGTTGGCCGCGACCGTGGCCTGGAACTGCTGCGAGAGCAGGAAGTCGACGACCTTGCGGGCGTTCTCGACCTGCTTGCCGTTCGCCAGCACGCCGGCGTACTCGACCTGCCGGTAGCAGGTGTCGAGCAGCGCCTTGGTGCGCGGCTTCCCGTCGTCGCCGACTTCGGCGGCCGGCGACGACGCGTACGAGACGACGATCGGCCGCGGGCCCTTGCCGGACGAGCCGGAGAACTGCTTGGTGTAGGCCTCTTCCCAGCCGCTGACCACCTTGACGCCGTTGGCCTTCAGCTTCGTCCAGTAGTCCTTCCAGCCGGCCTCGCCGTACTTTGCGATGGTGCCGAGGAGGAACGCCAGGCCGGGCGAAGCCGTCGCCGGGTCCTCGGCGACCAGCAGGTCCTTGTACTTCGGGTCGGCCAGGTCGTCGTAGCTCGACGGCGCCGGGATCCCCTTGCCGGCGAAGTAGTTCGTGTCGACGTTGACGCAGACGTCGCCGACGTCGACCGCCGACAGCCGGTGCTCGGGGTCGACGGCGTAGCGCTGCGGCCCGCGGTCGGCTTCCGGGCTGGTGTAGGGCTCGAAGACGCCCTCGGCCAGCGCCCGCGAGGCGAAGGTGGAGTCGACGCCGTACGCGACGTCGCCGATCGGGTTGGCCTTCGTCAGCACGAGCTTGTTGGTCAGCGATCCGGCGTCGCCCTGCTTGAGCACGGAGACCTTGATGCCCGACTGCTTCTGGAAGGCGTCGAGCACCTCCTGCGGCGCGAGGAACGAATCGTGCGTCACGAGGGTGACGGTGGGCGTCTGCTGCGTACCACCGTCACCGTCCGACAGCGAGCACGCCGCGGCGACGGCGCTGACGGCGGCAATGGCCGTCGCGGCGCGAACAGCCCTGCGTTTCATCTACCCTCCTGCACTTCGCCGGACGCGGGAGGGAAGCCCTCCCGTCGCCGGCATGATCCGGTCAGGTGCGAACGGTCGCGGGTGACCCCGCCTCTCAGCCCGGCTCACCGGACTCCCGTGGCAACCGTGCAGCGTAGTCCAGGACGGACGACCATGGAGACATGACGGAAATCTTGAGCGACTCCGAGGCCGACGGACGATTGGCCGCGGACTGGACGCGGTCCGGCGCGGTGATCTCCCGCGAGGTGGAGCTGGCGAGCTTCCCCCAGGCGATCGAGGTGGTGAACCGGGTGGCGGAACTCGCCGAGGCCGCCGACCACCACCCGGACATCGACATCCGCTGGCGCACGCTGACCTTCCGGCTCAGCACCCACTCGGCGGGCGGCCTGACGGCGAAGGACTTCGACCTGGCGTCGCAGATCGATGAGGTGCTCGCCGCGGTGTGATCTCGGCTACGCTGAGTGCACCTTCGCCCGGGTTCGGCGTCTCTCGGTTACCGGAACCTTCGGGAGGGAGACACAGATGACTCAGGCAATCGTGGTCGGCACGGCGGCGTTCGCGGCAATGGTGGCGGCAGCCGGCGGGGTGCTCTGGTTCACCGCCCGCAACCGCCGTCACCTGGACGGCTGAGAGTTCGATCACAGCTGTTAACGGGCGGCATGATCAGCGCGCTGTTCCTGCGGAAGCATCGGTTCGGCCCATAGGGAACGCCATGAACAGCACCGCCGCCCTCACCCCCGCCCAGCGCGCCTGGATCAACGCCCTCGCCACCGCGGTGGTGCTGATCGCGATCGCGGTGCTGGGCCTGCTCGGCTAGTTCGCCAGGGCCTGCCGGATCTTCCGGATCCGGCGGGCTACCGGTGATTTGCCCGGGTGGCGGGAACTCGGCCGGTGGCTCGTCACCGACGGACCAGTACTCCAGGCAGGACAGGCGCCCCTCCTCGGCGAACACGATGAGCCCCCCGTCGGGCCCGTCGGCTTCGACCGCGACCGGGGCGTCGGCGAGCTCCGCGGCCGGCAGGGTCCCGTCGACCACCAGGTTGATGCTCGGGCACCCGCAGCCGCAGCGGCCGGTCACCCGGGCCGTGGTGGCCTGCGCGCGCAGTTCCGCGGCACCGGGGAAGTCCGCCGCGAGCAGTGTGTCCAGTGTCGTCCGCTCGTTCGGCGTGAGCGGGCGGGGCTCGGTCCGCGCCATCAGTAGCGGGACATGTTCGGGATCGTCTTCTCGGCGACCCCGATGAGGTCTTCGACCTTCGCCACATCGGCCGTCACGTCCTCGGCGGTCACCGAAGGCGCCTCGGAAGAACGGTAGGCGACTTCGTTGCGCCGGACCCGCATCCGGTTGAAGGGACGCAGAAGCGGCCCCAGCGGCGGATCGAGCTGCGCGAGAACCGCTTCGTAGACGGCGATGTGGCCCCCGCGGCTCGTCGCACGCAGGCCTTGGTTCTGCAGGACGGCCGCCAGCGACCGGCGGGCGCCGTCGTACGCCAGCGTGTAGGCGCCCTCCGGGTCCGAGGCCAGTAGCTGCCGTGCCGAAGCGACGTGCGTGCGGGCCCGGGCGAGCTCCGCTTCCGCGGCCTCCCGCGAAGCCGGGACGTGTTCGAGGGAACCGCGCGCGATGAGCGCGTCGATCGTGGCGCGGCCCTGGTTCCACCGGGTCATCGGGAAGTCTCCTGATCGAGGGGCAGCGGGACCAGCGGACGCTCACGCACGCTGGTGAGGAACGGATCCGCGCTGTCCGCCGCCCACGACGCCGGCGAGATCCGGTGGACGTTGACCTCGCGGCCCAGCCGCCGTGACACGCCCTCGGCCAGGTCGAAGAGCGCGTCCGGGTCGGGCGAGCCGACGACGAGCACGTCGACGTCCCCGGGCGGCGGCCCCGGTTCGCCGCTGTAGCGCGCGGCCCAGGAGCCGTAGATGTAGGCCTCGCGCACGCCCGCCAGACCGGACAAGGCCTCGGCGAGCAGCGGCAGCGGCCCGAAGGTGACCGCGATGACCTCGCTCAGCGGCCGGTAGAGCGGGGTGTCCGTGCGGGCTTTGACGAGCCGGCTCCGGCCGACCCGCCGGTCTTCCAGGATGCCGCCGCCGACGAGCCGTTCGACCTCTCGCAGCACGGCCGTCGGCGTGACACCACACGCCTCGGCGAGCTCGGTGATGCTGTACTCGCGCTCCGGGTGCAGCAGCACCAGCGCCAACAGCTCACCCTGCATGCGCGACCGCAGCAGCGGCAGCAAGCTCGACGAAGCTTTCATTGGACGCAGTATATCCTGCGTCCAATGAAAGCGACAGTCAGTAGTTCTTGCTCACGCAGCGTGCGTCAGACGTTGAAGCGGAACTCGACCACGTCGCCGTCGGCCATGACGTAGTCCTTGCCCTCCATGCGGACCTTGCCCGCCGCGCGGGCCGCCGCCATCGAACCCGCCGCCATCAGGTCGTCGTAGGAGACGATCTCCGCCTTGATGAAGCCGCGCTCGAAGTCCGTGTGGATCACGCCCGCCGCCTGTGGGGCCGTCGCGCCCTGCGGAATCGTCCACGCGCGGGACTCCTTCGGGCCCGCCGTCAGGTACGTCTGCAGGCCGAGGGTGTGGAAACCCGCGCGGGCCAGGGAGTACAGCCCCGGCTCCGGCTGGCCGACCGACTCGAGCAGCTCGCGCACCGACTCCTCGTCGTCCAGCTCCAGCAGCTCCGCCTCGACCTTCGCGTCGAGGAACACCGCGTCCGCCGGGGCGACCAGCTTGGTCAGCTCCTCGCGGCGGGCTTCGTCCGTGAGCACCGCCTCGTCGGCGTTGAAGACGTACAGGAACGGCTTCGTCGTCAGGAGGCTGTGCTCGCGAAGCAGTTCGAGGTCGACGTCCTTCTGAGCCGAGAAGAGCGTGCGTCCGCTGTCGAGGATCTCCTTCGCCTTCTGCGCGGCTTCGAGCGCGGGCTTGGCTTCCTTCTTGGTCCGCGCTTCCTTCTCCAACCGCCAGACGGCCTTCTCGAGGGTCTGCAGGTCGGCCAGGATGAGCTCGGTGTTGATCGTCTCGATGTCGCTCAGCGGATCGATCCGGCCGTCGACGTGGATCACGTCCGGGTCGTCGAACACGCGGATGACCTGGCAGATCGCGTTGGCCTCACGGATGTTCGCCAGGAACTTGTTGCCCAGCCCGGCACCCTCGGACGCGCCCTTCACGATGCCCGCGATGTCCACAAAGGACACCACGGCCGGGACGATCTTCTCCGACTTGTGCAGCTCGGCCAGCTTGTCCAGCCGGGGGTCCGGCAGCGGCACGACACCGACGTTCGGCTCGATCGTCGCGAACGGGTAGTTCGCGGCGAGCACGTTGTTCCGGGTCAGCGCGTTGAACAGGGTGGACTTGCCGACGTTGGGCAGGCCGACGATACCGAGGGTGAGGCTCACGACCCCGCAGTCTACGTGGCTGCCCCGGTCGCGGCCCACGCACCCAACGCCGTGGCGGATTTCCGCCAGCGACGGCGCTGACCTGCTGGCATGCTCGGATCAATGGTCACCGAAACGCTCTCACTCTGGCGCGACGCCGAGCGCTGCTACCGCGTGGTCACCGCCCGCGACTCGCGCTTCGACGGCCAGTTCATCATGGCGGTCCGCACCACCGGGATCTACTGCCGCCCGTCCTGCCCGGCGTCGACGCCGAAGGTGCAGAACGTCCGCTTCTTCCCGACGTCGGCGGCCGCGCAGGCCAACGGCTTCCGCGCCTGCCGCCGCTGCCTGCCCGACGCCGTGCCCGGCTCACCGGACTGGAACGTGCGCGCCGACCTGGCCGCGCGGGCGATGCGCCTGATCTCCGACGGGACCGTCGAGCGCGAAGGCGTCCCGGGTCTCGCCCGGCGGCTCGGGTACTCGGAACGCCAGCTGGGCCGGGTGCTCACCGCCGAGCTGGGCGCGGGCCCGCTGGCCCTGGCCCGCGCGCACCGCGCGCACTCGGCGCGGCTGCTCATCGAGATGTCCGAGCTGCCGCTGACGGACGTCGCCTTCGCGGCGGGCTTCTCCAGCGTGCGGCAGTTCAACGAGACGATCCGCGAAGTGTTCGCCACGACGCCTTCGCAGCTTCGTGCCTTCGCGGCTTCACGACGTGGCCGGCAGAGCGATGTGACCGGAACTCGGCTCAGCCTGCGGCTGCCGTTCCGGCCGCCCTTCGACGCTTCAGGGTTGCTTCGCTTCTTCGCGGCCCACGCGCTGCCGGGCATCGAAGAAGTCACTGCGGAGACCTACGCGCGGACCCTGCGGCTCGCCCACGGCACCGGCGTCGTGCGATTGACGCCTTCGCCCGACCACGTGCGCTGTGAGCTGGTGCTCACCGACCTGCGCGATCTCGGCAGCGCGGTCAGCCGGGTGCGCCGGCTGCTCGACCTCGACGCCGACCCCGCGGCGGTCACCCGCGTCCTCGGCGCCGATCCGGCGCTGGCCCCGGTGGTCGCGGCCGTGCCGGGGATCCGGGTGCCGGGCGCGGTGGACGGCGAGGAACTGCTGCTCCGGGCCCTGCTCGATGGGGTACCGCCCGGCGAAGAAGTGCCGGGCGAGTGGGGCGTGAAGCGGCTCTTCCCGACGGCGGCCCAGGTTGCGACGGCCGGGCTCGGCGAAACCGTCACCGGCGTGGCCGCCGCCCTGGCCGAAGGGCGCTTGGCGGTCCACGTCGGCCGGGAGGCGGCCGAACTGCGCGCGGAGCTGCTGGCGTGCCCGGGCGTCGACCCGTCGACGGCGGACTACGTGCTGATGCGCGTCCTCGGCGCCCCGGACGTCCTGCTCGCCGGCGACACCGAGGTCCGGCGCGGCGCCGAGGCCCTGGGCATCGCGCCGGCCTCACTCGGCGAGCGGGCCCGTGCGTGGACGCCGTGGTGTTCCTACGCCGGGATGTACCTCCGGAACGCGGCGGCCCCCACTCTGGCCGGCTAGCCCTGTTCGCCCTGCCACAGCAGGGCCTGGGCGACGATGACCTGGTTCCCGTCGAACGTCGCCGCCGGTGAGCCGTGCAGGCGGTAGCCGAGTTCGAGCGCCTCGCTGACCCGGTGGCAGAACTTCGCGTCGTCCGGGCCGGTGAGCAGGCGGTAGCGGGGCAGGCCGTTCGGCGGCTGGTCCGTCATGGCTTCATCTTGTCCGAGCGATCAGCCCGCGCGCACCTCCAATGTCGAACCCGTGCGGGACTTCCGGACCCGCAGCCGGGTCGGGATGCGCTGCCGCAGCTCCTCGACGTGGGACACCAGCCCGACCACCCGGCCGCCGGCACGGAGCTCGTCGAGGATGTTCATCACGACGTCGAGGGTTTCGGCGTCCAGCGTACCGAACCCTTCGTCGACGAACAGCGTGTCCAGCAGCGCGCCGCCCGCCTCCCCCGCGACGACGTCCGCCAGCCCCAGCGCGAGGGCCAGTGACGCGAGGAACGATTCGCCACCGGACAGGGTCTTCGCCGGGCGGATGGTGCCCGAGTAGTCGTCCAGCACGTCGATGCCGAGCCCGCCGCGGGTGCCGCGCGCCCCGGCCGCGTCCGAGTGCACGAACGAGTACCGGCCCTGGCTCATCGTGCGCAGCCGGTGCGTGGCGGCGACGGCGACTTCTTCGAGCCGGGCCGCCAGCACGTACGACCGCAGCGACATCTTGCGGCTGTTCTGCCCGCGCCCGTTGACGACCTCCGCCAGGGCCCGCAGCTCGGCGTACTCCGCTTCGGCCGGCGCGAGCCCGGCCAGCGCCGCGCGCAGCAGACCGGCCAGCCGGGTCAGCTCCTCGTGCTGCGCGGTGGCCGCCCGAAGCGCCGCGTACGCGGAGTCCGCGCGCGCCCGGGCCAGCTGGGCCGCGTCGGCCGCCCGCCCGACGTCCACGACGTCGTCCGGCGAGATCCCGAACAGGTCCGGCTCGGCCAGCAGCGCCCGCGCGCCCGCGGCGGCCGCCTCGGCTTCGGCGATGCCCTGCTCCAGCTTCTCGATCTGCTCGTCCGGCAGCATCGCGGCGCGCGCCTTCTTCAGCGAGGTGAACCCCTTCGCCGCGACCGCCGCGTCGACCAGCGCCCGCTGCTGGGTGACGCGTTCCCGCGCGCCGACGACCGCCGTGCGCGCCTCGGCGACCGCCTCCAGGGCCTCGGCCAGGCCGAGGAGGTGCTGCCGCCGCGCGCCGACGTCCGCGAACTCACCCCGCCCGGCGACCAGGCGGCGCTCCCGCTCGGCCAGCCGCTCCTCCAGGGCGCGGACGTCGGTCATGGCTTCGGTCGCCGCCTGTTCGGCCCGGCGAAGGCGCTCGGTGCGCGCTTCCAGATCACGCTCCAGCAGGACGACCTGGTGCCCCAGCTTGGCCTTGGCGGACGCCTGCCCGGTCAACGCGGCGACGGTGGCGCGGGCCTCCGCCAGCTCGGCAGTGATCGACCCGGCCGTGCGCCCGGCCAGCCGTTCGATCAGCCCGGCCAGCCGCGCCTTCGCCTCTTCCAGCGCGACGACCACCCGCTGCCGCACCGCGTCCGCCGCCTGCTCGGCTTCCTCGGCCGCGCGTTCCTCCGCCGGGTCGACCAGCTCGACGTCCCGGTTCGCCTTCGCCGGGTGCTCGGCCGAGCCGCACACCGGGCACGGCGCGCCGTCCGGCAACGCGGCGGCCAGCTCGGCCGCCATGCCGTCGAGCCGTCGCTCCCGCAGGTCGAGCCGGCGCTGCCGGGCCGCCTGGTGCGTGTCGACGACCTCGCGCAACTTCGCCTCGCCCCGTTGGACCTTCGCCTGCGCCTCGGGCAGTTCGGCCGCGTCGCGGGCGAAGGCGCGCAGCTCCTCCACCTTCGCCTTGGCGCCGTCGAGCTTCGCTTCGGCTTCGGCGGCTTCGAGGGCACCGGCCCGCAGCTCGGCCAGCCGGCCGGGGATCGCGGCGAGTTCCGCGGACAGCTCCTCGACCTGCTGGCGAGCCGTGACGGCAACCAGCTTCCGGTCGTCCCGCCGCATGACGTCGAGTTCCTGCTGCTCGGCCTCGGCGACCAGTTCCGCGACCGCGCCCGCCTCTTCGCGCGCCGCGGCCGCCCGCGCCTTCAGGTCGCCGGTCGCCCGGGTGCCGAACTCCCGCAGCCGGGCGCCGCGCGCCTTCTCCGCCTGCTCGGCTTCGGTCAGTTCGGCGGCCCGGCGGTCCAGCAGGTCGGCCTCCACGGCGACCCCGGCGGCCCGCCGCGCGGCGGCGACCTCCTGCGCCCACTCCGCCCGCTGCGGCGCCTGTTCGGTGATCTCGAGCAGCCGCAGGTGCGCCGTGCGGACGCGGCGGATCTTTTCCGCGCCCGCGCGTTCTTCCTGCAGGTAGAGGTCCGCTCGCTGCGCGGCCGCCCGCGCCCGCTCCTCCTCGGCTGTCACCTGCCCGACCCGGGCTTCCGCCTCGGTGAGCACGGCGCCGACCCACTCGGCCACGTCCGTCTCGGGCGGGTCCTGCTGGGCCTCCTGCGCGTACCGGGCCAACAGCTCGCGCACGTCCCGCTGCCGCGCTTCCAGCTCGCGACCGCGTTCGGCGCGCAGGTCGGCGAACCAGCGTTCGACATCGGCGAAGCGCTCGGTGCCGAACAGCCGCTCCAGCAGCTTCTCGCGCTCGGCGGTGTCCGATCGCAGGAAGCGGGCGAACTCGCCCTGCGGGAGCAGCACCACCTGGAAGAACTGGGCCGCGGTCATCCCGAGCAGCCGCTCGACGGTGCGCGCGACCTCTTCGATCCGGATCAGGCCCTCCGGCGCCAGACCGGCGGGCGCGGTGCCGATCCAGCTCAGCGACACCCTCGCCTGCTGGGTGGTCGTGCCCTCGCCGCGCCGCTTCGGCCGCTGGTACTCCGGGTTGCGCACGATCTTCAGCCGGTGGCCCTGCACGGTGAGCTCCAGCGCCACCTCGGTGACCTGGTCGCGCTCGGCGAGGTCACACCTCAGTCGCTTCGCCTCGTTGCGGGCGCCGGGGACCACGCCGAACAGCGCGAACGCGATCGCGTCGAGCAGCGTCGTCTTGCCCGCGCCGGTTTCGCCGTGCAGGAGGAAGAGACCGTCGGCGCCGAGCACGTCGAAGTCGACCACTTCGCGCGCGCAGTACGGCCCGAAGGCCTCGACCTCCAGCCTGTGCAGCCTCATTTCGCGAGGGCCCCCCGGTCGGCCGCTTCCAGGGCCAGGAACAGGAGCTGTTCTTCGCTTTCGGTCGGCGGGGCGCCGCGGCAGTCGTCGAGGAAGCTGCGCGATACCTCGATGTCGGACCGGCCGCGGACGGCGTCGGAGTAGCGCAGCGGGGCGCCGGCGTGCCCGCCCGCGGGCTCCCACTCCAGGTGCACCGCGTACGGGAACCGCATGCGCAGCCGCCGCATCGCGTCGACCGGGCGCACCCGGTCGGTGACCGTGACCGACAGGAAGTGGTCGAGGTAGGCGTCGTGCGCCGGGTCGAGCAGGAGGTCTTCGAGCTCGCCGGTGAGCGCCGCGAGTGCCCTCGGCACGGGCAGCTCGTGGCGCCGGACCTCGGCGAGGCCGTCGGCGTCCAGGTCGACCAGCCAGACCGATTTGCGTTGGCGGGCCTCGGAAAACGAGTAGGCCAGCGGGCTGCCGGAGTACCGCAGGTGCTCGGCGAGCGTCTGCGGGCCGTGGAGGTGGCCGAGCGCCACGTAGTCGACGCCGTCGAAGACCGAGCCGGGTACCTGTTCGACGCCGCCGACCGCGATGGTCCGTTCGCTGTCGGTGGGTTCGCCGCCGGTGACGAACGCGTGCGCGAGCACGACCGACCGGACGCCGGGCCGGGTTCCGAGGTCCGCGCGGATCCGGCGCATGGCCTCGGTGAGCACGCCGGTGTGGCCGCGCGCGTCGGGTACGCCCAGCGCGTGGCGCGCCGGTTCCGGTTCCAGGTAAGGGATGCCGTAGACGGCGACCGGGCCGCCGGCGTCGTCGAGCAGCACCGGTTCGGCCAGCCCGGCGACGGTGGTGCGCAGGTGGAGCCCACCGGCCGCGGCGAACTCCGCGAAGGCGCCGAGGCGGGGCGCCGAGTCGTGGTTTCCGGGCGTGACGACCAGTTGCGCGCCGGCCGCGCGGATCCGGGCGACGGCTTTCGTCGCCACCCGCACGGCTTCGGCGGAGGGGACCGCGCGGTCGTAGATGTCGCCTGCCACCAGGACGGCGTCGATCGCCTCGCCGGCCACCAGGTCGGCGAGGTGCCCGAGCACCGCTTCCTGTTCCGCGAGCAGGTCGGCGCCGTGGAACGTGCGGCCGATGTGCCAGTCGGAGGTGTGCAGGAATCTCACGGGCGCCAACGGTACGACCCGGCTCCGACGAAATCGCGCAGGCACGCCGCCCGCTCACTCGAACGTGTGTACTAACACGAGCGGGCAAGATCGGACACGCCCCGGGCGGAATCGATGTGTTCGCAGGTCAGCTACCCAGAGCGACGGATCGGGTGCGATTTTTGTCGGTGCGGTCCGCCATGATGTCTGCGAGCCCGGAGCTTGGAGGGAGAGACGAAGTGGCGACAGTGCTGACCACCGCGGCGATCGTGCTCGCGGTCCTGCTGCTGTTCGCCGTCGCGGTGCTGTGGCGGCTGTACCAGGACGGGATGCGCCGGGCGGACGCGGCGGCCCGGCTGGTGGCGGCCGAGCGGGCCAAGGCGGACCAGCAGCAGCTGGCGCTGCGGCGCTACGAGGTCGCGTTCGCGTCGATCAGCGGTCGCGGCGAGCTGGGCGAGCAGGTGCTGGTCGAGACGGCGCGGGCGCTGGGGCTGCGCGAGGACCTGCACTTCACCCTGCAGACGGACCTGGGCGGCGGCGGCTCGGCGAAGCCGGACATGGTGCTGCGGGTGGGCGGCGACCGCACGGTCCCGGTGGACGCGAAGGCGAGCATGGCGACGTGGTCCGAGGCGGTGGAGACGGACGACCCGGACGAGCGGATGGACGCGTTGCGCGCGCACGTCCGGCAGATCCGCTCCCGCGCGGCGGACCTGGCGGGCAAGGGCTACCAGCGCTGGGCGGACGCGATCTACGGCACGATCATGTTCGTCCCGTCCGACGCGGCGGTGGTCGCGGCCCTGGACACGGACCCGGAGCTGCTGCGCTGGCTGATCGACCGGAGGGTGTTCCTCTGCGGCCCCACGGGTTTCGGGGTGCTGGCCTCGGCGGCGTTGTTCGCGGCGAGTGACCGGACACTGGAGGCGGACGTGGAGCAGGTCCGAGCCGGAGCGGCGGCGGCCCACCGCGCGGCGGGCGGCGCGGTGGAGGCGCTGAACCTGTCGAGCACCCACCTGCAGCGGTTCCTGTCGGCCCGCCGGCGGGAGCTGGAGGCACTCGAGACGTTCCGGGCCACGGTGGCACCGCTCACCGACGCATCGGGCAGCCCGGCGGCCGTGCCGACGGTCCGGAAGGGGGACGAGCTCGCAGCCAGTTGAGCGTCCAGGGTCTTCGAGGGTGAGCCAGGCGCAGGAAGCGGGCAGCCGGCCGCTCGGTGACGCCCGCGCTCGTATGGGCGCGTGCTGGCGTGCCGGTGGGCGGCCGCGCGGAGCGTGGTTGAACCGCGTCTGACCAGCGGTGACCGCGCGCCTGGCCGGGTCTCCACCTGCTGGCGGGTCCCGCGGCAAGCGCTTTCGCGCGGCGCCCGGCGCGAGCGACCCTCCGACCGCAGGTTGTCCCCGGCGCCCCTCGCGGAGGACCCTGGCAGAGCGGGCCGCCCGGCTCGCTCCACCGCCGCTACCCGGCGCCACCGGATCATGCCCCCGGGTGGCTGTCGGCCCACGTCGGCGGCGGTGCTGGCAAGATCTTCACAACCACGAGATACGGTGTTGCCCTGTGACCGCGATTCGCGATCGCCAGAGCGATCCAGATGCCGACGACGTCCCCGTTGCGTGGGATGAGCGTCCTGTCGTCGGTTCGAGGCGCGGACTGCCCTGGTGGGCGGCGGTCCTGGTCGGCCTCGTCCTGGCGGTCGTGGGCGCCCTCCTGGGCAAGCCGAGCCAGACGAACATCCCGGTGATCTTCATCGTCTGCTACATCGCCGGGGCCGTGATCGCGGTCTGCGCGGTGCGGCGGCGGGGCCTGTTCGGGCCGATGGTGATGCCGCCGCTCGTGCTGGCCGTCACCGTGCCCAGTGTGATCCTGCTGACCTCGGGGTCGACGGCGGGGGCCCAGGGCGACGACATGCTGTCGAAAGCCCTGAACATCGGCACGCCGCTGATCAACAGCTTCCCCATGATGGCGATCACCACCGGCATCACGCTGCTGATCGGCTTCGTCCGGATCTTCCGCGAGCGCGACCCGGACGCCCCGAAGAAGGCCAAGAAGCCCGACCGCCGGGCCGACGAGGACGACGAGAAGCCCGCCCCGCGCGCCGCGGCCGGTGGGCGTCCGCGGCCGGCCGGCTCGAACCGGACCGGGCAGACCCCGGTCCCGCCCGGCGCTCGGCGTGGCCGGGAAGGCGAACCGCCTCGACGTCCGCGGCCGCCCGCCGACGGCGAACGCCGAACCCCTCGCGCTCCCGCCGAACGCGACCCGGGCGCCCGCGGCACGCGCAAGCCGCCGCCGGCCAACCGGCGCACGCCCCGTCCGGAAGAGGGCGACCCGCGCCGGCGCGAGCCACGCGGTGACGCTCCGCGACGGCGTCCGCGTCCGCCCGAGGACGGCCGCGACACCCCGCCGCCCCGCCGCCCGTCCGGCGGGCGGAACGCTCCGCCGCGCCGGAACCGGCCCTGGGACGACGAAGAACGCTGACGAACGGCGGTCACCTCTCGCGAGGTGACCGCCGTTTCGCATGCGAGACCGTGCGCCGGAAGGCGGCACGTGTGATCAGAGGGCCGGCACGGGTGATCAGAAGGTCAGCACACGTGATCGGGGGGACGACACGCGTGATCGGGAGGTCAGCACGCGTGATCGGGGGGACGACACGGCGGCGAGCCGCGAAGGCGACCCGCCGCCGGAGCCGGCTCAGACCTTCCGCAGTTCCTTCGGCGGCGCGAACGAGATCTTCTCGTTGGCCGTCGTGACCTCGTCGACGTCGCCGTAGCCGCGCTCCGCCAGCCAGTCCAGCAGCTCCATGACCAGCACGTCCGGCACCGAGGCACCCGAAGTCACGCCCACCGTCGTCACGCCGGAAAGCCACGCTTCGTCGACCTCGTGCGCGAAGTCGACCAGGTACGAGGCCCGGGCCCCCGCCTTCAGGGCCACCTCGACCAGGCGCTTCGAGTTGGACGAGTTCGTCGACCCGACCACCAGCACCAGGTCGCACTCGGCGGCCATCGCCTTGACCGCGACCTGGCGGTTCGTCGTCGCGTAGCAGATGTCGTCGCTCGGCGGGTCCGCCAGGTTCGGGAAGCGCTCGCGGAGCTGGTCGACACGTTCCATCGTCTCGTCCACCGACAGCGTCGTCTGGGACAGCCAGATCACCTTCGACGGGTCGCGCACCTCGACCTTGTCGACGTCCTCGGCCTTGTCGACCAGCTGGACCTTGTCCGGTGCCTCGCCGGCGGTGCCCTCGACCTCTTCGTGGCCTTCGTGGCCGATCAGCAGGATGTCGTAGTCGTCGTTCGCGAACCGGTTGACCTCCTTGTGCACCTTCGTCACCAGGGGGCAGGTCGCGTCGATCGTGCGCAGGTTCCGCTCGGCCGCCTCCGCGTGCACCATCGGCGAGACGCCGTGGGCGGAGAACACCACGAGCGCGCCCTCGGGCACCTCGGACGTCTCGTCGACGAAGATCGCGCCGCGCTCGCGCAGCGTGTCGACCACGTGCCGGTTGTGCACGATCTCCTTGCGGACGTACACCGGGGCACCGTAGACCTCGAGGGCCTTCTCGACGGCGATCACCGCGCGGTCGACGCCGGCGCAGTAACCACGGGGTTTGGCGAGCAGCACCCGCTTGCCGGAAGCGGTTCCGGTGATCGTCGGGGTACCCGCGGGCTCGATTCCGGGACTCGCTGCACTCATGCCCCCCAGGGTACGGGCAGCCCCGAGACGGACTCGAAGTCCCTTTCGGGTGAGCTTCGTCCCCCTGCCGGGTTGTGCCACGGGTCACGCACTGCGCCCTTCCGGTTGGGCAGGAGGGCCGCTCATGCGGCAGGCTGGACCCATGAAGCCATTCCCGCTCCCCCTCCGGGTCGCCGCGGGCCTCGCCGTCTCCACCGCCGAGCGGGTTCGCGAACTTCCCCGGCAGCTGGCCGGGCTCCCGGTGACCGTGGTCAGCCAGGCGCTGCAGGCCTCCATGCGAGTGCAGCAGCACGTCACCGAGCTGGCGATCAAGGGCGACAGCGCCCTGTCGAGCCTGCGCCCGGTCGAAGACACGCCGAGCTGGGCGACGTTCGACGAGGACGCCGAGCTGGGTGACGTCCCGCCCGCGCGGCCGGACGCCGCCCGGGTCGCCGAAGTGCCCGAACCGCGTTCGGAGATCAACGGCCGCGTGCCGTCGGCGGCCGAGCTCGAAGCGGAGCTCGGCGATCCGTGGGCCGCCGAGGAACGCGCGCTCGCCGAGGACCACGCCGACGGCGAGCACGACAGCGAAGCCGGCGAAGAGCAACCGCCGAAGAAGCCCAAGCCCGGGACGCCCAAGGTCGACAAGAAGACCAAGAGCGAAACGCCGCGGACCAGCGCCGCGGGGTACGAGGGGCCGGCCGGGCTGACCGGCTACGACCAGCTCACCCTCCCGCAGCTGCGGGCGCGGCTGCGCCAGCTCTCGATCGATCAGCTCGAGACCATCCTCGAGTACGAGCGCACCCACGCCGACCGCTCGTCGTTCACCGGCATGCTGTCCCGCCGGATCGCCAACGCCCGCAAGGCGGAGCGGGCCAAGGAAGACGAAGACGGCGGCGACGGCGCGGAAGGCCGGTGAGCACCGAGTCCGCACCGGCTCCGACGAGCACCGCGGAATCGCCGTGGCCGGTCCGGACCGTCGCGCGCAAGATCGGCGACTGGATCCACCGGCTCGGCACCGTCTGGGTCGAGGGCCAGGTCACCCAGGTCAGTTCCCGGCCCAACACGCAGACCGCGTTCTTGACCCTGCGCGACCCTTCGGCGGACGTCTCGATGTCCGTCACCTGCCCGAACTGGCTGATCCGCGAGATGGAGCCGCCGCTGCGGGAGGGCGCGAGCGTCGTCGTGCACGCGAAGCCGTCGTACTTCTTCGGCCGCGGCACGATCAGCCTGCGTGCCGACCAGATCCGCGCGGTCGGCATCGGGGAGCTGCTGGCCCGGATCGAACGCCTGAAGAAGCTGCTGACCGCCGAAGGCCTCTTCTCGGCCCAACGCAAGCGGCCGATCCCGTTCCTGCCGAAGGGCGTCGGGCTGATCACCGGCCGCGCGTCGGCGGCCGAGCGGGACGTCCTGGCCAACGCGCAGGGGCGGTGGCCGCACGTCCGGATCAAGGTGCTCAACACGGCCGTGCAGGGCTCGCAGGCGGTGCCGCAGGTCATGCGCGCGCTGCGGATCTTCGACGCGGACCCCGACATCGACGTCATCGTCATCGCCCGCGGCGGCGGCAGCGTCGAGGACCTGCTGCCGTTCTCCGACGAAGCGCTCTGCCGCGCGGTGTCGGCCACGGGCACGCCGGTGGTCAGTGCCATCGGGCACGAACCGGACACCCCGCTGCTCGACTACGTCGCCGACCTGCGCTGTTCGACGCCGACCGACGCCGGCAAACGGGTCGTCCCGGACCTGAGCGAGGAGACCGAACGCGTCCGGCAGATGCGTGACCGCGGCCGCCGGGCGCTGCACGGCTGGGTCGACACGCAGGCGCGGCTGCTCACCCAGATCCGCAGCCGCCCGGCGCTGGCCGACCCGCTGGGCCCGGTCCAGCGGCGGCAGGACGACGTCGACGTCCACCGCGAACGCGCCCGCCGCGCCATGCTGAGCCTGCTCGCCAAGGACCAGGCCGAGGTCGCGAACGCGCGGGCCCGGCTCACCGCGCTCGGGCCGGCGGCGACGCTGGCCCGCGGGTACGCGGTCGTGCAGTTCATCGACGCCGAAGGCAACCTCCAGGTACTCCGCTCCGTCTCCGAAGTCGAGGCCGGTGCCCAGCTGCGCGTGCGGGTGGGTGACGGCGCGATCAAGGCGGTGGCGGAAGGAGAGCCGGGGTGAAGGTGACGTTCCTCCCGCTCACCGTGGACGCGGCCAGGAAACTCGGCGCGCGGCCGCTGCTGGACCAGGCGGTGCGCACCGACCGGGCCGCGGCCGAGTGCTGGACGGCCCTGCTCGCCGGCTGCGGCACCGCCGCCCGCCGCGACCTGGGGCCGCAGCTGCGGCGGCTGTCCGAGGCGACGTCGATGCAGGTCGGCTCGCGCTGGTGGTTCGCCGAGGGTGCCGGGCACCGGAAGCGGGTCGCCGGGGCGCAGGAGAACCTCGAAGAGGCGATCGCGGAGGGTGACGGGCAGGAGTTCGCGCTGGCGTTCGTCGGGTACGACCACGCCATGGCCAGCGCGGTAGTGTGCGCGAACAGCGCCCACCCGTCAGCCCGGAAGGTCGGAGAACACCGAGCGTGAGTGAAGCAGCCAGCGAGGAACTCGGGTACGAGCAGGCGCGCGACCGCCTCGTCGAGGTCGTCCGCGAGCTCGAGGCCGGCGGTCTGTCCCTCGAGCAGTCGCTCGCGTTGTGGGAGAAGGGCGAGAAGCTCGCGAAGGTCTGTGAGCGCCATCTCGAAGGCGCCCGCGAACGCATCGAGGCTGCTCTGGCGTCCGTGGAGGACGACTCCGAGCAGTGAGCTAGGCCATGCCGACGGTATCTGGAATCACGGCGGGTATCTGACAGACTGACTACCCGCCAGTTCCACAATCCGGGAGGCACAGATGCCCGCCGCAGACAGTCGTCGTGAAGCGCCCGACCGCAACCTCGCGATGGAGCTGGTCCGGGTCACCGAAGCCGCCGCGATGGCCGCCGGCCGCTGGGTCGGCCGCGGCGACAAGATCGGCGGCGACGGCGCGGCTGTCGACGCGATGCGCCAGCTCGTCTCGACGGTGTCGATGCGCGGGGTCGTGGTGATCGGCGAGGGCGAGAAGGACGAAGCGCCCATGCTGTTCAACGGCGAAGAGGTCGGCAACGGCGACGGGCCGGACTGCGACGTCGCGGTCGACCCGGTCGACGGCACCACGCTGATGGCCAAGGGCATGCCGAACGCCCTCGCCGTGCTGGCGGTCGCCGAGCGCGGCGCGATGTTCGACCCGTCCGCGGTGTTCTACATGGAGAAGCTGGCCGTCGGGCCGGACGCGGCGGGCAAGGTGGAGCTCGGCGCCCCGATCGCGGAGAACATCCGCCGCGTCGCCAAGGCGAAGCACAGCAGCATCGGCGACGTCACCGTGTGCGTCCTCGACCGCCCGCGCCACGAACAGATCATCAAGGAGATCCGCGACGCCGGCGCGCGGATCCGCTTCATCTCCGACGGCGACGTCGCGGGGGCGATCGCCGCGGCCCGCCCGACCACCGGCGTCGACATGCTGATCGGCATCGGCGGCACCCCCGAGGGCATCATCGCGGCCTGCGCGATGAAGTGCCTCGGCGGCGAGCTGCAGGGCCGGCTGTGGCCGAAGGACGACGCCGAGCGCGAGAAGGCTCTCGCCGCCGGGCACGACCTCGACCGCGTGCTGCTGAACGACGACCTCGTGCGCGGCGACAACGTCTTCTTCTGCGCCACCGGCGTCACCGACGGCGACCTGCTGCGCGGCGTCCACTACCGCGAGGGCGGCGCGACGACCCAGTCCATCGTGATGCGGTCCAAGTCGGGGACCGTCAGAATGATCGACGGCTACCACCGGCTGAACAAGCTGCGGGCGTACTCCTCGGTCAACTTCGACGGCCACCTGGACGCGCCCGACGACGACGTCGTGCCCCCGCTGCCCTAAGGAGATCCGTGACCAGGCGACTGCCGGCCCTGCTGGTCCTGATCCTCGCCGTCCTGGTCCCCGGCACGGCCGCGGCCGCCCCGGCGATCGTCGGGGGTGTCGCCGCGGACCAGCCGTACCCGTTCGCGGTGTCGCTGCACACCTCGTCGGGCAAGTTGTTCTGCGGGGGCGCGCTGATCGCGCCGACCTGGGTGGTCACGGCCGCGCACTGCGCGTACGGCAAGGCCCCGGCCGACATCTCGCCGCGGACGGGCACGAACGACGTGGGGCAGGGCGGCGAGGTCGCCCAGGTCGCCGGGATCGTCGTGAACCCGGCGTTCAACACCCAGAGCCCGGCGGGCGACATCGCGCTGCTGCGGCTGACGGCGCCGGTCACGACCGCGCCGATCGGGCTCGCGACGGCCGCGTCGCCGGGCACCGCGACCCGGATCGTCGGCTGGGGCCAGACCTGCCCGAAGCTGAACTGCGGCGGGCTCCCGGCGACGTTGCAGCAGCTCGACACGAAGATCGTCGAAGGCACGAAGTGCACGTCGGGGTTCGACGGCACGGCCGAGCTGTGCACCGACAACCCGGGCGGCAAATCCGGGGCGTGCTTCGGCGACTCCGGTGGCCCGGAGATCGTGCGCGACGGCGCCGGCTGGCTGCTCGTCGGCGTCACCAGCCGGCCGGGCAACAACGACCCGGAATGCGCGACGGCGCCGTCGATCTACACCTCCGTCGTCGCCTACGCGCCCTGGATCGCCGAGAAGACGAAGGCCTGACCTACTCGGCGTTGCTCGAGTGGCCCGGGAACAGGTGGGCGTCCGGGTCGAGCGCGACGGCGATGTTGTTGACGGCCGTCGCGGCCTCGCCGAAGCCGGTCGCGATCAGCTTCACCTTCCCCGGGTACGCGGCGACATCGCCGGCGGCGTAGACGCGTTCACGCGCGGTCGCCATCGTCGAGTCCACAGCGATCGCGCGGTGGTGGATCTCCAGGCCCCAGCTCTCGATCGGGCCGAGGTCGGCGGTGAACCCGAGCGCCGCGACGACGGCGTTGGCCGGGAGCCGCTCGTCGCCGCTGCCCTTGATCGAGACGTCGACGGCTTCGAGCGAGCCGTCGGGTGCTTCGACGAACCGCGTGACTTCGGCGTCGGTGATGATCCGGGTGCCGAGCTCGCGTGCCTGCCGGACGATCGACTCGGCGGCACGGAACTTGGCGCGGCGGTGCACCAGCGTCACGCTCGCCGCGACCGGGTGCAGCGCGAGGATCCAGTCGAACGCCGAGTCGCCGCCGCCGACGACCACGACGTGCTGGCCCGCGTGCACCTGCAGCGAGGGGACGAAGTGCACCATGCCGCGGCCGAGCCAGCCGTCGCCGGCCGGCAGCGGGCGCGGGGTGAACTCGCCGATGCCCGCGGTGATCAGCACGGCGCGGGCACGCAGCGTCTCGCCGCCGTCGAGGGTCAGCTCGACGCCGTCCCCGGCCGGCTCCAGCTTTTCGGCCTTGCGCCCCAGCAGGTACTTCGGCTTGAACGGCGCGGCCTGCTTCACCAGGCCCTCGACGAGATCGCGGCCGCGGACCTCGGCGAACCCGCCGACGTCGTAGATCATCTTCTCCGGGTACATCGCGGTCACCTGGCCGCCGGGCTCGGGCAGCGAATCGACCACCGCCATCGAGAGGCCGCGGAACCCGGCGTAGTACGCGGCGAACAGGCCCGTCGGGCCCGCACCGATGATCACGAGGTCGTACGGACCCCCGGCAACGTCAGTCATGCTCGCTCCAGCCAGTGGTGGATGGCGGTGATCGAGAACACACCCGATCCTAGCGTCGCGCGCCGCCGAGGGTGGGCGACGCCACCACGCGGCCACGCGCGAAGAGGGCCAGAATCGGTGTCATGGCTGATCAGGAATACCGGATCGAACACGACACCATGGGCGAGGTCCGCGTGCCGGCCGACGCGCTCTACCGCGCGCAGACCCAGCGGGCCGTGGAGAACTTCCCCATCTCCGGCCGGGGCCTGGAGCGCGCCCAGATCCGCGCGCTCGGCCTGCTCAAGGCCGCCGCCGCGCGCGTGAACCTCGAGCTGGGCGTGCTCGACGCCGACGTCGCGGACGCCATCGCGGCCGCCGCTGACGAGGTCGCCGCCGGCGCCCACGACGCGCACTTCCCGATCGACGTCTTCCAGACCGGGTCCGGGACGTCGTCGAACATGAACGCCAACGAGGTCATCGCGACGCTCGCCTCCCGCGCCCTCGGCCGGGACGTCCACCCGAACGACCACGTCAACGCGTCGCAGTCGTCGAACGACACCTTCCCGACGACCATCCACGTCGCCGCGACCGAGGCCGTCGTGAAGGACGTCATCCCGGCGCTCGAGCACCTGGCCGGCACCATCGAGGTGCGCGCCGCGGAGTGGGCCGACGTCGTGAAATCCGGCCGCACGCACCTGATGGACGCGGTGCCGATCACGCTGGGCCAGGAGGCCGGGGCCTGGGCGTCCCAGGTCCGCTTCGGCGTCGAACGGCTCAAGTCGGGCCTGCCGCGGCTGGGCGAGCTGCCGATCGGCGGCACGGCCGTCGGGTCGGGCCTGAACGCGCCGGACGGCTTCGGTTCCAGCGTCGCCGCGGAACTCGCCTCGGTGACCGGCCTGCCGCTGACCGAGGCACGCGACCACTTCGAGGCGCAGGCGACGCAGGACAGCGTCGTCGAGACGTCCGGGCACCTGCGCACGGTCGCCGTGTCGCTCAACAAGATCGCCAACGACCTGCGCTGGCTGGGTTCCGGGCCGCGCACCGGCCTGGCCGAGCTGGCGCTGCCGGACCTGCAGCCGGGCTCGTCGATCATGCCGGGCAAGGTGAACCCGGTGATCCCGGAGGCGACGCTGCAGGTGGTCGCGCAGGTGATCGGCAACGACGCGGCCGTCGCTTTCGCGGGCGCGGCGGGCAATTTCCAGCTGAACGTCAACCTGCCGGTGATCGCCCGGAACGTCCTCGAATCGGCGCGGTTGATCGCGGCCGTTTCGCGGCTGCTGGCGGACAAGGTGTTCGCGGGCATCACGGTGAACGCCGAACGCACGCGCACCTACGCCGAAGGTTCGCCGTCGATCGTGACGCCGCTGAACAAGTACATCGGCTACGAAGAAGCGGCCGCGGTCGCGAAGCAGGCTTTGAAGGAGCTGAAGACGATCCGCGAAGTCGTCATCGAGCGCGGGTACGTGCGGGACGGCAAGCTCACCGAGGAGCAGCTCGACGAGGCACTCGACGTGCTGCGCATGGCGCGTGGCGGGAAGTGAAGCGCGAAGCATGAGTGACGCAGCCGAGCTGGGCGCCTTCTTGAAGGCGCGCCGCGCCGCTCTGGACCCCGCCGACCTCGGGCTGCCGCCCGGGGTCACCCACCGGCGGGTCAAGGGGCTGCGCCGCGAGGAACTGGCGCAGCTGGCCGGGATCAGCGTCGACTACTACACGCGGCTGGAGCAGGGCCGCGCGAAGAACGTCTCCGACGCGATCCTCGGCGCACTGGCCGGCGCGCTGCGCCTCGACGCCGGCGAGGAGTCCTACCTGCGCAACCTCGCCGCGCCGAAGCGCCGGGAAAAGAGCGCGCCACAGCGGGTCCGGCCCGAGCTGCAGCAGCTGCTGGACGCCGTCCAGGCACCCGCGTTCGTCTTCGGGCGGTACCTGGAAGTGCTGGCCTGGAACGCCCTCGGCGGCGCGGTCTCGTTCGACTTCGGCCGGCTCGAAGAGCGCAGCATGCCGAAGCTCGTCTTCACCGACGAACGCGCGAAGCAGCTGCACCCGGAGTGGGACGCGGTGTGCCGCGAACTCGTCGCGAACCTCCGTGCGGAGAGCGGCAGGCACCCCGGGGACCCGGAGTTCGCCCAGCTGGTCGACGAGCTTTCGCGGGCGAGTGCGCAGTTCCGGACGCTGTGGGCCGAACACGCGGTCCAGGAGAAGGCCCGGGGGTGGAAGCTGATCATGAACCCGGTGGTCGGCGAGCTGCGGCTGCGGTACGAGACGCTGCGCCTGCCGGACGACCCGGACCAGGGCCTGGTGATCTACCACGCCGAGCCCGGTTCGGAGAGCGAGCGCGCGCTCGGCCTGCTGGCCAGCTGGATCGCCGAGGCCCCGCTGACCAGGGCAAACGTCCGCCCGGCGTGAAACTGTCGGTGGTCCGGGTCATGATGTCCGGGTGTTGCTGAGCGAGTTGGTCCGCGCGTCCGCCGAACTGGCGGCGACCCGGTCCAGGAAGGCGAAGATCGCCCTCCTGGCCGCGGTGCTGCGCGCGGCGGAGATGGCCGAGCTGCCCACGGTGATCGCGTACCTGACCGGGCAGACGGCGCAGGACAGGCTGGGTGCGGGCTGGCGCACCCTGGCCGGCCTGGGCGCCGGCGCCGCGGCCGAGCCGGTGGCCTCGGTGCTGGAGGTGGACGCGGCGCTGACCGCGGCCGCGGGCGTGGCGGCCGGGACCGGGTCGAACACGCGGCGGCAGGAAGTGCTGCGGGCGTTGTTCGAGCGGCTGACGAAGGACGAGCAGCAGTTCCTGTTCCGGCTGGTCACCGGGGAACTGCGGCAGGGCGCGCTGGAGGGCGTGATGGTCGACGCCATCGCGGCCGCGTCGGAGGTGCCTGCCGAGGACGTGCGGCGGGCCTTCATGCTGTCCGGGAAGCTCGGCGTCACCGGGGTCGCGGCGATGACCGGCGGGCCGGCCGCGCTGGCGGAGTTCCGGCTCACGCTCGGCACGCCGATCAAGCCGATGCTGGCGTCACCGGCGGAGTCGCTGGACGAAGCCGTCGCCGAGCACGCCGAGGCGATCGTCGAGTACAAAATGGACGGTGCGCGGATCCAGGTGCACCGCCAGGGCGACGAGGTGCACGTCTGGACGCGGACGCTGCGCGAGATCACCGGCAGCGTGCAGGAACTGGTGGACCTCGTGCGGGCGTTGCCTTGCGAGTCGGTCGTGCTCGACGGCGAAACCCTGGCCCTGACCGACGCCGGGCGGCCGCGGCCGTTCCAGGACACGATGAGCCGGTTCGGCAGCACCCGCGAGGAACAGGTCAAGGCGCTGCTGCTGCGGCCGTACTTCTTCGACTGCCTGCACCTCGACGGCGTCGACCTGCTGGACGCGCCGCTGTCGGAGCGCAACGCGGCGCTGCGCAAGGTCGCCGGGGCGCACGTCATCCCCGGCGAGGTGGGCACCGCGGGCGCAGCCGCCGTGCTGGAGGCGGCGATGGAAGCGGGCCACGAAGGGGTGATGGTCAAGGACCTGGCCGCGCCGTACGCGGCCGGGCGGCGGGGGCGGGCGTGGCTGAAGGTCAAGCCGGTGCACACGATCGACCTGGTGGTGCTGGCGGCGGAGTGGGGTCACGGCCGGCGCACCGGCACGCTGTCGAACCTGCACCTGGGCGCCCGCGACCCGGACGGCGGCCCGCCGATCATGGTGGGCAAGACGTTCAAGGGCATGACCGACGAGCTGCTGGCGTGGCAGACCAGGACGTTCCAGGAGATCGAGACCCACCGCGACGACTGGACGGTGTACGTCCGGCCGGAGGTCGTGGTGGAGATCGAGCTGGACAGCGCGCAGGTGAGCACGCGTTACCCGGGCGGTCTGGCGCTGCGGTTCGCCCGGGTGGTCCGCTACCGCCCGGACAAGGACCCGGCCGAAGCGGACACGATCGACACGGTCCGCGGCCTGCTGCACGGCGACCGCTCGGAAGGGAGCTGACGCAAGGACCGACGAAAGTCGCTGGTGCCCGCTGTTCCCGCGGACCAAAGTGGAGGGTGCCGGCGCGGCCTGCGGAAGCGTTCGGCGATTCGACGCGCTTCCGGTGCGGGTTGACGGGAATTTTCCCGCCACGACCGGCGGCGAAGATCCCTAGAGTGCGCTCCTTCACAGAGATCCCGCTCACTTCCCGAGCGGTCATGGAGGAGCAACCAGTGGTCAGCAAGGAACAGATGAAGGCGGCCATCCACGCCGCCTTCGACGGAGCCGTCGCCGACGGGGCGAGCTACACCAAGGTGTACGCCGCGGAGATCAGGCAGAAGAACTACCTGGTCTTCCGGACCACCTCGGTCGCCAACTTCGCCCTGGGCTTCAGACCGGGGCAGACCGATCTCGTCCTCGTCCCGCTCGAGGAGAAGAACGGCACCGTCACGGCGGGCACGCCGCTGACGATCAACGACGCCAACCGGGCCTCGGTCAAGAAGCGCGACCTGCAGGGCCGGTTCGTCATCAAGACGACCGAGGGCCGGACGTTCCGGCTCAGCATCCTCCCGTCCGTGACGAAGCTCCTGGCCGTCGCCTACCAGCTGCCGGTCGAGCAGAAGGCGGAGTACGAGGCCTTCGTCGCGCTCCGGGACTCGCTTCTCACGGCGTGACGACCAGGCGCCCCGGTGCGGACCGCGCCGGGGCGTGACCGGTCCGGCCGCACTGGGTCCACAATGGAGCTAAGCTCCGGCGATGCGCAGCGAGAAGCTCACCCGCGCCTGGTTCGCGGTCACCGCGGTGGTCGCTCTGGCCGGCCTCGTCACCCAGGTCGTCACGACCGCGAGCGCCCCGGACGGGCGGGTGGCGAACCTGCTCTGCTTCTTCACGATCGATTCGAACCTGCTGGTCGTGCTCGCCTCGGCCCTGGTCGCGCTGGGCCGGGCCCGCGGGCGGCTGTTCACCGTCCTCTGGCTGGACGCGCTGGCCGGCATCATCGTGACCGGCATCGTCTACCAGGTCGCCTTGGCCGGCCTGCACGACCTGCACGGCCTCGCGTTCTTCGCCGACACGATGCTGCACAAGGTGACGCCGTTCCTGTTCGTGCTCGGCTGGCTCCTGGCCGGCCCGCGCGGGGCCCTGACGTGGCGCACGGTCTGGTGGTCGCTGCTCTACCCGCTGGCCTGGCTCGCCTTCACGCTCCCGCGCGGCGCGGTCACCGGCTTCTACCCGTACCCGTTCGTCGACGCGGGCGCCCTCGGCTACGGCCAGGTCGCGCTGAACTGCGTCTTCATCGGCCTCTTCTTCACCGCGCTCGCGGCGGCCGCGCTCCTCTACGACCGCCGGTTCACGCGGCTCGAACCCGCCTAACCGCGGACGCGGCGGAACGCGTTGAGCCCGTCGGTGAGGCCCGCCCGCACCAGTGTCGGGAGCGCGCCGCGCCGGTCGGCCGGCTTGCCCGCGGCGATCCGGTGCATCTGCCGGGTGTGCCACTGGATCTCCAGGAGGCTGTCGGCCAGCCGGATCCCGGTCTTGGGGCACAACCGCTCGGCGCGGACGTCCTCACCGGCGAGCAGCCGGGCGGGCAGGCCGGGGTCGGCGACCAGCGGGCGGCCGAGCCCGATCACGTCGACCTCGCCCGAGCGCAGTGCTTCGGCCATTCCGCCCGGTGTCGCGAACCCGCCGGTGACCATCAGGGCGACGTCGGACACTTCACGCGCTTTCGCTGCGTAGTCCAGGAAGTACGCTTCGCGCGCTTGGGTGCTCGCGCGCCCCGCGCCCATCATCGCGACCTTCTCGTAGGTGCCGCCGGACACTTCCAGCAGGTCGAGCCCGGCCTCACCGAGTTCGCGCACGACCTCCAGGGACTCGTCCTCGGTGAAGCCGCCGCGCTGGAAGTCCGCGCTGTTGAGCTTGACCGACACCGGCACGGCGTCGCCGACCGCTTCGCGCACCCGCCGGACCACCTCGAGCAGGAACCGGCGGCGGCGCACCGCGTCGCCGCCCCAGGCGTCGGTCCGCAGGTTGGTCAGCGGGGAAAGGAACTGCGAAACCAGATAGCCGTGGGCGCCGTGGATCTGCACGCCCCTGAAACCCGCTTCGACGAACGTGCGCGCCGCGACGCCGAAGCGCTCGATGATCGCTTCGATCTCTTCGCCGGTCAGAGCCCGTGGCACGGCGAAGGCGGTACGGATGCCTCGATTGCCGAAGGGCACCACGGACGGGGCGACGGGCTGCCGCGAGAGGTACCGCGGGCTCTGCCGGCCGGGGTGGTTCAGCTGCACCCACAGCCGCGCCTCCGTGCCCTCGACCGCGCCGGCCCACGGCCGGTAGACCGCCGGATCCGGCGTTGCGGCCACGTTGCGCGGCTCGCCGAGCGCGGCCGGGTCGACCATGACGTTCCCGGTGATCAACGCGCCCGCACCACCGCCGGCCCAGGTCCGGTACAGCTCGAAGAGCTCCCGCGTCGGCGCGTTGCGGCGGTCGCCGAGCTGCTCGCTCAGCGCCGACTTCACCAGGCGGTTCGGCAGCACCTCGCCGCACCGCAGCTTCAACGGCTCCGCCAGGAGGGTCATCACGTCACCTCTCGAACTTACTCGCAGTAAGGTGACTCGACGGTAGCATACCGCCGGTATGTCATGGACCGCTCGAATGACCACTAGGGTCGGGCGCATGACGGCGATCGTGCAGAACCTGGTGACCTCCGGTGTCTTCCAGCTCGACGGGGGCAGCTGGGACGTCGACAACAACGTCTGGCTCGTGGGCGACGACGCGGAGGTGATCGTGATCGACGCGGCGCACGACGCGAAGGCGATCGAAAACGTCGTGGGTGAGCGGAAACTGGCCGCGATCGTCTGCACCCACGCGCACAACGACCACGTCAACGCCGCCCCGGAACTCGCCGCCGCCACCGGCGCGCCGATCCTGCTGCACCCGGACGACCGGGTCGTCTGGAACCTCACGCACCCGGACCGCGCCCCGGACGGCGAACTGGCCGACGGCCAGGTGCTCACCGTCGCGGGCACCGAACTCCGCGTCATCCACACGCCGGGGCACGCGCCCGGCGCGGTGTGCCTGTACGCGGCGGAACTGGGCGTTCTGTTCACCGGCGACACGCTCTTCCACGGCGGCCCCGGCGCCACCGGACGGTCCTATTCGGACTACCCGACGATCGTGCACTCCATCCGCGAGAAGCTGTTCGCGCTCCCGGAGGCGACGAAGGTCCACACCGGACACGGCGCGGGCACGACGATCGGTGCCGAGAAGGCGGCTTCGGACGGCTGGGACCAGCCTTAGGAGGTGTGCTTCCGGGCGACGAGGGCGAAGTCCTCGATCGCCCGGTCGAAGGCGGCGCTGGCTTCCCGGACCGGCGTGGGCAGGAACTTCCGGTCGAACTTCCGGGAGTCGTCGAGCTCCCACCGGGTGTGGTGGAGCTCCATCTCCTTCCGGCGGAGCAGGTTCGCCTGCTCGACCAGCTCGTCCGGCCCGCTCATCACGAGCAGCCCGTAGAACGCGCGCATGTCGGTGCGAGCCGTGTAGTACCCGTCTTCGAACTCGATCTCCCGCTGTGCGTCGGTCTCGAGCTCTTTGCCCAGTTCCCGGCGGCGGTGGATCACGTTGATGTCGATGATGTGCTTGCGCGCCCGCGTTGCGGCCTCGATCAGCCCGGCACAGCGGTCGGCCCGGTCCTGCCGCAGCTTCGCGCGCCGGGCCGCGTTGAGCTTCACCGGTTCGACCAGCGCGCCCAGCGTCACGCCGACCAGCGACGCCACCGCCGCGATGACCGCGGCACCGACCGCCGTCAGCACGTCAGCCGCGGCACGCTCGGCGACACCCGTACGCGCTGTTTCGCCTCATCGGCCAGGCTGCGCGCCCACTCCTGCAGGCCGGCGACGTCGATGCCGTGGGGCGGCTCGTCCCGGAACGGCTCGATGTTCGCCGCGCCCCGCTCCAGCAGGGACACCGCACCGACGTTGTTGCCGCGCGCGGCGTGCGTCAGCCCCACCGCGAGCTGGGCGAGGCCGCGCCAGAGCTCGCGGTCGGGGCCGTCGGTGGTCTTCCACGCGTCCTCGAAGACTTCGTGCGCGTGGAACGGCTTGCCGTCGTCGAGCAGCCGCTGGGCTTCCGCAAGCGTTTGCGCCGGCGTGCGCTCGATGCCTTCCGGCTGGCGCTCGACGCCGTCCGCGCCGTACGGCAGCGGCCGGCCGAGGCCGTCGCGCGGCCGTGCGTTGCGTGCCCGTCCCTCGGTGTCCCGGTCGCGGCGGCTCATGCCCTCGATCCTGCCACGGGTCCGGCAGGTAGTCTGGGGACTCGTGCGTTTCCTCGACGGCCACCGGCCTGCCCACGACCTGACCTACGACGACGTGTTCCTGCTGCCGAACCGTTCCGACGTGGAGTCCCGCTTCGACGTCGACCTCTCCACCGCGGACGGCACCGGCGCGACGATCCCGATCGTGGTCGCGAACATGACCGCGGTCGCCGGCCGCCGGATGGCCGAGACCGTCGCCCGGCGCGGTGGCCTGGTGGTGCTGCCCCAGGATGTGGACAGCGCCGCCGTCGCCGAGATCGTCGGCTGGGTGAAGAGCCGGCACACCGTGTGGGACACGCCACTGGTGCTGACCGGCGGTGACGCCGTCGCCGACGCCCTCAACCTGGTCCACAAGCGGGCCCACGGCGCTGTCGTCGTCGTGGACGGCGAAGGCCGCCCGGTCGGCATCGTCGACGAAGCGGCCTGCGCGGGCGTCGACCGCTTCGCGCGTCTCGCCGACGTCGCGCAACCGCCGGCCGTCGCGGTCCCCCTGACCACACCGGCGCGTGAGGTCTTCGAACTCCTGCACAGCCACGGCGCGAACCTGGCGCTCGGCCTGGACGCCGACGGCCGGCTCGCGGGCGTGCTGACCGCCGTCGGGTCGCTGCGCGCGGACATCTACACCCCGGCCGTCGACGACGCGGGCAAGCTGCGCGTCGCCGCCGCGGTCGGCGTCAACGGCGATGTCGCGGCGAAGGCCGAAGCCGTCTTGAAGGCGGGCGTCGACGTGCTGGTCGTCGACACCGCGCACGGGCACCAGGCGAAGATGATCGCCGCGCTGAAGGCCGTCCGGTCGGTGTCGCCACAGGTCCCGGTGGTCGCCGGGAACGTGGTCACGGCCGAGGGCACGCGCGACCTGATCCAGGCCGGGGCCGACGTCGTCAAGGTCGGCGTCGGGCCGGGCGCGATGTGCACCACCCGGATGATGACCGGCGTCGGCCGCCCACAGTTCTCCGCGGTCGCCGACTGCGCGGCCGCCGCGCGCGAGCTGGGCAAGCACGTCTGGGCCGACGGCGGGGTCCGCCACCCGCGTGACGTCGCACTGGCGCTGGCCGCCGGCGCGTCCGCGGCGATGGTCGGCTCGTGGTTCGCCGGCACCTACGAATCCCCCGGCGACCTGCGGTTCGACGAGCAGGGACGGCCCTACAAAGAGTCGTTCGGCATGGCGTCGAAGCGTGCCGTCGGCGCGCGGACGCGGACGGACAACTCGTTCGACCGCGCACGCAAGGCGCTGTTCGAGGAGGGCATCTCGTCGTCGCGGATGTCGCTGGACCCGCAGCGCCCGGGCGTCGAGGACCTGCTGGACTCGATCGGCTCCGGCGTGCGTTCGTCCTGCACCTACGCGGGTGCGCGGACCCTCGAGGAGTTCCACGAGCGCGCGGTGCTGGGCGTCCAGTCGGCGGCCGGGTTCGCCGAAGGCCGTCCCCTCCCCGCAGGCTGGTAGTCAGCCCGCGCAGCACACGTGTTCCGACCACTCCGGAACGTGCCACCAGTGCTGCTTCTCCGCCGACCGGGCCGCGGGCGCCACCTCGGTGGCCGCCCGTGCGCCCGGCTGGTTCCGGTAGGGCGCCAGCAACTCGCCGACCGTGCGCAGCACGCCGCCGACCAGCACGCTGCGGACGTTCGCGGCCGCCTTGATGTCCTGCAACGGGTTGCCGCTGACCAGCGACAGATCGGCGTACGCACCTCGCTTGAGCACACCGATCCGGTCCTCGAGCCCCAGCCACCGCGCCGGGTTGCGGGTGGCGGTGGTGAGCGCCTCGTACGGCGTGAACCCGAAGGCGACCATGGCCCGCAGGTTCTGGTGGGTCGAGACGGCCACGTTGTCCAACGGCGAGTCCGTGCCGGTGACCACGAACCCGCCCGCCCGGTGGATCCGCAGCACCATGTCGACGTTCCCGGCGAGGACCTGGCTCAGGTACGCGTTCTCCGGGTTGCCCGCGGTGTCCGCCGTGGTCTTGAGCAGCTGGTATTCCCACGGCGGGAAGAGGACCTCGGTGCGCTCGTCGGTCACGAGCGACTTGTCGTCCGCGTACAGCGCCCTGGACGTGAACAACGTCGGCGTGATCGACATCCCCGAGCGGACGAACAACTCGACCGCGTCCTGGTAGGACCGGCCGATCCGGCTGACGGTGTGCGAATACCCGAGCCGGTTGGTGGCCCCGGTGTGCTCCATCGCGTCCATGCCGATGTTCGCCGCCGGGTACAGGTAGTGCGACGACAGCGGGATGCCCGCCCGGTGCGCGGCCCGGACGACCGCCTGCTGGTAGGCCACGGGAAGCCGGACGTACGTCTTGATCATGTCGTATTTCAGCTCGACCGCCCGGGACAGCTCCAGGTTCAGCTGCTCGGGCGACAGGGTCGGCCGCATGAAGTTGTAGTAGATCCGGGAGCCGTCGATGGCTTCGCCGGTGCCGAAGTACCTCGGCCCGACGCGGCTTCCGGATTCCAGCGCCTCGCGCGTCTCCAGCATCTGGTACACCGGGTCGCCGGGCGAGCGGGTCGTGGTGATGCCGTAGGACAGCCACAGCCTGCCTTGCCGGTCGCCCCACTGCCGGCCGCGCAGGTGCCAGTGGTTGTGGATGTCGATGAGGCCGGGCATGGCGGTCAGGTCGTGCGCGTCGACCGTCCCGGGTGCGTCCCGGTGCGGCCGGACGTCGGCGATCCGGCCGCCGTCGACGACGATGTCGACGTCGCGCCGCAGCGTCCGGGCGACGCCGTCCCACGCCGCGCCGACGTGGATGACGGTCGGGCGTGGCGGGCGCGGCCGGGCCCAGGTGAAGTCGAGCCGGATCGTGCGCGGCTCGCCGCCGGTGATCTTCTGGGCCTTGAGCTGCCCCTTCGACAGGTAGACGAGCGTGTCGTTCCCCTGCCAGGCCAGGGAGTCGGTGACGTCGTGGGTGACCTGCCTCGGCGCGCCGACAAACTTGCCGGTGCCGTCGACCGGGGCGATCCAGGCGACGCTTTCGACCGTGAACGCGAGGTACCGGCCGTCGGGTGACCACAGTGGACCGTCGTCGCCGCGGGTGGCGAGCGAACGGAACGGCATCGGCTCGGCGTAGCGGAGTTCGTGGGTCTTCAGGTCGACCGTGAGGATCTGGCTCGTGCCTTCGCGGTACCGCCGCGAGTACGGCTTGACCGCCGCCAGCGCGAGGACCGACCCGTCGGGCGACCAGGTGGGCCGGCCCGGCATGAACAGCGGCGGCGTCACCTGCTGGGCCTGGGCCGTGGCCACGTCGTGGATCCACGTGGCGCCGTCCTGGTCGGCGTACGCCACCCGGCCGCCGTCCGGCGACCACCGCGGCGCGACCTGGGCGCCCGGCAGCCGGGTGAGGACGGTGTCCTCGCCGGTGCCGAGGTCGCGCAGCCACAGGTCGGCGGTGCCGAGCCGGTCGCTCGTGTAGAGCAGCTTCGTCCCGTCCGGGTGGAAGTCCGGGTCGGAGTTGAAGTAGCCGTCGCCGATCAGCTGCTGCGGCTTGCCCCCGCCCGCTGCGACGACGTAGATCGCGTTGAGGGCCCGGAACGCGATCCGCTTGCCGTCCCGGGAAACCACCGGACCGGCGATGCCCCGGACGGGCTTCGGCGCGGCCGAGTCCAGGTCACGACCCCGCCTTCGGTAGTCGCGCGGTGCCGTGGACACGCCCGCTTCGAACGGGATGTCCGTGACGGCGCCGGACCGCTCGCGCCGCCGGATGTGCCCGTCGGCGGTGTAGAGCACGGCGGACCCGGACCAGTTCGCGGCGAAGCCGAAGACGTCCTCGCCCTTGGTCAGCTGCTCGTCGCCGAGCATGAGGTCCGCTTCGGCACCCCGCAGCCGCAGGTAGCTGGGCCGGCCGCCGGGACCGAACGCGGGACCGTAGAGCTTGTCGGTGCCGGTCGCGGTGACCAGGCGCGTGCGGGCGCCGGTGGCCGGGGTGACGACGTCGATGGCGGTGTCGTTCACGGTGTAGACGATCTTCGTGCCATCGGCCGACCACCGCGGCGACGCCTCTTCGTCCGTGGTGGACACCACGGTGCTGATCACTCCGGAGGCGACGTCCAGCAGGTGGATGCCGTAGCTGCCGTCCCGGTCGCTGCTGAAGGCGATCTTGGTGCCGTCCGGCGAGAACACGGGTTCCCGGTGGTCGAACCGCCCGCTGGTGAGCTTGCGGGGCGC
The DNA here is from genome assembly GCF_030285645.1 of Amycolatopsis sp. DG1A-15b. Classification (GTDB taxonomy): domain Bacteria; phylum Actinomycetota; class Actinomycetes; order Mycobacteriales; family Pseudonocardiaceae; genus Amycolatopsis. Next base: position 6,516,363 of record NZ_CP127296.1, read on the forward strand.
GCCGCCGGCGGCATCGATGACGTACAGGTGGAAGTTGCCGTCGCGGTAGGACTGGAACACGATCCGGCGGCCGTCCGGCGACCAGCTCGGGAGCGTGGCGTCCTGCAGGTCGCCGGTGAGCCGCCGGGCGCGACCGCCGCCGGCGGGCAGCACCCAGATCCCGGTGACCAGGTCGACCGCGATCCACCGGCCGTCCGGTGACAGCGCGGCGGACATGTTCGTGCCTTCGCGCAGCACCACGCCGTCGTGGCCGGCATCCGGCCGGACGTCCGGTTCGGCCTCGGCGACCCCCGCGCCGGCCACGGCCAGCGCGGCGGCGGTGACGCCACCACGGACGAGAAGCTCACGACGAGAAAGGTTTTCCGGCCCCATGCGGCCAACTATGCCCAGCCCCGGATCGGCCGTACAGCGGCCGAGCGGGTTTTTCACCGGATGTCCGGCGAAGGCGGAAAGGGTTGCCGGGGGCGGCGCGCGCGCCGCCCCCGGGGCCCGTCAGCCGTGGTCCTCCAGCATCTCGGTGACCAGGGCGGCGATCGGCGAGCGCTCCGAGCGCGTCAGCGTGACGTGCGCGAACAGAGGGTGGCCCTTGAGCTTCTCGATCACCGCCGAGACGCCGTCGTGGCGCCCGACGCGCAGGTTGTCACGCTGGGCGACGTCGTGCGTGAGCACCACCCGTGACGCCGTGCCGAGCCGCGAAAGGACCGTGAGCAGGACGTTGCGCTCCAGCGACTGCGCCTCGTCGACGATCACGAACGTGTCGTGCAGCGAGCGGCCGCGGATGTGCGTCAGCGGGAGCACCTCGAGCATGCCGCGGTCGAAGACCTCGTCGAGGACGTCCTGGCTGACCAGCGCGCCGAGGGTGTCGAACACCGCCTGCGCCCACGGCTGCATCTTCTCGCTCTCGGACCCGGGCAGGTAGCCGAGGTCCTGGCCGCCGACCGCGTAGACCGGCCGGAACACCACGACCTTGCGGTGCTGACGGCGTTCCATCACCGCCTCGAGGCCCGCGCACAGGGCGAGCGCCGACTTGCCGGTGCCGGCCCGGCCGCCCAGCGAGACGATCCCGACGTCGGAGTCGAGCAGCAGGTCGAGCGCGACGCGCTGCTCGGCGCTGCGGCCGTGCAGGCCGAACGCCTCGCGGTCGCCCCGGACCAGCCGGATGCGCTTGTCCGCCGTGATCCGCCCGAGCGCGCTGGAGCTGCCCGCGAGCAGCCGCAGCCCGGTGTGGCAGGGCAGCTCGGCGAGCTCGTCCATGCCGTATTCGACCGGGTCGACGGTGCCGCCGCCGAACAGCGTGTCGAGCACGTCCTGCTCGACGTCCACGTCCGCCATGCCCGTCCAGCCGGACGGTGTGACCTCCTGCGCGCGGTACTCGTCGGCCTCGAGGCCCACCGCACCCGCCTTGACCCGCAGCGGAATGTCCTTCGTCACCAGCGTGACCTGCGCGAACTCGGCTGCGAGGTTGAGCGCGCAGGCGAGGATGCGGTGGTCGTTGGAGTCGGTCCGGAACCCGGACGGGAGCACCGACGGGTCCGAGTGGTTCAGCTCCACCTGCAGCGTGCCGCCGTGGTCCCCGATGGGGAGCGGCGCGTCGAGCCTGCCGTACTGCCGGCGCAGGTCGTCGAGCATGCGCAGGGATTCCCGGGCGAACCAGCCGAGCTCCGGGTGGTGGCGCTTCGCCTCCAGTTCACTGATGACGACCAGCGGAAGCACGACAGCGTGCTCGGCGAACCGAGTGACCGCCCACGGGTCCGAAAGGAGGACCGACGTGTCGAGCACGTACATGTGCTGCTGGAATTCGGGCGAGGTCGAGGCTTTCTCCGGGCCAGGAACGGCACCGGTCGAAGAACGGCCAGAGGCCTTACGGGGCAAACGCTGCGCAGTCACGACGGCATCTCCCTCGAGGGCGTGTGCACCTCACGCCCGCACTCGCTGGGCCGGGCACCTCCCTGGCTGGACCGTTCCTCCTGACCTGGTGGGTCAGGTGGTGCGGCCACGAGGGCCGGGTGCCGGCCCCCTCGAGCGTCTCGTGGGCGGCTGAACCGCCCCCTCGATCACCGCCACGACCAGGGCCTCCCGCGAGGACCCGCACGGAACGCGTGCCCTCTCCACGGAAGGTACCCACGAATCCGGCGGCGCGCAGGGAGCCAACACGGTGATTCGCCAGATCGTCACCTCACCGTCGGTCGTCCGAAATCAACCCTGAGTGCTCTTCAGGGTCGCTGACCAGCGGCTTTTCCGGGTGTCTAGGAGCCGAACCGGCGGTGCCGCCAGGCGTAGTCGCGGATGGCACGCAGGAAGTCGACGCGGCGGAAGGCGGGCCAGTACGCCTCGGTGAACCAGAACTCCGAGTGCGCGGACTGCCACAGCAGGAAGCCGGAAAGCCGCTGCTCGCCCGACGTGCGGATGATGAGGTCCGGGTCGGGCTGGCCCGACGTGTAGAGGTGCTCGGAGATGTGGTCGACGTCGAGGATCTTCGCCAGCTCGTGAATGGACGTTCCCTCGTCGGCGTGCTGCCGCAGCAGCTTCCGCACGGCGTCCGCGATTTCCTGGCGCCCGCCGTAGCCGACCGCGATGTTGACCTCCATCCCGCTCCGCCCTTCGCTCCGGGCGGCGGCTTCGCTGAGGCGCTTGGCGACCTCGACGGGGAGCAGGTCGAGCGCGCCGACGATCCGCAGCCGCCACGGCGTGCCGGGCGCGGCGAGCTCGTCGGTGACGTCGGTGATGATCTTCAGCAGCGGCGTGAGCTCGTCCGGGTCGCGGTTGAGGTTGTCGGTCGACAGCAGCCACATGGTGACGACCTCGACGTCGGCCTCCTGGCACCAGCTCAGGAAGTCCGCGATCTTCTTGGCCCCGGCGCGGTGGCCGTCCGAAACGTCCGTGAAGCCCGCTTCACGGGCCCACCGGCGGTTGCCGTCGAGCATGATGGCGATGTGCCGGGGATGCCGCCCGGCGGCCTGCTGGATGAGGCGCCTGCCGTAGGCGCTGTACACGACGTCGGACAAGAAGGAGCGAACACTCACGTCGAGTCAGCGTACGCACCCGGTGTGAGGCGTGTGACTTGAGCACTGCTGGAGAACCTACGCTGTCGTAACCTGGATGTGTGAGCCTGACGACGGAACCACCCGAGCCCGTAGTGGACCTCCGCCCCCGGCTGCGCGGACACATCCACTTCTGGACGTTCTTCGGCGCGGTTGCGGCAGCGGCGACGCTGGTGTCCTTGGCCGCGTCCACAGTGTCCCCGATCGCGGCCCTCGCGACGTCGGTCTACGGCCTGACGGTCCTCGGCCTGTTCGGCGTGAGCGCGCTGTACCACCGCAAGTTCTGGAGCCCCCGCGCGTACAAGTGGATGAAGCGCGCGGACCACTCGATGATCTTCCTGTTCATCGCGGGCACGTACACCCCGTTCACGCTGCTGGCGATGTCGAAGCCGACGGGGTACGTGATCCTGTCGATCGTCTGGGGCGGCGCGATCGCCGGCGTGGCGCTGAAGATGCTGTGGCCGAACGCGCCCCGGTGGCTCGGGGTGCCGATCTACATCGCGCTCGGGTGGGTCGCGGTGTTCGTGTTCCCGGAGCTGGCCACGCATGCGGGGGTCGGTGCGCTGGTGCTGCTCTGCGTGGGCGGGTTGTTCTACACGCTGGGTGCGGTGTTCTACGCCGTGAAGTGGCCGAACCACTGGCCGGAGACTTTCGGGTACCACGAGTTCTTCCACGCCTGCACTGTGTTGGCTGCTGTGTCGCACTACATCGCCATCTGGCTGGCCATGTACGCCTAGGACGCGTCTGCAGATCTTCGTCGCACCGTCGTAGGACCTGCATCCCGAAGCCTGATTGTGACGACGGCCGGTGGCGCCGGGCCGCCCGGCCCGCTGGCGGAATCACATTGCGGCCGGCTCGAGCAAAAACAAAAGCGCGGCCATTCACTCGTCATCGAGTGAATGGCCGCGCTTTTGCGAGGATGAGCCGAGGTTGGTTGGTGCACACTCAATCAACCAGCTTGCGGCTCCTCCTTTCGATCAGCCGGCCGAGTTTCCGTTGCAGGCGACGTACGACGGGTTGTGGTCGACCGTCAGCAGCTCCAGCGGGCCGTTCCACTGCCAGGGCAGCAGGCACGCGTTGTCGAGGATGCTGATGCCACCGTGGCCGCCGCCGGTGGAGTTGTTGTTGCAGGCCGCGTACGAAGGCGCGTGGCCCGCGTGCAGCGCCTCGATGGGACCGTTCCACTGCCACGGAGCCGCGCACAGGTTGTCGCCGATGCTGATGCCGCCGCCCGGGTGGTGCCCGACCTCGCCGGCGGAAGCCGGCGCGGCAACAGCGAGCATGGCGCCACCGATGACTGCGGCTGCGAAGAGCGTCTTTTTCATCATGGTAAAATCATCGGGCGACATCCGGTGATCCTTTATCGACATCACCCGATGGCTTGGACAACATCACCCACCCCGGCAATCAACCGCCTTGCGCCGGGCGCGGTCCAGTCCACTGTGCGACGGTGAGGGGTTCCACCGCCGTGAGATCGTCACCATCGAAGCTGGTCCCGCGCCCCACGGCAGGTGAACTCCCCCTCAGCCGAACATCCCCGGCTGGTACTCCCCCGCCGGGTTGCGGACGATCACGTTCAGCCGGTTCCACGCGTTGATCGTCGCCACCAGCGCGATCAGCGCCCCGATCTGCTCCTCGTCGAAGTGCTTGCGCACGGCGGCCCACGTCTCGTCGCTGACGCCGGTGTGCGCGTCCGCCAGGCGGGTGCCCTCCTCGGTCAGCGCCAGAGCCGCGCGCTCCGCCTCGGTGAACACCACCGCTTCACGCCACGCCGCCACCATCGCCAGACGGACCGCCGTCTCGCCGCCCGCCGCCGCGTCCTTCGTGTGCATGTCGAGGCACATCCCGCAGCCGTTGATCTGGCTCGCGCGGATCTTCACCAGCTCCTGCGTCGCCTTCGGGAGCGACGACTCTTCGACCGGGCGCGACGCCGCGATCAGGCGCTTGACGAACTTGCCGGTGACCTCGTTCTCGAACATGTTGAGGCGCGCTTCCATGGTCGTTCCCCTTTCGTCGTCTGCTTCACCCCCTTGACGACCCGGACGCCACCGTTGTGACAGCGCCGCCAGTGACGCCGGTCACGCGAAATCCAGGTCCACACCTTCGCGTGCGCGCGACGGCCGCCCGTCACGCCGGTGGCACCGCGCTCGACCTGCGGGACCCGCCACGCCTGGCCCGTGGGCGAAGCTTCAAACGATCACGATCAGGGGTCACCCACGGGACCACCACGACGGTTGCCGTGGTCACCGGCGCGGCCGACGGTGGATCCCAGACAAGGACCCAACGTGGAAGGAGCACGACCGCGATGGCCAGGACCATGCAGCCCGAGCAGCTCATCGACAGCGCCGTGGTCGACCCCGACGGCAACAAGATCGGGAAGGTCGGCAACGTCTACCTCGCCGACGCGACGCACCAGCCCGAGTGGATCACCGTCAAGACCGGCCTCTTCGGTACGAAGGAAAGCTTCGTCCCGCTCTCCGGCGCCCGCACGGACAAGGACGGGATCCACGTCCAGGTCGACAAGGACAGCGTCTCCGAGGCGCCCCGCATCGACGCCGACGGGCACCTTTCGCCCGAAGAGAGCACGCAGCTCTACCAGCACTACGGCCTGCCGGTGCCGCGCACCTCGCCGGACGGGCGGACGGACGGCCGGACGGATCGCGGCCCGGCCGCCATGGGCGGCCGTGGGAAGCGCGACGACCGTGCCTCCATGACGCGCTCGGAGGAACGGCTCAACGTCGGCACCGAGCAGGTCGAGACCGGGCACGTGCGGCTGCGCAAGTACGTCGTCACCGAAGAGCAGCAGGTCACCGTCCCCGTGCGGCACGAAGAGGTGCGCATCGAGCGCGAGCCGATCAAGGACGGCCAGCGCGGCGCCGAGATCGGCGAGGCCGAGCAGGACGTCGTCCTCCACGCCGAGAAGCCCGTGGTGCGCAAGGAAACCGTGCCGGTCGAGCGGGCGCGCCTGCGGACCGAGACGGTCAGCGACGAGCAGACCGTGTCCGGCAAGGTCCGCAAGGAGCAGTTCGAGGTCACCGACGACGACCGGAAGCACCGCCGCTCCTGAAGGCTCCCGGACGGGTGGCCGGTCCCCGATACCGGCCACCCGTCCGGGCTCCACCGCGGCCGGGCGCTCAGGACGTGAGCATCGGCGCCGCGAGGAACTGCTCCGGGATCGCGAACGCGTCCACCAGCGTGCGCGCGTGCGGGCGCAGCTCCGAGCACAGCCGGTTCACCGCCGACGTGACGGCCTTCGCGCGCGACGCCGTCAGGCGGCCGTGGCCCAGGAACCACGCCAGGTCCTCTTCGATCGCCGACAACGCGTAGAGGTCGCAGACGCGCTCCAGCACCGACCGCGCGTCCGGATCGTCGCAGCGCTCGATGGCCGCCGTGAACGCCTCGAGCACCAGGCGCTCGACGTGGACGCGGCCCGCGCGCAGCACGTGGTCCTGCGCCGAATTGAACACACCGAACGGGTCGGCGGCCGCCTTGCGCAGGCGCTTCGCCACGCCTTCGACGACGTGCTCCTCGCGGTCCTCGAACAGCCGCAGCTGCCATTCGCGGCGGAAGAACACCTCCGAGTCGGACCCTTCGGTGAGCGACTCGAGCGCCTTGCGCACCGAGGTCCGCTCCAGGAGCGTGCTGACCACCTGGTCGGTGAAGAACCGGGCCGTCGCCAGCGGCGAAAGGTCCTCGAAATCCTGCTTGTAGCTGGTCAGCAGGCCCTTCGCGACCAGCTGCAGCAGCACCGTGTTGTCGCCTTCGAACGTCGTGAAGACGTCGGTGTCGGCCTTCAGCCCGGGCAGCACGTTCTCCGCCAGGTAGCCCGCGCCGCCGCACGCCTCGCGCGCGGTCTGGATCGCCGACGTCGCGTGCCACGTCGCGAGCGCCTTCAGCCCGGCGGCGCGCGACTCCAGCTCGCGCTGCTCCTCTTCGGGCGCCGACGAATCGATGTCGTGCAGCTTCGAGACCAGCTCTTCCTGCGCGAAGTGCAGCGCGTACGTCTTGGCCAGCGCCGGCAGAAGTTTCCGCTGGTGGGCGAGGTAGTCCAGGACGACGACCTCGTCGCCGTCCGGCTTCGCGAACTGGTGGCGGAACTCGCCGTAGCGGATCGCCAGCGTGAGCGCGCGTTTCGTGGCGCTGCCCGCGCTGCCGGCGACGCTCACCCGGCCGCGGATCAGCGTGCCCAGCATCGTGAAGAACCGGCGGCTGTCGCTCTCGATCGGGCTCGAGTACGTCCCGTCTTCGGCGACGTCACCGAAGCGGTTCAGCAGGGCTTCGCGCGGCACCCGGACGTCGTCGAACGCCAGCCGTCCATTGTCGACACCGTTGAGGCCCGCCTTCGGCCCGCAGTCCTCGATGGACACCCCGGGCATCGGCGCACCGTCGTCGTCGCGGATCGGCACGAGAAAGGCGTGCACGCCGCGCGATTCGCCGCCGGTCACCAGCTGCGCGAAGACCACCGCCAGCCGGCCGTCGCGGGCGGCGTTGCCGATGTATTCCTTGCGGGCCATCGCGTCCGGCGTGTTGATCACGAACCCGCCGTCGGCGAAGGTCGCCGTGGTGCGCAGGTGCTGGACGTCGGAACCGTGGCCGTGCTCGGTCATCGCGAAGCAGCCCAGGACGTCGAGGTCCATGATCGCACGCAGGTACCGCTCGTGGTGCCGCTCGGTGCCGAGCAGCTGGACGGCGCCGCCGAACAGGCCCCACTGGACGCCGGCCTTCACCATCAGCGACAGGTCGCCGTAGCCGAGCATCTCGAACGACGTCACCGACCCGCCGACGTCACCACCGCCGCCGTACGCCGGGTCGAAGCCCAGGCCGGGGCGGTCGGTTCCGGCGAGCGCGCGCAGCTGGTCGAGCACCTGGGCGCGGTGCGCCTCGATGCCGAGGTCCACCGGGTCCCGGAACTCCGCGCCGGCCATCTGCGCCCGCACCCCGCGGCGCAGCTCGGCCCAGCGACCGTCGAGGACGGCGGTCAGTGCGTCCGGATCCACCTTCGAGGGCACTTCGGGGACGTCCACGGCTACCTCCGGAAAGGACGAACGGCAGGCTTCCTACTCGTTGGTAGTAAGCCTGCCGCAGCGCCGCCGATCCCGCAGGGTCAGATCGGCTTGCCGTTGACCGTCACATTCGTGAAGCGGGCGCTGTCCACGTACTTCAGCGTGTTCGACGTGTCCGACACGCCCTTAAACGTGGAGTTCGCCACGGCGAACCCGTGCACGTGGGCGTTCGAAAGCCCGCTGACGTCGAACGTCTTGCCCGCGATCTTCGTGCTCGAACAGTTGCTGATCGTGAACGGCCCGAACGAAGGCACGGAGCTGCCAGTCTGGCTGTTGTACGTGGACGTCACGTACACGAAGTTCCGCGCGAACGTGCCGGAGACGCTGTCGAGGTTGATGTTCTCGGAAAACCCGCCACGCAGCGTGTTGGACTTCACGTACAGGGCGAACTTCGTCTCACCCTTCACGGTGAGCTTGTACGCGTAGACGTTGCGGATCCCGCCGGTCTGCTCGCTGCCGCAGGTGATCGCACCCCAGTTGCCGTTCATCACGCAGTTCACCACGACGAGGTTCTGGCACGGGACGTTCACCCGCCGCCCGTCGGCGTCGCGGCCGGACTTGATGGCGATGTTGTCGTCGTGCGCGCCGAGGGTGCAGTTGGCGATGACGACGTGGTCGCACGACTCCGGGTCGCAACCGTCGGTGTTGCTGTGCGCGGTGCTGGGATCGGTGCTGACGCCGTCGACCGTGACGTTGCGGCACAGCGTCGGGTGCAGCTGCCAGAACATGGAGTTCTTCAGGGTGATCCCCTGGATCAGCACGTTCTCGCAGGCGTACGGCTCGACGAACGCCGAACGCATGGTGTGCCCCGAGCCCGGCACCACCCGCTTCTCCGGCGCGATTCCCTTGGCCACCAACGATTCCAGGTACGCCCGGTCGCTGCCCTTGTTCCACGACGAGGTCGCCGCCGCGTCGAGCGTGCCGCTGCCGGTGAGGCCGATGTTCTTTTCCCCGTAGGCGTAGATCATCGGCGAACGGTTGACGCATTCGATGCCTTCGTAGCGTGTCAGGACATTCGGGAACTTCGCCGCGTCGCCGCTGAACTTCAGCACCGAACCGGGTTCGAGGTGCAGGTCGACGTGGCTCTTGAGCCGGATGGCGCCGGTCAGGAAACTCCCCCCGCCCGGCACGATCACGTGGCCGCCGCCGGCCGCGGCGCAGGCGTCGATCGCCTTCGCGATCGCCGCGGTGTTGTCGGTTTTACCGTCGTTCTTCGCGCCGTAACCGGTGATCGGGAAAGCGCGGTCCGGGAATACCGGAACCGTCGTGTTCGCGACGATGTCGTTCGCCGCCGGCCACGGGAGCGCGGGAACGTCGATGCGGGGCGCTGCGGAGGCGACCGCCGGGAGCAGCGGCACCGCCGCCACCGCGAGCCCGCCCTTGATCAGCTGCCGCCGGGTGAACCTGCCGTCCATGGACACTTCCTTCACGGGAAGAGCTGGTGCGACGGCGGAACCGCGGCACGGACCGCGGGCACGACGAACTCTAGGCGCGCGAGTGGCTCCAGGTCCAGGCTGAGACATCCGGGGCTTCGCCCCGAGCCGGGGGCTCCGCCACCCGGAACCCCCGAGAAGCCGCTTGCGCGATCGGCGAAACGGCTGTCATGATCGGAGCATGTCGATTCGAAAGGGCGTGCGCGCCCTCGCGCGTTGAGCGCCCCACGGCGGCCGGACCGCCGACTTCCCGATATTTCCGCGTGGTTGAGCCACGCCTTCAGCACGTATTCCGCGGATCGTCCCGCGGCCGAAGACGCCATCACCCGGCTCTACGCGCTGCTCGGCGAGCCGCCGCCGAAGTTCGTCTGGGTGTCCTCCCCGAACGCCGCCGTGCCACCATCCGGGTCCGCCGAGCCAGTGGAAGCCCGGTTGGCGACGCGGGTCGCCGCGCTGCGAAGACGGTGGGGCGACATTTCGCCCGAGGCGCGGCAGACCGTCAAAGAGTCCGTCGCCGGCCTGATCCGGGCCGCCATTCCGCGTTCGCTGGGCCTGCACTGGTACGGGCAGCAGGACGCGTACTGGGTGGTGCCGCGCTCGGGTGACCCCGAGCTGGAACTGTGGGCGACCCTCGTCCGCTCCTGCGGCTGGTGGTGGCCGCGCGACGGCGTCTGCGTCGTCGCCGAACGGCCGCTGGCGATCCACACGGACGACGGGCACCGGCTGCACAACGGGTCCGGGCCCGCGGTGGTCTACCCGGACGGCTGGGGCGTGCACGCCTGGCACGGCACGCGGGTGCCGTCCTGGGTGGTCGAAGACCCCACCGCGGACCGGATCGACCGCGAGTCCAACGTCGAGGTGCGCCGCTGTGCGATCGAGCACCTGGGCTGGGCGGCGTACATCGAGCAGGCCGGGTTGCGGATCTCGAGCCGGGCGCCCGATCCCGGCAACCCCGGCTGCGAACTCCGGCTCTACGACCTTCCGCAGCGGAACGGGCAGGCGCCTTCGCGGCTGCTGCTGGCGGTGAACGGCTCGGTGGAGCGCGACGGTACCCGCCGTCGCTACGGGCTGCGCGTGCCCGCCGAATTCGACCATCCCCTCGACGCGGCCGGCTGGTCGTACGGGCTCACCGGAGCCCAGTACGCGCGCCTGCAGCGCCGGACCTGACTTTCTCGAGGTGAGCGCATGTTTCTGAGCGAACTGCTGGAGTGGACCGGACTCGACGTCCTCGACCACCTGGACCGCCAGGTCACCGTCCCGGTGATCGACGGGCTCCAGGCCCAGGGGGACCTGATCGTGCTGCCGCTGGCGTTGCTGGGCGCGCCGGCCTGGCGCAGCGACTGGTGGGAGCTGCCCGCGGAAGGCCGCGAACTGGTCCGCGGCGAAGCGGGCAACAACCCGCACACGCTCGTCGCGGACCGGGGAACGTGCCGGCTGACGACGCGGCTGAACGACCCGGAGCGGCTGGCGATCGCGGCCTTCGAGAACACGGCGCCGGTGTACCTGATCCACCCGGAGCACGGGGCAACCGGGGTGGCGCCCGGTGCGTGGTTCGTGCGGCGGCAGCGGGAGCTGAGTGCCCGGCCCGTGCAGCAGCGCCAGGCGTGGACCGGGGTGCCGGAGCCCGTGCTGATCGCGGACTGAGGGCCCGGTGGCGGGTCGTGGGTGCCACCGAGGGGGCGGCACCCGCGACCCGGCTCCGGCTGGACCGTGGGGTGCCGCCTCGGCGGCACCCCACGGCTCACGCCAGGTCGGGTCCCTTCGAGCGCAGGTCGTCGACCTTGCTCATCGCTTCCCGCAGTTCGCCGAGCCAGCTGTCCGCGTGCTGGCCGACCAGGCGCACCGCCCAGGCCAGCGCGTCCGAGCGCGACCGCGCCACACCCGCGTCCACCAGCGTGTCCAGCACCAGGCGCTCCGGCTGGCGCAAGCGCGTCATCACCGGTGCCGAATGCGTCGTGAACAGTGCCGTCGTGCCGCCCAGACGGGCGCCCCACGCCACCTTGCGCTGGTAGCGGTGCTCCGCCTGGCGGGCGATCTCGATCCGCTCGTCCCGCGTCTCCTCGCGGTACCGGCTGATCCGGCCCTCTTCGGCGGCCGCGCGGGCGGCGTCGTCCGCGTGCTCCTCCGTCAGCGCCGGGAGCTCGCCGACCACGATGATCTCTTCGCGGTCGACCGTGACCTCCGGTGCGCCCGTGAACCAGCCGTCGGGCAGCCGGCCGCCGAACCAGGCCGCCGCGTCGTCCGCCGGCGGTACCTCGGCCTGCTGCCAGCCTCGGCCTCCACGCCATCCGCGTCCCATGTCGTACCTCCGATTACATGATTACATCGCTACCGAAGTTACGCCGAAGAGAGCGTGATCGGCACAGCGTTCACCCACAGCGCAACCGCATGAACGTCAGGAAGCCAGCATGTCGAAGTGAAAGCCGATCACGACGAAGGCGAACGCCACCACGTACACGACCCAGCCAGGCTTCTTGTGGTCGAGCAGAAATGCGAGGCCCCGGCTCATCGGCCAGCAGATACCGTAGATCAACACGACCCACGGCAGCAGGATCAGTCCGGCCAGGATCACGGTCGCCACGATCACCGGCGCAAGCAGGCAGCCCGCCCTCCACGCGCTCCGGGCCTCTGCTTTGTTCTTCGGTTTGGCATCCAGCATGGACCCGAGGGCGATGAAGAAGAGGAGCAAGATCAGCGGAAGCTGAAACCAGAACGAGTCCAGCACCGGTTTCGCCCAGGCGATCAGCTCTTTGACCGGCCGGACGACCTGCTCGGCCCAGTCGAACGCCGTGCTGGCGAGCGTCAGCGCGAAGAACGCGAGGTAGGCCATCAGGGTGACCACGGCGACCACGACCGCCACACCTTCGGCAGGCGTCGTCACCGCCTTCGTCCAGTTCACGACGTACAGCCGCTTCCCGAAGGCGCGCAACCGCTCCGGGCCGATGAGGTCGAGCACCACCGTCAAGCCGCCGGCGAACTGCAGCCCCTTGCCGACGCGGCCCCAGACGAGCATCGGCAGGCCCCACAGGTGCGCCCATCGACCTTTTCTCCGGCCCACCAGCGCAGCTACAAGTCCCACCATTGCCCCATCGCAACAGCATAATGTGCACGCGCGTTCACCCAGGGCGATCAGAGCTGGGCGGTCAGCTCCTCCGCCGAGGTCACCGGGCGGTCGCAGACGTACCCCCGGCAGACGTAAGCCGCCGGGGCGCCGTCGACCAGGGGGCGGTCGGCCAGCAACGGGACGCCCGGTGCGTCCGGCTCGCCGGCCAGCACGATGCCGCCGCCGTGCACTCCGCGGGCCGCCGCCAGCCGCAGCGACGCGTCCTCGCCCACCACCGCCACCTGCACCGGGCCGGCCTGCAGCGCTTCGGCGACCGACAGCCAGTGCCCGGCGAACCGGGGCACCCGCCCGGCCAGCACCCCGGCCCGGCGCAGCGCCTGCTCGGCCGCGTCCCGGTACCGGGCCGAGTCGGCGTGGCCCGCCAGCGCGGACGCCGTCAGCAGCGCTCCGGCCAGCGCGGACGCCCCCGACGGGCTCGCGTTGTCACCCGGGTCGGCCGGGCGCTGGACCAGTGTCTCGGCGTCGTCGGCCGTGTCGAAGTACGCACCGGGGACGTCCGGGGACGCGAAGTGCGTCAGCGCCAGGTCGAGCAGCCGGGTCGCTTCGGTGAGCCACTTCGCGGCGCCGGTCGCCTGGTGCAGCGCCAGGAACCCGTCGGCGACGCAGGCGTAGTCCTCCAGCACCCCGGCGGATTCGCCGACGACGCCGTCGCGCGAGCTGCGCCGCAGCCGTCCGTCGACGACGTGCACCCGCAGCAGCAGCTCGGCCGCCCCGCGAGCCCAGTCGATCCACTGTGGACGATCCAGCGCGACCCCGGCCTCGGCCAGCGCCGTGATCGCCAAGCCGTTCCAGGACGCGATCACCTTGTCGTCCCGGCCCGGCTGCGGCCGCTTCGCCCGCGCGTCCAGGAGCTTGACGCGCATCGGCTCCGGCAGCTCGCCGAACAGGCGCAACGTCGAGGCGCCGTCTTCGAAGGTGCCTTCGTCCGTGACGCCGAACAGCTCGGCCGCCGCCGGGGCGTCGTCCCCGAGCACTTCACGCAGCTGTGACGGCGTCCAGACGTACGTCAGGCCTTCGACACCTTCGGTGTCCGCGTCCAGCGAAGACGCGAAGCCGCCTTCGGGCGTTCGCAAGCTTTCGAAGAGGAACTCCGCCGTTCCGGTGGCGACCCGCAACGCCGTGGCCGAACCGGTGCGCCGCCAGAGGTGGGCGTAGAAGCGCAGGAGCAACGCGTTGTCGTACAGCATCTTCTCGAAGTGCGGCACGATCCACTCGGCGTCGACGGAGTAGCGTGCGAAGCCGCCGGCCAGCTGGTCGTACAGGCCACCGCGGGCCATCGCCTCGGCCGTCTGGTCCACAAGGGACAAGGCGACCTGCGATCCGGTCCGTTCGTGGTGGCGCAGCAGGAACTCCAGGACCATCGCCGGCGGGAACTTCGGCGCGCGGCCGAACCCGCCGTTGCTGCTGTCCGCCTCCTGCTGGAGCTTCCCGACCGCGCCGGCGAGCACCGCTTCGTCCACAACGGACTCTTTGAGCGGCCCGGTCTGCTCGGCGAGGTGGGCGACGATCTGCTTGGCGCCGTCCAAGAGCTCGTCCGGCCGCTCCTGCCACGACTGGACGACCGCGGCGAGCAACTGCCGGAACGACGGCATGCCCGGCCGCGGCGACGGCGGGTAGTAGGTGCCGCAGTGGAACGGCTCACCGTCCGGGGTCAGGAAGCAGGTCATCGGCCAGCCGCCCTGGCCGGTCATCGCCTGGGTGGCGGCCATGTACACCGCGTCGATGTCCGGCCGCTCCTCGCGGTCGACCTTGATGTTGACAAAGTTCGCGTTCATCAGGGCCGCGGTCCCGGCATCTTCGAACGACTCGTGCGCCATGACGTGGCACCAGTGGCAGGCGGCGTAGCCGACCGAAAGCAGGATGGGCACGTTCCGCCGTTTCGCCTCGGCGAGCGCGTCCGGCCCCCACGGCCACCAGTCGACGGGGTTGTCCGCGTGCTGGAGCAGGTACGGGCTGGTCGCGCTGGCGAGGCGGTTCATGTGTCCAGGGTGGCACCCGGGAAAACCGGGCGCGCGGTCACCGGCTCCTCGGCCACACTGTGCCGGTGCTGCTGACCATCACCACGACCCGGAACCCGGCCACCGACCTGGGCTTTCTCCTGCACAAACACCCGGAGAAGGCGCAGTCGGTCGCGCTGTCCGCCGGTACCGCGCACGTCTTCTACCCGGAGGCGGCGCCGGACCGGTGCACCGCCGCGTTGTTCGTCGAGATCGACCCCGTCGGGCTCGTCCGCGGGGGCGGGACGTCGCTGACGCAGTACGTCAACGACCGGCCGTACGCCGGGGGCTCGTACCTCGCGGTCGCGCTGCGGGCGGCGTTCACGACGGCGCTCGCGGGGCGGTGCACGGCCCGTCCGGAACTGGTCGACGAGCTCTTCGACCTGGAGATCCACGTGCCGTCGCTGTCCGCTCGGGGCGGGGCCGAGGTCGTGCACAAGCTGTTCGAGCCGCTCGGCTGGCGCGTTTCGGCGACGCCGATCCCGCTCGACCCGCAGTTCCCGCAGTGGGGTGACAGTCGCTATGTCGACTTGCGGCTCACCGGTACCCAGCGTGTTGCCGACGCCCTTCGCCACCTGTACGTCTTGCTGCCGGCGCTCGACGGGGACAAGCACTACTGGGTCGGCCAGGACGAGGCCGACAAGCTGCTGCGCGCCGGTGACGGCTGGCTCGCCGGGCACCCCGAGCGGACGCTCATCACGAACCGCTACCTGGAGCGGCGCCGCGCGGTCGTCACTTACGCGCTTTCGCGGCTGGCCGAGGCGGACGACGTCCCGGCGGAGGCCGAAGCGCTGGTCACCGAGGTGCCGGACAAGCCGGAGAGCCTCGCGTCGCAGCGCCACGGCAGCGTGCTCGCCGCGCTGCGGGCCGCGGGCGCCCGGCGCGTGCTGGACCTCGGCTGCGGCTCCGGCGCGCTGCTGCGGGTCCTCGAGAAGGAGCGGTCGTTCACCGAGATCGTCGGCGTCGACGTGTCGAGCAGTGCGCTGAACATCGCGGAGAAGCGGCTGAAGGACGGCTCCCGCGTCACGCTGCGCCAGTCCGCGCTGACCTACGCCGACCCGGCGCTGGCCGGGTTCGACGCCGCCGTGCTGATGGAGGTCGTCGAGCACGTCGACGAGGAGCGGCTCCCGGCGCTGGAACACGCGGTGTTCGGGGTCGCGGCGCCGCGCACGGTGCTCGTCACGACGCCCAACGCGGAGTACAACCGGCTGTTCGAGTTCCTGCCGATGGGGCATTTCCGGCACGCCGACCACCGGTTCGAATGGACCCGAGCCGAGTTCCGCGCCTGGGCGGACAGTGTCGCGACCCGACATGGCTACGACGTCCGGTACCTGCCGATCGGACCGGAGGACCAGGAATCGGGACCGCCGACCCAACTGGCGGTCTTCACCACCCAAAAGGAGGTGGCCGCGTGAAGCTGACCGTTCCCGACATGTCGCTCGTCGTGCTCGTCGGCGCTTCCGGCTCCGGCAAGTCGACGTTCGCGCGCACGCACTTCGCGCCGACGCAGGTGCTCTCCAGCGACTTCTTCCGCGGGCTCGTCGCCGACGACGAGAACGACCAGTCGGCCTCGGCCGACGCCTTCGACGCACTGCACTACGTCGCGGCGAAGCGGCTCGCGGCCGGACGGACGACCGTCATCGACGCGACGAACGTCCAGCGCGCTTCGCGGGCGAGCCTGGTGAAGCTGGCGAAGGAGCACGACGTGCTGCCGACGGCGATCGTGCTCGACCTGCCGGTGGCCGTCTGCGCCGCGCGGAACGCCTCGCGCACCGACCGCGACTTCGGCGACCACGTGATCCGGCGGCAGCGCGGTGAGCTGCAGCGGTCGCTGAAGTCGCTGGAGCGCGAGGGGTTCCGGCGCGTGCACGTGCTGCGCTCCGAAGCCGAGGTGACCGAGGCCGAGATCGTCGTCGAACCGCTGCGCAACGACAAGCGCGCGCTGACCGGGCCGTTCGACGTGATCGGCGACGTCCACGGCTGCGCGGCCGAGCTCGAGGAGCTGCTGGCCGAGCTGGGGTACGCCGACGGCGTGCACCCGGACGGGCGGACCGCGGTCTTCGTCGGCGACCTCGTCGACCGCGGCCCGGACACCCCCGGCGTGCTGCGGCGCGTGATGGGGATGGCCGCGTCCGGCAGCGCGCTGGTCGTGTGCGGCAACCACGAGCAGAAGCTGGTGCGGGCCTTGCACGGGCGGAAGGTCAACGTCGCGCACGGGCTCGCCGAGTCGCTGGAGCAGCTCGGCGCGGAGAGCGAAGAGTTCCGCCGTCGCGTCCACGAGTTCTGCGACGGGCTGATCGCGCACTACGTCCTCGACGGCGGGAAGCTCGTCGTCGCGCACGCGGGGCTGCCCGAGCGGTACCACGGGCGCGCGTCCGGGCGGGTGCGCAGCATGGCGCTCTACGGCGACACGACCGGCGAGACCGACGAATACGGCCTGCCGGTGCGGCTGCCGTGGGCCCACGACTACCGCGGATCCGCGATGGTCCTCTACGGGCACACGCCGACGCTGGAGCCGGAGTGGGTCAACAACACGATGTGCCTCGACACCGGCGCGGTGTTCGGCGGGAAGCTGACCGCGCTGCGCTACCCGGAGCGCGAAGTCGTCTCGGTGAAGGCGCATCGGGTCTGGTACGAGCCGGTGCGCCCGCTGGACGCGTCACGGCCGTTGGGCGGGCGCGAGCCGGCGGTGCTGGAACTGGCCGACGTCACCGGGAAGCGGATCGTGCAGACCGCGCACCACGGCCGGGTCGGCGTCTCGGCGGAGCAGTCGGCAGCGGCCCTGGAGGTGATGAGCCGGTTCGCGGTCGACCCGCGGTGGCTGGCCTACCTGCCGCCGACGATGGCGCCGTGTTCGACGTCGTCGCGCTCCGATTACCTGGAGCACCCCGAAGAGGCGTTCGCCGAGTACCGGGCAGCCGGGGTCGAAGCCGTGCTGTGCGAAGAGAAGCACATGGGCTCACGGGCCGTCGTGCTGGTCTGCCGGGACGACGAAGTGGCGTACCGCCGGTTCGGGATCCGCGGCGGTGGCGCGGTGTACACGCGGACCGGGCGCCCGTTCTTCTCGGCCTCGCAGAACACCGCGCTCTTGGCGGACGTGCGCGCGGCGGCGGCCGGGCTGTTCGAGGAGCTGGACTCGGGCTGGTTGCTGCTCGACGCCGAGCTGCTGCCGTGGAGCGCGAAGGCGGGTTCGCTGATCGCTGATCAATACGCGTCAGTGGGCGCGGCCGCCCAGGCGGTACTGCCTTCGGCGGTCTCGGCGTTGGCGACGGCGGCCGCACGGGGCATCGACGTCGGCGACCTCTTGGCCCGGACGGCTTCGCGTTCCTCCACAGTGGACTCGTACCGGACGGCGTACCGGCGCTACTGCTGGCCGACGTCGGGCCTGGACGGCGTCCGGCTGGCGCCGTTCCAGCTGCTGGCGTCCGAGGGGAAGGCCTACCACGACCGGCCGCACGCGTGGCACCTCGCGCAGCTGGACCTTTTGCAGGGATCGCGTTTCCAGCGGACCCGGACGCTCGAGGTGGACCTGCTGGACGACGCGTCGGTCGCCCGTGGCGTCTCGTGGTGGGAGGAGCTGACGGCGGCCGGTGGCGAGGGCATGGTCGTCAAGCCGGCGGCGAACCTGACCCGCGGGACGCGCGGACTGGTCCAGCCGGGGGTGAAGGTGCGCGGGCGCGAGTACCTGCGGATCATCTACGGCCCGGACTACACGCTGCCGGAGAACCTGGAGCGGTTGCGCAAGCGCGGGCTGAACCGCAAGCGCATGCTGGCGCTGCGCGAGTACGCCCTGGGCCTGGAGGCCCTGGAGCGCGTCGCGCGCGGCGAGCCGTTGTGGCGCGTGCACGAGTGCGTGTTCGCGGTGCTCGCGCTGGAGTCGGACCCGGTGGACCCGCGGCTCTGAGCGCCAACCACGACATCGCGACGGACGGGTCAGTCGGACTTGGCTGGAGAGGCGCCGTTCGGCTGCTTCTTCTCCGGCTCCGCGGGGGCCTCGGCCGGCTCATCGGCCGAGGCCTGGTCCGGCGCGGCCTCGGCCGGCGGGTCGTCGAAGCTGGCCGGGACGCGCTTGAGGTGCTTGGTCATCGAGCGGACCAGGAAGGCCACCGCGATGAGGAACAGGATCAGCACCAGGAAGCCGACCGGGGAGGACTTGCCGAAGTCCTCCCCCTGCCCGCCGTTGTCGCCGTTGCCCGGCTGCTGCGTCAAGACCAGGGCCGACGCGGTCACCGGAAGGGCCACGCCGGCCGGCAGCGTCAGACTCATGTGTTCACCTTCTCCTCGGCGCCGGCGATGCCGGCGAACAGGTCGTCCTCCGGCAACGTGCTGTCGACCAGCGACTTCACCAGCTCGTACTCCTCGGTCGGCCAGACCTCGCGCTGCATCTCCCGGGGCACGGCGAACCAGCGGCTGGTCGGGTCGATCTGCGTGGCGTGCGCCTTCAGCGCCTCGTCCCGCACCTCGAAGTATTCACTGCACTCCACGCGGGTCGTCACCCGCTCCATCACATCGCCCCGGTTCGGGTCCCAGTTCGCCAGCCACTCGGTGTACGGCGACTCCAGCCCGGCCTCCTTCAGTGCCTCGTCGAACAGCACCATCCGGGCGCGCGAGAAGCCGTGCATGTAGTACAGCTTCAGCGGCTGCCACGGCTCGCCGGCGTCGGGGAAGCGGTCCGGGTCCGGCGCCGCGTCCCACGCCGCCATCGTCACCTCGTGGGTGCGGATGTGGTCGGGGTGCGGGTAGCCGCCGTTCTCGTCGTAGGTCGTGATCACGTGCGGGCGGAACTCCCGGATCACGCGCACCAGCGCCTCGGTGGACTCCTCCAGCGGCACGACCGCGAACGATCCCTCCGGCACCGGCGGCAGCGGGTCGCCCTCCGGCAGGCCGGAGTCGACGAAGCCCAGCCAGTGCTGGCTCACGCCGAGGATCTTGGCCGCCCGGGCCATCTCCTCGCGGCGGATCTCGGTCATGTTCGCCAGCACCTCGGGCCGGTCCATGGCCGGGTTCAGGATGCTGCCCGCCTCGCCCCCGGTGCACGTGACAACCAGCACCTCGTGACCTTCGGCGGCGTAGCGCGCCATCGTGGCGGCACCCTTGCTCGACTCGTCGTCCGGGTGCGCGTGCACGGCCATCATGCGCAGGCGCGGGTTGGCGGTGTTCCTCTGCTCGTCGGCGTCCACCATGCTCCGAACGACTCCCCTTCTGCCCTTATTCCGCGACCCACCTGCGGGCCGCCCACCCAGCGGGCGGATACTCGAGACGTACCCGCGTCACCATTGTCCCCACGGGTACGACAAGAACGAGCAGGAGGCCCGGGTTGGCAGGCGGACCGGCGGAAACGGCCGTCGGCGGCAGCGCGCCCGCGCTGCCCGAGGGCCGGTACGGCACCGGGCGCACGACGACGTCCCGGCGCTGGCGGCGCTGGCTCTTCCTGGCCATTGCCCTACTGGTCAGCGGCCTGATCGCCTGGGTCGCCTACCTCAACCTCGGTGCGGCGCCGATCGACGCCGAGCGCATCGCGTTCAGCGAGAAACCGGGCAACGCGATGGAAATCACCCTCAACGTCACCCGGGACGACGACAGCAGGCCGGGCGTGTGCGTCGTCCGCGCCCGTGACAAGACCGGCGCCGAGAGCGGCCGCAAAGAGCTCCTGATCCCCGCCGGCGCGAAGTACAACCGGATCAGCACGACGATCAAGAGCATCGGGGAACCGGTGACCGCGGACGTCTTCGGCTGCTCGTACGACATACCACGCTATCTGTCAACCCCATAGCGGCCAACGGGGTGAACCGCGCGCTCAACGCCCAGAGCGCGGGGAAATAACGGGCGTCGACCTCTCGCGCCGTGATACTCTGACGCCTCAGCACGGCCCGCGACGGGCCGTGTTTTTCCTTTATCTCAGCCACGCGGGCACCTAGGCCCGCGTGGGCCGGCTTGAACACGCAAGCCTGGCAGGCCCGACGAGGAGATGGTGACCGTGAGCGACACCAAGGTGACCTGGCTCACCCAGGATGCCTACGACCGGCTCAAGCACGAGCTCGACGAAATGATCGAGAATCGGCCGGTCATCGCCGCGCGCATCAACGACAGCCGTGAAGAAGGTGACCTCAAGGAAAACGGCGGTTACCACGCGGCTCGCGAGGAGCAGGGCCAGGCCGAAGCGCGCATCCGGCACCTGCAGGAGCTGCTGCGCTCGGCCAAGGTCGGCGAAAAGCCCGCGAACGACGGCACCGCCGGCCCGGGCAAGGTGCTCACCGTCCGGTACGAGGGTGACGACGAGGACGAGAAGTTCCTGCTCGCCACCCGCGAGGAGGGCGCCGAGGGCGAACTCGACGTGTACTCCCCGGAATCGCCGCTGGGCAAGGCCCTGCTCGGCGCCAAAGAAGGCGAGTCCCGCGAGTACGAGCTGCCCAACGGCAAGGTCCAAAAGGTGACGCTCGTCAAGGCGGTTCCGTACACCGACGCCAAATAACCCGGCTAGCGTGTCCTCCCAGGATTCACATTCTGGGAGGACGAAGTCGTGAGCACCGAACCGATGTGCCAGGCCTGCGGCATGCAGTACGCCGTGGCTCGTGAGGACTGCCCGATCTGCGAGGACGAACGCCAGTACGTCCCGCAGTCCGGGCAGCAGTGGACGAACCTCTCCGCGCTCCGGTCGAGTGGCACCTACACCCCGCGGATCGAAGAACAGGGCCCCGGCATCGTCGGTGTCGGCTCGAACCCGGGGTTCGCGATCGGCCAGCGCGCGCTGCTGGTGCGGGCCCGCTCGGGGAACTTCCTCTGGGACTGCGCCGCGTACCTCGATGACGCCCTGGTCCAGCAGGTCCGCGACCTGGGCGGCATCACCGGCATCGCGATCAGCCACCCGCACTACTACACGACGATGGTCGAGTGGGCGCGGGCGTTCGACGTGCCGGTCTACCTGCACGAGGGCGACCAGCAGTGGATCGGCCGGCCCGACCCGGCGGTGAAGCTGTGGTCGGGGACCACCCTCGACGTCGCCGAAGACCTGCGGCTGATCAACCTCGGCGTGCACTTCACCGGCGGCACGGTGCTGCACTGGCCGGACGGCGAAGACGGCCGGGGTGCGCTGCTGTCCGGCGACATCGTGCAGGTGATCCCCGACCGCACGCACGTCGGCTTCATGTACAGCTACCCGAACCTGGTCCCGGAGCGGCCGCACGTCGTCCGCCGCGCGGCGGAGCTGCTGGCGGGATACCGCTTCGAGGCGATCTACGGCGCCTGGTGGGACGCGATCGTGCGGACCGACGGCTTCGAGGTCGTCCAGCGCTCGGCCAAGCGGTACCTGGCCCACGTCGCCGACGAGGGCTGAGCCCCTCAGCCCCGCGCGGTCCGCTCCAGCAGCGGGCGGACCCGCGGCGGCACCGGCGTCGACAGCGCGATCGACGTCGACGTGCGCAGGACGTCCGGGACACCGACCACCTTGTCGATCACCCGCTGCAGGTCGTCGTTGCCGCGCGCGACCATGCGGACGAACAGGTCGCCCTGGCCGGTCGTCGCGTGCACCTCGCAGACCTCGTCGATCGCGGCGAGGGCCTCCGCGACCTCCGCGCGGCGGCCCTGCGCGATCTCCAGCACCGCGAACGCCGTCAGGCCGTAGCCCATCGCCGCCAGGTCCAGCTCCGGCGGGAAGCCGCCGAGGATGCCGCGCTCGGTCAGGCGGTCGAGGCGGGCCTGGACCGTGCCGCGGGCGACGCCGAGCCGCCGCGCGCACTCCAGCACCCCCAGGCGCGGGGAGTCGGTGAGCAACAGCAGCAGTCGCGCATCCAGCGCATCGAGGTTCTCCGGCATACGCAGATTGTCCATGATGACGGCCGATCTCCCACGATCACCGGTCATCTTGTCCAGCAAAAACTGAGTCCATTGCTCATCTTGCCTCGCTGGGTTGATCCTTCGAGGTATGACCCAGACTGCCGAACCCCAGGGTGCCCTCGACGACGTCAGCTATGACCAGCTGCGTCAGCTGGTCGGGCTCGTCGACCACGACGCCTCGACCGACCCGTTCCCGGTCAAGGCCATGGACGCGGTGGTGTTCATCGCCGGCAACGCCACCCAGACCGCCTGGTACTACCAGATCGCGTTCGGGATGCAGCTCGTCGCGTACTCGGGACCCGAGACCGGCGACTACGAGCGCAAGTCCTACGTGCTGAAGTCCGGGTCGGCCCGGTTCGTCATCACCGGCGGCGTGAAGCCGGACTCGCCGCTGCTGGACCACCACCGCAAGCACGGTGACGGTGTCATCGACCTGGCGCTGGAGACCACTGACGTCGACAAGTGCATCGAGCACGCCCGCGCGCAGGGCGCGACCGTCCTCGAGGAGCCGCACGACGTCTCCGACGAGCACGGCACCGTGCGCGTCGCCGCGATCGCGACCTACGGCGAAACCCGCCACTCGCTGGTCGACCGGTCGCGCTACAACGGCGTCTACCTGCCCGGCTACGAGCCGCGCGAGAGCACGGTCAAGCGGCCCGAAGGTGCGCCGAAGCGGCTGTTCCAGGCCGTCGACCACTGCGTCGGCAACGTCGAGCTCGGCAAGATGGACTACTGGGTCGACTGGTACCACCGCGTCATGGGCTTCGTGAACATGGCGGAGTTCGTCGGCGACGACATCGCCACCGAGTACTCGGCGCTGATGAGCAAGGTCGTCTCGAACGGCAACCACCGGGTCAAGTTCCCGCTGAACGAGCCCGCCGTGGCGAAGAAGAAGTCGCAGATCGACGAGTACCTCGAGTTCTACGGCGGCGCCGGCTGCCAGCACATCGCGCTGGCCACCAACGACATCATCGCCACGGTGACGGCGATGCGCGCCGCCGGCGTCGAGTTCCTCGACACCCCGGACTCCTACTACGACGACCCCGAGCTGCGCGCCCGGATCGGCAACGTCCGCGTGCCGATCGAGGTGCTCAAGGAGCACAGCATCCTGGTCGACCGCGACGAGGACGGCTACCTGCTGCAGATCTTCACCAAGCCGATCGGCGACCGCCCGACCGTGTTCTACGAGCTGATCGAGCGGCACGGCTCGCTGGGCTTCGGCAAGGGCAACTTCAAGGCCCTGTTCGAGGCGATCGAGCGGGAGCAAGAGCGCCGAGGCAACCTCTGACACATCTCGGCGAAGGCCACCATCGGGAACCTGCGGGTCCCCTATGGTGGCCTTTGGCGCGTTTTGAGAGGCACAGTCGGGAACCGATGGCTTTCCGGATCCGTCAGTGTGGGGAAGCAGAGAGAAGGGGCCGTGATGCCGGACAGCATCGACGCCAGCGACGCGATGATCGACAACTGGACCAAGCGGCTCGAGGAGAACGCCGCCCGGTACCAGGCGCTGGCCGATCGCATGCAGGGCCAGTCGGTCACCGAGCGGTCGAAGGACGGGTCCGTGCAGGTGACCGTCGATTCCCGTGGGCTGCTGAAGAACCTCGTGATCGCGGAGTCGGCGGCCGGCAAGCGGATGGCCGAGGTGTCGGCGCAGGTCATGCAGCTGGTGCAGCGGGCGCAGGCGCGGATCCCCGAGTTGCTGCAGCAAGCCATGACCGAGACCACCGGCACCGGCGACCAGGCCGCGGTGGAGATCGTCCGCGAGGCGCAGAGCACGTTCCCGGCGCCGCCGCCCGAGGCCGAGCCGGCGTTCCCGGAACCCGACCGCGTCCGCCGGTTCCTGCCGGACGACACCGAGGAGCCGCCGCCCGCAGCTCCGCGCACTCCGCCGCCGCCACCCCGCCGTCGCCGCCCGGGTGGCGACGAGGACGACGACGACTTCGGCGGACCGATCCTTTCCTGAGGGGGAACCGATGACGGATGTGGAACTCAGCACCGACCTGACGGCGCACGCGAAGCAGCTCGACGCCATCGGTGACGGGCTGCAGCAAGCCGTCGACGCGGCGAACCAGGTGAGCATGCCGACCGACGCGTACGGCATCCTCTGCCAGCCGTTCCGGATGCTGCTCGATCCGGTGGAGCAGTACGGGATCGACGCGCTCAAGGACGCCGTGCAGGCGATGACGGCCGTGTCCGGCAAGGTCCGCGAGGCCGCGGCGGCGTACCACAAGTACGAAGGCGGCGTCGCCGACGACCTGAACAAGTCCGTGGACGGTGCGTGATGCCGGAGGGGAACCCGCTCGTCGCCGACGCCAAAAAGGACCCTGACGGACCGGGTGCGTTCACGGCGGGCAACGGCGACTACGGCTGGGCCGGCGGCATCGGCATCGCCGAGTCGTCGATGGACGCGTTCAACGGCATCAAGGACGGCGACTGGGTTTCCGGCGGCCTCGGCATGCTGTCGCTGGCCGGCGAGGTCGCCGGGGCGGCGATCGACCCGTTCGGGTACCTGATGTCGTCGGTGGCGTCGTTCCTGATGGAGCACATCCAGCCGCTGAAGGACATGCTGGACTCCGTCGCGGGCAACCCGCCGGTGATCCAGTCCTACGCCGACACCTGGGGCAACGTCTCGAAGGCGCTGGGCGAGCGCAAGACCGACTTCGACAACGCCGTCAAGAACGGCACCGCCGGCTGGACCGGCGACGGCGCGGACGCGTACCGCAAGTTCGCCGCCGAGCACAGCGACGCCCTGTCCGGTGCGGCCACGGTGGCCGGCGCGATCAGCACGGTCACGATGATCATGGGCCAGGTCGTCTCGTTCGTGCGCGAGACCGTGCGGCAGCTGATCGCGGACCTGGTCGGCAAGCTGATCGCCTGGGTGATGGAGGAGGTCTTCTCCCTCGGCTTCGGCACGCCGGTGGTGGTGGCGCAGGCGACGGCCGCGATCGCCAAGTGGGGCAAGAAGATCGGAGAGCTGCTCAAGAAGCTCACCGACACGATCCGCAAGGTGTCGCCGCTGCTGTCGAAGCTGGTCGACCTCTTCGAGAAGATCGCCAAGGTCTTCGGCAAGGTGCTGGGCAAGGTAAGCGGGCTCGACGGGCTGAAGGTCAAGGAAGGCGGATTCGTCCACAAGATCCCCAAGGGGGAGGGTGGCGGAGTCCACGCGCGCGCCCACGGCGAGGGTTCTTCCGGCGGGGACGGCGAAAGCTCGCACTCCGGCGACGGAGACGGTTCGCACAGCGGCGAGAGTTCGTCGACCGACTCCGGCGATCCGGGTCACGCGGACGGGGATTCGCCGAGTTCCGACCCGATGAACACGGATTCCTCGCCTGACCCGGCTTCCCGCCGGAGTTCGAGCCGGGACGGATCCGGTTCGCCGGACGGCGACAGTTCTCCGTCGGCGCACAGTGGTGACGGCTCGCCGGACGGCAGCCCCTCGGCGGCGCGCTCGGACGGTTCGCCTTCCCGCGCCGGCGACTCGAGCCCCTCGCACACGGGCGACAGCACGCCCTCGCACACGGGCGACTCCAGCCCATCGCCGACTCGCGGCAGCACGCCTTCGCACGCGGGCGACGGCAGTCCGTCGGCGGTGCGAGGGAGCGACAGCACCCCGTCACACGCGGGCGACAGCAGCCCCTCGCCCACTCGCGGCAGCGACAGCACGCCGTCCCACACCGGCGACAACGCGCCCTCCCGCGCGAGCGACAGCGGTCCCTCGCCAACCCGGGGCAGCGACAGCACGCCGTCCCACACCGGCGACTCCAGCCCCTCGTCCACCCGAGGCAGCGACAGCACGCCGTCCCACACCGGGGACAGCAGCCCGTCCCCAACCCGCGGCAGCGACAACACTCCGTCGCGCGCCGGGGACAGCAGCCCGTCGCCCACCCACTCCGGGTCCTCGGCCGCCGCGCGGTCCGATGCGCCCGGCTCGCACGTCGGCACCGACACCCCGAGCAGCGCCGCCTCTCCCCGCGCCGATGGCACCACCTCCGCCAGCGGCACCGCACCGGCCGCTCCGCGCACCGGCGACCCGGGCACGGTCCCCTCTCCGCGGGGCGGGGACGGCGTCCCGCCGCAAGGGGGCGCACCGGTGGCGGGCGGCGGCGGGATGCCGCCCGGCGGCGCACCCGGGGGCGGCGCACCCGGGGGCGGCCTCGGCGGCGGCTCCCCGCGTACCGGCGGGGGCGGTGGCTGGACCGGCACCCCGGGCCGCCCGGGCGCGCCCACCCCGCACGTCGACGCACCCGGCCGTCCGCGCGCCGGCGGTGACCTGCCCGCCGGCCGTCCGCGCACACCGGACGCACCAGCGCCGGCACCGGCCGCCCGCGGCTACGGCCCCGGCACGCACGCCCCCGACGGCGGCGCCCCTCGTCCGCACGAGAACGCGCCCCACGAAAACGGTCCCCACGACCCGGACGGCGGCGTCCCGCACCACCCCGGCTCCGAGCCGCTCAGCCCGGACGAGGTCAACGCGCGGCACTCGGAAAGCACGCCGGCGGGCAGCTCGTACCACGCCGGTGACCCTGACATGGGCGACCTGCCGCACCGCGTCCAGCCTGACCCGGACGGCCGCTACACCGTCGACGTGCACGTCACGCCCGACGGCCACGCCCGCATCGGCGACCGGCTGTACACGCCGGAGGAGTTCGCGGACATCCTGCGCCGCAACGGCGACTACGACGGGCGCCCGGTCCGCCTGATCGGCTGCGACGCGAGCTCGAACGACTTCGCGCACCGGCTTTCGCGCGAGCTCGACACCGAGGTCATGGCCCCGACGAAGCCGGCGTGGACGGACTCGCACGGCCGCGTCTTCTCGTCCGACTACGAGATCGGCCCGGACGGCCGGATGCGTCCCCGCATCCCGCCGGACGGCGAGTGGAACACCCACCACCCGGACGGCTCGACGCACCGCGCGGGCGACGACGGCTTCGCGCCGGACTCGCACCACGGCGACCCGCGCGACGTCGACGCCGACAGCGCGCAGCACCGCGGGGACGGCAACCGCCGCCCGATCCCCGCCGAGCCGGTCGAAATCGAGACCCGGCAGCCCCCGGCGTCGATGAAGGAAAAGATCAACGACCTCGACTACCGCAGCAAGTACTACTACGGCCCGGACAGCAACGGCGAGTTCCAGCGGAAGAACGCCGTACAGCACGACCACGACGGCGCGCGGGTCGAGAAGATCCGCGAGGAGCCGGACAACCCGGCGGGCGAGCGGTTCGAAACCAAGTCCGACAACTACGTGCCCGCCGAATACCGGAACGACGTCCCGGATCCCGAGCACCGGGCGACCCAGGCGCAGAAGGACCGGGCCCAGCAGCTGATCGACGAGCGGGCGGCGGCGAACGCGCACGCCCGGGGCGTCGAAGCGGACTACCGCACGCACCGCGACGCCGGGACGCTCACCGACGAGCTCGAAGAGCAGCGCGCCGCGGCGCACAGGGCCCGCACCGACTACGGCGAGGACCTCGGCGAGCACGCCGCCCGGGACGCCGTCGCCGACCGGTACCCGCCGGACCGGTACGACGTCAAGGAACTGCCGGACCCGGAGGTCCACGGCGACAACACCCGTCCCGGCGGCGGGGAGAAGCCGGGCTCCGGCCGGTTCGACCAGATCTACGAGGTCACCGACAAGACCACCGGTGAGACCCGGCACGTCATCGTCGAGGCGAAGAGCCCGAACGCCGAACTGGGCACCCGCAAGGGCCTCGACCAGAAGACCAACTTCGAGCAGGGGCACCCGAAGTACGTCGAGAGCATCATCGACAACATGCGGAAGCACGGGACGCCCGCGGAAAAGGCCCTCGCGGTCGAACTGCAGGACTCCTTGGACATGGAGGCCCTCGACTACTCGGTGGCGAGGGCGCGCGTGCGCGAGGAAGCGGACTTCGAACCCGACGGGACACCGAAGGTGGACAAGGACGGAAACCCGGTGAAAAAGCCGGTGTACGGTGGCTACAACCTCAAGTATTTCGACCTGTCGATCACGACGACCAAGCCCCCCAACACCTGAGAAAGAGACCGTCAACGTGCGTAGCGTGAGCCGGCACCCGGTCGACGAGGCCGTCGCCGAACAGGACCTCAAGATCCTCGGTCCGGGGATCAAGAAGCTCCCGATGCTGATCGAGCGCAGCCCCCAAGGGGGCGGCGTGTACCGCGCGATGACCCGGTCGCTCGAGGAGCTGGGCTTCCGGACGATCGGCGACCCGCAGGCGGAATGGCTCGACACGTGGGAAGCGACGGTCCGCGCCATGCAGGCGGGGGCCGCCTTGTTCCTCGTCTCGAGCCGGACCGAGGGCGAGGTCGAATTCCGGTACGGCGAGGCCACCCTGCGCCGGGAGGCCGTCGGCCCGAACATGAACGCCAACGCGGTGTCGTGGCTGGACGCCTTGTGGCTGGCCATGATCTGCCGCGAACGACCGCGCATCGACCTGCTCGCCGCCATCCCGCAGGACCTGCTGCGCGCGTCCACGATCGAGTACGACGAGTTCGTCTACTCGTGGGTGGGGGCGCTGCAGACGTACTGGACGCGGGGTGAGGGCCTCGTCGAGGAGATCCTGTCCGCGATGGCCGGCACCGACCCGGCCGGGCTGCGCCAGCTCGACGCCGACGCCGTCCTCCAGCGCTACTACCCGCCGATCGAGATGTTCTACCACCTCACCCAGCGGGACGACGCCAAGTTCAACAAGTCCCTCGCCAACGCCCTGGAGCTGCACAAGCGGTTCTGGTCCACCGAAGACCAGCGCACCAGCCCGTTCGGGTACGTGGCGCTGGGCCCGCTGGCCATCGCGTGCCTGGCGCGCGACGCGGGCGTCACCATCGAGGTGGAGTCGGAGTACCTGCCGGCGAACCTGCTCGCCGGCACGTGGGTCGGCGAGCGCTCGACATGACCCGGCCACCGGGGCCGCTGCGCCCGGAGCAGCAGCAGGAGATCGTCCGCCAGATCGGGGCGGTGCTGACGTCGCAGGTGCCGCCGGGGTGGCAGCAGCTGCGCGTCGAGTACCGGGCCGCCGGGCGGCACGTCGAAACCGACCTGCTGGTGACCGGACCGGACGGCTTGCCCCGGCCCGGACAGCCGCACCCGGAAGCGGTGCGGCTGCTCGGGGTGCTGCGCTCGGGCATGTACCAGCCCGGCCTCGGCACCTGGCTGGGCGCGATCCTGGTGTTCGAGCCGGCGCAGCCGCCCGACGTCGACTTCGTGCGGCCCGACCTCGAACCGCCGTTCCGGCAGCAGCCGCCGCCGATCGGGTTCCAGGACGAGCTGCGGTTCTTCCCGCGCGCCGACGAGCACATCCCGGCCTGGCTGCGCGAACGCGCCGGGCTGACCCCGCCGGTCGCCGACGGCGAGGTGCGCACGCCGCGGATCTACGACGGCGTAGACGCGGCGGGCAAGCCCCTGGTGCGGCGCCGTCCGCTCGTTCCGGCCGAGGCCGAGCGTGTGCTCGCGTACCTCGACGCGGCGCCGGTCATCCTGGCCTCGCGCAGCAACGGCCCGGACGCGTTCGCGCCGGACCGCCCGGACGCGGTGCCGATGAACTTCCGCACCGACGGCACCTGGGCCTGGCCCGGCGCGGTGGCGTACTACCTGCGTGAGCACGGCGTGCCGCCGGACCCGGACCTGGTCGCCCACATCCGGGCCCGCCGCTTCACCGCGCCGTCGGAGGTCCCCGAGCCCGCCAAGGACCTGGCGTTGGCGGCCATCACCGGGGAAGAACCTCAGACGACGGTGTAGCCCGCGTCCGTCAGCGCGATCTCGAGGTCCTTGCAGTGCTCGGGACCGCGGGTTTCCAGCGCCAGCACGATGTCGGCCTCGCCGAGGTCGAGGCTGCCCGAGATCCGCGAGTGCTCGACGTCGAGGACGTTCGCGCCCAGCTCGCTCACGCGGGACAGCACGCCCACGAGCGACCCCGGGCGGTCCGGGACGCGCAGGTGGAGACGCAGGTAGCGCCCGCCGGCCGTCATGCCGTGCTGGATGATCTGCAGGAGCAGCACCGGGTCGACGTTGCCGCCCGAGAGGACCGCCACCACCGGGGGCTCGAAGATCCCGGGGTGCTGCAGCAGGGCCGCGACCGTCGCCGCGCCGGCCGGCTCGACCACCAGCTTCCGGCGTTCCAGGCAGAGCAGCACCGCCCGGGAGAGGGACTGCTCGGACACCGTCACGACGTCGTCCACCAGCGACGCGACGTGCGCGAAGCTCACCAGGCCCGGTTCGCCGACTGCGATGCCGTCGGCCATCGTCGAAGTCGAGCCCAGCCGGACCGGTGCCCCCTTGGCCAGCGACGGTGGGTACGCGGCGGCCTCCTCGGCCTGGACGCCGACGACGCGGACGTCCGGGCGCAGCGCCTTCACCGCGCACGCGACCCCGCCGACCAGCCCGCCGCCGCCGGTGGCGACCAGGATGGTCTTCACGCCCGGCACCTGCTCGAGGATCTCCAGGCCGACCGTGCCCTGGCCGGCGATGACGTCCGGGTGGTCGAAGGGGTGGATGAACACCGCCCCGGTCCGCTCGCCGAACTCGATCGCGGCCCGGAGCGTCTCTTCCAGGAGTGCGCCGTGCAGGTGGACGTCGGCGCCGTAGCCGCGGGTGGCGGCGAGCTTCGGCAGCGGCGCCCGCAGCGGCATGAAGACGGTCGACTTGGCGCCGAGCAGCGACGACGCCAGCGCGACGCCCTGCGCGTGGTTGCCGGCGCTGGCCGCGACGACGCCCCGCTCGCGTTCGGCCCCGGTGAGGCCGTGGATGCGGGTGTAGGCGCCGCGGATCTTGAACGAGCCCGTCCGCTGCAGGTTTTCGCACTTCAGGTGTACCGGACCGCCGTGGAGCCGGCGCAGGTCGCGCGCGTGCTCCATCGGCGTCACCCGGGTCACTCCTTTGAGGAGTTCCCGGGCGGCCTGGATCCGCTCGAGGGTGACGAGTTCCATGGGCCGGACTATGCCACTCAGGAACTCCACAGGTTGACAGGACCGTGAGCCGGGTACCCTGGGTCGCGTCAACATGCGGTAAACAAGGAGCAACCATGGCATCGGGGAACGACGCGAACACGGCCCGACGGGCTCGCGCCACCCGCTCCGCCGGGCTGCTCCCGCTCGTGATCGGGCTGGCCTCGGCCGCCGCGCTGACGGGCGCCGCGTACTTCACCGTGGACAACGCCTCGTGCGGCACCCCGGCCCAGTACATCCGCCACGACAGCCACGTCGAACTGGTCGGCGGCTGCGTCGACGGCGCGAACCTGCCGGCCACCGGCACATCGTCGCCCGGCGGTGTCGTGCACGGCAACTACAACCCCTGACCTGGCGGGTTACCTCCGTGTTCCCCGGGCACACGAAAGTGCCTTCTTCCGCCGGGTCCGCCGGTCCCCGATGATCATCGGGTGACCACCGTTTACGAGCCGGGCCGCGGTCCCGGCCCCGCCAAGCCCACCGAAGAAGCGTCGAGCCGGCTGCTGGGTGCCCACAGCCTGGGCGCACTGGCGACGGTCAACCGCGGCGGCTTCCCGCACCTGTCCACGGTCGCCTACGCCTGGGATCCGGACGAGCGCGTGGTGCGGATCGGGTCCACGGCGGGGCGCGCGAAGGTCCGCCAGCTCGCGCGTGACCCGCACGCTTCGCTGCACGTCAGCAGCGACGACCACCTGGCCTTCGCCGTCGCCGAAGGGCTGGCCGAGGTGTCACCGGTCAGTGCGGTGCCCGGGGACGAGACCGGCCGGGAGCTGCTCGCGATGCAGGCGCCGTTCAGCGACCCCGGCGACGAAGCCGCGTTCCTGCGGAACATGGTCGAGGACCGCCGCGTGGTCATCCGGCTCCGGGTGGACCGGCTCTACGGCGGCGGCCTCGACGTGAGTTGACCTGGGCGCACTCAGCCCAGGGCGGCCAGCAGGTCGTCGACCAGGTCGCGGCCGTCCTCGATGCCGACCGAGAGGCGCAGCAGGTCGGCCGGGACCTGGAGGGTCGAACCCGCAGTGCTCGCGTGGGTCATCTTGCCCGGGTGCTCGATCAGCGACTCGATACCGCCGAGCGACTCGGCGAGGATGAACAGCTTCGTGCGCGAAGCCACCTCCAGCGCGGCCTGCTCGCCGTCCACGTGGCTGAAGGACACCATCCCGCCGAAGCGGCGCATCTGCTTCGCCGCCGTCTCGTGGCCCGGGTGCTCCGGCAGGCCCGGGTAGTAGACCTTCGCCACCTTCGGGTGCTTGACCAGGGCCTGGACGATCTTCTCGGCGTTGTCGCTGTGCCGCTCCATGCGGAGGGCGAGGGTCTTGATGCCGCGCAGCGTCAGCCAGGCGTCGAACGGCCCCGGCACCGCGCCCGCGGCGTTGCGCAGGTAGAAGAACTGCTCGCGCAGCTCGTCCTCGTTCGTGATGATCGCGCCGCCGACGACGTCGGAGTGGCCGCCGAGGTACTTGGTCGTCGAGTGCAGCACGATGTCCGCGCCCAGCGACAGCGGGTTCTGCAGGTACGGCGTCGCGAAGGTGTTGTCGACCACCAGGCGGGCACCGGCGTCGTGCGCGACCCCGGCCAGCGCCGCGATGTCCGCGATGCCCAGCATCGGGTTGGTCGGCGACTCGCACCAGATCAGCTTCGTCTCGGGCCGGATCGCGGCGCGCACCTCGTCGAGGTTCGCGAGGTCGGCGACGGTGTGCTCGACGCCCCACAGGCTGAGCACCTTGTCGATCAGGCGGAACGTGCCACCGTAGGCGTCGTTGCCGAGCACAAGGTGGTCACCGGGGCGGAGGGTACTGCGCAGCACCACGTCGGAGGCGGCCATGCCGGACGCGAAAGCCAGCGCGTGCCGGCCGCCTTCCAGCGAGGCCAGCGCCTCCTCCAGTGCCGAACGGGTCGGGTTCGCGGTGCGCGAGTATTCGAAGTCGCCCTCGCGGGTCCCGCCCACGCCATCCTGCGCGTAGGTCGAGGTCTGGTAGATCGGCACGATCACCGCGCCGGTGCGCGGATCGGGCTTCTGACCGGCGTGGATCGCGCGTGTCTCGAAGCCCAGTACGGAGTAGTCGTCCACCATCGGTTCAGCGTACGGGCCGCCCCTGACATTCCCGTCAGGTGGGATGAATCTCAGTGTCGCGTCCATCGGCGGGTGGCCGGCAGGGCCAGGAGCACCAGCAGGGCGACGAACGGCGCCGCCACGACGATTCCGCGCAGCACATCGGGGTCGATTCCGGTGGGACCGCCGACGAGGAAGAGGATGCGCTGGTAGCGGAGCGCCCAGCCGACGATCGGGGCGACCAGCGCGAGGACGGCGGCAACCAGGCAAAGCACGCGGCCCGCCTCCGAGCACGCGAGCACCGAAACTCCGCCGAGCAGGAGCAGCAGGCCGATCACGGCGTCCGCGATCTGGCCGGGGACCAGCAGGTCCAGCTGGCCGTATCCCAGGACGAGGCTCGCCCAGAAGATGCCCGTCAGGAACCACAGCCCGCCGAGCACGGCGAGCACCCCGGCGGCGACCGCCGTCCCCGCCCGGGGCCGCGGGGGCGCCATGACCGCCCCTTCACCAGCTCCGGGACGAGTACGCGCCCTGGCCGGACAGCACCGGGACCACGGACGTGCGGTACCGCAGGTAGCGGAACGTCGGCGGCAGGAACGCCAGTACCAGCACGAGCACCGCCAGCGCCGCCAAGCCGACGCGGTCGGCCATCGCGAACCCGCCGTGGGTGAACATCGCGTCGGCGAACCGGGCCGGGGGGACGCCCACCGACATCGGCTCGGTGAGCAGGGCGCCGATGGCCAGCAGCGCGCCCAGGCCGAGCAGGACCGCCCCCGCCGTCGCGCGGAAGAGCGTCGCCAGTGAACCGAGGAGCAGCACCAGGCCCGCGACGACGTAGGCGGCGAGGTCCACCAGTACCCAGCCCGGCAGCGCGCCGAGGCTGAATTCCGCCGGCATGTCGAGGTAGGTCTTGACCGGCACGTATGCCGCGGCGACCGCGGCCGGAAAACCGAGCACGCCGGCGAGAACCGCCGTTACTCCGGATGGCCGAGCCGATGAATACGAATGCGAATGCGACACCGGATAACGGTGCGGACCGGTCACATCTCCCCCATCAGCCGAGCACAGGACGACGGCGTTCACCCTAGTCGGAATCGGGAGAAGCAGTCCGGAATGAGAACCGAATTCGGCCGGACGGCGGAACCCAAGATCATTTCTGTGCGGTAGTGGCAGAAATGCTGTCACGCGATTACGGGCCGTGGTACCGCTCGACTTTTGTCCTTTTTGGACAATTAAGGGCCCGGAAAATGCAGCGTGCCCCGGAGCCGAATCGGCTCCGGGGCACGAATGCTCGCTTCAGTTCACCACTGCTGCTGCGGGGGCTGGCCCGGCTGGCCGAACCCGCCGCTCGGCGGACCCTGCTGGCCCGGCGGCTGACCCCAGCCCTGCGGCGGCTGACCAGGCTGACCATGCTGACCCGGCTGACCCGGCTGACCGTGCTGACCCGGCTGGCCGTACCCACCGGGCTGTCCCGGCTGGCCGTACCCACCCGGCTGCCCCGGCTGCGGGAAGCCCCCGCTCGACGGCTGCGGGAACCCGCCGCTGGACGGGTTGGGCCCGCCCGGCTGCCCGTAACCGCCCGGCTGGCCGTAGCCCTGCGGCGGCTGACCAGGCTGACCGTGCTGACCCGGCTGACCGTGCTGGCCCGGCTGCCCGTAGCCACCAGGCTGGCCGTACCCGCCCGGCTGACCATGCTGACCATGCTGTCCGGGCTGGCCGAACCCACCCTGCTGCTGCGGGCCGCCGAAGCCCGGGGGTGGTCCGCCGAAGCCCTGCGGCCCGCCCGGCGCGGCACCGCCGTCGCCGAGGCCGACGAACTGCCGGGTCGCCGGGATGAGCCCGGCGATGCCGACGATCAGGATGAGGATGCCGAAGATCAGCGGCGGCAGGCCGAGGCCGAACGTGTCCCGCTCGGAGGCGGACGCCCGCGCGAGCGTCTCGGCGTTCGGCGTCATCCCGATCTTGATCAGCAGGGCGAACAGCGTGAGCACCGCGCCACCCGCGACGACCGCGATCGGGACGAACTTCCGGATCCCGCCCAGCTTGCCCACCAGCGCCAGGCCGACGCCGCCGGCCAGCGAGATCAGCGAGCCCAGCAGGATCATGATGACGTAGAACCAGAGCGTGCCCGACCCGATGAGCCCGGCCGAGTTCAGCAGCTGTTCGATCGCCTCCTTGTTGGGAGCGCGGTCGAGGAGCGCCGAATAGTCGCTCGCGTCGCTCATGTAGCTGAACGAGTAGATCAGCGCGACCAGCGCCAGCAGCGCGACCAGGCCGCCGGCGATGTAGCCGAACAGGCCGTTGCCGCCCGCGGCCGGCCCGCCGAAGCCCGGCTGCTGCGGCCCGCCGAAACCGGGCTGCTGCGGGCCACCGAAACCGGGGCCGCCGAAACCCTGCGGCGGCTGGCCCGGCTGGCCCGGCTGACCGAAGCCCGGCTGCTGCCCGAAGCCACCCGGCTGCTGCCCGAACCCGCCCGGCTGCTGGCCGTAACCGCCGGGCTGCTGACCGAAGGCCGCGGCCGGGTTGTCGGCCGCGCTCGGCGGCGGGGTGTACGGGATCGCCGGCGGCTGGGAGCCCGGGGGCACCAGCTGCGTCGACTCCCCGACCGGGGCGTCGCCGCCGGCCGGGTTCACCATCTGGGTCGCGTTCGCGTCGACCGGCGGCATCGCCTGGGTCGCCCCGCCGTCACCCGGCTGGCCCGGCTGGACGACCTGGGTCGGCTCCGGCGTCTCCCCGAACGGGGAACCGCCGTGGGGCTGGACGGGCTGCACCACCTGGGTCGGCTCCGGGCTGCCGAACGGGTTGTCCTGCTGCGGCTGGGGGCCACTCGGCGGGCCCTGAGGTGGCTGGCCGCCACCCCACGGCTGGTTCGGTGGCTGCGGTGCACTCATGTGGGTCTTGAACCCCCTTGACGAGGACGCGAAAGTGTTCTAGTTGCGCCCACGCTATCGGATCACCCGGCAGGGCGCTCGTAACGCCCCTGCCGGGTCCACCGATCAAGACTCTTCTGCGGTCGAGTCAGCGACCGGCCAGGAAGCCCAGGAGGTCGTGCCGGGTGAGGACCCCGGCCGGCTTGCCGTCGACCAGCACGAGCGCGCCGTCGGCCCCCTCGAGCGCGGTCATCGCCGCCCCCACCTGCTCGCCGCCGCCGATCGTCGGCAGCGGCGGGGACATGTGCCGCTCGAGCCGGTCGGCCAGCTGCGCCTTGCCGGTGAACAACGCGTCGAGCAGGTCGCGCTCGTTGACGGCGCCGACGACCTCGGCGGCCATCACCGGCGGCTCCGCGCTGACGACGGGCATCTGGCTCACGCTGAATTCGGAGAGGATCGCGATGGCCTCCGCGACGGTCTCGTTCGGGTGAGAGTGCACCAGATCGGGCAGCGAGCCGCTCTTCTTCGTGAGCACGTCGGCGACCGTCGCGCCCGAGGAGTCCGGCGGCAGGAAACCGTAGGAGGACATCCAAGTGTCGTTGAACACCTTCGTCAGGTAGCCGCGGCCGCCGTCGGGCAGCAGCACGACCACGACGTCGTCCTCGGTGAGCCGCTCGGCGAGCTTCAGCGCGGCGGCGACGGCCATCCCGCAGGAGCCGCCGACCAGCAGGCCCTCCTCCAGCGCGAGGCGCCGCGTGACCTGGAAGGAGTCGGCGTCGGAGACCGGGATGATCTCGTCGGCGATGTCGCGGTCGTAGGTGTCCGGCCAGAAGTCCTCGCCGACACCTTCGACCAGGTAGGGACGCCCGCTGCCGCCGGAGTAGACCGAGCCCTCCGGGTCGGCGCCGACCACCTGCACGCGGCCGTCGCTGACCTCCTTGAGGTACTTGCCGGTGCCGGAGATCGTGCCGCCGGTGCCGACGCCCGCGACGAAGTGGGTGAGCTTGCCGTCGGTCTGCTTCCACAGCTCGGGGCCGGTCGAGAGGTAGTGGCTCTCCGGGTTCTGCGGGTTGGCGTACTGGTTGGGCTTCCAGGCGCCCTCGATCTCGCGGACCAGGCGGTCGGAGACGTTGTAGTAGGAGTCCGGGTGCTCGGGCGCGACCGCCGTCGGGCACACCACGACCCGGGCGCCGTACGCCTTGAGCACGTTGCGCTTGTCCTCGCTGACCTTGTCCGGGCAGACGAACACGCACCGGTAGCCCTTGCGCTGGGCGACCATGGCCAGGCCGACGCCGGTGTTGCCGGACGTCGGCTCCACGATCGTGCCGCCCGGGCGCAGCTCGCCGGAAGCTTCGGCGGCCTCGATCATGCGCAGCGCGATGCGGTCCTTGACCGAGCCACCCGGGTTCAGGTACTCGACCTTGGCCAGCACGAGCGGCTTGAGCCCCTTGGTCAACGAGTTCAGCTTGACCAGGGGGGTGTTGCCCACGAGGTCTGCGATGTGCTCTGCGTACTCCACGACCGCCAGCCTAAACGGCCGCCCCATGGCGTTGTCCACTCCGCTGTCCGGTCGCGGCGTTCCGGTGCGGACCACCCGGTGCCGGGAGTGTCCGCCCATGCCCCCACCTCCACCCTCAACGGACGCGCTACGCGCGGCAGTGTTGCCTTGATCGCGTTCGGCTTTGACCGGGACGCCGTACCCGGCAGTATGGTGAGCAACTGCTTAGCTCGCGATACGAGGATGTGTCACGTCATGCCTGAAGCCGTCATCGTCTCCACCGCTCGCTCGCCCATCGGGCGGGCCAACAAGGGCTCGCTGGTCGGCATGCGGCCCGACGATCTGACCGTGCAGATGGTCCGGGCCGCACTGGCCAAGGTGCCGCAGCTCGACCCCGCCGACATCGACGACCTGATGCTGGGCTGCGGCCTGCCGGGCGGCGAGTCCGGGTTCAACATGGGCCGCGCGGTCGCCGTCGAACTGGGCTACGACCACCTGCCCGGCTGCACGATCACCCGGTACTGCTCCTCCAGCCTGCAGACCACCCGGATGGCGTTCCACGCGATCAAGGCCGGTGAAGGCGACGTCTTCATCTCGGCCGGCGTCGAGACCGTCTCGCGGTTCTCGAAGGGCAGCTCGGACTCCTGGCCCGACACGCACAACCCGCTGTTCGCCGACGCCGAGGCGCGCACCAAGGCGACCGCGGAGTCCGGCACCGACACCTGGACCGACCCGCGGACCGAGGGCAACGTCCCGGACGTCTACATCGCCATGGGCCAGACCGCGGAGAACCTGGCGCGGCTGAAGGGCATCACGCGCGAGGAGATGGACGAGTTCGGGGTCCGCTCGCAGAACCTGGCCGAGAAGGCCATCGCGGACGGCTTCTGGGCCAAGGACATCACCCCGGTGACGCTGCCGGACGGCACGGTCGTCTCGAAGGACGACGGCCCGCGCGCCGGCGTCACCGTGGACGGCGTCTCCGGCCTGAAGCCGGTGTTCCGCCCGGACGGCCGGGTCACGGCGGGCAACTGCTGCGCGCTCAACGACGGCGCGGCGGCGCTGGTCGTCATGTCCGACACGAAGGCACGCGAGCTGGGCCTGACGCCGCTGGCGCGGATCGTGTCCACCGGCGTCACCGGGCTTTCGCCGGAGATCATGGGCTACGGCCCGGTCGAGGCGTCCAAGCAGGCGCTCTCGCGCGCGGGGCTGTCGATCGGCGACATCGACCTGGTCGAGATCAACGAGGCGTTCGCGGCGCAGGTCATCCCGTCGTACCAGGACCTTGGCATCGACCTGGACCGGCTGAACGTCAACGGCGGCGCGATCGCGGTCGGCCACCCGTTCGGCATGACCGGCGCCCGGATCACCTCGACGCTGATCAATTCCCTGCAGCACCACGACAAGCAGTTCGGCCTCGAGACGATGTGCGTCGGCGGCGGCCAGGGCATGGCGCTGATCATCGAGCGCCTTTCCTGACCCCTGAACGCGACGAAGGCCCTCTCGCCGGCGCGGCGAGAGGGCCTTCGTCAGGTCACGGCTATTCGTTCGTCTTGACGCACATCGTCGTCGCCGGC
The DNA here is from genome assembly GCF_030285645.1 of Amycolatopsis sp. DG1A-15b. Lineage (GTDB taxonomy): Bacteria > Actinomycetota > Actinomycetes > Mycobacteriales > Pseudonocardiaceae > Amycolatopsis. The sequence goes on from NZ_CP127296.1 coordinate 6,555,786, forward strand.
TCCGGGTACACCGCGACGCGCGTGGCGTCGGTGCCCTCGCAGACGCTCTTGTCGGCCTGGCCCGTCACGACCTTGACGAGCTCGCCGTCCTTGGTCGGGTCGGTGCACGGGACCTTCAGGTAACCCTTGGTCTGCGACGTGAAGTTCGCCAGGCAGTCGCCCTGCTTCGCGTTGATCATCAGGCACAGCTTGTACGAGCTGCGGCCGCTGACCGAATAGGTGTCGTAGCCCGCGTCGGAGCCGCCGGGGCAGTTCTCCGAGGAGGTCTCCAGCTTCTTGGCGACCTTGACGTTCGCCTTCGGGTCGTTGCAGTCGGCCTTCGCCGGGTCGTCGCCGCCCTGGGTGAACTCGGTGATCGTGAGGCAGTCACCGGCGTTCGAGGTGGCCGGCGACTTCATGAAGGAGACGATCCCCACGGCGATCAGGCCGATCACCACGATCGCACCGATGCCGCCCAGGATCAGGCCGAGGGCCTTCGAGCGCTTCGGCGGAGCCGGCGGCGGGGGCGGGAACCCCTGCTGGCCGGGCGGGAACTGGCCGGGCGGCGGGCCGTACTGGCCCGGCTGGCCCTGCGGCGGCGGGCCGTACTGGCCCGGCTGGCCGTACGGCTGCTGCGGCTGGCCGCCCGAAGGCGGTCCGTAAGGATCGGGCTGACCCACCGGCTGCTGGCCCCCGGGGGCCGGAGGGGGAACGCTCACTGTGAACCTCACACATGTGAAATGAGAACCGACCGGCTCATCAAACACGCAGGGTGATCGCCGCCCGCAGCGGGGTCCACAAATGCACGAATTACCCACAGAAAAGGCGCCCCGCCGGTTACGGAGCGCCTTCACTGCGGAACTGTGAGCCAGATTACTCACGGAAGTACGAAAGCAGCCGCAGGATCTCGAGGTACAGCCAGACCAGCGTCGTCATCAGACCGAAGGCGGTGTACCAGGCCCACTTCGACGGCATGCCCTCACGGATCATCCGGTCGGCCTGGTCGAAGTCGAGCAGGAAGCTGAAAGCCGCGATGCCGATGCAGACCAGGCTGAAGATGATGGCCATGGTGCCGCCGCCGCGCAGCGGGTTGAAGCCGAAGGCCAGCGAGCTGATCAGGTTGAACAGCATCAGGATGGCGACACCGACGGTGGCACCGACGATCCACTTGGTCAGCTTGGGGGTGACCTTCACCGCGCCCGTCTTGTAGACCACCAGCATGCCGATGAACACACCCGCGGTGCCGACGATCGCCTGCAGCGCGATACCGGGGTAGATCGCCTGGAACACCCCGCTCAGCGCACCGAGGAACAGTCCTTCGGCCGCCGAGTACGTCAGCGTCAGCGCGCCACTGGGCTTCTGCCGGAAGATGATCACCAGCGAGATGACGAGCCCGACGATGAGGCCACCGAGCATCGCGCCGAGGAGGGCACCGGAGATCCGGCCGGTCTCCGTGATCTGGACCTGCGCCCAGATTGCCGTGATCACCCCGACGAGCAGCGCGACGCCGAGGGACATGCCCGTCTTGATGACGACATCGTCGACGGTCATCGGGCGGTCGCCCTCGCCGGCGGTGGCCCGGCCCGGGTCGTACCCGGGCACGCCGCCCTGGGGTTGGTTGAAGCCCACCGGGGGCCCGTACTGCCCGTAAGTCTGGGTTCCGCCGCCGGGCAGGTTGCGGAACGCCGGGTTGCTACTGGAACGCACCTGATCCTCCTGGATCTGCTGCTTCGTGGATCATCGCTGCATCGGGTTCAACGACCGCCGGGGACGAGCGGTTCCCGCCGAGTAAAGACAACTTTACTCGACGGCCGTCCCCCCGCCGCGGACGACACGGTAAGCGAGGGGCCGACACGACCGTTCGGCGACAGCCACCCGAAGAGCGGTACACAGTTTCGCCCCTTGACGCAACGCTCACCTCGCGTGCTCGGACGTTCACCGAATGCGCGTCGGGGACTTGATCAGTCGTGTGACCTGCAGAGAGACGCCGGGCGCTGCCGCGCGTCGAACGAAGGAGCATTGACACCATGGGGTGGTCAACACGCCCGCGCGCGGGTGTTCGCGCGCTCACCGGTCTCGTCGCCGCGGCCCTGCTCGGCACCCTTTCTGTGACGGCCGGCGCGCCTGCTGCCTCGGCCGCGGTCCAGGAAGGCCTCGGGGCCCACGTCGGGGGCCAGGACGAACACGCGGAGAAAACGGTCTGGCTGGGGTCGTACGTCGTCGGCGGGCAGCAGGTGTTCTGCGTGAGCTTCATGCTCAAGGCGCCGGACACCGACGAGCAGTACAAGCCCGGCGACGAGCTGCTCACGAAGTGGGGCACGAAGCTGCCCGCCGAGGACGCCGCGAACATCTCGTACCTCCTGCTGCGCTACGGCGACACCAAGGACCAGAACGAAGCGATCGCGCTCGCACACCTCCTGCACTCGTGGACCGCGGCGCCGCGCACCCCGGCCGACAAGAACGTGGACCTGCCCGCCGACAAGATCGCCTACGACGCGGACGGGCACCTCCAGTACATGCACGACCCCAAAAACCACCTGGAGGCCGCGGCCGACGCCGTCGAGCGGCTGAAGGCGGACGCCGAAGCCAACCGCGGGCCGTGGACCGCTTCGGTGACCACGCCGAAGGGCGACCAGCACCTCGGCGAAGCCGCCGAGTGGACCACGACCGTGAAGAACGCCGAGGGCAGGGGCATCCCGGGCGTCGCGGTGAAGCTGACGGCGACCGCCGCCACTCTCGGCGACGGGACGGCGGACAGCGCCGCCGGGAACGCGAGCCCGCAGGCCGCCGCGAAGGACGTCACGCTCAAGACGGGTGCCGACGGCACCGTGCGCGTGAAGCTGACCCCGACCGGCGACCAGCCGAAGCTGGTGGCCTCGCTGACCGCGCCGGCCGACCGGCCTTACGTCCGGCTGCCGATCGACACCGGGAAGCAGCGCGTGGTCTCCACCGGCGGCGAAAAGGAACTGACCGCCCAGGGCGTCGTCAACGTCGCCAAGCCCGGCAAGGTCCAGGTGACCAAGACGGACGCGAACACCGGCGCCGGCGTCGGCGGTGCGGTCCTGCGGATCACCGGCAAGGACAAGACGTCCGCGGCGCTCGGCCAGGACGGCAAGCCGCTCACCGGGGCCGACGGCAAGCCCGCGGTCGTCACCACCGACGGCAAGACCGGCAGCGTGACGGTCGAGAACCTCCGTACCCCGCAAGAGATCTGCGTCGTCGAGGCGAGCCCGCCGCCGGGTTACACGAACGCCTACGACCCGCAGAACCCGCCGTCGGCGTGCGGCACCGTGCAGCCGGGCGAGACGCTCGCCCTGAGCCTGACGAACAAGCCGAACGAAGTCCCGCGCGCGATCCCGGCCGGCGACCAGCCGGTCGCGCAGGCGCGCGGGGTCGTCGAGACGAGCTACTCCGTGCCGGGCCTGGCCGGGCTCGGCCTGCTCGTGCTGCTGGCGGCCGGGCTGATCGGCGTCGCCGCGCGGCGGGCGTCCCGGCGGTAGCGGCGTGGCGAACCACGACGGCGGCTGGCGGGGCGACGACTGGTTCGTCGACGAATGGCACCGGGGCATCGGCTGGGCGGCCGGGAGTGACGAGCCGCCCGGCGGTCACCCGGATCCGCCCGGCCGGAAGCCCGGCCGGGGCCGGCTACTCGCCGGCTTCGCACTCGGCGCGGCGACGGTGCTCGCCGTGCAGTTCGGCTCCACCGTGGTCGCCGCGCCGCCGGTGGCCGTCGTGAGCGGCACCGCGCTGCCCGCCGCGGGCGCGGCGGGAGCCGCGGCCGCGGTGCCGTCCCCATCCCCGACGGCCTCCGCGCCCGCGACTCCGGCCGCGCCGGCCGCACAGACACCGCAGACGCCGTCGTCGGCCGCGCCACCGCCGTCCCCGCCGCCGCAGCGGCCGGGCACCGTGCGGCTGCCCGGCGGCGGGACGGCGACGCTGGTGCGCCAGAACCTCGGCCCCGGCGGGGAGCTGCCGGTGCCCGCGGACCTCGGGCAGGCGGCCTGGTGGGGTGCGTCACTCGACGCGGCGGGCGGGGCGAGCGTGTTCGCCGGCCACGTGAACTGGCGGGGCGCGACCGGGCCGTTCGCCGAGCTGTGGACCGCCCGGATCGGCACCGAAGTGACCATTGTGGACAGTGTGGGCAAGACGTGGCGGTACCGGATCTCGCAGCTGGTCACCGTGCACAAGAACGACCTGCCGGCGCGCGCCGACTACCTGTTCGGCCCGTCCGGCCCGCACCGCGTGGTGCTGGTGACGTGCGGCGGCCGCTGGGTCGGCGGATCGGACGGCTACGAGGAGAACCGCGTCGTCATCGCGGACCCAGCCTAAGTTACTCGTGGGTAACATCACGTTTCGAAACGGTGGTCGTGCGCGTCGCCATGCAGCAGAATGCCCAGGGTCAGGGCTGTGGCGGCGAGAGGTGTGAACACAATGGCGACGTTCTTGGTGACCGGCGCGACCGGACTGATCGGGCGTCACTTCACCCGGCTGCTGCTCTCCCGCCCCGACGACGACCGCGTCGCCCTCGTGGTGCGCGCGTCCTCGCGGGCCAAGCTGGCCGCGCTGGTCGACCAGTGGCCGCACTCCGACCGCGTCACGCTGATCACCGGCGACCTCGGCGAGCCGCTGCTCGGCGTGTCCGAAGCCGACCGCGCCGAGCTGCGCGGGAGCGTCGACCACATCGTCCACCTCGCCGCGCTCTACGACCTCACCGCCGACGACGAAGCCAGCATCAAGGCCAATGTGGACGGCACGCGGGCCGTCGTCGACCTCGCCGCGGACCTTCGCGCCGGCTGCCTGCACCACGTGTCGTCGGTCGCCGTCGCGGGCGACCACGAAGGCGTCTTCACCGAGGAGATGTTCGACGCCGGGCAGCGGCTGGTCACGCCGTACCACCGGACCAAGTTCGAAGCCGAGAAGATCGTCCGCGAGCAGGACGAGGTGCCGTGGCGGGTGTACCGGCCCGCCGTCGTCGTCGGGCACTCCGAGACCGGCGAAATGGACAAGATCGACGGCCCGTACTACCTCTTCCCCGCGATCAACCGGCTGTCCGGGCTGCCCGACGTGCTCCCGATCGTCGGGCCCGACCTCGGCGACACCAACATCGTGCCGGTCGACTACGTCGCCAAGGCGCTGCTGGAGCTGGTGGTCAAGCCCGGTCTCGACGGGCACGCCTTCCACCTGGTCAACCCCGAGCCGCAGCCGGTCGTTTCGGTCTACAACGCCTTCGCGCGGGCCGCGGGCGCGCCGACGATCACCGTGCAGCTGGGCGAAGGGATCTCGAAGCGGATCGTCGGGCTCGTCAAGCTGACCGAGCACATCCCCGGCGTCACCATCGCCCGCGACGCCGTGATGGAGCGGTTCGGCATCCCGCCGGTGCTGCTGGACACGATGGCGTTCCCGTCGGTGTTCTCCTCGGCCGAGACGCGCAAGGCGCTGGCCGGCACCGTGGAGGTCCCGCGGCTGGAGGAGTACGCGCCGACGCTGTGGCGCTACTGGCGCGAGCACCTCGACCCCTTCCGCGCGCGCAAGCACGGCCCCCGCGGCGAGCTCGACGGCCGCCGCGTGATCATCACCGGCGCGTCCTCGGGCATCGGCCGCGCGACCGCGTTGAAGGTGGCGGCCGCCGGCGGTGTCCCGCTGCTCGTCGCGCGCCGCCAGCACGAGCTGGAAGAGGTCCGCGACGAGATCGTCGCCGCCGGCGGCACGGCGTCGGTGTACCCGGCCGACCTGACCGACGAGGACTCGGTGCGCAAGGCCGTCGACGCGATGCTGGCCGAGCACGGCCGGATCGACATGCTGGTGAACAACGCCGGCCGCTCGATCCGCCGGTCGATCAAGCTGTCCTACGACCGGATGCACGACTACGAGCGCGCCATGGCCATCAACTACTTCGGCGCGGTCCGGCTGATCCTCGCGGTGCTGCCGCACATGTCGGAGCGGAAGTTCGGGCACATCGTGAACGTCTCGTCGATCGGCGTGCAGGGCATCGCGCCGCGCTTCTCGGCGTACGCGGCGTCGAAGGCGGCGCTGGACTACTTCTCGCGGATCGCGGCGACCGAGACGCACGGCGACGGGATCACGTTCACCACCATCCACATGCCGCTGGTGCGCACGCCGATGATCCGCCCGACGAAGATCTACGACGCGTTCCCGACGAAGTCGCCGGAACAGGCCGCGGACATGGTGATGACGGCGCTCGTCGAGCGGCCCAAGCACATCGGCACCCCGGCCGGGCAGGCGATCGGGCTGGCCTACACGCTCACGCCGGGGCTCACCGACGCGATCGCGTACCAGGGTTTCCGCATCTTCCCGGATTCGACCGCGGCGGGCGGTTCGGGCGAACTCAAGATCGGACGTGGCGAGAAACACCTCTCGCGCGCGGCGATGGCGCTGGCCCGGCTTTCGCGCGGCTTCCACTGGTGACTTCCACTGGTGACACTGCGTTTCCGGGGTGAGGCCGTTCCGGCGACACGGCGACACGTGTTGGTGATTCGTCAAGCCGGAAGGCGGAGGCGGCGGGTGCCCGGGTACGGTCGGGCCCATGGTTCCTGAGCGCGACCCCGCCGCAACCGCCCTCAACGGCCTCCTTCCCCTCCGTCGTGAATACACCCAGGCCTGGCACGGCTTCGACCGCAACGAGGTCCGGCAGTACCTCGACCACATCGAGGCCCAGCTGCGCCGGGTGCTCAGCGAACGCGACGCCGCGACGGCGCAGGCCGCCGCCGCGACCCGCGAGGTCGAGTCCGTCCGGCAGCAGGTCGCGGTGCTGGAAGCCCGCGTCGAGGAGCTGAAGAAGCCGCCGGAGCGGCTCGAGGACCTCGACGAGCGGATGCAGCGCACGGTGACGCTCGCGCAGGCGCGCGCCGACGAGATCATCAAGCGTGCCGAGGTGGCCGCGGAGAAGACGTGGGCCTCCTCGACGGAGGCGTCGACGAAGCTGCGCGAGCGCTACACGAGGCTGGTCGAGGAGCTGGACAAGCAGGCCGACCTGCTGCACACGGAGCACGAGAGCGCGCTGGCGGAGACGCGCGCCGAGGTTCAGCGGCTGACGGTCGAGGCGGCCCAGCGGCGCGAGCTGCTGGACAACGAGGCCGAGCGGAAGCGCCGGAAGCTCGAGCGCGAGTTCGAGGCGTCCCAGGCGGCCCAGAAGGCGGCGCTGGAGAAGCACGTCGCCGACCAGCGCACGGCGAGCAAGAACCAGGCGGAGCGCCGGCTCGCGGAGGCGACGGCGGAGGCGAAGCGACGGCTCGACGAAGCGACCGCCGAGGCCAAGCGGCGGCTCGACGAGGCGACCACGCAGGCGGCCCAGCGGACGACGGTGGCGAACCGGAAGGTCGAGCGGCTGGCGGAGATCCGCGAGCAGGCGCGCAAGAGCCTGGCGATGGCGGAGGACATCCTCAACCGGAGCGAGACGCAGCTGGCGACGCTGCCGGAGGAGGCCGTGATCCCGCAGGCGTCAAGGCTGGTCGGTGGCGACTCGGAGTCGGCGACCACACCGGCGGCGCCGGTCGTTCCGGTGGTGCAGCCGGCCGTTCCGAAGTCGGCGGCGCCGAAGCCGGCCCCCAAGCCGGCCGCGGTCCCGAAGCCGGCACCGCAGGCGGCCAAGCCGGCGAACTCGAACGGCCCGGCGACCAAGCCGGCGAACGGCAACGGCGCGAAGCCGCTCTCGCCGACGGGCAGCAAGCCGGGCTCCTGAGCTTTCCCAGGTCGTGGTGGCCGCATTCGGAGACCGGGGGTCTTCGAATGCGGCTTTTCAGTTGCGCGCTGTCCGGGACCAGGGGTTCGCCGCTTCCAGCTGGGCCGCCAAGCCCAGCAGCAGCGACTCCCCTCCCGGCCGCGCCACCAGCTGCACCGAAGTCGGCAGCCCCGACACCGCCGACCGGCCCGCCGGGACCGTGATCGCCGGGTAGCCCGCGAAGTTCCACTGGCCCGTGAAACCCGCCAGCCGCGTCGACGGCAGCACGTTCGCCAGCCAGCCGCGCTCGTGCCAGCGTCCCGCCTTCACCGGCCAGTGCGACAGCGTCGGCGTCAGCAGCACCTCGTGCGACGCGAAGAACTCCTCCGCCCGGGAAACCCACCGGTCACGCGTGCTTTCCCGGAGGAGTCCCGCCCGCTCGACCAGCCGGCCCGCGCGGATGTGGGCCCGGGTCCGGCGCTGCAACCGCGCCACGTCGAAGGCGCGCGCCTGGACCGCCGGACCCGCGAGCCAGCGGGCCGTCATGCCCAGGACCATCGTCGCCGGGTAGCGCGGTGCCGCCGGGGCGATCGCGTGACCGGCCGCCGCCAGGTGGGCCGCCGCCGTGGAGACCGCCGCCACCAGCTCCTTCGGGACCGGGGTGCGCAGCAGCGGCACCGTCGTCGACACGCCGATGCGGACCGGAGACGGCGAAGGCACCGAAGCCAGCTCGGGAGCGGAAGCCAGCACCGAAAGCAGCAACGCCGTGTCGGCGACCGTCGTGGCCAGGGGGCCGTGCACCGACATGCCGAACCAGCCGCCCTCGGCCAGCAGGTCCGCGCCCGGCTTCAACCCCACCAGGCCGCACATCGCCGCCGGGAGGCGGACCGAGCCCATGCCGTCCGTACCGTGGGCCAGCGGGACCAGGCCGGCCGCCACCGCCGCCGCGCTGCCGCCCGACGATCCGCCCGCGGCATACGTCGGGTCCCAGGGGTTGCGGGCGATGCCGTCCGGGGTGTCGCTCATCGGCCAGATGCACAGCTCCGGCACCCGCGTCAGCCCCACGATCACCGCGCCCGCCGCGCGCAGCCGCGCCACGATCACGCCGTCCGCGCCGGCCCGCGCGGACGATCCCGCCGGCGAGCCGTGCGACGCGTACTCGCCGGCCACCTCCGTGACGTCCTTGACGGCGACCGGCACCCCGGCCAGCGGCAGCGACGCGAGATCGGGCCGCGCGGCGACCTCCGCGGCTTCCTTCAGCGCCTCCTCCGCGCGTACCCGCCGGAAGGAGCCGATGACGCCGTCCGCCGCGGCGATGCGGTCGAGGGTCTCCTCGGTGACCCGCACCGGATCGAGCTTCCCGGCCCGGACGGAGGCCGCGATCTCCACTGCCGTGAGCGCCATGATCGGGACCCTAGCCCCGAAAAGGTGACAGCGGCAAAGAGAACGTCTCAGATTGCGCCGGCCCGCAGCGCGTAGGCGACGGCGTGCGCGCGGTTGTTCAGGCCGCAGCGCGTCATCAGGCCGTACAGCACGTTCTTCACGGTCCGCTCCGAGTAGCACAGCTTCGCCGCGATCTCCTCGGTCCCGAAGCCCTCGGCGACCAGCCGCAGCACGTCGCACTCACGCGCCGCCAGCCCCGAGAGCGTGAGCCCGTTCGGCTCCAGGACGTCCTTGCGCATCCGCTGCACCTGCGCGAGCAGCGCGCCCTGCAGCCGCGGCGGCAGGTTGGCCGTGCCGTCGCCCGCGGCGAGCACCGCCGTGACCAGCTCGGCGCCGCCCGTCTCGCGGCGCGGCAGGATCGCCACCACGCCGCATTCCAGCGCCGCCATCAGGTCGCTTTCGCGGAAGTGCTCGACGACCAGCACGACGTGGGACGCCTTGGCCGCCCGGATCTCGCCGAGCACGGTCTCGGTGACGTGGTCCTCCATCACCAGCAACACGTCCGGCACGAGGTCGGTCAGCCGGACGTCGGGATGGTTGTCCAGCAGGCTCACCGCGCCGGCGTGCGTGATCGGGTCCGAGGCGAGGACGCTCACTTCGACGGGCTTCATGGGGGCAGTGTGGACGGCGTGTCTTCACGCCTTCCCTATTCCGTCTTCACGCGCGTGAAGACAGCTCCCCGAACGCCGCCCGCGCCCGCTCGAGGCACCCGGGCATCCGCCCGGCCGCGCGGGCCCAGTCGCGCTGGGCGCGCCAGTACTCCTCCCGCGCCTCCGGGGTCCAGCCGGCCAGCTCCGGCTCGACCCGGGCCTCCAGGTCGGCCAGCAGCTCGCCGAGCTCCCCGGTGATCGCGCCCATCCGGTCCAGCACCAGATCGGCGAAGCTGAAGTCGAGCCGCGTCACGGCAGGCGCGGCCGCGGCATCGGGCCGCCGGTCGCCTCCAGCAGCTCCGCCAGCCGCGACAGGATCACGTCGAACTCCTGCTCCCAGTCGCTCATCGCCTGGCCGAACCGCACCGATGCCTCACCGCGCCAGGACGCCTGCACCATCGCCATCTCGCTGTTGACGTCGCGCAGGCGGGAACGGGCGCCTTCGAGGGCGGACGCGAAGCTGGCGGCGGCCCGCTGCATGTCTTCGGTCGGCATCCGCGCTCCTCTCCGGCTCCCCGAGCGTGGCGCACGCGGGGGCGGCGCGGAACCCCACCCGGGTGCCGTTGCCCGAATGTCCGCCATCCTTGCCTGCCGGTTCACGGCGTCCGCGTATGCTCACGGCAGGCATCCGGCGCGTGACGATTCGTCGCGCACGAAGGGAGACCGATGTCGGCCGCGGACGGCTCCGCACCGAGACTCCAGCTGCTGGGCCCCCTGAAGGCCTGGCAGGGCGACACGGAGCTCGACCTCGGCTCCGCGCACCGCCGTACGGTCCTCGCCGCACTGGCGATGTACCCGAACCGCACGGTTTCGCGCGAGGAGCTGATCGACGCCGTCTGGGGCGAGGCGCCGCCGCAGAGCGCGCAGGGCTCCATCTACACCTACGTCTCCGGGCTGCGGCGTGCGCTCGAACCCGGCCGGGTCAAGGGCGAAGGCCCGCAGCTGCTCGCGTCGATCGGTTCCGGCTATTCACTGCGCCTCGACGCCGAAGCGATCGACGTCCACCGGTTCGAAGCCCTGCGCGAGCAGGCGCAGCGCCGGCACGCGGCGGGCGATCTCCGCGGTGCGCGTGAGGCCTTCGACGAAGCTTTGGGGCTCTGGCAGGGCGTTCCGCTGTCCGGCCTGCCCGGGCCGTTCGCCGCCGCCCAGCGCGCCCGGCTCACCGAGGTGCGGCTCGCGACCACCGAGCGGCGCGCCGAGGTCGTGCTGGAATCGGGCGGGCACACCGAACTCGTCGCCGAACTGACCGCACTGACCCGCGAACACCCGTTCCGCGAGACGTTGCGCGGACTGCTCATGCGGGCCCTGGTCCGGGCCGGACGGCGGACCGAGGCGATCGCGGTCTACGCCGACGTCCGCGACCGGCTCGTCGAGTCGTCGGGCACCGAACCCGGGCCGGCCCTGCGGCGGCTGCACGACGAACTGCTGGAGAAACCCGCCGCGGCCCCGGAACCGAAGCCCTCGCCGCCGCGACCCGCGCGGGTGCCGGCCGCGGCGCTGCCGGAGCGGGCGGAGATCTTCGTCGGCCGGGAGGCCGAACTCGACCGGCTGCACGAAGCCGTGGCCGGCCTCGGTGCCGGGGTGGGGCGCTCGGTGTGGCTGGAAGGCGAGCCGGGCAGCGGCCGGACCGCACTGCTCGCCGAAGTCCTCGACGCGGCGCGCGATTTTCAGCCGGCCTTCGCCGCCGCGGACGCGCTGGACCAGCGGTTCTCCCTGCGGCCGCTGCTCGACGCGCTGGGCGTGCACCCGCGCGCCACCGACGAGCGCCGCGCCGCACTGGCCGGGCGGCTCGCCGGGCAGTCCGGCGAGGATCCCGTCGACGACGTGCTCGGGCTGGTCCGCGAGCTGTGCGCGGAGGCACCGCTCGTGCTCGTGGTCGACGACCTGCAGTGGGCCGACGACACCACGCTGCGCGTCTGGCGCTACCTGAGCCGGGAGACGCGGCAGCTGCCGCTGCTGCTCGTCGGCGCCTGCCGTCCGGTGCCACGGCCGGCCGCGCTGGACGACCTGCGGGCTGAGCTTGACAACGATGACATCACCGTCCTGGTCCTGCCGCCGCTGGCCGAGGACGCCACGCGCGAGCTGGCCACCGAGCTGGCCGGCGCGCCACCCGGGCCCGGGTTGCAGCTGCTCGTCTCCTACGCGGCCGGGAACCCGCGGTACGTCCGGGAAATCGTCGAGACGCTGCTCGCCCAGTCGATGATCGTGCTCGACGGCGTCCACGCGCACCTGGACGGCAATTCGTGCCAGACGATCCCGCCGCCGCTGGGCTCGCGGATCACGCTGTACCTGAGTTTCCTCTCCAGCGGGGCCCGCGACACCCTGCGCTGGGCGGCGCTGCTGGGGCACGAGTTCTCGCTGGCGGACATCGCCGTCGCCACCGAGCGGCCGCCGACGGCGCTGGTCGGCGCGGTCGACGAGGCGATCACGTCCGGGGTGCTCGCCGAATCGGGCGACCGGCTGGCGTTCCGGCACCCGCTGGTGCGCCGGGTGCTCTACGAAAAGACGCCCGCCGCGATGCGGGTCGCGCTGCACCGGCAGCTGGCCGAGGCCTTCGCCGCCGCGGGCGCGCCCGCCGAACGCGTCGCCGAGCAGCTCGCCGCCGCACCCGCGCAGGTGGACCCGTGGGTCACCGGGTGGCTGCTGGAGCACATCGGGACGGTCGCCACCGAGACCCCGCGGGTCGCGGTCGACCTGCTGCGCCACGCCGTCACCCAGGGCACGCTGCCGCCGGACGCGCGGGAGACGCTGACCGCGACCCTGGCCCGGCTGCTGTTCTGGCTCGGCCGGGAGCCCGAAGCCGAGGCCCGCTCGGTCGTCGCGCGGACGTCCGACAGCAGGCGCGCGGCCGAGATGCGCTGGATCCTGGCCTACGTCTACTACCGCCGCGGCGACTTCTCCGAGGCGACCGCCGAGCTGAAGCGCACTCTCGACGACACCGACGTCCCGGAGATGTGGCGCGGCCGGCACGAGGCGCTGCTGGCCACGCTGGAGAAACTCGGCGAAGAGACGGCGCTGGCACCGGCCGGGCTGCACCCGCTGGACGACGCGGCACTCGCCGTGCCGAACCTCGACAGCCTCGACGACGCCGCCGAGCCGCTCGACGCCGCCCGCCGGATCGCCGCGACCCGTGCGGTGCCGGGCGAGATGCACCTGGCCGGCGCGGTGCACTACTACTGGCTGGGCCGCTGGCCGGCGGCGCTGGCCGAGCTGGACGCGGTGATCCGCGACGGCGCCGAGACGGCGTCCTACGTCCTGCGCAGCCCGGGCTCGGCCCTGCTGGTCCACGGCGTCGGCGCGCTGATCGCCGGGCACCGCGGCGAACCGGGCCAGGCGCGGACGCACCTGGACGCCGCCGACCGCCGGCAGTGGCCGCCGGGCCTGGAGCCGGACGGCGGAGACTTCCTGCTCGCGGCACGCGCCCTGCTGGCGGAGCAGGAGGGCCGGCCGGAGGCGGCCCTGGCGGCGCTGCTGCCGCTGCTGGAGGACAACCACCCGCCGGCGGCCCGCTACCAGTGGCTCCCCGACTTGGTGCGGCTCGCCTTGTCGCTCGGCGACCGGCCGCGGGTGCAGGAGGCGGTGCGCCTGCTCGAGCCCGACGGGGAGGTCCCACCCGCCCACGCGGCGGCGGCCGCGCACGGCCGCGGCCTGGCGACCGGCGATCCCGGGCCGGTCCTCACGGCGGCCGGGCACTACCGCGCGGCCGGCCGGCTCCTCAAGCACGCGAAAGCCAACGAGGACGCGGCGATCCTGCTGGCGGAGTCGGGCGAGCTGACGGAGGCGCGTACGACGTTTCGGGCCGCGTTGACGGCGTACACCGAGATGGGCGCGGTGTGGGACGTGCGGCGCGCGGAGGCCCGGATGGGCCCGTTCGGCATCCGCCGGGCCCCCGCGGCGAGGCCGCGGGCCGTCGCGGGCGAGTGACCGCGCAACCTCGGGAGGGGTTGCCGCGTCGATAAGATCACCGGAGTAGCCGGTACCGAGATGTCCCTGGGGGAAGGGGTCTGGGGCGCAAGTCCCAGAGGGGACGGCAACGACATGCCAGGGGATGCGGACACCGGCCTGCGGGTGGGCGTGCTCGGCCCGCTGCGGGCCTGGCGCGGGGCCGCCGAGATCGGCCTCGGCCCCGCCCGTCAGCGCGCCATCTTCGCGGTGCTCGCGGTCAATGCCGGCCGGCCGGTTCCGCGGGCCGAACTGATCGCCGGGGTGTGGGGCGATTCCGCGCCCGCGAGCGTCGAAGGCAGCGTCCACACCTACGTCTCCGGGCTCCGCCGGGCCCTCGAACCGGACCGGTCGCGCTGGTCGGCGGCCAGCGTCCTCGTCTCCGATCCCGCCGGGTACTCCCTGGTCCTCGGCGAAGACGCGCTCGACGCGGCCCTGTTCGAACGGCACCGCGAACGCGCGCAGCGGCACCTCGAGCAGGGTGATCCGCGGGCCGCCGTCACCGAACTGGACGAGGCTCTCGCGCTCTGGCAGGGCGAGGCCCTTTCCGGGGTCCCCGGCGGGTTCGCCGAGCGGCACCGCGAATACCTCGCCGAACTCCGGCTGAACACGCTCGAACGGCGTGCCGAAGCCGTGCTCGCCCTCGGCGGGCACCTCGACCTCGCGCCGGAGCTGGCCGTGCTGGCCGGCGAACACCCCCTGCGGGAGTCCCTGCGGGAATCGCTCATGCTCGCCCTCTACCGCAGCGGACGGCCCGCGGATGCCCTCGACGTCTTCCGCGACGCCCGCGCCACGCTCGTCGCGGAACTCGGCGTCGAACCCGGGGCCGCCCTGCAGCGGCTCCAGCGGCAGATCCTCGCCCAGGACCCGGCCCTCGACGCGCCCGCGGCGCCGGTCGTGGTCAGCGGGCACCGGCTGTTCGGCCGGGAAACCGAGACCGCGCGGCTCGCCGAGCTCGTCGCCGATGTCCGGGCCGGGCGCGGCCGGGCCGTCTGGATCGAAGGGGACGCGGGGATCGGCAAGTCCGAGCTGCTCGCCAGCTCGCTGCCGGACGGCCCCGGCTTCCAGCGGCTCTGGGCGGCCGCCGACGAGCTGAGCACCCGCTTCCCGCTGCAGGTCGTGCTGGAGTGCCTGGCGATCGACGCGCATTCGCCGGACCCGCGGCGCGCACGGGTGGCGAAAGAGCTCGCGGGCGAGGGCCCGGCGCGGCGCAGCTGGGGGCCGGCCGACCCGGTGCTCGGCGCCGTCGACCGGCTGCTGGCGCTGGTCGACGAGCTGTGCGCGGAGTCGCCGCAGGTCCTGGTGCTCGACGACCTGCAGTGGGCCGACGAAGCTTCCGTGCTGGTCTGGCACCGGCTCTGCGCCGCGACCCGGCAGCTGCCGCTGCTGCTGGTGGCCGCCACTCGCCCGGCACCGGACCGCGCCGAACTCGCCCAGTTGCGCCGCGGCGTCCAGGCCCGGGACGGGGTCGTCCTCGACCTCGGGCCGCTGACCGGCGAAGACGTCGGCAGGCTGATCGAGGACCAGCTCGGGGCGCCACCCGGGCCGGGCCTGCGCGAGCTGGCCGCCCGTGGTGCGGGAAACCCCTTGTACGTCAAGGAAATGGTCGACGTCCTGCGCCGGGCGGGCGCGGTGGCGGTGAGCGACGGCCAAGCCGACGTCGACGACCCGGCGGAGTTCGAGGCCCCGCGGTCGCTGGTCGCCGCGGTCGACCGGCGGCTGGACTTCCTGACCGCGCGGACACAGGAAGTCCTGCGCTGGGGCGCGCTCCTGGGCATGGAATTCGCCGTCGGCGACGTCGCCGCGGTGCTCGGCACCCGGCCGTCCGACCTGCTGGCGCCGCTGGAAGAAGCCGTCGCGGCGAACGTCCTGATCGACACCGGGACGCAGCTGGCGTTCCGGCACCCCCTGCTGCGCCAGGCACTGTACGACCGGCTGCTGGCCGGGACGCGGGCGGCGCTGCACCGGCAGGCCGCCGAGGCCCTCGCCGGCATCGGCGCGCCGGTGAAGCGCGTCGCCGAGCAGCTGGTGGCGGCACCGGCCGCGGTGGACGAATGGGTGCTGGACTGGCTCGCCGCGCACCACGCGATCGTCTCGACCCGGGCCCCGCTGATCGCCGTCGAGCTGCTGGAACGCGCGCTGGCCGCGTGCTCCGCCACCGATCCGCGCCGGGAGACGCTGCTGGTCGCGCTGGTCAAGGTGCTGTTCCGGCTGGAACGCAACCCGGAAGCACTGGCACGGCAAGCACTCGACGTCGCCACCGAGCCGGAGGCCGTCGAGGAGATGCGGCACGTGCTCGCGGCGATGCGGCACCGCCGCGGCGACACCGAAGGCGCCGTCGCGACGCTCGCCGCGTGGGTCGACGACCCGGCCGTACCGGAGCTCTGGCGGGTCAAGCACCGGCAGCTGCTGGCCAACTTCCGGCGCGGCAGCCTGTCCGATTTGGACGCCGCGGAGCAGACGGCGCACGAGACGAAAGCGCTCGCCGGCGGCGACCGCTACCTGACCGCGCACGCACTGCAGTCGTTGTGGCTGGTCGATTCGGTGCGCCGCGAGCACGACCGCGCGCTCACCCACATCGACGCGGCGATCGAGGCCGTCGGCGACGAGCACGAGCTCGCCGACCTGCACCTCGACCTGCTCGACAACCGCGTGTTCACGCTGCAGAACCTCGACCGCCTTGCCGAAGCGGGCGACGCCCTGCGTGCGGCCGGCGAAGTCGCCGCGCGGCACGCGCTGCCGGTCGGGCTGCAGGTGTCCGCCGCGGTGCACCGGTACTGGGAAGGCCGCTGGGACGAGGCGCTGGTCGAACTGGACACGGTCATCGAGGACGGCCCGGCGATCACGTTCTACGGCCTGCGCGAGCCGGGTCCGGCGGCACTGCTGCTGCACGGCGTCGCGGCGCTGATCGCCGGCCGCCGGGACGACCGGGCCCAGGCCGCGGCCCACCTCGACGCGGCGGAGGAGTACGCCCCGGCGACCGGCGCCGAGCGCGAAAGCTTCGACTTCCTGCTGGTCGCCGACGCACTGGCGGCCGAGCAGCGCGGCGACCGGGTCCGCGCGCTGTCCGTCCTCGAGCCGATCCTGAACCCGACGTACGCGGCGATGATGCTGCGGCACCAGTGGCTGCCGGCGTTCGTGCGGCTGGCGATGGAGCAGGACGACGTCGGCCGCGCCCGCCGGGCGTTGGCGGTGTGCGCCGAGGAAGCGGCGAAGGAGCGACGTCCGGCGCGGGCACACGCGGCGGCGTCGTGGTGCCGCGGGCTGATCGAGGAGGACCCGGCCCCGGTGCTGGCCACGGCCGAGCACTTCCGCGCGGTCGGCCGCCGCCCGGAGCTCGCCTCGGCGCTGGAGGACGCGGCTGTGCTGCTGGCCCGCGCGGGCCGCCTCGACGCGGCGCACGCGGCGTTCGAGGAGGCGGCCGAGCTGTACACGGCGTTGGCGGCACGCTGGGACCTGCGGCGCGCGGAGACCCGGCTGCGCCGCCTCGGCGTCCGCCGGGGCGCGCTGTTCTCCCCGATCCGGCCGGGCCACGGCTGGGAGTCGCTGACGCCGATCGAGGTCCGCATCGCCGGCCTGGTCGCGGAGGGCCGGTCCAACCCGGACATCGCGGCCGCGCTGTCCCTGCCGCGCCGGACGGTCCAGGCGCACGTGGCGCGGCTGCTGGGCAAGCTGGAGACGCCGTCACGCTCGGGTGTCGCCGACGCCGTCCGCCGGCGCACCTAGCGCGTTGGCCTTGGCGACCCGGCCGAGGAAGCGGCCCGATTCCTTGACCGTCCGCCGTTGCGTCTCGAAGTCGACGTGCACCAGGCCGAACCGCTGCGTGTAGCCCATCGCCCATTCGAAGTTGTCCAGAAGTGACCAGGCGAAGTAGCCGCGGACGTCGACACCGGCGCGAAGGGCGTCGTGGACCGCGCCGAGGTGCTCCATGAAGTAGTTCACCCGCGCCGCGTCGAACACCCGGCCGTCGACCACCCGGTCCACAAAGGACGCCCCGTTCTCGGCCACCACCAGCGGGAGCCCGCCGGACCGGGTGTCGATCCAGCGCAGCAGGCCGGTCAGGGCAGCCGGCGCCTGTTCCCAGCCGAAGGCCGTCAGCGGCGGCGGTGCGGGCAGGACGTCCAAGCCGCGCAACGCCGGCAGCGGGCAGTTGCTGGGCGCGTGCGGATCGGCGAGCGGGGTGACGCGCGCCGGGGCGTAGTAGTTCACGCCCAGCCAGTCGATCGGGGCGGCGATGAGGCCGGTGTCGCCGTCGCGGACGGCCGCGGCGAAGCGGCCGCCGTGGTGCTCGACGTCGGCCAGGACGTCCTCCGGGTAGCCCCGGCCCAGCACCGGGTCGAGGAAGAACCGGTTGTGGATGCCGTCGAACTTCCGGGCCGCTTCGAGGTGGGCCGGGGTGTCGCCGTCCGGGATCGCCGGGGCGAAGTTCAGCGCCAGCGAGAACTCGTGGCCCGGCCGGGCCTGCGCGGTGAGTGCGCGCGTCGCCAGGCCGTGGCCGAGCAGCAGGTGGTGGGCCGCGACCAGCGCCGTGTCGTAGTCCTGGACACCGGGCGCGTGCACGCCGCTGCCGTAGCCGAGGAACGCCGCGCAGAACGGCTCGTTGACCGTCGTCCACTGGTGCACGCGGTCGCCGAGCGCGGCGTGCACGACCGCGGCGTAGTCGGCGAACCGCGCAGCCGTGTCACGCTCCGGCCAGCCCCCCGCGTCTTCGAGTGCCTGCGGCAGGTCCCAGTGGTAGAGCGTCATCACCGGCACGACGTCACGGCTCAGCAGTTCGTCGACCAGCCGGTCGTAGAAGGCGAGCCCGGCCGCCGACGTCGTCCGGCCGTCCGGCATCACCCGCGGCCACGCGACCGAGAACCGGTAGGCGTTCAGCCCCAGGTCGGCGAGCAGCCCGACGTCCTCGGGGTAGCGGTGGTAGTGGTCGCAGGCGACGGCGCCGGTCGCGCCGCCGAGCACCTTGCCTTCGGCGGCCGCGAAGGTGTCCCAGATGGACGGTCCGCGGCCGCCCTCGGACACCGCGCCCTCGACCTGGTAGGACGCGGTCGCCGCGCCCCACAGGAAGCCCGTCGGGAAGGTCATACCGGTGCCCCTTTCAGGATGCCCCGCACGATGTGGCGGCCCAGCAGCAGGAACAACGCGATGACCGGCACGACGGCCACGGTCGCGCCGGTGAGCATCAGCGCGTAGTCGGTGTAGTAGCCGCTGGCCAGCTGCGACAGCGCGACCTGCACGGTCGGCGTCTCGTTGGGGTCGAGGACCACCAGCGGCCAGAAGTAGTCGTTCCAGGTGGCCATGAACGTCAGCATCGCGAGCACCGCGGCCGGCGCGCGCAGGACGGGCACGGCCACGTGCCAGTAGGTGCGCAGGATCGAGCAGCCGTCGACGGTCGCGGCGTCGACGAGGTCCGCGGTGATCGCGTTCTCGCACGCCTGGCGCATCCAGAACACGCTGAAGGCGCTGACCAGCGCCGGCACGATCACCGCTTCGAGCCGCCCGTACCAGCCGAGGTCGCCGACGACGAGGTACAGCGGGATGACGCCGAGCTGCGCCGGCACCATCGCCGAGCCGACGACCACCAGGAACAGCGTGTTGCGGCCGCGGAACTCGAGCCGGGCGAAGGCGAACCCGGCGAGGCTCGCCAGCACGACGTTGGCCACCATGACGGTGCCCGAAACGATCAGCGAGTTCCCGATGGCCGCCCAGAAGTCGACGGTGTCGAACACGCGCCGCACGTTCCCGGCCAGGTTCCCGCCCGGCACCAGCAGCGGCGACGTCTCCCCGATCGCCGCGTTGTCGCGCGTGGCCACGACGAACGACCAGTACAGCGGGAAGACGGAGGCGCCGAGCACCCCGGTCAGCACCGCGTACACCCAGCCGCCCGGCCGGCGCCGTGCCGTCACGCCGACCTCACGAACCGGCGCACCAGCCGGTAGTCGACCAGCGCGAACAGCGCGCAGATCACGAACATCACCCAGGTCAGCGCGGCCGCGTAGCCGGCATCGAGGTGCGTGAACCCCTTTTCGTACAGGTACATGACCAGCGTCTGGAACTGGCGGTCGTTGCCACCGGTGCCGGCCGAGCCGCCGGCGTCGAACAGCTGCGGCTCGGCGAACAGCTGCAGGCCGTTGACCGTGCCGGCGATGGCGGTGAAGGCCAGCGCGGGCCGGATGCCCGGCACGGTGATCGACCAGAACGTCCGCCACCGCGAGGCGCCGTCGAGCTCGGCGGCCTCGTACAGGTCACCGGGGACGGCCTGCATCGCGGCCAGGTAGATCAGGGCGTTGTAGCCGGTCCAGCGCCAGAGGACCATGCTCGCCACGGCGAAGTGCGACGTCCAGGTCGTCGCCCGCCAGTTGACCGGCGCGACGCCGAACCAGCCGAGGACCTCGTTGACGACGCCGTAGTCGCGGCTGAACAGCTGCCCGAACACCAGCCCGACGGCGACGACGGACACGACGTTCGGCAGCAGCACCCCGGTGCGCCACCAGGTCGCGGCCCGCAGCGGCCGGTCGAGCAGCGCCGCGATGCCCAGGGCCAGCAGGAACTCCGGGACCGCGGCCAGCAGGAAGATGGAGACCGTGTTGGCCAGCGCGTTGTAGAAGTGCGGATCGGTGAGCAGGTCGCCGTAGTTGGCGACGCCGAAGGCGCCTTGGTCGCCTTCGAGCAGGTTCCAGTCGTGCAGCGAAACCCACGCCGTGTACAGCAGCGGGAAAGCACCGAAGACGACGAACAGGGCGAAAAAGGGCGCGACGAACAGCAGCGGCGTGACCTTGCGGTCCCAACGGGCGAGCCGGTGCTGCACGAGCGGCTACTTCAGGGCGGCTTGGGCCTGCTGGACGGCTTTCGCCCAGGCCTGGTCGACGGTGTCGGTCCGTTCCTCGATCCGCCCGAGGGCGCGGCCGAACTCCGGCCGGACGTCGGCGTCGCGCAGGCCACGGTAGTTCGGGCGCAGCTGATCCGCCGAAGCGGCGAAGATCCGCCCGGTCGGCGCTTCACCGAAGTACGGGTCGGTGTGCGCGACGACCTGCGGATCCTCGTACACCGCGGGCTCGCTCGGCAGGATGCCGTCGGAGAGGAAGAGCTTCTTCTGCTGCTCCGGGGCGGTCAGCCAGCGGGCGAGCTCGTACGCCTCCTTCTGGTGCGCGCCCTGCTTCGGCACGGTCAGGAACGAACCGCCCTGGTTGCCGCTCTTGCCGGGCACGGTGGTGACGTCCCACTTGCCGCGGTTGGCGTCCCCGCCGGCTTCCTTGATCTGGCTGAGCATCCACGCGGGACAGGCGACGGTGGCGAAGGAACCTTGTTTGATCGCCACGTTCCACGCCTGGGTGAACGTGGTCGCCGCCGCGGTCTGCCCCTTCGCGGCGAGCCCACCGGAGAGGAAGAAGGCGGTGCGCACGCTCGGGTTGCGGTCGGCGATGAAGGAGTCGTCGCGCTGGGAGAAGTAGTTTTCCGGCGATTGGTTGAGCATCGCCGTGTAGACGGTCCCGGCGGAGTCGGCGAACTTCACGTTCGGCGTCTTGGCGGTGAACCGCTCGGCGGTGGCGGCGTAGGCGTCCCAGTCGGGCATCAGCTTCGCGACCTCTTCGCGGTCGGTCGGCAGGTCCGCCGCCTGGAACAGATCGCGCCGGTAGCAGAGGGCGAGGCTGCCCATGTCCGTGCCGAGACCCAGCACGAAGGCGCCGTCGGTGCCCTGTGCCCACTTCCACGGCACCCATTGCTTTTCCAGCTCGCGGGCGCCGTAGCCGGCGAGGTCGGCGAACTTGTCCTTCGCCTTCCGGTACTGCGGCATGTACTGCTCTTCGATCGCGACGACGTCGGCGGCGCCGTGCCCGGTGGCGAGCTGCGTCGCGAGCCCCTTGTGGTGGGTGTCGAAGTCGGTGACGCGGTTCTGCACCGTGATGTCCGGGTGCAGCTTCTCGTACTCGGCGATCAGGGGCGCGTAGCCGAACTCACCGAAGGTGGCGATGGTGAGTTTCGTCTTCCCCCCGGCGTCACCCGGAGTGCAGGCGGCGAGCGGGATCAACGCGGCGACCACGATGGCGGTCCGGCGGGCGATCGTTCGCAACAGGCTTCCTCAGATCACACCGGCCCGCACGGCGTACGCGACCGCGTGCGGCCGGTTGCGCAGGTTGAGCCGGTTGGTCATGGCGTAGATGACGTTTTTCACGGTCCGCTCCGAGTAGCAGAGCTTGCCCGCGATCTCGGCAGTGTCCCAGCCTTCGGCCATCAGGCGAAGCACATCCACCTCGCGCGGCGTGAGTGCCGCCCCGCCGCCCGCGTTCGAAAGGGCCTCCACCTGCTCGCGCAGCGAAGACGAGCGCCCCCGCGCCGCGGCGAGCACGTTCGCGGTCAGCCGGTCGAGCGCGGTCCGCGGCAGCACGGCGGAGACGTGGCAGTCGGCGAGCAGGCCGACGTGCGCGGGGTCGACGTGCCCGGCGACCAGCACGATCGCGGCCGGCGACTCGGCGGACGCGGCCCGCAGCGCGGCGACGGCCTCGCGGTCGACCTCCCCGACGGCGAACACCAGCACCGCCGCTTCACCCCGGCGGGCGCGCGGGAGGACCAGCAGCTCCGGGCGGGACTTCAGGTGGTTGGTCAGCCCGGTCAGGGCGATCGGGTCGGACGCCCACGCCGCCACTCGCACCTGGTCCATCGAACCCTCCTCCGCCCACGACGAATACTGACTCCGGCCAGTCTGCTGAGGACGCCTTCACGAATTCTCTAACGACGGCGGGGCCATTCTTCACGCCGTGAAGTTTGGCCGTCGACTACGGTCGTGGGGACACACCGACGAGTGAAGGGACCGATGAACCGCCGAAGTCTTGCCGCCCTCGGGGTGGCGTTCTCCATCGTGGCCGGGTGTCTGCTGGTCGCGGGCCTGCAACCCCGGATCGTGTCCGGGCTGGCGGTGCCGCTGACCTCCGATCGGGCCGTTCCTCCGCCGGCGGCTCCTCCTCCCACTCCGTCCGTCCCCACCTCACGTCTCGATCGGCCGGACGACTGCGCCCCGCTGGTCGGCGGGCTCGACCTCCGCGCCCAGGTCGCGCAGCTGGTCGTCGTGGGCGTCTCCGGCGACGACCCGGCGGCCACAGTGTCGCTGGTCCGCGATCACCAGGTCGGCGGGATCTTCATCGGGGGTAACGCAACAGCGTTGTTGAAAGATCGCTCCCTGGCCGCGGTCCAGGCCGTGGCCCGGGTGCCGGTGGCGGTGTCGGTCGACGAGGAAGGCGGCCGCGTCCAGCGCATCGACGACCTCGACGGCGACCTGCCCTCGGCCCGGACGATGGCCGCCACGAAGTCGCCCGCCGAGGTCCGCGCGCTGGCCGCCGAGCGAGGCCGCCAGCTGCGTGCCCGCGGGGTGACGGTGGACTTCGCCCCGGACACCGACGTCACGGGCGCCCCGGACGACGACGTGATCGGCGACCGGTCGTTCAGCCCGGACCCGGCCCGGGTGAAGACGTACGCGAAAGCGTTTGCGGAGGGCCTTCGCGACGGGGGTGTCCAGCCGGTGCTGAAGCACTTCCCCGGCCACGGCCACGGCTCGGGCGACTCCCACAAGGGCACGGTGGTCACGCCGCCGCTCGACAAGCTGCGCGCGCTCGACCTGGTGCCGTACCGCGACCTGGCCGACTACGGCCCGGTCGCGGTGATGGTCGGCCACCTCGACGTGCCGGATCTGACCGGCGGCCTCCCGGCGTCCCTTTCGCCGGCGGCGTACCAGCTGCTGCGCGGCGAGTTCGCGTTCACCGGCCCGGTCGTGACGGACGACCTCGGGGCGATGAAGGCGATCACCGCGCAGTACCCGCTGCCGGAAGCGGTGCTGAAGGCCCTGCAGGCCGGCTCGGACGAGGCGTTGTGGTCCTCCGGGGGCCGGGTGGACGAGGTGCTGGACCGGCTGGTGAAGGCCGTGCAGACCGGCGAGCTGCCGAAGCCGCGGGTACAGGAGTCGGTCACCCGGGTGCTCCGGGGCAAGGGTCTCTGCTGAAGTTCCGGGACCGCCGGCTTGACCCTGCCCCAGGGGGAGGGTTCGACGATGGTTCGCATGACCGAGAACGCCCTGCACACCATCGAAGCCCGGATCCGCGAAGAGATCGCCGCCCGCTGCGAAGCCGACCACATCCCCGGGTTCGTCGCCGGCATCCACCACGCGGGCGAACAGATCGTCTTGGCCCACGGCACCGCGAACACCACCACCGAGGCCCCGATGCGCGAGGACACCGGATTCCTCTTCGGCTCGGTGACCAAGGTCCTGACCACCACGCTGGTCCTCCAGCAGGTCGAACGCGGGCGCCTGGACCTCGACGCGCCGGTCGTGAAGTACCTCCCGGAATTCGCCCTGCGCACGCCCGGCGCGGCGGACCGGATCCTCGTCCGGCACCTGATCTCGCACACCAACGGCATCGATGCGGACCTCTACTTCCCCGGCGCATCGGGCCGCGACGCCCTGAAGACGTACGTGGCGGGCCTGGCGAACAGCTGCGGCACCCTCTTCGAGCCCGGCGAGCAGCTCAGCTACTCCAACGGCGGCATGATCGTCGCGGGCCGGCTGCTGGAAGTGGTGACCGGCGTGAGCTTCCCGGAGCTGCTGGCCCGCGACGTCTACGCGCCCGCCGGCATGAAGGACTCCGGCACCTCGGCCGCCCAGGCCATCCTGCGCGGTACCGCGATCGGCCACTTCCCGGACCCGGCCACCATGACGGCCCGGCCGACGGACATGTTCATGCTGCCCGACACCTGGGGGCCGGCCGGTGGCACGCCGATCGGCACCGTCACCGACCTGCTCGCGTTCGGGCGCACCCACCTCGCGGGCGGGGTGTCGCCCGCCGGTGCCCGTGTCCTCTCGGCCGGGTCGGTCGCGCTGATGCAGCGGGTGTCGCACGACATGGCGACGCCGAACGTCCCGCCGATGGGCCTGGGCTGGGTCCGGTACCCGTTCGGCGGCACGACCGTGCTGGCCATGTCGGGTGCGTCGCCCGGTGGCGTGGCCATCCTGTGCGTCGTGCCCGGGCACGACCTGGTCTTCACGGCCTTCGGCAACACTCCCGGCGCCATCGTGCTGCAGGACCGGATCCTGCAACTGCTCCTGCGCGACCACCTCGGAGTTCCGGTGCCTGCCGTGCTCACCGAGCCGGCGCCGGACGTCGACCTCGCGCCCTACGTGGGCACCTACCGCTCCGACCAGCTCCGCATCGACGTCAGCGCCGTCGACGGCCGGCTTGAAGAGCGGATGACGTACGAGCCGGCGGACGAGGCGCAGGAGCGGATTTTCACCGCGTTCGCCGGCGGGACGACCTCCGCGCCACCGCAGCACTACGTGCCGATCCGCCCGGGGCTCTTCGCGCCCGCCGGCTACCCGCCGGAGACGTTCGACGGCTACCTCCGGCTCCTGCTCGTCTCCTACCACGACCTCCGCGACGGCCGGGCGCTCTTCCGCAACGGCGGCGGCCGCCTGACCCGGCGGGTCTGACCGGTGCACTGGAAGGATGCGCGCATGATCACGATCGGCCGGCTCGCGGACTACGCCGGGGTGACCGTCAAAGCCGTGCGGCACTACCACGAGCGCGGCCTGCTCGCCGAGCCCGGCCGCGACTCGTCGGGCTACCGGCGCTACACCGCGCAGCACGCCATCGACCTGGTCAAGATCCGGACGCTGGCCGCCGCGGGGGTGCCGCTGGCCCGGATCAAGGACCTCCTCGACGCCGACGAGGCCACGCTCGCCACCGCCATCGCCGAAATCGACGACGACCTCGAGGAGCGCATCGCGCAGCTGCGGCGGACCCGCGGCCAGCTCGCCCAGCTGCGCGGCGGCGACCGGCTCTTCGTCTCCCCGGAAGTCGCCGCCTACCTGGACGACCTGCGCGAGCTCGGGGTCAGCGAGCGCCACCTGCGCCTGGAACGCGACGGCTGGATCCTCATGCAGACCGCCTCGCCCGAGGACGCCGCCCGGTGGATCGCCGAGAAGCGGGATCTGTTGGCCGACGCCGAATTCCGGGCCCTTTGCGTCGAGCACGACGCTGCTTACGACTGGCCGCCGGATGATCCGCGCCTGCCCGGCCTCGCGGAACGCACGCGGAACTGGTTCGCCGAGCGACCGGAATCCGCCGCGGCCGGCAACCCGGACATGGCGCGGTTGGCCGCGCAGTCCTTGCCCGGCGGGTCTTCGCCGGCCTGGGATCGTCTTGCCCGGCTGATGGAAGAGCGGTGAACTCTCGGCCGACGGGGGCGTTTTCGGTTGTGTGGAAGGAATCATCGCAGTCACACCAACGACGGTACCGAACACGAGTTCGAAGGTCACCGCTGAATCGGGTGAACCTCGCCGAGGAATTCCGGAGGAGATTTTCCTTGTGACACAAGGGAAACAGCAGCGTGGCGACGTGAGAAGCCCCCGATTTCCACGCTACCGGTTACCACCGACAAAAAGGGGAAGCCGAACGCGGCTAGACTTTCCCGCGACGACACCCGGAGCAAGGAGCGGCATGGCGAACCTCGGCGGCACCTTCACCCTCGGCGGCGAACTTTCGGTGACCCGCATGGGTTACGGCGCCATGCAACTGGCCGGCCCTGGCGTGTGGGGGCCGCCGAAGGACCACGACACCGCCGTCGCCGTGCTGCGGGAAGCCGTCGACCGCGGGGTCACCCACCTCGACACCAGTGACTACTACGGCCCCCACACCGTGAACGCCCTGATCAAGGAAGCCCTGCACCCCTACCCCGAATCGCTCGTCATCGTGACGAAGGTGGGGGCGCGGCGGAGCGCGGACAAGGGCTGGCCGCCCGCGCTCTCGGCCGCGGACCTCACCGAGGCCGTGCACGACAACCTGCGCAACCTCGGTGTCGACGCGCTCGACGTCGTCAACCTGCGGCTGAGCAACGCCGCCGGTGACTACCCCGTGCCGATGTCGCTCGCCGAGCCCTTCGGGGTGCTCGCCGAACTGCGCGAGCAGGGGCTGATCCGGCACCTCGGCGTCAGCCACGTCAGCGCCGAGCAGCTCGACGAAGCGAAGGCGATCGCGCCCGTCGTCTGCGTGCAGAACCAGTACAACCTCGCCCACCGCGAGAACGACGACCTCGTCGACAAGTGCGCCGCCGAGGGGATCGCCTTCGTGCCCTACTTCCCGCTCGGCGGGTTCAGCCCGCTGCAGTCGGGGCTGCTCGACGACTGCGCCGCGCGGCTCGGTGCCACGCCGATGCAGGTCGCGCTCGCCTGGCTGCTGCAGCGGTCGCCGTCGATGCTGCTCATCCCCGGGACGTCGTCGCCCGGGCACCTGCGGGAGAACCTCGCCGCCGCCGATCTCGAACTGCCCGCCGACGTTCTCGCCGATCTGGACCGGATCGGCACCGCCTGATCGCTACGCTGAGCGCTCGGACAGGCACGAGGACGGAGAAGCCGTGGCGGAGTGGGGCGATCTGGTCGCTTACATCAGGCAGGCGTACCGGGTGGTGCGCGACGAGCCCGACGAGCTGCGCATCCGCCTGGTGTTCGGTGACGATCCCGATACCGAGCAGCGGGCGCAGATCGTCGTGATCGCCCGCGAGATCCTCGACCAGCGCGAGGACTGGGTGCAGATCGCCACGCCGTTCGCCCGGCACGAGGAGGTCGACCTCCTCGAGGTGCTGACCGAGGTGGGCGAGGCGATCGTGGTCGGCGGGATCGCGGTGATGGGCGAACACGTCGTGCTCCGGCACTCGCTGCCGCTGATCAACCTCGACATCAACGAGTTCATCGATCCGCTCGAGCTGGTCGCCGGCGCGGCCGAACTGCTGGAGCAGCAGTTCACCGGCCGCGACGACTACTGAGTTTCCGGGGCGCCGCCCCGGGCCGGGGGCTCCGCCACCCCGACCCCCTGGCGAGTGTTGAGCGGAACCACCGCCACCGCGGCGGCCACGGCGAGCGCGGCACCCAGGCCGAGCGCCGCGGCCGCCGTGCCGGTACCGAGGTAGAGGCCGCCGAGCAGGGCGACGCCCAGGGTGCCGCCGAGCTGCTGCACGGCGTTGAGCAGCCCGGCGGCCGAGCCGGTCTCGTGCGGCCGGACCCGGCTCAGGGCCGCGGTGAAGAACGGCACCGTGAAGGTCCCCATCCCGAGCCCGCACAGCGCCAGCGCCCACGGGTAGGCGCCCACGCCGCCGGCTTCCATGGCGAGGACCCCGGTCACCAGGAGGGCCAGCCCGGCGTACATCACGCGTGAGCCGAACTTCGGCACCAGCCGGGCGCCGGCGATGAACGACGACACCGCGAGCCCCGCCGAGAGCGGCAGCAGCGTCAAGCCCGCGGTGCGGACGTCGGCGCCGAGGCCGAGCTGGAGCTGCATCGGCACGACCTGCATCAGGCCGGTCATCACCGCGAAGAACAGCAGCGACCCGGCGAGCGCCGCCGGGAACCCGCGGTGGGCGAACAGGCTCGGCTCGACCAGCGGCGCGGCCGCGCGGCGCTGCTGGAAGCCGAACACGACCAGCAGCACGGCCCCGGCCGCGAGCAGGCCCCAGTCCGTCCCCGCGGGGTCGATCAGCGGGTAGACCAGCAGCCCGGCCCCGCCGACGACGAGCAGCGTGCCGGTGACGTCGAGCCGGGGCCGGGTGGCGGCCCGATCCTCCCGCAGCAGCCGCGCGGCGAGGAGCACCGCGAGCCCCAGCGGAACGTTCACCAGGAACACCGCCCGCCACGACACCGCCTGCGTCAGCAGCCCTCCGAGCAGCGGGCCGGTGACCGCGGACAGGCCCATGACCGGCCCGATGGTGCCGAGCGCACTGGCGAGTTCGGCGCCGTCGAAGAGGGCGCGGATGAGGCCGATGGTCTGCGGGATGATCAGCGCGGCCGCCGCGCCCTGCACCGCGCGGGCCGCGATCAGCGGCCCAGCGGCCGGGGCGGCCGCGCACACCAGGGACGCGAGCACGAAGCCCGCGACGCCGAGCTTGAAGACCTTCGCCCGGCCGAGGATGTCACCGAGCCGGCCGCCGGTGATGAGGAAGACGGCGAAGGGCAGCGTGTAGGCCGCGCTGAACCACGGGATGCCGGCGGCCGGACCGCCCAGGTCGGCGTGGATGGCCGGGCCGGCGACCTGCACGATCGTGGCGTCGAGCAGGTTCATCGCCTCGGCGACGAGCAGTACCGCCAGTGCGGCCCAGCGCCGCCGGTGACGCGTGATGGTCGGCAAGGGTGCCTCCTTTCGTTCGGCACCCACCCTGACGACCCGGCCGTCGCTCGTTCCACTCATCAGCGTTGGTTGGCGGATTTCTTCCGTTTGATCCGGTTGAATGAGGGATATGACCACCCTGGACGCTGTCGATCGCGCGCTGATCCACGCGCTGCACCTCGACGGCCGGGCGCCGTTCACGAAGATCGGCGACGTCCTCGGCGTCTCGACGCAGACGGTGGCGCGGCGCTACCGACGTCTCCGGGCGGAGGCCTCGCTGCGCGTCGTCGGCCTGCCGGACCCGCAGCGGGCGGGGCAGGCCGAGTGGATGGTGCGGCTGACGGCGACGCCGCACACGGCGCAGGACCTCGCCCAGGCGCTGGCGCGCCGCGCCGACACGGCGTGGATCAAGCTGATGTCGGGCGGCACGGAGATCTGCGTGAACGTGCACACGCCGGCCGCGAGCGACCACGCGCTGCTGCTGCGGGACATCCCGCGCACGGCGAGCATCACGGCGGTCTCGGCGCACCAGCTGCTGCACCGCTACTTCGGCGGGCCGACGGCGTGGCTCGGCCGGGCGAACGCCCTCGACGCGGCCCAGATCGCGGCACTCACGCCGGTGCACGCGGGCCCCGGCAAGCCGCTGACCGCCGACGATGACGCCCTGATGGCGGCCCTGCAGCGCGACGGCCGCGCGGGCCTGGCCGAGCTGGCCACGGCGACCGGGTGGTCCGCGGCGACCGTCGCGCGCCGCCTGGCCGACCTCCAAGCGGGTGGCACGATGTTCTTCGACCTGGAGATCGCCCCGGAGCCACTGGGCGCGACGACGCAGGCGCTGCTCTGGATGGCGGTGGCGCCGGCCAAGCTGGACCGGGTGGCCCGGACGCTGGCGACCCACCCGGAGCTCGCGCTCGTCGCCGCGACGACGGGCCCGGCGAACCTGGTCGCGCAGGCGCTTTGCCCGGACGCGGCCGCGCTGCACCACTACCTGACCCACCGGCTCGGGGCACTGGACGCCATCCGGACCCTGGAGACGGCGCCGGTGCTGCGGACCGTCAAGGCCGCCGCCTCCCGCTGAGGGGTACGCGGGTTCAGCGCAGGTCAGACCGGTTGCCGCTGAGGCCGGCCGGTGCCCCCGGAGACCGGCAGTTCCCCGGCGCGTCCTAAGTGGACTTGACGTCGACCAGGTGGTCCAGCATGCCGCGGACGGCCTCGAACTCCCGGACCTCCTGGCGGCAGTCCGGGCACGCCGAGAGGTGCCGCTCCACCCGGGCCGTCTCGGCGGCGTCGAGCAACCCCAGGCTGTACGCCCCGAGGTCGGTCCGGTCGTACCGGCCCATGGATCGCGTCTCCGTTCCGCGTCCCGTGAAGAACGCCCGCACTGTCCCGATGCCTCCAGGGTCCTGAGCGGGACGCGCCATCGGCGAAGTTCCGCGGTTTTCTACCCGAACGGCCGACAACTTCGGACGGCGAACAGCCCATGTGAGTGACAGCCGTGGTCACGCATTTCACTCGCGCGAACACGGAACGCTTTTGTGCCGCCGACTTCGCCGATTCGGCGTCATGGGTCACCGGCTCGCTCGTCGGACTGGCGTCGGACCGGGATTTCCCGGCTTCGACCTGGGCAAGAAGGCGATCCGAAACGAGGAGAGCGATGACCGTACGGAGCCACCGGGCGGACGACGTCGTTGATGAGGTCGGGGTGTGGCTGGCCGGGGAGTTCGCGGGGCGTCTCCCCGCATCGGAGATCGACCGCGTCGTCCGGACGACGCGGCTCGACCTCGAGGGGAGCATCGCGTCGGAGGAGCTCGGGGAGATGCTCCACCGGCTGGGCCGGGCGAGGTTGCAGCGCATCCTGCACATCGTCCCGGCCGCGCAGCTGAGGATTCCGCAAGCGCGGTGACGTGCCGGGCGGGCCACGCGGCTTCGGTGCCGCGTCGCCCGCCCCACGAGCCGCCCGTTCTCCAGGCGCCGCCCCGAGAAGGGACGTTCGCGCACAACCCTTGCCCGCGGCACCCGAGCGACCTTGACTGGACTAGACCAATCTGCTCTAGTGACCGGTGTCACGTTCGTCTCGGCCGGATGAGCACACCCACCTTCGACACCGGGCGCCTGCGCGCCCGGGTTCTGTCGTGGCCGAAGGAGTGAGCGAGTCTTGAGAAGACGCCTTGTCGCGGTCCTGTCCGCTGTTGCCGCCGTTGCCGGGCTCGTGTTCGGCATGCCCGCCGTCACCGGGCATGCTTCGCAGGCGGCCGCCGCCTCGTGCAGTGCGCCGAACTGGGTGGCGGGCCAGTGGTACGACGTCGGCGCCGTCGTGCGGTACACCAACGGTGGCTACTACCGCGCCAAGAACGCCAACCCGGGCTACGACCCCGTCATCAGCACCTGGTACTGGGAGCCCTACAGCTGTGACGGCGGCGGCGGTACCACCTGCAGCTACCCGAACTGGGTGGCCGGCCAGTGGTACGACGTCGGCGCGATCGTGCGGTACACCAACGGTGGCTACTACCGCGCCAAGAACGCCAACCCGGGCTACGACCCCGTCATCAGCACCTGGTACTGGGAGCCGTTCAGCTGCGGCGGCGGCACCGATCCCGGCAACCCGGGCGCCTTCGTCGTGAGCGAAGCGCAGTTCAACCAGATCTTCCCGGGCCGGAACTCCTTCTACACCTACAGCGGCCTCACCGCGGCGCTGTCGGCCTACCCCGGCTTCGCCACCACCGGCAGCGACACCGTGAAGAAGCAGGAAGCCGCGGCCTTCCTCGCCAACGTCAACCACGAAACCGGTGGTCTCGTCTACATCGTCGAGCAGAACACCGCCAACTACCCGCACTACTGCGACTGGAACCAGCCCTACGGCTGCCCCGCCGGCCAGTCCGCCTACTACGGCCGCGGCCCGATCCAGCTCAGCTGGAACTTCAACTACAAGGCCGCCGGTGACGCGCTCGGCATCGACCTGCTCGGCAACCCCTGGCAGGTCGAACAGAACTCGGCCGTCGCCTGGAAGACCGGGCTCTGGTACTGGAACACCCAGAGCGGCCCCGGCACCATGACCCCGCACAACGCCATGGTCAACGGCCGCGGCTTCGGCGAAACCATCCGCAGCATCAACGGCTCCATCGAGTGCAACGGCGGCAACCCGGCCCAGGTCGAGAGCCGCGTCTCGAAGTACCGCCAGATCACGTCGATCCTCGGCGTCGACCCCGGCGCCAACCTGTACTGCTGAGCCGGCGGGCGGGCGGGGGCCACCTCCCCGCCCGCTCGCTCAACCGGCGAGCCGTCCGGCGATCAGCCGGATGACCGCCGCCGCTTGGTCGTTCAGGTAGAAGTGGCCGCCGGGGTACGTCTTCAGCTCGAAGCTCCCCGACGTCCGCTCCGCCCACTGCCGCGCCTCGGCCTCGGTGACCTTCGGGTCCTGGTCGCCGACCAGCGCCACGATCGGGCAGCCGACGTCGGGCCCTGGCCGGTAGTGGTAGAGCTCGGCGGCCTTGTAGTCGCTGCGCAGCGCGGGCAGCACGAGGCTGCGGAGGTCTTCGTCGTCCAGCACCGCCGTGTCGGTGCCGCCGAGCCGTTTGACCTCGGCCAGCAGGGCTTCGTCGTCCTTCTCGTGGATCCGCTCGTCGCGGTGCGCCGACGGCCCTCGCCGCCCGGAGACGAACAGGGTGAGCAGCTTCGTGCCCCGCGCTTCGAGCCGCCGCGCGACCTCGAAGGCCAGGCTGGCGCCCATGCTGTGGCCGAAGAAGGCCACCGGTCCGGTGATCTCCGGGGCGAGCACGTCCGCCAGCCGGTCGGCGAGCACGAACAGGTCGTCCACCGGGGTTTCGGTGTGCCGGTCCTGCCGGCCGGGGTACTGCACGGCCAGTACCTCCACCGCGGGCGCGAGCGCCGCCGAAACGGGGTGGAAGTAGCTCGCCGATCCCCCGGCGTGCGGGAAGCACACGAGCCGCGCCGACGCGGACGGTGCCGGGTGGAAGCGCCGGACCCACTCCGAGGCGTCGAGGGAAATCGTCATGGCCCCCAATCTGGCAGGCCGCCGGGCCGGCGTCGACCCCCAAGGTGCGCAGCCCGCGGCCCGGCAGGGCCCCGGGATGCGGCCGGGGCCCTGCCGGTGCCGATCAGCCGGGAACCGTCACTCCGCCCGCCACAGCGCCGGGACGGCCGGGGGTTCCCAGCCGGGCTGCGCGGTGTGCGCCTGCAGGCAGACGTAACCGCGGCCGCCGTAGGTGACGCGGGCGCCGGCCGCGTACGCGGTGCCCACCGCCCAGGAGGTGCCCCTTG
This sequence comes from Amycolatopsis sp. DG1A-15b, assembly GCF_030285645.1. GTDB lineage: Bacteria > Actinomycetota > Actinomycetes > Mycobacteriales > Pseudonocardiaceae > Amycolatopsis. The sequence continues at coordinate 6,588,890 of NZ_CP127296.1, forward strand.
GCGGGGTGGACGAGGTCGGCGTGGGCCTGGTCGACGTCGGCCGGGTCGACGTCGGCGTCTGCGGGACGTCGAGCACGAAGTCGAAGGCCGCTTCCTTCGCGGAGCCGTTGTCCCGCACGGTCATCAGCAGCCGCGCGTCGAAGATCGTGTCGGTGTTGTTGCGCGGCTCGCCGGGGAAGTAGAGCTGCGTGGTCAGCACCGGCCGGCCGGGTGCCTGCACCTTCACGTGGATGTGCCGGGTGCGGCCCGGGTAGAGGCCCGGCACGATCGTGGACAGCGTGAACGCGCCCTGGGCGTCGGTGTACTGGTGCCCGCGGAAGGTGTAGCCGACGTTGTCGTAGGCGCCGTTGACGTCCGCCTGCCAGAAGTCCAGCAGCGCACGGCCGACCGGCAGGCAGGCCCGCCCGAAGACGTAGCCGGTCACGGTCAGCCGGGTGCCCTGGGTGCCGGGCGTGACGAGGGTGGTCCGTTCCGGCGAGTTCGGCTTGAAGTACGGCCCCTCGGTCTGCTCGATCGTCGGATCGTCGTCGTCGTGGCACGCCGGCGTCAGCTCCGGTGCCGTGCCGCCGACGGCGTTCGCGCGGGCCAGCGCCGGGCCGCCGAGCAGCGCGACCGGCGCGGCGACACCCGCGGCGAGCGCGGCCTTGAGCACCGTCTTGCGGCTGAGCTTGTTCTCTTCGTCCATGCCTGCTCCTCGTGGGGAGGTCGGGGATCCCCTCGAACGTAGGCAGCGCACCGGGCGGGCGGCGATGGACTGGATCGGTCAGTCGTGGTGCTTCTCCCCGCCGCGCCGGAAGTCACCGGGGCTCAGCCCGGTCTCGCGGCGGAAGAACCGGCAGAAGTAGGCCGGGTCGGCGAACCCGACGCGGCTCGCGACCTGCCGGACGGTGAGGTCCGTCCGGAGCAGGAACCGCTGCGCCTCCCGGGTCCGGGCCTCGCGCAGCAGCTGCGCGGCCGTGCGGCCGGTCGCGGCCTTCACCGCCTCGGTGAGGTGGCCGGGGGTGACGCCGAGGCGTTCGGCGTGCGCGCGCACCGACCACGGCCCCGGTCCGGGGCGGCCGGTGAGCCGGACGAACTCCGCCGCCACCGCGCCGGCGGGTGCGGGCGGCGGCGTGCCCAGCAGCCGTCCCGCCCGCACGACCAGGACGTGCACCAGCGCCCGCAGCACCGACTCGGTGCTCTCGCCACCGCGGCGGTATTCGTCCTCCAGGTCGTCGATCAGTCGCGCGACGCGCGCGTCGGCGTGGCCGTCCAGGTGCAGCCACGGCCGTTCGCTCAGCCGCCGCAGGAGCTCGCGATCGGCGGGGTGGTCGAGGAGGAAGTCGTCGGTGAACAGCACGACGTGCCCGGTGAGGCCCCGGACGCCGGCCCACTGGTGCACCTGCCCGGGCGCGATGACGCCGAAGTGCGGCGGCCGCAGCGGCCAGCTCGCGGTGTCGACGACGTGCGCGCCGGTGCCACCGGTGACGTGGACGAGCTCGTGGAACGTGTGCCGGTGCGGGAAGTCCGCGCGGGACAGCGGCCCGATCGCGTCGAACGTGCCGACGGCGAACGGGAGCTTGTGCGGGGCGGGCACCTCCAGCCGGTGCATCGGCAGCTCCCCCGGCCGCGGGGGCCGGCAGGGCGTTCCGGGCGGAACCGTCGTACCGCGCATGGTCCGGAAGTTTAAGCCGCGCCACGCGCGATTCGCCGGTTTTGCCCCGATGATCGCAATCCGATCGTCGGGTACCGGACAGCAGAACGGGGCTGGTCCACTGTGGACCAGCCCCGCCCGGTGGTATTGCGTTACCGCGTCACGCGCGGCCGCGGCGCCGGTTGACCAGCAGCATCAGCGCGCCGCCGCCGAGCAGCAGGCCGCCGATGCCGAACGGGACCGCGGCGTCGACACCGGTGTTGGCCAGCTCGCCGCCACCGGAGGGTGCGCCGCCGGGCGTGGTCGGCGGCGTGGTGCTCGGGGCAGCGGGCGTCTCGGACCAGCTCGCGGTCGCCTTCGCGGCCACCTCGGTCTTCTCCGAGTCGGCGACGATCAGCGACTGCGCCGGGTGCTTCGCGTAGTTCTCCGCGACGAACAGGCGGCCGGTGTCCAGCTCGCCGGTGGCCTTGAGCGAGAACGAGCCGTTGCCCGGCTTGGTGCCGGCCGGGACGTCGAGGAACAGCTTGCTGCCGTCCTTGACGTCGGCGGCCTTCAGCTCCTTGCCGTCGGCGTCGGTCACCTTGACGCCGTCGGGCAGCTCGGTGGTCAGCGACGTGACGGTACCGTTCGTGGCGACCTGGAACGGGCCGATCTTGGTACCGGCCTTGCCCTCGGTCTTCGGCCCCGCGATGTCCAGAGCCGGCTTCGGCTGCGCGCCGATGCCGGTGTTCTGGTCGCCGATGAGGTAGCTGTAGAGCGCCGAGACGTCGGCGTTGGCGTTGGCGTCGTCGCTCTCCTTCAGCGGCTTCTTCAGATCGAGGTTCACGCCGTCGCTGAAGTGCCACGCCGCGGCCTGCGTCCCGGTGATCGCCTCGAACTCGGAGAGGCCGTCGTGGACCTTGACGCCCTGCTTGGCGAGCTCGGCTGCCACCGCGTCGAGCCCGAGAGCCGGGTAGCCGTGGTGCAGCACCCAGTTGATCTTGGCGCTGTTCTTGTTGAACGGCGAGCCGGCGTCCGGGTACTTGTTCCAGGGCGTCTCGAGCATGTCGACGTCGTCGCGGACGTTGGTACCGAACTCCACGCAGTAGAGCTTGAGCGTCTTGCCGTCCGACAGCTTGAAGCTGAACAGCTTGGCGAAGGGGTCACCCTGGTCGGTGTTGACCCGATAGGCCTGGGTGGACGTGGCGTAGTCGACCCGGCCGCGCGCCGCGCCGTCCGCGAGGGCGGACGGGGCGCTGACCATGACACCGGCAGCCGCGGCGAGCACCGCGATCCCGCCACGCACGAAAGCTGACCTGACCTGCATAAATCTCCTATCCGAGACCGAACCACGCCGGTACGGCCGCGTGAGATCACCAACCCCGACCACGGCGGCCACTGATTCGGGTGAGTGATCACCCGGTCAAGCGAATGGCAGCATACACAGACCTCACAGCGGGCTACGCACGGTGCCCCCATAAACACCATTCACTTCAAGAATCCCCTGAATGGGGCGCGAATTCAGGCGCCGAAATACCCGCCGAACAGGATTTCGGCGATCTTCGTGGTGGTCTCCTTGCCGACCGCATCGCCGTCGGAGATCACCCGGGTGTCGTTCATCAACGCCAGGGTGTACCGCTCGCCCGGCCCCGCGAAACCGACGGAGTTCATGATCCAGGAACCGTCGTCGTTGTCGTCCGACCAGCCGTTCTTGTTCCCCGGCCGGGCGGCGGACCCGGCGCCCCAGACCCCCCATTGCTGGTTCGCGTCCACGGTGCGCAGTTCCCCGACCAGGTAGTCGCGGTGGCGCGCCGGCAGGGCCAGGACGTATTCGATCAGCCGGTCCAGGTCGTCCGCCGTGGTGCGGATCCAGCCCCAGTGGTGCGGGTGGCGATCACTGAACCGCATGTCGGTCATTCCGTATGCCGGAAATCGCCGCGCGAACTCGGCCTCGCCGCCGAACCGCGTCCACAACGCGTGCGCGGCGGCGTCGTCACTGGAATGGAGCATCCGGTGCACCAGGTCCCGGTCCTCGGCGGTCAGCTTGATCGCGCCGGAGTCCTCCCGGAGCAGCAGGTCGACGGCCATGGCCAATTTCGGCGTCGAGCAGGCCCAGATCAGCGTGCCGGCGGCCGGGCTGCGGTGGACGGCGCCGGTCCAGCGGTCCCGGAGCACGATCCCGGTCACCCCGGGCCGGCCGTCGGCGTAGGCCTGCGCCCGCGCGATCCGCGCCCGCAGTTCCGGGCCGAAGGGGTCACTGCCCCGCGGGCCACCGCCCCCGCCGGCGGCCGGCGACGGCGCCAGCGCGAAGGCCGCCAGCAGCGCGGTGAGCAGGAGCTTGCCCATGGAGTCTCCCGGGTGGAGGCGAGCGGGTGTTTCCGCCCTGAAGACTCGCACGGACGACGGGGTGCCGCGAGCGTCGCCGCCCGCCGCACCCCGCTCGCGCGTACCGCCGTTACGGGTGGACGGTCAGGAGGTGGGCCCGGAAGCCCTCGCCGTAGGTCTTGGTGGGCGTGCCGGCGTAGTCCTCGATCAGCACGTTGCCGCCACTGCAGCCCCACGGGTTCCACGTCCAGGCCGTGTACCCGAGGTTGTGCGCGTCCAGCCAGGCCACCACCTGGTCGATGTAGTCGTGCCCGCAGCTGTTCTGGCCGATCTCCCCGGCCTGCACCGGGACCTGGGCCGCGACCGTCCCGATCTGGCTGTCCCAGCAGGACACCGTGACGCAGGCGTTGAAGTTGTACGAGTGCCAGGACGCCATCAGGTTGCCCGCCGGGTCGGTGGGCCGGTAGGCCAGCCACTGCGTGAGGTCGTTGGTCCAGGTGAGGCCGGCGGTCATCACCACGTTCTTGGCCCCGGTCGCGCGGACCGCGTCGACCAGTTCCTGCATCCCCGCGACCGGGTAGCCGATCCCCGTGCACGTGCCGCCGTCGCGCAGGCACTTCCACTCGGCGGCCGCGTCGGACCAGCCGCCGGCCGCGTCCGGGTAGGGCTCGTTGAACAGGTCGAACACCACGGCGTCGTCGCCCTTGAACGCGGTCGCGACCTGGCTCCAGAACGTCGGCGTGTACTGCCGGTCGGGCATCGGCTTCTGGCAGGTCGCGTTGACGTCGGTGCAGGCGGAGGAGTTCCCGGTGTACTGGCCGTGCGTCCAGTGCAGGTCCAGGATCGGGTTGATCCCGTTGGCCACCAGCAGTTTCGCGTAGTCCTTGACGGCCTGCTGGTAGGGGGCGCCGCTGGGCGAGCCGGACAGGCCGAGCCAGCAGTCCTCGTTGAGCGGGATCCGCACCGCGTGGATGTTCCACGCCTTCATCGCGTCGACCGACGCCTGGTCGACCGGGCCGCTGTCCCACATGCCCTTGCCCTGCACGCAGGCGAACTCGCCGCTGGCCCGGTTGACGCCGAGCAGCCGGTAGGTCTTCCCGTCGGCGGTGAGCAGCTTGTTGCCCGAAACGTGCAACGCGGGCGCCGGACCCGGCGGCGGCGTCGTGGTCGTGGTCGTGGTGGGCGTCGTCGGGAGCGTGATCGGGGTCGTCGCCGTGGTCGGCGGCGTTCCGGTGCACGCGGCGCCGTTGACCGCGAAGTCGGTGGGCGTGGTGTTGGTGCCGCTGTAGGAGAAGTTCGCGCCGGTGTTGACGGAACCACCGGCCGGGATGGTGCCGTTCCAGCTCGCGTTGGTCACGGTGACCCGCTTGCCGGACTGCGTCCACGTGCCCATCCAGCCCTGCTGGAGGGTCTGGTTCCCGGCGTAGGAGTAGGTCAGCGTCCAGCCGTCGACCGCCGCGGCGCCGACGTTGGCGATCCCGACGGCGAGGCTGAAACCGCTTCCCCAGTCGTTGGCCGAGTAGGTGACGCGGCAGGCGAACGCGGCGCTCGTCTCACGCGCGGACGACACCGCCGTCGTCGACGTCACGACCCCGGCGGCGACCGCGAGCCCCGCAACCGCAAGCACGGCAGGACGTTTTCCGGCTCTTCCCCACATCGGCACTCCCTTGTGCACACTGACGGCGGAAGCTTCTGGGAGCGTTCCCAGAGCACGTCCACACCGTCGCTTCCCGGCTCCGGGTTGTCAATCGCCAACGCAGACAAAGCGGCTGATTGAGGCGAACAGCGTCCGGCGCGTTCACCCATCGAACGCAGACGTCTCCTCCGGCCGGAGGCTCCTACGGCCGCCACGGACGGTAGCCGCCGGGCTCGGCCGTGAAGACGGCTTCCCCCTGGCCGAGGGCCGGCAACCGGCGCCGAAAAGCCGTCGTCGCGGCCGCCGGGAGCGTGCCGCGCAGCCGGGCGACCCCGGCTTCGACCACCGGCGGCTCGCACACCGCCTCGAGCTTGGCCAACGCGATCACCGCCGCTCCGGCGGCGTGCTCCGGCACTTCGAGGTCGAACCGGTCCACCGGCTCGTACACGCGGGTCCGCGCCCGCGCGAGCGCCAGCGAGAGCAGCCGCGCGGTGACTTCGCGAAAACCACCGGCCGTGCTGAGCGGCGGCTGGAACCCCGAATGGGTCAGGGTGACGACGCAGTCGGTGACCTCCCAGCCGTGCGGGCCGCACCCCGCCGCGCGGTACACCGTCTGCTCGATGGCGGTGTGGAAGGCCCGCGGGAGCGAGCCGCGTTCGACGGCCAGCTCGTACCGGACGCCGCTGCCGGTGCGGCCCGGAGCCACCCGCAGCCCGACCGTGGCGACCGGATCGGTGGGGCCGAGCCGGTCCAGGAACTGGACCGCTTCGCCCACCCCGACGGGCTTTTCGACGTGGATCGGCGCCGGTGGGGCGAACCCGGCCACCAGGCCGAAATCCTCGCGCAGCCGCTCGAGGAGCACTTCGATCTGCACTTCGCCGTAGGTCCGGACCGACAAGGCGCCGCGGTCGGCCCGGAGGCCGAGCAGCGGGTCCTGGTCGCACAGCTCCCGCAACGCCCGGTGCAGCCGGGTTTCCTCGCCGGGCCGCGCGGTGACGACCGAAACGAGCCCGGGCGGCGGGAACAACCCGGCGTCCGCCACGCCGTCCGGAGAACCGAGCCGGTCGTCGACCCGGACGTCACCGAGCCCGGACAGCCGGACCAGGTCCCCCGCGTCCGCACGGGTGACGGCGCGGCCCGCGAGCGTCATCGCCGTCACCCGTCGCCGGCTTCGCCCGACCGTGCCGTCTCCGTTCCGCCGGAACAGGTTCACCCGGTCGCGCACCTGCAGCGTCCCGCCGTGCACGCGGGCGTAGGCGATCCGGTCGCCGCCGCTGCCGCGCTCGACCTTGAACACGGTCGCGCGGAGTTCGGCACCCGGCGCGGCCGCGGGCAGGAAGTCCACGATCCCGGCGACGAGCTCGCGCACACCGGCGCCGGTCACGGCCGAACCGAGGAACACCGGGTGCGCCTCGCCGGCCGCCACCTGCCGGCGGAAGGTGTGCCACACCAAGGTGTCGTCGAATTCTTCGGCGACGTAGTCCGCCAGCAGCCGTTCGCTGTGTTCGGCGGCCACTTCGGCGACTTCCTCGACGACGTCGGCGGCGGTGCGCGGCCGGCCGCGCACGGTGATCTCCGCGCCGCCCGCCCCCTCGACGGTCACCATCGGCACCATCGCGCGCGACAGTTTCTTCCGCAGGCTTTCGAGCACCGCGGCCGGGTCGGCGCCGGCCTGGTCGAGCTTGTTGACGAACACCAGCGTCGGCACGCGCAGCCGGTGCAGGATGCGCCAGAGGATCCGGGTGCTCGCCTGGACGCCGGCGGACCCGGAGACAACCAGGACGACGCCGTCGAGCACGCCGAGCGCCCGCTCGACCTCGGCGACGAAATCGGCGTGCCCCGGTGTGTCGATGACGTTGACGGTCCGGTCGCCGGCCCGGAAGGAGACCACACCGGCGCTGACCGTGATGCCGCGACGCCGTTCGATGTCGAGGGTGTCGGTTTGGGTGTTGCCGTCGTCGACGCGGCCGAGCGCACCGACCGCGCCGGTGTCGAACAGCAGCCGCTCGGTCAGGCTGGTCTTACCGGCGTCGACGTGGGCGAGAATCCCGATGTTCACCGAGGTTTCGGACAAAGAGCACTCCAGATGCCGCAACGCGTACGTGGGACTCGGCGGTGTTGCGGATCTGGCGCATGGTGCCCCCTTGCGGATCGATCAGAGCCGTCCGACCGTAGCCGACGGATCGGCGGGGGAACAACGGATTAACGGCCGGTCGAGTATTCGGCGAAGATTTCGCCGAGGACGCGATGCGCTTCCCCGGCCTCTTCGCCGGTCCGGGCCGCGGACACGAGCGTCTTCCAGAGCGCCCAGCCGCGTCCGCGCGCCCACGTCTCGTCGTCGACGGACAGGCGTTCGCGGAACGCTCGCCTGCCGTCGGCGGTCAGCAGCGTCCAGGCGATGGCCGTGTCGCAGGACGGGTCGCCGACCCCGCAGGTCCCGAAGTCGATGACGGCGGTCAGGTTCCCGCCGGCGAGCAGGAGGTTCCCGGCGGCGACGTCACCGTGGAACCAGACATCCCGGCCGTCCCAGCGCGCCGCCAGCGCGGTCGTCCAGATCTCGCGGGCCAGGCCGGCGTCGATCCGGCCGTGCAGCGCCGCGAGCGCGCGCTCCGCCTGTGGCTCGTAAGTGCGCAAGGTGGCGCCCCGGAACCAATTGTGCTTTCCCGGCTGAGGCCCGTCGGCGGCCTCGACGTCCTGCAAAGCGGCCAGGAATCCGGCCAGGTCGACGGCAAAGCGGACGGGGTCGGAAATCCGGTCGGGGCGAGCGGGTTCTCCGTCGATCCACGGGTGAACCGACCACGGAAAGGGGTAGTCCGCACCCGGACGCCCGTTCGCCAGCGGGACCGGAATGGGCAGCGGCAACCGGGGCGCGAGCACCGGCAGCCACCGCTGTTCCTTGTCGACCGCCAACGCGTATTCGGCCGCGCTGGACAGCCGCGCCACCATTTCGCCGCCGATGTGGAAGGTGAAGTTGTCCCACCCGCCGTCGGAAACGGGCCGGACCGGAAGGGCCGCCCACTGGGGGAACTGCTCGTCGATCAACCGGCGCACCAGTTCGGCGCCGACGGTGCGGCGCCGGGGCACGGGACCGAGGTCCGGGATTTCGTTCACCGCGGCGTCTTCATCTTGATCACGGAGAAACAATATGCCGGCGATATCCCGCGATGCCTACGATCCGCTCGTGAACAGGCGCCCCGGGCTCAGCGCGCGGCTGAAACTCACCCTCAGCTACGCCGGGTTCCTCATGCTCGCCGGTGGGGTGCTGCTCGCCGTCGTGCAGGTGTCCCTGCTGCGCTACGTGCCGGACAACGACCAGGGCCTGCTCGGGATCGCTCCGAACCGGTACCTCCTCACGCGCATGTTCGCTCCCTCCGCGGCCACCGCACTCGGTTTCCTGCTGGTGTTCGGGCTGCTGGGCGGCTGGCTCCTCGCCGGCCGGATGCTCGCCCCGCTCACCCGGATCGCGGACGCCGCCCGGCTGGCCGCGCACGGGTCGCTGTCCCACCGCATCCGCCTGACCGGCCCCTCCGACGAGTTCCGCGAGCTCGCCGACGTCTTCGACACGATGCTCGAACGACTCGAATCCCAGGTCGGCGAGCAGCAGCGCTTCGCCGCGAACGCCTCCCACGAACTGCGCACCCCGCTGGCCGTTTCGCAGGCCATCCTCGACGTCGCCGGCCGGGACCCGACCTACGAACGGGGTGAGCTCATCGATCGGCTCCGCACGGTGAACACGCGGGCGATCGACCTCACCGAGGCCCTCCTGCTGCTCAGCCGCAGCGACCGGCGGCACTTCACCCGCGAGCCCGTCGACCTTTCCCTGGTCGCCGAAGAAGCCGCCGAAACGCTGTTGCCGCTGGCGGAACAGCGCCGGATCACGCTCGGCGTCACGGGCGAGCCGGTCCACACGGCCGGGTCCGCCGCGCTGCTCGTGCGCATGGCGACGAACCTCGTGCAGAACGCGATCGTCCACAACGTCCCGGACGGCACGGTCACCGTCCACACCGAACGACGGCGCTACGCGAGCGTGCTGCTGGTCGAGAACACCGGCCGGCTGCTTCCCCCCGAGCTGGTCCCGACCCTGACCGAGCCCTTCCAGCGCGGGACCCGGCGCACGCGCACCGACGAGCACGACGGCATCGGTCTCGGGCTGGCGATCGTGCACAGCATCGTCCGGGCCCACGACGGGATGCTCGAGCTGGCTCCCCGCCCGGCCGGCGGCCTCCTCGTCACGGTCCGGCTCCCCGCCGGCCGGTAAATTTTTCGGGATCGATTCAGTAAATTCTGCTAGCCTCGCCACGTCTCGCGGCTCACCGTGGCGCCGCTCCCCGCTCGACGGACTCACGAGGAGTGCGATGACTGCCATTGTCCGCGTCAAGGGCCGCGAAGTGCTGGACAGCCGGGGCAACCCGACGGTCGAGGTCGACGTCGAACTGGCGGACGGTTCGCTCGGCCGGGCCGCGGTGCCCTCCGGTGCCTCCACCGGCACCCGGGAAGCGGTCGAGCTGCGGGACGGGGACAAGTCCCGGTTCCACGGCAAGGGCGTGCGCAAGGCCGTCGACGCGGTCAACACCGAGATCGCCGAGGCGATCGTGGGCCTCGACGCCGAGGCGCAGGCGACCGTCGACCGGACGCTGATCGAGCTGGACGGCACCGCGAACAAGGCCCGGCTCGGCGCGAACGCCACTCTGGGGGTGTCGCTCGCCGTGGTCAAGGCGGCCGCGGCCGCCAGTTCCCTGCCGCTGTACCGGTACGCCGGCGGCGTGTTCGCGCACCTGCTGCCGATGCCGATGATGAACATCATCAACGGCGGCGCGCACGCGGACAACCCGATCGACTTCCAGGAGTTCATGATCGGCCCGGTCGGCGCGACGACGTTCGCGGAGGCGGTGCGGATGGGCTCCGAGGTGTTCCACACGCTGCGCAAGTCCCTCCACGACGCCGGGCACAGCACCAACGTCGGCGACGAAGGCGGCTTCGCGCCCAACCTCAGCTCGGCCGACGAGGCACTGGAGTTCGTGCTGCGGGCCATCGAGCAGTCCGGCTACACCCCCGGCGAGGACATCGCCCTGCTGCTCGACCCGGCCGCGTCGGAGTTCTACACCGGCGAGGTCTACGACTACACCGGCGAAGGCCGCAAGCGCAGCGTCGAAGAGCACGTCGCCTACCTCGCCGACCTGACCGCCCGCTACCCCATCGTGTCCATCGAGGACGGTCTCGCCCAGGACGACTACGCCGGCTGGAAGCAGCTCACCGACACCATCGGCGAACGCGTCCAGCTCGTCGGCGACGACGTCTTCTGCACCAACGTGAACCTGCTGGCCGACGGCATCGAACGCGGCATCGGGAACTCGATCCTGGTCAAGGTCAACCAGATCGGCACCCTCACCGAGACGCTGACCACCGTCGAAACGGCGCACAAGGCGGGCTACTCCGTGGTCATGTCCCACCGCTCCGGCGAAACCGAGGACACCACGATCGCCGACCTCGCGGTCGCCACCAACTGCGGCCAGATCAAGACCGGCTCGCTGTCCCGCGCCGACCGCACCGCGAAGTACAACCAGCTCATCCGCATCGAAGAAGAGCTCGGCTCCGAAGCCCGCTACGCGGGTGCGAGCACGATCAGCGGCCGCCGCTGAGCTCACCGCGGCCCGGAGGCACCCGGACCTCCGGGCCGGTTCACCCGCGGGACACGTGGCGCACCACCACGCCGACGATCTGCTCCCGCGGCACGAACCCGTAGTGCCGGGAATCCCAGCTGCTCGGCCGGTTGTCGCCGAGCACGACGGCGCAGCCGCCGGGCACCACCTCGCCGCCGAGGCCGTGCACGTCCGGCTCGGCCCAGCCGGACGGGAGGCGGTCGCCCGCCACCGCCACCACGCGCTTGAGCAGCAGCTGGTCCCCCGTCGGCGCTCCGCTCGGCAGCTGCGGGAAGCGCATGAGGGCCACCTGGCCGCGGCGCGGGCGGCGGGTCCGGCGCACCAGGACCCGGTCGCCGGACAGCAACGCCGGGGCCATGCTCGGACCGTCCACTGTGGTCATGATCAGCCGCCGGCGGGCGGCGAACACGCTGCCGGCGATCAGCAACCCGAGGAAAACCGGTCCTTTCACGACACCGCCTGGTAGCCGTCGGCCTGCAGGCGGAACAGACGCGCGTAGCCACCGTCTGCGGCGAGCAGGCTCTCGTGCGTGCCCAGCTCGCTGATCCGGCCGTCCTCGAGCACGGCGATGCGGTCGGCGTCGCGCACCGCGCTCAGCCGGTGCGAGATGAGCAGGCTCGTCCGGCCTTGCCGGTGCTCGCGGATGCGCGCGTGCACCTCCTGTTCGGCCTCCGGGTCGAGGCCGGAGCTCGGCTCGTCGAGGATCATCAGGTCCCGGCTCTCCCGGACGAGCGAGCGGGCCAGCGCCAGCCGCTGCCACTGCCCGCCGGAAAGCACCACGCCGGTCGAGGTGTCCTCGGTGCCGATCTCGAAGATCCGGGTGAGCGGTGTGTCGTAACCCTTCGGCAGGGCGGCGATCCGCTCGTGCGCGCCCGCCCGGGTCGCGGCGTCCACCAGCCGGGCCCGGTCGTCCAGCGCGGACAGCTCGCCGAGCCCGATGTTCTCGGCCGCGGTCATGTCGTAGTTCATGTGGTCCTGGAAGACGGCGCTGATCCGCTGGCGCAGCAGGGCGGGCGGCAGGTCGCGCAGGTCGACGCCGTCCCAGAGGATCTGCCCGCGCGTCGGGTCGTACATGCGGCACAACAGCTTCACGAGCGTGCTCTTGCCCGCGCCGTTGAGGCCGACGAGGGCGACCGCCGCACCGTGCGGGATGGTGAGGTCCACCCCGCGCAGCACCCACGGGTGGTCGTCGCTGTAGCGGAACCAGACGTCACGCAGCTCGAGCCCTTGCCGCAGGGCGGGAACCGTGTCGCGGGAACCGCTCGGCAGATCGGGTTCCGCGTGGACCACGGCGACGTAGTGCGCGAACGACAGCAGCCGGGCCTGTCCGCCGGCGATCGACGACGCCAGCGTGCCCAGCGCGGCCTGCACGCCGGCGACGGCGGCCACGAACATCGAGACGTCGCCGGCGCTGAGCGACCCGTCGTACGCCGAGGTGATCGCCCACCAGAGTCCCGCCCCGGCGACGGCCGCGCTCAGCGCCGTCAGCCCGCCCATGGTCCACAGCTCCCGCTCGTCCATGCGGCGCTGGGCTTCGTTGGCGCTGCGGCGCTCGTCCATCAGCCGGGCGCGCAGGAACGCCCCGATGCCGAACAGCCGGATTTCGGTCGCGGCGGGGATGCCGGTGAGCAGCTGGCTGTAGAAGAATTCGCGCCGGGTGAACCGCTCGATGCGCCACTCCACCGCGGCCCGGCGCCGGGCCAGCAGCAGTTCGGCGAGCAGGGCGGGGATCGCGGCGGCGAGCACTACGCCGGTCATCGCCGGGCTCAGCAGGAGCAGCGAGCCGAGGAACCCGGCCAGTGAAAGCGTCCCGCTGAGCGTGCCGCCGACGCCGTCGACGATTTCCGGCATCCGGCCGCAGCTTTCCTGGGCCAGCCGCAGCCGGTCCTGGTAGGCCGGGTTCTCGAAGGTGCGCAACCCGACCTGCCTGCCCAGCGCGGCGAACAGCCGGTCGGTGGCGACGGTGCTGGCCGCGCGGCCGATCTGCGCGCGGACGTAGTGGACGACCACGGGCAGCGCGGCGACGGCGAGCCCGGTCAGCACCAGGGCCACGGCGAGGCCGCCGACCGCACCGGTGCGCTCGACGAGGCGGTCGAGGACGAGTTTGGTCAGCCAGGCGGTGGCGATCGGGGCGGTGGCCGCGGCCGCGGTCATGGCCACCAGTCCCAGCAGCCGTGCCGGGCCGGACCGCCAGAGCAGCCGGGCGGCGGCCGCGCCCGCCGCCCGTACCTGCTCCGCGCCGATCCGGTGGTCCGGTTCCCCCACGGTCACCGTCCGGCGGGCACGGGCAGTTCGTGCACCCGGCCGGCGGTCGCGGTCACCCGCCCGGCCGCCACCACGTACAACGCGGGCGTCCAGGTGTTGCGGAACGCGGCGGCGACCGGGCCGCCGTCCAGCTCGGCCGTCACCACGTGGGCGACCTCGGCGAGCGCGCGCACGGTGTCCGGCTCGTCGCCGCCGAAGACGGCGAAGACGTGGTCACGGCCCTGTGCACGGGCGTAGGCCAGGAAGTCCGGCAGGGTGTCGTGGCAGGCGGCGCAGTCGGCGGAGAAGAACGCCACCGTGCCCTCGAGCCCGGCGGCGGTGAGCGGCTCGCCGTCGGTGGTGGTGACGGCGAACTCGCCGACGGCCGAGCCGGGGCGCAGCGCGAACGGCGGCTCGGACCTCGCGGCGGGCTGAGCTCGCATCCGGCGCAGGATCCCGACGGTGAGGAGCAGGTTCAGCAGGCACACCACGCCCAGCAGCACCAAGGTGGCGACGACGTAAGGCATCAGGAACTCCTTGCGAACACGACGGCGATGTCGTCCATGGCGACGACGAGCACGGCCACCACCACCCCGGCCGCGAAGGCGATGGCGGCTCCGGCGACGGGCGGCTGGTGCGCCGGCGCGAGCGCGCCGAGGACGGCGAAGCAGATCAGCAGGGTGTTGCGGACCAGGTGGCGCGGGCCGATCGGGGTTTCGGTCGCGCCGAAGCAGCGGCACGGGGCACGCCGCCCGCGTCGCAGTGAAGCGGCGATGGCGGCGGTGAAGGCCAGCAGCAACGCCGATGCGAGGACGAAGCCGGCCACGGCGGTGACCAGCACGAGGACCGCGGAGGCCAGTTCGGTGCCCACCACGGCCACCGACACCGGCGTGACCCACTTGGCGGGCATCGGCACCAGCGCGGGCACCGAACGCGCGAACCCGCGGAAATCCCGCAGCTTCGAGAACGCCGAGGCGGCGAAGACCACGGCGATCAGTGCCGCGCCGGCGGCCCGCAGGTACTCCATGTCACTCCATCCACGCCGGGCGGTGTCCGCGGGGAAGGCGGCGGACACCGCCCGGCACGCTCGGACCGGATCAGCAGGTGCTGCGGACCTTGGACCACTCGCAGCCGGTCTGCGGGCAGCAGAAGCGGTACCAGTAGCCCTTGTGGCCTTGGGCATTGCAGAAGTACTGGCCGCTGCAGGCGGAAGCCTGTGCGGTGGGCACGATCCGGTTCAGCACGCGGTCGATCAGGCGCCCCATGGTGTCTCCCTTCGACGGTGGGTGTCCGAGGTGTGGGACGCGCTACCGCGATCCCGCACCGGCTGCGAGCATCGCGGTCGGTGCGTCCGCGGGCAGCAATCCCGGACGAACCCGGACGCCGCCGCGAGTCCCGGAGAATGCGCCCCAAGGTGGCCGTCGGTGCGCTCAACGCACCCGATGTGGCCTTCGGAGTGCTCAACGCAACCAAGGCCACATCGGGGTTGTCTCCCCGTGGTGTGGCTGGTGGGGGCGTTGGGGTGGGCAGAGGCTGATGTGATCGAGGGTTCGCCAGCGGGTTTGAGCAGGGACCATTCCCGCCGAAGGCGCGGTGCTTGCTCGAGTACCACAGATGTACCGCGGCCCCACGCCTCATCACACAACAACACCTGCCCCGCCCCCACTGGGAAAAGCCCATTGGGGCGCAGGGGGCCTTGCGAATGCGCGCCGGCTCAGCCGCCGGCCGCCACTGAACAATCCGCTCCCGCGGCGATCTCCGCCGGCTCCGGCAACCCCAGCTCCCGGTGGTGGTCCCGGGCCGCGAGCCAGTGGTGCCGGGCCCGCTCCGGATCACCCGACACGGTCAGCGCCCGGGCCAGGCCCGTGTGCGCCCGGGCCGCCGCGTGCAGGCTCCCCAGGTCCACCGCGATCGCCAGCGCACACTCGTGCGTCGTGCGCGCGTGCTCCGTCCGGCCCAGTTCCAGCGACGCGTCCGCGAGGCACAGCAGCGCTTCCAGGTGCAGGTCGCGGTCGCCCGCCTGCTCGGCGATCGCGGTGGCGCGGCGGAAGTAGCCGCAGGCCTCCGCGTGGCCGCCCGAACGCAGGTGCGTGTCGCCGATGTTGAGCAGGGTGCGCCCCGTGTCGCACAGGTCGCCGGTCTGCTGGTCGATGGCCAGCGCTTTCATGTGGATCTCCAGCGCCTCGGCGTACCAGCCCAGCCGCCCGTAGACGAAGCCGAGGTTGGTCAGCGCGGTCCGTTCGCCGGCCCGGTCGCGGAGCTCGCGGGACAGCGTCAACGCCTCCCGCAGGAACCCCGCCGACCGCACGAAGTCGGCGTTCCACGACGTGATCGCGCCCAGCGTGCCGAGCGCCCGGCACTCGCCGGAGCGGTCTCCGGCGCCGCGGAAGCAGTCCAGTGCCTCCTCGACGTGCCGCGTCGCCACCTCGTAGCGGCCGACCTGGCTGTGGGTGGCGGCGAGGCTCACCAGTGCGTGCCCGCGGGCGGCCGGGTCGGCCGATTCGGCCGCGCTCGCGTGCAGGACCAGCGCTTCGCTGATGTAGCCGCCGGTCTGCAGGTAGCGGAACAGCAGCCGCGACAGCAGGCCCGCGTGGCCGGACGCCACCCCGTGGACACCGGCGCCGACCAGGTTGGCGCGTTCGGCGTCCAGCCATGCGGTCGCCGGCTCGCGGTCGGTCAGCGGCGGGATCGGCAGGCCGGGGTCGGGGACGCGCGGCCGGTAGGCCCGCATCCGCGGCGCGTACTGGTCCATCGCGGTGGCGGCCGCGAACGTGTAGTAGTCGAGCAACCGCGTCAGCGCGGCCTTCCGGCCGGCGGGGGCGTCCTCGTCCTCGGCCCGTGCCATGCCGAACGCGCGGATGAGGTCGTGCAGCTCGAACCGGCCCGCCTCGTCGCGCCGCACCAGGTGCGCGGTGACGAGCCGGTCCGCGATCCGGGTCGCCTCCGCCAGGCCGGTATCGGCGAGCGCCGCGATGCCGTGGGCGTCCAGGTCCGCGCCCGGGTGCAGCGCCAGCAGCCGCAAGGCCCGCCGCTCCGGCTCGGCGAGCTGGTCGTAGGACAGGCTGATCGACGCGTCCACGGCGTTGTCGAGCCGCAGGTGCGCGCGCCGCTGCTCGAGCCGCTCCAGGTGGTCGGCCAGCAGCCACGGCCGGTGGGCCGGCGCGGTCATCCACAGCGCGGCGAGGCTCAGCGCGAGCGGCAGCCGGCCGAGCTCGGCGGTGATCCGCCGGGCCACGCCGGGTGCCTGGTCCACCCGCTCCGCGCCGACGGTGCGCCGCAGGTACGCGAGCGCGTCGTCCGGGCTCAGCACGTCCAAGGGCACGTGCGTGGCCCCGGCCGGCCCGGCGAACGCCAGGCGGCTGGTGACGAGCACCGGACCGCCCCGCTCGCCGGGCAGCAGGGGGCGGACCTGCTCCTCGCTGCTCGCGTTGTCGAGGACGACCAGCAGCCGCCGCCCGGCCGATCGTTCCTGGTAGACCCGCGTCTTGCCGGCCAGGTCGGCGGGGACGGCGTGCCCGGGCACGCCGAGCAGCCGCAGGAAGGAGTCGAGCACCGCGGCCGGATCGACCGGCGGCCGGCCGGGGTCGGGGTGGAACCCTCGCAGATTCACGAAAAGCGCGTTGTCGCACCGGCCCGTGCGCAGCAGCTCGTGGCCGGTGTGGACGGCCAGCCCGGTCTTGCCGACCCCGGCCATGCCCGCGATCACCGCCACCCGCCCGCCCGCGCCGTCGCCGAGCACCGCGCCCAGCCGCGCGAGTTCCGCCCGGCGCCCGGTGAAGTGCGCGTCCGCCTCCGGCAGGCCGAGCTGCGCCTGGACGAAGGTCGCCGCCTCCGCGCGGCCGCGGACCACCCGCAGCACGTGCTGCCAGTCGGCGACGTACCCCGGGTCCGGGTGCAGCACCTCGACGACGGCCAGCAGCAGATCGGTGTTGGGCCGCGCCCGGCCGGGCTTGAAGCAGTCGGCGACGGTGGTGCGGGCGGTCCGCTCGCCGGGTGGCCGCCCGGCGGCCGTCCAGAGCCGGTTGACCCGCTCGGCGATCTGCGCGTACGACGGGCCGCCCGCCCACGCCTTGAGCAGCCGCAGCTGCGCGATGAGCTCGGCCAGCGTGCGCGCCTGGCCGGGATCGGGTGGTTCGGTGAACGCCATCCCGCCATGGTGGCCGCGTTCACCCGGCCGGCGTCCCGGTTTCCCGGAGATGGCCGCCCGGTTCGGGCTCAGCCGAACAGTGACAAATCGACCGAGTCGGCCAGTGCCCGGTAGCCCGCGTCGCTGCCGTGCAGGTAGTCACCGGAGTGGAGGTCTTCCCTGATCCGGCTGGGGTGGTCCGGGTCGCGCCAGACGGCGTCGAAGTCCAGCACCGCGTCGAACGCGCCGCCGGTGCGGATCCACTCGTTCACCACCTGGCGTGCGGTCTCGCACCCCGGGGTGAAGGCGTCGGCGCCTTCGAAGGGCGCGATCGTGGTGGCGTAGACCCGCACCCCGCGTTCACGCGCCCGCGTCACCAGCTGCCGGTAGCCGGCGATGACGTCGTCCGTCGTCACCGGTGCGCCGGGGAACATCTTCAGGAAGTCGGCCAGCGGACCGTCGTCGCGCGGGGCGAAGGAGATGGCGAGGTCGTTGCCGCCCACGGACACCACGACGCAGCCGAGGCCCGGCGTCGCCAGCACGTCCCGGTCGAAGCGGGCCAGGACCGCGGACCCGATGCCTTCGTCGAGCAGCCGGTTGCCGCTGATGCCCTGGTTGACGACGAAACCCGCGCCTCGCGCGGCCAGCAGCTCCGGCCAGCTGTGGTGGGTGTCCGGAGTGGACCCGGCGCCGTCGGTGCGCGAGTCGCCGACCACGACGACGGCCGTGGCCGGGGCGTCGGGGACCACGTCGACCGCGGAGATGAGCGCCCGCACCGGCAGGACGGTGGCGTCCGCCGGCAGCACCGAAGCCGCGACGGCGTCACCCGGGATCGTCCAGCCGGTGTCGAAGACGGGTTCGTGGCACGTACAGGTTTCCACGCGCTCGGGCAGGTAGAGGCTGACGGACAGCTCGGTCAACGCCGCCGCGGGCAGCTCCACCGGGTCACTCAGCATCGGTGCGCCCGTGGGAATGGTGACGGCCGTGGCACCGGAGAACGTCAGCACGCGCCCGTCCCGCACGCCGCCGCCGGGCACCGCGAGGCCCACTTGCGCCGCGCCGATGGTGACGGGCGCGGTGCCGAACTCGTTGGTGAAGCGGACGCGCACCCGGCGCCCGCCGCCGCTGAGGCGCACCACCTGGCGGAGCGTCACGTCGGCGAAGGGCGGGTGGTCGTCGAGCGAGCCCAGCCCGCCGTACGGCGATTGGGGCGAGGCGCCCCAGCTGCGGACCCAGCCGATGTTCGTGTCGGTCATCTGTTGCCTCCCGTGGTCGTGCTGACCTCCGAAGGCTGCGGTGGGCCGCGCACACGGGACGCACGCCGCGCTCACACGCACCGCCCTCGTTGAGGCCACGAGGCCGGGCACGCGAAGATCGGGGCATGGACGGGCTTCGCATCACGCTGCTGGGCACGTTCCAGGTGTCCCGGGGTGACACGGTCCTGCCCGTCCCGGGCGCGCGGTTGCGGGCCCTGCTCGTCCGGCTGGCGCTCGCCGGTGGCCGCGCGGTCGAGCCGGGGGTACTGGTCGACGCGGTGTGGGGCGACGAACCGCCGTCCGGCACCGCCTCCGCCCTGCAGACCCTCGTTTCCCGGCTGCGGCGCACCCTCGCCCCGGCCGACGGCTTGCTCGTGCAGGTCGCGGGCGGCTACCGGCTGGCGGTGACCGACGTGGACGCCGTGCGCTTCGAGCAGCTCACCGCGGCCGGCCGGGAGCGGCTGCGGGCCGGGGACGCCGAAGCCGCGAGCGCCGCCCTCGCCGAGGCGGTGGCGTTGTGGGGCGAGCCCGCGCTCATCGCCGCCGTCGCCCCGGCGGTGGCGACCCGGCTGGCCCGGCTGTCGATCGAAGCCATCGCGGACCTCGCCGACGCGGAACTGTCGCTGGGACGCGCCGAACCGGCCGCCGCCCGGCTGACCGCGCTGCTGGCCGAGCACCCGGCGCACGAGCGGGCGGCGGCCCTGCTGATGGACGCGCTCGCCGCGCAGGGACGTCAGGCCGAGGCGCTGTCCGTCTACGAGCGCGTCCGCCAGACCCTGGCCGAAACCCTCGGCGCCGACCCGGGCACCGCGCTGCGGGAACGCCACCTGCGTCTGCTGCAACCCCTCCCGGCCCCGGCCCCGGACCGGCTTCGGCCCGCTCCCCTGCCCGCGCCGCTGACCAGCTTCATCGGCCGCGACGACGACCTCGCGCGCGTCTCCGCCCTGCTCAGGACCGGACGCCTGGTCACCGTCCTCGGCCCCGGTGGCGCCGGCAAGACCCGGCTCGCGCTGGAGGCCGCTCGCCGGCACGGCCACGACGTCCGGCTCATCGACCTCGCCTCCGTCACCGAACCGGCGAAGGTGGCGCCGGCCGTGCTCGCCGGGATCGGCCTGCGCGGCAGCGCGCTGTTCGACGCCCGCAAGCGCGCCGGGGCGGAGCACGCTGACGAGCTGGACGTGCTCGTCAGCGAGCTCGGCGGCCGGGAAAGCCTGCTGCTGGTCGACAACTGCGAGCACCTGATCGACGCCGTGGCCCACCTGGTCGCGACGCTGTTGCCCCGCTGCCCCGGCCTGCGGGTGCTCGCCACCAGCCGCGAACCCCTGGCCGTGGACGGCGAAGCACTGGTACCGCTGGGCCCGCTCGCCCTGCCCGGCCCGGACGACGACGTCCGCGAAGTGGCCTCGGTGCGCCTGTTCACCGAGCGGGCCGCCGCCGTGCGGCCCGGTTTCGCCGTCGACGAAACCACGCTGTCCGACATCGTGCGCGTGGTGCGCGGCTTGGACGGCCTGCCGCTGGCCCTCGAGCTGGCCGCCGCCCGGTTGCGGACGCTGTCGCTGCCGGACCTGGCCGACGGGCTCGCCGACCGGTTCCGGCTGCTCACCACCGGCAGCCGCACCGCGCCGCCGCGGCACCGCACCCTGCGTGCGGTCATCGCCTGGAGCTGGGAGCTGCTCGACGAGCGCGAACGCACGGTCGCGGACCGGATCGCCGTCCTGCCCGGCGGCGTCACGTCCGCCTCGGCCGCCGCCGTCTGCGCGGGCACCACCGTGCCCGCCGGCGAGGTCCCCGACCTGCTCGCCGCCCTCGTCGACCGGTCCCTGCTGCAGCTCGCGCCCGGCACCGGCCGCTACCGCATGCTCGAGACGATCCGCGAGTACGGCATCGAACGGCTTGCCGGCGATCTCGGCCCGGTTCGCGACCTGGCCGCCGCCCACTTCACCGGGCTGATCACCCGCCACGACGCCGAGCTGCGCGGGCCAGGCCAGCTGGCGGCCATGGCCGTCATCGGCGCCGAGTACGACAACGCGGTCGCCGCCCTGCGTCACCTGTGCGCCACCCACGACTCCACCGCCGCGATCGCGCTGGCCCTCGCGCTCACCTGGTACTGGCAGATGTTCGGCCGCGACTCCGACGCCGGCTACTGGCTGGGCGAGGCCCTGGCGGTGCCCGGCGGCGAGCCGACGCCCGAGCGGGACTGCGCCCGGGCCGCCCACCTGCTCAGCCGCGCGGACATCCTGTCCGGGATCAGCGCCGGGGAAGCCGCGGAAGACCGGGCGGAGATGCGCGAGCTGGCCGGACGGCTGCTGGCGCACCCGCGGCTGCCCGGCCACTACCGCGTGTTCGGCCCGATGCTGCTCTTCCTGCTGGGCGACGAGTCCGCACTCGCGATCTTCCGGCAGCTGGCCGACGGTGACGACGTGTGGCTGTCCGGGCTGGCTCACATGTTCCAGGCCGAGATCGCCGAAAACGCGGGCGAGCTCGACCGGGTGCGCGTCCACGTGGCGGCCGCGCTGGCCGGCTTCCGGCGGGCCGGCGACCGGTGGGGCCAGTCGGCGACGCTGCCGATGCGGGCCCAGTTGCGGCGCTACGAAGACCTCGACGGCGCGCTGGCCGACCTGCGCGAGGCCCAGGCGCTGGCGGGCGAGTTCGGCACGCTCAGCCTCGGCGACCAGCTCTACAACGACCTGCGCTGGATCGACCTGCACATCCGGCGCGGCGAAACCGGCCGGGCGCTGGCGGTGATCGGCTCGGTCCGGGAGCGGCTGCTGCGCGCGTCGTCGGCGGAACTGCCGGTCCTGATCGACGGCTGGGAGGCCGGCCTGCGCGTGCGCCTCGGCGACCTGGCCGGGGCCGGGGCCCTGCTCGACGACGCCGAACGCCGGCTGCTCGTCGACACGGGGTTCCCCTCCGACCACGCCCGGGCGCTGATCGCCGGCGCGCGGTCCGCGCTCTGTCTGGCCCTGGGCGACCCGGCCGGCGCGGACCAGGCCGGGCGGGCGGCGTACGCGGCCGCGCTGGCGGCCCGGGACCTGCCGATCCTGTCGCTGGTGACGGTGCACACGGCCGCGCTCGCCGAAGCACGTGGGCGCCGGCGGGAGCCGGCCGTGCTGCTCGGCGTCGCCGCCCGGCTGCGTGGCGCGCACGACCGCACCGATCCGCAGGTCCGCGAGCTCACCCACCGGGGCCAGGCCGCCCTGGGCGAGGCCGAGTTCGCCGCGGCGTACGCGGAGGGCTGGGAGCTGGATGCGCCGGCAGCCGTCGCCGCCGCTGACCCGGCGCGGCTCTCCGGGTGAGCGCGGTGTGCGCGCCGTGTGCGTGACGGCCGTCAGTCTCGAGGCACGTTCAAGACCTCGAGAAAGCGGTTTGTCATGCATGACGTGGTGATCGTGGGAGCCGGCCCGGTGGGTCTGTTCCTGGCCTGCGAACTCGGCCTCGCGGGCTGTTCGGTGCTGGTGCTCGAACGGGAGCCGGAGCCGCGGTCCCCGTGGCGGAGCTTCCCGCTCGGCATGCGGGGCCTGTCGGGCGGATCGGCCGAGGCGTTCTACCGCCGCGGGATGCTGCCGCCGCTGCTGGCCGCGTCGGGCGTGGCCGAGCGGCCCGTCACGGACGAGCCGGCCCCGCCGCAGTCGGTCGGCCACTTCGCCGGGACGCCCCTCGACCCGGCCGACGTCGACCTCGCCCGCCTGCCCTACCGGCTGCCCAGCCCGGCGCTCGACGGCATCATGACCAGCCTCGAGGCGGTGGAGACGGTGCTGGCCGAGCGGGCCGGCAAGCTCGGCGTCGAGATCCGCCGCGGCGTCGCGGTCACGGCGATCACCCAGGACGACTCGGCGGCGGTCGCCCGGGCCGGGGAGCAGGAGTACCCGGCCCGCTGGCTCGTCGGCTGCGACGGCGGCCGCAGCACGGTCCGGCGGCTCGCGGGCTTCGACTTCGACGGCACCGAGCCGCAGCTGACCGGCTACCTCGCGCTGGTCACGCTCGCCGATCCCGGTCTCCTCGCTCCGGGCTTCACCGTGACCCCGCAGGGCATGTACCTGACGATGTCCGAGCCGGGCCACCTGGGCGTGCTGGACTTCGACGGCGGCGCGTACGACCGTTCCCGGCCACCGACCCGCGAGCACCTCCAGTCGGTGCTGCGCCGGGTGTCGGGCACCGACGTGACGCTCGGCGAGCTGCACCTCGCTTCCACCTTCACCGACCGCGCGAAGCAGGCGACCACGTACCGCCGAGGACGCATCCTGCTGGCCGGAGACGCGGCCCACATCCACTCCCCATTGGGCGGCCAGGGCCTCAACCTCGGCATCGGCGACGCGATGAACCTGGGCTGGAAGCTCGCGGCCACGGTGGCCGAGTGCGCACCTTCGGGCCTGCTCGACACGTACACGGCCGAACGCCACCCGATCGGAGCCCGGGTACTCGACTGGTCCCGAGCCCAAGTGGCGGCCATGCGCCCGGACCGCCATTCCCGCGCAGCCCGGTCCGTCCTCCACGACGTTCTGTCCACACGCGACGGAACAACGTACGTTTTCGAGCGCACCAGCGGGACTTCGCTGCACTACGACCTGGGCGAGCAGGGTCTGGTAGGCCACAACGCCCCGGACTTCGCACTGGAGAACGGAACCCGCGTCGGCGACCTGCTGCACGACGGCCGCGGCGTCGCCCTCGACTTCACCGAGAACGGGCAGCTGCAAGAGGTGACGCGGCGGTACGGCGATCGGATCCGGTACGAGGCGGGCCCGGCGAAGAACGACTTGGGCTTCGGGGCGGTGCTGATCCGCCCGGACGGCATCGTCGCCTGGGCCGGTGAGCGCGTCCCGGACCGTGGCTCGTTCGAGCGGGCTGTGCGCCGCTGGTTCTGAAACCGGCAGGCGCTGAAACCTGACGCGCTCACGGTGATGATGGTCTGCATGGCGCCCCCGACCATATGACCACCCAGGAGACAGGACTTGTTCGACGTCGATCACCGCCGCCACCTCATGCCGCCGCGCCGATCCAGGTCAGCGATCCGGAGGCATCGACTCCGAGTAATGTGTCGTCACTCTCTGACACGGTCGTACCCGCGCAGACACCAGGGGTAGCCTCCGCACCTGCGGAGCCGGCGGCGCCGTGGCGTGACGCGCTCCGCCTGCGTGGAACGCATCGGCGGTATCGTCGAATGCCGCGACGGCCTGGTCCGGATCGGCCCATACCTGGTGCGGACCGACACCGCAGCCGATCTTCCGAGCCGTCTGCAGCAGGCGCTCGCCGCCCACGCGGCCGGCGAGCCGGTTTCGACCAAAGCGGTCCCTGTGGCGTTGCCGGAGGGCGACGGGCTGGACGCTGACGTCCGCGAGCTGGTGCAACTGGCGCGAGGCTTGGAGACGAGGGGAGCGGGATGACCAAGGCGCTGATCATCGGCGGGGGCATCGCGGGTCCGGTCACGGCCATGGCGCTGCAGAAGGCGGGCATCGGCTCCGTCGTCTACGAGGCTTACGAGGCGGGCGCGGACGACGTCGGTGCGTTCATGACGATCATGAACAACGGCTTCGACGCCCTGCACGCGATCGACGCCGACAAGCCGGTGCTTGAGGCGTCCTTCCCAGCCGATCGGGCGTTGTTCTGGAGCGGTTCGGGCAAGAAGCTCGGCGAAGCACCCATCGGCGGCGGTACCGCGGGCGCGTACGGGCCGCACACGATCAAGCGGTCCGAGCTGTACCGGGTGCTGCACGAGGAGGCCACCCGGCGCGGGATCACGATCGAGCACGGCGAGCGGCTCGGCGACGTGGACATCTACGCCGAGCGCGGCATCGCGGCGTTCTTCGAGGACGGCTCCCGCCGTGAAGGCGACCTCCTGATCGGCGCCGACGGCGTCCACTCGGCCACCCGGGAAATCATCGACCCCGCCGCGCCGCAGCCGCGCTACACCGGAACGGTCGTGCTCTGCGGCTACGCCCGCGAAGCGCCGGTCGACCCGGTGCCGGGGGTGTACCGGATGAT
This sequence comes from Amycolatopsis sp. DG1A-15b, assembly GCF_030285645.1. Classification (GTDB taxonomy): domain Bacteria; phylum Actinomycetota; class Actinomycetes; order Mycobacteriales; family Pseudonocardiaceae; genus Amycolatopsis. The sequence goes on from NZ_CP127296.1 coordinate 6,613,728, forward strand.
CTACGGCAAGCGCGTGTTCTTCGCCTACACGACCGCCCCGGACGGCGAGACGTGGTGGTTCGTGAACCTGCCGCGCCCGGAGCTGTCGAAGGCCGAGCTGGCGGCGACCTCGCTTGAGGAGTGGAAGCAGCAAGCGACGGCCCTGCTCCGGCGAGACCGTTCGCCGGCGGCCGCGATCGTGGAGGCATCGGAGCAGATCCGGGCGAGCAACGGCTACGACATCGCCTCGACGCCGAGGTGGCACGCCGGCCGGATGATCGTCATCGGCGACGCCGCCCACGCCGCGGCGCCGAACGCCGGGCACGGCGCGTCGATGGCCATGGAGGACGCCGTGGTCCTGGCCCAGTGCCTGCGCGACCTGCCCGAACCGGCGGCGGCGTTCCGGGCCTACGAGCAGCAGCGCCGGGAGCGGGTCGAACGTCTGGTGGCGACCAGCGCGAAGATGGGCGGCACGGCCACCCCCGGCCCGGTCAAGCGGCTCATCCGCGACGTGGCGATCGCCAAGCGGCTCAAGAGCGGCCCGCGCAACACGGCGGCGTGGCTGACCCAGCACCACATCGACTGGGATGAGCCGGTGTCACAATTTAGAGTGTGACACCGGCCGGCGTCTCTTAGAGCGCGTCTTACGTGGTGATCGGTCGCTGATGAGCGATGATGCCGGTTGTGGTTGATCGGTTGTGGTTGATCGGTTGTCGTTGCGGTTGGTGCCGGATGAGCTGTGGGCGCTGGTCGAGCCGTTGATCCCGGTGTTCGAGCCGCGTCCGCAGGGCGGTGGCACTGCCCCGGTGGACGCTCGTGCGGTGTTCACCGCGATCGTGTACGTGCTGACCAGCGGGTGTGCATGGCGGGATCTGCCGCCCTCGTTCGGGGTGCCGTTCCAGACCGCGCACCGCCGCTTCAGCCAGTGGACCAAAGCCGGGCTCTGGCGACAGCTGCACCACGCGTTACTGGACGAGCTCGGCAGCCAGGGCCTGCTCGACTGGAGCCGCGCGATCGTCGACGGCGCCTGCGCGCGGGCGAAAAAAAGGGGGCACTCTGACCGGTCCCAGCCCGGTAGACCGCGGCAAGCCCGGCTCGAAGATCCACGCCCTGTCCGACCGCGCCGGGCCGCCGCGGTCCGCGGCGTCGCAAGCCAGCCAGCCAAGCTGCACGCCGACAAGGCCTACGACCAGCCCGACCTGCGACGCTGGGTCCGCGACCGAGGCATCAAGGTCCGCATCGCCCGCAAAAGGCATCGAATCCAAGGACAAGCTCGGCAAGCACCGCTGGGTGATCGAACGAACCATGGCCTGGTTCACCGGAAACCGCCGCCTGACCCTGCGCTACGAACGCAAAGCCGACCACTTCCTCGCCTTCCTCATCTTCGGCGCCAGCCTCACCTGCTACAAGAAACTCCGCAAACTCACCACATGAGACAAGCTCTAAGTCTCATCTTCAGACCTGACACCCTCTGGGGAATAGCATTTTGGGTCATGGTCGAATCCATTCCAAAAAACCCAGAGGCGCCCACAGTTTGGGCACCGGAACATCGAATTACACGCTCCATATACCTCTTCCGCTTCGACCAAACCCTCAAATTTGTCGAATTCTGAGTCAGAAATGATCTTCCACTCTGCGGGATTAGGTATTTCGCCACTGATAGCAATGAGATAGCCACACCTACAGCGAAGCTTAGCCATCAGGGCATCACCACAATCTGACCGACGCGGGCTCCGGTACCAGCGATCCTTGCCTGGATGTTACCAAGTTGATCTGCGGTGACGCTCGTCCGGGAGAGATCGATGATCACGCCACCCCCCTGAACCTGGCTACCCTTCGAGGCAACTGCGCTAACGATTCTGCCCACGTTACCGGTCGTGGGGGTGTAGACATCCCAGTTCTCCCCGTCGACAACCAGGTCACTCGTGAGTCCGCCTGCCCTGGTTCCGACCGGATCCCTGAGCTCGACTCTGCTACCCCGACCCGCCATAAACTCCGCTGCATGAACCTCGGAGGCCGACGGACTAGCGGCCGAAATTTCCAGCCGACCCGGATTCGGGAGGTCTACAGGGCAGTTGTGCACGAGGACCGGCGTGGTGCCAGCTTGTACATAGTAGGTGTGGACACTGTCGACAGTGAGGTTATAAGTCCGGTCGGAGGCGGTGTAACGGCGCACGACCCCCACGTCGATTCGGCCACCACCCGGCGTGGCGAGCTGATCGCCGACTTTGAGGTCGGCAGCATCAGTCCAGGCACGGGTCGTCTCGTCCCAGAAGAGGTGATGCGCCGTCGTGACGATGGCCTTCAGACCGCCCGGCGTGAAGACTTCGACGTCGACGAAGTCACGGTCGTCGTCGGTGACATGCACCGCGGTCACGACGTGGCGCTCGACGACGCTGCCCCCAGGCTCAGCGTTGTCGATCTGATCGCCCACCTCGACGTCTTCGATCGGCTTGGTGCTGCCGTCCGCCATGAGCACCAGCGTTCCCGCGATGAAGCTGTTGCACCCGAAATCGCCGCGCCCGGCCCCCTTACCGCCGGCCGACCTGCCACCGGCACCGGCAAGAGCGAGGGCCTCGGCTTCCTCAGCGGTGTCACGAGCGAAGTCGTGCCACACAGCATCAGTTTCACAGTCCGCGTGATGCTCTACGCAATAAAGCGCGGCGATCTGTTTCGCACCGTTGACATCTCCTGTTTCGGTGAGGTATTCATACGCCCTACCGCACGCCGTCGCGCCATAACAAATACGCGACCCGATATTCTGACCGTTGACCTTCTCGCCCACCTCCGGCTTCCAGAAATCACCACCAGGGTTCCCGGTCGCACCGAAGCTGAACCAGCTCAGCAACTGCTGCTTGTTGGTGGATACCGGAGTATGGTGCGTCACCCAGCTCCGGCGTTTTTCGGCGACCTGTCCCTTGCGAACCCCCTTGCTGGTGAGCTTTTCCGGGCTGTAGTAACCGCTGATGCCATTACCGGCGACCGGGTCGATGTCGCAGTCGCCGCGCCAGCCGACGCAGTAGCCAGGGTTGTCCTCGGGCGCCAAACCGGTGGGATCGGTGAACGAGACCGGGCTGTTGTTGCTGTAGCTGTAAGCGTTCAACGACTGCGGATTGCCGGTGTCCAGAATCGGGTCCGCGGTCAAGAACCGCCCCGACAGCGGGTCGTAGTCGCGGGCGCCCAGGTGGGTCAGTCCGGTCGTTTCCTGGTAGCCGCCCACGAAACCGTGCTTGTCCGGCCAGGTCGACGGCGGCGTCCCGCGGCTGGTGCCGTACGGGTCCTGCCAGCGCTTGCTCACCGTGAGTTTGCTGCCCGCATCCACCGTCGCATACGTCGTGCCCTGGTGATCAGCCAGCGTCCAGCTCAACCCGCCTGACGACGTGCGGGTCGCGATGACCTGGCCGTTGTAGCTGTAGAAGCGCGTGCCCGAGGCGAAACTGCCGCCGGTCGGGACGAACAGCTCCATGTCCCCGACCGACAACGTCGTCCCGCTCGGATCCTTCATGATCAGCAGGTTGCCGTCGGCGTCGTAGAGGTAGCTGCTGTCTCCTCCGTTGGCCTCCTTCGCCGTCGCGACACGACCCTCCGCGTCATAGGTGAACGTCTGCGCCGCACCGGCCGGCCCACGGGTCTCCGTGCTTCCCGCCTTCGTGTAGCCGTAGCTCGTCTGGGTCGTACCCGATGGGCCTGTGGTCGTGACGGCCTCGACAGCGTGCGGCCGCGAAGCCCCCGGCGCCGGATACGTCGAAGCCGTCGTGACATCGCCGGACGTGGTGTGTTCGACTTGGGTCTTGCGGTTGCCGGTGTCGTCGAAGGTCCAGGATTTCCAGTACGGCGCGGCGCCGTCGATGCCTGCCGTGGTGGGCTGGGCCGTGCAGTCATTCGAGGCCGGGGTCCAGGCTTCGGTGAGCCGCTGCAGGTAGTCCTGCCGGAAGCACTGGACATCGCTCTTCGTACCCGGCGGGGTGTCAGCGATCTTCGTGAGGTTGCCGACCTGGTTGTAGGTGTAGACCCGGTTGGCGATCCAGTAGTCCGACTGCGTGGAGCGCTGCGCCTGGACCGTTTCGAGCTGGTTGGTGCCGTCGGCGTAGCTGTTGGTCACCGACACCTGGTACGGGCTTGAGGCGTCGTTGAAGTCGGTTCGCAGAACCTGGCCGAGCGGGTTGTAGCTGGTGTTCGATACCAACTGGAAGCCCATGCTGGAGGTTAGGGTCTTCACCGCGCCGCGGCTGTAGCGGTCGAAGGACAGTTGCTCGGCGGGCATGCCGTCGGCTCCTGGGCTGGTGACCGTGTTGACGGCGCCGGAGTTGGGGTCGTAGGTGGTGTAGGAGTCGTAGCTGCCGGAGAGCCCCGTTTCACCGGCAGGGATGGTCAGCCTGCTGCCGGTGGGTCGGCCGGCGGTGTCGTAGCCGGTGGTTTCCTTGGTGTAGGCCTTGGTGCCGACGTAGCGGGTGGAGCTGGTCGGTTGCCCGGGCAGGAGGGTGTCGTAGGTCCAGCCGGCGATCTTCGTGCCGGTGAGTGCCGGGCCGTCGTACTCGGCGGTCTTGCGGCCCAGATTGTCGTAGGTGTAGCTGACCAGCCGGTTGCGTGCGTCCGTTGTGGTCAGCAGCCGGCCGGCGGCGTCGTAGGTGAAGGTCGTCTTGCCGGTGTCCGGGTCGGTCGAGGCGATCTTGCGGTCTTTCAGGTCGTAGTCGAAGGACCAGGTGTTCTTGCCGGTCGTGTCGGTGACCGTGGCCTGCTTGCCGCTGCGGGTGTAGGTGTAGGTCGTCGTGTCGGCCAGTGAACCCGGGGTGTACTTCGCCGGGTCCTTGTACTGCAGCAGCTGGACGGCCTGGCCGAGGCCGTTGGTGATGGTGGTCGACGCGGTGCCGCCGGCCGGCGGGATCGTGGTCGTGCGGTCGCCGTCGGGGATGGTCGTCGTCCGCCACTGCTCGACGGCGTGCAGCAAGTAGGCGCTGGTCCGCGGGCTGCCCGCGCTGTCGAAGGTCGCCAGCGTGGTGTTCGGGACCGATGCGTCGTCGGTGACGTACAGCGTGGCCGACGGGGCCGCGCTGTTCCAATAGGCGTTGTGGGTCTTGTACGTCCGGCCCTGCGAGTCGTAGAACGTGTCGGTGATGATCCGGCCGGGCCCGTCGTCGGTGCGCGGCGCCTGGGTTTGAACGGTACGGCCGAGACCGTCGATGAGCGTGTACGACGTCGCGTACTGCCCATTCGCGAGCAGGGTCTGGGTGGCCACGTTGCTGACGCCGCCGCCGTTGCGGACGCTGTAGCTGTACATGACGTCCGCCGGCGCGTTCGCCGCCTTGCTGTGCCCCGGTTTCCACACCGAAAGAACCCGGCCGAGGGCGTCCTGCGTGGCGTCGGCGCGCAACCCGCTCGCGTCCTTGCTCGCGACGGTGATGCCGGAGACCGGGTCGAGGTACTTGGTGGAGGTGAACTTGGGTGCGTCCGCGGCGGCGGTGACCGGCGGCGTGGTGGTGTCGACCTGCGTGACCGGACCGCCCTCGGCCGGGGTGTAGGCCGTCGTGCTGGTCAGGCCGAGTGCGTCGGTGGTGCTGACCGCCCGGCCGTACTTGTCGTACCGGGTCGTCGCGGCCGGCGATTTGATCTTCTCCGTACCACCGGCCGGCCAGTCGTCGAGACTGTCGATCTGGGTGATGTTGCCTTCGCTGGGCGACGCACCGAAAGCCTGCTTGTCGTAGTAGATCCGGGAGTCGCTGATGATGTTGCCCGGCCCGGGCGGGTTGGTCTTGTCGTCGCAGACCCCGGAGATCTTCTGCACCTGGCTGGAGGAGTTCAGCAGCCAGGCGGTGGTGTTCTCCAGGTAGGTGGTCAGGGTGCAGCTGGTCTGCTTCGGATCGCTCGTGTCGCCTTCGGTCTGCACGGCGGTCACGAGCCCGTACTTGCCGTGGGTGGTGTGCGTGCGCGACACCCGCCACGTGCTCGTGGTGTCCAGCCAGGTACGGGTCCGGGCGGTGTCGGTGCCGGTGTAGGTCGCCGTGCGGCCGTCGGCGTCGGTCGCGGTCGGGTTCGACACCCACGGCTCGGTCAGCGTGCCGCCGACGACCTGATCGTCCCGGTAGGTGACGGTCTCGCGGGCGACGCCGGCGACCTCCTTGCGATCGGTGACCGACTCGTGCCAGTTCGGGCTGGTGACCGTCGCGCCTTCCATGCCGCGCAGGTAGAACGTCTCGGTGGTCACCGGCGGCCCGGACGGATCACCTCCCGCCGGGCCGAGCCCGGTGGTCGTCTTGACGTCGCCGTAACCGCGCCACTGCGACCACGTCCGGTACTTCGGGTCGGAGAACGGGTCGTCGTCGTAGTGCCAGGCCGCGCCGCCGAGGAAGTCGTAATGAGTCACCTTCTGCTGCGGCTGCTGCGTGGTGTTGGCGTCTTCGATGACGTCGGTGACCCGGAACTTGTTGAAGTAGTCCAGCACCGGATCGGTCGCCCCCGGCGGTGACCAGTACACCGGGTAACACGACAGCGTGTTGCCCTTCAGGTTCGCCGGATCGGGCATCGGGCCGCCGGGCTTGCACTCGGGGTCGGCGTACTTGACCGAGGTCAGGCCGCCCTGCGGGGTGGTGATGGCGTCGATCCGGTTGCGGGTCAGCGCGGTGTACTGGATGTTGGCGTTGACCCGGTTGGCCATCGACTTCGCGTGGAACGTCGTCGCGGGCAGCGTGATCGCCGAGCCGACAGTGTTCGGGCTCGAAATCTTCCCCGTTTCCGTGATCGAGTCCAGCCACAGCGCCGTCTTGTTCCCGTCGGTGGTCGGCGGGAAGGACTGCGCCAGCGCCCACTCGCGGACCGGCTTCCACCCGGCGCCACCGTCGGAGACCTGGGTGGTGATCTTGGTGTAGCGCTTGCGGGAGAAGAATGACGGCGAGTTGTACACGCACACCGCGCCCTGGGCGCAGATCGTCTCCGACGGCACATCCGGCCACGACGTCGCCGTTCCCGAATTCAGCTGGCCAGGGTCACAGGTGACCGCGCCGCTGGGGAAGCACCGTTCGGCCGTGTCGAACAGCACCTGCGCCGGTGCGTGGCTGAAGGTGTCGGCAACCTTGGTGTTGAAGCCGTACTCGATCTTCTGCAGGTAACCGCTTCGCGTGTACTGCGTGCCGGGATTGTTGGCAGTGGAGGCATTGCGGTTGAGCCCGTAGAAGTTCGTTTCAGGCTGGTAGTAGTACGCGATCGCGTTGCCGTGCGGATCGACGACATAGTCCAGGTTCCACCGCCACGCGCGATTGCACCAGGACGCGGCATAGGTCGCGGCGTTGCACGGCTCGAGATTGTTGTTGCCGAAGACCGGAGCGGTCCAGGTCGACTGGGTCTCCGGCTTGCCCGCGGCCCAGCCGGGCAAATGGTTCAGCCCGAAGAAGTACTGGACACCGTCGGGCGTGGTGACCTTCCAGTACTCACCGAACTTGTCGCCGTTGGCGCCACCGGTGAGACGTTCGACGCGGGTGCCGTCGTCGTCCTTCGGATGCCACGTCTGGGTGTTCTTGTCCAGGATCAGGTCACCGTTGGCGCCGGCGAACGAAATGGTGGCGTTGTCGTTGAACCAGCACAGGTCACCGGTCTTCGTCTGGCCGTTGTTACCACCCAAGTCCTGACTGCAGCCCTTGTAACGGCGTTCGATGAACCCACCACCCGACAGGCTCCACCCATCGCCGACACCCGAGGCCTGGTTGTTCGTCGCCGAGGTCAGCCCGTCCACCGAACTCGAGGAATAGTTCAGGCTGACCGACGGACCCGTCCCCCCGAGCGCAGCAGGCGTACCGATCGGATAGGAGTAGTCGAAGCTCGCCGACGACCCGCCCGCCGACCAGGACCCGGCCGGCTTCAGGTCCGTCGCACCGAAATCACCGCCGCCGCTCTTGGTGTCGGCTTCCGCAGCCACCAGCATCGACGTCGCGGCCTGCTGCTGCCCCAAGGTGACATCGGCCGCGACGTGCCGGGTCTTCGTGTTGTTGTCCGAGACCAGCGCAGTACCGACGTGGCACTCAGGCTTGTCCGGCGTCGCCAGCAGGCACGACGGGTACTGCACCAAGTGCAGGCGACCGCCGAAGTCACCTCCGTAGGCGTCACCGAACGACCGGTAGTCGACGTCGAGCCGAACGAGCCCTCCCGTATCACCGGACTCGGGCTCGACCTTGACGAGTACCCCCTTGATACCGGCCTTTGCCGTCGTGGCCTGGTCCAGGGTGTTCACGCGGACTTTGCCCGACGTATGCCGCGCGCTGGATGCCGCGGTCTTCTCGTGGGGGCGCGACAGTGTCATGGGCTGCCCGGGCAGCGATTTCGAGGCCCCTTCGCCCGGTAGGTCTACTTCGGTGGTCGCCGCGGCCGGCCACACCGCGGCGGCCGGGCTGAACCTGCTCTCCGACGGTGCTGATGGCGTCCGGAGCCCGCCGTCGACGCCGTCGACCGACTTCGTCTCCTGTAGCGGCGGACGATCCCAGCCCAGTCCGTGCCAACCGCTGGCCGCAGCTTCCGCAGCGGACTGCGCCGAACCGAACAACGCCACCGCGACGCCGAACGCGACGAACCGCCGGCTGCGGTTGCTCTGAAAGAGCCCACTTCTGCCCGTCATTGCTGACCCATTTCCTGTTGCGCGCGGCGCCAGGGCACCGAAGCCGGACTCGAGCTAGTGGAAGACGCCGAAGAGATTGCCGGGGTCGTCGAGGATCCTGTCCCTCCGGATACCGGCCGAATCGAGAAGTCCGCCGTAGACACGCACGCCGGCCAGACCGCCGTACCAGACATCGCTGCGCAGCCCCGTCCACACCCCGTGACCGAGGACAAGCGGCGCGCCCGCGTCACGAGCGGTGACTCCACCGCCATCAGGTGTGTTGACGAAGAAGTTCTGCTTCGTGCCATTGACGAACAGCGCCATGTAGCCGGTGGCGGCGTCGTAGGTGGCGACCAGGTGCGTCCAAGTGTTGTCCGCAGCCTCGGCATCGCTGAGGGCGAACCTGCCGTCGTTACCCGAAGTCGCATAGGGCGAGATCAAGAAGCTCCACCGGCCGTGCAGCGCTCCGGATGCGTCGGCCCACGGCCGGTAGCCGAGCAGGAAGGGCGAGAACTGAGAGTCGGTGGCCGTGACGACCGCACGAGGCGAGGTATCGACCGGTCCGTTCGCAGCCACATCCGCCGCGGTCCAGGAGTGCTTGACCCAGGCCTCCACCGTGAAGGACTTGTCGGTCCGCAGGTTGGCAGGCCTGGTGGTCGCAACTTCACCGCCATTGATGGGGAACTGAGCGGCACACGCTGTCGGATTGCCGGCCGCACCGGTCTCCATGCCGAGTGAGACCGCGCCCGAGGCAGTGCCCTCCGCCTGGCTGACCGAGTCGTAGTAGGCGAACGGCCTCATGGCTGCGATCTGATCGTCGGTGAGGACCCGGCCCCACATGCGGGCTTCGTCGAGCATGCCCTTGAACGGGTTGTGACCTCCTTGCTCGGCCCCGAGGTACAGGGGCCCGTTCGCTGTCCAAGCCTGCGCTAGCGTGGAGTCGGCCTCGTGCCGTCCGTTGACGTACAGGTTCAGCCGCATCGTCGCCTGGTCGAACGTGCCGGTGAGCAACGTCCAGGCACCGGTCTGCGGGGTCGTCGTGCCAACCGCCCAACTGGTGGTTGCCGCGGCGTCGTCCGCCGGGTTCATGCCGAATGCCCAGCGGTTCACGCCCTTGTCGTAGCGGAGCACGAACGCCGGCGCATTCGCGCCTGCCTGCGACAACACCGTGTAACTTGCGTTGAGGTCAGCCGGATTGACCCATGCGGACACCGTGAAAGACGCGGCGGTGTTGGTGACGGGCCTCGTCGTGGTGCCGTACGCCGCCGTTCCATCCAGCCGAAGCCCGCCGCCGCTGCGCCCGGGAACCCGCGCGTAGCTGCCGGTCAGGGTAATGTCGTTGCCGCGCTGCGTGGCGTCCGTGGCCAGGTTGCCGCTGCTTTCCCCGAACGACCAGCCTGCCCGCAAGGACGGGACCCGCGAGGGCACTGCGGTGAGCTCCGGGCCGCAGCCCTCGGCCAAGCCGTACGCGGCCAGCGGTACTGCCACGTCGGCCAGGTCGTGGACGTCCTGTCCGGACAGGGCCCGCTGCCACACCTGCAGGTCATCGAGCGACCCGTGGAACAAATCAGCGCGAGCTCCGGCCCATTTCGCCGCGCCCAGCACCGCTGGCCCGGTCGCCGCCCACGGATGAGCGATCACCGTGCTCTGCTTCGCGCCGTCGACGTAGAGCGTCGCAGCATGGGTCGACGCGTCATACGTTCCCGCCACATGCGTCCACACCCCTATTTGGGCTGGTCCGCTCGAGAAGGCCCAGGCGGCCGCCGGGGTGACCGAATCATCGACCGAGACGCGCAGTGCCCAGGCGTTGGTTTCCTTGTTGTACTGCAGCGCGACCGCCATCGCCTGGGAGCCGTCCTGGGCGATGATGGTTTGCGAATGCGTGGTGTCGGCGAGTTTCGCCCAGGCCGCCACGGTGAACGACTCCGACGGGTCGAGCGCACGGTCGCCGGTCTGGGCGTAGCCGCTGGTGCCGTCGAGGTCGATCGCGCCTTTCGCACCGTCGCTGTAGCCGCTGGTGTCGGGGTGGGTCCAGCTGGTGCCGTGGTTGTAGCCCGCACCGCGGGTGACACCGCCGGACACCGTGGCCGGGTGGGTGGGCAGGGTCGCGTTGTCCGGCGTCGATGAAGCGGCGTCGATCAACGTGGTGCCTGACGGTTCGTCGGCGCCCCAGGCGGCGACCAGGTTCTTGCCGGGCGTGAGCGGCTGGACGTGGTAGGAGCAGGAGGGGCCGTCCAGCGCCGGGTTGGATTGGGGGAGCACCACGCAGGTGGCGTTGGGGCTGGGCATGCCGGCCTTGTTCACCGACTTGACCTTGATCAGGTTCTGGTTGCCGTTGGCCGCTACCACCTTGATCGACGTCGTGGCGACCATCTTCCCGTCGGCGTCGACGCCCTGGGTGGCCGGCGCGGTCGGCGAGCCCTGAGGCTGGGGTTCGGAACCGTCGGTGGTGTAGATGAAATGATCGATGTCGTAGAGGTTCTCGGTGGCCATACCGGTCCACACGCTGAACTCCACCGCGTCGCCCTGGACCTTCGGGTTGGTCCAGGACGCCATCGCCACCACGGGCGGCATCGGCACCTTGGTGTCCACGACGAACTCGCAGTTGCCGACCCAGTTCGACCACAGTTCATCGTCGTAGGCCTGCATCGACCAGTTGTAGATGCCGTCTTCGTTGATCCACCCCGGCGGGACCGCGGCCAGTTGCGCGGTCGACTCCTGGTTCGACCCGCCGGTGCCCACCGGGACGAGGTTGTCGCCGTTGTCGTGGACGTAGACGTTGTGGCCGAGCGCACCATAGGCGACGGCGAACTTGCCGTAGAGCGTGCCGCCGTCCGGATCGGACAGCCGGCCCGCGATCTGCGGCGTCTTCGTGTACACCCACGGCCGGTCCGGTCCCGACGTACACGGCAGCGTCCCGTTCTGCATCGACAGCGCCGCCGGCGAGTTCGGGTAGGAGTTGTAGTTCACCGCGAAGTACGGGTTCAGGTCGAACCGGCGCCACGCCGCCACACCGTCGCCTTCGTTGGCGGCCGCGAGCACGAACCACGTGCTCTGCCAACGGTTCGCCGCAGCATCCTTCGCCGCCGCGGTGGCATTGAACACCCCATCCACGTTCGGTGTGTCGTGGCAGTTCGCGACGTTCATGGTGGACACCTGGTAGCCCCACCCCGGCTGCGCGGCCCAGGTGGTGTCCGGGGATGCGGGGTTCGACAACCACAACCCGGTCGGCTTCGCGACATCACTGCACTTGGCGCTGTGCTGGACCTTGGTGTTCAGCGTCGCGCTGTGCACCACCGTGCCACCCAAGCGCTCACTGTTCATCTGGATGTAGGACCGCGACGTCCCGGCCGTGTCGAAGTTTTCGAAACCCGCCTTCAGGTTCGACAGGTCCCCGTCCGTGGCGTTCCAGTTGTGTGCGTCCCGGTGTCCGGACTGGACCACCACATGCGCCTGGTTCCAGCACGAATTGCAGTCGTAGCCCGGGTCCAGCGACACCGGGTACCGGGTGGCCGGGTCGCTCAGAAACGCCTGGTCCGGGCTGATGGTCACCTTGTCGGGAGTGAGGGCGACATCCATCACGGCCTCCCGCCGGCCGCCGCCCTCGCCGAGCTCCTGCTCGGCCGTTGAGCCGTCACCGGAGGAATCCCACATCCGCGAGGCATCCCCGGAGAAAACCACTCGCCCGGCCGCGTCCTTGACCTCGAGCCCATCGGTCGGAGCAGCCTGCGCCGGCGTGCCAGGACCCTGACCTTCGGCAACGCTGACAGTCGTGTTGCGCGTGTGCAGGCCGAACGGGATCTCCCGCAGCTTGGGGTTTTTCGCTGCCTCCGGCGTCTTGATGACCAAGTTCTCCGTGAAGCCCTCGGGAGCCGCCTTCACCGTCAAGTCGACGCCGGGAAGCACTTCCGCGTAGGTGGCCGTGTCACCGGTCAGCGCCGGCGCCGGCAGGTCGCTCGTCCAGTTCAGGCCGACCTCTTTGCCGTCCTGCCCCGCCTGCACGATCGGCACGCCGGCAGAGCCCGTCCCACCAGGGTTGAGCTTGACGTCGATCGTGACCGCCTTCGGCCCCACCGTGCCGTCCGCCCGCCGCACCAACGTGGCGTCGACCGGCGTCCACGCCCCGGCCTGCTTCACCCGCACCGGGTGGACGTACTGCGTCATCGTCCACGAGCCGTCCGGATTCGCCATGGTCTGCGACGTCTCGGTCGTCTCCGACGCCACCTCGACCGGCTTACCACCCGCACGGGCATAAGCAGCGGCCGTGACCTCGTCCGGAGCCGAACCCGGAACAACCCGGGGCGTATCGGCCTGAGCCGGCGCGTCCGCCACAGCGGTCCCGACACCGACGGCAACGCACACCAAAAGAGCGCGCCAACGCGCACCACGAAAACGCACGAGATCCCCCTCGTCCAAGAGCACCAGCACACAGCCGGGCCCCCGACGAACCCAAGATCACCCTTACCCACCAGACCCCGAAAGAAAAGAGACCAAGCGGGGTATTCACCGCACAGTAACCAGCCCAGCGAAGGTTCACACCCTCGACCAAATCGCCTATTGCTCCCAAACAGGACAAAACCTCGGCAGACCCGATAGCCGTTTATCTATTCCAAATACTCGAATAGGCAGAAATTGTGCCGTTCTTCCTTGAGGCAAGTACGTGATGCGAGTGCTCATCAGGCGTCACCACCCGGGTTGTCGAGCCGGAAGCTGCCCTCGACGACCAACGTCCCCGTCGCCAGGGCGGTGATGCCCGATGATCTTGCGCGATTCGAGCGCCCAAGTGTGGCGCAGGTTGGCGCCGAGCGATCCGGACGGTCACGGAAAGCCGCAGCTCACGAGGGGCGCCGTCTCGTGAGGATGCTGTACGTGCCCCCGACCAGGCTCGGACAATATCCGCACGGACTGTCATGCCTCACGACCTGCGGATGTCCACCACAGTGGCTCTGCGAGCGGGACACGGTGGACGACGAATATGACCACCCCGGAGACAGGACTTGTTCGACGTCGATCACCGCCGCACCTCATGCCGCCACGCCGATTCAGGTCAGCGATCCGCGGGCATCGACTTGGAGTAATGTGTCGTCGCTCTCTGACACGGTCGCTCCCGCGCAGACACCAGGGGTAGCCTCCGCACCTGCGGATTAAAAGTCTACGGGAAACCAATGTTGGCGAGTGCCACCAAATGCCACTCTCTGCCAATAAATGCAGGTCAGACGACATCTTCTCCGCTTTCAGTGTCGTCAAGTATCGCATAGTGTCGGGCACTATGCCAGCAACGGAGCCCCATCGGAGACGCAGTGGCTGCGGCACTGGTCCAGTGTGGACCGTTCAATCGCTGCCCCGGTCACAGCCGAAAGACCCGTCGCCTCGTCTCAGCCACCCGAGCAGCGCCACCGCCCTACTCCGGTAGCGGGGAACGCGCGCGCCCAACAGCAGGCGCTAGGCGAAGACCAACGCAAGTTCGTCCAGCACGAACAAAATCATTCGTCTGCCGGGTCGACATGGGCAAGCATGGCTCGAACGCGGTCGAGAAAGGACTCGTACTCCGCGTCCCAGCCAAGCACGTCGAGCCCCGCTAGACGGCTGTAGAGGACCGCCTCGAGCCGCGTCGGGTCGCTTAGAATTACTTCAGACACGGAAGGAGTGGTGGTCTCGTCGCCCAGGAACACCAGGAGCACTGGCACCTGGTGCGGTATGCGCGCCAGCCACTCCAGGGTCTCCTCCAACGGGCGGCCGTCATTGCGCACTTGCGCGCGAACCTCGACAAAGAGAGCACGCTCGTCTTGTTCCAGGGTGGCGTCGGCCTCGACGGAACCCGCATTGCCGCCCTCTTCGCCGGTAAACAGCTGGCGTGGGATGGTGCCGTACGTGATTCGGCAGCCTTCGTTAATAAGGCGGTCGAGCTGCCCAATTACGTGTTTCTCGAACAGCGCTGGCGCGTAGCTCCGTAGCCTGGCCAGCGCCTGGAGCAGGGCCGGGCCGGATTGGCGGACCGTGGTCGCGTCGTCGTCGGACAGGGTCGCGCCAGAGGCCACGCTCTGGGAGGCCTGGTGCAGCGAGGTCAGGTTGTCGATCATTTCGTCGTCGAGCACGCCGCGTCGGTGAAGGATCTTCGCCATATCTTCGGTAGTGCGATCTTCTGGGGACAGCGGTTCGATGAGCAACGTCAGTATTTCTTCGATGGCGCACCAAAGTTCGCCGAGCGTATGCACCACGGTGGGCACCGGGTCGAGGTACTCCACGATCTGCTCGCGGCTGCGTAGGACGCCCTTACCTGCCCGCACGTCGGCAGCTGCGCGTTCCCGCGAGAGCCGCTGCACCGTTTCCAGCAGCCGCCCGTTGAGGTCGAGTAGCGGCCCGGCCACTGAGTTTGGCGGAAGCTGATCGAACTCCTTCAGGGTGACGACGAGGAATGTACGTGCCCACAGATAGCCGGACAGGAAGCCGAGTGGCGCGAAGTACGCCAGTACCGCACCGGCTGTGACGACGCCGACCGTGCCGTCGGCCAGAGTCGGGCCAATATTCATACTGAATCGGCCGAACCATGTGGCGAACGACCCAGCTTCGACTAGCCCAACCCCGACGATGATCTTTGTCAACCAATCGGAGATTTGTTCGAGGTTGGTGTTGGCCAAGTAGGATGGACTGTTTCCCATGTCGTCTTTAGGGCGTTCGCCCTGGACCGTGCGCGGCAGCCCGAAGACGAACCCGGCCAGGACGCCGATGACGAACGCAGCCAGGGCCAGGAGCATCCCGATTGTGGTGGCGTTCCACGACCGGCGGCCGACGCCGAAACCAAGCACAGCGGCGACGCCCACGGCAATAAATGCGAGGTTGACACGCACCATCGCACGCTGTCGCGGGTAACCTCCCGCACGTCTGCCGTGCGGACCGTACGTTCGTCTCGGCAAGCAGCCTCCCGAAGATCTGCAAAGGCAGTCGCGCTGGGTGCATCTGCCGTTACAGTCGCTGCTGATCAAACCCGGGAACTTCCGGTCCGGCGGGCTGGCCGCACTCGACCGGGCGACCGTTCGCGAACCCAGCTTCACACCGCCGTGGCACCGACGACGCCTCACCGCTGACACAACAACGGACGCGGCCTCCCACACCCAGCTCATCCCACCATTGCGCTCTGCGGGCGCTACGAACACTCGATGACGCCTACCTGCTGACACCCGATGACATACGCCGGGTCAGCGCGGTGACGGCTCCCATGACCGCATGACGGGTCGACCAAACCCGCCGATCGGCTATGTACCGGATAGTGGCCCTTTACCCGACGCGTGATCCCCAACGGCATCGACATCGCGCCGATCCGAGACCCGGCTGCCGAAGGCAGCGCCAGCGAAGACCGCACCGACAAACTCGGCGTCGCCGCTGAAGCTCGCGCGAGGAAACCGGACGCCTCCAATGAACGTCGCGGCGATGAACCGGGCGACGCCGGTGAAGGCCGCACCGTTGAACCAGGTGGAGCCGACGAAGGCCGCATTGCTGAACCCGGTGTCGCCGGTAAAGGTAGCGTCGGCGAACTCGGCGTCGCCGGTCAAGGTTGCATTGCTGAACCAGGCGTCGCCAGTGAAGGTAGCGCCGGCGAACTCGGCGTTACGGACGCGATAGTCCTGCAAGGAGAAGTTGATCAGCGCGGTGGTCCGGCCCTGCCGACGCTCTGGCAGGACCGGACTTGTGCCGATCGGCTACGCGCTCGCGAGCAGCGCGACTTCGCGGTCAGCGGCGAGCTCGGCGAGGATGCGCTCGCGCATCTCGTCCAGCAGCTCGCGCCGGATCCGGTCGTCGGAGTCGGCTTCGTCGAGCGCTTGCTCACGCTCGCCGAGCACGGCGAGCGCCCGCTGGACCGGGCCGGAGAGCAGGGCCTCGCCCTGGCGCCCTGCTACCAGCATCCGGTAGGTACGCACGTGCTCATCGGCCGCCTGCCGGACCAGCCCCACCTCGCCGCCGAGGATGTCGTCGGCGAGCATCTCGACCATGGCGCGCAGGACCTGTTCCCCCAGCTGCGCAGGCAGCTTGGCGCTCTTGAGCCAGCCGACGAGGGTGGTGTGCCCGGGGGCCCGGCTCACCCGCTTGCTCAGCTCCCGATGCAGAGTGCGGGTGCTGAGCGTGGAGTACTCCTGCAGGAACCGCAGGTGGGCGAGGAACGCACCTTCGGAGTCGATGACCTGCAGCGGCGCGGTCATGACCTCCTGCGGAGTGGCCGTGCCCGGGATCCAGCGCTGCGCGCTCACGCTGCCCGCCCGCCCGCGCTTCCCTGCCCCGGCCGCCTGTGCCGCGGCGTTGAAGCGACGCAAAATGTCCTGCCGCGTGGTGTACGAGGCCTCAACCATGTGCAAGATGGCCTCGTAGATTTCCCGGGCGAACAACGTCGGCTCGTCCGGATCCCACGCCCGCCGTAGCAGGGACATCTCGGCACCGATATCCGGCTTGACCTTTCCAATCAGCAGCCGCCACTCGTGCCGGCCCGGTTCCAGCGCCGCTAGCGCGCGGTGCAGTTCCCGGATACGCGCCGCCACCACCGCGGACTTCTCGGCCGGCCGCAGCACCTCCACCGCCGGAGCCGGGCTGCCGTCACCTGTCTGTCCGGTGTGCATCTGGAACCTGATCCGGCGTCCGGGCGCGGTGTAGCGACCCAGGCCGGCATTCGGCGAGCCGACGTGCTGGTCGACCAGGCGGGTCGTCTGATTGAGCTCGCGGAGCTCCCTGCGCCCCGTCGTGGTCGACACGGTGGCGTCCTTGGGGCTCACGCGATCACGCCCGCGGCCGAGGAACGCGGGCGCGGCAGTGGGACGCCACGCACCAGCGCCAGCAGCGTGATCACCACGCCGGCGGCGACCAGAAGGTCACTGCCGAGCCGCTCGAGCACGATCACGCCGATCATCGCCGCGGTGAAGGTCAGAGCTTCCAGCGCGCTGAGCGCGCCGCAGGACCGCTTGGGCCGCCGGGGCGGCACGAGGTAGACCACGGTGGGTCCTCCCTTTGTTGAATGGTGACTGGGCCGTGCCCGATGCGCGGCGGACGTACTGGGCGGTACGTTCCAATGCGCTCGGAATGCCCCTTGACTTCAAGGGAATCACATCGTTGTAATCAGGCCACCTCGATTCATGAGCGGGTTTGTTCAGGTCTTCATTTCCGCAGGCTATAACCTGACAACGCGTCCCACGTCACCACAGACAGATGTGGCATGAGTCACATGTGCTACCGTGGTACTGAACACCGTTGACCTGCGAACTCGGATAGCCAAACTTTCTTCGGGGAGTCGAGCGCCGTGCGGAAATGTGCAGCAACGCATGCTGGGCGAGGTGCACCTCCCCAAACGGGGGGGGATAGTTCTTGCGTCTCTTCTAGTGAGAAGTACTTCTCGATGAAGAGTAAGATCGCGAAATGTGCGCGATGTGCGTGAGACTAACTTTCTCGGGTCGCTTCCCTGAATGGTGACTGGGCCGACACGAGAGGCCGGGTACGGTGCCGAGCCATCCTGTGGGCGCAGGTCGGCACCGCACCCGGCCGTTTTTCTTCCGCGTCCCCCCCGGCTCAGAACTCGTCGTGGATCATGCCGCGCAGCCGGGTCAGCGCGCGGTGCTGCGTCACACGCACGTTCCCCGCGGAGATCCCGAGTGCCTCGGCGGTTTCCTGCGCCGAGAAGCCGACTGCGATGCGCAGGGTGAGGATCTCCTGCTGCACCTTGGGGAGAGAATGGAGCAGCCGGCCGAGACGCTCACCGAGTTCCAGGTTCAGAGTCTCCGGCTCGTTGCCGACCTGCGGGCGCTCCGGGAGTTCGGGGACGGGCTCGGAGCGGTCGCGGGCGACGGCGCGGTAGGCGTCGGCGACCTTGTTGGCCGCGATCGCGTGGACCAGGTACAGGAAGGAGCCGCCGCGGTCCTGGTAGTCGGGCAGGGCCTTGAGCACGGCGAGGCAGACTTCCTGGGCGACGTCGTCGGCCGACAGGTAGGAGAGGTCCCGGCCGCCCATGCGGGCGCGGCAGTAGCGGACCACCACCGGCTCGATCATCTGCAGCAGCGAGTGGATCGCGGCCGGGTTGCCCTCGCCCGCGTCCTTCACGAGCGGGTCGAGGTCCTCCTTGGTGAGCCGTCCGCCCGGGCGGGGCATCGACTCGGGAGTGCGATAATCGCGCACGTTGCTCGCGGTCTGCTCGGTGCGCGGGCGGGTGCGCCCGCTCCGGTCGAGGACGCGGGTCACGTCGTCAGGGTGGGCTCGCCCGGCCAGGTGCCGCACACCCTGGGTGCCGACCGAGGAACGGTTCACCAGGGTCTCGGCAGTGGTCGTTGGGCTCACAGCTGCGGTTTCAGCCATGCCGTCCTCCTCCGCGCTCTTCCTTGGTCATCTGCTTGCGGTACTGGCTGATCATCAGCCGCACGGCACTGGGGGTGTAAGTCGTGGTCTCCGTGCTGATCAGCTCGGAGATCTCGCGGGACTTGTAGCCGAGGACCGAGTACGTCATGACCAGGTCTACGACGTCGCGGGGAACCGTGTCACCCTTGAGGACCGTGCCCAGGCCGATCCGGCCGAGGGCGACTCGCTCTGCTGAGGGCGAGGCTGCCTCCCACTCCTGGTCGTCGGAAACGAACAGGTCGAGGTCGGTCCTGCTGCGGAGGGTGACTTGCTTGCGACACAGGTTGGTGAAGCACAACACGCAGGAGCCGATGAAGTAGGTCGACAACCGGGCGCCCTTGCGGGGATCCCAGTTGTTGGCCTTCACGCCCTGCTCGCGGAACAGCTCAACGCCGTCGGCGACGGTGTCGATCGACAGGGCGTTGCGCTCGTCCCGGGTGAACGGCGGCTGCGGCGGCTTGGCCGGCCTGTTCTTCCCGGTGGCGCGGGCGTAGATCTCGCCGCTGACGAGCCAGGCGTTGATGACGCTGAGGCCGTAGCGGGCGAGACGGTCGGACAGCTCCGACCAGATCATGCCCTCGAATCCCTCCTGCTTCAGCGCGTCCAGCAACGCGATGTCGTGGACCAGATTCAGCTGTGGCTGCTCGTCCGACGGCCACGCTTCGTCCTTGGGCACCTCGCCCGCAGGCAGCACCATCGCGAACAGGTCGTGCAGCGCAAGTCGGCGCCCGGGTGCGCCCCCGGCCCCCGCGACAAGGACCTCCCGCGGAGCGGGCGCGGCTGGCCGTCCTCGCGCGGTGTGGGCCGCGGGTTCCTCGTCAGTCATCGGCAGGTTCCTTTACAGAGGGGCCAAGTGCGGCGGCGCCAAGCGAGCGATACGTCTCAGCGACCCGGACTCCAGCCTTATAGGTGCGCCCGGGTCGAAAGTGCAGAAGGTTTTTCGGACTGGTCGATCCCGGGCCGGAACGTTGCCACCATCGCCTAGCTGCTCCACCCTCGCGCCGTCTGTCACACCGTGGACGCCCCGGAGGTCACGCCGGATGGCCGCGTAGCTCAAACGGCCCAGCCGACGTTACGTGCACGAGATCTGACCTCGATCGCTCCGGCCTGGCCGTTCGCCCGGCTTGAGTCAGAGCGAGCGCCGGCTCTCGTCCCCGGAGCGGCATCGTCGCGACCGGCCCGGGCGAGTCACCCCTGCGCGGCTACCGCCAGCACATCCACGGCTACCTCATCCCCTGCCTCGGCGAACACCTGCTCAAGGAACTGACCAACGCACACGTCCAGACGATGTTCACCGCGATCATCCGCACCCACGGGACCGCAGGCCGACCGGTCACCGCGGGCACGTTGCAGCGCATCCACGCCACCGTGCGCGCCGCCCTCAACGCTGCCGCCCGACGCGGCCTGATCGACCGCAACCCCGCCCGCCACGTCGAACTCCCCCGCGGACGACGACCGCACGCCGTCGTCTGGACACCACCCCGCATCGCCCAATGGCACGCCACCGGAGAACGCCCCCAAGTCGCCGTCTGGACCGCCGCGCAGACCGCCACCTTCCTGCACGAAATCCGCGACCACCGGCTCTACCTGCTCTTCCACCTCGTCGCCCTGCTCGGACTACGCCGCGGCGAAGTCATTGGACTGCGATGGAGCGACGTCGACCTCGAGGCCGGCTACCTGACCGTGTCCCACCAGATCCGCCAGGTCGGCTCGACCATCGAGGTCGGCAAGCCGAAGAGCGAGGCCAGTAACCGCGTGATCGCCCTCGACCACGCCACCATCAACCTGCTGCGCCGCCACCACGACACGCTGTTCGGAGTCCCGGTCGGCTACCTGTTCCTCAACGGGCTCGGTCAGCCGATTCGGCCCGACGCGCTGACCCGCCTCTTCCGCCTATTGAACACTCGATCTGGGCTGCCGCCGATCCGGCTACACGACCTCCGCCACGGCGCCGCCAGCCTCTCCCTCGCCGCCGGCAACGACCTCAAAACCGTCCAGGACATGCTCGGCCACGCCAGCATCGTCCTCACCGCCGACACCTACACCAGCGTCCTGCCCAGCCTGGCCCGCCAGTCCGCTGAAGCCACCGCACGACTCGTCCTCGACGCCGCCCGCACCACCGGCACCCGCCTCCGCACACCACGCCGACGGCACCGCACGGCTACCCGCCGACCCGTCACCGCCGGCAGACGAACCAGCCACACCATCAGCGCCGCCTGAGAATCACGAAACGGAAGCACCTATCGCGTCGAGCTAGAAAGGGCAAAACCATGGCAGCGAAGTACGACCTCAACCGCTCTACTTCGACATGCCATGACATATTCGCTGGTCAGCACACTACGAGAGCCCACCGCGAGCCCACCCAAGATCACACCAAGGCCCGCAAGATCAGCAAACAAGAACATCTCCTCAGGTCGGCGGGGATGTTGATCGAGTGGGACGCCTGGGGCTCGAACCCAGAACCTACGGAGAATAAGCCCAGGTCAGCGGCTAGTTCTGGTCATCTGTCGATACCAGTCTTCACCTGCATGGACGTCCACGCGAGACGATCATGATCGGTCGCTGGTTCTCGTCGTTCCGCGTCGTTTCCCGGGGGAAAACCGGGGAGATGATCATGCCCTCTTCGCGGCTCTTCCTGCCAGCTCGCGCATGCCCACTCTACCGCCCACAGCTCCCCCGTCATCCCGATACGAAGCCAGCACGCGGCCGGTGGCGTCGGGTCAAGGCACGCTTTCCAGCCTTGACGCGGCGTCACCGGCCGTTGTCACGATCAAGCTTCGGGATGGTGCTTACCGCCAGATGGGCGTAACACGGTGGCGCCTGACGACGACCCGGGTTGTACGACTCATCGGCGAGGGAGGCCCGACGTTGGCTGAATGGCTCAGACTCGCCGTCGGCGGGCGGCGCTGCGCAGCTGCACCGAAGGCGGCCGCGCCACCCGGCCGGTCGGCAGAGCGGAGCGGAGCCGGCCGTGCCGGGCACGGGCGTGGTCGCCAACGGGAGCAGCTACGCCAGGCGACAGGCGCGCCGCCCGGCGGCGCGCCCTTGATCCCATAGAGCCAAATTCGGCAGAGACCTAGACGACCGCTTCACAAACATCCCGCGAAAGAAGGTCAATTCATGACAGGCCTCGAGGCTCTGCTAGGGCCAAGCATAGCCAAAGCGGCAGCTACTGGGGTAACCAGAGCGGGAATCTGGGGAAGTCAGAAGATCTTTGAAGCTAAACGAAAAAGAAAAATTCGCGCCCTACTTGACAGTAAGGGTGATTCAAAGTGTGCCGATTTACTTGCATCACTCGACCAAAATGACGTCGATAAAGTGCTATCTTTCTGCCAATCAAGTGAATTTAATAACTGTTCACTGATGCTCACCCGAGCACGCCTTATTGAGGGTCAGGGGCGCAAATCTGAGAAAGTCGCAGCGGCAGTTCGAGGAGAGATAGAAGAAGGCCTCCGGCTACATCTGGGTCACGCCCCAGAATCCCCGCTTCCAGAACTACTTTTTTCCGCTTTGAATGAATCGGTTACTCTTAACATCAAGCGACTATCAGACTCGGACATCTCCGCATCTCCCACATTGAAAGCGGAGTTAATAAAAACAATTGGCAGCCTGGCGTCCGCCGGGGTTCGAAATGTGGACTTGATGCAATCCCTTGCAAGCATCGGGGAAATAAACGAATTTGCCTCGGACTTCCGCTCCCATATCGCGGCAACGAGCGGAACAATGCGCCTACCTCACGCAGGAGCCAAGCGGCGCGTGGCGTACGAGCAACTTTTCGTCCAACCGCGCCTACATGTGCGCCAAAGCACTAACGAGACAGCACAGATTGCTCCCTTGCAGCTCCTCGACGATGAGGGAAAACAGGCTCGAGATCTACTCGAAGAGCACACCCGGATGGTCATTCTCGGCGATCCTGGCGGCGGAAAGTCGACCCTGTCTCGCCATCTCATATTTCAAATCGCGGCGGAAGATGCTGGCTCATTAGCCCGAGTTCCATTCTTTGTCGAACTGAAAGAGTACGCAAAGAGTCTGCGTGATCCAAGCAATAAGCAAACCGTTGTCGAATATCTAGAAGGAGTTTGTCGCGCCCCCAATAACAGCGTTCCACCGAAGGATGCAATCGAGTACTTACTTCTGAATGACAGAGCCGTCGTAGTGCTTGACGGACTAGACGAACTACTCGACACGTCGCTCCGTCGAACAGTCGTAGAGATAGTTGAGTCATTTTCGTACAAGTTCCCGACGTGTCCAATTCTGGTAACCTCGCGAAAGATTGGATACGACGAAGCCCCTCTGGACCCTCATTTATTCTCAGTTATTGATCTGGATGAATTCGACGATAACGACGTCAACAACTATGTCGAAAAGTGGTTTCGACTCGAAGAGACCATCAAAGAAGATCTCACAAAGAAGCGATTTACGGAGAGCTTCATTGAAGACAGTGAATTCGTCTCCGACTTGCGGCACAATCCTTTGCTATTGTCACTAATGTGCGGTATTTACGCGTCAGAGAATTACATACCCACTAATCGACCTGACGTATATGAGAAGTGCTCTCTTCTGCTATTTGAACGTTGGGATAAGCAAAGAGGCATCGAGCGACCACTGTCCTTCGACGCTCATGTACAAGCAGCAATGCGCTCGCTTGCACTATACATGCTGACGAACAGCGAGGACGCAACTCTACCCAGGCTAAGAACACTTGAATTCATGAAGTCATACCTCCTCGAAAAGCGTTTCGACAACGAAGAGGACGCCGAGAACGCAGCCAATGAATTCATTGAGTTCTGCCAGGGTCGCGCGTGGGTTTTGACGGATGTTGGATCCGAAACCTATGGGTTCACGCATCGCACTTTCCTCGAATATTTCTCGGCAAGCCAGCTTGTCAAGCAGAACTCAAGTGCTGATAAACTCTACAGAATTCTTTCGTCGAAGATTCAAGCAAAGGAATGGGATGTAGTCGCTCAACTCTCGCTGCAGATCCTCGGAAAGCAAGTCGAGGACGGAGCAGACGACTTTTTATTGCTCGCAATGGCTGATTGCGACAAGCGTACGATGAGCTCGGAAGAGCGCAATATCGTATCATTTGTCACGCGATCCCTTCAGTTCTTAGTGCCAAAGCCGATCGTGTTACAAAAAATTTGCGATCTGGCTATTGAATACTCACGGGAACCTGGGATCCTCTTCTCGGTCACCACGCACGCCGCACCAAACGAGACAGAGTGGCCCATTGTCGATCTTCGTCACGTCGCGAAAGAGAACATTACAAGAGTCGGCGATACGCTTCGAGCTTCAGTTAAAAAGTCATTCAGCGCGAACGGAGTGGAAGAAAGAATTTTATTTGCTGCAACTGTAGCTTTCACCTACTTTTCCATCAAAACACCCAGTTCGCTTGCCTACTGGATTGAATGGACTACAGAGAATGCTGAGGTTCACTTTCGCCATATCATCGATCAAAAACTTGATGAGTACTGGTGGCTGGGGATCCTCGAACTTGAACGCGATGGGATAACGCTTCGACACATGCTTAGCTTGCACGGCGCAACCTCACTCTATCGGTATGAAATTTCCGGCCTCGGAGTAGCGAAGCCTCCGCTCGCTTTCAGGCAGCTCGCTGGCGGCAGTGGCCTTATTACTGACAGCTATCGCGACGAAAAGTCGCGTGCCGCGCTCAGACGGCGAGTTCGACGACAGCTCAGTAGCGAGTTTTCGACAATAATGTCAATGCGAGTGAAGATGTCCCCGGCGGAGCTGCGGCCGATTACCGGGCTGATTTCAGAAGGTCACTCTCGTGCGATTACCAGGACGAGTGAACTTATCTTATTACTTCCACTCATCGAAGATTTTGTAACGCAAATAAAGAGGAATATTAAGGCGTCGAACGAAATCAAGGATCGTGTAACGAGCCAGTACAGCGGTCTTTTTCGTGCATCCATTCTAAGCCGATTAGGATTCGTTGACGAGGTACCTAGGGCACTTCACCTGGCGCGACCCTTGCTAAACAGGAACGAGGATGCCTTAGAGAAGTTCAAGGACTGGCTAGAGTGTCGAATCACTCTAATTCAACGACCTCGACGCACATCTTCCTCTACGTCAGGCGCTAGCGAATCTCCATGACATATCGAAGTTCGTATCGATCAGCGGGAAAGAGTATGTCTGCGGTTTCTACTGCCAGGTCATCTTCCGCACCGAAGCGGTCGGCGACGCGGAACGTCTGCGTGATCTGCACGACCGGCCGGTTCGCCGGGATGTCGAGAAGCTTGGCCTCTTCGGCATTCGGCGTGCGGATATCGAGGCGTTCTTCGACCTGGTTAACCTCGTGCCCGATAGCCGAGAATCGGTCAACGATGCCCTTGTCGGCGTGCGGCCCCACGTGCGGAAGCTCGATGTCTGTCCCGCCTGTAAGGGCCAGCGGCTCCCACGCCAGGCTGCTCGTGACCGGCTGCGGCGGGTTCCCCATCCGGATGAAGTAGCGAGTGCAGGTCACCGGGTCGCCCTCGTTGATGCCCAGCCGCTCGGCGATATTGGCCGGCGCCGTCGTCTTGGTCGTCTTGTGCTCGACCTGCATCTCGACGTTCGCAGCCTCAGCCTCGCGCACGTACGTGCGGGCCTCCTGACCTCGGAAGTAGCGCAGCGGCGCGATCCGGGTCAGCTTGTCCAGGCGGCGGACGAACACGCCCTTACCCCGAATGCCGTTCGCGAAGCCCCACTCCCGCAACAGGCGCATCGCCGCGCGCGCGGTGATCGGTGAGACGTCGTGGATCTCGCAGAGCTGAGCCTCGCTCGGCAGCTTCTCCCCGTCCTGCAGCTCGCCGCTGATGATTCGGGCCCGGTACTCCTTCGCGATCTGCTTGTAGCGGGGCTCGTCGTTGTCCGGGAACTCCGGGTGGTCGCCGAACAGCAGCTCTGACATGTCTCCTCCTGGGCGTCGCCAGTCATCGTCTCATGAACCTCGTATGTTGACAGCTTCACATACGAGGTTTACCTTCGTATACGAGGTTGGTTCGAACGGACCAGCGCAGGCCCGGACAGCGGGCACCACGAAGAGCAAAGGGACACACGATGGCGATCATCAGGGGACACCGGTTCGAGATCGACTTCGACCAGGCCTTCCCGCAGGGGTTGGTGCTGGTCGGCGAGGTCTCGCCGGACAACGAGTACCAGACTCGGGAGGACAAGGCAGCTGGCCGGCCGACGCGCCAGCGGGTTGACGAGATCACCGGGAAGCGGCAGTGGAAGGGCACCGTCACCGACCCGAGCGAGAAGAACGCCAAGCGCGCGTCGTTCGAGGTGACCTTCCTCGCCGACGTTCAGCCGGTGCCGACCACCGCGGAAGCTCTGCCGGGGATGCGTCCGGTCGAGCTGGACGGCCTGACAGCTGAGCCGAAGGTCGCTGGTCAGGGCGAGTTCAAGTACCAGTCGTACGTCTACCGCGCGACCGGCTTCAAGTCCGCGGCTTCTGGCGGCGGTGCAAAGGCGGCCCGGTCGACCAGCGAGCCGACGCCCAAGGCCGCGTGATGGGGGCCCTGGTGCCCAGGATCGGCAGCGTCGCGCTGGTACCCGGGCACCTGGTCGACGCCTGGGAGGCGGCCTACCGGCGCTATGGAGACCTGTCGATACGGGCAGGCGACCACGCCGACGGCCAGACCGCTCAGGCTCTGGCTGCCGCTTCGGTCGACGTCGCGGCTGCCTGGCGAAACATCGCGAGTCAGGGCCAGCTCTCCTGGTGGGTGCTCGCGGCCGTCACCGCCGCAATCGAGGGGTTCGAGGAACAGGCGCTCCTGTGGCAGGCGCGCTCAGACAACGAGGAAGGACAAGGCCATGGCGTTCAACGCGACGTGGGCCCCCGGGCCGGAGGCGGTCGCGGGAATGCAGGTCGTCGGAATCCACCACAACCAACCCGCGCTCGTGATGTACCTGGACCAGGACAGCATCGCGATCACGACACCGGGTGGCCCGGCGACGTGGCCGGAGTTCGTCAGGTTCCTCCGCGAACTCCGCGACGCGGCTGACGAAATGGTCAAGGTTCTGGCGCCCGAGCCAGGCGAGCCCGGCACCTAAGTCCGGCACGGGGACGGTTGGAAGTTTGGCCCTGCCACCGTCCCCGTGCCTCCCGTCCACGCTCCACAAGGGAGGTGAAGCGGTGAATGCCAGGCTACGGCTCCCCCGCTGGCGACGCGATCACCCGTACCGGGACAAGCGCCTGCGTCGAATTCGGCTCAAGTGGCTGGTCTGCCGGATGTGCGGGCACGCGTCGTTCCTCCAGGTGGACGGCTACCACGTCTGCCGCAATTGCGTTACCCATATCGATCGGGCGATAGCCGACCGCGAGCGACGGTACCGAGAACAGCACAAGTCCAACTAGATCAGTCCATATTAGACAAAACGTGCGCTGGGGTCGCACGGCGATGCCGCACGCCCAAATGCGGCGACCAAAAGGCAAGGCGCAGAAGCGGAATTGGGCGAGTCGAAGGCCGAGGAACGTACGCAACGAATCGCGGCGATTCGTCGGGAGATCGAAGCGACCGAGCTCAAGAGCAAGCGGGCCCTTCGCAACCTCGAGCTGTTCGACAACCCCGACGAGGCCCTGATCCGAGACATCAACGATCGCCGGGCAGAACTTCACGAAGCAAAGATTCGGCTCGAAGCCCAACTGGCCGACGCCGAGGCAGCCATCCAGCAAGCCGCCAACCCTGACCTGCTCCAGATGCTGCCCACCGGCGAGATAGACCTCGGAGACCTCCCCGAAGACATCGCACGCCGGCTCTTCGAAGCACTACGGCTCGAGCTGCACTACGACCGGAACGCCAACCGGCTGACCTGCCGCGTCACGTTGTCCGGCCCCACCATTGAAGCCGTGCGACGGGCCGCCACCGAAGCAGTAACGACGCCGACGAAGCAGCCACAACGCGCTGAACTGCGGGAAGACATCAACACCGACGCACGCAGCGCCGAAAACGGTACGTCTACCGTTCCCATGCTTGTGGTGCCCCCGACGGGACTCGAACCCGCACTGAATCGATTTTAAGTCGACTGCCTCTGCCAGTTGGGCTACGGGGGCATCGCACACTCTAGGCGACCACCGCCCAGCGAGACGCGCAGGACTACACCGCCAGCTTCCAGACCGCCGCCACCAGGCCGACCACCAGGGGGTGGACCGTGACTGCAGTGCGCGCGAGCGAACGCAACGCCAAGACGACCCCACGGTCACCGAGCCAGGCCAAGCGGGTTACGCCGTTGCCGTAGACGTACGCCAAGTGCGGTGGGGTTCCGCCCGCGCGACGGCGGGACCGGCTCACCCAGTACTCCGGCAACACCAGCAGCGCCGCGATCAGTGTCACCACGTCGCGGGCCGGCTCGATCAACGTTCTGAGCGCCACCGGTACGACGAACCGGACGACGACGCAGGTCACCGCCATGACCAGGAAGAGGCCGGGCAAGGCCCGCGGAAGCAGCGGCCACATCACGCACCTCCTGCGCCGTTCCGGGCCGTGTCGCCTGCACGGTCTTCGAAGCTGAGCTGCCGGGCCGCATCCGTTCCGGTCAGCACCCGGTTGATCGACGTCTGCATCCACTGCATCACGATCCGGACCTGGTCGTCGATCTGCCAGCGGTCCAGTGCGTCGGACTCGATGAGCCGGGTGATGAAGTCGAAGACCTCGCGGCGGTGGGTGTCCCGCTCGTCGACGAGGGCGCGCACCACCGGCTCGACGTCCTTCGGGTTCTGGGCCAGCTGCAGGGCGAACTGGTCGAGGTCGCCGTCCTTGATGAGTTCCTTGTACGCCGCGACCTCGGCTTCCAGCCGGACGTTCCGCTCCTTCTGCTCGTCCATCCGCAGGCGTACCAGCACGTTCGTCCACAGCCCGTAGTCCGCCAGCAGCCAGTCGTCGGGGAACTGGGCGTTGACCGCCTTCTCCGCGGTCTGCACGTCCGCGGCCATCAGCGCCCGGCTCGCCTCCCGCAGCCCGGCGAGCAGGGGCGGGACGAGCACGGGCCGGATGTCCCGGAGCCCCTCGGCGACGACCGATTCGGGATTCTTCACTCGCCACTGGATGTCCACTTCGGCGCGGAAGACGAAGGCGTCGCCCATGCTCGGCAGCGTGATCTCCAGCGAAAGCTGCTGCAGCGAAAGGTCGACTTCGAAGACCGAGCGGAAGCCACCCCACAGGAGCTCGCCGGCGGTGGGCTGCTTGTGCTTGTCGAAGGCGGTCATCCGGCCGTTGCTCTGCACGAACACCCGGGCGACCCACGGCCGCATCGGCGTCCGGTTCCGCACGAAGCCCAGGCGGCCGACGCGATCGTCGCTCACGATCGGTCGGTAAGCGGAGCCGTCGAGGGTCCGGACCGTCGGCCGGTTGCCCTGCGTACCCGAGTCCGGCAAGGACGGCTCGGGCTTTTCCTGCTGCTCGGCCTCTTCTTCCTTCGGCTCGGCTTCGCCGGAGACCTTTTCCTCGGTCATACGACCACCCTCATTTCGGTCCGGGCACGGATCGACGCGGTCAGCCTGGCCGCCACATCGGGCTCGAGCGGATCGGCCCAGTCCTTCGTCAGCCGTCCGATCAGGTAGAGGAGCCGCTGCGCGTCGCCCTCTCTTTCCACGAGCCGGGCCATGAACCCGGCCAGGACGTCGAGGAGAACCGGGTCATGCTCCGCGCAGCGGATCCACCGGGCGAGGAAGTGCCGGGCCAGCGCATCCCCCTCGCGGTTGCGCAGGGACCGCCGCAGCAGCTCGCAGATCGGCTCGGTGAGCCGCGGATCCTGCGAATGGAGGGTCAGCAGCAGCGGCCACTGCTCGGCACCGGCCGGCAACGCGGGCTGGTCCGTCGCCGCCATTTCGAGCTGATCGAGCTCGAAGCCGTAGAGGTCCGTCAAGTGCCGCAGGCTTCGCAGGGCGAGCCGCCGGAGACTGCTCCGGTCGCTGTCGAGCCACCGCCGGAGGCAGTCGAGCACCGGAGTCACCCGGCCGAAGGCCAGGAGCTTCGCCACGCTGTAACCCGCGATCCAGACGACGTCCCAGTCGTCGCCTTCGTCCAGCGGCTCGCGGCTCTCGGACGGGGTACCGAGAACTCTGAGCTCCTCGAGCGTTTCGTCCACGCGGAGGCGGCCCAACGCGAAGCCGTACGTCGCCGCGGCGGTCCAGCGCAGCGGCCGGGAACTCGACCGCCGCCAATCTTCCAGCCGCTCGATGATGGCCGGGCGGAGGTCGTCGTCCTGGGCGGCTTGGTCGAGCGCGATGGCAGGCGACAGGCGGCGGTTGCCCAGCAGCCATCCCCGATCGCCGGCGACGGCGCGAGGCCTGATCATCTTGGTGTAGACGTAGACGAAGTCGCGGCGGCAGAGGTAGCCCATCGCCTGTGCTGCGCGGACCCACATCATCGGCCGGTCGTCCTCGGTCAGCTTCGTCAACCACGCGTTGATCGAGTCCCGCATCCGATAGTGGTTCTGCCAGACGTGGTCCAGGATCGCCGTGGGGTACCGCGGATCGTGGAAGCTCATCAGCGGCATCGGAACTCTTTCCCGGCCGAACGTCGCGAAGCCGTCGACGATCTTCGCGCGCAACGCCGGCAATCTGCTTTCCGGGTCGTCGGCGAACAGGGAAACCCGGTGTTTGTCGTCCTTGCTCGTCTCGGTGACGAACTTGCCGCCCAGCAGTTCCGCCGCCTCGGCGACGAGGTTGTACGGCGAGCCGTTGAGCACGGCCAACGCCACCCGGAAAGCGGTCAGCCGGAGCGCTTCGTCGAACTCGGCACCCGGCGAGAGTCCTTGCAGGGCGACGAACCATTCAGTCACCTGCTCGTGGACCGCTGAAGCAGCCTTTCGCTCGACGTCTTCGCGGGTGATCTCACCACGCGCGTGCCGGACCAGGAGAGCGGCCATCCGCACCGACTCCTGCGGCCGTGGGCAGGGCCCCAAGGCCTCGGCGGTCCATGGCGCCGACCGCAGGTTCGCGAGGGCCTCCTCGAGCCCGCGTGGGTCCTCCGGCCGGATCTCGTGCTGGACGAGCTTGGCGAGCAGATCCGCGGGGTCCGGCGGTTTGTGGTCGAACGCGTACCCGCCGAACACTTCCACCGACCGAGAGTCGGACGGCGCGATCAGCACGCAGAACGAGGTGGCCTTCTTGAGCCGGTCACGGAGCTCGTCGAGGTTGTCCTCGGTGAGCGAGCCGCTCAGCCCGCGAGGCAGCTCGGCGACGTAGCCCGCATTCTTTTCAGGGAAATCGGCCGTGACGAGCGCCTTGACGTCCTTGCCGCTGCGGAGCCGGAACACCCTGCTCCTGGCCACTCGGTCCAGGAGGTGCAGAGCTGTGGTGACCCGTCCGGTGCCCGGCTGGCCCCGCACCAGGATGACGTTGCGCTGCTCGAGCATTTCGGCCATCTCCTGGTGGTACGCCACCGGGAGATACCGGGCCCTGACCCATTCGAGCACGTCCTCGCGAACCGAGCCGGACCGGCGCGAGATTTCGCGGCCGAGGGAGATCTCATACCGGTCGCCGATCTGGACCTGACCGACATCCGAACGGTTGAAGGTGGCGTTCGGCGCGTACTGCGCGAGCTTGGGCGAAAGGTAGCGTTCCCCCTGCGAAAGGGCTTCCTTCACCCCTCGGGCTTCGTCGTCACCTCGCTCCTTCTCGTTTTCGGACTCGGCTTGCTGCGCAGCATCACGCTTCTGGGCTGCGAGCTTCGGCGCGTCCTGCTTTTCCGGGCCGCCCTTCTCGGGGCCGGTCTTCGGAGCTGCCTTGGCGGCCGCCGGGGCGGCGGACGGGCCCGGCGATTTCCCCGCGGGTGTGTCGCTCATCGGCCGGCTCCCCGGTTGTCGTGCCACGCGCCGACGACGACCGGGCCGTGGAAGGTCCCGCCCTCGAAGTTCGAGACCGGCCCGCAGGCCACGCCGATCCGGGGCGCTGCCGGCGAGACCGCCTTTTCCGTTCGTGTCGGCGCAGGTTTCGGCGGAACGGAGTAGCCCGGAACGCGCACCCAGGACTCCGGGCCGGTACCGAGCGGCCGGTAGCTGTCCGGCATCACCATGCGCGCCGAGGATCCGGCGACGAACCGCCGGTGGACGTCGCCGGACACCGCGACCACGACGGGACTGTCGTCGACGCCGGCCAGGAAGCGGGCCGCACCGCCGGCCACCTCACGCGCGGCCGCGGGAGCACGTCCGAAAGCCACCCCGACCGCGATCCGCACCTCCGGCGCGAACGCGTCGAGCGCCTCGCGCAAGTGGTGCAGCCACACACCCAGGACGAGCTCACCCGGCGTGCGGGCAGGCAGCGACATCGTGAGGGCCTCGCCGTCCTCGGTCACCATTTCCGGCGCAGCGATCCCGGCCGCCGTGAACGACGCTCGCACCACCTTGTCCAGGAGATCGGCGCCGACGTGCGAATCGGGTCGTAGCTCCAGCACCAATGACCCAGGACCGGCGAGTTCGCTCACCGCCGCAGCGGGAACGCCGGGCACGCGGATCCAGGCTTCGGCGGAGAAGTTCTTCGCCGGGAGGTCCACGCGGATCCGGGTGAATTCGGCTTCGGAGACTTCGGTGAGGCGCTGGCGCACGCACCCGTCGAAGATCGGCTGGGAGACGACCTGGACCAGGTTGGCGTCCGGCAGTCCGGCCAGCACCGCGCGCGCCTGTTCGGCGTCCAAGAGCCGGCAGACGTGGACCGGTCCGTCCGACGCGTAGCCGTGCGCGGCCGGCAAGGACCCGCCGTGGTGCAGTGAAAGCCGCAGCCTCAGCCGCTTCTCCGGGTGCCGAGCGTGGTTGAACCGCTCGAGCCGGGCATCGAGCTCCCGGACGAACCGGCCCACCAGCGCCGGCTCGGCGGAACTGTCTTCGATGCGGGCGAGGAAGCCGTCACCGCTGTCCTGCACCACCCACGACGCTCGATCGAGCCCGGCGCTCCCGGCCGCGGCGGACACGGCGTCCGAAAGGGCTTGCTGCAGCTCGGCCTGCTGCCACCCGTCCCGGGCCCCGTATCGCCACATGTCGACGGCCAGCAGCAGCGCCCGTGAGAACTCGGTTTGGTCCGGCAACGCGGCCTCCTCCGGAAGATCGATCTGCGCTTCGATCCCTAACTCTGAGCCACGTCCGCTTCGCCCATCCCGTATTGATACGGGTTTCGCCGGTCAGGAACCCCGAACCGGGCCAGCCGCTCGAGATCGCCGACTACGATCCGTCGATACTGCCGACGGACCAGACCCGACCGGTGCAGCATCTGGAGGGCCTTCTCGAACGTCGCCAGCGCCACCCCGGCCAAGGACGCGATCTCCGTCTGGGTGAGCGACACATCGAGATCCCAGCCTTCCGGTGTGCGCACGCCGTGCCTGCCGACGATCTCGGCGAGCACCCGGCCGACCCGCAGCGGTGCCGGACAGGCGACGAACTCGGCGCGCCGGCTGTTTGCCCAGTGCAGCCGCGAACTGAGCGACGCCGCCATCGCGGACCACGCGTCCGGATTGCGGTCGAGGAAGTTCCTCAACTGCGCGCTCTTGACGAGCCTGACGTGGGCCACGGTACAAGTTGTCACGTTGGCGGACCGTCTCCTGCCCTCCAGCACGGACATCTCGCCGAGCAGATCCCCCCGGCCCCGCAGGCCCAGCAGCACCGGACGCCCGAACTCCGTGTCCACGAACACCTTCATGATCCCTTCGAGGACCACCAGCACGTGGTGGCTTTCCTCACCCTGCCGGATGACCTGCTGGCGCGCACCGTAGGTCACCGCGGTTCCCAGTTCGAGGAAACCGTTTCGGGTTCTGGCGGACATCCGGCCGAGCAAACTGCCCTTCGGCCACGGTTTCTGGTTCAGCTCGCACTCCCCTCCTCGATCGGGTGCCGCGCGCTCCACCGTTGCCCTGCGGCGGCGTCGCGCACCACGTCAAAAAACGGCTTTCGCCGTTCGTGAATCAGGGGATCCCGGCCGCGAATCCATCGCACGACGGGATGCAGGTGGCTCGGAACGACGACGATCGAGACCAACCGGGAAAGGAGACCCATGGATGCGACGCGCAGAAGAACACCAGCCGGCCTGAGCAAAAGCCGTGGGCAGCGCGGGGACGAACTGGCCACCACCCTCACCACGATCACCTTCTTCCAAGGCGCGGTCCAGCACGCTGACGAAAAGGTGCGCACCGTGGTGGCGGTCCAGACCATGATCACCGCACTGGTGGCCACCCAGGCCGGCTACCTCGGGAGCGCCAGGTCCGGCTCGGTGCCGCGATCGGTGCTCGTCGGGGCCGTCATTTGCTTCGCATTGGCCTACGCCTACGCGTCGCTGCACGTCTTCCTGGCGATCCGGCCGCGAACGGCGGCCCCCTCCAGCGAAAACCAGTTCGCTTTTCCCAGCGTCGCCGCCGGCACGGCCATCACCGGGCGGGCGGCTCAGCGCGAGCAGGCCCACGAACTCACCCGGCTGCTGGCCTCCTTGGCGATGCAGAAGCACCACCACGTGCGGTTCGCCTTGGCCGGCACCTGCGTGCTCTTCGCCAGCGCGTTGATCCTGATCGTCGCGGCGGTGGTCCCGTGAGCTCGCTCAGCCGTCGGCGATGGCCGCGAGCCGCGCCCGGTCGCAGACGCACACCCGGCGGTAGCCGGTCTTGACGATCTTCTCGCGGCGCAATCCGGCCAAGGCGCGGTGCACGGTCGGCTCGGCGGCCCCCACCAGCGCGGCGAGCTCCGGCTGGGTGAGAGCGACCCCGATCCGTAGGTGCGGCCCGGCGGGGACGCTGTACGACGTCGCGAGCTCGAGCAACACCCTGGCGAGCCGGATCCGCACCTCACGGCTGCCGAAGTCGATCCGCCGCCGGGTGGCCCAGCGGAGTTTTGCGCCGACGCTGCCGCTCACGGCGAGTGAGACGTCCGGGAAGTCGAGGAGAAACCGGCGGAACTCCCCTTGTGTGATGAGGCGGGTCCGCACCCGGCCGGCGGTGGTCACGGTGGCGACCCGGGGCTGGCCGTCCATCGCCGCCAGTTCCCCGACCAGATCGCCGCCGACTCGGATCGCCAGCAGGGCGAGGTGCCCCTCCGGCGTGACCGCGGTGACCTTCACACAGCCGTCGACCAGCAGAAAGACGTGCGTGCTGGTGCCGCCTTCACGGAGGAGCACCTTCTCGGGTCCGAACTCCCGCGCAACGCCGAGCTCCAGCAAGGCGGTTCGCGCTGTCCGGGACAGCCCGGCCAAGAAGCTGCCCCGGGGGAACGTCGCCTCGGCCGGCCGACTCACCGCCCCTCCCCTCGCCCCCTGGAGGGTAGGACGTGCCCACCGGCGGCGCCACCACCGGAAAGGCCCCGCGCCTCCGTCTGCCGTCCACTGTGGACTCAGGTGGCCTCACCACCGGTCCGCCGGCCCACGGCGCTCCGGAACCGCGAAAGCCCCCGTGCACCGCAGTGCACGGGGGCTTTCGAAAGCGGACGCTCAGGACTTCGAGATGCGCGCGAACTCGTCCTTCGGGTTGTTGATCTGCCCGAGCGAGATCACCTCGCGGCGGAACAAGCCGCCCAGGATCCAGTCGAACAGGATGCGGATGCGGCGGTTCCACGTCGGCATTGCCTTGAGGTGGTATGCGCGGTGGAACAGCCAGGCCGGGAAGCCCTTGATCTTCAGGTTCAGCGCGTCCGCGACGCCCTTGTGGAGGCCGAGGCTCGCCACCGCGCCCAGGTTCTTGTGGTAGTAGTCCTTCGGCTTGCCGCCGCGGAGGACCTTGATGATGTTCTTCGCCAGGAGGCGGGCCTGGCGGACCGCGTGCTGGGCGTTCGGCGGGCAGGTCGCCGTCGGGTCCTCTTCCGTGCGCGAGAGGTCCGGGATCGCCGCGTTGTCGCCGGCGGTCCAGACGTCGGGGTGGCCGACGACCTGCATCGCGGCGGTTGCCTCGAGGCGGCCGCGCTTGTCGACCGGCAGGTCCGACTGGCCGACCACCGGGTTGGCCTTCACGCCCGCGGTCCAGATGATCGTGTCGGTGTCGAACTCCGTGCCGTCCGAGAGCACGACGTGGCCGTTTTCGAACGACTTCGCC
Organism: Amycolatopsis sp. DG1A-15b; assembly: GCF_030285645.1. Taxonomy (GTDB): domain Bacteria; phylum Actinomycetota; class Actinomycetes; order Mycobacteriales; family Pseudonocardiaceae; genus Amycolatopsis. Next base: position 6,649,656 of record NZ_CP127296.1, read on the forward strand.
GCCGTCGACAGGTAGACCTCGATGCCGCGCTTCTCCAGCTGCTCGACCGTGTACACGCCGAGGGTCTCGCGGACCTCGGGGAGGATGCGGCCGGCCGCCTCGACGAGCACCCAGCGGATGTCGGAGGTCTTGATGTTCGGGTAGTAGTTCTCCACCGCGAACCGGGTCATGTCCTCGAGCTCGGCCAGCGCCTCGATGCCGGCGAACCCGCCGCCGACCACCGTGAACGTCAGCAGGCGCTTGCGCAGCTCGGGGTCGAGCGTGCTGGCCGCCTCGTCGAGCTTGGTCATGATGTGGTTGCGCAGGTAGATCGCCTCGCCGATGGTCTTGAAGGCGATGCCCTCTTCGACCAGGCCCGGGATCGGGAGGATGCGCGCCACGGCGCCGAGCGCGACGACCAGGATGTCGTAGCCGAGCTGCTCGATGTGGCCGTCGGCCGCCTCGACCGTGACGGACTTCTTCTCGTTCTCGATCTTGGTGACGCGCGCGGTCAGCACGTGGCAGCGCTTCAGCACCCGCCGCAGCGGCACGACCACGTGCCGGGGCTCGATCGCGCCGGCCGCGGCCTCCGGGAGGAACGGCGCGTAGGTCATGTGGGGCTGCGGGTCAACGACGGTCACGGAGGCCTCGTTGGCCCGGAGCATCTTCTGGAGGCCGTACGCCGTGTAGAGCCCGACGTACCCACCACCGAGGACGAGGATCCGAGTCGGTTCCGACTTCGACTTCGCAGCAGCCATGTCCTCATGGTGACACCTTCGCCGCGACCTCGCTCGGGGGCCCCATCCGGCTGTGACCAGCGTCGCTGCGGTTTCCGTAACGATTCAGTCGTGCCCTGTCACCGAGGTCGCGGCCCGGAAGACGTCGGCCACCATGGCGTGGGTCACGCGGTGTGTCTGGACATTGCGCGGCGAGACGTGATAACAGCCGAAAAGCCGCAGGTCGCCCAGCTCCACGACGGCCCCGTGCGCGAACGCCGGCCGCGGCTGCGGCACCGGCCAGCCGGCCGCCTCCAGCACGGGCAGTAACGCCTGCCAGCCGAACGCGCCGAGCACCACGATCGCCCGCAGTGTCGGACGTAACAGCGCCAGCTCCTCCGCCAGCCACGGGCGGCAGGTGTCCCGCTCGGCCGGCGTCGGCTTGTTCTCCGGCGGCGCGCACCGCACGGGCGAAACGAGCCGGGTGCCGTACAGCCGGAGGCCGTCGCCGATCGCCGTCGACGTCGGCTGCGAGGCGAGCCCGACCTCGTGCAGGACCCGGAACAGGAAATCACCCGATGGATCGCCGGTGAACATCCGGCCGGTGCGGTTCGCGCCGTGCGCCGAGGGCGCCAGGCCGACGACGGCGAGCGACGCGTCCGGCGGCCCGAAGCCCGGCACCGGGCGCGCCCAGTACTCCTCGCCGCGGAAGGCCGCTTTGGTGCCCGCGACGCCCTCGCGCCAGGCCACCAGCCGCGGGCATGCGCGGCAGCCGGCCACCGCCGCGTCCAGCTCGGGCAGCGACCTCATCGCAGCGCCGCCCGGGACAGCCGGTCGGCGTGCCGCGTGGTCTCGGGCAGCCGGTAGCGGGGGGTCAGCGCCAGCGTCAGCCGGCAGGCGTGGGCCAGGCCGATCCGGTGGCCAGCCGAGACGTACACCGATTTGACGCCGTCCTGGGTCCGCAGCACCGCGCCGACCTCCTCCCCGGCGTCGACCAGCGGCTCCGAAGACCCGCGCACGTGAGCCGGCGTGCCGTGCGAGCCGACGAACCGGGTCTTGCCGACGCCGAACGCGGGCAGCCCGGTCAGCACGCCGAGGTGGCAGGCCAGGCCGAAGCGCCGGGGGTGCGCGAGGCCGTGGCCGTCGCAGACCAGGACATCGGGCGTGCGCTCCAGCCGTTCGAGGGCGGCCAGCAGTGGCGGCAGCTCGCGGAAGGCGAACAAGCCCGGTTCGTACGGGAAGACGGCCTTCGCGCGGTGGGTCCGTTCCTCGACCACGGTGAGCCCGGCGGTCTCGAGGGTGACGACCGCCGCGGCGATGCCGCCGGTGTCGTCGTAGGCGACGTCGAGACCGGTGACCGTCGGCGGCAGCTCGGGGCAGTCGTCGGTGCGCTCGACCCGGCCGCGAAGCCGGTCCTGCACGGCGAGCGCTTCTTCGATCGTCGCCGGCCAGTCCTCGATGTGCACCAGGTCACCCTGCCACAGGCGCCCGTTCCCGCCGACTAAGTTGGGTCCATGGCGGACAGCACCCCCGAAGAGGCCCCCGAGCCGAAGGCCGCGGAGACGACCGAGCTCCCGGCCGAGCCGACCGACGACATCGTCACGACCCAGCACACCTTGACCGTGAAGCGGAAGAAGCTCGCGTACACGGCGAAGGCGGGGCGGGTCGTCCTCCGCAAGGAGGTCGTCAAGGACGGCAAGTCCGAGGGCGTCAAGGCGAAGGCGGAGGTGTTCATCACCTCCTACACCCTCGACGACGCCGACCCGGGGTCGCGGCCGGTGACGTTCGCCTTCAACGGCGGTCCCGGCTCGTCGAGCATTTGGCTGCACATGGGCCTGCTGGGGCCGCGCCGGGTGCTCTCGGGCGACGTCGACGACCTGGTGCCGCCGCCGTACGGGCTGGCCGACAACCCCGAGACGCTGCTGGTGCACAGCGACCTGGTGTTCATCGACCCGGTGTCGACCGGCTACTCGCGCGCGTCCGAAGGCGGCGAGACGAAGGACTTCCACGGCTTCAAGGGCGACATCGAGTCGGTCGGCGAGATCATCCGGCTGTGGGTGTCGCGCCACCAGCGCTGGCTGTCGCCGAAGTTCCTGGCCGGCGAGTCGTACGGCACGCTGCGCGCCGCCGGGCTGGCCGCGCACCTGCAGGACCGGCACGGGCTGTACCTGAACGGGCTGCTGCTCATCTCGTCGGTGCTCGACCTGGGCACGCTGCAGTTCACGGAGGGCAACGACCTCCCGTACTCGCTGTACGTGCCGACGTACGCGGCGATCGCGCACTACCACGGCCTGCACGGCGAGCGCCCGCTCGACGACGTCCTCGCCGACGCCGAGGACTTCGCGGCCAAGGACCTGCCGTGGGCGCTGGCCCGCGGCGCCCGGCTGTCCACTCAGGACCGGACGGAGGCGGTGGCCACGCTGGCGTCGCTGACCGGGCTGGCCGAGTCCTATGTGGACCGGGTGAATCTGCGGATCGAGCACGTCCGGTTCTTCACGGAGCTGCTGCGCGACCGCGGCCGGACGGTCGGCCGGATGGACGGCCGGTTCACGACGTGGGAGCCGGACGGCGGCCGCGAGCACATGAGCGACGACCCGTCGATCTCCCGCGTGATCGGCGCGTACGCGGCGGCGTTCAACCACTACGTGCGCGCCGAGCTCGGGTACGCCAACGACCTGCCGTACGAGCTCATCAGCGAGGACACGTTCAAGGCGTGGTCGTACTCGGACTTCGAGGGCCGTTCGGTGTCGGTGGTGGACTCGCTGAGCGCGGCGATGCGCGCGAACCCGCACCTGAAGGTGCACGTGGCGTTCGGCCACTACGACGGCGCGACGGCGTACTACGCGGCCGAGCACGTGCTGGCCCACCTGCAGATCCCGGAGGAACTGCGCGAGAACATCGACACGGCGTACTACCCGGCGGGCCACATGATGTACATCCACGAGCCGACCCGGGTGCAGCAGTCGAAGGACCTGGCGAAGTTCGTCAAGAAGGCGTCGAACCGCTGAATCCCCGCGTCGGCAGCGGATCGCCGTAGTGGCCGGGTGGCAGGGGACGGCGGCTCCGGACGTACGCCACCAGCTCCATCGCCACCACCACTGCGGCGTACGCGGCCAGCCACAGCCCGTGCCCCGCCGGCAGCCGGTTTCCGAGGGCGACGTCCAGGATCGGCGGGACCGCCGCCAGTGCCGGTGCCGCCGTGTGGATGTTCTCCGCGAGCAGCGCTCGGTACACCGCCGCCGACGGCTCGTCGACCGCGAGCACCGGCGCCCGCAGGTAGCCGGCCATGATGGAGCTGCTGCACACCGCGCTCAGGACCAGCAGACCCAGCCAGCTCAAGGCGTAAGTCCGCGCCGGAGTGGCGAAGAACAGGACGAGGGCCAGCGCCGCGCCGCCGCCGTAGGCCAGCGCGGCGGCGGCGATGAACCAGCCGCCGGGTCGTTCGTGCGCCGCGCCGCGCCACGGACGGATCTGCTTCGCGAGCGCGCGCTGCCGGGACCGGACGCTCAGCCACATCGTCAGCTGGATGGCGAAACAGGCGAAGTACGCCGGCGTGCTCACGGTTGCGCCGGGCCCGAAGAGCGAGAGGTAGCCGATCGCTCCGAACAGCGCCGGGACGCCGAACAGCAGGAGCCACGGCAGGGCGCGGCGGATGGTGACGTTGCGCGTGGCCAGCAGCGCCTCGAGGAACGGCGTCGGCGCCGCCACCGGCCGGCCGCGGCCCGCCAGCCACCGCAGGATCATGGTGCGCTCGGCTTTCGTGCTCATCAGGCCTCCCCGTAGTGGCCGTCCGCGGGCAGCGCGGGACGACGGTGCCGCTGGGTGAACCACCCGGCGACGTGCGTGGCTACCGCGAGCACGACGTAGCCGGTGAACCACGGCTCGCCCGGCCGGTCTTCGTACACCACTTCGCCCAGCAGCGGGATCGCGAACGCCGACGGCACCCAGGAGCTGGACGTCCTCGAGCCGCGTCACGACGTCGACCGCCAGCGATCCTTCGTCCTCGGCGAGGACCGGCCGCGTGAGGATGCCGGTCAGGACCACGGCGTCCACCGCCGCGCCGAAGGCGAGCAGGCCGAGCCAGAACACCGCCCAGAGCGAGCCACCGGCGATCACCGGGACGCCTCCGGTGACCGGCCGGCCACGGCCCGGGCCGGCCGCGAGATGCCGTAGCCGCCGCCCCGGAGCACCGGGCGCCGCCGCAGGTCGAAGACGCCGCCGACGATCTGCAGGGCGATCGCGAGGACCGCGTAACCGATGAGCCACGGCGCGAACCCGGGTGGCTGGCGGTGGGTGGTGATCAGGTCGACCAGCACCGGCACCGAACAGCATGAAGGGAACGCGATGTACAGGTCCTCGCGCCGCAGCACGGCGTCGACGGCGGCGGACGGCTCGTCCTCTGCGATCACCGGACGGCGGACGACGCCGGTCGTGATCACCGCGAACACGACCGCGCCGAGTGCGAGCAGGCCCAGCCAGCTCCAGGCGTAGGTCCGGTACGGCGTCGCCACGAACCAGGGGCCGGGAGCGCGCGGTGGGGCGGACCCCCAGCCGCACGGCGAGCAACCGCGTCGGAACGCCCACCCGCACCCCGTGCTTTCCCAGCCACGCCGCCGCCTGCACGACCTCGCCGCGGCTCGGTGCTCGTTCACCCACGGAGCTCGCCGGGCAGCCTCGGGTTCACCGGCAGGGCGGGTTCACGCACGTCCACGGACTTCTCCCCCGGTTTCCGTGAGCACGGCCCGCAGCCGCCGCCACTGGATCACACCCACGACTACCTGCATCGCCACCGCGAGCACGGCATAGCCGACGAGCCACGGCCGCCACTCCGGCGGCTGTGCGTGGCCGACCAGCGGATCGAACAGCATGGGAACGGCGTAGATCCCGGGCATCGCCATGAGCAGGTCCTGCAGCCGCAGGGCGGTGTCCACCGCCCGGGATGTCGCGTCCTCCGCGATGACGGGACGCCGGAAGACGTCGGTCACCATCGCGGCCGTGACCGCCGCGCCCAGGAGCAGCAGCAGGAGCCAGCTCCCCGCGAACGTGCGGAACGGCGTCGTGGCGAAGATCGTCACGGCGAGCGCGGCACCGCCGCCGAAGGTGATCAGCGGCACGGCGAGGAACCAGCCGGGCACCTCGGTACGCGGCGGACCGTCGAGCGTCCCGAACCGTGCCAGCGCTTGGCGGTCGCGGACCCGCGCCGGAAGCCAGTATCCGAGGTGCTGGGCGATGATGACGAAGAAGACGTACGAACTGCCCGTCAGTTCCCCGCCGCGGACACCGGGCAGGAAAACCAGGCTCGCGAACCCGATCGTGACGGCCGCGTACCCCAGGACGGCCACGCCGATCCACCGCCACGCCCCGGGCGGCCGCGCGCCGGCGCGGAAGCCGAGGCGCAGGGCCAGCAGATCGGTCATCGTCGGCACGTCGACGCCGTGCTTGACCAGCCAGCGTCCGGCCGCCGCCCGCTCGGCGTCCGTCGGCGCCGGGGCGATCACGGGGTCACCGTCCCGTAGTGGCCGCGCGGCAAGCCTGGGCGCCGGGCCTCCACCGCGGCACCCACGTGGACCGCCACCACCAGGACGAAGTACCCGACCGCGGGCACGAACCGCGCCGGGGCCCACGGCCAGCTGGTGGACAGGTCGATCCAAGCGGCGAACGTGAACAAGAACGGCACCGCGAACGCTCGGGCGTCGTAGGCCCGCAAGGCCGCGTCGACGGCGGACGAAGCCTCGTCCTCGGCGATCACCGGGGCGCGCAGGGCCCGGCCGAGCACCGGCGCCACGCTCGCGGCGCCGATCACCAGTGCGGCCGCCCAGCCCGCCGGGTTGGCCGCGAACCCCGCGCACAGGACCATGCCGCCGCCGAACGTCGTCGCCACCGCGGCGAGGTACCACCGGCCCACCTGCCCGGCCGCCACCCGGAGCGACGGCCGGGCGCCCGCGGGAACCAGCCGGGCGGCGGTGCGGTCGGCCTGGCGCACCCGGCGCCACCGCAGCAGCGGATAGGCGGTGCAGACCACGCTGAGCACCAGGAACCGCGCGAGCACCGGAACCGGCGGGAACAAGGCGACCATCCAGACCACGGAAGAAAGCACGCCGTAGGCCTGGTAGGACCGCGTGGCCAGCACCCGGGCCCCGACGCGCACCGCCAGCAGCGGCGTCGGCTCGTCCACCACCACCCCGTGGCGGGCCAGCCACGCCCGCGCCCCCTGTCTCTCGGCGAGCGTCGTCCACGCTGCTTCCACCGCCATCGGACCTCCCCCTGTCCCGCCCTACACGCGCCAAGGCCCGGAATGGTTTACCGGCCGTAGAAACCGGGCGGCAGCCGGCGGTACCGGCGGCGGAGCAGCAGCCAGCCGGTCAGCTCCAACGCGGCCACCACCGCCGAGTAAGCCCATGCGGCCGACTCGAGCAGGGCAGGCGGCTCCCAGGCCACCATGAGCACCGGCACCGCGAACAGGGCGTAAAACGTGCACAAGGCGTAGCGGTGGGCGTCCTCGGCGCGCAGCGCTTCGTCGACCAGCCGGGATGCCTCGTCTTCCGCGATCACCGGCGAGCGGAGGGCCTTGCCGAGCACCAGCGCGGTCGCTCCGGCGGCGATCGCCAGCGCGATCGTCTGCAGCCCGGTCTCGACCGAGGGCGGGTACCAGTGCTTCCCCGTGGACTGCGGCGCGACCAGGAACGATGCGGCGCACAACACCGCCCCACCGACGAAGGTGACCGCCACCGCGCTCAGGTACCACCAGCCGACCTGCCGAGCCGCCGCGCGCAGCGGCGGCGGGGGTCCGGGTGCGGTGAGGCGCTCAGCGAGCTGCTCGCGGCGTTGCATCCGCCTCCAGCGCACCACCTGGACCACCGCGAAGAGCACGGCGACGCCCGCTCCCCGGCCCGGCGGGTCCCACTCGATGATGAAGATCGAGCCGAAGGGCACCAGGACCGCGGCGAGGATGGCGTACTCAGGTCGTTCGCGGACCCCGAAGCCGCGCGCGCCGATGCGCAGCGCGAGCAGGCGCGTCGGCAACCACACCCGTACCCCACGGCGGGCCAGCCACAGCCGCGTGCTGCCGACCTCGAGCAGGGTCGGCTCGCCGGGCAGTCTCGGGTCCACCGGCAACGCCGGTTCACGCACCATCAACGGAATCCCCCCCAGTCCCGTCGTAAACGCGAACCGCCCCGGGAAGGTTGCCTTCCCGGGGCGGTCCGTTCCGAAAATTCCCTTACTTCAGGTACTGCGACCCGCGTGTCACCGCCGCGTAGGCGTCGACCGCGCCGTGGCCGTAGAAGCCGTTGAACGACGGGTCACCCTCGCAGGTGGCCGTGTACGTCGCGTCGCGGCCTTCCTTCAGGTAGTCCACCGTGCGCGGCACCGGGCAGGCGATCTTCGCCGCCGTGCCCTCGAGGACGCGCTGGACCTTGTCGGGGTCCAGACCGAACTCGCCGTGCGACTTCTTGCCGTACTGGGAAATGATGAGCGCCGCGACGCCGGTGGCGTGCGGGGCGGCCATCGACGTTCCCTGCAGCCACTGGTAGCAGCCCACGCGGCCGTCGGGCGCGGTCGCCTTCTTGACGCCCGCGGTCAGGCCGGCTTCGGTGATGTTGCCGTCCGCGTCGATGTTGCCTTCGGCGATGCCGACGTTCTTCGGGTACGTCGAGAGGATTTGGTTCTCCACCGTGCGGTACCACGGCGTGCCGAAGCCGTCGCGGAAGAAGCCGCCCGGGGCCGACACCGAGATCTGCTCGAGGCCGTAGTTCGAGTAGTCCGCCTTCTTCTGCGACGGCCCGAACGCGCTCACGCCGATGGTGTGGTTGCCCTCGACCGGCAGGTTGAGGCAGCTCGAGTTGTCCACCGTGCGCGGGTGCGTGCCGTTCGCCGGGTAGTCGGGGCTCGTGGTGTCCGGCTGCGGTGCGCCCAGGTCGGTGTGCTGGTTGCCCAGCGCGACCACCATCGTGACGCCCTTGCGGTGCGCGTAGTTCAACGCGCGCTGGGTCGCCTCGATGATCGTGCGCTGCTCGGCCTGCTCGGCGGCCGAATCGGCCGGGTTCGCCGTGCAGTTGTACAGCCACGGGTCCGTGTAGAACGACATGTTGACCACGTCGATGCCGGCGTCGCCGGCGTAGGTCAGCGCGTCGACCGTCGGCTGCAGGAAGAAGAAGCCCGAGTCCTGGCCGGCGCGGATGTTCACCAGCGTCACGTTCGGTGCGACACCGGAAACGCCGAAGCCGTTGGCCGCGGCGGCAATGGTGCCCGCGACGTGCGTGCCGTGGCCGCCGTCGTCGTGGTTGGCCGGGTCGACGCAGCCGCGGAACTCGCACGGCCCGTCGACTTCGGCGCCGTTGACGTCGGTCGGGATGTCGCGGGTGAAGTTGCGCGAGTCGGCCTCGTCGAAGTTCGGCGCGATGTCCGGGTGCGTGCCGTCGATGCCGGTGTCGATGACGCCGACCTTGACCTGCTTGCTGCCCGGCTGCTTGGTGCGCGCGAGGTCCGAGCGGACGGACTTGAGGCCCCAGAGCTGGTCGTCCAGCGGGTCCATCCCGACGGCCTTGTTCGCGGCCGCCTTGTGCGAAGCGGCGCCGCGGCCTTCCTTCTCGACGCCGGCGTCACCCTTGGTCTTCTTGCCCATCTTCGGCACCGAGCCGATGGACTGGGCCTTGGCCGCACCGAACACCGCGCGGTTCGTGGCCACGCGCTCGGTGAAGCCGGTGGCCGGCGCGCTGGCCCTGATCAGGCCGACCGCGGTGTTGGTCTCCAGTACCGTGCCGCCCGCGGCCTTGATCGCCTGCTGGGCGCTGCCGATGCTCTGGACGTCCTTGGCGAGCACGGTGAATTCGGTCGCCGGGCCCGACAGCGCGGGCTGCGCCGACGCGGTGGGAACCGCGACGGCCGAGAGCGCCCCGAACAGCGGGACGGCCATGGCCGCGGCGAAAAGCCTGGGTCTCTTCACGATTCTCCTCCTCGGAAAGCGGTTCCTGCACCGTATAGACCGGACAATGCGTGTACAACGGCCAAACGTACGTTATGGAACAACCGACTTCTGCTCCGCGAAGTGACAAGCTGACAAGTGCCCGTCGGTCCGGGGCACCAGTTCCGGCACCTCCGACGCGCACCTGTCCTCGGCCTTCCAGCACCGCGTGCGGAACCGGCACCCGGACGGGGGATCCAGGGGACTCGGCACGTCGCCGGTCAGCCGGATCACCTGGCGGCGACCGCGCACGGCCGGGTCCGCCACCGGTACCGCGGACAGCAGCGCCTGGGTGTACGGGTGGGACGGCCGTTCGTAGATCTCCTCGTCGGTGCCGAGCTCGACGATCTTGCCGAGGTACATCACCGCGACCCGGTTCGACAGGTGCCGCACCACCGAAAGGTCGTGCGCGATGAAGACGTACGACAGGCCGAACTCGCCCTGAAGTTCACCGAGCAGGTTCATCACCTGCGCCTGGATCGAGACGTCCAAAGCGGACACCGGCTCGTCGCAGATGATCACCTTCGGCCGCAGCGCGAGCGCCCGCGCGATGCCGATGCGCTGGCGCTGCCCGCCGGAGAACTGGTGCGGGTAGCGGTTGAGGTGCTCGGGGTTGAGCCCGACGACCTCCAGCAGTTCCCGCACCTTGCCCGCCCGCGATCCCTTGGGCGCGACGTCGGAATGGATTTCGAACGGCTCGCCGACGATGTCGCCGACCGTCATCCGCGGGTTGAGCGAGGTGTACGGGTCCTGCAGCACGATCTGGATTTCGCGCCGCAGCTTCCGCAGCTCGGACCCGCGCATCGCGAACATGTCGCGGCCCTCGAACCGCGCGGTGCCGCCGGTCGGTTCCTCCAGGCGCATCAGGACCTGGGCGAGCGTCGACTTGCCGCAGCCGGACTCGCCGACGACGCCGAGCGTCTCGCCCGGCATCAGGTCGAACGAGACGCCGTCGACCGCCTTGACCTGGCCGATCGTGCGCTTGAAGAGGATGCCGGTGCGGACCGGGAAGTACTTCCGGAGGTCCTGGACGGACAGGATCGGATCAGGCACGGGAGCTCACCACCTCTTCGGCGAAGTGGCACGCGCTCGTCCGGCCGAAACCGATCGCGTGCTGCGGCGGGACGTCGACGCTGCACCTGGCCTCGGCGCGCTTGCACCGCGGGTGGAACGGACAGCCCGAGGGGATGTCCAGCAGGCTGGGCGGCAGGCCCTTGATGGTTTCCAGCGTCTGTCCTTTGAGGTCGAGCCGGGGCAGGGAGTCCATCAGCGCGGCGGTGTAGGGGTGGGCCGGCGCGCGGAACAGCTCGCCGACGTCGGCCTGCTCGACGATCCGGCCCGCGTACATCACCGCGATCCGGTCGGCGACCTCGGCGACCACCCCGAGGTCGTGCGTGATCAGCACCAGACCCATCTTGCGCTCGGCCTGGATTTCACCCAGGAGGTCCATGATCTGGGCCTGGACGGTGACGTCGAGGGCAGTGGTCGGCTCGTCGGCGATGAGCAGGTCCGGGTCGAGGGCCAGCGACATCGCGATCATCGCGCGCTGGCGCATGCCGCCGGAGAACTGGTGCGGGTAGTCCTTGATCCGGCGTTCCGCGGCCGGGATGCGGACGGTGTCGAGCAGTTCGATCGCGCGCTTCCGGGCATCCTTTTTGGACATCCCGAGCCGGACGCGCAGCTGTTCCTCGATCTGGAAGCCCACGGTGAACACCGGGTTCAGCGCGGAAAGGGCGTCTTGGAAGATCATCGCGATCTCGCTGCCGCGGACTTCACGACGGCGTTCGTCGGACGCGGTCAGCAGGTCCTCGCCGCGCCAGCGCACGGCACCACCGGTGATCACCCCGGGTGGCGTGTCGAGGATCCCCATCACCGTCTGCGCCGTGACGCTCTTCCCGGAACCGGACTCGCCGAGCACGGCCAGGGTTTCCCCGGCGTGCACGGAGTAGCTGACGCCGTTGAGCACGTTCGCCACGCCGTCGGACGTCCGGAACTCGACGCGCAGATCTTCCACCTCAAGCAGAAGTTCGTTGTCGGACAAGGAGATCTACCTCGACTTCGGATCGAGCGCGGTGCGGATGCCGTCACCGAGCATCACGAAGGCCAGCACGGTCAGGGTGACGAAGGCGCCGGGGAACAGCAACATGTGCGGGTCGTTCTGGAAGTAGTCCTTCGAGTCGGAGATCAGCACGCCCCACGAAACCACCGGCGCGCGCACGCCGATGCCGAGGAAGGCGAGCGTCGCTTCGGCACCGATGAACGCGCCGAGCGCGATGGTGGCGTACACCAGCACCGGCGCGATGGTGTTCGGCAGCAGGTGCCGGAAGATGATCCGCGGGGTGCTGGCGCCGAGGCCGCGCGCGGCCTTGACGTAGTCGAGCTGCTTGGCCACCAGCGTCGCCGACCGCATGATGCGCATGGCCACCGGCCAGCTCAGCACGGCGATCGAGCACACCACCTGGACGATGATCGTGACAGCGCCGGGGTTCGAGCCCGGTGCGTTGAACGTCGTCAGGATGACGATCGCGCCGAGGATGAACGGCAGGCCCGCGAAGATGTCGCCGAAGCGGGAGAGCAAGCTGTCGACGAACCTCCCGTAGTAGCCGGCGAGGATGCCGACGAGCGAGCCGAAGAGGACGGTCAGCAGCGTGGAGAACACGCCGACCAGCACCGAGGCCCGCGTGCCGTAGATCGTGCGGGCGTAGACGTCGGCGCCCTGGTTGTCGTAGCCGAACCAGGCGTCCGCGGACGGCCCTTCGTTGGCGTGGGACAGGTCGCTGAACCCGGCGTCCCGCGAGCTGAACAGGCCGGGGGCGATCGCGAGCAGCACGATGAACAGGATGATCACCGCCGAGGCGATGACCGCGGGCTTGCGCCGCAGCTGTTGCCAGGCGTCGCTCCACAGGCTGCGGGCTTTCTGCGGGCTGGTGGCGGAGTCGTCGACGCGGGACAGCTCGGCCGCGTCGGCGCCGCCGCCGCCCACCAGGTTCGGGTCAGTCATAGCGGATCCTCGGGTCGAGAACGGCGTAGAGCAGGTCGACGAGCAGGCTCATCAGCAGGTACACCAGCACCAGCAGGACGACCACGCCGACGACGGTCGCACTCTCCCGGTCCTGGATGCCGCGGAAGATCAGCCTGCCCAGACCGTTGATGTTGAACACGCCTTCGGTGACGATCGCGCCGCCCATCAGGGCGCCGAGGTCGGTGCCGAGGAACGTGAGCACCGGGATCACCGAGTTGCGGAGCAGGTGGACGCCGACGACCCGGCTCTGGGGCAGCCCCTTCGCGATCGCCGTCCGCACGTAGTCGGCGCGGCGGTTCTCGGCGATGCTGCTTCTCGACAGCCGGGCGACGTAGGCCATCGACAAGCTGCCGAGCGCGATGCCGGGCACGATCAGCTCGCCGACGCTCGGATCCTCCGACACGCTGGCCTCGATCCAGCCGAGACCGTTGCCGCCCAGCGCGAGCTGCAGCACGATCGCCGTGACGAACACCGGCAGCGAGATCAGGAACGTCGTCGACACCAGCACCAGGTTGTCGAGGAAACCCTTGCCGCGCAGGCCGGTCAGCACGCCGGCGGTGAGGCCGATGACGGCTTCGATGGCGACGGCGATCACGGCCAGCCGCAGCGTGATCGGGTACGACGTCGCGATCAGCTCTCCGACGGAGGTGCCGTTGAAGGTTTCGCCCCAGTCACCGGTGAAGAGGCTCCCGAGGTACTTGAAGTACTGGACGAAGATGTTGTCGTTCAGGTGGTACTTCTCGGTCATCTGGGCGACGTAGGCCGCCGGGCAGGCGGCCTGGCCGCACTTGCCGGAGAACGGGTCGCCGGGCAGCGCCCAGACCAGGACGTAGATCAGGAACGTGGTGCCGAAGAACACCGGGATCAGCTGGAGCAGCCGTCGCAAGACATAGCGGATCATGACGAGTTCCTAGTGCGCGCCGGCCGTCGTGAGTGGCGAGGCGGGTGGGCACCCTCCTGGCCACTCACGACGGCGTGGTGGTGGTTGCGGCAGGTCAGCGCGCCACTACTTCTTCAGGACCTCGATGGACGGGTAGTCCGGCATGCGCCGGAAGTCGAGAGCCGCGGACTTGAGGTTCTTCGACTTCGCCGCGACACCCTTCTCGTCCCACACCGGGATCGACGGCAGGTCCTTGGCGATCAGGTCCTCGGCCTGCTGGTACAGCTTGACCGCCGCGTCCTTGTCGGCGGTGGCGTCCGCCTGCGCGAGGAGCGCGTCCACCTGAGGGTTCGAGTAGCTGGAGTCGTTCGAGGACCCGCCGGTCTTGTAGATCGGGTTGAGGAAGTCCTCGATGGACGGGTAGTCCGCGGACCAGTCCGAGCGGCCCATGCCGGTCAGCTTCTTCTTGGTGACGATGCTGCGCCACTGGCCGAAGTCGGTCGCGGGCACGAAGTCGCACTCGACGCCGAGGGTGTTCTTGATGCTGTTGCAGGCCGCGACCAGCGGTTCCTTGCGGCCACCGTCCGCGTTGGACGCGATGGTCAGCTTGCCCTGGAAGCCGGACTTCTGGAAGGCCTCCTTGGCCGCCGCCGGGTCGAACTTGCAGAACTGGCAGACACCGGGGCGCGCCCCCGGGATGCCCTGCGAGATGTAGCCGTCCGCGGGCACGTAGGTGTCGTTCATGACGGTCTTGGTGATCTGCGCGCGGTCGATCGCCATCGAGATGGCCTTGCGCAGTTCGAGGTTGTTGTAGCCGGGCACGTAGTACGGCACGGCGATGGTGCTGATCCCGAGCAGGTGGCCGGTGACCAGCCGGTCGCCGAGGTCGTTCTTGTACTTGCCGCCCGCGACCGCCGACGGCGGCAGCGCCTCCATGAAGTCGAGCCGCCCGCTCAGCAGGTCCTGGTAGGCGGTCTCCTGGCTGGCGTAGATCTTGATGTCGAGGTCCTTGAAGTGGACCTTGTCGTCACCCTTGTAGTCGTCGTTGCGGGTGAGCTTGATGTCCTGGTTCGGCGTCCGCGAGACGAACTTCATCGGGCCGTTGCCGATCGGGTGCTGTTCGAAGCCCTTGGGGTCCTTGAAGAACGCGTCGGGCAGCGGCGCGAACGCCTGGTAGCCGACCTTGATGTCGAACACCGAGAACGGCGCGTCCAGCGTCACCTGGAACTCGTAGTCGCCCTTCTGGACCAGGCCGGACATCTTGTCCGTGGCCGGCTTGGCGTTCTCGTCCTCGGGGTGGACGTCCTTGTACCCCTCGATGTTCGAGAAGAAGTCGGTGTTGAGCTGGCCGTTCGGCCCGTAGGCGCCGTAGTTCCAGGCGTCGATGAAGTTGTGCGCCTTCACCTCGGTGCCGTCGTGGAACTTCCAGCCCTGCTTGATCTTGATGTCGTAGACCTTGGAGTCGGTCGTCGTGATCGAGTCCGCCATCAGGTTGAACGGCTTGGCGTCCGCGCCCTTGAACCCGACCAGGGTGGCGAACATGACCTGGATCGCCTTGGTGCCGCCCAGGTCGTTGATGTTGGTCGGGACCAGCGCGTTCTGCGGTTCGGTGCCGTAGACGCTGACCGTGCCGTCCGGGTTCGTCTCGCCGGCCCCCGTGGAGTTGCTGCCCGAGCCGCCGCCGCACGCGGCCAGCACGAGCGCCAGCGAGGTCATCACCACCGTGGGTCCCCAGAGCCTGCGCGAACGCCGCATGATCCCCTCCATCTCCGTCTGCCCGAAAGATGGGACGCACGCTATCGGGGGCGGCGAAGCTGATCACAGGACTGCGGTGTTGCAAATGTGTGACGGTCGTCAGGACCACCTGGTTGGAGCACAACCAACGGAGGAATTCGGATACTCCGGACGGCCCAGCGCGGACAGCAGGTCATCACGCGCTCACCCTGGGTTCCGTTGCGGCACAAGCCCTTCCGGGCGGCCGAACGGTCGGTCAGGCGAGGGAGAGGGCGATGCCGTCGAGGATGTCGTGCTCGCTGACGACGAGCTCCGTCGGGCCGCCCCGGGCCGCCAGCTGCTCGGCCAGGGTCTGGACCACCACCGCGCCGCCGCCGATCACGTCGACCCGGCCCGGGTGGATCACCGGGTTGGCCGCGCGGGTGGCGTGGTCCTCGCTGAGCAGGCGGGACGCGAGCCGGTCGATGTCCGCCGCGCTCAAAGTGGACAGGTGCACCCGGTCGCTGTCGTACTCCGGCAGCCCCAGCGCGATGGCCGACAGCGTCGTCACCGTGCCCGCCACGCCCATCCACGTCCGGGCGCGGGCGACGTCGACCACGTCGAACGCGTCCGTCAGCACCTTGCCCGCCAGGTCGCGGGCGGTCGCGATCTCGCTTGCCGTCGGCGGGTCGCTCTTCAGCGCGCGCTCGGTGATGCGGACGCAGCCGATGTCGACGGACTTCGCCGCGAGGACGTCGGCCCGCTTGCCGTCCCAGGTGCCGAGGACCAGCTCGGTCGAGCCGCCGCCGACGTCGGTCACCACGAACGGGCCGTCGTCCGGGTCCTGCTCGCCCACCGCGCCGGTGAAGCTGAGCCGCGCTTCCTCGTCGCCGCTGATCACCTCGGCCTCGACGCCGAGGGTTTCGCGGGTCATGCGGAAGAACTCGTCGCGGTTCTTCGCGTCGCGGGTCGCGGACGTGGCGACCATGCGGACCTTCTCCACGCCCTTGCGCCGCGCGGCGATCGTGTAGTCGGCGAGCGCGGCCCGGGTGCGCTCGAGGGCCTCGGGGGCCAGCTCGCCGGTGGCGTCGACGCCTTGGCCGAGCCGGACGATCCGCATCTCGCGGTGCAGGTCGCGCAGGTCGACCGTGCCGTCGTGGCGCGGCGTCAGCTCGGCGACGAGCAGGCGGATGGAGTTGGTCCCACAGTCGATCGCGGCAACACGAGGCATGCGATCACCCTAACCGGCGGGTGTTGCCGGCTCGACGGTCGTCGTGGTCACGGTGGTCGACGTGCTGACCGAGGTGACGACCTGCCCGCACGTCGGTTCCGGCGGCGTGGTCTTCGTCGTCGTGGTGGTCTCATCGGTCGGCGTGGACGTCGGCGCAGGCACGGTCGTGATGCTCACGACGGTCGTCGGGATGACCGTCGTGGTCGGCGGCTTCGTGCACGAATCCGGCGTGGTGGTCGTGGTCGGCGGCGTCGAGGTGCCCGTCGCCGGAGGAGGTGTCGAGACCGTGGTCGGCGGGACCGGCGGGGGCGGGATCGACGGCGGTGCGGGCAGCGCCGCCGCGTTCGGGGCGCCGACCGGCACCGTGCTGTCCGGCACCTGCATGATCCCGTTGCGGTAGGCGTCCGCCCACAGGATCACCGTGTTCACGTACGTGTCGGAGTTGTTGTAGCGGTAGATCGCCCCGCGCAGCTGGTCCGGTTTGGCCACGTCGAACCCGCCGGAGCACAGGTAGCGGCCGGTGGCCAGGGCCGCGTCGAAGAGGTTGTTCGGGTCGGACTTGCCGTCGCCGTTGCCGTCGGAGGCGTAGCCCTTCCACGTCCCCGGGATGAACTGGGTCGGGCCGACCGCGCGGTCCCACACCGGGTCGGTGTCGAGCAGGCCCTGGTCGGTGTCCGGGATCGCGGCGAACCCGCCCTGACCGTTGAGCTGCGGGCCGAGGATCGGCTCGCGGGTGGTCCCGAAACCGTCCACGTAGCCGCCGCGCGCGTGGTTGGACTCGATCCGGCCGATGCTGGCGATCAGCGCCCAGTCGATGTGACACGCGGGCAGCTCGCGGCCGAGGATGTCGGCGGCGTTCTGGTACGCCTTGAGCGCGGTGGCCGGGATGCCGAGCGGGCCGTCGGGGAGCTCGTAGGCCGGCAGGGGCATCGGGGTGGGCGCACCGGGGAGGGTGCCGTCGACGGCGATCTGCTGGAGGGCGGCGTGCCCGGGGTCGTAGCCCTGGGCGAGCGCGGCGTCGCGGGTGTGCCCACCGAGCCAGCCGAGGGTGCCACCGCCGGCGACCAGCGCCGGGACCACGGCCAGGATGCCGGTGATCAGCGGGTACGCGGTGCGGTGGCGGATCCCGAATCTTCGCGCGTAGCTCCCGACTGCGTCTGGCAGCCGCCGCACACGCATGCTCAGAGCCCTCCTGGCCGGATCGATCGCCGTCTTCGGGACACAGCCTGCCGCATGCGCGGCGAGGTTTCAGCCCATCGAGAGTCGCGATCGAGGTTTTCGCTCACCCAGACCAGTTATCTGTTCACAACGCGCGAGTGTTACGCGGCGCAGTCCCCCGTGGGCCACCCGTTGGCCTTAAGCAGGGCCAGCGTCTCGTCACCGAACGGATTCACACCCGGGCCGACGGCGAGGGCGTGGGCCACGTGCACGTGCAGGCACTTGACGCGGCCGGGCATGCCACCGGCGGTGACCTGGTGGCCGAGCGGCTCGATGGCGTCCCGCTCGGCGAGGTAGACCTCGTGGGTGCGCTGGTACTGCGCGGCGAGCTCGGGATCGGTGGTCAGCCGCTCCGTCATCTCCTTCATGATCCCGGACGCCTCGATGGTGCCGATCATCGAGTTCAGCTTCGGGCAGGTGAGGTAGTAGAGCGTCGGGAACGGCGTCCCGTTCTCCAGCCGCGGGCTGGTCTGCACCACGGAGGGGTGCCCGCTCGGGCACCGCGCGGCGATGGCGCGCAACGCCCGCGGCGGCCGCCCGAGCTGCTCCGCGATGATCTCGCGGTCGGCGTCGGTGACGGGCTCGAACCGGTGCTGCTGCGTGCTGTTCACGCGCATCAGGTTAGAGCGTGCCCCTCAGCCGCCCGAGACCTGGTTCCACAGGTTCTCGTACCAGGAGCTGCCCGCGACCTGCTGCTGTCCGGCCGGCGGGGCCGCGTCGGGCGCCTTGTCCTCCGGCAGCTGGACGATGTACGGCGTCTCGCCCGGCTTGACGTACCGCAGCCGCCGGCGGGCTTCGGCCTCGATCTGCGCGGGGTCGCTCAGCTCGGCCTTGCGGCCTTGGAGCTGAGCGACCTCCTGCTGCAGCTGGGCCTGCTGCGCCTGCTGTTCGCGGACCTCGGTCCGCTGGGAGAGGTACGTGCGCAGGGGCACGGCGATGGTGAACGCCAGCGCGCACACCACGATCGCCACCACCGCCGCGCGGCGGGTGGTGGACATGCCGAGCACCTTCGCCGCACCCGACGCCCGCTTCGCCGCCAAGCCCCGGCGCAGCCGGGCCCTGGTGGTCTCCGGGTCGCCGGTGCGGCGGCGCGCCGCTTCGGGGCGGCGGGCCGGTGCGGGCCGGTTGGCCCGCGATGCCCCGCCGCCACCGCCACGGCGGCCGCGTGTCCTCCCCCGGTCCGCCATCGGCGTCAGGCCTCGGCGCTGAACCGCGGGAAGGCCAGCTCGCCGGCGTACCGGGCGGCGTCACCGAGGGTCTCCTCGATGCGCAGCAGCTGGTTGTACTTGGCGATCCGCTCGCCGCGGGCCGGGGCACCGGTCTTGATCTGGCCGACGCCGGTGGCGACCGCCAGGTCCGCGATGAAGGTGTCCTCGGTCTCGCCGGAGCGGTGGCTCATCATCGACTTGTAGCCGAACGACGTGGCCAGCGAGATCGCGTCGAGCGTCTCGGACAGGGTGCCGATCTGGTTGACCTTCACCAGCAGCGCGTTGGCGGCGCGGCGGGTGATGCCCTCCTCCAGGCGGTCCGGGTTGGTGACGAACAGGTCGTCGCCGACGATCTGGACCTTCTCGCCGACCTCGGCGGTCATGGTGACCCAGCCGTCCCAGTCGTCCTCGCTCAGCGGGTCCTCGATGGAGACCAGCGGGTAGTTCGCCAGGAGCTCGCCGTAGTAGGCGGACATCTGCTCGGCGCTGCGCTTGGTGCCCTCGAAGGTGTATGCGCCGTCGGCGAAGAACTCGGTCGCGGCGACGTCGAGGGCGAGCGCGACGTCGCGGCCCGGGGTGTAGCCGGCCTTCTCGATGGCCTGCAGGATCAGGTCGAGCGCCTCGCGGTTGTTCGCCAGGTTCGGCGCGAAGCCGCCTTCGTCGCCGAGACCGGTCGACAGGCCGCGGCCCTTCAGCACCGACTTCAGCGAGTGGTAGACCTCGGCGCCCCAGCGCAGGGCCTCGCGGAAGGTCTCCGCGCCGATCGGCGCGATCATGAACTCCTGGACGTCGACGTTGCTGTCCGCGTGCGAACCGCCGTTGAGGATGTTCAGCATCGGCACGGGCAGCACGTGCGCGTTCGGGCCGCCCAGGTAGCGGAACAGCTCCAGCTCGGCCGACTCGGCGGCGGCCTTCGCGACGGCCAGCGAGACGCCGAGGATGGCGTTCGCGCCGAGGCGGGACTTCGCCGGGGTGCCGTCGAGGTCGACCAGCTTCTGGTCGACGATCCGCTGGTCGACGGCCTCGATGCCGACCATCTCCGGGCCGATCTCGTCGAGCACCGCGGCGACCGCGCGCTCGACGCCCTTGCCGTTGTACCGGCCGGTGTCGCCGTCCCGCAGCTCGACCGCCTCGTGCTCACCGGTCGACGCACCCGACGGGACCGCGGCCCGCGCCAGGGTGCCGTCGTCGAGAGCCACCTCCACCTCGACCGTCGGGTTGCCGCGCGAGTCCAGAATCTCGCGCGCGCCTACCTGCTCGATGAGAGCCACGCCATGCTCCTCGGTGCGTCGTGCCTGCGGTTTCGCGCCCAGCCTAGCCGTCGCGGCAGTTCACCCGTTGGAGGCACGGCCGGTAGCGGCCGGGCCTCAGCCCTCCGCGCGGATCGCCTGCCAGCCCGGCGGCAGCTCGACGGTCTCCGACGTCTGCTGCCAGAACGTCCAGCTGTTGCCCCCGAGATCGGCGACGGTGTACACCCGGGCGCCGTACGGCTGGTCCTGCGGCGGATCGAGCTCGCACTCGTCCCCGAGCGCGGCGGAGATCCGCTCGTAGTGCTCGTCCACGTCGTCGACGTAGACGATGTTGAGCTGGCCGACCGGGCCGTCGACGCCCTTGGCCTGCCAGTAGTCCGGCCCGACACCGGCGAGCTGGATCCGCGCGTCGCCCGCGCGCAGCGTCGCCTGGAAGACCTCGCCCGCCGCGTCGCAGAACCGGACCTCCTCGGTGAAGCCGAAGGTCCTGGTCAGCCAGGCGAGCGCCGCCGTGGCGTCGGAGTAGTAGAGGTAGGGCGCCAGGCCCCGGTACCCGCTGCTCATGGCGGCACAGTCCATCACGTCCCCCGTTTCCAGGCGTGTGCAACCCCCTTCTCCCGGGGTAACGTGGGAATGACCATGACGGACGCCGCAGCTGCTTCGCAGCCTCCCGAGGAGTCGTGGTTCCATGCCTTCCGCCAGGCCGAAGACCTGGTCGGCCGCCGTCGCCCGCTCGACGCGCTGAAGGCGTTGCAGCCCCTCCTCGAATCCGAAACGGACAAACCGTCGGTGCACCTGCTGGCCGGGCGCGCCTACTTCCACTCCGCTCAGCTGCGGCGCGCCGAAGAGGCGTTGACCCGGGTGCTCGAACTGGACCCGACCGACCACTACGCGCGGTTCGTCCTGGGCCGCACGCTGCAGCGCCTCGGCCGGTTCGTCGAGGCGCTGGCGCAGATGCGGATGGCCTCGGCGATGAACCCGGTGCCGGAGTACCTCGAGGCGATCAACGAGGTCAAGGCCCGTATCGCGCTGCGCGAACCCTGAGGCGACCAGGGCCGAACGGCCTGGGACACCTCGGCCGTTCGGCCGACCGGGGCAGGCCCCTCGACCGATGTCCGGCACGCCCTTGTCCGGCGAAGCTGGTTCCAGACCGAACAGGGAGGAACCACGATGTCGATCTTCGCCACGCTGGGTGCTTACGCCGGGCTGCTGCTGCTCGTGCTGATGGCCGTCACGCCGCTGCTCGCCGACCGCGAACTCTGACGCATCAGGGCGCGACGCTCGCCTCCGCGTAGGCGTCCGCCGCGCTGAAGACGTCCTGGCCGTACGCCAGGGCCTGGTTGTAGAACAGGATCGCCCGCCACCAGCCGGCCGGCGTGCCGAGGTCGTCGCCGCCCGAGCACAGGAACCGGGCCGCCGTGAAGGCCGCGTCGTCGATGTTCTGCGGGTCCGGGGTACCGCCGTCGCCGTTCGCGCGCTCCTGGTACTTCTTCCACGTCGACGGCAGGAACTGCATCGGGCCGATCGCGTGGTCCCACGACTTGTCGCCGTCGAGCTTGCCGCCGTCGCTGTCGTGCACCGCCGGGACGCCCGGCGAGCCGTCCAGCGGCGGGCCGACCACCGGCTTCGCCACCCGGCCGTCCGCGCCGATCGCCGCGAGGTCGAACTCCCCGCGCTCGTTCTCGACCCGGCCGATGCCCGCGAGCGTCGCCCAGGACAGGTGGCACGTCGCCTTCTGGCGCTGCATCCACATCTCCGCGCGCCCGTAGGCCGCCAGCACGCGCACCGGGACGTGCGTCTTGCCCGCGACGCGGGTCGCCCACGCGTCCAGCTCGGCCCGGTCGGACACCTGCGGCCGGTCGACCGGCGCGGCGAGCCCGGCCCGCGGCGCTTCGGCGCCGGGCTGCGGACGCTGTTCGGGGATGGCGATCGCCGGCTGGACCGGCGGCGACGCGGCGGGCGCGTCGGGGTTCCGGACACCGATGGTCACGAGGAGGACCACCCCGGTGACCACCAGTCCCAGCGCGAGGGCGATCCGGCCGAGGTACCGCCTGGGCGGGCCACCCGGGGGCGGCGACGGAGGCGTGACGGTCGGCTGAGCGGTATCGGCCACCCGAACAGGTTACGGAGCCACTCAAGAGGGACTGTGTTGCTCCGGGGCTTCGCCCCGGGCCGGGGGCTCCGCCACCCGGAACCCCCGAAAGCGGTCCCTCGATCGCCTGACCAGGCAAGCTGAAGGTAAACCCGAGGCCACTGCCAGCGAAATCACAGAATTTGTTATCGAGTCGACGCGCAGGGCCCTGACCTGCGGTTACCCTAACCTAACTTCGGGCAGATGCCCTGTTTGTCCGGTTGCATCGTTTCGAGCCGGCGGACGCGCACTGGACTTACAGGTGAGCCTTACCTAAAACCATCTCGGAAGCAGAAACTCAGGGAGGCGGACCGGTGTTGTTCTCGAGCGCGTTGATCGGGCTGCGCGAAGGCCTGGAAGCCGCGCTGGTCGTCAGCATCCTGGTGGCCTTCCTCGTCAAGACCGAGCGGCGCCACGCGCTGCGCTGGGTGTGGCCGGGCGTCGCCGCCGCGGTGCTGCTGTCGATCGCCGTCGGCGCGGTCCTCACCTACACGACCGCGCAGCTGTCCTTCGAGCACCAGGAGCTGCTCGGCGGGAGCCTGTCGATCGTCGCCGTCGTGTTCGTCACCGCGATGATCTTCTGGATGCGCAAGGCGTCGAAGAGCATCGCCGCCGAACTGCGCGGGAAGATGGACGACGCGCTGGACGTCGGCCCCGCGGCCGTGCTGCTGCTGTCGTTCCTCGCCGTCGGGCGCGAGGGGCTGGAAACCGCGGTGTTCTTCTACTCCGCCGTCCAGACCGCGCAATCGAACACCGTGCGCCCGCTGATCGGTTTCGCCGTCGGCATCGCGGCCGCGGTCGTGCTCGCCTGGTTGCTCTACAAGGGGGCCGTCCGGTTCAACCTGGGCAAGTTCTTCACGATCACCGGCGTCCTGCTGGTGTTCGTCGCCGCGGGCGTGCTCGGCTACGGCCTCCACGACCTGCAGGAAGCCGCCTTCCTCCCGGGCATCGGCACCCTGGCGTTCGACGCGTCGGACGCGCTGCCCGAGACGTCCTGGTACGGCGCGCTGCTGAAGGGCATCTTCAACTACTCGCAGCAGACGACCGTGCTGCAGGCCGTCGCCTGGATCGCCTACGTCGCGATCGTCCTGCCCCTCTTCCTCAAGCCCAGCAAGAAGACCGCGCCGGCACCCGCCGCCGCGGCCGCCTCGAAGGAGTGACCGTGCGCAAGACCCCCGCGCTGGCCGTACTGGCCGGCGCCGCCGTCCTGGTGACGCTGGCCGCGTGCGACAGCAAGAGCGACACCGGCAGTGCCGCGGCCGGCGGTGGCCCGATCAAGGTCTCGGCGTCCGACACCGCCTGCGAGGTCTCCGCGACCACGGCCGGCGCGGGCAACGTGACCTTCGAGATCACCAACAAGGGCACCAAGGTCACCGAGTTCTACCTCTACGCCGAGGGCGACCGGATCATGGGCGAGGTCGAGAACATCGCGCCCGGGCTGAACCGGCGGCTGATCGTCGAGGTCGCCGACGCCGGCAAGTACCAGACCGCGTGCAAGCCCGGCATGGCCGGCAACGGCATCCGCGGCGACTTCACCGTCACCGGCGGCGTCGCGAAGCAGAACGACACGAACGCGCAGAAGGCCCAGGCCACCAAGAGCTACGCCGACTACATCGCGAACAACACCTCCGCGCTGCAGGACGAGACGGCGAAGTTCGCCGACCTGGTGAAGGCGGGCAAGGTCGACGAGGCGAAGGCCGCGTACGCGCGCACCCGCGTCTACTACGAGCGGATCGAGCCGGTGGCCGAGAAGTTCGGCGACCTCGACCCGGCCATCGACGTCCGCGAGGCCGACCTCGAGCCGAACCAGCAGTTCACCGGCTTCCACCGGCTGGAGAAGGACCTGTTCCAGGCGGGTCTGCAGCCCGACAGCGGCCAGATCGCCGACAAGCTGGTGACCGACGTCAAGGACCTGGTCGCCAAGACGAAGACCCTCGAGCTGTCCGCCTTGGACCTCGCGAACGGCGCGAAGGGCCTGCTCGACGAGGTCGCGACCGGCAAGATCACCGGCGAGGAAGAGGCCTTCTCGCACACCGACCTCTGGGACTTCCAGGCCAATGTGGACGGTTCGAAGGGCGCGATCACCTCGCTGCGGCCGGTCCTGCAGGCCAAGGACCCGGCGCTGGTGTCCACTCTGGACAAGGAGTTCGCGAACGTCCAGGCGCTGCTCGACAAGCAGCGCGCCGGTGACGGCTTCAAGCTGTACACCGACCTTTCCCAGGACCAGGTCAAGGAGTTCGCCTCGGCCGTCGACGCGCTGAGCGAACCGCTGAGCAAGGTTGCGGAGGTCGTCTCCAAGTGACGTCGGCAGAGGGCACGCAGACAGAGGGCACGCGCGTCTCGCGGCGGAAGCTGTTCGGCCTGGCGGGCGCGGGTGTCGCGCTCGCCGGGGCGGGGGCCGCCGCCGGCATCGGGATCGACAAGGCGACCAGCGGCAACGCCGAGGCGTCGACGAACACCGTCGACTTCCACGGCGAGCACCAGGCCGGGATCGTCACGCCGGCGCAGGCCAACCTGCACTTCGCGGCCCTCGACGTCACGACGAAGGACCGCGAGAAGCTGAGGGCCCTGCTCAAGACGTGGACCGACGCGGCCCGCCGGATGACGGCGGGCCAGGAGGTCGTCGCGAACGGCGCGGTCGGCAACGGCGCGTACGCCCCGCCCGGCGACACCGGCGAGGCACTCGACCTGCCGCCGTCGAACCTGACGCTGACCATCGGGTTCGGGCCGTCGCTGTTCGACGGCCGGTTCGGCCTGGCGGCCAAGCGGCCGCCGCAGCTGATCGACCTGCCGCTGTTCCCGAAGGACAAGCTCGACCCGGCCCGCAGCGGCGGCGACCTGTGCATCCAGGCCTGCGCGGACGACCCGCAGGTGGCGGTGCACGCGGTCCGCAACCTGGTGCGGCTCGGCTTCGGCGTCACCGAGGTCCGCTGGTCGCAGCTCGGCTTCGGCCGCAGCTCGTCGACGTCACGGGCGCAGCAGACCCCGCGGAACCTGTTCGGCTTCAAGGACGGCACGAACAACATCAAGTCCGAGGAACCCGACGTGCTGGGCGACCAGGTGTGGGCCTCCGCGGCCGACGGCCAGGCGTGGATGGCCGGCGGCTCGTACCTGGTGGCGCGCCGGATCCGGATGCACATCGAGACGTGGGACCGCGAGACCCTCGACGGCCAGGAGAAGATCATCGGCCGCACGAAGGGCACCGGCGCCCCGCTGGGGCAGACCGCGGAGTTCGACGAGCTGGACCTCGACGTCGGCGGCGCGGGCGGCGAAAAGGTGATCCCGGAGGACGCGCACGTCCGGCTCGCCTCGCACCAGGCGCTCAACGGGGTCCGGATCCTGCGGCGCGGCTACAACTTCGTCGACGGCTCCGACGGCGTCGGGCACCTCGAAGCCGGGTTGTTCTTCCTGGCGTTCAACCGGGACACCCGGAAGCAGTACGTGCCGATGCAGCAGGCGCTGTCGTCGAAGGACGCGATGATGGAGTACGTCCAGCACACCGGCTCCGCGCACTTCGCGGTGCCGCCGGGGGTGACCCGCGAGTCGAGCTGGGCGGACGCGCTGTTCTCCTGAACCCGGTTGCCTAAAGCCTTTAGGTTGATCTAACCTGACTTTAGGCAACCGGGAGAGGGCTGATGGTTCGGGCAGGATTGACCACGGAACGCGTGGTGCGCGCCGGCGCGGAACTGGCCGACGAGGCGGGCTTCGACGCGGTGACGCCGTCGGAGCTGGCCCGGCGGTTCGGCGTCCAGGTCGCCAGCCTGTATTCGCACGTCAAGAACGCGCACGAGCTGCGGACGAAGATCGCGTTGCTGGCACTGGACGAGCTCGCCGACCGGGCCGCCGCCGCGCTCGCGGGCCGGGCCGGACGAGACGCACTCGTCGCCTTCGCCGACGTCTACCGCGACTACGCCCGCGAGCACCCCGGCCGGTACGCCGCCGCGCAGCTGCGGCTCGACGCGGAGACCGCCGCCGCGAGCGCCGGGCCCCGGCACGCCGAGATGATGCGCGCGATCCTCCGCGGCTACGACCTGACCGGGCCGGACGAGACGCACGCGGTGCGGCTGCTGGGCAGCGTCTTCCTCGGGTTCGTCAGCCTGGAAACCCAGGGCGGGTTCGACCACAGCTCGCCGCCCGCACCCGAGAGCTGGGTCCGCATCCTCGACGTCCTCGATTCCCTCCTGCGCGATTGGCCACGGTCTTGATCGACATCCCCCTGACCGCGGACCTCGTCCGCGGCGCACTCGAACTCGAACGCACCGGGCGCGGCCTGGTGCCGCACCGGCTCCCGGCTCGCGCGCGGGCGCAGAACAGCGACCCCCGGCTCGCCATGGCCGAGGCGCAGCCCGCGGGCGTCCGGCTGCGGTTCCGGACCCGGGCCGACGTCGTCGAGCTGGAGACGCTGCCGACCAAGCAGGTGTACGCCGGCACCCCGCCGCGGCCGGACGGCGTGTACGACCTGCTCGTCGACGGCGAGCTCACCGCCCAGGCGAGCGTGGCCGGCGGCAGCACCCTGAACGTCGACATGGCGACCGGGGCGTCCTCGCTCACCACGGGTTCCCCCGGCGTCGTCCGGTTCGCGGGGCTGGGCGGGCAGCCCAAGGACGTCGAACTCTGGCTGCCGCACAACGAGCTCACCGAACTGATCGCCCTGCGCACCGACGCGCCGGTCGAGCCCGTGCCCGCGGGCCGGGTGTGGCTGCACCACGGCAGCTCGATCAGCCACGGGTCCAACGCGACGAGCCCCGCGACGACGTGGCCCGCGCTCGCCGCCACCGCGGCCGGTGTCGAGCTGGTCAACCTCGGTTTCAGCGGCAACGCGCTGCTCGACCCGTTCACCGCGCGGGCGCTGCGCGACACGCCCGCCGACCTGATCAGCGTCAAGCTGGGGATCAACGTGGTCAACGCGGACCTGATGCGCCTGCGCGCGTTCGGGCCCGCCGTGCACGGCTTCCTCGACACGATCCGCGACGGCCACCCGGACACCCCGCTCGTGGTCGTCTCGCCGCTCTACTGCCCGATCCACGAGCGGACACCCGGGCCGGGCGACTTCGACCACGCGGCACTGGCCGCCGGTGAAGTCCGGTTCCGCGCGACCGGCGACCCGGCCGAGCGGGCGGCGGGCAAGCTGACGCTGGAGGTCATCCGGGCCGAGCTGGCCCGGATCGTGGCGCAGCGGCAGGCCGAGGACCCGCACTTGAGCTACCTCGACGGCCTTTCGCTGTACGGCCCGGAGGACTTCGCGGAGCTTCCGCTGCCGGACGACCTCCACCCGAGCCCGGCGGCCCACCGCCGGATCGGCGCGAGGTTCGCTTCGCTGGTCCTTGACTTCAAGGGAGCTTGAAGTTCGAGGCTGGAGGCATGTTCACCGAAGCAGAACTCGCCTACCTCGCCGCCCAGCCGCTGGGCCGGCTGGCGACCCAGCAGCCGGACGGAACCCTCCAGGCCAACCCGGTCGGCTTCCGCTACAACCCGGACGAAAAGACCATCGACGTCACCGGGCACAACCTGCGCACCAGCAAGAAGTTCCGCAACATCGCGACGCACGACCGCGTGGCGTTCGTCGTCGACGACCTCCCGTCGACGAACCCGTGGCGGGTGCGGTGCCTGGAGATCCGCGGCCGGGCGGAGGCCCTGGTGGGCGTGAACCTGCCGGACAACCACTTCGACGACGCGGTGATCCGGATCCACCCGGAACGCATCCTCGCCTTCGGCGTCGAAGACTGGGACCGGGAGCCCCATGAGCTGGAGACGAACATCCGCAACGTCTGAACGTCACCCGGGACCGGGCCGGCAGCGCCAGGCGAGGGTGAGCCGGCGCCGCTCCCGGTCGATCCCGGTCACGACGACCGTTGTTCCGGCACCGGCCCGGCTTTCCCCGGCGGGCTCCCGGACCAGCCCTTCGACTCCGTCGGCGACCTCGACGAAGGCACCGATCGACGTCAGCAGGGTGACCCGGCCGCGCAGCTCCTGCCCCACCGCGGTGTGCTCGGCGAACGCCTGGAACGGATCCGGCTGCAATGCCCGCAAGGACAGCCTGGCTTCCAGATTCGTGGTGTCGAACACGAGAAGTTCCCCCGAGACACACTGGCCGACCTGCACGACTTCGGTGGCGGCCGCGAACCGGCGCCACGACAGCTCGGGGTAGGAGACGAACCCGACGCCGGGGAAGACCGGGTGATCGGGGCCGTCGTCCAACGCCACGAACACACCGAACGGTTCGATCGCCGCGACGGTGCCGGACAGGACCTCGCCGGGGTGCCGTGCTTCGAGGAACTCCCAGAGCTCGGGGTGCTCGGCTCGGCCGCCCATCATGGGCCCAGGCTCTCACGTCAGCGGCGGCCGCCCCAGCCGGTGTACGCGAACGCCCCGGCGATCGCCAGGATCACCGCCGTCCAGGTGGCCGCCGGTGTTTCCGCGGGTTGCCGGAGCCACGCCGCGACCTGGTCGGTCGTCGACGTGCCGCTGGGGACGAACAGGCTGACCGCGGCCCAGGCCAGCGGGAGCGTCCAGCCGAACTGGCCGCCCGCGGTCGTGGCCGCCAGGCCGGCCAACCCCGCCAGCCCGGCCGCGTCGCGGACGATGATCGACGCGGCGACCGCCGACGAGCCCAGCTCCTGCACCCCCAGCACCACCGCCCCGGCCACGATCGCGATCAGCGCCAGGTGGGCGAACCGCCGGACCGGCCACGGCAGCGCCGCGGTCCGGTCGAGGTCGGGGTCCTGGCCGCTGAGCCCGGTCGCCGCCACCGCGACCGCCGTGGTCAGCGCCAGCGCGACGAGGATCGCGTTCCAGGAGTCCCGGCCCAGGAACCAGACTCCGGAGGTCGCCACCAGCAGGGCCCCGAACGCCGCCGGCAGCTGCCGCGAGCGGGCGTACAGCGCCGCCCACCTCATCGGAGCGCTCCCGGCACCAGCGTGTCCATCGGATCGCCCTGGCACGTCAGCAACGCTTGGCGCAGCGCGACGATGCGCGTGAACCGGACGTCCGCGGGCAGGGCCCGAAATTGCTGCCACGCCTGCTCGATCGGACCGGACTGCCTCTTGAACCAGTTCCGGAAGAGCTCGGGCAGCGGTTTCAGCTCCCCGGTGAAGTACGCCGCCGCGATCATCCGGGCGCCCGTGTCCGACAGGCTGGGCTCACTCGGCCGCTCGCAGGACGGCACGCCGACCCCGGAGAGCACCGCCACCCGCAGCTCGCTCGCGTCCGCCGTGAGGAGTGCGTCGTTGCGCTGGAAGTCGAGCAGGACGACGCCGGGGTCGCGCTGGGTGCGTTCGAGCGGGAAGACGGGCGCAATCTGTTCCTCGACCCGCGTCGGCGCTCCGGGCAGCTTCGCCAGCATCGCGAGCGCTTCACGCCCGGGGCCGGCCAACGCGGCCAGCCGATCCCGGTGCAGTTCCGCCACGCAGACCGGCCCGTCACAGACCTTCCGGGCGGCGACGCTGTCGGTGGTGAGGGCCTCCGCCGGGAACAGCGGCAGCGCGATGGCGGCCCCGGCGACGAGCGGCAGCAGGCTCAGCAGCCGCGCCCGCACCGACCGCACCGACAGCAGCAGGAACCCGGTGACGGCGAGGCCGAGGAACCACGCGGCCTGCCCGGCGTCCAGCGACACGGTGGTCGTCACCATCGACCCACGCGGCTGGGCCAGCGCCGGTCCCAGCGGACCGGCCCGGCGTGGCAGGACGGCATCCAGGCCCTGTTCGAGCGACATCCAGCAGAGGACCGTCGCGACGAAAGCGAGCACGGCGATCCCGGGTGCGGTCAGCGGGTGCGGCAGCAGCCGCCCGGCGGCCAGCCCCAGCCAGCCACCGGCGACCACGCCGAGCACCCCGACACCCAGGACGGGGACGAAGGCGGCCGAGACGAACCCGTCGTGGGCGAGGACTTCGGCGACGCCCACCCCGAACACGACCAGGTAGGCCAGCGCGGTCAGCGCGCCGAGGGCACCGGCCAGCCGGATCGCCCGTTGCCACGCCGGCCGCGGTGTGGTGGCCAGCAGTTCGGTCATGCCGGAGCGGCTGTCGCGCATGCCCTGGATGGCCCCGGCGCCGACCACGACGGCCCAGAGGGTCTGCAGCAGGTACCGCACCCAGAGCGCGGTCGTGGTGGTGTTCGCGGACCAGGATGCGGGGTCCTTCCACCACGGCCCCGAGAGCAGGAAGAAGAACGCGAGCGCGAGGACGACGAGCGCGAGACCGGCCCAGGGCGCGATCGAGCGCCGGAGTTCGATGCGGAAGATCACCACGCCCCCCGGCCCGGCTCGTGGTTCAGCAGCGCCGAATAGCCGCGCTCGATCGGGCTGTCGCCCCCGTGCTCGAGGGTGCCCGCGGCGGCCAGCTCGTCCGGCGTTCCCTGGAACACCAGCTTCCCTTCGGCGAACAGCACCACGTCCGTGCACGCCGTGGCCACGTCCTCGACCAGGTGCGTCGAGATCAGCACGCACGAGTCGCGGCCCAGTTCCTGGACCAGCTCGCGGAAGCGGACCCGCTGCGCCGGGTCGAGGCCGGCCGTCGGCTCGTCGAGGAGCAGGATCTCCGGGTCGTTGACGATCGCCTGGGCGATGCCGACCCGGCGCACCATTCCGCCCGAGAGCGTCTTCATGCGGTCGTCCGCGCGATCGGCCAGGCCCACGCGCTCCACCGCCCGCTGGACGGCGCCCGGGATGTCCTCTTTGGACATCTCCTTCAGCCACGCCAGGTATTCGACGAACTCGCGGACCGTGAACCGCTTGTAGTAGCCGAAGTTCTGCGGCAGGTACCCGATCCGGCGGCGCAGCTCACGCTGGCCCGAGCTCCCGCCGGCCGGGGTGCCGAGCAGTGACAGGCTGCCCGACGCCGGCCGGAGCACCGTCGCCAGTGCGCGGATCAGCGTCGTCTTGCCGGCACCGTTCGGGCCGAGCAGCCCGTGCACCCCCTTGCCGAGGGACAGGTCCAGTCCGTCCACGGCCATCTTCCGCCGCCCCACCCGCACCTTCAGCTCCCGCGCCTGGATTTCCCAGGCGTACGTCGCCGGTGCGACCTCGGCGGCCCCCACTGCCCGCATGCTTTTCCTCCCTGAAGACCTAATGACGTGCGCCGAGCCGGGTGAACGCCGGCCCGCGCAGCGCGACGACCACCGTGGTCAGCGCGAAGACCCCCGCCCACACCGGCAGCGCGCCGGTGCCGAGCGAAAACGCTTGCCCCCGCTGGACGAACGCCGGCAGGACGACGATCGCCCCCCACACCCCGACCAGCGTGTACGCCGCCCGGCTGACGCCGATCAGGCCGCCGAGCGCGAGCGTGCCGGTGGTGCAGGCCAGGCTCGGCAGCAGCCAGAGCGCCGGCTGGGTGCCGGTCAGCCACCCGGCGACCCCCAGCACCGGCAGGACGACGGCGAGCACCGCCACCGTCCGCCGGGCGACCAGGTACAGCCCCGCCCGCGGGGTCGCGGTGACGACCTCGTAGGCCGGGTCGAGTCCCCGCGCCCACGACACGGCGACCCCCAGCACCGGCAGCACCGGGGCGAAGAGCTGCACCGCCGGCACGTCGAGCACCGCACCCCACACGCTGTCGAGCAGGAGCGCGACCAGCGTGACGGCCACGATCATCGCCAGCCACGGCGCCATCGCCGGCGTGACCCAGGTGTCGAGCCACCGGCTCCGGCGCCGCGGCGGGACGACCGGCCGCCGGACCTCGGCCGAAAGCCGGTCCCAGACCAGGTCCACGACCGGCTGGACCGGTGCGGCCTCCGCGAGCCGCGCCCGGCATTCGCGACACGCCTCGAAGTGGGCTTCGAGACCCCACAGCTGGTCACCCGGGAGGTCGTCGCCCGCCGCGTACGCGACGATGAGCCGCTCCGGCGCATGGTTCATGACAGTGCCTCCCGCAACGCGATCCGGGCCCGGCGCGCCCGGGTCTTGACGGTGCCCTCCGGCAGCCCCAGCAGGACGGCGGTCTCCCGGACGGTCAGCCCGTCGAGCACCATCGCCTGCAGCACCGCCCGCAGCTCCGGTGCGAGGTCGCGCAGCGCGGCACCGACCTCGTCGCCGATCGTCGCCGCCAGCGCCTCGTCCTCGGCCGCCACCACCGGCGCGACGTCGAGGGCCACCGCCGGCGGCGGCTGCGCGTGGTGCGCCCGGCGCCGGAACGCGTCGACCAGCCGGCGCGCGGCGATCGTCCAGAGCCAGCCGACCGCGCTGCCGCCGGTGGCGGCGCCCGCGAACGACGCCGCGGCCCGCCAGACGGCCAGGAACGTCTCCTGCATGACCTCCGCGACGATCTGCTCGTCCGCGCAGCGGCGGCGCAGGCGCACGGCGAGCCAGGGCGCCGTGCGGCGGTAGAGCTCCTCGAACGCCACGCGGTCGCCCTGGGCGGTGCGCCGGACGAGGTGGTCCTCGTCGGCGTCCTCCAGTGGCGTGTGCTTCACACCAGGCAAGACGCCGGGTGCTCGGAAACGGTTCTCACTCGAGTGTGCGCTGCGTCACACCGAGCGGTCACACTGGGCGCGTCGGCCAGAACTTCCGCCAGCCGTCGGCCTCCAGGGTCGTCGGCTCCAGCCCGGCGTCGCGGGCGGCCTGCTCGGCGGACCGGATGTCCTTCGCGAACTGCTTCGCCACCGCCCGCAGCTCGCCCTCGGCGTCGACACCCGCCCGGCGCGCGGTGGCCGCGATGCGGAACAGCTGGGCGGCCGCCGCGGTCCCTTCGGGGAAGAGGTCGAGCGGGATGCCCGCGCGCCCGGAGCGCTGCCCCAGCTTGCCCGCCAGCGCGACGGCGGGCTGGCCGAGCGCCACGCCGTCCACAATGGACCGACGCTGCTTCTCGCGCTGCTTCAGCTCTTCCCACTTGACGTTCTGGTGCTCGACGGTGTGCACCTGGTCGGCGCCGGCGAAGACGTGCGGGTGCCGGCCGACCAGCTTCGCGACGAGCGCCGCGGCGACGTCGTCGATGCCGAACGGGTCCTCCGCGTCCTCGGCCGCGACCCGCGCGTGGAAGAGCACCTGCAGCAGGACGTCACCGAGCTCTTCGCGCAGCGCCTCGCGGTCGCCCTCCTCGATGGCGTCGAGCAGCTCGTAGGTCTCCTCGACCAGGTACTGCCGCAGCGAATCGTGCGTCTGCACCGCGTCCCACGGGCAGCCGCCCGGCGAGCGGAGCCGGTCCATCACCTCGGCGGCCTCGACCAGCGGCGGCACCGGCGTCTCGATGACGTCCGCGCCGGTCGCGATCAGCAGTGCGGCCGCGGGCTCGTCCCGGGACCCGGCGAGCAGCACGACGTCGACCAGGGAAGGCGCCTCGGTGACGGCCGGGACGCCGAACGCGGCCGGATCGACGTCCGTGGCGGCGTAGACGGCATCCGCGTCACGCAGGATCTTGAGCGCCGCACCGGGCAGCGTCGTCCCGCGGACGACTACGACGACACCCGTGCTCACTGCTGCGCGGTCGCGGCACCGCGAATGGGCAGCACGACGCCCTGGGTGGCGCCGGAGTTCGGCACGAGGTTCATGCCCACAAGATCCCACACGCCGTAACGCGGGTTGACGCGCAGGCCGCTCTGGCCGAGGTACGGCTGCAGCAGCCGGGTGCCGATCGCGGTCAGCTGCGCGTCCGTCGGCTTCTGCGCTTCCTGGTCGGCCGGCACGGCCTTGTCGGTGCCGCGGGCGCGGATGACGAAGACGAACCAGTCCGCGCTCTGCGGCTTCTGCGCCTGGAAGACGACGACGCTGTTCTTTTCGGAGCCGAAGAGCGCGGTCTGCGCGAGGCCGGGGTACTGCGCGGCGCCGAAGAGCTCGGCGGTCTGGCCGGCGGAGTACCCGCCCGGGCCGGGCGCCCCGGTCTGCTGGGCCTGCTGCCCTTCCTGCTGCGCCTGCTGGACGACCCCCGCGACCTTGGCGGGGTTGTCGGCGAACTCCTTCGCGAGGTCGAAGGCGCGGGTGCGGGCGGCCTGGTCGTTGTCACCGGTCGCGCTGATGCCGACGTAGTCCGCGCCGACCGACAGCTTCGGCAGCACCTTCCGGGCGAGCTCCTGCTCGAGGAGGACGTCGCTCGCGACCTCGTTCCGGTCGCGCAGCTTCGAGACGATCTGGGTGGCGGCGACCTGGTCGCCCTGCCCGGTGTCGGTGACCGGAGCGGCGGTCACCTGCGCGGCCAGCCCGGCGACCTTCGCCTGGTCGGCGACGAGGTTCTCCTGCTTGGTCGCGCGCAGGGTCAGCTCGTGCAGCACGGTCTGCCGGACGATCTCGCGGCCCAGCAGGTCGAGCTTGTGCTCACCGGCGAGCTTCTGCGCGTACGGGTGTTCGCGGACGGCCTGGTCGATCATCGACTGGACCCGGTCGAGGGACACCGACCGGTCGCCGACGATCACGGCACTGCCGACCTGGCTGGGGCCCGAGCCGCACCCGGCGAGCAGAAGTGCACCGGCAACGACCGCGACCAGCGCGCGAGGGCGCCCCATGATCCGCATCACAGGCCATACCCTCTCACACCATCGCCCCCGAAACGCAACACCCATGAGGTCGTGGCGGCGGTAATGTCGACTTATGGACCATTGGCTGACCATCGAAGTGTTCGACGGGGAGCATTCGGCTTCACTGTGGCGCCTGGCTCAAGGGGACGCGCTCACCGAAGCGGCGCTGACGAACGGCGCTGAGCAGTGGGTTTGGCACGAGCACCGCTGGGGAGTGGTACTGGAGATCGAGTTTTTGACGGAGGAGAGGCGAGACGCGTTCAGGTCACTGCCGGCGGTGACGGCGGCCCTGGACGCCGTCCCGGACCCGGCGCGCGGGCTGCTGGTGTACCCCGGGAGGGGTGGAGGCGCGGGATCGCGGATGCCGCGGAACCCCCGGCCGTTGCCGATGGCGGGGGCCGGGGCGGTTCCGGTGCCCGTGGAGGCGGTGCGGATGGGGTTGGCGGAGGCTTTGCCGCCGATGTTCAGCGACGTTGGTTAGCGGAGCCGGGTAAGCAGCTCGCGCCAGGTTGAGGTGGAGGCGGTGAGGATGCCGCCTTCACGGTCCTTGGTGTCCCGGATCAGGACTTCGGGGCCGGTGGCGACCTCCACGCACTCATCACCGTTGGTGCTGTAGCTGCTCTTACGCCAGGTGACCGTCATCCCGCCGCGCTCCCGATGAGTAGAGGCTCTCCGCCAGGTCGGCGATGAACTCTCTCGATTGTGCCTGATCGAGGGCGACCCGATCGAGCCCTTTGAGCACTTGCCGGTAGGCCGCCACCTCTGCGGACTCCTCGAGAAACAGCGAAGAAACTTCACTGTCGATGAAGATGACCGGTTTGAACTCTGCCGACTCGATCAATTTGAAGTGCCCAGCCATCCCTGGGTGGCCACCACACCGCGCGGGGATGATCCGGATCGAGATGTTGCTGCGCTCGACAAGCCGAGCGAGCTGGCGAAGCTGACCGCGCATGACATCGGGCTCTCCGCGCCCGATGGGCAGCCGAAGCACGAATTCGTGCAGATAGAAATCGAACGTGACGGCAGGCCTCTTGTCCAGGATCACCTGGCGGGCCATCCGGGCGAACACCAGCTCATCGATGTGGTCCGGATCGGTCGCGTTACCGATCTCCGCGATCAAGCTCCGGGCGTAGTCCGCGGTCTGCAGCAATCCGGGCACCGAGCAGCCGTGGAACTGCGCCATGGCGGTGGCCCGTTTCTCGTGCCAGATCAACGTGCGCAGCTGGAGCGGTTTCTCGAGGAGGCCCGGATTGCGCATTTCGTCGCCCATGGCCATCAGCTCGCGGTATTCCTCACCCCGGAACCCGAGCGTCGTGAGGAACCGGGCCAAGTGGACCGGCGACGGGCGGGCACGCCCGCGCGTCACTGCCGATACCCACTGCGCGCTCATCTCCAGGCGCCGGGACATTTCCCGGACTCCCCAGCCCTTCTCCGCCATGCGCTCGAGGAGACGTTCGCCCAGCTGCCGGGCCCGGATGTTCGGCTCGCGATATTCCGCCATGGGGCGAACCTAAAACCACCGCAACCGGAAACCCGGGCGCCACAACGGAAAGTCCCCCGATGTGGCGCCGGGTGTCCACCCGCCTTTACACCGCCGCCGGTTTCTTCGTCAGCTGGAGCAGCAGCTTCGTGCACCACTCCAGCAGTTCTTCGTCCCGCAATGTCGGTGCGCCGATCCGGCCGCCGGCCGGGCCCTCTGTCGGCTTCGGGACCGACACCGTGTTCGTCACCGCCTTGAACACCGCCTTCGGGTACAGCCGCTTCAGGCGCACCATCTGCGAGTCCAGCAACGGCAACGGCGCGAACCGGATCGTGTTGCCCTGGACCGCCACCTCCGTCACGCCCGCCTCGCGGCACGTGTGCCGGAAGCGAGCCACCGACAGCAGCCGGTTGACCGGGGCCGGCGGCTGGCCGTACCGGTCGATGAGCTCTTCGCGGACCGCGTCGAGGCCCTCGGTGTCCGGTGCCGCCGCGATCTTGCGGTACGCCTCCAGGCGCAACCTTTCCCCTGGCACGTAGTCGTGCGGGATGTGGGCGTCGATCGGGAGGTCGACGCGGACGTCGGCCATCTCCTCTTCCTCCGTCGACTCCGCGCCCGCGTGCCGCCTGAACGCGTCGACCGCTTCGCCGACCAACCGCACGTACAGATCGAAACCGACGCCGGCGATGTGCCCCGACTGCTCCGCCCCGAGGATGTTGCCCGCGCCGCGGATTTCCAGGTCCTTCATCGCGACCGCCATGCCCGCGCCCAGCTCGGTGTTCTGGGCGATCGTCGCCAGGCGGTCGTGCGCGGTCTCCGTCAGCGGGGCCTCCGGTGGGTACAGGAAGTACGCGTACCCGCGCTCGCGCCCGCGGCCGACCCGGCCGCGCAGCTGGTGCAGCTGGGCCAGCCCCAGCAGGTCGCCGCGCTCGACCAGCAGCGTGTTGGCGTTCGAGATGTCGAGACCCGTCTCGACGATCGTCGTGCACACCAGGACGTCGTACTCGTTCTCCCAGAAGCCCTGGATGATCTTCTCGAGCTTGTCCTCGTTCATCTGCCCGTGCGCGGTGACGACCCGCGCCTCCGGCACCAGCTCCCGGATGTGCCGCGCGGCCTTCTCGATCGAGGAGACGCGGTTGTGGACGTAGAAGACCTGGCCGTCACGCAGCAGTTCGCGCCGGATGGCCGCGCCGACCTGTTTGTCGTCATACGCGCCGACGTACGTCAGGATCGGGTGCCGGTCCTCGGGCGGGGTGAGGATCGTGGACATCTCGCGGATGCCGGCCAGCGACATCTCCAGGGTGCGCGGGATCGGCGTCGCCGACATGGTGAGCACGTCGACGTGCGTGCGCAGCGCCTTGATGTGCTCCTTGTGCTCGACGCCGAAGCGCTGCTCCTCGTCGACGATGATCAGGCCCAGGTCCTTCCAGCGGACGCCGGTCTGCAGCAGGCGGTGCGTGCCGATGACGATGTCGACCTCGCCGCTGGCCAGCTGTTCCAGAGTCGAGTCGGTCTCGCTCTTGGCGGAGAACCGGGACAGGCCGCGGATCTTCACCGGGAACGAGCGCATGCGCTCGGTGAAGGTGTTCAGGTGCTGCTGGGCGAGCAGCGTCGTCGGCACCAGCACCGCGACCTGCTTGCCGTCCTGCACCGCCTTGAACGCGGCGCGGACGGCGATCTCCGTCTTGCCGTAGCCGACGTCGCCGCAGATGACGCGGTCCATCGGGACGCCGCGTTCCATGTCGGCCTTGACCTCGTCGATCGCGGCGAGCTGGTCGTTGGTCTCGGTGAACGGGAAAGCGTCCTCCAGCTCGCCCTGCCACGGCGTGTCCGGGCCGAACGCGTGGCCGGGCGCGGCCTGGCGCGCGGCGTACAGCTGGACGAGCTCGGCGGCGATCTCCTTGACCGCCTTCTTGGCCCTGGCCTTGGTGTTCTTCCAGTCGGAGCCGCCGAGCTTGTTCAGCGTCGGCAGCTCGCCGCCGACGTACTTGGACACCTCGTCGAGCTGGTCGGTCGGCACGAACAGCCGGTCGCCCGGGTGCCCGCGCTTGGACGAGCCGTACTCCAGCAGCAGGTACTCGCGGGTGGCGCCGGCGACCGTCCGCTGGACCATCTCGACGAACCGGCCGATGCCGTGCTGCTCGTGCACGACGTAGTCGCCGGCCTTCAACGCCAGCGGGTCGACGGCGTTGCGCCGCCGCGACGGCATCTTGGTGGTGAGGTCCTTTGTGGACGTTCCGGCGCCCGAGCCGCGGCCGGTCAGGTCCGACTCGGTGAGCACGACCAGGGCGCGTTCCGGCGAGATGAAACCGTCGGTCAGGCCGCCGCAGGTGACCGTGACGACGCCCGGCGCCGGTGCGCTCCGCAGGCCGTCGCCCGCCAGGGAGGCCGGGACGTCGGCGGCCGAGAACTGCTCGACCGCGCGCGCCGCGGTGCCCTGCCCGGCGACGACGAGCACCGCCGTGCCGCCCGATGCGATGTGCGCGCGCAGGTCCGCCGTCGCGCGTTCGAGCTCGCCGCGGTACGCGGGCGCGGCCTCGACCGAGACGCGGTAGATGTCGGGGTCTTCGCTGGTCAGCTGGGTGATGGTCCACCAGGCGCGCTTGGTGTCCTGCGCGTGGGACGCGATCTCGTCGAGCCCGCGGTAGGCCGACGCGCCGAGATCGATCGGGGCCTGGCCACCCGCCGCGGCCGTCGTCCAGGACGCTTCGAGGAACTCCTGGCCGGTGCGGACGAGGTCGGCGGCGCGGGCGCGGATCTTCTCCGGGTCGGTGAGCAGGACGTGGGTGCCCACCGGCATCGCGTCGGTGAGCAGCTCCAGCTCGCCTTCGCAGAGGACCGGGATGAGCGCCTCCATGCCCTCGACCGGGATGCCGTCGGCGAGCTTGGTGAGCATCTCGGCCAGGTGCGCGTCGGCCTCGAACGTCTTCGCCAGCTCCGCGGCCTTCTCCCTGACCGGCGGGGTGAGCAGCAGCTCCCGGCACGGCGGCGCGGTGACCCGCGGGATCTCGCCGGGCAGCGACCGCTGGTCGGAGACGGCGAACGCGCGGATCTCGCTGACCTCGTCGCCCCAGAACTCCACCCGGACGGGGTGCTGCGCGGTGGGCCCGAACAGGTCGAGGATGCCGCCGCGGACGGCGAACTCGCCGCGCTTCTCGACCATGTCGACGCGGGTGTAGGCCAGCTCGACCAGCCGTTCGAGGAGGCCCTCGAAACTCTGTTCTTCGCCGACGACGAGGTCGACCGGGGCGAGGGACCCGAGCCCGGGCGCCATGGGCTGGATCAGGCTGCGGACGGTGGCGACGACGACGCGCAGGTCGTCGTCCCCCGTCTTCAGCCGGTGCAGCACCTCGAGGCGGCGGCCGACGGTGTCCGCGCGCGGGGAGAGACGCTCGTGCGGAAGGGTCTCCCAGCTCGGGAAGTCGGCCACTTTGCCGCGGCCGAGCAGCGCGCCGAGGGACGCGGTCAGTTCGTCGGCCTCGCGGCCGGTGGCGGTGACGGCGAGCACGGGCTTGCCGGCGCCGGCATCGGCCGCGAGCGCGGCGGCGACGAGCTGCCGGGCGGCGATCGGGCCCTGCAGCTCGAGCAGCGGCGCGCTAGCGCGCTCGACCACGCCGCGCAGGGCCGGGTCGGGAAGGATGGCGGTGAGGAGTCCGGACAATGGAGCGTCGGTCACGGTCCCAGCCTACGTGCCACCCCCGACAGGTTTCCGGTCACGGCTGCTCGCGCAGCAGGTTCACCACCTCCGCGACGCGGGGCAGCTGCTCGTCGAACACCTTCGGGTCCGTGCTCGCGATGCGCAGCAGGAAGTGCTCCACCCCTTCGTACTTCCGCAGCTGCCGCGCCACTTCCGCGGCGCTGCCGCACACCTGCATCTGGATCCCCTGCACGAACGCCGCCGGCCGCCCGTAGTTGCGCTCGCAGTACTCCTCCAGCAACGCCTGCCCGCGATCGGCGTCGTCCTCGACCAGGACCGTCGCGAACAGCGCCGGGGTCACCGGACGGGTGGCCGTGGCCCGGATCCGGGCCAGACCGGCGCCGTAGTCCGCGGGATCCGGCGGGTACGGCAGCCAGCCGTCGTACAGCCGGCCGACGCGCTCCAGCGCGCCCGGCGTGTACGCCGCCAGCCACACCGGCGGCCCGCCCGGGCGAGCCGGGGCCGGGAACACCGGGAGCGAGTCGTGGTGCAGTACCGAGCCGTGGAAGGAGGAAGCACCGCTCCACACCGCGCGCCAGAGGGCCACGATGTCGTCCAGCCGGGCCCGGCGGCGCTCCCACGGCACGCCGGCGAACGCGAACTCCGGTTCGCTGCGCCCGGCGAACCCGGCGCCGACGGCCACCGTGAGCCGTCCTTCGCTGAGCAAATCGATGCTGAGCAGCTGG
The DNA here is from genome assembly GCF_030285645.1 of Amycolatopsis sp. DG1A-15b. GTDB lineage: Bacteria > Actinomycetota > Actinomycetes > Mycobacteriales > Pseudonocardiaceae > Amycolatopsis. The sequence continues at coordinate 6,690,267 of NZ_CP127296.1, forward strand.
TTCGCCGTCAAAATCGGGTTACGCAGGGCCGGGAGCAAGGCGGACGTCCCCAGGGTCACCCGCGACGTCCGGGCGGCGAAGGCGGCCAGGACGGCGAGAGCGTCCAGGGGTGCCCGCGCGAGGGTGTCGCCGACCCAGACCGAGTCGAGGCCGAGCTCCTCCGCGGCGACGGCGGTGGCGACCAGCTCGGGCGCGGTCCGCCCGGCGTCGAGGATGGGCTGGTAGGTCGGGATGACCAGGCCGTAGTTCGTCATGCGGTGAGCCTGGCCGGGGCGGGGAATGCCCTCAATTCCCCGCGGGGAATGGCGCGGACGAGCAGGATGGGACCGTGAACTTCGGAACCGCGCTGAAGGACTGGCGCACGCGGCGGCACCTCAGCCAGCTCGACCTGGCGTTGCGGGCCGGGACGACGCAGCGGCACGTGAGCTTCATGGAGAGCGGGCGCTCGCTCCCCGGCCGCGGCATGGTGCTGCGCGTCGCCGAGTCGCTGGAACTGCCCCTGCGCGAGCGCAACGGCCTGCTCCACGCCGCCGGTTTCGCCCCGTCGTACCCCGAGACGCGGCTCGACGACCCGGCGATCAAGCCGGTTCTCGACGGGCTGCGGCGGCTGCTCGACGGCCACCGGCCCTACCCCGCGATCGTCGTCGACCGCTACGGCGTGCTGGTCGCGGCGAACGACGGGTTCCGGCTGCTCACCGAGGGAGTCGCGCCGGAGCTGCTGCGCGAACCGGTCGACACGCTGCGGCTGGCGTTGCACCCGGACGGGATGGCGCCGCGCGTGCGCAACCTCGACGACTGGGCGCGGCACATCCTCGAACGCCTGCGCAACGACCTGGCCCGCACCCCGGACGAACGGCTGGCCGCCCAGCTCGCCGAGCTGGAGGGCTACCTGCCGCCGCCGTCCGCGCCCGGCCCGGAGCACCTGGGGTTCGCGGTGCCGGTCCGGCTGGCCACCTCGGCCGGCGAACTGCGGCTGATCACCGCGATCACGACGTTCGCGACGGCGGCGGACGTCACGGTGTCGGAGCTGAAGCTGGAGACGTTCCTGCCCGCGGACGCCGAGACCGCCGAACGGCTTCACACCACCAGCGCCGTCGTGTGACCCACCAGCAGTTCCGCGCTCGCCCACAGCACCGCCGCCGCCACGCTGCCCGCCGCGAACCGGCGGTACGGCATCGCCGCCGAGCCCGCCACGCGCGGCACCAGCGTCCGGACGCCGGCCAGGCAGCGGCCTGCGATCACCGCCGGGACGCCGTAGCGCGCGAGCGCCGTTTCCGCGCGCTGCCACCTCTTTTGGCCGACGCGGCGGGACAGCCGCGGTCCCCAGTGACGTCCTTCGAGGTAGGCGAGCTGGTCACCGAGGACGGCCGAGGCAACGGCGACCGCCCAAGCGAGTCCGAGGTGGAGCGTGCCCCGCTCGGCGAGGAACCCCATCAGCAGCAGCGTCGACAACGTCGGCAGCACGATTCCCGGCAGCAGCGCGGTTTCCGCCGTGATGACCAAGGCGCAGACCAGGTAGACGACCGCCGGGGGTGCGTCAAGCAGTGGCCGCAGCAGGCTGTCCACGCCGTGCCCTCCCGACGGCCACCGGGAGCGCCGCGCGGTAGACGAACGCGGGTGGCAGGTTGCCCCAGACGACCTGGGTGCGCTCTACGACCGCGAACCGGCTTCGCAGCGACGCGGCGAAGCGGCGTGCGGGTGGTGTCCAGGCCGCGTGGGCGTACGCGAACGTCGTGAACCGGCCGTTCGGGGCGAGTGCGGCGGTGACCGCGTCGAGGATGCGCTGCTGCCGGGGCGCGGTCATGGCCGTCCACGGCAGACCGGAGACGACGACGTCGGCGCCGTCCAGAGCCAGGTGTTCCGCCGAGCCGCTGACGACGTCGGCCTGGGGGAAGCGTTCGCTCAGGACGGCCGCGAAACGCGGGTTGATCTCTATGGCCGTCAGGCGCGCTTCGGGGCGGAGCAGCGCGAGGATCGCTTCGGTGAACACGCCGGTGCCCGGCCCGAGCTCCGCGACGCACGACGCGCGTTCCAGGCCGAGGCCCGCCGTCATCTCTTCGGCCAGCCGCGGCGAGCTCGGCGCGATCGCGCCCGTCAGCACGGGGTGACGGAGGAATTCCCTGGTGATCGACATGATCCCGACGCTAGGAACGGCCGGGGTGGCCCCGAATCCGCCGGACTGGCCGGGCTCGTCCTCCCCGGGGAGGACACGGTCGGGCCGGAGGGATGACGCCCCGAGCCCGGTCCCGGCACTACGTTCGGTGGCGTGGAACGACTCGTGGTGTGGATGCGCAGACATCGGTGGACAGTGGACCTGCCGCTGTACGCCGTGTTCATCTTCCTCGCCCCCAACTGGACCGGCTCCGGCTCGTACGCCGTCCGCGCGATCCCGATGCTGTTCCTGCTCCCGCTGCTGCTGCGCCGCCGGTTCCCGCGCACGGTGGCGGTGCTGATCATCGCCGGGGCGGCGGTGGTGTACTTCGACGACATCTGGGCCTACGACCGCGGCCGCACCGAACTGGCGATGGCGGTCGTGCTGTTCAACCTCGTGAAGCTGAGGTACCGGTGGTTCGCCGCGGCGATCGCCTTCGCGATCGTCGTCCTCGACGTCCAGTGGGTCACCCTCTACGCGCCGGAAACCGACTACCCGACCTTGTCGCTGATCGGCATCCTGCCGCTGCACATCGCCGCGTGGGCGCTCGGGGAGTTCTTCCGCAAGCAGGAGGAGCTCACGGCCGAAGAGAAAAAGCGCGACGCCGCCCAGACCCGCGCGGCGCTCGCGGAAGAGCGCACGCGGATCGCGCGCGAGCTGCACGACGTGCTGGCGCACAGCATGAGCGTGATCGTGCTGAACGCCGAAGGCGCGAAGCTCGCCCGGCACCGCGACCCCGCGGCCGTCGACCGCACGCTCGACACGATCGTCCACACCGGCCGGGACGCGCTGGCCGAGCTGCGGCGGCTCCTCGAAGTCCTGCACGCCGGCCAGGCGGCACGCAGTCCCCAGCCGACGCTCGCCGAACTGCGCGCGCTCGTCGACCAGTCCGGGCGCGACGTCGCACTCGACGTGACCGGCGACCCGGGCACGCTGCCCGCGAGTGCCGCGCTGCAGGCGTACCGGATCGTCCAGGAGGCCCTGACCAACATGATCAAGCACGCCCCGGCCGACGCGACCGGCCGCGTCGGCGTCGCCTTCGAGCCACCGGAGGTCCGCATCGAGGTGACGAACACCGGCGGCCACGCACCACCGGCCCCGGCCCTGCCGTCGTCCGGCCACGGGCTGACGGGAATGCGCCAGCGCGTCGAGATGTACCACGGCGAGCTGACCACCGGCCCGCTGCCCGACGGCGGGTACCGCGTCCACGCGACCCTGGTGGTGCAGCCATGACCACCCGGCTCCCGCGGCGGCCCGTGCCCGCCGGACTGAGGACGATCGCCGAGAGCCCGCACGGCCTCACCGCTACGGGCGAAGCCGCGACGCCGGCCTGGGAACCGCGGACCCACCAGCCGCCACACCCGAGCGACCGGACGCGCCCCCGAGACCGCCGCGCCGACGCGTGCGAGCCGTCCCCCGGCGGCGGGTACCGCGTCCACGCGACCCTGGTGGTGCGGCCATGACCACCCGCATCCTCCTCTGCGACGACCAGCAGCTCGTCCGCGTCGGCCTCCGCATGATCGTCGAAAGCCAAGACGACCTCACCGTCGTCGGCGAAGCTGCCAACGGCGAAGAGGCCGTCGCCCTCGCTCGCGAGCTGCGCCCCGATCTGGTGCTGATGGACGTCCGGATGCCGGTGCTCGACGGCGTCGCCGCGACCGCGCGGATCTGCGCCGAACTGCCGGACGTGCGGGTGCTGATCATCACCACCTTCGACCTCGACGAGTACGCGTACGCCGCGTTGCGGGGTGGGGCCAGCGGGTTCCTGGTGAAAGACGCGCCTTCGGAAGAGATGCTCGTCGCGATCCGGGGCGTGCTGCGGGGCGACTCGATGGTCTCGCCGTCGGTCACACGGCGGCTGCTCGACCGGTACCTCGCCGACGAGCGCGATCCCGTGGACATCGCGCGGCTCGGGGTGCTGACCGAACGCGAGAAGGACGTGCTGGGCCTCATCGCGCGCGGGCTTTCGAACTCGGAGATCGCCGCGAAGCTGTACATCGGCGAGACGACGGTGAAGACGCACGTCGGGCGGATCCTCGGCAAGCTGCGGCTGCGCGACCGGGTGCACGCGGTGGTCTTCGCCTACGAGTCCGGGCTGGTGCGCCCGGGCTCCTGATCACTCCCTATCAATCCTCTTGATACGGAGGTTTAGAGTACTTTGCATGATGATATACAAGTCCGAGGCCGGCGCCGCGCTCCTCCGCGAGCGGTACCTCGACGCTCTGCGGGCCTGGCCCGTCCCCCGTGCCGAAGTGCGCGTCCCGACGCCCGAAGGCGAGACGTTCGTCCTGGTCTCGGGCCCGGCCGGAGCTCCGGCGCTGGTGCTGCTGCACGGCTCCGGCAGCAACTCCGCGGAGTGGGCGGCCCGGATCCCGGCACTGGCCGGGCGGTTCCGGGTGCACGCCGTCGACATCATCGGCGAGCCCGGGCTGAGCGCCGAGGCCCGGCCGCCGCTCGCGGGTGACCGGTACGCGCGGTGGCTGGACGCGGTGCTGGACCACTTCGGCCTCGGCCGCGCCGCCTTCCTGGCGTCGTCGTTCGGCGGCTGGGTCGCGCTCGACTTCGCGACCCGGCGGCCCGAGCGGGTCGCCGCGCTGGCGTTGCGGTGCCCCGTCGGCCTCGGCCCGATGAAGAAGGGGTTCGTCGTCAAGGCCGTGCTGCTGGGGCTGCTCGGCGAGAAGGGACGGCGGAAGGCCGTCGCCGGTGCGGTGGGCGAGCCGGAGTCGTCGCCGATCGTGGCGCAGCAGCTGCTGGTGGCCGCGCACTACCGGTACCGCACCGGTCCGTTCCCCGTCTTCGGCGACGCGGCCCTCGAACGGCTGACCATGCCGGTGTACGCCGTGGCCGGGGCGGACGACGCCATGGTCGGCTCGGTGACGACGAAACGGCGTCTCGAAGCGGCCGGCGCCGAGGTGGACCTGGTGCCCGGCGCCGGGCACTCCCTCCCCGGCGACGCCGACCTGGAGTTCCTCACGCGCTCGGCGGCGAACGGCGATTTCACCACTTGATGGCAGGATGAGGCGTATGCGGCGTTCGCTGGGTCTCATCGGTGTGGTGTCCCTGCTGGTCCTGGGCTGTTCGGGGGCGGCGAGCGAGCCGGTGCAGAGCGTCCCGCCCGCGGCCACGCCGGCCGCCGCGAGCGGGAAGTTCAAGGTCGAGACGGTGACCGGCGGGCTGGAGCACGGCTGGGACGTCGGCTTCCTGCCCGACGGCGGCATCCTCGTGCCCCAGCGGCCCGGCAAGCTCGCGCTGATCCGGAAGGGGCAGGCGGCCGAGGTGCGCGCCGACTTCTCCGACGTCCTCGTCAAGGGCGAAGGCGGGCTGCTCGGCATGGTCGTCAGCCCGGACTTCGCGACCAGCCGCGAGTTCATCACCTGCCAGGACCACCAGGAAGGCGGCAAGGCCGTCGACATCCGGCTGGTCACGTGGAAGCTGGCCGCCGACGGCACGAGCGCGTCGAAGGTGAAGGACCTGCTCACCGGGCTGCCGGTGAACCCGAGCGGACGGCACTCCGGCTGCCGGCCGACCTTCGCCCCGGACGGCGCGCTGCTCGTCGGCACCGGTGACACCGCGCGCGCGTCGATCGCGCAGGACCGCCATTCCCTCGGCGGCAAGGTGCTGCGGCTGGACGCGAAGACCGGGAACGCGTTGCCGGACAACCCCTTCATCACCTCGAGCGACCCGCGCGAACGGCTGATCTACACCTACGGCCACCGCAACGTCCAGGGCGTGGCGATCCGGCCGGGCAGCGGCCAGGTGATCACCGCCGAGCACGGCCCGACGTTCGACGACGAGGTCAACCTGCTGAAGCCGGGCGCGAACTACGGCTGGGACCCCTCGAAGGGCGGCACCGGAACGAGCTACGACGAAAGCGTGCCGATGACCGACCTCAAGCGGTTCCCGGACGCGGTGAGTCCACTGTGGACCTCCGGCAGCATCACCGAGGCGATCAGCGGCGACGCCTTCCTGACCGGCGCGCAGTGGGGCACGAACGACGGCGCGCTGGTCGTGGTGGCGCTCAAGGGCCAGAAACTGCTGCTGTACCACCTGGACCCGGCGGGCAAGGTCCTCGACGTCTCGCTGCCCCCGGAGTTCGACGACAAGTTCGGCCGCCTGCGCGCGGTCCGCAGCGGCCCGGACGGCGCGCTGTACGTGACCACGTCGGACGGGACGGACGACAAGCTGCTGAAGGTCACGCCCGCCTGATCATGGGAAAAGCACGGCCGTCGAGTGCCGTGGACACTTCCGCCGGGGTGGCGGATCGCGGAACATGGTGTGTACCAGAAGTTTTCGCCCGCCCCCGACGCGTGTTGGACGCGGTCCGAAGAGAGCGTTCCCGCGGCAGCACCGCGCCGGTCCCCGGGCGCCATCGCCGACCTGGCGACCCGGGGACCGGCATCCACTCCCGATCGGTTCAGGCCTTGGCCGCCCGGAGGGAACCCTTCAGCGCGCCGACGGCCGCGGTCAGTGCCGTGGTCGCGGTGGGCCAGTCGACGGTTTCCTTCCAGGAAGCCATCACCGCGACGACGTAGGTACCGGACGCGGTCCGGACCAGCCCCGTGGTGTTGAGCACCCGCCGGGCCTCGGAGCTGCCCCAGCCCTGCTTCACCGCCCACGTCGCGCCCGGGAACCCGCGCGGGATCCCGAAGTGCTGGTCGAACCCGTCGGCGGCGTTGCGCGGGGCGCTTTCCATCGCTCCGGTGAGGAACACGCGGCCTTCTTCGGACAGCCCCGCGGTGATGTACCGGTAGACCGTGACGACGTCGGTGGGTGACATCCGGGTGGAGCCCCACTGGCCGGGGTCGTCCGGGGGTGTGGTGTGCGTGAGCCCCAGCTTCGCGACCTGCCGCCGGACGATGTCCGGGCCGCCGTTCTGCTGCCAGAGGCGGCTGGCGACGTGATCGTCGCTGGCGGCGAGCATGGCGTGGACAGCCGTCTCTTCGCCGCCCGAAGGCACTCCGGAACGGTCGATCAGGTCGAGCGCGATGAGCAGCTTGACCACGGACGCGGTGGGCTGCGGCTGGTCGGCCTTCCACCTCGTCTCGACAGCGCAGGCGCCGAGGTCGACGATCTCGATCCCGAGGCGCGGATCGTTCCCGGTGCTCAGCAGCACTTTCCTGGCCTCGGCGACGCGGCTCGCCTGGTTGTCCCCGGGACCGGCCGGCGCCGAGCCGCACCCGGCGCGCCAGCTGTCGCTTCCGGAGCCGCTGTTGACGGCGATCGCGGTGAGCAAGCCCCCGACCACGATGACCACCGCGATCGCCACGAGCACCTTCACGTTGTTCAGTCGCTCGAGCACCAGTCCACCTCCGCCGGATTCGTGAGGAATCCGAAGCTATTGCGGAGGTGGACCGCGGGTATCGCCCGATGAGCCGGTCTGTTTTGGCCATCCGGTGGACAACCGAGCGCCGGCGAGCGCGCGCATCGGCCGGATGGCCGATGCGCCCGCCCTAGCTACCGAGGTAGGCGCCGCCGTTGACGTGCACGACCTGCCCGGTGACGTGCCCGGCGGCTGGGCTCGCCAGGAACGTCACCACGGCGACGACGTCGTCCGGCGTGCCGGGACGCTTGTTCATCGTGTTGCCGATCAGCCAGTCGCGCCGCTGGTCGCTCAGCTGCCCGTGGAAGAACTCGGTCTCCCCGATCAGCCCCGGCGCGACGACGTTCGCGGTGATCCCGCGCGGCCCGAACTCCCGGGCCACGCTCACGTTCCAGGCCTCGACCGCGGCCTTCGCGGCGCCGTAGGACCCGGCGCCGGTGTGCGCGGCGATCGATCCGATGGTGATGATCCGCGCGCCCTCGGCGAGGCGGTCGCGCAGCGCGTGCGTCACCAGCGCGGCACTGACCACATTGGACCGCAGGTTCCGCTCGAACGCGGCCGCGAAACCGGCCAGCCCCTCTTCGCCGTCGCCGTCGAGGAAGTCGGTGTTGCCGCCGGCGTTGTTGACGAGGACGTCGACGCGGCCGGGCAGCTCGTCCAGTGCGGCTTCGACGGCCGCGGGGTCGGCGGCGTCGAACACGACGGGCCGCGCGCCGGCGAGCGTCGCCGCTTCGGTGAGCACCTTTTCCCGGCGCCCGGTGATCGTGACGCGCTCGCCGGCCTGCGCGAAGGCCGCCGCCACGGCGTAGCCGATGCCCGTGCCGCCACCCGTCACCACGATTTCCCTGCTGTTCGCCATGAACCCGACCCTAGTGCCTAGGATCGGGGAATGAGCAAGATCGACCCGGCCACGTCCGCGCTCGTGCTGATCGACCTGCAGGAACGGATCGTGGCGCTGCCCACCACGCCGTACACCGGCGAAGAAGTCCTCGCCAACGCACTGCGGTTGCGGGACGCGTTCCGCAGCGCCGGAGCGCCGGTGGTGATCGTGCGGGTGTCACGACCGGACAACCCGCCGGGCAGCGAGCTGGCCTTCGAAGCCGGCGACGACAAGATCGTCACGAAGTACACGATCGGCGGTTTCGCCGGCACGGACCTCGACGAGTTCCTGCGCGGCGCGGGCGTGCGCACGGTCGTCTTCGGCGGCATCGCCACGGAGTTCGGCGTCGAGTCGACCCTGCGCGCGGCCGCGGACCACGGCTACGACACGGTGGCGGTGTCGGACGCGATGACGGCGCTTTCCGGCATCTCGCACGAAAACGCCATCACGAAGATCTTCCCGCGCCTGGGCACGGTGGTCACGACCGGCGAAGCGCTGGCGGCGTTGGCGTGATCGACAAGATCGCCTGGATCCACGTGGCGGACGGCCGCATCCTGGCGGCGCGCTCGCGCGGCAAGGACAAGTTCTACCTGCCGGGCGGCAAACGCGAGCCGGGCGAGACCGACGCCGAGACGCTGGTCCGGGAGATCCGCGAGGAGCTCGGGGTGGCGATCGAGGTCGAGACGATCGCCCCGGCGGGCACGTTCGAAGGCCAGGCGCACGGGCACGCGGAGGGCGCCACCGTCCGCACGACGGCCTACACGGCGGAGTACGCGGGAACGCCACGGGCCTGCGCGGAGATCGAGGAGATCGCCTGGCTCACCTATGCGGACCGGCCGCGGGTTTCCCTGGTGGCCCAGCTCGTCTTCGACCACCTCCACGACGACGGCCGGCTGCGGTGATCGACAAGATCGCCTGGATCCACCTGCTGGACGGCCGGATCCTCAGCACGCGCTCGCGGGGCAAGGACGTCTACTACCTCCCCGGCGGCAAGCGCGAGCCCGGCGAAACCGACGCCGACACGCTGGTCCGCGAAATCCGCGAGGAACTCGACGTGGCGATCACGCCGGAGTCGATCGCCGCGGCGGGGACGTTCGAAGCCCAGGCGGATGGCCACGCCGCGGGCACACTGGTGCGGATGACCTGCTACACGGCCGAATACCGCGGCACCCTGACGGCGAGCAGCGAGATCGAAGAGGTCGGGTGGCTCGGGTACGCCGACCGCGGCCGGGTTTCCGCGGTGGACCGGCTCATCTTCGACCACCTCCGCGAGACCGGGCAGCTCACCTGAGCTTGATGAGCGGCGCGTCCCGCGAAAACGCCCGGAACCCCGCGCTGTAGTACAACTCCCGCGCCGGTTCCGGCTCGCCCATGCAGGCGACCGTCGCGTGGCGGGCGCCCGCCGTGACGGCCAGGCGCATCCCGTGCAGCAGCATCGCGCGAGCCAGCCCCCGGCGCCGGTAGCCCGGGTGCGTGCCGACCGGCTCGAACTCGACTGTCGCGTTCACCTCGTCGAGCCACATGATCGCCGAGCACGCCATCGTCCCGTCCGGCGCCTCGACGAGGACGTGCAGGTCGCCGCGGTAGCCCGGTGCCTGCCGCAAGCCTTCGTACGACGAAGCCGTGTACGACGTCGGTGCCCAGGCGTCGACATGCGCCTGCACCACGGCTTCCGGCGAGACCTCCGAGGCGGTGCGGAACGCGAACCCGGGCGGCAGCGACGGTTCCTCGACGTCGGTGAGGTCACGCTCGTTGAGCTGCGACCAAGCGTCGGGCACGTCGGGTTCGTAGCCGTGCGCCGCCCAGCGCGCCAAGGCATGCGCGTCGGCCGCCGAGGGCAGCACGGTTCGCTCGAGGCCGGCCGCAGTCGTGTCGTACCAGCCGATCACGTCGTCGACCAGCTCCGCGTGCCCGGGATGCACCTGGTGCGCCAGGTACGCGTGGGTGATGTCCTTGACCGAGCCGTCGTTCCGCCGGACCCGGCGCGGCAGCTCGGCCCAGCCCCACGCGACGATCTCCCCGTCCGAGAACCACAGCCGGCGCTCGCCGTCGCCGCGGGTCCGGCCCCAGTTCCAGGCCAGCTCACCGAACGACGCGTCGCTGTTCACCAGATCCGGGTGGGTGGCGGTGATCCGCTGCGCGAGGCCCTGCATCAGCCGCAACTCCGCGGCAGTCAGCGCCACGACGTCAGCCCAGCCGGAGCTTCGGCTTGTGCTCCAGGTGCGACAAGCCGTTCCACGCCAGGTTGACCAGGTGCGCGGCCACCTCGTCGCGTTTCGGCTTGCGCGCGTCCAGCCACCACTGGCCGGTCAGCGCCACCATGCCCACCAGGGCCTGCGCGTACAGCGCGGCCAGCTTCTCGTCGTAGCCGAGTGCGCCGAACTGCTGGGCCAGGATGTGCTCCACCTGGCTCGCGATGTCGTTCAGCACCGTGGAAAACGTCCCGGTGGAGCTCGCCACCGGCGAATCGCGGACCAGGATGCGGAATCCGTCGTGGGAGTCCTCGACGTAGGACAGCAGGGCCGTCGCCGCCTGCTCCAGCATCACCCGCGGGTGACCGCCGTGGAGGGTCGAAACCATCCGGTCGAGCAGCAGCTGCGTCTCGCGGTCGACGACCACCGCGTAGATGCCTTCCTTGCCGCCGAAGTGCTCGTACACCACCGGTTTCGACACGTTGGCGCGGTGGGCGATCTCCTCGATCGACGTGCCGTCGAAGCCCTTCTCGGCGAACAGGGCCCGTGCCACGCTCAGCAGCTGCTGCCGCCGCTCGCTCCCGGTCATCCGGACCCGCGTCACCGGGGCGGCCGGACGCGCCCCGGTGACCTGCTGCTCGCGCTTCGAACGTCGTCTCCCCGCCATCGGGGCAGCCTAGTTGACTAGCCCTTTTCCGTCGCGATACGGGCCAAGCGCTGCGGCGTCGGCCAGCGCACGTCGTGCACCCAGCCGAACTTCTCGAAGATCCAGATCAGCCGCGCGGAGATGTCGATCTGGCCGCGCTTGACGCCGTGGCGGGCGGACGTCGGGTCGGCGTGGTGCAGGTTGTGCCACGACTCGCCGAACGAGAAGATCGCCAGCGGCCAGAAGTTCGCCGACTTGTCCCGCGCGTTGAACGGGCGCTCGCCGATCATGTGGCAGATCGAGTTGACCGACCAGGTCACGTGGTGCAGCACGCAGATGCGGACCAGCCCGGCCCAGAAGAACGCCGTCACCGCGCCCCAGAACGACCACGAGATGAGCCCGCCGAGGATGGCCGGCAGCACCAGGCTGACCAGTGCCCACAGCCAGAACAGGTCGTCGACCTTCTTGATCGCCGGGTCCTTCACCAGGTCCGGCGCGAAGCGCTCGGCGTTGGTCTGGTCGCGTTCGAACAGCCAGCCCATGTGCGCGTGCCAGAAACCCTTGGCGATGGCCCACGGCGAGGTGCCGAACGCCCACGGCGAGTGCGGGTCGCCGTCGCGGTCGGAGAACGCGTGGTGGCGGCGATGGTCGGCGACCCAGGTGATCACCGGGCCCTGCAGGGCGATGCTGCCCGCGATGGCCATGAACACGCGCAGCCACTGCTTGGCCTTGAACGAACCGTGCGTGAAGTAGCGGTGGTACGACACCGTGATGCCGAGCCCGCTGATCGCGTAGAACACCACGAAGATGCCGACGTCGACCCAGCTCAGTCCCCAGCCCCACGCGAACGGCACGGCGACCAGGAGAGCCACCAGCGGCGCGATCACGCCGAAGTAGACCGACAGCTGCACGCCCATGCCGCGCGTGCCCTCTGTGACTGGTTTGGGGCCCTTGGGGGCCGAAGGCTCCCCGGTGGGCTGGGAACGGTCGAGCGTGGCCGTCATACGCTTCACTTCTTCCTACACAGGCACGCCTCTTACCAAGGGCGCCCTAACCTACGATGCCGTAAGTTACGGTACAGCAGGTTCGGGCGGCTGGGGAGAGCCCGAACTCACACCGGTCCTTCGGAACCGGAGTACCCGGCAGACGGGCGCGTAACGCATCCCCCGCGCGGACGACACCCGATCGTCGCTATCCTGACCAGGATCGATCCGCCGTAGTGTAATCGGCAGCACTTCAGATTTTGGTTCTGACAGTTCAGGTTCGAATCCTGGCGGCGGAGCAGCAGAAGGAACCGGAAACCCACGACACCGGGAGGTTGGCGCTGACCGACGAGGCGACCGACCCGGTGACGGCCAGGCGCCCCGCGCTGGCCGAAATGTCCGACGCGTGGCTCGTCGGGCGCGCGCGTGAGCTGGGCGCCGCGGTCCAGCGGCACGAATACACCCAGCAGCTCGAGATCGTCGCGATGATGGACGAGCTGCTCGACGAGACCCAGCGGCGCGGCGAGCCCCTGCTCGTGGCCCAGCTGCTGCGCTCGTCGGCGCTGGCCCGGCTGGCCACGAAGGGCCTGGCCGCGGAGGCCGAGCCCCGGCTCGACGAGATGCTGGCGCACACCCGGCGCCACGGCATCGCCCTGCTGCGGGCCGACGCGCACGCGTTGCGCGGGCGCCGGCTCGTGATCGCCGCGCAGGAGGACGCCGCGCTCACCGAGATCGCCAGGGCGCTGGCCATCCTCGACGACTCCACCATCCCGGACCGGCAGGTCGGGCTGCGCAACTGGAACCGGCTGCTCTCCTCGACGCTGATCGACTGCTGGCTGGTGCTCAACCAGCTCGGGGTCTACGAAGCCGCCGAGGAGGTCATCGGCCGGGCCGCCACGGCGATCCGCGAGAGCGCGAGCCCGCACGACATCGCCCTGCAGCTGATCAACCGGATCAAGATGCTGCTCGGCTGGGGCCTGCGGCTGGAGCGCATCGACGAGTACGACGAGAGCGCCGAGAAGTTCCGCACCGCGGCGTCGATGGGGGCGGCCGCCGAAGGCCCGTTCGCCGAGTCGCTGTTCCCGCGCAAGGCGAACGTCGCGGCGATCGACCAGGTCGGCGTCCTGGCCGCGGCGCCGGCGCTGAACCAGCCGGGTGCCGAGCACATCGAACGGCTGGAGCACCTCTACACCGAGCGCGCGTTCGGGCACGACCGGGAGATCGTCGCGATCGCGCTGGCGCGCTGCCTGGACAAGGAGGGCCGCCGCACCGAGGCCCTCACGGTCCTGCGGGAGACCCGCCAGTCGATCTCGGACGACACCTCGCAGCCGTCGATGCGGCTGAACATCGCCCGCGAGCTGGCCAGGCTCGACACGAGCCCGGACTACGCCTCCGGCGCCAGCGAGTCGCTGATCGACTACGCGCGGCGCCTGGAGTCGGAGATGTGGAGCCTGCGCGAGTCGCAGATCGCCACCCTGAACGCCCGCCGCGAGCACGAACGGCTCTCCGCCGAGCACGGCGCGATCACCCAGCAGGCGCTGCAGGACCCGCTCACCGGCCTGCCGAACCGGCGCGCGCTGGACGAGAAGCTGCGGCAGCTCGCGTCGTCGGCCGACGCGCAACCGCTGGCGGTCGCGCTGGTCGACCTCGACGGCTTCAAGGGCGTCAACGACAAGCAGTCGCACGCCGAAGGCGACAACGTGCTGCGTGTCGTGGCGAGCACGCTTCGTGACGCCTTGCGCGGCGACGACCTGGTGGCGCGCTACGGCGGCGACGAGTTCATCGTCCTGCTCCCGGGCACGCCCGCGTCGGCGGCGAAGATGGCGCTCGGCCGCGCGGTGAAGTCCGTCTCCAACCTGCCGCACCACCTTTCGCACGGCGTGACGCTGTCGATCGGGCTGGTCTCGCTGCGGCCGCAGGAACGCGGCGAGCAGGTCCTCGCCCGCGCGGACGCGGCCATGTACCAGGCGAAACGCGGCGGCGGCAACCAGGTGGCGTCGGCCAACTCGATGGCCGCGGACCCGGCTGCCGCGTGGGCGAGCGAGGCGCCCCCCACCGACCCCGCGTGGGACGCCGAAGAGCACAGTTAGCAATCCGGCCGGAAGCAGGCGCAGACGGTCGGCGAGCGGGCCCGTTCACCGGCACTCTTTCCGCCGTGGCTGCCGGTCGGATTGCCGATATCCAGCACAGTTAGGATTGGCGCCCGACAGAAGCCATCATTTGGTAACCGTTGGGAGCGCCGTTGACCGGCCCGCTGAGCACGTTGATCCTGGCCGCGGGTGAAGGCACCCGCATGCGTTCCGCGACGCCCAAGGTGCTGCACCCGATCGCCGGGCGGCCCCTGGTCGAGCACGCCGTCCGGGCCGCCGCCGGCCTGAACCCCGAACACCTCGTGGTGGTCGTCGGGCACGGCCGTGAAGCGGTCGGCGAACGGCTGGCCGCGGTCGGGGAAGCGCTCGGGCGCACCGTCGGCACCGCGGTGCAGGCCGAGCAGAAGGGCACCGGCCACGCCGTGTCCTGCGCGCTCGCGACCCTGCCCGCCGACCTCACCGGCACCGTGCTCGTCAGCTACGGCGACGTCCCGCTGCTCGACACCGCGACCCTGGGTGCGCTGCTCGACGAGCACACCGAGGCGAAGAACGCGGTCACCGTGCTCACCTCGGTGGTCGCCGACCCGGCTGGCTACGGCCGGATCGTGCGCGACAGCGCGGGCAAGGTCACCGGGATCGTCGAGCACAAGGACGCCACCCCGGAGCAGGCGGCGATCACCGAGATCAACTCGGGCGTCTACGCCTTCGACGCGGCGGTGCTGCGCGACGGCCTTTCGCGCCTCTCGACCGACAACGCGCAGGGCGAGCTCTACCTCACCGACGTGCTGGGCATCGCGAACGGCGACGGGCTGCACGTCGGCGCGCTGGTCGTCGACGACCCGTGGCTCACCGAAGGCGTCAACGACCGCGTGCAGCTGTCGGCGCTCGGCGCCGAGCTCAACCGCCGGATCGTGCAGCGCTGGCAGCGCGAGGGCGTCACGATCACCGACCCGGCCACGACCTGGATCGACGCCGGCGTCACCCTCTCCCGTGACGTCGTCATCGAGCCCGGCGTGCAGCTGAAGGGCACGACGTCGGTCGGCGAGGGCAGCACGGTCGGCCCGGACAGCACGCTGACGAACGTCACCATCGGCGCGGGCGCCTCGGTGGTCCGCGTGCACGGCTCGGACTCGGAGCTCGGCGACGGCGTCAACGTCGGCCCGTTCACCTACCTGCGGCCGGGCACGAAGCTGGGCGTCCAGGCGAAGCTCGGGGCGTTCGTCGAGACGAAGGCCGCCGACATCGGCGCCGGCACGAAGGTGCCCCACCTGACCTACGTGGGTGACGCCACGATCGGTGAGCACAGCAACATCGGCTGCTCCAGTGTGTTCGTGAACTACGACGGCGTGCACAAGCACCGGACCGTTATCGGGTCGTATGTCCGGTTGGGCGCGGACAACACCTTCGTCGCCCCGGTGCACATCGGTGACGGCGCTTACAGTGGTGCGGGTGCCGTGATCCGCGAAGACGTCCCGCCGGGCACACTCGCGGTGTCGGCGCCGCCGCAGCGCAACATCCAAGGCTGGGCGATCCGGCGCCGGCCGGGTACGCCCGCGGCGGAGGCGGCCCAGGCCGCCCTCGACGCCGATTCAGCAGCAGGAACCGACGGGGAGTCGCCAGCATGAGTCCGAAGCAAGGGACGCCGAAGAAGAACCTGATGCTCTTCTCCGGACGCGCGCACACGGAGCTCGCCGAAGAAGTGGCCCAGCACCTCAACGTGACGATCACCCCGCAGACGGCGCACACGTTCGCCAACGGCGAGCTGTTCGTCCGGTTCGAGGAGTCCGTCCGCGGCACCGACGCCTTCGTCATCCAGGCGCACACCACGCCCATCAACGAGTACGTGATGGAACAGCTGATCATGGTGGACGCGCTCAAGCGGGCGAGCGCGAAGCGGATCACCGTGGTGATGCCGTTCTACCCGTACGCGCGCCAGGACAAGAAGCACAAGGGCCGCGAGCCGATCTCGGCGCGGCTGATCGCGGACCTGTTCAAGACCGCGGGCGCCGACCGGATCATGACGGTCGACCTGCACACCGCGCAGATCCAGGGCTTCTTCGACGGCCCGGTCGACCACCTGATGGCGCAGACCGTGCTGGCCGACCACATCAAGGCCACCTACGGCGACGCGGACATCACGGTCGTCTCCCCGGACTCGGGCCGCGTGCGGCTGGCCGAGAAGTGGGCCGCCCAGCTCGGTGACCGCCCGATCGCGTTCATCCACAAGACGCGCGACCCGGACAAGCCGAACCAGGCGGTGGCCAACCGCGTGGTCGGCAAGGTCGAGGGCAAGCTCTGCGTCCTGATCGACGACATGATCGACACCGGCGGCACGATCGTGAAGGCCACCGAGGCCCTGATCGACGAGGGCGCGGCCGACGTGGTCATCGCGACGACGCACGGCATCCTGTCCGACCCGGCCACCCAGCGGCTCTCGTCGTGCAAGGCGCGCGAGGTCATCGTGACGAACTCGCTGCCGATCCCCGAGGAGAAGCGGTTCCCGGGGCTGACGGTGCTGTCGATCGCCCCGATGCTGGCGGAGGCCATCCAGCAGGTCTTCGAAGACGGCTCGGTGACGTCGCTCTTCGACGGCAACGCCTGAGGTTTGAAGCGGAAAGCCCGCCTTCCCCGGCTTGGGGAGGGCGGGCTTTCCGCTGCGAACCTCAGTAAGCGACGGTGAAGCGCGCGCGGCGGTGCTTCGGCTGCTCGATCTCGTCGACGTAGGCGATCGCGAAGTCGTCGCCGCCGATGTGGGACTTGCCGTTCTCGTCGGTCAGCAGGACGTCGCCACCGATGCGGAACTCGCCCTTGCGCTCCCCGGGAGTCCACGCACCGAACTCGGCCGCGGGGCTGACGTAGAACCAGTCGAGGCTCTCGGGCTGCTCGCGCAGCAGGCCGAGGACCTCGGCGTGGCTGCCGGCCTCGTCCTTGTACTCGGCCGGGAACTCCGGGGTGTCGAACAGCCGCGGGCCGCCCTCGGCCACGTGCAGGCTCGCCGCGCCGCCGACGAACGACAGCCGGACGCCGTTCTCGCTCGCGATCCGCGCCAGGGCCGGCACCGCGTCGATCAGCTTCTTGCCGTCGATCTCGCGGGCCGGGGTGGCCACCACGATGACGTCGGCGTCCTTCGCCAAGCCCGCCACGAACTCCTCGTCGTGCAGCGAGCCCTGCCGCTCGTCGACACCCTCGGGCACCGGGCCGGCGTTGCGCGCCACCCCGACGACCTCGTGGCCCCGACGCAGCGCTTCGGCGCCGATCCTGCCCCCGGCGTACCCCGTCGCCCCGAAAACCACCAGCTTGGCCATGGAATCTCCTCGTCAGTCATCGGTCTGCACGACCGATGCTAGGAACGGGAGATCGCCTACTTCAACGGAAGCAACACACCCGGGGGTAGGTGTCCAGGTCAGCCGCCGAGGCCGGCGAACTCCGCGGCCACCTTCTGCTTGACGGCGTCGACGTCCAGGCCCGCGCGGACCTCCGCCGTCGCGGTCGGCTTCGACAGCACCTGGTAGCTGGCCGTGCGGTTGGGCAGCTTGAACTTCACCCCGCAGGACAGCTGGATCGTCTTGTACGGCTCCGCGTCCCCGGCCGCCGTGCACGTCTGCGCGCCGAGCGACTCGGCGCTGACCTCGACCGAAAGGGTGATGTGGATGACGCTCTTCTCCCCCGACGCCGGCGTGCCGACGACGCTGTTGGAGACGTCGACCGTCGTCGTGCAGGAGCCGACGAAGTCCTTGCAGTCGAGGTGGTCGTTGGTGACGAGGGCGCTGGCCTGCACCAGCCCTTCGAACGGCTGCCCCAGCCCGCCGACGGCGGCGTCGAAGTCGGTGTGGAACGTCTTCACCGCATCCCCGGTGAGCGCGGCGACTCCGAACTCGGCGCCGTACTTCGGGCCGGCCTGCGGGTCGAGCAGCGCCGGGGCGAAGCTGACGACGCGGTTCGGCTTGGCCGTCGTGACGCGCAGGACGCTGGGCGCGGCGCCGAGCTGGTAGACCTCGGTGCCGTCCGGCAGCTTCGCCTTGACCGGCTCACTCGGCCGGTCGAGCCCGGTCAGCGCCTTGCGCAGCCCCGCGGCGAGGGCCGGCGGGGTGAGCCGGGCCGCCGGGTCGAAGGGCAGTTCGGAGCCGAGCGAGCGCACCCAGCTCGTGCCGAACTGCGTGCCCTCGTCGATGGCGTGCGCCTTCCAGTAGTCGGCGTCGGCCTGCAGGTAGAACTGGGCGGCGGCGGCCGTCACCTGGATGAAGCGGCCGTCCAGCGGCAGCCCGCCGATGGCGTAACCGCCGCGGGTGATCCGGAACTGCTGCTCGGCTCCCTGCACCGTGGACTTGAGCGCGATCGCCGGTGCTTGCCCCAGCGCCGTGAGGGCCGCGTCCACCGCCGCGCGCTCCTCGGCGCGCCGGTCCGCCGTCGCCTGGTCGGCCGCGGAGACACCGGCGGTGCCCGCGACCGCCACCTGGCAGCCCGCCAGCAATCCACCCAGCAGCAGCACCGCTGCCACCTTGCTCCCTCGAGCCCGCATTTCCGCCCCCTGCTCTCCCGCTACCGAGCACACCTCGGCCGGCGTTGTCCCGCCACCGGATTTGTGTCGTCACGTACCGGGTTCCAGGAGGGTTCTAGCCTGGGCCGGGCCCCCGCCGCAACCCACCGTGATGAGGTTGGTTTACACTCTTGAGGTTGTCTCGGCGAGGTGGGGCCCTTCTGGGGTGCCCGGCGTGATCGACGCGGCGGCTCGAGTAGCCCCCGTCGTCGTGCACGCCCGGAAACTCGCCGCCGAAACTTCCTTGAACAGAACACATCGGCTTCCCCCGCCGCAGCATGCTGTCGTTGATTTGAAGGAGTGCCACACCGTGTCCGAGGTACGTCTGTCCGTCGAGCCGCGCACCGAGTTCGGCAAGGGCGCCGCGCGCCGCACGCGTCGCGCCGGCAAGATCCCCGCCGTCCTCTACGGCCACGGGTCGGACCCGCGGCACTTCGCGCTGCCGGCGATCGAGTTCGCCCGCGTCGTCCGCGAGAACGGCTCGAACGCCGTCATCACGCTGGACCTGGAGGGCGCGGTCGAGCTGGCGCTGACCAAGACCATCGTGGTCCACCCGCTGAAGAACTACATCGAGCACGTCGACCTGCTGGTCGTGAAGCGCGGCGAGAAGATCGTCGTCGACGTCCCCGTCGTCGTGACCGGCAACCCCGGCCCGGGCGGCCTGGTCAACCAGGACGTCGACACCCTGCAGGTCGAGGTCGAGGCGCTGCACATCCCGGAGCAGTTCGAGGTCTCGATCGAGGGCCTCGAGATCGGTTCCCAGGTGCTGGCCGGCCAGGTCGAGCTGCCCCAGGGCGCGACCCTGGTCACCGACCCGGAGTCGCTCGTCGTGGCCGTCAACGAGCCGCAGCGTGAAGAGGCCGGCGACGAAGCCGAAGCGGGCGAAGAGTCGGCCGAAGCCGCCGAATAACATCACCGCATGACCGAAGACCTGCCTGGGGCCGGCGAGCTGATCCTGCTCGCCGGCCTCGGCAATCCCGGACCCCAGTACGCCGGAAACCGGCACAACGTCGGGTTCATGGTGCTGGACGAGCTGGCCGCCCGCATCGGCGGCAAGTTCAAGACGCACAAGACCGGCGGCGAAGTGCTCGAGGGCCGGCTGGCCGGCCGCCGCGTGGTGCTCGTGAAGCCCCGCTCGTACATGAACCTCTCCGGCGGTCCGGTGGCCGGCGCGGCGCGGTTCTACAAGGTCGAGCCGTCCGGCATCGTCGTGGTGCACGACGAGCTCGACGTCGACTTCGGCGCGCTGAAGCTGAAGCTCGGCGGCGGCGACAACGGCCACAACGGACTCCGCTCGATCACGAAGTCGCTGGGCACCCGCGACTACTACCGGGTGCGGTTCGGCATCGGCCGCCCGCCCGGCCGCCAGGACCCGGCGGACTTCGTGCTGAAGGACTTTTCGACGGTCGAGCGCAAGGAACTCCCGTTGGAGGTGGACCGGTGCGCGGACGCGACCGAAGCGCTGATCGGCACCGGCCTCGCGGCCGCGCAGAACTCCTTCCACGCGGGCTGAGATGGGTGGCGAGGTGAAGCCATGACTCCGGACGAAGCCCGGTCGATCGCCTTCGGCAAACCCCGGTTCGGCCGTCGCGGCTACAACGAGGACGAGGTGGACGCCTTCCTCGACCTCATCGCGGAGGCGCTGGCCGGGCGGAACATCCTGACACCGGACGACATCCACTACGTCGAGTTCACGATCATGCCGGTCGGCATGCGCAGCTACGACCAGGCCCAGGTCGACCTGTTCCTCGACGAGGCCGAGGCGGCCCTGGTGGAGCTGCGCAACCCGCGGCCGGCGGCGGTCGAGGAGGAGCGGCGGCCGCAGGGCCCCCGGAAGTGGTTCGGGCGCAGCTGACGCTTCAGGTGGCGCGGGCGAAGACCCCGGATGTCACCCTGTGAACCCGGCCACACAGCGCTGCGTAGCGCAAGCTCACCCGAAGGCGGGCGTGAGGCCGCCCGTCGGGGTGAGGTTGGGGGCAGCCCCTTTCGGGCAGCCTGTTCACGGGTTAGGACGGTGTACGGGAGTTCGCACCCGCCCCCATCCCGGAATCGGAGAGTTCCATGTCGTTCACCGTCGAAGACCTCGCCGACGTCACCTTCGGCAACGCCCCGATCGGCCGCCGTGGTTACGCGAAGCACGAGGTGGACGCGTTCGTCCGGCGCATCGCCAAGACACTCGCCGACGAGGACGACCTGACCGCCGCCGAAGTGCACCACGTGATGTTCGCGAAGCCGCTGATCGGCAAGCGCGGCTACGACGAGCGAGAGGTCGACGAGTTCCTCGACGCGGTGGAGCACCAGCTCGCCGCCCGCACCGGCCAGGCCCCGGACCTGCCCGGCGCCCGCACGGCCCCGGAAGCCACGGCCGAGCGCGCCACCCCGCCGACGCTCCGCGCGGTGCGCGTCCAGCAGCGCTGACCCTCGATCAAGCGTCGGCGTTCTTCTTGATGCGGTCGGCGAACTGCTGGGCCGTCGCCGCCCGCTTGACCTTGCCCGACGGCGTCTTCGGCAGGCTGCCCGCCGGGAGCACGACCACCGCGTACGGCCGCATGTCGACGGCGTCCCGGACGCGGGCCGACACCTGCTTCATCAGGTTCTTCTCGGCTTCGGCGTCCCCCGCCAGCTTCGACTCGACGACCACCGCGAACCGCTCGCGGCGGCTGCCCGCGTCCAGCCGGACCGCCACCGCGTTGCCCGCGCGCACGCCATCGACCGAGGTCGCCGCGCGCTCGATGTCCGTCGGGTACAGGTTGCGGCCGCCCATGATGATCACGTCCTTGCGGCGGCCGCAGATGACGATCTGGCCGTCCACCAGGTAGCCGAGGTCGCCGGTGTTCAGCCACCCCTCGGCGTCCTGCGTGTCGAGCGGCCCGTCCATGGTCAGGTAGCCGGGCGTCACGGCCTCGCCGCGCAGCCGGATCTCGCCGACCTCGCGCTCGCCGACCCGCTCGCCCGCGTCGTTGACGATCTCCGCTTCCAGCCCGTCGAGGGGCCGGCCGAGCAGCGCGAACGACCGGACGCCGTCGGTGCCGCGCCGCGGGTCGCCTTCGGGGACGGGCACCGCGCGGTTGTCCGCCTCGAGCGCGTCGGCCTCGACGACATCGAGGGTGAGCCCGGTGAACAGCGGCGCGAACGACACGGCGAGCGTCGCTTCGGCCATGCCGTAGGCCGGGAAGACGCACTCCGCCGGCATCTTGAACCGGGCTCCGGCGTCCACGAAGGTCTGGACAGCGGTCTCGTCGATGGGCTCGGCGCCGTTCAGCGCGATGCGCAGCTTCGAGAGGTCGTAGGCGTCATCGGAGTCGACGCGGGCCATCCGGCGCCCGACGATGGCGTACGCGAAGTTCGGCGCCGCCGTCGTGGTGCCGTGGTACTTCGTGATCAGCTCCGGCCAGATCAGCGGCCCGGAGAGGAACTCGACCGGCGTGATCTTGACCAGCTCGACGCCGAAGGTCATCGGCACGGTCAGGAAGCCGACCATCCCCATGTCGTGGAACGTCGGCAGCCACGACACCATCACGTCGACGTCGAAGTCGAACTCCGCGCGCTCGACCATGGCCTTGACGTTGGAGTACAGGTTCCCGTAGGTGATCCGCACGGCCTTGGGGTCGGCGGTCGAGCCGCTCGTCAGCTGCAGCAGCGCGGTGTCGCCCTCGTCGGTGGTGACGACGTCCGGCAGCGGTTCGGCGGCGGCCAGCTCGGTGATGAGCTTGAACCCGATGCCCTTCTGCTCCAGCACGGGCGCCAGCTGGTCGAACGGCTCGCCCAGCAGCACGAGGCCGGAGCCGATCATCCCGAGCACCCGCACGGTGTCCTCGGCCCACTCGGCGAGATCGGTGCGCGGGGTCGGCTGGTGCAGCATGGTGACGCTGCCACCGGCCAGCCAGACGGCCTGCACGGTCGGCGCGATCAGCACCGGCGCGGCGGCCAGCACCCCGACCGCCGTCCCGCGCTCGAACCCGCCCGCGACGAGCCCGCCGGCGATCCGCCGGGCTTCTTCGTGCACCTCGGCCCAGGTCCGCCGGACCGGCTCCTTCGGCTCCCCGGTGACCATGCCACGCTGCTGACCTCGCTCCGTCGCGGTGGCGACGAGCGTGTCCACGAACCTGCTCATGGCTGGAACATTACTGTCTCGGCGTCAACGTCCGCCGAGCAAAGCGGAAACCGGCCCCCGCAGCCAGCTGTCCACCTGGTGTTGCCCCCGCAGCCGGACGACCACGAGGCCGGGGTGGCGGTTCTCGTCGATCACCTTGCGGACCCGCGCGCGCAGGATCGGGTGGTACCGCCATGCGACCCGCACGATGTGCTCCCGGTCGGTGAAGAAGGTGCGCAAGGGGCCTTCGACGTTCCCCGCCGCGATCTCCGGACCGCGGCCGAAGCGGCGCCGCAGCGTGCGGGCGACGACCCGGGCCAGCACCAGGGCACGGGGGTGGTCGAGCCACACGAGCACGTCGAGGCGGGCTGTCATCCGTTCCCGGACTTCTTCGCCCTGCCACTCGATGGCCCAGACGTCGCCGTCCAGGAAGCCGAGCACCTCGGCTTCCCACGTCTCCCGCATGGTCCAGCCGGGCCCGAGGTAGAAGGATTCGAGCGACACGTACGGCACCCCCAAGCGCTCGCACAGGGTCCGCACCAGGGTCGACTTGCCCGATCCCGCGGGCCCGGCCACCGCGATCCGCCGGAGCTGCCGCACGCCGAGGGGCTCGTCCGGCCCGAGGAGCCTGGTCACTCCAGCAGCTCGGACGTTTCCAGCCAGCGGCCCTCGACGTCCTCGATCTCGCCCTGGACGCCCTTCAGCTGCGCGTTGAGCTCCATCAGCTTCGCCGGGTCCGTCGCCGCCTCCAGCAGGGCCGAGTGGAGCTTCTCCTCCTTCGCGTGCAGCTGGTCGAGCTTGCGCTCCAACCGGCCGAGTTCCTTCTGCGCTGCCCGCAGGTCGGCCGCCGACTTCTTCGCCTCGGTCTTGGCCGCCGTCGGGGCCGTCGCGGCCGCCGGTTCCTTGGCGAGGGCGCGGCGGTTCAGGTACTCCTCGATGCCGCCCGGGAGGTGGGTGATGCGGCCGTCGCCGAACAACGCGACGATCGTGTCGCACACCCTTTCCACCAGGTAGCGGTCGTGGGACACCACGACCATCGTGCCCGGCCAGCCGTCGAGGAGGTCCTCCAGCTGCTGCAGCGTGTCGATGTCCAGGTCGTTCGTCGGCTCGTCGAGCAGCAGCACGTTCGGCTCGGCCATCAGCAGCCGGCACAGCTGGAGCCGGCGCCGCTCGCCGCCGGAGAGGTCCGCGACCGGGGTCCACTGGCGTGCCTGCGGGAACCCGAGCTTCTCGCCCAGCTGCGACGCCGTCATCTCCTGCTTGCCGAACACCACGCGCCCGGCCACCTGCTCGATCGCCTGCAGCACGCGCAGGTCGCCGGGCAGGTCGTCGAGCTCCTGGCGCAGGTGCGCGAGCGCGACCGTCTTGCCCTCGACCCGGCGGCCGGTCGAGCCCTCGACGTCCCCGCCGAGCAGCTTCAGCAGCGACGTCTTGCCCGAGCCGTTGATGCCCACCAGGCCGATCCGGTCGCCCGGGCCGATCCGCCAGGTGACGTGGTCGAGCAGCGTCCGCTCGCCGACCCGGTAGGTCGTGTCTTCCAGCTCCAGCACGGTCTTCCCGAGCCGCCGCTTCGCGAACGCCTGCAGTTCGACGGAATCCCGCGGCGGCGGGACGTCGGCGATCAGCGCTTCGGCCGCCTCGATGCGGTAACGCGGCTTCGACGAACGCGCCTGCGGGCCGCGGCGCAGCCACGCCAGCTCCTTGCGGGCCAGGTTCTGCCGCTTCTCCTCGGCCGTCGCGGCCAGCCGCGCCCGCTCGGCGCGCGCGAAGATCCAGTCGGCGTAACCACCTTCGTACTGCTCGACGCGGCCGTTCGCGACCTCCCACGTCAGCGTCGCGACGGTGTCGAGGAACCACCGGTCGTGCGTCACGACCACGACCGCGATCCGCCGGGTCAGCAGGTGGTCGGCGAGCCATTGGACACCTTCGACGTCCAGGTGGTTGGTCGGCTCGTCGAGGACGACGAGGTCGAGCTCGCCGGTCAGCGCGGCGGCCAGGGACACCCGGCGCCGCTCACCGCCGGAGAGGTTCGCGGTGGGCGTTTCGAGCCCGATCGCGGTGATGCCCAACCCGTCTACAATGGATCGGACGCGCGCGTCGGCGGCCCATTCGTGCTCGGCTCCGTAGCGTTCGAGCACCACTTCGCCGACCGTGCTGCCGTCCGGGAGCTCGGTCCGCTGGGTGACCACGGCCATCCGCAGGCCGCCGACGTGGCTCACCCGCCCGGAATCCGGCTCAGCGAGTCCGGAAAGGACTTCCAGCAGGGTGGTCTTGCCGCCGCCGTTGAGGCCGACGACGCCGATGCGCTGCCCGGCCGCGACGCCGAGGGAAACGCCGTCCAGCAGTGGCTTCACCCCGTAGGACTTGCTCACCGACTCGAGATTGACCAGGTTGGCCATCCGTTCAGCCGATCCTCTCCACGATGACGAACCGGGTCGCCACGACCATGGTCGTGTCGTCCACGGTGAATTCCGGATCTTCCAGCGCGGCCCGCATTTCGGCGCTCTGCCAGTACTGCGTGTGGCCGGCTCGCCACTCGGCGACGCTCTTGTCGCCTTCGCCCTCGTCGAGCGCGTGCTGCAAGTCCACTTCGGACAGCGGCAGCACGCGCACCTCGGTGGTCTCGAGGATCGCGACCCCGACGCCCGCCGAGTCGATCATCAGCTCGCGCTCGCCGACGACGGGCAGTTCTTCGCCGTACTTCTCGTATTCGGCGACCAGGCCGGTGGTCGACGTCTTCTCCCCGCGCAGGATCGCCGCGACCAGCTTGTCGCGCAGCGGACCGGGGAACGCGAACTCGGCGTGCTTCACGCGTGCACCCGCGGCGGTGCCGGGCGCGGCGCGTCGTCCCCGCCGACGACGCGGGCGCCGGGGACCGGGCCGTGGGCCACGCGGACCGTCCGGCACACGCCCGCGCCCGACAGCTCGGCCGCAACCTCCACCGCCGACTGCGCGTCTTCGCAGAGGAACGCGCACGTCGGGCCGGAGCCGGACACCGTGCCCGCGAGCGCGCCCGCGTTGACGCCTGCCCGGAGCGTGCGGCGCAGGTCGGGCCGCAGCGAAACGGCGGCCGCCTGGAGGTCGTTGCCCAGCAGCAGGGCCAGCTGGCGCGGGTCGCCGGAGGCCAGCGCCTCGACGACCGGCGTGTGCGAGCCGATGCGGGGCGGGTTGCCGGCCGCGCGCAGGCGGTCCAGTTCACCGAACACCTTCGGCGTCGACAGCCCTTCGGCGGCGAAGGCCAGCACCCAGTGGAACGTGTGCCGCGAAAGCACCGGGACCAGCTGCTCACCGCGGCCGGTGCCCAGCGCGGTGCCGCCGTAGAGCGCGAACGGGACGTCGCTGCCCAGCCCGGCGGCGATTTCGGCCAGCTCGTCGCGGGTGACGTCGAGGTTCCAGAGGCTCGCCAGCCCGACGAGCGTCGCCGCCGCGTCGGCGCTGCCGCCCGCCATGCCGCCGGCCATCGGGATGCCCTTGCGCAGCACCACCCGGACCTTCGGTTCACCGGTGCGGCCGACGTGCTCGGCCAGCGCTTCGACGGCCCGCCAGGCCAGGTTCTCGGGGCCGGTCGGGACCGAACCCTCCCCCTCGCCGTAGACCTCGATGCCGGGCTCTTCGGTGACCGCGACGGTCACCTCGTCGGTCAGCGACAGCGCCTGGAACACGGTCACCAGCTCGTGGTAACCGTCTTCGCGCAGGTCGTCGACCGAAAGGTGCAGGTTCACCTTGGCCGGGACCCGGACGGTGACTGGGGGCGGAACTACGGCGAGCACCCGACCAGCCTACGTGCCCACGGAAACGCCCCGATGCGACCTGCGCATCGGGGCGTTCTGAACTCCGGGTCAGGCAGCCGCGACACCCTGCGGACCACGAGCGGTGTACGTCACGTGGCCGCCGCGCTCGGCGACCCACGCCAGCGCCGCGTCGGCCCGCTCGCCGCGGACGCCGAGGCGGAAGCGGCCGACCGGGGTGTCGCCGATGCGGGTCAGGCCGCCGCCGATGGTGGCGAACTCGACGTCGAAGCGGCCCGCGGCCTCGGGCAGCAGCGCGCCGACCGAGGCGAAGCCGACCAGCACGACGTCGGCCGAGCGGTCGTAGCGCGCCGCCTGCGAGCGGACGGTCTCGATGGCCGGCAGCAGCGCCTGCGCGGTGCGGCTGGCCGGGTTCGAGATCAGGTCGAGGACCGTGCCGCGCTCGACGACCGTGCCGTCCTCCAGCACCGCGACGTCGTCGCAGACCCGGCGGACCACGCCCGCGTCCGGCGTCGTGATGACGACGGTGGTGCCCAGCTCGGAGCGCGCCCGGTCGAGAACGGCGAGCACCGCGCCGGCCTCCTCCGGGTCGACGCCGGCGGTCGGGTCGTCGGCGAGCAGCACGGCGGGGGCCGCCGCCAGGGCCTTCGCGACCGCGACGCGGCGCAGCTGACCGGCGGACAGCTCGCCGGGACGCTGCGCGGCGCGCGGGGTCAGGCCGACGAGGTCCAGCAGCGAGCCGACCCGGCTGCGGCGCTGCGGGCCGTCGACGCCGAGCTGCTCGAGCGGGGAGGCGATGTTGCCGGCGATGGTGCGCTCGGCGATCAGCTCCGGCTTCGTCGAGACGACGCCGAGCTGGCGGCGGATCTCGCGGAGGCGGCGGCCGTCGAGGGTGCCGGTGTTGAGGCCGTCGAGGCGGACGACGCCGCGGTCGGGGCGCTCCTGCAGCGCGATGCACCGGGCGAGGACGGACTTGCCGGACCCGGCGGGGCCGACCACGCCGAAGAGCGAGCCGGCCTGGACGTCGACGCTCACGTCCCGGAGCGCGATGACGGAGTTTCCGTTGGTGGCAAAGGTTTTGGACAGGTTTTCGACGGTGATCACGAAGGCTCCAGAAAACGGGGTGCGCGCATGGCGGCACCCGGCCGCAAGCAAGTTCCGTCCTGTTCGGACGGTGCGTGAAGAAGAGGTGGACCGGCTACGACAAGCTCAGTTGGAGCGTCGACATGCGGTCACGGAGCGGCGGCCTTCGTCGACAACGCGACGCTTGGTCAGGAGCAGGGGGCGAGCTACCCTCTTCATCGAAAACGGCCTCCATCGGTCCTGGCGGTAGCACCTGCCCTGTGGAGGGTGGTTGCTGCGACTTCGGCGAGCCAGGTCTCTCAGTCGCTCGGGATGGACGTACTGAGTAAAACCGATCCCGAGGAGCGAACGCAAGCCTGTTGGCCCAGATCACACGAGTGGCGGTGTCCGAATGGCGGGATCGGGGCCGATGGGGGCCTTTTTCACCCTTCCATTGTGGATCGCTAACGCGCGGCGGCGATCCGGGCGAAGTCGTGCACGCCGAGCTGTTCACCGCGGGTCCGGGGGTCGATCCCGGCCGCCGTCAGCAGCTCGCCGGCGCGCTCGGCCGAACCCGCCCAGCCCGCGAGCGCGGCCCGGAGCGTCTTCCTGCGTTGTGAGAACGCGGCGTCCACCAGGCCGAAGAGCAGGTCCCGGTCTTCGGACGCCGTCGTGTCGCCGCGTTCGAACGCGACGAGCGCGGAATCGACGTTCGGCACCGGCCAGAACACCGAGCGTGGCACGGCGGCGACCTTGCGCGCGGAGCCGTACCAGGCGAGCTTGACGCTCGGCACGCCGTAGATCCGGCTGCCGGGGCCGGCGGCCATCCGGTCGGCGACCTCGGTCTGCACCATGACGAGCCCGGACTTCAGCGAAGGCACTTCGGCCAGCAGGTGCAGCACGACGGGCACGGCGACGTTGTAGGGCAGGTTGGCGACGAGCGCGGTCGGCTCACCCAGTTCCTCCCGGGTGACGCGCATGGCGTCGGCGCCGACGACGGTGAGGTTCCCCGCGACCTCGGGCCCGCGTTCGGCGACGGTCTTGGGCAGCCGCTCGGCGAGCTTGGGATCGATCTCGACTGCGACGACGCGGGCGCCGGTGGCGAGCAGCCCGAGGGTCAGCGACCCGAGCCCGGGCCCGACTTCGAGGACGACGTCACCGGGGGCGACGTCCGCCAGCTCGACGATCCGGCGGACGGTGTTGGGATCGTGCACGAAGTTCTGCCCGAGCTTCTTCGTCGGCCGCACGTCGAGTTCGGCCGCCAGCCCGCGGATCTCGGCAGGTCCCAGCAGTTCAACCACCGGACGAGCCTACTTGACCGCGGAACTCGCGTGATCGGCGGCGGAACTCGCGTGACCGAGCGCGGAACTCGCGTGATCGAAGGCGGAACTCGCGTGACTGGAGAGACGACACGCGTGATGGGGAGGACGACACGCGAAACGGCCCCCGTCCACGTGGGACGGGGGCCGTTCGGGAAAGCGTCAGGCCTTCTTGCCGCAGACCGGCCAGGCGCTGTAGCTGCCGCCGCGGCCGGCCTTGACCTTCTCCGCGACCGCGATCTGCTGCTCACGCGAGGCCTGGTTCGGCAGCGCGGCGTACTCGTCGCCGCCGTAGGCGTCCCACGTGCGCTTGTCGAACTGGAGGCCGCCGTAGTAGCCGTTGCCGGTGTTGATGGCCCAGTTGCCGCCCGACTCGCACTGCGCGATGCGGTCCCACGCGGAGCCGTCGCCGATCTCCGGGTTCGGGGCCTGCTTGGAGCCGACGTGGACGATCTTCGGCTTCGGCTGGGTGATGACCTTCTCGGAGATGCTCTCCCGGCCGACCTCTTTGCCGTTCTTCTGCGTGACCTTGTAGGTCACTTCCTTCTCGCCGGGCGTGCCGGGGTCCTCGACCTGCGTCTTGCCCTTGGCCAGGTCGGGGTCGTCGACGCGCTGCTCGGGCGGGTCGATGCTCTCCTTCTGCTTGACCGTCGAGACGCCGGTGCGGCTGATGTGCACCTCGGCGCCGTCGGTCAGCTTGACGTCCAGGCCACCCTCGGCCTGGTCCTCCGGGCCCAGGGTGAGCTTGTACTCGCCCAGGAACTCCTTCGTCGTGACCGCGGTCGTCTTCACCTGCTTCGGCGCGTTGGCACCGTCGTACAGGGTGATGTTCTTCAGGGTCTTGATCTCGACGGTCGCGCCCTGCAGGGGCAGCTCACCGTCCTTCGGCATCGACATCCACGTGCCGGGCTTGTCCATGCCGGCCATGCCGAGCTGGGACAGCGCGTCGCCGAGGTGGGTCGCGCGGACCCAGGAGGTGTGCTCCGCGCCGTCGACGATCATCTTCAGCTGGCGGCCGCGCTCGAGCTTGATGACCCCGCCGTCGCCGACCTCCGCCTGCGGGGACGGGGACAGCGAGTCGTGCGCGCCGACGGACAGGCCCGCGTCCTCGAGCACCTCGCCGACGGTGTCGCCGAAGGAGTGCACGGTCTGCTGGTGGCCGTCGACGTCGACGGTGATGCTCTTGTTCATCGCCAGCGCGGCCGCGCCGCCGCCGGCGACGCTGATCATGACGCTGAGGACGGCGCCCTTGAGGAACCGGCGCTTCCAGATCTTGGTGGTCTCGCGCAGACCCTCGTCCAGCGAGGCCCGTTTGGCCTGCGGGGACATGGTCCGGTCCTCGTCGAGCCCGTCCGGGATGACGATCGGCGGCAGGTACGTCGTCTCGGCGTTGATGAGCCGGATCAGTTCGTCGACGTCGACGTCGATCTCGGCCATCATCGCGTCGGCGTCCGGGCCGAGCGCGGCGAGGATGTCCTGCTGCGTGATGTTCGGGTCGTCGGAGAAGTCGAGCTGGCCGTACGCAGTGTTCTCGAAATCGCGCTCGAGGACGGCCGCGGAGCGCGCTCCAGCCTGTCTGCTACCTGTCACCGGGTCGTTCCCTTTCCCAAGACATCGTTCGGGGCGACGTCTTTACGTCTGGGCCCGCAGCCGGCGCCATCGTCACGGTTCCGGGCCGTACCGCTCCCGGTTCCGCTTCCCCGACGTGCACTGACGTGACTGTGGGCGTAACAGTCGGCAACTGCATGCGCAGTACCGACCGGCACGATCACGGGACAGTAACGGGTCGCGGCGGGTTGCGCAAACACCCCCCGGAGTGTCGTGATCTGGGTCACTCCATCAGGTGGACGAGCGGGGAACCCGGTTGTCGCAATGCGTTCAACCCGTTGTGACACTGGGGAGTCGGTAGATCCGCTCGGCGGTGGTCCGGACCGATTCGGCGACTTCGTGGACAGCTTCGCCCCTGAGCGCCGCGAGGTGACGGACGGTGTAGGCGGCGCCGAACGGCTCGTTCGGCCGCCCACGGAACGGGTGGGGGGTCAGGAACGGCGCGTCGGTCTCGACGAGGTACTGCCCGGATGGGCAGAGGCGGGCCGCGTCGTGGAGGCCTTTCGCGTTCTTGAACGTGACGGTGCCCGCGAAGGAA
Organism: Amycolatopsis sp. DG1A-15b; assembly: GCF_030285645.1. GTDB lineage: Bacteria > Actinomycetota > Actinomycetes > Mycobacteriales > Pseudonocardiaceae > Amycolatopsis. The sequence continues at coordinate 6,721,436 of NZ_CP127296.1, forward strand.
AGGACATATCCCGCATCGACGCACTTGCGGGCCATTTCCGCGTCCCCGGAAAAACAATGGAAGATTACGGCATTCGGCGCACCCTCTTCGGCCAAGATGCGCAGCACGTCGTCGTGGGCCTCGCGGTCGTGGATCATCAGCGGCTTGCCCAGCCGCTTCGCGAGGTCGATGTGCCAGCGGAACGCCTCCTGCTGGGCGTCGTGCGGCGAGTAGTCCCAGTAGTAGTCGAGGCCGGTCTCGCCGACGGCGACCACGCGGTCGCCGGCCGCCAGGCGTTCCACCTCGGCCCGCTCGGCCTCGCCGAACTCCTTGGTCCGGGTCGGGTGGATCGCGACCGCGGCGAAGACGCGCCGGTCCCAGCCCGCCGCCTCGACGGCCCAGCGAGCCGAGGCGAGGTCGTCCGCGACCGTGACGACGCGGGCGACGCCGGCGCGCTCGGCGCGGTCGACCATGGCCGTGACATCGGCCGCGGTGACCGCGCCGCACGCGTCGAGATGGGTGTGCGCGTCCACCACCGACACCGGGAGCCGGTCCGGGACCGGCGGCAGCTCGCGCTTCTCGTCACCCATGCATACCTCTTACTCCTTGATGATCGGCGCCCACTCCGGACCGGTCTCGCCGAGCGCCGGGTCGAGCTTGGTGAACAACGGGCTCGGCTTGGCGAGCGGCTTGCCGACCTCGATCGGCGTCGACGCCCACTTCGCCTGCTCGGCCGCGTAGTCGCCGGTGAGGATCGGGTTGACCCGGCCGGCGATGTCGAGGTCGTCGACCTCCTTGAGCTCCGGCTGGGCGGCCCAGACGCCGGTGCCGCCGAGGGCCTCGTGCACCTTCTGCGCCGAGTGCGGCAGGAACGGCGTCAGCAGCGTGTTCGCGTCGCTGACGACCTGCAGCGCGGTGTGCAGCACGGTGTCGCGCCGCGTGGGGTCGTCCTTCAGCTTCCACGGCTCCTGGTCGGAGATGTACTTGTTCGCCGCGGTGACGACCTTCATCGCCTCGGCCGCGGCCAGCTTGAACCGGGACCGGGCCAGGTGCGCGCCGGCGGTGTCGAACGCCTTGCGGGACAACGCCTTCAGGTCCTCGTCGGCCGCCGTCGGGGCCTCCGGGCGCGGGATGGCGCCGACGTTCTTGTGCGCCATCGAGATGGACCGGTTGACCAGGTTGCCCCACTCGTTGGCCAGCTCGAAGTTGGTCCGGCGGACGAACTCGTCCCAGGTGAAGTCGGTGTCCTGGGTCTCCGGGCCGGCGACCGAGATGAAGTACCGCAGCGTGTCCGGGCCGAAGTCGCGCAGGAAGTCCTCGACGTAGATGACGCGCCCGCGGGAGGTCGAGAACTTCGAGCCGCTCATGGTGAGGAACTCGCTGGAGACGATCTCGTCCGGCAGGTGCAGCTTGCCGTACTTGCCCGGCTCGCCACCCTTGTCGCCCTCGCCGTTGTGCCCGAACAGCAGGGCAGGCCAGATCTGGGCGTGGAAGGTGATGTTGTCCTTGCCCATGAAGTAGTACGACCGGGCGTCGGCGTTGTTCCACCACTCCTGCCACGCGTCCGGGTTGCCGGAGCGCCGCGCCCACTCGACGCTGGCCGAGAAGTAGCCGATCACCGCGTCGAACCAGACGTAGAACCGCTTCAGCGGCTGGTCGCGCCAGCCGTCGAGGGGGATCTTGACGCCCCAGTCGAGGTCACGGGTGATCGGCCGGGGCCGCATGTCGTCGATCAGGTTCTTGGTGAAGTTGAGGACGTTCGGGCGCCAGTCGTTCTTGGTGCCGAGCCAGTCGCCGAGGGTCTTGGTGAACGCCGGCAGGTCGAGGAAGTAGTGCTCGGTCTCGACGAACTTCGGCGTCTCGCCGTTGATCCGCGACTTCGGGTTGATCAGCTCCGCGGCGTCGAGCTGGTTGCCGCAGTTGTCGCACTGGTCGCCGCGCGCGCCGTCGTACCCGCAGATCGGGCAGGTGCCCTCGACGTAGCGGTCGGGCAGCGTGCGGCCGGTGGACGGGCTGATCGCGCCGCGTGTCGTCTTGGGCACGACGTAGCCGTTGCGGTGCAGCGCCAGGAAGATCTGCTGCGTCACCTCGGCGTGGTTGCCGGTGGAGGTCCGCGTGAACAGGTCGTAGGACAGCCCGAGGCCCTGCAGGTCGTTGCCGATCTGGCGGGTGTACTTGTCCGCGGTCTCCTGCGGGGTCGAGTTCTCGTTGTCCGCCTGGACGGTGATCGGGGTGCCGTGTTCGTCGGTCCCGGAGACCATGAGCACCCGGTTGCCGGCCATTCGCTGGTAGCGGGAGAAGACGTCGGACGGGACGCCGAATCCGGACACGTGGCCGATGTGGCGGGGGCCGTTGGCGTAGGGCCAGGCCACCGCGGTCAACACAGGGGTGCTCATACCTTATTAGCCTACGGAGGGCGTCACACGCTTTGTCGAGAGGGAGGCCCGGTTGTCGGCGACACGGCTGCTCGTGCTCGGGGTGGTGCGCATGTACGGCCGCGCGCACGGCTACCAGGTGCGGCGCGAGCTGCTGACCTGGTCGGCGGACAAGTGGGCCAACGTCCAGCCCGGGTCGATCTACCACGCCCTGAAGAAGATGAGCGCCGAGGACCTGCTGGAGCAGGTCGACGTCGAACCGGGCGAGGGTGGCCCGGACCGGATCGCCTACCGGCTCACCGGCGAGGGCGAGCAGGAGTACCAGGTGCTGCTGTCGAAGGCGCTGTCGGACCCCCAGCTCAACCACCCCGACCTGTCGGCCGCGATCTCGCTGATGACCACCCTGCCCCGGGCGCGCGTGATCAACCTGCTCCGGCACCGGCTGGTGCACCTGGAAGCCGAGCAGCGGCAGGCGGAGCTGATGCTCGAGGAGCTGAAGGTCAACATGGGCCTCGGGACGCCTGAGCACGTGGGCGAGCTGTACCGGTTGTGGGGCGGGATCACCGACGCGAGCCTCACCTGGCTGGCGGCGCTGATCGCCCGGCTGGAGGCGGGCGAGTACGTGATGGCCGACGAGTCCGGGGAGGCGTTCGGCGAGCCGACCGCCCGGTAATCAAGTTTGACTAGTGCACTCTTCTGGGGCACAGTGTGCGGCTCAGCTAGTCAAGCTTGACTACTTTTCGAGAGGGGTTCTCATGATCACGGCACGCGGTCTCGAGCGGCGGTTCCGCCGCAAGGGCCGCACTGGGGGCGAAGTCCACGCGGTGAAGGGCGTCGACCTCGACGTCGAAGCGGGCGAGCTGGTCGGCTTTCTCGGCCCGAACGGCGCCGGGAAGACGACCACGCTGCGCATGCTGACCACGCTGCTCAAGCCGACCGCGGGCACCGCGACCGTCGGCGGCTGCGACCTGCTGTCCGACCCGCTGGGCGTGCGCAAGCGCATCGGCTACGTCGCCCAGGGCGGCGGCAGCGCACCGGAGAGCAAGGTCGCCGACGAGCTGGAACTGCAGGGCAGGCTCTACCGGATGAGCAAGGCCAGCGCGATCGCGCGCGGCGCCGAACTCGCCGAGCAGCTCGACCTGACCGGGCTGGACCAGCGGCTGACCAAGACGCTGTCGGGCGGGCAGCGACGGCGGCTCGACATCGCGCTCGGGCTGATCCACTCGCCGGCCCTGGTGTTCCTCGACGAGCCGTCGACCGGCCTCGACCCGCAGAGCCGCGCCAACCTGTGGGAGCACATCCGCCGGCTGCGCGCCGACCAGGGCGTCACGGTCTTCCTCACCACCCACTACCTCGACGAGGCGGACGCGCTGTCGGACCGGCTGATCGTGATCGACGACGGCCGGATCGTCGCCGAGGGAACGCCGGACGCGCTCAAGGCGCGGGTCAACGGCGACCGCGTCGAAGTGGGTGTCGACCCCGGGCAGGCCACCGACGCCGCCGAGATCGCCGGGCGGCTCACCGGCGCGCAGGAGCTGTCCACCGACGGCGGGGAGGTCCGGTTCCGGGTGCCGCGCGGCGACGTCGCGCTGCCGGAGCTGCTGCGCGCCCTGGACGCCAAGGGCATCACGATGCTGTCGGTCCAGGTCCACCGGCCGACGCTCGACGACGTTTTCCTGACCCTGACCGGGCGTTCGCTGCGGGAAGCGGAGGAGGCCGGCCGTGCTGCGTGACACCTGGCTGATCTTCCGCCGCGACATGACCGCGGCGCTGCGCAACCCGACCTGGGTGCTGATCGGCATCATGCAGCCGCTGCTGTACCTGTTCCTGTTCGGGCCGCTGATGGTGCAGGCCATGCAGGGCCAGGGCCTGACCGAAGTGCAGGGCTGGATGCTGCTGACCCCGGCGCTGATCGCCCAGCTGGCCCTGTTCGGCAGCTCGTTCGTCGGCTTCGGGCTGCTGGCCGAATACCGCTCCGGCGTCGTCGAGCGGTTCCGGGTGACACCGGTCAGCCGGATCGCGCTGCTGCTGGGCAAGGTACTGGCCAACGCGCTGCAGGCCGTGGTGCAGGCCGTGTTGATCATCGTGCTGGCCGCGCTGGTGTTTCCCCTCGACGCACCCGTCGGCGGCGTGCTGCTGTGCCTGGTGATCGTGTTCCTGCTCGCGGTGTCGCTGGCATCGTGCTCCTACGCGCTGGCGTTGACGCTGAAGAGCGAGGAGACGTTCCCCGCCCTGCTCAACGCGGTGCTCATCCCGCTGCTGCTGCTCTCCGGGATCCTGCTGCCGATCACCGCCGGGAAGGCGCCGGACTGGCTCTACACGGTCTCGCGGATCAACCCGTTCCGGCACGTCGTCGACGTCGAGCGGAACAGCTTCGGCGGTGACTTCACGATGGATGCGCTGTTCACGGGCAGTGTCGTGGTGCTGGTGATGGCGGTGTTGTCCCTGTGGTGGGGAACACGGACCTTCCAGAAGGAAAACGCCTGATCAAACCCGCGGGTGCGTTCACTGCGGGTCCGCCTCCGGCGACGTATGGTGTGCTCTCCATCGACGCGCCGGGGGCGGGACCGTGACAGAGCCGGAGAGTGAACTCGGCATCTCGCTGTCCCACCGCGAGCACGTGACCGACTGGCAGGCCGTGCGCGCCGCGCAGACCCGGTTCGTGTCGGTGACGATCAGCGAGAACGTCAACTGGAGCAACCCCGCCGCGGAGCGCAACCTGGCCGGCGCGCAGGAAGCCGGGCTGCACGCCGGCGGACGGCACTACGCCCGGCCCGGTGCGGTGCACGACCAGGCGGACTTCTTCGTGCGGACGGCGAGCCGGCTCGGCGCGTTCGCCCCGGGCTCGCTGGCGCCGGCGCTGGAGGTGGCGGCGCCGAGCGTCGACGACCGGTTCGTCAAGGCGTGGATCAAGCACGTCCGGCACGCGGCGCGCATCGAACGGGTGCTGGTCTACGCCGACCACGACTGCTGGCAGCACCGGCTGCACCCGGACCGCTGGGCCGACAGCGAGGTCGTGCTGTGGCTGGTCCGGCACAACGGCATCCCGGGGCGCGCGGGCTGGTTCCACTCGCGGCTCGGCGTGCACCAGCACGCGTACGCCCCGGACGTGCCCGGCATCGCCGCGCCGGTGGAGCAGAACGCCGTCGTGTACCCGTTCACATTGGGCGACCTGCTGCTCTGACGTGTGGTGGTATGTCGCCATGCGCGTGACGAGCAGGCCGCTCCGGACGAACCTGACGCCGTCGCGCGCTTTCTCGGTACTCGCCCACCACGCCGCCGCACGCGGGTTGCCGCCGCCCGCGATGCTGTCCGGCGAGTGGTTTTCTTCCCGGGCGGTGATCGCGCCGTCGCCGGACCTGTCGCCCGGCGCTTTTCCGGCTCTCACCGAGCAGGCCGACGCCGAGCCGGGCGTGGTCGGCGGCGGCTGGTTCGGGTACCTGGCCTACGACCTGGCCGACCCCTCGCACCGGACCGGTTCGCTGCCCGCTTCGGCGTGGGGCTGGGCGGACCACGTGCTGCGGTGGTCCGCCTCGGGCACCTGTTACCTGGAATCCCTGGACGGCGGCGGCCCCGCGCTGTCCACAATGGAGTCACTGCTGGCCGCGGATGTTCCGGCCCGTTCGTGGACGGCGGGGCCACTGCGGCGTCCGCTGCCGTCGGAGCACCGGGACGCGGTCAAGGCGTGCGTGCACGCGATCGAGGCCGGGGAGCTGTTCCAGGCCAACATCTGCGCGCGGTTCACGGGCACGTTCTCCGGCTCGCCGTCGGCGTTGTTCGCGGCCGGAGTGCGGTCGATTGCCCCCCGCCGCGCGGCCTTCCTGGCCGGCTCGTGGGGTTCGGTGGTCTCGTTCTCTCCGGAGCTGTTCCTCGCGCGCCACGGACGTTCGGTGCGGTCGACGCCGATCAAGGGGACCCTCCCCCGCCGCGGGCCGGAGGACGACGGGAACGCCGCGTTGCTGCGCCGGTCCACCAAGGACGTCGCGGAGAACGTGATGATCACGGACCTGGTGCGCAACGACCTCGGCCGGGTGTGCGAGGTCGGGTCGGTGACGGTGCCCTCGCTGCTGGAGGTCCGGCCGGCGCCGGGGGTCTGGCACCTGGACTCGACGGTGACGGGAGTGCTGCGGCCTTCGGTCCCGGACTCCGAACTGCTCGACGCGACGTTCCCGCCGGGGTCGGTGACGGGCGCGCCGAAGATCCGCGCGCTGGACCTGATCGCCGCGCTGGAGAGCCGCGGCCGTGGGGTCTACACGGGCGCGATCGGGCTGGTGTCACCGGTGGCGGGACTGGAGCTGAACGTCGCGATCCGGACGTTCGAGATCGCCGGCGGCACGATCGCACTGGGTGTCGGCGGCGGCATCACCGCGGATTCGGACCCGGAGGCGGAGTGGCAGGAGTGCCTCCACAAGGCGGCACCCCTGGAACACCTCCTGGCGAACCCGCTACTTGCCGGGGTCGAGCAGTAGCTTGCCGACGGTCTTGCGGGAACGCAGGGCCTCGTGCGCGCCCCGGGCGTCCGAGAGCGCGTACTCGCCGCCCGGGATGGCCTTGAGCTTGCCCGCCAGCACCAGGTCGAACAGCTCGGTGAGGGCCGTCGCGAAGACGTTGCCCGGCAGCCGGAAGACGTGCGGCAGCCACATCCCGCTGATCGTGGTGCTGTGGCCGAGGATGTTGCGCAGCTCGACCGGCTTCGGGTTCTCGCGCCCGGCCATGCCGTAGAAGGCCAGCCGGCCGAACGGGGCGAGCGCGGCGATGCTCTGGTCGGTCGTCGTGCCGCCGACCATGTCGAGCACGACGTCGACGCGGCGGCCGTTGGCGTCGAGCAGGGCCTCGGTCATGTCCCCGGCACGGGAGTCGACGGCGACGTCGGCCCCGAGCTCGAAGGGCGAGCGCGCGCTTCTCGTCACTGCTCGCGGTGGCGATGACGCGCCCGGCACCCCAGGCCTTGGCGAGCTGCACGGCGACGGTCCCCACCCCACCGGCAGCGGCGTGCACCACGACCGACTCGCCCGGCTCGAGGTGGGCGTTCTTGCGGAGCAGGACCCAGGCGGTCGCGCCCTGGACCAGCATGGACAGCGCGGTGAGGTCGTCGATGCCGTCGGGAACCGGGAAGGTGGTCGCCGCCGGGGCGACGGCCTTCTCGGCGTACCCGCCACCGCCGTTGAGCAGGGCGACGACCCGCTTGCCGTCGTGGGTCCCCACGACCTCGCCACCGGGAACGAGCGGCAGCTGGGACGGCGCGAGGTAGGAGTTCTCGGCCTGGTGGGTGTCGGCGTAGTTGACGCCGATGCGTTCGACGTCGATGAGCACCTCGCCGGGGCCGGCCACCGGGTCGGGCAGCTCGACGGGGGTGAGCACCTCGGGTCCGCCGAACTCGGTCACCTGCACTGCGCGCATGTCGCTGTCCCTCTCGCCGTCCGCTGCTCGATGTGAGACATTCTGGCATATGTCTCACTCGGCTGCGTTCGACCTCGCCCGCGACTGGTTCCTGGCCGGCCGGCGGGTGGACATGGGCGAGCTGGCGGAGGCGCTGTCGATCAGCCGCGCGACCCTGCACCGCCGGGTGGGCTCCCGCGACCTGCTGCTGGGCGAGATCCTGTGGTCGCTTTCGTCCGCTTCGATCGCGCGCCTGTGGCCGTCGTGCGCCGGGCGCGGAGCCGCGGGGATCGCGGACTTCGTGAGCGGGTACGTCCGGTTCGCGAACGACTCGCCACCGTTCCGCGACTTCCTCCGCCGCGAGCCGGAGCGGGCACTGCGGCTGCTGACCACCCGGGCGAGCGTGTGCCAGCGGCGGACGACGGAGAAGCTGGAGTCACTGCTGGCCGGGGAGGTGTCAGCCGGGCGGCTGGTCCCGCCGCTGCCGGTGCCGGACCTGGCTTACCTGCTGGTGCGGATCGGCGAGTCGTTCGTGTACACGGACGTGATCACCGGAGACGCACCTGATGCGGCGAAGGCGCACGCCGCAGTGACCGCGCTGCTGACCTGATACCCGCTCCGGTCAGCCCGCCGCGGTGCTGACGATCTGCACCCGGGAAGCGAAGTCACCGTCGTCCACCAGCAGAAGCAGTTCGACGACCTCAGCTTGCACCCGGAACTCGAACCGGACGGTTTCGTTCGGATCGTGCACTACGAGACGCCGAGAGGGTGCCGAAATCTCCTGCCGGGCCAAGACGACCGGCAGCGCCGGTTCCGGGCACTCGTCGAAGACTGCGCATTGCACGGGCCCCTCGACACCGGGCATGACCCCGAAGATGATGCTGTTCCCCGACCGGTACCAGTTGGCGTCGGCCGGGTCCCAGTCCGTCAGGTCGTCCTCGGCACCGACGTCCCGCACGATCAGGCACCCGTGGTCGACCTTCGATTGGAAAGACAACACCGGACCCTCACCCCACGTGCCCACCGGTCCCCGCCTTCCGGGCCGCCAGCACGGCGTCGTAAAGCTCCTTTTTGGACACGCCGGTCGCCTCGGCGACCTCCGCCGCCGCGGACTTCAAGCGCTCGCCCGAAGCCACCCGCGCCGCGACCTCGTCCACCAGGTCCGCCACCGATACCGACCGCGGCTCGGCACCCGAGAGCACCACCGTGATCTCGCCGCGTACCCCGTCCGCGGCCCACGAAGCCAGTTCCGCGAGCGTTCCCCGCTTCACCTCTTCGTATGTCTTCGTCAGCTCACGGCACACCGCGGCCTGCCGTGAACCGCCCAAAACAGACACCGCGTCGGCCAGCAGCGAGCCCAGGCGGTGCGGGGACTCGAAGAACACCGCGGTCCGGGGTTCGGCGCGCAACGACGTCAGCCACTTCGTCCGCTCGCCCGGCTTGCGCGGCGCGAACCCCTCGAAACAGAACCGGTCGCACGGCAATCCGGACAACGCGAGCGCCGTCGTCACCGCGGACGGGCCCGGCAGGCACGTCACCGGCAGGTCTTCCGCCACACAGGCCGCCACCAGGCGGAAGCCCGGGTCGGACACGCTCGGCATCCCGGCGTCCGTCACCAGGACCACCGTCTCGCCCGCGTGCAGCGCCTCGAGCAGCTTGGGCAGGCGCGCCGTTTCCACGTCCTCGTAGAAGCTCACCACCCGGCCGCGCGGGGTCACTTCCAGCGCGGAAGCCAGCGATCGCAGCCGCCGCGTGTCCTCCGCCGCGATGACGTCGGCTTCCGCCAGTGCGGAAACCAGGCGCGGTGAAGCGTCGCGGACGTCGCCGAGCGGGGTGGCGGCGAGGATGAGGCGGCCCGAAGTCACCCGGCCAGCCTAGGCTGATCAGCGGATCCGGACGACGGACGCCCCGTCCCGCCCGTAGGATCGCCCCGTGACCGCCGTGCTGACCCGTCCCGACGACGAGAGCGTCCGGCCGGACCCGGTCGAGGCGCTCCGGCCGCCCACCGACCGCGAGCTGACCCTGCTCGGCCGAGGCATGCCGGCCGACCGGCTGCGCGGCTGGGTCGTCACCCTCGTGCTGACCGTGATCGGCGGCATCGTCCGGCTGCAGAACCTCGGCGTGCCGACCGACAAGGGCAGCCCCGTCTTCGACGAGAAGCACTACGTGCCGCAGGCGTGGCAGGTGCTGCGCAACGGCGGTTACGAGGACAACTACGGCTACGAACTGGTCGTCCACCCACCGCTGGCGAAGCAGCTGATCGCGATCGGCGAATGGCTGTTCGGCTACAACGGCTGGGGCTGGCGCATCATGCCCGCGCTGGCCGGCACGCTGATGGTGCTGCTGGTCGTCCGCATCGCCCGCCGCCTGACGCGCTCGACGCTGCTCGGCGGCATCGCCGGCATCCTGGTGATCAGCGACGGCGTCCTGCACCTGCAGTCGCGCATGGGCATGCTCGACATCTTCATCGCGCTGTTCGTGCTCGCCGCGTTCGCCTGCCTGCTCGCCGACCGCGACCAGGTGCGCGAGCGGCTCGCGACGGCGGTCCGCGAGGGCTGGGTCAACGAGTCCGTCTGGGGCCCCAAGCTCGGGTTCCGCTGGTGGCGGTTCGCGACCGGCCTGATGATCGGGCTCACCTTCGGCGTCAAGTGGTCGGCGCTGTACTACATCGTCGCGTTCGGGCTGCTCTGCGTCGGCTTCGACGTCGCCGCCCGGCGCGCGGCCGGCGTCGAACGGCCCTGGCTGGGCACGATCCGCCGGGACGTGCTGCCCGCGCTGTGGGCGATCCTGATCATCCCGTTCCTGATGTACTTCGCCGCGTACTGGGCCTGGTTCGCCAGCGAGACCGCCACCGACCGGCACTACACCGAGATCAAGGACATCGCCCCGGGCTTCTGGTCGTGGGTGCCGCCGGCGCTGCGCTCGCTCGGCGACTACACGGGCAACGTCCTGCACTTCCACGAAACGCTGGTCACGCCCAAGGACAACCCGCACCCGTGGGAGTCGAAGCCGTGGACGTGGCCGATGGGCCTGCGCCCGATGCTCTACAGCTACAACGGCGAAGTCACCGGCTGCGGCGAGGCCCGCTGCATCAGCGCGACGATGCTGATCGGCACCCCGGCGATGTGGTGGCTGGCGATCCCGATGCTCGGCTGGGCGGCGTGGCGCTCGATCTTCCGCGCGGACTGGCGCTACGCCGCCGTGCTGGTCGGCTACCTCGGCGGGTACGTCTTCTGGTTCACCAACATCGACCGCCAGATGTACTTCTTCTACGCGACGCCGCTGGCGGCGTTCCTGGTGCTGGGGCTGACGTTGTGCCTGGGCCAGATCCTCGGCAGCGCCCGGCGCGGCTTCGAGAGACGCGGCACGGGCCTGCTGGTGGTGTCGCTGTACGTCGGGCTGGTGGTGGCGAACTTCGCCTGGCTGTGGCCGATCCTGAACGGCATCGCGATCACGAACGGCCAGTGGGAGGCCGAGCGCTGGCTGCCGTCCTGGCGCTAGTCAGCCCGCGAAGTACGCCCCGGGCGTGACCCCGACGGCCCGCCGGAAAGCCGCGACGAACGCACTCGCCGAGCTGTACCCGACGCGGCAGGCCACCGTCTCCAACGGCGTCGCCTCGGCCAGCAGCGGCAACGCCGCACGCAGCCGCACCTGCGTGCGCCAGGTCCCGAACGGCATCCGGCACTCGCGGACGAAGATCCGCGCCAGCGTCCGTTCCGCGGCCCCGACGGCGCGGCCGAACTCGGCCAGGGTCCGCGGATCGGCCGGGTTCGCGAACACGGCCGCCGCCACGTCGAGCGCGCGCGGGTCGGACGGCGACGGCACCACGATCGGCACCACGTCCAGGGGCTCCAGCAGGTCGAAGGCCACGGCTTCGGCGCGCAGCCGGGCCGCGGGCGCGACGCCGTCGCCGGTCAGGTACTCCAGCAGTTCCCGCAGCAGCGGCCGGACGACGACCATCCGCGGCTCCGGCCACGACACCGGCGAGCGCGCCGGGTCGGCGTAGATGCCGCGCAGGGCCGCCCGCCCGAGCGCGCCGGTGCGGTGCCGGACGCCGGCGGGCATCCAGAGGGCCCGCGTCGGCGGCAGCACCCAGCCGGCGTCGCCCGCCTTGACCGCGACGACGCCGCGGGCCGACCAGACCAGCTGGTGAGCCGGGTGCTCGTGCCACGGGAACCAGGTGCCGGCGGGCAGGTCGAAGGCGCCGAGCAGCATGGCTTGACCGGTTCGCGACATCGGTTGGCAGCGTATCGGCTACCGGTCACCGGCGTACCGAAATAGCGTCGGAGGCATGCCGATGAACCTCATCCACCGCAAGATCTGCAGCTCCGCCAAGTGGGCGGACACCGTCGAGGAACGCCTGACGCCCTGGCTGGCCCGCCACGACCTCGGCGACGACGTCCTCGAGCTCGGTCCCGGCTTCGGCGCGACGACGAAGGTGCTGCTCGACGTGGTGCCGAAGCTGACGGTCCTGGAGATCGATCCGGCCTCGACCGAGCTCCTGCGCGCGAAGTTCGGCACCCGCGCCGACGTCGTGGCGGGCAGCGGCGCGGAGATGCCGTTCGAAGCCGGCCGTTTTTCGGCGGTCGTCTGCTTCACGATGCTGCACCACGTTCCGACGGTGCCGTTGCAGGACGCGATCTTCGCCGAAGCCGCCCGGGTGCTGCGCCCGGGCGGGCGGTTCTGCGGGACCGACAGCCAGCTCAGCTTCCGCTTCCGGCTCCTGCACATCGGCGACACGATGAACGTGGTCGACGCGTCGACGCTGCCGGAACGCCTGGCGAAGGCCGGCTTCGAGCAGGTCGAGGTGAAGGCCCGGCCGAAGGAGATCGTGACCTTCTCGGCCGTGAAGCCCGGCTAGCGGCGGGGCGGATGGGCACCACCCGGGCCAACGGGCAATCCGGTACGGCTAGACCGCCCCAATGGGTCACATTTCGATAACACAAAGGATCCTTTCGGGAAATTCGCAAAATCTCGCGAAACCACCTCCGCCGCCGACCTACCCTGCAGGTGACCCCATCCACTATTCGCATCCCGGACGCGTCAATCCGACGCCACATGATGCAATGGCTGGACCAAGGGATACAACCATCAGAGCAGGAGTCGAAACATGCTTTCTTCCAACGACCTCGCACGCTTGCGGCGCAGGCTCGGACTTACCCAAGAGGACGTAGCTACCAGGATAGATGTCAGCACCGGGACCATCAGCAGGATCGAAAATGGAGAGTTCAGCTTCTCCAACAAAGAATACGAGAGACTTCTAAACAAGCTACGAGAGGAGCGATTACGCGAAGAGACTAGAGAGCTTCCTTATGTTGCTTTTTCCACTCTCAAAGAACTCTTCGAAGAAGCTGAAGCGCAGTCAAAGATTAAGTAGTCCAAACCCGTCAAAGCCTGTGGCTGAGTTTGCCGCAAGTCGTGAGTGTTCGGTTTACCTCACCGAACACTCACGACCGGCTAGCGGCGGGGCAGCCCGCTCCCCGGCTGACGCGGCACGACCCGCGTCACCGGGCCGTCCGCGGACTTGCCCGCCCGCGACAGCCAGCCCTCGACCTCGCGCCGCACCGCGTTCAACGTCGGGCGGCGGCGGGGTTCCGGGTCCAGTGAGGCCGCCAGCAAGCGGGCGTGCGCGCTGCGCTGGGGCAGCCGCGACACCGGCTCGGCCCGGGCCGCCGCCATCAGGGCCGCCATCGGCGTCTCCCGCGTTCCGCGCGGCGGCTGACCGGACAGCGCGTAACTGATCGTCGCCGCCAGCTGCCACGCGTCGGACGCCGGGGACGCCGCCGACCCCATTGCCTGCTCCGGGGCGACGAAGTCGGGCGTGCCGATCATCATCCCGGTGGCCGTCATCTTCGAATCGCCCTGGCTGCGGGCGATGCCGAAGTCGATCAGGTGGGCCAGGCCGCTGCGGTCGAGGACGACGTTCGACGGCTTGATGTCGCGGTGCAGGACACCCTTCTCGTGCGCCGCCGCCAGGGCACCCGCCATCGTCGCCCACAGGCGGCCCGCCGCGACGTCGTCGAGCGGGCCCTGGCCGTCGACCAGCTCGGCCAGCGGACGGCCTTCGAGGTACTCCATCACCAGCGCGAGGCCGTCCGGCTCCTCGGCGAGGTCGTACACCTTGACGCAGTTCGGGTGGCTGACCACGGCCAGCGCGCGGGCCTCGCGCTGCATGCGCTCGGCCGTGTCGCGGTCCGGCGCGTGCGCGATCTTCAGCGCGACCGTGCGGTTCAGCTGGGTGTCGACGGCCTGCCAGACCGTGCCGAAGCCGCCCGCGCCGAGCTGCTTGACGCGGCGGTAGCGGCTGCCGCCGGCGTTGCGGGAGCCGGGCGGCGGCGGGATCGGGCCCGGCGCCGCGGCCAGCGCGCCGAGCGGCGGGGACGGCGGCTCGGGCGCGGAAGCCAGCGCCGTCTTCGGGTACGGCCGGTTGATCGGCGGCGGCGGGGGCGGCGGGGTGGGGCGCGGCTGGACCTGCGAGGGCGGCGGCCCCGGGGGCTCCTGCTGGCGGCGCGGCGGCGGCTCGTCCGACCGGTCGGATCGGTTGATCACCGACCACGGCGGCGGCCCGACCATCGCGACCGGGATCAGGCCCAGCACGCTGAACGGCAGGAAGCCGAGGAAGAAGTGCAGCGCCGTGTTCGCCTCCATGCCGACGCTGAACACGAGCATCGCGGCGAACGGGATCCAGAAGAACCGCGACGGCCACTTCGGGCCGCGGCGGAAGGCCGTGCGGCCCTGCAGCATGACGAAGAACAGCGAGCCTGCGCCCAGGACCGCGAACGCCAGCAGGTAGACGAAGAACGGGATCTCCTTGCCGTGCTGCGAGGACAGCAAGTCGAAGACGGTCTGACCGCCGCCCAGGTACTCCCGCTGGTTGTCCACCCAGCAGCCGCCGCCGTTCAGCGTCTTGAGCTCGTCCGCCGACAGCCCGGTCTTCCTGTTGCCGAACGCCGCCTGGAAGACGCCCGAGACGCCGATGGCCAGCAGCCACGGCAGCACCAGCGTGCTGACCAGGCCGATCACCCCGAAGACGCCCAGCGTCGTGGCGTCGTAGCGGTTGCCGGTGCCCTTCCGGATGATCGACACGGCGACCGCGCCGATCGGCGGAAGCAGCGCGACGAGCGCGCCGGCCGCACTCGTGGCCCATACCCAGTCGCCGGGGCAGAAGCCCGGGCCGAACAAGGAATGGGCTAGCGAGAGCAACGCGCTCGCGAGTCCGTTCACCGCCGGGCTCCCCTCACTGTCCGTGTTCACTTCGTGGCCGTCACGCGGCGTTTTCCCGCGGTCCAGCTTAGGACGCTCCCGGGCTCCGTGAGGTTGCCGGGTCTTTCCGCGGTGGAATCCGGCGCGGCCGCCGCTCCCGCGCCATGATGGGGAACGGCGGAACCTCCGACCCGAAGGAGCGGAGCATGGGCGCGTACTCCGAAGCCTACCGGCGCAGCCTGGCCGAGCCGGACGCGTTCTGGCTGGCCGCGGCGGAGTCGATCAGCTGGACCAGGCGGCCGGAGCGGGCCCTGGACGACTCGAACCCGCCCTTCCACCGGTGGTTCCCGGACGCCGAGCTGAACACCTCGTACAACGCGCTGGACCGGCACGTCGAGGCCGGCCGCGGCGGCCAGGCCGCGCTGATCTGGGACTCTCCCGTGACCGGACGGAAACGCACGTACTCGTACGAGGAGCTGCGGGACACGGTCGCGCGCTTCGCCGGCGCGCTCAGCTCGCTGGGAGTCACGAAGGGTGACCGGGTGATCGTCTACCTCCCGATGGTGCCGGAGGCCGCGATCGCGATGCTGGCCTGCGCGCGGATCGGCGCCGTGCACTCGGTGGTCTTCGGCGGGTTCGCGCCGAAGGAGCTGGCCGCGCGGATCGAAGACGCGAAGCCGAAGGTCATCCTGGCGGCGTCCTGCGGCATCGAGCCGACGCGGGTGGTCGAGTACCAGCCGATCATCGAAGCCGCGCTGGGGATGACCGAGCACCAGCCCGACCACGTCGTCGTGCTGCAGCGCGAGCAGGCACCGGCCGTGCTGACCGGGCGCGACCTCGACTGGCGCGAGCTGGCGGTGGGCGCCGACCCGGCCGACCCGGTCCCGGTCGCGGCCACCGATCCGCTGTACATCCTCTACACGTCCGGGACGACCGGAAAGCCGAAGGGCGTCGTGCGCGACACCGGCGGTCACGCCGTCGCGCTCGCCTACTCGATGGAAGCCGTCTACGACGTCCACGCCGGTGACGTCTGGTGGACGGCGTCCGACGTCGGCTGGGTCGTCGGGCACTCCTACATCGTGTACGCGCCGCTGCTGGTCGGCGCGACGACGGTGATGTACGAAGGCAAGCCGGTCGGCACGCCGGACGCGGGCGCGTTCTGGCGGGTCATCGCCGAGCACGAGGTCCAGGCGCTGTTCACCGCGCCGACCGCGCTGCGGGCCGTCAAGAAGGTCGACCCGGACGCCCGTGAGCTGGAGAAGTACGAGCTGAAGCAGTTCCGGACGCTGTTCATGGCCGGCGAGCGGCTCGACCCGGAGACCTACCACTGGGCGCACGAGAAGCTCGGGGTGCCGGTCGTCGACCACTGGTGGCAGACCGAGACCGGCTGGCCGATCGCCGCCAACCCGCGCGGCCTGGAGCCGATGGATGTCAAGGCGGGTTCGGCGACCAAGCCCGTCCCCGGCTGGGACGTCCGGATCCTCGACCAGGCGGGCGAGGAGCTGCCGGCCGGGCGCGAAGGCGCCATCACCGTGAAGCTGCCGCTGCCGCCGGGATCGCTGCCGACGCTGTGGGGTGACGACGAGCGGTACCGCGAGGCCTACCTCTCGCGCTACGAAGGTCATTACCTGACCGGCGACTCCGGCTACTTCGACGAAGACGGCTACCTGTTCGTCATGGGCCGGACCGACGACGTCATCAACGTCGCCGGGCACCGGCTGTCCACCGGGTCGATGGAGGCCGTGCTGGCTTCGCACCCGGCGGTCGCCGAGTGCGCCGTGATCGGCGTGGCCGACCAGCTCAAGGGCCAGCTACCGCGCGGGTTCGTGGTGCTCAAGGCGGGCGTGGACGTCCCGGCGGACCAGCTTCGGGACGAACTCGTGGCGCTGGTCCGGCGGGACATCGGCCCGGTCGCCGCGTTCCGCGATGTGTCCATTGTGGACGCCCTGCCCAAGACGCGGTCGGGGAAGATCCTGCGCAAGACGATGCGCGCGATCGCCGACGGCCGCGACGAGGCGGTGCCCTCGACGATCGAGGACCCGAGCGTCCTGGAGGCGATCCGGAAAGCCCTTCGTTAAGAAATGTTCCAAATGCTCCGGCTGGTCTGTACCTTTGCAGGGAGTCCCCCGACCGGAGGTGCTTCGATGCGCTTGTCCAGAGCCGTCCTGACCGCGGCCGTCGTGAGTCTCACGGCCGCCGGCCTGCCCGCTTCCGCGGTGGCCGCCGCGGCCGCTCCCGAACGGAGCGTGACCGACCTCGTCCCGGCGCCCGTCTCGGCGAAGGCCGACCCGCGCGGCGAATTCCGGCTCACGCCGTCGACCGTGATCGCCGCCGACCGCGGGGCCGGCCAGGTCGCGGACTACCTGCGCGGCCTGCTCCGCCCGGCCACCGGCTTCCCGCTGCCGGTCGTGCCGCACAGCGCCGGCCTGCCCGCGCTCTCGCTGAAGCTGGGCCACGACCCGCGGATCGGCACCGAGGGTTACGAACTGAAGGTCGCGCGCGACGGCGTCACGGTGAAAGCCAACACCGCCGACGGGCTCTTCGAAGGCGTGCAGTCGCTGCGGCAGCTGCTGCCGTCGGCGATCGACGCCCAGCGCGTCCAGCACCGGACCTGGACCGTCGCCGGCGGCACGATCCTCGACTACCCGCGCTTCGCCGAGCGTGGGGCGATGCTCGACGTCGCCCGGCACTTCTTCAAGCCGGACCAGGTGAAGACCTACATCGACCAGATCGCCCAGTACAAGGTCAACACGCTGCACCTGCACCTGGCCGACGACCAGGGCTGGCGGATCGAGATCAAGAGCTGGCCGAAGCTGGCGACGGTCGGCGGCAAGACCGCGGTCGACGGCGACCCGGGCGGCTACTACACGCAGGCGCAGTATCGGGACATCGTCGCGTACGCGGCTTCGCGGCACATCACGGTGATCCCGGAGATCGACATGCCGGGCCACACGAACGCGGCGCAGTCGACGTACGCCGAGCTGAACTGCGACGGGAAGGCCGTCCCGCCGCGCACGGACACCGAGGTCGGCTACAGCTCGCTGTGCATCTCCTCACCGATCACGTACAAGTTCGTCGAGGACGTCGTGCGCGAGCTGGCGGCCCTCACCCCGGGCCCGTACCTGCACATCGGGGGCGACGAAGCCCATTCGACGCCGCCCGCGGACTACCTGACCTTCGAGCACAAGGTGCAGCCGATCGTCGCGAAGTACGGCAAGAAGGTCACCGGCTGGCACGAGATCGCCAAGTCGGTCCCGCCGGTGTCGGCGGTCCCGCAGTACTGGGACTTCGGCGGCGACAACCCGGACGTCGCGGCGGCCGCGGCGCGCGGCAACAAGATCCTGATGTCGCCGGCGAACTACGCCTACCTCGACATGAAGTACACCCCGCAGACGCCGCTCGGCCAGGACTGGGCCGCGCTGATCGAGGTTCGCGACGGGTACGGCTGGGACCCGGCGACGCTGGTCAAGGGCGTCGGCGAGAGCCAGGTCGCGGGCGTCGAAGCGCCGCTGTGGACCGAGACCATCCGCACCAGCGACGACATCGAGTACATGGCGTTCCCGCGGCTGCCGGGGATCGCGGAGATCGGCTGGTCCCCGAAGCCGACGCACAACTGGGACGCCTACCGCGCGCGGCTGGCGAAGCAGGCCCCGCGCTGGGTGGCGCAGGGCATCGACTTCTACCGCTCCCCGCAGGTCGACTGGAAGTGACCGGGAGGGCCGCCCGCGCGGGCGGCCCTCACCCGTCGCCGCCCAGGGTCACGCTGCGAAAGTAGACGACTTCCCGGTCGGGTCCCGGTTTGACGAGCACCTCGAAGGTCGACCACCGGTTCGGGGTTTCGAAGTCGTCGTAGGTGTCATGCTGCACGCCCGGGTCGAGCACCCACCCGAACTGCCGCATCTCCTCCGCGTCGAACGGCGGGTCGTACGGCCCGATGGCGGCCCCGCCCGCGGTCCCTGACACCCCCGAGGGCCAACGGCCGAACGGGTGCGCCGCGTCCACGCCGTGCTGCGTCAGGTAATCATCCACACAGGACTTGGTCGCGGTGAAGGTGAACGCCAGCCGGTCGGTCAGCCGCGGCTGGATGTCGAACCGCAGACCGTCCATCGGGCAGGCCGGGAGCGAAAGCCGGTACCGCGCCGTCGCTTCCTCCCAGGTCACCCCGCTCTCGCTGCCCGGATAGGCCCGCGGGTCGGGCTCCTTGCCGCAGCCGGCCAGCATCAGCGCAGCCGCCACCACGGCGACGATCGGCACTCTCACGCCTTCCCCCTCAAGCCCGCGCGACGGCGTCCAGCCGCGCGCGAATCACCCTCCTCGCCAAGATATAGAAACCGGCGCCGCCGTGGAGGACGGCGTCCGCGTTGGCCGCGCGGCCCAGCGCGTGGAGTTCGAACGCCAGGACCTCGGCGTCCGCGTCGACTTCGCCACGGGCCACCGCTTCGGACGCCGTTTCCCGGAGGAAGGCGGCGAACGAGCCACTCGCCGCCGCCACCGCGTCGTGCACGCGGCCCGGGCGCGCGTCGAACTCCGCGCCGACGTTGAAGAAGAAGCAGCCGCCCGGGAAGACCCGCCCTTCCGAGTAGTCCAGCCACTTCTCGCACACCGCGCGCAGCCGGGGCAGGCCGGGCGCCACCGTCCGCGCCGGCGTCACGACGTGCGATCGGAAGATCTCCAGCGCGGCGTCGATCGTCGCGAGCTGCAGTTCCTCCTTGGAACCGAACAGCGCGAACACCCCGCTCTTGCTCAGCTCCAGCTCGGTGGCCAGCCGGCCGAGGGACAGCCCCGCGAGGCCGTCGACCGAAGCGACGTCCACGGCCCGGCGCAGCACCAGGCGCCGGGTCGCGTCGCCGCGCGCGATCCGGCCGTCACCCGGCACGCCGCGCCCGCCAGCGGTCCACAGTGGACTGGACGCCGTCGCGGTAGGAGGCCGAAAGCGCGGGCGTGGCCAGCACCCGGTCGGCGAGGTCCAGCGCCGCCTCGACCTTGTCCTCCGGCAGCTGCCCGTAGTTGGCGAAAGAGACCAGGTACACCTCGGTGATCGTCGGGCCGTCCGCGCGCTCGGCCGGCTCGATCGGCCCGGACGTCGGCACCGTGCCGGGCCGCAGCACGCGCAGGTACCAACCGCACCGCCCGCTGTCGATCATCAGCGGGGTGACGTCCTTGCGGCCGGTCTTCATGGCCAGCTTGAAGCACGGCTGCCGCGGCTGGGACACCTGGACCAGCGCCGCGCCCCAGGACCAGACGTCCCCGATCCGGACGTCGTCCTCGGTGACGCCGGTCAGCGAGACGTTCTCGCCGAAGCCGCCCGGCTCGGCCTCGAGTCCGTCGGCCGCCCACGCCGGGTAGTGCTCGGCCGGGTAGACGTAGACCGCTTTGTCGACGCCGCCGTGCACGGTGAGGTCGGCCTGCCGGTCACCGTCGAGGTTCAGCTCGGTCAGGGTCAGCTCCGGCGCCGTGACCCGCGCCTTCGTGATCGCGCTCCGCACCGGCCGGTCCCGCCGGTACCCCAGGACGCTCGGTTCCCCCACAAACACGCCGTCGACGTTCATGGGCCCGAAGGTAGCACGATCGTTCGTACAGTTCGGTGCCTTTAGCCTGGCGGTCATGGAACTGCTCGACAAGGCCCGCGCCCACGTCGACTCCGGCGCCCTCTTCGCCGAACTGGCCGGGCTGGTCGCCTACCGCACGGTCAGCGACGCTCCCGAAGGCCGCGCCGCGATCCAGGCGTACCTGGACGAGGTCCTGACGCCCGCGCTGACCGGACTCGGCTGCGAAGTCACCCAGCACGCGAACCCCGATCCGGCGGGCGGGCCGTTCCTCGTCGGCGTCCGCACCGAGTCGGCCGAGCTGCCGACACTGCTCTGCTACGGCCACGCCGACGTCGTCGGGGAAGCCGGCCGGTGGGGTGACGGCCGGGACCCGTGGACGCTCACCGCGGACGGCGATCGCTGGTACGGCCGCGGCACCGCGGACAACAAGGGCCAGCACCTGATCAACCTGACCGCGTTGCGGCTGGTGCTGGCCGAGCGCGGGCGGCTGGGCTTCAACCTCGCGTTCCTCTTCGAGACCGGCGAGGAGATCGGCTCACCGGGGCTCGCGGAGTTCGCCGCGCGGGAGAAGGCCTTGCTGCGGGCGGACGTCCTGATCGCCTCCGACGGCCCGCGCCTCGACGCGGCGACCCCGACGTTGTTCCTCGGCGCGCGCGGCGGCGTCCGGATCGACCTGGACGTCGACCTCCGTCCGGGCGGCCACCACTCCGGCAACTGGGGCGGCATCCTGCGCAACCCGGCCACGACGCTGGCCGGCGCGATCGCGAGCCTGGTCGACGGCCACGGCCGCATCCGGGTCCCGGAACTGCTGCCGCCGGAGCTGCCGGAGTCCGTGCGCGCGGCCCTGGCGGACGTCGTCGTCGGCGCCACGCCGGGCGACCCGGACCTCGACGAGACGTGGGGCGACCCGCGGCTGACGCCCGCCGAGCGGCTCTACGGCTGGAACACCCTGGAGGTGCTCTCACTCGGCGCGGCGGACGTCGACCGCCCGGTCAACGCGATCCCCGGCCGCGCCCGTGCGGTGCTGCAGCTGCGGTACGTGGCGGGAACGGACGTCGAGGGCGTCGCTCCGGCCATTCGCAAACATCTTGCCGCACAAGGGTTTCCGATGGTTTCGGTGCGCACGGAAGCCGATTTCCTGGCGAGCCGCACACCGGTCGGCGACCCGTGGGTGAGCTGGGCGCGGGCGAGGTTGAACTCGGTCTCGGACCGCCCGGTGGCGGTGCTGCCGAACTTCGGCGGCGGCCTGCCGAACCACGTGTTCACCGACGTCCTCGGGCTGGCGACGCTGTGGCTGCCGCACTCGTACCCGGGTTGTCACCAGCACGCGCCGGACGAGCACCTGCTCGCCCCGGTCGCCCGGGACGGGCTGGTGCTCGCCACGGCGCTGTTCGACGCCCTCGGTTCGACGCCGCCCATGGCTTGAGACCTCAGGGTTCGAGGTCGGTCACGCCCCGGCCGCTTGCCACATCGAACGGCACGGACGCCTGGTCGTGGACGATCACCCAGCCGTCGCCGCGGTACCGGAAGACGAAGGTGGCCCGGACCCACATGCCGGTCACGGGTTCCCCGCTCGGCAGCGTGCCGCTGATCCGGCCGAAGCCGTGGCCGACGGCCAAGCCCGCGCTCACGGTGACGGTCAGGTCGCGCAGCTCGTAGTCCACCTTTTCGAAGATGGTGAACACCTTCGCCCAGTTCTTCAGCTTCGCTTCGACCCCGGCGTGCTGCAGCGGCGGTTCGACGTCGAAGGACAAGACGTCCGGCGCGTAAACCCCGCGCAGGGCCTCGAGATCCTTGGCCCGGAGCGCCTCGATGACCTCGTCGAGCCGGCGCCTGATCGCGGCTTCCGCCTCCCCGCCCCGCAGCGGCGCCAGCGCGGTGCTCCAGGCGACGACGTGGTCGAGCAGCGTGTCCAGGGCGGCGAGCTGGTGGTCACCCGGCGCGAAGACCGTGCGGTTCTCGAACTCGGTCGCCAGCGGGAGCGTGACCTGCGGGGAAACGTCGGCGAGCTGCAGTGCCCCGCAGACGAGCCGCAGCTGCTCGACCGAGCGGGCGCCGCCCGCACCGCCGTACGAGACGAACCCGGCCGCCTTGGTGTTCCATTCGATGTGGACGTGGTCCATGGCGTTCTTGAGCACGCCCGGAACGGAGTGGTTGTACTCCGGCGTGACGAAGACGAACCCGTCGCACGACGCGACGAGGGCGGCGAAGGCCCGGGTGCGCTCGTCCTGGTACTGCCCCGAGAAGCCCGGCGGCTCCTCGAGGTGGGGCAGCGGGTGGTCACGCAGGTCGATCACGGCGAACTCGGCGTCACCCCGGCGCGCGGCCCGCTCGTGGACCCAGCGGGCCACCTGGTCTCCGACGCGGCCCGGGCGGGTGCTGCCGAGCACGATTCCGATCTTCATCGTCGTTCTCCCCTGTTCGGTGGGCTTCGAGCAGTACGACGAAGCAGGCCACGGGAATGTCAGGCCTGACGTTCGGACAGGCTGTGTCGTCGGAGGAGTCATGACAACGCCATCGGAACTTCCCGTCGCCGAACGGCGGCACCTGGTCAACCTCGCCTACCGGCTGCTCGGCTCGCTGACCGAAGCCGAGGACGCCGTCCAGGAGACCTACGCCCGCTGGTACGCCTTGTCCCCGGCGCAGCAGGACGCGATCTCCTCGCCCGGGGCCTGGCTGACGACGGTGGCCGGCCGCATCTGCCTGGACGTCCTGGGCTCGGCGCGGGTGCGGCGGGAGCGGTACGTGGGCCAGTGGCTGCCCGAGCCGCTGCCCGACCAGCCCGACCCGGCCGACCGGATCACCCTGGACGAGTCGGTGAGCATGGCCTTCCTCGTCGCGCTCGAAGCGATGACCCCGCCGCAGCGCGTGGCACTCGTCCTGCACGACGTCTTCGGGTACTCCTTCGCCGAGGTCGCCGAAATCACCGGCCGGACGCCGGCCGCGTGCCGGGAACTGGCGTCCGCGGCCCGCCGCCGGATCCGCGCCGCCCGGCCCGCCGCGCCGGCCGCCCGGCAGGCCGCGCTGGTGCGGGACTTCAAGGAGGCTTGGGCCGCCGGGGACATCGGCACCCTGATCGGGCTGCTCGACCCCGGCGCGACCTTGACCGCGGACGGCGGCGGCCGGGTCCGCGCCGCGATCGCGCCGATCGAAGGCGCCGAACCCGTCGCCCGGTACGTGGCCGAGCTGGCCGCCTTCGGTGCGCTGACGCTCGAAGAGCGCACGGTCAACGGCCTGCCCGGCCTGGTCCTGCGCCGCGGGGACGAGCTGGCCGCCGTCTACGCCTTCGCCGTCGCGGACGACCGGATCACGCACCTGTGGGCCGTCCGGAACCCCGACAAGCTCGGCCCCTGGCTCGGGTGAACCCCGAAGTAGACACCGTCTACAGAAGTTTGATAGACAGTGTCCACAAGGTGAACCACGGGTTACGGAGATCGGGATGAGCTACCACCGTTTCGTCGTCCTCGGCGACAGCTGCGCCGAAGGCCTCGACGACCCGTACCCGGACCAGCGCCACTACCGCGGCTGGGCCGACTTCGTCGCCGCTCGCCTGGCGGAGGACGAGCCCGGCTTCCGCTACGCCAACCTCGCCGTCCGCGGGCGCCGGCTCGACCAGATCGTGCCCGAGCAGATCCCGGCGGCCACCCGGCTCGAACCCGACCTGGTCGCCCTCTTCGGCGGCGGCAACGACATCATGAGCCGCGGCTGGGACGCCCGGACCGTCGCCCGCCGGGTCGACGCCGCCATCCGCGCCTGCACCGAGATCTCGCCGGTGGTCGTCACGTTCACGCTCAGCGACGTCTCCCGCCGGATGCCGCTGGGCAGCCGGATGCGGCCGCGGATCGTCGCGCTCAACGAGGCCATCCGCGAAGCGGCCGTCAGCTACGGGGCCCAGCTCATCGACCTGTGGCCCGACCCGGCCGTCACCGATTCGCGCTACTTCGGCGCCGACCGGCTCCACCTGTCCGCCCACGGCCACCGCCGGCTCGCCGCCCACGTCCTCGCCCGGCTCGGCCTCGGCCACGACCCGGCCTGGCTCGCGCCGTTGCCCGGCACCGCGGCGCCCGGCAGCCGGCGCGCCGACCTGCAGTGGCTGCTCCGGGAGGTGCTGCCGGTCGCCGTGACCCGCACGCGCAACCGGCTGATCGGCCGCGAGCCCGGCGACGGCTTCTTCCCGAAGCGCCCCGACCTGCTCCCGATGGCACTGGACGAGGCGTGGGCACCCGGCAACGCCTGATCACGACGGCGTCGGAACTGCTGGCCGGCGAAGGCGTCGGCGCGGTCACGCTGCGCGGGATCGCCAAGGCCGCCGGGGTTTCGCACGGCGCGCCGCTGCGGCACTTCTCGGGCCGCGCCGAACTCCTCTCGGCCGTGGCCACCCAGGGCTTCACCGAGCTGCTGGAACGCCGCACGCGCCTGCCGGACGACGGCCCGCGGGAGCGGCTCACGGCGGCGTGTCACAGCTACGTCGACTTCGCGCTGCAGAACCCGGCGATGTTCGAGCTGATGTTCCGCCGCGACCTGATCGACCCGGACGAGCCGGCGCTCGCGGCGGCGTCCAGCGCGGTGTTCGACGAGTTCGCGGCACTGGTCGCGGCGGCCGGCACCCACCGCGCCGACCCGCGGCTGGTCGCCGCGTCGCTGTGGGCGGCCCTGCACGGCCTCGCCCAGTTGTGGCTGTGGGGCGGTCTGGCCGGGGCGAGCTTCGCGCCGTCACCCGAAGCGGCGCTGGCCGTCACGCTCGACGCGTACCTCGACACGCCGACCCGGTCCACGCGCCCGAACACCTGATCGAATACCCTCTCGGCATGACCGAGTCAGACCCGCAGCTCGAGCGCATCCGCAAGCTGCTGGCCAAGGCCGAAGACCCGGCGGTCACCGAGGCGGAAGCCGAGGCGTACAACCAGAAGGCCGCCGAACTCGTCGCGCGGTACGGCATCGACCAGGCGATGCTCGCCGCGTCCGGGGCCGGCACCGACGAGATCGGCACGCTGAAGATCCCCATCGCCGACCCGTACAGCCGCGAGAAGGCGAGCCTGCTCACCTCGGTCGCGTACCCGCTGCGCTGCCGGACGCTGCTGCACCGCCTCGGCCAGAAGGTCGAGAGCGTCACGGTGTTCGGGTTCCGCTCCGACCTCGGCCGGGTGGAACTGCTGTTCACCAGCCTCCTGCTGCAGGCGAGCACGCAGCTGACCCGCGTCCGGCCGGGCGGGTTCTTCCCCGGCGAATCCCTGGCCGCGTACCGGCGAACGTGGCTGCACGGCTTCGCCCGCGCGGTCCACGAACGGCTTTCCCACGCCGAACAGGAAGCCGTCCGCACGGCGGTACCCGGCGAGCGGTCGGCGGCCCTGGTGGTCCGCGACCGCGCGCAGATGGTGCAGCACGCGTTCGACTCGGAGTACGGCGACCTGCGCGCCGCCTCGCCCCGGCGGCTGTCCGGCAGCGGCTACCTCGACGGCCACGACGCCGGCACCCGGGCGAACCTCGACCCGGCCGCGCTGACCCGCCGCCGGAAAGCCCTGCGCTGAGCGCGAATTCCCTCCCGGGCGGCACGTCTGGCCCGAACCCCCCGATGTGATCTCGGGGAGCACCCCGATGGCCATCCGGGCCGATACCTGCTAACTTTTGTTTGCATGTGGACGACCGGCGACGAGCTCCTGCGGCAGCTGGGCGCCCTCGGCAACCCGCACCGGCTGCGGATCGTCGCGGCCCTGCACGCGGAACGCACCTACGTCAGCAAGCTGGCCCGCGAGCTGCGGATCAGCCGGGCGCTGCTGCAGGTCCACCTGCGCAAGCTGGAAGCCGCCGGCCTGGTCACCGCCAGCTCCGAGGTCGGCGAAGACGGCAAGACGATGCGGTTCTACGAGGTCACGCCGTTCTCCACCGTGCTGACGCCGCAGGCGATCGCGGCCGCCGTGCCGACGCTCACCACACCGGAATCCGTCCAGGGGGACGGCGAGGAGGGACGGAAATGAACTGGCACCAGTGGCAGGAGATCATCGGCGTGACCGGGGTCTTCGTCCTGATCACCGTCGTGCTGTCGATCGCGATCGTGCAGCTGGCTTCGACCTGGCGCGCCAAGGCGAAGCTGGCGCGGGAGGACGAATACCGGTCGCTGGCCGAGAAAGCCGTCCGGACCCAGGAAGAGACCGAGCGGCAGCTCAAGGACGTCCAGGACCGGCTGCGGTCCATCGAACGCGTGCTCAAGGAGGTCGACTGAGCTGTGACAACCGGGGCTCCGCCACCCGGAGCCCCCCAAAACGCAGTTGAGGCCCTGGACCGCCGAGCGGCAACTCGGCGGCCCAGGAGGAAGAAGCAACCACCTCGCCCGAGGGCGAGTTCTCATCGGATCACCCCTTCACGAAAAGGACCTTAGTTCATGCTGCCTGCAGGCACCCCGGCTCACCGGCGGGGACCGGTGGTCGAAGCCGTCACGAACTGGTCGCTGCGGCACCGCGCCGCCGCGATCCTCGGCTGGCTGGCGCTCGTCGCGCTGGCCTGGGCCGTCGGCACGTTCGCCCCCGGCACCGACGCACGGTCGAGCCCCGCCGGTGACGCCGGTACCGGCCAAGCCGTCCTCGACCGCCAGCACACCCGCGAACCCTTCTGGGAGAACGTCCTCGTCCAGCCCCGGTCCCGAGCGGCCGCGGCCGACCTGGTAACCACGCTGACGACGTCGGGCGCGGCCGCGGACATCCGCTCCCAGGTCTCCGCCGACGGCCGGTCGGAACTGGTCACCTTCCGGATCACCGGCACCGGCACCGAAATCCGGTCGAGCCTGGCGACGGCGACCGCGGCCGTCGACGCGGTCGCCGTCCGGCACCCGGACGTGCGCCTGGCCCAGGCCGGCGACCTCACCGTGTCCGGCGCGGTCGACAAGAGCATCAAGGAGGACATCGGGCGGTCGGAAGCCCGCTCGCTCCCGATCACCGTGCTGATCCTGCTGGTGGTGTTCGGCTCGCTGGTCGCCGCCGCGGTCCCGGTCCTGCTGGCGGGCACGGCGGTGTTCGCCACCTTCGGCTTCCTGTCCGTTGTGGACAACTGGATCCCGGTCAACAGCGCGACTTCCGCGATCACGCTGCTGATCGGGATGGCCGTCGGCGTCGACTACTCGCTGTTCTTCCTGCGCCGGGTCCGGGAGGAACGCGCCCACGGCGTCGACGAGTCGATCCGGATCGCCGCGCGGACGTCGGGGCACGTGATCGTCGTGTCGGGACTGACCGTCGTGCTGTGCGTGACCGGCCTGCTGTTCACCGGTCTCGACAACCTCCAAGGCCTGACCGCGGGCACGATCATCGTCGTCGCCCTGGCCGTACTGGCGGCGGTGACCGTGCTGCCCGCGACGCTTTCCCTGCTCGGCTCCCGGGTGGACCGCGGCCGCATCCCGTGGCTGGGCCGCCGTTCGACGCGCTCCCGCTTCTGGGCCGCCGTGGCGACCGTCGTCACCCGGCGGCCCGCACTGTGGAGCGGGCTCGCCACCGCACTGCTCGTGCTGCTCACCCTGCCCGCGCTGGGCATGCGGCTGCAGGACCCGGCGCCGGCCGAAAGCCTGCCGCGCAGCATCCCGGTGATCGACGCGGCCGTGCGCGTCCAGGAAGCGTTTCCCGGCCTGACCATGCCCGCGCACGTCGTCCTCTGGAACACCCGCGGCGGCCCGGTCGACACGCCCGCGCTGCGCCGGGCGATCGGGGAGCTCACCGCGGCGGTACCGCGACCGGCCGTCGTCGTGCCGGTGGACCAGGCGCTCGTCGTCCGGATCCCGCTCGGCGGCACCGGCAACGACGAAGCGGCGAGCCGCACCCTCACGACGTTGCGCGAAACCCTGCTGCCGCAGACGGTCGGGCGGATCGACGGAGTCGGCTACGCGGTGGCCGGCCGGACCGCCGAAGCGCACGACTTCACCACGCAGGTGCTCGCCCGGGCGCCGTACACCTTCGGGTTCATCTTGCTGCTCGCGTTCGTGCTGCTGCTCGTGGTGTTCCGGTCGGTCGCGGTGCCGGTGGTGTCGATCCTGCTCAACCTGCTGTCGGCCGGCGCGGCCTACGGCGTGCTCACCCTCGTGTTCCAGGGCGGCTTTCTGGCGCCGCTGCTGGGTTTCACGCCCTACGGCGGAGTGCTCGGCTGGCTGCCGATGTTCCTCTTCGTGCTGCTGTTCGGCCTGAGCACCGACTACCACGTGTTCATCCTCAGCCGGATCCGCGAACGCCGGCGCCCGGAGGTGCCGGCCCGGCAGGCGATCGTCGAAGGCACCGCGAGCAGTTCCGGCGTGGTGACGAGCGCCGCACTGATCATGACCGGGGTGTTCAGCGTCTTCCTCAGCCTCGCCGCGATCGAGTACAAGATGCTCGGCCTCGGCATGGCGTTCGCGATCCTGCTCGACGCGACGGTCGTCCGCGGCGTCCTGCTGCCCGCCGCGCTGGCGCTGTTCGGTGACCGGCTTTGGCGCCAAAACAGTGTAGAAACCCTTAAAGCTCCCTCCAGAACTCTTCGCTTGTCCTGACGGATCTTGTTCGGCACCGTTGCTCTCATGAACGGTGGACGGGGCGCCTCGGCGCGCATAGTGGTGCTGGCCCTGCTGTGGGGCTCGGGTTTCCTCTGGATCAAGCTGGCGTTGACCGGCTTGAGCCCCGTCCACCTCACCCTCGTCCGGTGCGCCCTCGGCGCGCTGACGCTCCTGGTCATGGCCGTCGCGGCCCGGCAGCGGCTGCCACGGAACCGCGGGACCTGGGGCCGGCTGATCATCGCCGCGTTCTTCTGCAACGCGCTGCCGTTCGCGCTGTTCGGCATCGGGGAACGCACCGTCGACTCCGGGGTCGCCGGCGTCATGAACGCCACCACCCCGCTGTGGTCACTGCTGATCGGCGTCGCGCTCGGGACGGAACGGCGGCTCAACCCCGCACGGCTGCTCGGGCTGGCCCTCGGCTTCGCCGGCATCGTGGTGATCTTCGCGCCGTGGCAGCAGTCGGGGCTGCTGAGCACGGGTGCGCTCGCGCTGCTCGGCGCCGGCCTCAGCTACGCGATCGCGTTCGCCTACATGGCGCGGAAACTGCCGGCGGACGGCGCTCCGCTCGCGTTGTCGGCCGCGCAGCTGATGACAGCCACCGCGCTGACCGCGCTGGCGCTGCCGGTCGCGTCCACCGCGCCGCACCTGACGCTCACCGCCGTCGTCGCGGTGACGATCCTGGGCGTCTTCGGGACCGGGATCACCTTCTACCTCAACTACCGGCTCATCGCGGACGAAGGCCCGACCGCGGCGGCCACGGTCGGCTACCTGCTGCCTGTGGTGTCGGTCGCGCTCGGCGCGCTCTTCCTCGGCGAACCGCTGACGCCCCGGGTGCTCGGCGGCATGGCGGTCGTGCTGGTCGCCGTCGGGCTGACCCGGTGGCAGCCTCAGACCCGGGCGAACTGCCCGGCGAGCTCGGCCGGCGGCCTGGCCACCCCGAAGTAGTCGCCGGTCGCCAGCTCCGCGCCGGCCGTGCGCCACCAGTTCGCCTGGTCCTCGGTGTGGATCCCGTCGACGACGAGCGTCGCGCCGACCTGCCGGACCAGGGGCACCAGGGCGCCGAGGAACGTCGAGTCCGACCACGCCTGCCACTCCGCGAGCCGCCGGTCGACGCGCACGATGTCCACCGGCAGCTCCTCGATCGCCCGCAGGTCGTCGGGCCCCAGCCCGAACTCGTCGAGCATGACGCGCACGCCGAGGTCGGCCAGCGCGGTGACGTTCTCGATGACGCCGGACACCGGCAGCGCCCCGGCCGGAACGCCGAGCATCAGCTGCCCGGGCGGCAGGCCGGTGTCGCGCAGCAGGCGCGTCACCCGCGTGCCGAGCGCCTCGTCGGCCACCTGGTGCCGGGTCAGGGCGGCGACCATCGGGAGGCCGAATCCGGCACGCTGCCGCCACCATTCGCCCTGCCGGCCGGCCGCGCGCAGCACCCAGTCGCCGAGCGGCAGCACGAGCCCGGTCGACTCGGCGAGCTCCAGGCAGCACTCGTGCGAAAGGGCCGTGTCGTCCGGCCGGTTCCAGTGCAGGCGGGCTTCGACGCCGGCGGCTTCGCCGTCCGCCAGCCGCGCCATCGGCCGGTACCGCACACCGATCTCGCCGTGTTCCCAGGCGCCGGCCATTCCGACGGCCACCGCCTGCGTCCGCCGGTCGTGGGCGTCGGCCTCCCGGTCGAACATCTTCCACTGGCCGCGCCGCCGCTCCTTGGCGCGCCACAACGTCTGATCCGCCTGGCGCAGCAGCTCCAGCGGGTCGATGCCCTTCGCCGGCCGGTGCACCACCCCGGCGCTGGCCGACAGCGCGAGCCCGTGCCCGTCGACGAAGAACGGCTCGGCGAGCTCGTCGTTGATCGCGCGCACGATGGTGTCGATGTCGGGCGTCGACTCGGTGTTCTCGATCAGGATGCCGAACTCGTCGCTGTGGAACCGCGCGATCATCGCCTTTTCGCGGGCCATCACCGCCTTGAGCCGCTGCGCGAAGTGCACCAGCAGCTGCTCGCCGACCCGGCGGCCGAGGCTGTTGCAGACCATGCCGAACGCGTCGAGGTCGACGTGGAACAGCGTGACGCCGTACGCGGGGTCGGCGCGCCGCAGCGCTGTCTCCAGGTGGGTGCCGAAGTACTGGCGGTTGGGCAGCCCGGTGAGGACGTCGTGCAGCGCCTGGCGGCTCAGCTCGCCCTGCAGCAGCATCAGCTCGGTGCCGTCCTCGATCACGACGACGAAGTGGGAGGGGCGGTCTTCGGCGTCGCGCAGCAGCGAGGCGGTGAGCGAGATGCGGACGACGTCGCCGTCCCGGCGCAGCAGCCGCTCCGACTGCCGGATCCGCTCCTTGCCGCCGTCCAGGAGCGCCATCATCGTGTCGCGGAGGACCTCGACGGAGTCGGGGTGGACGACGTCGTACAGCACCGAGCCGGCCAGCTCGCCGACCGGGTGCCCGAGCATCTCGGCCAGCGCCGCGTTGGCCCGCACGATCCGGCCGTCGAGGGCGACGACCGCGATCCCGCTCGCCGACGACGACACCACTTCCTCGAAGCGCGCTTCACTCTGCTTCAGGTTCCATTGGGCGTCCCGCACCGCCTTGAGCAGCGACAGGTGCATGATCTCCTGCTGGTCGAGGACACTGCGCTCGTGCGCGAGCAGGAAGCCGCAGGACAGCGCGCCCAGCGCCGCGACGACCCGGTCCGCGACGCCCGGCACCGCCTGGAATTCGGGCAGCGCGGGCAGGCCCTTTCCGAGGACCTCGAGCGTGCACCGCAGCCCGGGCTCGCCGACGTAGCCGAGGGCGACCAGCCGCGCACCGATCCGCTCGGCCGGGGTCAGGTCCGGGGGCGTGCGGTGCGGGGAATCGCCGCGGTGCAGCGAATCGCAGAGCGTGCCCAGCAGGCCGCCGAGCTCCACGTCGAGCTCCTCCCGGCTCAGCGACACGACGGTCACGCCGCTGAGCAGGTACGCCCATTTCCGGGCGAGCCGGGTCCGCCCGCGGTCCGCACCGGGTGCGGCGGGCTGGTCCGGCTGGGGTTCGATCATCGGCATGGGAGAGGTCCGCATCAGATCTTGCGACCGCTTCCGCCGGAAAGCGCGGAAACCGCAACGTGCGTCCGCAGGTATCCCCGATCGGGGCTGCGCTTTTCCTTGATCACCACTTCTTCGACCGCGCCGCCGGAGCCGGGTGCCCGGGCGCTGCCGGGCACGGGGATATCGGCACCCGGTGGAACCCAAGCCGGTAATCGTGTCACGAAGAACACCTTCTCAGTGAGGCTTGTTCAGCCGTAGGATCGGAAAGAGCTTAGCGATTCCCCGTGGTTCGGCTACTGGGCCATCCGCGTGAGCCCACACCACCCGATCGGGCACTGTCCCGTTCGACCGGACGCGCCTACCGTAAGCCGTCTCCTTGGGGAATCCGCACAATGGCGCAACGAGGAGTACGCATGAGCGTCCCGGTCGCACCGGGCCGGTGGCCTTTTCTCGGGCACACCCCGGCACTCCTCCGGCGACGCTTCGCATTCACCGATACATTGCCCGGGCACGGCGAAGTCGTCAAACTCTATCTCGGCCCGGCACCGGTCTACTTCGTCGCGAGCCCGCGATTGGTGCACGAAGTGCTGGTGAACGAGGGTCCGAAGTTCCGCAAGGGCGCCATGTTCGACAAGTTCCGGCCGTTCGTCGGAAATGGCTTGGTGCTTTCGAACGGGGACTTCCACCTGCGGCAGCGCCGGCTGATGCAACCGGCGTTCCACCGCGACCGCCTGGCGGCGTACGCGGAGATCATGCGGCGCGCGGCGGCGGAGATGAGCGGCTCGTGGCGAGCCGGTGAAGTGCGGCCGATCGACGACGACATGCAGAGCCTGGCGGTGACGATCGTCGGCGAAGCGCTGTTTTCCACCGAGCTGGGAAAAGCGGCGATCGCCGAAGCCCGCCGGTCGATTTACGTGATCATCCAGCAGGGGATGATTCGCGCGTTGTCGCCCAAGTTCGTCGAAAAGCTCCCGGTGCCCGGGAACCGGCGGTTCGACGAGGCGATCGCCCGGATGCAGGGAATCGTCATGGAGGTGATCCGCGACTGGCGCCGCGAAGGCAGCGACCGCGGCGACCTGCTGTCGACGTTGCTGCTGGCCGGCATGACCGACGAGCAGGCGCGGGACGAGGTGCTCACCCTGCTCACCGCCGGCATCGAGACGACCGCGCTGGCGCTGGCCTGGACGTTCCACGAGCTCGGCCGGCACCCGGACATCGAGGCACGGGTGCACGCCGAGCTCGACGAGGTACTGGGCGGCCGCCCGGTCACCGTCGACGACCTCCCCCGGCTGACCTACGTCCGGCAGGTGGTCGACGAGGTGCTGCGCCAGTACCCGCTGTGGATGCTGATGCGCCGCACCCTCACCGAAGTCGACCTCGGCGGCATCCGGCTGCCGGAGGGCGCCGAGGTGATCGTCAGCCCGCACGCGCTCCACCACGACCCCACGTCGTTCGCCGACCCGGACCGCTTCGACCCGGACCGCTGGGCCCCGGACCGGGCGGCCACGGTGCCCAAGGGCGCGTTCGTGCCGTTCGGGGCGGGCACCCGGCAGTGCATCGGAAACCGCTTCGCCCAGAACGAAATCGTCATCACACTGGCCACGGTGGCCGCCCGCTGGCGGCTGGTCCCGGTGGCGGGCAAGCCGGTCCGGGTGAAGTTCACGTCAGCCGCCTATCCCGACAACCTCCCGATGACGGTGGTTCCCCGGTAGCCCTCGCCCGGCCTGCTGCACCGCTACCGCGACCCGGCCCAGCGCCTGTAATGCGTAAGTCCGGGTGATGACGGGAGATGGGCGAAGGGTGTTCAAGATCCGTTTGTGACGACAGCTCACCGACGCCGAGCTGGTCACCCTGGCCGTGGCCCAAGCCCTGCTCGGGTTCACCTCCGAAGCACGCTGGCTGCGGTTTCTGCCGATGCGGATGCCCGGGCTACCGGTCGCCTGGGCCCTGGCCGACCCGAAGATCGACGAGCGGCAGGTGCTCATGGCCATCTGCGACCACGAACCCCACCTGCTCACCGACCACAAACCGAGTTACGCATCAATCGTCTAGCCGGCCATCAGGCCGCGTACAGCTGACCGACCGCGTCGAGCACCGACGTCGAGTACGCCGGGTCGTAGTTGTGCTGGCCGACGTTCACCGCACCGTTCCCCCGGCTGAACGTCCACCCGCCCGTGGTTTCGA
The DNA here is from genome assembly GCF_030285645.1 of Amycolatopsis sp. DG1A-15b. Lineage (GTDB taxonomy): Bacteria > Actinomycetota > Actinomycetes > Mycobacteriales > Pseudonocardiaceae > Amycolatopsis. The sequence continues at coordinate 6,755,619 of NZ_CP127296.1, forward strand.
AATCGGGGTTCGCGACGTGGCAGCCGGTCAGCGAAACGTCGTCGAAGCGGGCCACGACCTCGTAGTCCGCCACCGCCTTCGCCTCGAACAGCCGCAGTGTCAAGGTGGCCGATCCGCCGGTCAGCCGGGAGGTCAGGTCGATCGGCGCCGAGGTGTACCAGTCCGTGCCCTCGGTGGCGACATCGCGCTGCCAGACCTGCGTGCCTCCGACCTGGGCCTGCTTGAAGTGGTACCCGGCCGGGCTGGTGCCGGCCCGGTCGTCGCTGTGCCACAGCACCAGCCGGCACGAGCTCGAGCCTTCGTCCAGCCGGATGGTCGTGCTCGCCGCGGCGAAGTCGCCCGCCTTGGTGGCCGTGTCCGGGTGCACGGTGAAGACGAGTCCGCCGGTTCCGGTGTGCGCGAACGACTCGTCCGACTTCTGCGGGCGGCCGGGCGTGAGCGGCAGCGCGTACTGGATGACCCCGGCGATCTTGCCCGCGGCGGCGTACTGCACGCCGACGGCGGTCACCGTGCGCACGTAAGCGACGTCCGGAGCGACCGTGGTGGCCGACAGCGTCGATGCGTACACCATCAGGATCAGCTTGCGGTTCTTCGCGGCCAGCCGGGCGATGAGGGTGTCCAGCTGGGTGCTCAAGCCGCCGGTCCACAGCGTGTCGCGGTGCGGGTCGTCCCGGAACGGCATGATCAGGCTGTCGATGATCCCGCCGTACGTGTCCACAAAGGACGACGTGATCGCGTCCGCGTAGACCACGGGGTAGAACTCCAGGCCCGGCTGCACCGCGCGGCCGGCGTCGCGGATCTGCTTGGTGTAGGTCGCCGTGAAGAACGGCAGGTTGTGGTTGAAGTCGTCGATCGCCCACGCTTTGAGCACCGGGTAGCGCTGCGCCAGCGCACCGATGCCCTTCGCCCAGGCGACGTAGTCCTTCTTGAAGGGAAGGTATTCGGCGCAGCTCGTCCCGCCGGGGCATTCGGTCGGCGGCACGAGGTAGGTCCAGACGGTCAGCCCCGCCGTCTGCGCCTCGGGCAGGAACGCCTCGAGATCGTGCCAGTCGGTCTCGTTCTGGACGAGGAAGGCGTAGGTGCCGGCGTTCATCGCCCGCAGCCGGTCGATCGTGGCGGCGGCGTCGACGTGGCCGTCGGTCCGCACCGGGTTCGCGTAGCTGGCGCGCACGCCCGGCGCGGGCGCGGCGTCCGCCGTCGCCGGGAGCAGCACCGCGCACAGGGCGGCGATCAGGGTGAACAAGCCCGTTCTCAGCATGCGGCGGATGATCCGGCGGAGGCGTACAGAGGACGTACAACCCGCGGCTCAGCCGAGCCGCCGCCGGAGGGTGGCGAGTGCGGCGTCCAGCTCGGGCGAGGACTGTTCGAGCTCGAAGTCCGCGTCCAGCATCAGCAGGTTGAGCGCGAGCGCGGCCGGGGACTCGCCCGTCGCGTGCACGCGGCAGCGCTCGTCGTCCACCAGCTCGACGGGCACGGTCGAGGGCAGCCTGGCCGTGATCCGCGCGGCCGGCGCGTCGACCAGGACGACGGCGCGGTGGCGGGCGAAGACGGCGTCGATGCCGTGCACCACGTCGGCCGCGGAAGGTGCCTCGCGGGGGACGAACCTCGCCCCTTCCGGGCGCTTCACCGTCATCCGGTCGAGGCGGAACTGCCGCCAGCCGTCGCGGGCCGGGTCGAAGGCGACGAGGTACCACCGCCGCCCCACCTGGACGACGCGGTGCGGCTCCACCTCGCGACGAGCCTCCTTGTAGTCGAACCGGACCCGGCGGTGGTCGCGGCAGGCGCCGGCGAGGAAGATCAGCAGGTCGGGGTCGACACCGCCCGGGGCTCGCGCGGCCTCCGTGTACTGACGCATGGCCGCGACCCGCCCCCGCAGCCGCCGCGGCAGCACCTGTTCGAGCTTCACCAGTGCGGTGCCCGCGGCTTCACCCAGCTCGGCACTGCCGGTGGCCGTCCGCAACGCGATGACGATGGCCACGGCCTCGTCGTCGCCGAGCTGCAGCGGCGGCATGGACGTCCCGGCACTCAGCCGGTAGCCGCCGGCGACCCCGGGAATCGCCTCGACCGGATAGCCGAGGTCACGCAGCTTCCGGATGTCGTAGCGCACGGTCCGGGGGCTGACCTCGAGCCGCTCGACCAGTTCGGCGCCGGTCCACGACGGGCGGGTCTGCAGCAGGGTCAGCAGCGCCAGCAGGCGGGAAGTCGGATTCGGCATGGCTCCACATTGCCTCGGATCGCGGCAAGGATCTTGCCGCAATACCTTGCACCATGGGTCTCATGAACACCAACACCAAGACCGTCCTCGTCACCGGCGCCACCGGCACCGTCGGCCGCCACCTGGTCGGCGAACTGCTCGCCGGCGGGCACCACGTGCGAGCGCTGACCCGCTCCCCCGAAGCGGCCGGCCTGCCCGCGGACGTCGAGCTGATCGCCGGTGACCTGGCCGCGGCGCCGCCCGAGGGCCTGTTCGACGGCGTCGACAGCGTGTTCGTCTTCCCGGCCGCCGAGGTGGCCGGCTTCGTCAAGGCGGCGGCCGCCGAATCCGTGCACCTGGTGCTGCTTTCCTCGCTCGCCGCCGCTCTCGAACACGAGCGTGACCGCGGATCGGCCAGCCAGCTCCACCATTCCGCGATCGAGGACGCCGTCCGCGACAGCGGGGCGAGCTGGACGATCCTGCGGCCCGGCACCTTCGCCGGCAACCTGCTGCCCTGGGCCCAGCCGATCCGGTTCACCGGCGGCGTCCGCGGGCCGTACCCGACGTCCGCGCAGGCCCCGATCCACGAGGCCGACATCGCCGCCGTCGCCGCGGTGGCGCTCACCGAGCCGGGCCACGCGGGCAAGACCTACCCGATGACCGGCCCGCAGGCGCTGACCAGGATCGAGCAGCTCGCCGCGATCGGCGCGGCCGTCGGCCGGGAGCTGCACTTCACCGAGACCACGCCGGACGAGTTCCGCACCGAAATGCGCTCCTACGGCGTCGGCGACGACATCATCAAGATGCTCCTCGACTACTGGGCGGACACGGTCGAGACGCCCGACGTGGTGCGGTCGACGGTGCCGGAGGTGACCGGCCGACCCGCGCGCACGCTCGCGGAATGGGCGCGTGACCACGCGGCGGACTTCGTGTGATCACCGCATCCGCGGGTCCTGCGACGGATCGGCGTACATCGGCGGGCACCCGTGTTCGACGGCTTCGGGCCGCAGTTCGTAGTGCCACGGTTCGTTGCGGTAGATCTGGCACAGCCCGTACCGGGCGCCGTGTTCGGCCAGCCACTTCCGGGCGGCGGGCGGTCCGATGTCGACCGCCTGCCCCCGCACGTGCGCCGACCTGTCCGGGGTCGTCACCCAGCGGGCCGCGGCCGCTTCCGAGCCGTGCTTCGCGATCCCCTGACGCCGCAGCTGTTCCTGGTACGCCCACGAACGCCAGCCACCGTTGACGACGAACGCCACCCCGTCGGCCGCCGCGTCCGCCGCGGCCCGGCGCAGGGCGTCGAGCAGGTCGGGATCGAGGTTGGCCACGGCCGGGGACTCGTCGTCGTGGACCGGCAGGCCGTCCGGCACGGCGCCGTGTCCCCGGCCGAGGGACGTGCGTTGACTGGAGGTCATGGCGGCCAGTCAAGGCAGCGCGGTGTTGCCGGTGCGTACGCGGTTTCCGATATGCGCCCGATAGGCGCCCGCTCGTAGCATCGGGCGGGTGCGTGTCTTGATCGTCGAGGACGAGCCCTACCTGGCCGACGCCATCCGCGACGGCCTCCGGCTGGAGGCCATCGCGGCGGACACCGCCGGCGACGGCGACACCGCGCTGGAGCTGCTGAGCGTCAACACCTACGACATCGCCGTCCTGGACCGCGACATCCCCGGCCCGTCCGGTGACGAGATCGCGCGGCACATCGTCGCCTCCGGCAGCGGGATGCCGATCCTCATGCTCACCGCCGCCGACCGGCTCGACGACAAGGCCACCGGGTTCGGGCTCGGCGCCGACGACTACCTCACCAAGCCGTTCGAACTCCGGGAACTCGTGCTCCGGCTCCGGGCGCTGGACCGGCGGCGCGCGCACAACCGGCCGCCGGTGCACGAAATCGCCGGCCTGCGCCTGGACCCGTTCCGCCGCGAGGTCTACCGCGACGGCCGGTACGTGGCCCTGACGCGCAAGCAGTTCGCCGTGCTCGAAGTCCTCGTCGCGGCCGGAGGCGGGGTGATCAGCGCCGAAGAACTGCTGGAACGGGCGTGGGACGAGAACGCCGACCCGTTCACCAACGCCGTGCGCATCACGGTTTCCGTGCTGCGCAAGCGGCTCGGCGAACCCGGGATCATCGCGACCGTGCCCGGCGTCGGCTACCGCATCGACACCGGGGACGAGAACCGTGGATAGGGAGCCCGGGCTGAGCGCCCGCCTCAAACTCACCCTCAGCTACGCCGGCTTCGTCATGCTCGCCGGCATCCTGCTGATGGGCGCGGTGCTGGCCTTCTACCTGTACTTCCTGCCCAACGGCTGGATCATCACCGAGGGCAACTTCTGGATCAACCGCTCGCGCCTGGTTCGCGCCTTCGTCCCGTTCATGGCGGTCGTGATCGTCTTCCTGCTGGTGTTCGGGCTGCTGGGCGGATGGGTCCTCGCCGGCCGGATGCTCGCCCCGCTGACGCGCATCACCGACGCCACGCGCGTCGCGGCGGACGGATCGCTGTCCCACCGCATCCGGCTGCCCGGGCGCGCCGACGAGTTCCGCGAGCTCGCCGACGCCTTCGACACCATGCTTTCCCGGCTCGAGACGCACGTCGCCGAGCAGCGCAGGTTCGCCGCCAACGCGTCCCACGAACTGCGCACCCCGCTGGCGATCACGCAGAGCCTCCTCGACGTCGCCCGCAACGACCCCGAGCGCACCACCGACGAGCTCGACGAACGGCTTCGCGTCGTCAACACGCGAGCGATCGAACTCACCGAAGCCCTGCTGCTGCTCAGCCGCGCCGAACAGCGGGCCTTCAGCCGCGACCGCGTCGACCTGTCCCTGGTCGCGGAAGAAGCCGCCGAAACGCTCCTGCTCCTCGCCGAGAAGCGAGGGGTCACCGTCGAGACGTCCGGCGAGGCCGCGCCCACCCTCGGCTCGCCGGCGCTCCTGCTGCAGCTGACGACGAACCTGGTGCACAACGCGATCGTCCACAACCTGCCCGAGCAGGGCGCGGTGTGGGTCACGACCGGCATCGAGCCCGGAACCGTGGTGCTCACCGTGGAGAACACCGGCGAACACCTCCCGCAGCCGCTGGTCGCCACCCTCGCCGAACCCTTCCAGCGCGGCACCGAGCGCATCCGCACCGACCAGGCGGGGGTGGGCCTCGGCCTGGCCATCGTCAAGAGCATCACCCAGGCCCACGACGGGACGCTCACCCTTGCTCCGCGGCCGGCGGGCGGCCTCCGCGTCACCGTCCGGCTGCCGATCTCGCTCGGCTACGCGACGGGAAAGTCGAAGTACGTGTCCGGGTAGGGCTCGTCCTTCAGGCCGTAGTGCCACCATTCACGCTCGTACGCGGCGAACCCGCAGTCCTCCATGAGGGACCGGAGGTAGCGGCGGTTCCCCGCTTCGAGGCGCGAGATCCTCCGCGCGCCGTGGTGCGAGATCGCGTCCATCAGATCGTGGCCGCCACCCATGGACGCGAGCTCGCCGCTGCCGAGGTGGTAGAGGGTCAGGTCGACGGTGCTGCCCCGGCTGTGGCCCGACTTCGCCGCGACGTACCCCTTGGCGAACATCGCGGCCCGGTCCATGTTCGGGTAGTGCCACAGCTTCGTCCGGCCGTCCTCCGGCTGGTCCACCCAGCGCAGGAAGCAGTCGACGGCGCGTTGCGGCCGGTAGCCGTCCCACAGCAGCAGGCCGAAGCCGAGGGACGCGGCCTTTTCCTGCGCCTCGCCCAGTGCGGTGCACAAGGTCTTCGTGCCGGCGATCCGGTTGACCAGGTACCCGTCCACCGGTTTGCCGGTGAAGTTGTCCCAGGTGGCGTACTTGGCGTCCCAGCGGATGCCGGGCACGAGCTCGTCCACGAAGGCGAAGTCGTCGTTCACCGGGCCGTCCCGGCCACGATCCGGTCGATCAGTTCCGAGAGCGGCACCCCGGCGGCCGCCATCATCCTCGGGTAGCGGCTGTACGACGTCAGACCGGGCAAGGTGTTGACCTCGTTGAGGACCACCGCGCCGTCGTCGGTGAGGAACATGTCCACCCGGGCCAGTCCGCCGCACCCCAGCGCGCGGTAGATGGCTTTCGCCGTCTCCTGGACGCGTGCGCGGGTTTCGGCCGGGATGTCGGCGGGCACGATGAACGTCGAGTTCTCGGAGCCGCTTTCGGGGGTGTCTTCCTGGTGGATCCGGAAGAAGCCGTGGGACAGCGCGATCCGGTCCACCTCGCCGACGAACAGCTCCTGGCCGTTCCCCAGGACGGCGCACCCGACTTCGCTCCCGGCGACGGCCTCCTCGATCAACACCTTCGAGTCGTACTGCGCCGCGGTCGCGATCGCCGCCGCCAGCTCTTCTTCGCGGGAAACCTTGCTGACCCCGAAGGACGACCCCGAACGGGCCGGCTTCACGAAGACGGGATAGGTGAGTCCCTCGACTTCTTCGCCCGCTCGGACGATCCGGAAGTTCGGCGTGGCGATGCCCGCGTTTCCGACGACGACGTAAGCGAGGGATTTGTCCATGCACAGGGCAGAACTCGGGACATCGCAGCCCGCGTAAGGAATCCCGGAGAGTTCCAGCAGGCCCTGCACCACGCCGTCTTCGCCGAACTTGCCGTGCAGCACGGGCAGCACCACGTCCAGGCCGATGGTGTCGTACTTCCCGTCGTCGAGGACCAGCAGACCGGGAACACCCGGGTCCGGCGACAGAACGGCCGTCTTCCCGGCTTCCCAGCCCGCTTCCGGGCCGTCGCAGAGTTTCCAGGCGCCGTCCTTCGTGATCCCGATCCAGAACGGTTCGTGCTTACCGGTGTCGAGGTGCCGCGCGACCTCTTGCGCGGACTTCACGGAGACGGGGTGTTCCTCGGAGACGCCCCCGAAGATGATCCCGACCTTGAGCCTATTCATGCCGTTTCCCGCTTTCGAAGTTCAGGCAGTTGACGATGGAGTTTTCGACGGTGTCGCTGAGCGCGTGGTCCGTGTAGTAGGCGGTGTGCGGGCTGACGAGCACGTTCGGCAGCTTCTGCAGCCGCACCAGCAGGTCGCTTTCGACGGGCCGGTCGCGGCAGTCGGCGTAGAAGATGCCCGCTTCCCCTTCGAGGACGTCCAGCGCGGCGCCGCCCAGCCTGCCGTTTTCCAGCGCCGCGACGAGCGCCTCGGTGTCGAGAAGGGGTCCTCGCCCGGTGTTGACGACGAACGCTCCGGGCTTCATCAGCTCGAGCCGACGGCGATCCAGGAGGTGGCGCGTCCCGGCGTCGAGCGGCGTGTGGAGCGTGACGATGTCACTCAGCCGCAGGAGTTCTTCCAGCGGCACGTACTCGACGTCCGCGTGCGGATGGCTGTCGTGGGCGACCACGCGGGAGCCGAAGCCACGCAGCCTCCCCACGACCGCCGCACCGATCCGTCCGGTCCCGATCACCCCGACGGTCAGATCGCGCAGCTCTTTCCCCCGCACGTCGTTCAGCCGGTAGTCGTGCTCGTCCGCGCGGCGGAGGACGGACTTGGCGTCCCGCACCAACATCAGCATCAACATCAGGGTGTAATCGGCCACGCTGTCCGGCGAATAGGCGACGTTCCCGACGGAAATGCCGACGTGCTCGGCGTATCCGACGTCGATGTGGTCGCAGCCGACGCTCCTCGTGGAGACATAGGTGACGCCGACTCGGCTGAGCGCGAGCAGAGTCTCGTGGGCAACCGGAGTCTTGTGGCCGACGCTGACGCACCGGTTGCCGGCCGCCAGCGCGGCGTTGGTCTCGGACACCGCCGCGTCGATGATGGTCGGCGTCACGCCGAAGCGCGGCGCCAGCTCCCGGAACAGCACGGCCTCGTCGGGTTCACACCCATAGATCGTCATCCCGAGTGCCGGTTCGCTCATGCCGCCCATTCAAGGGAGCGTGGCGTTGCCGGCACGTATGGGCTTTTCGATACACCGAGAATAAGTTACTCACGAGTAATCGATGCTACCCCGTGCTTGTCGTGCTGTTCTTGCGCGGCCGTGAGAAGTGCGCCGAGTGCGCGCTGGGAGGCCCGGAGCTGTCCGATCGCCTCGTCGATCCGGGCGTGTTCCCGCTGGAGGTGAGTGACCATGTCCGGGCACGGCTCGGGAACGAGCCGTTCGCCGTCGGTGTGCACGCAGTGCAGGATCTGCGCGATGACGGTGGTGGGCAGTCCGGCGGCGAGCAGAGCGCGGATGCGCCCGACCGTGACGATGTCGGGCTCGCCGTACTCGCGGTAGCCGTTCGCCCGCCGGGCCGGCCGGAGCAGGCCCTGCTCCTCGTAGTAGCGCAGCAGCCGTTCGCTCACTCCGGTTCTCCGGGCCAACGCACCGATCCGCACCTGAACCCCTCGTTCCCCCTTGACCTTCTCACCGATGTGAGACTTTAGCCTTTCGTCGTCGGTGACGAAGGAAGGCGAAGGAGCAACGATGCCGGGCGTGGTGATCATCGGAGCGGGACCGGGCCTCGGCCTCTCGGTGGCTCGTAGATTCGCACGGGAGGGGCTGCCCGTAGCTCTGGTGGCCCGGTCCGAGGACAAGCTGAAGACGCTGGCCGCCGCCCTCACCCCGACCGGAGTCCCAGTGACCGCGCTGACCGCGGACAGCACCGACGAGACAGCGCTGCGCACCGCACTCGACACGGCAACGGCGAAGTTCGGCATACCGGAGGCCGTGGTGTACAACGCGGCGATCATCCAGCCGGACCGGCCCGGCGAGTTGTCCGTACGGGCTCACCAGGAGGCCTGGGCGGTCAACGTGGTGGGAGCGATCACCGCCGCCGCCCACATCGCCCCGGCGATGGCACAGCGCGGCAGCGGTTCGTTCATCATCACGGGCGGAATGCCCGAGCCGAAACCCGAGTACGTGAGTCTCTCCCTCGGCAAGGCCGGAGTACGAGCACTGGTGACACTGCTGGACAAGCAGTACGGACCAGCCGGCGTCCACTTCGCATCCGTGACCGTGGACGGTCCGATCGCCCCGGGCACAGGGTTCGACCCCGAAGACATCGCGGAGCACTATTGGCGCCTGCACAGGGAACAGCGACACGAGTGGAACCAGGAAATAGTGCACCCCTGACGGGCGAGGCGTGGGGGTTGCACCCCCCACAAACAAGGAAGCTCCGCGCAAAAGGCCCGCGCCCTCCGCGGGCACGTGGCCTCGGAGGTGCTCTCGACCAGCGGTTGGGTCAGCTGTGGTGACCGGGCCGGGCGCGGCCCGGTCACCACAGCTGACCCACGGCAACGACTCGATCAGTCAGCCCATCAACAGACCGGCCACGAGCCAGTCCAACCGCCATCGCGGTAGTAGTACTGACACCAGAGCGAGGTGCTACCCGCCACCGAGACCATGACCACGCGAGCCCCATTGGCGACGTTCTCCCCGACGTCGTAGATGTAGTCGGCACGGCCATTGCCGGGCATGACCTTCCAGCCGCCCGAACCGGTCCAGGCGTGCCAGATCGTGCGGTCAGGCGCAATGCCGAAGCACTCGTTAGTGCTGCTGGTCGCCCAGTCGACGACCAAGACGTCCGTGCCTTGCTTGAAGGTGCCCCAGTAGTTGAAACAGTTGACCCTGCCGTTGGCGGGTACCGATGCCCAGTAGGCGGTTGCGGCGGTACCCGCCGGCTGTGCCGGCGCCGCAGAAGCCCGTCCACCGCCAACCAGGACACTGCCGTTCGCGTCCGCCTCGGCCGGCGTGGCCAGCGCCATCGCCATGGTGAGCGCGATCCCGGCGGCCACTGCCGCGCTTCGCACGGCTCGTCGCATGAAACTCATCAGTGTTCTCCTGTCGCCGACAACCCGGTCGTTCCAGGTCTCCGGCGGCACACACGCCCCACACCGGCATGCCGTTGATGCCCAGTCACTACTTCACCCAGTTGGCCGCATAAGGGCAACGAAAAGGACCGTCCACTCTACTGTGGACGGCCCTTGACCTGCTGTGGAGCTGAGGGGAATCGAACCCCTGACCTTCTCGATGCGAACGAGACGCGCTACCAACTGCGCTACAGCCCCTTGGTTGTGCTCGTAGAGCTTAGCAGTGCCCTACGAGCACCTCCTGCAGGGGGGTCACTCCCCGACTGCGCGGCGGTACGGGCCGGTTCCGGGCTCGTCGAGCTCCTCGAACGCCGGGTCCTCGTCGTCGAGGTCGACGACGACCGCGCTGCGGCGGACGCGGGATGTCGGGGACGGGCGGCGCTCGACGACCTGGCGGCGGACCGGCTCGACGACCTCCACGTCCTCGGTTTCCGCGTGGTCCTCTTCCTCCACCGAAGCCGAAGCCGACGGAGCGGGACGCCGGGGCGCGCGGGTGCTGTTGAAGCGGGCGAGCCGGCGCTGCCGGATCTCCTCCTCGATGCGCACCTGGCGGCGCAGGTACACGAGGTACCCGACGAGCACGACGTCGATCGCGCCGTGGCCCCACCAGGCGAGGGGGACGACGAAGCCCGCGACGACCCCGGTGATCACCGCGATCACGAGCAGGATGACGACGATGCGCTGCCGGAAGCCGTACTTGGCGCGGGCCGCGATCTCGGCGGCTTCCGGGTCGAAGCCGCCGCGGCCGGGCCGGTAGCCGGCGCGGTCACGCTCGGCTCGCGAGCCGCGGGCCGGCTGCGGGAGCGGCTCGGGTTCGGGGTCCGGTTCCTCGAGGTCGTCTTCGAGTTCGAGCTCGGCCTCCAGCTCGGCGAGGTCGTCCTCCACCGAGGGCCGGGACTTCCCGGAATCGTCGGACATGGCGAATTCCTCCCGGTCTTCGTTGCGTCCACTGCGCACGACCCTGGCCGCGAGCGCCGAGTCGGCCGTTCTCGCGACCTGCTGCCGCCGACGCGCGACCATGGGCACGAGTACGACGAGCCATGCCGCGGCGAGCGCGACGATGATCACGGAGCTGGGCATCTCCCGTCACCTCCCCCGATCCTTCCACCACGAATCACGTTAGTCACAGGAGTAACAGATCGGGCGGAGACTCGCCGGTTTGGATCACGGAAAAGCCTCACCGGATTAGGTGAAACTCACAGCATGTGGTAACGCGGCTACCGCCCCGGGTGGGTAATCACGTTCAGGCGTAGTCGGCGCGGCCCGCCGCGACCAGCCGCGACACCAGCCCGGCCCCGGTTTCCTCGCGCGTCAAGGCGTAGCAGTAGTGGTCCCGCCACCCGCCCGCGACGTCGAGATAACGCTCGAACAGGCCTTCCCGCCGGTAGCCCGCTTTGGTGAGAACCCGCAGGCTGGCGGCGTTTTCCGGCCGCACGGTGGCCTCCAGCCGGTGCAGCCCGGCCGGTCCGAAGGCGTGGTCGGTGACGAGCGCGACGGCAGCCGTCGCGACCCCACCGCGGACCACCTCGGACGACACCCAGTAGCCGATCCAGGCCGACCGCAGCGACGCCCGGATGACGTTACCCACAGTGATCTGCCCCGCCAGGCGACCGTCCAGGGTGATGGTGAACGGGAGGCACTGACCACGCCGAGCGAGCGAACGCAGCGCCGCCCACTGCGACGGCCACGACCAGAAGGCGTTGCGTTCCGGCCACGGGCCGACGCCGGTGGGCTCCCACGTTTCGAGGTGCGCGCGGTCCCGGAGCCGGATCCGGCTCCACTCGCCGGCGTCGCGCAGCCGGACCGGCCGGATCGCGACCTCGCCCGCGGGCACGCGCAGCGGGCCGAGCCGAGCCGGCCAGCCCGGGTGCCGGCTTTCGACCGGGTAGGACACGCCCGACACGGAGTTCATCAGGCCCGTTGCGCCAGGAAGGTGACTTGGACCTGTTCCCCGGCGGGGACTTCGGTCGCCTCTTCCGGCACGTTGATCAGGCAGTTCGCTTCGGCCAGCGACGCGAGCAGGTGCGCCCCGGACTGGCCGAGCGGCTGGACCAGGTATTCGCCGTTGGCCTCGTCGCGCAGCAGCTGGCCGCGGAGGAAGCCGCGCCTGCCCTCGGTCGAGGTGACCGGCGACAGCAGCCGCGCGCCGACGATCCGCCGGTGCGGGTTCCGGGTCCCGCGCGCCGCCCGGATCAGCGGCCGCACCAGCACCTCGAACACCACCAGCGCGCTCATCGGGTTGCCCGGGATGAGGAACGTCGGCACCGAGTCGGGGCCGAGCCTGCCGAACCCCTGCACCGAGCCGGGGTGCATCGCCACCCGCGTCATGTCGATCCGGCCGAGGTCGGACAGCGCGGCGTGGACCTCGTCGCCGGTGGCGCCCCCGGCGCCGCCCGCGACCACGACGATCTCCGACATCAGCAGCCGGCCTTCGACGACCTCCCGCAGCCGTTTCGGGTCGCTCGGCACGATGCCGACCCGGCTGACCTCGGCACCCGCGTCCCGGGCGGCCGCGGACAGCGCGTAGGAGTTGACGTCGTAGACCTGCCCGACCGACGGCGTCCGGTCGACGTCGACCAGCTCGTCGCCGACCGACACGATCGACACCCGCGGCCGCGGGTAGACCAGGACCTTCGCCCGGCCGACCGCGGCCAGCAGGCCCACCTGGGCCGAGCCGATCGTGTCGCCGCGGCGCACCGCGACGTCCCCGATCTGGACGTCCTCGCCGGCCCGCCGCACGTACCCCGCTGACGGCACCGAGCGGTGCACCGTGACCTTGGCCTGGTGCCCGTCGGTGTAGGCGAGCGGCACGACGGCGTCGGCCAGCGTCGGCAGCGGCGCGCCGGTGTCGACCCGGACGGCCTGGCCGGGCTGGAGCCGGCGCGGCTGGCGTGAACCCGCCGCGATCTCCCCGACGACCGGCAGCTGCACCGGCTCCTGCCCGGCGTTGCGGACGTCGACGCTGCGCACCGCGTACCCGTCGATCGCGGCTTGGTCGAACCCGGGCAGCGCGTGCTCGGCGACCACTTCCTCGGCGCAGAGCAGGCCCTGGGCCTCGGAGATCGCCACGCGCACCGGCTGGGGCCGGACGGCGGCGTCCAAGGTCATCGAGATCTGCGCGTCGACCGAGCGCAGCTCGGCCTCGTCCCCGGCCGCTTCCGGCCGCGCCGCGTCGAGGGATTCCGTCATGGGCGCTCTGTCCCGATCCGTTCCGTCAGCCACGCCCGTAAAGATGGACCGTACTCGGGCGTTTCAAGCGCGAAATCGACCGCGGCGCGCAGGAAACCACCCGGATTCCCCAGGTCGTGGCGGCCGCCGCGGTGGACGACGACGTGCACCGGGTGTCCCTCGCTGATCAGCAGCGCGACCGCGTCGGTCAGCTGCAGCTCGCCGCCGCTGCCCGGGGTGATCCGCTTGAGGGCGTCGAAGATCGCCCGGTCGAGCAGGTACCGCCCGGCCGCGGCGTAGGTCGACGGCGCGTCCTCCGGCTTCGGCTTCTCGACCATCCCGTGCACCTGCTTGACGTCTTCGTCGTCGGTGTCGGTGACGTCGAAGACGCCGTACGGCGAGATCTCGGCCTTCGGGATGTCGAACGCGCAGAGCACGCTGCCGCCGTACTGGGCGCGGACCGCGCCCATCCGCTCGAGCACGCCGGTGGGCAGCACCAGGTCGTCCGGGAGCAGCACGGCGACGGCCTCGTCGTCCGGGCGCAGGTTCGGCTCGGCCTGCGCGACGGCGTGGCCGAGGCCGAGGGCCTGTTCCTGGATGGCGGTTTCGACGGCGAGGAGATCGGTACCCCGGCGCACCTTCGCGAGCAGTTCGGTCTTGCCCTTGGCCTCGAGGTTCTGCTCGAGCTCGGGCTGCTTTTCGAAGTACCGGACAACGGCGTCCTTGCCCGGCGAGGTCACGATGACCAGGCGTTCCGCGCCGGCGGCGGCGGCCTCGGCCGCGACCAGCTCGATGCCCGGGGTGTCCACCACCGGCAGGAGCTCCTTGGGCACGGCCTTCGTCGCCGGGAGGAACCGTGTCCCAAGGCCGGCGGCAGGCACGATGGCGGTTCTGAACGTCTGGGTGGATGCGGCGCCCGTCATGGGCGCAGAGCCTAACGTGAGGTCATGCACGCGCTGGGCAATGAGCACCTGAGCAAGGCGGAGTGGCGTGACCGGGTGACGCGCGCCCGGGCGGAACAGACAGCCGAATCCCACGCCCGGGAGGCGTCGGCGCTGGTCAGCGCGGTGGCGAAGGTCACAGCGAGCACCGTGTGCGCGTACCTGCCGTTCGGCACCGAGCCGGGCACGACGGCGTTCGTCGACGCGCTGGCGGCCGGCGGCGCGCGGGTCCTGCTGCCCGTCATCCTGCCGGCGCCGGGCCCGCTCGACTGGGCCGAGTACACGGGCGAGGCCGATCTCGTGCCCAGCCGGTTCCGCGGCATCCGGGAGCCGGGCGGGAAACGCCTGGGTACCGAGGCCGTGGGCGCGGCGGAACTGGTGCTGGTGCCCGCGCTGGCCGTGGATCGCCGGGGCGTCCGGCTCGGGCGCGGGGCGGGCCACTACGACCGCTCATTGGTCTTCGCCGCGGCCGGCGCTACGCTGCTGGCCGTCGTCCGGGACGAAGAGCTGGTCGAACGGCTGCCCGGGGAGCCGCACGACGTGCGGATGACCGGGGCCTTGACGCCCGGTCGAGGCGTGGTCGAACTGCCGGTGTGAGCAACCAGGAATTGCCTTTCGGGAAGGTTTTCCCGCACAATCGGGTTAGCACTCAGGTCGGATGAGTGCCAGCAAAGGAGCCGTCAGTGCCTACGTACCAGTACGCCTGCAAAGAATGCGACCACCGGTTCGAAGCCGTGCAGTCGTTCTCGGACCCCAGCCTGACCGTCTGCCCGCAGTGCTCCGGGGTGCTGCGCAAGGTCTTCAGCTCGGTCGGCGTCGTCTTCAAGGGGAGCGGGTTCTACCGCACGGACTCGCGCGACTCGAGCAAGTCGAGCACCGCGCCCGCCCCGGCGAAGACCGAGACCAAGACGGAGTCGAAGCCGGACACGAGCTCGGCATCCTCCTCTTCGACCACGACGAAGACGGCCGCCGCGGCGTCCTGACCCGCGAGTTATCCACAACACCCCGGTTGTCCACAGATGCCGGACGTGGCCCTTCCGGCGGCCCGTCCGGCTTCCCTAACGTCGATCTTGTGCGGCACACCGCCGCACCCGATCCGGCCGAGGGGGCCCCGTGGACGTCCTGCCGAAGCTCCGCGCACTTCATCCGACCCGGCTGCCGAGCCGGCGGACGCGGCTGATCCGCCGCTGGCTCGCCGTCGGCCTGCTCGTCCTGGGTGGGCTGTCGCTCGTCCACCCCGGCTCCGCACGAGGCGCACCGACCGTCCTCGCGGCCCACGACCTTCCTTCCGGCGCGACGCTGAGCGCTGCCGATGTCCGGCTGGCCGACCTCTCCGACGAAGCACGTCCGATGGGCGTGTTGAGCACCCTCGACGCCGTCGACGGGCGCCTGCTGGCGGGCGCCGTCCGGGCCGGCGAGCCGCTGACCGACGTCCGGCTGGCGACGGTCCCCGCCCCGGGTGATCCCGGCACGGCGACCGTGCCGGTCCGGCTGGCCGACGTGGCCGTCGCCGCGCTGCTCCGGCCCGGCCAACGCGTCGACGTCGTCGCGGCGCCGGAGCCGGCCGCGCCCGCCTCCGTGCTGGCCGCTGGGGCGACGGTCGTGACGGTAGGGCACCAGGAGCCGGCCACGCTCAAGGGGCCGCTGGTGCTGCTCCGGCTGTCGGAGGCCGCGGCAACGAAGGTGGCGGCGATTTCACTGGAGCGTCCGGTAACGGTTACTCTCCGCTAGCCTCCGCCCGCCCAGACGGGCGGGGCGTCCCCTTCCGGTTGGTGGCTCGTGAGGAGAAAAAGGTGTTCAAAGGCTTCAAGGACTTCCTGATGCGCGGCAACGTCGTCGACCTGGCCGTGGCGGTGGTCATCGGCTCGGCGTTCACGGCGATCGTCACGGCGTTCACCAACGGCCTGATCAAGCCGCTGATCAGCACGATCGGCGGCACGGAGGCCGCGAACGGCCTCGGATACCAGATCTTCGACAACAACAAAGCCACGTTCCTGGACTTCGGCGGCGTGATCAACGCGGCGATCAACTTCGTGCTGGTCGCGGCGGTGGTCTACTTCGTGATCGTGATGCCGGTCAAGAAGGTGCAGGAGCGCCGCAAGCGCGGCCAGGAGCCGGGCCCGTCGGAGCCGACGGACGTGGAGCTGCTGATCGAGATCCGCGACCTGCTGCGCGCCCAGCAGAGCCAGCGCGGCAACGACCGCGACTGACGAGGTCAGCGGTCGTGGTGCGGTGGCCGGTTCTCCCGGTACCAGTCGTCCGGGAGACCGGTGCGCCGCTCGGGGTCGCGCTCGTCGGAGGTCGTCTCGGGCAGGACGTCCCCGAAGATCTCATCGACCCGGCGGCGCTGCTCGCTGCCGGCCTTGGGGTCGCGTTTCTCGCCGGACATGCCCTCAGTCTCCCACGACGCGTTCTTTGACAACTCCAGAGAGCTGACCGAGCGCATCGAGGCGGCGCAGGTGCTCAGGGGTCAGCGCGAGCCCCGCGGCGGCGACGTTCTCCTCCAGGTGCGTGATCCGGCCGGTGCCCGGAATCGGTAGGACCACTGGTGATCGGGCCAGCAACCACGCGAGGGCGACCTGGGCGGAGGTGGCACCCACCTCGCCCGCGACAGCGGCGATCTCCGCTCCGCCTGCCGCGGCCGGTGCCACCGGCCGCCAAGGCAGGAAGGCGATTCCCGCCGCCGCACAGGCCCGCAGGACCGGCTCGTGCTCACGGTCGAGCACGCTGTAGCGGTTCTGGACGCTGACGATCTCGACGAGTTCACGGGCCCGAGCGAGCTCGTCGACAGTCACTTCGGACAGCCCGAGCAGGCCGATCTTCCCCGCGGACTGCAGCTCGCGGAGCGTGCCGAGCTGATCGGCCAACGGCGTTTCCGGGTCGACGCGGTGCAGCTGCAGCAGCTCGATCCGCTCCACGCGGAGCCGGCGCAGGGCCTGGTCGACCTGGTCGCGCAGGATTTCGGGCCGGGCGTCGAGCCGCCACTCGCCGCCGGGCCCGGTTCGCGCGACGCCGACCTTGGTGGTGATCAGCAGCTCGCCGGGATAGGGGTGCAGGGCCTCGGCGAGCAGTTCCTCGTTGGCTCCGCCGCCGTAGAGGTGCGCGGTGTCGATGAGCGTGACACCGAGCTCGACGGCCCGCCGGGCGACGGCGATCGCGCCGGCCCG
This sequence comes from Amycolatopsis sp. DG1A-15b, assembly GCF_030285645.1. GTDB lineage: Bacteria > Actinomycetota > Actinomycetes > Mycobacteriales > Pseudonocardiaceae > Amycolatopsis. The sequence goes on from NZ_CP127296.1 coordinate 6,772,861, forward strand.
GCTTCGGTCGGCAGGTGCATCGCCCCGAAACCGAGCCGGCGGACGTTCAGCCTGCCACCGATGCGGAAATCGGGGGTCACACCTCTTCGAGGCCCGAGAGCTCGTCGATGACGTGGGGAACGAGCGAGGTCAGCGTGGCCATCCCGTCGCGGACCGCGGACCGCGACCCGGCCAGGTTGACCACGAGCGTGCTGCCCGACACTCCGGCGAGCCCGCGGGAGATCCCGGCGTCGACGGCGCCGGCGGCCAGCCCGGACGCGCGGATGGCCTCGCTGATGCCCGGGATGGGCCGGTCGAGCACACCGGCGGTGGCGTCCGGAGTCCGGTCGCGCGGCAGCACGCCGGTGCCGCCGACGGTGATCACCAGGTCGGCGCCGCCGATCACGGCGGTGTTGAGCGCGTTGCGGATACCCGCGGTCTCGGCCTCGACGACCACGACACCGTCGACGATGAAGCCCGCTTCTTCGAGCAGCTCCGTGACCAGCGGGCCAGTGGTGTCCTCGTGCTCGCCGTGCGCCACGCGATCGTCCACGATGACCACGAGGGCCCGGCCCAGCCGTTGTGCACTCCGTTCCATGGCGCCCACCGTAGCCGGTTTCGGCGGCCGGGCGCCGGGAGGTGCCGGGTGAGTTCTGACGATTCGGTGACGTGACGCCGCGAGCTCCGGCGAGCCCCGGCGAAGGCCCCTAGCGTGGCCGGGGTGCGCGTACTGGTCACCGGCGGAGCCGGGTTCATCGGGTCCCACATCGCCGACCTCCTGGCCGACGGCGGTGACGAGGTCGTGGTGCTGGACAACCTCCTCCCCACGGCTCACGGCTCCGGCTTCCCGCCGCCCTACACCGGCAGGCACCGGTTCCTGCGCGGCGACGTCACCGACACCGAGATCGTCGCGGAGCTGCTGGACGGCGTCGACGCGGTCTGCCACCAAGCGGCGGTGGTGGGCCACGGGATCGACCCGTCGGACGCACCGTCGTACGCCTTGCACAACGACTACGGCACGGCGGTGCTGCTGGCCGGAATGCACGCGGCCGGCGTCCGGAAGCTGGTGCTGGCCTCGTCGATGGTCGTCTACGGCGAAGGCCGCTACGCATGCTCGGCTCACGGCGTGGTGGCGCCTTCGCCGCGCCGCCGGTCCGATGTGGACGCCGGCCGGTTCGAGCCACGCTGCCCGTCGTGCGAAGCGGAGCTGAGCTGGCAGCTGGTGCCCGAGGACGCGCCGCTGAACCCCCGCAGCACGTACGCGGCAACGAAGCTGGCCCAGGAACACCTGGCCGGTGCGTGGGCCCGGCAGACTGGCGGCACGGTGTGGGCGATGCGCTACCACAACGTTTACGGCCCGCGGATGCCCCAGAACACCCCGTACGCGGGAGTCGCATCACTCTTCCGCTCGTCCTTGGTCCGCGGCGAGGCGCCCCGAGTTCTGGAAGACGGCCGCCAGCAGCGCGACTTCATCCACGTCCACGACGTGGCGAGGGCGAACGTCCTGGCCCTGCGCACGGAAGGCCCGGCAGCCGAAATAACCCCGCTGAACATCTGTTCCGGCACCCCGCACACGGTGGGCGACCTGGCGGAGGAGCTGGCGCGGGCTTGCGACGGCCCGGCACCCCAGGTGATCGGCGGCGCGCGTCCCGCCGACGTCCGGCACGTCGTCGCCGATCCGGCCCGCGCCCGCGAACTACTGGGCTTCACGGCGGAAATCGGCTTCGAAGCGGGAATCGCCGATTTCGCGACGGCGGAACTGCGCGCCCCGTCGAGGTTCAGGCCGTGAACGCCCGCGCGACGGCGAGGCTGTCCTCGTAGACGTGGTAGCGGGTGATCACGCCACTGTCGACGGTGAGGTGCAGGGCGCAGCGGGCGCTGTAGGCCAGGCCGGTGGCCTTCACCGTCTGGCGGATCTCTCCCAGCACCACCGCGTCCCGGCCGTCGACCAGGACGCTCGAGATCACTCCACCGCGCTCCCCGTGGAACTCGTTCAGCTGGCGGAAGTGGTCGGCGACGCCGGCGCGCGTCGACCGCTCCCGGATCCACGGCACTGCCGGGTGCCCCGCCGCGGGCCAGTCGAGCTGCCAGTCGACTCCGTCCGCGAACAGTTCGGCGATCCGGTCCGGATCTCCCCCGGCCAGGCGGGCGAGAAACTCGGTCACGGCCGCCCGGGTACTCGCCTCCGCACCGGTGAACTGGTGGTCGTGCCGGATCCGGCCGTCCTCGTCGAGCAGGAGGAAGATTGTGCCGCTCCACACCGGGGCGCCACCCGTCGCCGGAACCATGTGGGTGGTGAACGTGACTGCGTCGTGGTGGGTCACGACGTCGTCCGCCGCGGTGAAGACGAATTCCCCGGTCGCGACGAACCGGTCGTACGCGCCGGTGACCCGGGCCTCGAGCGCGTCGTGTCCCCGGTGCTCGGCGGTTTCGGTGTACTGCACGCCGTCTTCGGCCCACAGTCGCGCGACAGTGCTGCGCCGCGCGGCGGCGTCCGGCTCGTTCCACACCGCCACGTAGCGGCTGATCAAGTTCGAGGTCATGGTCATGGTCAGGAAGCTAGAACGGGTTCCCTGACACCTCCTGTCAGTGGATCCGGGCAGACTTCCGGACATGCGTGCGACCCGTCTGGTGTCCCTGCTGTTGCTGCTGCAGACCAGGGAGCGCATGACCGCGCGGGAACTGGCGGACGCCTTGGAGGTGTCGGTCCGGACGATCTACCGGGACGTCGAGTCACTCGGCGCCGCGGGCGTGCCCGTGTACGGCGAACCAGGTCACGAAGGTGGCTACCGGCTGCTCGACGGCTACCGCACCCGGCTGACCGGCCTCACCGCGGACGAGGCCGAGGCGCTGTTCCTCACCGGGCTCCCGTCCGCGGCCGCCCAGCTGGGCCTGACGGCCGCGACGACCGCCGCGCAGCTCAAGCTCATGGCGGCGTTGCCCGCCGAGCTGCGCGACCGCGCCGACCGTGCCGCCGGCCGGTTCCACGTCGACCTCCCGTCGTGGTACCTCCGCGCCGAGCGAACTCCGCACCTGACTCCGATTTCGGAGGCCACTCGTGGCCAGCACGCCCTGCGGATCCGCTACCTGCGCTGGGTGCAGCCGCACGAGATCAGCCGGACCGTGCAGCCCCACGGACTGGTCCTGAAAGCGGGCAACTGGTACCTCGTGGCTCGCGGCGCCGAGCAGTTCCGGACCTACCGGATCTCCCGGGATCCTCGAGGTGGATGTCCTCCCCGAGCGGTTCGAACGAGCCGAAGGGTTCGACCTGGCGAGCCACTGGGAGAGCTACCTCGACCACTTCGACCGGCGCCGCTACCGGGACACCGCGGTCCTCCGGGTCTCCCGTCGTGGCCTGGACCGGCTACCCGAGCTGCTCGAACCGGCCGTCGTCGCGGCCCGGAAGACCAGGGCAGGGCCGGACCCGGCGGGGTGGACCGAACTCGAGATCCCCCATCGAATCGGTCGAGGCCGCGCTGCCCGAACTGCTCAAGTTCGGCGCCGACGTCGATGTCGTCGCACCGGAAGCGTTGCGAGCGGAAGTAGTCCGGACCCTGCACGCGATGAACCGGGCCTACGGTCTCTAGCCGGTTAATCCGGCAGCTGGCCGGCACCGCTTGCACCGTCAAGGCGGCCAGGCCGAGCCGGCCGCCGATCCGGACCGGGCCCAGCTGCTTGCGCCACCGCAGCCGCACGATCGCCCGCATCGGGAGTTCGGGCCGGGCTGTGCTGCGGACGGCAGCTGCGATCAGTCATCCCGGCCGCGCCTTCAACGCGGTAGCGATCGGTCCATTTGCGGGCGGTTGTGGCGGCGACCATAAGCATTTTGCTGCAGCGGCGCAGGTCCAGCTTTGCTCGACGCGCGACAGGCCGCCACCGATCGCCTCAACGCCGGACAACGTCCCTGGACCTCACATCTAGGGCATCGCCAGCGGCAGGCGCACCTCGAACCGGCACCCCGGTCCGTGGTTGTGCACCCCGATTCGCCCCCGGTGCGCCTCGACCAGCCCCTTCGCAATGGCCAGGCCGAGCCCGCCGCCGCTGGTCGTCCCGCCGCGCTCGGGCGTCCGCGCCTGCGTCCCGCGGAAAGCGACGTCGAAGACGCGGTTGATCTCGTCGTCCGGGATGCCACCGCAGGAGTCGTCCACGGCGAGCAGCGCCTCGTCGCCGTCGACGCCGATCTGCACCGCCACCGTCCCGTCGGGCGGGGTGTGCCGAATCGCGTTGGACACCAGGTTCCGCACGATCCGGGCCAGTTCCGGGTCGCTGCCGGTCACCACCGGCCAGGTCGACGCCCTGGCGAGGACCCGGACCCGCTTCCGGTGGGCCACCGGCGCCTGGGCGGCCACGGCGTCGCTCACGACGTCCCGCAACGGCACCGCCGACATCGTGAGCTCCAGGGCCCCCGCGGTGATCCGCGAAAGCTCGAACAGGTCGCCGACCATCGCGGACAGCCGCCGGGTCTCGCCGCTGATCCGCTGGGCGTAGTCGGCGACCTCGTCGCGTTCGGACACCACGCCGTCGGCCAGCGCCTCGGCCATCGCCTGGATCCCGGCCAGCGGGCTGCGCAGGTCGTGGCTGATCCAGGCCACCAGTTCGCGCCGCGAGGCCTCGGCGGCGCGTTCCCGCTCGCGTGCCTCGCGTTCCCACACGCTGCGGCGTGCGATGGCCCGGCCGAGGATGATCGCCGCGGGCACGGTGACCAGCGCGACGAGCAGGCAGACCAGGAGCATCGTGGTCAGCGCCGGGGTGAACATGAACCCGCTGATCCCCAGGACGCCGACCAGCGTGGCGAGCACCGGGATCAGCACCAGCACCGTGAGCGTGGTGGCCAGCGAACCGCGGCGCAGGACGTACAACGCCACGCCGCCCAGTGCCGCGACCGGCAGCGAGAACAGCAGTGCGAACGGCAGGATGTGCCAGAGGTGCGTCAGCATCTCCGAGACGGACTCGCCCGAACCGATCACGGCTGCTCCCGGTCGTAGCGGTAGCCGACACCCCACACCGTCGCCACCCGGGTCGGCTTGGCCGGGTCACGTTCGATCTTCTCGCGCAGCCGTCGCACGTGGACGGTCACAGTGGACTGATCGCCGAAGTCCCAGCTCCACACCTTTTCGAGCAGGTCCGCGCGCGAGTACGCCACGCCGGGGTGGGCGAGGAAGAACGCCAGCAGGTCGAACTCCCGGGTGGTCAACGGCAGTTCGCGGCCGCGGAGGGTCGCGGTGCGCGCATTCATCTGCAGGCGCAGGTCGCCGTCCGCGAGCACGGCGGCGGCCGGCTCCGGGCGGGGCATCCGGGCGCGGCGCAGCACCGAGGCCACACGGAGGGCGAGTTCCTTGGGGCTGAACGGTTTCGTCACGTAGTCGTCGGCGCCGAGCTGGAGGCCGGCGATGCGGTTCTCCTCCTCGCCGAGGGCGGTGAGCATGACGATCGGCACCTGGCTGACCTGGCGCAGCCGCTTGCACACCTCCAGGCCGTTGATCCCGGGCATCATGACGTCGAGGACGACGAGGTCGGGCTCGTGGGCGGCGAACTTCGTCAGCCCCTCGGCGCCGTTGCCGGCCATGTCCACGGTGAACCCGGCCACCTCGAGGTAGCGGCGGACGACGTCGCGGACCGTCTCGTCGTCGTCGACCACGAGCACCCGTCCGGCCTGATCGCTCATCACGTCTCCCTCACCAGCCCGTCAGCAGCAGGTGGTTGACCGCCAGCGCCGTCGCCGCCTGCGCGGCCAGCCACCACTGGCGGCCGGGCCGCGGCAACAGCGCCGTCATCGGCAGCAACCACACCCCGAACGGTAGCCAGATCCGTTCGGTCTCGGCTTTCGACAGGCCCGAGACGTCGGCGAAGAGGATGGCGGCCAGGGCGGCGAGGCCCAGCAGGAGGACCGGATCGGTGAGCAAGGACCGGCGCGGAGACCCGAATCCTCGCCGGACGGCGGCGACGACCGCGGGGCCGAGCGCGACGGTCACCGCCGCGAGGTCGGCCCACACCCAGTACGAATAGGGCCGGACCAGCGCCACGCCCTGGTAGTAGCGCTCGACGACCAAGTGGTAGCCGTCGAGCCACCAAAAGCCCGCCCAGGCGAAGACGCCGACGACGGCGAGTGCCGCGACGATCGCCAGTGCCGCCGCCCGCCACTGCCGGCCGAGGACGGCGACGGCCACCGCGAGCAGGCCGAGCAGCACCAGGCCGTACGACAGGAAGATCCCGAAGCCGAGCAGCACCCCCGCGGCCAGCCCGGCCGGAACGGCGTACCGGCGGCCGTGGGTGAACCCCGTCGCGGACAGCGCGAGCAGCGCCAGCCCGGTCGCGGTCACCCCGGCGAAGAGGCCGTCCGCCGAGACGCCGATCCACACCGCGCCCGGGGTGAGGACGGCGAACGGCAGCACCGCGCGGGCCGCCTCGGGCCGGCCGAGCAGGGCGACCGTGGCCGGCACGGCCACCGCGACCAGGCTGCCGGCGAGCACCACGGCCGTGGCCGCCCACGCGCCGCCGTGCAGGCCGAGCCGGTCCAGCCAGACGAAGACGAGCGTCGCGCCCGGCGGGTGACCGGACACGTGCGTCGTCCACGATTGGGGCTGGAAGTCGAGGATGCGGGAGGAGAACTCGCGCAGCATCCGCGGGATGTCGGTGATTCCCGGGACCTCGTGGAGGTACTCCTGGGGAATGGTGAGGTGCCCGGCGAACCCGCGAGACCAGCCGTCGACCATGGCCAGGGAGAAGATCCAGGCGAGCGAGGCGAGGTAGCCGGCGGCGAGCGCGCGGCGCCACGGCAGGCGGGCGGCCAGTGCCGGGCCGTGGAGCACCACCGCGACCGCGACGAGCACGGCGAACACCGAGCCCGGGCCGACGTGCGGCAGCCAGTCGGCGAACAACGGCGGGGCGGACACGAAGATGACCACGCCGGAGTGCGGCCGGTTGTAGTACAGGCCGACCGCGGTGGCGGCGCCGACGAGCACCGCCGCGGCGGCGACGGCAAGGAGGTCGGCGCGGCGGCCGGAGACCGGGGCTTCGGGTTCGCGGGCAGTCGGCTCGGCGAGCCGGGCTGCCGATGTCGGCTCGCTCATCGTCGCCCACCCTAGGTTCACCGCGGGCGATCCGCGCCATGGGAACGGGAGCCGTAACGACGCGGTAAGAACTCGCCCGATGTCATGATTCGGTAAGCCCCGCAAGGGTTCTACGACGTTTCGGGCGGCCTTACGGTCGGCGCCGTGACTGACTTGGAAGTGGACGTCGTCCTCCCCTGCCTCGACGAAGCGGGTGCCCTTCCCGCCGTACTGGCCGGCCTGCCGCCGGGCTACCGCGCGATCGTGGTCGACAACGGCTCGGCCGACGGCTCGCCGGAAGTGGCGGCCTCGCTCGGCGCGAAGGTCGTCCACGAGCCGCGCCGCGGCTACGGCGCGGCCGTGCACGCGGGGCTGGAAGCCGCCACCGCGGACATCGTGTGCTTCGCCGACGCCGACGGGTCCCTGGACCTCGCCGACCTGCCGCGCCTGGTGACCGCGGTCGTACACGGCGCGGACCTGGCCGTCGGACGCCGGGTGCCGACCGGTCCCGGGGTGTGGCCGTGGCACGCGCGGATGGGCAATGTCGTGCTGGCGACGCTGTTGCGCAGCCGCGGGCTGCCGGTGCGGGACATCGCGCCCCTGCGCGCCGCGGACCGGCTCGCCCTGCTCCGTCTCGACGTCGCCGACCGGGCGTTCGGCTACCCCCTGGAGCTGCTGATCAAGGCCCAGCGCGCCGGGTGGCGGGTCCGGGAGTTCGACGTCCGCTACGGCGAGCGCGCCAAAGGGACGAAGTCGAAGGTGTCCGGGTCGGTGCGGGGGACGCTGCGTGCGGTCCGCGACTTCGGGCGGGTGCTGGCCCGATGACCCGTCCGTTCATCCTGCTGGTCGTGGCCAAGGCGCCCGTTCCGGGGCTGGCCAAGACCCGGCTGTGCCCGCCCGCCACGCCGGCTCAGGCGGCCGAGATCGCCGCGGCCGCGTTGCTCGACACGCTCGAGGCCGTCTGCGCGGTGCCCGGCGCCGAGCCCGTCGTCGCGATGACCGGCGATCTCGGTGCGGCCGCCCGGCCCATCGAAATCGGCATGGCGCTGCGCCACGTCACCACGATCCCGCAGCGTGGCCCCGATTTCGGTGCCCGGCTGGCGAACGCCCACGCGGACGCCGCCGAGGTGCACGCCGGTCTGCCGGTCCTCCAGATCGGCATGGACACCCCGCAGGTCACGCCGGAGTCGCTCGCCGCCGCAGCGGCACCGGTCCTGCACGGCGGCCACGACTCGGTGCTCGGGCCGGCCGCGGACGGCGGCTGGTGGGCGCTGGGCCTCGCCGAGCCGCGGCACGCACAGGCCCTCGCGGACGTCCCGATGTCCCGCGAAGACACCGGCGAACGCACACTGCGCGCCCTCACCGCGTGCGGGCTGCGGCCGCGGCGCGCCGCCCAGCTGTCCGATGTGGACACGATGGCCGATGCCCGCTCGGTGGCGGCGGCGTGCCCGGGTGGCCGGTTCGCCCGCGCCGTCGCGGCGGTCGGCGGACGGGCGGTGGCGTGATGACCGCCCCGGTGAGCACCGGCCACGAGTTCGACCGCGGCCTGCTCGGCCACCAGTGCTGGCTCGAGCTGGCCAACGGCGAGCGGATCGAGCTGGCCGTCGAACGCTGGGCGGAACCGTCCGAGGGCGACGACGTCCTGCTCGACGCGTGCTCCGGCCCGACGATCGACCTCGGGTGCGGGCCCGGCAGGCTCACCGCGGCGCTGGCCGGGCGCGGAGTCGTCGCGCTGGGCGTGGACAGCTCGCGCACGGCCGTCGGGCTGACCCGGCGCCGCGGCGGAAGTGCGTTGCAGCGCAACCTCTTCGACCGCCTGCCCGGCGAAGGGCGGTGGCGGCACGCCCTGCTTGCGGACGGCAACATCGGCATCGGCGGCGACCCGGCCACGCTGCTGCGGCGCACGGCACGCCTGATCGCCCCCGGCGGTGACGTCCTCGTCGAGCTGGAGCCGCCCGGTCGGGGCCTGCGGCACGAGCGCGTCCGGCTCCGGCCCGGCCACGCCGACGTCGCCTGGTTCACCTGGGCCTGGGTCGGGGTCGACGCGATCGCCGAGGTCGCCGCGCGCGCCGGGTTGCGCGTCGACTGGACCACCCGGCACGGGCACCGCTGGTTCGCGCGATTGGAGCGGTCGTGAAGCTCCCGATTCCGGCCGAAGAGCAGTTCCGGGCCCCGGCGCACCACGAACGCGTGACGTCGAAGATCGGCCTGGCGCTCGCGATCACGTTCACGACGTGCTTCGTGACGGGGCTGATCAGCCACCTGATCCAGCACCCGCCGGGGTGGTTCTCCTGGCCCAGCCGTCCGGTCGGGCTCTACCGCGTCACCCAGGGTCTGCACGTGATCTCCGGCGTGGCGTCGATCCCGTTGCTGCTGGCGAAACTGTGGAGCGTCTACCCGAAGCTGTTCGGCCGGCCGCTCGTCCGCTCGCTGCCGCACGCCCTGGAGCGGCTGTCGATCCTGGTGCTGTCCGGTGCGGCGTTCTTCGAGCTGACGACCGGACTGCTGAACGTCGCGCAGAACTACCCGTGGGGCTTTTACTTCCCCCAGGTGCACTACGCGGTCGCGTGGCTGGCGATCGGCTCGATCCTGGTGCACGTCGCGGTGAAGCTGCCGATCATCCGCCGCGCACTGAGCCGGGCCACCGTGACGGAGGCGCCGGCCGAGGGGCTGTCCCGGCGGGGTTTCCTGGTGACCACCGGGCTGGCGACCGGTGTCGCGGTCGTGGCCACCGCGGGCGCGACGGTGCCGTTCCTGCGCGGCGTCTCCGCCCTTTCCTGGCGGACCGGTACGGGCACGCAGGACCTCCCGGTGAACCGCACGGCGGCGGCCGCGGGTGTCACGTGGTCGCCGGCCTGGCGGCTCTCGGTGGTGACCCCGCGCGGCACGGCGAAGTTCTCGCTCGACGAGCTGCGCGCCCTGCCGCAAACGACGGCGGAGCTCCCGATCGCGTGTGTGGAGGGCTGGAGCCAGTCGGCCACCTGGCGGGGGATCTCCCTGCCCACGCTCCTGAAAGCCGCCGGCGCGGTACCGGGCACGGCGGTCCGGGTGTCCTCTTCGGAGCGTGGCGGGCTGTACGGCGTCAGCGTGCTCCCCGGCGAACACACGGCCGACGACCTGACGTTGCTGGCCTTGGAGCTGAACGGCGAGGTCCTCGCCCCCGACCACGGCTTCCCCTGCCGGATCATCGCCCCGAACCGCCCTGGCGTGCTGCAGACGAAGTGGGTCACGAAGCTGGAGGCGCTGTGAAGACCGCCCGAGCGCTTCTCGCCCTGCCGGGTCTCGCGGCACTGGTGTGGGGTGTGGTGCTGTTCGCCGAGTACGCGCTGCCCTTGCGTCCGGACGTCTTCGGGACGGTCGGCTGGATCATCGGTGGCCCGATCCTCAACGACGCGGTCATCGCCCCGCTGACGGCGCTGCTCGGCATCGTCCTGGCTCACCGCCTGCCGCGCCCGTGGAAAGCCCCGGTCATCGCCGGCACGGTCACCACCGGCATCCTAGCGATCCTGGCGTTCCCGCTGTTCTGGCGCCCGTACGGAACCCCGCCGATGCCGGGCCTCCACGACACCAACCCGGCCCCCGCGCTGGCCCTCACCCTGGCAGCAGTCTGGCTGGCTGTGGCCCTCGCAGCCCTCCGCCACCGTGTCGTCCCCCGGATCACCCGTGCCGTCCCGCCAATCACCCGAGATACGTCCCCAATCACGCGAAACACGTCCCCAATCACGCGAGACACGCCTCCGGACACGCAAGATGCCCGTTCCGACACGCCAGCCGACCGCCCCAATCCCTGACCCCGGGCACAAATGCGGCCACGCGCGACCGGCATCGAGTGCCTGGTCGCGCGTGGCCTTGTGGGTCCGGCCCCGAAGACGGGGGTCGAGCCGAAGTTGGTCTCGGCCGCGCCAGGGCGGCCGAGCGTCTGAACCGGATCAGTTGGGCTGGACGGGCTGGCCGCCGAACGTCACCTCGACCGTGCGGCCGTCGGCGAGCGTGAACGTCGCCTTCTCGTCCGGGGCCCGGGTGCGGACCGCCGCGACCAGCGTGTCGGCCGAGTCGATCGGGCGGTCGTCGATCTTGGTGACGACGTCGCCCGCCTTCAGGCCGGCCTTCTCCGCCGGGCTGCCGCCCTTGATGGCGCCGAGCTCGGCGCCGCCCTGCGGGGCGTCCTTGACCTCCGCGCCGATGTAGGTCTGCACCGCCTGGCCGGTCTTGATGATCGTGTCCGCGGTGCGGCGGGCCTGGTCGATCGGGATGGCGAAGCCGATGCCGACGTTGCCGCCTTCGGACGCGCCCTGGCCCTGGCCACCGGAGGCCGACTGCGGGCTGTAGATCGCGGAGTTGATGCCGATGACCTGGCCGGACATGTTCGCCAGCGGCCCACCCGAGTTGCCCGGGTTGATCGCCGCGTCGGTCTGGACCGCGTCCATCACCGTGGTCTGGTCGCCGCTGCTGCCGCCCGCCCGCACCGGCCGGTGCAGCGAGCTGACGATGCCCGAGGTGACCGTGCCGGCCAGCTCGAACGGCGAGCCGATGGCCACCACCGACTGGCCGACGCGCAGGTCGTCGGAGCGGCCGAGCTCCACCGGGGTCAGGTTGCCGACGCCGGTGACCTTGACGACCGCGATGTCGGTCGTCGGGTCGCGGCCGACGATCTTGGCGGCGGCCTTCTTGCCGTCCTGGAACACCGCCTGGATCTGGCCGCCGTTCGCGCCGACCTCGACGACGTGGTTGTTCGTCAGGATGTAGCCGTCGGTGCTGATGACGAAGCCGGAGCCCTCGCCGGCCCCCTGCTGGCCGCTGACCTGCAGCTCGACCACGCTCGGCGACAGCTTCTGCGCGACGGCCTCGACCGAGCCGGCGGGCGCGTTGCCCGTCTGCTGGGCCGGCTTCGGCGCGTCGAGCGCGTTGCTGGCCGGGCCGGACGACCCGCCGGTGAAGTACCCGACGGTCCCGCCCGCGATGCCGCCGACCAGCAGCGCGACCAGCGCGACGCCGGCGAGCAGCTTCCCGCCGGACCGTTTGGGCTCCGGCGCGGCGACGGGGTAGCCGGATGTGCCGGGCTGCCCGTACGGGTGGGGCGGCGGGTAGACGCTCTGCTGGGTCGGGCCGGACGGCATCTGCGCACCCGGGGCGGACCACGGGTTCGCGGCCTGCCCGCCGTACGCCGGATCGGCCCCGGTCACCGCGTGGTAGGACGGCTCGGAGTACTGCGGCGCACCGCCGGACTCGGGCTGGGCCTGCTCACCGTACGGGTGCCCCGCCCAACCGCCCTGGGCCGGCTGCTGGCCGGTCTCGGGGTGCCGCGGAGCCGCGGGGTCGTGCGCGCTGGGGTCGTTCTCGGTCATGTCCTCACCTTGCGCGATGGTCCTGAGAGCTTCCTGAGCCGAACCTGTGCATCGGAGATGAGTATGCCGGGATCAGCCCGCCGCGCGGAGCCGTTCCGCGATTTGCTCCGGCGTCGCGTCGTTGATCCACACCGCCATGCCCGACTCGGACCCCGCCAGGTACTTCAGCTTGTCCTTCGCGCGCAACACGGAGAACAGCTCCAGGTGGAGCCAGCCCAGCTCGCGGTCGCGGCGCACCGGCGCCTGGTGCCACGCCGCGATGTACGGCAGCGGCCGGTCGTACAGCGCGTCGCAGCGGCGCAGCACGTCGAGGTAGACGTCGGCGAAGTCGTCGCGCTCGGCGTCGGTCAGCGCGGGGATGTCCGGGACCTGCCGGTGCGGCACGATCTGCACCTGGACCGGCCAGCGGGCCGCCGGCGGCACGTACGCCGTCCAGTGCTCGCCGGACGTCACCACGCGCGCGCCGGACTTGCGTTCGGCGGCGAGCACGTCCCCGAGCACCGGGCGGCCGTGTTCGGCCTGGTAGGCACGGGCGACTTCGAGCATCCGCTCGGTCTTCGGGGTGACGAACGGGTAGCCGTAGATCTGCCCGTGCGGGTGCGACAGCGTGACGCCGATTTCCTCGCCGCGATTCTCGAACGGGAAGACCTGCTCGACGCCGGGCACCGCGGACAAGCCGGTCGTGCGGTCCGCCCACGCGTCCACCACGGCCCGCACCTGCTCGGCGCTCAGCTGCGCGAAGGAACCGTCGTGGTTGCTGGTGAAGCAGACGACCTCGCAGCGGCCGCGGCCGGGCCGCACCGGCACCAGCCCGAAACCATCCACAGTGGACGGCTCGCCGTCGACGTCCTCGGCGAAGGACGGGAACCGGTTCTCGAAGACGACGACGTCGTAATCGCTTTCGGGGATCTCGCTCGGTTTGCCGGGCTTGCTCGGGCACAGCGGGCAGAGGTCCGCCGGCGGCTTGTAGGTCCGCGTCTGCCGGTGCGCGGCCATCGCGACCCACTCGCCGGTCAGCGGGTCCAGCCGGATCTCCGACGCGGCCGAAACCGGCGGCAGGTCACGGGTGTCCTCGGCGACGCGGTCGGGCGCGCCGGGCTGGTCGAAGTAGATGATCTCCCGGCCGTCGGCCAGGTGTCGTACGGTTCGCTTCACGCTTCTTCGGCCTCGACCGTCTCCGCCGTTTCGGCGATCATGAGTTCCCCTGCCCTTTCGGCGAGTATTTCCTTGGCCTCGTCGGAAATCCCGTCATCGGTGACGACGACGTCGGCCTCGTCCAGGTCGGCGATCGTCGAGATCCCGACGGTGCCCCACTTCGTGTGGTCGGCGAGCACGACCAGCTTGCGCCCGGCCTCGACCAGCGCGCGGTCGGTCTCGCTCTCGGTGAGGTTCGGTGTCGTGAACCCCGGCCCGTCGGCCATCCCGTGCACGCCGAGGAAGACGGCGTCCAGGTGCAGCGACCGCAGGCTGTGCACGGCGACCGGCCCGACCAGCGCGTCCGACGGGGTCCGCACCCCGCCGGTGAGCACGACCGTGCGATCCGGCTGCGTCGACCCGCGGAGCACGTCGGCGACCTGGATCGAATTGGTCACGATGGTGAGCCCGGGGATGGCGTCGAGCGCCCGCGCCAGCGTCCACGTCGTGGTGCCGGCGGAGATGCCGATCGCGGTGCCGGGCCGGATCAGCGTCGCGGCGAGCTCGGCGATGGCTTCCTTCTGCGCCCGCTGGCGCACGGACTTGGCCTCGAAGCCGGGCTCGTCGGTGCTCTTGCCGACGACCGAGGTGGCGCCGCCGTACACCTTCTCGACGAGTCCCCGGCCGGCGAGGACGTCGAGGTCGCGGCGCACCGTCATGTCGGACACGCCAAGCCTGGTCACGAGGTCGCTCACGCGGACCGCACCGGTCCGGCGGGCCTCTTCCAGGATCACCGCCTGTCGCTGACGCGCCAGCACCGTCTCACTCCGTCCCGTCCAGCCAATTACACAAAATCCTACACGACTAAACACGAGATCCGCAGGGCCGACGAGGGTGAACTTCGAAACACCAGGTCATGACGTGGGCAGGAACGGACGTCCCCTGTCCCAGCCGAACAACGGTGGAGAACGCCGGTGGATGCCGCGGGCCCGGATCAGCCGGGCGCCCCCGGCAGCCGGATCGTCATCAGCGCGCCGCCTTCCGGCGCCTGCGAGGCGTACACGGCTCCGCCGTGCCGCTCGGCCGCGTGCTTCACGATCGCCAGCCCGAGACCGGAACCCGGCAGCGTCCGGGCCTCCGACGACCGGTAGAAGCGGTCGAACACCTTGGGCAGGTCCTCTTCGGCGATGCCCGGCCCGGCGTCCGCGACCTCGACGACGGCGGTGCCGTCGCCGAGCGGGTACAGCCGCACCCACACGGTCGCATCGGGCGGCGAGAACTTGACCGCGTTGTCGAGCAGGTTCAGCACCGCGCGCTCGAGCGAGCTGTTGTCGCCGGTGAGCACCCACGGCTGCAGCGAGACGTCGAAGTTGATCTCGCCCGCGCGCCGCCGCGCCCGGTCGAGCGCCCGCTCGACGACCTCCAGCAGCTCGACGCGCTCGAAGCGTTCACGCGGCTCGTCCTGGCGCGCGAGCTCGACCAGGTCGCCGATGAGCTGCGTCAGCTCGTCGAGCTGGCCGCTGATGTCCGCGATGATGTCGACACGGTCTTCGTTTCGCAGCGGCGGCGCGCCCGGCTTGCTCGCGGCGAGCAGTAGCTCGAGGTTGGTGCGCAGCGACGTCAGCGGCGTCCGGAGCTCGTGCCCCGCGTCCGCGACCAGCTGGCGCTGGCGTTCCTGCGAGTCCGCGACCGTGCCGAGCATGGTGTTGAAGGTCTGGGTGAGCCGCGCGAGTTCGTCGTCGCCGCTGACCGGGATGGGCCGCAGGTCGCCGGTCTTGGCGACGCGCTCGGCGGCCGACGTCAGCCGGTCGACCGGGCGCAGGCCGGTGCGGGCCACCGCGGTGCCCGCCGCCGCGGCGACCAGGATGCCGGCGCCGCCGATCAGGAAGAGCACCAGCGCGAGCTCGTTCAGCGTGCGCTTGGTCGGGCCCATCGACTGGGCCAGCACGATGGCCTCGCCGTGCCCGGTCGGCAGGGCGACCACGCGGCTGTCGGAGCGGAAGTCCGTCCGCAGCGACTCCGCCGAATCGCCGTTCGCGACGGCCAGCTCGTCCGGCCCGAACGGCGGCGGCGAGCTCGACAACGGGTACGTCATCACGGCGTGCTGGACGTCGGGCGCCGCGTTGAGCTGCCCGATCTGCAGGTCGGCGCTGGCCAGGAAGGCGCCGGGGACCTGCCGCAGCTCGGTCTGCACCTGCGGCGAGTTGGCCGCCGCCTGCGCGCGCGCCAGCAAGCTGTCGTCGAGCTGCTGGTAGAGGTTGCTGCGCACGACGATGTAGGCGCCGATCGACACCAGCGCGACGGCGCCGGCGACGCAGGCGGCGGCGAGCAGCGTCACCCGGCCGCGCAGCGAGAACCGGCGGGCTCCCCAGCGCGTGCCGCGGGGATCGCCCGGTTCGGTCACGGCGGGGTTTCCCTCAGGACGTACCCCACCCCCCGCACCGTGTGGATCAGCCTCGGCTCCCCCTCGGCCTCCGTCTTGCGGCGCAAGTAGCCGACGTAGACCTCCAGCGCGTTGCCCGACGTCGGGAAGTCGTAACCCCATACTTCCTCCAGGATCCGGCCACGCGTGAGGACGTGCTTCGGGTAGGAAAGGAACAGTTCCAGCAGGGCGAATTCGGTCCGGGTCAGGCTGATCTCACGGCCACCGCGGCGGACCTCCCGCGTGCCGGGGTCGAGGGTCAGGTCCGCGAAGGCCAGGGCCTCCGAGGCCTGGCCGTTCTGGCCCTCCGGGATGGCGCGGCGCAGCAGCGCCCGCAGCCGCGCGAGCAGCTCCTCGAGCGCGAAGGGCTTCGGCAGGTAGTCGTCGGCGCCGGCGTCCAGGCCGGACACCCGGTCGGAGACGGTGTCGCGCGCGGTGAGCACCAGGATCGGCAGGTCGTCGCCGGTGCTGCGCAGCCGGCGGGCGACCTCCAGGCCGTCGAGCCGGGGCATCATGACGTCCAGCACCATCGCGTCCGGCCGGTCGGCGATGATCGCCTCCAGGGCCTGCGCACCGTCACTGGCCAGCTGGACCTGGTAGCCGTTGAACTCCAGGGACCGCCGGAGCGACTCACGGACGGCGCGGTCGTCGTCCACCACAAGGATGCGCATGGCGCTAGTTTTACGCAGCGTGCTGAGACCCGCCTAAGAACACACGCAGAACTCACAAAGGATTTCTCACTCGGGACCGCGCGCGACCGGCGCGTTCCAGCGCCGCCAGAGCGCGATCATCCTGATGGAAACCACGACAGCGGCCGCGACGACGGTCACGAGCCCTTCCGGCAGTTGCACAGCGTGACCGACGGCGACGAGCACCGAGCCGGCCAGCGCGGCCACGGCGTAGATCTCCTTCCGCAGGACGAGCGGGATTTCCCGGAGCAGCAGATCGCGCACGGCCCCGCCGCCGATACCGGTGGTCATCCCGATCAGACACGCGGCGTAGACGGTGGCGCCGGCGTTGAGCGCGATCGTCGTCCCGGCGGTGGCGAAGACGCCGAGCCCGAGCGCGTCCGCCAGGAGAACGCCCCGCCGCAGCCGCGCGACCTGCGGGTGGAAGACGAAGACGACCAAGGCGGTCCCGGCGCAGACGGCGAGGTAGGACCAGTTCCGCAGCGTCGTGGGCGGGTGGATGCCGAGCAGGACGTCCCGGATGACACCGCCGCCGAGCGCGGTGGTGAGCCCGACCACGACGACACCGAAGACATCGAGCCGCGCCCGCACCGCGGCGAGCGCGCCGGACGCGGCGAAGGCGACGAGCCCGACGAACTCCAGCGCCATGAGCAGCATTTACTGGTCGAGCAGCCCACCGCGGTAGGCCAGCAGCGCGGCCTGGACCCGGTTGGCCGCGCCGATCTTGGAGAGCACAGCGGAGACGTACCCCTTGACGGTGGCCTCGGAGAGGTGCAGCCGTCCGCCGATCTCGGCGTTGCTCAATCCCTGGCCGATCAGCGCGACGACCTCACGCTCGCGTTCGGACAGAGAGGCGAGCAGCTTCCGGGCGGGCTGAGCAGCACGTTGTTCGTCCCGGTGCGACTGAACCATCCGCGCGGCCACACCCGGATCGAGGACGGCGCCCCCTCGCGCGAGGTCCCGGACGGCCCTGAGCAGCGCGGCCGGGTCGATGTCCTTGAGGAGGAAGCCGTTGGCCCCGAGCCGCAGCGCGAGGCTGACGTATTCATCGATGTCGAAGGTGGTCAGCATGGCGACGGTGGGCGGGTCGGGGAGGGCGAGGATGGCCCGGAGCGCGCGAATGCCGTCGTCAGGGGCCCGCATCTTGATGTCGAGAAGGGCAACGTCGGGGTGGTAGCGCCGAGCGACCTCCACGGCGGATCTGCCATCGCTCGCCTCGCCCACGATCTCGATGTCCTGGGCCCCGGACATCATCGCGCGCAACCCCGAGCGCACCAGTTCCTCGTCGTCGGCGAACATGAGCTTGATCAACGAAGCCCTCCGCAACAGCCAGTAGGAGGCGGCTCCCCGCGTCCCGTTAACGAAGGTTACCTACTGTTGTTCAGCAGTTCGAAACCAGACACGACCAGGTGAGGCACTGGTCCGTCCAGGTCAGCTGCGGTCGGCGGTGCGCCAGGGTGTATCCGCCAGGTGAGAGGACGGTGAGAACCACTCACCTGGGTGACGACGAGAGTCGGGCCAGTCATCCGTGCCCCTGCTGCTGCGAAGGGGCCCGGCAGGCTAAGCTGACCCCGCAGTAGCAGGCCCTCGTAGCTCAGGGGATAGAGCACCGCTCTCCTAATGTCGGCGTCACAGCCTCGAACCCCGCCCGTTGACGCAGGTCAGCGAGGCGCACCGGAACCCGCCGACGCCGCCATGACCCGAAACGTGACCCGAAATTTCAATATCATCGGGGCATGAGCACGGCAGATACGGCGGCGGCACCCGCCCGGGGGACGCGCACTCGCGGCGGTCCTCGCGGCGGTCACGGCGCCCGACGCAACCGGCCGCGCGGGTCCATCGACCGCCTGGCCAGCGGGTCGCTGCGGGTGCGTGTCGACGCCGGGGCGGACCCGATTACGGGCAAGCGACACCGGCCGACCATCATCATCTCGCCTGGTCCCGACGACGAGCACCAAGCCGAAGTAGCCCTGACCCGGCTACTCAACCAGGTCGACGAACAACGGCACCCGAAAGCGAAAGTCGACATCGCCCACCTGGTGCTCAAGTACCAGGACGAGCGCAAAGCCGCGCGCACCACGATCGAAAAAGACGGCGGCCTGATCGCCCGGCACATCATTCCCTACATCGGCGCAAAGAGTGCCACCAAGGACGCTAGGAAAACGATCCGGGCTCTCTATAAGGATTGTCAACGGTGTCGGCACCACTGCACCAACAAGAATTGGATCGAGCACCGGACACCCCGCAAACACGAGTGTGATCCCCGGTGCCGGAAACACCGATGCGAAGGCCTCTCCAACAACACGATCCGCAAGATTCACGCCATTCTCTCCGGCGCGTACACCATGGCGATGGCGGAATGGGAGTGGTGGTCGGTCAACCCGATCGACGGACTCGCGCCGCCGTCGTTCGAGAAAACCGACCCGGTCCCGCCGAGCACCACAGAAGCCGCCGCGATCGTGAACGAGGCGTTCCGCCGGGCACTCGCCTGGGGCGTGCTCCTCTTCATCGCGATGATTTCCGGCGCCCGTCGCGGCGAGGTCGTGGCACTGCGCCGTCGCCACCACGATCCGGTCAAGAAGGTTCTGTACTTGCGGGAGGCCATCGCTCAGCTCGACGAGACCAACGAGCTCATCGAGAAGGGCATCAAGAACGAGATCGCCCGCCACATCGTCCTGGACGACGCCTCGAACCAGCTGCTCATCGACTACTGGGCCGCCCTCGACGCCGCAGCGTCGGAGGCTGGGCACGACCTGGACGACGACGCGTTCTTCTTCTCACTGGAGCCCGACCACAGCACGCCGCTGCAGCCGCGGTCGGTCACACAGCGCTACCGCAGGATGACCCGGGCCATGGGCCTCGACACCCAGCTCAAGTGCCTGCGGCACTTCAACGCCACGGAACTCATCGCCGCCGGCGTCGACATCCGCACCGTGGCAGGCCGTCTCGGCCACGGTGGCGGGGGAAGCACGACGCTGCGCTTCTACGCCGCCTGGGCTTCCGAGGCGCATCAGCGGGCAGCCGGCGACCTCGCAGCCCGGCTGCCCGAACTCCCCGCCATGCTCGACCGGGTCGAGCGTGCCAAGACCGCTCCGGAAGCGCCGTTCGAGCGCGTCGCCACGCGCATCCGCAGCCGCATCCTCTCTGGTGACCTACCCGACGGCTCCGTGGCGCCTTCGACCAAGGAGATCGCCGCCACCTACGACGTCGCGGTCGGCACCGCGCACCGCGCTGCCGACCTCCTCCGGCAGTGGGGCATGCTTTCAGCAGGCGGCAGGGGCAAACGCCCACTGATCTTGAGTCCCGGGCCGCAACAGCCCACGCCGGAGCCGATCGAAGAGGGACAGCTCGAAGCCATCGCTGCGCTGAAGGCCCTGCCACGTCCACTCGACCTTGAGCTGCTGCACCTCGGCAGGACGGTCAAGGCGTTCACCGCCGAAGCAGACCCCGCAGATGCTGGGCAGCTCGCCCGGCTCTTGCGAGGCGCCGTCAGGCGACACACCGCCGGAGCCGACGCCGACATCGGCGACTTCGAGCTGATCGTCCGATTCTCAGGCGAGCCAGCCGTCGTCACGGTGTTCGCGAGCCTCTGACTCGCGAACCGATTCAAGACTGCCGACCAGCTTCGGAAGCCACAATGCAAGCATAATGCCTGGTCAAGGGTGCCCCCGGCAGGAATCGAACCTGCGACACCGGCTTTAGGAGAGCCGTGCTCTATCCCCTGAGCTACGAGGGCCTTACGCTCAGACCCTAGCACTTGCCAGCCAGCCTTCTCCCCGCAGTCGCGGGGAAGAGCGTGGCGAATAAGGACTTCGTCCATAAGGCTGCGGTGTTGCCCACGGGCACGGGGAGCACAGTTCGTCGATTTGGGCGCGCCAGACCTTGCCCGGATCATCCCCGCAGGCGCGGGGAGCACCCCTCAGCGTTGCGATCGCCGAACCGGGTCTTCGGACCATCCCCGCGGGCGCGGGGAGCACGCGGTGACCGGTTCCGGCGCCACCGGCGGCTCCGAACCATCCCCGCAGGCGCGGGGAGCACTTGACGACGGCGACGGTGATCGTCTCGACGGCCGGACCATCCCCGCAGCCGCGGGGAACACAGCATCAGGCGGCCGCAGCGGGCGCGCGGCAGCGGACCATCCCCGCAGGCGCGAGGAGCACCAGGCGCAGTTCGAGGCTCTCCGGTTCGTTGGCGGACCATCCCCGCAGGCGCGGGGAGCACGCGACAAGAAGGTCTTCCTGCCGGAGCTGGAGCGGATCATCCCCGCGGGCGCGGGGAGCACTCCGGCCCAAGCGACCAGCCCGACACCGGCTACGGATCATCCCCGCAGGCGCGGGGAGCACGTCAGCGCGTACTTCATCGCCATCGTCATGGTCGGATCATCCCCGCAGCCGCGGGAAGCACGTCTCCTTTTGCCCGAGGCGACGTCTCGCCCACGGATCATCCCCGCAGCCGCGGGGAGCACTCCGCAATACGCTTCGGGTCCACGATCGGCCCCGGATCATCCCCGCAGCCGCGGGGAGCACTTCGGCGCGGCCGTTGTCATCGGCATCACCGGCGGATCATCCCCGCAGCCGCGGGGAGCACTTTGTAGCCCTCTGGACCAGACGGGGCTTGCACGGATCATCCCCGCAGCCGCGGGGAGCACCGGTGGTGGTCATGGGCAGAAGCGTACGTAAACGGATCATCCCCGCAGCCGCGGGGAGCACGGCACGAACTCGTACTGCGGGACCGTCGAGCTCGGATCATCCCCGCAGCCGCGGGGAGCACAACACAGCCGCCATCAGCTCGACCGTCATCTGTCGGATCATCCCCGCAGCCGCGGGGAGCACGTCCTGGGCCAGGTCATCCCCGCCCTGGTGACCGGATCATCCCCGCAGCCGCGGGGAGCACACGATCGCCTTGTGCCGGTCCGGATCGGCGTGCGGATCATCCCCGCAGCCGCGGGGAGCACACTTGTTGACCTGCATTGATACACGAAGGGTGGGCGGTTTTCATTTAGTTTTGTCGAGTGAGATGGCCTAGTTCTTGCGGAACTTGCGGCGCGCGTTGCGTCGCTTCCAGACTGTCTCGTCCCGAGTTGATGCACCTTGGCTCGGCTGGTCGAGCCTGTCGCGGGATGGCCTCAATTTGCCGGGGACGTAGTCGGGTGCGGTTTGTCGTCGCATGAGAGTGATGCCGTCGTAGTCGACGGGTGTCCAGTCGTGTCCGTGTACCTGGAATTCGAGGCGTTGCTCGCCTGAGGTGGCATGCACCATCAAGGCGCGGCCTTCGGCTATGTACTCGACGACTCTTTCCCAGATCAACTCGCGGACGCGGGCGGAGACGAATCCGACGTAGACGCCCGGGCTGATTTCGAGGAGCCAACGAGTCAGATGCCCTCGCAGGCCAGGTGGCACGGCGGTGAGCACGATGACGGTCATGGCTCACTCCTGTAGGCCACGCCACCGGGGACGACGTCGCTTCGTCCGTCCCACAACGCCGCGATGGAGTCGATCGCGAAGTATTCATAGATGCCCGGATCGGCGGTTTCCTCGCCGAGCAGGAGCCGTTCGATGTCACGTGCACACCGCCGCAGCAGCTTGCCGTTGTGCAGGATGTCACGCAGCTGGCGCCTGGTCTCGCCGGTGACGTCGGGGGCTGTTCCGGCGGCGATGTCGAAGGCCACGGGGATGGTGAGTTCGGCTTTGTACAGGTCTGCGATGTCGTAGACGAAGGACCGGTGGTGTCCGGTGTGGACGAACCCGAGGGCGGGTGAGCAACCCAGCGCCACGATCACCGAGTGCACCACTCCGTACAGCGCGGCGTTGGCGGCCGAGAGTGCCTGGTTGATCGGGTCGCTGGTGTCCCAGTCTTCGCGGTCGTAGCTGCGGCCAGTCCATTCGACGCCGGTTCGTTCGGCGTGTTCGCGGTAGATCCGGCGGACGCGGGTGCCTTCGCGGCCGCGTAGCTGCTGCATGGTCAGCTCGGAGACGTCCTCGTCGGGAAACCGCATTCCGTACATTGCGCGGGCCACCCGCAGCCGGGAACGTGTGTTGGTGACGGCTTCGGCTTGGGCCTGAACCAGCCGTGAGGTGCGGGATGCCGCGGTGCCGTGGGCGTAGTAGCGGACGCCGTGCTCGCCGACCCATACGACGGTGGATCCGCTGTCGGCCATGAGCGCGATCGCCTGGTGGGTGATGGTGGTGCCCGGGCCGAGCATGAGGACTCCGACAGCGGCCGCCGGCAGGTGCACGGTGCCGCGTTCGTCGGTCGCGGTGATGGCGTTGCTGTCCCTGTTGATCACGCAGCGGTCCAGGTAGACGAAGGAGATCCGGTCCGCGGCGCGCACGAGTTCTTTCGGCGCGCTGGTGCGTCGCCCGATGCCGGTCATGCCGAATCGTCGCGGGTGGGGCGGGCGAGGGTGAGCAGCCCGCAGCCGTAGGACTTGGCCCGGCCGATCCCCAACGTCAGTGATCGCTGCATCGCCGCGGTGTCGAGGATCTCGAGGTGGCCCTGGAAGGTCGCGGTGGAGATAGTCACCGGGGTTCCGCCGCGGCCGAAGCGGCGGACGGCCCGGTCGGTGACGGCCAGATCAGACTGGTCGGGATCGGTCTGGCTGGCCGCGACGCGGAAGCCGAGGCGTTCGGCCCGGTCGAGCAGCCACTGTTGTTGCTGGGCGACGGTGACGTGGCCGAGGGGTTTGGTGGACTCCCAACCGTCACGGCGTCCGGACCGGACCGGGTTGGCCGTCAGCCGGAACTGCCATTGCTGGCCAGCGCGGAGGCTGCCGAGGAGACCGTCGTAGGCGGCGGTCTGCCATGCGGACGTGGTGGGCCAGCCAGCCTGTTCCACGAGGTGCTGCAGGTCGGGTTCGTCGGGGCTGACGATGAACAGCAGGACGCGGTGGGTGGCGTGGGTGTCCACACGCCACAGGACGCGACCGTCTTCGGCGGGGCGGACGTCGGGGAAGCTCGCCAGCACGGCCGCGTGCATGGCATGAGGTGAGGCGAGGAGTTTCTGCGCGCCGCGGCGGCGCGGGTTGAGCTGCATCTTGGTCAGGAACACGCGTCGCCTCCCAGCAGGCTCATCGGGTCGTGCTCGGCCAGCGGTTCGGCTGTGCCGTGCGGATTGGGGACCTGCACGGTGTCGCGGACGATGGCGCGCCAGGCGTACTCGCGCCGGTCCGGGTCGAAGCTGACCGGGGTGTCGCGGACCGTCTCCACCGGCACTTCCCCCTCCTCGGCGTCGCGGACGACGGCGAGCTCGACGAGCCGATCGCGGCGCTGCTTCTGCAGGCGGGTGCTGGCCAGCCACGGCCAGCTCTCCAGCGCGGCGCCGAGCGAGTCATCGGAGACGCCCAGGGCGACCGGGCCGGCGGGCGGGCAGGACCGGCGGCCCAGATACAGCGGGAAGTGCGGTGACCGCACCGCGGCGTCGACACCGTCGACAAGCGCCCGGTCGCCTTCGAGGACAGCGAGGAACACCGCGTCGGTCAGGTAGTAGCGGGTCGAGAGCGGCAGTGTCTGCCAGGTCAGGGTGCCGGCGCGGTCGCGGCGGGGCCGCTGCGCGGTCTGGAAGTCGCGCAGCAGCTCGCCGGGCTGGTCGATGCGGACACCGAAACGCAGCTGCAGCAGGTCTTCCAGGGCGTCGGTGCGACGGACCCCGAGTGCGGCGGCGACCAGTCCGATGATGCCGCTTTTGGTCGGTGCGGTCTCGGTGGTGCGGCGGACGAAGCGGCTGCCGACACCCCAGGACTGCATCGGTCCGGCCAGGCGGAGCGCGACGACGCTCACGGCTGCTCGCTGAGCCGGTCGGCGACCAGCGCGCCGAGGTTGTTGACCAGCTCGTCCAGGGCGACCTTGGTGCCGAGGTCGTCCAGGGCCGCGGTGTCGGCGCCGACGCGGGTGACCCATGCGGCGACCGGGTGCTCGCCGTAGCTCGCGGCGATCTCACGGGCTTCGTCGCGCAGGGCTTCGGCGGCGGCCTTGATGCGTCCGCCTTTCTCCAGTTCGCGCACGGGATTCTCGAACGCCCCGACGAGGTTGATCGGCTGCCGGTCGCGGACCTGGACGACGACGGCTTCGGGCAACGTGCGGTGGGCGAAGGTGTTCTGCTTGCCGGTGGGCATCGACCGGACGAAGGCGTCCACAAAGGCTTCTACCGCGCGGCGGGTCGCGGCGGTGTCGCCGAGGTTGTCGGCCAGCCGGTTGGTGTCGACGGTGGCGTAGCGGTAGAGCGTGGAGGAGGTGAACTCGACGGTGCCGATCATCCCGGCTCCGGTTTCCTGCTCGGTGTTGCGGTCGTCGACCGCGGTGAAGTAGTCGAATTCGGTTTCCACTGCGTGCACCGACAGGGCGTGCGCGACCTGGGCGGCGGCGTCGACGTTGAGGTCGGCCTGGTCGGCGACCATGCGGCCGAACAGGGCGACATCGATCGAGTGGTCCTGGTCGGCGAGATCTTTGACCTTGGCCGCCTTCAACGTCTTCGTGACGTCGTCGGTGTCGGCCGCCGCGATCGCGGCGGCGGCCAGGTTCTGGATCTGGCGCGCGCTGAGGAACACGAGGTATCCGGCGGTCGCGGTGTCCTCGGCCGCTCCGTTCTTCTTCTCGTTCTTCTTCGGGGGTTTCACGTCGATGCCGACCGCGCGGATCGTCTCGGTTGCCAGGTCCACAGCGCGCTCGCGCAGCTGCGGCGCGCGGGCGGTGATCGCCTCGGCCAGGAGCTCGACGACGCGTTTGGTGCGCACACCCAGCTCGGTGGTGTCGAGGTGCTCACCGAACGCGACCCGGGTGGCGCGTTTCCATGCCTGGCTGGAGACCCGGGCGCGGCGGACACCGCCGTAGGTTGCGGTTTTCGGGCTGCCGGTGTCGTCACGGTTGATGTTGCTCGGCGGCACAGTTTGCAGAACATGGATGTCGATCACGGTGCGGTTCAACGGAATATCCTCATTCCTGGACGTCGGTCGTCGCGGTGTCGGTGGTGCGGTAGAAGGCGCGGCCCCAGGCCAGCCGCACGGCGGCGGCACCGCCCGGGGCGACGAGCCGGGCCAGATCATCAGCCAGGGCGGCGTAGTCGAGGCCGCGCCCTTCGGTGCGCAGCAGCGTCACCAGCCCGCGCAGGTGGGTCTGGACCTCGGTGATGGAGCCGGCGGTCGCGGCGGCCATGAACCGGCGGGTGACTGCGTCCTCGCTGCGCTGCGCGCTGAACCGCAGCCGCCCGACCGCCGTCCCCAGCGATACACCCGGAATGTGCGCTGAGGTGGTGGCGGATTGCTGGTGCAGCGCGTAGAGGGTGAGGGCGGTGTGGGTGGCCTGCTCGGCCCAGCTCGGTTCGTCCCCGTGCCAGGACAGGCTGTCCGGGACCGCGCCGACGGTCAGCGCCCAGATCTCCGGGACGCTGCCGGCCGGCTTGCCCAGGCCGCGGCGCAGCCGTGCCAGGTCGGCCCGCGCGGCCGGGGAGCCGCGCAGGTAGTCCCGCTGCAGCCGCAGGATCCGCCCGTCCAGGGTGCGGCCGAGCTGTCCCAGTCGCCGGGGCGGCAGGGTGGCCGCGGTGCCCGGCGTGGCCGCTGGTTCGGACGGCGTCGTCGTGGTCATGCCACTACCTCCACTGCAGTCTGCGGGTTGGGGTGAGCGAGCGGCAGGGCCTTGGCGAGCGCGGCGGTGAACCACACCTCGGCCAGCGGCACGTTGACCAGCCGCTGGTTCACCATCCGGCCGCGCCACGCGGCCTTGGACGCCCCGAGGACCAGCTGGTCCTTGATCGGCCGGCACGCGTCGCGGACCACGCGTTGCCAGTGGGTTCGGACCTCGAGCAGGTCAGTGTCCGGGCCGAGTCCAGCCAGCCACGACCGGTAGGGCTGTTCCAGCTGCGCGTACACCAGTTCCTGCGCCGCGGCGCCCGCGCCGGAACCCGCTTCGGCGCCCGCGGCCTGCGCGAGATTCTCGGCCAGCCGCCAGAGGCACGAGGCAGCCTTCTCCGCGTCGGCGACCGCGTCGACCGCGGTGCGGCCGGCGGCCGGGTGGTCTTCACGCAGCAGCACGACCGGCAACGGCAGCAGATCATCCAGAATCTCTGCGTACGTCGCGTTCTGCGCACCGTACTCGACGCCATGTACCCGGAACCGGACCACGAAATTCCCGGGCAGATAGCCCTCCTGGGTCAGGTCCGCCAGCCACTGCAGCACCCCCGGCGCCAGCGCACGATCTGGATCACCCGCGGCGCCCCGGCGTGAGGAGACCGAGGGCAGCAACGACGCGATCCCCCGCCACACCGACCTCTGCTGATCGTGACGGCGGGGCATGTACACCGGATGCCCGGCCTTCTTGCTTTGCGGCTCGCTGTAGCGCCACGCCGAATGCGGCTCGGTGTCATGGCGGTTCTGCGGGGAGCAGCGGTCCCCGTTCGCCAGCACCACCCCGGTCGCACCGTCGCGGTCGCCCCGCAACCGCAGGCGGCGGGTTTGCCAGGTGTAGAGCTGGATCGCGCCGGCCACCGGCTTGTCCTGCGCCCACGCGGCCTCGTCCGGGTCGCGTTCCCACGGTGGCAGATCCGCTGGGCCGCCGACGCGGACGTAGGTGTCCACGTCGCGGGCGATGAGGTTGAGCAGCAACGTCTCCCGCACCGTCTCGCCCTGGGCCAAGACCCCGCCGATCTGCCCGGACCAACCCGGGCCGATCGGATATCCCTTGCCGTTCTTCACCGTCGCGTCGCCGACCGCCCCGGACTTGATTCCGGAGGCGTCAAAGGCATGGACATGCACCAGCCACCGCGCCGCCTCGGCGGCGCTGAGCCGGACGAGGCTGGTTGCCGATCGGGTGGTGAACAACGGTTCGCCGTTGGGCACGTCCGCCACGATCTTCTCCAGCCCGGACACTTCTCCTTTCGCCGTTCGCAGGCCGGCCACCTGGAAGAACGGCGTCTGCTGATCGAACAGTTCGAACCGGTGCCGCACCCGCTGGGCGTAGTCGGCCAGCTGCTGCATCGGCAACTCCGGCTGCTCCCACAGGCGTGCCCACGCGTCCTGATCCGCCGGGCCGTCGACGGCCCGGTGCAGGAATGCCAGCAGCAGCCGGGTGATCGCGAACGTCTGCGTCGGCACCTCGCCACCGATCGCTGCCAGCTGCGGTGCCTGCGCGAACACTTCCAGGACCGACAGATCCCGTTCCCGCCCATCCCGCGCCAGCACCGTGATCCACGGTTCGTCCAGCAGGTTGAATCCACGCGCGCTCGCCGCGTCAGTCAGCATCGTCGAACACTTCCAATCCTCGCTCGGGCGTGTAGCGAACGCGGCGGCCGGTGATCTCGCCCCACCCGCCGGGGTCCACGACGAGAACCGGGTAGCGGTAGATCAGCGGGGACTCCTCCCACGCCGGGGGCGTCTTCTTCCATAGTTCTTCCTCGGCGTCGGCGTTGCTGAAAGTCAGCGGCAGTCGCAGGACACACGAGGCCACCACCTCAGCGACGTGATCTGGCGGGGTCTCTGCTGTGGGGATCGGCACCCTGGCGGCACGGTCCTCGAGCCACGACGGCGTCGTCCAGCGACCGGTGTCGTCCTCGACGACGAGCAGGACCTCCAGGCTCGGCGCTCCGTCCCGAACCTGACCGCGGCCCTCCGACGACTCGTCCGCCTCCCCGACGCTCGCCGACACCCACCCCGAGATCGCCTTCCCCGGTTTGCCGGGACCGGATACCTGGAACGTCTCGGCCTTGGCCTCTCGCGCCGCAGCGCGCGCGTCGCGACGTGCTCGCGCGTCCCTCAAGGCGTCCTGCCACGACGGTGGGCCGACCGGATCGTCGCCGTAGCCGCGCTGCACCAGCGGCGCGATGTCGTCGGGCAGGTCGATGCCTCGCTCGGCGGTTTCCTGCAGCAACCCGGCCGCGCGCAGCAGGGTGTGGGTGTCGTAGACGTAGCGCTCGGCTCCCGGCTCCAGCACAGGCGGATCCTGCGTGAAATCGGCCCCCGTGATGTACACCTCCGCCGCCCGCAACTGGGCCGGCCGGTCCGCCTCTGCGGGACCCCGCTGGTGTCGGTGCAGCCGACCGATGCGTTGCAGCACTAGGTCGATCGGCGCCAGATCCGTGATCAGCAGATCGAAGTCGACGTCCAGCGACTGCTCGACCAACTGCGAGGCCACCACGATGTGCCGGTCCGGCCGCTGCGCCTTGCCCGGCGGCCCGAAACGGTCCAGCAAGTTCGCGTCGTTGCGCATCCGGTCCGCGGCGGTGAACCGCGCATGCGCCACGGTCACCCCGCCCGGAAACGCCTCCTCCAGCCGATCGGCGGTCTCCAGGACACGCCGTACCGTGTTCCGCACGACCAGCGCCGTGCCGCCACCGACGAGTTTCTCCCGCAAGAGCGCCACAAGTTCGCCGGCATCGTCCAGCCCGTGCTCGATCACGCTGACCCGCACCTGCGTCGACCGGCCCGACGGCGCCGCAACGCGCGATGACACCGTGGTGCTTTCCGCCCAGGTCAGGACCGGATATCCGATATCGCCGTCCAGCCCATCGAGATCCGTTTCGGTGTCCGGCCACCGGCCGGCGCGGTACGCCTGGACCAGAGCGCGGCGCTGCGCAGCCGGCAGCGTCGCCGACAACGCCACCACCGGAACCCGGTACGCACCCAGCCAGGTCAGCACCTTGAGCAGATAGGAGCTCATGTAGACGTCGTAGGCGTGGATTTCATCGATCACGACCACCTTGCCCGCCAACGCCAGATGCCGCAGCATCAGATGCCGCGCCTTCAACCCGGCGAACAGCAACTGATCGATCGTCACCACGGCGAAGTTGGCCAGCAGCGCCTTGTTCCGGCCCGACAGCCACCCGTGCGCCACCACCGCGTGCCGCGCCTCGCGCGTGTCTCGGCCGACCTCGGCCAGTCGCCCTGCCCGCAGCAGACCCTCGAACAGCCGGTTGAATCGTGCCCGGCCATGCCCGAGCACGATCGAACCACCGACCTGCTGATCGTCCACGCGCATGGCGTCAAGCCACGCCACCACCCGGGCGAACATCGCGTCCGTGGTCGCCTGGGTCGGCAACGCCACCAATACGCCGCCTGCTCCGGACCGGGCCGCCGCGATCTCCGCGGCCGCCAGCGCCGCTTCCGTCTTCCCTTCGCCCATCGCCGCTTCGATGATCAGCAGGCCTGGCTCTGGCATCTCTCCAGCCGCGGCACATGCCGCGGCCTGCACTGGGCGGACTGCCGCCCCCGGCGGCAGCCCGAAACGCGTGAGGAACTGCGATTCCAGATCCACCGGCTGTGGCCGCCACGGCTGCGGAAGCCGCAGCACCTGCAGCGCATGCTGCACGCGTGCAGGTGACTCCACCAGCTCCGGCAACCGCCCGTCATGAAAAGGGAACAGGTCGCTGTTGCTCGCGATCCAGTCCGACACGATCACCACGGCAGTGGCCAGAACCTGGAATCGCTGACTCAACGCCAGCTGCGACCACGCCGGCAAGTAACTATCGACGCCAGTCCGATGCACCATCCACTCGACGAACTCGTCCCGCACTCGGTCCCAGCTTCCCTCACCATAGAGGTACGGCAGCTCGTCCGGATTTGCCGAGCGCTCCGCATCCGAATCCGGCGGCACTCCGTGATGCCCGCCAAGCACCACACCCCATGTCCGCGCCACCCGCAGCGACCAACCACGGTAGATCAGCCAGCGAACCAGCATATGCTGTCCCGCCACCGAATGATGCGCGCTCGACCGATCCGGCAACGCCGCCCTGCTCAACGGCAAGTACAAACCCTGATCACACATCCGCTGCGCAAGAACCGTGCACTGCACCGCAAACGCCGGTGTCGCCTTCCCCAGATCGTGCATACCAGCCAGAAAACGCACCGCAGCCCGCGCCTGCTCGACATCACCACCGAAGTCAGCCGCCAACAACCGCACCACGCTCGGCGCAAGCCATCCCATCAACAGCTTCTCGGCAACATCAGAAGAATCAGCCAGATGTTGCCACAACGGCAACCACCGTCCCGACTCATCCAACGACTTCGCCCACACCGTCCTCCCTGCCTCACTCACATCAGGCACAGCTCAAGCCCTCTCCAGAACACGGTCGCCGACAGCGGGCACTATGGCACGCCCCACCGACAAAAACACTGCCGCGCGGCTCGCGAGTGTTCCCTACATCGAAAACGGCACAGAAGCGCGTTACACTTGACCCATAGGACGCCACATGGTGATTAGGTTGCGAGATCAGGATAAATTAGGTTTTTATCGCAAATGGCCGGACATCCCCCACCCGCACCGCGAAGTATCCGAACAGCGGGAAGCATGCAGGCGACTACGCGGCCCGCCGACATCGGTGGCCAGCCCGCGGGTACGGGGCGCGCACCCGAGATTATGAGCACCGTCCGCCGACGCATCGGATTCGTCCCGGCATGCGCAGGGAGCACGGTTTTGTTAGGGCCCTTGGCGGTCGCCATCCGGATCATCCCCGCAGGCGCAGGAAGTACCCGCGAGGCGGCGCGGACATCGCGCGCTGTGGATCATCCCCGCGGGCGCCGGGAGCGCGTCTTCGGGGGCATCAACCTGATCAAGGACGCCGGATCACCTCCAGCGCGGGGAGCACATCGCCGCCAACGGTCGAGGACTCGTCCGACTCAGGTCATCCCCCCAGACGCGGGAGCACGCCGGTCGCGGTCGCACGAACGTGCCGATTCGCGGATCATCCCCGCAGGCGCGGGGAGCACGCGCGGGTCGTTGCGCTGTTGTACGGCACGGTCGGATCATCCCGCAGGCGCGGGGAGCACTTCAGCGTGGTGAAGTCCGCGGTCGATGCCTACGGATCATCCCCGCAGGCGCGGGGAGCACGGCCTGGGCGGACTCTTCTTCTCGATCGCGGCCGGATCATCCCCGCAGGCGCGGGGAGCACATGGTGGCGTTGTGCACGGCAGCGCGTGAAACCGGATCATCCCCGCAGGCGCGGGGAGCACAACCTCTCCGCCGTCCTGCTCGCCAACCGCGCCGGATCATCCCCGCAGGCGCGGGGAGCACCCGGACGCCCGTCCTGCAGAGGTCGGGTGCGTCGGATCATCCCCGCAGGCGCGGGGAGCACGCCAGCGTGGGCCCTCGAAAACAGTCGGGGGTGCGGATCATCCCCGCAGGCGCGGGGAGCACCAACCCGGAGTGCCCGTTGCACTTCCCGAAGACGGATCATCCCCGCAGGCGCGGGGAGCACAGGAACTTCACCAGCTCCTCTTCGGTGTCGAACGGATCATCCCCGCAGGCGCGGGGAGCACAAGTCGCGCCGCGCCCAGGCCACGTCCGAGACCGGATCATCCCCGCAGGCGCGGGGAGCACGAGGAGGCCGCGGCCCGCGACGTCATCGCGCGCGGATCATCCCCGCAGGCGCGGGGAGCACGCCTTTGTCGCCCAGCCGTCCGTGGAGGTCGTCGGATCATCCCCGCAGGCGCGGGGAGCACGGCTCCCTTTGATCATGGGGGAGCCGGGCGCCGGATCATCCCCGCAGGCGCGAGGAGCACCGATGCCAACTCGACACCACGTCACGCGCCAGCGGATCATCCCCGCAGGCGCGGGGAGCACACCCCCAGCGACCTGGACGCCGGCCTGGACCGCGGATCATCCCCGCAGGCGCGGGGAGCACGGTCGGGTGCCGTGGCTGACAGCACCCCGGCGGATCATCCCCGCAGGCGCGGGGAGCACCCTTTTTGACCTGGGACTATACGCGGCTCCTTTGCCTTTCTGATTCACTTTCGCCCGGCATATCGCTCAGCTCGATCACTCCCGGCCGTTCCGCCGCCACCTGGCATCTATGCGCTGTTTCGGGTGCCGGGCGACGACGGACCAGTCCTGCTCGATGCTCTGCACCGGCATCGTCTGGTCACCGATATCGACGTGAGCCAGGTCGTCGGGTTTGTGTGGTCGAACGCCGAGTACCGGACCGCACCCGCAGCCGTAACCGGTGGCGAGGCCTCTTCGCTGCAGCCGGCTACACCGAGGACGGCCGCTGCGTCCCGCGTCCCATCGCGCCGCAGCAGCTGCACCTCGGATCGGTGGCCGACCGGCGCGACTGGACCGCGCTGGCCCGGCTGATGTCCACCCAGAACGCCGTCGTCCGCCGAATGCAAGACGCCGCCGAACGCGGCATCGCCGCAACCAGAGAACACAGCCGCGCGCAAACCGGCTGGCGGACATGCGCGACTTCTACACCTACCTGATGCGTGAACTGCCCGCAGTCATCGACCGCTGGCGGCGCTGACAGAACCGACACGTAGTGCCCCGCCCCGAAAGACAGCGTGATCATCCCGGGGGGGGCGTGGTCGCCTTAACGAGTTTCAGCTGTCCCATCCCTGCTCGATGATGCGTGCCAGTTCGTCCAGGTGCCGCCTGGCTTCCACAGCGGCTCGGGGATCGGCGGCTTCGAACAGTCGCTCGAGTTCGAGGAGCTTGGATTGCGCCTGGCTCGCGGCCAGCTGTGGGGCTGGGTCGTCAGACCTCATCCACTCCTCGCCCCACAGGGCGGACCCTGTCTGACTGATGGCCGAACGGAAGATCAGTTCCTCCACGGTATCCGCGGCCAGGGCGAGTTCTGTGGACCACGACGTCAATAGCGCGACGTACCGTTCGTAGACGACCGGCCGCCATTCGTCGATGTTCAGGTGTGTGCCTGCGTGGGTGACCAGCCACCGGCGAACGACGGCGTCCAAGATGGGCGTACCGGCATGCTTGGAGGACGAAGCGGCGGTGACAAAACGCAGGTACTTGGTACCGAAAGCCACGCCCAGGTACCGCAACCGCTTGTCGGCGAGATCGCGGAACGCGGCGACTCCGCCGTGCTCCAGCGCAACGCGTGCCACTTCCGCCAGCCGACTAGCGGCGTGGGCATTTTCTGCCAGCACACGCGCTGTACGCCAAGGGCCATAACCGACCGGCCCGTACCCCCAGATCATCGCGACCAGGAACGCCCGTTCAGCGCCCTCTGCGGTCACAGCGTGAGCTGCGTGGCGTGTGGCCTCGGCGCGATCAATGCGTTCAGGCAGGGCGCTGATGAACGAGTGATGCTGCGGGAAGTGCTTGAGCCACGATCCACGCGACCAGCGGGAAGGGGGCTGCGGCGGTTCACCACGTTCCCGCCACCGCTGAACGGCGGTGATCAGGGCGAATGGAACTGATGCCATGGACGAAATGGTGGCCTCCTTTACGCCTGCGTTCGCTGCTGGTCCATGGTGGTCAAATCTCGTCGAGCAGGTTGCGCCGGGTGATCGGCGGGATCTCCACCGTCCCTGAGGAGGAGGTAAAGCACGCCTTCGGCGTCGCAGTCGACCGAGCCGTAGGTCGCATGCGTGACATCCTCCGGCGCGCAGTCCTGGCACGTCTTTGCCTTGCCGCGAGACCAGAGCCGCTCTGGTCGTTAACGTCCAAGTCTGCGATCGATGCCGTGTTCACCGACGATGCGCAACGCGTCACCTGGCGGGGGCGTTGACGGGCGCGGCTGGCCGAACTCGGGATCGAGTACGCCGCCGACCGGGCTCGCGTCGCCGTCGATTCCTGTCATGGGACGATCGGTAGGCATCCGTGGCCACGGTCAGCAGTCGCTCCACGGATACACCGCGCTGAACCTGTCGTACGCATCGTTCAGGTCCTCATCGCGGGCAATACGGTCCACCAAGATCGATGATCCGGCGACCAGGCCGGCGGCGTCGAGCACCCCGGCGACCGCGTGCACGATCGCCGCGTACCGAGCTGGTGGTACGTCGCGGGGCAGCCGCACCCGAAAATCACGCGCTTCCACCTGATCAACGATGCCTGTAGCGGACGAGCGACACCGATGCCCCGGTCGGGTGGCTGCAGATCGGACGTCGCTCCGATCCAGAGACGGTGCGGGCCCCGGCGCTCTGCTCCGCGACCCGCCTGACTACGACAGGCCCGCCGGATATCGTGCGAACAGCCGGCGCACGCCAGCTCCGGCACTGCCATCCGGCTGGAGGTTCGTTGAGATGCGGTGGCCCTTCCGCAAAGCCCGGCACCAGCCGGCGGACACCTCGGTCAGCATCGAGGAGGTCAGCAGGTGCAAGCCCGACCAGTTGCGGACGAAGGTCGGGCTGCCGTACGCCAAGGACCCGGCGATCTTCGCGGCAGGCGACTTCACTGACATCGGGCTCGACGGCGTCGACGCGCTGAACGTGCCGATCGCGCGTCGGTTCTCCTCCGTCGCCGGCATGTTCCAGGCCGCGCTGGCCAGCGTGGAGTGGCGCGAGCGGAGCAACCGACGAGGCGAAGGTCCCCCCACGCTGTTCCTGCTGATGTCCGAGCACGCGTTCCGCGCCCAGAAGGCCGAGAAGCGGTTCCGCTACATCGTCGACCGAGCACAGACCTGTCACTTCTCGGTCGTAGTCGTATGCAGCTGGATGCGGCCGCTGGAAGAAACCTGGTAGAGCGCGCTGCTCAGCCGGTGGCCGAGCTCTCCAGCGGTTCAGCGGCGGGGCTGATGAGGGCCGGGGTGATATCGCCGCCGCTGCGGTCGACAACGTGGACGCGATGCCCTAGCCGGGCCAGGAACTCGCGGAAGCTCGCGCAGCCGTAGTTGGCCTCGTCGAACGCCGGGTCCAGCGTGACCATTTTCGACTTCACCGCTGAGGCGGTCAGGACCGTGGAAGCGGTCTGGCCCATGGCGGTCACCAGCAACTCCTCGGCGTCGGCGAGCCGATAGCCGGGCTGCCCGGTCGGGATGGAGGAGTTCGGCCGCGCGTCGGTGCTCGCGACGATCGAGCCCCACAGCTTGTATTCCGAGCACACCGACACCAGCCGGGCGCTGGCCGAGGTCTCCGCGCCGACCGTCATCCGGATGTCCGCGCCGTTCTTGCGGGACGGCCCGTGCCCGAGCTGCACCAGGTCGACACCGTTGCGCTCGAGCGCGTGCTGGTAGCGCCCGAAGCGCGGGTTGGTCCAGCCGGCATAGGCGCGGCGGATGGTGGTCGGCCCGTACGCCCGGCACAGCCACATGATCGCCGACCGGCACCACGCCTAGAAGACCTTTCGTTACAGCCCACCGAGGATCGATGATCTGTGAGTTCTCCACCGCATTTCTGGTCAAGGTCGCCTCTCGGACCAAAGCGGCGATCAGTGACGCAGATGCCGCAGGGGCGATCACAGCGGTCGGCGGACTCGACGAACCGGTCACTGACCAGCAGTGATCGGTCAAAGGAGGTCCCGTGTCGCCTCGCACTGCCTCAGGTTGAGGATAGTTGGTCGATGGGGCAGGCTGGGGTCATGGTCGAGATGAGTCCGTCCGCTGCGCGCGAATTCTGGAAAGCGTTGATGGATAACGCATCCGCCCTGGTCACTGATGCCCATACTTTGTTGGCCGCTGGCTCGTACGGGCGCGCTCGCTCGTTGAGCGTCCTGGCGCAGGAAGAGCTCGGCAAGGCCCTCTGGATCTACGAGGACTTCTCTTTCAGCTGGAACGAAGGCGATGACAGTCCTCGTGTAGTGGACAACCTTACGCAGCACGGACGTGATCACACGATGAAGTACCTTGAAGCTGTCGTATTCGGCGACGAGCTTGCCGAATTCTGGGGAGATTACAGCCGAGTTCGCGAACTGGGTGCCAGCCACGATTCGTGGGAAGAGGCATATGCGCAACGTCAACGAGAAGCCGAGCTTGCTGCCCGCGAGGCCAATGCCGCTAAACAGCAGGGTTTCTATGTCGACCGGGCGAAGGACGGATCCGTGCTGTCACCTACCGCACTCCCGGCCGGAACGACCGAAACAGATCTTCAGACCGCGGCGCAGGTGATCGAGATGCTGCTCATTCGCGATCACACTCGGATGAAGCACGACGCCAAGACACCGTATGACAGCACCCATGAGCAGCAGTTTCGGCTGCTTCCCGTAGCTCATCCAGAAGACTGGGCAGCGTTCCAGGACGCGAGGGTCAGAGAGGAGCGCCACACGGGAGAAGCAGCGGCGCAGGTAGCCGAGCCCTCCGGGCCGAGACCAGAAACCCCACCTGACCAGGCAATTGATCCCGCTGCCGAGTCCTGACTTTAGCATCTCGGGTTCGCCGTGAAGATCCCAGGCAGGCTGCGAAGCCGTGAGCATCTGCGGCCCCAAGTGCATCGGTTGCCGGCTGGGACTCAACGTGGTCGATCGCACCGCATCTGGGTCGTCATCACCCGGAGACGTACCACATCTCCGGCCTCCGGCCCGAGCGGCGCGGAAATTGAGATACCCGATGGCACACTCGGCTCCATGAAACAGCGGTCCCGGCCGGGTGGACCAGAGCCGCGTTCGGGGGAAGCCTGCGCCCGGCGTCTCGTCTCCGCTTGCCGGTAGCGATACAAGGTGCCAGTCGGTGCCCGGATGTTCGGCAGGTTCGGGGGGCCGATGTCCTGCCGGACTCCGGGCATCGGCCCTTCATCCATCTCGGCGATCTCCGACGCCGGACGTCATCACAGCTGCCCCGGGCCCTCTTATCTGATGCTGAGGTGATCGGTCCGGCACGCCCCCCGACCGTCCGATCACCACAGTCCGGCTCGGCGGCATAACGCCCCCCGTGTGCCGCCGAGCCCTCATCTGCGTCGTCGGCCCTCCCGAATCGCGGAGGAGTGCAACCCATCACACGCCAGCAGTAACAGTCCAGGTCGACAAGCCGACACAGGCCCTTCCACGCCTGGCAGGCATGATCCAGTGGTGTGTCGTGTTACAGAACATGGCCGGGGAGACGACATCCCTGTGAAGTACTGCGAGGAGCGCAACTATGGGAACCGACCGGCAGGTGCTACTGCACGCAAGTAGCCGCGCGGTCCACATCGACAGCGAGGTGCTGCGATATTCCGGCGTCACCGTGCAGCGCGTCGAGAACGGAGAGATGGTCGGGCAGTCATGGATCCCGCTCGGCGCGGATCCCAGCTACGCCGACGACGAAACACTCGTCGCGACGTGGCACGCGGCACTGCGATGGAGCCAGATCAGCGACGACGCGCCCAGCGGTGCGGCGACGACACCCCTGCTTGACAGCTGACGTCAAGAACCCGCACGATACGAACAAACGTTCGATAATCTCGGGTTCGCCTGTGCCTTCCCCGCGGGTGTCTCCGGTACGCGCACCTGGTGCTGGAGGTGATCAGAGTGCCGTGGCACATGTCGCCCTTCATCCGTCACGGGCACGTTCCTGCGCCGCCCGGGTGTTGGGTAGGGCTCCGGGCGCCCGGAGCCCGGTCGTGAGCGGCGACGCGCCGCGACTGCTGGTGCTGTGGTGCCCGGACTGGCCCGTGGTCGCCGCGGGTGCAGCGGCCGGAACGCCGCCGCTGGTCCCGGCTGCGGTCTTCTCCGCGAACCGGGTGGTGGCCTGCTCCGCGGCCGCGCGCCGTGATGGAGTCGGGCGGGGCATGCGCCGCCGGGACGCGCAGTCCCGCTGTCCCGGCTTGGTCGTGCACCAGCATGACCCCGGCCGGGACGCCCGGCTGTTCGAACCGGTCGCCGCGGCGGTCGAAGCCCACGCCGTCGGAGTCGAGGTGGTCCGTCCCGGCATCGTCGCCGTGCCCACCGCCGGGGCCGCGGGCTACTTCGGCGGTGAAGAACCCCTCGCCGAACTCCTGATGGACGAGGTCTCCGCCAACGCCGGCGTCGAATGCCAGATCGGGATCGCCGACGGCCTGTTCGCCGCCACCCTCGCCGCCCGCCGCGGCACCGTCGTCCCCGCCGGTCGATCCGCCGCCTTCCTGGCGCCGCTGCCCGTCTCAGAGCTCGACCAGCCCGGCGACGACCGCGGCGAGCTCGTCGGCCTGCTCACCCGCCTCGGCCTGCGAACCCTCGGTGACTTCGCCGCACTCACCGAACGGGACGTCGCCGGCCGCTTTCCGAAGGACACGATCACCGCGCACCGCCTGGCCCGCGGCCTGTCGCAGCGGCCGCCGCTGCGCCGGGCGCTGCCGCCCGAGCTGGCGATCACCGAACGATTCGAGCACCCCCTCGCCCGCGTCGATGAAGCGGCGTTCATCGCCAAGACGCTCGGCGAGCGATTCTTCACCGGGCTCGCACGGCACGGCCTGGCCTGCACCCGCCTCCGCCATCCACGCACTCACTGAAGTCGGCGAAGAACGAACGCGTGTATGGCGCTGCGCCGAACCGCTCACCGCACGTGCGACTGCGGACCGAGTGCGATGGCAGTGCGAAGGCTGGCTGACCCGCCCTGACGACCGGCCCACCGCCGGCATCGTGCAACTCCGGCTCGAACCCGAGGAGGTCATCGGCGGGCAGTCGCTGCAACTGCAGCTGGACTCGATCGGCCAGGACGTCGACGCCGCTGAACGCGCCGCCCGCGCCTTCGTCCGGATCCAGGGCCAGCTCGGCCCCGACGCGGTTCTCACGCCGGTTCTAGACGGCGGTCGCGGCCCGGGTGACCGTGTCCGGCTCGTTCCGTGGGGCGAGCCCCGGGAAGTGACGCAGGAGGATCAGCCCTGGCCGGGGCGGCTGCCGGCCCCCTCACCCGCGCTGGTGCCGCCTCAGCGACAGCATGTACAGGTCCGCGACGCCGTCGGAGACGTCGTCTTTTGTGACGATCGCGGTGAACTGACCTACCCGCCTGCCGTGATCGTTGTCGGCGACAAACCCGGCCGTCGCGTAATCGGCTGGGCTGGCCCCTGGGTCTACCGGGCATCGGCCACCGATCCGCAGCGCCACAGCCGGATCCAGGTCAGCCTCGAACCCGGCAGTGCTGATGAAGGCGATGTCGCTCTGCTGCTCAATGGCACGGTGGGAACTCGGCCAGACTGGTACGTCGAGGGAATCTACGACTAGCGGACCTGATCGACGTACCGCGTAGACGACGCGCCTCGCCGAAGCGCGTGGATTGCAGAACGTGGATCGAGAACCGAGCTACAGTGCTTTTGACACTTAAACGGTAAAACGCTAAAACAGCAAAGCTCCCAAGCGGAACTCGGCGGGGCTCGCTACCGCGAACGAACCCCGCCGAGCGATGCACACGGGATGACCGGTCAGTGCGGGTACAGGTTTGACAGCCCTGTGAGTACCAGCACCAGGAGGGTCACGAGCCGGGTTGCCGTCACGGTCATTGTTCCCGAGATCGTGACGGTGATCCGGTTCTTTTGTGCATCATCTTGCTGATCCCGGTCGAAACCCAAGATCAGTTCACCTTCCTTCCGAACACCGCCGAACTGATGCTCGACGTGGAGTTAGCCAGGTTCGGAGTGCTCCCGCGGCTAAAGCACGAAGCACCACGGGTTGGCAGATTCAAGTAGACCTGTCCCGGCCGGGCGACAGGCGGTGCGACACGCCCTCATTTCGGTTCGTGATTGCCCCACCGAGGCCAGCACCGCCGCAGCCTCCCCGAGGCCATGTCGGCCCTCTGCTCTGCTCCGTTCGGGAACTCCAGCGGAGGAGAACTCGTCTCAACACCGTCGAGGAACCGCGTTGGGCACCCACCGTTCACCTGATCCGAGCTCCAATATTCCCCGTGCGGGTGGCTTCACCGGGATGGCGGATTAGCGTCGGTCGCGCGAGGTTACTGATGATCAGGCGTAGCCGCTGGGGACGCGGCTACGGTGAGGGGATCAGGGGAGCGGAGACGCGGGGAAACGTCACCGCCGCACGCGGGTCGGGGCACCACAGGTGTCCCGACCCGCTGCTCTCTCTCGGATCCCGGACACCGCTGATAGCCACCGGAGCACCGCCGTTTCGGTGCGGCAGCCCGAGATCTTCCCGCCACGGCCGTCGTAGAATCGACATCGCCGGGTCCGCTCGGGAGCGGGCAACTATCAGCTTGAGGCGGTGACGGTCTGGTCGCGGCCGCGGTCCTTCGCCCGGTAGACGGCGTCGTCGACGGCCAGCAGCACCGTGGTTAGGTCGCCGCCGTGGTCGGGGAACATCGCTGCGCCGACCGAGGCCGTCAGCCTGATCACGACAGCTTCACCGGTGCGGCGGTCGACCCCCCGGATGGCGATCGCGGCGATCGCGGCCCGGATCCGCTCGGCAGCTGCCCGCAGGTCAGCGGGGTCCAGGCCGGGCAACAGGACCACGAATTCCTCGCCGCCCCAGCGGCCGGCCAGGTCCGGGCCGTGCCCGCGCACGCAGCCGCGCACCACGTCGGCCACCGCGCGCAGCACGGCGTCGCCGGTCAGGTGCCCGAACCGGTCGTTGATGTCCTTGAAGTGGTCCAGATCCAGCAGCAGCACCCCGACGTGGTCGCCGAGGCGGCGGGCGCGCTCGAGTTCGCGTTCGGCCACGTCGTGCCACCAGGTGGCGTCGGCGAGCTGGGCGTAGGTAATGTCGATGTGCTCGTTCCACTAATAGTCAACACCCGACGCTTTGTACACGTACACGCGCAAGAAGATGCTCAAGGAGAAGGAGCGGAAGCCGAGCAAAAACCGGCCACGACGATCGCCGGGATCGACCGCTTGACTTCAGAAGCGTGCCATCAGTGCCTCGCAGACCCGGTCGCCCAGCGCGAGCCGGGTCGGGTCGGTGGGGCGCTCGGGAGTGGCTTCGCCGAGCGGCGCGGTGGTCGACGTTTCCAGGTGCACCCGGCCGATCCCTTGCTCGTCGTGGGTGTCGGAGACCAGCAGCATCCGGGTGGAAGCCAGGTCCACCGACATCGCGGGGAACCCGGCGAGGGTGATCCGCGGGTTGCGTGGGTCCCATACGGACAGGGTCGAGGCAGGGTCGATCTTGAACCTGAAGTCGAGGTTGCGGTCCGCGGTGGTCCCGAGGCACTGGTTCCCGGTGTAGGCGACTCGGCCGTCCTGGCCGGTGGCCGTCTTGATCGCGTCGGCCAGCAGTGTGCAGGCCAGGTCCATTCCGTCCGGCGTGGCGGCCGCCTTCAGGATCGCCGCGCCGCCGGTGGGCACGGGGATCTGCTTGTGCGCGCGGCAGTCCGGCGGTGGCACCGCGGCGATCAGGCAGGCCGGGTCGGCGGCGGGCTCGTCGGACTGGTCCCCGGGGATGCCGAGGCTTGCCGGTGCGGGCGGGACGGGCGGGGGTGGGCCGCCGAGCAGCGCCTGGATCTTGGTGGCCACGTCGGTGAGCCCGTCGCAGCCTCCGCGCAGCGTGGCCAGCGTGGTGGTGCCGGTCGGGGCCCAGATGAGCACGCACGTGCCCTGGTAGTCGGTGAGGCGAGCGGGGACGGCGCCGAGCTGGACCGGGACTCCCTCCTCGGGCACGGTGCCCAGGGTGAAGGTCAGGCGCCGGCCGGCGAAGCGGTAGTCACCCCACTCGCAGTCGTCTGCCTGGGACGGATCACCGACCCGGGTGTCCCGGATGGCGTCCATGGTGGTGTCGGCCGGTGCGCGGCCCAGCAGCCGATCCAAGGGTTCGCAGGCTCTCCAGCGGGTTTTGGGCTCGTGTCCGGCTGCGAGCGCGGCGACGTTGCCGCGGAGTTTCGCGGTGATCGACCGCATCGTGGGACGTGCGATGTCGCATTGCCGGCGGTAGTCGGCGCCGCCGCTCACGGTCAGCCAGATCGCCCTGGTCGGTGACAGCGGGACGGCGAGCTGACAGTTCACGGGCGTGTAGCCGTGGCTGGCCGCGGGTTGGTAGCTCAGGTAGACCCGTAGGCCGTTTTCCTCGTAGAGCTGCGACCGGTAGCGGGTGAAGTGGTTGATCCCACCGCCGATCTCGACCGTCATGGTCTGCTGGTGCTCCAGGGTGAGTTCGCAGGCGTGCGGGCTGGTGAGCGTGCCGGGCGAGGACAGCAGCACGCACGGATCCAGCGCGCGGACCGCCCAGTCCGCCTGTTCTTCCCAATTCACCGGCTTGGTCGGAGCCGGAGCGGGGACGGGCGGTGCGGCACTGCAGGCAGCGAGAGTCAGCATCAGGAGCAGTGCCCAGGCGCGCATGGCCCAAAACTACTAGTCCAGTCGGGGACCGGTCCCGGTCGATCAGCCGTGAGCTGGCCTCGACGCCACCGTTCACCTCCGCGGCTCGCGAAGCACCACCGAGCGAATGCTCGACGAAGCCAGGGCTCGGAGTGCTCCCTCGGCTGCAGCGGTGGGCGCTCATCCTCGTACCCGCTGTCACCGATCAGGGTGTTGACCAGCACAAACACAGCGAGATCGGCACAGCCGGGTTACCGTCGAGCCAGGCGATGTTCCCTCGACCTCGGGAGGCCGGCTATGGCTGCACGTGCCTCCTCACGGGTGCCCGACTGGATCACACCGATGCTCGCCAAGCCCGACGGCGGCCAGCTGCGAGCTGGTCCCGAGTGGGCGTATGAGTACAAGCTGGACGGCTACCGGGCCTGCATGCAGATCGCCCCCGACGGCACCACAGTGCTCACCAGCCGCAACGGCATCGACTTCACCCACGAGTTCGCCGACCTCGCCGGCGTCCTCGCCCCCGCCCTCGACGACCGGGCCGCGGTGCTCGACGGCGAGATCGTCGTCTACAACGACGCCGGCCAGATCGACTTCGGGCTGCTGCAGGAACGCCGCGGCCGCTACCAGACCTACCGCAGCTCCCCTCGCCGCGACGAGCCGTTCGACGACGTTCCCGTCCGGTTTCTCGCCTTCGACCTGCTACAGCTCGGCACGAAGTCCCTGCTGCGCCAACCGTACGAGGAGCGCCGTGGCCTGCTGGCCGGGCTGGCGATGCCTGATCCGTACCGGATCTCGGTCGTGCGCGGGTTCACCTTCACCGAGCTGGCC
Organism: Amycolatopsis sp. DG1A-15b; assembly: GCF_030285645.1. GTDB lineage: Bacteria > Actinomycetota > Actinomycetes > Mycobacteriales > Pseudonocardiaceae > Amycolatopsis. The sequence goes on from NZ_CP127296.1 coordinate 6,816,096, forward strand.
GCCGATCGCCGCACCCCAAAGGACCTGCTCGACCACGTCGCCGCCACCGGACATGAAGGACTCGTCGCCAAGCGCTTGAGCGCTCCGTACGTACCGGGCAAGCGCCCGGATTACTGGTGCAAGCACGCCCTGATCCAGACCGCCGAGGTGATCATCTGCGGGTGGCGAATCTGCGAGCAATTGCAGTGAATGCACGATGGTCCAGCCGGCCTGCCCTGAACCTGCCGCGACCGTAGCATCTGCCACGGACACGGTGACCCTGCTGTGACCTGCATCCTTGCCAAGGAACATGCATCTGATGCATTATTCACCCGCCATACGAGAGGGGTCGGAGTGCAGCAGCAGGAGGGTGAGCCAGCCGGATCAGCTCGGCTGGAACTGGTCGACGGTGTGGTATTACTGCGGCCAGAAGACGCGGTCCTGCAGGCCATGTTGCGCGGGTGGGAAGCTCAACAGGTCGGTGGCCGCGGGTTGCAGCGCTCCTCGGTGCGCGACCGGCTCGGCGTGGTACGCCGGTTCCTGACCTACACCAACGAGTTCCCTTGGCACTGGACACCGGCACACCTCGACGAGTGGATGGTCGATCTGGTCAGCCACAGCGGGCGGGCCAAATCCACGATCCGCAACTATCAAGATGCGGTGCGGTCGTTCTGCGACTTCCTGGTCCGACCCGAATATCACTGGGCGGCAGAGTGTGAGACCCGGTTCGGGACGCATCCGGTGCAGATCTGTTTCGAGTGGAACACGCTGGCACATCTGACGAACTACGAGGGTCATCCGGATCGCCGTCCCATGACACGCGAGGAATTACAACGATTCTTCGACCACGCCGACACTCAGGTCGAATCCGCTGTACGCCGCCGTCGCAAGGGCGCGCTGGCAGCGTACCGGGACGCGACGTTGTTCAAGGTGATGTACGCCTACGGTCTACGTGTCCGGGAGGCAACAAGGCTCGACGTCACGGACTGGTACCGCAACCCGAAAGCGCCCGAACTGGGACGGTACGGCAATCTCGAAGTGCGCTGGGGCAAGGCATCCCGAGGCAGCCCGCCACGACGGCGCACCGTGCACACGGTGATGCCGTGGATCGTCGAGGTGCTTGAGGACTATGTGGCGAATGTCCTGCCCCGATACGGCTTCCCGGACCATCCCGCGTTGTGGTTGACCGAACGCGGAGGCCGGGTCATGCCTCGCAGCATCGAGCAGCGGTTCGTCGACTACCGGACCGCGCTGAAGCTCGACGCCGCACTGGTTCCGCACTGTCTTCGTCATTCGCATGTGACCCACCAAATCGAGGACGGCATCGATCCGAAGTTCGTACAGGAACAGGTCGGTCACCGGTATGCATCAACCACCGCGATCTACACAGGAGTAAGCGGGGACTTCATGAACACCATGATGCGCAGTGCTCTCGACAAGGTGTCCCACTCGGAAAAGACGGAACTTCGGTGACCGCGCGGCTCGATTACAAGTGGAACCTACGTGAGTTGATGGCACGTCAAGGTATGTTCCAGACCACCCACCTGCGGCCGAAGCTGGCAGAGCGGGGGATCGCTCTGTCCGACAGCCAGGTCTACCGGCTGGTGGTCGACAAGCCGGAACGTCTGAGCATGAAGACGCTGATAGCCTTGATCGATATCCTCGGCTGTGCGATGGAGGACCTGATCGAGCCCGTGGCGGTCGCGCAGCCGCAGCGCAAGAGCGCCGCCGCGGCCAGAGACGAGGCGGGAGTCGGCGATTTTCGTCCGAAACGAGCCAAAATCGTCACTGACCGTCCATGACCGGCGCAGAGGTACCTGCACGGTATCTGGCCGACCCGGTCGGGGTCATCAGTACGATCGTCGGCCACCTCGAACCCGGTTTGAAGGCGGCGACCATCGCGACGATCGCCGAGCAGGTTGCCAGGTCTCGCGTCGGCCGGCGGCAGCTGGCGAAAGCCCTCGAGGAGGACCCGTCGCTGTTGACCTCCGGCCGCACCGCCGGGCCACCGCTGGTCGACCGGTTCATTAGCGCGCTCCGTGCTTCCGGCGCGGTAGCCGTAGTGCAGCCGGTCTGCGCGAGCTGCGGCAAACCCGCCCAACGGATGGCCCAACACGACGACGACGGACTACGGATCTGCGTCACGTGCTACAACCGCGCGAGGGGCACGTTCGCGCCGCGACCGTGCGCGATGTGCCACCGTGTAGTGAGGCCATACAGCTACGACCGGCAGGGCCAGCCGCGTTGCGACCTGTGTCCGCCGGACCCCGGCGTCGATCACATCGAGATGATCTGCGAATTGATCAATGCCGTCGACCCGAGCGCGGACCGCGCCCAACTGCGAGAACTCATCGCACGAACAGTGCAACAGGCGGCCCAGCGTCGACGGGTCGCCTGGGACCTCGAGGATCAGCCGGGACTCTTAACCGGCGCCGCCGAGTCCGGAACCCTTGTGGTCCGGCGGCTCGTTGCCGCACTGGTCGACCATGGTGTCAAGGGGGTGGTGGCACCGCAATGCCCGTTCTGCGGCAAGACCAACCAGATTGCCTCACGGCGGGAAGGGCTGCCTTGCTGTCTGTCCTGCTACCAAAAAGTCCGTGCGAGGCCGTGCGAGCGTTGCGGCAAGCTACGAACGATCGCGGCGCGCACGCAGCAGGGGCAACCGTTGTGCGCGGAGTGCGCACGACAGGAACCCTGCAACCAAGAACGGTGCTCGACGTGTGGGCTGCTGGCAGCCATCGTCTCGCACCGAGACGGCGTGCCGATCTGCGTCGGCTGCTGGAAGCTGCCGTCGGCGATCTGCTCATTCTGCGGCGAGGACAAGCCCTGCCGCGGCGTCGACACGGCGGCGCCGCGATGCGTGAGCTGCTATCAGCGTGCCAGAACCGCTGTCTGCGCCCTCTGCGCGATGGTGCACCCGATCGGCGGACGCGATGCCGAGGGAAACCCGTTGTGCGCCAACTGCGCGCGGCGACGGGAGCCGTGCTGCCGGTGCGGACGCGTCCGACCGGTCGACGGCCGCGTCGATGACGGGCCTGTCTGCTGGACCTGTATCAAGACCGAGCCCGTCTACTTTCGGCCGTGCCGGGACTGCGGCACAGTCGCGCGGCTGCACCGCCACGGCTTCTGCGAAGGTTGCGCGGCCACGAACCTGCTCGCCGCGGCCCTGACCGGCCCGGACGGCACCATGCGCGCCGACCTGGAATCGGTACGGCACGCTCTCGCCACGAGTAACCCCTCCACCTTGCTGAACTGGCTGTACCGGCCTACCACATCGGCGATTCTCGGCCAGCTTGCCGCCGGAGACGGTCCCGTCACGCACGAGACGCTCGACGACCTGACGCCAGTGAGGGCCGCCCGCTACCTGCGGCAAGCCCTGATCTCGCAGAAGGTGCTGCCGGACCGCGATCGGCACTTGCACGCGCTGCAACGCTGGTTCGACCCGAAGCTGGCCACAGTCGACGATCCAGCCGACCAACACATGCTGCGCGGATACCTGACCTGGACTCACCTGCGCCGGCTGCGGCACCTCAGCGCACCGGCAACCCCCGGCGCGACGAACAGCATCAAGAACGAGATCACCAGCGCGATCAGCCTGATCGAATGGCTACACGCCCGCAGTCGAAGCCTCCGTGCCTGTACCCAGGCCGATCTGGACGAATGGTGCATGCTCGGCGACCGTACGCCGCGCCGCGCCCGCGGGTTCGTCGCCTGGTGCGTCGCACAAGGCTTCACCGGGCCCGCGGCCATCGCCGCGCCGGCCGTGTCGGCACGACCCCGCGTGTTCGCCGATGACGACCGTCGCTGGCGCATCACCCGCCAGCTGCTGCACGACGACACCATCGCCACCATCGACCGCGTCGCCGGCTTGCTGGTTCTGCTCTACGGCCAGCGTGTGTCCAAAATCGTTCGCCTGACGACCGACGACGTCCTGCACGCCGACGGCGCAGTCCAGCTGCGGCTCGGCCGCCAGCCGCTGGCGGTGTCCGACCCACTGAATTCGTTGCTCCTCAGTCTCGTCGAAACCCGTCGCGGCAAGGCTGCACTCGGCCACACCGACGATCACCGGTGGTTATTCCCTGGGGGCTTACCCGGTCAAGCACTGCACCCTTTGACTTTGGCCAAACGGCTGCGCGACGTCGGCATCCCCGGCCGGGTCAGCCGCAACACCGCCATGATCGAACACGCCGCCACGCTGCCCGCGAAAGTCCTGTCCGAACTGCTCGGCATATCAACCGACTGTGCGACTCGCTGGGCTGCGCTCGCAGGCACCGACGGCAACGGCTACGCCGCCCAGCTGGTCCGGCGTGCCACCGACTCGCAACACCGCTCGGTGTAGGACCGACGCCGAGCGCGAACATCATCCAGCGGATGCATTGCTCGTTGCTGGTCCGCTCTCGGCGGGCGCCGTCGATCGTGATGGTCAAAGCCAGTCTCGCAGCCGGTGAGCGAACCTTCTGGTAAGTAGTCTCCGGCGCAGAGCATGTGACTTACCTGCAGCTGGGGTGGCGATGAGCACTATCCGTCGCTGTTGTTCAGGATCTCTTCGACGATGATGTCGATGGCCTGCTCTTGGTCAGCGGATGGGATTTGCTCAATGGGCGGCAGCTCGACGCGAACGCGTCGAGCGACTACGTCATGTTTGGGCTTCAGCGTTTTGGCCCGCATGTCCTTGTAGACAGTCCAGGCGAGGGTTGCCATGCTGACAATCAGGGAGCCCAGTGAGACCGGATCGAAGTATTGGTTCGGCGTCGCTCGCGTATCCCGAGAGTGTAGGGCTGCCACTACATCAGCTTCCAGTCTTTGCCCGCCAATCGATGCGAGTCGGCGTGCCGCGGCGTGTGCTGCGCGTTCGACCGGTCCTTCGAATACCGGTGTCTGCTCACTCATTGTTCTCCTCAGCTGTACCACCGTCTTGGATGAACTTCAGGACACCTGTCGGCAGCGGTGCTCCAGTCACATCGCTCCAGATTTCCTCCAAGATTCGTAGACCGAGTTGTGTTGTCAACCGAGTCAGAGTTGATGGACCGGGGTCTGTTGCTGGATGCGGAAACTCGTCGAATAACGTCACACATCGGACCATCCATTCAAGTGCCTCGCGAATTTCCCCTCGAAGCTCGGCGAGGAGCCCCATCTGGGCATAGGTCCTGGCCATAGCGGGTCGATCACTCAGCTCCTCGTTGATGGTGAGGGATCGGCGGTACCACTGCTCAGCCTCGTCCAGTCGCCCCCGCCTCTGTGCCACGGTGCCGAGCTGGTGGTAGCTAAGGCTCATGCCGGGTCGATCACCCAGCTCCTCTTTGATGGTGAGGGATCGGCGGTACCACTGCTCAGCCTCGTCCAGTCGCCCCCGCGACTGCGCGACGGTGCCGAGCTCGTGGTAGGAAGCGCGAATGCGGGGTCGATCACTCAGCTCCTCGTTGATGGTGAGGGATCGGAGGTACCACTGCTCGGCCTCATCTGGTCGCCCCCGCAATTGCGCCAGAATGCCGAGGTTGTGGTAGGAGCCGCTCGTGCTGGGTCGATCACCCAACTCCTCGTTGATGACGAGGGATCGGCGGTACCACTGCTCGGCCTCGTCCAGTCGCCCCCGCAACTGCGCCAGAATGCCGAGCTGATGGCAGGAAACGCCTATACCGGGCCGGCGACTCAGCTCGTCGTTGATGGTGAGGGATCGGCGGTACCACTGCTCGGCCTCGTCCAGTCGCCCCCGCTTCAGAGCCACGGCGCCGAACTGTTGGTACGAGTCAGCCATGTTGGTCCGGTCACCCAACTCCTCATTAATGGTGAAGGATTGGCGGTACCACTGCTCGGCCTCGTCGATCCGCCCCCGATCCTGCACCAAAATGCCGAGTTGGTGGGTGATAGTTGCGAGCCGCGCGCGTTGCCACTTCGACTCAGGCTGTGCCAGCAGCATCTCGCGGATCTCGACATAGCTGGCTTCCGCGGCATCCATTTGACCTGCGAGATGTAGGCGATTGGCGTGCGCGTTAACCATGAAGAGCCACAACGAACCTGCCGGTTGATCGAGCGGTGGCGGGTTCCCGTCTGCATCCTCCAGAGTGAGGCGGACTCGGTCGGCCCAACCCTGAGCTTCAACGGTCAGTCCATCGCGACGCCAAAACAGTTCTAGGGGTTGAAGAATCTTCTGAGCCTCGGACCATCGGCGGTGTCGTAACGCAAAGCCGAGCATATGCCCCAGCATTCGGCGATGAAGGCCGATCATCTGATAGGCGTGCGCCGCGTCATCTGAGGTGATGTTGTCATGTAGCCAGGCTCCGAGGGAGCTGTAGGTATTGAGCAGTGCACGTTCGGCGGCGGCGCGGTCAGCCGTGTAGATTTCGGAGTCCTCGGCATTCCACTGCCAGGCCAGGTAGGCAGGCAGGGCAGGGTGGATGCCATATAAGGTCCCGCCTCGCGCAGTGAGCAGTCCTACTTCGGCGGCGTGGTGCAGCACGGACTTCCAACCGTGGAAGTCGATCCCGCGGAAGCGGTTGGGAACGTGCTCGTCTCTGGAGAACACGCTGAGAATAGTCGCGTCGGCGACACCGACACACAAGCTGAGCGCTACCAGCAGCCGCCGTGCGGTTGGATCGAGGTGGGTAATGGAGTAGGTGATGCTGGCCGGCAGCGACGTGGTGCGGCCATCCTCGATACTGTCAGGCAGTGTACGGGTGCCGCGTAGACCGGCCAGGAGGACGGCGGGGTCGGTGGTATCCAAATGGGGCAGCAGCAACCGCATGCTCAGCGGGTGACCGTCCAACCATTCCAGCAGCTCGGCGAACGCACGGGACTTTCGCCGGGGCCTCGCTGCCGGGTACGGGTGTAGCACGTGATCGGCGTACTCCACTGCCTCTTCGCGGGTCAGACCGCCCAGTTCGATGCGGCGCAGCTCGCCCAGCCAGGTCTCTGGAGTGCGACTGGTGACCAGTACGGCACTGCGGCCGCCAGTCGCAACCTCATGGAGAAAGTTGCGCAGCTCGTTTTTGGCCGCGGCGTCCAGCGGCGGGGTAGCCGAGGTGGGCTTGGGCATAGAGCACGCCGACTCGAAGTTGTCCCACACCAACAACAGCCGGCGCTCCCGCAGCACCTGATGGACCAGATCCCTGCGAACCGAAAGCTCCTGCAGCGCGAAGTCGACGCCGTACACGGCTAAACCGATAGCCGAGATCACCCCGTCCAGCCCGAACGAGGCGACGCCCGGCTCGAACGAATGCCAGATCACCCACTCCGGGCGCTCCACACCGCCGGTATCGCGCCACCACCGCCCGAACGCCTTTGCTAACTCGGATTTTCCGGTTCCGCCCGGACCGTGCACGAGCACCACCCGCTGCGTGCGGGCAGCGACCTCCAAGGTGTAGAACAGCCCATCTCGGCCGACGAACTCACCCACCGGCGCGAGCAGATCACCTTGGTGACTGGTATTGGAGGCGCGCAGCGCGTCCAGCGCGGCCTCCAGTGTCACTTCGGCGCGTGCGGCAGGTCGGATTCGCAGGTCGGGGAAGCGGACCTCGCGGCGCAGGTAATGCACCGGGATGACCCAATCCTTAAGCTTCACCTCACCCTTCGGGCTGGGGCGCTTAGGGCTACTTGCCATCCGAGCGCGACCGGCCAGTACTGCATCACCGACCGTGTCACCGGTGAACAGCCGCTCGTAGAATGCGGCCATGAACTCGGCTGCGGCCACCGCATAGACGCTGTAGGCCATCGCCACCACCGCCGATGCACCCCCCGCCAGCAGCCGGGTCGCTACCGTCGCCTCCAACTGCTTGCCCACCGCGCCGGACTGGCAGGCGTTGAGCACCACCACCGGCACCTGCGCCTCACCCAGCACCTGTCCGATCCGGTCCGCCGGTACCTCATCGGCACCACCACCAGGCTTCTCGAACACCAGCACGCCTTCGCCCGCCGGCTGACCGTAGCTCCACGGTGCGCCCGCACCGGCCCCGGCTCTGGCGCCGGAGAACATGCCATGGCCATCAAAATGCACGATCTGGAAAGGGCTCCCCGCCGCACGGGCTTCCCGCAATGTCTCGATCAGTGCGTCCAGAGTCGGTGGGCGCAGCACCACCAAGTCGATATCACCATGCACCGCAGCCAGCCGACGCAGCAGTGGGCGGGCGATCATCTGGTAGCGGACATCGTCGGCGCCGCGTGGCCGGGAGATCACCATCAACACCCGCAGCCTCGAACCCTCCACGGCGAAGCTAGGTCCCCACTGCGCAGTCGGCAGGCTACGACTGATCCCGACTCCGTCCAGCACCACGTGTGTAGGCAGCTTGGGGTCGTGCAGAAGCTCCCAGGGCAGCCCTAGCCAGGCAGGCACCGCCGACCGCAGGACGATCTCTGTCGCACCAGGCCGCACGGCACGGCTGCGGATGGTGACGTAGGCGTCACGTGCTGGGCCCATTCCGAACAGAGCGGAGAACATCGCCCTGCCCCACTCCGGTAGCTCATTGGCGATCCGGCTGCCCCGGTCCTCGTAGACACCGAACGGCGCTCGAAGGTAGTCCTCTAGGTACCAACGCAAATCCTCGGATTTTTCCGAATCCCACGGCCACGCCAAGGCCCCGGACGTGGTAGCCGTGCCCGGGAGTTCGCCGTCCAAGCACGTGGACACCGACACACACCCATTCTCATCAAGATCGACCAGCAGCCGGTCCACCACAGTGACGTCAGAGCTCCTCTCGCAGCATGCAGTCGCCAGCGATCGACGCTGCGTTACCTCATGTGCAGATCCATACACGGAGGTGGCGGCAGGGAGGGCACCCAAGGGGCTCATTCACCTGACCAGGTATGATGACATGTCACTTTGTGTAAACCATTAATGTCACAGTGTCACCATGCGGGCGGCTATTCGATCAGTTCTGATATTGCGGCTTACCAACACCGGGGCAGAACCGGCTGTCGGGCAGCCTGGGCGGCCTGCTGCTCGGCGGCCACGACCCCGACTCCGGCGACCTGGTCTACATCGGCGACGTCGGCACCGGCTTCAGCGAATCCGAGCGCGCCCGCCTGCTCGCTCAGCTTGAGGATCTCGAGCAGCGCAAGCACCCCTTCGCTGCCACCCCGCCGCGGGAGGACACCGCACGCGCGCACTGGGTGAAACCCGAGCTGGTCGGCGAGGTCGTCTACCGCCAGTTCACCCGCGGCGCCGGCCGCTTGCGCCACACCGCCTGGCGCGGCCTGCGCGACGATCGTGCTCCCGGCGAGGTGCGCGCCCCGCGCGCCCGCGAACGCGTCGTCGCCGAGACCGCGCCGACACCAGCCCGCAGAACCGCCACAGCACCGAAACGCGCGACTACCGCGTCAAAGACGAGCACACCGGCGCCGCCGATTGGGAAGAAGATCCCTGTACAGGCGGGGAAACGACGGCTTACGCTGTCCAATTTGGACAAGCAGTTGTACTCCGATGGGTTCACCAAGGGCGAGGTGATCAACTACTACTCCCGCGTCGCCGACGTCTTGCTGCCCCACCTGGCGGGCCGGCCGGTGACGTTCATCCGGTTCCCTGACGGTGTCGGCGGGCAGCAGTTCTTCGAGAAGAACGTTCCCAACGGCGCTCCCGGCTGGCTGCCCACGGTCCGGCTGGCCAGCACCGGTAGTCGCTCCGGCCGCGGGGAAGGCGAGATCGAGTACGCCCTGCTCGACGAACTCGCCGGGCTGGTGTGGGCGGCGAACATGGCCGCCCTCGAGCTGCACATCCCGCAATGGCGGGTCGACGGCGACGGCGGCCGGCTGCCGCCGGATCTGCTGGTGTTCGACCTCGACCCCGGTCTGTTGACCGGACCAACGGAGGACACGTCTGCGGGCTAACTTCACGCGACGGATGTCCCGGAAGAGCACCTCCATCGTGATCATGGAGGTGAGCGGATTGACTGGCGAGCCACAGCGGGTCATCGGTGGGATTCGGCTGCCGCGATGGGGTCGGGTCGTCGCAGCAGAGGGCTCGGGTCCATGGGTGATGGTCAGCCCTCACGATGGTCGCTGTCGCGTCGATCCGGAAGTTCCTGACCGAGCTCGTCGCAATGGGTAGGAGTTCGAGTTCGGTGCACAGTTACACTGATGCAATTAGTCTTCATTATTTACCTCGCGATCAGAGTACTCTCCCAATTCTGTCGGAAGCGGGCCTTTAAAGCTGGATCGATCCAGGTGAACCTCGCCACGGAATCTCGCCCCGCTAAACGTCAATCCTCGCGAGAAAGTTGCTCGATTCAATTCGACGTTACCGCCGAAGTCTGCATTGTCAAAGTTGACTTTGCCCTGAAATTCAGTTTCTCCAAAATTTACATCGCCGAGGACTTTCAGCTTCTGGAAATGAAACATCCCCTTCATTGGTCTAAATGAGTGAAATAAAAGGCTTCCATGGACGGTTGCTCCAGTAAATGAGGCGTCTCCACAAAAGTCGCCACCTAGGTGAACTTCCCCATGAAATGTCGATCGGTCAAACCTGGCGTCACCCCAAAAGTCGGCACTGAACTGCACGCCTTCGTTGAAGGTTGCCCCCTGAAAGCCCGCCAGCTTTCTGAATGTCATCATTAGATTAACGGAGCGTTCGAATGTGACATTATGAAAGTCTGCGTTTTCCGAGAATAGTGGACCCAAGAATGACGTGAATCCAATAAATCTTGATTCTTGAAATTCCGCAGCTCCGTCGAACATTGTCATATTGAACGACGTGCCGCTAAACATGGCTTTGTAGAAGCTTGTGTTACCTTTGAATTTAGTCCTACTAAAGCCTGTGTAATCCGAAAAAGTGACTTCCTTGAAGGATGATCCCTGTTCAAATTCGACTTCTTCGAAGTCGGCCGGGCCGTCAAATTTGGCTCGATCGAATACGGCCAACTTGGCAAATGCTGCCTTGTCGAGTCTGGTTGTGCCAACAAAGATCGCTTTGGCAAAGATCGCGGTTCGTGCAAAGCAGCAAGTGAAGTCGAGATCAATAAGAGTGGCGCCGGTCAGGTCAATGTCAACATCCTCCCAGAACGTGATGGACGGATTATCGTCATCTTCGCCATGACGTAGATGACCGGTCAGAATGCGCTGCGCGGTTAAGCGGACTTCGCGCTCATGAATACTCTCGTCTGCTAGTTCGCTGACACGGTTCCTTGTGGCGTCATCGTCGGACTCGGACGCCAAGCTGCTGGGCATGGGGTACGACATTCGCAAGTATGCACACAAAACGTTAACAACAGTCTGTCGCAAATTCGGAGCATCGGGGTTATCTTGCGCTAGGCGCTCGAACGCGTAAAGGCCGGCTAGGCGTACAGGTGCCTTGTTGGATCCGAGCAGGTCGGCAGCTTTGGCGTACAGCTCTGTAACTCGCCGCGCTGCAGAATCGGTTTCTGCAGCTGCTGCCACTCGATCTTGGTAAGCCTCCGTCTTGCTTGCAACAAGCTGTTGGTGTTCGAGTGTGCGTTCGCGGTTGTCCAAGTCGGCTTCGGTGGAACGCTGGCGCCGCCATGCCAGATAGAGAGCAAACATGCCACCCCCTCCGATGCCGATGCTCAATCCAACCTTGAGCGATTCAAGTCGCGCTGAGACCAATTCCTTGCCATCAAGGCCGCGCGTTCCAGCCCACCATAGAACGGTGACTACGGCGACGGTAAGAATTCCCACGCTTCCGGCGCCGACCAAAATTTTCCAACGGGGTATCGATTGTAGCCCTGGTCTCGGCTCAGCGGGCTCGGCGGCGGGTTTTGAGGGCAACCTGGACACGTATATGAAGTCGTCAGTGCCGGCGGAAGCGCTACAGCGCCTGCGATGCCCAAGCCTGCACTCGCCCATACCGTAGTATCCAAGAGAATGCTTACGCGGAAGGTTTCGAACTTCCTCGATCCATTCGTCGGCCTCTGGTGGCCACCCCGGCACTCAGGGTGATCGCCGGTCGTCCGGTCCGGCTACTGAGCCGAGAACCGGCCCTCGATCACTAGTCCGGTGAAGGCCCCGGCACGTCGATCGTGCATTGCGCCCGGGTCGCCGAGCGGCTGCGCGATGTCCTGTGCGGCGACGGCCTGACCCCGTTCGCGAAGACGTCCGGGTCGAAGGGCATGCAGCTCTACGCCGCGATCGACACCGACGACCCCGCAGCGCCGTCCGCCTACGCCAAGAAGCTCGCGCAGCGATTGGCCCGCGACACCCCCGACTCGGTCACCGCCGTCATGGCGAAAAACCAGCGCACCAACCGCGTGTTCATCGACTGGTCCCAGAACAACCCCGCCAAAACCACCGGCGCCCCATACTCGCTGCGCGGCCGCGACCACCCCACCGTGTCCACCCCGCTCACCTGGGACGAAGTCGAAGCGTGCCGCAACGCCCGCCAGCTGATATTCACCGCCGACGACGTCCTCGACCGCATCGACGACCACGGCGACCTGCTTGCCAACCTCCCCGAGAAACGCGCGCCACTCCCCTGACCTGCACAGACAGGTTTGGCGACGCTGGCGTCGGGTACTCGCCGGGGAGTACCTGTTGCAGTGGAAGGAGCACGTTGTGAAGGGCGACATCGAGACCTACCACGAAACCGGCCAGTGGAAGACCAAAGTCGAGGGAAGCGACCGCGCCGCGCACACCTTCGACACCAAGGACGACGCGGTCGCCAAGGGCCGCGAGATGGCCATCGAGCGCGGTGTCGAGCACTTCATCCGCAACATGGACGGCAAAATCGGCGAACGCAACACCTACCCGCGCAGCCGCGACCCCCGCAACATCCCCGGCTGAGCTGCCCCGTGTGCGGCCGCTACGCCTCCAGCACCAGCGACAAGGACATCGCTGCCGCATTCGGCGTCGGCGAGATCGACGGCGAGGAACTTCCGCCCTCGTGGAACATCGCCCCGACCCAGCAGGCCCGGGTCGTGCTCGAACGCAGCCCCCGAGCCGATCCCGACGCCGACCCGGTGCGGCAGCTGCGCAGCCTGACCTGGGGCCTGGTCCCGTCGTGGGCGAAGGAGGTAAAACTCGGCCGGCTGATCAACGCCCGCAGCGAAACGGTCACTGAGAAGCCTGCGTTCAAGGCCGCCGCCTCCCGGCGCCGCTGCCTGGTGCCCGCCGACGGCTACTACGAATGGGAACGCCGCGAGGACGGGAAAGTCCCGTACTTCCTGCACCACGACGACGACCTGCTCGCCTTCGCCGGGCTGTATGAACTGCGGCCCGACCGGGATCTGCCCGAGGAGCATCCCGACCGGTAGCTGTGGACCTTCACCATCCTCACCACCACCGCCCACGACGCCGTCGGCCACGTCCACGACCGCTCCCCGGCCCTCATCCCGGCCGAGTTGCGCGACCGCTGGCTCGACCCACATATGACCGAGCCCGACGCCGTCCGCGACCTGCTCGGCCAGGTGCCGGAACCGAAGCTGCAGCCCTACCCGGTCAGCACCGCGGTCAACAACCCGCGTAACAACGGCCCCGAGCTGATCGAACCGGTATGACCCCACCCTGCCGTCGGACCCGCGGGGACGCCGCTAGTGGTGCTCCTCGGGGCAAGTGCGTTCCAGGAAATCGGCGAGGTGATACCGCAGCTCCGCGAGGTGGCTGTAGCTCACCTCGATCCACCGGAAGCTGACGTACACGCCCGCGTCCACGACCGGGCCCGGTACGTGCAGCCAGCCGTGCTCCACGACCGGTTCGCGCCAGCACCCCAGGTCGAGGTCGCCATGCTGGATGTAGTCGAAGTACAGCGGCTCGCCCGGCACCTGATCCACCGCCGCGACCACCGGCACCACATCCGCGGCCGGGATCGCGAAGCCACCCGGCGGCCGCTGCGGATCAAGCACTGGCAGCGCGGCATCGGGAACCGCCGCTGCTTCTGCCGACGCGGCGGCGCCGCTACGGTCCACGCAGTCGGCTACCGCCCAACTACGAAAACACGCGCTGTCGAGGAACACCTCGACCGACCAGGTCCCCATTTCCGGAGTCGGCTCCAACACCACACCCACACCCACACCCCCGATCTCTTCGCCCCGAGTGTCCCCACCAGAGGTGAGCTCATCCGGCGAACTGGCTAACACCACTCGAACGAGTGCTGCACGGGCAGCAGCGACCGCGCAAGCTGGAAAAGAACAGGGCCGGCACGCGACACCATCGTCGAACCCGACGGGAAGTGTGGTCGATGACCAGCGAACGACAGGTACGGCTTCGCCTGGAGCACCGGACGGTCTCCGAATCCGCGTTCAACCCGCGCGACGAGCTCAGCTACCCCGGCATCACCATCGAGCGCGTCGAGCGCGACGTCGTCGTCGAGCAGACCTGGATCCCGCTGGGAACGGCTCCGGACTACGGCGACGACGAAGCACTCATCGCGGCGTGGCACGCCGCCGTGCAATGGAGCCGCTCTCACACCGACAGCCATCCGACCTAGACCTCGCTGCCCACGCCGCCACACGCAAGCGCCATCCGACTCGCGGGCCCACATTGACGTGGCGCGCGGGTTGACGCCCCAGGCCGTCGGTCACGGTTCGTGTGACGGCCCGGGGACTCCCACCCGTCCGGACCTGGTGCCCGGACGACGCCGATCATTCCAGCTGGGCAACACGTGCGCGCCCATCAAAACGGATCGCGTCACTTCCGACAGGCCGGGCCACGAGCATGCCGGCAGGAGCCGGGCGAGCTGGCGGCCCGCCCCACCGGTACAGCCAGCCGCCTCCAGCTCGCGGCGGAAAGACCGGCAGCCGCGCCCGGCTGGGTCAGGGTGTCGATCGTCGAGGTCGACAGGCGCTCGGGGTGCAGCGTGACCGCGGCAGCGCCCCACAAGGCATCGGCCAGCAGCCGATCGGTGGGCCGGCGCCCGGTGGCGATTTCGGCGACGGTCACCGTGTCCCAGAACAAGAAGTGCGCGGCATACACGTGCTCCTGCGGTCCCGCGACCGCGTCGACCGCGATGACCTTCGGGGCGCCGACACGGATCGAGCCCGAGCTGATCCTCGCTGTGCTCGCGCTCGGCATCCTGGCCGTATTCCGGCTCGGTACCGCCGCCGCGACCGGGCCGTGCCCCTGCGACGCAAGGCCGAGCTGACCCGAGATCAGTGAACCTGCCGGATCTGGCGTAACCGGAAGGGCTGACGTGTGAATCGCGATCCGGAACGCTCGGCCGCCGGGACTTCGACTGCCGAGAATTCGCCGAAGCGGACCAGCGGCTGGCGGAGGAAACGGTGACGGCCGAGGCGCGCAACCCGACGTCGGCCTGCCCGACCTCATCGAAGGCGACCATGCGCACACGCGGCATGAGCATCGGCCTCGATGACACCACCGTGCTCACCACGGCACACGACGACGCCGACTTCCCGCCTGAATTCGCCGACCTCGCCAGCGTCGCCCTCCCACCTCTGCGGGCAGGTCGTTCGCGGCATAGTCCAGGTCGGTCAGGGCACAGCGTCGGTGGCGGCTGACCAGATCGTTCCACTCGACATTCGCGGTCCCGCGGTTCCGTCCTGCGATTTCCACTGATGCTGGCGCGGTTCCCGACGAATGTAGGGTCTCGCCACTCGTGACCAAATCTCAATGATCCTGGCCAACGGTTGGCAAATATGCCATCGGATTGAGATTGATCAGCGCTGGGCCATCCAAGTGGGTCTTGGCGACTCGCCGATCGTCGTCGAGCACGCGCGGTGGTGCGGTGTAGGCCTGGAAGGCGTCCGACTGCTCACCTGCGACGGAGCACCATGATGTCGGATGTCCGAAGCTGCCGCCACGCAAACACTCCAAAACCGTCCGCCGAATGTAGGCAGCGGCACTACGCCTTATGGTCACTCGACGTGAGAGCGTCGTGACGGTAATTTCAAGCCTATACATTCGCAGATCACGTGATTACTCGCTGTCGTGATGCTTTCAACTGCCGTCGTGAGAGCGCTCCCATTTGGGTCTTGACCCTCCCGTAGCGGGATGGACACCCTCGCGGTGCACGTCGGGGCGGGTCGTGACATTTCTATGTTTGGGGGGATGACATGTCTTATGGGCGGGCTCTCGGGGCCGGGGTCCGGGGGAAGGTGGGCGACGTCGTGGGTTCACTCGGCGTACGTCGTCTTGTGGTGCGCGCATGGTTGGCTGCGCTGTTCGTCGTGGTGCTGGCGTTTACGTTCGGCCCGCCGGCGGCACAGGCCGAGACGACGGACGCGGCCACGCTGGTGGGCCGCATGGAACTACCGGACGGGGGGACGCTCGGTGGTTTCGACCAGAGCCTGCAGGACGTCGCGAAGAACGCTCTGGAGCACAGCCCGGCCCCGACGAAGTGGTCGCTGTCGGAGTCGGCGAATGCTCCGACAGCACGCCTGCGAGCGCCCGAGGGTACGGCGAGCGGCGGTGACGTCACGATCATGACGGACACGTCCGCTGCGGCGGACACCCGGGACCTGTACACCTGGGAGGAGTGCGAGCAGCACGATCCCCACGCGCAGCGCGTCAATGCGGTGCTGAAGAACCATTACGCGCTGTGCATCGTGGCCCGCGGGCGCTACACGTTCGAGGAGTGCGTGGAGGGCCGCTGCACCGTGGTCGGCTGGTACGCGTGGCGTCTGACGGTGCTCGGCGAGGGCACCCGCGGAACCCAGACCATGTACTTGACCGGCCGCTTCGACCAGTGGGTGCCGGTGAACAAGGTGAACCCGGGGGGCACGCTGTCCGCCGGGTTCGACTGCCTGAACCTGGGCAACTCGGTATGCCGCAGCGACCACCCGAGCGGGCGGACCGACACCCTGATCGATTGGATGCTGAACGGGTACTTCGGCGACACCTTCGACACCACCGGCTCCCCGGCGGCGGACGACCGTATCCACTATGCGGCGGACAAGGTCAACTACCACGAGCTGTCGATCTGGACCGACAGCCCGGACATGCCGGGCGGCAGCTTCCAGTACGCGTTCCGTTGTGACGCTGCCGAGTACGTGAACGGCGGTGCCTGCATCTACCACGACATCGACGCCAAGATCCGGTACCCGCTGACCGGCGGTGGCGTCGACGACGTCGCCGCGCACATCAAGAAGGCTCAGGACGACCCCGAACACACGTATCCGGGTGGGGTGGGGACCGTGATTCCGGGCAAGCCGGGGGACAAGCCGCTGACCCGGCTGTATCCCAAAATGGACGACGAGTCCGGGAAGTACTACGAGCAGAACAACACGATCGCCAAGGACACCTGCTTCCGCTACGAGCCGATCGAGTACGCCCTCGACCCGACCAAGCAGTGCGACGAGTACCCCTTCCGATCGACCTGGGAAGGCGCGAACTTCACCCGCTGGTACCCGAACGCGGCCTGGAAGTACTCCGCCAAGATGGTCAACGGCAAGCAGAACGGTCTGGCCGGCAGCCAGCTCGGTGGCTGGTACAAGCGAGACAACATCCTGGCCAAGGACAAGTTCTGGGTCGAGATCACCGACAGCGGTGGCGGTGCCGGGACGGATCCGGACGACACCCCGCCGCAGGTCGACGCCGGCCCGGACGTCCAGGGCCCTGAGGGTTCGGCGATCGCCTTGCGGGGTTCGGCCTCCGACCGCGAGAACCAGGCGCTGCCGGTCCGTTGGAGCTATCGCGCCGTCTCCGGCGTCGACCCCGGAGCCACGTGCACCTTCGCCGACTCGGCTCAGGAGGTCACCACGATCACCTGCAACGACGACGGCGTGTTCGAGGTCACTCTGACTGCCGACGACGGCGTCAACGCTCCGGTCAGCGACAGCGCAACGCTGACAGTCACGAATGTGGCCCCGCAGTTCGGCGGGCCTCGCCCGCAGGCTGTCACAACGAGCAGCGCCGCGACGAAGGTCGCCGCCGCAACTGCCGCGGAGGGGGATCTGGCGCCGCCGCCGTGGACGCTCTACCGCGTCGGCACCGCCGTCACCCTGTCCACACCGTTCGACGACCCTGGCTCGAACGACACCCAGCAATGCGTGGTGGACTGGGACGACGGGACCCCGCCGCAGGCCTACGCCGCTCATGACCGGACCTGCGACGCCACCCACACCTACCGGCGCGCCGGGATGTTCACGATCACGCTGACCAACACCGACGACGACACCGGTGCCGACACCTGGACGACGATGGTCGTGGTGTACGACCCGGACGCGGGCGGGGCCAACGCGGACGGGGCGTTCACCTCGGTCGCCGGCCTGTGGACGACGGACCCGACCGCGGCCGGCGAGCAGTGGTGGCACCTGACAGCCCGCTACCACAAGCCGAACGACACCAAGCCGGTCGGTGCCGCCCGCGCCTGGCTGCCCGGGACCAACCTGCGCTTCGACACCCGCAATGACACCGGAGTGGACTGGCTGGTGGTGACGCCGGACGGAAAGATCGCCTCGAAGGGTCACGGCACGCTGGCAGGCCGCAGCGGGGAGTACGGCTACGTCTACTACGGGTACGACGGCTGCGCGAACGGGCAGACACCCGGATGTGTCCCCGGCCCGGACAGATTCCGAACCGTGCTGTGGCCGCTGTCGCAAGGGACCTACCCCACCCCGGCCAACGTCACCTACGACAACCGGCCCTCAGCCGGGTACGACGTCGACGTCGCCACGCCACAGCAACTGACCTCGGGCATCGTCACGATCCACCGACCGAGCTGACCGAAAAGCGCAGCTCGACCTGGCGCCGCCTGTCTCCCAGCCGGGGGCAGGCGGCGCCAGCCGTTTCACCGCAAGGCCGCCGGTCGTCACAGCGGCCAGATCCGGACCAGCCAGCGCTCCAGGCCGCGCGGGAAAGTCGTGTCGCGCGGCGGTGGGATCGGCCCAGTCCGGTCCACGTGCGCGCAGATCGCGTACCCGCCCGGGGCCGGCAGCAGCAACGGCAGGTCGCCCACCCCCGCAGTGGGCGACATCAGCCGCAGCGCCACGGTGTCGGCGGTGAAGCTGGTGGACTGCTGCGCGTGCCATGACCCGGCCGACGGCGGCGGCGCGGGCCACAGCTCGAGCCGGACCGTCGCGTAGTGGTCGGTCGCGGCACTACGGAATGTCGCCCCGCCCAGCCCGCCCCGCACCACGTCCTCGGGAATCCCGAGATCGAGCACCACGGTCGGGCTGGGAAAGGTCTGCAGAGCGAAATGGAAGTACTCAACGAGGACTACATCGTCCACGACGGAGGTCGGCCGGGTCGCCATCCCGCAAGCGTCCCAGCGTCGGCGCTCCGGACAGCGAGCGCCCCACTGCGCGGGCGGGGCGCTCGCAGGCCGTCACTAACGGTGGGCGACGTTGATCACCAGGCGGTTGTAGTCCTCGGGCGGCCCACCGCCACCCAGGACGAACACCCGGAACGGCAGGCGCGCCCGAACGCCGAGCCTGAACGTGACGACGTTGTCGCCGCTACTGCCCGACGCGACCTGACGGAACGTGCGGAAGCCGTCGACGTCGGCCCGGTCCTCAGGGTGGACGCGTTCAACCTCGAAGGGCTGACCCAGGCGGAGCAGGACACGGGCATGTCCCCGGGCCAGTGGTACCGGGCGCTCTCCGACGAGGACCAAGCGGACGACCCCGCGGCCGGCGCACGCGCCGCGCTGACCGGTGCCGTGCGGGAGGTCAGCGCCTTCGGGCCGGACGTCCTGTTCGAGTTCGGGTTGCAACGCATGCTGGCAGGTATCGCGGCGCTGCGGGATGACGCCGGACAGTCGGGTTGAACTCTCGCCCCGGCGCCGCAGCAGTCGGACACACAAATCGGCGTAAGACAGCAGCGCGCCGACGACGATCTGGGTTGCCTTCGGACACCTCTCTGTGGCTGACGATGGTCAGCCCTGGAGAGGAGTTCGGATGCCTGCACCCGTTCCCGCCGGAGTTTGACACGTTGAAGGGCCAGCGACAGCCGTGACCTGAGGAAGTGGACACGGCCGTGAGACTTCAGCGGTGGCCACGCGGTGAGACAACCGGAGAACCCGCAGGTCGCACATGATCAATATGTCACACCGGGTGAGACCCTACAACGAAGATCGAAGTTTGCAGGTCCACAGCCCGGCGACGTCGACGTCGTAAACAGTGATAGCCAGCGCAGCACGGCGCTCTGCAGTTAGACCGTGTCTTACTTGGCGAGTTTCTTGTAACAGGTGATGGCGGCGCCGAGGAGGAGGAAGGCGAGGTAGTGGCTGGGGTTGCGTTCGTAGCGGATGGTCAGGCGGCGGTAACCGGTCAGCCAGGCGATGGTTCGTTCGATGACCCAGCGGTGCCGGCCGAGTTTGTCGGCGGATTCGATGCCTTTGCGGGCGATGCGCGGGATGATCCCGTGCTGGCGCAGCCAGTCGCGCAGGGCCGGGATGTCGTAGGCCTTGTCCGCGTGGAGTTTCGCCGGCTTTCGTCGGCGTGGTCCTCGGCGAGAGCGGATCGCCGGCAGCGCGTTGACCAGGGGCTTGAGTGCGTGACTGTCGTGGGTGTTGGCCGCGGAGACCCCGACGGTCAACGGTAGCCCGGCCCGGTCGGAGAGCGCATGGATCTTCGAGCCGGGTTTGCCGCGGTCGACCGGGCTCGGACCGGTCAGACCGCCCCCCTTTGGCCCGGACGGATGCTCCGTCGAGGACCACGCGCGACCAGTCGATCAACCCCCTGCCACCCAGTTCGTCCAGCACCGCCTGGTGCACCTGGCGCCACAGCCCGGCTTTGGTCCACTCGGTGAACCGACGATGCGCCGTCGGTACGGTGACCCCGAAACTCGGGGGTAGATGCCGCCACGCGCAGCCGCTGGTCAGCACGAACACGATCGCGGTGAACACTGCCCGATCGTCCACCCGCGACATTCCGCCACCCTGAGGTCGTGTTTTGCCCGGCGGAATCAACGGCTCCACCAGCTCCCACAACTCGTCGGGCACCAGTCTCCGCGACAACTCGTCCGTCACAGGTCATGATCATGCCTGCACCTCAACCGGAACCCAAGTGAGACACGCTCTTAGCACCCATTGTGGCCAGTTACTCAGACCCGCCTTCCGCATCGCAGCTACTTAAAGGCTGGTCGGCAAGACCAGGTCCGGTCAGACTCTGGTCCAGGTGCTCGACGAGTCGCTCGATCACAGCGGCTGCCTGCCAGCGTCGTTGGCGTGGCTCACTCATGGCATGCGTCTCGCCGAGCACCGTGCGAGGAGTGGCCGAAAAGGGTTGCCCTGCCGGAAGTAGCGGTGACCGCCTTGCTGGCATTGTCGCGCTGAGGCGAGGGAAAACCGGATGTTCGTGATCATCGGGGGTGGATCCGCACAATGTTCGGCCACGGTCGAGGTGATCAGCGAATTCGATGACAGGCTCATGGCGGAAATACGGAAGCTTGTCGATCCGATCACGATCACCCGACCTCGACGATTCACTTCCTCCAAACCTGCAGCCGAAATACGGCGGCACCGCACTGATCCGTGCGTTTAAGGCGTTGGAGCGGTTGCTCGCGTATTGAGCCGAACGGGTGGGCTTTGGAACGTCTTGCGGACAGAAGCCCGCTTGCTCGGCATTCTGAGGCTCATGGACCTTTCTGATGTCGAGCGCATGGTCGTCGACTGGGAGCGCAACGCCGAGGAGAAGGCCAGGCGCTATCAGGAGATGTCGAGACAGGTCAGCCAGGTCTCGATCACCGGGTCGGCCGCGGACGGGGCTGTGCAGGTGACAGTTGGGGCCAACGGCGTTCCCAGCGATGTGGCCATGACGCCGAAGGTTCGGCAGCTGGAGCCGGAGCGAATCGCGGCCGCCGTCATGGAGGCGATGCACGACGCCCAGTCGCAGTACCCGCAGCGGCTGGCGGAGATCATGGCGCAGACAGTCGGCGACGACTCGACCACACGGCACCTGCTGGCCGAAGCTCAGGCGAACTTCCCGCTACCACAAGAGAAGACGCAGGAACCGGCACGGGGACAGCAGCGGCCGCCGGACGACCCCGACGACTTCAGCAACAGCAGCTTCTTGGACCGTGACCGATGACCGCAGGCGGCTACGAGGTCCTGGCCGACGAGTTGGAGGGCCAGGCCAAGAAGGCCGAGGCGTTCGCGGACAGGTTGCGCGCGGCGGTGGACGCGGCGCGGCAGGTCACGATGAACAACGACGCGTACGGGGTCATCTGCCAACCATTCGCGATGCTGCTCCAGCCGTTTGAGGAGATGGGTGTCAACGCCCTCGCCAAGGGCGTGGAGTCGATCAGCGACACCGCCCTGGGCGTGCGCGACGCCCTCAAGATCTATACCGAGCGCGAAAAGGCTGTGGTTCAGCGTATGGACGGCATACGGTGAGCGAGGGTCCTGGGTTAGTCGCGAAACCTCAGTCCGACACCACCGCCACCACAGGCTTCGGGATCCTGGAGTCTGCGGAGGGGCTCGCCACGGGCGTGTCCAACGGTGACTGGGTGGCAGCCGGGCTAGGCGGGGTCGGCGTCGGACTCGAAGTGCTCAGCATGGTCGTCGACCCGGTCGGCACGCTGGCCTCCGCAGGCGTGTCCTGGCTGATCGAGCACGTGCAGCCGCTCAAGGAGGCGCTGGACTGGCTCGCCGGCGACCCACCGGTGATCCGGTCCTTCAGCGAGACTTGGGGTAACGTCGCGAAAGAGGTTTCGCGGATTGCTCAGGAGTTCGACAACGAGGCCAAGAACGGCACTTCAGGCTGGGTCGGAGCAGGCGCCGACGCCTACCGGGCGCATAGCGCGGAGTTGTCCGACGCGATCGCGGGCGCCGGCGCTCTGGCCGAGGGCATCTCCACCGGCGTCATGATCATGGGCGAGGTCGTCGCGTTCGTCCGCGAGACCGTCCGAGAGATCGTGGCCGAGCTGATCGGCCGGTTGATCGCCTGGGCACTGGAGGCCGTCTGCTCACTGGGGCTCGCGACCCCGGTGATCGTCGGTCAAGCGGTGGCGGCGATCTCTCGCGTGGCCAAGAAGATCGCCGACCTGATCCGCAACCTGATCAAGACCATCGGCAATGTCACGCCGCGCCTCCGCAAGATCATCGACAAGCTCGACGAGATCATGGCCAAGCTCGGTAATCTCATGCGCAAGGGCGACGGCGCTACGACGCCGAGTGGCGCGACCACTCCTGCCGGGCACGGCAGACAGCCCACCAAACCGCACGGTGGCGACGGCGCCACCACCTCGCCGTCGTCGGCGAACGGACCGTCGACGCATCCGTCCGCCGCGGACACCCCCTCGGGCAAATCACCCGACGACACCAGTCCCAGCTCCTCCAGCTCCCCCAACGCTTCCGGTGACGTCCCGCCGCCCAGCGGCAAGCGGAATCCGGATTCAACATCGCCGAAGAGTGAGAAACCACGCGACGCCGACAACGGTGGCCAGCGTTCGGAGGGCAACGGCGGCTGCGATGGCAAGGGCGGCGACCCGGTTGACACCGTGTCCGGCCAGATGATCACCTCGAAGGTCGACCTCGCTCTGCCCGGACTGCTGCCGTTGCTGGTCAACCGCGCCTACGCGTCGGAATACCGCGACGGACAGCTGCTCGGCCACTGCTGGTCGTCCACATTGGACCAAAGGCTGGAGCTGGCTGCCGATGGCATCCTCTACTTCGGCGACGACGCGGAGGTGCTCTCCTATCCGAGCCCTGTCGACGGACCGGTGCTGCCACTGTTCGGCGCACGCTGGACGCTGGCTTTCGACGCCGCGTCGGACACTTACCGGATCGAGGACCCGGAATCCGGTTGGACTAGGCACTTCGCCGCGGGAACGGCGGAGTCGCGCCCGATCACTGCGCTGACCGACCGCGCTGGGCACGAGATCACCTACATTCGTGACCCCGCTGGTCTCCCGCTCACGATCCGTCACTCCGGTGGTTACTACGTCGCCGTCGACATCGTCGAGGGGGAGGAAGGCGCGCGGCTGGACTCATTGAGGTTGATCGATCAACAAGGCCAGGGCGTCCGTGTCGCGTCCTACCAGTACGACGCGCTCGGCCGGCTGACTGGCGTCGTAAACTCCAGCGCCCTGCCGTACCGGTACGAGTACGACGCCGCCGACCGGATCACCCGATGGACCGATCGCAACGGTTTCAGCTACAACTACGAGTACCGGACCGATGGCCGGGTGACGCGTGGCTGGAACGAGAACGGCTACCTCGACGCCACCTTCGACTATGACCTGGAGAACCGGGTCACCGCCGTCACGAACAGTATCGGCCACATCACGCGCCACTACTACGACAGCCACAACCACATTACGAGGGTGGTCGACCCGCTCGGCAATGAGGAGCGCATGGAGTTCGACCAGCACCACCGGTTGCTGGCGATCACCGACTCGCTCGGGCACACCACGCGGTACACGCGTGACGACAACGGCGACGTGGTCAGGGTCGAGCATCCGGACGGCACGCTCACCTCGGTCGAGTACGACGAGCGCTGGCGCTTGCCCACCCGTGTCACCGAACCGGGCGGCGTCACCTGGCAATACACCTACTCTGCCGCTGGCGCGTTGTTGACGAGCACGGACCCGGCCGGGGCTGTGCGCACCAGCGACCTTGACGAACGCGGCCATCTTGTCGCGACAATCGCCCCGGACGGCGCGCGGTCGAGGTTCACCAGCGATAGGACCGGCCGACCAACCTCGGCGACCAACCCCGCCGGTGCGACCACCCACTACGAGATAGACGGCTTCGGCAGGCTGGCGGCGACCGTCGAGCCCACCGGCGCGGTCACCCGCTACGGCTACACCATCGAGGGCAAGCTGGCCTGGCAGATCGCACCGGATGGGTCACGGCAGGAGCTGGTCCACGACGCCGAGGGCAATATCCTGAGTAGCCGCGGTCTTGGCGGCGGAGTCGTCACCTTCGAGGTCGGGCCGTTCAACCTGCCGGTCGCCCGCACCAGCGCGGACGGCACGCGCTACACGTTTGACTACGACACCGAGCTGCGCCTGGTCAGGGTGACCAACCCCCTGGGCCTGACCTGGGACTACGCCCACGACCCCAACGGAAGGCTGGTCCGCGAGAGCGACTTCGCCGGCCGCGTCGTCACCTACACCTACGACGCCGCGGGCCGCATGGTGCGGCGTGCGGTGGACGGCGCGCCCGCGATGGACGTGGTCCGCGACGCCCGCGGCCGGGTGGTCGGCCACCACGTCGAGGGTGAGCGGCCGGTCCGGTTCGAGTTCAGCGAGGCCGGGCACCTGAGTCGGGTGACCGACGGCGTCACCGAGATCGCCTACGAGCGGGACGCGCTGGGCAGGCCGCTGGTCGAGTCGATCAACGGTCGGGCTGTACGCAGCGAGTACGACCTGATCGGCAGACGCATCCGCCGCATCACCCCGTCGGGTGTGGAGACCGCCTGGCGGTTCACCCCCGCGCACCAGGCCGCCGCCATGGTGGGCACGGCGGGCGCGCTGACGTTCGAGTACGACCCCGCGGGGCGCGAGGTCACCCGGCGGCTCGGCGCGCGGGCGGCGCTCACCCAGTCCTACGACGTGGCCGGACGCCTTGCCTCGCAGCAGGTCTGGGCGCACCCGTCGTTCGATCCCGCAGTGCCCGACGTGCCCGTGGGCCAGTACGTCGCGGCACAGCAACGCACCTACCGCTACCGCCCCGACGGTGTGGCGTCGGCGGTGGATGACAGGCTGCGCGGCGACCGCACCTACGAGCTGACGCCGTCTGGCAGGGTGACCGCCGTGAACGCGGCCAGCTGGCGGGAGAACTACGCCTACGACGCGCTGGGCAATCTCGCGTCCACCCGGCTCGGTAACTCGGAGACCGCGGGCCCGCGTGTGCTCGACGGCGTTCTGCTGCGGTCGGCCGGTCGCAGCTCCTACGACTACGACTCGCAGGGCAGGCTGACCCGGCAGGTCCGCCGCACCCTGTCAGGGCGACGCCGCGAGTGGACGTACCGCTGGAACGGCTACCACCAGCTGACCGACGTCACCACCCCGGACGGCACGCGGTGGGGCTACGTCTACGACCCGTTCGGCAGGCGGGTGGCCAAACAGCGGCTGGACGAGCACGGCACGGTCCTAGACGAGACCACGTTCTCCTGGGACGGCGGCGACCTCGCCGAGCAGAACCACTCATCGCTGGGTCGAGTCATGACCACCTCGTGGGACTACCACGCGGCCACCGGCGAACCGCTCGCGCAGACGTCGCGCTCCTGGCTGGCCGACGCGCCCGCGGAGATCATCGGCAGCCGGTTCGACGCCATCGTGTCCGACCTGGTGGGCGCGCCCGCGGAACTGGTCGGGCCGGACGGTCGCGTCTCCTGGCACCGCACGGAGTCGTTGTGGGGCGAGGAACTCTCGGTCAGGGGCAGCGACGGCGCGGACTGCCCGCTGCGGTTCCCCGGCCAGTACCACGACCGGGAAACCGGCCTGCACTACAACTTCCACCGTTACTACGACCCGGCGACCGCCCGCTACCTGAGCCCGGACCCACTGGGCTTTGGACCCTCGGCAAACAACTACACCTACGTCGTCAACCCGTTGATCGTGAGCGACCCTTTCGGCTTGGCCAGTGTCCGCGGCGCAAGAGGCCGGTACGAGAGCAATCCGGACACGCCTTCGAACCCGGATGCCGGCCGGCACCAGTATCCGAGCGACTACCGGCAGTCCACGCACGACGAGATGGCCGCGAAGTTCACCGTGGAGGGCCAGGCCGCGAGGGGCGTACCAGTCGACTCGCACGGCGTGCGGATCCCGCGCGAGCAGCTGAACTGGGTCGACATTGACGGCAACCCCATTCCGTTCAAGGAGCTCACGTACGACCACAACCCGCCTGTCGTACGGCACTGGATCGACGAAGGCTACGATCAGAGTCGCGCCGAACGCGCGGATTGGTACAACAATACCGACGAGATGGAAGCCATGACCAGGGAAGAGAACTCCAGGCGCGGCGCCCTGCTCACGGAGGAGTACCAGATGCAGGCGCCCGGCCCCAACCACTCCAACGAGACCTGCTCGTGACCTTCCTCGGAGGACGAATCGTGGACCTGGCGGCACTGCTCGAGGCGATGCCAAACGCCGAGCCACTCGAAGGAGTGCCCGACGCCTGGCGCTGGACCCGGACGCCGACCGCGCCACAGTTCGGATCTGCCGCGGTGCTGAGCACGGACCGCGAGCACATGTTCCAGTGCTATGCGCACGACTCCTTCGACGTGGGCCTCGCGCGCGCCGTGCTTCGGTTCGTCCGTGAGCATGAGTCGGAACTGCTGGCGCCGCCGGAGACCTTGCTGAGGGTCGCGGAGGGGTTCGCGCCGGACGGTTACCGGTTCGACATCGTGGGCAGCGTCAGCCCGAAGGTCCACCGCTACCACCTGCCGGACAACCCCGGGCTGCACGAGGTCACCCGCTCGGTCTTCCCGGCCTACCGGTGCGAGTTCTCCGGCACGGAGAACGAGGATGAGCTGGCCTACCGGTACTCACGCGCTCCGGGTGCACAGCCGACCAGGTGGGCCCGCGAGCCGAACCCGTTCCTGCGCCTGCGTTACCGGCCCGCGAACGGCAAGGAGGCACCTGTCCGCGGGTTCTCCGGTCCGAAGAGCGTCGTACGGGAGCTAACCGAGCTGCCGAGTCGCGAGAACGGGTACGTCGAGTTCGAGAACTGGCAGAACCGGGTATGGACGGCAACATGGCAGGACACCTACGTGCTGGCCGAAGGGGAATCAGAGGTCGGACGGATGAACCTCGACGAGATCACCGAGTTCGTGAAGGACGTGCTGCTCGGACCGAACCGTGTGGCGGGCGAGCACTCGTTCACCAAAGCTTGACGAACTCGTTGACGGTCGCGTCGGCAGCAGCTTCCCGTACGCTCCGTCCGGCCAACCCACAAAGTCGCGGTTGCGCTTCGCACTCAACCGAAACGTCGCAATGCTGGTGCGACGTGCCCGCCTTCCGCGTCGGGTCGGAATTAAACCCGCAGGACACAAGGCGTTGACCAGCAGCTGGACAAATAGCCTGATGGGCCCTGCGGACGTCGGCGTCAAACTATCTGGCCCTTTTCGTGGGTGCCCGGCCCTGCGTCGCTGGCTTCCGGTGTACAGTCTCGGTGCACTGCCGCCGAGGAACCGGCACGGTTTAGCCGAGCGTGTCGAGGGCTTCAGGCGACCTCGCCTCGACGGCGTTCGAATGTCGGCGCGGGTGAGCACGGTCCCACCACACGACCCCAGCGCTGGGGCAGAATCGCGCCGTGACGACTTCAATTGAACCATGCAATCCACGCTTTACCACGCATCCCCCTTGGCCGCGTCGGAGCTTCTACCTGGGGTTACCGGGATCATTCGGTTTGTGTGACTACGGGCGACAGTTGTCACGAAGGAGTCGTCGTGAGATGGCGTTGTGTTCGTAGATTCTAGCGACGGTTGTCACTGGGTACAGGTCCTACGATACAACGGTAGTTGTCACAAGTCCGGTCCTCGTACACGTCGTTCAGCGCGCCTGCCTGCAGGCTACGTGTCGTCGTCTTCTGCCCGAGAAGCTCCTTGCTCTGTTCGCATGTCCCGCACAAGACGCGAAGTGCCGTTCGGGGCGTCCGGGTCAGGCTCTACTCGCCAGCCAGGTGGCCATGCGTGCTGCGCGCCTGGGTTAAGGATCTGAGCCCTATCGAAGTGGACCTCGCTCGCGAAAGTTGCGCCTTCAAAGGTGACAGCGTTCTTGAAAATTGCCCCGAAAGTAACTTCTCCGTCGAATGAGACTCTATAGAAAAACCCGTCGCCGATCGAGGCGGAATTGAAATATACTTTTCCTTGAAAATGTGCCCGATTAAAGAATGCAACTTCCTTGAAATCCGCTCCTTGAAAGGAAGCGTCTCCGGCAAACTTCGCGCCGTCAAACTGCACGTCATTTGGAAACGTAGTCTTGCCAAACCAGGCGTCACCCCAGAATATCGCCCGTTGGAATGAGGTATCCTCTGGAAACTTTATGTCATTAAAAACGGTGGTCCGATGAAACTGCGCATTCCGAAAGTCGACAGAGTTCATGCGACATCCACTCAGATCCATCTCCACGAGAGTCGCATCTCGCAGGTCCAGGCTAATTTCTTTCCAGAAACTAAGCGGCCGTTCCTTGACGTTAGAAGGCCAATGCAGGTGACGCTTCAGGATCTTCTGCGCAGTACGTCGGACATCAAGCTCCAGTCGACGCTCGGCAAGCTCATTGTCGCCCGCCGGACCTTCCCACGGGCCCTCTCGGTCATCGCCTGCGCCGTCTCCGCCTGAGCGCCCGAAGCCCTCGTCATTGTAATTGAAAGGCGGCCGGTATGGGCCCCGCAGGTAAGCGCAAATTCGGTCGACGACTGTCTGTCGCAGTTGTGGATACGCTTCTGCGAGCCGCTCCAAGTCGGTCATTCCACCAATTCGAACGGCCGCCTTCTCGCTGCCCAATTGATCACTGGCCTTCGATGACAGATCAGTGATTTGGCGCGCAATTGCGTCCCTTTGCGTAGCCTCGTCGGCGATCAATTGTCGCCGATGCTCCCGCTGGCTTAGTCGCAGCCGATCGACACTGATGAATGCCGCGAGGACTGCCAGCACGGCGGCGGCACTCTTCCATCCTGCATCGAATGCACTGCCATGCTCAGCAGTCTTGTCACCCCAAAGTAGAGTGGTCACAACTCCGCCTACAGTCAGGCTCATCACCAATGTCAGCCAAACCCAAGCCCAAGCGAATTCACGCCTTATGACTTTGTCGTGTTGTGACGTAGAGGCCTGCACCGATTGACTGTCCTGTTCACGAAAGCGGTCCATGCTGACATCTCAGCACGACCACAGCGTATGCACGGCTGAGGCCCTACCGGAGCCCGTGACACGACCAGCGGATGCTGCTGCCGCCGCCCGCCGACCTCGACTCGGACCGGTGACAACTACCGAGCAGATCGTCACCGAACGCCAAGCCCGCGGTCCCTACACCGGGATCGGAGACCTCAACGGCCGCCTCCAGCTCAAGAAGACCGCCGCCGAAGCCCTCGCCACCGCCGGTGCGTTCACCCGCTTCGGCGGCGACCGCCGCCAGGACGTCTGGGCCGCCGGTGCCGCGGCGACTACCCGACCCGGGCACCTGCCCGGCCTGGTGCCCGGCCTCGACGCCCCTGCCTTGCCAGGGATGACCCGGTTCGAGGTCACCGCCGCCGATCTGTGGGCCACCAGCGTCTCTCCCAACTCCCATCCCGTGCAGTTCCTGCGGGAGCTGCTCGACGCGCGCGGCGCGATCACTACCGCCGCCCTCGCAGGCGTCGAGGACGGCACCCGGGTCTGGGTCGGCGGAGCGGTCACCCACCGACAACGGCCGACAACGGCCGGCGGGATCACCTTCCTCAACCTCGAGGACGAAACCGACATGGCCAACGTCCTCGTCTCACCCGGGCTGTGGCAGCGCAACCGTGTCGTCGCCCGTGCCAGCGCCGCGCTGCTGATCCGCGGGCAGGTCCAGGCTGCCGACGGAGTCGCCACCCTCGTCGCCGACGGGATCGAAGCGCTCGACCTGTCCATGGCAACCGCACCGTCCCGCGACTTCCGGTGACCGCCGGCCAGCCCGCCGTCGGTGTAGGGTCTCACGGTTTGTGTCGTAATCTCACCAGTCATGTCGTGCGAATGTCGTCGACGACATTCTCGTGAGATTCTGGGCTGGGCAAGTTGATGTTGGGCCGTTCGCGTGGTGTCGCCGACGTGCGCGCCGAGGTCACGTCGGCGGTGATTATCTCGGTGTAGGGGTTGAGTCCGTCAGGTCCGCTCTTGATGCCGAGGAGGCTGGCATGGCCAACGGCCCCGCGGGCGCACTGGTCAGTTTTCGACTGCCTGGCGACCTCCGCGATGTGCAGACGCGGCCGTGGTCCGAGGTCGACGCCGCGTTGTTGAGTGCGGCGGCTTCGTGGCGCACCTTCCGTTGGCACCGGGGCCAGAAGCACTACTCGGGCACGTACTGGTCGAGCACGACGAGAAGTCACGTGTCTTACGAATCGCGGCTGGAACTCACGCGCTTGCTGTACGCAGATTTCGATAACTCGGTGTGTGGAATCGTCGCGCAGCCCTTTCTTTTGCAAAAGGAGATCTCCGGCCGACCACGAAAGCATGTGCCGGATTTCCTGCTGCTCACCAGCTCAGGCCCGGTCGTAGTCGACGTCAAGCCGCAGCGCTTGCTGGAGAAGCCGGAGGTCGCCGTCGTGCTGGGGTGGACACGCCGTGAGGTCGAGTGCCGAGGCTGGCGGTACGAGGTCTGGAGCGAACCGCCGCGCGGCGAGCTAGAGACGATCCGGTTCCTTGCCGGCTACCGCCGCGAGTGGCTGTTCGACTACGCCTTGCTTGCCGAGCTGCGTGCGATGAACCTCGACGGCATCTCGCTGTCGGAGGCGTGCCTACAGCTGACGGCCTGGCCCGCCGCGGTCGTACGGTCAGCGTTGCTGCATTTGCTGTGGTGCAGGCACTTCCTGGTCGATCTGGCGGCTCCTATCGGGCCGTGCTACGTCTTGCGGACGTCGCGATGAGCGGAGCTGCGGTCCGGATCGGGCTGGGTACCCGCTTCGTGCACGACGGCCTGGTCGTCGAGATCGTGGAGATGGTTCGCGCAGCGGGCGGTAACGAGGTGGTGCTCCAGAGCATCACCTCGCCTGGGCACCTGCTGCGGGTGTCGTTGCGCGAGTTGCTGACCTCGGAGCGCCTTCGGTTGGTATCTGACTCATCAGGTCCGGACGCGAGTGATCCGGAAGACCTCGCGGCCGTCGTGCTCGCGCAGCTGACCAAGTCGGAGCGCGACGCAGTCCGTGTCCGTGCTGCGCACGTCCACGAAGTCCTGACCGGCTTCCGGGCCGGCGCCTCAGAACTTGCGGAGCCGAGCGAGCCGCGGCCCGAGTACGCACAGCAGGTGCCCCTGTCCGCTCGGTACGCCGCCAAGGCCACCGAGTTGGGCGTCACCGCCCGCACGGTGCAGCGGTGGGTTCGCGACTTCCGCGAACGCGGCGAGGCCGGCCTGGCACCTCGTGCCCGCGCCGCTGTGCGTGGCCATGGTCAGAAGGTGGATCAGCGCTGGACGGACATCGCGCTCGAGGTAATGGTGGAGCACACCGAGGAGTCGACGCCGTCGCGAACGATGGTGATCGACCGGACGAACGCCCGTGTGGTCGCGAGGTTCGGTGAGGGCGTGGTGAAGGTGCCGAGCCGGGCGACGGCGTTCCGGGTGCTGGAGGGGTTGGAGCGGCGGCATCCGACGTTCCGGTTGAGCGCCAAGCGGAACCGCGACATCGCGGACCGGCCAGACGGGGTGTACGGGAAGCTGCGGCCGACGCGGCCGGGTGAGTACGTGCTGATGGACTCGACGCGGCTGGACGTGTTCGCGCTGGACCCGGTGACGTTGCGGTGGATCAACTGCGAGCTCACGGTGGCGATGGACTGGTACACCCGCTGCGTCACCGGGATCCGGCTCACGCCGGTCTCGACGAAGGCCGTCGACGTCGCCTCCGTGCTGTTCCAGGTGTTCCGGCCCCGCCCGGCCGGCGCGGATTGGCTGCACTATGCGGTGTGGCCCGAGCACGGCATCCCGCGCACCATACTGCTCGACGTCGACGCCGTCGCGCGGCCCGAGGTTCGGCGGCCGGGTGCCTCGGGGCCAGCGATGGTGCCGGAGACGATCGTGGTGGATCACGGCAAGGTGTTCGTCTCCGAGCACCTGACCAGCGTGTGCGCGCGGATGGGGATCTCGATCCAGCCCGCGCGGCTGCGTACCGGGCGGGACAAGGGCCCGGTGGAGCGGTTCTTCCGCACCGTGCGGGAGGATCTGCTGCAGGCGCTGCCCGGCTACAAGGGCCCGGATGTGCACGCGCGCGGGATCAACCCGGCGAGCAACGCGTTCTTCTTCCTCGACGAGCTGGAAGCGATTATCCGCGAGTGGGTCGCGGTGGTCTATCACCATCGGCCGCACGACGGGCTGCTCGATCCGCACCTGCCTGCGCTGCGGATGTCGCCGGCGATGATGTTCGGGCACGGTCTCGCCCGTGCCGGGTTCATCGAGGCACCGCGGGATCCGGACCTGGCGCTGGAGTTCCTGCGCACCGAGTGGCGCACGATCCAGCACTACGGTGTGGAGATCGATGGCCGCCGGCACAACGGCCCGGCGCTCGACGCCTACCGCGGCCGCACGAGCCCGTACAGCGGTGTCGCTCGCGGGCGGTGGCCGTTCCAGGTCGACCCGGACGACATCAGCCGCGTCTACTTCCGCGACCCGCGCACCCGCGGTTGGCACACCCTGTTGTGGGAGCACGCCCCGGCGCTGGAGATGCCGTTCAGCGAGGACGCGCTGGCGTATGCCCGCAAGCTCGCGGCGTCGCGCTACACCTATCCCGACGACAAGATCGCCGTAGCCGACCTGCTGGAGCGCTGGAACGCCGGGCTGGGCCGGAGCCTGCCCGAACGACGGATCGCGTTGCGGCTCGCCCGCGAGCAGGCCGCGCTCGACCTGCCGGCGGCCGAGCCTTCGGTCTCGGCGCTGCCCTCGGTCGCCTGCGTGCTCCACGCCACTGACAAAGACGGCGTCGACGACCAGGTCGGCCCGGAGATCGGCGACGACGACGGCGAGGACATGGACACCGGAGACTTCTACGCTGACGCGCTGGAGGACGTGTGAGCATGACCGGGCTCGACAACCTCACCCTCGCGCGCAAGGAGGGCTGGCGGCGGTTCGTCGAGGCACCAGCCCGCATCCAGCCGGAGACGTTGTCGCGCGAGCAGATTCGCCGGCTGGACGACCGCTCGCGCGCGGACTACGACCGGCGTCGCCGGGAATGGCACGCGAACCTGGGCCCGCTGCGTACACCGCAGCTGGCCGAGCTACATGAGGACCTGTGGGACATCGTGGACAGCAACGCCCACGACGGGGACAAGGCCAAGGGCGCGGTCGCGATCGACGCGTTCCCCGGCCTGGGCAAGACCACCTCGGTGCTGGCCTTCGCCAAGCAGTTTCACCTGCGTGAGGTCGCCGAGCACGGCCCCCGCACACTGGACGGGCATGAGCGGTGGCCGGTGTGCCGGGTCGGGCTGACCGGCAACACCGGGTTGAAGGACTTTAACCGGGCGATGCTGGAGTTCTTCGCCCATCCCGGAACGGGCCGGGGCACCGCGAGCCAGTACGCCACCCGCGCCCTGGACTGCATGATCAGCTGCCACGTCCGGATGCTGATCGTCGACGACCTGCACTTCCTGCGATGGCGCGCCAGCACCGGAGTGGAGATCAGCAACCACTTCAAGTACATCGCCAACGAGTACCCGGTCACCCTGGTGTTCGCCGGCGTCGGACTGGCCCAGCGCGGCCTGCTCGACGAGGTCGACGCGGTCGGCGACCCGGTGCTTGCGCAGTCCGGGCGCCGCACCACCCGGCTGGGAATGCAGCCGTTCCTGATCGACACCGCCGAGCACCGGCGGCAGTGGCGCGCGGTGCTGCTGGCGATCGAGCAGCGCCTGGTGCTCGCCGAGGCACGGCCGGGCATGCTCGCCGACGACCTGTCGGACTACCTGTTTGCGCGGTCGACCGGGCACATCGGGTCATTGATGACGCTGATCAACCGCGGCTGCCAGCGCGCGGCGCGCACCGGCGCCGAACGCCTCGACCAGACGGTGCTCGACGGTGTGAAGAACGACGCCGCGGCGGAGAACGCCCGCCGCGAACTCGACGCCGCACTCACCGCGCGCCGCATCACCAGCCACAACACCAGCACGACCACCCGCAGTCCAGCCGCGGCAACCGCGTCGTGAGCACGCTACGACGGTTGCCGGTGCGCGTGGATCCGATGCCGGGCGAAAGCCTCGGTTCCTGGCTGGAGGCGTTGTCGCGGCGACTGTCCACGCCCGCAGTGGATCTGTTACCCGCGCTCGGCCTCGACGTCGCAGCCGAGCGCCGCCGGGCCGCAGCGTTCGCAACGTACCTGCGGGCGGACGAAGCGTCTCGCGTCGCTGCGGTCACGGGGATACCGGCCCCGACGCTGCAGGAGATGACGCTGGCCCACTACGACGCGGTGGCACGAGCCGACCCCGGCAGCAGGCGACTGACGCCGCACCACGCGTGGGCCCGGCGCCCGGGAACGTGGTTCTGCCCGCACTGCCTGGCCGAGTCCGGCGGCCGGTGGCAGCTGCGCTGGCGACTGGGCTGGTCCTTCGCCTGCACCCGCCACCGATGCCTGCTCACCGAACGCTGCCCGGGCTGCGGCCACGTCCCGCGGCCCGGGACCCTGTGGTTGCACATACCGCAGGCCTCGCGGTGCAGCACACGCCCGGGAACCGCCCAACGAAACTTCGCGCGCTGCGGCGCCGACCTGACCACGACTACGGTGCACGAGCTCGGCGCCGGGCACGCGACGCTGGCCGCCCAGCACCTGCTCGACACGGTCCTCACCACCGGCACCGCCGCGTTCGGCCTCTACACCGCGAGCCCGGCGCACCGGGTGTTCACCGATCTGGCCGTGCTCGCGTCCCGGATCCTGCGCACCACCGAAGCACCTCGCGCCGCCGATCCCGACCTCGGCGACCTGGCCGACCTCTACCGGACCGCGCTGACCGACACCGACGGCTCTGGCCACCGCCCCGGCACGGCACCCGAGCACGCGGTCCTCGCCGCCGTCGCCACCACCCGTGCTCTGACCGTGCTGGGCACCGCCGACGAGGCCGCCGCCCTGCTTGCAGCCTTGTGCCCGCCCGGCGCCGCCGGACGGAGGCTAGTCGCCCCACGCCACTCACGGCAGCGGCCAATCACTCCGCAGCTCGCCAGCGTTCTGCAAGGGGCCCGCCGCACACTGTTCCCAGCCCCATCCCCGCCCTCGTTCGCCCGCACCTCCCGAGCGCCCACGCCGTCCGGACGTCGCCGCGACCTCCTCGGCAGCGTCCAGCGCTGCCCGAACCGCGACCGCTCCGCCACGATCCCGACCGTGTTCTGGCCGTGGTGGACACTGCGCCTCGCCCCGCAGTGGAGCATGGGCCGGCTAGTGCGTGGCGCGTTCGCGTGCCTGACGGCATCTAGCGGCACCGCCATGTCCATTCCCGCGACGATCGCCCGGCTCGACGCCGATGTCTCGCGGGCCTACGTCGCTGAGGCCTTGCAGCGCATGACGACGGAGCCTGCGTGGGACGCCCGGCGCACCGCGCTCGCCCGCATCGCCCGTCGCCTCGATCAGCACAGCATTCCGATCGACTACGCGCGCCGCCGCGCACTCGACTACACCGATCTGCTGCCCGAACCCCGTTGGGAGACGTTGCTGGCTCGCACCGGCTTCCGCCGTAACGCCAGCACGCTGCGGTCCATGCGCTGCCTGCTGTTCGAGACCATCAGCGGCAGACCCGCTTCCACCGCGCCCAAGCACTACGCGCCGTGCACCAAGAACCAGCGCGAGGCTTACGCCGACTTCCCGGTTCTACTCACCGCACGTCTGGCCGCCGAGCTCCATCTGGTTGCCGCCGAGTTCCTCGCCGATCACGGCATCGACGAACCTGTTAGCTGGCAACCACCGCACGACCTCGCCGTCGGTCTCGACCTGCCCGGCCCCGACCCCGACACGCTGCCCCGGCAATCGCTGACGGATCTGCTTCGCGCGGGCCTTCCACTGGGACAGGCTTCCTCGCAGGCGGGCATGACGCTCGACTCCGCCCGGTACCTGCTTGCGCATCACCCTCGCGAGACCCGCAGAAACCACGACGTCGGCGAGCGGCTGCGCGCCCAGCTGTCCGCAGAGACATTCCGGGACCTCTACCTTGACCGCCGCTGGTCCATCACTGCCCTTGCAGCCCGCTACCAGGTCAACCGGCGCCGCATCACGACGCTCGCCGCCGCCTACGACATTCCGCTGCGAGACCCGAGCACACCACCACCCGGCATCAGCCGCCGTGGCTGCGCGAGCAGTACGTGCGCCGCGGCCGCAGCTCGGAAGACCTTGGCGCCGAGCTGGGCCTGCACCCCGGCACGATCCTCAGCTGGTGCCGCCGCTACGACCTGCCGGTGCGTCCCGCCGGCCCCAACATGCAGCACAGCGAACTCTACCTGGCCGGGGCGATCCCGCCTGAGCTTCGGCCCGCGCTCACCGGCACCCGCCCCTGGAAGCTCCTGGCCGCATTCGTTCACCTCCGTGACTACCCGACTCTTCGCGCAACAGCCGCCACACTCGCGATCAGCCCGAAAACCCTTGCCCGCTACATTCGTCGGCTTGAGCGGGAACTCGGCCAGCAGCTCGTGCACCGCCCCATCGGTCCGCACCCAATTACAACCCTCACCGACGAAGGTCAGGCACTGGCCACCAGTATCGCCACTGTCCTCGCCCGAACACCGGACCTGGCGCCGGAGGCACTTCGGTGACTCCGAGACGCGGGGCCCGCCAGCAGCGTGGACGCGGGCGTGCAGCGCTGCTGGCGGGCGATCGACACTGTGTTGCCGCGCTGAATCCACCGGCTGGCAGCAGCTCGGCCAGCGCCCACGGCGGGATTTGCTCGCCGCGTGGATGAGCCACTGACCGAGCCGCCTTTCAACCAGGGCGACCGATCGGTATGACTACCGTCGCTCACCGCCGGTCTCTCAGTTGGAGAAGTAGGCCACGAGGTTGGGGCAAGGTGAGGTGCAAGAGACCTCTGCCTTGTAGGACGCATACACGTGGTCCCGCCAGACATCGGCGTTGCCGAAGATGAGCTGCTCGACAACCACCTTGCCGTTGGTGACGTCGGTGATCAAGAGCAGCCAGTTCCGCGGCGGCCCGCCTGTCGTGGCCAGGTGGAAGATGTTGGTCGGTGCCACGCTGATCGCCCGCGTCACGCAGTATTTGTCGTAGCCGTTGTCGAGCACCCGGCAGCTCGCCGAGGCTGCGAACGCGGGGCTGGCCGCGATCATCGACACGGCCGACGCGATGATCGCCGCCAGCGCCACAATCATCATCTTGAACTTCATACATTCCTCCTCAGGTGGACCTTTCGATCTTCAGACCAGCGTCGATTTTCGTGTTGCAACAACCCCGATCGGTTGTCCGTGTCCTATCTCCCAGCGAGTTGCCTGGCCGGCTTGTTTTGACTGTCCGGCGCCGGCCCGGGTCTAGTGGTGGTCGGCGCAGGTGTTCGCCGCCGACCACCACCGCAGGCCGCCCAGGGAAGGCATTCCTCCCCTGAGACCCCCCAATACCGGCCTGCCCCACTATGGTGGCTCTGCTGTGCACTACGGGAACACCTGGCAAGCCTGACTTCCGGGATGGAGGTTTGCCTCTATACAAGGGTGAGGGAGACGGTGTAGTCCCGATGCGTGGCAGTAGACGACGATCGATTGGTGGGGCGCGAGCAGGCCCGGTCACGGGCAATGTGGGTACTGGCGGTGGCGGGCGCGGTGAGCGTACTCGCGACAGTCGTCCTGGCGCTGCTCGAGCCGGGAATGTCGGCCGTGCCGTTCGCGCTCGGGATACCGTTTTCATATTTTATGATCGGGATGTTCGTGTGGTGGCGGGCGCCTCAGCATCTGGTTGCCCGCCGCATGCTCGCCACCAGCACGCTAGTGGCGGTACTTGTACTCGACGCGACCGTCGAGCGCACGGTGGAGCGGCTGGGAGGGGCTGCGGAAGAGGTCTTGCCGCGGTGGGCGTTGATCAGCATGCCGATCGGCGACGCCGTGTTCGGTCTTGTCGTTGTCATGGTCATTGGCCTGATCGCGTTGTTGCCGGACGGCCGGTATCGGTTCGCCTACGAGCGAGTGGCGCTGCGGGTGCTATGGCTGTTACCGCCGTTGTATGCGCTGAATCGCTTACCCGGGCTACCGAAGCTTTTCCCCTTCCCGTGGGGGAATTGGCTTTTGCTGCTGGGACCGGTGCTGTTGGTCGTGCGGTACGTTCGGCTTCCCAGGGCCGAGCGTCGCAAGGTGCGTTGGCTGCTGGGTGTGGCGGCGCTAGTGGCCGGGGCGATCCTGACGCCGTTGATCGTGATGCGGTTGCTCCCCGTCAACGAGATCACCGTCCGGGTGCTGGGGCCGCTGGCTGTCGCGGCGGCCGCGGCCGGGTTGGTGGTGATCGGAGTCCGTTACCGCATGCTGGGCGCCGATCTCGGGATCCGGTGGACGACCCGGTACGGTTTGCTCTGGTTGATCTTCGGGCTCTCGGGTCTGGTCGCCGTCGCGTTTGTCAGTGACTGGGTGAGATCTGCTCTACCGCTCGCGGTGGCTGTGGTGGTACTCGCCGGCGCATACTCTGTTCGGATCTCGGTCGAACTGGCCGCCCGCCTCAGCCTGATCCAGCGCCAATCAGGTGAATTAGCTGCCTCGCGGACCCGCATTGTGCAGGCGCAAGACACCGAGCGGCGCCGCATCGAGCGCAATCTTCACGACGGGATTCAGCAAGAACTCGTCGCCCTGGTCGCCAAGCTTCGGCTGACTCGCAACAAACTCCCGTCTGGGGCAGACCAGGCCCAAGTAATACTTACCGAGGTACAAGACGATGTATACCGTGTGATCGACGAGTTGCGGGAGTTCGTCCACGGCATTCATCCGCCTGAACTTACCGACCAAGGCTTGGTTGCCGCAGTGCGATCCCGTGCCCGGCGTGTACCGATCCCGGTTACCGTCGTCGCCGAGCCTCCGGTGGACGCCGCGCGGTACGCCATCGACGTCGAGGAATCGGCGTACTTCCTCGTCTCCGAGGCGCTAACCAATGTCCTCAAGCATGCTCACGCCTCGCGGGCGACCATCCGGCTCGCGCTGGTTGGCGGGTTTCTGGTCATCGAGATCACCGATGACGGAATCGGCAAGCCCGGCGGCTTCCGCGAGGGTTCTGGGTTGATCGGGCTTCGCGACCGCGTCGGCGCCACCGGCGGGAGTCTCGAGGTCACCGGTAGTCCCGATGGAGGCACCACCGTGCGGGCCCAACTACCAGCTCGGGAGGTCACCACTAATGCCGAAGCGTGAGCACCTGCGGGTTCTGATCGCCGACGACCACTACCTGATCCGGGAAGGCACGCGCAGGCTCCTCGAAGACTCCGGACAGATCACGGTTCTAGCCACTGTCGGTACCGCCGACGAACTCCTTACGGCCGTGGAACACGAACAACCGGACGCAGTTATCGCCGACATCCGCATGCCTCCCGAGCACCAGACAGAGGGCATCACCGCGGCCCACACCATCCGCAGCCGCCACCCGGATATCGGCGTGGTCGTGCTGTCGCAGCACGCCAACGAGCACTACGCCTTCGCGTTGTTCCAACACGGAACACCGGGACTGGCCTACCTGCTCAAGGAACGCATCGGCGACCTCGACGAACTTATCCGCGCCCTCCACGAGGTGGCCGAAGGCCGATCCGTAATCGATCCGCGCATCGTTGAAGTACTGCTGCACAGCCACCGTGCCGCTGACTCACCCCTCGCCCAGCTCTCTCCCCGCGAGCTCGACGTTCTGCGGCTAATGGCCCAGGGCAAGAACAATCGTGCGATCGCAGAAACTCTGACCCTGTCCGAATCCACTATCGAAAAACACGTCAACTCCACCTTTGCCAAACTCGGCCTGGCCGAACAGCCCGAACTCCATTACCGCGTCACCGCCGTGCTGACCTATCTCCACCACGAATAAGAGCGTGCCTTACGTGATGATTGATGCTGCGTGAGCCATGATCGTGGCGTGGTTGATCGGTTGTCGCTGCGGTTGGTGCCGGACGAGCTGTGGGCACTGGCAGAGCCGTTGCTTCCGGCATTCAAGCCCCGCCGGCTCTACGCCGACAGCGGCTACGACCACGACAAGTACCGTCGCCTGAACGCGTCGCGGCAGCTCGGGTGTCACGAACGGAGAAACACCTCCCGAGCCGGTCACTGACTGGCAGATCCCAGCGTTCCACCACGCCACCGGAACACCGCTCGATGCCGGCGGAATTCACCCGACCGCGCGCCCTGACGGAAGGCGGATCCACAGCACCCACGCACAGTCCCGTGCCGCGCCAGCGCGCCGACACCAACCTGAAGAAGCGCCACGGGAAGTGAGACTGATCATGGTGACATCGTTGTGAGACACCGGAGGGATCCCCAGGTTATAAAAGATCGACATGTCACGAACGGTGAGATCCTACAGTCGGCGGTCCGCGATCCGGAGCCCGCGGCGAGTACGGCGACCTGCTCCCCATCCGGCCCGCCGCAGGCGTCCCCGTCCAGTGCCTGCGCGGGGAGTACCTCACCCACTACGGCATGACCCAGACCTACAGCCACCGGTACCGCCTGCACGGCACCCTCTGCGAAACCTGCCGCCTCATCGAAGCCCGCGACCAGGCCGAACGACGCCTGTCCGAATGGGCTCACCTCGACACCGCGATCCAGTACCCGCCCGACGCCGCGCCGCAGCAGGGACTCGTGCTGGTCGCGCGGCCACCCGGCGCCGACAGCCTCACCGGACACATCGAACTGCGCCTCGACGGCGCCCTTACCGGCACCGCCACCATCACTTGCTGCACCTCCTGCCGGAGTGCCACGCTCGACTATGTCCAGGTCTCCTCCGGATACCGCCGGCTCGGCTACGGTCGCACCCTCGTCGCGGTCGCCCGCGCGCGCATGCCCGGCTACACCTGGACCGCGCCACTGCCGGAGGGCGGCATCGCCCAGGCCTTCCGCGCGCGTCTGCCGTACCCACGAGCAGCACCAGCGTGCATTCACCAGCGGGACCGCAGCGCCGGCTGACCTGTCCTTCCCTCCAGACGCCCGTGAGCCCTGGCGCAGGTAGCCCCGAGCGGATTCGCATGAGCGCAGGTCAGAGTCGGCGGTTCAGCCGATCGGGTGCTTTTCTTCCAGGTCGCGCAGATCGGGCGACCTGGTCACTTGGCGTCTTTCCGCTGCCAGCACCCGCGCACCCCAGTGTCCGCTCACGGCGACACCAATTCCAGCGCCTTGAGGAATCGGCTACGATGCGGATGTCCCACTCCGGGACGCCTCATCGGTCACCTTGGGCTCACTCGTGGCGACCTCACGCACCCTGCTGGAGGGATTGTTTGCCCTGGTCAGAGCGGTTATTAAACCCGCGAGGCAAGTTCTTAAGACTCT
The DNA here is from genome assembly GCF_030285645.1 of Amycolatopsis sp. DG1A-15b. Taxonomy (GTDB): domain Bacteria; phylum Actinomycetota; class Actinomycetes; order Mycobacteriales; family Pseudonocardiaceae; genus Amycolatopsis. Next base: position 6,857,916 of record NZ_CP127296.1, read on the forward strand.
GCCGAAGCTTAGATCGAAGGATTACCGGAACGGAACTACACCGGAGATGATGTCGGAAAGATATGCCGGAAAGACACATCAGTAAGGCACAGCTAATCCGATGAACGAACGAATTAAGTTACCGCACTCGTCCGCGAATCTAACTTCGGCGGATGAGGCGAACATGGAAGCGCCCGAACTGCGCGAACAGTCCGGGCGCGGTGGATCGAACACTCGTCTAACCCGCTGGTTTTCCAAGGAGAACGATCCGTATGGATTCTAACAGTCGAAACGTTAGAGAGCCCAACGACAGCGAGGTGCATCGCCGCAGGTCAGTGGCTTGGCGGCGCGTGTGCGCGGTCGTCCTGGCACTCGTCGCGCTCTCACAGGACAGGGGTGCGGGCATGCCGAGGGCAATGCCGAGCCTCGTTGCCGGCCTCTTCGCCGACCGCGAGTCGGCCGACCGGCTGCACCGGACCATCCGCCTTGTCGTGGTGGGTGCGGTGCTGGTCGTCGCGATGCCGAGCAGCGTGCTGATGGTGCACCCGGAGGTTTTGACGGCGATCGTCAACGCGAGATGACAGGTTGACGACGACGTCGAGGTGAGTCAGCCGGCGTGCATGCCTGGGGCGCGCCGGCTGCTCCGTACGTACCCGTGTTGAGCTGTTCGAGCAACAGCGCCGAGGGAAGCGTAGGTCGCGACAGACCGCGATGCGCGGCCCTAGGTGCTGAAGCGGGGCATCGGCCGCAGCGCGCAAAACCCGAAAAGAGAGCCGAGAGAAGCCACACATGGGGCACGTCGGCGCTCGCACGCACTGTCGCTCACCACGAAGCATCGTCGGCCGCGCGAGTATCGGCGAAGTCGATTAGCGCCTGGTGTAGTTCGGCGATGTGGACGTAGCGCAGCTCCACCGTGCGGTCATGGACCCGTGTCGCAGCCTCGACGACGGGCCCTGCGATCGTGACCCAGCCGTCCTCGGTCTGCGGGTGACTCCATCGGCCGAGGTCGCTGTTCACCCGGCCGATGAAGTCGCAGTACAGGGCATCGCCGAGTACCTGGTCGAGTGTGGCGATCACCGGTTCGAGGTCGATGATCTCGAACCCGAATCTGCATTCGGCCGACGCCTTCTCGACGTCAAGCTGGGGCAGCGTCACATCGTCCGGCACGGCACGTGCGGATCTGGGTGCGCGTGTGGTGGGTGCGGTGTCTGCGGGCGCGGTCCGGCGAAGACGGGCGCTGTCGGTGAATATCTCGACTGCCCAGTGCCCCATCTGCGAGGTCGGTTTCAGCAGTACGCCCACGATGTCCCCCGTTACCGAGCTGGCTGGATGTGTCCTTCCCGTCAGTGTGGGAAAGACCGGCCGGGTAGCGGCGCGCAAACCGAGGCAACCACCCGAAAGGGCGGAGCCCTTCAGACGCTCCGGTCAGTCGTAGATCCCCTCGACCGTCCACTGGGGGTTCTGGCCGATCGTGACGGCCAGGATCAGGGCTCTGTTGCGGTCAGCGGCCGAGTCGGCGAGGACCATCTGTACCCGGGCTGCTGCTCCCGGCGGGTTTCCCGCATGCACGGTCGGACGGTGCAGCCACGGGCCCGCCCAGCTGATCACCGGAAGCGCTGGCTCGCCGTCGACCGCGACCGTTACCGGCAGCTCAGTCAGCTCCCCACGCATGGTGCATCCGACCTCGTGCCCGGCGCGCCGTGAACGACCGCCGGGACTGCGCGGCGCGGGCCCGTCGCCGGGGACGGTGCCGGCAGCTGGCCCGGCCACGGCGCATCCGCGGTCACCGCGGCCCGGGGATCGCCCCACGGGATCAGACGAACCCGCTCGGCTGGACTCCGGCCGCCGTCCAGCAGCGGAGTGAGCACCGCCTCGGGCCCGAGCAGCCCCTGGATGCGCACCATCGCCCGGCCGGCGCGCTCGGCGGCGTCGGCGTCGCGACCCATCGCGCCCAGCTGCAGCTGCAGTGCCTCACCGCCGACCAGTTCCTCCGGCATCAGCCGCAGCCGGATGATCCCGGAGCTCGGCCGGTCCTCCGGGTTCGCCGTGAGCCAGCCTTCGCACTGCCAGCGCACCCGGTCCGCGGTCGCGCGGGCGGTGAGCGGTTCCGCGCACCGCCACACCCGTAGCCGTTCCTCACCCGACTCGGTCACTGCCACGATCGCCAGCCGCGTGCACGCCATCCCGTGGCGGGCCAGTCCGGCGAAGAAGCGCTCGCCCAGCGTTTTCGCGATGAACGCGGCCTCGTCAATCCGCTTCAGAGGCGTCTCGAACTCTTGGATTACGTCCAGCTCCGGCGGCAGGGCGCGGCGCAGCGGTGGCCGCTGCGACAAGCCGCGGGCGAGCCGGTGCGCGAGGATCGCATCGCGCCCGAAGCGGCCGGCGACGTCCCGCTCCGCGATCGCGGCGAACGCGCCCAGCGTCCGCAGCCCCAGCCGCGTCAGCAACCCGACGAGTTCGCCGCGCTCGTCCCCCGGCTGATCCAGCTCGGTGATCGGCAGCGGCGACAGGAACTGCGCGGAGCCGCCTGCGGCGACGAAAACAGCCCGGCGAGCGGCGAGGGTCGCTGCGAACAGCCCGTCGGCGATCCCGATCTGACACTCCACGCCGGCGTTCGCGGACACCTCGTCCAGCAGCCGCTCTGCCAGAGCCTCTTCGCCGCCGAAGTATCCGGCCGCCCCGCCGACCGGGACCGCGACGACCCCAGGACGAACGACTTCGACGCCCACCGCGTGCTGCTCCACCGCGGCGGCGACCGGCTCGAACACCCGGGCATCGCGATCCGGATCGTGCTGGTGCACCACCAGGCCCGCGCACCGCGACTGGGCGTCGCGGCGGCGCATCCCGCGCCCCACCCCGCTGCGGCGCGCGGCTGCGGAGCACGCCACAACCCGGTTCCCCGAAAACACCGCAGCAGGTGCCAGCAACGGTGTTCCCGCGGCGGCACCGGCAGCGACAACCGGCCAGTCAGGGCACCACAGCACCAGCAGCCGCGGCGCGTCGTTCATGCTCATCCCGCGACCTCGATCAGCGGCTGCCGGGTTTGTCGCTCGCCGGCGGCAACGGCGCCGCCGGGGCCGGGCAGCTGCAGCTGGATCGACTGCGGGCGTGTGGCGGCGCCGCGGCCGCGGCTGGTGGCCACGACGTCGCAGGCTTGGAGATAGCCGTAACCGTCGGAGGTGGTGCCACGCCAGGTGTGGCCGGACAGGCACAGTTCGACATCAGCGCCAGGCCAAGGGCCGGCGGCGAGAAAAACCGCACCGCGGGTACGCAGCGGCCTGCGAGCCGCCGTGCCAGCTGCGGCGAAGCGCTGCGGCACACCGTCGGACCCACCACGATCAAGTCGAAGCCGTCGACCAGCGCCGAGAGCACCGCCGCCAGCTCCGCACCCGGATCCGGGACCAGCGCCATCCGGTCCAGGTCGACGCCCAGTTCGGCGGCCGCGACCAGGCCGACGTCGGGCATCCCGGCGACCGCGGCCCACGAACCGGCCTGGGTCGCCTCGGCCAGCAACGCCAGTACCAGCGACGGCGACCCGAGAACCGAGACCGCGCTGCCCCGCCGCAGCCCACCGCCGGGCAGCAAAGCTCCCAACGCCGGCAGCACCGGCAGTGCCTCCATGGGCCCTGCGGTGTCTGGGCTGGGCTGGCGGAGCTGGGAGGCCGTGCGGATGCCGGCGATCGCAGTGAGCTCCGCGAGCGCTTCCGGTTTCGCCACTGCCGCTCACCTCCAGCACCACGAGCCCGCACCGGAGACACCGACGTACATAGATTGCAGGCGAACCCGAACACTCATCGAACACTTGTTCGGATGATGCGAGATTACTGCCGTCCTGTCAAGCCGAGCCACCCAACGTCACTCGCTCAGGCGAGAAGGTCAGCTCAGCGCGGTCGAGACGGCACCGACTGTCGCCGATCAGGGCATTGACCTGCGCAGACACGGCGCGAGTGGGCCGATCGGGTTACCGTCGGAGCAGGCCGTTGGCGTCGGGACGGAGGTCCGCATGGCTCGTCGAGACGGCGCTTCGCGCGTGCCGGGGTGGGTGGAGCCGATGCTGGCCAAGCCCGATGGCGGCCGACTGCGCAGCGGGTCCGAATGGGCGTATGAGTACAAGCTGGACGGCTACCGCGCGGCCATGCGCATCGGCGCCAACGGCACGACGATGCTCACCAGCCGCAACAACATCGATTTCACCGCCGAGTTCGCCGACCTCGCCGACGTTCTCGCTCCCGCGCTAGACGGTCAGGCCGCTTACCTGGACGGTGAGGTCGTCGTCTACGACGCCGACGGCCGGATCGACTTCGAGCTCATGCAGGAACGCCGCGGCCGCTACGTCAAGCACCAGAGCTCCCTGCGCCGCGACGAGCCGTTCAACGACATCGCAGTCCGTTTCCTCGCCTTCGACCTGCTCCAGCTCGGCAACCGCAGCCTGCTGGCCAGACCCTACGACCAACGCCGACAGCTGCTGACGAGCCTGCCGATGCCCGACCCCTACCGCGTCTCCGTCGTGCGCGCCGTCACCTTCGACGAGCTGGCCGCCGACCGCTACACGCCGGCCGACTTCCTCGCCCACGCCGCATCCGCCGGCTACGAGGGTGTCGTCGCAAAACTGCGCAACTCCACCTACATTCCCGGCCGCCGCCCGGATTCCTGGCTCAAACACCCGTTCGTCCAGGCCCAGGAAGTAATCATCTGCGGGTGGCGGCCCGGGCAGCGCAGCTTCGCCGGCACCCTCGGCGGGCTCCTGCTCGGCGCGCACGACCCCGAGTCCGGTGCGCTCGTCTACATCGGCGACGTTGGCCTGTTGACCGGACTAACGGAGGACACGCCGGTGGGCTGAGCTTCACGCGCCGGGTGTTCCGGTAGATCACCTCCATCGTGATCACGGAGGTGAGCGGATTGACTGGCGAGCCGCAGCGGGCCATCGATGAGATTCGGCTGCCGCGATGGGGCCGCGTCGTTGCAGCGGAAGGCTCGGTCCCATGGGTGGTCGTCGGCCCCGACGATGTCGTCGTCGCGCCGATCCGGGAGTTCTTGACCGAGTTCGTCGCGATGGGCCGAAGTCCTGGCTCGGTGCGTAGTTACGCCTACGACCTGCTGCGGTGGTGGCGTTGGTTGCTGGTTGCCGGAATCGAGTGGAACCGCGCCACCGAGGCGGAACCCCGGGACTTCGTCTTGTGGCTGCGGCAGGCGGTGAAGCCCCGCCGGTCGAGCCGGACGACGTCGGCCGAGTTGGTCGGCACGGTCAACCCGATCACGCGCAAGCAGTACCTCGGCGACGGTTACCAGCCGCGGACGGTCCGGCACTCGAACGCTGTAGTCCGCGCCTTTTACGAGTACTGGATCGATCGTGGCGAGGGTCCTGTGGTCAACCCGGTGCCGCGGGATCCGCGTGGAGGCCGCAGCAACGCTCACCACAACCCGTTGCAGCCGTTCCGGGCCGAGGGCCGGATCCGCTACAACCCTAAGGTCCCGAAGCGCCGACCACGGGAGCTGCCGGAAGCGTTGTGGCGCGACGTGTTCGGAGCGCTTCGGTCCAATCGAGACCGTGCGCTGCTGGCGACGGCGGTGAGCAATGGCGCCCGGGCCGCGGAACTCCTTGGTGTGCGCGCGGTCGACTTGGACTGGGGTGATCAGCTGGTGCGGGTGGTGCGCAAGGGCAGCGGCGCCGAGCAGTGGCTTCCGACTAGCGCGGAGGCGTTCGTGTGGATCAGGCTCTACCTGGCCGATCTCGGAGAGCCGCTGGCGCCGGACTCACGGCTGTGGTGGACGTTGCGGCGGCGCGATCAGGGCCGGGGCTTGAGTCGGCAGCCGTTGAACTATGAGGCGCTGCGGGCGGTGTTCCGGCGCGTCAACGGTGCCCTCGGAACGAACTGGACCATGCACGACCTGCGGCACACGGCGGCGCTGCGGATGTCGCGCGATGAGAACCTCTCTTTGAAGGATGTGCAGGTCATCCTCGGGCATGCGCACTTGTCGACGACAGCGGACGTGTATGTCGTCGAGGACGAAGCTCAGATCGTCCGGCGTGTCGGCCGTCACCTCACGGACCGAACGCTCCCGGCAGCAGCGGCGCCGGTCGCGGTGGGGTACGACGCCGCGGATCTCGACATCCTGCTGGGAGGGCTTCGATGACCAGGACACCTCCGTTCACCAGCGATGTCGCCGACGTCGGTGTGGCGGCGACGCCGTCGTCGGGCGCTACCCAGGTGGGGCCGCTGGATGACTGGTCGATCGAGCAGGTTGTTGCGTCGTTTTCGTCATTGCCCACGTGGCCACTGGGTGACCAGAACGCGCGCCGGTGGCGGGTCGAGGGCGCTCGTAGGGTCCTGTCCTGGCTGGCGGAGCACCCAGGGCGCGGTTGGCAGGAGCGGTGGGTGAACAGCGGCGCCGACGCTGGTGTCGGCTGGATCGACGACGTGATCGCACGAGAGGCCAGTACCGATCCGAAGTACCGGAGGGTGCTCACCCATGGCCTGACCTTTATGCTTCTGGCGCGTGTCGTGGTGCCCAGCTACACCTTCTTGACGGCGTATGCGGCCAGCCATCTGCTCGGGTATGTCCGGCAGACGCACCGGCCAGACCTGTTCCTCCAGCTCGAAGAGCGCGCCGTCGCTTTGGAAGCACCGATGCGGCGCCGCACCGAGGCGCTGTCGATCCTAAGCAAGCTGGTGCTACACACCGGCCGCGACCTGGACCAGTTGACCGCGGAGGACTTTCTCGAATTCCGCGCCTGGGTCAAGCAGCGCGGCAGCAAGTACATCGGCGGCTCGCACCAAGCGAACCTGGCCTGGGACCTTGTCCGCGACATCGCCGGCCTTGACGGCCCGCCCTCCTTCCGCGACACCCTGCGCACCGGCCAGCGCAGCAACGCCGAACTCGTCGGCAGCTACCCGATCCGCAACTCCGATATCCGCGAGGTGCTCGTCCGCTACCTGGACCAGGGCCGGCCTCAACTGGACTATTCATCGCTGCGGCGCCTGGTGACCGACCTGGTCGGCAACTTCTGGGCCGACATCGAGCGCCACCATCCCGGCATCGACACCTTGCGCCTACCTGAGGACGTCGCCGCCGCCTGGAAACAACGCTTGCGCGTGATCACGACAAAGGACGGAACCACACGCCCGCGGCGCGGTTACCTCGATGTGCTGGCTCGAGTTCAGTCGTTCTACCTCGACATCCAGCAATGGGCCCTGCAGGACCCGTCGTGGGTGCGGTGGGCGGTGCCGTCGCCGATCCGGCGCGGCGAGACCGACGGAATGGCGAAGGTGGCCCGGCAGGTCAGTGCCGAGATGCATCAACGAGTACGCGAACGGCTACCGCGCCTGCCCGCACTGGTCGAGACCGCCGAACGGCAGCGCGCCTTCCACAGCGGTCTGCTCGAACTCGCCGGCGCTGCCGCCGTCGGAGAGGAGTTTGTCTACCAGGAGCGTCGTTACCGTCGCGTGGAGGAGAAAGCCTTCATCCCGCATCGCTACCGCGGACAGGCCCCACCGAATGTCACCGTCTCGGATCTCGACGCAAGGGAACGGATCGACGTGACCCGCCGGGAGAACACCGCGTTCTGGGCATGGGCGAGCATCGAAACACTTCGCCACACAGGAATCCGGGTAGAAGAGATGTGCGAGCTGACCCACCTGGCGCTGGTGTCCTACCAGCTGCCTGACACCGGTGAAATTGTCCCGATGCTACAGATCGTGCCGTCGAAGAGCAACGAGGAACGGCTGCTGCTGGTCGGACCGGAACTGGCCAGCGTGCTGGCCACCGTCATCACCCGATTGCGCCGACAGAATGGCGGCACTGTGCCTTTGACCCGCCGCTACGATCCACACGACCGGGTCCTCGGGCCGCCGCTCCCGCACCTGTACCAGCGGCGACGCAGCTGGCGCTGGGAGACCATCTCCTACTCCGGACTGAACCGGCTACTGGAGGCGACGCTCGCGGAATCCGGGCTGCATGATGCGACCGGCGGGCCGTTGATCTACACTCCACACGACTTCCGACGCATGTTCGCCACCGAGGCCGCGACCGGCGGCCTACCCGTGCACATCGTCGCGCGGCTGCTGGGACACGCGAACATCAACACCACCCAGGCCTACATGGCGATCTTCGACGAAGACCTCGTCCGCAACTACCGCGCGTTCCTCGACCGGCGGCGAGCGATCCGCCCGGAAGCCGAATATCGCGAACCGACCGAGGCAGAGTGGCGCGAGTTCCAGCAGCACTTCCAGGCCCGCAAGCTGGAACTCGGCGAATGCGCCCGCCCCTACGGCACACCCTGCCAGCACGAGTTCGCCTGCTTAACCGAAATGATCTTGGGCGACTTAACTCCATGTTAAGGCCCCGGACCGTCACTGATAGTGACAGAGGGGGCTTCGGCGTCGACGTGTCCGGGCGTGTCGCACGTCCCGCCAAAGATCCCGACTTGACACAATGACGTCACGCCCTCTGTCGCTGTCGCGGGCGAATGATCGGGGGATCGAGGATCTGGGCCGGGCCTCGCCGAAACAGTTCGGCTGGGCGGCCTTGCCTGCCGTCCTGCAGCTCATGGGTGGGTACTACGAAGCCTTTGATATCGCGGATTCGGCGCTGGAAGTTCTGCGGATTGAGCCTGACACCCCAGATGGCCTCGTAGACTCTCCGAAGATCGCTGATGGTGAACTTTCGAGGACAGAAGTCTGCAGCGACGGTGGTATGCTCTAGCAGCGTACGGGCGTGTTCGACGGAGCGCTGAAGGATCTCTCCATGGTCGAAGGCGAGCCGTTGTGGATCGTTCCACATTGACTCATCGACCTCTACCCAGTCGGCGCGGGCAGCGTCAGACGCGCCTTGGACGTCGGAAAGACCAGCTGCAATCGCGAGGAATGCCGTGCTGACGATACGTCCCCGCGGGTCCCGCTCTGGCTTCGAAAACGTGTGGACCTGTTTAAGAAGGAAGGATCCATTTAGATTTGTCTCTTCTTGAAGTTCTCGACTCGCGGCCTTCTCCAGTGATTCGCCGGGTCGCAGAAAGCCGCCCGGTAGGGCCGACTTTCCACGGTAAGGCTCCTTGCCGCGCTTGATCAGTAGAACGCAGAGCTCTCCACTGCGAATAGTGAGGATGACAATGTCTACAGCTGGCAACGCCGCTACACGCGGCCTTCGAACCGGCTTGGCGGCAATCGTCTGTAGGCGAATAGCCCCTACTAGGCCCTGAGCGCTCACGACGGTGTCGGCTGGCACATCGATCGGAAGGTCCAACGGCGGTTCGGCGTAGTAGACAGCCATTCCTCGTTGGTGGATCTGGCCCAACTCGTAGGAGGTAGTTCGACCAATGTAGCCACCAGGATTGACTACGTACACAAAGTCGGACGAGAAAATCTTGTAAAATGTTTCGGTCTGGATTTGGTGATCCGTCGCGTCGATCGGATCGGACGTGAAGACGATGTGCCCTCGATTCCCGTCCCTCACCCGATCCATTGGCGGCGACTTCACAGTGAACCCAGCTTCGACGAAAACCCTGGCAGCCTCGCGAACCTCTCCAAGGTGCTGACGAAAGCTTCCGATAATCGCGACAGACGGCCGCGTCTCATTGCCTGATGTTCTACTCACGATCTTTCCTGGGCTCTCGGTCCGAGTCGGGCGGCTTGGAAGGAGGTGTCTGAAAGCGGCGTACAAGTTCGCCAGCTGCCAGGCTGGTGCCAGTGACCACCGGAACGATGACCTCCGCGCCGTAACCGTTGACGACCATAAGCACCGCGAACCCGAACACGATCATCACCGCGGCCAAGCCGACGGCAACGGTGGAACTCGCGTACTTCTTCATGTCGCGAGGTTTGCACTACGGTCGAGATTCTGCGTCAGTCGATTGCATGCTCGTAACCCTAACTCAGAGTCTTTGCCCAGCTCAAGCGCTGTATCGAAGGGTTAGAGTCAGCTCGAAACATACCGGGTCTTCCACCGCCGCTCGACTTCAAGCTCGCCGGCCGACGGAGAGATGGACATCGGGCATGCCGAGGTGGACTGGCTTGTCGCGGGCGGTGCGCATGGCTTCGAGTTTCTGAGCCGCAGCCGCCATCGTGGTCTCGATGGCGGCGACCTCGCCCATCCAGCCTTGCTCTCTGGCTTCATCGAGCCGGTCGGCGAGGTTGGCGTGGATCTGCTCCAGCCGCGGCTGCTGTGTTGGGTCTACTCGGAGTAGTGGGCATCTGACGCAGGCGTTTTCATGCTGGCAAGGCGTTCCATGGTCGCGGCCGCAGATCCCGAGCGCAACCTTTCGTAGTTCGAAGTGGGCGAGGAACTGGTCCCATTCGGTGGCGGTCAGGTCGCGGTATTCCTCGCTGGGCCGCTCGGCTCGGCGCCGGGCGATGAAGGCCCGGTGGTGGGAGATCACGTCTTCGGGGTAGATCGCGGCGTACCCCATCGTGGTATCGACCGTGGCGTGGCCGCAGACCTTGGCGGCGATGTGTGGAGGCAGCCCGGAGCGGATGGCGTCGGTGACGAAGATCCTTCTGAAGTCGTGGGGCCGCCACTGCAGCGGTTGGCCGGCTGCGGTGACCTGCGCGGTTTGGGACATGGTGACGAGGCACTCGCGGATGTAGCTGCGGGTCAGCGGGCGATCCTCGGTGCCGAACCGTCGCTGGAACAGGTAGGGCATCGGCGGGCTCCAGGTCTGCTCGAACACGTCGTAGGCGGGCACCAGCGGCAAGGCCGCGTTGCCGGCGCGGACTCGGAAGATGATCGCGGTCAGGACCTCCGCGAGCTCTGCGGAGACAAGGAGAAGCCGCTCTGCGTCGGTCTTGGACGGGGCGATCTGCAGCATCGGCACGACCTCGCCGGTGGTGGGCAGTGTGTAGGCGACGAAGCTGTGGTGGGTCAGTTCCAGCATCTCCTCGATGCGGATCCCGGTGTGCCGCAGGACTTCCACCGTCGCCCAGGACCAGAACGCGGCCTCCTCCTCAAAGGTCAGATCCCGTCGGCTGCCAGTGGTCGAGTCGATGGCGAAGACGCGGCCGGAGTCTCCCTGCCGGCAACGTTGGAACTGCTGGCCGACGGCGGTGAACTGGCCTTCCGAGGGTGTGTCGCGGGCGGCTTGGACGCGTTCTGTGGCCTCCTTCCGCTGCTGTTCGACGGCCCGCAGCAGGGCGGGCAGCAGCGGCAGCTGAGTGCGGGTCCGCTGGTCCATCCGTGCTTTGACCCGAGCCTGGGTCTTCTTCCGGGTCACCTCGCTGGCCTTGATCGGGCAGGGGGCGACCCACTGCGCCCACCGTGCCGGATCGTCGGCAGCCCAGCGAGCGATGTCCTCGTAGAAGGCCCGCACGAACACCAGCTCGCCGCGGTAGTTCTCCCGTGGTCGCAAGGGGTTGCCGTCGGCGTCGCGGATGTGGGCCAGCCGCTCCTTCCACGCCTGCGCGACTTCTGGGGCAAGCTTCAGTGAGTCGATGCCGGGGCGGTGGATCTCCAGGTCGCGCCAGAACAGCCGGCAGAGGTTGCGTGCCACCGAGCGCAGCGAGGTGTGGTCGAGCTCGGGGGAACGCTCGGTGAGGTACTCGATCAGCAGGTTTCGGATAGGTCGGCATTGGATGCCGTAGGCGTCGACGATCTGCTCGACGCTGCGGCGCCCGTGCAGGCGCAGCTCCCGCAGCCGGGACGGCGCGTTGCCGTGCAGGACGCCTGCTTCCTTGAGCAGTGCGTAGAACAGCGGGCGGCCGGCGCTGCCCCGGAAATGGTGCTGCTGCAAGGCTTCGGTCAGCTCGATGCAGTCGCCGACGGTGATGTCGGCGACCACGCCGCCTTTGCTGATCACGATCCAGGTGAGTTTGTTCAGCGCGTCGGACCTAGCGTACCGGGCGGCCTGGCCCGTATGGCGCTCGACGCGGGCGAAACCGTCGGGGTCGATGGCCGAGCGGGCCTCGGCGAGCATCAGAACCTGGCGCTGCCGAAGCAGCCACCGGTAGCCGGGACGGACAGCTTGGCCGGCCACCAGCATCGTCACGCCGGAGTTCAGCTCGTCGCGGTGGTAGTTCCGGGGCTTGGCGATCCCCTGCAGCGGAAGATCGGCCCAGTCGAAGCCGGCGGCGTCGGCCCCGCTGGCCAGCCACCGGTCCTGCCAGCTGTCTCCAGGATGCCGCTCCAGCCAGTCCAGCACTTTGGTCAGGCCGCGCCGCCGGGCCTGGTCGCGAGCGTTGCTCGGGCCCTTGTCGGCGAACAGGCGCAGCAACCGCTCGGCTAAGGCGTCCCGGTCCTGCCGGGTCTGCCACCAGCCCTGCTCGGTGGGCCTTGGTTTCCATCGACTGAGCGGGGCCGGTTTGTCAACGCCGGCAACGAGTTTCGCGACTTCAGTGTCGGATTTGGTGAGGCTCATTGGGTGTCTCCCTCGTCAGGCGCCGTGCCGAACAAGGTCGCCAGCACTTCGGGCCGGTAGCCGGGAGCTGGCGGCGCGGGCGGCTGTTTCCGGTGGGCTCGTTGCCGGTCGTGGTGGGCCAAGACGTGGGTGATGACCTCGTCAGGGGTGGGCGCGGTGTAGATCTCCGTAGTGGTGATGTGAGCGTGACCCAGTACCCACTGGACATCTGCCAAGGTCATGTGCGGGTCCTGGAGCATCCTCTTGGCGGCCGAGTGCCGTATATCGTGCAGAGTCCAGTTCGCACCGATCGCGGCGTTGGCCTTGGTGAACACCATCCGCGCCGCGTCGTAGGTCAGCGGACGGAAGGGCCGACGCAGCGTCCACCACAACGGCTTGTCGGCTCCCTTCGGGACCAAGCCCAGCGTCTCCTGCTGGTAGAGCCGCAGCCAGACGAACGCGTCCGCCGAGGCGGGCAGCCGCTGTAACGCCCGGCTGCCCTTGCGGACCACGCCGATCACCTGCTCCTCTGGCTCCACCAGGCCCTGCTGAACACCCAGCAGTTCGGAGGCTCGTGCGCCGGTGGAGATGTAGAACGCGACCAGGGCGCGGTCCCGGTTGCAGGACAGCGCGCCGAACAGGTCGTTGAACGCCTGGTCAGGGATGCTCCGTGGCGCCGGCTTGGGCTCCTTCGGCTGGTACGCGGCGCGACGGGACGGCTGCCGGAACGGTTGCATCGGGTTGTGGTGGGCGTTGAGGGGCTCGTCGTTGACGCCCTTGGCTTGGGGGAACGGGTTGACCAGCGGTCGACCGTGAGTGTCCCGGTGGTATTCGTAGAATGAGCGGACCGCCGCGCGGGCAGGCCGCCGGGTCCGGGCCGCGTAGTTCTCACCGGGCGTTGCCTTGCCGGTCACCGGGTTCACCGACCCCGCCGCTGGTGCGTCAGCCCGGCGCGGTCGGGGAGGTTTCTTGCTTGTCTTCAACCACAACGCGAAATCCCGGGCCTCCACCCGACTCGCCAGGTGCCACGGCACCTCGACCGCACGCAAGAATCGGAACCACGACAACAGCTCATAGGCATACGAGCGCAACGACGCTGGGCTCGCGTCGTCCGCAAGCATATGACGGAGGAACTCGGTGACAGCCATTTGCTCGACGTCGTTCTCGTCGACGAGTCGGAACGGCGACAACAGGTCGCCGGTCTCCTCGACCCGTCCGACTCGAGCCACCTTGAGGGTCGCTACATCCCTCACCACTTCGTCGCGTTCTGCCATCCCAACCTCCACGGGCCGTCGTGTCTGACGGCACGGGATCAGAGCAGAAGCACGTCATCACGCGCGGTGACGCGCGTGGCCCAACTTGGCCGAGCAGGGCCAGGCCGTCACGGTCAGTTGCCATCGAAGAAGCCCAGGAAACCCGAAGTTAGTTCGGTCAACGGGACATCCGCTGCCCCAGCCTCCGGCTCGACCTCGCAGCGCGGCCACGCCTGGTCGCGATCATCGACAACCTCAAGGACCGCATCCGTGAAGCCCAGCTGAACGGATGGCTCGGAGAGGCCCTCGGACTCCGCAGCAGCCTGGACAAAGCAGTACATAAGTTGGTCAGCCTCGACCGCACCCGAGACCGGCAGCCCACGGGACCGGTCAACCTCGGCATTCCCACCATCAAGGACAGCTAAATGCGCCCTGAACAGGACAAGGGTAGGTAGTCCGTGCAGTCGATCAGCTCAATGACTCGGCTGAGAACACCCAGCCAGCTACGCTCTCAGAGCGGCGGCAAGACCAGTGAATAATTTCCCGAAACTTGCGCGGTTTGGTTTCTGGCTACGCAGGTTGGAACCGTGATATGCAGGCCGGGAACTCGCAGTGACTACACGACGTTCAAAGCAGCGAATTGTCGGACGGACCGCAGGGAGGGCCGGTTGAGCCTGAAGCATCTGCTTGTGATCGTTCCCGGTATCGGGGGCAGCGTCCTCGAGCAGCACGACGGCCGGCCCGTGTGGGGCCAGAACCTTCCGGGAACCGTCCGCGCAGCATTTGCTCCCGACCGGCTGGCGATGTCGGAGCCGGTGGTGCCGGTTGGGTTGCTGCCCAGCATTGGCGTGCTGCCGTGGATGAAGGTCGCCGGGTACGACAGGCTGGTCCAGCGGTTGATGAACCGGCTCTCCCTTGGAGCCGACGATATCGACACTGCACATCCGCAGAGGGCGCCGCGGGCAGGGGCGAGCGCGTTGTTGTTTCCCTACGATTTCCGTCGAGGAATGGCCTACAACGCCGAGAGATTGGGACATGAGATCCAGCGGAGGGTGGGGAATCGGCAGGTGATCGTGGTTGCCCACTCGATGGGTGGTGTGGTGGCCAGGTGGTGGTGGGCGGTCTTGGGCGGGCATCGGATCTGCCGGTCTCTGATTACGGTGGGCACGCCGCACCGCGGTGCGCCGAAGGCGATCGACTGGTTGCTCAACGGTGTGCGGCTGGGTCCGGGGCCGATGGCGGCGGTGTCGAGTCGGCTGCTGCGGTCCGCGGCCGAGGTGGTGTCGGGGTGGGAGTCGACGTGGGAGTTGCTGCCACGGTATCCGGCGGTGCTGGATGTTACCGGCCCGGCGTATCCACACGAGGTTTCCGTTGCCCCCGAGCCGTTCCGTACGCGGGCGAAGGGCGCGTACGGAACGCATCTGGAGTTGGAGGCGTCCTGCGCGGCTGTGTTCGAGTCCGCACCGCAGGCACGCTCGCGGTTCATGGCGTTCTACGCCACCGGACACGCCACAGCCGGTCGCGCCGTGGTCGAGGGGCAGCGCGTGCTGGTCAGTCGTGCGGATGCCGAGTGGTTGCCCAGTCGTGGTTGGGAAGGCGGAGACGGGACGGTGCCTGCTATTTCCGCCACTCCGGTGGAGTATGTGGCTGAGGCTGACGATGGGGTCTATCACCGGACATGGTGGCCGGAACCGCATCTGCCGATTGCCTCGGCACATGGTGTGGTGGAGTTTGTCGCCCGATTCGAATCCGCCCCGCTGGACGCGGTGCGCGGTGAAGCCGGGCCCGACCGTCCGTGGGTGGGGTTCGACGTGGACGAGGTCATCGCCGCCGGCGAGCCGTCCACGGCACGGGTGCGGCTGTGCGGGGCCGATCCACGGCGGGTGAAAGCCAGGGCCAGGCTCATCGCCGAGCCCGGTGTGCCGGTCGGGCTACCGGAGGATCTCCGGGTGGACTGGCTGGAGGGGAGCTGGCGGGTCGAGATCCCGGGGCTGCCGCCGGGTGCGCACCGGCTGCGGGTCGAGTTGGACCATGTGCCCGGTGTGGATCGGGTGGTGGGCGAGGACGTCATCGGGGTGATTCAGCCGTGACCGGGTGGCGCTGGGACCGCGCGGACGATCCGGGTGAGCTGGCTCGCTATGTCCAGCAAGACCTGGTGCGCAGGCTTATGCCAGCGCGCCTGGCTCGGAGGTTGCCTGGACCGCACAGCCAGGCGCCGGCCGAGCGAGCGCGGCGGATCTACGAGGTGTTCGCCGAAGCTGGGGTGCGCTATGTCGGTGAGCCGACCACCAGCGGTGCGGGGTTGCAGACCGTCCGGCCGGTGGACCAGGTGCTGGCCCGGCCACGGCACGGGACCTGCCTGGACGTGTGCGTGACCTACGCCGGGGCGTGCCTGGATGCCGGACTGCATCCGATGATCGCGGTGCTGGACCCGCGACACGGCGGGGCCGGGCACGCGATCGTGGTGATCTGGCTGGACGGCTCATGGCCGACGTCGCAAGCCGACTACCCGCTGCACGAGGTGGTGCATGCCACCGCGCCGGTGACCGAGGACGGGTTCCCGCTGACGCGGGAGGTTCGGCCTGCGGTTGAGTCAGCCGGGGCCTTCCTCGCGATCGATGTAACCGGCGCGACCCAACCAGCGAACGCCTCCGCGGCGGCCAAGGACTGGGCTGCCGCCGTGGCCGACGGCGCGGAAATGATCACTTCCACGGGCACGGCCGGTGGGCGGTGGCGGTGGGGGCTGAGCGTCGACGTCGGGCTGTCTCGCCGGACCGTTCCTGCTCTGGACGTGGAGGACTGGCGGGCTCCGGATTTTCTGCCGTTGACTGCCCCCTACCTGGAACCCAACCCGCAGGCCGGCCCGCTGACCCAGATCAAGGCGCGCCAAGGCGTGGTCCCGTTCTACGCCCGCGACGAACTGGACCTGCTGCTGGACTGGGCCGAGGCACACAGCACCGTCCACGACGGTGTCGAACTCGCGGTGCTGCATGGCGTGGGCGGTGCCGGCAAGACTCACCTGGCCGCCGAACTGTGCCGCAGGCTGGACGCGGCAGGCTGGTACGCCGGATTTCTCGCCAAGCACCCGGCACCCCGCAGCGAAGATTTGGCCTGGCTGGCCGGGGTAGAGTCACCGACGTTGGTCGTCGTGGACTACGTCGAGGACACCACCACCGAAAGCGTCCTCTCGACGCTCAAGGCACTCCGCGGCCGGGAAGAGCCGACGAGGGTGCTACTGACCGCCCGGGCAACCGGCGACTGGCTAACGACCATCACCAGCGGCGCCGAGCGCGACGGCCTGAGTTCCGCCGCGCCGTTGCTGGTTCCGCTGCCACGGCGGCACCGGGCTTCAGCAGGCGTGTTCCGCCGCGCCGCGCAGCGCTTCGCTGAACTGCCCGGCAGGTCGGCCGCAGCCGTCGAACAGCCACCGCCGAACCCGCGCTGGACCACCTTGGACCTGGTGCTGCAGGCGTGGCTGGCCACCGAGAGCTCTATCGACGACGCGCTGCCGACTCAGCGGGATACATTGTATGACCGGGTCCTGCAGCGAGAATTCGAATACTGGCAGCGGACCTGCTTGAAACGCGGCCTGCCTGAATACCCCTCATCGCTGCTCGCCCGAGTGGGGGCCGTCCTGACACTTCTCGGACCAGCCACTGCAGATCGAGCAACCAGAGCTGTCACCGCAATCGAAGAATTGGCCCATCCCACACCCGATCGAGCTGTCCTCCTCGATGTGCTTATCGGACTGCTCGCCTCGGACACCGCCGACGAAGGCTTCGCGATCCGACCCGACCCCGTCGGTGAACGGCTAGTACTACGAGAACTCACCGCCAGCCCTTACCTACTGGATCGTTGTATACCGGTTGCCCCAGCGACAGAACGACAGTTGGCCGAGCATCCGGGCGCGCCGCGCGTCGGTGCTGATGTGCAAGCCGCGATCGCGGAAGGCTTCCGGGCATGTTCGGTACTTACCCGGGCAGCAGAACAGGATACTTCGGCTGCCAAAGACCTAACCCGAAGACTGCTCGACCGCCATATCTCCTTGTGGTCGACGGGCCTCGCAGTTGCTCTGAACCAAGGCGGACCATTCGCCACCACGCTGACAGAACTCGCCGAGCGAAAAGACACACCGTTGCCGCTGGCACAGCTCGCCACCGCCATACCCCAAGGACACGCGGCGCTCCGAACGCTGGCGCTCACCGCCACACAACGCAGCCGACCAGAACCTGATCCCGCAAACGCGGACGGCAACAACCGCGAGGCTGTCGCCACTTGGTCGACCATCCTCGCTGTTCGACTCACTGACGCTGGTGACCGCGCGGGCGCCTTGGCCGCTATCGACGAAGCCGTCGCCCTATGGCGCCAGCTGACCAAGGACGACCCGGCCGCGTTCACGCCGGACCTCGCCATAGCGCTGAACAACCAAGCCAACCAGCGAAGTGATGTCGGTGACCGCGCCGGCGCCCCGGCCGCCATCGACGAAGCCGTCGCCCTATGGCGCCAGCTGACCAAGGACGACCCGGCCGCGTTCACGCCGAACCTCGCCATAGCGCTGAACAACCAAGCCAACCAGCGAAGTGATGTCGGTGACCACGCCGGCGCCCTGGCCGCGATCGACGAAGCCGTCACACACTACCGTCAACTGGCCGAAGCCAACCCGGCCGCGTTCGCGCCGAACCTCGCCGCGTCGCTGAACAACCAAGCCAACCAGCGGAGTGGCGTGGGTGACCGCGCTGGCGCCCTGGCCGCCATCGACGAAGCCGTCGCTCTGCGGCGTCAGCTGGCCGAAGCCAACCCGGCCGCGTTCCTGCCCGACCTCGCCATGGCGCTGACCAACCAAGCCACCGCGCGAAGTGGAGTTGGTGACCGCGCTGGCGCCCTGGCCGCGATCGACGAAGCCGTCACACACTACCGTCAACTGGCCGAAGCCAACCCGGCCGCGTTCGCGCCGAACCTCGCCGCGTCGCTGAACAACCAAGCCACCATGCGGAGTGAGATTGGTGACCGCGCCGGCGCCCTGGCCGCCATCGACGAAGCCGTCGCCCTGCGGCGCCAGCTGGCCAAGGACAACCCGGCCGCGTTCCTGCCCCACCTCGCCGCGTCGCTGACCAACCAAGCCACCGCGCGGAGTGAGATTGGTGACCGCGCCGGCGCCCTGGCCGCCATCGACGAAGCCGTCGCCCTGCGGCGCCAGCTGGCCAAGGACAACCCGGCCGCGTTCCTGCCCCACCTCGCCGGGTCACTGAACAACCAAGCCAACCAGCGGAGTGGCGTGGGTGACCGCGCCGGCGCCCTGGCCGCCATCGACGAAGCCGTCACACACTACCGTCAACTGGCCGAAGCCAACCCCGCCGCGTTCGCGCCGAACCTCGCCGCGTCGCTGACCAACCAAGCCAACCAGCGGAGTGGCGTGGGTGACCGCGCTGGCGCCCTGGCCGCCATCGACGAAGCCGTCACACACTACCGTCAACTGGCCGAAGCCAACCCCGCCGCGTTCGCGCCGAACCTCGCCGCGTCGCTGACCAACCAAGCCAACCAGCGGAGTGAGATTGGTGACCGCGCAGGCGCCCTGGCCGCCATCGACGAAGCCGTCGCTCTGCGGCGCCAGCTCGCCGAAGCCAACCCGGCCGCGTTCCTGCCCCACCTCGCCATGGCGCTGAACAACCAAGCGAAACAGCGGAATGCAGTGGGTGACCGCGCCGGCGCCCTGGCCGCCATCGACGAAGCCGTCGCTCTGCGGCGTCAGCTGGCCGAAGCCAACCCGGCCGCGTTCCTGCCCGACCTCGCCATGGCGCTGAACAACCAAGCCACCGCGCGGAGTGATGTCGGTGAC
Source organism: Amycolatopsis sp. DG1A-15b (assembly GCF_030285645.1). Lineage (GTDB taxonomy): Bacteria > Actinomycetota > Actinomycetes > Mycobacteriales > Pseudonocardiaceae > Amycolatopsis. The sequence goes on from NZ_CP127296.1 coordinate 6,877,306, forward strand.
CGCGCCGGCGCCCTGGCCGCCATCGACGAAGCCGTCACCCTATTGCGCCAGCTGACCAAGGACAACCTGGCCGCGTTCACGCCCGACCTCGCCATGGCGCTGAACAACCAAGCCAACCAGCGAAGTGATGTCGGTGACCGCGCCGGCGCCCTGGCCGCCATCGACGAAGCCGTCACCCTATTGCGCCAGCTGACCAAGGACAACCCGGCCGCGTTCACGCCCGACCTCGCCATGGCGCTGAACAACCAAGCCAACCAGCGAAGTGATGTCGGTGACCGCGCCGGCGCCCTGGCCGCGATCGACGAAGCCGTCACATACTACCGTCAACTGGCCGAAGCCAACCCGGCCGCGTCCGCGCCGAACCTCGCCATGGCGCTGAACAACCAAGCCAACCAGCGAAGTGGAGTTGGTGACCGCGCCGGCGCCCTGGCCGCCATCGACGAAGCCGTCACCCTATTGCGCCAGCTGGCCAAGGACAACCCGGCCGCGTTCACGCCGAACCTCACCGCGTCGCTGAACAACCAAGCCACCATGCGGAGTGAGATTGGTGACCGCGCCGGCGCCCTGGCCGCCATCGACGAAGCCGTCACCCTATTGCGCCAGCTGGCCAAGGACAACCCGGCCGCGTTCACGCCCGACCTCGCCATGGCGCTGAACAACCAAGCCAACCAGCGGAGTGATGTTGGTGACCACGCCGGCGCCCTGACAGCCTTTCTAGATGCGTGGCGCGAGCTCACCCCGGGACCGCGAGCCGAGTTGATCGCCATGCGGTCTCAGTGGCGCCTAGGAGAAATCGACGTCACCTCTGCGGCAGGCTCAGCGGATATCGATGGTGCTCTCGACGATCTGAGATTAGCCGCATCGACTGCCGCCGAGCCTGACCTCCCTGCCCGCAGTGGCTCCGCACGTCGCAAAATCCGCGACATGGTCGGCGAAGTGCTGGAAATGCTGCCCAACTCTGAGGATATCCGGTCCCGACTGCCGACCTGGACAACCACTGACATACCCGAATCGCTGGTAATCCTCCTAAATCAGTGGCTCAATAGCCGCGATTGGGACGCGCGCGAGTCGTTCGTTCGCGCCAACTTCACGACTTTGCTGACCAACACTGGGCAGAACAATATTGCGTTGGCCCGATTCCTGTATCCGGAAGCTGACACCCTCGTCGATCTGTACGGCCTCCTGGAGCAGGTGCGCGACCGGGGACTAGACGAAACTCTGGCCACCTACCGCGCCGCGCACGCTCACGCGACCGACCTGCAAGCCTGGCTCACCGCACCAACCTGGGAAGGAGCGCGTGCATTCCTGAAGGAGCACCCCGATCTGATCGCCGACCCACGCACGCTCACCGTGCTGGAAGCCGCCAGCGAGCACCCAGTGGCCAGCCAGCACCTCAGCATCCTGCGGCTCATCCAACAGTCAGCGACCAAGTCGATCGACGACGTCTACGACGCGGTCATCGACCCATTGCTCGCCACCGACCAAGCAATGCACCACCTCGAATGCCTTAACGCGGGCCTACTGGACGACCTCCTCCACGCTGTCCCCGGCCTGCTCCAGCTACCATTCACCGGCCCGTACCTGCTCGCGGCGCGCGCTGCTCTCTCCGCGACCGAGTTGTCGTCCGACGAGAAACCTCCCGCGGACGCGCAGACAGCGATAGCGTTAGCTGCCCGAACCGGCACGGCCACCCAGTGTGCCGCAGGTGCCGCCCGCTTACGTCGCATAGCCCGGCGTGAACCGAGTGTTGCGAGCTCGTTCGAGTACCTCGCAGCACAATTGAACTCCGCAGCAAGCGACACCGCTGGTGACAATTGATCGCAACAGCTCATCCGCACGTCGGCAACCAGGCGAGTGATGGAGGATGAGCTCGCGGGTGGCGGTGCCGTGCTGACAGAAGTGCACCGCCACCCTCGACGGGCGCGTGGAGTGCCTCAGTCTTGGCCGAGACTCGACTGCGAGTGGTGGTGCGCGGACGCAATAGGTTAGTCCGGTAAAGGCACCGGCTTCAGCCAAGCCGCCCGCGCCGACCTGCTCACCGAGCTTCAACCCCTCGAACGCCGCACGCATCCCTTCGCCGCCGCGCCGCCGCGCGACGACGTCCGCGGCGCCCACTGGGTCCAGCCTGACCTGGTCGGCGAGATCGTCTACCGGCAATTCACCCGCGCCGGCCGCGTCCGCCGCACCGCGTGGCGCGGCCTTCGAGCGGACAAGAAACCCGCCGACGTCCTCGCCCCTCGATCTGTCCACGCGCCCGCCGCGGCGCCAGCGCAAAACCCGTTCCAGCCGAGTCAGCGTCCCCGGCACCGGTCGGCCAGCGCATCACCGTTCAAGCGGGCAATCGACGTCTCACTTTGTCTAACCTGGGCAAGCCGCTCTACCCCGACGGTTTTACCAAGGGTGAGGTGATCAACTACTACTCCCGCATCGCCGACATCCTGCTGCCCCACCTGGCCGGGCGGGCGGTGACGTTCATCCATTTTCCCGACGGCGTCGGCGGGCAGCAATTTTTCGAGAAGAACGTCCCCCGCGGCGCGCCCGACTGGCTGCCCACGGTCCGACTGTCCAGCACCGGCAGCCGGTCCGGTCGCAGCGACGGCGTGATCGAGTACGCGCTGCTCGACGAACTCGCCGCGCTGGTGTGGGCCGCGAACATGGCCGCCCTGGAGTTGCACGTCCCGCAGTGGCAAGTAAACGCCGACGGCCGACGGCTGCCGCCGGACCGGCTGGTGTTCGACCTCGATCCCGGACCAGGCGCCTCGATCGTCCATTGCTGCCGCGTCGCCGAACGCCTCCGCGACCTGCTCCTCGATGACGGCCTGACGCCGTTCGGGAAAACGTCCGGCTCGAAGGGCATGCTTAACCGGAGCAACTATTGTCCGCTTTGGCCGTGCCTTTGGAAGGGCCACTGTGCACAAGCGGACCTGGCGCGATTGCCAGATCTGTCGTCAGAGCGAGGCCTCATTGCTGCTCGGCGACATCCACCAGTCGGGCGAGCCCCGGTGCCCCCGGTCGACCGGCCCGGGTGCGAGGGCAAGCTGGCGCCACCTCGGGTCGGAGGAGGGCCGGGTTTCCCCACACGGAGGGACTCGCCTCCGCGCCTGTCGAAGTCATCCGTCCCTGGTTGCGACGAGCAACCTGGGCGAAAGGTGGCGAACTTGCCAAGAAAGGATCGGATGATCTTTTCTAATTCGCGCCCAGACGTGCGTCCGCGATCTTCTATTAGCACTGCGGCCGAGTAGTGGTGGCGGAAGGACTTTTGTTGGCAAACCGTGCAACCTGGCTAGTCTGAGTGGAACTTGCCCCGGACAATTGCGAGCCATTTTTTGGATGGCCAATTGAATCGTGAAGTGTGATTAGTTTGCCATCGGCATGCAATGTCGAGTCAAGAACAGCGGCTTGTGATCGTGTGGGCATGCTCTCGCCTCGTTCCCAGCGCGCATAAGTCTGCCGCCCGACCCCGATACGCGTAGCAAGCTCATATTGAGACATTGGTTTTTCTTGTTTATTTCGCATTTCCCTCAACGAGATCCCGAAGTTTTTGACCTTGATGACATGGCTGCCGTACTCGAATGAGTCACGCTCGACAACCTCGGACAGTAAGTGTTCGCTGAGGTGACGCCCTCCAGACATGGCCTCAGCTAGCTGTCGCCGCGCTCGCGTCAGTACCTGAAGTGTGGCACGCTTGCTTATACCGAGAATCTGCGATATCTCAGCCGTGCTGTAGTCATTTAGCTGCAGGAGAATGGCTTCTCGTTGGCGGTGTGGCAATGTCGACAAGGCGCGATTAAGCTCATCATGAAGTAGGGCAACATCTTCAGGCGATGACTCTTTCGAAGGAGTGTCGGCAGGGACGTCAGCCACCAAGACTTCGCGCTGCCGTCGTTGTTCGCGCCAATGATCTGCCATTTTCCTTTTCGCAATGCCAAATAAGACGGGTGCAAATTCGGCTCGGTCTATCATGACGTCTCTGTGTTCAACGTAGCTCACGAAGCTCATTATGGATTCCGAAAGAATTTCATCCGCATCCATCCTGCTGGGCGCTCGTCGCTGAAGGAATATGAATAGTCTACTGAGAAGCTCCTGGAATGATTGCACTTCGAGCACTTCTTGAAGTCGGCCGATTCCTTCTTTGCTTCCGATTTCCTGGCGAGGAATTGCGTCACGACCGCATGACGTTGTCGCGCCAGTGTGATTGGGTTTCACGAACTCGTCGGCTGACTTGGCGGCGGATCGTCGTTATCCTGGCCTTCGACGCCGAGCCATCTGCGAACCGCTGCCTTGACATATGGGCTGCATGTGGTCCACACGACACGAAGCAGAGTGAGGCCGATCGCGGCCAAAGCGGTCAGTGCGAGCTTCTCCCGAACTCCGTCGTCGACTTTCAGGTAAGGTTCCACATAGGTGGCGGTCAGCGCTGCCAAGCTTAGGAACGCAAGAGCCAAACTCGGTAGCGGGGTTCGGATACGACGGGCAGGTCCGACCGGTTGCCCGGTCGGACTGCCCGGTGAGCTTATGGCGCCCATCGGTTCTCCAGCATGACTCGAAGTGTTTGCTCGCCGCGTCGTACAGCACTCCGGCATGGTCTGTACGCGGGCGGATTGAGTTGTGTCGGCGAAGTAAACACCAGCCGACGCAGGGCGAGAAGGTCCAGTGATCGGCATCACTCCAGGCTCACCTGGAAGTGTGATAAGAGAAGCCGACCGGTGAGCCCGTCGACACTAAGAATGTGACTTAGGTCACGATGTACATCCCTTGCGCTCGGCCATGAGCGATGTGTGGGGTGCAACGAGGATCTACGGGTGCTCGAAGTGTTGACGGGTCCGCCATCCACTCCGGCAGAGTTCGGTGGCGGACTCGCATACATCCATCTGCTCAGCCGAGAATGTCGGGGTCGGCAGCATCGTCTTCATGGCGGCCTCTGTTCTCATGGGCGCCTTGAGTCCGGAACTAGAAATATTGTGACTTAGGTCGCAATGTACATCCCCGTGCTCAGCGGCGAGCGATGTGGGATGCGACGAGGGTCTACGGGTCTTCGAAGTGTTGACGGGTCTGTCATCCACTCCGGCAGAGTTCGGTGATAGCCCACTTCCCCTCAGTGGACTGGGCAGATGGCTGCCTCGCGCAGTGCGCCGAGACTTGAGCGTTGGCTCTTGCTGGATGTCGGGCTGGTGTTGCTGGCCACAAATTGTTCAGGTAGCGCTGGATCGGCTGTACGGGCATACCGTCGTTGTCGACGACCAACCGCGGCACCGGCCCTTCAGTCACCACCACTCAATTCCACCGCGGCAGCCGAATCGCTGCGATATTCCAGTCCGCCTCACCGAACACGCTCACGTCACTTTTCTTGATCAAGGTGCGTGAGAAGTACCGGTCCCGGTCATTCGATCAGGTCAAACACCTCGGCATGTCGCCTCGTAGTCCGGTCAATAGATCAGCTCTACGCCGCAATCGACACCGATGATCCCGCTGCACCCTCGGCCTATGCCAAGAAGCTCGCGCAACGGCACGCCCGCGAAACCCCGGACGCGGTGACCACCGTGATGGCCAAGGCCCAGCGCGCCAACCGCGTGTTCATCGACTGGTCCCAAAACAACCCGGCCAAAACCACCGTCGCGCCCTACTCCCTGCGCGGCCGCGACCACCCGACCGTGTCCACCCCAATCACCTGGGAGGAAGTCGAAGCCTGCCGCCACGTTGCCCAGCTAACGTTCACCGCCGACGACGTCCTCGACCGCGTCCGTCGCCACGGAGACCTGCTCGTCGGCCTGGGCGACACCCGCGCCGAGCTGCCCGACCGACAAGCCCGAGGACTCCCCAGCCGCCGTTGAGGTGCAGCGGACCGTCAAGCCCCCTGGTAGTCGACCGTCGCGGCTGTGCCGCAGCGCAAATGTGGTCGTACCGGCCTGGCCGATGCGCGATCATAGGTCCATGGACGCCCGCCGCCTCAGAGTCATCAGCCAGCTTCCCGTCGCTGAACGCTTCTCTGTACTGGGTGAAGGCCTGGCACTACTGGCCGACAACGTCGCCACGCTCGAACGAGACGCCAGAACACTCAGCACCTCTGGCAGCTATCGCGGCGCCGCAGTCCTCCGGTGTTTCGCCGACGAAGAAGCCGCGAAGGTCATGATCCTGCTCGACCTCGCCCGCGCCGGTTGGAAGAATCACACCACCGTCAAATCGTGTATGACGAATTTCTACCAACACCTCGCCCGAGGCCTGTACGTTCGGGCCTATCGGGGCTCGCCTGCAGACCTCGCGGAGATCCGCGGATACGTCGATGGTCTACGGCAGCAGTACTACTTGGACGGCCCCATGGAGATGGATTGGATCTTCGGCAACGAGATCACCACCGACCGCGAAGAGCGGCTGTACGTCGACTACGTCGTCGACGAGAACGACGAGGGCCGCTGGACCGGCCCCGCCGATCGCTTCGCACACGTCGATGAAGACTACATCTCTGCAGCACCGACGAGCACCATATCCGCGCTGACGACTGCGATGCATCAAGTCGGCCTCCTCAGCGAGGCAGGACTCAATGCCACCCGCGGAGTATGGGATGGCGCGATCGTCGACGACACCATGCGATGGGCAGAACTCAGACAGCTCAACATCGCCGTCATTACTAAACTCCGGTCAGCTCATCTCGAGTACACCGACCAAGACACAGAAGCCCTGAGAGACGTCGTGAACAACTGGAGCTTTCCTCTCGCAGGCCTCGATCTCACTCTCATAGAAGTGGATCGAGCAGACCTACAGGAGACACGCCAACGACAACTGGCACGCGAAATGGGGATGCTTGACGGCTTCGAAGGCGGCTACGACTACTTTTGACCAACTCAGGCTATCTAGTTAGGTGCCATATGAGGGAATATGCAGGTGACGGCATACCCTACTCACAACTGTCAGCACTCGTCGCCGACGGCGGTCAGAGCTTTCTCGCCACGTCGTGTAGATCGAGATCGATTGCGAACGGACTTTTCGTCGAGACGGCGTGCCCTCCAGGTGCAGCGGGGTGGTACGTCCCGCTCGCCGGGCTGGTTATGTAACGGAAAACCTGACGACGATCGGGATCGTCGTAGTTCTCGACACGCCAGTAATGCTCGATGCCCGCGGCCGCGTACTCGGCCAGCTTATCCAGCTGATCAGTGATCACCGATCCGACGGACATCACCTCCACCACCAGCGTGCAATCGCCCGGTCGCAGCACCTGGTCGTCCGGAACGTTCGCGTCGTAGACCACCACGTCCGGGCGCCGGTTCAGCAGCGGTGTGTCACGCAACCGCAGGTCGGCACCGGTGACGACAGCAAGGTCCTCACCCACAGCAGCCTCGATGAGGCTGGCGAGATGCCGCACGAACGTCTGATGCGACCGAGTCGGGGCCGGCACGACCACGACGCCGCCGTCGACGACCTCGATCCGCCGGCACACGTCTTCCGGCATCGCCTCGTACGCCTCGGCCGTGATGCCCTCCGGTGGCAGGTGCAGCCAGTCCGGCAACGTCGTCATCCCGCGTCTCCCGCCCTTCTCGCGCACCGCTCGACACTGTTCATCGGTTTCGGAGAGTACTCGTCAGCGACAAACACGGCTGGTTCCGCTCGACAGATAAAATTCCCCGACCATGAACAAGTTGGCCGACGATCCCCGGGTGCAGCGCACGCGTTTCGTCGTCATCGACTTCGAAGGCCTCACCCCTGCCGGACGGCCGCCAGTGCCCATCGAGGTCGCTGCCGTCACGGTCATGCTCTCGCCGACTGGCCAGTTCACCGAGCTGGACTGCTACGAGTCGCTGATGGCACCGCCACCAGACGTCCCGATCACCAGATTCGACCAGGCATCAGGAATCACGAAGAGGCCGATGGCCACCGCGCCGGCGGCCTCGGCGGCCATGTCCGAACTCGACCGGCGCGTGCACGCGGCCGCGACCGACGCCGGCCACGCGGTCCTGCTCGTCGCCCACCACGCCGCCACCGAGCGGACCCTGCTGCACGGCCAGCGCAGCCACTGCCCACGCCGCGCCGACACCTCACTGCTCGACACGGTCCGGCTCGCCCGCGCGTGCCAGCCGGAGCTCGCTTTGCACAGCCTGGACCACCTGGCCCGGCACCTGCAGCTGCAGATCCCCCGCGATCGAAACCGCGCGCTCGCCGACGTCCGCCTCACCCTCTCCGTCTTCCAGCAGTTCCTGCGCGCGGTAAGTGGTCGACCTAGATGGACCTTGAGCGCATCACCCTCGTTCCGGCGAAGAAGCCAGGCGCGCACGTTGCCGATCAGCCCGGCCTCTTCTGACCGGGAACGCATAGTGAGCGCTCGCAGAGCGCCGCGAACTGTCCACAGATTGTCCACACCTCAAACCGCCTGTGGATAAGTCGACTTGATCCGATCGTCGTCGTTGAAGTCCTCAGGCGGCGCAGCTCCCGTCGGCCAGGTAGCCCGCCACGGCAGCTTGGCCCGATCGGGCTACAATCGTCTCCGGACTGCTCGCTGTAACGACTTGCTTCTGGTGTGGACGACCTTCCAGAACTGGCGGCGGGCTTACCCAGTCGGAAGTGAGCGACATAAGCATGAGACCGGTACGTGAGGGAAGTGGGGGCGGCATGTGGGCGATCTCCAGTCCCCTGCCATCGTTGTTTTGGGCTGGCATGTTGCTCGGGGGGTGCGCTGTCCTGATTGTTCTCATCCTGACTTGATCTGCCGGCGTTCAAACGAACGAGAGGGCTCTGCTTTGTCGGACGCACCCGATGACGGTGAACGCAAGAACTCGAGCTTCAAGGTGACCATAATTCTCGGGTACAAGGCCAGTCGCCTGCCCTCGTTAATCCTCGTCGGCAGCCTGCTCCTCGCGATCGTCGCGCTGCTGATCGCAATAATCATCTGACATGTCGAAGTTCGACCGGATCCGCTTGTGGGCGACTCCAGTTCTCCTCGTCCTATTCGTTTTGCTCGTACTCGTATACCTGGTCACACGCGGGATCATCAATCCAAGCCGGTTGGGCGCCAGCAAAGACACCCTCGCGGCAGTCGGCAGCATCTGCACCACTGTCACCGTGCTTACAACCGGGGTCTTGGCCTACTACCGGTTCTTCCGGGGCCGTATGTTCACCCTGCGGCTCGAGCTAAACAGCGAAGTGACGATGGTCGACGGTCCGCACACAGCATCCCTTGGACTGCTGACAGTGTCAGTGAAGAACATCGGCAACATCACGGCCTGGGATCCGCTGGTCACCGCGAAGATCAAATACCGCTACGTCGACGGGCGCGTTGTCGAAAACGAGCTGGCTCATTGGGACGACGACATCGTCCGCACGAGCCGCCGCAACGTAAAGGCGATCGATCCCGGCGAATGTTCCACGTTCTCCCGCGAGATCTTCATCGACCACGACGTCTGGGCCGTGACCCACCAGGTCGGCGTCACCAGCGCGGGACACCAGTGGTCTATCGTTCGCGTCCAAGAAGGACCGGCAGTGCATCGCCGCGGCGGCAAGTAGGACAGCGAATCGGTCGTGTGGCTAGCGCGGCGACTGCCCACCTTCCGCAGACGTCCGCTCGGCACCATCGAGGCACAACTGGAAGCAGTCGCCGCCGACGGTCCCGCTCTCGGCCCCAGCCGGCACCGGGGCGAGCCACCGAATGGCAGGTGCGAGACGGACGCAGTTGCGGGCAGCCAGCACCGCGACACCGCGGTTGGCCGACTGGACGCACAAACTTCCGACATCGCCGCGAATCCTCGCTCCGGCAGGAACAGCCTCCGGTGGAGCAGGACCACAACAGGCAGCCGACCGAAGGCGCGCAGCATAAGTCAGGGTCTTTCGGTGCGGGCAACGCCGGTAGCGTCATTGCGCATCGCGGCGGTTTAGGCCGATCGAAGTTGATGCCGTCCTCCTGCCACTCGTGGGGATTGCTGTGCCGAGTCACTGACGAGATGTCGGTGCGCGGTTCGCCATACCGAGCACTCCGCGCGGCGTAGCCCCCATCGCGTTGCGCACGCGCGACACCGGCCGCGGTGGTCGGGTGCGTGCGCTGCCAGCAGCTCTCGCCACGCCGCAGTCAGCCGGGCGATCACCGTGTCGGCAAGGACGGCCTTGGATGGCTCGTCGGCGTCGCGGGCGAGGGAGTCGAGGTGGTCGAGACGGGTGAGCACCGCCATCCGCAACGTCGAGTTCAGCACCTCATCCATGATCGTCCTCCTGACCGGGCGACCGGTTCCAGCCCGTGGGGGTGGTGACGGTCGCGCGAGCTGGGCTGCGTGGGTGCGGTGACGGGGTGCGGCAGAGTATCGCCAGGGTGTCGACGGCACATTCCGGACAGATCCGCAGATCTGCGGGGCGGTGCGTCGTGAGGGACTCGAGGATGAGTTGTCCTTGGCGGAGGTGCCGGGTGCAGACCGAGACGTCGGTTCCCGGTAGTGCGGTGTGGGCTCGTTCGCGGTGGTAGGGGCTGACGCCCCACTGCAGGGAGGTCGTCACGATGGGGCTCCTTCGGCTGCGGCAGCGATCTCCTCGAAGCTGGTGTAGGCGGTGTCGAGGTCGGCGTCGGGAAGCGGGTCGAGCCCGACATCCGCCCGGGCGAGATTGACTTCGGCCGGCCGGTGCAGCGGGTAGAGGCGGTTGAGCCCGCCGACGTACAGCCGCTGGGTGCCATAGCGCTGGCCCCGCTTCTCGTCGGTGGCGACTCGGTCGGCGAGGTAGGCCAGATCACGCGGGCTTGCCTCACCGCGGGCGACGACGTCGCACAGCCTCGGCAGCCAGCAGGCGCTATACCCAGCGGGCGCGTGCTGGGACAGGATCCAGGCAGCGTGCGCACCGTCGGTCCCGACGGCGCGCACGCCGGGCCAGCCGCGGACCGACACGATCGGCGCGAGCCAGCGCAGGTTGTCCTCGTCGACGCGCTGCACGGCAGCCCACTGCCGCGGCGTGGGGCACGCCGGGTCGAGCTGGCCCGGGCCTGCTGGTCCGCGGCCGCGCGTGCGATCAGCTCGTCGCGCAACGCCGCCAGCTCGGCGCGGGGTCGCCGTGCCGGGCTCACAGCTGCGCCGATCGAGTCCGCGACGCGGGAACGGCCATCGCTCGCGTGGTGACCAGCAAGGCAGCTTGCGACGGCAAGTCGGCCTGAGTGGGCTGCTCGACCCAAAGCCACAGATCCAGCGCTTCGGTCTCCGGAGAGGGCAGCACCACCACAGCTGCCTCACCGACCACGCTGACGCCCAGCGGGACCAGCGCGGCCAACTCCTCCAGTGTCACGCTGCCAGGGCCGCTCAGCAGGGTCCATCGCTGCCCGCCAGGATGGGCCAGAGCCGGCGCCGGCATCGCCCGGACCCGCAAGCTCGCCACCACCCTGCGGCCCAGCCCGGCGGGCATGGTGACCGCGCCGAACACCCCGCCGAGCTGCAGGACGATCCGGTCACCGTCGACAAGCTGGACGGGCAATCCACATTCGGCCCGGTAGTACTCGCACCGGTGCCAGGCGGTGTTGCAGGTTGCTGAAGCGCCTACGTCACAGGGTACGGACATCGTCGTCGTCCTTCCGCATGTCAACGTCGAAGCTGAGCAGCGCGGCATGGCAGCGCTTTCCATCTGCGGCCCCGGCGTGGTCGTGTCGCCGTCGGCCGACGGTGTGTCACTTGGAGTCGTCGCAATCAACCAATCGGGGAAGTGCCGCAGCGCGTGTGCCGCGATCGTTGGGTCAACCGGACCGGCACTCCACGTGCGTCAGCGCCTCGCCAACACCGACACGGCTGGATGCGGCCAGCCTTGCAGCCCGAAGCGCTCGTCACGACGGTAGAGCTCCACACCCGCGTGGGTATACGGCACTGTGCTCGCCGGCAGCGAGGCTTTCGGGAACCACGCGATCTGCGAGCACTTGTGCGGCTCGGCGTTGCGTGCTTCTCCCCGCCATCGCCGCGCACGGAAGAAGAACCCGACCCTGGCCTTCCCCTCAGGATTCAGGCAATGGACCGAGGTGACCATCTCTAGATCATCGCGGTCGACCTCGACGTCGATCTCTTCGCGGGCTTCGCGGATGATGGCGGCGACCATGTCTTCGCCCTCTTCGAGCTTGCCCGATGGCAGATTCCACTGTCCATCCGCGTAGCCGGTGCCTGCACGCCGGGCGAGCAGCACGTGCTCGCCACGCTCCAGGATGATCAGAACGTCAACGAAGCTAGTGTAAGGCACGGTAATTCATCCTAAGCTGCTCGACGGTATCGAGAAAAACAGGCTATCTGGCCGAAACGAGACCTATATCGATTTCCTTCATCTCTTCAGGCTTCAGAGCGATCTGGTGCGCCGATAGATTGTCCACAAGGTGGGCGGTTCGACACGTGCCGGGGATGGGCATTACGACTGGCGAAACGTGCAGCAGCCAGGCGAGTGCGAGTTGCGCGGTCGTGACGCCGCGAGCCCGAGCCAGCGAAACCAAGGGGCTGTCAGCTCGAAGCAACCGACCAGCACCCAAGGGAGCGTACGGTACGAATGGGATTCCCCGCGTCGCACAGTACTCCAGCACGTCGTTGTGTAGTCGGTTCGCGATACTATATTTGTTCTGCACTGCAGCGACCAGGACAAGTTCTCGGGCCCGGCGTATCACCTGAACGGAGACCTTCGATAGGCCGATGTGGTTGATTTTGCCTTCCGACTGCATGTCGGCTAGAACGCCGAGCTGGTCTTCGAGTGGGATTGCGAGGTCGATTCGGTGCAGGTAGTAGAGGTCTATCCGTTCGAGATTGAGCCTGCGGAGGCTCATTTCGACACATTGGCGGAGATATTCCGGCCTGCCGAGAGGTGACCATTTGTTCGGGCCTTGGCGGGTCAGACCGCCCTTGGTAGCGAGGAGCAGATCATCGGGATAGGGGTGCAGGGCGTCGTGGATGAGCGTTTCGGCGACGTGGGGTCCGTAGGCGTCGGCGGTGTCGATGTGCGTGACGCCGTGGTCGACCGCTGCGCGCAAGAGACTGATCGCCTCGTCGGGGTGTTGCGGTCGGCCCCAGTGTCCGGGGCCGGTGAGCTGCATGGATCCGAATCCCAAGCGGCGGGCTGCTGTCGCCCCGATCGGGAGGACCGGACGGGTGCTAGCGAACCTGTCGTCGGGCATGGCGTTTCTCCTCACTTATCGGCGGGCGTCCTCTCTGACCGACTGGGCCCTCACGGACTTGGGCGATTAGAGGGAATCGAAAAGGGATTGCTGATCGGCGGGTTTCGTCGGATGCAGGTTTCCGTCGAGGTCGAGCCCGGCGATGGTCAGGAGTGCGTCGAGTTCCGTGTTGGTCGCCGGCTGGTCGCGCATGAAGGCTTCGAGCAGCGTCGCCGTCGCGACGGTGTCCCAAAGCGCGCGGTGCGGTTGGCTGTCGCGTGCGGCCTGGGTGATCGTGTCGGTCAGGTCGAGACGTTCGATCCAGGCTTGGAGCCCGTGTCCCTTCTTGAGTTCGGGTCGGCGGTGCTTGGCCAGGCGCAGCGTGTCGATGAGCCCGACTGGTTCGGCGGTCGGCAGGGTCTTGGTGAGTAAGCGCCAGTCGACGCGGACGTTGTGGCCGACCAGCCATGCGCCGGCGACGAGTTCGATGATCTTCGGTGCGACCTCGTCGAGGGTCGGTGCGTGCTCAAGGACGGCGTTCGTGATCCCAGGGGACGTCCAGGGGCTGCGGGTGATCTTTCGTTCCGGGTTGATCAGGGAGCTGAACGCGTGGTCGAGGTCGGGTGCACCGTGGTGGATCGGCACGAGGGCGATTTCGAGGATCGCTTCGCCGGCGGGGTCCTGAGGTCCGCTGCCTTCGAGGTCGATGGCGACGAGCTTGGCTTCGGTCCAGGCAGCGGTGTGGTTGCTCACGGTAGCTCCGTTCGATTCAGGTCGGTTACTCGTCATCGAACCGTGTTGCGTGGGCGAGTTGGTGGCGAACCTCCGCGATGTGCGCCTGATCCGCCTCATCGGGGGTGAATCCGACCAGGGAACGGCCGTGATTGCCGGTGAAGTGCGGCAGTGTGGTGTCCCAGATCTGGTAGCCGGTCTGGTGCTGGATCGGGTAGCGCTGCTGTTCGCTCAGCCCGCTCGTCCAGACGTGCCCTACGTCGTAGACGACGGGTGAGGAGTAGCCGAGCTTGCCGAAGATCGTGTCGAGTTCGGCTTCGGTGGGCGGGCGGTGGGCGTCGCGGCACCGGTTCTGCTGGGCCAGCGGGCAGATGTCGCATAGCTCGTTGACGCCCCAGTGGCCGTTGTAGTCGGCGATACCGTGTACAGCGGACACCCCGCAGGAGGTCTTGCGGTACAGCGGTGTGCTGATCCCGGACGCCTGCCACGCGGCGACGACCTTCGCGTCGATTTCCGCCGGCATGGCTTTGCGGCGGGCGACGTCGTCGATCCCGTAGGGGAGTTCGACGCCGAGGGAGGTGATGAATTCGGCGTTCTCGGGCTTGTGGTAATAGCCGGTGAACACGATGCCGTCCGCGTCGCGCCCGACATCCAGCACGCGGGCCATGGTCTCGGGCTGGTCGTTCCAGCCGGGCACGATCGGCCGCCAGTACAGCAGCACCCTGGTGCGGCGTCCGGGCGTCGCGGCCGCCGTCCGTAGCGAGGTGACGGTGATGGAGCTTTTGGCGATCGGCTCGATGCGGGCGTCCTCGATCCCGGAGTAGGTGAACAGCAATGTCACGCGCACGTTCGCGAGCGCTTCGAGCTGGGCCATGTCGTCGCTGGTCACGCGGAAGCGGGTGATCAGCAGGACCAGGTTGGTCAGGCCGCGCTCGTCGAGGTCCCGCAGCGCGGCGAACAGCTCAGGTTTGACCGCGGGCAGGAACGGGTCGGTCGCCTTGTTGAAGATCTGGAGCGGGGTAACGTGCGGCTCGAAGCCGGGATGGTTGACTAGCGCTTGGACGGCGTTGGCAGTCGTTTCGATGAGCTTGGGGACCTTCTGCTCGAAGTTGCCCCAGAAGTGGCGCACGCAGTACGCGCAGTCCAGCGGGCAGCCGATGACGTGGTTGAGGGACAGGCCGCTTTTGCGGTAGCCGACGTACTGTGCCATGTACGGGTCGAGGCTGGCGATCTGTTCCGGCGGCATCATCGTCAGCCGTCCGGTGCCGCGGGTGATGGCGGTGTTGAGGGTGACCGGCGTGCGGGTCATGGGGTCGGTACCTCCGGGCGGTCGGCGGTGGCAGGTGGGCGGAGCAGGTCGGCGGCGCGGTGGCCGCCGAACCAGGTGTGGAAGTCGCGGGCGGCGGCGGTGACGTCGTCGGAGGTGTGGATGAGGTTGTCGACCAGCCGGTGTTCGCGGCGCGCGGCGGCCAAGCTGTCGTTTCCCAGGTCGGCGCGGATGGTTCCGGGTTCTGCCGTACTGGGGTCGAAGTCGCCGAGCAGGGCACGCACGCGAGTTGCGGTGTCGACGCCGGGGGTCGCGCTGTAGCCGAGGGCGACGACGACGTCGTGGCCGACATAGCGGTCGCGCAGGCAGGCGGCAACGTCGACGTCGAGGCGGTGACGGTAGGCGAGCAGGTCCCAGTAGTGCACGAAGATCTGCCAGTCGGCTACCGTGACGCGCTCGACCACGATGAGGGCGATCTCGGTGCTCACGCGTTCGAGGACGGCGTCGACCAGATCGCGTTCGAGGCAATCGGGCTTCAGGAGCACAACCGTCCAGCGGGACCAGTCGACCCGTTCGGGCGCCGGATCCGTCATCGTGCTTCCTGATCGAGTTCGGTTGTGGGTGGGACCCGTGTCGGCCACTTGTGGTGCAGCAGCCACCGGTGCGAAGGGTCCAGTAAGGCGAGCACGTCGTCGTCGATGACACGTTCCGGCTCGTGCACGATCCGCCGGTACACCTCAAGCAGGGCGACCAGTTGCTGCCAGTACTGCGGCAGTCCGGTCGCGGCGAGCGATGCGCCGGTGTGTCGGATGCGGTTGGCCCGTAGCTGCGCTTCCTGCGCGCACAGCTCGTGGACCACGTCCCAGGTGGTGTCGGCCGGCATCGGCCGTGCCGGACTGTGTGACTGCCGAGCTAATCCGGCCTCGGCCACGACGGCCCGGGCCTTCGGTACGTGTTGGTCGCCGATGTGCATCGACCCGACGTGGTGGGCGTAGGTGCCCAGTTCGAGGCCGAGGAGCTGTGCGGCGAGCTCCTGGATGAAGGTGAAGGAGAAGACGTCGGAGACCAGCCCCTGGAAGGCGTCGTTGGCGCGCATGTAGCACACGCCGTGCAGCCGGCCGTCTCGCCGCAGGAGCTGGAAGGCGATGGTGCACGAGACGTCCGGGTGGGAGCCGTCACCGACTTCGTGGGCTCCGAAGATCGGGATGACCGCGCGCTTGGTGTCCGGATCGCAGCGGACCAGGTCGAGTGTCGCGTCGAATGCGGAGCGGCCGGTTACCGATGCGGGGCGGAACATCCGGGTTCCGTATGCGGCGCCGGCGATGGTCAGTCCGTCGACGGAGTACGACGTCATGCGGGGCGCGTAGTAGCGCACCATTTCCACGTCGTCGCGGCCGCCGAGAAACCACAGCACCTCGGCGAGGTTGAACACGACGTTCGCCTTGCGGGAGGCGAACAGCGGTACTCGTGCGGCGGGATTCTCAAGCTGGAAGGAGACGTTAAGTCGTTCCGGTCCGGCGTTTCCCCGCGTGCTGATCCGGGTGGGTGACTGGATCAGGTCGGCGAGCACCGCGGTGTACGCCTCGTGGAAGCCGGGGAACGACGGCGGGGTCAAGGAGGTTCGCGATGGTGATGGGTGATCGAACACGGCAGCTCCCTGGTCGGCCCCGGCCAGCATCCGCAGCGGCGGAGGTTCGTGAACTAGCGTGCTGGGTGTGGCGCGAGCCGGGGAAGAGCTGCGTGCTCGGGTGATGATCGGCCGTGATCAGTGTTGGTCGCTGGATATGTCGCTACGCTGGACTTTCGAGGAAACTGGTGATCACTCCACCGGACGAAGGACGTTTCAGTGACCCGGCTGCCCTCTTGGACTCCGTCTGAGGTAAAGCTGCTGCGCAAGGTCCAGAACCTCAGCCAGCGCGCCTTCGCCACGCGTCTGGGCTACGCCCAGAGCACGGTCGTCGGCTGGGAAAACCCTGATCGCGCCGCGGCGTTGCAGCACGAGACGATCGAGGCTCTCACTACCGAATTGAACCGACTTCCCCAGGACAAGCGTGAGCTTTTCGACCGGGAACGCGGCGTCGCCGGTGGCCGGTTGGGCGCCGGTTCAGCCACCCGAACGGCCACGCTCATCGATGCGGTCGTCCCTGGGCCCGGAACTCCGTTGCCGTACACCGCACCGGACGGGATAGTTGACCACGCTCGCAACTTCCTGGCCTCGTCTGCCCGTGTCTTCCTGGTCACCGGTGCTGCCGGCACGGGCAAGACGAGCCTGACCCGCCACCTTGCCCGCCAATTTGCCGGCGACGTGGACTGCCAACTGCTCACCGTCAGTGGCTGGGAACTCGGTACTGTCGATCTCGCGGCCGAGATCCTTCGTTACGCCTCGATCCCGCGCGGAGAAGACGCGCTGCTCACGCTGGAAGAACACAGCACGCGGCTCAACCGACCTTGCCTGGTCCTCGTCGACGGCATCGCAGACCACGACACCTTCACCGCGGTCGGTCGGCACATCGACCAGATTCTGCGTCAAGTCACCGCACCGTACCTGAGGTTTTTGCTGACCGTGCGGACGCCACCATCCGTCGAGACGACCACGTTTCCCCTGCTCCACGCGTCTCTGTTCACTCGATCGGGGGCAACAGACGGGGCCGCCAAGCGCGGCTTGGCGCCGTGGTCGCCAACACAGACCCGGCAGCTCTGGGAGCAGCAGACGAACTCGCCGTTTGACGCGCTTCCGGCCAACGTCCGCGAACTCGTACGGACGCCCTTGTACATGAAGTTGGCCCTCGAATCGCCTCCTCGCCCAGGTGGCGGCAACCTCGGTTCGTACGCCCTCATCGAAAGCTGCGTCGGCCGCATTCTCGGCGACGACCACGCCGGCCGCAGATCCGCACAGCTGAGCACCTTCGCCCAGCACCAGGGAATCCAGAACATTCCGGCGGCACTCCGTCGCGATATCGACATATCGTTACGTGCCATCGAATTGCCCGACATGCCCGCGACATTGGTTCAGCTTTCCCCGCATCGTCAACCCGAGTTCGCCCACGACGTCCTCGGCGAGTTCTTCCTCGCAACCCGCATCGCCGACCTCATACTGGAGCACGGACGTTCGGTACCCACCGTACAAGCGCTCAACGAACTGGCCGATCGAGCTGCGACCTCAAGCACAGCCCGCAGCCTGTTTGACCTGGTGCTGCAGCGCATCGACGCCGTTAACGCCACGCTCCTGGACAGCGTCACAGCAGCCCCGAACACGTCACTTCGGACCACTGTCCCGCTGATGATCTCCCTCGCCGGCGGCTCTCGGTTCCTCACCCCGGAGGTCGTGCGCACCTGCGCAGCGCGGGCACAGAGCAACGCGGACCCGGCCCTCAGCCGCGCCCTGCTGGGCAGCAAACGACTGCACCACGCGCTCGGTTCCGGCCGCTACCGATGGCTGCTGACCCAGCTCCAGCAATTCGGCGCCACGCTGTGGCCCGAGATCACCCAATTCGTCGAAACCAACTTCGACAGCACCGACGCCTACACCCTGCTCGACCTGGCCAACCTCGCCAACAGCGACGAGGCCACCTACTTCGCACGGCACTTCTACCTCTTTTTCGCCGACTCAACCGGCCACGCCCTGGAAACCTTCCTCGGCCACGCGAACTGGCGCGTGCGAGCAGCACTGGCCGAAGCGCTCGGCGACGCCGCGGTCATCGTGGACAACACGGGCCTCACCGTCATGGCCAGACTCGTGCGCGATCCCGACTACAAGGTCCGCGCGGCCGTCGCCCCCGTGATCGCCCACGCGCCCGGCCAGGACGCGGTGAACCACCTCCAGACCCTGCTTAACGACGACAACTGGCACGTCCGAGAGCGAGCCCTGCACGGGCTCGACCGGCTCGGCCTGCCATCGCGCCGCCCCGATCTCGTCCACGCCGCGCTCACCGTCCTAGCCACTGAGCCCGCCTGGTCCCGACCCCCCGGACACATCCGGCCGAGCAAAGAGCGCTTCCTCATCCTCCACGCAGCCGAGCAACACCTGGACTCGCAGCGCGACGACCGAGTGCTACTGACCGTCCTGCGCGAACTTCGCACCGGACATCTCGCCCCGCCCGAACAACTCCGATCGCAGCTCATCGCCCGCGGACAAAACAGCGACCGCAGCCTGGTGCGCCGCGAAGCGGCCCACACCACGGCCGCCACGTCAGACACCGACGCCACCGACCGCATCCGCGAACGGTTCCGCCGCTCCCGCGGCCGCCGCTCCATCCAGGTCGCACTCGACCTGCACGACGTCGCCGACGCCGTCCACGTCGCCCGCGCCGTCGCCGATGCCGGCGCCGACTTCATCGAAGTCGGCGACCCGCTCATCAAGAAAGCCGGCGTCGGCGCGATCGAGCAGATCAAGACCGCTGTCGAGGACACCACCGTGATCGTCGAGATGATGTCCGCCGACTGGGGACGGGACCAGGTGATGCTCGCCGCCCAGGCCGGAGCCGACATCGTCCAGCTCATCGGGCCTGCCACCGCAGCCAGCGTCCGCGCCGCAGTCGAGGCCGGCCAACGCCTGGCCGTCCCCATCCTCATCGACGTGCCCGTCAACACCAGCCACCAGTGGATCACCGAAATGGAACGCGTCGGTGTCGACGGGCTCACCGTGACCACCAACATCGACATCGGGATCGGCAGCACAGCACCCCTCGACGTCGCCCGCGAACTCCGCACCTGGACCGCGCTGCCCGTCGCGGTCAGCGGCGGATTCAGCGCCACCGACACCGCCGTCTTCACCAGTCCGGACTGGGACATCCTCATCATCGGCCGCAGCATCATCGATGCAATCGACCCCGCCACCGCGGCCAAGAACCTCGTTGAACTGGTACATCTCGGTGGAAGGACACTGTGAAGATCACCTCCCTCGCCCAGCACGACATCCCCGAGGTCATCGAACTCATGAAGCTCGGCGGGCCCTACATCCGGCCACGCACCGCCTCCGACTACTGGCTCTACGCCACCCTCTTCTCCAGCACGTGCCCCATCGCGCGTGATAACCGGCAACTTGTCGGCGCCATCATGGCCTTCCACAGCCAAGACAACCCAGATGACCTCTACATCCAAGACGTCATCACCCACCCGGAACACCGCCGTAAAGGCATCACCTCGGCCCTGCTTGACACCGTCTGCCAGCGCGCCACGGTGCTGGGAGCGGTTCGCCTCTATCTCACCTCGGAGCCGGACAACACCACAGCGCACAACACGTGGACACGGCGCGGATTCGTCAACGTTCCGGGTGATCAAGATTTCAACGGCGTATCCGTGATTTCTGACTACAAGGGACCCGGTAAACACCGAGCGGTGTACGAGCGCCAGCTCTGACACCTGTGCCGGATAGACGCTCCACCCACTCAACTTCGCCGACCGCTAGTTTCTGAGAGTTGTCCGACTGACTCACACTTGCATCTAGCACGGATCGCACCACCGGGCCGGATCTGGTGCAGATCTAAGCTGCTCGCATGGCTGTTCACCTACTCGTGACGACGACCACACCGGACCGCGCGTCTGGCGCGATGATCGCCGGGTCGGCGGTGGCCGCCCGCCTGGCGGCCACCGCGCAGGTCGCCGGGCCTGTGGCGTCGTTCCTCTGGCATCTCGGCGAGCAGGGCGAGGGTCAGGAGTGGAACGTGACGTTCAAAACCACGGACGCGCGCTATGCGGAGCTCGAAGCGCACATCGTCGAGCAGCACCCGTGGGATAAGCCGGAGGTGACCGCCGTTGAGCTCGTACGCGGCTCAGCCAGCTACCTGCGATGGCTCGAGGATTCGACGAGCGCCAGGGCCTAGTACTCCAGCCGCACTTCGTTAGGTGTGGTGTCGTCGTCGGTAGTGGCTGGTCTTGGCGCGGTGCTGGTGACGTCGTCGCCATCGTGACCAGGCCCAGGCGTGGATGCGGTCAGGTAGGCGGGTCAGGTGTGCCAGGAGACGGCGGATTTCGGCGAGGGTGAGAGGGATGAGGCCGCTGCCAGGGCTTTTGGGGTGATCGCGGCGGTGACGGCGAGGTACGTGTGGGCGAGCATGGCCAGGGTGATGTGCCGGTACCAAGCGTCGTATCGGCGGACCTGGTAGTGGTCGAGGCCGACTTCGTTTTTGGCGCTCTGGAAGCATTCTTCGATGGCCCAGCGAGCTCCGGCCACGCGGACCAGCTCGGCGTCTTTGGTGTCCTCGGGGCCGCAGCACAGATAGTAGGCAAGCTCGGGTTCTTTGTCGGCAGTGGTGATCTGCCGCCGGATGAGTAGCCAACGGGTCCATCCGGGCGGGGTGTGTTCGCCGGCGAGAAGGGACGCTACTGCCCAGTCGTAGAGTCGTGGCCCCTTCGCGCCGTCGCCGGCAGAGCGACGTTTCCAGGCTTGCTCCGGCGCCTGCTCGGCGGCGTGGTCGGCGCGGGCAGAACCGGTCATGGCGGGGATGGTCTGGCTGCGGGGAACGGCGACTACATAGCCGATCCAGTGCTGTTCCAGCCATGTCCGGAACTTCGAGTCCTGGCCGTAGGCCTCGTCAGCTGTCACCCAGGACGCGGGAACGCCGGCCTCGAGTGCGCGGGCGAGCATGGTCGTGGCCAGCGCCGCCTTGGTGGCGAATTCGACCTCGTCGGGAACGGCGGCGTCGCGGCATCGGGCACGATCGGCGATCCAGGACTTCGGAAGATACAGTTCCCGGTCGATCAGTGTCCGGCCTCGTCCGGTGGCATAGGCCAGAAATACGCCCAGCTGGCAGTTCTCGACCCGGCCGGCCGTGCCGGAATACTGCCGCTGCACACCCGCGGACTTCGTGCCCTTCTTCAGAAACCCGGTCTCGTCAACGATCAGCACACCGTCCCGCTCGCCCAGGTGCTTCGCCGCATACGCCCGGACATCATCACGGACACCGTCGGCGTCCCAACTGGCCGCGTTCAGCAGTCGCTGCATCCCATCCGGTGTCGCGTCACCGGCCACCTCGGCGAGTGTCCACCCGTTCTTGCCCGCCAGCGGCGCCAACAACCCCCGCACATACGCCCGCGCACGCCGACGTGGTTCAGCCCGCGAGAACCGGCCCGCCACCAGCGCAAACAAGTCCTCCAGGCCGGCCGCCCACGCCTCGACATCCGCATCCACGATCACAAGACCAGCAGGCTACACCTACCGGTAACGAAGTGCCGCTGGAGTACTAGGCGATCAGCCGGGACAGCAGCTCGCAAACCGCCGGCGTCGCCCGGTACCGCGTCAGCTGGCGGGCTACCACCTGAATCCGAACTGCTGGGCGTACCGAGCTGTCTCTGCCGGCAAGGTCGGCGGAGGAAGTTGACCGCGCCGACCTCCTCCGCGACTGTCCGGCCTTCGACGTAAAGCAGTTGGGCGCGTGCGTGATGGCATTGGCCGAACCTGCCCGGCCAGCCTGCTGCTATTCCTCGGCCAGCATTGATCCTGCACGGTTCTGCACACGACTGGCCGGACTTCAGAGCTCCGAGAAGATGACAGCCGGAAGTTCTGACAGCGTCGACACCGTCCGAGTCGCACCAGCGTGACGCAACCCGGCTTCACTCGTCTTACCGGTGGCCACGCCGACGACTCGCACGCCGCCGGCCAGCGCGGCCTTGACGTCATTCGGCGTATCTCCGACCAACACGACCTGCTTGTTGCCGAACCGTACGCCAGTCCGCGCCTCAGCTCGCTGTCGTGCAATCTGTACCAGCTCCGAGCGCTCAGCGTGATCGTCGCCAAAAGCGCTGCTGTCGAAGTCAAGAAAGCCCGCAAGGTCGAACACGTCCAGTTTGATGCGCGCCACCTCCCGCAGGTTGCCGGTGAGAATCGCCTGGTGGATTGCGGGATCGGCAGCGAACAGAGCGAGCGTTTCCAGCGCGCCAGGTAGAGCGCGTCCAGTGGTGGCCAGTTCTTCGCGGGTGTCCTCGTAGCCCTGCACCAGGGCATCGGCCAACTTCTGGACGGCCTGGTCGGTCGCTTCCAACCCGTTGACCTTCAGCGACTCGGCCATGATGTCAAGCTCGGTCCGGCCCGCGATGGTCGCCAGCTTGGCCAACGGCCGGCCGGTAGCTGCGGGAAACGCCCGGTCGTAGATGGCCCGTCCGACGCCCCTCGTCTCGATGAGGGTGTGGTCGATGTCCCACAGCACCAAGGTTCGAGGTGCGGCGTCAGGCGTGGTCATGTCGTGAGTGTGCCATCCGTGACGAATTGAGTGCGGCGAGATACCATTCGGGCTGGTCAGAAGCCCGACGGGGAGGCGGCACAAGATCGTGAGCGACCAGTTGGCGCGGATGGTGGGTGATCGGGTGCGGTTCTACCGCACGGCCGCCCACCAGACGAAGACGGTCGTCGCCGGGCTCACTGGTATCACGCCGGACTACCTCTACCAGATCGAACGCGGCCAGAAGCTGCCCACGATTCCAGTGCTCGCACAGCTCGCCGAAGTCCTGCGCGTCAAGCCGGGTGACCTGCTGAGCGCCGAGCCAATTGCGGCGCCCCGGCGCGCCTCTAATGCTGCCGGGGACGCGATTTACCGCGCCATGACTGCACCGGCGACAGCAGGTCCAGCCCCTGTTAGTGACCTCGGGCGCCAAGTCTGCGAAGCCTGGAGCACCTGGCAGACGTCCGGCCACCGCTACAGCGAATTGACCACCGACTTGCCAGAGCTCATTGCAACCACCGATGCGACGGTCCGCGGCACCTCGGGCAAACATCGGCGCCAGGCGCAGTCCGTAGCCGCCGACTTGTACGGCCTCGTTCGGACCGTGACGAAGCGCATCGGCCGCGTAGATCTGTCCCTCCTGGCTGCCGACCGCGCACAGCGGTCCGCGGAACAAGCGGACGATCCGCTCCGGCTAGCCGGAGCCCGCTGGAACCTCATCCAGGTCATGCTCGCCGATGGCCACGCCCAGGCCGCCGAAGACGAAGCCATGAAGGCGCTCACCGAACTTCAGACCGCGCTCGGCCCGGACCACCTCGACGCTGCGGCGATGTCCGGTGCGCTTCTCCTCCTCGCTGCCGTGGCCTCTGTCCGGGCCGGGGATGCCTGGACAGGCCGCGAGCGACTCCGACAGGCGACGCCGCTTGCCGAGCGAGTCGGCGACCGCAACGTCTGCTGGACCGCGTTCGGGCCAACCAACGTGGCCATGTACGCCGTCTCAATCGAGGTGGAGTCCGGCGAAGCCGTCGAGGGCTTGCGGCTGGCCGCCCACATCGACCATGAGCGATCGCTCTCGATCGAGCGACGGGTGGCATTCTTGCTCGACCAGGCGAAGGGCTACGCACAACGCCGCGAGTTCGCCCAAACCCTGGCCCTCTTGACGACCGCCGAAACCGACGCACCGGAAGACGTCAGCTTTCGGCCCGCGGCCCATTCGCTGATCCGTACCGTCATGAAACGCGGGCGACGGACCGAGGCAGCCGGCGCCGTCCAGCTCGCCAACCGAGTCGGCCTGCCAGATTAGGGCAACCCCTCGCCAGCTACCTACCCGAGCTGACAGTTCGGGTTACCGGCAAGTAATCGTCCTACCGTCGAGTTCTGGCACCCCGGCGGCCGGTTGATCGTCCTCTCGCCTCCGAGGTCACGGGCGAACTCCCGCGTGCACTACTTCTCGTTCACCGTGATGCGTCCCGGTCGTCGGGTGCCACCCAGCATCCGCAAGCAACGAACGAGGCGATCCTGGTGCACCACGGCGAACGCTCATCGACCCTGAGTAATCAGTTCGACCTCACCCATCCGGCGCGCAAGCCTCGTGGAGTTGACGTCCACGGCGGCAGCTCTCGCCTCGTCAAGGGCGGCACGTGCCGCGTCCAGTTCGCCCGCACGGGCGTAGGACTCAGCCAGCCACGTCCGATACAACGCCACCTCGCGGGCGTGCGCGCGGTCGTAACGGTCGATCGCAGCCGTGAGCAGCGGCGCCGCGGAGACCGGATCCCCCAACTCGATCAGGCAGCGGCCGGCCATGACGTCGATCTCGTCCCGCGACATCCAATACACCCATTCGGGTTCGGGAACATCGACGGTCCGCTGGGCGTAGGCGGTGTCGACCTCATCCAGCGCCCGGCGAGTGGCCTCCTGGTCGCGGGATCGTGCACTGGCCCAGGCCAGGCGCTCGAGCAGGAGTGTCCGGACGACCGGCGAGGCTTGCCGAGCGCCGGTCACCGCGCTCCTGGCGAGCAGCTGGGCGTCGGCCGGATCGCCCACGTTGGCCATCTGGTACGCCAGCGACGAGAACAGCTGCCCGACCAGCGCATCATCTCCGGCGTCGCGAGCTGCGGAAACACCGTCCAGGTACGTGCGTTCAGCCTGCAGGTACGCTCCGGCGTCGCTGGCGACCCAGCCGGCCAGCTGCGCGAGCTCGCCGACCACCACGCGCAGCCGTCGGCCGACCTGATCGGTGTAGCTTCCACCGTTCACGATGTCAGCAGCCTCGGCCAGCTCGCGCTGGACCAGCGGGTTCAGATCGCCTCCGCCGACGGTGTCGTCCAGGTGGCGAAGCTCGATGACCCGGCGCTCGAGTTCCTCGGCGAGGCTGTCGCCGACGCGTCGGCCGGCGGCGCGGTGCACCGCCACCGGCGTGTCGGACACCAGCCACTGGTGCGCCAGCCGCAGCGGGTCCAGCGACGGCCCGTACAGCGCGTCCACGGCCACGTTCAGCGCCCGCGAGTACGCGGTGACGTGTTCCGGTTTGACGGTGCGTTCACCGTTCTCCAGCTGCCAGATGTAGGTCTTGCTGTAGTGCGTCTTCGCCGCCATCCTCGACAGGCTGATCCCAGCGGCCTCACGCGCCGCCCGCAGTTGTCCACCCAGCTCGTGCACGATCTCCCGTCCCGCTGCGAACAGTTGCGAACGGCGATTCAGTTCCCATCACGCCCCGTAGCTACCAGGCTACCGGAAAGGCGAATGCGACGCGTCTATTCGACATGCGACCACTTGTCGGGGCAACAACGCGTCACACGAGTGAATGTGAGGAGCGCACCATGACAGTTGACTATGAATCGCTCGCGACGCTGCTGCCAATCACCTTCACCGCCCTGTTCGCCATCGCATTCGCCATTGGTCTGGCCCAGCAATGGGCGGTCAGCCGAAAGCGAGCGCGTGCAACCGCCAGCCGGAACGCTTCTCCGCGCTGTAGCCCGGTCAAAGACATCGGACGCGGCCTCCGATGACCATCCCCGTCAAGAGCCCGTTCGCGTTCCTCTGGGACGAACCGGCCAGCGAGCCGTTCACCACCTTGCTGAAACGCCACTGGGACTTCCATCCAGTGTTTGACACCGACGGTCTCCTCGAGAAGATCACGGGCGCCTTCGCGTGGGATGTGGACGGCTTCGTCGACGCCCTCCGCATCAAGAGCGAGACCGACGCCGCCGCCCTGCGTACGGATCGAGCCGGCGGGAAGGTCTGGGAACGTGAGGGCGACGCCCTCGACGTCCTGCACCAGCTCGTCGACCTTCCCGAGCCCAGCGACCCGCAAGCGCCCCGTCTCGTGATCGGCTCGGCTCCGCGGCTGTGGACACCGTGAAGTGGCCGTGGGCGCGGCGACGCGCGCGACGAGAGCTCACCCTCGTCCAGGCACGGCAGGCGCTGGTGTCGCTGCCGGACGTCCTCTGGCGCGATCCCGAGTCCGAAGAACAGGCACGCACGCAACTGCAGGAGATTGCCGCGATCGTCGGCTGCGCACTGGGGCGAGTTCATGCGTCATCGGACGAAGCGCGCGCGTTGAAGTACGCGCAGGCGAGGTTGACCGCGTTTCTTGTGGGCTGGGACGACCCCCGCCTGATCGCACCGACACACGTCGCTCCCATGTACGAGAGCCTCACGCGTGCACTGCGCGACCTTTCTGCCCGCCTGGCAACGAGCAAGAACGCTGATCCGCCAGTGGACCCCGACGAGCCCGTCCCTCGAACCTGAGCCCTCCAAGACCCCAGCCCGGACAGGCGATGTGCGTACCTCCCTCCCGTCCGGTCTGCGCGCCTCGACCGAACGCGGGCGTCCACCCTCCGGGCGGTCGAGGCGCATCCACCGTGTTCATCCCCGAATCTGGAACGTCATCACCATGCAAGACACCTCAACCGCAAAATCGTGCTGCCACGGGGCCATCCGCGAATCTGCCACGTCGATCTCGTCACAGTCGACTCCGCGAACGTACTCACATCAGCAGGACCCGCCCGGCAGTCATCGGCTTCGCCCGTACAACTGCGCACCTCGCCGCCTTGCTGACCATGTCACCGGAACACACTGATGACAGACTCCGAACGATTGCTGGATCACCCCGGCGCACCGCCGATGAAGATGCTCGGCCTCATCACCGATGCCTACACCAATGCGTTGATACGGCTCGCTTATGCCGAGCGTGACCATCATGACTGGACGTCCTACAGGAAGCTCGGCTACGACCTGATCGGAGTTGGAGCACAGGTCGTCATCCACGCCTGCGCTCGTCGCGAGCAGCCGACCGACGACCCGCGGCAGGTGGCAGCGGAAGTGGTCCAGGAGCTGCGGACCACCCTCGGCCTCGCCGAACAAGTTGCCGGAAGCTCAGCGGGTGCGGACTCGGTGGCGATGGAAATCGAGGCGTTCGCCGAGGATTGCGCGCAGGTCACCGCGCTGCTGTACCGACTTGCGGCGAGCTTGTCCCCGTCGATCATCGCCGAGATCAACCCGCTCGGCGACGATCACGACGACACCATCGATAACAAGGACGAGGGTGGACGGTCGGATGGTGAATCCGCATGACCGACCGCAGCGGGGTGCACACCGATCACAGGGGCACCGGTCCAGGTGGGAATCCACCTGCCAGCCAGAAGAAGCTGCCAGCTACGCCGTGCACGACGAACCGACCGCGACACCATCCCGCCGCGAAGGATGACCGCCGATGGAAACGCGGGGCCGCCGCATGACAGCGTCCTCAGCCACTCGGCCGACCGCCACCGTTCTGCGGTCGCCGTCCACCAACGATCCGCGAATCCATCGCGTCGACGGCGCCACATTCGACTCCACTGGCGTGCTCGCACCCGCGTGCGCGTCAGCGGATTCCCGGCGCGACACCGTCGATGCCGCTCGGTCCCGTCGGCCCCGCTACCGCGGCACCTCAACCGCGGTGACTTGTGGGAGACCTCGATGCCGTGAGGACGATGCGGGTACCGACCCGCCAGGACATGTAGCCGACTCTCCGGCTAGCGCGGATCCACCATGCCAGTGACCGACGGGGCGAGACCCGAGACCTATTGGTGGACCACCGTGCGCGCGCGGCCACTGCACGACTACCTCGACTCCCGCACGCCGACGGCCCGGATACGGCATTGGCCAACTCGCGATCCCGACTTCCCACAGACCATCCACCCGCTCCAGGAAGCCTTGGAAGAACCCGATGACAACCACCGAAACCGGCGAGCTCGCCCACGCCGTGGGCGCGGAACTACAGCAGCAGCGGGAAGACCGCGGCTGGTCCCGCGCTGCGTTCGCCGCATGGTGCAACAACCAGGTGAAGGCGCGAACACTCATCACGTGGGAGGAAGCCACCCGCTCGATGTCCCTGCGCCAGCTCGGCGACGCGAGCCGGCTCTACCT
Source organism: Amycolatopsis sp. DG1A-15b (assembly GCF_030285645.1). Taxonomy (GTDB): domain Bacteria; phylum Actinomycetota; class Actinomycetes; order Mycobacteriales; family Pseudonocardiaceae; genus Amycolatopsis. The sequence continues at coordinate 6,905,939 of NZ_CP127296.1, forward strand.
GATCCGGCCCTCGGACCTGCTAGCACGAGCTGAGCGCCGCATCGGCTGGAATCCCGACCTCGCCGTGGATCTCACCACGCTCGCCGCCACCCAGATCGACGCGCTCCGTCCCGCGGCCCGCTGGGCACAACAACAGCTCCACACCGGAGAACCACCGTTTCGCGGATTGAACCCGGACGACCTCGCCAGGCTTGCAGACCGCAGCCGCCTGAGCATCGCACACCTGACCATCCTGCTGTCCACCGAAGCGCCGGTACACCGATGACGCCAACAGAAACGACACACGCCACCCCGAGTCACCAAACCACCACCGCGGGGAAACCGTGGTGGCAAAGACCAGCCGGGACGAATCCGGACCGCATCAACCTCGCCTTCCTTCTCGATGCCTTCCGCCAAGCCAAAAACAGCGACAACCGCGATGCCCGCTGCGTCAAATTTGCTCACATCAACGAACTTGACGCTGCGCTCCTGCTCGAAGCCCGAGTACCGGACGCCGGCTTCGTGTTCCGATCCGAACGCTCGTTCCTGGATCGCGCAGCCGCCTACCTCGTGGCCCGGCAAGGCGTCAGCACCATCGTGGTCGCCGGCGCGGGACTGCCCAACATCGACTACGAACACGACCTGCACTCGGTCGTCCGCCGCACCGAGTCCACCAACCGAACCCGGGAGCAGAACACCGCTCGCGCGAGCGTGATATACGTCGAACACGACCCCCTGGTCCTGGCGCACCTGCGCACCCTCGCCGACGAGAACAACGGCGTCCACGTGGTCGATGCCGATCCCTGGAATCCCCACGCGATGTGGAACACCCTCTACAACACCGCCGGAGAAACTCCCGGCCTGGTCTCGCGCGATCATGACCACGTGGCACTCCTGCTGGGCGGGGTGATGTCCTTCCACGGCGGCAGCCGCGCCGAAGCGGCGCGGGTCGTACAAGATCATCTCGCCCGGCTGCCCGCCAATGCGTTCCTGGCCATGACGCACCTGCTGCAGCCCGAGCATCCCGACCTCGCCGTCCAGGCCCTCGAGTTCGAAGCTGCGCTACAGCACCGTGGCCCCGGTACCGGAAGCCTCGCCACCGAAGCCCAGATCGAAGCGATGATCCGCGGCACCATCCTGTTACCGCCTGGGATCGGCCCCGCGTTCGCCTGGTTTCCCGACGGGCCGCCCACGGACACGCCGGTGTGCGGGAACTTCACCGCCGCGGTCCTTACCCAGAAACCCGAACCGGACCGCGACCTGCCGGAACCTCCGTGGCGGCCGCCACCCTCCTGACTTCCTGACCGTCCGTGCCCCGATGTCGCGGACGGTCAGGGAACCGGGCCGGCCTCCTCGCACGAAACGAGATTCTGCGCGAGGACACCGGGTGCCCGGATTCGACCGGCTACCGGGGTAGCCGGTCAACTCGCCCGTGATCACAGGTCAAGCAACCGGCCTCCCCGATCGTGGGTGACCACCGGTGCCTGGCCGTGCTCACGGCCCCCCCGAGCACGGCCAGGCACCCACACCACACCAGGCGCGCCCAAGTTGCGCCGAATTCGTTGTCGAGAAGGGACATTTCACCCGTGCGTCTCAGAGCAACAGCCGCAGCAGCGCTTGCCCTGCTGCCGATGCTGTTCGGCATCTCCGCCGCGACCGCCGACACCGGTACGCCCCCACCCTCACCGTCCACCGCCACGGCATCGCCGCGGATTGTCGGCGGCGACCCCGCCCCCGTTGCCTACGCCGGCGCCGGATCCCTGCAGCTGCTTGACCACGACGATCCCAACTGGCACTCGTGCGGGCTCACCCTCCTGGAGCAGGGGTACGACGAAACCGGCCAGCCGGCCGCGGTGGCGGCCACGGCCAGCCACTGCCTGAGCAACCCGCCCAGCCCCGCCGAGCAAGCGCGGATGAGCCCGGCCGAGAAAAAGATCTTCACCAGCTTCCGGACCGACCTGCGTGACCCCACCATCGACCGCAGCGATCCAGCGATCTACCACGCGCGATTCGGCTCGCCCAACCGGCTGCAGGGCGGCGTTGTCCGCGCCGGCAGCAAGATCGTGGTCCCGGCGGGCTGGGCCTGGGGCAAGGCCGATAAAGACGGCAGGCTCTGGGACCTCTCCCTCATCCGGTTCGCCGGCCACGTCGACGGCGTCCGCCCGGCCCGGATAGCCCCCGCGTGGCTGTGGCAGCCCGCGCGGGCGATCGGCTGGGGCATCACCACCGACCCGGCCGCCTGGACCGGCCCCGCACCGGCCCAGCTCAGCCAGCTCGACGTCCCGCTCCTGCGCGCGGCCAAGTGCGCCCCCGGCGGCATCGGCACCGGCGAACTGTGCGCCGGGGTCCCGCCGACCGGTGGCGGCGTCTGCAACGGCGACTCCGGCTCCGGGCTCCTGCAACGCCACGGCGGCGACTGGTACCTGCTCGGCGCGGCCTCCCGCACCATCGCCGAGTTCTGCGGCAGCGCGGCAATTTACACCAACTTCAGCACCTACCGGTGGTGGATCACACAGCAGACCCGCACGCTGCTGCCCGGCGCCCCAGACGCCACCACCCACACCGCGCCGGCCACACCCGTCGGCTGACCCACGCAACACCTGTTCGGGGGGTGGGCGCGGCAGATTCGATACCGCGCTCACCCCGGGGCCCAACGGACGGCCCGCCACCGTGGGAGTGCCCGACCAGCCTGGAAAGCACCTAAACATGCCACCACGAACCGCAGCTACACCCGCTCACTCACGCGCGCAGAGTCGCGAACGCGGCGACGTCGACATCGAAAGTGCCCGCCGGGACGCGGTCGCCGATTACCTGCTCGGCGGCCACTTCAACACCACCATCGACCGCCTCTTTGGCGACTATGTCCTCGCCGACCACCCGCGGCTGACTCAGCTGGCGCTCGCGGCCGCCACCTGGGATCGCTGCGCCGCAGCGGCCATGCTCGATCACGGGCTGCGTTACTTCCTCGTCCTCGGCACGGCGTGATGAGCGGGCTTTTCTGGTGCGTCCTGCTGTGGGTGCAGCCTCGGACGGCTGCGCGCGCGGACGCGCCTCTACGCCGCCGTCATGATCGCTCTCTGGCCGACGGTACAACTTCATTCCGGGCCCGCACCCGGCCGTCGCGAGCTCATCTGGACGGCCGGATGGCCCACCTCGCATCCCCGCGCGGCTGCGCGCCTCCTCCATGGTGCGCGCCGAGGCACGCCGTCCTTCGGTGGCGCCCGTGAGCACCCAGTACGAACACCTTCCTGCCGTGTACCAGCGGGTCTACGAACTGCTCGCCGACCACCCTGGCCCCGACACCACCGCGCCCCCGATCGCTGCTGCCCTCCAGATCAGCGAGCCGGATGCCGCCGCGGCGCTGCAGCGGCTGCACGCCGCACGCGAGCTCGACCAGCTCCCGCCCGGCGACCGGTACGCCCTTGCACCCTGGGCCCGCCAGCACGCCACCCACCAACGCGCCTATGTGACCGACCCGACTCGATCCGGCCAGAACAGCCGCCTGATCGACTGGTACGCCGCCACCGCCTGCGCCGCCGTCCCGCTCATCGCCCCTGAAGCATTCCGGTTCAGCGCCTCTGCCGCGCATGAGGCCGTGCCCCACGACAACGTGGACGGGCACCGTGCGCTGCTGTGGTACACCTGGGAACACCGTGTCCTGAGCAACGTCCTCACCGCCGCTGTGGATCACGGGCGCAGCGACGTCGCCGTCGAGCTGGCCGAAGCCATCTGGCACCTGGCCCGCGCCACCTACCACCACGACGACCTCGCCCACGCCCAGCACACCGGCCACGCCCTCACCCACCAGACCCGACATCCGATCGCTGCGGTGTTCCGCGCCCGCGAAGCGTCCGCCCTGGCCGACCTCCGAGACATCACCGACGCGCTCGGCGCCGCGGCCGACGCCGCCGCCCTCGCCCGGGACACGGCCGAGCCGGGCATTCTCGCGTTGGCCCACTCTCAATGCGGCCGCGTCCATCTCGCCACCGGCGCCCCGGAGGAAGCGCTCCGGGAACTCACTACCGCCCTTCGCCACTACCGCAGCGTCGTCGACGACCACGGCCACGCCCTGGCTCACCGCCGCATCGGCCAAGCCCACCTGGCCCTCGGCAACACCGCCGACGCCCTCCGCTACCTCGACGCCTCGATCAGCGCGCTGATCCGCGCGAAACACCGCCTGGGGGCGGCGCGAGCACTGACCTACCTCGCCGACGCGCTCATCGCCGACCGACAGCCGTCCAACGCACTGTCGGCCATAGGCCGCGCGCACACCCTGCTGGGCAACGCCGCGGCCCCGCGCTACCGGACCGGACTCGACCTGGCCGCCGCCCGCGCCCGCTACGCCCTCAGCGAGACCACCATCACCCGCCGCCTCACCGAGAACCTCATCACCCGGCTTGACCATGCCGGCCCTGGCGCAGCAGGCGACCTCGCCGCCGCCATCGCGCTGCATGACCAGCTCTGACCCACCACGACGCGAGGAGTCCTTTGTGGCACCTTTCTTCCACACGATGACCGGTCCTCTCCTGCATCAGCTCCAGTGACCGTTCAGATCACCTTCCTACCGGCCCCTCGCAGCCGCACTGGAACAACACGAGCCGGCGAAACCTCCACCTGACGCACCGCCGCCACCTGGAACGAGAAACTGCATGAATACACCTAAATCACTTCTGGCACTGCTCGCCTTGAGCGGCTCTCTCCGCGCGGTCAGAACAGATCGCGGATTGGGCCTGCGCAAGTTCGCGGACAAGCTGGGCGTGTCGGCTCAGACCTTGTCAAACTGGGAAACCGGTAGGCGGGCGCCGGCGATCGAGGAGGTCGCGCACCTGCTTGGATTTCTCCGCGTCAGCCCAGTTGAACGCCAACGCGTCATGCGGCTCTGGTACCAGCTCGACTCCCCGACTTTCATCGAAACCCTCAGCCCAGACACCACCTGCCTGCAGCAGAAGCTCGATGAACTCGCCTTCCGCGCCTGGGAGTGGGCACCACATACCGTCCCGGAACCGTTGCAGACCGCGGAGTATGCCCGCGCGATTCTGCAGCGTGACCAGGCACCGCCTGACGATGTCGACGTAGAACTCTTCCTCCGACAAGCGCGGCAGCTGGACCGGAAGCAGCCTCGACAACGAACTGTGCTGTTGAGCGAAGCAGCGTTGGCGCCAGCACCCGAGTCACAGCTACACGCGATCAATACGATGGCAGACCGACCCCAGCTGAGGATCATGCTCGTACCGGTCACCGACAGAGTGGGAAGAATCGAGCCTTTCACGATCTATGAGACCCACGGCAAGGGCTTCACTGTCGCGTTCCGCCACCACGACAACGTCATCTTCGTCAGTGAGCGAAGCCTGGTACAGAGCTACCAGTCGACGTTCAAGACTCTGGAACGGGAAGCAATCGACCATGTCGACAGGGCGTGAGGTCATGACCGCGGAAGGCATAGTGGTGCCCGAAACTGCGCGGCCGGTTCCCGCCCTGCTGACCGACCCGGCATGGCACACAGCCCTTGCCGTAGTACGCGAGCAGGCACTGATCGATACCCACGAACCCGCAGCGATCATCGAACTGCTGACACGGGCGGTCGACTGTGCGGAACACGACGGCGACAGGGCACTAGCCGAGTCAGGCTGGGCGCGGATACTCAATCTCGCGCTGACTCGTGACGACCACGCCGGATTGCGGTCAGGTGTGACCGACTTGAGCCATCTCTACCGCCGGTGGGACCACAGGCAGTACCCGACGAAGGTCGCATCCGATCTCATCGACACGGGCGATCCCGCGGCAATACTGGAACTAGGTCGCAATCGCAATGCTTTGTGTTGCGGCGCAATGGCACCTTCGGAGACCAACCGGTGAGCTGCCACGATCACAGCTACGAAATGTTCGGCCTGGACTTCGGCCAGCAGTACAGTATCCGTTGCCTCTCATGGCACCTCGGGACGTTCGAGCGCGACGGGCACATCCGTCGCGAGTGGGCATTGCGGATGCAACGACAGGGCGGCGACGGCCAGCAGCGTTCGCTGACGTGGCTGCACGACCTACCCGGACACGAAGAACTCGACCGGGACTGGGCGATCTTCCTGCTCGCTCGTGACGCCGGCGACGGCCGACAGTCCTTCGACGCCTACATCGAGGAACACCTTTCCCAACGCGACGACGATGACATCCCCCGGCACGAGCATCACGACTGGGTGCGCGCCGAGCACCTGTGGCATCAGGTCCGGGACTTTCTCGGGCGTGATCCGGCCCTGCTCACAGCGTTCTTCGGCATCCTGCCGCCCGAGCGTTGAATGCCGTACCCGCAACCCTCCAGCCTGGGACGCATCCTCGGCGACGCCATCGCAGTGCCGTGCGTCGCAGCGCTGGTCATTCCGATCATCGCCATGGTCTTCACCCGCTGGAACCCCGTCTACGGCGCCGTCGCCACGAGGGTGGCGGTGATCGCTGATATCGGCTGGGGTGGCGCGTTGTTCGTGTCCGGGATACGCCGGCTCAGAGAGGAACCAAGAGAAAATGCCAACCCCGAATGCGCGTCAGTACTCGCCGACGTCGCCGAGAAGGGGCAGAGGCTGGCCGACGATTGGTGAGCACATCACAGCAGTGCACGTGCGTTCCGCAGCCGACGGCGTGCCCGACCCGGACTGGCTGCCCTGGCCGCCCACGGCCCGGAACTGTCCGCTACTGCTGCCGCGGGGGGAGCAGACGCCGTATCGGGTGTGGGAGGTTTTGGAGCTGCGGGCTCGCTATGTGCGGTGGCCGCAGATCGCTGGGCGTCTCGGTGTGCCCGAGCCCGTCGTCCGCGACTGGATCGCCCGGTTCGGCAACCGGTGATGCCGGCCGTGGGCGGCCCGCGATCGAGGTGCCAAGGCACACCGCCCGCCAGATCGAGCGAGGACGGGACGTCGGTCCGGCCAGGACTGAGCACCGGCCAGACCGACCCGCCCACGCACGGCACCCAGCGGGCGCCGCCGCGCTGTTACGGGCACCGCGGAACCTGCGGTGTACCGCCTCCGCCGGGGCCGGTGTGCTGTTCGACTTCCCATAGATCGCTGCGGACCCAGCCGTGGGTGCCGCCGCGGTAGGACCAGCCCCACGCGTGCCCGTCGGATGCCCCGCGCGTGCACGACACCCAGAACCCCGCGCCGTAACCGATCGTGCCCAGCACCGGGCCGTCAACGGGCCGTGACCGGATGCGCGCCCCGTCCGCGGTCGCGGTGACCGCGATCCAGCCTTGCGCCGTCGCGGCCAACATCGTCTGGGCATGCGGCGAGGTCGATGTGGGCCAGACAAGGGTGCCATCGGGTGCGACCGCCGGCGTACCCGAGTTGGCCTTGCCCTCGCCCAGCGCGCCCACGTCCGGCTGATCGGACAAGGCATCGGCGGCTGGCGGCGCGTCGGCTGCGTCAGCCGGCGCCGCAGCCGCCATCGTCGCGCTCGCGAAAGCAGCGATCGTCAGCAGCGACGCGGCGATCCGCTTCGCGTTCAGAAGACTCGTTGTCATGAGAGGACTCCCGTCGAGTCTGGCGCGCGCCACGACCGCTCTGAGGAGGATTTCCTCCGAGTACGAGGGCAGCGGATCGTCGACGCACGCAAGGAAACCGACGCTCGATCCAGGACCGTACCTCGGCCTGGAACCTCACCACCCGTCGAAAACGACTGGTGCGTCGTCGGTCTAAGTTTTCGGCTCGGGAGAGGCGCCCTCCCCAGTGCCCTCTCCCGAGCCGGGAACCCTTCCACCGCTGGGGGGTCGAAGCGGTGCAGGTCCCCAGAAGGGTCCATTGTGGTCGCTCCCTGTGGACCACCGTGGATCACCTTCTACGACCAGAGTGCACCAGAAACAAGTTATTCGCCACAACTGTGGCGGATTTTCTGGTAATAACTTTAAGTGCCATCTCGTGCGCGAAACGCAGCGCTCGACGACATCGTCCTCCCCACCATGCGACCACGGCTGGGCGTGGCTGCCGCGCAGTGCAGCAGACCCGCGGTCCGGGGCAAGCCGCACAGTCCACGAGGGACACGACCGTCACCCTCCAGCCGGCTTGCCCCGGACCCGCGGGGCCCGCTGGCCAAGGCCCCGTCCACCGCCCACCCGGGCCGCGGCCACCGAGGAGGAAACCGTGTTGAAATACTTCGTCTCCACCCATCGCACCCAAGGCGAACGGGTCAACGACTCCAACAGCATCCCCGGCCCCGAGATCGTCGATCTGGCCAGCCTGTCGCACGAGGACCCTGACTCGCCCATCTGCGGCTGTGCCCGCAGCTTCGTCGGCATCTCCAGCCGGCAGACCTCGACCACCGCCGAGGTCGTCGAAAGCGACATGACCGCCGCCGAGTACATCGGTCGTTTCCACGCCGGTCTCCTCGCGCTCGGCTGGAAAGACAACGTCGAGACGCGCAACGGTGTCATCGATGCCGCGGTGGAGCTGCTGCTGCTCGCTGCCATGTGGCCGGTGGGCACCGTCGTCGAACGCCGCCTCCACGAGATCCGCGTGCGGAGCTTCCCCAAAGAATCGTGAACGCCCGCCGCCTGTCCAGCAGCTCACCCGAAGGAGTCTCGATGTCCTGTTCCACCGACGTGCGGCGTGCCCGCGCGTTCCTCCAGCACGCCGCCGAACCCGCCAACCCGGTCATTGCCCGCTACGTCGCCGACGTCGGACCCGTCGACGCAGCCCACCACGTCTACGAAGGCTCCGCACCCTCCGGCGTCCTCACCGAATCGCGCCACGACGTCGACTGGATGCGCGCCGACGCCGGCCTGCACACCGCCGCCGAGCTCGGCGCCCGCTTCGTCATCCCCGAAGATGACGAGTGGCCGGCCGGCGTCGTCGGCGGCCTGAGCACCCTGGCCGCCGACGACGCCACCCTCGGTGGGCTCCCTCTGGGCCTGTGGGTTCAGGGCGAGCCACGGCTGGACGACCTGGCATCCGCACGGTCGGTCGCGATCGTGGGAGCACGGGCCGCCACCGAGTACGGCGAACACCACGCCGCCGAGTTCGCCTACACGCTGGTGTCTCGGAATGTCACGGTGTGGAGCGGTGCCGCCTACGGCATCGACGGCGCCGCTCACCGCGGAGCGCTGGCCGCCGATCGCCGAGCCTGCACCGTCGCCGTCCTGGCATGCGGGATCGACTACGGCTACCCGGCCGGACACGTGGGCCTGCTCAAGCGGATCACCGCCTCCGGCGCGGTCGTCTCCGAGTACCCGCCGGGCGTGCCGCCCGCGCGGCACCGGTTTCTTCTACGCCACCGGCTTCTGAGCGCGTTCACCCGCGCGACGGTCGTGGTCGAGGCCGGCCAGCGCAGTGGTGCCCGGCACGCCGCGCGCCTGGCCGACAAGCTCGGTCGACCTGTCCTCGCCCTCCCCGGTCCGCTGTCGTCCGCCGCGTCGGCCGGGTGCCATCGGCTGATTCAAGACGGGACGGCCCGTCTGGTCACCTCGGCCGACGACGTCATCGCGGTGATCGAGGAGTCCGAGGGCGAGGTGGATCCGGAACCGGAGGCAGCGACCCCGCTGGACGAGGCCGATCGACGCTAGCACACGCCCCGACGGCGGCCCGCACCTTGCGCAGGCCCGGTGATATCGCGCAGGGTCAGGGGCCGCCGTCGGACGCGCGCTCAGGGCGGTGGCGGCTCACACCTTCGTGGGCCGCCACCGCCTCCCCGGGCTCATTGACTGGGGAGACCGAGCCGAGGAGCACCGACCCGTGACTCAGTACCTGACCCCCGGTGAACTGATCGGATCCTTGCCCGACACCCGCGCCGACACCCTTCACGTCATCGTGCTGCCCCGAACCCCGGACAGCACACTTGCGTGGCGGCTGACCTCGCCGACCGGGGTGAGCTTCCCCGCCACCCGGGTTCGCGGCATGACCACCCGAGAGCTGGCCGACCACGTCCGCAACGCGCTGCCGACCGACCGCAACTGCGATCTGGTCGTCGTCGTGATCAGCGACGAACGTCCCTGGAACCGGCCGCCGTTGCGGGCCGCGATCGCCGCGCTCGAGGCCGACCTGAGCACCACCGGACACACCGTCCTCGGCCGCTACTGGGCCCCGCACACCCGCCCCGGCGCTCCCTGGCGCGACTACCGCCGCCCCACCCACCTCGGCACGGTCATCGCTCCGCGCGCCGACCTCGACTTCGCTGCCCCGGTCCAGCTGGGCGGCGACGCCCCGACCCCGACCTGGGGCCTGCCTTTCACTGACACCGGCGAGACCCTGCCGGCCCACCTCGGCCGGTTCGCCCGCCGGGTCGTGCCGCAGCTGGTGCGGCGCGGGGACGAAGCGGGCCGGATCGTCGCCCACGCCATCGTCCAGGCCGGCCGCGGCGAACTCGTCGACGACATTGCCGCCTTCGCAGTCACGACCGCCCTGGCCGACAACGCCGTCTACGGGCCGATGCTCCTGCCGCCGAACGAGCACGACCCGCAGCGGGTCGAGCAGCTGTGGATGGCCCTCCACCGCGGCAGCCGAGATCCTGCGGCCCGTGCCCGGCTGGCGACCTTGATCGCGGCCAGCGCCGTTCGCCGCGGCGAACGCCACCTCACCGCCTGCGCCCTCGCCCACGGAGCGCCGGGCGCCGCCACCGTCGGACTGCTGTTCCAGCAGCACGCCGCCGCCGAGGTCGTCGAGCAGCAGCTGGACCAGACCGCCGGCCAGGTCGGCGCCTTGCCCTGGGTCAGCGCGAAACGCTGGTAGCCCCACGTCCCCAGCAAACCAGTTCGGGCGCAGCGTCCCGGGCGTCCTTACGCGCTCCGGGACGCTGCGGCCCGCCTGTCACGAAGGCCACATCGTGCATCACGTCATCCAATGGTCCGGCGGCATCGGTTCCTGGGCCGCCACCGAACTCGTCCGCCGCGACCACCCCGGCGACCCGATCACCCTGCTCTTCGCCGACGTACTGATCGAGGACAGCGACCTCTACCGCTTCAACGCCGACGCCTCGCACCGGCTCGGGATCCCGATCACCCGGGTCAGCGACGGCCGGATACCGTTCGAGCTGTTCACCCAGCGCAGCTACCTCGGCAATTCCCGAATCGCCCCTTGCTCTGCATCGCTGAAGCAGAAGCCATGCCGGCGGTGGCTGACTGAGCACACCGACCCAGCCGACACCGTCCTCTACGTCGGGCTCGAGCCCGACGAGCAGCGCCGAGCACCGGCAGTCACAGCCGGGTGGCGACCGTGGCGCGTCGAATACCCGCTGATGCAGCATCCCGACCTCACCAAGGACGATCTGCTGTCCTGTGCCGCAACGCCGGGTTGGAACCGCCGCGGCTATATCGCTTCGGGTTCAACCACAACAACTTTCCCCGGACTAACGCATGCATACTCCGCTGAACCTGGTAGCTGACGAATAAGGCTCGACCACACGCCGTGCACAGCATGAGAGCGGACGGGTAGGGGCATGTCACGGGTTGCGGCGCTTGCAGCTCTCGACGACCGGTACTTTCGGCGCGCATCGCACGTCCTCGCAAACTGTAACATCTCGCCGACCCTAACGACTGGATTGATGTCACCCCAGTCTCAGGAGGATCGCGTGTCCGAAGTAGTCAACAAGGTTGCCGATGCAGCAGGCCGGTTATTTTCATCGCAAGAATTCGCACACTACGCTGCACACAAAGCGGTCCTCCTGAAACGCGTCGCGAGCGAACACGCCACTCTCGAAGCGCGCCTTCGGCCCGCCGACGACGAGCTTAATAATCAAACACACCAACTTTTCGACCTGCGTAGAGCCACACAAAAAAGACGATGGCGAATACTTCTATACTCAATAGTTCCCATATTCGCCATACTGTCAATGGCAATATGGAAGATTCCCAGTTCGACATTAACCAATCGCTTTGGTGCGTTGATCGCATGGACAGCAGTACCAGCTCTTTTAATCGCGTCCACCTGGGCGATCCTTGTCGAACGTGCTAAGTGTGCACGGATGGAGCGCATGGTTTTCGAAGCCCACGCGCGCCATCGCCGAGAACTGACTGCCGTAGCTACAGAGATGGTCACCGCCGCGATCAACGAGGAGCTGGGTCCGCGCGGCATCGTGGCATTTCCCACGGATGCACCGCGCTTGGTCGAACTGGACACCTCGATGATCACTCCATCAGCCCCAGTTGCTTACGTCAAAGGCTTCATGAAAAGCCACGATTCGTCCGCCATCGGCCTTGCCGGATCACGGGGTTCGGGCAAGTCAACTGTCATGCGTGCATTACGCAACGACGAGATGCTTTCGCGCTATCTGACCATTATCCCCGCACCGGTCAAGTACAACGATGGTGAATTTATTCGCCGACTTCTATCCGATATTGCGAGCCTCATCGCAGGCCCTCTCTCGGAACCTGCAATCAAGCGGGTCCGAAGAACCCGCAGAACGGCATTTTTGACCACAGGTGTCGTGGGCGTTATTTTTGCCCTACTACGCTTGTTAGACCTAAGTTCAGAAGCAAACAAAATTGATATCTATCTCGCCGTCGGCTTGGGTATGATCATTTTTTCGGTCATTGGCGTGGTGTTCACCATGATAAATAGCCTCGCTTCGATAGGGTTAGAATCAGGACCAGCCGACATCCGCCAAGCCCGACGGATTCAACACCTACTCAAGTGGGAAATAGAGCAAACGACAACCAGTAAGAATACCTTCAAAATATGGTCAATTTTCGAGGGGGCCGACGACGACTCCGTCAAAGCAAAGAGTCGCGCCATGTCGCATGCTGATTTAGTTATGGAGCTCCGCCATCTACTAACACTCTTCGCCTCTGCTCATCCGGATGACAAATTGGTTGTCTGCGTCGATGAACTTGACAAGCTGGATAAGCCGGAGAGTCTTGTTTCGATCACAAATGAACTGAAAGACTTGTTCCACATCGAGGGCATACACTTCTTGGTGACCGTATCTACCGATGCGCTCGCTTCATTCGAACAGCGTGGCCTGCCCACTCGCGACGCATTCGACTCGGCGTTTGATGTAATCGTCAATGCAGGACACCTGACACTCGACGAGTCCGTCGCCGTCGTCAAGGCTCGAGCGGCAGGCTTTGCCCCACTAATTGCCATGTTTTGTCATGCCTGGTCCGGCGGTTTGGCAAGGGACCTTCTACGCACAGCGCGAATGGCCGTCGAGCTACAGCGCCGAAGCGACACGGCCCTGACCATCGTGGATCTTGTATCCCACGTCGTCCTGCACGATTTGAGAGAGATCACCTTAGCGGCCGTCCGAACAGCGAACCCCGCAGATCCAGATATCACCCACTTATGGGACCTCCACAACTTGACGAAAACCGTCACGGGGTCCGACGATCACGATTTGCAGTCGTTGACATTCCAATCACAAGCGGGCGAAATCCTTCGCGCAAAGGCAATGCTTGGCATGCGCCTAATCAACCTCGCCGTCACCATGAGCAAGTTCGACACCTTCTGGGACACAGCCAACGCTCGACTAACGAGTCTCGGGTCAATCCTTGAGGACATCGCAACCGCGATTACCGAAATTACGGGCCCAGAACCTATGCGGAAGGCGGCCATATTGAAGGCAACCAGGCGGTTCGATCTCGGCAGCGAGTTGGCATCCGCTTAAGCCGCGACCCGCGATCGTCTGCGTCAGAGGACCAGCTCTCCAGGTAGAGTTTGCATGGAGGCATGCGAACACCCCGACTGCAACAGTTTTCATACGACGCACAGGACCAAATCAAGGTTTAGCAGTACCGGGTTCACCTATCGTCCGACACCATGTACGGCCCGAAACATGCTAATGCATTTCGGTCTGCATTTCGATGTGACCTGATGGCGTCCCGCTGGGTGACTGCCAGCACTCCAGCTGACCCGCAGCGCTTAGCCCCCAAGTCCGGTCAATAGACTGCGGCGGCCTCTGTGTGCGCGGGGGTCAGGCCCACTGGCGGCGCACCCGGGACGTCTTTCCCGATCGGTTCGCCTGGTACGCCCAGCTCGAACAAGATTTCCGCGCCAAACACGGGGATGTGGCGACTCTCAAGCACCGCCGCAGCGGCCAGACCCACCCGCTGCCGCTGCGCGATCTGCACACCGGCTCCGCCGTCGCATCGGCCCTTACCGAGCTGGACATCGAACACGTCCTGCGCCTGCTCGGACTCGGCGAGCGGCCTGAAGATCGTCGACGCCGTCTCCAGGTGGGATCACCCGCCACGGCGCAAGATCGGGTTAGGTGACATCCCGGCACGCCTCTCGCGCTCCCGGTGGATCGGCGGTTCCGGGGTGCCGGGCGTTCGGCCGTCGCGGTGTGACCGGACCGAGGGAACCAGGCCCGCGCCGGCGGTGCACCGCCACCTGTCCACAGCACCGGCTCACTCCGCGGTTCCGGGGCGTTGTGCACCGCCGGCGCTCGGCCTGGTGAGCCGTGGCCGTCCACCCGCGAGCCCGCCGCCCCCGTGCAGCGGGCCAAACACCGGCCACGAAGAGAGGACTCTGACCGTGTCGAAGGAAACCAGCACGTGGCTCAACACCAACGTCCTCATCGGATTCACCGACCAACGCGGCCACGCCTGGCACTACCGCGCCGACCACCAAGGAACTGAACCGAACCACTACCCCGGCCCGATCCCCATCACCGAGGTCAAACGACGCCTGTTCGGCTGGAGCGCCGAGCCGGCCCGGGTGTTCGTCGAAGACCGGTTCGGGCTCCGCCTCGCCGAGCACCACTTGGGCGTCACCACCTCCGACACCGGCGACCTTCTCGCCATCCACACCGACGAATACGGCATCCACCAGTACAGCACCTGGCTGCTGGACAACGTCGCCGCACTGCTCGACGACGGCCTCGCCATCGGCTCCGCCGGACTGCTGCGCGAACGCAAGCAAGCCTGGGTCAGCGTCGAAGTCCCCGACAACACCATCACCCCCGAAGGGGTGGAGTTCCGGCCCAACCTGCTCGCCTGCTCCAGCCACGATGCCAGCCTCAAGACCCGCTACAAGCGCGTCGTCACCAACGTCGTCTGTGACAACACCATGAACATCGGGCTGCGCGAAGACGGCCAGGAAGTCGCCATCGTCCACACGCGCAACAGCGCGCTGCAGCTGCTTTCCGCCCGTGAGGCCCTGCAGATCGTGCACACCGTCGCCGAGGACTTCGCCGCCGAGGTCAAGAAACTGTGTCAGACCACGGTCACCGACCACGCCTGGAAAGCCTTCCTGGACGCCCACACTCCGATTCCCGCCGAGCCGGGCCGGGGGCGCACCAACGCCGTCAATAAGCGATCGGCGCTGACCCGGTTGTGGACCAGCGACAGTCGGGTCAGCCCGTGGAAGAACACCGGGTGGGGTGTGGTGCAGGCAGTCAACACCCACCTGAACCACGAGGCCGTCATCCGCGGTGCCAGCCGTGCCGAACGGAACATGACCCGGGTGATGACAGGTGAACTGGGCAAGCACGACCGCACCGCCGCCGCGACCCTGCACAAGGTCCTCGCCGCCGTCTGAACGCTCTCCGGTCCCCGCCCTCGCTCGCCGTTCCGGCTCATGAAAGGACCCGCGCCATGAGCACCAGCACCATCACACCGATGACGTGCGGCACCGACGGCTGCACGAACACCGGACACGGAATCTCGATAGCGGTGTCCGCCCGAGCATCTACCGCTGCCACGACTGCATCGCCTGCCTGGACGCCCTCGCCCCTCGCTGGATCCGCGGGTTCACCAACGAGCGCGCCTACGCCGACCGCAACACCGAACTCGGGCACCTGAACGCGACAGCGCTGCGGGAGCAGGCCGCGCCGGTGCTGGCCGCGATCAGTGAGGCGCGGGATGCGTTCACGATGCTGGCCGACCTCGTCGGCCCGGCGCTGGCCCGCGACACGGTCACCGCGATCGTCAACGCCGGCGACCACGTCATCGACTGCTCTATCACCAACTGGTGGGCCGCCTACCGCTACCCCGAGCACCACCCGCGCACCGCACCGGCCCGCGCGGTGTACCGGTTCGATCACCTCTGGCAGGTGCGCGTCGACGGCCGCGCCGTCGGGACCGTCCGGCGCGTCACCGCTGGCGTGCTCGACCGCTACGAACCCCGCAACCTCAGCGGATCCGTGCTACGTCCCGATCTGCCCGACGTCGAGCAGCCCCGCTACGACTCCGTCCACGCCGCCGCCGACGCCCTCATTGCATGGACGGCCGATCGCGATCTCGCGACCGACGCCGTGGCTCCCGGGCACCCGTGACCTCGCGGTGTCGTGCGGCCTCGATCAGGCGACCAGGTCCCGCGACACCGGTCAAGGCCACTTCGACACATCGACGTCCGGCCGCAGGCACGGGGCCTTGACCGGTGCCACGGCGGGACCTGGGTGACCGGCATCGTCCGCACACCACCCCGCGCGAGGCCACCTGAATGAACCGGGAATCCCCGAGCGGCACGCCTTCCCCCCGGGCGAGCCGGCTCCCGGTTCGGGGCTGGCCGGGTCAGCGCACGCGCCGCGCTGCCCGGCCAGCCCCCTCGCCTCGCCACCAGCCCCTCGGAGGTCTGAGCATGTCCCAGTCAGCCAAACTGACCGCTACGGAGCGGGAGGTCCTCGACGACGTCGCCCGCGGCCTGAGCAACATCCAGATCGCGCTCAGGCAGTTCCGGTCACACGAGACCATCCGTACCCACGTGAAGAACCTCCTCGCCAAGCTGAAGGCCCGCAACCGCGCGCACGCCATGATCTACGACAACCCGCAGGCATTCGTGCTCTGCCACTACAAACGCGCCCAAGCCCTATGCCATCGCGACGCGGCCGGATAACCTTGATGTCTCACCGGACGGCGGCAGATGATACTCCCACTCGGCGAAGTGTCCGGACCTGAAGGAGGGCGCTGGCATGTCGAACTTTAAGCTGAATCTGCCCACGGACATCCCCTGGGAGCGGATCTGCGTCACGGAAGACATGCTCGACGCGAAGGTCTGCGACGACGTCCGTCCGGCCAAGTGGCATACCTCATTGGCCGTTTTTCGGTACGTGCCTCCCGACGAGTATCAGGAGTACCCGAACCAGCGGGTCACGTACCTGAAGGTCACCGCGACGATCACCGGCTATCAGCCGATCAACCAGGAGATCCAGGGCGAGATCGACTGGGACGACGTGAACGTGTCGACCATTCCGGGCCTGAAGGACCTCCTCAACGCTTACCACCCGTGCCACGGCGCGATCTTGCAGGTCACAGTGGGCCCTCACACCGGAACAGACCTGCCTCTGGGGAGCTATCCCTACATCATGGACTTCGAGCCGAAGAAGCGAGAGCTTTATGAGATGGCGACGGACACCCAGGAGAAGCAGTCGCGGTCTATAGAGTCACTGAACATCACGAAGTCGTCCGGCAACACCCAGTCCCTGGAAGTGCTCGACATCGATACCGGTGGCGGCGGCTTCGGCGCGCAAGCCGCGGGCTACGGCGTTTCGGTCTCCAACCCCAACGGGCAGTGGGGAACCAAGCGGGTCAACTCGGGCGAGAGCCTGTCCTCGCGCAGCCAGGACGTCGGCCAGGAGAAGCGGGAAACCTACTCTTTCTCGACTCAACTTTCCCAGATGTACCACCTCCTGGACAGCTACCACCTCGGGACGAATAGGGCCGTCTTCTTCATACAGCCGCGTCCCCACACCTTGGAGGAGCCCACCGGCTTCGTGCGCGGACCCCGTCCGGTAGAGGGGATCCAGGAGTTCTTCCTGATCGTGTCGCAGCGGTTGGACCAGGAGGACTTTTGCGTCTCCCTCCGCCTGGACACGAGCCACCTCACCAAGACGCCGATCATGAACACGGATAAGCTGACCGAGCAGACCAGCCTTGCGAGCGCGTCCGCGGACCTGCCCTCGACGGCCGACACGGCCGTCAGTCGACAGGTTCGCTGCACCGTGGACTACTGGTTCGACTCGGATGACATCTACTACAAGCATTTCGTCAAGAAGGTGACGGACAGCGTCGCCTACGCCGCTCGATCGGGCTACCATATCACCGGGTACGGCGACGCGACGAACGTCCATGACCACGGGTCGTCGTCGGTCGTCCTGAGTCCCGATCGGCGGACCTTGACCATCAATGCCGAGGCGAACAGCAGCGTCTGGATCCAGGACGAGGGTGATGGTTGGTTTGCCGATTGCGCTGACCAGCTCGACCAGCAGACCGGCCTCGCTCAGCGGCGCCTGAACGTCTACATCGAGTCCGACGAGAAGATCAAGCAGATCGGCGAAGAGGAATCGCTGATGATCACGACGCGTGGTCTCTGCTGCTGTGCAGGTGAGAAAGGAGTAATCGGGCCGGGGGAGATGCTCCTCAACGTGAGGCGGGTGCCTGACGAATTCAGCGTCCTAAAGCTGCTCGCGCGCTCCGAGAAACCGGAGGGCCGGAACCGGATGTTGGCCCCGGGCATCGCGCCACTCGAAACCGGCTATGCCGAGGCGACGCCGTCTGCAGGAAATGTGCACGTCGATCCACATTACCTTATCCGAGCGGTGAACCAGCTCAGCGACTACATCAAGACCGAAACCATCAAGACCCTGAACGATCCGACGACACGCCCTCAGCGGTTCGCGGAGTCCCACTTCTTCACTCGACAACTCGAGATGCGCATCCGACAGACCGGCAAGGGAAGGCGACTGCTCCAGGACAAGCGCGGGATCGACATCCCGTCGAGCGCCGACAAGGTCCTGGAGGCGCTGCTCCAGAAGAAGCGAGAGGACTTCACTCGGGGTGACCTGTTGTCCTTGAAGTCGCCGGAGCTGGCGAGGGCCACGGGACTCGCCGAGGCCGAGGTGGAGCGCCTCCGCCTGACGTGGCTCGGCGTGAAGTTCAAGCCGATCGACCGGAAGTAGCGCTCGCGGTAACGGGCCGGGCCGTGTCTGAAGCCGAGGTGACGCCGTGCCTGCTCCATATCAGCTCGTCCTACGTGAAAACGCCAACGGTTTCGACTATCCGACCGGCGACCCCGTAAAGCCGGTCGAGCACGTTGGCCCGGGGGAAAGCACGCCGCAGTTAGATGCGTGCACGTACATCGCGGCCTACAACGCGGCGCTAGCGGCGAACCCAGGCAGAGGCGGGATCTCGGGCATTGACATGGATGAGGTCCGTGCCGAGTGCGGGGGTGGAGCAATTCCGACCATGCCGGCCCCGATATCTTCCTCAGCCACTACCTCCAACCCCAGCGAGACCGATCCAGGATCATCGGGGGACAGCGCCACGCAGCAAGGCGCTCCCGACCCTCGAGTGGCCGCGACGGGCAGCGAAACCTCCGCCCCCACCCCCGCCTCCGTACCGACCGAGGAGCCACGGCGCCCTCCGCAGGGGGAGCCGCTCTTCACGCACGGTGCCGACCAGCCACAGCGCCGTGCATCCACCGGCGAGCCCGTCGATCTCTTCAGCGGCGCGTTCGTCATCCAGGAAACCGACTTCACGATCCCGAACGCCGCCGTGCCCTTCGCCTTCACCCGGACCTACCGGAGCGGGGCGCCCTACTTCGGCCCGATGGGCTGGAACTGGGACCATTGCTTCAATTCGTACCTTCGCGAGCTGACGTCGGGCGATGTCGCCGTCTGGCGCAACCTGCGCGAACAGGTCTTCCGGAACGGTGGCGCGGGATTTGAGCCGCCGCGCGGCGACTTCGAACAGCTCGTCCGCCTCCCCGGGCCGGCACCCGTGTACGACGTGCTTGAGCAGGGTGGACGTGCTCGCCGCTACGAGCGCCCTGCGAGCTGGCTCGATCCCGAACGTATCCCGCTGATCTGGATCGCGGACCGGCACGGCAACCGACTGCGGTTCACCTACCTCGCCGATGGCAAGCTCGCGGAGGTCCGCGACGATGACGATCGCGTCATCCGGTTCGGCTACGACGTCTGTGGGCTGCTCGTCTCCGTGGGGGATCACACGGGCCGAGTGTTCACGTATGAGCACGACGAGGAGGCCATGCACCTAGTCCATGTGACGACGCCCTGCGTGCGTTACTTTCCCGACGGAATCCGGAAGGAGTATCACTACGCGCCGACCTGGTCGCCTCCCGAGATTCGACACAACATCGTCCGCGTCAGCGACGGAAAATGCCGTATCTTCCTTGAGAACACGTACGAGGAAGATCCTGCGAACCCCTCGTACGCACGCGTCAGGGAACAGCTCGTCGGCGGCTTCCAATATCAGTACCGGTACAGCGAGCTGCAGTGGGTCCCGGCCGACGGACTGTTCGTGAACGTCCCCGCGTTCCGGGTCGAGGTCATGACTCCGGAGTTCGGGCTTGAGACCTTCACGTTCAACTATCGGGGGGACATGCTCGACCGCCGGTTCCGATTGAGCAAGGACGGCTCGTTTCGAGTGGTCATCTGGCAGTACGGGATGGATGACCAGGGGAATCTCGTCGAAATCACCCATCCGGACGGCAGCCAGGAGCTGTACTCCTTCGATCACACCAACGCCGATCCACGAATGCGCGGACGCCTGTTGCAGAAGGAGCTGACAGCAGCCGCCGGCTTCCCATCGCCGAGCAGGATCGTATGGCGTGGCCAGTACGAGCCGCAGTATCAGTTGCTCGTCGCAGAGCAGAACGAGCAGGGCGCCCTGACCCGGTACCGCTACGACTTCGACGTCACGCCGGCCGCTCCCGCGAACACGGGCAAGCTCGTCGAGCTGATCCAGCCGGCCGTCACGCTGCCGTCCGGTGCTACCCAGCAGTCGCGAACCCGATACGCCCACAACAATCGTGGGCAGCTGACCGAAGTGGTCCTGCCGGATGGGACGCGGAACCAGTTCGAATATGAGGCCGCCGGCCCACATCGAGGCGCCCTGATCAAGACCACGTCCGACGCGGGAGTTCTCGGCGTCGAGCGGCGGATCGCGTACGACGTCCACGGCTATCCGTCGACGATCACGGACGGCAATAGGCATCAAGGCCAGCAGCGTTTCAACGCCCTCGGGCTCCTCGAGACCGCCATTCCGTCGGGCGGCACGAGCGTGGCTGCGGTGGAATATCAATACGACGCGGACGGGTTTCTGGTTGCCTCCGAGCGGCCCGCGGGGACTTACACGGACCCGTCGTTCGCAGGGGGCCGCATCCGTGACGAGCTCGAGCGAGACGTCCTCGGCTACCCGGTGCGGCACCGCCAGGCCGTCAACACGGCGGCGGCCCGGATTGTCCAGGTCCGGAGCGACTACCGCGGCCGCCCGGCCCTCACCACATACCCAGACGGCAGCCGTCTCGCCCGGATATACGACGAGCGCGGCCTGCTGGTTCGTGAGGAGCTCCAGGGACGCGACGGCACACGCCTGCGTCGGCGCTGGACGTACGATCGGGCCGGAAACCTCACTCGAACGACCGATACCCACGGCTCGACGACCACGTACGACTACGACGGCTTCTCTCGCCTCAGCCAGATGACATTGCCGAACGGCAGCCTCGTCCGGCGGCCCTGGCAGAGTGGCAACGTCCTCGAGTCGGAAGAAGTGGTCGGCGATGACGGAACAGGGACCACCCGCGTCCTGGCCCAGAAGCGGTTCGAGTACGACCTCCGTGGCCGGACAGTCCGCGAGGTCGTGCGATCGTTCGCGGGCAACATCGCTACGGCGGTCGATCGCACTACGGTCTTCCAGTTCGACGCGAACGACCGCGTCGAGGCAATTACGAATCCCCGTGGAGGTACGTGGTCCCGGATCTACGACGGGCTCGGGCGTGTGGTCGAGCAGACCGATCCGATGGGCAACGTCGACCGCTGGCAGCATGACCCGAACGGGAACGTCGTGGTCGCCGAGAACCGCCACCGAGAGCCTGACACCAGCGTTTCGGTGATCCGCAAGGAGTACGACTTCGACGCTCGGAATCGGCGTGTCCGCGAGCGGACGCCCGATGGGACGTTCGAGCTCCTCGGGTACGACGATCGCGATCTGGTCGTCCGGACGACGAACCAGATCGGTCACGTCGTCGTGAAGCGGTACGACCCCTTCGGCAATCAGACCGCGGAGCAGGTCGATCCCAGTGGCCTGAACATCGAACGTCGGTGGGCGTACGACGACCAGGATCGCCTGATCACGTTCACGGATCCACTGGGCGAGGTGTCGACGTACCGCTACGACAGCGTCGGCCGGCTCGAGCAGACGCTGTATCCCAACGGCCTGAGCATCGGCCGCGTCTACAACGATCTCGATCAGATCGTCCGCGAATACATGGGGACCGGCGCCGTCTTCGACTACGCGTACGACGGCGCGAACCGGACCGTACGGGTCGAGAACGTCGGCGTGCCGCCGCCGCTGATGCCGGTCGCGACACACACATTCGGTTACGACGGCTTCGACCGCATGACCTCCGCCGTCGCCGGCGGCGGCTCCGCGGTGCGACGCACCTACGACAGCCTCGGCCGCCTCGTCGAAGAAGCGGGCATCGGCGGAACCGTGGCACTGGCCTACGACGACGCGGTCGGGAGGGCGCATCGCCACTGGCCGGACGGCAGAGCCGAGGTCCAGGCCTACGACCTCAACGGCATCATCGCCTCCATCGATCAGACCGCCCCCGGCACGCTGGGCGTCGGGCCGATGTTGATCCGCTACGTCCCAAGCGGCCCGAACTTCATGGGCGAGGCGACCTTCGGCGCGGGACTGGCGAACGCCTATCGGTACGACGACCGGAAGCGGCTCGTGGCGGTCACGACGGCCGCGCCGCCCGGGATCGTCGCCTCGGTCCAATACGCCTACAACGCCGCCAACTGGCGTCAGCTCGAAGCGATTTCGATCACCGCACCGGACCTTTCCTACTTCTCGTTCGACAGCCGCCACCGGCTAACGTCAGCGACAGACGGCTTTGCATTCGCCTTCGCCCCCGCCACGACCCAGGCCCAGCACGACGCCATCCTCGGCGCGGCGGCCGCCGCGGCGGTGGGCGGCACCCACGTGGAGGCGTTCGGCTATGACGCGGCCGACGCGCGGGTCACGGCATCCGAAACGGGCGTGCCCGTGAGGAACTACACGTACGTGTCGGGTCACCGGATCGCGAGCAACGGCACGCGAGCGTTCCAGTTCAATGCCGATGGCGTCGTCGAGAGCGACGGTCGCTTCGTCTACCGCGCCGATGCTCGGGGTCGAATTCGGCAAATCGACGATGCGGGCGCAACGATCACCGAGATCGAATACGACGCGCTTGGCCGTCCGGTCCGCATCACCGAGGCGGGGACGCCCGTACGCACCCTCGTCTACTTCGGAAACGATGTCTACCAGGAGAACGAGGTCGGAGTCCCTGTTCGCCAATTCACCCGGCATCCCTTCAGCGGCTCGCAGGTAGCCGTGCACCTGTCCGGTCGGACGTTGTATCCGATCTTCGATCCACGCAAAAATCTGCGCGCCCTAATCGATCCGTCCGGCAACGTGGTGGAGCAGTACCGATACGGGATCTTCGGGTCGCCGACCATCTTCGATCCGGCCGGTCTCCAGCGTTCGACGTCGGCGTTCGGACAGGCGCCGATCTTCGGGGGACATGTGTTCTTGGCGCGCTCGGAAAGGTACCTGTCACGGCGTCGCCTGCTGGATCCCGAGGACGGCCTATTCCAGTCGCCCGACCCTCGCGGCTACGCCGATTCGCCATCCCTGTACGTGTACGTCGCCCAGAACCCGGTCGACTACGTCGATCTGTACGGGGAGAGCAAGTCGCCACCATCACTGCGCGCAGACCGCGACGTGTCGGGCAACAAGGACGACGAACCGTGGTACGACAATCCTTGGTGGGCTGCAATCTCGGACAACGGTCTGAGCGCCGCGGTCTCATTCGCCGACGAAGCATCAAGGAGGCCCTGGCTCTTCGAGAGCTTCCTGAAGCCTTTCCAGCGAATGGCTGTCCCCGGCCAGCGGCTCGTGACGAGATTGCTCGGCGGGGCGGGCGCGACCGGCATCCTGCGACTGGAGGACGTGATCCTCGCTCCGTCGAGGGGGTTGCCCTGGCTGTTTGCCAACCAGGGGCAGTTCGCTCGGCTTTCGATGAGCCTCCTCAACGCCATCCTCGCCCCGATCGGCGTAGTGAGCAACGCGGCATCGCTCTACGACGCCCTGTTCCGCTCGCAGAAGAGCGGCAAGGAGCGGTTCGCAGACGGAACCTTCAGCGCCGCCGGCCTATTCTCCTCCGGCGTAGGCACCACGGCGCTACTAGGGGCCGGATTGAGTGCGGTGGGTTGGACCGGCGCCGGAAGCCTGCTCATCCGCGGCGCTGGATTCCTCGGCCCATGGGGCCTGGGAACGGGCTCCGCGGCAGGCGGCTACGCGATCGGCCAGTTCATCGACGAGAAGCTTGGGTGGCACGAAGCTCTTGCTGATCGTGCGGACCGTAATCGCGAGATCTACGGCGAGATGGGCCTCAACGACACCGCCGCGTTCTGGTTAGGTGCCGTGGCCAACCTTCCGGTGGTGAGCGAGGCCGGGGAAGGTATCGGTTGGGCCGCCTTCAAGGGCTATCAGGGCGTGAGCTGGGTGGGTGGCAAAGCGGCCGACGCCTACGACAATGTCACGGACTGGGTGGGCTACGAGTTCTGCAATCCATTTGGCGCCTGTGACTAAGTAGTGGTGTGTCTCAGACCCTGGTCGCCTTCCGCGCCACCCACCGTTGACCCCGTCATCCCAGCGGCCCGCGGCAGCCCCGGGGGCCTATCTCAGCAGCGACCGGAACGCGGCCACATCCGTGTTTCTTTCGTGTGGCCCGCCGTCACGGCGGCGGTCTTGGCGTGGCGACGGCGATCCGGAGACCAACTCTGCGCCCTCGCGCATTGCCTTCCAGCTCCGGCGGTGGCCGAGGGCTCATAGAGCTCGCTGTCTCATGCCCCCCGAACCCAGGCCCTCTGAAGAGGTCAGCTTCAGGCTGAGAAAGATCCAACATCCCTACTTGACAGGGAACATCGCCGATGCGGACTGGCACTCCCAAGAGTGCTCCGACTTACTGGCCGTACTCGGACCGGCACCGGTCGGGATCCCGGCGAACAACATCGCGCACTTCAAGGCCCGCCAGGCCGGGCGCCGGTGGAGCCGCTGGCAGGCCGGTGTCGAGGCCGCCCGCGCCGCTCGCCGAACCGGCACCCAGGCAGCCACAGCGGTCGGCGGCGACCGGTCGGGCGCGTCCGGAGACCCACGGTAGCGCCGCCTCGGGACCACGGCGGCCGCCTGTTGCTTGGCAGTGCAGCCAGGTGCAACGCCGCCGCGGGCCCGGTCCGCGCTGCACCGGCTCCACGACGTGCCCATCCGGGACACCGCGCCCGCCGCGACCACGGCACCGGCAACCGGATCGGCACACCTCGCGATCGGAAGGACTCAGGAGATGTCGGACGACTTGATGCCGTATCTGCGTGCGGTCGCGGAGGTTCTCGGCGAGCCGTGGCGCGCCGTCACGTCCCGCCGTGTCGGTGAGGACGCCGCGCTCATCGGCCCCGACGGCGGGTGGATCAGCGTGACCGTCTCCTACCGCGCGGAACGGACCCGCCTGGTGCTGGAAGCCTGGCTGGACTCCGAGCTCAGTCCCCATCAGCCCGCGGGCATGGTCCGGCCGTCGGTGACCGTGGCGCGGGCCCGGCCCGCCGCCGCGGTCGGCAAGGACCTGGCCCGGCGGCTGATCCCGGACGTGGTCGAGCTGATCGATGCAGCCCGGGATCTGGCGCATCGGCGGGCGTGCGACGCCGCCGACCTTTCCAGTGTTCTCGCCGCGGTCGGGGCGGGGTTCGGCACCACCCCGGCGCCGGGGCGAGCACCGTGTCGGTCGGGGCCTACGGTCAGCCGCTGTTCGCGACCGCGCAGGTGCTGCAGCCGTTCTGGCGTGGCCGCCAGCGGCGGGTGCGGTTCAGCATCGACGCCACCGTCGAGAACGCGCTCGCCTTGGCCGCGCTCGTCGGTGAACGCGCCGCCGCCGACCACGCCACGCCCGACACCTGCCACTGACCTTCGGCGCTGCAGCCGCCGCACGCCCCCGACTCCGGCGCCCTACTGGCGCCGGAGTCCTTTCTTCTCCCTGGAAGGACGATGCCATGGAAGCCCTTACCCGTGTGGTCACCCTTGACGACTCCCAGGCCCGGATCGTCGACATCCGCGCCGACCTCAGCGTCGGTGACGCCACGCTGCGCGTGCACGGCCTCAGCCCGACGGTCTCGCGCGAGACCCGCGACCGGGTGCGCGCGGCCATCCGCAACAGCGGCCTGTCGTGGCCCGAGGGCGTCGTGCACCTGACCGCCTCCACCGCGCACCCGCGCTCCGACGTCGATCTCGCCGCCGCGGCCGCAGCCCTGCTGGCCACCGAGGCCGTACCAGTCCGACGGCTGACCGCGACCGCGCTGATCGGCGAACTCGGTCTCGACGGCACCGTCCGGCCGGTCCCCGACGTGCGGACGCGAGCGATCGCGGCCGCCGTGGCCGGGTTCACCCACCTGGTCGTGCCCGCCGCCAACGCTGCCGAAGCCCGCGACGTCCCCGGCCTCACCACCGTCCCCGTCGCCGGCCTGAACGACCTGGTCAACTGGCTGCGCGGCGGACTCACCCCGGCCCAGCGACCCGAGTCGCGCGAAGGAGCATCGCCTACCGCGTCGTGGACGCCTGAAGCCTGGGCCCGGCTGTCGCCCACGGCGGTCCGGGCCGCAGCGGTCGCCGCAGCCGGCGGTCACCACACCCTGCACGTCGCGGCTCCCGGCACCCCGATCCTCTTGCTGCCACGGTTGATCCGGGCGCTAATGGCCGACCTCACCGACACCGAGGCGCTCGAGGTCAGCACGTGGCACTTCCTGGCCGGCGAACCTGCCCCTGACCGCAGCGAGCACCTCCGGCCGCCCGGAGTTCCCCTGCTGCCCGACGACACGATCGCCGCGGTAGCCGGATCACTCAGTCGCCCGGGACTGCTGACGCTGGCCCACCGCGGCGTCCTGACCGTCGAGGACCTCCCCGAGCTTTCCGCGCGCATCGTCGAGGTGCTGCGTCCGGCGCTGGAGCACGGCACGATCGGCATCACCGCCGCGGCAGGTGCCGAATCCCGCCCGGCCGGGGCACGCGTGGTGTTCACCGCCCGCGACTGCCTCTGCGGCAGCGTCCGGGCCAAGAAGTGCCGCTGCACCCCGGCGCAGCGGGCGCGCTACCTCGCCCGGATCCCGCTGTGGCTGCTCGACCGCGTCGACCTGTTCGTGCGGGAGGTCACCGTCGCCGAGCCCGATCCGTCGCTGCCGTCCCTGGAGTCGCTGCGGGAGGGCGTCGCCCGAGCGCGGGAACGCGCGCGCTACCGGTGGGGTGCCGCACCGGAACCCGGCACCAAGATCGACTACACGAAAGCGATCGCCGGCCTCCCCGCCGACGCTGTACGGGAGCTGGAAGACGCGATCCGACACGGCCGGGCGCACCCGGACATCGCCGACATCTGGCTGACGCTCTCCCACCGCAGCGGAATGCTGAGCCTGCTGCGGAATCCGGCTCCGAGATGAGCTGAACCATGAGATGACCGGAGCAAGAGCCCGATCGCGATAAGCCCGCTGCAGCAGGGCTAGGCAGGGAGGCTCGGACAGTGTTGCTGCGCTGAAAGGTGGTGCGGGTGTTCCGGTCGGGCCGACGCACTCTAGCGGAACCTGGCGTCAGCGGAAGCCCGCCCGATCACGACGTCGGCGGCGGATGGGCAGGGAAGGGGCGGGCTTGCCGCCGACGCGGGCGGCTCCGCTTGGGCGAGTGCGTCCCGACCGGGACGCCCGCACTCCGCTTCTCCATCACCGCGACGCGGTAATGGAGAAAGAAGGTGGTGCGGGGTTCGTGGCCGGTCACCGGATTCGTTCCGGTGACCGGCCGGCCCGTGTGAAGGAGCCCCTTCGTGACCAGCACGATGGACTTGCCGACCCAGCGCGACACCGACAACCCGACGGACAGCGACCTCCCGACGACCGATCTCCCCACCAACGACCTGGGCGGTGCCGTCATCGTCGACACCGCGGCCGACGGCGACACGACCGCGACCGACGTCGAGGAGACCCCGCTCGACGAACTGTCCGACGAGGACCGCGCGGCACTGCACGCGCAGTGGGACGCCGAGATCGACACCATCCTCCGGGCCGACCCGCACACCGTGCTGCTCGCCGAGAACGTGCGCACTGACAACGCCGAGGCTGACGAGGACACCACGGCGAACTTCAAGACCCACGGCGTCAAGACCGCGGTCAACGGCTACCGCGACTACGACACCGGCGCCGTCGTGGTCACCGAAGGCCAGCGCCGCGTCCTCAACGCCCGCGAAGCCGGCTGCACGGTGCCGGTCTGGATGAAGACCCCGCCGCCGGCCGACGAGCGCAAGGCCACCATCGAGCGGATCGTCAACCAGTTCATCGAGAACGACCCCGCCCTGCGCAGGTCGCTGACCCTGGCCGACACCGCTCGCGCTCTGGAGCAGCTCGCCGCGTTCAATCTCAAGCCCGCCGGGATCGCCCGCAAGCTCGCGCTGGGCAGGAAGGGCAAGATCTACGTCGAGAACGTCCTGCAGGCCGGGCAGAGCGAGCTGGCGCTCAAGGCCAGCGAACGCTACGACCTGGATCTGCTGCAGGCCGCGGTCATCGCCGAATTCGACGAGGCCGGCGACACCGACACGGCGAAGGAACTCATCCTCACCGCGCGTACGGCGCCGAACAACTTCGCCCAGCTCGCTGAGCGCAAGCGCACCGAACGCGCGGACAAGCAGCGACTCGCGGCCCTGACCGAGGACCTCACCGAGGAACTGACCACTGCGAACGTCACGATCTTCGACAACAGCCTGCCCGACGACGACGGGGACGCGCGCTCCCTGGACCGGCTGCGCCCCACCCCCGAGGACGAGCCGCGCACCGAGCTCACCGTCGAGGACCACGCCTCCTGCCCGGGACACGGAGCCTGGATCGAGACCGACCACCACGACGAGCAGGGCAACCAGATCCCGGTGGCCGTCTACGGCTGCGCCGACTTCCTCGCCCACGGTCACGCCCTCAGCTACGCCCCGGCCGGCCGCGCGGACTTCACCCCCGTGCCCACCAGCACCGGCACATCCGACGACCACGAGTCCTCCGACGGCGAGGACGCGGCCGTGCAGACCGATGAGGTCGCGGCCGCGCGCGCCGCCCAGGCCGCCGCCGACCTCGAGCGCCGGAAGGCGGCGATCATCCGCAAGTGGGTGATCAAGAACAACAAGGACTGGGACGCCTCCGCGGCGCCGCGCCGGGAGTGGCTGGCCGGGCTGGTGCAGCGCAAGACCGCGCCGCAGGGCGCGCAGCTGTTCCTCGCGCTGCAGAAGGCGCACGGCGGCTACGAGCTGCGGCGCGCGTTCGAGCGCAACCACCCGCTGGCCATGACGCTGTTCGGCCTGCCGGAGGGGGCCACGCTCGCTGACCTGACCGCCAAGGTCGCCAAGGCCCCCACCGCAGGGAAAGCCACCCTCTACGACCTGTTCCTCACCCTCTGCGCGATCGAGGCGGACCTCTCCCGCAACACCTGGCGCAGCCCGTGGGGCTCCGCCCAGGCGTACATGGCCGCGATCATCGGCTGGGGCTACCCCGCCTCCGACGTCGAGCGGAAGGTGATCGACCCGGAAACCGAGCAGGAGGTCATCGCCGCGCAGCTCGGCGACCTCGCCACCGACCCCACCAGCGACCGCGGCGCGACCGCCGAGGGTGACGGGGCCGACGGTGCCGAGGTCCCGAACGACGCCGAGATCGAGGACCCCACCGCCGAGGTCGACGACGTCGACGACGCGGACGCGAACGACCAGAACGGCACGGCGACCGACTACGCCGATGGCGGCACCGGTTCGGAGCCGGTCGAGCAAGACACCGAGGCCGAGGCGGAGCTGATCGGCGCCGCGAGCTAGCCGCTCGGATCGGCGCCGCACCCGGTTCCTCGCCAGGGGCGGGCCCGCGCACTACAGCCGGGCCCGCCCCAGCTTCCTGCCCCGTCCGTCGTCCTTGCCTCCCGCCGGGCTCGCCGCCAGCCCTGCGGGTGAACGGAGTCCCTTCGATGCATCCGCACCTTCCGCCGGTCTTCGACACCATCCACCGCACCAGCACCTACGCCGCCGGGCACCACCCCGTCTGGCCGTATGCCCCGCTGCCGCCCGGCCCGTGCTGGACTCACGCGACCTGCCGCTGCGGCTGGGCGGAGATCGCCGAATCCCACCGCGACGCCCGCGCTCTGGCCCGCCACCACCGCCGTTACGCCGCCGAACACCCCAGCTACCTACCCGGCACGGCACTACGCATCGGCGAGCGCGTCCACCAGGCCGACGCCACCGGCACCCACATGTCCATCACCGGCACCCGCCACGGCTGGGCCCTGGCCGACGGCATCGGCGACACCCCCGCAGCCGCCTACGCCGCCGGCAGCACGGCGGCGCTCGCCAGCTGCGTCGCCTCCGACCGTGGCGCGGTCGCCGGCCTGCTCGCCGCTACCGGCATCCTCGCCGACGGCCTCACCGCCGACACCGTCATGGTCGTCGCCACCCCACTCCCGCCCGCGCACGGCGATGGCTGGGACATCGCGTGGGTCGGGGACTGCCGGGCCTACGAATACGATCGCGACACCGACGTCCTCACCCAGCTGACGGTCGACCACACCTACGGCCAGCATCTGCGCGACACCCTCGCCGAGCGCTACCGCGACCGGCCACAGGTCCTCGAGGACCTGGCCGCCGGGCAGGACCACGTCGTCACCAGCTCCGTCGGCACCGCCACCCCCGCCGACATCGGCCACGTCATCACCACCGGCCCGCGCCGCCGGTTGCTGCTGACCAGCGACGGCGTCCACCAGTACGTTCCCCACGCCTCTCTCGCTCGCGCGGTCCGGACGTTCAGCGACCCAGCTGCGTGTGCGAACCGGCTGACACTCGCCGCGCGGTACTTCGGCGGCACCGACAACGCCGCAGCCATGGTCATCGACCCCGTCCCGGCCCCGATCGCGGCCGAGTTGGTGCCATGACCACCACGACTGCGCCGGCGCCGGCGCTCGTCCCCGCCACCAACGGACTGCTGGCAGCCGCGTTGGGCGCCGCCGGACGCGGATGGCCGGTGTTCCCGCTCGCCCCGCGCAGCAAGCGGCCCGCCATTCCCGACTGGCAGCAGCGAGCCACCTGCGATCCCGACCGCATCCGCCGCTGGTGGCGCCGCCACCCGAGGCACAACATCGGCATCGCCTGCGGACCCGCGGGTCTGCTCGTGCTCGACCTCGACGCCGCCCACGGACCCATCCCCATCCGCTGGGCCCGCCGCGGCATCACCCACGGCCGCGACGTCCTCGCCCTGCTCGCCCAGCAGGCCGGCGAACCCGACCCGGTGGACACGTTCACCGTCGCGACCCCCCGCGGCGGCGAACACCGGTTCTTCTCCCGGCCGTCAGGGTCGCGGCTGCGCAGCACCGTCGGCGCCCGCGGCCGCGGGCTCGGCTGGCACGTCGACACCCGCGGCCCCGGCGCGCTCGTCGCCGCCCCGGGTTCCCTCGCCGTCGTCCACGGCGTGCCGGTGCCCTATGCCGTCACCTGGGACATTCCGGTCGCGGTCCTGCCCGGCTGGCTCGTCACCGCCCTCACCCCACCACCTGCACCCCCACCGGCCGCCCATCCGCCACCACCGCCGCTGCCGGCGACCAGCCGCCGGGTCAGCGCCTACGTCCAGGCCGCCGTCACCGCGGAGTGCCGCAACGTCGCCACCGCCACCGAAGGCCACCGCCACATCACCGTCTACGCCGCCGCAGCAGCACTCGGCGAACTGCACGGCAACGGCTGGATCAGCGCCGCCGCAATCACCCACCACCTCACCAACGCCGCCCGCCACCACCTCGGCGTCGCCGACTTCGACGCCCGCGAACTGACCACCACCATCCGCGACGGCATCGCCGCCGGCCGCGAAAACCCCCGCATCCTCACCGACCGCCCGGCACCCCGACCGCGACTCGCCATCCGCTGAGAAGGAGACCCGCCATGCCCCGCAACGCGTCATCAGATCCCGCCGCCCCCGGCACACAGGAGCCGGTCTGGCTCTGGCAGCGGCAACCGGACAGCACCGACCTGGAAAAGGCTCTCATCCCCGCCCACCTGATCCCGGCGGGCTGGCTGCCGATGCTTCAGCACCGCTACACCGAAGGCGACCGCGTCGACTTCGCTTGGGACGGGATGCAACAGCCGGGCACGGTCGTGCAAGACCAGGGCATGTGCGTGGCCATCGCCGGCGAACGTCCCGGCTCAGGGTTCACCATCCACAAAACCGACGTCCGCCCGCACGACGGCGAACCCGCCGCACCGGCCGACCCGGTCATCTTCTCGGCGATCGCACCGCATCCCAACCCTGTCATCCGCCGGGAAGGCCACACCGCGACCGCGTACTGGAACCTCGGCCGCCCAGCCTCCCACGGCTGGCTGCCCTGGGCGCGCCTGCGCATCGCCTTCCAGGCAGACATCGGGTTCACCGCAACGCTCTCCAGCGTCGAAGAACGCGACCAGGCCGGCGAGCACCGCGAGCGCCAGCGGCCTCTCGACCCGGTCGTAGTCCATCACCACCCGGCGCGCCGTCCCAGCCACCACGCCGTCCACACCTGCCTGCGCGACGCCATCGGCATCGTGATTTCCCAGGCCCGGCAACGGCAACCGGTGGTCTGTGCCCACTTCGTGCCGATCCTGGACCTCCCGCACGAGAAGTAGCCAG
Organism: Amycolatopsis sp. DG1A-15b; assembly: GCF_030285645.1. Classification (GTDB taxonomy): domain Bacteria; phylum Actinomycetota; class Actinomycetes; order Mycobacteriales; family Pseudonocardiaceae; genus Amycolatopsis. The sequence goes on from NZ_CP127296.1 coordinate 6,938,516, forward strand.
CTGCCGACCTCGCCGGGACGCCGCGCGGCGCCACTCGGTCACCAGAAAAGCACGGCGCGGCCCGGACCTTGCCAGAGTGCCGAACCACCGTCCGGCGGTCCTCGGCCCGGGCCGCGCCGTGCATGCGAGGCCCGGTTCACCACCGGCGGCCCCGTCCGCCGGTGACCGACCGTTCACGGAGGTGCACATGACGGAGCCGATAATCCACGTTCCCGAGGGATACCGCCACACCCACCTGCGCGGGCTGTGGGCTCTCGCCAGCTGCCGCGACTGCGGCGGCACCGGCGAATTCCTGGTCAGCGATCGCGACGACCCCATCGAGCCGTCGGATGGCGACGAGCCCGAACCGTGGTACCCGCAGCCCTGCGACTGTCTCTGGGCACCGCCGCCGCACGAGCTACGCGCGTTCGACACCGCGCAGACCCGCCTGTGGCGTCACCGCGAGCGAATGCGCGAGGTCTTCGACGCGATCGGCCCGCGCCAGGTCGGCGGCACCTACTGGGACGGGTACTGGCATCGCCGGTACCTCGTCGAGACCGTCACCATCCGATTCCGCGACGGCGACCTGACGGACCCGGGCTGGTCGATCACGATCCGCTGGGACAACTCGCAGCGCAACACCCACCGTACAGCGTGGAATCCGCGCTACGACAGCACATCCCCACCAGCGGCATCGCCCGGTGCGGCTCCCGCACCGCCGGAACTGCGCTACCCCGCCGCGGTTTCCTGCCGGTGTCGCCGTTCTCGGTTCGCGCTCGTCCGCGCCGCCCACCACGCGTTCTGCACCCGCTGAAGGGAAATCCCGATGTCCGCACCCTCCCTGCCCGGCGTTTTCGGCCACGCCGCCGGGCCAGCTTCCTCCCGCCGGCCCGCAGAAACCACAGCTGACGGCGGACTTGGTGTCCTGCGCCGCCGCGACGAACCGGTCCGCTGGCACGGACGCGACGAGACGACCCGCGAGTACGTCCACCCGGGCCGCACCGTGTTCGAAGTGCCGAACCGGCCCTGGCCGATCGGGCGCCCGGAGGACTGCGACGACCAGCCCTCCACCGGGCTCTGGTTCGACGCCACCGGCACCCCACAGCTCGACGCGGCCGACCGCGCCGCGCCCGAGGGTGTCGCGCTGCTGTGCCGCCGATGCGGCCTGGACTGCACTTGACACCCGCGCAACGACCTCCGTTACGTCCACTTGAGACAAAGGTAGGTGATCCGGAATGCCCGACGAGATCCCAAAACCTGGCCTCCACGACGGTGTCGTGCGCGCCGGCGAAGCGCTGTTCTGCGGTGACGACCAACCCTACTTCCCAGGCCAGCTCGTCGAACTGCGGTTCGGCCGCCAGCTCTATGCCATCGTGCCGCGATTTCGTCGTGTCGTCGCCGAGTGGATCGCCATCACCGTCGAAGCCACCTCGGACCATCTGTCCTTCCAGCGGGACGGCGACGACTTGATCGTCATCGACGACGACGCGCTCAACGACGACGATCCGACGAGCACATCGGCGGTCGAACGCATCCGACCCGATGCCGACGGACGGTACATCTTCAAAACCTGGGACTGGAACGAGCCCGACGTTGCTGCCGAGTGCCTCGACGAGACCGCACGCACGGCGCTGGCCCTCCTGGCAGGCGACAATCCGCGGCCGGTTGCCCCCTTGATCCGCTACGTGATCGAGAATGCTCACCCCACGCCCGACCCGCAGGCGCTACGGCGCATCCGCGCCCAGCACCGGACACTCACGCGTTCGCCCACGGCGCGCGCCGACGCCACCGAATCCGAGGAGACCCACGATGAGTAGCGACTACGCCGGTATCCCCGCAGGATGCGACGTCACGCTGGCACGCCCGGGCGACGAGGCCGGCGTTCAACTGCTCGCCGACGGCGACTTCGCCCTCGTCCTGACCGATGATCGCAACGTCACGGTGGTCACCGTTGAGGGCACCCCGGCCGAACTGCTCGACTTCGTGCGCCGGACCCAGCAGGTGCTGGAAGAAGAGGGGACCGCACCTCCCCGCCGCCGGCCGACTGACCGTAGCCGCGATCAGGCACTCCGGCCGGTACGGACGACCGCCGCCAGCACAGCACACCCGGGCCCTCGGGCGCCGGCTCCCGCGCCACGTCACGCGGTCTGACAGGCGCCCGAGGATCCCGGCTGTGCTCCGGGAGGTCGGGTTCACCCGCACCCGACCCGGAGGCACGCCATGACCGCGACCACCGCCCAGAGCGCACCGAACGACTACACCGAATCCGCCTACGCCCGGGCGTGCCGGTTGATCGAAACCGAACTCGGCGGCCGCCGACTCGCGCCGGAACCCCGAACCTGGCTCGACGACCTCGCCCGCACCCGGCGGCACAAGACCGCGTTCATCACCGCAGTCTGGAACACCTGCTTCCCCGCCGGGGTCGTGGAAGCCTGTCGAGTTGTCGAAGCCGTCTACCCCTACCTCGATCCCGACGGGCTCTGCACCGACGCCGCGCTCACCGCCGCCTGGAACATCCTCGAACCCGACGCCGGTACGTGGCCCGAGCAGCTGCAGGACGAGCGGCGACGCTTCACCGACAACTGCATGACCCGCGCGCTCGCCGAGGCGAACACGGCGGTGGCCGACCATGCCTGAGGACCGGTTGTGGTTCAGTCCCTACGACTGGAGCCGCTCTTATGTGCTGCCCGAGTCGGTCGCCTGCAACATCCCCCACCGCGGCAGCCTCGGCAGCTACGGCGCGTGGAACGTCGCGCGCGGCGTGCTCGTCGAGCTGTGCCGCGCACTGCCCGCGACACCGGTCTCGCTGCTCTACGACGAGCCCGTGCAGCGCCGCGACTGGATGCGTATCGCGATCCGGATCACTGCGCACGCCCGGCGTGCTGACGGGCAAGACGTGCGCGTGATCTACCGCAGCGAACGCACCGACGCCGAACCCTGGCCGGAGTTCTGGAGCGTCGCGGTCAACGGATTCATCCCCGCCTCCGGCGGTGACGTCCGACGGCCGTCACCGCCGTGGATCGCCCACATCGCCGCGGCAACGCTGCGCGCCGAACTCGGCCGGTGACCTCCGGTCTCCAGTCGTCCGCACCGTTTTTCTTTGCCGGAAAGGACGCTCGTGCGACGACATCCGCCGTCGATTCGCCGGCGACGTCGCCGACCTACCAGCGGCCGATCGGGCCACCGGGCCGCCGCCACGTCCGTTCCACCCGCACCATTCGTCCACTGTAGTCAGCGAGGTTCCCTGATGTCTGAAGCGATTTCCTTGACCGACGAGGGTCTCCTGGCCGCCATCCCCGCCTTGATCGGGTTCGTCCCCACCGACTCCCTCGTGATGGTCGCCGCAGTCGTGCACACCGACGGCTCTGTCCGCCTGGGCCGAATCACTCGGTTCGACCTCGACCTGGCCATGCGGCTGTCCCGCGTGGTCGTGACGGAACTCAGCCGCGCGCTGGGCGACCAGCCGGTCCAGCGCCTCATCGGCGCCGTCGTCCACGACAACACCAGTGGCACCAACGATCTGCCCTACCGGGCTCAGCTGTACGAACTCACCCACCGGCTGCACGAGGCCGGATTCGCCAACATCGAGCTCCTGCACGTGCCGGCCTTCACCGCCGGCGCTCCCTGGTCGTGCTACGACGTCGCCGACCACACCGGCACCCTGCCCGACCCCGCCATCTCCCCGGCCACCACCGAACGCGTACTCCACGGCAACCGCGTCTACGGCAACCGCGACGCCTTCCTCGCCCAATTCGATCCCGCGCCAGCCGACATCCGCGGCAGCATCGCGGCCCTGGCCGACCCGATCGCCGAAGACGTCCAGGCCGAAGAACTCGCCGGTGACTTCCCCCGGCTGCGACGGCGCCTGCAGCTGATCGACAATGCGGTCACCGCCGCCACCCAAGGCCGGCTCCCCACCGACCAGCACGAGATCGCGAAACTGATCGCTGCCCTGTCCAGCTTTCTCCTGCGCGACATCCACCTCGCCCAGGACACCGAGCAGCGATGCGGGGCGGCCCAGTCACTCTGGCTGCACCTGTGGCGACACGCCTCCGACCGATACGCGCCCACCATGACCGCACTGACCGCCGTCACCGCATTCCTGCGCAAGGACAGCGCCGTCGCCGGGCTCATCATCCAGCGCGGTCCGCGGCCCACGAAGCTCACCCGGCTGGTACACCGATGGATGCGCGAGAGCGTCGACTTCACCGCTCTACACACCGACATCGCAGACGTCGCACAGCAGTTGCGAGCAACTCTGACTACCTCCACCGAGAGCTGACAACTGTCCTCACCGCCGACGGGTTCATCCCAGCCTCCCGCCACGCGGACGCTGCACGCCGAACACCGCCGCCGCTCTCCCGGGCCCAGTCCTCACCGACAGTCCGTACTCGCTCTTCTCCGAAAGGACGATCGTCGATGCCGCTCACTCTCGCCAGCACCAGCGTCATAGTCGCCAGCATCCCGGCGCTGCTCGGCTTCATGCCCGAGGACTCCCTAGTGCTGATCGCCACGCTCACAAAGGACACCGGCTCGGCCAGCAGCGGCCCGCTCGCCCGAATCGACCTCGCCCACGATCCGGAAGGCTGCGCGCGGCACTTCAACCGGCAGTGCGCCGATCTGCCCGTCCTCTGTGTGACCGGTGTCGTCGTCCGCAGCGTCGACGACGGCACCGCCGGCGACGACGCGCTGCCGCTGCGCGCCGACGTCTACAGCGTTATCGCGCAGCTGGCCGAGCACGGATTCACCGACGTCGACGTCGTCTCCGTGCCGGCCATCGCCGAAGGCGCGCGCTGGCGCTCCTACCGCGACACCGACCGCACCGGTGTCCTGCCCGACCCCGCAGCCACCGCGGCCGCGGCCGCCGCTGTGGCCGCAGGACACACCATCGCCGCCCGCCGCGACGACCTCGCGGCGCGATTCACTCCAGCCCCCCGAGGCCCTCCGCGCACGGCTGCGCCCCCGCATCGCCCACGCTGTCGAATCCGCCGCCATCGACGAATCCTGGCACCTGGCCGCGCACGTCCGGCTGGATCGCGCCGACGCCGCGATCCGCACCGCCGGCCACGGCAAGCTGCCCACCGACGAGGCCGACATCATCGATCTCGCCGCGACCTTCGCCGTGCCCGCGTTCCGCGACGCCCTGCTTGCCGTACCCGACGCCACGACGCACCTTGCCGCCGAGAATCTGGTTCTGCACCTGTGGCGCCACAGCTGCGACGCGATCGCCGGCCAGCTCGCCACCGCGATCGCGGTGTATGCCTACCTGCGTGGCGACGGAACCGTCGCGCGGATCGCACTCGAGCACACCGGCCCCGAACAGCCCCTGGCCGGACTGCTGTCACACCTGCTCGACCTCGCTGTCGCGCCGTCGAAGGTCTACGACATGTTCCAGAACGCCAGCACTGACGCTCGCCGCACCCTGCTGAGCAAGCCCGTGGCCGACCAGGCATGACGCCTACCCCCTTCTCACCGTTCACGCCGGGCAGCTGAACCGTTCGGTGTGAGGGCATCGACCTGTGGCCACCCGTCCGCCACGCGCAGGGACGTCGAGAGCGGTGGCGTGATGGTGAGTCGGTGTCACCGGCGGTGGCCTCGCTCGGCTCGCCGGGTCGTGGATCGCCCGAAGGTAAGCACACCCCGGCCGGGGGCAGTGCGTCCCCGAAGCCCGGCCCGATCCGCCCGGGTGAACCAGCCCCCTCACGCTGCCGAGCTCCGATGCCGGTCGCGCGCGGGCTGGTTCACGCGCGGGCGGATGAGCCGGGCCGGGGACGTCGCCTGACGGCGACCCCTGGCCGCCGCGTGCTCAGGCTGCGCCGCGTTCCACACCAACGAGCCACCAGGGAGACCACCATGGCCGGCGACACCACCATCACCATCATCGGCCATGTAGACCGCACTAACCCCCGTGAGGGTGACGAGGTTGAGCAAAACCGAAGGGCCCCTCGGCGCTGAGGATCCAGCGCTGAGGGGCCCTGAAATGGATCTCCCCTTCTTCGATCAGCCGGACGGGCGGTTCGTATAGCCCGGCTTGAAGAAGGTCCTGGCTGCCATCATGATCACGACGACGAGCTGCAGGGCGATCATGCCCACCACAGCCCAGACCGGAAGATCTTCAGGCACTGCCTTCAGAGTCATCGACGGCGCGATGGTCGCCGCCGCGACGAGGAGCACGACTACCGCCGCTTCGAGAAGCTGGGACGTGTTGGCACGCGGTACCGAGAGCGCCATCTTCGTCTCCTTCCTCTCGAACCTGAACCGTGCATCCGGCTCGTTGCGCCACTGCGCGTCGAGCGTGGGCGTTTCATCCTCAATGGACGATAGATCGGCGAACTCGTCGAAGTCGCCGTCGTCCTGCTGCACCGGATCACCCACGGTTCCGGTTCCTTTCGTGAACCCGGTCTACCGATCCCTGTTGGATCAGCAGCCCCGGGGACTTGGGGAGGCACGACAGGTGGGTGACTGTCGCGCGGGTGGGCCTAGTCGGTCTGGGGCTGCGGCGGCACGCCGCGGGCCCAGACCACTTCGCCACTGACCGTCACAGGGCCAGCGCGGCAAGCACCACAAAGACGATTGGTCATGTCCATCTCCTTGTCCTCTCTCCGGGGAATCCGTTGGATGGCGACCGGTTGAAGCGGCCGCCACCTCGGAAGCGTAGCGTTCCATCGCCACGGGAGCAACCGGAAGATTTACGGATTCCGCTACGTTTTTCATGCAAAGTCTGGCGAAGATCTTCTCCGTCTGCGACGATGAGGAGGTTAGGGCGCACTGACCTGCGCCTCGGACCAGAAGGGAGCAGGAGCTATCGCCACTGAGAAGGAATCGGCTGCGGTGGACGACACGGCAGCCGACGAGCCGAAGGTTGTCGCTCGCGTGAACATCCCGCTCGTTCAGGAGAGCGGGAAGGCACTGCTGCGGCTGCAGGACCGGACCGGCCTCAAGAAGGTCGACCTGGTCAACCGAGCGATCCAGGTCTACGACTTCCTCGCATCGCAGCTCACCGACGACCGAGAGGTCGTTCTACGAGGCAGCGACGGCCAAGAGGTGCTGGTCAAGATCTTCTTGTGACCGATCGGAGTTTCGTATGGCGCAACACGCAACACAGGGGCGGGTGTCCGGCAGGCCGGGCGCCCGCTTCGCGTGTTCGGACTTGAGCTCCTCCAGCCGCACCCGTTGATCATCTTCTCGTCCGGATATGGCATCTTGTTCGACCGTGCCCTCCGACCGCTGGACACTCACCGACGACCGGAACGTCCAGGCGCTGCTAGTGCCGCGGGTGGGGACGTTCGAGCAGCTGGATGATCCGCTGGAACCTGCTCGGCTCCTCGACGTCGACGGTGTCGCCGATCAACCTGCGCAGCAGTTCGTTCACCACCTCGTGGCCTGCGACTACAGCCCGGAGACAAGTCGGGCCTACTTGCGCAGTCTGCTGCTCTGGTATCGGTTTCTCGCCGCGATCGAAGTGCAGTGGGATCAGGCGGAGCGCCGTGATGTCCGGGACTTCGTGTTGTGGTTGCGGGTCGCGGAGAACCCGCAGCGCCGCGCCCGGCGCCGGGACGGCACCGCCCCGGGCGCGGTGAACCCGATCACCGGGAAACGCACCCTCGGTTCCGGCTACGCCGCCTCGACCGTCAACCACGCGCTGACCTCGATGAAGATGTTCTACGAATACCACCTGCTGACCGGGCTCGGGCCGGTGGTGAACCCGGTCCCGGAGCAGGCCGGGCGGGGCCCGGACCGGCCGGGCTCGCATCGCAGCCCGATGGAGCCCGCACCGCGCCTGCGCCGAGCTCCCTACCGCCAGCACAGCGCCAGACGGCAGCCGCGGGCGTTGCCGAACGAGCTGTTCAACGACTTCTTCACCGCGTTGCCGAGCAACCGGGACCGGGCCATCGTCGCGCTGGGAGTCAGCAGCGGACCGCGCGCGACCGAGTTGCTGGCGATGCGGCTGGAGCAGGTCGACGTCGGCCGCCAAGTGGTACTGCTCGAAACCAAGGGGCGCCGGGAGCTGGAGGAGGTCCCGGCGTCTCCGGACGCGTTCTTGTGGTTGGCGGCCTACCTGGCCGAGACCGAGGACTGGCGCCCGGCCGGCGACACGCGGATCTGGTGGACGTTGCGGCGTCCGGTCCGCCCGATGACGTATTCGGCGCTGCGGCAGGTGCTCAACCGGGCCAACGAGCAGCTCGGCGGAGCGAACATCACCTTCCACGATCTCCGGCACACCTACTGCATGCGGATGCTGGACGACCCGAACCTGCTGATCACCGACGTTCAACGGCTGATGCGCCACGCCTCGATCCTGAGCACCCAGATCTACTCCCGGGCCAGGATCGACGACCTGGTCCGCAAGATGCAAGACCATTACAACCGCCCGGCTCCACCCGAACCGACCACTGCACCCGGCTACGACCCCGCGGACATGTCGGTCCTGTTCCCGGGACTGACGTGAACAGTCCGAGCATGACCATCGTCGGCCGGCAGGCACCGTCGCAACCAGACGCCGGCCACACCATCACGACCGCTGCGGAACCACTTCCCGAGCACCTGCTCTTCTGGCAACCGGTCACAGCCCCGCTGCGGCGCAGGTTGTTCACCGCAGCCATCGAACTGCTCGCCACCCGCCTCCCGACTAGTCAGTCGCATTTGGACCCGGTCACCCACTACACGCCGGTCATGGAGAACTTCCTCGGCTGGCTGGACCGGCAGCCTGGTGAGTCCTATCAGGACCGCTGGCTCGCCAGCGGCGCTGACTCCGCGGGCCGGGACTGGCTTTCCGAGGTCGACGTCGACGTCAGCACTGCCTACGGGCGGATGCGGTTCAATCGGGGTCTGGAAGCGCTGGTGTGTTGCGGCGCGATCCGTCCCACCTACGGGTTTTTGCTGACCGTCTGGAGCAACCGGCTCTGGTCGACCTGGCGCGAGGAGCACGACACCGAACTGTTTGCCCTGATCGGCAAGACCGCCGCCGAGGAACTCGACCGACGGCCGGAGAAGACCAGCGGCATCTTGATCGACTTCGCCCGCATGTCGATCCGCACCGGCAAGGCCCTCGGCGAGCTGACCTGCACGGATCTGCTGGACTACCGGCGAGCCTGCATCGACGCCAAGGGCTCCGGCACGACCATCTCCTGGGCCACGGCCTACTACTGCGGCCGAGCGGCGGGCCTGTTCGACGACGGGCCGGAGGAGTTTCAGGCTCTGCTAACCGCCCAGCAGCTCTCACCTGCCCAGATGGTCGACCAGCACCATCTCGTCAGCCCGTCGATGCGGCTGTTGCTAGCCGAATACCTGGCCGAGCGGCGCCCGAACCTGGACTACACCTCCTTCTCCCAGCTCGCTAACCGGCTCTGTCGGCTGTTCTGGCGCGACATCGAGAACCACCACCCGGGCATCGACAGCCACCACCTGACCCGCCCACAGATCGAGGCCTGGAAAGCCCGGGTCATGGTCCTCGAGGACGGCAGCGCCCGCCGCCGGCCCGGCGAAGTCTTCGGCGCCGTCCGAAGCTTCTACCTCGACATCAACCACTGGGCCAACGACACGCCTGAACGCTGGGCCCACTGGGCAGCACCGTCCCCGGTGACTCGCCAAGACGTCCGGGTCCTGCCCCGCGAGCGACGTCGCGCGACCGCCCGCATGCACGCCCGCGTCCGCGAGTTCGCCCCCAACCTGCCTGCCCTCGTCCGCTCCGCCCACCAGCACCGCCAGTTCGCCGCCCGGCTGCTGCACCTGGCCCAGGAGACTCCGCCCGGGCAGGAGTTCGTTCTCGCCGGCACGACCTACACCCGCTCGGTCCCGGTCGACGCCGACAGCGGTCCACGGCTGGTCACCGCCGACGGCACCCGGGTCGACCCGGTCTTCCTCGAGCATGAAGCGTTCTGGTCCTGGGCGATGATCGAGGTCCTGCGCCACGCCGGGATCCGCATCGAGGAACTGCTGGAGCTGACACATCACTCGGTCCGGCCTTACCGCAAGCCCGACGGCACGATCGTTCCGCTGCTGCAGATCGCACCGTCGAAGACCGACGCCGAGCGGGTCATCCCGGCCAGCCCGGAGCTGGCGTCGGTGCTGGCGCAGGTCATCAGCCGGGTCACTGCCGCCGACGGCACGATCGCACTCGTCAGCCGCCGGGACGAGCACGAGCGGTCCTGGTCGGACCCGATGCCGTTCCTGTTCCAGTTCCGCCTGGCCGGGCGGCCGCGCACGTTCAACTCCGCCACGCTGCGCGAATACCTCGACCGCGCGGTCGAACGCGCCGGCATCGGCACCGGGCTGACACCGCACGACTTCCGACGTCTGTTCACCACCGACGCGGTCAATAACGGGCTGCCCATCCACATCGCCGCAGAACTGCTCGGCCACAGGAACCTCGACACGACAATGGGTTACACCGCGGTTTATCCCCAGGAAGTGATCGACCGCTACCAGCAATTCGTCGAACGCCGTCGGGCACTGCGGCCGACGGAGGAATACCGGCCGCCGACGGCTGCGGAACTGTCTGAATTCGCCGCTCATTTCGGTCAACGTCGCATCGAGATGGGCAGCTGCGTCCGCCCTTACGGCACACCCTGCGCTCACGAACACGCTTGCCTTCGCTGCCCGTTCCAGCAGATCGAGCCGGCCGAACTGCCGAACCTCGACAAGATCAAGGCGAACATCGGCCGGCGCATCGAAGCCGCTCGCGAGAAGCAGTGGCTCGGAGACGTGGCTCAACTGGAGAAGACCCTCACCCACGTCGACGCCAAGCGCGAAGGACTGCTCCGCCTGCTAGCTCAGCCGGTGGTCAGCCTGGACCTGGCTTCTGGCGCCGCCAAGAACTGAGCCTGGACTCGGGCGCGTCCGGTTCTTCTCGTCACTGCCGATCTGCTCAGAGCACAGTGGGTTGGGTTGGGTTTGTCAAGCCGAAAAGCATGGCTTGACAAACCCAACCCAACCCACTCGGGCGAGACACAGATCGCCCGCGGCGAGAAGACCGAACCGGACTCTTAACTACTTAGGTTCTGGTTCTGATCGAGTCAGCCGGCCGATTGACGATCTGCACGGAATCAACTTATTCGTTTAAGGAGAAGATCAGCATGGCTGGAGACACGAGTATCACCGTCATCGGGAACGTTACGTCCGACCCGGAACTCCGCTTCACGGCCTCCGGCGCGGCGGTCGCGAACTTCACCGTCGCGTCCACTCCGCGCACGTTCGATCGGCAGAGCGGTGAGTGGAAGGACGGCGAGACGATGTTCCTGCGCTGCAACGTCTGGCGGCAGGCCGCGGAGAACCTGGCCGAGTCGATCGCCAGGGGCGCCCGTTTGATCGTCCAGGGCCGGCTCAAGCAGCGCAGCTTCGAGACCAAGGAAGGCGAGAAACGGACCGTCACCGAACTCGACGTTGACGAGGTCGGCCCCTCGCTGCGCTTCGCCACCGCCAAGGTCAACAAGGTCTCGCGCAGCCAGAGCAACGCCGCCAACGGCGAAGCACCCGCCGAAGACCCCTGGGGTTCCGCCCCGGCCGCCAGCGACGCCAACTCGGGCGACCAGCCCCCGTTCTGACCCCTACCTGCACTAAGCCCCGCCGCCCCACCGGCGGGGCTTAGTGCAGATAAGCAACCTCACCGCCGACCCCGAACTCCGCTTCACCGAGGCCGGGACCCCGGTCGCGAACTTCACCGTCGCCTCCACCCCACGCACCTTCAACCGCGCCACCAGCGAATGGGAGGACGGCGAAGCACTGTTCATGCGCTGCACCATCTGGCAGCAGGCCGCCGAAAACGTCGCCGAGTCCCTGACCCGCGGCGCCCGTGTCGTCGTCCAGGGCCGCCTCAAGCAGCGCTCGTTCCAGACCAAGGAAGGCGACAAGCGCACCGTGATGGAGCTGACCGTCGACGAGATCGGCCCGTCGCTGCGCTACGCCACCACCACGGTGACCAAGAACGCGAAGAACGCCACCGCGAAGGCCAACTCTGACCGCGTCACCAGCACCCACACCGGCGCGGCCCCGGCCGACGACCCGTGGGGCCCGGCCGCCGAGCGCGACCTGGTCGGCGCGACCGCGGGCGGCGGGTTCAGCGACGAGCCGCCGTTCTGATGAAGCCCGGTGTCCGGCCGGACCTTCCCCTCCGGCCGGGCACCACCCCAAAGGCCGGGGCCAGCCTGACGGCTGGCCCCGGCCCTCTCCCATGCCACACCACCAGCACCGCGGAGGTCACGATGCCCGCCGCCCCCAACACCACGCCGTCCACCCGATCGGGTGCACCGACGAAGCGCCGTGTCGCGCGCGAGCGGATACCGCGTGCGCTGGCCCAGAAATCACCCTTTGGGGTAGGAGAATCGCCTTACGCTCAGAACATGAGCAATCGTTACGGCGTCACGATCCCCGGGCTCGTCCTCGCCGGAGGAACCGGCTTCTACCTCGGCATTCAGCCCTTCGGCTACATCGGACTCCTCGTCACACCCTTCACCGACGCCACCGGCCTGCTCGCCCTCCCCGGCGCCGTGCTGTTCGGCGCGCTCCTCGGCTGCGTCGTCGCCTACCTCAGCCGCAACCGCATCAAGCCGAAACTCGACCACCGCTACCGCCGCGGCGCCATCCTCGGCGCCGTCACCCTGACCGGCTACCTGTTCATCGGGCACTTCCCCGGCGCAACTGAAGGCGGCACGGCCAGCCAGTGGGCGTTCGGGATCGCGTTCTGCTGCGGCGTCGCCGCGATGATCGTCTACTACCAGCGCCGCAAGCGCGCCACCTTGGCCCGCCGAGCCCGGCGTCTCGCCCAGCAGCAGGCCGACCAGCCGACCGCGACGCGCTGACTTGCCGACACCGCACGAGGGGCGCTGGCACCTGACGGTGCTAGCGCCCCTCTTCTCGTGCCCGGCGGCCCCAGCCGAATCAGTCTGCCGGAACATCCACCCCCGAATCTGGCCCGGACGGCACGACCTGCTCGCCCTCAGGTGCCTCGACAGCCCGCTCATCGCCTGAGGTTGCCGCGTCCATTGCCTCCGCGTGGGTGGAGTCCGCGGCGCTCCGCTCGCCGCCGACCTCCGACGCTGCTGCAGCACTACGCGACAAGGCGGTGACCGCCTTCGCCGAGATCCCCAGCAACGCCGCGGTCTCCGCCGCGCCGACGTCCGCCGCGCGGATCTCGGCCACCGAAGTCGCCATCACCGCACGCCACTCGCCGATCTCCATCGCCGCATCCGCGCGGACCTGCTCGGCCGACCGCTCGAACTCCGCGACCTTGGCCGCGCGCTGCCGCTCCAGCTCCGTCAGCTTCCGCTCCAGCTGCGCCCCCAGCGCGCCGATGCGGTCCTCACGCCGGCGCTCCACCGCCTCGATCGCCGTCACCGCCTCCGCGAACGGTCCCAGCGCCGCATCAACGCGCCGTTCGTTCTCGCGCTCGCGCTCCAGCTGCTCGGCGCGGCGGCGCCGCGACGCCTCCAGCCGCGCCAGCGTCGCCGACGACCGGCGTTTCCGCCTCGTCGCCTTAGTACTACGTTCAACCATGACGCACCTCCCGCGCGGGGAGGGCTGCAGTTCTATCCACCAACCTACCCGCGGCACCGGCGTCACCGCGGCGCACCGGCGGGGCAGCGCTCGCACCGCCGACAAGGCGACCGACAGCGTCGACCGTGTTCACGACGACAGCCGGCGAGCGAGGAGAAGGGCGCGGTACCGCCGCAGCAGCCCCGAAGGGCCACGCCACCGAAGTGGCAAGCCGCAAAACTCGCGGCGGCCCGCTGACGCTCCGACTCAGGGACAAGCAAGCCCGCGGAACGCTACGACGAGCATACCCGCAGGCCAGCACACCCGTGGCCGGCCACAAGGGAAACCGTTTCCGCTGGTCAGCCGCCTAGCTCCAGAGCACCGGCAGGACGCACCCGTAAGATGGATCGGTTGCGTCCGCGGGTGGTGGGTGGCCCCGAAATTGTATCGGTCGTCCCCCCAAATACAAGGGCACCCCAAAATATTTTTGACCGAAAAGCGTGGCCAAAAATATTTCGAGGCCCCACCCTTGCATTCGGGGCCCCTACTCCCTAGGTCAGGCGTTAAGGGCAGGCCGGGGGCCTGCCCTGGTTGCTTCGGGGCCACCCACCACCCACTCAGCACGTGGTCACTCCTACTGCACCGACCAGCAGCACCACGGCGCCATACAACCGCCGCCAGCGCGCACGTGACCACCCGAAGGCGAGCCGGACAGCAAATCAAACAAGGCACATCGAATATTCCCGTTAAATTGTCAGAAGTAGTCACATGAAAACCCTATTTCGAGTGGAATATGTGGCAGCTGGGCGGTAATATTGACATCACAAGGTGATCGGGACCGCAAACCCGAGAACCGAACTCATTCAACAAGCAAGGACAATTACTATGGTTGCGACCATTCACCGTAAGCACCTCCCCAGCATCACCCGCGCCGTGCAGGCGTTGCAGGCACAGCCGCCGCGCGTCCGGACCGCCCTCACCGAGCTACGGGCCGTCTTCACCGACAGCGGCGAGAACCCGCCCGCGATCCTCGCCGCGTGCGCCACCCTGCTCAACACCGACGCCGCCATCAACGGTGACGTCCTCGCCGCCGTGCGCACCGCTCACACCGAGTGGGACAGCTACGGCGAGACCGAGCGCGAGCTGATCAACCTGTGCGTCTACAGCAGCGAGACCCGCCGGGCCGTCGCCGTGACCGAGGTCAACGACGTGACGGTGATGCTGCGTGAGACCCCGCCGCGTATCGCCGACGCGCTCAACGGTTTGCGGTGGCTCAACGCCGCTACCGGCGGCAGCCAGCAGCACGCGTTCACCACGTGCGCCACGCTGCTCAAGAACCCCAGCGCCACCCACCCTGCCATCGTCGAAGCCATCCAGACCGCTCACACTCTCTGGCCCGGCCTCTCCGATGACCTGCGCACGCTCGTCCTGGCGTGCGTGTACGCCAGTAAGGCACGCGCCGAGCACGCGCGCGCCCGCGCCGCCGCCCGGCAGGAGACCACCGAAGCCACCTCCGGTGACATCCACCGGTGCGGCAACTGTGACGGCAATCTCGCCGGGCTCCCCGAGATGCGGTACTGCTCCGATGCCTGCCGCCGGGAAGCCGAGTCCGCGCAGCGCCCTGTGCCCGGGGAGCACACCGTCACCGGGGAACCGGCCGAGCCTGCCGCAGCGGCCGAGGGCGCCGCGCCGGTGACCACGCCCGCCGCCGAGGAGAAGCCGAAGACCAAGGCCACGAGCAGGGCGAAGGCTGGGCGCGAGCCGATCGAGAAGCAGGCGGAGGGTCGTTACGTCGTCGGGGAGGTAGAAGCCCAGTATGACGAGCAGTGGCGGCAGATTCAGCAGGCGATCCCGACAGCCGGTTTCGTCCGCAAGGACGAGCGCGCGGTGGACCTCTACGAGCAGGAGCGGCAGCGTCACGCCGACCTGGACGACAGCAGCGACGCCGCAACCGACCTGACCGGCTACGCCCTGTCCGAGGAGGATTACGAGCGGCTTGCCTTGCTCCCGGTCGCGCCGGGCGGGTTGTGCGCGGCGTGCAACATCGAACGCACCCCCGCCGAGCAGCGCACGCAGACCGGTGACCGCCGGTGCGAGATGTGCCGGGACCGCGACATGCCGCCGCTGATCACGTTCGCGCCGTTCCGCGAACTCGCCGCCGTCGCCTGACCCACTCACTCGCCAGCGGGGGCACCCGAACCCGGGTGCCCCCGCCCACCCAAGCCAGGAGCCGCCACCGTGCGCACCTTCCACGACATCCTTGCCGACATCGACCGCGAGCTAGGGCCTGTATCGAAGTCGTCTCGAGCTGGTTGAGCTGGGAGTTGGCGCTGTTGGGCGTGTCGGTGGTCGACATAGGTGAGGTCTCCGGTAGTTGGTTCGTCGACCAAGAAGAACCTGAACACCGGAGACCTCGTGGACACCCTAGCGGTGGCGGGGCGGTTCGACCTGACCGACGAGCAGTGGGCAGCGCTGGAGCCGTTGCTGCCTATGCCGTCGCGGCCGGGTCGGCCGTCGTTGTGGAGCAGACGGCAGTTGATCGACGGGATCCGGTGGCGGGTGCGCACCGGAGCGCCATGGCGGGACATGCCGGAGGGATACGGGTCCTGGGCAGCTGTTTATGGGTTGTTCCGGCGCTGGCAACGCGCGGGTGTCTGGCAGCGGATTCTGGCCGCGTTGCAGGCTCTGGCCGAGGCCGAGGGACGGATCACGTGGGATGTCAGCGTGGATTCCACGATCGCGCGGGCGCATCAGCATGCCGCAGGTGCGCGGAAAAGGGGGATCTGCAGGCTGAGCCGCCGGGCGGAACCACTGTTGAGCCGGAGGATCACGCGTTGGGGCGGTCCCGCGGTGGGTTGACCACGAAGGTTCATCTGGGGTGTGAGCAGGGGCAGAAGCCGTTGTCGATCGTGCTGACCGCGGGGCAGCGCGGTGACAGCCCGCAGTTCATTCCGGTCCTGGCCGGGATCCGGGTGCCCCGGCCCAGTGGTGGGCGGCCGCGGACGCGTCCGGATCGGGTGCTGGCGGACAAGGCTTACACCTCGAAGGCCAACCGGGCTCACCTGCGCGGTCGCGGGATCAAGGCGACCATCCCGAGTAAGGCTGATCAGGACGCGCACCGCAAGGCCAAGGGGGCGAAGGGCGGCCGGCCACCGGCCTTCGACCCCGAGATCTACAAGCAGCGGCACGCGGTGGAGTGCGGCATCAACCGGCTCAAACGCCACCGTGGGGTGGCTACCCGATACGACAAACTGGCCGTCCGCTATGAGGCCACCGTCCAGATCGCCGCGATCAACGAATGGCTCTGACCGACTTCGATACAGGCCCTAGCCGCCGCCGACGCGATCCCGACCGACGCGCCCGCCGCCGTCACCGCCGACCTGCGCGAGCTACTCGTCGGCTACATCCGAAAGCTGCCTGCCCCGTGCAGCTTCACGGTCGAAACCCTGGCGGCCGCCACCCGCCTTGAGCTGAGCTACCTCACCGACGACCCCTGGGCCTAACGACCGCCCCGCACGACAGCGGCCGCCGATCTCCGGATCGGCGGCCGCTTTGCCTGTGTCGGCACAGCCCGGGGACCGCGCAGGCGCCGGCAGACGGCGCCGGGGCGCCTTAGTGCAGGCGCCGGCGCTCGACCCGAAAATCGGTCACCGCCACCACGCCCCACCAACCCCGCCCCGCCTACCGCACCCCGCCCACCACCACACCCCAGCCCCACACCACCGCCCACTCACCCCGCCGACCACGCCACCGCCACCACCTCACCCAGCCTGCCCCCTACCCCGCACACAGCACACAGCACGTCTTGCAGACGTTCTGAACCAGGTGGGCGCGGCCGAATTTTCGGCGTAGTCTGGTGTGGACATGATGGGCTTGCGGAAGCTGAGCCCTGGTGGTCATGAGTACCTCACGAACACGGTGGCGTGCGCCGATCGCAGCCGTGAGCTCGCACCCGGCGAGCTGTTAAGTGACTACTACCTCTCCCGTGGTTACCCGGCAGGCCAATGGTTCGGCGCCGGAGCAGAGCACTTAGGACTCTCCGCCGCAGTCACCCCTGCCCAGATGAACGCCCTCTTCGGCGAAGGCCGGCACCCCAACGCCGACGCCATCGAAGCCGAGATGATCGCCGACGGCGCCACCGCCGAAGAAGCACTGAAAGCCACACGGCTGGGCCGACGATTCCCGCAGTACTCCGCACTCGATCATCTGCGCTCCCAGGTGTCGCAGGCGTACAAGGACCACAACCGACTGCACGGGCGTCCGATCGGTGCGCCGATCTCCGCGCAGAAGCGTGCGGAGCTGCGTCGCGGCGTGCAACTGCAGGCCTACCGCAAAGCCCACGACGGCAACGGACCCGCCAGCGACAAGGAACTGAACAAGTGGCTGGCAGAGCAGAAACGGAACCTCAAGTCAGCGGTGTCCGGGTTCGAGATGGTGTTCGCGCCGGACAAATCGGTGTCGATCGCGTGGGCGATGGCGCAACCCGCGGAGCGGGAACTGATTGCCGGACTGGTCCGCCAGGCCGCTCGTGACACGTTGTCCTGGGTGGAGGGCAACGTCGCGTTCACCCGCCGCGGGAACATGGGGGAGGCCCAGGTCGACGTCAACGGGATCGCCGCCGCGTTGTTCGAGCACTGGGACTCCCGCGCCTCCGACCCGCACCTGCACATCCATGCCCTGATCTCCTCGAAGGTGCAGCGCAGCGACGACGGCGAATGGACCGCCCTCGACGGCCGTACCGTCCTGGCCGCGACCGTCACCGCGTCGGAGTACTTCGACAACCGCCTGCGCGACCTGTTCCGCGAACAGGGCACCTCCTGGGTGCAGCGGGCCGCCGAGGGCGTGGATATGAAGCGCCCGGTGTGGCAGCTCGAGGGGATCCCGGTCGAGCTGGTCAAGCTGTTCTCCCAGCGCCACCGTCAGTTCGAAGCCGCCCGCGCAAAACGCATCGTCGAGTTCAAGGCCCAGCACGAGAAGGAGCCGACACCGAAGGACATCTTCGCCATCGACCGCGCCGCCCAGTACGACAACCGACCCGGCAAACAGCCTCCGAAGACCCTGCCTGAGCATCTGCGCGCGTGGCGCGAGCACGCTCTCACCCTCGTTCCCGCGAACGTGCTGGACACGCTGAGCCGGAAGGTGTTCCTCAGTGGACACGCCGAGCCGGACGCATTCGACATCGCCAAACTCGCCGAGGTCACGCGGGAGGTGGTGTCGGACAACTACGCGCACTTCTCCTGGTGGAACCTCGCCGCCGAAGCCCACCGCCAGTCCGCGCACCTGCGGATGCCCGTCGACAAGCGCGGACAGCTGATCGTCGACATCGTCGACACCATCCTGGCCCAGCCCGACACCCTCGCCCTCGTCGGCCCGACCGCGGTCAACGAGCCAGCCTCGCTGCGTCGGCGAGACGGCGAGTCGGTGTTCGTGGAGCACAACTCCACCCGCTACACCACCACCGCCACGCTGGCTGCTGAAGGCGACCTGGTCGCCTGGGCCCGCCGCGGCGGCGGACACCGGCTGCGCTCCGATACCGTCGAGAACGCCCTTGCCGGTCAGGGGCTGAACAACGGGCAGACAGAGATGGTGCGCCAGTTCGCCCGCTCCGGCCGGCGCCTGCAGCTGGCGCTCGCGCCGGCCGGGGCCGGGAAGACCTCGGCGATGAAGGTCCTGGCGACCGCGTGGCGGCGCACCGGGCACCGTGTCTACGCCTTCGGACCGTCCGCCCGCGCGGCCCAAGAACTCGGAGCGTCGATCGGCGCGAAGCCGCACACCCTGCACCAGCTGACCACCGCGCTGCGGTTCGGGTTCGCCCACCGCGCGTTCCCGATGGAGGCTGGAGACCTGGTGATCGTCGACGAGGCGGCCATGGCCGGCACCCACACCCTGCACAAAGTCGTCAAGTACGCGCTGAACAACGGCGCCGACGTGCGGCTGATCGGCGACGACGCGCAGCTGGCCGCGGTCGAAGCCGGTGGCGCGATCCGGCTGATCGCCCACGATGTCGACGCTGTGCGGTTCCGGGAGATCGTGCGGTTCCGCGGCGACGACCGGGAGGAGCAGGCCGCGGCGTCGTTACAGATCCGGGCAGCGAACCCGAGGGGACTCGAGTACTACTTCGACAGCAGCCGGGTCAGTGACGGGTCGCTGGAGACGATGCGCGACGCCGCGCGCTCGCACTGGCAGGCCGATCTCGAGGCTGGCATCCAGTCGTTGCTGATCGTGCCGACGAACGAAGACACCGTCGCCCTGAACATCGAAGCTCGCGAACGGCGCCTGGGCCGCGGTGCGGTCGATCGTGGCCGGGAGGTCGATCTGCACGACGCGACCAGCGCCGGGGTCGGGGACTGGGTCGTCACCCGCCACAACCAACGGCTGCTGTCGCTGTTCGGCGGGAAGGACTTCGTCAAGAACGGCGACGTCTGGACCGTCACCGCTGTCCACGCCAGCGGCAAGATCACCGTCCAGCACCGGGTACACAAGGCGGCGATCACGCTGCCGGCCGGGTACGTCCAGGCCCACGTCGAGCTCGCCTACGCCGCCACCATCAACCGGGTCCAGGGCATGACCAGCACCGGCAACGCCCACCTGCTGGTGCCGCCGACGATGACCCGCGAGCAGTTCTACCCCGGCATTACCCGTGCCATGCTGCGCAACTTCATCTACGTCGTCACCCACCACCACGTCATCGACCAGCACCGCGAAACCCCAGAACCGGTGTCCCCGGAGTCAGTACTCACCGGAGTGCTCAACCACTCCGGCGCCGAGGTCTCGGCCACCGAGACGATGCGGGAGGCGCAGGACGAGGCGGTGTCGATGGGCACGCTGGTGTTGCGCTACAACTACACCGCCACCTACCGCGACGAGGACCGCTACCGCGCCGTCCTCGCCCGCCATGCCCCCTCCACGCTCGATCTCGACAGTGAGCCGGCGCTGATCCAGACGCTGCGCAACGCCCACGACCTTGGCTGGGAACCCGACCCGCTCGTCGCCGCGGTCATGCGCTGGCGCCAGTCGCTCGACGACGCCGACAACCCCGGCGCGGCACTGCAGGCCCGGATCAGAAAGCATCTCGAACGCCGTCAGCCACCCTCACCGACCGCTCCGCTGCAGCCGGCCGATGTGACCCGGTGGCGGGGCATCGTCGACGCGATCGCGCCGCACGTGGCCGTCGAAGACCCGGAATGGAACAAGGTCTGGCACCGTGCCTCCGGTGCGCTGGCGGTCGGATTCGACATCGACGCCGCGTTGACCGTTGTTGCTCACCAGCTTGCCGCTCGTCCGGTGGTGCCGGATCCGATGCCGGATGACCGCTACGCCGACGCCGCTCTCGCGGCCGAGCTGCAGCGCCGACGTGAGCGCGGCGAAGCCCACGTGCGTGCCGTTCCGTGGCTGGCCCGACCCGACTTCGCACACGTGCGCAACCACCCCGGCCACGCCCAGTACTTGCACGAGATGAACGAAGCCATTGCCGACCGCGTCGAGCACCTGCGCGCCGCCGTCATCCGGGACCAGCCCGAATGGGTATCAGGTCTCGGGCCGCGACCGGACAACCCCATCGCCGCCGAGGACTGGGACGACCTCGTCGGCCTGGTCGCCGCCTACCGCGAAACCTTCCGCATCGACGGCGACGCCCCGCTGGGCGGCAAGCCTGACAGCCACGGGGCGAAAGCAGACGCCTGGCGCAGCCTGACCAAGCGCTGGGAAGCGTTTAGTCAGGCGCCGGCATCAGCCTCATCCGAATCTCCATCACCCACAACGGCGACCCGCGCCGCTGAGCTGGATGAGGTGTTCGCCGAGTTTGAGCGCCACGACGAACGGGTCGTACTCGAGCCGTTGAACGTGCTGATTCGCCGCTACGAGCTGCTGGCCCGTGACGGTGATGAGGACCGCTACCTCGATGTCCTGGCCCGCTACGTCCCCGACGCGGTGAACTCCGGTGCCGAGCCTGCCGCCCTGAACGCGCTGGCTCGCGCCCAGGACCGCGGCTGGCAGGCCGACCGCCTCGTGCGTGACCTGGTCGACGACGGGGGGTTCAGCTGGGCCGAGGACCCGGCGGCGGTGCTGGCCAAGCGGATCAACGACCACGTCCAGACTCACGATGCGCCCGCCCGGATCGCCCCGGCGACCGACGAGCAGATCAGCCGCTGGCAGCAGATCGTCGCCGCACATCTGCCGGATGCCGCAGTGACCGAGGAGCGGTGGGGCATCGTGTGGCGCCACGCCGCCGGCGGCGCCACCCGGGGACTCGATCCCGACGCAGCGCTCACCGACGCCGCCCGCCAGGTCGCCGCGACAACAACCGGCGCCGAGAACACTGACCCTCGACGGACCGGCGTTGCGCTCGTCAGCGCGCTCGTGCGTCAGCACGACGACGGCGCCGGGCACCACTCCGCCCTGCCGTGGCAGGCCCAACCCGATCTGGCGCACACGGCGAACTATCGGGGCTCGCTGGAGCGGCTGGCGACCATGAACGCGGAAATCACCGCGCGAACCGAGCAACTGCGGGAACAAGCCGTGCGGGAACAACCTCCGTGGCTCGCGCGCTTCGGTGGCCGCCCTGACGATGCTGCGCTCGCGCGGCAGTGGGATCACCTCGTCGGGCTCACTGCGGCGTATCGTGAAACCTACGGCATCACGACCGCGGATGCTGCCTCCCCGCTCGGCAAGCCACCCGCCGGCAACGACCTTCGCGCCGACGCATGGCGGGACATCACCCGGCAATGGAGGCACCTGATGACCACACCCGACCGCGAAGACGCCGCATCGGACGTGATGCTAACCCGCGAATCACGGCGCGACGCCGCCGACGCCTATGTCGCACGGTTCTACGCCGAACTCGCCGCCGAAACGGAAGCAGAAGAGGAAGACGAGGCGGACACCGCCGCGGCCGCGCGGCGCACCGAACTGGAAAATGAACTGGCCGATGGCCACGACTACGGCTACGGCTACGGCTACGGCTACGGCTACGGCTACGGCGAAAGCTCTCACCGCGGGCTTAGACCGTGTCTTACTTGGCGAGTTTCTTGTAACAGGTGATGGCGGCGCCGAGGAGGAGGAAGGCGAGGTAGTGGCTGGGGTTGCGTTCGTAGCGGATGGTCAGGCGGCGGTAACCGGTCAGCCAGGCGATGGTTCGTTCGATGACCCAGCGGTGCCGGCCGAGTTTGTCGGCGGATTCGATGCCTTTGCGGGCGATGCGCGGGATGATCCCGTGCTGGCGCAGCCAGTCGCGCAGGGCCGGGATGTCGTAGGCCTTGTCCGCGTGGAGTTTCGCCGGCTTTCGTCGGCGTGGTCCTCGGCGAGAGCGGATCGCCGGCAGCGCGTTGACCAGGGGCTTGAGTGCGTGACTGTCGTGGGTGTTGGCCGCGGAGACCCCGACGGTCAACGGTAGCCCGGCCCGGTCGGAGAGCGCATGGATCTTCGAGCCGGGTTTGCCGCGGTCGACCGGGCTCGGACCGGTCAGACCGCCCCCCTTTTGGCCCGGACGGATGCTCCGTCGAGGACCACGCGCGACCAGTCGATCAACCCCCTGCCACCCAGTTCGTCCAGCACCGCCTGGTGCACCTGGCGCCACAGCCCGGCTTTGGTCCACTCGGTGAACCGACGATGCGCCGTCGGTACGGTGACCCCGAAACTCGGGGGTAGATGCCGCCACGCGCAGCCGCTGGTCAGCACGAACACGATCGCGGTGAACACTGCCCGATCGTCCACCCGCGACATTCCGCCACCCTGAGGTCGTGTTTTGCCCGGCGGAATCAACGGCTCCACCAGCTCCCACAACTCGTCGGGCACCAGTCTCCGCGACAACTCGTCCGTCACAGGTCATGATCATGCCTGCACCTCAACCGGAACCCAAGTGAGACACGCTCTTAGTACTGCAACGGCAGTTAGGTGAGTGGGTAGCCTCGTCGTTTGTAGTGGCTGAGTCGGGCTTGGTGCTGTCGCCGCCGACGAAAACGGGACCAGGCCCAGATGTGGTCGGCGGCGTCGGTGACACGCAGGACGAGCTTGGTGAGCAGGCGCCGGATCTCCGGTAGCGTGAACCCGATCATACCTGGCTCGGCGACACCGGTTCCCCTTTTATGGCAAGGGATCGTGAGACGGCGAGCCAGGCGTGGGCGAGCATCGCGAGGGTGATGTGGGCATACCAGGCCCGCCAGGACCGGACCTGGTACTGATCGAGTCCAGCTTCGTTCTTGGCTTGCTGGAAGCACTCCTCGATCCGCCAGCGAGCGCCGGCGATCCAGGCCAGATCCAGCAGCGTGGAGCGGCGGGGTCCGTAGCAGACGTAGTAGGCGATCTCGGTCGGATCCGAGAGTGAGCGGCGGGCGAGCAGCCAGTGTCCGCGCCCGGGCTGCCAGCCGATCCGGATCGGCACCCGCGCCCAGTCGTACTCTCGTGGCCCGTGCGCCCCGGCGCCGACGGACAACCGCCGCCACGCCCGGGCAGGCAAGCCGGCGATCAGCTCGTCGGCTCGGGCTTCGCTACCGCCGGTGGTGGTCAGGGTGTCGTTGACCTTGGTGGCCAGCACGTGTGCGGCGTCGTGGGCTTCCAGCCACAACCGCAGGTACTTGACCTGCCCATAGGCCTCATCAGCGGTGATCCACGCGAAGGGCACCTTCGCGGCGAACGCCCGGGCCAGCATCGCCATAGCTTGGCGCGGCTTGGTCTCGAACTCGGTCCCCTCCGGGATCCCCGCCCGCCGGCACCGGACAGGATCGGCGATCCACGGCTCGGGCAGATACAGCTCCCGGTCGATCAGCGCATGCCCACGAGCACCCGCATAGGCCAGAAACGTGCCGATCTGGCAGTTCTCGATCCGCCCGGCGGTTCCCGAGTACTGCCGCTGCACCCCGGCCGACATCCTGCCTTTCTTCAGGAATCCAGTGTCATCCACGATCAGTACCCCGCCCGGCTCACCGAGGTGCTCGACCACGTAGTCGCGAAGATCGTCGCGGACGCCGTCGATGTCCCAATCCGCCCAGCGCAACAGCCGCTGCATGCCGTCCGGGGAGACGTCACCGGCCTGCTCTGCCAGTGTCCACCCGTTCTTCCGCTCCAGGCCCGCGACCAGCCCAGATATATATTCCCGCGCCCGGGCCCGCGGTTCCGACCGCGCGAACCGGCCCGCGATCCGCTCATGCATCTGATCAAGCTGATCCATCACCACGTCGACCACCACAACGGTGATTTACCACAACACCACTAACTGCCGTTGCAGTATTAGTTACTGAGCCACCGACGGCCGACGTCCGGCGACGACGGCCACGGATCGAGCACCTGGCCGTCGTCGCCGGACGTTCGTTCTCTCGGACTTCTTCCTCGGGTTCTCGTTCAGCGTTGCCGACTGGCTGGTGACTACTTCTTCGCGGCCGCGACCTTCTTGCGCGGCGCTCGCTTCCGCGCCAGCGGGGCAGGTTCGTCGACGACGATGGGCTGGCCGTCGTTTGCCTCAAAAGCCTCGACGACCTCGGCAGAGAGACGGCCACGCTCGGACACAGTGTAGCCGTTGGCGTTGGCCCACTCCCGCATTCGGCGTGACCGTTCACGATCCGAAGCCGCAGCGCCAGGCTTCTTCCCCTGAGCCGACTCACCTGCTGCCAACCGCACCTTGCGGCCGCCGATCCGGCGCCCGGCCGTGATGTAGCGGGCGAGTTCATCACGTAGGGCGGCCGCGTTGGCGTCGGACAGGTCGATCTCGTAGCTCACCCCGTCCAAGCCGAACGGAACCGTCTGGTTGGCCACGCCGCCGTCGATGTCGTCGACCATCTCCACGAGAACTTTCTGCGCCATAACGGCAAACCTCCAGTTACTCCGGCTGCGAATAAGAGGTGCCGGACGGTGTCACTATAACTTACGACCATCCAGCTACGCTGCAGTCGCGGCATAGTTTCCGGACGTTTCGATCGTGTCGAGGATCTTCTGACGCCAGCGGAGCGCGAACTTCACGCAGTTGTTGCACCGACGGTGGCCATGGCAATCCGGTAGCGGAGGCCGTCTTCGCGCGGCGAAGGACCAGGCTGGAGTTCTCTCTCCGGCTTGAAACTGTTGTTCACGGATATCTGCGTACGCATGGCAGCGCCCAATCGACTACAGGTGAACCTGTCCCAACCGGTGCGCAGATCGCCGTATACCGAACAGGCCGAACATGCGCTATGTCGCAGGAGCCGATGATCGAGATTGACTGCCGTAGGGCGAAGTCATGCAGGGCACCGTCGTCAGTCCTGCTTGGCCTGGACGTGACTGAATGCAAGATTGGGGGCGGATACCACTTCCGTCCCGGGACTACCGGCTCGGAAGTCATGCGTCATCGCGTCTACAAGGGCGCGCTTGGAGCCCAGGTATCAAGACTGCTGTGGTGGTCGAGGTGCCATGAGTCGAACCTGCGCCAAGAGCGTCACAGAACGTCGGACGAACCGTCGTCTCCTCGGTAGTGTGGCGCGGAGGGCGCGCGACTCGAACGCGCGCCGGAACGTGATGTTTCGGACCTCGATTTAGCAATTCGGTGCCTTGCCCGACTCGGCCAGCCCTCCAATCATTACTGTGCCCCGGCAGGAGTTGAACATGCACCCCGACGATCATGGCCCTGACCTGCGTGTGACGAAGTGCTCAAGTAGTGCAGGTTGGTGATAGGCGAGTCGGCCCGGCGCCATTTCACGGAAGCAAGCCTCGATCTGCGGGTACAGACCGTCAACGCTGGTGGACGAGGCCTGCGGCCTTCCACTACAGGAGTGGCTCAACAGCGTTGGTTTTGCCGTAGCGAGGCGATCACCTACTGGACCGTCGATGTAGCGGACGTCGACCGTGACGGTCAGATCGCCACACAACGTCGACAGTGGTCGAGGTGGTCGGCTCTCGGCGTTCACCCGAGGTATCGGTTGCGGACGAGGCGACAGTCATGGGCGGCGTGCCGACCGGTTACCGCCATCTTCCATCCCGTCCTGCCTAGCCCTACCGGTCGGTAGTTGTGACGATCTCGATGTTGTTGATCTAGCGGTACTATCTGCCGCGTCTGGTCCGGAGCGGCTGGGACAGTTCGGAAACAGGACACCGATCATCAAGGGTTTGGAGGCGGGCTTGGCTCAACTACTTCCCTGGTGACCAGCATCTGTGGATCCCAGGATGTGTTCGGCGTTGATCGTGGTGATGGGTGGGAGGACATCTCCGCATGAGGTGGAGGTTCAGGGTCAGGTTTCCGGTCAAGGGAACGTCTCTGATCAGACAGTTGACAGTTGCCGGTACCGTCGCTTTGGCTGCGGCCACGGTGCTGATGATCGTGCTGGGCGTGATTGCGGACGCCACCTCGATCCTGGACCGGATAGGGTGGATAGGCTTCGTTTCGATCGCCGTGGCGGTGTTCGGTTTGAGTTGGCTGGCCGGGCAACTACGCGCGAAGGCAACGGACCGCAGCCGACCCCAGGTGATAAGCGCAGTCGTCGTTTCCGTCGTTGGCATAGTCGGCGTAGTCCTGTGCGGACAGCCTTTGCTGACGCCGAAAGATCCCGAGGCCGTCGTAACTCCGGGACCGCCAGACAGCCGTACCGCCAACAGTGGGCCGACCTCTGGTGCTGGTAGAGCGGGGCCATCGGAGCCTCCGGTCGCTGCGGTGACGTCGTACGCGGCCACCGGCGGCCGGTCCGGTTGGGTGGTGCCCGACCGAGGTGACGATCCAATTCCCTACCGCTCACCTTCTGCCCCGCCTTCGGCCGAGGCCGTGTTCAGCAGCGGTGGCGAGCTCACCGTGACAGTGCAAGGCCTGGTCGGGAGGTCGGTGGTGCTTCAGTCGATGACGGTCGATGTCGTCCGCCGTTCCCCGGCAATGACCGGTGTGTATCTGCCACTCGGCACCCAGGGAGAGGTGCCGCCCAGGAAGTTCCTGCTCAACCTCGATGCGACCGCGCCCAAGATTGTTCCGGAACCCGACACCGTCTCGTTTCCGTACAAGGTCAACGAAGCGGAACCGGAGCAATTCGTCATCACTCCCGAAGTAACAACAGCCGATATCGAGTGGCGGTTGCTCCTCAGGTGGACCTCCGGGCCCGACGAAGGGAATTTGGTGCTACCCGAAGCCGGGAAACCACCCTTCCGCACCACCGCGACCACGGCCGTACGTCCGTTCTGCTTCGACCCCAACCATAGGACGTGGAAGCCATCATGCCGAGAAGGCTGATTATGCCCCTGGTGCTTGTGGTCGCGACATCCTGCGCCGGTCCCGCACCATCCACACCACTCCAGACGACCTCACCATCCGCACCTCTGGCATCACCCACATCGTCTGGACAACCACAACCATTCGAGCCTCCGAAGTGGATCAAGTCGCCGCCCAGCACGGCGATCACCGCTGACTCAGGGCAACAGCTGGCGGGATGGGACGGTGGCTTTCTTCTAGCCAGCAGCTCCGTGAATGGACCCTTCACGGTCTTGACGTCCAAGGACGGCAATGACTGGCGCTCTGCGGCACCGGAAGGCGTAATGCACCCCGCCTCGTGTTGTAGTCGCGGGACAACGGGGTACGGCGCAGCTGGCTATCTCCTCGGCTGGAACTCCCAAGGACTTACGTTGTGGCGCACCGAAGACGGCGCACGATGGGAAGCGATCCCGCTGGAACTCGGTGACCTCAAGGTCAAATCGTGGCTGGACCTCGACGTCAGGATCACGGCGGGACCGCGGGGTGTGCTCGTCGTCGGCAACGACAACTTTTACCCACCGCGCTACAACGGCGTCTATGTCTGGCACTCGGCTGACGGCCGGGCCTTTGGGGCCATGGAGCGAGTCCCCAAGCCACGCAATGAGTTGCCCTTTAGCGCTGAAGCGTCGGCGACCCTGAACGGCTTCCTCCTCGGCATGACCGACAACAGCGGGACGATGCTGCTCTCGTCTGAAGATGGCGTGCAATGGCAGAACATCAGCGCAGGGCTTCCAAAGATCAACGGTATCGATCACGTAAGCGGCAATGCGTCGACCTTGGTGCTGTTCCCCTACTACCCGCAACCTGCCCAACCGCACGGAAAACCACGGGCCTGGTTCCGACGTGACGGCACATGGCAGCCCGCCACGATAGATCCAGGTCGGCTCCCCGACGCCGGCGTGGTTCCGGCCGACGAGCTAGTTGTCAACGCAGTACTCAACTGGGGCACTGGATACATTGCTGTCGGCAACACGTTCGGTGGCGACGGTCGGGAGAACGCCGGGTTGGTCTGGTATTCAGCCGATGGCTCCGCGTGGGCTCGGATACCGGTCCGCGACAACGGTTTCGACACCGCCTCGGACCTCAACGATGTCGCGGTCAGCCAGGAAAAAGCGGTGCTGGTGGGCTACCCGTCAGACAGCTCGGCCAAACTTCTGACCTGGCAAGCCAAGGCCCCTTCACTGCCGAATCGCTAACCGCGGACATCAGGGCGCGTGATTCGAACACGCCCCGGAACGCGGCGTTCCAAGGCCGCAAATAGCAGCCCGGGGCTTCGCCTGACACCAAATCTTCATGTGCCTGCGGCCGAGACTGTCAAAGATGGAGGCCAGGCTGATCAGGGGGTTTCTCATCGGCACTCTATTTCTCGAAGCATCTTATGGGCTAGCCTCGCCTGAATAGCGCCGCGCAAGACGGCACTCATAAATATTTCAAACGGAACTTTGCTCAATTCAAACGGCCCAGTGCTTCGTTCAGCATGTAGGCGTAGCCAGTCGACGTGCGCGTCGGAGTCCGGACCATGCGGTAACAGCGCCCATCAGGACCTTCGAATGGTGGAACTTCGATCGGCAGCGTGATGAGGGCCCCCAGGGGCTTCACCGCCAAGAATTCGGCATCTCCAGGTGATCGGTAGACGCCGGCGTGCGGTAGCACCACGATCATCGTGGCGATGGCGTCGGCTGGAAGTTCAAGCGGCGGCACCGCCGAAATCTCGGCGATGCCGCGAGTTTGGCAGTGAGCAGACTCGGGCGAGTCGATCGCCGAGCTCTCCTCGCAGGAGTCAGTCGATCGCGCTGATAAAAAAATACTTGACATCGAAGATGACTGCGAGCGCAACAAGTTCGACTTCTTGTAGTGACATTCCCAATCGGCAGGATCTTCACCAAGTGCTTCAAGAAGTGCTGCAACCTTTATCCATTCTAGAGGAAACGTCGGCGTGTAACGAAGCCAATCATAGATAGTTTTTTTTGGCACGAAGCAGGAATCGTTGCCAGAAATACCGCATTCCTTGCGGATGCGTCGGTCTA
Organism: Amycolatopsis sp. DG1A-15b; assembly: GCF_030285645.1. Lineage (GTDB taxonomy): Bacteria > Actinomycetota > Actinomycetes > Mycobacteriales > Pseudonocardiaceae > Amycolatopsis. Next base: position 6,968,180 of record NZ_CP127296.1, read on the forward strand.
TGTCACGTGTTGCTCTCGACAGGCTCGGAACGTTAGGAAGACATCCACGCTCGACCCAGATGGATCGGATAGGTTCCCAGAAGTACTGGGCGGGGGTTACTTCGCTATGCGGACCCTTTGTCATGTCCACCATCCTGGCAGGCCGGTTCATGTCAGCGCCACGGGCCTAGCAATGTCATACCCAAAGTCACCCATTCGATCGATCTCCCGTCACGCAGGAAATCCGGCAGCAAGACGTGAAGTTCGAGAAGGAGAAATTCGAGGGGGACCAGCGTGGACGGGACGCGAGCCTTCCGACCCGCTCCGAGGACTTCCGGGGACTTCCGAACACCTCCGAGACGCTTGCCCGCTGGTTGTCGCGCCGAGAAGATGTAAATGTGCCGTTCAGTAGATGAAGATACAGTCACTTTAAGGTGTGCGCCGTCGAATTGCGTTACTACCCTGTCTGCGTACCACACCTTTCTGGCTCGACAAATGCAAAGGACTTCCATGCTAAAGAAGGTGCTTGCCGCAGCTGCACTCGGCGTAGCTGCCCTCATGGTCACCGAAGCTGCGGCCTCCGCCGCACCTGCCCAGCCACCTGTACAGACTGCTATGCGTAGGCACATCTCCGGTTCATCTCTGGACGGAGGCGCAAAATTCTCCGGGACACTTACGTGGACAAGTCACGGAAGCTTCACTGCGAATATCAAATTAAAGGACGCAAAATGCGACTCGAATGCGCCCTACTTTTACTTTCTGATTAATGCTGGCTGGACCAGTGAATTGAAGGGTAATCATCGGGAGAATCATGAGGGCTGCGACAAGAGTATAATCTGGCAGGGAATCGAGGGTTCAAATATTTATGGCATTAGAAGCCTGCGGTTGATGGTGTGCAATGATCGCGGCTTCTTCAAAAAAGACTACTGTCGGCCCTACGAGTACGAGAACTCACATTTCCACTAATGTGTATCCATTGATCGCGCTGCCCTCAGTGGGGGTCGATGACGACTGCCATCGAGGGTAGCGTAAATGAGCTGAGCAAATGAACGCTTAAGCCTTACCTGGAACTAGGAGCGGGCACAACTCACCTCGGACACATTGGTTACCCAGGACTAACTGAACTGATCTTCGTTACCAGTCATCGCGGGGCTTCGGCAGTGGCTGCATCCCGGGCGGCAAGTACTCGCCTGAGGTCAATTTGTAGTAGGCGTCGACGCCTTCAACGATAGTGTCCCGGATCACCTCCGGGCGGACCCTGACGCCGAGTGCGACGCCCCAGATCCCGAGCTTTGGCGAGAGCTTGATCTTCGTCCAACCTAATTCAATACTTACTCCGATCTGCGGGCCCTTCGACGCGGCCAAAGTGCCACAGATCAGGCCCCCCGCCGTGCAAGCGTCGACCACTCCCTCCACGACGGCCTGGGCCCCGACGTCAAACTGGATTCCATTGGCACCCACAACCAAGGCGGCCTTCGCAACCGCCTTGGCATTCACCTTGACCTGCACTGCAGAACATGGCTGCGACGAGTCCGCGCCGCCGGACGAGGACCGAATACGCGGCCGCGTCGAGCAGTTCGCTGACGGCGAAAGACACCGCGGACGCGATGGCCGGTCCCGCGGCCAAATAGGAGAGCGCTGTGCCCGCGGCGACGGCCAGCAGCGACGCCCGTAACCCGGCGAAGCGTTGCACCAGTCCCGGACAACGAGCACCGGACCCGCCACGTACACCGCAGCCGCGGCGTCTAATCCGAATCCCACGCCGGCGGCACCGACGTGCTCGGCCAGCCAATTCGCGCCGACGACACACGCTACGTACAGCGCAACCGCCGACACGAGTGCGAACCGAGTGCTCGACTCGTACCTCCGCGACCGGCGGCGCGCGTAGGCGATCATGGCCGCTCGGGCGCGGTCAGCGGGTCGCCGACGCCGGCCTCTGCCGCTTCCCGTGCCTGCCGTTCGCGATGTTCCAGCGTGAAGCGATCGGGGCGAGCCGGTGCGCCGGCGGTCTTGTGGCCGTCGGATCGGCAGCGTTGGTGGACCCATTCGGTGGCCATGCGTTCGGCGAAGCCGGCACGCCAGTGGTCGTGCCAGTACTGCGCATCGCGTGCGGTGGCGTTCTTGCCCAGATGGGCTTCGCGCCAGGTGTAGGCGAGGGTGGCCAGTTCGGCGACCAGGCCGGGATGGTCCAGCCAGCAGTCGGGGATGGCGACCGCGCGGGTGCCGGGATTGCCGACGTAGGTCTCGTTGTAGTACTGCACGAAGTGCGCGATCGTGAACAGCGGTGTTTCTCCGCGGTGCTCTGTGTCCTCGGCCGCGGCCGGCGGCAGGAACATCAGCCACCGTGCGAGTCGCGGATCGGTCTCCGGCTCTTCGGTCAGCTCCGCGAGTTCCTCCGACACCTGCTCGATCTGCCGGCCCAGGGCCTTGGCCAGCGTCTCCAACCCGGCGACTACCTCGTCGAGTTCATCCAGCGACCGTGGTTCCGGCCGGTCCTGGTCGTCGGGGCGTTCGGCGATGTCGTCGTCGCTCATCGCAGATCACCCGCACCCGGCAGTGCCAGCGGGTAGCCGTCGGGCGTGATCGCGGCCTGTCCGGAGCGGATCGCGGCGACGTCGACTTGCAGCTGGGGCCAGTCCGGTCGTTGTTCGACGTCGACCGTGTGGCCGAGGATGGGGCGGAGGTTGCCGTGCAGGATCAGTACCCGGCCGCGGTCGAGGGTGCGGATGTCTCCGGCGCGCAGCGTCGGGACGGTCTCCTCGCCGCTGGCGCCACGGCCGACGCTGAGCAGTCCGTCGCTGTGGTGCTGATGGGTCCGGCGGCGGTGCTGCCCGGACAGCGTGGACAGCCACTCCAGCGTCTTGTCGTCCTTGAGTCCGGGGAACGCGGTCAGGGTGAGGGTGTTGTCGATCAGCTGCAGCCGGCCTGGTTCGCCGTAGAGCTCGTCGAGCTGGGAGCGGGATTGCGCGGACCAGTGGATCAGCACGCCACGGCCGGCGGAGTCGGCGATGATTGCCGGCAGCCGCGGCACCGGCGTCCCCGCGAACAGCTCATCCAGGATCGCCGTGGTGGGTGGTTCCAGCCGGCGGCGTTCGCGGCGCAGCGCGGTGTCCTGCGCGGTGGTGAGGATCTGCTCCACCAGCGCGGTCAACACCGGCCGGGCCTGCGGGGCTTGGTGTTCCCCGGCGATGATGAACAGGCTGCCGCGGCGGCGCAGGAAGTCGTCGATGTCCAGTTCTTCGGCCGCGGTGGGGGTGGCGAAGTAGCGGATGGCCGGGTTCATGAACGGCTCGATCGCCCGCCTCACGCTCATCCAGACCGCGTCGGAGGTCTCGGCGACCATCCCGATCTCCGACTCCAGGTTCTGCGCCAGCTGCGGATACTGCGCTTCCAGCAGCTCGACCGGTTCCCGGTCGGCGGGTCTGGCGATCGACCACCGCACCAGGTGATCCACGGTCCGGTGATGCATGGCGGCGGCGAGCAGATACGCCTGCATGACGATCGTCGCCCGGCCGCGGAACACCGCGTCGTTGCCGCCCACGTTCTCCAGCCCGAGCGAGGACGCCTCGATCAGCGTCTCCGCGCGTCGTAGTGCGACCGCGGGGTCGGCGCAGCCGGTGACCGGAGACCAGCGCGCGTGTGCGGGCCAGGACAGCGTTCCGGTGGCATCGATCACCAGCACCGGCCCGGCGCCCTCGCGTCGGGCGCGGGCCAGCAGGCACCACTCGGCGAGGTCGGTCTTCGTCGTCGACGCGACCAGCGCGCCCGGCGCGGCGAGCACCTTGTGCACCAGATCGGTGCGGCTCTTACCCGAGCGGGTCGGCGCGATCGTCCCGGTCGGGGTCTCCAACGACGTCACCAGCCGCTGGCGCCGGGGACCGCGGTGCAGCGGGACCGCGATCTCGTTGATCGGCGCGGTCCTGCATTGCTCGTCGGTGAGGTCACCCCGGGTCCACACCGCCGTCTTACGCGCCGCGGCGACCGACAGGTTCCTGGCCATCTCGCGGCGGGTGGCGTGCCCTGCATCGGTCGGTGCCACCCTCCGCCAGACCGGGACCGCAGCGCCGACCGTGAGGCCCGCGGCGAGCACCGTGATCGTGGTGAACCAGATGTAGAACGCCAGCTGGTGGTCGCTGACCGCACCGGACCACGGGACCGGCAGCGCCGGACCGGGATCAGCGGCGTGGAAGGCGACCGTCAGCGCGAAGCCCGGCCATGCGGTGGTCGGCGGCCACGTCCAGCTCCCGGAGAAGAACCCGGTGAGCAGGACGGCGGCGGTGACGACGATCACCGCGAGGGCGCAGAGGATCGCCAGGACGGCGACTGCGAGGGCCATCAGGGCGACGTCGCGGTCGAGGTTGAGTGTGTCGGTGCGTGTGCGCGGCATCGGCCGCTCCTCCCGGACAGCGGGAGAGCGGCACCACGAGGTGCATCAGAGTGGGCTCCCTCCCGGTGGCGGGGAGGGCGAGCTGGGGTCGGCGATCCGGCGGATCGCGACGATCTTCGAGGACCAGGCCGACAGCGGTTCGAGGATGACGCCGGTGTCGGTGTCGTAGGCGTCGACGATCAGTCCGTGCCCGGCGTACATCCCGACGTGCCGCGGCACTTGTGCGGTGCCGAGCGAGCCGGGGATGAACAGCAGATCGCCTGGCTGCACCTGCTGGATGGAGGCGACGGCGTGCCCGGCGTGGACCTGGCTGATGGTGCCGGCCGGGATTCCGATTCCGGCGGCGGCCCAGGAGGCGAGCATCAGCCCGGAGCAGTCGTAGGCGTCCGGGCCTTTCGCTCCCCACACGTAGGGTTTGCCGAGCTGGCCCAGGGCGAACCCTACGGCGGCACGCTGGCGGACATCCTCCGGCAGCGTGAATCCCGGCGGCAGCTTCGTCGGGTCGACCTGGCCCGGCTCGCGGGGGACGTCGGATCCGCCCTGGTCCGGGCACAGCGTCTTCGCCTGGACGGCTTCGGTGCCGCCGCCGGATGGTGGAGGTGGGGTGGGGTTGTCCGGGCCGGTCCAGAAGCGATCGACGATCGCTGCGGCGGCGGGTTCGCGTGGGGCGTAGCGGTCGGGGAAGCCGCTGCGCTGCACCGCCTGCTCCGCGTGTCCCGGGGCCATGGTGTCCCACCCGGGCAGGGCGATGAGGGCGTCGAGGAACTTGCCGGTGGCGTAGACGGGGTTGAGGATCTGCTCGCGGGTGCCCCAGCCCTGGCTCGGGCGTTGCTGGAACACCCCGAGCGAGTCTCGGTCGCCGTAGTCGAGGTTGCGCAGCCCGGACTCGACCATCCCGGTGGCGACCGCGAGGACCGCGGCCCGGCGCGGCAGCCGGCGCTGCTGGACGACGTCGATGATGGTGCGGGCGATGTCCATCTCATCGGCGCCCAGCTGCTGTCGGTCGACCACGACGGAGCCGCCGCCCGGGCCGCCCTGTTCGCACCCGCTGAGTTGCACGACCGTCGCGGTCGCGGTCGGCACAACGATGAGGGCCAGCGCGAGGATGGGCAGCAGCACCAGCCCGACTAGCGCACCGACCATGCCAGCGAGCAACCCGGGCGGCTTCACGAGGACACCGCCGGCGACTGACTGTCGGGCAACCGATGTGGTTTTCGGACCAGCTGGGTGTTGGTGTCGAAGATCTGCCGCTCGATCCGGCTAAGGACGGTCTGTATTTTGAGCCCGGTCCGGTTCTCGATTTTCCACAGGGCACGGCCTTGCCGGTCGTTGGCCCACCCGGTCGTGGCCTCCTGCTCTTTCTCGGACAGGGCAAGGACATCCGCCAGTTCGCTGGCTACTCGGGTCGACTGCCCCAGTAGGACACGAATTGAGCAGAGGGCGAGCAGGTCGCGGGCGATGGCGACTTCCTGGGAGCCGGTGGCGCCGACGGAGAGGAAGTCGCCGGGCTTGTGGCTGACCAGCACCTGGATCTTCCGTTCCGCGCGGGACAGCCGCAGTTCGCTGTCCACCGCCTGGACCGCGCGTAGCCCGAGGCGCAGTTGCCGCCAGATCTCGTCCCGGACGACGATCCGCAGTTCCCCGTCCTCCTGCAGATCCGTGGCCAGCGACGACCACGACCCCAGGCAGGTCAACGCGACCGCGACGGCCTGATCCCCTCGAGTGCGCAGCCGTGACAGATCGAGGCTTTGGATCGGGGCGTTCCAGTCGACGGTGAAGTTCGTGGGGGCGTCGAATAGCCCGGCCAGCGGGCCGCTGATCAGGTTGGCCAGTGCGTCGGTGATCGACCGGAGGTGGTCGAGGAATTGGCGGCGGCCGGCGAAGCGCAGCTGCTGCCACAGCTGCTCGTCTGGGTCCGACAGCGCCCGGTGAACGTCGGGGATCGTGATCGGCGTGAGGCGGGTGTAGCCGTCACCGACGCCCAGCAGTTGCCGCAGCACCGCCGAGAGCGCGGCCTCGTCGGTGACGGTGGGCCGGTAGCCCTGGGCTTCGGCGAGCGCGACAAGCAGCTGCACCCACCGTCCCAGGACCCCGTCGAGCTCGTCGCGCTGCCGCTCCACAGTCCAGGCGTCCCAGCGGGCGGCCAGCGGGCCGAGGTCGAGGGCGTTGAGGCGGGCGCTGCTACCCCGGCCGAGCATGATCGGCGTGACACCCAAGGCGTTCAGCAGTGGGGTGTATTCGCCTTTGACGTCGCCGGAGATCAGGGTCCGGACGCCGGTGAGCATCATCCGCAACAAAAACGCCACCACCGTCGAACTTTTGCCCCGGCCAGGCTCGCCGAACAGGACCATGTTCGGGTTGGTGCAGATCGAGCGCAGGACGAACTCGACCGGATGCAGGTAGAACGCGCCCCCGGAGTGGACGTCGTAGCCCATCCGCGCTCCGACCGCCGGCAGCGGGCTCGCCGCCAGCAGCGGGAACAAGCCGCCGATCTCGTGGGTGCCGGCCTGATACACCTGTAGCGGCGCCGCGACCGGCGACCACCCGTACCCGGGCCGGGCGAACCCACGCCGCGGCGCCGCCCGCTGGTTCACCCGAGCACTGCGCCCGTCCGGACGCTGACGTCCGGGCGGGCGTGTGCTGACCGCCGGTCCGAACGTGGCGAGCAGTTCCGCGGCCGTCCGCTCGTCGGCGCGGCGGCTCATGACGCACCGCTCCGCAGCCGAGGCAACCCCACACCGACCGGCAAGACCGCCGCGACAAACCCGGCATCCTGGGCCAATTCCATCCGCAGCAGCTGGAAACGGCCGGCGATGTCGTTCTCCAACTTGGCCGCGTGGTCCTCGACGTTCCAGGTCTCGGGGATCGTGACCGCGGCGGCGACGGCGAAGCGGACGATGCCGTGCCCGGCCGCGACCGCGTGCTCCTGCGCCCGAGCCCCACCGGCTTCGCGGGCTTCGGCGGCACCGGAGTTGAAGCCCTTCGACGACTTCCAGTCCCGCACCACCCCGGTCCGGAATCGAAGACGACGCACCGCCTTGCGCGACCGGTGCTGGGACAAGGTTTCGTAGTGGATGGCCAGGCTGCGGCGCTCGCCCGCGGTCTTGACCGCCAGCAGCCCACCCAGCGACCCGAACACCGTCCCGGCCTCAGGCATCAAGACCGAGAAAGACACCGTGGCGAAGCCGTCGTGCTGGTACGCCCGCGCCGACGGCGCCGGAGCGTGCACGGGACCCGCCGTCGCCCAGCGCACACCGGCGTCGCCGCCGGCCTGATGGCGGCGCGCGGCGAGACCGGCGGCGGTGGCCGGGTTGAACCCGGTGCGGATCGCCACCGCCAGCTCCGGACCCGAGAGCCACTTCACGCCGGTCGCACCGAGACTCTTCAGCTTGTCCTCGAGCCCGTCGAGCACCCGGTAGAGCACCGCGGCCCGCCCGGCGACCCCGCCGCCGGCCGCGGCGGCCGGCCGGCGCAGGGCGTCTTCGGTGCCCGAGAGGGTGACGAACACTTCGTGCCGGACCGACACCGCCCCGACCAGCCGGTCCAGCTCCGCGGTCGCCTGCCGAGCGAGCGCTGGGGCATCGGGAACATCGTGTTCGGCGCGCCAGGCCTGGTAGTCGGCGCCGTCGTCAGGGACGGTACGCACCAGCAGGCTCATCCGGTCGACGACCTCGCGGTGCCCGATCGACAACAGCAGGTTCCCGAGCCGGTTGGCCAGCCGCTCGCACTGGGCGTCCGACAGCATCCCGACCCCGGCGTGGGTCAGCCGGGCAGTGGCGCCCCACCGGCCCTCGCCAGTGTCGTGGATCAGGCACACCCGGCCCAGATCCCGCAGCGGTGGCCCGTCGGGGAACCGCAGCCGGGCCAGCACCCCGGGCAGATCCGGCTCATCCAGGTCGTGGGCTTGACCGGTGACGGCGCGGGACTGCCAGCGCGACCAGCCCAGTGCGATCCCGGCGCGGTAGAGCAGCAGATGCTCCAGCCATCGCAGCGCCGGGCGGCCGCGGACCGGCACCACGACCAGTGTCGCCGCCGTGCCGCAGAGCCCGCCCAGGGCGAGAGCCTGCCCGAAACGCCCGGCCGCCAGCGCGAGAATCACCGGCACGGCCAGCCCGACACACACGAACGTCTGGACCGGGGTGAGCCCGATGATCCAGCCCGCGCGCTCTTTACGGGACAGTCCTTTGTAGATCCGGTTCGCGGCGCTCACAACAGCACCGCGGCTTCCTCGGTTTCACCGGCCGCTGCTCCGCCGCCATCGTCGGGTCGTGGGCCCTTGTCAGGCTTCGGGTCCGGTGGTGTCGGTGGACCGGTATCGCCAGGTGGGTCCGGCGGTGGTGTCTGGCCGTCATCGCCTTGGTCGTCGACGGACCCGGTCAGACTCGCTTCGCCAGGACCGCCGGCCTCGGGGGTGGGCGGCTCTGCCGGGTCGGTTCGTGCGTCTCCGTCACCGCCTCGGGACTCGCCGGCTTTGGACGTGTCGGCGCCGGGCGCCGTGCCGGTCGCACTTGATTCGTCGGGCGCGTGCTCGTCGCCGGTCGTGTCCAGCGGCCCGGCGGTCGTGTCGTCCTCGGCGGCGGCCTGGTCGAAGCGGTCGACGTTGGCCTGCTCCGGGCTATCGCCACCGTCTCCGCTTCCGCCGTTTCCGTTGTCGGCGAGCTCGTTGCGGGCCTTGTTCGAGAACGCGCCGGCGATGCGCCCGGCGATGCTGTTGGCGCCGTAGGAGTCCAGGCCGGAATCCGAGAGCTTGTCCCGGAACACCCTCTGCGGATCGGAGTCCGGATCGACGAACGCGAACAGCTTGAACAGCACCAACGGCACACACAACGCGACGAACAGGACCCCGATGCCGGCCAGCAGCCCGGACAAGCCCTGCGCGCCGCCGACGATCGCGACGGCCAGCACCAGCACGAACGCCAGGGCGGGTTTCATCACGATGGCGACCAGGCCCCAGCGGACGACTTTCCAGTACCACCGCGCGGTCACCTCCGCTACCAGCCCGGCCGCGGCGATCGGGATCGTCGCGACCACGACGTAGATCGCAGCCTCGCGGAACACGGCCTCGACCGCGAAGCCCAGCCCGGCGGGGATCACCCCGAAGGCCCCGGCCAGGCCGAGCACGACGGTCTTGACCTCGTCCGACAGGGCGTCGGTGAAGCCGGTCATGGTCAGCGCGTCGCGGAAGTTCCCCACCCGCAGCCCGGTGGACAGGATCGCTTCGGTCAGGCCGTCGGCAGCGGCGAGGAACGCCGCGACCACGCTCACGGTCACAGCGAGTGCGATCCCGTACTGGACCGGCCCGGTGATCAGGCGGACGAAGCCGCGTCCGCCATGCAGGACGGTGGTGATGATCTGCCAGAAGAACATGCCCAGCGCGATGGCGCCGGAGATCCACAGCGTCATCGGCCACAGGATCGAGACCGGTCCGTCTGTGGTGGACACGGTGAGGATGGAGAACTGGTCGACGAGCTCGAACGCGGTCCGCAGGATGAACAGGGCGGCGGCCCAGGTGGCCGCCATGAACGGCTCGAGTATTCCCGCCGCGGTCGCGCCGATCGCCTTGCCGGCGATGCTGCCCAGCGTGCCGAGCAGGTCCAGGGGGTTCACCGGGCACCGTCCCGGTTCAGGGGCCGGTAGCCGGCGCGGACCGACTCGATGCTGCCCGGCCACGCGCAAGCGGCGTAGGCGGCGCGGGCCCCGGTCGCGATGCGCCAGGCGGCACCGGTCCAGCGCAGGGCCTGGCAATCGCCGATCCCCATGCTCGCGGCCTGGCCCTGGTAGTCGAAGCTCAGCTGACCGAGCGTGCACACCACCGCGAACCGGCCGCCGTCGGCGGTCCCTTTGATCAGGCCCTGGGTGATCTCGTAGGTCACCGTCAGGCCGGGTTTGAGCTCGCCGGGGCGGATGCCGGCGTTCTCCCGGAACGAGGTCAGCAGCGCGAGCGGGCCGCTTCCTTGCGGGGAGGGCGCGTGCGGGAGCGCGGATTCGGTGTAGGCCCGCTGGTACGTGGTCGGGTCACCGCCGCGCAGCGCAGCCTCGTTGAAGTCGGTCAGCCAGCCCAGCGCGCCTTCCCCGGTTGCCGGGAACCCGTCGGAGATCACGCGGTCCGCGATCGGGGCCGGTCGCGGCACGGTGATCGGCGGCCCAGCCGTCGCAGTGGTGAGTTCGTGCGGTAGTGCCGCCTCGGGCGGCAGGGTCAGCATGGGACGGTTGGCCAGCGCGGTCGCCTCGTCGACCGGCGCCGTGGCTGTCGGCGAAGGCGCGACGCCGGGCGGAGTCGCTGCCGGCGACGGCGCAGGCGGTGCCGTTGCGTCCCGGGCAAGGAGCACGACCGCGATCACGACGACGAGCAGGACCGCGATGGTGATCAGTCGGCGCGCTTTCGTGTGCGGGCGCGGCGATTCAGGAGAAGTGAACATGGCTCAGCCGCCTGCGAAGCTGTTGATGAGCGACCAGCCGATGCCGTAGAGGATCGCGCCGGCAATGGCGCAGAGCATCATGACGACGCCGACTTTCCCGGCACGGTGGTGATCAACCCAGCGGCCACCGACCCAGACGATCAACCCGACGAAGAAGCCCAGGACGAGCGCGACTCCCGCGCCCCACTTGACGTTGTTGAGCAGCCCCAGGATCTTGTCGCCGCCGACCTCAGGCTGCACTGGTGTCGGATTCGGGATCTGGACGAGCCAGTCGATGACAATGTGCGCGGACATCGCGCCCTCCACATCGCACCGCCCGACGTCACGCCAGGCGGGTCAAGTGGGAGGGCGTTGAAGTTTCTTCTCAGCTGAGCGGCGGGATGGCCTCAGCCGGTGTCCTTGTTGGCGGCGCGGCCGTCGCGACCGTGAGCACGACGTGGCCATGGAAGGCGTAGGCGACGTGTCCGCTGTGGCAGGACATGCCAGGAACGGAGCAGCTGTTCGGCGGGCGCGCGAAGCGACGACGGTGTCACGTCGGCAGTGACCCCGTGCTCGGCGACGTAACGCTCGTGCGGAAAGAACACCGTGTCGGACAACAGGATGCTGGTGCGGCGGCCTGCGGTACCGGCCACGCCCTTCGGCCACCGGCGCGCGCCTACGACAAGCAGTTGCGTCGACGGAGTCACCGCGGCCGCCCGCACCCACGGATCCAAGCGGGCCAGGACCTGTTCGGCGTGCGCGAGCCCGGGCACCGTAGGTCGTACCACCAGCGCGGGAATCGGTGACGGGCTGCCGACCCGCAGCCACTGTCCCGGTCCGAGCGCCGGGTCGGTCGCCAGCCGCCACGGGTCGTGGCCGATATCGACCACGGTGACGTCGACCCCGCGACCGCCAGGGTGCCAGTACGGCGGCGAGGGGAACAGCACCGGCTCGACGCCGGTTTCGGACACGTCGAGGCGGGCAAGTATCGCGCGGGCGCGCCGGGAGAACCGGATACCTGCCGTTGGGCCGGGCCCGTCCCGCCGCGGCCCATCGGCCCGCGCAGCACGTCCGAGTCCGGATCGGACGGGATCGCCGGCGTCGACGAGCAGGACCGAGCGGCCCGCCAGCTGGAGCGCATCGGCGATCGCGACAGCGGTGCTCGTGGCCCCGGCTCCGGGAGAAGCGGCCAGGACCGGCAAGACCCGGCCGAACGGCGACCAGTCGACCAGCTCGACCGCCTGCTCAGCGGACGTGGCCGGCTGCCCCTCGGTGTCCGTCGAGTCCACACGGGAGTCAACGTCCACGGGTAAGTTGTCGGATGTGGTCATGACGGGCCTCCCCTCAGCGGTGTTGGTGCGCCGGTGAAGGGTGCGGCGGTCACAGCGGGACCGTGCTCCAACCCCCTGATTGGGGTGGCGTGGGTTGCTTTCTCTCGACGTTCCGAAGATACTCGCAACAAGCGTGGTGCTTACTTCGATAGTAGACGCAAGCTGCGACGTGTCAAATGCCTGCTGACGGTGTAGAGGACTGCACAATTACCGATGTCGAGACGCGATGGGGGCGGACCGTGGCACGAGCATCCGAGGACGGATCGAGCCACGCCGGTGACGACGCCCCCATCGCCGCGCCCTCGGCTGACCTGCGCTCGCCGATCCCGCGCCGCCGTGCAGCCGACCAGGAGAAACTCACCGTCGCGCTGCTGAACCTGGACACCTTCGCCGAGCGGTTGACCTACCTGTTCGACCACGCCTCGACCTACTATTTGCTGCGCGGTGACCCGGTCGTCGATCCCGACGCGATCGACCGGCTCACCGCTGACGGCGACCCGACCTTCCTGACCTTCACCGCCAGGCCCCCGCTGATCGCCCAGTGGGTACGGGACCGGACCGGGCTGCCACTGGCCGAGCAGGCACTACGCAACTTCAAGGCCGGCATCCGCCAGAACAGCCGCCCCGCGATCACCCGGGCGTTGGCCGAGTTCTGGCGCATCCACCCGAACTTGCTCGACCCCAGCGTCCCGGCCACCGACTTCGCACCACCCGATGACGAAATAGCACGCAAGACCCATGAACTGGTGACCGAACTCGGCCTGGTCGGATTCAACGCACGCGACATCACCAGCTCGATCGGCGATGCCCCCGACGCCGACCGCAAACAGCTGCTGCAGGTGGTGGAAGAAATCGCGCGAGCCCGCCGCGCCGCCCGCGACAACCCCGCCTCCTGACGTCGCCGATTTACCGGCTCGGCAATCCCGATTCCCAGAGCCTGCGGTATGTCGCGCTGATTCTCGCGGCCATACGCTGCACTCGGCGGTGGGTCAGTGCGTCGCCGACCTCGGCCAGCCAGCGGGTCCTGGCCACGTCGTCGACATGCAAGCGTTCGGTCTCCAGCCACCATGCCCGGGACTCAGCGTCCTCGCCGTCCTCGCTGGGCAGATGCTCCGCGGACGGATGTGACAGATGCGCGACCACCGCGGCGATCGCAATCTCGATGTCGACGGCTGTCGCCGTCCCTGGCGGGACATAGACGTAGAGGGCAGGCGTGCGCAGTTCCTCGCGTATCGCGCGACGGATTCGATCGTCGATTAGCTGCTCGACGATCAGCAGCGCGTCTTCGATCTCGACCAGCTTCTGAGTCAGGGTCAGCGGGGGCGGGCGGCGGTGGACGAGCAGGACCCGCAGGCGCTTCCACAGGCGCTCGATCGCGGCGTCTCGGCGCTGAGTGCGGCGCCGGTCGAGCCAGTCGAACAGCCGCCGGGTCGCCGCGGCGAACAACGACCCGGCGACGAACAGCACCAAGCCGGCGCCGTCGGTGAACACTCCGAAATGAGCCCCACGGGGCGGATGGTGCGGGTCCACCAGCAGCCGCAGCACGACACCGAGCCGCCAGGACAACCCGACCAGCGACACCGCAACCCCCAGCTGCGCCAGGGCGACACCGCCCCGCACCCCGGCCACCTCGCCGCGGGCCACCACGGTCAGGCCCAGCAGAAGCATCGCCAGCCAGCCGACCAAGTAGCCCAGGTAGATGGCGGAGTAGAGCTGCGAGGGCCAGGTCGGGTTCCGGGGCGAGGCGAAGAAGGACGCGTGCGCCCCGGCCAGCTTGTACAGGGTGACCATCGCCGCCGCGCAGACCACGAAGATCGTGACCACCGCCGGCATGGGCAGACGCAGCTGTCCCAAGGTGTGCAGAAACCCGGCGGTGAACACCATCGCCAGCATCGCCAGCACGTTCTGCACCACGACCGCGGCGTTGTGCAAGCCCGTCAGATGGTCGACCCAGTCCAAGGTCACCGGCGCCCCGGCGGCTAGCGACAACGCCATACAGGCGATGCCGGCGGTCAGGAAGTGCCGGCTGAGCGCGTAGCCGCTACCCCGGTTGACCACCGCTTTGCGGACCGCCTCGACCACGCCCGCGGCGGCGGCGCCGAGCCAGAGGAGCGAGACCGCGTCAGGCATCTGCGCATAGGTGCCGTCGGGACCCGAACGCCGCCCGCAGGGCCGTCCGGCCTGGCGGCAGCCGATCGCGATGGCGCGCTGCCCCGGCCTTCACGTGTTCCCGCAGCAGACACGCGAACTGCTCGGCCTCAACCTCCCACCGGTCGTCCGGGCGTGTGCGGCGGCCGCACGCGTGGTTACCGGGATGGCCGAGGATCCAGTGCCCGATCTCGTGGAAGGCGATGTGCGCGGCGTGCGCCGGTACGGCTTTCGCCACGACAGTCAGCCAGCACTCCTCACGCGTACGCGCCAGCAGGCCGCTGACCCCGCCTCGCCTCAGCGGCATCCGGCCCAGGATCACGGACATGCCCTGTTGCTGTCCCAGTGCGTCCAGGAAGGCCCTCAGTTCGAACGGATGACGGATCGGCAGGGCGCTGATGATGGTTTCGCAGCGTCGCATGAACTCCTGCTCCCCGTGTTCGGTCGTGCTCACTTTCACCCCTGTGTGCCTTCGACGTTTCCAGCCGGCCCCCGCCGGCACCCCTTGCTCGCCCACCACTGTCGATGATCTTCATCGCGGCTGTTCAGGGCGTTGGAGCCATAGTGACGGACACGCTCCGCAACCAACGCCGCTTCGTGCCACATTCGGCCCACATGTCGGCGCTGCGGGGTCCACATTCTTTTCCACATTCCCCGCAGAACCCCTTGACCTGCGTCATTCACGGCCAGTAGCCAGGTGGGTATGGTTCTGGAAGCGGGGGGCGCTGCAGCGCAGATGTCAGGGACCGATCCGGCGGATTTGGCGTGGTCGTTCAGCCACCTCGATCCCGCCGTCGCCGAGACCGCCTACGACACGCTGGGGGCGATCCGGCGCGGGTGCCCGGTGGCGCGCAGCGGGGAGCTGGACGGGTTCGTGCTGGTCACTGGGTATGCCGAGATCCGGGAGGCCGCACGTGCCTCGGATCGGTTCAGTGCCTGCGTCGACGGGCTGGGCGCGGCGGCGGTGGTCACCGAGATGCGGGAGGCCGTCGCGCCGATGTTCGAGACCGACGAGGACCATCACCACCAGTGGCGGCGCCTGCTGCAGACGTTCTTCACCCCGGCTGCTGCGGCCGCGCAAGCGCAGTACGTGCGGGCAGTGTGCCGGGAGGTACTGCAGGAGCTGATCCCGCACGGCGCTGCTGATCTTGTCGGGGCCTACGCCCGCCAGGTGCCGCCGCTGGTGATCGGGCGGGTGCTGGGGCTGGCCGAGCTGGAACGCGCGTGGCTGTCCGAGCACGTCCGTGCCGTCTACAGCGCCGAGACGCTCGCCGAGGCCCAGCAGGCGGGCCGGATTTATGCGGACTTCCTTCTCGGGCAGATCCACCAGCGACGCACCCACCCGACCGGGGACCTGCTTTCGGTGATGGTGAACGCGCAGGTGGACGGCCGTACCGCCGACGATGACGAGCTGGTCAAGATGACCATGCTGATGGTCGCGGCCGGACACTTGACCACCGCCGACGCCTGCGCCACCGCGCTCCTGCACCTGCTCGACGAGCCGACCCTGCGGCAGCAGGTGTCCGCCGATTCGACTGCTCTGGAGGCGTTCGTGGAGGAGCTGGTCCGCTACAACCCGGCCGTCGCCGCCACCGGACGCACTGTGACCGCCAAGACCCATCTCGGCGGGATGCCGCTGTTTCCGGGAGACCGGCTGTTGCTGGCGTGGGGTAGCGCCAACCGCGACGAACGGGTCTTCGACGACGGCGACGTCTTCGACATCGACCGCGACCGCGGCGCGCCGCAGCACCTGGGGTGGGGCGCCGGTGAGCACCGCTGCCTCGGCCGGCACCTCGCCCGCGTCGAGCTACACGTCATGCTCATCGAACTGCTGCGCGCCCTGCCTGGTTTGCGGCTTCAAGCCGGCGCCGCGGTCCGGCGGACCTTCGGGGTCATCCGCGGCGTCGCGGGCCTGCCGGTGCGGTGGGAGCACCGGTAGGCGCCGACCGGGCCCGGTACCACTCGGCGAGCTCCCGACGTCCCGCCACGCCCAGCAGGCCATAGATCGTGGTCAGCTCGGTCTCGACCGTGCGGACGGAGAACCGCACAGTCGTCGCGATTTGCTGATTCTTCAGCCCCTGCGCGACCAGCTGGACGACTTTCCACTGCCGCTCATTCAACGTCGGCTCCGACGCGGGAACGGTGTCGTCGAAAGCGAGGGCCACGATCTGCTCGTCGGCCAGCAGGCTCCCCTCGAGGTAGGCCGCGGTCGACTCCACCGGTCCGAGCACCAAAGCGATCTCGGCTTTCGCCCGGCCGCGGTGGGATTTGAAGCTGGCCAGCCCGTTGTAGTGGACGCCGTGGCGGGCCTGCAGACTGTCCGAACCGCCAATCCGCCGCGCCGCGCCGACGTAGTCCCCCTCCTTGGCCAACTCCCAGGCTTTCCTCTCGACCCACCAGCCAGGCCCCCACAGATCACCGAGGGCGATCTGCCGCCGCAACGGCTCGGGATTATCGGTCACGGGCTCGGAACACGCAGGCAGGCCGCGCGTCCACTCCGCCCATGTCACGGCCCATTCGGCGCCGCGGCGGCGGGCTTCGGATAGGCAGCGTTGCGACATTCGGTCCGCCTCGTCGGTCGGCCCGAGCAATCCGGCTGTGATTGCGTGAAGCAGGTCCGCCATGTAGGCCGCACCGTCGGCGCCCGCGGCGCGGAAACCGGCGCTGGCGGCCGCCAGCTTCGCGAAACCGCTGCGCTGCCCGAGGGCCAGTGCTTCGTAGGTGCCCTCGACGAACTGGACTGCCGGGGCGTCGTCCTTGCCCGCTTCGCGCGCCAGGCGCACGCATTCGTCCAGGAGCTCTTTGCCACGGTTTTGTTCGCCGAGGGCGATCCACACCCAGCCGGCCATCGCCAGCGCCGAGATCCGCACATCTGAGGCCACCACAGGGCCTTCGCTCAGCAGCTCCTCGACCTGGCGGCAGACCTGGATCTCGGTGGCGAAGAAGAACGGCGCCCGCGTGAGCAGCACATCCACCATGATCGCCAAGGCCCGCTCGATCAGGCCGTGGTCGGAGCACCATGCCACCGCTGCGGCGATGTTCCGGGATTCGGCGTTGACCAGGTCCAGCCACCGGACCTCCTCCGGCCCGAACCACCGCTCGGCCGCCTTCCGGACCAGCCCGGCAACCCAGCGGCACAGCCGTTCGCTGATCTCGTCCAGTTCGCCGAAGATGCGCAACCTGCGCCGGCCGTACTCACGCAGGAACGTGTGCTGGCGGTAGCGCCCATCGGCGGAGGCACCTTCGATAATCGAGTGCCGCACCAGATGATCCAAGGTCTCCAGGATCTCGCCACGGTCGATCAGCTCATCGGCGCACACCTCTTCAGCGGCATCGAGAGTGAACCCACCGGTGAAAACGGTCAGCCGCGCCCAGACCCGTTGCTGCTGCGGCGAACACAGGTCCCAGGACTCGGTGATCGCGATGTCGAGCGCGAGGTGATGCGAGGGCACCCCGCGCGCGCCGGGACCGTACTTCAGCGACGCGCCGCCTTGCAGGCGATCGAGGACTACTGCCGGTGCTCGCCCCCGGCCGAACTGGGCCGCGATGAGTTCCAAAACCAGCGGAATACCTGACGACCAGCGGACCAGGTCGACGATGGCCTGCCAGTCGTCCCGTTCGGTCAGTGGCCGTCCGGCTGCGGCGGCGCGGTCGGCGAGCAGCTCTACCGCGTCACTGTGCTCGGCCGCCGCGCGATCGGCGCCCTCGGCGGGGGTCGACAATGGCCGCAGGTGCACCCGGTGCTCACCCTGGACATCCAGGTAGGCGCGGCTGGTGGCGATCACCTGCACCATGACGGTCTCGGTGATGATCCGGTTGACCAGCTCGGCAACCGCGTCCAGCACTTGCTCGCAGTTGTCCAGCACGATCAGCACGCGCCGGTCACGGACGTGCTCGATCAGAACGTCCACGGGGTCGACGTTCGGCTGATGATGCGAGATACGCAAGGCTGCAATAAGCAAGTTGCAGATCCGCCGCTCGGTATCCGGCATGTCGGCATGCGCGCCGAGTTCGGCGAGACGAATGAACACCGATGCGTCGTAGTGCTCATTCATATGCACGAGCAGTTCGCCCGCGAATCGCGTCTTCCCGACGCCAGGTGATCCGGTCAGCGTCACCGCGCGGTCGCCGGCGTTCAGCCGCTCGCACACCTCGACCAGCTCACGGGATCGCCCGAAGAATGTCGTCAGCTGAACACCAACGGGCGGTTGTCCGGCTGGTCTGCGAATGCGCTTATCCACCGCAATGGATGCAGTGACGCCAGCCTGCGCCGACCGCGGGTTTTTCCCGGCTCTCGATGTCCTGCACTGTCCCCTCCTCACGCCAGCGCACCCCGTCCGCCCGATCGGCGGACGGCGCTCACTCGGCTCGTGACACCCTCCGTGGCAGATGTCGTACCACCTGTGGCCTGCGAAGATCGACTACTTAACAACCAAACACCCGATCGGGTTAATCGTCAACACGCAGTCCGCACAGGAGGAACACCAGACCGTGAATGACCGTTTCACTCATCCGACAGAAACCAGAACACCAAGACTGGCGATAGAGTTGTCAGCAGCAAGCATGCGCCAAGACGTCCTTAACGCTACGAACCCATACGACTACTTCCCGCAACACCTTGCAGCACAAGCGACATATCCGAAACGCTTTTCTGATAAGACCACCACAACTGTTTGCACTTTCTTGCGCGGCCGGTTACTGTTCTCCTCAGCAAGGCAGACCCGTGCTCCACCCTGGGGAGGCGTGGAATCCGGCACGGTCCGCCCGACAATAGGGGCATTCTCGTGTTTCCATCCTCCACGTCACGCCGGACGCAGGTCGCTCGCGGACCGCCGGCGGCGCAAGCTCAACAGTAGCGCACCTTACGTGTCCGATAGTGTTTCGGACTTCTCGATCAGTGAACTCCACGACCGGCTTCACACGGCCGGTCTTGTGGTCCCTTGACGTCTCCGCTCAGCCCATCATCGCGTAACCCTGGCTGCGGCACGAGGCACGCCCTTCAGCACACACGTCGATCACACGACACCGCGCTGGACGGCTTTCCCTTTTCATACAAGGAGAAACCTCGATGCACAGCCGTCTTTGGCATGCCCTCGCCGCGACCGCGGCCCTACTCGCCTCCACCGTGGCCACCGCCGTCGCGGCACCCCAGACTCCCGCCGGTGACACCGGCGACCACGTGCCCATCGCCGGAAGCACCCCAGCCTGGGCCACCCCGCACACCGAAGTCGCCCGTACCAACGGAAGCACCGTCCGGCACATCCAGGTCGCGCTGGCACTGCGCGATCAGCCCGGTGCCGAACGCCTCGCCGCGCAGCTGGCGACACCGGGCCGCGCCGAGCACGGGAAGTTTCTGTCCTCCAGGGAGTTCCTCGACCGATTCGCACCAACGCAAGACGCCGTCGACCAGGTGTCCCGGTGGTTGGCCAAGCAGGGGCTGCACGTGACCGGAGTCAGCCCGAACAGGCACTTCGTCGACGCCGAAGCCCCGACCGCAGCGTTGGAGTCGGCGTTCGGTACGAGGATCGCCGCGTTCCGTGCCCGCATCGACGGTGTCACCCGGACGCTCACGGCCCCAGCATCGCCCGTCACCGTGCCGATCTCGCTGCGTGCCTCGATCACCGCCGTGCTCGGCTTGGACGACAGCGCCGCCCTGCTCAAGCCCCAGCACACCCGCCCGGCCGCCGTGGCCGCTGAGCAGCACTGCGCGCGCTGGTGGGGTGAGCAGAACAACACCGACGTCCCGCAGAAATACCCGGCTGGGTTCCAATCGAACGCACTCTGCGGCTACACCGGCACTCAGGTCCGTGCGATGTACAAGCTGAACAACGGAAACACCGGCGCAGGTACGACGATCGGTGTCGTCGGCGCCTACAACTCCGACACCATCGTCGCCGACACCAACCAGGCCAGCAGCCAGCTCGGCGTGCCGCCGCTGGCCGAGGGCCAGTACAGCGCGGTCCTGCCCGAGGGCGGGTTCACCGACGCGACCGAGTGCGGCGCCGAGGGCTGGGCGGCCGAGCAGACCCTGGACGTGCAGGCCTCGCACACCATCGCCCCGGCGGCGAAGATCCGCTACTACGCCGGGAAGACCTGCAAGGGCACCGGGATCTACGAGGCGTTCAACCTGGCCGTCGCCGACAACGCCGTGGATGTGATCAGCAACAGCTACGGCAACGCCGACGGCGAGAACAGCTTGCCGCAGATGGCGCGGGATCAGTTCAACGCGATGGCGCTGCAGGCAGCGATCCAGGGCCAGACCGTCACGGTGTCCACTGGCGACGCAGGCAACAACTCCGGCCCCGTCGGCCGCCCGACCGTCAGCTTCCCGTCCTCGAGCCCGTGGGTCGTGGCGGTCGGTGGCACCAGCGTCGGCTTGGACCAGAACAACCAGCCCACGGTGCTGACCGGGTGGGAGAACAGCGGCAACACCCAGTCCGGCAGCAGCTGGGCGCCGCAGCAGGATGCCGACGGCCCGTTCGCCTCCGGCGCCGGCGGCGGCAGCTCCGCGCTCTACTGCATGCCGAACTGGCAGATGGGCGTCGTCCCTGGCAGCGGTGAGAAGCGTGGGGTCCCGGACATCGCGGCGCTGGCCGACTCCTACACCGGGATGTTGGTCGGGCAGACCATCAAGGGCCAGTTCGGGATCGGCTCCTACGGCGGTACGTCTCTGGCTTCGCCGCTGATCGCCGGGCTCGTCGCCGACGCCCAGCAGGCCCGCTCCGGCAACGCCCGCGCGGGGATGCTCACCCCGATCCTCTACAGCTTGGCGGGATCGAGCGCGATCGCCGACGTCACGCCTCAGAAGGCTGGGGTCTGGACGCCGATGATGCACGCCTTCGGCGGCGTCGCCGTCCCCGGCGGGCAGGGCAGCTACCTGATCGACTTCGACGCCCGCCCGCAGAACCTGCAAAGCGGACCCGGCTGGGACAACGTCACCGGTCTCGGAACCCCCGCCGACGGCTTCATCGGCGCACTTTCCCAGTGATCACAACCCTTTTCGCGGCAGGCCTGCTCGACGGCGGGCGGGCTTGCCGCGGCCCATCGACTTCGAGGAAGGACTGTTTCATGTCCGAGATGCCACGGCCGGCGCCGAACAGGTGGCGGGTGCTCGCGCTCTGGCTGGCCGGAATCGTGTTGGTCAGCACTGCGGGTGCGCTGCTCGCACCGTCGCGGCCCGCGCCCGACGCCGCTCGCGCTACCGAGCCCGTGGAATTGGGCTTCGACCTCCACGCCCCGGTCGTGGCGGCCCGCATGGTCCCGAATCTTGCTGGGCTGCCAGAGGCAAACACCTTCGGCACCGTCGCGAACGCTCCGCAGGATGTGACAGCCGAAGCGGTCCCGGACGGGCACCTGGTGCACCCGACCACCCCGGTGCCGGTCTTCGGCCAGCCGGGCGGGGACGCCATTGCGGTTCTGCCGACCACGCAGTTGGGATCCGACACGTGGGTGCCGGTGATCGCCGAGGAACCGGGCTGGGTGCAGGTGTTACTGCCGTCCCGGCCCAACGGCTCTACCGGATGGTTGTCCACCCAGGACAGCACGCTCACGATCCGGTCGACGACCGACCGGATCGTCATCGACCGGGCCGTGTTCCGGCTCACGCTCTACCGCGATCACCAGCAGATCGGCACCTGGAGCGTCGGGGTCGGCACTGCGGCGGCACCGACCCCGACGGGGCGGACCTTCGTGCTGGCCTCCATGACCGACGTGAAGCAGAAGTTCAGCCCGGTGATCTTCCCGCTCGGGATCCACTCGGCCACTTACACCACCTACGGCGGCGGACCCGGCACCACCGGCATCCACGGCTGGCCCACCACCGACGTCTTCGGCCGCCCGTCCAGCGACGGATGCATCCGCGTTCCCGCCGATGCCCTCGCCACCTTCACCGCCCCTGCCGACCCGGTGCCCATCGGCACCCCCGTCCTCATCCGCTAACCGACCACTCCAACACTTCTGGAGAGACCAGCTATGAACACCACCCGTAGCGCCCTCGCGGCTGCCGGAGCCGGCGCGCTTCTCATCGGCACCCTCACCACCCTCGCCTCCAGCTGCACCCCAGCGACGGCCGCACCGCCCGCCCTCTCGGCCGCCGCGGCGACATCGACGGCGACCGGGATCTCTGTCTCCGGCGGTGAAACCCTCAAACCCGCACGGCCGAGCGTGTCCAGCAGCGGAGCAATCACCTCCGCCGGCGGCTCGGTGTCCAGTCCCAGCGGTGCCGTAGTGGCCAGCGGCATCAGCCTGCAGGCCGGCGCCGGATTCGCCGAAGCCCGCGTCGCGTCGGTGCGGGTCGGCGGGACCACTGTCGGGCCGTTTACCGCGACCTGCCGCAACGGCGCCGTCACCACCAGCGCCCCCACGGGCGGCAGCGGCAACCTCAAGGTCTCACCCGGCGGCCACGGCACCGCCGGCGTCATCACAGTGACCACCAGCACCGCCCCCGCCCGCACGAGCGAGTCCGGCGCGCCGACGTCGAGCAAGCCGACCGCAGCGACGGCGATCACGGTGACGGTGGCGACGGTCAGCTGCGGCGTCGGCACCCCGCCGCCGACGACGGGCACCCCGCCCACCGGCACCCACCCCGCACCGACGCACAAGCCCGGCGCCCCCGGGACCTCTCGGCCGGGTGTGCCGGGCCAGCGGCACCAGCAGGGTGACAACCCGGGTGACCGGACCGCCCCCAAGCCGCAGCCCAAGCCCGGCCACGTCGCCGTCACCGGCTGACGGCCACGAGGCCGCGCGGGCCCGCGCCCCTCACCCTCCATCGCGGGCCCGCGCACCCCTCCCGTTCCCACGTCCCCGCCGGGCGGCCTCCCCACGCCCGCACAACTCAACCGATCCGACTCGCTCACCAGGGGAGATTCCCATGTCAACGCTCGTTTTCAGCCACCCCAGCAACGACCAGCTCGACGCCGCGTCATCCGAGGACGTCCGAGCTGTGCACTTCGTCGGCTCGCTGCCCGCCGCCCTGACCGGCGACCACCGCCAGATGATGCAGTGGTTCCTCGACCACACCCCTGACACCGCGTTGACCGGGCTGCCGTGCGACCCGGATCCCCGGTGGATCATCGACTGGCTCGACGGCCTCGCCACCGTCGACGCCCTCGAACCCGTCCGCACGGGCCACTCCGCCGACTACGACGACATGCCGACCTACCGCCTCAAGCACGGCCACTGGCTGGAATCCGAGGATCTGTCCCTCGGCCGCGCGGCGCACACCGACGCGGTCATGGCCGCCCGCGAGCAGCTGCACGACGACCGCGACTTCCCACCTCACCAGGTGTCGGTTCCGAACCCGTACGACTTGTCGCTGTTCACCTTCGGCAGCCCTGGCGCCGCGGTCACACACCTGCCGGTGTTCCGCCAGGCCGTGCTCGATGACGTCCACACGATCCACCGCCTGCACGGCAACCAGGTCGTCTTCCAGCTCGAAACCCCCGCCGTGCTCGCGACGCTGGACCGCACCCCGCGGCCGCTCTGGCCGGCGGCGGTGCGGGCGCTGGCCAAGCAGGTCGCCCGGGTCTTCGCCGACGGTCCGCGCGAGGCGACGTGGCGGATCCACCTGTGCCACGGCGACCTCGGCCACCAGCCGCTGTTCGCGCTGACGGACCTCGTGCCTGCCGTGCAGTTCCTCAACGCGCTGCACAAGCAGCTGCACCGGCTGAGGATCCCGATGCCGGCCGCGCACATCCCGATGTGCACCGGCACCGATGCACCGCCGACGGGCCCGCGGTTCTACCGGGCGCTGCGGCACCTGCGCCGCGACATCGACGTCATCGCCGGCCTCGTCGACGAAACCCACCCCACAGAATCCCGCGCCGCGCTCGCGCTGGTCGAGACCGAACTGGACCGGCCCGTGCTCGCGGTCGCCGCAGCATGCGGCCACGGCCGCCGGACCGTTCCCGCCGCGGTCGCCAACGCTGCCCTTGCGTGCGAACTCGCGCACCACACCACCGACACTCCGGCCCGCTGAACCCACGGAGAGGACTGCCGAGATGGACTTCACGACCACGCCGATACCGTCCGCGGCCGGCCAGCTGGCGGACGAAGGCGAGACGCTGACTCCGATCCTGCGCGCCGGGATCGTGCCCACCCGCGCGCTGTCGGGCGGCCGGATGCACCTGCCCGGCGCCACCACCCTCGCCCCGCAACGGCACGACACCACCGAAACCGCGATCGCGATCATCAGCGGCCACGTCGCCGTCCTCTCCGGCAACGCCATGCAGGCATTCCACCCGCAGGCAGGAGACATGATCTACATCCCCGCGACCCTGCCGTACGCGGTGGTAAACCTCAGCAACAACGCCTCCGTCCTCGCCCAGGTCTTCCGCACCGACCCCGGCTTCGACACCGACGTCCACCGCATGCCCGAACTCGACCACGCTGTCCGCGACCAGATCCCCGACCTGCGCCACGCCCACCACAAGGCGCTGCTGACCCGGCGCAGCGGCCGCGCCCGCCGAACCTGAATTCCTCTCGCACCTTTCGTTCAGCACCACGCCACCCGCCGACCATGCCTGTTCGGCGCCTCCCCGTCACCTGGCGTGCCACACCAACCGGCTCGATCAGGAAGACATCATGCAAACCTGGATCACCGACACCGCCCGCGACCTACTCGACCACCCGGCGCCCGGCGGGCCGCTCACGCTCGACGAAATCGCCGCCTGCGCCGGCATCACGACCCGTCAGCTGTGGGTCTACTACAACTCGGTCGAGGCCATCGTCGCCGACATCCCCGCACGCCCGAGCCACGTTGGGCGGTGCTGACGATGCGCTGGAAGAACCTCCACCTGCGCGGCATCGGCGCCGCACTCGGCGAGATCGTCGCCGTCGGCGATCTCGAGTCAGCCCGAACCTTGTGCGGCGCCACCAGCCAGCGCGCCGTGTCGATCGCGCGCGACAGCACCGGCATGGATCTGGCCGTCCGCGCCGGACGCAACGCCCTCGCCAGCATGGCCATGACCACCACCGGTCCACTCCCGGTGCCCGACCTGCACTTCCACGCCGCGATCTGGCGCGGCAGCCGCGGCATCGACTTCTGGTCCCGCGCCGCCTACGTCCGCTCCCGCCTCGGCCTGCCCGCCGGCCGCGGGATCGCCAGCGAGCTCAATGCCATGAGCAACAGCCTCGTCGGCGGCATCGACATCTCCGCCCGCGTCCTCGCCGGCAGCCCCGACCTCGACACCGTCCTGCTCACCGGCGGCGAAACCTTCGGCCCACCCGCCTTCGACCACCTCACCGCCGACCACGGCATCGCCTACGGCGACGGCGGCTCCGCTCTCATCCTCGGCCGCCGGCCCGGCCTCGCCCGCATCCTCGCCACCAGCTCCTACACCGACCCCACCCTCGAACAACTCCACCGCGGCAACCACCGCTTCGCACCCGCCGGCACCACCGAACCCGGTATCGAGCGCATCCGCGAACGCAAACGCCAATACACCGACCTCGTCGGCGCCGCCTCGGTCACCCGCCGCAACCACGACGGCATCCGCGCCGTCATCGACGAAGCGCTCAACGACGCCGAACTCGACCTCGACCAGCTGCGCTGGGTGCTCCTGCCGCACTACGGACGACACCTGCTCAACACCCACTGCCTCCAACCGCTCGGCATCACCGACGACCGCACCCTCTGCCACGCCGGCGACCAATGGGGCCACATCGGCCCCAACGACCAGATCGTCGGCCTCGCACACCTGATCACGCGCGGTGCGGTGGTCCCCGGAGAGCACGTCGCGTTGCTCGGCATCGGTATTGGCATGACCTGGACCGCAGCGATCCTTCGCATCGACGCGGTGCCGCCGAGCCTAGGTGTCCTCGCCCCGCCCTTGCGTTGGCCTTGGCGCGCGCCGGCCGACGCGAAGCGTTGACCAGCGCCTGGCCCGTCACGCCGAGCTCCCGAGGACTCCCATGCCAGGCAACTACCTGCCGTCGCGCCTCGACCAGGCAATCTTCGTCGCGCCGTTCATCGTCATCGACGCCGACAACCACGCGCACACGATCACCCAACACCTCGACGACGCCGCCACCATCCTCAACACCGACGCCGCGGCCCGAGCCATCGTCGGCACGCTCCGCCAGCCCCTTCTTGCCATCGACATCGACCCCGAAGACACCGGCGTCGGCGCCGACGCAGGCGAGGTCGTCGCCGAACAGCTCCTTCTTTGGGCCGATCGCTACGGCTTGCCTTGGCTCCGGCGCGCATCCGGCCGCCCGGGTCACACCCACCTCGTCATCAAAACGCCGCCGTGCCTGCGCGACGAACTACAGTGCATCGTCCGCACGATCGCGACCCGGCAAAACGTCTCCGCCACCGTCCGCTCAACCCTCCGGCTCACCTCCTCACCGCATCGACACGAGCTGCCCAGCCCGATACTGAGCCGCACGTTGACGACGAGCGACGTGCCGGAGCTCGTCACGTCCAGGTCCCCGCGGGTTATACGACCGGCGCGCCGCCGCGGTGCCTCGAACGTCAGCAGGTCCGAACGCGAGTATGGCCACGCCCTCGCGCTCGCCCGCGCCGGCCACGCCACAGCGCACGCCTGGGCATTCGCCAACCTCGCCGGCACCAAGGCCCGCGAGATCGGGCAGCTAGCTTGGCGACGCTGGTTCTGGGCACCCGCCACCACGATCGCCGCCGCCGAAAGCGGCCTCACTGAGCAGCAGGCGTGGGACCTCTTCCGCCGAGCGTCCCGGACGCAGGCCGCCCACGTCGGGAGAGACGACTGGCGCCGTAACCGCTGGTTACCTGCGCTTCGCGAGGCGGCAGAAAGTAGGCCGCGACGACGACGCCTGGGACCGCCTCAAGCCGGCGGCCACCAGAACGAACCGTCACCCCGTCAGCTACGACACGTCCGTGCCGAGCTTCAGGCGGCCGTGGACGGGCGGTTGGCGCGCGGAGCCAGCACGGCGGCACGTAACGGCACGATCGCCGGCGTACGGGTCAGCAGCCTGCGCGCCGCCCTTGACGCATTCGCGCACGCCGCCCTCGCCACCGGCGGCTCCATCTCGGTACGCCACTGGGCCGAGTGTGCAGGTCTCGACCCCAAGACCATCCGCCGTGCACGGGATGCCGCACTCAAACTGGGCATCCTTCAACTCGTGCACCACTACACCGGAGGAGAAGCAGACTGCGACGCATTCATCGTAACCGATAACGCAACGACCAAGCACAACACGGAATTAACTTCCCCCACTCTGTACACCCCCACCCGCGGCCAAGCGGACCCCCTCAGGCTGCGATCGCAGCATCAGCGCGATAGGCGCCAATTCGCGCTCAACCACAGCCTGAGGGCCACAGTCGCCGAAATCGGCTTTCGGCACCCCATCGAAGAGCCTTCACCTGCCGCCAGCATCGACCCCGTTACTCATAGGCAGCGTGAACTCGTTGGAGTCGACCACCCGCATTTCCGAGACGGCGACTTCCTCCATCGCGTCGATGGCCTTCGCGGGGATCGCGATACGCCCTCTCGTTCGAATCGCCGGAAAGGCACCGTCATCCACGGCGCGATAGATGGTCATCGCGGAAACGCCAAGCAACTTTGCCGTCTGACCGACCGTCAGGAAACGCGGCGTACTCACGGTGGAGTCGGACATCACAGACCTCCGGTGCTACGTGGCAAGGGGAGGCTGGCGCCGACGATCCAAGGTGACCGCCCACATCGACACCATTAACTTCAGCATCCGCCAGAAGTGTTAATTCGTCAACTGGCCCGATGCGACTTACTCAGACCTAGTCGACCCCATCCGGATCGACGATCGTTCGGGCCAGTGCGACGGCGGCCCGGTCCATCTCGGACACCCGAGCGAGGATCTTGTCCTCCTCACGGCCTGCCTTCTGGACGTTGCTGTCCAGGAGACTCCGGACGATCTGCGCGGCGCGCTCGGGCATCGGGCATCGGGCATCGGGCATCGGGCATCGGGCATCGGGCATCGGGCGGTCCTATCTGGATGTATGTGGCTCCGATGGAAGGCGGCAGGTGTCACAGGTTGCCGGGCTCGATGGCATCGGCGATGCCGCGCAACATCTCCACGACCGCGTCACGGTCGCGGTGCGAGTAGTCCGCACCACGCCTTCCTGCTCCCACAGGGACCTCGGCCAAAGTCCAGGACATGATCAGCCGCCGGTCCTGACGCCTCGTCACCTGGGCGTGCCCGCATCGCACCGAAGATTTCGCTGATGCCCAGGGCGCCTGCGGTAACAGCCGCGAACGGGCAGGTGGAGTCGGTCTTCGGGACGGTGTCGTCGGTGGGTGAGACGGTGACGGTCCTGCCGGACCAGGTTGCGCGCAGGACGAGTTGGGCGGCATCGTGGGCGGCGCTCGGTCAGCGTCCAGTCATTTTCCGCTTGGTACCGCGACCAGTCCACAGACATACTCCCGCCTCCGGGCTCCGGGCTCCGGGCTCCGAGCTCCGAGCTCCGAGCTCCGAGCTCCGAGCGCGTGAACCACGTCGGCCGCCGCCAGGATGATCTACCGCGCCACGGCCAACTGACGCTCCATAACTAATCGACTATTTGAACGTCCGGGTCTGCGCGATCGGATCCGCCGTTGTCGAGCCTGTCCAGCTCGGCATGCAAGTCAGCAGGTAGTTCCCAGTCGAAGACGTCGAAGTTCTCGTGGAGCCGGCGAGGCGTTGCTGATTTCGGCACGGCCGAGTTTCCGAGCTGGAGCTGCCATCGAAGCACCACCTGTGCTGGCGTGCGGCCCACTTGCTCCGCGATCGACACCACGGACGGTTCCACGAGGACATTGCCAGTTGTGCCCAGCGGTTCCCACGCTTGAGTGTGGATCCGGCAAGAGTGATTATATACCCGCATGGTTCGATTCTGCACCGCGGGATTGCACTGGATCTGGTTCACCGCCGGCGTGACGCCGGTCGCACAGATGATCCGATCGATGTGGGTGGGATTGAAATTGGACACCCCGATCGCACGTACCAAACCGCGCTCGCGAAGTTCGATAAGCGCCTCCCAGGTCTCACAATACTGGTCGTTCATCGGCTGCGGCCAGTGGATCAGCAGCAGATCGACATAGTCGAGATTCAGGCGACGAAGGGACAGTTCGCAGCCGGTTACGGCGCTTTCCCGGCCTTGATCGCGCCCTCGGATCTTCGTGGTGACGAACAAGGCCTCCCGGGACAGCCCACAGTGGGTTACCGCCTGTCCGACGCTCGATTCGTTGTCGTAGTAGGACGCTGTATCAACCAAGCGATAGCCCGCGGCGAACGCCTGGTCCAGAACGCCACGTAGCAGATCCCCTCGCAACCGCCACGTGCCAAGCCCCAGACGTGGCATTCGCACGCCCGGGGCCAGGTCAACGAAGCGCGGAAAGCTGGGCCGCGACATTTCAGGCATGGGTCTCCACTTGGTCAGATTCCTCTTGTGCCGGCGGTGCCTGCGGTGACGCTGCCGCGTCGAACCGCCGGTATCGCCGCCCCGCCCTCGATCAGATTGGTGACCAGCGGACGTCCGGATCGGCATCGTGCAAGGACCGGGCCCGACGCAGCGCTTCTCCAAGGCAGTCACCCGTTCGAAGAGCGCGGTCCATCGACCACGCCGCAAGCTTGACTTCGCGGACGCGTGTCATCGCCAGGAGAAGGTCGTCGTCGATGCGATCGGCCCCATAGGCGGCGCGCAGCTTCGTCCAGCATGAAGCGGGCATGCCGAACCGTGTCACATGCAGTAAGGGCTCGCTGAGATCCCACTCAGGGACGGCGATCCCAGCGTACTCGAAGTCCAGCAGAACGGATCCGCCGGACGGCGTGACGACAATGTTGCCTGGATGGGCATCGCCGTGGACGAGAACCCCGCGGCTCGCTGTAATCCGTAGTGGCGACGATGGCCCGGTGACCTGCTCCAAGAGCGCGTCCCTCAGAAACTCAAACTCCGCGCTGCACCGATATTTCTCTGCCTCACGCGCCAGTCCCGCAAGCCGGTCGAAGCTCCGCTCTACGCACCCAGCCTCCTCGACCAGACCCTCAGGTGGCGACAAGGCGTGAAGGCGTGCCAGCAAGAAGCCCAGCTCGCAGTAGTCGCTAGAGCCACCTTCCCGGCCCGGAACCCATTGCCACGCGGTGATCTGGGCACCTCCAACCAAGATCGGCTGATCGGGCCAGAGAGCACTGAGCCGCGGGGCGGGAAACCCCGACAGAGCGAGAAACCTCGCTACCCGCGTCTCGCGCTCGAACGGTACGCGAGGAGCCCCATCGGACGCGACGCGGAAAACGATGCCCGCCTTGCCGTGGCGGAAGGAGATGTTGTTGCCCCAGCGCAGCAGCACGAGTTCGCCGCCATCGCCGAGCCCCCGCTCTCTGCACAAGCGGATCACGTGGTCTCGCACAGCAGCCGGCTGCCAGTTCACTCCGCTCTCCGGCATCAGCGAGGTGGCTCAGGGTGCGTACGCCGGGCGCCCGGTCGCACGGCGCTCGAGCGAGTATCGCGGTATCGCCGAACCGCCTCCGCGATCTCGCTGAGTGCCGACTCGGCCGTCTGGTCGTCGGCGTACAGCGAACTGGGGAGGAGAAGAAAAGCGGGCTTCCCGCCCTTATAGCGGGGGACGTAGCCCAGGACGGGGACCGGTCGCGAACGGGCGTATTCGGATGCTGCCAACCAGTCCCGGAAGCTCTCGTACTCTTGTTCGTCGACATCGGCCGCCGAGCCGCCGCCGAGGTTCACCCTGAGCACGATGTCGAGCCCGAGCGAAGTGCGGTTGACGACTGTCCCGAGGCTCCGATATGGCCCGTCCAGCTGTGTACGGAACCGGTCCGAAACCGCAGCCAGCCGGCACACGTACTCCGACAACCCTGCCCGCCCAAGCCTGCCCAGCACGAAATCCGCCATCACGATGCCGGCGCACGATCTCGAGTTGTCGAGGCTCCATTGGTATACCGGCCGGTCGCCCTGCCGACGCAGGGGCAGATCTGGGCCTTCGTCGTCCAACTCCAACCGGCGCAGGGAGCTCATGCGGCGGGACACGTAGCAGCTCGAGGTGTATGCGGCGAGGCCGGTCTTGTGGAAATCCACCCCGAAGGAGTCGGCGTGCGAGACCGCACGTAGTCCGGCGGACAGCTCCAGCACCCGCCGCCGCGCGTCCTCACTCAGCTCGGCCAAGGCCGGATCCGATGCTCGCACGGTCAGCCAAGGCCACGTCACGACCGTGTCGGCGTGCAGGTGCGGAACGTACGGCAATGCGAAATCACGAACGACACGATCGATCACCCGCCGCACTTCAGCAACGTCATCGACGCAAGTGTCAATCAACGACCCACCGGACACGACGATCGCGGGCACGATCACGCCGTCGTCGAACGCTTGACGCAGCTCGGCTTCGAGCGCCTCAGGGTCGAGCGCGCCGCGCTCGTCTGCCGCCACTCGGCGGCACGCCGACCGACCAAGCCCTAGCCAGTTGCAGACACTCTCGAGGGAATAGTGCCCGTATGGCGAAACCAGTACGCGGCAATGTCCGGATATCCCAGCGGACGCCGAGTCCACCTGCGTCTGTCGCAAACCGTGTTTCACGGCGTATAGGAGGGTGGATTTCCCGCCTGAGGTGAAAATTCCCCCAACGTCCCCCTGCCAGCCCACCAATGCTGCCAGTTGCCGGAGGCACCGTTCCTCGAGTAGCCCGAACTTGCCGCTCATGAGGTCCCAGATCGCGTTCGGGTTCACCTGCATCGTGAGTGCAGCCAGCGCAACAGCGTCGATCAGCGGCGAGGGCATCAGGTTGAACAGCAAATCAGGACTGTGCGGACGGAAGCTGCCTTCGAAGCCATCCAGGGTTCGAGCGAAAGCAGTAGTCCTGTCCATACTGCACTCTCCGAGAGCCGGCCAGTCGTCAGGGCCGGGATAGCGGAAGTCGCTGTTTGCGTACTGCGCGGCACGTGGTCCGCGTTTCAGGTCCAGAGCTTTCCCGAGCTCCCCGATTCGTTCGGCGAGTAAGGAAAAGTTGTCCTCGACCGGAGAAAGGAAGTTGTCCCTCAGCTCTTCACCGAGGAATTCCGCTGTACGCGGTCCGAGTGCGCCGTCAGTCATGGTGTTCGCCCCCTGGCAGCAGAAGTTCGGTGAACGCGTCTTGCAAGACGGTCGGGTGGGGCATGTGCACCACCTCCGAGCTACCGGGTTCCGTCACAACGACGAAGACCGGTCGGCCGCCGACCGTCTTCTTGTCCAGGCCAATCCGGGAAGCCACATCGGCGTAACTCACTCCTCGCACCAGGAGCGGCAGGCCGAGCGCGGCCAGAAGGTGCTTCGTCGACTCAGTCAATCCGGGTCGTGCGAGACCGAGCAGCTCTGCGGTCCTGGCTGCGACGATCATCCCCAGCCCTACAGCCTCGCCATGCCGGTAGAGACGCAGCCCGGACGCGGACTCGATGGCCTGCCCCACTGTGTGCCCGTAGTTGAGCAGCATTCGTTGCGCGCGATCTTCGCGGTCACCGCTGACGAGGCGGGCCTTCACCGACAGGCTGGCACGCACGCACTGCTCGAACTCCGGTGCGGACCACTCGTCGTTCCGAGAAGTCAGGTCGAGAACCCAGCCCAGGATACGAGGATCGGCGATGAACCCGCATTTGACGACTTCCGCCATACCGGAGGCGAAATCTCGTCGGCTGAGGGTGCCCAGCACCCGCGTGTCGATGACCACCAGCCCCGGCTCGTGGAACGTGCCGACCACGTTCCGCGCGGTTCCCAGGTTGATCGCGGTCTTGCCACCGATGCAGGCATCGACCTGGGCCAGGAGAGTTGTGGGGAGGTGTACGACGTTGGTTCCTCGATGCCAGGTGGAGGCCACGAACGCCGCAAGGTCACTGACCGAGCCACCTCCGAGTGACACGAGCACATCGCCGCGGGCGAAGCGCATCGACAGCAATCGCTCGTAGCAGCGACGCGCGACGGAAAGGGTCTTTGCCTTCTCACCGTCGGGAACCCACAGAACAGACACGGGAACAGGTGCGTTCTTGAGCGCGTCGAGTGCAGCAGGTACGAACCTTCCGGCCACTTCCCTGCTCGTCACCACAGCCAGCTGCTTCGCCTCCGGGAAGCGGTCCAGCCAGTCCGGAGGTGAGGCGAGAGCACCAGGGCAGAACTGGAGGTCTGCATCGACCGCTGACGACGGCAGGCCGCCGGAGCGGGCAGGATCGTCGCCGAGTAGCGACTCGGCACGAAACAGGTTCATCCGGTCTCCTTCGTCCCGACGCAGACGCCTTGTGCTTGTCGAAGAAGCAAGTCCGTGCCAGCTGGGTGCTTGTTACCGAGCCTGGACACCGCCACCCGAACGTCGTAGTCGCCAGTCCACGCGTTACTCGGCTGATCGGCCGAGTGGATCACTCACCGACTGGGCCTCCGGAGTCCTTTGCCTCCGTCAGCAGCTCGATGACTTCATCCGCCTCCGGGTCGCCTACTTCCTCGAAAATGGTCAACGCGGCATTCCAGTGCGATCGCGCGGCGGCGATGCCGTCCCGTTCACGCACCGCCGAACCCAGGCAACGCAGGGCACGAGCCTCGCCGCGGAGATGTCCCACCGCGCGGTGTGCGGCGATGGCCTGCTCGAACCAGGCGATTGCTTCGTCCGGCTTGCCAAGTTCGGCGCTGACCTCACCGAGGTTGTGCAATGTCATACCCTCGCCGTAGCGGTCAGCTATTTCACGGCGGATCTCGACTGACCGCAGATAGTGGTCCGCCGCTTCGTTAAGCTTGCCTGTCATGTAATACGCCGCGCCGAGGTTGTTCAGTACCATGCCGGTGCCTGCCCGGTCCGCCATGGCTTCGAAGAGAGCGAGGACCGCGCGATACTCCACGATCGCCTCGTCATAGCGTTCCAGGTTGTCGAGGCTGACGGCGTGATTGTTCAGGGCGGTGGCTTCGCCTTTGGCGTTCCCGAGCTTGCGGTGCAGAGCCAACGCCTGCTGGTGGAAGGACAACGCCTCCTCGTAGTGTTCGAGGTCGTCGTGCACGTCTCCCAGCCCACTGAGGATCCATGCCTCCGCGAGTTCATTGTGAGCTGCTCTGGCGGCGATCAAGCCGAGGTTCTGCAGATCGATCCAGTCGGTCCACCGGCTGCGCCGCTGGAAGAAGGACCACAGCGCGAGCGGGAGCCGCCAGCACAGGTCGTGTAGGCCGTTCTCGGCGGCTTGATGGGCAATGTCGACGATGGTGCTGTATTCGTCGTCGAACCACTCCAGCGCGTCGTGCGCCGACTTGAATTCCTGGGGCACGACATCGGCACGAGGCGGGAGAGGAGTGGCACGGTCCTCGCGGCGATCCTCCAACAGGCCGTCCGCAGCGGTGGCGGTGGCTACGTACCAGTGGAGGATGCGCTCCACTGCAGCCAGCCTGTCTGCCGGCGATTCCAGCGATTTGCACAACTCGGTCGCATAGAGCCGTAGGAGGTCGTGAATGCGATAGCGAGAAGGCCGGTCCTCCTCGAGGAGGTGAAGGGCGACCAGCGAGGGCACCGTGGCATTGGCTCCCTGGACGTCAGAGCCGGTCAACGCCGCGATGGCATGACCGCTCAAGGACGGTCCGCGGTGCAGGCCGAGCAGCCTGAACGCTCGCTGCTGGTCGGGATCGAGCCGCATGTAGGACCATGAGAACACGCTTCGGACCGTGGCGTGTTCGTCGTCGATCGTGGACAGGGCATCGAGACGATCGGGTTCCTCAGCAAGCTCAGCGACCGCGTCGCTGAGCTTGAAGGACGGCCGCATGGCGAGCCTGACACCGGCGATGCGCAGAGCAAGCGGAAGGTAGCCGCACAGTTCCGCCAGACGACTCGCCGCCGTGGGCTCAGCATCGAGTCGTGTCGCGCCGACGATGCGCCGCAGGAGAGCCAGCGAATCGGCTCCGTCGAGCACGTCCAGAGTGAGCATCCGAGCGCCGTCGCGTACGGCCAGTCCGCTCAACCTGCTGCGGCTGGTGATCACGGCGAGACAACTCGTCGCGGTCGGGAGCATGGCGCGAACCTGGTTCACGGTGTGGGCATTGTCGAGCAGGATGAGTACTCGCCGCCCGGCCAGCGCGTCGCGGTACGCCGCGACCCGGCCGTCGATCGACGGCGGGATTTCGGCGTCCGGTACTCCCAGCCGCTGCAGGAGGAACCCGAGGGCACGGCGCGGCTGCACCGGGGGTACCGGCGCGTAGCCCTGCAGGTCGATGTGAATACAGCCGTCAGGGAACCGGGCTTTGACTCGATGGGCCCAATGCACCGCCAGAGTAGTCTTCCCGACGCCTGCGGTGCCGTCGACCGCAGAGATGACCACCGAGTTGGTGCACGGCTCGAGCAAGTCGTCCAGCCGCCCCAGTTCGCTTTCGCGGCCGGTGAAATCACTGATGTCGTTCGGGAGGTCGTCCGGGGCGTTCCGGCGACGGTCGAGTCGGCGCGGCCCCTGTTTGGCCAACAGTTCGATCAAGCCGACAGCGAAGCCCGCAGCGTTGGCGGCGGCGATTTCCTGCCAACCTCCCTGATCCGAACTCGCCTTACCACCGTCGGCTCTATCGCTGATGCCGCGTACGACGAGTACCGGTGTGCCGCGATTGAGATGTCCGGCCTTGGCGACGCCTGCCGCTTCCATTTCAACAGCTGCTGCGTCGTTGTAGTGACGCCGGAGCAACTGAGCGGTCGGCGATTCCAAGGAATCCAGTACGACTTCACCTGCGGCGATCGGCTTGAAGTGCACGAGTGGGTTGGTGCCGCGCCCTTCCGGTAGCTGATCGGCCCACTCGCCGAGCATATCGAGGTGGCGGGCCAGCTGCTCAAGCTGATGCGGAGCGTCCCAGCTGCGTGGCCGGGCCAGGAACTCGTCCGTCTGTTTTCCGCCGTGATACGCGTAGACCTTCGTAGCCACGACAACGTCACCCAGGGCGACGTCACTCTTGAGGGAGCCAGCGATACCGACGAACAGCACCGCCGAGGGGGAGAATGTCGCGATCGCACGTTCGGCGAGCACTCCGGCGTCGAGATTTCCTTCGCCGACGACCGCGACTACGACGGTCGAATCAACGCCAGGTATGCCACCGATCTCGAACACGGTTCCGGAATCATGCACATGGTGTTCTCTGGTCTCTAGAAGGGCGCGGATGGCCCGAAATTCCAGGTTGAGCGCAGTAAGAACAACTATCGGCTTCATTTGGTGATTCTCGTGCATCGTAGTCGTCCCGCCCGCCGAAGAATCCATGTTAAATCAGCCGGAAGTTGATCATTTCAACAGCGGCGCAGTCATCACATCGTACCGGCTTCCCGGCTTGTTACGCGCAGGCACAACATCGCGGTTCGGGTGACTCAGCCTCCGAAGTGCATGTCGGCGGTCTCGGGGACGCTGTCGTCGGCGGGGGTCGTCGAGCCAGCCGTACGGCACCGTGGTCTTGCCCGACCAACCCTGATGGCCCGCGCAGGCCATCAGCATTGTCGAGGAACAGCGGGTCGTGGTCGAGCCGCTGATGAGGTCGTCCAACTCGGTCAGGCTCGACACCATCGCGAACCCGCGACGCGCCCCGGAGCCGATGGGGAAGTTCATGAAGTACCAGGCCATGCGCTTGCGCAGGTCAACTCGGCGGACCGAAGGAAACCTGGCTCGAACAACCACATACCGTCCGACCGCGCGGGCGTGCCACACTCGGTCGCCGTCTCGCCCAGAAACGACGGCGTGAAGTCGTTGGCCAGCGGTTTAAGGGCACTAAAGTGGCATCGGGGACAGTTGCGACGGTGCTACCGCCGTCGCAAGCGGGCAGGGACTCGATCGGGCCTGCACGGGGCCGCGGGACGATGTCGAAGTATTGGCGACCGCTCGAGGTGCCTCGCGTCTTGCCACCGCTGTCCTCATCGCGGACTCAGTGCGCCTGCGGCCCGCGCAGGCCAGCCTCGATCAAGCCCGCAGCGACGCCAGAAGGACGGCAGGGCGTGCGAGCGCGAGTCGGCGCGCACTGCCAGGAACATGACACCATCGTCGGCGCGGCCACCGCACACCTCGCACCCTCTCCGACACTCCCGAGAAACGTGTGGCCTACGTCACATGTCGTGACCCATCACGTGGAGGTCGCAGTGGGGTTCAGGAACCGCAAGTCGTTCAAGGTCGCGCCGGGAGCTCGCCGGCGCGGATACCGGCTACCGATCCCAGGGCCGGGCGGTGTGATCCTCATCAGTCCCGCCGTCTCAGCCCAGCAGAGTGGTGACCAGTTGCAGGATGCGGTCCCGCTCCTCGGCGACTGCCATGATCTGCTGCCGAGAGTCGCCGAACCGCTTCGCTCGCCAGGTCCACTGCAGCCGGCCGAGCAGGATGTTTCCGGGGCCGGCGAACTCGATGCAGAACTTGCCGAGCCGCCGCGGATCCTCGTGCTCGGTCGGACCGTAGCCCCGGCAGGACGTAAAATCGACGGTGGAGTACTTGAGCTTTCCGCCAAGCATCTTCCGCTTCCCCGTCGTGGCTAAGATTCCCCGGGAATGCACGAAAGCGATCGTCGGCGCGTCGACCAGCGCCTCGATGTTCGCCGTCCCGAAGGTACACCAGCTCGCCGCCAACACTTCGCTCACGTCGAGTTTTTCGGCGGTCAGCGCCTGGCCGATGCCATTCAGGTCGGCCTGACCTTGGTCGAAGTGAACCGGAGCCAATTTGACGATTTCACTCAGCTTTTCCGCGTCAACCACAGTTCGCTCCGATCTCGCCTGCAGGGTAATCGGACGGAAAGACGTCCATCGATTTACGGAGTAAAGGTCGTCGAACGCGACGTCGATGTCACAGCTCGTCGGCTTGTTCACCCGTTCGGACCCAACCATGGCCGATTGCTGGAGCGCGGTCGCTGCTCCCCGCGGACCCCCATCGGCCCAGGATCCGCGGGGCCCGTCAGGCCGCCATCGCCGCTGGGCCGGTCGCTGGCGGTTCCTCCGGCGCCGTCGTGGCCGGTTCGGTGTTCAGCGTCAACTGGACCAGCGCCTGCTCCAGTGCGGAGAAGTCCAGCACCGGCTCCGGCAGGTCATCCGCCGAGCCGTTCTGCTGGTGGATAGAACGTGCGTAGCGGATGGCCCGCTCGCACGAGCTTTCCCGCACGATGCGGTAGGCGGTCGCGCGGATCTCCGCCGCCGACCTGTGCACAGCGGCGACCAGTTTGCCGGTCTGCTCGATCACCAGCACCCGTCTGGCGCACAGCGCCGCGCGCTCCTGCAGGGTGCGCTGTAGCCGCCCTGCAGAACCGTCCGCGCAGGTGGTTCAGCGCGAAGCCTTCGGGGGAGGTGGCCGCCTGCTCGCTCGCAGACCTGGACCGCGATCACCGAGACCTTCGTGGCCGATGCTGCCGCTGAAAGCCCCGGGTACCGCCGCCCCGGACAGGTAGGCTCTGGGAGTGGATGGGTACGACCTCGGCCGCTTGACCGACTTCGACTTCGAGGAGCTCTGCAGGGACCTCTTCGAGATCGTCCTCGGTCGCCCGCTCGAAGTGTTCGCCCCTGGCCGCGATGGTGGGATCGACCTCCGTTACATCGCCCCTGTCCTGTCTCGCCGAGGTTGATGCGGGACTGCGTCCTCTGACCTGCACGGCATCAGTCTCATTGAGTTCGCTGCTCCTCGTTTGTCTCAGTAAATGTGATCCCGACAGAAGCGTAGGCGCTGATCTCCTCGGCCCGAGGTGCGTCGTCGACGTACGCGGCGGTGCTCGCTCGGTGAAGGGACGGCGTTACCGACTGGATCAGGATTACGCCGAGGATCATGCCGATTCCGCCTGCCCAGATCGTGAGCAGGAACAAGGTGCGTACCGAGCACAGGACCTTCATCCGTCCGTCCTCCCGCTAGAGGTGGCCTGCTTGTGGCGCTGGCCTGTTCGGCAGCGCTGCCATCGCAGAGTGACCACTTTTGGTCATATTGACAATTCCTTGCTGTCCCTCGAACGGTAACGCCGAAACCCCTTCTGGTCAATGGGACAAGAAGGTAGGGTGTTGGCCATGAGGATCCAGGAGCTGTCCCAGTGCGCGGTCGCGGTCGACCTGGCGATTCTCACGGTCCGCGAGCAGACACTGCAGGCCTTGGTCATCGAGCGCGCCACCCCACCTCACCAGGGCGTGGCCGCTCTTCCGGGTGGTTTCCTGCTGGCCGGGGAGACGCTGGACGATGCCGCTCACCGCAAGCTGACCCAGGAGACCGGCCTCGATGTCACGCACCTGCACGTCCGCCAGCTGCACGCCTACAGCGACCCCGACCGCGATCCCCGCGGCCGGATCGTGTCCGTCCTCTACGTCGCGCTGCTGCCCGACCTTCCCCTGCCCGCCGCCGGCGGCGGAGCCGCGACCGCGACCTGGCGACCCGCCGAGGAGTTGCTGGCCCAGCCGGACGAGCTGGCGTTCGATCACCACCAGATGCTCACCGACGCCGTCGAGCACGCCCGCGACACCCTCTCCGACACGACCGTGGCCACCACGTTCTGCCCGCCGGAGTTCACCATCGCCGAGCTCCGCTCCGTCTACGAGGTCATCTGGGGCACCAGGCTGGATCCCTCGAACTTCCACCGCAAGGTCACCCGCGCCGAGGACTTCCTCATCCCAACCGGCAGCAAGACCGCCACCGACGGCGGCCGCCCGGCCGCGCTGTTCCGCGCCGGACCGGCCACCCGGCTGCATCCCGCCCTGCTACGCGAACGTCACCCGAGAACCCCGTAACCCGACACCAGCACTGCGCAATCGCTCAACCACCGGCACGAGCACGCGGAGGATGCCATGACCACCAGCAACGACACCGTGCTGGGCACCGCGGTGATCTGCACCGCCCTGGACGTCGAGTACCGCGCAGTCCGCGAGCACCTGGACGGCCCCTTCGACGAACGCGAGAAGAACGGCACCCTCTACCAGGTCGGCACCTTCCGCACCGGCCACGGACGCTGGGTCGTCGCACTCGCCCAGACCGGCGCCGGCAACACCCAGGCCGGGATCGAACTCGAACGCGCGATCTCGGTGTTCCACCCGCAGATCGTGCTGTTCGTCGGCGTCGCCGGCGGCCGCAAAGACGTCAAGCCCGGAGACGTCGTGGTCGCCGACGAGATCTACGACTACGAGTCCGGAAAGGACACCGCCAGCGAATTCCTGCCCCGCATCAAGACCAAAGCCCCGGCCCACCGGCTGATCGCACGCGCGAAAGCCCTGGCCCGGGACGACGCCTGGCAGCACCGCATCCTGCCTGCCACCCCACACCCGGCGCCGAAGGCGGTGATCAAGCCGATCGCCGCGGGCAGCAAAGTGATCGCCGACCACAACGCCGCCACCGCCCGCTACCTGGCCACCTACTGCGGCGACGCCGCCGCGGTCGAAATGGAGGGCTACGGCTTCCTGCACGGCGCCTACGTCAACGACACCGTCCAAGCCCTGGTCGTGCGCGGCATCTCCGACCTGCTCTCGGGCAAAACCGAAACCGCCGACGCACACTGGCAGCCCACCGCATCCAGCCACGCCGCCGCGTTCGCCTTCGAACTTCTCGCCCGCCACACCACACCGCCGAACCCGGCGGCCGGCGCGATCCCGCAACAACTGCTCGCGGCGCCGGCGCGGTTCGTCGGCCGTGCCGACCAGCTGGCAGAGCTCGACCGCGCCCTCAACGCGGCTGAGGGCTCCTCGCCCGGAGCCGGTCCGGGTGGCGGCGCGACAGCGATGATCTCCGCGATCGGCGGCACCGGGGGCATCGGCAAGACCTGGCTCGCCCTGGCGTGGGCATATCGGCATCTGGAGCGGTTTCCCGACGGGCAGCTGTTCGTCGACCTGCACGGCTTCAGCCCCGCTGGCGACCTAATGGACCCGGCGGTGGCGGTGCGCGGGTTCCTCGACGCCCTGGGCGTCGAGGTGAACCGCATCCCCACCGACCTCGACGCCCAGGCCGCGCTCTACCGCAGCCTGGTGGCCGGGCGGCGGATGCTCATCGTGCTGGACAACGCCGCCACCAGCGACCAGGTCGCCCCGCTGCTGCCCGGCTCGCCGTCCTGCACGGTGCTGGTCACCGGCCGGCACCGGCTGGCCTCGCTGATCGACCGGCACGGCGCCCGCCACCTGCCCCTGGACGTCCTGCCCCCCGAGGAGGCTCGCGGCCTGCTGGCCGCCCGCCTGGGCGCCGACCGCGTCGCCGCCGAACCCGAGGCGGTGGACGAGCTGATCGGGCTGTGCGGGGGCCACCCGCTGGCCCTGGCGATCACCGCGCGCACCGCCGACACCCGCCCCGGCGTCGCGTTGGCCGAGGCCGCCGCCGAACTGCGCGACCTCGGCCTGGAGGCGCTCGACCACGACACCGACCCGGCCGCCAGCCTGCCCACCGTGCTGTCCTGGTCCCTGCGCTACCTCACCGACACCCAGCGCACCGTGTTCGCGCTGCTGGGCATCGCCCCCGGTCCCGACACCACCCCGCCCGCCACCGCCGCCCTCACCGGCCTGCCCGCCCACCTCGCCCGCAAGACGCTGAACGGGCTGGAGAACACCTCGCTGCTGGAACGGCGGCCGGGCGGCCGCTACGCGATGCACGACCTGGTCCGCCGCTACGCCACGGACACCGCCCACACCACCCTGCCCGAGGAGGTGCGGGAAGCGGCCGTGACCCGGGTGGGGGACTTCCACCTGCACACCGCCCACGCCGCCGACCGTCTCCTGGACCCCCATCGCGCGCTCGTGCGGCCCGGGCCGCCCGCGCCCGGCGTGTATCCGCAGCCGCTGCCCGACACCGACGCGGCACTGGCCTGGATGGACGCCGAGCACGCCACGCTGCTGGCCACCCAGCGCACCGCCGCCACCCTCGGCCGCCACCACACCGTCTGGCACCTGGCCTGGAACCTGACCACCTTCCACGTCCGACGGGGACACCGGCACGACGAGGTCACCACGTGGCAGGCCGCACTGGAGGCCGCCGACCACCTGTCCGACCCCGCCACCCGCGGCCGCAGCCACCGGCTCCTCGGCCGTGCCTGCTCCCTGCTGGGCCTGCACGAACAGGCCACCACCCACCTAGAGCAGGCCCTGGACCTGGCCGTGCGCCACCGCGACCCCACCGAACAGGCCCGCACCCACCGGGTACTCGCGCTCGCCTGGGGACTACGGGGGGACGACCGGCAGGCCCTGGAGCACTCCCACCGCGCCCTCGACCTCTCCCGCGCCCTCGACCAGCCGGTGCGGGAAGCCGACGCGCTCAACGCAGTTGGCTGGTTCGCCGCGCGCCTGGGCCGGTTCGACACCGCCCGCGAGCACTGCCAGGCCGCCCTCACCCTGCACCGACACCACCACAACCCCGAGGGCGAGGCGGACACCCTGGACAGCCTGGGCTACATCGCCCACCACACCGGCGACCACCACCAGGCCCTCGACCACTACCACCACGCCCTCACCCTGCGCCGCGGCCTCGGCCACGCCTACCAGGTCGCGGACACCCTTGACCACATGGGCCATCCCCACGCCGCCCTCGGCCGGCACGAGCAGGCCCGCACGGTGTGGCGGGAGGCGCTGCAGCTGTACCAGGAACAGGGCCGCACTGCGGACGCCGAACGCGTCCAACGGCAACTCAACGACCTCGGCGACCCAGGCGATTCCGTCGCACTGGACCTCTCGTGAGCATCTCGGAGACCCGCGGAGGCACCGGTTTGCCCGTCGACGCGCCGTCGGTGCCGGGCGTGTGCTTCGCTGCTCCCGTTGCAGGTGGTCGCGTTCGTGGGCCTGCCCGAAGTTCGACGAGATGTCATAAGCCCGGCGCTGATTCCAGCGTGAGCGGCTGGCGTCCGTAGGCCACTGCGGCGAGCCTTCAGCGGCGCGCTCGCGTCGCTGCTTGTCCCGCCCTGCTCGTCCACGAACCCAACCTCGAAACCCACGGCCCTGCCAGGCTGTCCTTCTGACGTGCGTGGAATCAGATTCACTGCGATCACCTCGGTTGCTGTGTCTCATCGAATGTGGTGCTGGTGGAAGTCGCGCCGCGGATCAATGGCAAGCCGACGGGCGACTGGTCGCCTGGTGCTGGCAGAGCGGGGAAACCCGTGACGCGGCGGGATGGGTCAGCGTCCAGGCCGGGGTCCACAGGTGCCCGTCGTCTTCTGCGGCATCGGGGCGAATCGGTGGCAGGGGCCGGCCGTCGGCGCGCAGGTCGCTGCGGGTCACCTCGGCCACCGCGTAGCGGGCTCCGGATGCGGCCAGGTGCGGGCAGACCACCGCGGCCAGGTGCAGGCAGCGTGGGTGCAGCCCGGCGTCGGAGAGCACCTTCTTCTCGCGCAGCACGACCAGGGCGATCGCGTCGAGCGGCTGGCCGCACATCTGGCACAGCCACGCGTCCTGCGCACGAGCCTGACGAGCGCCGTCGAGCAGGGTCCACCACGGCGTCCCGTTCGACACTGGCGTCACCCACGGGTGGGCCCGGCCATCGAGAACCGGGCGCGGCCAACCGGCCCCCGGCGCCGGGACATCTTCGCCACGCCGGACCCGCGCCCGCTGGGCACGCCAGACCGCGACCGGCATCCCGGCCGCGGAGCACTGAGCGTTCTGGCAGATCAGCTGGTCCTGCAGGTCGGGATCGTGACCGAGCGGGCCGCAACATTCCCCGCAGCGGAACGTCACCGTGGGCCGGGCGGGCGCCGTGGGGCTGGCCGTCGCGTGGTCATCCAAGCCGTTCTCGGTCACGTTGTTCTCCGATTCAGCGTGCGATCAGACGAGCGGGCGGACGCGGGCGTCGGCTTCGGCCTCAGCGCGGGTGGGGATGTCGTAGTGG
The DNA here is from genome assembly GCF_030285645.1 of Amycolatopsis sp. DG1A-15b. Lineage (GTDB taxonomy): Bacteria > Actinomycetota > Actinomycetes > Mycobacteriales > Pseudonocardiaceae > Amycolatopsis. The sequence goes on from NZ_CP127296.1 coordinate 7,012,111, forward strand.
CCGTCGCGGACGACGTAGCGGTTCCGGTCGTCCTGGAAGACGAGGGTGTGGGTGCTGTAGACGCCGTCGGTCCGGGTCAGCGCCGCAGCCGCGGCGTAGCGCCGGCGGTTGCCTCCGTCGAACCGGGTGATCTCGATGATCTCGATGTGGTCGAGCTGCCGCGGCGCGTTGGCGCGGAAGTCCAGCTCGATGGTTCGCGCGTCGCTGGTCGCGGTGGTGTTGGCGTTCACGGCGTCCTCCGGATCTTTGGTGGCTTGCCACCAAAGATCGCCCATCGCGGTGTTTGGTGGCAAGCCACCGTGCGAGGATGGTCGCCATGCCCAGCAAGCACCGCGATCCGGCGTTGACCGTCCGGCCGCCGAAGGATCTGAAGGACGACGCCCAGGCGGTGCTGTCCGGCCGCAAGCTGGAGATGCGCGCGTTCGTGGTGGCCTGTCTGACCGCGCTGGTGAAGGACCCGGAGCGGTTTCTCGCGGCGTTGAAGCCGCATTGGCCGGACAAGAAGCCGTATCTCGGCGGGCGGGCGGCGGCGAAGCGCGACGAGTCATAGCGCGACCGCGCTTCCGGTGCGGGCGGCCGATGCTCGCGGCCAGCTCGGCGGGTTCTGCGCGTAGTCGCGCCGCTGCCTGTCCAGCCGCAGGCCTTCGGCCCAGTAGGTCAGCGGGTGGCGCTTGGTCGGCCAGACGTTGCCGAACCGCTCGCCGCCCTCCCGCAGCCGGCGGTTGATCTCGGTGAAGGCCGCGCGATCGGCGAACGGTTCGGCGGCGACGGCCTGCCAGTAGGGCGAGGCCAGCACGCCGGCCATCATGATGATCTCGGGGTAGCAGACAGCGAAGGCCAGTGGGTCGTGCTGGGAGATGCTGGTGGTGCCGGGTCGCAGGACGCGGATGCGTTCCCACTGCGTCAGCCCGAGGCCGTCGCTGTTGTTGGAGCGTTCCCAGGTGTCGGCGGCCGTGCTGACGGCCGACTTCGCGGCAGCGGCGCCGTGCCGGCGGACGAGGCGGTGATGACGACGCTGGGCGGCGCGGATCTCCGGGAGTGGGCTGACGTCGATCGGGCCGGGGTGCTGGATCCAGCTGGAGGAGTCGGGGCCGAGCGTGCCGAGCCAGATGCTGTGCCGAACGCAGACGTGCTGATGCGGGACTGGGTGGATCAGCACGGTGCCGCCGCGGTGCCGGCGGCCGCAGCGCGGGCAGGCCTGGATCACCCGATGCTCGGAGAACTTCTTCTGCGGCTCGGCAAGCTCGGGCAGGGCCCGGGTGAGCGTCTCGATGCTGTGCCCGGCGACCGCGGCGAGGTTTCCGACGTCGAAGCGGCGCTTGGCCACCGCCACGGACGTCCAGCGCTCGACCGCGACGGTGTCGGCCAGGTCCTCCTCGTCGAGGTGGTTGACCGTGGCCAGCCGTCGCAAGAAGGAGCGGATCGTCTCGCGGGTCACCGGCGTGAGCGTGATCGGCAGCCGCCGCAACGCGGTGACCGTCCGCCCGCTCATGCCACTCCCGCCCGTCGGGGCCCGGGAGTACTTTGACCGGGAACCGGAACCCCGCAGCGTCTCGCCCGCGCAATTGCCGCCGACTTCGGCTCCGGTGGATCATCATCAACGGACTGATTCGATGTTCTCGACGTTCCGCGAAGAGTGAGCGCGTCAACATCGTTCCTCGGCCGTCCTCTGGTGGCGGGCGCACATCAACGGGTTCCAGGGAACGAACTCGCTCTGCGTGGCCCAGTGGACCTGTCAGCCGCTGACTCACCGTCTAGACAGACGGACGAACAGCACAATCGTGGCGTCCGTCGGCTCCCACATTGACTGCCCCAGCGCTACCTGCGGACGGGCCAACTCCCGTCACCGCAATCAGCCGACTGGTCGATTCACGCCGCATCCTTGCTCATCTGCAGCGTGCGATGCTGACCCAGTGTCCATCCTCCAGCTATGCACCTCCCCCGACACACTGGCTCAACTTGTGGCGCGCACCACATTTGGGCCCTCTCGACATGACCCGTTTCGTGACCCGAAACTACGTCCAACTGTGTGACTTCTGGGGTCACAAAGGCGAACCTTGTGGGTAAAGTTGCTGGTAGAGGCCCTGGACCGCACAGTCACCCACTCTCTAGAGTAGGTGTCTCAAATTCGAAACCGTCCGGGTCGAGAACGCCTGCGGCGACCGCACCGCGCCAGCTCCGGCCTCCTCGATGCCACAATGGCATCCACTACCAGTCCTGCCTGGCCTGGGCAGCTTTCGGCAGTGACACACGAGTGCCATTATGCGTCACACACTCAACACGGACCGGGTAGTGGGTTTATTTCAACACACATCTGATGCTGAAACTTTTCACGCAGGCCATAGTACGGCAAATCGATTGGCCCGTCGCCTTCAAGGTCGAGAATATACGGACGCACGAAATTGAAGCCCTTTACGTCTTCCTCTGCAACACTGTAAAGTATCTCATAGCTAAGCTTAATAGCTTCACCGCTCCCATTGACAGCAATAGCGTCACGGCTTCGATAAACTACTTCTACCGCCTCCTGCGTGGCATCAATATCCTTCTTGCATTCAGCTTTCATAGTTCTGCGCGTTAGGTCTAAGCGAAGCATGCATTCGAGAATTTCCTCTGTTCCACGCTCAGCTCCGTCTGCGGCATCTAGAAACTTTTGATACGCTTCTCCTCGAACTTTGCGCGACTCATCAAGCCTCTGCTCCTTAAACTGATCGAGCTGTAACTGCAAGCTTGAATCTGCGGCAATACTGGCCCCTACAAACGAACCAAGCAGCGCTGAAATGAGTGAAATTATTCCAGTTACCCAGGCGGCAAGCTTGATCGACCGATCCTTAGGTGCGCGAGTATTGCGCTTCTTCATCCCACGCATCGACGACGGTTGGCGAATGCCCAACCGCAAGGGATGGTCCCGACCGGTGTCACTCCTACCCATTTCCTGTTACCCCCTACAGCAGCTGCTTTTCTGGCCAGATGACGCCGCCTGAGGTCGGCAGACTGCACAGGCTTTCCGATATTCGCATAAGATATCTTCGTCAAGAACCAATATTAGGTCAACTGCGGGATTCAACCTTTCAACCCCGCAGCCGCGCAGCCGCGCCGACATAACCATCTCGTTTGCGATGAAGTTTCACGACTGCAGGCGCACCAGCGCTCCTCCCTGCGGAACCTGACTGACTGTCCTATGGACAAGAACCGCCGAGATGCGCATCGACCGGCCACAGTATGGTATCGCTCGGGTACGGTCCGTTATCTGCACAGGACCGGGTGCAGGGGAGAGACGCGTGCGACGCAGTGATGCGACATGACTACGCGGGCCGGAGCGGCGCCGTCTGCCGGCTCGGTCGGTCTCGGATGCGAACACGGGAAAGGGTCGCCAGTCGAGTGACCGGCGGCTATTGTGCCGACGGGGGCTGCTACATGCTGGTGACGTACCGCAGAGCGTGACGCATCTCGCTCCGGGCGGGACCATAGATGTCACGACGGACTGGTACCGCCTACGTTCCCAAGCCTGGGCGAGTCACACCTGGCGCGCCGACGGCCGTTCAGCTCGCTCCGAGGTGCCCCGGGCCGGACGATCGCTCAAGTAGATGACATTCTCGGCACTGGCCGTCGGCGGCCCTGCGTCCTGCGGTCTGCGTGGCAGCTCGCTCGCAGTAGCGTGCTGCCGAAGGACGTCGACTGTTAGCGCTTCGGACCATCCGGCGTCTGCGGCCATCCGCTCGACGTTGGGTCCGGCGCCGTAGGATAGTTCGGCTAGTTTTCGCAGACCTCGGGGTTTCTCTGGCGGCACGAACCCTGGCTCTTTGCGGTTCCAGCCTTTCTTACTCATCTGCTTGTACAGACTGAGAGCACGGTCGGCGTCGATAACGCCGAGCTCGCGGCAACGCCGCACCAAGGCCTTGATCGACACACCCCACTGGGTCTTCACCATCGTGAGATTGCTGAGGTTCGGTTGCCTCGGCAAGGTCGGCAGCAGGGCGTGCCGAGGAGTGAGCAGCTCGGCGGCGAACACATCAGCCTCGTCCTCGACTCGCTTGCCACTCTGGCCGACCTCGTGCAAGATCAGATGCCCTAGTTCGTGGGCGACGGTGAAGCGGACCCGGTCTGCCGACACCCCGTTCATGATCGCAACAACAGGCGTCTGTTCATGCCAAGCGCAGAACGCGTCAATCGTCGGCACGTGGAAGGGCAGACCGAGAACGCGGACTCCCACCCGTTCTGCTGCGAGCACCAGATACGGCAGAGGTTCGTCTTCGTTGAAGCCCAGAGCCAGGCGCGTCCGGTGTGCTGCGTCCGCGGGGTCGGCGCCGGGTGCGGGAGTGAGCCGACTGGGAATGGCGTTGTTGCGAGCGGAGAGCCGGCTGTACTCCTCGTTGATCAGGTTTGCCCATGCGTGTGTGGCGTACTTGTCTCGCTGGGTGACGCGGCTGCGTGCGCGGAACAGTGGCGAGTGGGTCTCGATCGGACTCGGCGGCGGACGGAAGAGATAGTCGCTGGTGACCCCTAGCTCGACCGCCAGCATCTGCTGGGTCTCCTCGGGGCAGGACATCTCGCCGCTCTCGATGCGTGACAGCTTGTACTGGTTGAGTAGTACTCGATCAGCAAGTTCGGACTGCGTCATGCTGTGCATGAGCCTCAGCTGTCGAACTCGCTGCCCGAAGCTCATCCCGCTTCCTCTCCCCCTAGCATGGGGTTCTCGACCGAAGCCTGCATCTCATTAAGATCTTCCACGGCCAGGGCAGCCATGTCGCGTCGAAGCGGCCCGATCCAGTGGAGCGTCAGGCTATCCCGGCGGTGATCTCCTCCCAGCGGCCGCACCAGCGTCATGGTCGGCTCGACTTCTCCCCGCTCCTCCGACCAGAGCAGCAAGAGGTTGTCCATCGGCATTCCAGTTAGCCCGAGCACCGGCTCCTGGCGCCAGAATGCCCTCTTGGGCGCGGAGTGCCCAGGCAGTGGCACTTGATGCCGAGGGTCGAAGTCCCGGATCTTCGCCGCTTTGAAGACCCAGACCACGAGACCGTTGTAAGGGATCTGGATCGACGACATCGGGTTGCGCGGCCGATCATCCTCATCACGCGCGAGGTACAGCCCATCAGCCTTCAGATCACGAAGCACCAGGCGACGAGTGACGGCAGAGTAGTAGTGCTCGTCGTCACGGCGCAGTAGACCCTTGTCGACATGGTGAGCGTCAGCCTCCTGAGCGGCATCGTCGAAGGCATCGAACAGGCGCTCGATCACCGGCTGAAGCTTGGCTAGCGCGGCTCCATAAGAGATCATTCGCATATTATGCCACGCCTTTTCACCCAAGACGTGACGACGCGCCGCCCCGGACTCGCCCTAACCAGCACGGCGTGGCCCGCCCATGGATGTCCGTTGCGCGCACGCCGCCTTAGAGTCGTCGCGCGCGCTCCAGATACGCCCGGGGAAGGACCGTTCCCGGCGGCCACTTCTTCTCGAGCAGTGCAACCAGCCCAGGCGCTGCGCCACTGCTCGGTATCGCTCCTTTGTGGCTGATGTCGTCGAGCAGTTCAGCAATGAGGATGGCCAACGTGGTCGGACCCGTTCCGCTATACCCCCACGTCAGGCCATATGCCGTGTCGTGTGGCGCCGGGTAGAGGATGTCGTCGTCGGTGCGGATCCAGATCGGGTCCTCAAGGATCACCTCTCGCAGCGGCGACGAGGTCGGGAGGCGGTCGAGCGCCAAGGCTAGGATGGGCTCGTCGTCGGCAGGCACCGCGACCGGGATATCACTGAGCGGGTCGATCATGGTCCTGGCGGTGTGGTCGCGGTCCAGCAGGACGTACTGCGCGACCCTTCTCGCCGGCTCGAGGCGAAACAGGAACTGCTGGCCACAGAAGGTATTACGGGAGATCTCGATGACGTGGGCGTGAGCGAGGTCTTTGCCGCCATCCCACAGGGCCAGGACACGCATACACTGCTCGGCAAGCAAGTCGTCTCGAGCTTGCACATCTCGCCAGCCGATCCTGCGGACGGTCTCGTCCAGATCGCCTGCTTCGACAGTCACGTCCCGCGGCGCGGCGTCTGCCGCCAGCGTGATCTGGTCGGTAGTGATGCGACGGGCGGCGAGCTGTTCGGCGAGGATCCGCACGTCGGCCGACTCGGCATCGCGGGAGGCGATGACCTGCGCGAGGTGGATCATCGCCCGCTGAACCGCGTGCCCCGCGGGGTAGAGGATGGCCATCCGCAGCAGCGGCGTGACATCGACGGCAGGAATACCGGGATGGCGTGCGGTGCCGGCGCCGGGGCGCCAGGTGGTTATCAGGGCTGGATCACGATAGATGCTCGGCCAGTACGGTGCTGGCTGCCCCAATACTCGCGCCAGGTGCTCCCACCGCAGACTCAGCCGCCGTGGCGTAATGGCATCGCGGCCTGCGATCGCTTCCAACGCCGGGCCGCGGATGTCCCAGTCGTGCTCGACCCGGATATAGGCAGCCGCGCCCAGCTGCCACTCCACAATCTCCTCGAACCCCAGCCGATGCTCGCCGATCTGCCAGGTCACGACAACCACACCGTGCGGCGTGTACCAGCGTTGCAGGATCGCAGCGGGCTGCTCGTCGCTGGGATGCCTACGGAAGGGCTCAGCACCGAGGTAGGCAGCGGGCTCAGTGGCCGCCGGCCACCACTCGAGCGTCAAGTCGCGAAGGTCACGGTATCCGGTGGCGTTGATCCAGTCACGTATTGCGGGGATAGGCCAGTAGGAGCCCTCGCCGTCGTGGGCTGCGGGCGGGAGTCCTCGCTTGCGTCGCAGCCGCTGGAGGCGTCGTTCGCTGACGTGGAGCAACGTCCGTAACTCAGCCTCGTAGATCTTGTGAACGTACTTAGTCGAGCCCATCCGCGAATCGCTCCCCTTCAGGTTCGCAGCCGGTCTCCGGTATACCGGCTACCACCCACAGCCCCCGAGGCTTGACGCGGGATTACAGCCCAACGGAGCAGGAACTCTCAGCCGCGACGAACTGCTGGGCTCACGGCGTCGCCGCAGAGTGGCGGACACGGGCACACACGAGACAGCTGCCTCATGACTCGGGACATGTGTCCGAATGCGGCGTCAAAGCCGCCGATGAACGATCGGCGAGGTCGCCGGCGATCAGCTAGCCGACGCCCATGGCGCTTCGCGCCGTAGCCATCTTCATGACCAGCCGGTTGGGCGTGAGCTTGACTGGCGTGAAGTGATACTTGCGGTAGAAGTCAGCAGCTTTCTCGTCGATCGCGTCAACAACAATCAGTCGCCCAGCACTGACCTCAGCGGCGCCGACCAGCTTGCCGATGGCGTCGACAAGCAGATCCGCACCGAACCCCTGCCCTTGAAGGGACTTGTCGAGGGCCAGCCGGCCCAGCAGGAAGCCCGGGACCATGCTAGATTGACCGCCCGCCTGTCCCGAGCTGAGTTCGTCGCGGGCGATGGCAGTGGGCGCGAACGCGAAGTAAGCACGCACCTCGACACTGTCCGGATCGTCGGTCCAGACGTGGGTACGAGCTGTGTAGGCCTTCTCTGCCCTGCGCGCTTCGTTGCGCAACCACGTATTGAGGCTCTCGACTTCGCAGTCGAACGCCTCGAGGTCGTGCTCGTCCCTAAGCCTGGTTGAGTGGTACGTCACCCTCGCTTGAACCGCCTCGGCCGCGCGAACGCCTTCGCCAGCTCAGGCGCCTCGTCGGCAACATCGAGCGAGGCGAACAGGGCATCGAACTGCTCCGCCGGCATGAGTGTGACCTCGGCGCGGGCCAGGACGTGCTGGGCGCGATCGAGTGCGGCATTGCGAGTGAAGTCGGACACGCTTTCGTGTAGGTGCTTGGCTGCGTCCTCGATGAGCTCTCGGTCAGTCTTGCTGACGCGCATCTCTAGACGCTCGTCCTTCGTGGCCATGAGCGGTCAGTCCTCTGGGTGATACATGCGTGGCGTGGGCAGGCGGCGGATAGGTGGCATGCTCGCAGCACCAGTGAAGCTTCGGACCTCGGGCAAGAGTCTGCCGAAGTTTGCACCTGTCTGCCCGCTCCACTGTACGGGCAACGTCCGTACAGTGGCCAGAGCAATGCTGAGACCGTCACAGTGCCGCAGCACAGGAGAGTCTCTGCCGAGCGATCCGGGCCCGCCAAGCAGGTGCCAACGGATTGCCCTGCCGGCCTTGGGTGCCGCCCTGCGCGATAGGCAGGCCGGTTTGAGGGGCGGGCCCATAGGTCCTTGGCAAGAGGGTTCGTGCCCCTCGATCGACCGGAGACCATCATCGAGGCCCCGCATCCGCCCGTAACATCACCCATCTCGGTCTATCCGCAGCAGGCCTCATCGAGCTGCGATCTGAAGGACCGTCACGTACCTACCAGCTGAATGGAGCCCACGGACTTGCCTTGGGTCCGCCGACGACCGAGCCCCTCCTGTCTCCAAGCTCGCAAGGCGGACACCCCTGTCCATCGTGTATCGGCACCGTGAGGTCAGCACCCTCCTCCTCAGCTCAAACGGCTTCGTTGCGCAAGATCGCAACCTGACTGAGTCCAACGCCACACTTCCCGTACCGGTGTTCTCGGATATCACCCGGGACCGACTGCCACATCGCGGCAGCAAGAGTGACGTTTCAGCAGGTCATCGCCGGTTCTTGGTTGCGACTGCCTAGCTGATCCGTGCCATCTGCCGCAACACTCACCTGGCCGTACCTGAGCTCAGCGCACTGCACGATAATCGTCGTCAACGACTGTGCTGAACGTTGACACTAGGGCTCCGGCGGCCCGACCGAGACTCTCGTGCAGCAGCGCACCAAACAACTCCATCGACCCAGCAGGTTGCCACCAGCATTGCAGCTCTAGCGTGGACCGAGATCATCTTGGGTTGGTCCGTGGATGCACGGCTGCTATGCTCGCTACAAAGCTCTGCGTGTGGCTGCACCAACAGCCGCTCGTCAGGGCTTTTTGTCGTCTGAGGAGAGGTGTGAGTGACCGAGCCATACGTGGGTAACCCTCGTCACAAGCAGCCGTGGCAGCCAGGCGCCAAAGGCACCCTGTGTCCACCAGGGGTGGATGGCGCCGGACTGTTCGCGGGCGCAACCCCGGACGCAGCTCATCCAGGCAAGCGGTATGCCACTGACGGTGACCACGCTTACTGCGCTCACCCGAACGTGAAGAACCCTGGCGATGGCCAGGAGGTCGTGTGGCACGGGTTCCCTGTGCCGTGGAGCGCAGTGCCTGTAGCAATCCAGAAGGAATGGGTCGACAAAGGCCTGATCAGCAAGATCCGGAAGAGGGGCTGACATGTCATCGGTCACGTGGCGATACTTGACGGGCGACACGGCGTCCTTCGCCGTCGAGTTTGCGCTTGTCGCCGACGACGTTGCCGACTGGATGGTCGATCCGGACGAGAGGCTGACCTGGGGCGCATTGTCGATCTGGGTGGGCGGCGCTAACGTCTGCGAGCACGTCGTGCAAGGCGAAGTACTGCGAGGCGCGCACTGGTACTTGCTACCCATCCTGGAATGGCTCGTTGAGCAGTGGGACCCCTTACTGCACGAGGAGCGGATGCCTGTGCCCGCAGCCGGACCGAACGCGGCACGGGGTTCCCAGCACGCAGCGATGCTCGCCGAGTTTCAGGCATCGACAGATAACAGCATCGAACTTGCGGAGGCCGTGGAGACCTGGGTGCAGCGTCACAGCTTGCGTGCCAGTGCGCCCGGCGCCCTCCTTCCAGACCTTTACATTCGCCGAGACGGAGACCGTGTTGAATTTTCTGTCGGCTCCGACCCTCTCGCTGGCGCGGATTGGGGCGTTACCTTCACCCAGCGGCGCACCATAGAGCGCATCGCCGTGGAAGACGTTGCCAACACCCTCTACGACGCCGTGACCATGTTTAATGCCCATCTTATGCGGCGGCATCCGGATAACAGACGGTATCGCGAACTACAGGAACGCTTGGATTCCTTGCCCATGGAATCCAGTAGCCCTGCACGCGTGGCTTGGCTAAGTGGCGCCGGCGCACAAGTCGAGGATTTCCGGCAGCTGTGGCAGGACGTACGCGACGCAATACCCGCCCACCTCCGCGAACAGCTCAACCAGTCCGAATCCCTGTCGTTGGTCGGCGGGGGGCTTGCTGAACTAGCAAGCCCTGCAGCACTGCTGTTTGGCTCACTCTCCCCGACCATCGCCGCCGATGACGTGGCAACGCTGTACCAAGCCTTACTGCAGGGAACGCCCAGCTGCCAGGGCACCAAGCGACTGCAGGAAGCAGGCATCAAAATTTTGCAAGACGTGGAGCTAGCAGGGCTCACCCCAGGAGAACAAGGTAGCGTCCTGGGTGAGGAGGCTTGGCGACTACTAGCGCCACAAAAAGGTCGGATTGTAGACGTTAAAGAGATTCTACAAGACCTTGAGGTTCACATTGACCACGTGAAGATCAAGGATCGAAGTGTGCGAGCAGTCAGCATGCTTGGCGTTGATGGCTCGGCTCGAATTGTCGTTAATGATTCTTTTGAACTAGGCGTCACTGACGCTATCGAGCGATTCACACTCGCCCACGAACTCGGGCATCTACTATTAGATCAGGACCGCGCAACACAAATGATAGTTGCCAGCGGAGAATGGGCTCCAGTCGAGATTGAGCGGCGAGCAAACGCGTTCGCCGCAGCTTTCCTTGCGCCGCTGCCAATGCTAAATGCAGCCACGTCCGCACTTCACGCACCTGCAATCAGCGCTTTGTCTCGCACCCAGATACATGCCGTCGCAAAAACGATGCGTGTTAGTTTTTCGGCACTCGTTGGCCGCCTGCAAAACATTGGTTGGATTACTCCGGAGAGGGCAGATGTGTTGCGTTCACAGGTCTAGCTGCGGATATGACCGACGCGTCCAGCGGCGAGCTACACGGATCAGCAGATGATTGACATATCCCCACTCAAGTCACCCGCTGTAGACGCATTGTCCCGGCAGGTGCCCGACGGCATCCGCCTACCAGAATGCTGTCCTGCTGTCGCTGGCCGGGCGACAAGTGGCTACGGGCAAGAGCCTGCACGCTCATGACCGACCGCTCCCCAGGTTCACTAAGTGCCTCTAGGGCGAGCCGCAATCGTGGCTGTGACGACTGTGGGCCAGCCGCGCCTCGCCGAGCGAGTCCGTATGCGGAATATTGATCATGGTCGGGTTTACAGTGGTTGACATGGCGCTGTCAACGCGCTGAGCTTGCATTATGAAGCTCGGCGGGGCTCGTGTCGGACCACGAACCCCGCCGAGTGCGCAGTGGATGACCGGTCAGTGCGGGTACAGGGTTGCGAGTCCTGTGAGTACCAGCACCAGCAGGGTCACCAGCCGGGTTGCCGTCATGGTCACCGATCCGGAGATCGTGACGGTGATCCGGTTCTTCTGCACATCACTCCGCTGATCTCGGTTGTCTTCCAAGATCAACTCACCTATCCCACTCTCCGAAGCGCCGCCACACTGGTGTCTGGCGAAGCCGGGGCTCGGAGTGCTCCCTCGGCTGCAGCACGAGGAACCACGGGACCGGCGCCTACAAGTAGACCGGTCCGGGCTGCGCGACAGCGGGTGCGACACACCCCCTCTTTTGACCGGCGCTCGCCGACCTCGTCATACCCACTGCGCCCCTCCCTCCGGGGCCGACGCCGTCCGGCAGGGCCGCCGCCTCGAGAAGGCTGAACGACCGCCGCGCAGGCGGTGCGGATGACGTCCACTCGGCCCCATGCCTTACCTCCTTGCTCCTGACGACGCCTCGCTGTCGCGTCCGTCGTGATCGCCAGTTCAGCGCCCTCACGAGGTCTCCGGCCACCATCTCGGAGGAAATCGGAAGGCGCGGCCACAGCGGCGATGGCCTTGACCTGCAGGTTCGCTGATGTAAGCCGATGGTCTTCTAGTCTGTTCTCGGAGGGCACGGGAGAGGAGGTGAGCGCAGTCGGTGGGTGACGGCAGGGAAACAGCGGTCGATCCGATGGTGATCGAGACCCCCCGGCAGCTTGCCGACAGCCTCAACCGTCTCCGCGAGCGACGCGGCCTGTCACTGGAGGACTTGCAACGGTCAGCAGAGGCGTTGTCCCGTCGCGCCGGCGGTCGGGCATGGGCGCCTCTGCGGAGGTCCACAGTCAGCGACATGATCAACGGCAGGCGGCTGCCGAAGCAGGAGAGGCTGCTGACGTTCCTGAAGGTCTGCGAGGTGACGCCAGCGGACGTGGCGTTGTGGATCGCGGCGCTGGAACGCGCACGCGCCTCAGGATCTGCCCCGCCCGCGGGAGCCGTTCAGGTTGCCAACGCCGACCCGCGACGGCTGGGGGTTCATGCATCGATCCAGGTCGACGGAGCAACCGGAGATGTGCCGATCTACGTCCCACGTGACTTCGACACCCGGCTACGCCAGGCGCTGGCTTCCGCGGACGGCGGTGCCTTCGTGCTCTTGCTCGGTCCGTCGTCGGCCGGCAAGACCCGCAGCCTCTACGAGGGTGTGCGCGCCGAGCTCGACAGCCACTGGCTGCTCGTACCCGACATCACCGGCGACGTCGTCAGCGGGCTCGAGGCGGCAGGGCCCGGCACGGTCGTCTGGCTTGACGACCTGCAGAAGCACTTCGCCGCAGGCCACAACGTCAGTTCGACGGCTGCGCGCAGGTTGCTCGACTCCGGCGTGGTTCTCGCAGCCACGATGTGGCCCGAGGACTACGCCGCCCGCACCGCGCCACGCGTGCCTGGCGCCGCTGACCCGCACGCGGACGCCCGGGACCTGCTGGACATGGCGACTGTAATAGAGGTCTCGGAAGACCTATCCCCCGCGGAACGCAGCCGCGCCGACGCCTTAACGGAGGCCGACCCTCGGCTGCGGGTCGCGCTGGCCGCGAGCGCCGATGGAGGCATGATCCAGCTCCTCGCCGCCGGCCCGCAGCTCGTGCGGTGGTGGGAGCAGGCTCCGACGCCCTACGCCCAGTCCGTGCTCACTGCCGCGATCGACGCGCGCCGTCTGGGGAACGACGCCCCGCTATCGTCCGGCTACCTTCATGACGCCGCACCCGGGTATCTGAACGCCTCCGAACGCGCATCAGCGCCCGCGAACTGGTTCGAGCGAGCCGTCACCTACGCAACCACGGTGCTCCACGGGGCCACCTCAGCGCTCAGCCCGGTCGACGCCGGAACGATGGGCAGTCTCGCCGGCTACACCGTCGCCGACTACCTGTTTCAGCACGGCCGCCGCACACGCCGCGCCACATGTCCACCTGACTCCACCTGGAAAAGCCTTGCCAGCCACACCGCCGACACGCAGACCCTGCGACGGATTGGCCATGCTGCGCAGAGCCGACTGCGCCTTCGCCACGCCGAGACGTGCTTCCGCGCGTGCCTGGCCCGCGGCGGAGACGCCGCCCATGAGCTCATCGACCTGCTGGTGCGGCAACGCCGCCTCGACGAGGCGACAGCCCTTCTCCGCGCCCACTCCACCGACGCGCGCGCCAGGGCGATGCTGGCCAGACTCCTTGCCGAACACGACGATGTATCCGCGCTTCAACACGACGCGGACGCAGGTGATTGGCTGGCACGGGCATGGCTGACGGAAGTCCTCGCCCGACGCGGCGACACCGAGGCGCTTCAAGCCCACGCCGACCACGGAGACCTCTTAGCCCGCGGCCGCCTGGACGACCTGAACCTTTCCAGCCAGCATCTCGACGACCTCCGGAGGAGGGCGGCCGCGGGAGATCAGTTCGCTGGCGGGCGCCTCGCCGCGGCCGAGGCTGAGTACGGCCCAGCCCGCCAACCCCCGGTCGACGAGACAACCGTCGTACACGAAGAACCACTCACCATCTTCACAAGCAATGAGCTCTGTCGGTTTGTCGACATTTTGAAGTCCGGCGGCGACGCCTCGGCCGCGGCGGATTTCCTGGACACCTGCAGCGCCGCACTGATCGACGATGCCGACGACTTGCGCGCGGCATACCTCGCCGAGACCGACCTCGACCGGCTTCGCGACATTGCCGACACCGGGGAGTGGTCGGCCAACGCCAAACTCGCCGAGCTCGCGAAGACCTCCGGAGACTTGGACGACCTGGCGATGGCAGCCGAGGACAACTCCTTCGCCGTGGTGAAACTCGCGGACCGCATGGTCGCCAGCGGCAACCTCGACGATGCGATCCGCTTCCTCACCGAACTCGCCGATGAGGGCGACGACTTCGCCGAGATGCACCTGTGCAGCCTGCTTGCAGCACACGAGAGGGAAGCCGAGCTCGCTGACCGAGCGGCCAACACTGAGTATTACGCTGGTACCTGGATCGATTACCTCGTTGTACACGACCGCAGTGACGAGGCTCTCGCGTTCCTGCGTCCACGTGTCGAGCACGGAGACACACTGGCTGCCAGCCAGCTGGGCGACGTTCTCGTTCAGCTCGGCAGAGTCGACGAAGCCATATCCCTGCTCCGTTCCTTCACTTACGCCAACGAGTTCCTCGACGGCGACGGTCCAGCGGCCGCAGGCCTCATCAACGTGCTCGCCCAGCATGCTCGGATTCGCGAACTGCGCGAAGAAGTCGACGCCGGCACCGCGGGCGCGGTAGAGGCCTGGCTGGCCGCGCTCGTCACCCACAACCGGATTAACTACGAACACGCCCAACTGCTCCATTGCGCCGGGCTGTCAGGCGAGACGCCAACAGTGACGGGGCCTCCGAATTCGGCCGGCTGACCTGGCTCCCAGATCAACCGAGACCGATGATCTGGAGAAGTATATGATCGCCTGGCGCCGCTCGCGTACTCCGCAGGTCCAGTGCCGAGCGCAGTCCCCCGGCCAGCGTCGCTTTCTGCTGTAGACATCGGCTGACCGCCGCCCCAGCCTTACTACGCAGACAGTATTGCCTTGAATCGCGGGGTGATATCGGTTCCGAGGTGTTTACCTGCGGCGATCCGGATTCGGTGCCCGTTGACGTGCGCAGAGAACGAGCCGGCGGCCTCGATGTCGGCGGCCGGCACCTCGCGGGCCCAGAGCACCTCGTAGGTAGCGTGGTCGAAGGCAATCAAGACAGCGATGTCGAAGTCGAACGAGCGGAAGACCGAGAAGATCGCGCCTGCGCCGGTGTTCGGGCCGACGATCCTCGCCTTGACCTGCACCCGCTTCCCGTCTTTACTTTCGAGGTCGTAGGACTTGACCGAATTCGGCTCCAGCTCTCCCTCGTAGACGCGGGCAGTGAGGTACTCAGCGTAATCCCCCAGGGGAGCGTTCCCGGTCCTGATGACTTCGCGGCGGCGCAGCTCCTGCAGGATCGCCGCGTAGTAGCCCAGCAGGTCTGGAACAGAGGCTGCACGCAGGCTGTCGGTGTCCACTCCCGGACAGTACGCATCAGCCGGCAATATCGTGATGAACCTGCCTGTCCGTCGACGCGGTACAGCCCGATGCCGCGCCGATCGCGACGTCAGCGTGGGCGAGCCAGACGCACCGGTTGGCTCTGGTGAGCGTCTTCCCGCAAACCAAGGTGGCGCTGAACGGTACGGTCGTTCCTGTCATCGCAGCCGCCCGCCCCGCGGCTTGCAGACCTGGCTGGACGAACGGAGGGGCAGCAGGGTGACCTCGTGGACGCACGTCCGGCCATCGTGGTCGGTGCCGCCCGCCCGGGTGGCGACGTTTACACCCACTTCGGCTCGCTGCTGGGTTCGAGGCTCACCTCCACATCGCATTGCGCCTCGGCCTCGTCGAGCGTGCATCCGAGCCGATCGCCGACAACGAGCCGGACATTGTCCTCACCGTCAGCGGCAGCGAATTCGTCGCTGCGTATCGTCTCACCGAGCTGCCGGCCGGGCCAACTACTGGCACGGCCCCCGCGCCGACCCACTGTTAGAGGCCGTCTCCGCAGAGCTCACCCGGCGATGGGACATCGTCGCCAGCAGCCGCGCACCATCGTCCCCGGACAGAGCAGCATGACCAGTGTCGACTACACATTGTCTGAGTTGTTGACTCACGCGGCACGGCGGATCCACAACGACGCGCACCTGGAGATCCAACCCGCCGTAGCCGGCGCCCCGGTCCGGCCTGTCGACGTCAATGCGCTCGCCGATCGACCGCCTGCGGGCATTGGAGCAACCCTCGCACAGCAGGACGCGCGTCCCAGGAACTCGGACAAGCGACCCGATAGAGTTTGATGCCTCTTCTGAAATTCAGAGCTGCTGAAAAAACCAGCGCGGCGCGTCCCGGTTGTTGTTGCCCAGCGGACCCGGCAGCTTCGGCGAGATCAGCGGTTCACTGGCAGCCAAGACCCGAAAACCCTGGTTCCGGTAGAAGTCGGCTTCGGCACTCGCGCAGCCACCGATCCACAGCGTCCCCGCCAGCAACTGGGCACGAGCGAACGCGATCAGGGCCGTAGCGACTCCACGGCCGCGTGCACGTGGGTCGACGACGAGCCACTTGAGCAGCGACACTTCAGTGGGAACCGGGAGCTCGTGGAGGGCATGGGTGTACAGCAGCCCGATCGGCGTCGCATCGATCTCGGCCTTGATCAGGTGAGCCAGCGGGGATCGGAGGGCATCGTCGCGGGCCTGCGGGGCTTGGCGTTCACGCGGGGTATACGGCAGGTGCTCGCGGCGCAGCCGATCGATCCACAACTCATCGGCAGCCGCGGCAGGCTTGATGACCACAGCGGCGGCGAGGTCGTCGGGTAAATCGAGCGCGATGTCCCGCGCCGTCCCGGCCGCCGGGTGGGACGACGAGGACGGGATCGGTTTGCAGACAGGTGCGCGTTTGCGGCGTGCCATCGACGGCCCTCCCGGTTCGCTTCCACCCATACCGATCGCCGGCGGGACGGCGACCGGCGTGTAGCTTTCCCCTGCCTGCGGACGGCTAGGGATCAAGCTGGTCAGGTTCTACTGGTGACGCCCGCCCACATGTACGGCCGCGCGTCTTCCTGCTCGGCGTCCAGCCGCGTCCCAGGGTGGGACGCCAGTCGGGGGATGGACGATGCCGGGCGTGAGCAGTTCCCATCCCGGGCTGTCCAGCCAGCCGGCGATGGTGCCGCAGTCGCGCAGCCACATGGGATTGCTGGTGTCGCGGTAACGGTCGACCACGGCCTGGAAGTTGCCGGCACCGGGCTCGGGCGCTGGCTTGCAGTAGAGGAAGACTCCGTGCGCGGACGCGGAGCTCATCGGACACGCCCAAGTCCATCGGTGATATGTACCACACTTCCGCGCGCCGTCCATGACCCGTGTCGTGACCCGAAACTGCGTCTAACGGTGTGAAATCTGGGGTCACGGCCGCCAAAGATGGTGACATAGTTGCTGGTAGAGACCCTAGGAGTCGTCGTCGCCCACTCTCCTAAAGCGGGTGTCGCAGGTTCGAATCCTGCCGGGGGCACCGATCCAGCCGCGTGCGTACCCTTCGTTCCGTAGTCGGACGTGATGACGCGGCTACAGGACGCGGGGGCTCGAATGCACGTCGCGGGAACGGTGAACCTGATGTGTGGCTGTTCCCGGCCCGCGAGCAGAACCACCTCGGCCTGCGGGATCCATTTGCGCAGCGTCTCGCTGAAGACAACGACCTCCGGCCGAGCGAACACGCTGTCACCCGTACACGAAGCGCAGGGTTTCGTTCGTTGGTCGACGCGGTGTCGTAACCCTCGCCCGTGGGCAGCGCCGGATGCCACGCTCGGGTGGGCATCGCGAAGGAGGCGTCGGTGTGGCATACGCCGCCGTACGTGGTCGTCGAGTGGCTCGGGCGCGTCAATTCGCAGTCATGGCGGCGATGTGCATGTCGAGTGCTGTCACGAAATGATCGTTGCGTCGCAAGCTGCTGGCTTTCAACCGCCCGGTGAAGCCGGTTGTCGCCCCGAGGCTGAGCGGCTCGGAGGAATAGCGGTCCAGAAGTGCCGCCAGCGACATGCGCGGCCGTACGACGATCGGCCGCTCACTGAGCTGCCATGCCTCCCGCTCTCCGGCCACGGACGACGCAGCAGCCGGCCAGCGTCCTCCCCGGGTCAGCACAGAGCGACCGACGTCCACAGGCTGCCCCGGAGACACGAGACGACGACCAATCCATTCCGCCACGGGCACCGTGACGGCGTTACCAACCATCTTCCAGCGCTCTCCGAGCTTGCCGGCGCCCTCGGTCCAGCCCGCCCTGAACCCTTGCAACCGCTCGCCCGCACAAATGCTGGGACGGCAGATCGCCTTGCCGATCTCCGCACCGGGGATCCATACGCCAGGAGGCGAGGCGATGCCGAGTTTTGAGCCGCCTTTGAGAGTCGGCGTGACTCCTTCGCCCCAGCCAATGCCGCGGTTGCCCTCGGTCCAGTAAAAGCCGTAGGCGCTATGGCGCTTCTGGGCGACAGGCGCATCAACCTCATCGGCGAGAAGAATCCGGCGGGGATCCTCGCTCTGAGAGGCCACGAGAAAGACCCTGCGACGGCGTTGTCGTACGCCGAAGTGTTGAGAGTCCACCGTCCGATAAGCCCAGTTCCAGCCATTCTCGTCAAGCCACTCGGTGATGTGGCGGATCGGTGCCCCAGCATGGAGCGTCAACATATTGGGGACGTTTTCCAGGACCAGCCATGTCGGTGATGAATCAGCAACCAGACGAAAGACCTCGCGGATGAGCCCCGACTCGCCGCCTGTGATTCCCGCCGTCCGGCCGACCTGGCTCAGATCGGTGCAGGGGAAGCCCGCGGTCACCACATCACAATCAGGCAAGACTTCGAGTTCGCGGATATCACCTACAACAGGTGCTTCGAACCGTCGCCGGAGGGTGGTGGCCGCAGGCTCCCAGTACTCACACAGCAACTGAGTCTCGATCCCCGCCCTAGACAGTCCGAGTTCGAGCCCACCGATACCTGAAAACAGCCCCACTGACCTCACAGGAACATCCTCGAGTGATTTGAGGGAAGAAGCAAGGCACCGCTCCGCTGCTACTCGATCTTCGGGAAGGTTGCCCTGATGACTGCCATAAGCTCTCGCGCAGTCGACTCATCGATCTGCAGCGACTGACTACTCTTCGGACCGCTACGCCGACTGTCCGATCCGAAGGTCGTCAGGTGCAGGAGCCGCGTGCCGTCCGCTGCCGTGATCACCTGATGGAAGCAGTCTACCTCGGTGGGATGCGCCTTGACGTTCTGTGTGCCCTTCTCGAAGCTCCTCAGCCGCGCCATCTCCGTCCTCCTCCTTGCTGTCAGTCCAGGTCGACCAGCACGCCGTACTGGTGCAGCAGCTCCAGGCGCTCGCGCAGGCCGGTGGAGATCGCGATATCGGTGCTCAGTAAACCGCACTCAAGGCTGCGTTCGGCGGCTGCCTTGGAGAAGTTGGCGCTGGTGACCAGGGCCTCACGGTCGTCGACTGTGATCAATTTGGCGTGCTGGACGGCGTAGGTGTCGTTCGCGGGCTGCTCGAGCGTCCAGATCTGCGCCCCAGCAAGCATATCGGAGATCATCTCCGCTGTATCACGACGTTGGGCAGTGTCGACCACGACCGTGACGTCGACGCCGCGCTTGAGCGCGTTTCGCAGCGCGACCAGGTGCGGGGAACCCCAGCTGGCCGAATATGTCGCGGCATACACCGAACCTTCTGCCCGGTTGATGAGGTCGAGGGCAGCCTTGGTCGTGCGCCCTTCGGCACCAGGCACGTCGCGAGGGTTCGTCCACACGATGTCTGGGCGCGCGACCCGCGGAACCGCCGCTATGCCTTCGAGCGCCGCGACAGCGCAGTCAACATCAGCATCGCTGCCCACTAGCTCCCGTAGCAGCACCTTCACTTCGACCTGGTTGACGCGGTAGGCTTTCTTCGCCGCGAGGTTCGGGCGGCGGCGCTGCCGGAGATCGGCCGCGATGCGCCCAGCTTCCTCCGACGTGAGTAGCTCCCCCAACCGTGCGATCGCAGGCACCTCAGCGCACCTCGACCAGGCGCTCGAACAGTCCGGGAGTCTTGACCTTCGGATCCTCCACGAGCCTGAGCAACATGCGCCGGTCGAGGAACCGGTTGGTCCGCTCGCAGCTGGTTTCGCTGAGGAAGAGACAGAAGTGGCAGGCGGCTCCGTGGAGGAACTCCTCCTTTCCCTCGGGCACTCGGTGACCGCAGATCGGATCCGACGAACAGCGCAGTCCTCGACGGAGTGCCTTTGCAGTCAAGTCTTCGAGCTTGTCTGGCTTGGCAAGCTCCACAAGGCCGCCGAGCGTTCCCTCACTGTCGGACGCTGTTGTGCTGATCAGCAGCCCCGCGGCGGGCAGGTGATCATCGTCGCCCTTCCACGCATAGATCCGCTCGGTGAGGCTCGCCGACCCATAGCCACTCGACATTGCCGCCTCTCGGATCAGCAGGTGCGACAAGGTGTGGATTGCCCAGTAGCGCGGCGGCGGAAACCGATCGTCAGGGTCGAGGGCGTCCGCCGTCCTACTGGTGCGACGCCTGAAGTTGAGTCGGTGTGCCTCCTTGAACCGGCACCACACCCTCAGATTCTCGATTGATTCTTCCCATGGGGCGATCACGGACTCGTCGAAGCGCAGGAAGACCCCCTCGCCCCGATCTTCGGTGGCGGGTACCCAGGTTGGCCTCCCGTTCCGCGTCAACGGCGCGACCCTCTCCCGTGCATCGTCCATCCGGTCGAGTGCGTCGATGCGGGTGAAGCCGATGAAAGCATTGACTTTTTTCAACTTCTCTACCGCAACGGTCTCGACGACGACGTCCGCCAACAGCTCAGGGACGTCGCGACGTACGGCGCGGAAGTCGGCCATACCGGAGTGACGGGTGTACTTCTGCTCGTCGGTCAGGACTGCCCATTCAGGACCGAGAATCGTCCTCGGATCAGCACGCTTCTCGGGTAACGTGGCCTCGTTGGGCAACGAATCGCCCCGGGCGAGCCGCACAGCCTGCCACAGCACGTCGTCGGGAACATCGTCGAACACGTCGGTCTGGGCGATGCTCGACGCCATCATCCGAAACATGCCGATGGCCGATGCATCCTGCGGGCCATCCAAAGCGACTTTGGGTAGGGCGCGCAAGTCGGGTGCGATCTCCTCCGGCGTCGCGGCTTCTTCACGCGGCAGTGCCAGCAGGCTCAGTGTGGAGGGGAACCACTGGTTGGCCGCTCCGAGCATCATCAGACGGCCTTGGTGCTCACATGGATAGAACGCATCGAGATGCGCATGGCGTCCGCGGCAATACGGGAGCTTGTCTTCCGCTGCGCGCCCGGTCGCTTCCCGCATACCACGCCGATAGTCGCAGGAGAGGCACATGAGCTGGACGTCCGGACCGATGTTGCTCTTCCACTCCCGCATACGAAGCTGCGGGAATGCGTCGCCGCTCGCGCACGTGCGACCACGATGTACCCAGGCGACGTATGGGAACTCGTCGAGGTGGCCAGCGACGCATGCGATCAGGTATCTCGCTGGAACGACGGCCTGGTCAGAGCCACCTCCCTTGCCCTGGAATCCCTTACATTTCTTATGCACGAACTTCGCTTGGTCAGGTCGGTAGCGGTTGGTGTTCTGGTAGGCGAACAGTTCGTGTGAGACTGGCGCGAGCAGCCCGCAGCCGGTGCAGCGGAGCCATTGCGGGAAGATGCGACTGGGTATGCCGAGGTCGACGGCGTCGCTGCCGGCATAGTCCTTCTCCTCTGGAGCCCACGGCGGTTTGCGGAGCTCGCTAACCTGGCCACCGAGGTGGGAACGGACGAGTTCCAGGAGACGCCTCTCGAGGATTACGTCGATGATCGGGCGGCGGGCGTAGATCCGATCCCAGGCCTCAAGGCCGTGTGGCATCACGGCGAGGTGGGGCAGGTCGATGGTGGCACCGATGCCGTTGGTGTAAAGCATCGCGGATGGGCGGATTGAGCCGACACGTGCGCGGTTCTTAGGGTTGTTCTGCTCGACGTCCCCACCCGGGTCCAACTCGGCGGTACCGACGGTGACCGGTTCGCGTACGACGACGAGCCCGTCGTCCGCGGTCTGCTGAGTCACTGCGAAACCTCCTCAGGGAACTCCCACTCCGGTCGGTCCGGTGGCTCCTTGAAGGCAAGCCGCTCGAGGCTGGGGCTCACCAACAAGTTGATCTCGGGCTGGACCTCGCGCATGGAGTTGGCGACGACGAACACCCGGTCGGCCTGCTTGGGCAACTTGGTTTCAGGACTGATCAGTAGCGGCCAGCCAACCTTATTCTGTGGTCGGCGCTCGTAGAACAATTGTCCATTGGCCTCCGCGGCCTTGTCGTGCCAGCGGTCGAGCCGCTGCAGTAGCTTGAGTCGCATCCGATCGGCAGCCTCGGGCGTGTCCGCCGCCGGGCCCGCGCGGTGAACCAGCTGCTCGACCAAGTTCTGCACCCTCGGCATCTCGCTGGGGAGCTGTCCGGCGCCACCTTCCGCGGACAGCGATCGTTGACTGACCCGTGCGACACTGACGAGCACGCCCATCAGGCCCCTCTCCATCGCAGTGTCGGAGTACGGCGTGACGCTGAGGGCCTCGACCTGAGCATAGAAGGTTTCGTGGTAGTGCCGGAACTGTTCGAAGTGAGCCATGTCGCGCGGCCGCGACCAGTTCGCCAGCGACACTACGAGCCCGGGCTTCTTCGCGTCACGGCCGACCCGTGAGGATGCTTGGATATATTCCGCGGTGTTCTTCGGCTGCCCCACGACGAGCATCAGACCCAGCCGAGGCACATCGACGCCAACCTGCAGCATCGAGGTGGCGAGGACCACATCGTAGGGCTTCTCCCCCCACGGCGGCGGTGTCTTCCCGGCTTTCTTTGCGTCGGCGACCGCCGCTCGGTGCTCCGCTCGGCCCTGTGTGCTCCACCGGCGACTGAACGGTCGTGACAGCTTGTCGAGAGTCTTGGAGATGTCCTCAGCTGAGATGCGCGAGGTCAGCTCGCCAATCTCCAATCCTTCGCGGTCGGTTGTGCGGCGCGGAAACGGCTCCGTGTTACCCGTGACACGAATGGTGACGTCGTCGTCGAGGTAGCGCCGCATACCGGCTAGCTCGCGGACAGCGGAAAAGTAACCGACGGTCGTCAGGTAAGGGTCGGCAGCATCGCCGTGAGTGTCCAGCAGCTTCTGCCCGGCGAGCAGCAGTACTTCGGCGAGCCGGATCTCGGCAAGGGTGAGCCGGATGCCGTGGGCGCATACGCCGAGATACTTCCGACCGGGGGCACCGTCGGAGACCGGCTTCTCCTCGGAGAAGTAGGTGTAGCGGACGTCAAGCACCTGAGGCGGAAACACGTCGACTCCCCGACCGTAGAGCGCTTCGACCTGCCGGTCGGCATTGGCGACGGTCGCGGTGGAGGCGACTACAAGCGGGCGGATCATCACGCCCTCGCGAGAGTAAGACGACAGCAGGTCGACGGCGTTTTCGAAGACGCCGACAGCAGTGCCGAGCGCACCCGTGATGAGGTGCAGCTCGTCCTGGATGATCAGATCCGGTGGACGGAGTCGGTCGACCTTCTGCATGACGACCTTCGGGAGCTTGCCCTTCATATTGTGTGATTGCGCTTGCCCGCACCCGCCGCGGGCGTCGCGATGCCGGTAGCCGTGCCGGGAACACCACTCGTCGACGTACCCGAACAGGCTGGCCGCCTCGCCTTCGCGGGCGAGGCGCGCGAACTTGTCGACCGTGGCGAGGAGAAAGGTAGGCGGGTTGCGGTAGATCTCGTCATCGACAGTGGTGATGGGAAGTGCACCGTCGGCGTCGCCGTCGACGGAGAACGCACAGTCGCCGCGCTTGTGGTCACCGCAGTAGACCCGCACTCGTTCGGTATTGGGGTCGGCGACGACGTCACGCTTGGGATCGATCTTGGTGCCGCACCAGGGACAGCGCTGGAGTTGTAAAACCGTGAGACCGTGGGCACGCCACGAGTTCTCGCCGCGGGCTTCGATTACCTGGCGCTCGGCATCCTTGTAGCGTTTGGGGCTGACAGCCGAACCCACCCAGAGGCCGATACTAAATGGCTTCTCGCCCCAGGTCACAGCGTCCTCTTGTCGGATCAGCTCAGCGGCGCATACAAGCGCAGCAGCGCGCTGGAACTGCTGTGAGGTGAGGAGGCGCAGCGTGTAGCGCATGAGGACGGCGACGCCATCGCCCCCATCGAGCATACCGTCGTCGGTCTCGACCTTGCCTTGCAACCGCCGGATCGCGAAGGTATATGCCGCGAGTCCGAGATAGGCTTCCGTTTTGCCACCGCCGGTCGGAAAGAACAGCAATTCGACGTTGGCCGCGCCACCGCTGCGGTAGGGATGCGCCGGATCGGTGAGAGCCGGCAGCTGCAGCAGTACAAACGCGAGCTGGAACGGTCGCCAAGACGCAACCGACGGGTCGTCAGGCTCCCGCGCGATCAGTTCGGCGAGGACGTCGTTGATCTTTTTGGATTCGTCGCTGGCCCGGGCTGCGGCAACCTGGCTGTGGATGCGCTGGTCGCGCATGGCTCGGTTCATGAACTGGAACGCTTGCAGGGCTTGCTGGTCATTTTTCAGAAGTTCCATGCCTTCGCGGAGCCGCTCCGCGACGACCTCGGCCTCCCCGATCGCGTCTTCAGCAGTCTCCCGCAGGTGCTCTGGCAACTCGTTGTCCGCGATGGCCTGCTGTCCGGCGAGCCAAGCAGAGTACCCGTCGATCAACGGCCCGAATGCCGCCTCGGCGCCGTCGGCCTCAAGCTGGGCGAGCACCTTCATCGCCGTGATTGCGCCGGCGGCAGCTCCCGGCACGGTCTGCGCCACGTCAGCTGTGGGGAGCCATGTGGTCTCGACCGAAACAGCTCTCCGCGTTTGTTCATCGGCGGTCCAGGTAGCCGAGCAGGTCCGGCCGATCGCGAATTCCAGCCGATGCCGGTACTGCAGGTCCAAGCGTCGCCGCTCGTCGTTGTCCTCGTCGTAGCTATCCTCCATGGCATCCCGAGTGGGCAGGAACATAGCCCCGCCACTGTTTGACTTTACCTTCAGCTTGGTCTGAAACAACCAGTCCTTCGGCGGCGCATCCATGCCAGTGACCCGGTCATTGGAGAGTGCGATCTCGACGATGATGCGATCCGGGAGCGGGAACAGTTCGACCCGCAGAGTGACGTCATCATCGAGCTCAATAGGTTTGAGAATTACGTGCTCGCCGGGGTCCTGTACGTCGATTTCGACCGACCGCTCGAACGGCGTCCGTTGCGAGTAGAGGATCTTGCGCCCGCCCTCGTTCTCCCGCCGACGGCCTTCGTACCTTCCCCAAGTAGCTATCACAGCGAGTACGCCGCAGTTCCGCGGTACCTGGAACCGCAAACCCATGGACGACGGATGTGTCAGGGCGCCCTTCGGCCCTTCGTCGCGATCTTCTTCGTCATCGGCCGTTCCAGTCTCCTGGTCCGTGTCGACCGGCACCCCCTGCTGCGGCAGGTGCTCCCGGTCGACGTCTGAGATGGCCTCACCAGTCTCGGCCGGGTCACCAGTTTCGTCTGCAGCGGTCTCACTTGTCGTGGCAATCGCCTGCTCCGGATCGATGGTGACCGGCGCCAACGCCCCGACGCTATATTGTGCCCGCGGCGTGCCGAGGATCTCCTCCTCGGCACCCTCACGTGGCCCGAGCAACTCCTGCTCGATGAGATCGACCAGATCGCCCCGCACCTGGGTCGACGACATGCCAGTCATCAGCGAGTCCTCCCATGATCCGCGTACCGTCCAATCTGCCACATCGGGCTGACACGCAATCGAGCCGCTCGCTCGTCGGAAGGGGCAGCGCCGAGTTGCCCTGCACTCCGGACCGGCAGCTGGCCAGTTGCGACGATCTCGTCGGCGCCCGTACCGCTGCAAGGACACCAACGAACAGGAGCTTCTTCGCTTCGCCAGCGTCGATTAGACCTGCGGGCCTCATACCCCCGCCAGGCTACGCCGCATTACCTCAGTCCTCTACTTTGAACAGCTGACCCTGATCGGGCAGATCTTACCCTCGGCGTGCGCGTTCCTGGTTCAATTCCATGAGGCGGTCGAGGATCTCGACGCGCGCTGCTGGCGAGACGGTCCAGCGTTCCATCTGGCGGTAGGTGTGGAAGCCGTGGTCCAACGGGAGTTCCTCCCAGCCGTAGGCATTCATCGTTTCCTCGTCGACCTCGACGTGAATCTGGCGCATTCGGTCCACATCCTCATCCCCCTCGACCTCAGGGTCGTTCACCAGGTTATAGAGCTTTGTCAGACCCAGCTGCCGACGCAGCATTATTTCGCGACGCTCTTCGTCAAGTTTTCGTCCCACTACCTCCAAAAGACGAGTCGGTTCGGGACGCGGAAAGGTCTCGAACACCCCAGAGGCCGTATAGCGAACATCCGCACGAATGGTCGAGCCGAACTTGACAGCCCACATCTGATGAAGGCTTGAGTCCAGAACGGATAGATCACAGAATGAATCCGTTGCAAACACCGTCAGCGCATGACTGAAAACCTGGCCAGTTGGAACCCGAACAGCCATTACAGAACTGCTGTGTTTGACGATCACCAGAACGGTTGAGAGAGACGCGATCGCTTGCCGAAGAGCCGGTCGCCTCTCACCATAAACCCACCATCGCTCCCGGAGCGACCTACGATTCACCTTCAGCCGTTCCGGCTTGACAACCTCCTCCACACGACGAAATGGTACGCGATAGCGACGCGCCTCTTCTTCCGAGCGATCATTGAAGTCAATCGCCCAGCGTACAGCACTCATATCGGGTCGACGATTGAGGTCCTCACCGCTCAGAAACGGGAAGAGGACCGCTTGGTTCGCTTCTTCGGATAGCCACTCCTGAACCTCATCGGCGGTCACCAAGAAGCCCGTGCCGTATGGCTTGTGCCCTTCGAATGCGACGTGCGCATTTTCCGCCAACGAGAGGGCATTGCCCGTGACGCGACCTTCCGCCTCCAGCAAAGTCGAGATCCTTCCAACATAGACACCGTCACAAAACCGAGCGACCTCGTCCGAAATCCGCCCCCTCGTTCCCCACACTGCCGCATACTCAAGGTTAGCGCCGGTCGCCGGCCAAGTACGGGATCGAATTGCCCGGGTAATATTAAACCCAGTCTCCGTCATGGCGTCGAGACCGACCTCGCGAGTATCACCCTGCGCAATACTATTCGTCGCAATGAGACCGAGGCCACCATCGCTATTGAGTAGCGACATGGCTCGAAGGAAGAAGTAGGAAACCAAGTCGGCGCTGCCGCGCCGTCCGGCGGCAATAACATTCACTAGCCAGTTCCGGAGATTTGTGCCCATAGCGCCGGTAAGCTTCGGACCGCCCAGGAATGGCGGGTTTCCGACGATGGCATCGAATCCGCCGCGGCGGAGCATGATGTCCGGCACCTCGATTACCCAGTGGATCGGCTGCCAGCGCGCGTAATCGGTCTCGACCGTAGGAGTCAGGCCACACTCAAGAATCGAGTCCAACTTAGACCGGCTCCTTTTGGAACGGTCGCGCGAATAGGCCACAGAGAGGGCCCAGGACAAGGCGACATAGGCGTCATCGAGCCTTCCGGCGGGCTTGCCGCCGTGGATTAGTCCAGCAGCGATGACCCCGTCGGCTAAGTTGCGAAGGTCAGACGTGACCTCCTGGAACTGGCGAAGCAGCCTTTCCTTGCCAACCCTTGAACGCATCGGGTCGTTCTCCGCCACAGGGTTGGTGAGCTTCCCACGAAATCGAGTCGCTTCGGTTAACTTGACGTCTATATCCACCAGCTCAGTGATGAGATCGTTCTCTTTCTCATCAGGGTAGATGTGCAGACGCCTCAATTGTTCAATATTGGTTATGCCGAGCAGTGAGTTGCCGCAGAAAATTTTGTCGTCGACAAAAGAGAATGGCTTCGTCGGATCGAGGGAGACCAACCAGAGCGAAAGCTTGCACATCTCGACGGCCATCGGGTTGATGTCGGCGCCGTACAAACAGCGGGCGACGACCTCGCGGATGGCGCGTTCATGGGCCCGGCCGGGCTTCGCCCTCTCCTCCGTGGTGATCGCATACTCAGCGGTCCACGCTTCGACGACCCGATCGGCGAGGAATCGTGCTGCAGCGACGAGGAACGCGCCGGAGCCGGCCGCGATGTCAGCGACCTTGAGGTCGAGGATCGCTGTACTCCCCTTCAGCCGCCATTTGTCGCGATCATTCCCCTGGAGCGGTCCCGGTTCGTAGACCAGCGGTTCCAACGCGTGCTGGACGAGTTCCTCGGCCAGCACGCGTGGCGTGTAATGGGCGCCGGCGTGCTTGCGGGACGGAGTCTCGGTGACGACCAGGCCGCCGACCGGGACCACGAGCGGGATACCGCGCAGATCGCGCCGGATCAGCGCGCTCCACTCGACGAGGAGACCGAGAAGAACTCCGTCGTCCCTCACGATGGGGCTGACTTGTCGAATGACCTCGGCGCGCTCCTCCTCTGTGAGCTCGGCGTCAAAAGCCTTGGCGATCTTGCCCACGGTGGCCGGCTTCGCGGACGGTTGGTGCTTTTTCACCCAGTCGCGGAGCGCCGTGGCGAAGGACTTGCCGTCGGCGCTGGCGTCGTATAGCTCGCGCAACGTGGCAGCGTCGATCTCGGGTTCTTCGCCGTCCTTACCGTCGAGGCCGATGACGACCTCCTTCTCTACGGTCGTGCAGGTGTAACCGAGGAGGCCTTCGTAGATGTAACCGATCTGCTCAACGTCGACGTCGCGGAAGGAGATGCGACGGCGTTCGCCTCGGACAACCGCTTCCTGAACCGACTTCAAGACGTGAAGCATGACGCGGTCGCTGACCTTGATGCGCAGACCCGTGTCATCGGTCGCCGTGAGCCATTGGAAACGCGCAGGATCGAGCAGGCTGCCACCGTAGGCGGGCATCCGCATCTCGTCGTGGTTGGCGCCGCCGTGCAGGGCATTGCTGACAGCGAGCAAACGATGCCAAGTATCGTAGGTCTCGTCGAGGAGTTCCTCTCCGTGGGCGGCTCGCTTCTGCAGGCCGTCGAGGACGTCACGGATCGCGTAGAAATCCCAATAAAGCCGCTCGACGGGGAGCATTGCCCGCTCCTCGGCGAAGAGCAAAAAGACCACGCGCATCATCACGGTGACGGCGGCCTGATAGACGTCGTCGTCCTTCTCGGGCAAAGGGTCCGGATCGCCAGCCGCGAGAGTCTCCCATCGAGCTCGGGAAAAGGAACCGATAAGGAGCTCGACTGCCTTCCGGACTTGAGTACCAAGGGCCTCAGTGATCTCCTCAGCCTCGAGCTCACTGCGTTGGAGCAATTTCGGAAGTCGCTCGTCCGCATCTTTGGCGCGGAATCGCCGCTGGTCAATCAGGGTGAGAAAGGCATCGCGGACCAGGTGTTCTTCGCCCCAGCTTGCGGAGTCGGTGACCGCAGACCCGGTCGGCTTGTCGCGGTGCGCCCAGACGATGGCCCACCAACGGCCGTCAGTCACTATGCCGATCTCTACATCCGCCTTGCGGAGAAGCGCCGCCGTGCGGTCGATCTCGGTGGCGGACCAACCGTCGAGGCCTGGGCCGCGAAGGTCGTCGCTCGGCTCGACGATGCGGAGCAGTGCCGCGTAGCCGGTATCGCGGCCTTCGAGGGCGCCATCCGAACGAATACGAATGTGTTCGCCCGGGGAGCGAATTTCGAGGTCAGACGGGAGATCTGTGGCGGGGATCCGGAGACCTTCCCAGTCGGCCAACTGACCGAGGACCGTGTCGATCCAGAAGCGGGTGGTCTCGGCGTACTCGTCGCGGTTGTCTGGAGTTCGGGCGTCATAGGCGCGCAGCCAGTCAGCGTACGCTTGTTTGAACGTGATGGCGCGGTCGCCGGTATCTCCGAGCCGGTCGACGCCGGTGGGCCAGACTGACTTCACCACTGGGAGGCTCAGGAATGGCCCTTCGGACTCGAACTGATCGAGCCACGAGTGGTCGACATCAGTCTTACGGCGCTTGCTCATCGGATGGTCACCTCCCCGGCGTCGGCGTCCTCGGGTGACAGCGCGAAGACCACGGCGGCGTGGAACGTGCGAGGTCGGATGTCGGCATAACGGGCGTCGACAGCCGCCAATTCGCGTTCACGTTCGTCACCGAGTGCCTCGATACGTTCGCGGATCTGGCGCAGGTCGCGTTCGGACTGGCGGCGTTCGTCGTCGAAGAGGGTAAGCTGGTCATCGTCGGCAAGCTGCTTTGCCTGGCGCAGCGCCTCGGTCAGAGTGTGACCGAAGCGATCGAAAATCGCTTGCACCCGGCCGCGCTCGGCTTCGTGCCGCTCGGCGAGCTGCTGTTCGACGTCGCGCCGGCGCCGCGCGACCCGGTCCTCGACAGCACGGACGACGCGGGCGCGGATGCCGTCGATGTCGTCACTGTTCCATGCGTCGGCGAGCTGCCGGACAACAGACTCGGGTGGCTGCTGGAGCGTGTCGGCATCCAGCGCCTGCTCCAGCAGGGCCTCGGCCTTCCGCTCGCCCACTGCTTGACGCTTGGCGAGGCGAGTACCAGCCAGAAAGACTTCCTCGTGGAGCCGGAGCCCGGCCTCACCGATCAAGACCATGCGCGTGACCGCAGCGGCGAAAGACTCCTCGAGATCAGGGACAACCACGGCCGTCACGCGTTCTAGGGAGCGTTCGGTGCCCCAGAGGGCAGCGCGGAGCCGCTTGGTCGCTCGCTGGAGAAGAGGACTGCCTAGGTGTTGGTAGACTACGTCCGGATCGCCGCCATCGTCGGCCGGCGCGAGGACCCGCTGATCGAAGGCGATCGGCCGGAGATTGTCAGGGGCGAGACGCGTGCTCAGGCCGCGGGTGACCTGGTCCCAGGACTGATCGAGAGATGGAAGCCGGAAAACCGGCACGTCGGTGCGGGCTGAACCGACCTCCTCCAGCGGCGGGATGCGGTCGAGCTCGAAGGCAGTCTCGACGACGCGCTGCAAGTTCGCTGGGCGCAAGTGGAGAGTGTCTCGACTGATGATGAGCTCATCGGCGAGCTTCGTCAATTCGGCACCCATTCCCCGACCTCCGGCCAGCATGGCACTCATCGGGTCCTTTTCGGCCTTTGCCTTCTTCGGGATCACCTCGACGCCTCCGAGCTGGCGCTGGATGTCCGGTGCGATGATCTCGTTGGCCGAGCCGAGGTCCTTCATGATCTGCGAGACCTTGATGGCTACCCTCGCGAGGAGGTCGACATCCGCTGCCAGGTCGTCGTCGGCTACGACGGGCTGGAAATGACGGATCTCCGGTGCGATGGTCTGACCGTAGCGGTCGACGCGGCCGATCCGCTGCTCGAGCCGATTGGGGTTGAACGGGATATCGAAGTTGACCAGCCGATGGCAGTGGTTCTGCAGGTCGATGCCCTCTCCGGCTGCGTCGGTGGCGAGCAAGACGCGGATCGCCTCCTTGGCTGGGTCTTCGTTGAATCGCTCACGGATCAGCTCGCGCTGCTCAGGGTCCGTGCTGCCGGCGATGACGTCGATCCGGTCAGCTTCCCAGCCCCTTTGGCGGAGGATGTCGCGGATCCAGTCGAGGGTGTCGACGTACTCGGTGAAAACCACAACGCGCTCGTTGTTCCAGTCGCCATTCGGTCGGCAGACCGTTTCGAGGTAGGTGAGTAGCGACTCGAGGCGGGCGTCGGGGCGGGCGTCGTACTTGTGGCCCCAATTGGCCAGCCACTCGAGGTCCTGCTTGTCTTCGTCGGTGAGCGGCGACAGCGTGTTCTTGGTCTTCTGCAGCGTCTGCATTTCCGGCTGTTCGACCTTGCCTTCCTCGGTCTCGTCAGCATCAAGGCCGACGATCTCGTCGTAGAGGCGGTCGAAGTCGTTCGGGAGGCCACCGGCGCGGGTCTGTCGGTAGACATCGAGGGTCCTGGCGAAGGCGGCCGGTGAGGAGAAGAACCTCTTCTTCAGCAGCAGCGTCGCCATGTCCTTAGCGGTGCGGCTTTTGCTGGTGTCGGCGACGGCCTTGTCTCTGCGCTTGGTAAAGGCCAAGAGACGTTCATACGCCTCGGACTCGCTTTTGGTGGGTTCATAAAGCAGTGCTTTGACCTCACGCTGGACGAAGCGACCCTTGAGGTCTCGCTTGAGGCGACGTACGGCGACCTCCTTAAGCGCCTTCTCATCGAGCGCAGTGCCGCGAACGAAGCGCTGCGAATCGATCATCGCCAGAAGCGCGGTGAAGGACTCGGTGTAGCCGTTGTGGGGCGTAGCCGAGAGGAAGAGGCGGTGCTCGCTTCTCTCGGCGAGCTCGCGGACTGCGATGGTGCGCTGAGAGTCTACGGCGTACCCCTGGGTGCGACCGACCCTGTCACGCCGCGTTGGCGCGCTCGGGGCAACGTGGTGGGCCTCGTCGACTACGAGGACATCGTAGGCGAACCGGGAGGCGCCACGCTCGTGGGCGTGGAAGGCATCGCGGAGCTGACGCTGAGCACGCGCACTTGGAAGCCAAGACATCGAGACGATGATGCGTGGGAAGAGTGCGAAAGGGTTCGCGTGGACTCCGTGGCTGCGGCGGACCTCGCGCATCGTGTCCGAGTTGATGATGGCGAAGTCGAGGCCGAACTTCTCGGCCATCTCTTCCCGCCATTTGAAGGTCAGACCGGCTGGACAGACTACGATGGCGGTGCGGGCACGGTGTCGGAGAAAGAGCTCTTGCATGACCAGGCCGGCCTCGATGGTCTTGCCGAGGCCGACATCGTCGGCCAGGAGAAGGTTGACTCGTGGAGCGCGGAGCGCACGCACAAGCGGCTCAAGCTGGTAGTGCTCGATCTTTGCGCCGGAACGGAACGGGGCTTGAAGCGTACTGTCATCCGCGCTGGTCACCGCGCCCCACCGGAGCGCGTCGATGAATGCCGCCAATCGGGCAGGGTGGTCGAACCGCCCGGCCTCGATATCGATAGGGAGACCTTGGGGTGGCGTCAGGCTACGGCCAGGCTCAAGCTCCCAGACGACGCGAAGCTCGTCCCCGAGCCGATCGTCCTCGACAGACTGGAGACTCACGGCGTGCTGCAGCTGCTGCACTGCGTCGTCCTGCGCGCTACGCGGCAGACTCTGCTGTTGCACACCGGTCACTGCCCAGTTGGCGCCCCGGATGTTGACGACCTGGCCCGGCTCGGGCACTGCCATCACGACTCCGCGGCCTTCCTCAGCTGTCACAATCCTGACCCTATCGACGAACACCGATCTAACGGACCCGACACCCTCGAACAGCGCCTCGCTGCGTCGTCCCGCCTACCTCAGTGAGCGCGCGACTGATTTGTCGGGCTTCCCCCTACTGCTGGACGTGGTCATAGCCGCGTCCTCTGATCTCTGTTGCAACCGAGGCCGAAGTCGCTCATAGTGACTCTTCGGTCACTTAAAGTTAACCTCAAGCATGTAGCTCTTCCGGGCGAATGACGCGTAGTCGCCAGTCCCGACTGCCACGTTACGTCGTTTTTCCCGGCCGAGTCTCGTGTCCATCCGAAACCTCAGGCTGGTCTACACGAGCGCCGGGAGTGTGCGACCAGCGTGCGCGGCGCCCACCGGCCCGAAACCTCGAGTCCGAGACACGCCCAGGTGCCAGGCCGAAAATTCTTGACCGCTCCGTGATCCGAATGCTGCTCCTGGTTGCGTTCAGGAGGGCACCACGGAGAACCGCGAGGACAAAATTGCAGGTAGAGGCCATAGTCAACGTTTGTTTCTGCTCTCCTTCAGCGGGTGCCACAGGCTCGAATCCTGGCGGGAACGCCATCCGTAGTGGACATGCGTCTGATCGGCGCGATCGATTCAGGGCTCAACGGCGGCGCTTCTTCCCCTTGCTGCTCCGGGACCGGCGCAGACCGCCCAGCGGATGCACGTTGCGGCTGGGCCTGAACTGCTCGAATATCTCGCCCAACTCCGCAAGCCCCACCTGGTCCGGATGTCCCGAACCGAGGATCGCTTCCCGCAGACCCGCGAGTTCGCCGTCGGGCAGTGCGCTCAGTGCCTCTGACGCTCCTTCCGGTCCGGCCGCCTCCAGCAGGACGAGGAACTGCTCGGTCATGCCGAGCAGGCGTTCTCGGTCGTCGACTTCGCCGAAGTCCAGTTCGCCGCTGTCGATCAGCACGCGCGTTGCGATCGGGCCGAGGGCCGGGTCGGTGCGCAGGTCGTGCAACAGCGCATCGCCGTCCGGAACAGAACTGACGAGGACCTCGAGCATGTCCGACGTCAGCGTGCGGAACGGGCTTTCGCGGATGGCGTCCAGCAACACAGGCAGGCCGGCCTCCCGGCCACCACGTGTGGCCAGCCAGCCGGAAATCTCCGCCGCCGCCGTCTCCGCGGTGTAGTGGCCCACGAGCGTGCTCAGCATGGGGGCTGGGGCGGCGTCGGCGAGATCACCCACCAGAGGCGCGACCCGGCCCTCCCGCAGCAGTCGCTCCCGGACCGCCCGGGTGGCCAAGGGCGTGAGGGCAACCAGGTCGACCGATGGGACGTCGAGCGCGTGCCGGATCCGGTCCTGGACTTCCGGCGGGAGCTCCGGGTTCTCCGGTACCAAGTCCATGCTGTACATCGGGTCGGGCCGCCCCACCGTCAGCTCGACCGCGCCGATCTCGGCCAGCTTGTCGAGCAGCCGGCGAAACTCCAGTGCGAGGCCGTCCCGCCACAGCGGCTCTGTCGACGGTTCCAGATCGAAGTAGGCGTGTTCGATGCAGGCCAGCCACACGCTTTCGGCGAGCCGGACCACCGGGATCGGCTCCGGCATGCCATAGATCGAGTTGAGCACGTCCGGGAGCACGATGTCGAGGTTCTCGTCGAGAAGCTGCGCGTACCCCGGAGCCCAACCACTCTGCTTGACCAGCAAGCCCCGCGAAGGAAGCGCGTCGAACGCCGCCGCCCACAACTCGAGAGCGTTCTTCACCAGCGGCGCCGCCTTCGCCACGCGCACGAGCTTGCCCTTGACTACCCGGACGACCCGGGTGCGCTTGGCGAGTTCGAAAACGATGGCGAGGTGCGGCAGGTCGGCGCTGCTGCGGACGGGGTACGTCTTGTCGCCGCCGTCCCATTCGAGCACATCGCCGGTGCCGAGCAGCGACACCAGATCGCGGGCATCGGCCAGTTTCAGGTTCCCGGTGCTGGTCAACGCACGGCCGTCACCCACCCAGTCAACGAACTTCCGCAGCTGGGTCACGATCGGTGAAGCTTCGGCGGCATCCGCGAGTTCCGAATCGACCGGCAGCGACACCGCCGGCTGGGGAAAAGCCCGTTCGGTCTGCTCGGTGAACTGCCTGGCGACGAGCCGGTCCAGGAGTTCGGCGTCGTAACTGTGCCGCCCCTCGCGCACCTCGGCGAAGAACGCGTTCAATGCGTCATGGTCCGAGCGGTCGATTCCCTTGCGGGCCGCAGTCATCACCCAGTACTTGGCAACGCCGAAATTGCCTTCGTCGGCCATCACGGCCGGAAACTCGGCCGACGCCTTCGTGACCGCGCTCTCGAGATCCGCCAGCGGCTCGCCCGTGGGGTCGGCCAATCCGGTCTCGTGCAGGTACCGGAGGAACATCCGCAGCGTTTCGGGCACGAGGACAGCCTCGTCGGCGGTAGCCGACAGCGTGCGCGGCACGTAAGACAACAGAAACTCGCGGACCTGCGCGGTGGTCCACCACGTCAGCCGCCCGTCAACGGACGTGTGCCGGAACTCGAGTGCCGAAACCACGGCGTACGGGTCGACTTCGCAGCCCTGAGCGGTAGCCCACTTCGTGAAGCGCCGGACCACCAGGTCCTGCCCCGCTTCGAAACCTTGGCGGTCGTCCTGGTCGTAGTAGGTACGCACCCGGTCCCCTTCTGTCGTCTACCGGCAAGGTAGTGAAGGGCGCCGGATCATCCGCATCCGGGCGTCACGGCGCCCAGCGGGCTCCGTACACCAGCCCAGGCGTCAGGTGGCGGAACTGCAGGTGCACCTCCCCCGCCGCATCCGCCTGCAGCACCCGGCCGCGGTAGTGCGGGTCCGGGATGTCCCTCTCGAACGCGCCGTCCAGCGCCAGCACCTCCGAAGGGCCCTCCTTTCCGAACCGCACGCGCAGGTCGAACACCTCGCAGCGGTGCCGCGGGAGGTAGACCAGGCGCGTTTTCGGCTCCGCCGGGAACACCGCCGCGAACTCCCAAGACTCTCCGCGGGAGAGCGCGCGTGGCAGCTCCACCGTTCCCTCCGAAAGCGTCCCGCCGTACAGCACCGTGCCCGCGGGAACCGCCAGGTCGAACGAGCGGAGATCGTCCTGGTCCGCCACCAGCCGGTGGTGCTCGAACACGCACGACTCCTCGAGCACCAGCGCCATCGTCAACGACAAGGTGTGCCAGTTGCCCGGCGTGGACGAAGCAGGGGATGCCAGCGCCAGCTCGGCCAGCAGCTCGATCGCCTCGTCCACGCGGCGGCGGACCGTGCGCGGGTCGCGGTCGACGCGGAGAGCGGCCCAGCGCATGCGGTCCTGGTACAGCGGCTGGCGGGCCTCCGGTGTGATCGCGAAGGCCGCCAACGCCGCCAGGCGGAGGTCCTCGGGCAACTGCGAAGACAATTCGGACAGACGGTCCGACACCTTGGCGCGGATCGTCACCATCCCGTCCGCGTCCGACACCTCGCACGCCGACCGCAGGGCAGGCCCCACCCGGTCCTCGACGCGGCCGGCCAAGGCTCGGCCCTTGCGCAACGTCTTCAGCTCCCGGACCAGCTCAGCGCGCTCCACCGGCTTCTCCTTCAGTGCGTTTCCATGGCAACCCCTTTGCGATCCCCGGTGCCGACAGGGTGCGGTCGGACGGTGGACGGGAAGTGGACAGAACGTGCATCACCGAAGCGATCAGCGCCGTACCCACGCGGACCCCGTCGCGGCCCAGGTACGTGCGGAAGGTTCCGATTCGGCCGAGCGCCTCCTCATCCGCGTCGCCCAGGCCGAACGTCACCACGCGGGGACAGCGGGGCCACGCCGGGTCGGTCAGCGAAGCAAACGCAACAGGCCACGTCACCGGGTCCGTCGGCTGGCCGTCCGACAGGAAGAACACCAGGGGGCGCTGGACCACCAGGCGGTGGCGCTCCAAAGCGAGCACATCGCGGTCGATCGCCGAACGCAGGAACGTGAACAGCGGGCCGAAGTTCGTGCCCGCGCAGGGGCCCGGCTCGGGCAGCTCGGCGAGGTCGTCCATCGGCAGCAACGACTGGACCACCTGCGGTTTCTCGCCGAAGCCGACCACGCTGCAGTACACGCGGCCGGCCAGTGACGTGTCCGCGTGGACGGCGCCGCGGAACTCGCGCAGCCCCGTGTGCAGCTCGTCGATGTGGTCGGCCATCGAAAGCGAGACATCGCAGGCCAGGTAACACGGCAACACGTCGGACCCCATATCGGTTTCTCCTTCACACCCCTGATCGACCGGCGGAGTTTGCCAACCCCGCGTGCATCGAACGTGGAACAAATGCGGATTTCCGAAACCCGGACGGCCGATTGCGCGACAGCAAAAGAGGACAGCAAGCTGACGCCGGGGAGGCCGCGTGGAGTTTCGGATGCTCGGCCCGCTCGAGGCGTGGCACGACGGCGTGCCGGTGCCGCTGGGCGACCAGCAGCAGCGGTTCGTCCTCGTCGTGCTGCTCCTGCACGCCAACAAGCCCGTGACGCCCGCCCGCCTCGCCGAAATCGTCTGGGCCGACCGCGAAGCCAAGCCCACCCTGGTGCGCAGCTACATCAAGCGGCTGCGGGACGTCGTGCAGGAAGCCGGCGACGTGAGCATCGAGACGACCCCGACCGGCTACCTGCTGCGGATCGGCGAGGACCAGCTCGACACCGCGCGGTTCGACCGGCTGCGCGCCGACGCCGCGGACGCCCGTGTCGACGACCCCCGCCGGGCGATCACCCTGCTGCGCGAAGCCGTCGGCCTCTGGCGCGGGAAGTTCCTCGAAGACATCGACATCGACCGCGTCGGCGGCGCCGAAGTGATCTCGCCGGACGAGAGCTACCCCGACGTCGTCGGCGACCTGGCCGAACTCGAGCTGGAGTCCGGTGACCACCGCTCGGCGCGCGACCGGCTGCGGCCGCTCGTCCAGGCCGATCCGGCCAGCCAGAAGCACGCCGAACTCCTGATGCGCGCGTTGCTCGCCGGCGGCGACCGGGTGGCGGCCCTGCGCGTCCACCACGGCACCCGCGACGCCCTCGCCGCCCTGCGGATGGCGCCCGGGCCGGTGCTGCGCAAGCTCGCCGCGCGGGCCGAACAGGGCGATCCGCCCAGTTCGCTGCCGTCCCGGCCCGGCGGGTTCACCGGGCGGGCCGCGGAAATCGCCACCATCGAGGCGGCCGCGACAGCCGGACGGCGGGCGGTCTGGATCAGCGGCGCGCCCGGCGCCGGCAAGTCCGGCCTGGCGATCGAGGCCGCCCACCGGCTGCGCGACCGGTTCCCCGACGGCCAGCTCCTGGCGCGCCTCAACGGGTTCACCCCCGGTGTCCCCTCGACCAGCGTCGGCGACGCCCTCAGCGAGCTGCTGGTCGAGCTCGGGGTGCCCGCCGAGCAGATCCCGGCCACCGTCGGCCGGAAGGTCACGCTCTACCAGGCGACGCTCTGGGGCACGCGCACACTGGTCGTGCTGGACAACGCCGCGTCGCCGGAGCAGATCCGGCCGCTGCTGCCCGAAGCCGACGGCTGCCTGGCCGTCATCACCAGCCGGCGGATGGGCGACGCCGACACCGGCGAAAACATCCGGCTCTCGCCGTTGCCGCCGGAGGAGGCCGCCGAGCTGTTCCACGCGCTCGCCGGGCCGGCGCGGCTGCGCGGCCGGGCGGCCGGTGTCGCCGAGGTGGTCCGGCGGTGCGGCTTCCTGCCGATGCCCATCCGCGTGGCGGCCGCGCTGTTCCGGCGGCACGACCGGTGGCCGCTGGAGCACCTGCTGCGCCTGCTCGAAGAAAACGGGCCGTGGGGCGAGGACGGCGGCGTCGCCGCGGTCCGGGTTTCCTACCGGCAGCTCGGGGAACCGCAGCGCGCCATGTTCCGGCTGCTGGGCGGGCTGCCCGGCCCGGACGTCGACGTCGCCGGCGGCGCGGCCCTGGCCGGCTGCGACGTCGCCGAGGCGCGGTCGCTGCTCGACGACCTCCACGAGGTCAGCCTGCTGGAGGAGGCCGCGCCCGAGCGGTACCAGATGCTCGACCCGCTCAAGGAGTTCGCCGCCGGCGAGCCGGCGTCCGAACCCGCGCTGGTGCGGCTGCTCGACTACTACCTGGTGACGCTGGCGGCCGCGGTCCGTGCCGCGTACCCCTTCGACCGTGCGCAGCTGCCGTCGACGACGGACCGCTCCTGCGCAGTGACGCCGATGTTCGCCGACGCCGACGCCGGGCTGCGGTGGATCGTCGGCGAACGCGACAACCTCGTGGCCGCCGTCCACTACGCCGCCGGGCACGCGCTGCCCGAGCACACCTGGCGCCTCGCCGTGCTGCTGTGGCGCTACTTCAACACGACGAACCAGTTCGAGGACTGGATCGGCACGCTCGAGCTCGCCTGGAAGATCGTCGCCGCCGACCGGGGCAACGACTACGGCCAAGCGCACGTGCTGCTGCGGCTGGCCACCGCGCACGACCGGCGCGGGCAGCTCGCCGAGGCACTCGAACTCGCCGCCAAGGCGCTGCCCAAGTGGCGCCGCCTCGGGGACCCGCGCGGCGAAGCGGCGACGCTGTGCGCGCTCGCGATCCCGACCATGGAACTGGGCCGGCACGAGCAGGCGATGGCGCACCTCGAGGCCGCGCTGGCCAAGTACGAGCAGACCGAAGACCGGCGGGGCGAAGCCCACGCGCTGAGCATGCTCGGCTACCTCAACGAACTCCACGGCAACCTCCGGATCGCCCTGCGCCAGCACGAATCCGCCGCGCGGATGCTGCGGGAGATCGGCCACGTCCAAGGGCTGGCGCACGCGCTCAACAACCTCGGGTCCGTGCAGGAACGGCTCGGCCTGCTCACCGAAGCGCTGACCAGCTACACGGACGCGCACGGGCACGCCGCCGAAGTCGGCGACCGCTGCGTCGAGGCGTACGCGCTGAACAACCTCGGAAACGTGCACCGGCAGCGCGGCCGGTTCGCCGAAGCCGTCCGCTACCACGACAAGGCCCGGGACGTGGCGGCGAACGTGCCGGACGCCGACCTGCGCACCCAGCTCTACCTCGACCGCGGTGCGACGGCGCTGGCCAGGGGCGCCTGCCACGACGCGCTCACCGCCGGCAAATCGGCGCTGGACCTGGCCGACGGCAGCGGGAACCGCGCCTACCGGGCCCGGGCCCACCGCGGCGTCGCCGAGACGCTGCACGCGATGGGCGACCACGAAGGCGCGGTCGCCCACTGGGCCGCGGCCGAGGCCGAATTCGCCGCGCTCGACCTGCCGGAGGCCGGCGAGGTGCGCGAAGCGCGTTCGGCGCTGGAGTGCGCCTGCGGTCCCCGGTGAACGAAGCCGTGAGTGGCTGCCCCCGACACAGCCACTCACGGCGAGCCTCAACCGTGCCAGGGGTTGCCGTCGGTGGTGGGCGTCGGCGTCGGCGTGACGACGGGGGCGGCCGGCGCGCCACCGCCGCCGTCGTCCGCGTAGGCGGTGGTGGAGCCGATCACGGGCAGTGCGGCGAGCGCGCAGATCGCGAGCGCCGGGCCACCGATTTTGGCCAGCTTCTTGAACATGGCGAATCCCTCCTCGGGAATGGTGATTCCGAGCGCTTCGGACAATTTCTGCGCCCTACACCGAGGATTCTTCAGCCGGGAATCTCCGGCAAGGGGTTTCCTGTTTCATAAACGAATTGGAAACAGGACGACCAGCGCACCGACCAGGAGCAGGCCCGCCGCGGCGATGAGCGCGATCGACGTTGTCGTGCCGGCCAGCAGGGCGCCCAGGATCGCCACCCCGAGCGCGGCACCCGTCTGGCGGGCGGCGTTCAACGCTCCACCGGCGACACCGGTCAGGTCGGGCGGAGCCGAGGCGACCACAGCGGTCAGCAGTGACGGAATCGCCAGCGAGACCCCGAAGCCCAGCAGCGCGAGGGCGACGACCGAGAGGACCGCCGAGGTCGAGCCCGCCTGAAGCAGTGTGCCCGCCGACATCAGGGAGAAACCGGAGACCGCCGGGATCCGGGGCCCGATCCTCGCCACCAGACGGCCGGTGAAAATCGGGTTGAACGCCGTCGGGATCGTCAACGGGAGAAAGGCCAAACCGGTCAGCGACGGCGGATAACCCCGAGTTTCCTGGAAATACAGCGACAACACGAAAAGCACGCCCGACAACCCGAAGTTAACGATCGCGCCCGCCACCAGTCCCAGCGGGAACGCGCGGTTGCGGAACAGGCGCGCCGGGAGCATCGCCTCGGGGCGGCGCTGGGACCGGACGAACACCGCGGCCGCGGCGGCGGAGAGCAGCAACGGACCCCACGAACTCTCGATCAGGGCGTACGTCAAAGCCGACAAAGCGACTACTGCCGAAACCTGGCCCGTGAGGTCGGTCCGGCCGGGCTTCGCCGGCGTCGGGGGCGCGGACCGGGACAGCGCGAACGCGACCGCGGCCACCGGGACGTTGACCAGGAAGATCGCCCGCCAGCCGAACGCCTGCGTCAAGAGACCACCCAGGAGCGGGCCCGCCACCAGGCCGGTTCCGCTCACCGCGGCCCACACCCCCATCGCCTTCGCCCGCGCGGCGGGCACCGGGTAGGCCGCCGCGATCAGCGACAGCGATGAAGGGACCAGCAGGGCGCCCGCCACGCCGAGCAGGGCGCGAAGGGCGATCAGCGACGGCGTCGAGAACGACAGCGCCGACAAACCGGACAGCACCGCGAACGAGACCAGACCGGCGGAGAACACCCGGCGGGCGCCGAACCGGTCGGACCACGCTCCCGCCGTCAGCAGGAACGCCGCGAACGTCAGCGTGTAGCCGTTGGAAATCCATTGCTGCGCCGGCAAAGACGGCGAGAGAGCCGGGAGCGCGACCGTCACGATTGTCGTGTCCAGCATGACCAGGAAGTAGCCCAGCGAAAGGCCGGTGAGGAGTCTTGCCACCCCGAAAGCCTGGACGCTCGGTGACCTCGGCGGAAGCAGGGAGTTACGATGGCCGGTATCGGGAACACCGATGGGGGATGCCATGGAACTGCGCCACCTGCGCACCTTCCGCGCCGTCGCGCGGACGCTCAACTTCACCCACGCCGCCGCCGAGCTGCACTACGCGCAGTCCAGCGTCACCGAGCAGATCCAGGCCCTGGAAGCCGAACTCGGCTCGAAACTGTTCGAACGCGGCCGGCGGCTGCGGCTCACCGGCGCCGGGGAACGGCTCGTCGGCTACGCGGACCAGGTGCTCGAACTCGTCGAGGAAGCCCGGGCCGCGGTCGACGAGGAGCGCGGTGAGCCCGAAGGCGACCTGACCATCGGTGCCCTGGAAACGCTGTGTGCGCACCGGATCCCGGCCCTCTTCGGCGCGTACCGGACGCGGTGGCCGCGCGTGCGGGTCAGGCTGGAAGAAGGCAGCCGCGGCGAGCTCTACGGCGCCGTGCAACGGTCCGCAATGGACGTTTGCTTCACCTTCGGCGAGCCGCCCGCCGACCCGGCGCTCGCCAGTGCGTCGCTGGGCGCCGAGCCACTCGTCGTCATCGCCCCGCCCGGACATCCGTTGGCGGGCAAGGAGGAAATCCGGCCCGGCGACCTCGACGGCGTCGGCTTCCTCGCGACGCCGAACGGCTGCGGCTTCCGGGAGATGCTGGACCGGATCGACGGGCCCGTCGTCGAGGCGGAGGTGGGCAGCCTCGCCGCCCTCGCGCGGTGCGTCGCCGCCGGCCTGGGGTGCGGGCTCGTGCCCGCCCTCGTCGAGCACGAAGGCGCGATCGCCGTTCCCCTGGCCGGGGCGACCACCGACGTCACCATGACGTGGCGGCGGCGCGACGAGCACAAGCCGAGCGTCGCCGCGCTGCTCGCCACCGCCTACGCGTTGTCCAGCACGGACAGCATTTCCTCGGGCAGCTCCAAGGTGAAGGCCGGCGCGATCGATTCGTAGTGTTCCCAGGTGCGCGGGCCGATCAGCGGAATGGCGCCCTTGTGCAGCAGCCACGCCAGCGCCACCTGGTTGCCCGACGCCCCCAGCGAAGACGCCACCTTCGCGACCGCCGCCAGGCGGGCTTCCGAGTCCGGCCCCGCGTAGGACCGCCAGATCTGCGTGGACTCGCGGTAGTCGGCGTCGTCGTAGATTCCGCGCAGCAGAGAGGAATACGCCGCCAGCGAGACGTCCGGGTGACCGGAAAGCCAGTCCAGCAGCTCGCCCCCGGCGATGGACGGGACGTCGGCGCCGGCCGGGCGCAGGTACGAGTGCTGGACCTGGACCGCCACCGGCGATGCCCAGCGGTTCGCCAGAGCCAGCGCGCGGATGCGCTCGAGCCGCCACGTCCGGACGTTGCTCCAGCCGATGTACCGCACCTTGCCGGCCCGGACCAAGGAGTCCAATGCGGACAGTGTCTCCTCGAGCGGCGTGGCCCGGTCGTCCACGTGGACGTAGTAGAGGTCGATGTGGTCGGTGCCCAGGCGCCGCAGGCTGGCCTCCGCCTCGCGCTCGATCACCGCGGCACTCGCCCCTTCGTACGTGCGCTCCCTCGCTGCCCAGTCCGATGTGCCGTCCGGACGGATGGCCGCACGAGCCGCGGGGAGGTCCGTGATGCCCGCCGCCACCTTCGTCGCCAGGAACACCCGGTCGCGCCGGCCGCGCAGCAGCTTGCCGAGCAGCGATTCGCTCTCGCCGCCGGAGTACTCCTCGCCGGCCCACCAGGCGTAGCAGTTCGCCGTGTCCAGGAAATCGCCGCCGGCGTCGAGGTACGCGTCCAGGATGCGGGCC
The DNA here is from genome assembly GCF_030285645.1 of Amycolatopsis sp. DG1A-15b. Classification (GTDB taxonomy): domain Bacteria; phylum Actinomycetota; class Actinomycetes; order Mycobacteriales; family Pseudonocardiaceae; genus Amycolatopsis. Next base: position 7,055,751 of record NZ_CP127296.1, read on the forward strand.
GACGTCGGCTCGTCCGTCGAGGTGCCCATCGTCATGCAGCCCAGCGACACCTGGCTCACGTACTGGCCGGTCCGGCCCAGTTCCACCTTCTCCATGCCGACCACGCTAAGCCGGAATCGGTCCGGTACTACAGTCCAATCCCGTGCCGGAATCACAGACCGATTGGGGCGTGCTGCTGGAGCTGAGCGGACCGGGCCCCAAGCACGAACAGCTGGCCAGGGCCCTGCGCCAGGCGATCCGGGACGGCGTCCTGACCGGCGCCGTCCCGCCGAGCCGCCGGCTCGCCGCCGACCTCGGGTGCTCGCGGTGGGTGGTCACGCAGGCCTACGCCCAGCTCGTCGCCGAGGGGTACCTGGCCGGGCGCACCGGGTCGGCCACTCGGGTCCGGCCGGTGGGTGGCGCGGTGGCGGCGAAGGAACCGGCGCACGCGGCGCCGGCCCGGTACGACCTCGCTCCGGGCCTGCCCGACCTGCGGAACTTTCCCCGGCGGCCGTGGGCGGAAGCGGTGCGCGAGGTCCTCGCGACCACGCCGCACACCGACTTCGGGTTGCCCGAACCGGGCGGCCACCCCCGGCTGCGGCGGGTCCTGGGTGAGTACCTCCGGCGCGTCCGCGGCGCCGCGCCCGGCACCGTGCTGGTCTGCGGCGGCGTCACCGACGGCGTGACCGGCGTGTGCCGCGCCCTGGTCGAGCGCGGCAGCACGCGGCTGGCCGTCGAAGATCCCGGGTGGACGCGGTTGCGGCGGGCGGCCGAAGGCGCCGGGATGACCGTCGACCCGGTGCCGGTCGACGACGAAGGCATCGACGTCGGGCGGATTCCGGCGGGCGTCCGCGCCGTGCTCGTCACGCCCGCGCACCAGTTCCCCACCGGCTCGGTCCTCTCGCCGCGCCGTCGGGCCGAACTCCTCGGCTGGGCGCGGGACGTCGACGGCCTGATCCTCGAAGACGACTACGACGCCGAGTTCCGGTACGACCGGCGGCCCGTCGGCACCGTCCAGGGCACCGACCCGGCGCGGGTCGCGCTCTTCGGGTCGGTGAGCAAGACGCTCAGCCCCGCGCTCGGGCTCGGCTGGGCCGTGCTACCTCCACAGTGGACAGTGCGAGCGCACCCGCCACCCGTGGTCGACCAGCTCGCGCTCGCCGGCTTCGTCGAAAGCGGCGGCTACGACCGGTACCTGCGCGGCGCCCGGCTGCGGTACCGCGCCCGGCGCGACCGGCTCGTCGCCGCGCTCGGGCCCGCGCGGCTCTCCGGGGCCGCCGCCGGGCTGCACCTCCTGCTCCACCTCGACCAGGACGCCGCGGCGGTGGCCCGGAAGGCGAAGGCGGCCGGCGTCAAAGTGGCCGATCTCGACGGCTACCGGACCGCGCCGGGCGAGCCCGCGCTCGTCCTCGGCTACGGCAACCTCGCCGACTCCGGCGTCGAAGCGGCCGCGCGGCTGCTGCGGCAGGCGATGACAACGGCTTGACCTGGTTGCCGCCTTCCAAACGGCCCGGCGATGTGAAAGGCTGCTGGACAGGCCACGCCTGACAACGTTGTCAACACTGGGAGGTGCGCCCCATGGGGTCGCAAAGCAGACGGCTGGTCGCCGCCGCGGCCGTCGGGCTCGTGGTCGCCGCCACGACCCAGGCCACCGCACACGCCGCCGCGCCGGTCGATCCGGTGAGCCTCGTCAACCCGTTCGTCGGCACGCAGAACTTCGGCAACACCTTCCCCGGGGCCAGTGCGCCCTTCGGGATGGTGCAGGTCAGCCCGGACACCGGCGGGCAGGGCGGCTACGACTACCTGCAGAACGCGATCTACGGCTTCAGCCAGACCCACCTGTCCGGCGTCGGCTGCGGGGTGATGGGCGAGCTGCCGATCATGCCGACCACCGGCGCCGTGGACAACGTTGACAAGAACGCCTACCGCTCCGAGTACAGCCACGACGACGAGCACGCCGAGCCGGGCTACTACCGCGTCGGCCTCAAGAAGTACGGGATCAACGCCGAACTGACGGCAACCGCGCGCACCGGGTGGCAGCGCTACACGTTCCCCTCGACCGGCGCGGCGAACGTCCTGTTCAACACCGGCCAGGCCAACCAGTCCGTCAAGGACTCCGAGATCCACGTCGTCGGCGACCGTACGCTCGAAGGGCGGGTGAAAGCCGGCGGGTTCTGCGCCGGCCACGACGAACACACCGTCTACTTCACCGCCACCTTCGACCGGCCGTTCAGCTCCTTCGGCACCTGGCGCGACTCGGCGCGCACGCCGGGCAGCCGCGACGCCGCGGGCACCGGCGGCAACGGCGCCTGGGCGAGCTTCGACGCGACCACCGACCACGACGTCGTGCTCAAGGTCGGCCTGTCCTACACCGGTCTCGACGGCGCCCGGAAGAACCTGGCGGCGGAGACTTCGAACTACGACTTCGACGCCACCCGCGCGGCGCTGCACCAGCAGTGGGCCGACCGGCTCGGCGCGATCAAGATCGCCGGCGGCACGACCGACCGGCAGACGGCGTTCTACACCGCGCTCTACCACGCCCAGCTGCACCCGAACCTGGCCGGCGACACCGACGGCGCGTACACCGGCTTCGACGGCAAGGTGCACCCGGCGAGCGGCTACACGCCGTACCAGAACTTCTCGCTGTGGGACACCTACCGGCCGCAGAACCAGCTGCTGGAGATGCTGGAACCGCAGGTCGCGCGGGATGTGGCGCTGTCGGTCGTCGCCATCGGGCGCGACGGCGGGTGGCTGCCGCGGTGGGCGCTGGCCGAGAGCGAAACGAACATCATGACCGGCGACCCGGTGACGCCGTTCCTCGTCGAGGCGTGGTCGAAGGGACTGCTCGCCGGGCACGAAGAAGAGGCGTACGCGCTGCTCAAGAAGAACGCGACGAGCACGCCGCCCGCCGATTCGCCGTACAACGGCCGCTCCGGCGTCAACTACTACAACGAACGCGGGTACATCCCGAGCGGGCTGGAACTCGGCAAGGACTGCGCGGCCAAGGGCGGCGACAACGACTGCGAGCACCCGGCGTCGGCGACCATGGAGTACTCGGCGGCCGACGCGGCACTGGCGTTGATGGCCCGCGGGCTGGGCCACGGCGCCGACGCGAAGATGTTCGCCGACCGTGGCCAGTGGTACCGCAATTTGTGGGACTCCTCGATCCAGCAGTTCCGCCCGCGCACCGCCGAGGGCACGTTCCTCACGCCGTACAACCCGGTCGACGCCGACCACCAGTTCCACGAAGGCGGCGCCTACCAGTACCAGTGGCTCGTGCCGCAGGACCCGGCCGGGCTCGTCTCGCTGATGGGCGGCAGGAAGACGACCGAGAAGCGGCTTGATTCCTTCTTCGCGTACGACAAGCTGCTGACCGATCCCGCCGGCACCGCGCGGAAGGACTGGATCGCCAGCCCGTACGACTACTACGGCAAGGCCACCTACAACCCGAACAACGAGCCCGACCTGCTGGCGCCGTACACGTACAACTGGGTCGGCGCGCCGGCGAAGACGGCGACCGTCGTCCGCGCGGCGATGACGCTGTTCACCACCGGCCCCGACGGCATGACCGGCAACGACGACCTCGGCACGATGTCGGCCTGGTACGTCTTCTCGTCGCTCGGGCTGTACCCGACGATGAGCGGCGCGAACTTCCTCGCGCTGTCGAGCCCGCAGTTCGAGTCGGCGACCGTCCGGATCGGACAGTACGGCTCCGCGCAGGGCGGGACGCTCACGGTGTCGGCGCCGGGCGCGAGCGACGCGAACCGGTACATCCAGAGCGTGTCGCTCAACGGCCGGGACGTGCGGCAGACGTCGCTGAACTGGTCTTCGCTGGCCCACGGCGGGACGCTTTCGCACCAGCTCGGGTCCCGGCCGTCTTCGTGGGGGACGTCGCCGTCCGCGGCACCGCCTTCGGTGAACAACGCGCCGGGCGACCAGCGGCGGCACGTCGACGCTTCACTGCGGCAGACGTCCGTGGTGATCCCGTCCGGCACCGCGCAGCAGGTGCACCTCGACCTGGACGTGCTGGCCCAGAACCCGGCGTTGCAGCCGGTGACGGTTTCGGTCACCTCGCCGTGGAAGGCCCGGTTCCAGCCGGTGGATCTGATCTGGTCCGGACGGCTGCCGGTGCAGCGGACGGTGCCGATCACGGTGACCGGGCCGGCGGGCACCGCCGTCGGGACCTACCCGGTGCAGGTGAAGGTGGCCGGGTTGGGCGCGAACACGGTGACGCGCTCGGCGACGATCGAGGTCCGGACGCCTTCGGCGTGCGTGTCGCCGGGTGCGCAGTGCGCGGTCGACCTGGCCCGTGACCGCAACCACGACGGCACGGCGACGGTCTCGGCGTCCACGGAAGGCAACTTCGACGGCGGCGGCTGGAGCTACGACGCTTCGCTGCTCCCGCCGGCGGGTCCGGTGGTCTGGGACGGCGTCACGTACGCGGCTCCGGACGCTTCGGGGACGGCTGCGAACTTCGTGGAGGCCCGCGGGCAGTCGCTGCTGCTCCCGGCCGGTCAGCACGCGGCGTTGAAGCTGGTCGGGGCGTCGCACAACGGCCCGGTGTCGACGACGCTGACGGCGCACTACACCGATGGCACGAGCGCCGACCTGGCCGTGACCTTCGGTGACTGGGCGGGGTCCGGGAGCCCGGTGGTGCTCGAAATGCCGCACCGGATCAAGGCGGGGAGCGGGGTGGACGGGCCGCCGGTGCGGTTGTTCGGGATTTCGGCCGGGCTGGACGGCGGGAAGACCGTGCAGTCGGTGAGCCTGCCGAACGACCCGCGGGTGGAGATCTACGCGCTCACCCTGGCGTGAGGAGTCCGGTTCGCCGGGGCACCGGCGAACCGCTCCGCCAGGTCAGGGAAGCCGAAGACGGTGATCCGCGCGATGCCGCCGCGGCCGGTGGTCAGCACCGCCACCCCGAACGGCTCGCCGCGGTACCAGACCGCCGCGGCGGGCCGGCCGTTCGCCCGGGCCGGGGTCATCCGCCACTCGCCCGGCTCGCCCATTACGTGTCGCAGGAATGCGACGCAAGTGCGCTTTCCGGCGAACCACGTCCGGGACGGCAGCGGCTCGATCACCGCGTCCTCGCGGAGGATCCCCTCCAACGCCGTCAGGTCGGAGTTCATGAACGCCGTCATGTACCGCTCCAGCAGCTCACGCTGCTCCGGCTCGGCGAGCTCCTCGACCACCGGGGCCTCGCGGAGGGTCGCCCGGGCTCGCTGGAGCGTGCTCTTCACCGCCGCCACCGAAGTGCCCAGCATCTCCGCCACCTCCGTCGCCGGGAACGCCAGGACCTCGCGCAGGATCAGGACCGCGCGCTGCCGGGGCGGGAGCAGCTGGAGCCCGGCGATCAAGGCGAGCCGGACGCCGTCGCGGGCCAGCGCGATCGCGGCCGGGTCCGCCGACTCCGGGGTGATCAGCGCGTCCGGGATGGGGCGGGGCCAGGCATCGGCGTCGGCCAGGACCGGTGGGGCGTCCGGGTCCGTCGACGGCGGGCCCAGGCCCGAAGGGAGCGGGAGCCGGCCCCGCTCCTCCAAAGCCGTGAGGCAGGCGTTCGTCGCGATCCGGTAGAGCCACGTCCGCAGCGACGCGCGTCCCTCGAAGCGGTCGTACGCCCGGAACGCCCGCAGGTAGGTCTCCTGGACCACGTCCTCGGCCTCGTCGGGGTTGCCGAGCATGCGGTAGCAGTGCGCCAGCAGCTCGCGGCGGTACGGCTCGAAGTCCACGCTCATACCTTTGCCGACCGGCGCGGGCGGTGAAAGGAATCGGTCGAGGTGCGGATCTCCGGCCGCGGTGGGCGGCCGAGCTTGCGGAACTCGACCCACTGACGGCTGGCGTCGGCCCACGTCCCCTGGTGTCGGTCGAAGAACTCCTGGAGCCGCTCACGGCTCAGCTCGGCCGCGGGTGTCGCGACGATGTAGTAGTCCATCTTGTCGCACCACCGTCGACACCGCGGTGAGCAGGAGGCACTCACCCGCACGATCGACGCGCGCCGCCGGAAGCGCCGTTTGCGGATGTCGGCCCAGTCCATGTCGGCCGTCTCCAGGTCGCGGAAGCCGAGGAACTGCTCGCGCAACGGCCGATCGGCTTCGCGACCGGCGACTTCCAGGTACCCGCGTTCGGAATCGAGGTGGCGGCCGGGCGCCGGGCGTTGAGGCGGCATCGGGCCAGGGTCGTGAAATCTCAGCACCCCGGCAAGGCCATCAGGCGACGATCCGCGGTTCGGACGCCAGCCGCGAAAGGACGTGGGTCAGCCGGCGGGCCGCCACGTCCCACTCCTCCAATGCGCTTCCGCGGCCCAGGGCCGCCGTGCGGAGGGACCTTCGCAGCTCCGGGTCCGCGTACCAGCGGTGCAGTGCGTCGGCCAGCGCGAATGGGTCGTCCGGCTCCACCAGCAGGCCCGGCATCTCGCCGTCCGCGTCGACGCCCAGTGCGTCGTACACCCCGCCCACCTCGGTGGCCAGCACCGGGATGCCCCTGGCCAGCGCCTGGGCGACGAACATGCCGGACGTCGCCGCGCGGGCCGGGATGACCAGCAGGTCCGCCGCGTTGTACGCCGCGCCGAGGTCGACCGCGTCGCCCGCGAGCGTGATGCGGCCGCCGAGGCCGAGCCGCTCGATCGACCAGCCGAGCTCGCCGACGTACGCCGGGTCCGCCTCCAGCGAGCCGGCGAAGACGCACGACAGGGCCAGGTGGTCGACCTCGCCGAGGGCCTGGACCAGCACGTCGTGGCCGTTGCGGCGGGTCACGTCCCCCACGCAGAGGAGCCGGGACACGCCGTCCGCGCCCGCCGCGAGCGGGGCCGCGTCGGTGCCGGGCTTGGCGACGTAGACGCGGGCCGGGTCCAGGTCGTGGCGGTCGATCAGCAGGCGGGCGAGCCACGGGCTGGTCGCGACGACCATCCCGGCCATCCGCAGCGTCTCGCGCTCGCACGCGTCCAGCTCCGCGGCGTGCGCCGGGGTCAGCCCCGGTTCGTCGGCGAGGGCCTGGTGCACCAGCACGGCCAGGCGCAGCCGCCGCGCGTGCGGGACGACGATCTCGGGCACGCCGGAGGCGATCATGCCGTCGAGCAGCACGACCGTCCGGTCCGGCAGCGCGGCCAGCGACCGCGCCAGGCGGCGTCTCGACGTCGCGTCCGGCTCCGGCCAGTCCCCGGCGATCGGCAGCTCCAGCACCGGCTGCCCGACGGCGGGCAGGTTCTGGCACATCCGCTTGTCGTAGGTGTCGCTGCCCGGTGGCGCGGCCGGGAGGATGAACACCATCGGGTCGGCGGGCCTCATCGCGCGCGCCGGAGCAGGTCGGGTTCGGAAACAGACACGGCTACCTCCAGCGTGGGTCGACGGCGGTGACGGCTCATACGTCACACGCACCCCAGGCCGGGAAGGTTCAGCTCTGCGAGTCAATCATCCAGATTCCGTTCACCTGGACCAGCGTGAAGGTGTCGTTCTCGGGCTTGGCCCCGTCGTAGGTGACGTGCGCCGTGACCTGGTTGGTCCCGACCTCCTTGACGCTGGACGCCTCCACCTTCCGGTATTGGCTCCAGAAGTTCTTGTACTTCTCGTAGGTCTGGTTGCGGGAGGCCCTGAACTTGTCGGTGAGCAGGTTCCACGCCGCCTGCGGATTGTTCGGGAGCAGCGAGTAGTAGTCGCTCAGCGCCTGAGCCGCCGTCTTCGACGAAGACACCGTCGAAACCGTCGGCGAAGTCGGCGGAGCCGAGGTGGCCGAGGTCGGCGGCGTCGGCGACGGGGAAGACGACGGCGCCGGCGATGACGCCGAAGGGGTCGCCGACGCCGAGGTGGACGGCGTCGGCGACGGCGGTGGCGCGGCGACGTTGCCGTCCGGGGCCTTCTGCCGCACGACGAGGAGGATCGCCACGACGACCGCGACGCACAGCAGCGCCGCGCCCGCCCCGACGGCGATCAGGCCCTTGCGGGCGCCCGGCGACACCGTGGTGACCTCGCCCGCGGGCACGGAGACGGCGGCCGGCACGGTCGGGACCGCGGGCGGCTCGGTTTCCGGCACCGTCGCCGCGAGCACCGAGTCGCCGGGCTCCGCGTCCGGCAGCAGCGCCAGCAGCTCCTGCTCGACCTCGTCCATCGACGGGCGCTCGGCCGGCTCGGAGGCGAGCATCCGCAGCAGCAGCGGCGTCAGCCGGCCCGCCTTCTCCGGCGGCACGATCTCGCCGCTGGAGGCCTTGTAGAGCAAGGCGATCGGGTTGTCGGCCGTGCCGTACGGCGACTGCCCCTCGACGGCGGCGTACAGCGTGGCCCCGAGCGAGAAGACGTCGGCGGCGAAGTCGGCGTCCTCGCCGCGGGCCACCTCCGGCGCGAGGTACGCGGGCGTTCCGGCGATCTCCCCGGTGGCCGTCAGCTTGACGTCACCGATCGCGCGCGAGATGCCGAAGTCGGTGATCTTCGCCGTGCCGTCCTCGGCGACCAGGATGTTGGCCGGCTTCACGTCGCGGTGCACAACCCCGGCGCGGTGCGCCCCGGCCAGCGCCGAGCTGATCTGGACGCCGACGCGGATGGCGTCGTCCACCGTGGCCGGCTCCTCGCCGAGCACGAGGGCCAAGCTCTTAGACGGCAGGTACTCCATCACCAGCCACGGCCGGTCCTCCTCCTCGAGGACGGCGAACACGGTGATCGCGTGGGAATGCTGCAACCGGGCGGCGATCCGCGCCTCGCGCATCGCGCGGTTCTTCGCTTCCTGGGTGCGTTGCTCGTCGTGGTCGTGCGGCAGCAGGAGTTCCTTGATCGCCACGGTGCGGTCGAGCTTTTCGTCCTGGGCTCGCCACACCGTGCCCATCGCACCGCCGCCGATCGGCTCGAGCAGCCGGTACCGATCGCGGATCCGGCGACTTTCCACGAGCATCCACCATTCTCCGATGTGGCCGACGAGATCCGGTCAGCATGCCAGCCTGCGCGGCCGACCGGTACCAACGTAACCGAAAACCTTGCGCGGACAGCGCAAACAAGCGCTGTGGCGCCGCCCACGGTGTACCCAGGAATCCTAACGAACAACCCCGTACGCCCGATCAAGTGCGTCCACGATCTCCTTGCGCAGCCCGGCGCCGACGGCGATCGTCGCCGCGGAACCGACCGTGTGCTCGCTGCCGTCGCGGTCCACGACGACGCCGCCGGCCTCGCGCACGAGCAGCACGCCGGCCATGGTGTCCCACGGGTTGTTGGACAGGATCAGTGCGGCGTCGAGCTTTCCGTCCGCCACCCAGGCGAGGTCGATGGCCGCCGTGCCGAGCATCCGGATCTTCTGCGCCCGCGCGCCGAGGTCCGACAGCAGCGTCAGCCGGGCGCGGTTCTTCTCCTCGGCGAGCTCGCCGATCGCGAAGTCCCCGACGGCGATCATCGCGTCGGACACTTCCGTCGCGGTGGAAGCGCCGACGCGCTTTCCGTTCGCGAAGGCGCCCTCGCCGCGCGCGGCGGTGTACGTGACGCCGAGGTACGGCAGCGTGATCGCGGCGACCGTGCTGTGCTCGCCGTCCACCAGCGCCAGGGAAATCCCGCAGAGCGGAATTCCGCGGGCGAAGTTGGCGGTCCCGTCGATGGGGTCGAGCGCCCACCAGCGGCCCCCGCCGTCCCCGCTGCGGCCACGCTCCTCGCCGAGGATCCCGATCTCCGGCGTCTCGGCGGCGAGGAACTCCCGCAGCGCGTCCTCGACCGCGGTGTCGACGTCGGTCACCAGGTCGCGATCGCCTTTCGCGGAAACGGAAAAACTCGGGCGCGACCTGACGATCTCCGTCGCCTTCGCCACGGCCTCGCGCGCGACGTCCAGTAGTGCGGCATGCTCGGTCATGCCACCAACATAGAGAAGGGCCGCGGAGATGACCGATCTGTTCCCGCTCGCCACCACCGTCGACGAGCAGGAGCGGCGGGCGTCGATCGCGGTGCTGCCGGTCGGCAGCTTCGAGCAGCACGGCGCGCACCTGCCGCTGTCGACCGACACGGTCATCGCGGCGACTCTCGCGAAAGCCGTCGCCGCGGCGTACCCCGTCCTCCACCTGCCGCCGATCACGATCTCGTGCTCGCACGAGCACGCGGGGTGGGCCGGCACGGTGAGCATTTCGGCGCGCACGCTGCACGCCGTGGTCACCGACATCGCCGCGTCCCTGAAAGCGTCCGGGGTGGACCGGCTCGTGCTGGTCAACGGGCACGGCGGCAACTACGTACTGTCCAATGTGGTCCAGGAGGCGGCGGGCGCGATGGCGCTGTTCCCCGGGGTCGCGGACTGGCAGGCGGCGCACACCGCGGCCGGCCTGCGGACGTCACTGGACGACGACATGCACGCGGGCGAGCTGGAGACGTCGATCCTGCTGCACGCCCACCCGCACCTGGTCCGGCCCGGACACGAAACGGCCGACCACGTCACCGACCGGGACCACCTGCTGACCTTGGGCCTGCGGGCGTACACGGAGTCGGGGGTGGTCGGCCGTCCTTCGCTGGCGAGCGCAGCCAAGGGGCACGTCGTGCTGGACACGCTGGTCCAGCGCTTCGCCGGCGTCCTCGAGGTGTTAGGCGCCTGAATAGGCCTGGCCCAGGTGCGGCAGCAGGTGGGCCATCCGCTCGGCCTTCGTCCGCAGGTACCGCAGGTTCTCCGGGTTCGGCGGAACCAGCAGTGGAACCTGCTCGCTGATCCGGATTCCGTAGCGCGTGAGCTGTTCGACCTTCGCCGGGTTGTTCGACAGCAGCCGCACCGAGCGGATGCCGAGGTCGGTCAGGATGCCCGCCGCCGCGTGGTAGTCGCGGGCGTCGACCGGGAGACCCTGGGCCACGTTCGCGTCGACCGTGTCGAGACCCTCGTCCTGCTGCAGGCGCATCGCCTCGAGCTTCGCGAGCAGGCCGATCCCGCGGCCCTCGTGGCCCTGGACGTAGACGAGCACGCCCGAGCCCTCCTCGACGATCCGGTCCAGCGCCACCGCCAGCTGGTCGCCGCACTCGCAGTGCGTCGAGCCGAAGACGTCGCCGGTCAGGCATTCGCTGTGCACCCGGACCAGCGCGCCCAGCGGGGCGACGTCGCCGTAGACCAGGGCGACCTGCTCGGTGCCGGTGCGGTCGAGGTACCCGACCGCGCGGAACGTCCCGTGCCGGGTCGGCAGCCGGGTTTCGACGACCCGCTCGACCACCGCCCGGCGCGGTAGACCCCCGGCAAGATCACTGACGTCACTTGCGGTCATGACTTCAACCCCACTTCCGATTCGATCCCGGTGCCGGCCGCCGCGCGCGGAGCGGGCACGACACCGGTGTGCGGAGCGCGGGTCTCGCGGAACCCGGCGACACTCCGGACGAACAGGACACCGGCGCCGGGCAGGCTCGCGACGAGCGTGAGCACGCCGTAGACCACGGCGACGGTGACACCTTGGGCGGCTCCCAGACCGGCCGCGCCGAAGAGCAGGGCGCAGACGCCCTCGCGCGGGCCGAAGCCGCCGATGTTGAGCGGGAGGCCCATCGCGAGCAGCGCGAGGACCATCAGGGGCACGAGCTGCCACACCGGCGCGCCGACCCCGGCGACGCGAGCGGCGACGACGAACAGCGCCAGGTGCCCGGCCAGGGTCGCGACGGACAGGAAGCCCACGCTGGGCCACGTCTCGCGGGTCAGCAGGCCGAGCCGGACGTCGGCGAGGGTGACCGCGAAGCCGCGGCGCCACTTCGACGGGCTGTGGATCCAGCGGCCGCCGAGCAGGCGGCCGACGACCAGCGCGGCGACGGCGGCGAGCACGACGACCACCCCGGCCACCACGACGACCTCGCGGAACGCGCCGGGCACCACCGAAGGCGACGCGAGCACGACGGTGACCGCCGACGCGATCAGCACGACCTGGCCCGCGGTGCGCTCCAGGACGACGGCCCGCACGCCGCGCGGCACGTCCCCGCTGTCGCGGCCGTGCTGCACCGCGCGGTGGACGTCACCGAGGACGCCTGCGGGCAGCACGCCGTTGAAGAACAGCGCGCGGTAGTAGTCGGCGACGGCGGTGCGCAGCGAAAGCCGCAGGCCGAGCCGGGTGGCGACGATCTGCCAGCGGCCCGCGCTGAACAGCGTCGTCGCGAAGCCGATGGCGAGCGCGGCGAGCACGCCGGGCACGCTGATCCGGCCGAGCCCGTCGAGGAAGGCGGCGCTGCCGAGCTGCCAGACGAGGACGGCGAGGATGCCGGCCGCGCCGAGGATCCGCAGCCAGGCCAGTGCCCGCTTCATGCCGCCGCCTCCACGCTCGGCGGCAGGACCAGCAGGTCGCCGTGGTGGATCACCGCGTGCAGCTCGCCGGCCGCGGCCATCTCCAGCCGCCGCTGCAGGTAGACCTCGGCGACCGGGCGCAGCTCCGGCAGCTCTTCGACGGCGGCACCGACCCAGCCTTCGAGCCACTGCCGCTGCAGTTCGGCCTGGTCCGGGCCGAGCCGCCAGGCGCTGTCCGCGCGGACGACCGTGGCGCCGAGCCTGCCGAACGCGGTCGCGGCGACGTCCACGGCGTTCGGGCCGAGCAGCCGGCGGCCGTCTTCGGTGACCCGGCGCTGGTGGGCGTTGAACGCGGCGGCGATCGCGGGGTCGAGCGGGTCGGCGGGCGAGAGCTCCACCTTGCCGGTGACCGACAGCATCAGCAGTGCCGCGCAGCCCGCTTCGACGACCGCCGTGGCCAAGGCCGTGACTTCGTCCCTGGTCAGCAGGTCGAGCAGGGCGGACGCGGTGACCAGCGACGTCCCGGCGAGGTCGGCGGCCCGCAGCGCGGTGATGTCGCGCTGCTCGGCGACGACGTCGACCGGGCTGCCGTCGAGCGCGGTGCCGGGGAGGCTCGCCTGGGCGTGGGTGAGCAGGTCGGTGTCGTGGTCGTGCAGGATCCAGTGCTGGCTGCCGGGCAGGCGGGCGGCCAGCCAGCGGCCGAGCGAGCCGGTGCCGCAGCCGAGGTCGCGGATGACGATGTCTTCGCCGGTCGGCAAGAAGTCGCGGAGCGGGCCGAGGAGTTCGGTGGCGCGGGCCGCGGCGTCGGCGGGTTCGCGCAGGTAGAGCCAGTCGGGTGCGAACGCGGTCATGCCGCCGCCTCCTGCCGGTGCAGGATCTCGGCGATCCGGCGGGCGGTGTCGTCCCAGCCGGTCAGGGTCTCGCGGCGCAGCTTCGCCGACGCGCGCAGCCGCGACCGCAGTGCCGGCTCGGTGAGCCAGCGGCGCAGGGCGGCGCCGAGCGCCTCGACGTCGTCGCCGGGGACGAGCATGCCGGGCACCGAGCCGTCCGGCGCGACGCCGACGGTGTCGGGCAACGCGTCGACATCGGTGGTCAGCACCGGCACGCCGCGGGCGAGGGCCTCGGTGACGACCATGCCGAAGGTTTCGGCGCGCGAGGGCAGCACGAGCAGGTCGGCGGTGTGGTAGGTCGCCTCGAGCGCGCGGCCGGTCCGGGGGCCGGTGAGCGTGAAGCGGGGGCCGAGGCGGTGCTCCCGCAGCCGCTCGACGTACTTGGTCTCGCGCCGGATCCCCCCGACGCATTCGCAGGTCCAGCGCAGGTCGGCGACGGTTTCGAGGGCCTGGGCGAGCACGCCCTGGCCCTTGCGCGGGGTCACGTTGGCCACGCAGACCAGGCGGGACACGCCGTCGGTGCCGACGGCGAGCGGCGCCGGGTCGACGCCCGGCGTCACCGAGTGCACGCGGTGCGGGGCCAGGCCGTGGTGGCCGATCAGGCGGCGCGCGGCCCACTCGCTGGTCGCGACGACCGAGCCGACGGCCCGCAGCGTCTCGCGCTCCAGCGCGTCGAGCTCGGCCGCGAGCGCGGGCGGCAGGCCCGTCTCGTCGGCCAGCGGCAGGTGCACCAGCACCGACACCGACAGCCGGCGCGCCTGCGGGACGACGACCTCGGGCACGCCGCACGCGACCAGGCCGTCGAGCAGCACGGCGGAGCCGGTGGGCAGCGCGGAGAGCAGGTGGCCGAGGACCGCGCGGGCCTCGGTGTCCGGCCGCGGCCAGCTGCCGGAGACGGCGATCTCGTGCACGTCGAAACCGGCGGCGGCGAGCCGGTCGCACATCCGGCGGTCGTAGGTGTTGCCGCCACTGGGGACGGACGAGTCGTCGACGTCCCCGGGGAGGATCACGTACAGACTGTTCACAGTGCACGCTCGTAACTCGCCCAGGCAATGTGCGATTCGTGCAGCGAGACGGTGATCCCGTCGAGGCCGCGCGCGCCTTCGCCGAGGCGTCCGGCGTGGACGGCGTCGGCCAGGCGGTCGGCGATGACCTTCGCGAGGAACTCGGTCGAGGTGTTGATCCCCTTGAACTCGGGTTCCTCGTCGAGGTTGCGGTAGTTCAGGTCGCTCAGCACCGCCCCGAGTTCCTCCGTGGCCTTGCCGATGTCGACGACGATGTTGTCCTCGTCGAGCTCGGCCCGGCGGAACGTCGCATCCACCACGAAAGTCGCCCCGTGCAGGCGTTGCGCGGGACCGAAGACTTCCCCGCGGAAGCTGTGGGCGACCATCACGTGGTCACGGACGGTGATGCTGAACACCAAGACCTCCGATGCGTTCGGGTGGACGTGGTCAATGCGGCTGATACATGACACGGAGGCACAGGGCGGAAAGTTCATCGGTGACCAGGCGGGGTAGCACGGAAGGAAGATCCTTAAACATGCACTCGCCGCTGACCAGCGCTTCGAACGCCGGATCGGCCAGCAGATCCAGCGCGACGCCGAGGCGCTCGGCGTAGCTGCGATCGGGCCGCGCGACCGTTCCGACCTGGCTGCTGCGGATCACCAGGCGTCGCGAATGGAAGTTCTCGCCGAGCGGGACGCTGACCCGCCGGTCGCCGTACCACGACAGCTCGACGACCTCCCCTTCCGGCGCGAGCAGCTCCAGCGCCCGGGCGAGCCCGGCCTCGCTGGCGCTCGCGTGCACGACGAGGTCGCAGTCGCCGAGCGCCTCCTCCGGTATCGAGAACTCGACCCCGAGCGCGGCGGCGATGTCCGCTTTGGCCGGATCGACGTCGATCAGCTGCACCCGCGCGGCCGGGAAGCCGGTGAGCAGCTTCGCGACGCTGCAGCCGACCATCCCGGCGCCGATGACGGCGATCCGGTCGCCGAGCCGCGGGCGCGCGTCCCACACGGCGTTCACGGCCGTCTCCACCGTTCCGGCCAGGATCGCTCGCCCGGGCGGGACGGCATCCGGCACCGGCGTCACCGCGGTCGCCGGGACGACGTACGCGGTCTGGTGCGGGTAGAGGCAGAAGACCGTCTTGCCCTCGAGGTGCGCCGGGCCCTGTTCGACGACGCCGACGTTGAGGTAGCCGTACTTGACCGGGCCGGGGAACTCGCCCTCCTGAAAGGGGGCGCGCATGACGTCGTGCTGGCTCGCCGGGACGCCGCCGCGGAAGACGAGGGTTTCGGTGCCGCGGCTCACCCCGGAGCACAGCGTGCGGACGAGCACGTCGTCCGGTCCGGGCGTGGGCAGCCGCTCCTCGCGCAGCTGTCCCGAGCCGGGACTTTGAACCCAGAAAGCCTGTTCCACGTGTTTCTCCTCAGCAGGCGACCGGAGGCTGGTGTCGCCACCCTATGAGCAATTCGCGGAGTCGACGATGATCAAACAGGACCTTCTCCTGCGTGCGGTGGTTCCGGCGCCGGTGCTCGCCGCGGGGGTCTTCGGGGGCGGTTTCCCGCCGCTCGCCTGGGCGACCGGAGTCGTCTACAGCCTTGCGCTGGTGCTGCTCACCGAGTGGGGGCTGCGCCGCAGCGGCCGCGGCGCCTTCGGGCCCGCGGACTGGATCACCTTCGCCCGCGCGATCCTCGTCGGCTGCGCCGCGGCGCTCATCGCCGAGGGTGATTTTTCCCTCGGGTGGCTGGTCGGGCTGGTCGGTGTCGCGCTGCTCCTGGACGGTCTCGACGGCCAGGTGGCCCGCCGCACCGGAACGGCGTCGGAGTTCGGCGCGCGCTTCGACATGGAGGTCGACGCGTTCTTGATCTTGCTGCTCTGCATCCAGGTGTCCCGCACGCTCGGGCTGTGGGTGCTGGCGATCGGCCTGATGCGGTACGTGTTCGTCGCCGCCTCGTGGACCATGCCCTGGCTGACCGCGCCGCTGTACCCGAGCATGGCGCGCAAGACGGTCGCGGCCGTGCAGGGGGTCGTCCTGGTGGTCGCGGTCTCGGAGCTGCTGCCGGCGTCGGTGACGTTCGCCGCGGTCGCGGTCGCCCTGACCGCGCTGGCGTGGTCGTTCGGCCGGGACGTCGTCTGGCTGGCCCGCCACCGCGTCGCGGTCTCGCACCGGCCGGCCCGGATCG
Organism: Amycolatopsis sp. DG1A-15b; assembly: GCF_030285645.1. GTDB lineage: Bacteria > Actinomycetota > Actinomycetes > Mycobacteriales > Pseudonocardiaceae > Amycolatopsis. The sequence goes on from NZ_CP127296.1 coordinate 7,071,987, forward strand.
TCGCGATCACCCGCTCGTCCCTGCGCCGGCCGCTGGGCCACGCCTGGCCCGGCCACAACCAGGCCGCCTGACCCAGCAGCCGTTCACTGCATCAGGAGCCGGACTCGCGGGCCGCGCGGGCGCGGCGCTTGCCCTCGTGCATCGCGACCACCCGGGCGATCGGGATCGTGTGGCCCTCCTCGACCAGGTCCGCGGGGAGCACGAACGGCTCGGGCATCTCCCCGGTCCACGGGTCGCCCGCACCCAGCAGGTCCGGGACCGTGTGCACGGTGAAGTCGGCCGGCTTGACGTCGTCGAGGTCGGCCCAGCGGACCGGGAACGACACCGGCGCGCCCGGGCGGTGGCGCGGGCTGTAGACCGAGACGACCGTCGCGCCGCCGGCCCGCGTCGAATCCAGGAACACCTTGCCTTCGCGGCGCTCGACCACGAACTCCGTCGTGCCCAGGGCCGGGTCGATCCGCTCGGCCCGGGCCGCCACCGCGCGGGTCGCCGCCGCGATGTCCTCCGTCGGCTGCCCGGGCGCGAGCGGTACGAAGACGTGGACGCCCTTGGAGCCGCTGGTCTTCACCGCGCCGTCGAGGCCGTCCTTGCGCAACGCCTCCCGCACCAGTTTCGCGGCGCCCACCGCCAGCGAAAACGGGGCGTCCGCGGGCGGGTCGAGGTCGAGGATCAAGTGTGTCGGCCCGCTCGCGGGCTCACCGCGGAACAGCGTCGTGTGGTACTCGATCGCGCGCTGGTTGCCGAACCAGAGCAGCGTGCGCAGGTCGTTGCAGAGCGCGTAGACGACTTCGCGCCGCGAGCGGTCGGCCCACAGCGCCCGGCGCGCCACCCACTCCGGGGTGTACTTCGGCAGGTTCTTCTGCATGAACGGCCCCTGGCCGCGCAGCACCCGCACGACGCTCAGCAGCCGGTCGTGCAGCTCCGGCAGCATCCGGCCGGACACCGCCTCGAGGTAGTCGAGCAGCTCGCGCTTGGTGACCCCCGCGTCGGGGAAGACCTCCTGGTCGAGACTGCTCAGCTTGACGCCGTGCCGCTCTTCATCGCCACTCATCGGCCCACCCTCGCGTTCCCGCGCGAGGCGGTCAACTCCCGACGAGCGGGCGGCCGGTGCGCAACCGCCACCGGAGATCCCGGAGACAGACGTTGAAGGGGAACCGCCGCAGCGGGCCGGGCAGGACGCGGACGACCAGGCCGAGCGCGGCGAGGAGCGCCTCGAAGCGGCGCTGGTCGGCGGCGGTCCAGGGCAGCCGCATTTCGTCGCGGAAGCGCTGCGGGAGGAACCCGGTGGTGACGAACCGGTGGAACCGCCGTCCGGGCACGGCGAAGACCGGCGGCAGGAACTCCAGGTCGACGATCCGGGTGAGGTAGCGGCGGACGGCGTCGTCGATGTGCACCTCGGCCAGCCCGCCTGCCCAGTACTCCTCGAAGGCCGCCCGGTCGCCGGGCCACCTTTCGGGAGGCACTTGCAGCGTGGTCCCGAGGGCAGCCGCGTCGGCGTAGAACCGCTCCGGCTCACCACCGGCGAAGGCGAGGAGGACGTCTTCGATGCCCTTGTACAGGCAGGCCGCGACCCACAGCTGGAGGTCGGCGTCGAACGCGTCGTAGGCGACCGGGCTCGACGCGGTCGAGTGCACCTGCGCGTGGGCCCGGTTGACGCCCTTCCGGAAGGCCGCGCGCTCGGCGTCGGTGCCCATCGTCGCGACCGCGAGGTAGGTCAGCGTGGTCCGGGTCCGCTTCACCGGGTGGCGGAACAGGTTGCCGCTGTCGACCCGGCTCTCCAGGACGCCGTGCCCGACGGGCGCGCGGGACAGCTGCATGATCACGTTCGCGCTGCCGGCCAGCAGCCCGGCGCCGATTACGGCGTCGCGAAGGGCGGGTTCGGGCATCGGCGCACCTCCTGGATCTCCAGGGAACGCCGTTGTTGACGACGTGTCAAGAGCGGTAGGCCGCCCGGGCGAACGCGATCAACGCGCGGGCGGCCGGGCTCAACGGCCCCTCCGTCCGCCACGCCAGCGCGAGCACGCCCCGCAGTCCCGGCCCGCGGATCCCGATGACCTGCAGCTGCGGCTGGTAGTACCGCCCCAGCGACTCCGGCACGATCGCCACCCCGAGCCCCCGCGTCGCCAGCTGCACCAGGACGTTCGGGTCGGCCGCCTCGAACGCGATCCGCGGCGTGCGCCCCACCCGGGCGAAGGCGGCGTCCAACGCCGTGCGCAGGCCCGTCCCCTTGGGCAGCGCCATCAGCGGCAGGCCGTCGAGGTCGGGGATCTCGACCTCGTCGCGGCCGGCCAGCGGACCGGACGGCGCGGTGACGGCCAGGAACGGCTCGTCGAGCAGCACCTGCGTCGCGATGCCGGGTGGCGGGCCGGTCACGAGGCCGACGACGGCGAGGTCGAGCCGTCCCTCGCGCAGCGCGGCCAGCATGGTGTCGGAGTTCGCCTCCGACAACGTGATCTCGACCGCCGGGTACCGCTCGTGGAAGCCGGCCAGCAGGTCGGGCAGCCGGACCGGGCCCGCCGACGTCACCGCGCCGATCGCGACCTGCCCGCGGACCAGCCCGGCGAGCTCCTCGACGGCTTCGCGCACGCCCTGCACCGCCGCGAGCGCGGCCCGGGCGTGCGGCAGGGCCGCGGCGCCGACGTCGGTGAGCCGGACCGTCCGCCCGGACCGGTCCAGCAGCTCCTGCCCCAGCTCCCGCTCCAGGCGCTTGACCTGCGCGCTCACCCCCGGCTGGGCGACGTGCAGCCGCTCCGCCGCGCGCGTGAAGTTGCCTTCCTCCGCGACGGCGACGAAGTACGCGAGCTGATGCAGTTCCATAAGCACTGATTCTAGCCAGTAGAAAAACCAGATCTTGGACTTCTGATCGAGTTCGCTCGAAGCTGGAGGCAGCGAAGGAAAGGACCCGAAATGAACCTCCTCCACCCCGGTCAGGACGGCTACGCCGAAGAAACCGCCGGATTCCAGACGGCGGTGCCCACCTCGCCCGCGGCCGTCGTCGCCGCCGAAAGCGCCGAGGACATCGCCGCCGCGGTGCGGTACGCGGCCGAGCACCGGCTGCCCGTCGCGGTCCAGGCCACCGGGCACGGCCTGACCGCGGGCACCGACGGCGTCCTGATCAGCACCCGGCGGATGACCGGCGTCGAGATCGACGCCGGCGCCCGCACCGCCCGCGTCGAAGCCGGGGTCCGGTGGGAGGCGGTGGTCGAAGCCGCCGGCCGGCACGGCTTGGCGCCGCTCAGCGGCTCGTCCCCGGACGTCGGCGTCGTCGGCTACACGCTCAGCGGCGGCTTCGGGCTGATGGCCCGCCGGTACGGCCGCGCCGCCGACCACGTCCGCGCCCTCGACGTCGTGACCGCCGACGGCGAGCTCCGGCGGGCCGAGCCGGGCTCGGACCTGTTCTGGGCGCTGCGCGGCGGCCGCGCCGGCTTCGGCGTCGTGACGGCGATCGAGTTCGACCTCATGCCGGTCAGCGACCTCTACGGCGGCAGCCTGACCTTCGACAGCGCCGACGTGCCGGCCGCGTTGCGGGCCTGGCGGACGTGGTCGGCGGCCGCGCCGGACACGCTGACGACGTCACTGGCCATGATCCAGTACCCCGACCTGCCGATGGTGCCCGAACCCGTGCGCGGCCGGCACGTCGCCCAGGTCCGGATCGCCTACCTCGGCGAGGACGGCGACGACCTCGTCGCGCCGCTGCGGGCGGTCGCCCCGGCACTGGCGGACACGCTGCGGCCGATGCCGTTCACCGAGTCGGGGTCGATCGCGGCCGAGCCGCGGCAGCCGCACGGCTACCACGGCACCAACGCGACCGTGTCCCAGTTGAACGACGCGATGCTCGAGGCGGTCGTCGAGCACGCCGGCCCGGGCGCGGCCGCGCCGCCCGTGCTCATCATCGACCGGCTGGGCGGCGCGCTCGCCCGGACGCCGGAGACGCCGGGTCCCGGCTGGGACCGGTCGGCCGAGTTCGTCGTCCGGGCGCTGTCGATGGTCGGCGACGACGGGGTCGCGGCCGTCCGGCGCGCGCACGCGAAGCTGTTCGACGCGCTGGCGCCGTGGACGACCGGCCGTCTCCTGCCGTTCGTCTACGGGGAGCACGCGCCCGACGAGGTCGCGGAAAGCGTCTTTCCGGCCGCCGACCTGCGGCGGCTCCGGGAACTGAAGCGCCGGTACGACGCCGGGAACGTCTTCCGGGCGGGGTGAGGCGGGCACCGGCCGGGAAATGATCCGGGGATCCGGCGCCATATACTCGGCCGGCCTGGTCACACCGTTAGGGGAACCGTCTTGCGCACGATGAGCCACGAGGACTACCTCGGCATGCGGCGGTTCCCGGGGCTCGACGGCCTGCGCGCGCTCGCCGCGACGATGGTCATCTTCTTCCACTTCGGCGGGCCGAACTGGACGTGGCTGTCGGGCTGGGTCGGCGTCTACCTCTTCTTCGTGCTCTCCGGGTTCCTGATCACGACGTTGCTGCTGCGCGAGCAGGACCGCACCGGCCGGATCTCGCTGTCGAACTTCTACATCCGGCGCGTGTTCCGGATCCTGCCGCCGTACCTGGTGATCCTCGGCGGGATCGTCGCGTTCGTCGTCCTGCGCGGCGAGTTCCACTCACGAGACTTCCCGCAGGCACTGAAGTACTACCTGACGTTCCTCAACGAATTCCTGCCGGCGGCCACCCACGGCGCGGACAACTTCTTCAGCGGCTCGTGGACGCTCGGAATCGAGGAAAAGTTCTACCTGGTCTGGCCGTTCCTGCTGGTGGCAATCGGGATCGGGGCGGCGAAGCGCAAGTTCCTGCTGGTCGGCGTGGCGATGGTCGCGCTGCTGGCGCTGGTCCCGCTGACCACCGGCGGCTGGGTCCTCGAGTACTCGCAGACGGCGATCTACCGCTCGACGATCCACTACTTCATCCTGGCGGGCGGCTGCCTGCTGGCGATCCTGCTGCACTACCGCCGCGGGTACGCGCTGCTGAAGCCGCTGACGCACCCGCTGGCGGCGATCCCGATCGTCGGGGCGTTCGCGCTGCTGCACACGAACTTCGACGACCTCTGGCACGAGACCCGCAACAACCTGTGGCTGCTGGTCGCGTACGCCGCGCTGACGATGCTCCTGCTGATCGTGCTGGTGAGCCCGGGCCCGCTGCGGTGGCTGCTCAGCACGGCCCCGATGCGGTTCGTCGGCGAGCGGTCGTACTCGCTGTACCTGCTCCAGGGGCCGGTGCACTTCGCGGTCGTGCAGGCGGTGCCCGGGCTCGGGACGCACCGGACGGTCTCGGCGCTGACGGTGTTCCTGGTCGGCCTGGCGATCGCGGACCTGATCCACCGCTGGGTCGAGAAGCCGTTGATCGACGTCGGCAAGCAGCTCATCGCCCGCAAGGAAGCCCGGCGCGCGGAACGGCAGGAAACCGGACGTCCTGCCGAGACGCGCGCCGAGCCCGCGCCGGTGGGTTCCTAGCGCTCGAGGACCACGATCGGGATGACCCGGTCGGTCTTCGTCTCGTACTCCGCGAAGCCCTCGGCGTGCGCCACCATGCCCGCGTACAGGCGGTCGCGCTCGGCGCGGTCGGCGATCACCGTGGCCGTGGCCTCGAACTTCTCGGTGCCGACCTCGACCGTGACCTTCGGGTTGGCGACCAGGTTGTGGTACCAGGCCGGGTTCTTCGGCGCGCCGCCCATGGACGCGGCGACGACGTAGCGGTCGCCGTCGCGGGTGTAGACGAGCGGGGACAGGCGCTCCGCTCCGCTCTTCGCGCCGGTGGTGGTGAGCAAGAGCACGTTCTTGCCCTCGAAGTAGTTGCCCACCTTGCCTTCGTTGGCGCGGAATTCCTCTACGACCTGCTTGTTGAAGTCGTTCATGTCGGCTGGCGCGGTCATGGGATCCTCTGTTTCTGGCCGGTACGCTCGACCGGGCGCGAGTACGCTCGGGCGAAGAGTTTGCTTTGCAAGCAAAGCTACCGATGCGAGGTGAGTGGTGTCAACGGAGGCCGGACCGAGTGTCGAGGACGGCGTGCGGCAGCTCCTGCTGCTCATGCCCCGCCTGGTCGGCCGGGCGAAGCGCACCCCGGTGCCGGCGGAGCTGGACGGCTGCGCGCTGGCGCCGAGGCACCTTTCGCTGTTGTCGTACCTGCTCTTCGACGGCCCGATGACGGTCACCGAGCTGGCCACCCGCCTCCAGGTGGCGCCGACGACCGCGAGCCTGATGGTCGGGGACCTCAGCCGGCAGGGCGTGCTGAACCGCGAAGAGGACCCCGCCGACCGCCGCCGCACGATCGTCAGCATCACCCCGGACAAGCGCCCGGCGGTCGACGCCTGGCTGGCCCGCGGCGCGAAGGCCTGGAGCGACGCGCTGACGCCGTTGACCCCCGCCCAGCGGCAGCTGGTGATCGCGACGCTGGAAGCCTACGAACGCGGCACCTGCGACGGCCCGAACTCGAGCTGCTGACCGCGCGTTATTCGTCGCCGCGCTTTTCGCGGGCCAGCTTGCGCTGGGCCTCCGCGCGTTCCCGGCACTTGCGGAGGAATTCCTCGTCGTCCTCCGGGCTCGTCGCCGCGAACCGGCCCGGCCGGTCGTACTCCGGAAACGCCGGCGCGTGCCGCTCGTACCGCCCGCGCGCCCGCGCCACCTGCTCCGGACGGCCCGCCACCAGCCAGATGATCGAGCCGACCAGCGGCACCACCAGCACGAGCAGCAACCACAACCCCTTCGGCAGGTTGCGGCAGGACGATTCGTCCGTCGTGATCACGTCGACCAAGCAGAAGATCCACAACCCGAACGTGACGATGCCGAGCAGGCCGTCGAAGTACAGCAATTCCCCGCCTTCCCCCAGGAATGGACGCGGTAAGTCTTAGCAGAACCCGTCGGCGGTTCGACCGCGGGTCACCCTCAGCACCGCGGGCATCCGGAGATTCGGCGCCGAAACCCAGGTCGTTTCCCCTTCTGTCAGGCGAAAACCCCGCAACGCCTCGAGAACGCCGGCGGAGAGGGCGAGGGCGTGCCGCGACCCCGGGCACGCGCGCGGCCCGGCCCCGAACGGCGTCCCGGCGAGGGACACCGTGACGTCCTCCCCGCCGATCCGGCGGCGCGTGGCGAGCACCGGCTGCTCGGTGGGTTTTCCGGTCAGCGAAGCGAAAAGCCCGTTTCCGATGAGGCCCGCGGTGGCGTCGCAGGCCTGGACGAGCAGGCCGATCCGGGCCGCCGCGAGTTCGGTCGGCCCGCCGCAGACCGCGACCAGCCGCGCCAACGCCGCTTCGGCGGCCTCGCCCGGCTCCACGTGCGGGTGGTACGCCCCGGCGACCGGGACGACGTCGGCGGAGACGTCCGGCAGGCCCAGCGCCCCGGCGAGCACCCCGACCGGCACCGGCCGCGCGATCTCGGCCATCACGTCGACGACACCGAGGCCGGACATGATCCCGCGAGTGCGGAGAAAAGCCTTCTCCCGCAGGGAATCCGCGTCGACCGAAGCGAGCGCGTCCACGGCCAGCGCCCGCCGCCGGACGTGGTCGGCACCGTTGCTGAAGCGGGCCACGGACGCGCGCAACCAGGCGACGCTCCCCGGCGCGACGTCGAGGGGCACGGGCGGAACCGGAGCGGAAAGCGAAGTCATGCGGTGAAGGTAGCCACGGAAAACGTCGGCGAGGACCGAAGTTTCAGAGCAGCGAACGCGCCGGAAACCACGTCGCCTGAGGCCCACGGCAGCGCGTCGGGCGCGGGACGTCGTGCTGGAACCACCACGCCTCGGTGATCCGGCCGTCCGGCAGCCGGTACGTCGGCGGGCCGGCCACCCGGGCGAGCCCGGCGGCCTGCAGCGACCGCGCGCTGGCGACGTTGCCGACTTCCGCGCCGGCCCGCACCCGCGCCAGGCCGAGGTGATCGTGCGCCAGCGTCAGCCCGGCCGCGAAGAGCACCCGCCCGTGGCCGCGGCCGCGGTAGGCCGGGGCGAGGTAGCCGCCGGTCTCCGGGCCGCCGTCCTCGCCGGTGTGCACGCTCACCAGGCCGGCGCAGCGGTTGGCCTCGACGTCGATCATCACCAGGTCGACGGACTGCGGATCGGGTGACGTCCAGTCCGGACCGGTGCCGGGCACGACCCGCAGCGCGTCCGCGCGCACCGGTTCGGCGACGATCGAGTCGCGCTGCCAGCCGAGCCACCGCTGCGCGGCCGGATCACTGCCCCCGGCCACGGCCGCGGCGTACTCCCACGCGGTCGGGGTGCGGAAGAGGAAGCGCCCGCTGCGCAGCACGTGGCCCTGCCGGTCGCAGGCCCGCTTGGTCATCAGGCGGCCGCGGCGGGTGAGCCGGTCGAAGATCCCCTTGGTGGCTGGCAGCATCGCGGCGAAATCGTAGCGGAGCGATCCGGGCGGGAGTTGCTATCGTGGCGCGATGACGGCCGTACCCGAGGCAACCGAACTGGACGGCTCCGGCCGGTCCGCCCAGCCTCGCCAGCTCATCGTGACGGTGTACGGCCTGTATTCGCGCACCGAAGGCGGGTGGCTCTCGGTCGCCTCGCTGATCGACCTGCTCGCCGCCGTCGGCGTCGACGAGCCCGCGGTGCGCTCGTCGATCTCCCGGCTGAAGCGCCGCGGCATCCTCGAAGCGGTGCGGCGCGACGCGACGGCCGGGTACGAACTGTCCGACGAAGCCCGGGAGATCCTGCGCGAGGGCGACGAGCGGATCTTCCGCCGCGGGCGCGCGACCGCGGCCGACGGCTGGCTGCTGGCGGTGTTTTCGGTGCCCGAGACCGAGCGTCACAAGCGCCACCTGCTGCGCACCCAGCTCGCCCGGATGGGCTTCGGCACCGCCGCCTCCGGCGTCTGGATAGCCCCGGCCCACCTCCACGCGGCGACCGAGGAAGCGCTCACCCGCCTCGGTCTGGCCGGCTACGCGGACCTGTTCCGAGCCGACCACCTGGCCTTCGGCGACGTCGCGGCGAAGGTCCGCGACTGGTGGGACCTCGACCGCTTGGACGAGCTGTACACGACGTTCCTCGACGAGCACGGCCCGGCACTGCGCCGCAAGTCCGTGACCGACGAGCAGGCTTTCGCCGACTACGTCCGCGTGCTGACCGGCTGGCGCCGGATGCCCTACCTCGACCCGGGCCTGCCCGCGGAGTTCCTGCCTGCCGGCTGGTCCGGAATCCGCGCGGCCGAGCTGTTCTTCAAGCTGCACGCGCAACTGGAGACGCCGGCCCGCGCGTTCGTCGCGAAGGCGATCAACCTCGGCTGAGCCGGCTCCGATCGGCGGCCATCAGTAATCTTGGAGAGCACCTCGCGAGGAAGTAAACCAGTGGTGATCCCGTATCCCACCGGGTCGCCCGCAGTCCGGTTCTGGATCGACTCCCAAGTGAGCGTTGCGGTCGCGACCGACGGCCACCACTGGTACCTCCAAGAGGCTGCCGTGCACAGTTCGACGGGCGAGGAGTACCACTGCGACCCATTCAGGCCGGCCGACCACCGGATTGCGCCGCAGCAGGCGGCGATGCTCGCCCTGCAGTACCTGATCACCCGGTTCTGCGTGACCGTTCAGCACCCCGAACTTCCCCTCCCGAGCCGCTCCTACGCTGCGAGAGCGTTGTATTCGATCATGGCCCGCATGGAAGCCGGCTGGCACGCGTCCCCAGCGGTGAAGGCGATCAACTTGGGCTGAGCACGGCGAACCCCTGGACCTCCACCAGCGCCTCCTCGTCCCACAGCCGGGACACGCCGATGCCTGCCATCGCCGGGTACTCCGTGCCCGCGAGGCGTCGCCAGACCGCGCCGATTTCGCGGGCGTGGGCCTGGTAATCGACCATGTCGACGATGTAGATCGTCACGCTGCAGAGGTCCGCCGGCGTGCCGCCGGCCGCGCGCAGCGATGCCAGCAGGTTGCCGAGCGCGCGTTCGAACTGCTCGACGACGCCGTTGCCGGCGATCTTGTTCGACGCGTCCAGCGCCGTCTGGCCGGCGAGGAAGACGACGCGCCCCTCCGCCACCACCGCGTGCGAGAACCCGGACGGCTTGCCCAGCTCCGGCGGGTTGATGCGTTCCATGCCGGACACGGTACGCCATCTTTCGCGTTATTGACGGTCGTAGTCACCACGACATACCCTGGACGGCGTGCGAATCGCGGTCATCGGTGGCGGCCCGGCGGGTCTGTACTTCGCCGCGCTCGCGAAGCAGCTCGGGCCCGCCCACGAAATCACCGTCTGGGAGCGCAACGCGCCGGACGACACCTTCGGTTTCGGTGTGGTGTTCTCCGACGAGACGCTCGGTGGGATCGAGCACGCCGACGCGGCCGTGCACGAGGCGATGAAGGCCGAATTCGCCCGCTGGGACGACATCGACGTCCACTACCGCGGCACGGTCACCACCTCGGGCGGCCACGGCTTCGCCGCGATGAGCCGCAAGCGCCTGCTCGGCATCCTCCAGAGCCGCTGCGGCGAACTCGGCGTCGGGCTGCACTTCCGGGAGGAGGCGCCGGCCGACCTTTCGGGTTACGACCTGGTCATCGCGGCCGACGGCGTCAACTCGGCGATGCGCGCGCGGTACGCCGGGACGTTCCGGCCGAGCGTCGAGACGCGCCGGTGCCGGTACATCTGGCTGGGCACGGACCTGGTGTTCGACGCCTTCAAGTTCTACGTCCTCGAGACGCCGGCCGGGATCATGCAGGTCCACGGCTACCCGTACGGCCGCGAGGGCAGCACGTTCATCCTCGAGGTCCAGGAGGACGTCTGGCAGCGGACGTTCGGGCCGATCGCGGCGACCTCGCTGAAGCCCGGCGAGAGCGACGAGAAGTCGATCGCGCTGATCCGCGAGCTGTGCGCCGACGTCCTCGACGGCCACCAGGTCATGGCGAACAACTCGAAGTGGGTCTCGTTCGGGACGGTCCGCTGCGAGACCTGGGTGCACGAGAACGTCGTCCTCCTCGGCGACGCCGCGCACACCGCGCACTTCTCGATCGGCTCCGGCACGAAGCTGGCGATGGAGGACGCGCTCGCGCTGGCCGCGTGCCTGCACGAAAACAACGGCGTCGCGGAAGCCCTCAAGGCGTACGAGCTGGAACGGCGGCCGGTCGTCACGTCGACGCAGCGCGCCGCGCAGGCCAGCCTGGAGTGGTTCGAGAACATCGCGCAGTACGCCCACCAGGAACCGCCGCAGTTCGCGTTCAACATCCTCACCCGCAGCCGCCGCGTGACCTACGACAACCTCCGCCTGCGCGACCCGGAGTTCGCGGCCGAGCTCGACCACTGGTTCGCGCGCTCGCTCGGGACGACGTCGCGGCCGCCGATGTTCCAGCCGTTCCGGCTCGGCGAACTGGAGCTGCCGAACCGGATCATCGTGTCCCCGATGGACATGTACTCGGCGGAGAACGGCGTGCCGGGCGACTTCCACCTGGTGCACCTGGGCAGCAAGGCCCTCGGCGGCGCCGGGCTGGTGATGACCGAGATGGTCTGCGTCTCCCCCGAAGGCCGGATCACGCCCGGCTGCGGCGGGCTGTACACGCCGGAACAGGAAGCGGCGTGGAAGCGGATCGTCGACTTCGTGCACGGGCAGACACCGGCCCGGATCGGCGTCCAATTGGGACACTCCGGGCGCAAGGGTTCGACGAAGCTGATGTGGGACGGCATCGACGAGCCGCTCCCGTCCGGCAACTGGGAAGTCTGCGCACCTTCGCCGCTGCCGTATTCCGAGCGCAACCAGGTCCCCCGTGAACTGTCCACAACGGAGCTCTCGGAGATCCGCGAGCAGTTCGCCGAGTGCGCTCGTGCGGCGGCCCGCGCCGGGTTCGACGTCCTCGAACTGCACTGCGCGCACGGCTACCTCCTGTCGTCGTTCCTCTCGCCGCTGACCAACCGGCGGGACGACGAGTACGGCGGCTCGCTCGAGAACCGGCTGCGCTTTCCCCTGGAAGTCTTCGACGCGGTCCGCGCCGCGTGGCCGGCGGAGCGGCCGATGACCGTCCGGATCTCGGCGACCGACTGGTGCGAAGGCGGCATCGACGCCGACGACGCCGTCGAGATCGCGCGCGCGTTCGCCGCCCACGGCGCCGCGGGCATCGACGTCTCGACCGGGCAGGTCGTCAGCGAGGAACGCCCGCAGTACGGCCGCAGCTACCAGACGCCCTACGCCGACCGGATCCGCAACGAAATCGGCGAGGAGTACGGGATCGCGGTGATCGCCGTCGGGGCCATTTCGTCCTACGACGACGTCAATTCGCTGATCCTGGCCGGGCGCGCGGACCTCTGCGCACTGGGCCGGACGCACCTGTACGATCCACAATGGACGCTGCACGCGGCCGCCGAACAGGGTTATCCGATGCCGTGGCCGAAGCCGTTCGCGGCGGGCAGCCGCAAGCCGCAGACGGGCCGCTCCGACGGGCCGGAGCCGCGGCTCGACCTCGTCCGGTCCGGTCCGGCCGGCACCGCCCATGCCCGCTGGCGACCGGGAGCTTCCTCATGACCTTCGCCCTGAACCCCGCCCAGCAGGCGTTCGCCGCCGAGGTGCGACGGCTGGCCGAGGAGCAGCTGCGGCCGATCGCCGAGTCCGGTGTGGAGGGTGCGGTCAACCGCCCACTGCTCAAGGCGATGGGGGCGCTCGGCTTGCTCGCGCGGCTCTTCCCCGGCGTCGCGTCGGGCACGCCGTCGAGGCAGGCGGCCGCGACGGACCTGTGCATCCTGCGCGAGAACCTCGCCACGGTCAGCACGGAAGCCGAGACCGCGCTGGCGTTGCAGGGCCTGGGAAGTTACCCGATCCTCCAGTCCGGACAGGACGAACAAGTCGCGAAGTGGCTGCCCGCGGTGGCGGCCGGCGACGCGGTGGCGGCGTTCGCGCTGACGGAACCGGACGCCGGCTCGGACGCGGCGGCGCTGTCCCTCGCGGCCGAGGCCGACGGCGACGGCTGGCGCCTCACGGGCGAAAAGATGTGGATCTCGAACGCGCCGGAAGCCGACTTCTACACAGTGTTCGCCCGGACGACGCCGGACGCGGGCTCGCGCGGGGTGAGCGCGTTCGTCGTCCCCGCCGACCGCCCGGGCCTGGGTGGCGAGCACCTGGACCTGGTCAGCCCGCACCCGATCGGCACGGTGACGTTCGACGGCGTCGAGGTCCGGCGCGAGGAGCTGCTCGGCGAGGAGAACCGCGGGTTCGCCGTGGCGATGCGGACGCTGGACCTGTTCCGCCCGAGCGTCGGCGCGTTCGCCGTCGGCATGGCCCAGGCGGCGCTGGACGCCACGGTGTCCCACACGAGCTCGCGCGAGGCCTTCGGCGGGCCGTTGATCAAGCAGCAGGCGGTGGCGCACGCGCTGGCCGAGATGGCCACCCGCACCGAAGCGGCCCGGCTGCTGGTCTACGCGGCGGCGGGCGCGTACGACGCGGGCGAGGCGAACCTCGGCGGCCGGGCGGCGATGGCGAAGCTGTTCGCCACCGAGGCGGCGCAGTTCGTCGTCGACTCGGCGGTCCAGCTCCACGGCGCCCGCGCACTGCGGCGCGGGCACCTGCTGGAGCACCTGTACCGGGAGGTCCGGGCGCCCCGCATCTACGAAGGCGCGTCCGAGATCCAGCGGACGATCATCGCGCGATGGCTGGCTTCTTCGGCTTCCGGTCGAGCCACCACTGGCTGAGCAGCAGCAACGTGAGCACGCTCAGCACGCCGGAAACGGTGGCGGCATTCAGGATCAGTTCCGTTTTGTCACTGATCCGCGGCATGACGAGCAGGAAACCGAGCGGCGAGAGAGCCCGCGTCATCAGCGTGTGCATGGTCATCGCGAAGCTGCGGACCATCCACTTCCGGTGGTCGGCGAACCTCCGCTGCCGGACCGCCCGCCAGCCGGCGATGGTGAAACCGAGCCACAGCAGCCCGGCCACGACATCGACCGCGGCGACGACCGGCCCGAACGGGCTCACCGCGCCGATGGTGACCGCCATCAGGGCGGCGGGAATCGCGCCGGCGAAGACGTAGACCCGCCCGATCCGCCGGTGCGCGACCGGGTGCGTCCGCCGGAGCCACGGCCAGACCTGCAGGATGACGCCGACGATGGCAATGGTCCCGAAGGTGATGTGCGCGACGAGGAACCAGTAGTGCGCGGCGAGCCCGGGGGGCGCGGGCACGCGTGACTGCGCGGGATCGAGCGTGAGGTACGGCGGCACGGAATAGGCGAGGAAGACGGCGACCACCAGGGCGAGCGGCGCCACCCAGGGCCGCCGCCACCACTTCGGCGTCGTTCCGGCAGGGACGGGTCTGACTTCGGTCTGAACGGTCACGGCTACCCCCGGGGTCGGCTACCTCGAAGGTAGGGACGGCCCCCGGGAGGAGCCATGGGGTGAGCCACCACCACGGTGGTGGGGCTCACCCCACCGCCGTTCAGCTGCCGCGCACCCGCCGGACGGTGTCGCGGTAGAAGTAGCCGCTCTGCTTGATCGTCCGCGCTTGCGTCTCGTAGTCCACCCGGATCAGCCCGAACCGCTTCGCGTAGCCGTACGCCCACTCGAAGTTGTCCAGCAGGGACCACGCGAAGTACCCCCGGACGTCGGCACCCGCGTTGCGGGCCGCCGCTACCGCGGCGATGTGCGACGCCAGGTAGGCCGTGCGCGAGTCGTCGCGGACGAAGCCCGTCGAGTCCGGGTCGTCGTCGAAAGCCGAGCCGTTCTCCGTGATGTACATCGGCAGGCCCGGGTAATCCCGGCCCAGCCGCGTCAGCAGTTCCGTGAACTTGCCCGGCAGGATCTCCCAGCCCATCGCCGTCGTCGGCTCGCCGAACGGGACCGCCCGGGATGCCGGTGCCCCGTCCGCGTCCACCGGAGAGCCGTTCTCGTCCACCCCCGAGAACTGCTGGCCGAAGTAGTAGTTCACGCCCAGGAAGTCCAGCGGGGTGGAGATGACCGACAGGTCGCCGTCCTGGATCGGGAGCTTGACGCCGCGGTCGGCCAGGTCGTCGACCACGTCCGCGGGGTACTCGCCGCGCACGAGCGGGTCCAGGTAGATGCGGACGCCGAGGCCGTCCGCCTGGCGGGCCGCGCGGACGTCCTCCGGGGCGTCCGTCGCCGGGTCGGCCGTGCACATGTTGAGCGTGATGCCGAACTGCGTGTCCGCCGGAGCTGCCTCCCGCATCCGCTGCACCGCGAGACCGTGGCCGAGCAGCAGGTGGTGCACCGCGTGCATCCCGGCCGCGTAGTCACGCCGGCCGGGCGCCATCACGCCGTGGACGTAGCCGTGCATCGCCGAGCACCACGGCTCGTTCAGCGTCGTCCAATGCCGGACCCGGTCCTTCAACCGGTCGAACACCAGCATCGCGTAGTCCGCGAACCGGTACGCCGTGTCGCGCGCCGGCCAGCCGCCCGCGTCCTCGAGCTCCTGCGGGAGGTCCCAGTGGTAGAGCGTCAGCCACGGCGTGATCCCGCGGCTCAGCGTCTCGTCGACGAGCCGGTCGTAGAACCCGATGCCCGCCTCGTTGACGCCGCCGCGGCCGCGCGGCTGGACGCGGGGCCACGCCACGGAAAACCGGTACGTGTCCGCGCCCAGCTCGCGGACCAGCTCGATGTCCGACGGCATCCGGTGGTAGTGGTCGCACGCCACGTCACCGGTGTCGTTGTTGTCGATCGCCCACGGCACCTGGCAGAAGGTGTCCCAGATGGACGGTGTCCTCCCGTCCTCGGAGACCGCGCCTTCGATCTGGTACGCGGCGGTGGCCACGCCCCAGCGGAAGTCCGGCGGCAGGGTGTCGATCAGCGCCTGCTGCTCGGCGGTCGCGGCGGTGGTCTCGGTCAAGGCGGCTCTCCTCCAGAGGTACCGGACAGGGTGGACGGCGGTCAGGGAGCGGTACCGGTCCCCACGGGATGCAGCCAGCACGCCACTTCGCGCGCCGGGTCGCCGGGCGTTCCCAGCAGCGGCACACGGTCGGGGCACGGCTCGAAAGCCTTGGGACACCGCGGGTGGAACGCGCAGCCGGCCGGCATCCCGCGCGTGTCCGGCGGCGATCCGGGGATCCCGGCCAGCTCACGCCGCGGCCCCCGCAACGCGGGGAACGAGTTCAGCAGGCCGTGGCTGTACGGGTGCAACGCGTCCCGGTAGAGGTCCGCCGCCGGCGCCTTTTCGACGATCCGGCCGCCGTACATGATCGCGATCCGGTCCGAGAACTCCACCAGCAGCGAAAGGTCGTGCGTGATGAACAGGACCGAGAACCCCAGCCGCTCGCGCAGTTCCACGAGCTGGCCGAGGATCTGCCGCTGCATCACGACGTCGAGCGCGGTGGTCGGCTCGTCCATGATGACGACCCGCGGCTCCAGCGCGAGCGCCATGGCGATCATCACGCGCTGCCGCATCCCGCCGGACAGCTGGTGCGGGTACGCCTCGAGCCGGTCGGCCGAGATGCCGACGAGCTTGAGCAGGTCTCTCGCGCGGGCGATCCGGCCCGCTTTCGTCGACCGCGGCTCGTGCGCCTTGATGACGTCGACCAGCTGGGTGACCACCTTGTGCACCGGGTTCAGCGAGTTCATCGCACCCTGGAACACGATGGACGTCTCCGCCCAGCGGAAGTCCCGCAGCTGCTTGTCCGTCAGCTTCAGGACGTCGTAGGGCTCGCCGTCCGCGGGGTGGTAGATCACCTCGCCGCCGCGGATCACGCCCGGTGGCGCCAGCAGCCGCGTCAGCCCGTAGGCCAAAGTGGACTTGCCACTGCCGCTTTCCCCGGCCAGGCCGAGGACTTCGCCGCGGTGCAGCGTCAGGTGCACGTCCCGGACCGCGCGCGCGGCCTCGGCGCCGACGCCGTAGTCGACGTCCAGGCCCTTGATCTCCAGCACCGGGTCCATCATGGCTTTTCCTCCCGCCCGAGCACGGGCGTGAAGCCCACGCGCATCCGATGCGTCCGCCCGTCGGCGCCCTTGACGCGCGCCTTGCCGCTGCCGCGCAGCCGCGGGCTGACGAACTCGTCGATGCCGAAGTTGAGCAGGGACAACGCCGTGCCGAGGATGGCGATCGCCAGCCCGGCCGGCACGAACCACCACCACGCGCCCTGGGCGAGAGCCTGCTGGCTCTGCGCCCAGAACAGGATGGTGCCCCAGTTCCAATTGGACAGTCCCGAGACGCCGACGAAGGCGAGCGTGATCTCCGACATGACGGCGAAGATCACCGTGCCGACGAAGCTGGACGCGATCACCGCCGACAGGTTCGGCAGGATCTCGAAGAAGATGATCCGCCACGTCGATTCGCCGGTCGCCCGGGCGGCTTCGACGTATTCGCGTCCCCGCAGCGAAAGCGTCTGTGCTCTGAGGACTCGCGCACCCCACGCCCACGACGTGAACCCGATGATCACCGCCACGAGGATGTCCCCGCCGGTGGGCACCGCGCTGCCGATGATGATGATCAGCGGCAGGGCGGGGATCACGAGGAACACATTGGACAGTGCGGACAGCCCTTCGCCGGGCGTCCCGCCGAGGTAGCCGGACGTCACGCCGACGATCACCGCGAGGATCGTCGCCACGATCCCGGCGGCCAGCCCGACCAGCATGACGCTGCGCGTGCCGACCACCACCTGGCTGAAGATGTCCTGGCCGAGGTGGGTGGTGCCGAACCAGTGCCGGCCCGACGGCGATTCCAGCAGGTCACTGCTGCGCGCCGACGGGTCGTACGGCGCGATCCAGTCACCGATGACCGCGATCACCAGGAAGAAGACGATGACGGCGAGGCCGGTGACCGTCTTGCCGCCGGTGAGGAACCGGAAGCGGCGCCGGCGCGCGGCCACCGCTTCGAGCGGGAGGGCCTGGGCGGCCTTGACGTCCGCCGCGGGGACAGCCATGTCAGCCCTCCTTCCGGGTGCGCGGGTCGAGCGCCAGGTAGGCGACGTCGGCGAACAGGTTCGCCACCAGCACCGACAGCGTGATGATCAGGAAGATGCCCTGCATCAGCGGGTAGTCCTGCGAGCCGACGGCCTGGAACAGCTGGTAGCCGACCCCGGGGTAGGAGAAGACGATCTCCACCAGCAGCGTGCCGCCGACGATGAAACCCAGCGCCAGCGCGAAGCCGGACACGCTCGGCAGCAACGCGTTCCGCGCCGCGTACCCGACCATCACCCGGCGTTCCGGCAGGCCCTTGGCGTGCGCGACGGTCACGTAGTCCTCCGACGCGACGGTGACCATCATGTTGCGCATGCCCAGGATCCAGCTGCCCATCGAGCTGATCAGGATGGTGAGCGCGGGCAGCAGGCTGTGCTGGATCGCGCTGCCGATGAACCCGGCGTCCCAGCCCGGGACGGTGCCCGGGTCGTAGCCGCCGGACGACGGGAAGAAGCTGCCCGGGCCGGCCAGCAGCGTCAGCGCGATCAGGCCGAGCCAGAAGTACGGGATCGACGAGAGGAACGTCGTCACCGGCAGCAGGCCGTCGACCCACGAGCCGCGCTTCCAGCCGGCGACCACGCCGAGCCCGGTGCCGATCGCGAACCCGACGACCGTGGTGATGCCGACCAGGATGATCGTCCACGGCAGGCTGTCGGTGAGCAGGTCGGACACCGGCGTCGGGAAGAACGTGAACGAGATCCCGAGGTCGCCGCGGAAGAGCTGGCCCCAGTAGTCGAAGTACTGGGAGATCAGGCTTTCGTTCTTGTCGAGTCCGAACAGGACGTACAGCGACTGCATCGCTTCCGCGCTGATCATGCCCTGGTTCTTCGCGATCAGCGACTGCACCGGGTCGCCCGGGATCATCCGCGGGATGAAGAAGTTGATGGTGACGGCGGCCCACGCGGTGAAGAGGTAGAAGGCCAGCCGCTGCAGCAGGTACCTCATCGGGCGGCCCCGTCGTAGAGCCAGCACGCGGCCCAGTGACCGGGCGCGTCGCCGACGTCGAACCGCGGCGGCAGGTCCGTCTTGCACCGTTCCATCGCGACCGGGCAACGCGGGTGGAACCGGCAGCCCGGTGGCGGGTCGATCAGGCTCGGCGGCTCGCCGGACCCGCGTTCGGCCGGCGTCTCCCCCGGCCCGCCGCCGCCCGCGATCCGGTCCGGGTCGGGAGCGGATTCGATGAGCAGCCGGGTGTACGGGTGCGCCGGCCGCTGCGTGATGGTTTCGCTGTCGCCGCCTTCGACCATGCGGCCCGCGTACATCACCATCGTGTCGTCGGCGAAGTAGCGCGCCGACGCGATGTCGTGCGTGATGTACAGGATCGCCAGGTGCAGGCGTTCCTTGAGGTCGCGCAGCAGGTTCAGCACGCCGAGCCGGATCGAGACGTCCAACATGGACACCGGCTCGTCGGCCAGCAGCGCCTCCGGGTCGGCGCCGAGCGCCCGCGCGATCGCGACGCGCTGGCGCTGGCCGCCGGACAGCTCGTGCGGGAACTTGTCGATGTACCGCTCGGGCGGGGTCATCTGGACGCGGGCGAGCAGCTCGTGCAGCGACTTTTCGAGGTCGTCACCCGCCCGGCCGTGGATCTTCAGCGCCCGCGTCAGGTGGTAGCGCACGGTGTGCACCGGGTTCAGCGACGCGAACGGGTCCTGGAAGATCATCTGCACCCGGCGGGCGTAGGCGCGGAACGCCTTGCCGTGCTTGACGTTCACCGTCTCGCCGTGCAGCCGGATGTCACCGCCGGTGCGCGGGTAGAGGCCCGCGAGCAGGCGCGCGACCGTCGACTTGCCCGAGCCGGACTCGCCGACCAGCGCGGTGACGCGGCCCCGCCGGAGCGTCAAGGTCACGTCGTCGACGGCCTGGATGGCGCGGCGCGGGCCGGTCAGCGCGGCCCGGCCTTTGCGGCGAACGGGGAAGTGCTTGGTGAGGCCCTCGGCCTCGAGGACCACGGGGAGGTCCCCCTCCGACCCGACGGCGACGGGGTCGGAGGGGGACTGCTCGGTCGTCACAGCTGAGTCCGCCATCGTCAGGCCGCGGGCTTGAGGTGCAGGACGATGTCGAGCGCGTTGCGCAGGGTCGGCTGGGCCGGCGCGTACGGGTTGGCGTCGTCCGGCCAGCCGACCCAGTTCTTCGTGCTGTACTCGCCGCCGGAGTTGGCCGCCGACGTCGGGATCATCGGCTGCTGCTCGATCATGATCTTCTGCAGCGTCGCCATGGCCGCGGTGCGGGCGGCGTCGTCCTCGGCGTTCGCGTAGGTCTCGAGCGCCTTGGTCGCCTCGTCGTTCTTGTAGCGGCCGTAGTTGCCGTTGATGCCGCCCTGGCCGGTCGGCTTGTAGCGGTTGCCGTCCATGACGTCGCGGTACATGTCGTACGGCGTCTGCCCGTCGTTGGTCCAGTGCATCAGGCCCTCGAAGTCACCGGTGTCGACCGACTTCATCCAGGCGTCCTGGTTCATCTTGTCGACCGTGGCGGTGATGCCGATCTGCGCCAGGTTGTCCTTGATGATCTCCAGGTCGGTGATGTAGTCCGACCAGCCCGACGGGACGGTGAGCTTGATGGTGACCGGCTTGCCGCTCGGGTCGGCCAGCTTGTCGCCGTTGAACTTGTAACCCGCGCCTGTCAGCAGCGACTTCGCCCCCGGGACGTCGACCTTGACGCTCTGGCCCTGGTACTGCGGCGCGATGAACGGGTCGCCCGCCGGCGTCGGAATGCCGGTGACCTGGTCGTTCTTCGGGTAGAAGTAGCCGGCCTCGCCCTGGTTGAAGATGTCGTCGCGGTTGATCACCTTGTTGACGGCCTGGCGCAGCTTCGGGTCGTTCCACGGCGCCTTTTCGGTGTTGAACCACAGGCCGTGGACGGCCAGCTGCGCGGGGAACCACAGCTTGTAGTGCTGCGGGTCCTTGTTGGTGTAGACGGCCTTGTAGTTCGGGATGAACACGAAGCTCCACTCGGCCGCCCCGTTGACCAGCGCGCTGACCTGCGCGTTGTTGTCGGTGTAGGAGGTGTAGCGGATCTCCTTGACCTTCGGCGCTTCCTGCCAGTAGCCGCTGTCGCGCCGCGTGACGATCATCGTCTGCGGGGTGGCCGACTTCAGCGTGTACGGCCCGGTGCCGATCGGGTTCTTCACGAGGTCGAGCGCCGGGTCCTTGACGCCCTGCCAGACGTGCTTCGGCACGACGAGGGTCTGCAGGATCTTGACCTGGTTGACGAACTGCGAGCCGTCGAAGCCCAGGGTGACCTGGTTGCCGGCCGCGGTGATGTCCTTGTACGGCACGGCGTCGACGTTCAGCGCCTTGTTGTCGCGCAGCAACTGGAAGGTGTAGCCGACGTCCTCGCCGGTCATCGGCTGCCCGTCGGAGAACTTCACGCCGTCACGGACGGTCAGGACCAGCTTCTTGTAGTTGTCCGACCAGTCCCACTTCGTGGCCAGCCACGGCTTCGCCGGCTCCTGCGGCTTGACACGGTTGTACAGGGCGAGGGGTTCGTAGATCATCCACCGGTAGCCCATGTTCGACAGGGCGGAGGTCTCCAGGAACGGGTTGTTGTTCTCCGCCTGCGGGCCGTCCGGCTTGCCGACGTTGAGCACGGCGTCGGGGTTGCTCTGGGCGGCGTTCGAGCTGCCACCGCTGCACGCGGTGAGACCGCTCAAGGCCGTCATGGCCACCAGCGCTGCGACGATGGAGCGCTTGACTCGCATCGGTCCTCCTAGTCATCGACGAATAGCTCTTTGTCGACTGGTAGCGAGCCCCGACCGCCGGCGACCGAACGACGTCCCGAAGTCAACCCGGGTGACTCGGGTCACGTCAATAACACGGCGGTAACGTTTTGTGCCTAAGTTTAAGTACTGAAAGAACTGGCGGTCTGGACCTGTTGATCGAACTACTCGTTGCGACGCAAGGCTTTCAGCTGATGCGTCCGCCGTTGGCCAGCAGTTCGGCGACCGGCAGCGTGGCCGCGCCGAGCGCGACCGCCTCGGGCCCGAGCCGGCCGAGGACGACCTCGGTGCGCTCGGCCAGGTAGCCGAGCGCGTGCCGGCCCACGGCGTCGCGCACCGCGGGCAGGATCGCCGGTCCCATGATCGCCCCGGCCGAGCCGGAAAGCACCACCCGATCGGGGCTGAGCAGGTTGATCAGGTTCGCGATGCCGATGCCCAGGTACTCACCGGTCTCGGCGAGCACGTCGGCGGCCGGCCCACCACGCTGGGCTTCGGCCACGACCCGCGCCAGTTCGACGTCGCTTTCGTCCCCGATGACCGGTTCCTCGCCGACGAGGGCGGCGTAGCGGCGGACGACCGCCTCGATGCCGACGTAGGCCTCCAGGCAGCCGTGCGAGCCGCACCGGCAGGCGGCCCCGGCCGCCTTGACGACGGTGTGGCCCCACTCGCTGGTGGTGATGCCGGGGTGCGAGCGCCCGGCCGTCGCGACGGCCGCCCCGACGCCGACACCGAGGAGGGCGACGATGGCGCGTTCGGCGCCCCGGCCGGCACCCCGCCAGGTCTCGGCCTGGCCCAGGGTGCGGGCGCGGTTGTCGAGGTGGAGGGGCGCCTGGATGTGCGGGTGGATCAGGGCGGCGAAGTTCACCCCGCTCCAGCCGAGGGTCGGCGCGTGCACGATCCCGCCGTCGCGGACCGCGCCCGGTACGCCGATGCCGACGCCGAACACCGCGTCCGGATCGCCCCCTTCGAGCACTTCGGCGATGCCCGTGCGCACCAGGCCGGCCACTTCGTCCGGGTCGAGGCGGGTGCCGACCAGCGGGTGGCGCACCGTGCCGAGGGTGCCGAGGGCGCAGTCGAACAGGCCGACCTCGACGTGCGTCTCGCTGACGTCCACGCCCACGACCTGCCCGAATTCGGGCCGGACGGCCAGCAGCGTCCGCGGCCGCCCGCCGTCCGATTCGACCGATCCGGCCTCGGCCACCACGCCGTCCGCGATGAGCTCGGAGACGACGTTGGTAACGGTGGCGGCCGATAGTCCCGATTCAGCTACCAGTTCCAGTCTGCTGACGGGACCGCGGAGGTAGAGCGAGGAGAGCAGCGCCGCGCGGTTGTGCCGCCTGAGGTCACGGGTCGTCTGGCGCACCACCTGGGTCACCGGGAGGATTCTGCCAGACCGCGGCCCCGCCACCATGGGTTCGGGACTTAGTTCACCACTTAATACATAGCCACAACTTACGGCGATCAGGCATCCTGTCAGTGAGCCGGTAAGAAGTTCAGATGGGTTGCCCATGGCGAGCAAGCGCACCACCGTCCGCGATCTGCGGCGGCACAACCGATCCCTGCTGCTGTCGAAACTGTACTTCGACGGCCCGCTGTCGAGGCACGAACTCAGCCAGCTCACCGGATTGAGTGCCGCCACGGTGAGCAACGTGACCGCCGAACTCGGCGAAGAACGCCTGATCACCGAAGCCGGCCAGGTCGAGTCGGACGGCGGCCGGCCCCGGGTGCTGCTGCGCGTCGACCCGGCGTACGGGCACGTCGCGGGCGTCGACATCGGTGAAACGGGTGTCAAGGTCGAGCTGTTCGACCTGGCGATGAACCGCCTGGCGACGGTCGAGCACCCGCTCCCGAAGGCCCCCGACGCGGCGACGGCGGTCGAGCAGGTGACGTCCGGGCTCCGGGAGGTGTTCGCGAGCGCGGGCATCGACGAATCGGGCGTGCTGGGGGTCGGCATCGGCGTGCCGGGGACGGTCGAGCAGGGTGCCCAGGTGCTGGTGCACGCACCGACGGTCGGCTGGGACGCGGTGCCGTTCGAGACCATGCTGCAGGCGGCGGGCGTCGGGTTGCCGCTGTTCGTCGACAACGGCGCGAAGACGCAGGGCCAGGCGGAGATGTGGTTCGGCGCGGGCCGCGGAGCCCGCCACGCGGTGATCGCGCTGATCGGCTCGGGCGTGGGCGCGGCGGTGGTGACGGACGGAACGACCTACCGCGGCTCGACGAGCAGCGCGGGCGAGTGGGGCCACACGACGATCGCGTACGGCGGTCAGGAGTGCCGCTGCGGTTCGCGCGGGTGCCTGGAGGCGTACATCGGCGCGGGAGCGGTGCTGGCGCGGTACCGCCGGGCGCGCGGCAAGGAGATCACGGGCGAGGACGAGCAGGCACAGTTTTCGGCGTTGCTGTCCTCGGCGGACAAGTCCAAGACGGCGGCCCGGGTGCTCGACGAAACGGCGGGCTACCTCGGCGCGGGCATCGCGAACTTGATCAACTTGTTCAACCCGGAACGCATCGTGATCGGCGGCTGGGCGGGCTTGGCCCTGGGAGAGCAGCTCCTGCCGGCAATCCGCGAGGCAGCGGGCGCCCACGCGCTCCGGCACCCGTTCAGCCAGACATCGATCCAGCTGGGATCGCTGGGCCTGGACGCGGTGGCCACGGGAGCGGCAACACTCCCGGTGGCGGACTTGCTGGAGCAGGGCGCAACATCGAGGCTAGCCAAGCCGGCAGCCCCGGACTCCGACGCGGCTTGAGTGGCGGAGGGCTTTGGATCGGGCTTAGCGGAAGGTTGCTCCGGGGAAGCCGGGGCTGGGGAAGTGCCCGATCCGGGGAACGGAGTGAAGCGTGCGGACGTGCACCCGCGCGCGGCGGCAGCGAGCAGCATCCCCGGGCGCGACAGCGAGCGAGCGTCGAGGTAGGGCGGCTTTCCTTCGGTCACGTTTCCCTCGGTCCGCGGATGCCCCCGGTTGCCGAGTACGGCAGCGGCTCGCCCGGCACGCTCGCCCTCCCCGGGGCCTCGCCCAGCACGGCCCACCCGGCACGGCCCACCCAGCACGGCCCACCCAGCACGGCCCACCCAGCACGGCCCACCCAGCACGGCCCACCCAGCACGGCCCACCCAGCACGGCCCACCCAGCACGGCCCACCCTCCCTGGGGGAACCTCCCCGCTCCAGCGTATCGAGGGCGCCTGACAAAACTCGCCGAATTCGCGCCTTGGCGGCCGGTTGTCCACAGCTCAGCCGAATTGTGGACAACCGGACGGGGTGCTCCATGGCCGCCCGAACAGCCGGGCACCGGGCCCCCGGAACAGCCGGGCGGCGAGGCTGCCGAAGCAGCTGGGGAAGCCGGGCGGCGAGGCTACCGGAACAGCCGGGCTCGTCGAGACAGCTGGGCCTGTCAGGCAGCCTGGCCGACGGCGCAGCCGGGCCGACGGGGCAGCCGGGAAGCCCTGGAGCCCTAGCAGCCGAAGCCACCGGCACAGCTCGGGTGGCCTAGGCAGCTGGGCAGCCCCGGTGCCCTAGCAGCCGAAGCCAGCGCCACAGCTCGGGCGGCCGCAGCCCCGGAAGCCCGGAAGCCCGGAAGCCCGGAAGCCGGGAAGCCGGGAAGCCGGGAAGCCGGGAAGCCCAGATAACCATCGAACCCCATGCCCCGCTCACCGGGACCCCACCTCACCACCGCATCCCCCACCAACACCCCCTTAATTCGGGTTGAAAAAAAATGACCGGTCGACGGTTGCCCGGCTTGTCTGGACCATGCATACTTTGTTGCCAGGCACAACAAAGCCTGGCCGATACCTCCGCCCCGGCCCGAGGGCCGCGGGCACGCACGGTCACACCTGCCGCCGCCCCGGCAGGCGCGGCCACCTCCCCCTCCCCGCGTTCCGTGCTGCGCGCGGATCGCCGGTCCCCCACGGTGAGAGAGGCGACAACGATGTCCACCTCCGCAAAAAACCGCTGGGCGGCACTCCTCGCCGCCTGCTCGCTGCTCTTCCTCGGGCAGCAAGCCCTCACGATGGCCCCGGCAGAAGCAGCGGCCACCTTCACCGATGACTTCAACGGCTCCGCCGGCGCCGGCGTCGACGGGTCGAAGTGGCAGCTCGAAACCGGCGACAACGTCAACAACCACGAGCGGCAGTACTACACCTCCGGCACCAACAACGCCCAGCTCGACGGCCAGGGCCACCTCGTCATCACCGCCAAGCGGGAAAACCCCGGCAACTACAACTGCTGGTACGGCCGCTGCGAATACACCTCCGCGCGGCTCAACACCGCCGGCAAGTTCAGCCAGGCCTACGGCCACTTCGAGACCCGCATGAAACTCCCGCGCGGGCAAGGCATGTGGCCGGCGTTCTGGATGCTCGGCGGCGGGAACTGGCCCACCGACGGCGAAATCGACATCATGGAAAACGTCGGGTTCGAGCCGAACACCGTGCACGGCACCATCCACGGCCCCGGCTACTCCGGCTCCGGTGGCATCGGCGCCGCCTACAACGGCCCGAACTTCTCCGACGACTTCCACACCTACGCCATCGACTGGGCCCCCAACCAGATCAAGTGGTACGTCGACGGCAACCTCTACCAGACGCGCACGCCGTCGGACCTGAACGGCAACCGCTGGGTGTACGACCACAACTTCTTCATCATCCTGAACCTCGCCGTCGGCGGGTACTGGCCCGGCGATCCCAACAGCAGCACGCAGTTCCCGCAGCAGCTGATCGTCGACTACGTGCACGTCACCAACACCTCCGGCAGCGGCGGCGGCCGGACCGGCACGATCACCGGCATCGGCGGCAAGTGCGTCGACGTCGCCGGGGCGAACTCCGCCAACGGCACGCCGATCCAGATCACCGACTGCAACGGCAACGCCGCGCAGAACTGGACCGTCGGCACCGACGGCACGATCCGCGCCCTCGGCAAGTGCATGGACGTCTCCGGCGCCGGCACCGCGGACGGGACACCGGTGCAGCTCTACGACTGCAACGGAACCGGCGCCCAGCAGTGGGTCGTGACCGGATCGAAGGACATCGTGAACCCCAACGCCAACAAGTGCCTGGACGCGACCGGAAATTCCAGCGCGAACGGCACCCGGCTGCAGATCTGGACCTGCGGCGGCGGCGCGAACCAGAAGTGGACCACTCCCTGACCTTCCCCATAAGGAGAAACCCAGTGCGGCGAATCCTCGTCGCGCTAATGGGGTGTGCCCTGTTAGCGCTTTCCTTCCTGACAGCCAGCTCCGCTCAGGCGGCGGTCGAAGCGGGCCCGTCCGCGAGCCAGCTGCTCGCCAAAACCCAGTCCTGCCAGCAGATTTCGAACGGGAAGTATTCCTACGACGAAGGCGGCGCGGCCACCGTGCCCGTCTGCCAGGCGAACGGCGCGGTGTTCTTCAAGGCCGACATGGACGTCGACTGCGACGGCGTCCGCACCACGCAGTGCAACGAGAACACCGACTGCTGCTTCTACCCCGATACCGCGTTCCACACCTCGGCCGACCAGCCGCTCAACGCGGCGCAGCTGCCGTACATCGTCCTTCCACAACCGACGTCCACCTGGGACTACCGGAACTACGGCATCGACGGCGGTTCGGTCGTGGCGGTGATCTACAACAACCAGGTGAGCTACGCCGTGGTCGGCGACACCGGCCCGACGAGCATCATCGGTGAGGCCTCCTACGCCACCGCGGTCAGCCTCGGCATCAACCCCGACCCGAAGAACGGCGGCACCGAAGGCCCGGTGACGTACATCGTGTTCCCCAACACGCACGTCAACCCGATCGAGAACCACGCCAACGCCGTCAGCCTCGGCGAGCAGGTCGCCACGCAGTTCGCCGGTGGCACCACGACGCCGCCCACGCAAAACGCGATCACCGGCATCGGCGGCAAGTGCGTCGACGTCGCCGGCGCGAGCAACGCCAACGGCACCGCCGTCCAGCTCTACGACTGCAACGGCACCGCCGCTCAACAGTGGACGGTCAATTCGGACGGATCCGTCCGAGCGCTCGGCAAGTGCCTCGACGTCACGAGCGCCGGCACGGCCAACGGCACGCCGACGCAACTCTGGGACTGCAACGGATCGGGCGCCCAGAAGTGGTCGGCCAACGGCTCGCAGAACCTCGTGAACGCCGGCTCCGGCAAGTGCCTCGACGCCACCGGTAATTCGAGTGCCAACGGGACCCGGCTCCAGATCTGGACCTGCGGGACCGGCACGAACCAGAAGTGGACGCTCCCATGAGAAAACGCTCTCTCCCGGCGTTGATCGGGGTGACCGCGATCGCCGCGGCCACCTTCGCCGGGCCCGCGCAGGCCGCGGGCGAAACGGTCAACGTCTGGCTCACCACCACCAGCGACGCCGGCGGCCGGACGGTCACCCGCGGTCTCCAGCAGCAGACGCCGCTCACGTTCGCCGCCGGAACCGGCAGCGGCGGCGTCACCATCAACGTCAACGAAAACACCACCTACCAGCAGTTCGAGGGCGGCGGAGCGTCCTTTACGGACACCGCCGCGTGGCTGATTAACTCCAGCGGGGCGCTGTCCCAGGCCACCCGCGACGACACCATGCGCAAGCTCTTCGACCCGAACACCGGCATCGGGCTGAGCTTCATCCGCAACCCGCTCGGCGCCTCCGACCTGGCCCGCTACAGCTACACCTTCGACGACGTGCCGGCCGGCCAGACCGACCCGAACCTGACGCACTTCTCGATCGCGCACGACCAGGCCGACGTCCTGCCGCTGACCAAGCAGGCCAAGCAGCTCAACCCGCAGGCCAAGATCATGGCGTCGCCGTGGAGCGCGCCGCCGTGGATGAAGGACAACGACAGCTACCTGCTCGGCTGGGTCGAATCGCAGTACTACCCCGCCTACGCCCAGTACTTCGTCAAGTACCTCCAGGCCTACCAGGCCGCGGGCGTGCCAATCGACTACGTCTCGATGCAGAACGAGCCGACGTGCTGCGCGAGCTACCCGTCGACCAACTGGAACGGCGCCGGCCTGGCGTACTTCGCGAAGAACAACCTGCTGCCCGCACTGCAGGGTGCTGGTCTGTCCACAAAGGTCCTCGCGCTCGACTGGAACTGGGACACCTACGCGTCCTACGGCGCACCGACGCTGGACGACTCGGCGATCCGCAACCACCCGAACTTCGGCGGCGTGGCCTGGCACGGCTACGGCGGTGACATCGCCCAGCAGACGACCGTCCACAACCAGTACCCGAACGTCAACGCCTACTCGACCGAGCACTCCGGCGGCACCTGGATCTCGAACCAGCAGGCCGAGGACATGAACAACATCGTGGACTACACCCGGAACTGGTCGAAGAGCTTCGTCAAGTGGAGCCTCGGCGTCGACCAGAACATGGGCCCGCACAACGGCGGCTGCGGCACCTGTACCGGCTTGATCACCGTCCACAACGGAGACTCACGCAGCGGGCAGGTCGACTACACCGTCGAGTACTACACCATGGGCCACCTGACGAAGTTCGTGAAGCCGGGCGCCTACCGGATCGACTCGAACGACAGCTCGGCGGTGCGCAACGTCGCCTGGAAGAACCCGGACGGCTCGAAGGCGCTGATCGCGTACAACTCCGGCACCGGCAACCAGAGCGTGCGGGTGAACTGGGGCAACTCGTCGTTCACCTACACCCTGCCCGGCCGCACTTCGGCGACGTTCACCTGGAGCGGCAACCAGGGCAACGGCGGCGGCACCGGCAAGACCGGCCCGATCACCGGCCTCGGCGGCAAGTGCATCGATGTCGCGGGTGCCAGCAGCGCCAACGGCACCGCGGTCCAGCTCTACGACTGCAACGGCTCCGGCGCCCAGCAGTGGACGGCCGGCACCGACGGAACCCTGAAAGCGCTCGGCAAGTGCCTCGACGTCACCGGGCAGTCCACAACGGACGGCGCCCAGCTCCAGCTCTGGGACTGCGGCGGCACGGCCAACCAGAGATGGGCGGCCACCGCGGCCCGCGACCTCGTCGGCGCGGGGTCGAACAAGTGCGTCGACGCGACCGGCAACTCCAGCGCCAACGGCACCCGGCTGCAGATCTGGACCTGCACCGGCGCCGCCAACCAGAAGTGGAACGTACCCGCATGAAGAAACGAGCAGTGTTGGGCGCTCTGATCGCCGCGTCGGCGATGGTGCTCGCGCCGGGCGTCGCGCAGGCGGCGACCGGCCCGATCACCGGCATCGGCGGCAAGTGCGTCGACGTCGCCGGCGCGAGCACCACCAACGGAACAGCCATCCAGCTCTACGACTGCAACGGCACCAACGCTCAACAGTGGACGGTCGGCAGCGACGGATCCCTGCAGGCGCTGGGCAAGTGCCTCGACGTCACGAGCGCCGGCACGGCCAACGGCACGACGATCCAGCTCTGGGACTGCAACGGGTCCACCGCCCAGAAGTGGACGGCCAACGCGGCGAAGAACCTGGTCGGCACCGGGTCCGGGAAGTGCCTCGACGCCACCGGCAACTCCAGCGCCAACGGCACGCGGCTGCAGATCTGGACGTGCGCGAGCACGGCCAACCAGCAGTGGACGCTGCCGGCCGGCGGCACCACCCCGCCGCCCGGACCGGGGGCGATGGCCGTCGCGCCCTACCTCTACAACGGCTGGGGCGACCCGCCGAACCCGGCGACGATCATGAGCGCCACCGGCGTCAAGTGGTTCACGCTGGCGTTCGTCCTGTCCAACGGCTACTGCAACCCGCAGTGGGACGGCGGGCGGGCGCTGACCGGCGGCGTCGACCAGACCACGATCAACACCATCCGCGCGGGCGGCGGCGATGTCATCCCGTCGTTCGGCGGCTACTCCGGCAACAAGCTGGAGTCGTCGTGCGGCAGCGCGGGCGAGCTGGCGGCGGGCTACCAGAAGGTGATCAACGCCTACGGCCTCAAGGCGATCGACATCGACATCGAGGCCGACGCCTACAGCAACCCGACGGTGCAGCAGCGCACGGTCGACGCGCTCAAGACGGTCCGGGCGAACAACCCGGGCATCAAGCTGTACGTCACCTTCGGCACGGACCAGTCCGGTCCGGACAACAGCCTGGTCAACCGGGCGGCACAGGCCGGCCTCACGGTCGACGGCTGGGTCATCATGCCCTTCGACTTCGGCGGTGCGGGCCAGAACATGGGCACGTTGACGCAGCGGGCGGCCGAGGGCCTGAAGAACGTCGTCAAGAGCGCGTACGGCTACGACGACGACACGGCCTACCGGCACATGGGCATCTCGTCGATGAACGGCATCACCGACAACAGCGAGACGGTCACGCTCACCGACTTCACCACCATCCTGGGCTACGCGAACGCGCACCACCTGGCCCGGTTGACGTTCTGGTCGGCGAACCGCGACCGCCCGTGCCCCGGCGGGTACCCGAACAACGACACCTGCTCGGGGGTTTCCCAGCAGGCGTGGGACTTCACGAGGATCTTCGCCCGCTACGCCGGCTGACCCCGGCCGCTCGACGAGGCCGTGAAGGCCGCCGCGAGGCGGCCTTCACGGCGTAGGGCTGCCGGGCCGCGGCTCTGGGGAAGCGGCGACCCGGCAGCGTGGGGTCCCGCCGGCCGCTGGGGGTCTCCGGCGGCGGAACCGCCCCCCGAGGCTATCGACCGCCTGTCGCGTGCGGCTCGTGCTCGGACCGTACGGACGTCAAGCCTGCCCGAACGCCCCAAAGCGGGGTCGCTCCGGCTATTCCGCCGCGCTGGCCGCGCGGGCCGCCTCGGCGCGGTCGGCGTACGCGTCCACCAGCTGTTCCTCGGCGTCGTCGAGGTACTTCAGCAGCAGCTGCTCCGCACCCGGGCCGTCGCCGGCCTCGATGCGGTCCAGGATTTCGTGATTGCGGGGCAGGTAGCGCTCGTGGAAGCGGCGCGGCTCGGCCATGATGTGGAACACCAGCCGCAGCTCGGCGGTCAGCCTGCCGACCAGCTCGTTCACCCGCTCGCTGCCGGACAGCGCGGCCAGCTCCTGGTGGAACCAGACGTTCGCGGTGCCCAGGTCCTTCCAGTTGCCGGTGCGCGCGGCCTCGTCCCCGATGTCGACCTTCTCCTTGATCCGCGCGAAGGACGCCGGCTTGGCCCGCACCCCGCGGACCGCGGCGCATTCGATGATCTTGCGCACCCGGTAGATGTCGACGACGTCCTCGACGCTCGGGATGCGGACGAAGACCCCGCGGTTGAGCTCGTGGGCGAGCAGCCGCTCGTGCGTGAGCAGCCGGAACGCCTCGCGGAGCGTGTTGCGGGAGACGCCCAACGCGTTGCCGATGTCCTGCTCCGACAGCCGGCCGCCGGGCAGGAAGAACCCTTCGGCGATGCGCTTGCGGAGGACGCCGGCGACCCGCTCGGCCGTGCTCTTGCGCGTGACCAGGCCGCGGTCGGCCTCCAGGCCCGGGACCACGCCGTCTTCGATGACCACGGCACGAGGGTACCCGTCACCCAGAGGACGATCCAACTGGACTCTTGTGGAATTGTTCAACAATCCCTACCGTGTGAGGCACGCCACGATGAGAGACACTGGCCAGGAGGTGCCCCATGACTGCCACTACCGCTACCGAGGCCCGGCCGTTCGACTGGTTCCGCACGCTGGGAAAACGTGGCCGCCGCGCCTTCGTGGGCGCGTTCGGCGGGTACGGCCTGGACTCGTTCGACTACCAGACCCTGCCGCTCGGCCTGGCCGCGATCACCGCGTACTTCGGCATCTCGAGCGGTGAAGCCGGCTTGCTCGGCACGACGACGCTGGTCGTGTCGGCCGTCGGCGGGGTCGGGGCGGGCATGCTGGCCGACCGGATCGGCCGCGTCCGCACGCTGCAGATCACCATCGCGATGTACACGATCTTCACCGTGCTCTGCGGGTTCGCGCCCAACTTCGAGACGCTGCTGATCTTCCGCGCGCTGCAGGGCCTTGGCTTCGG
Organism: Amycolatopsis sp. DG1A-15b; assembly: GCF_030285645.1. Classification (GTDB taxonomy): domain Bacteria; phylum Actinomycetota; class Actinomycetes; order Mycobacteriales; family Pseudonocardiaceae; genus Amycolatopsis. The sequence continues at coordinate 7,104,383 of NZ_CP127296.1, forward strand.
TGGCGAGTGGGCGGCCGGCGCGGCACTGGTCGCGGAGTACTCCTCGGCGCGCTACCGCGGCCGGACCGTGGCGTTCGTGCAGAGCGCGTGGGCGGTCGGCTGGGGTCTGTCGGTGGTCGTCTACACCGTCGTGTTCACCGTGGCCAGCGACGACGTGGCCTGGCGGATCATGTTCTGGACCGGCGTCATCCCGGCGCTGCTCGTGCTGTGGGTCCGCAAGAGCGTCAAGGACGCCCCGCGCGCGGAGGAACGGCTGAAGACCGAGCGCCCCAAGGGCACCCTCGTCCGGATCTTCAAGGGTGACCTCCTGCGCACGACGTTCTTCGCCGCGCTGCTGTCCACCGGTGTCCAAGGCGGGTACTACGCCATCAACACCTGGCTGCCGACCTACCTGAAGAAGACGCGCGACCTGACCGTGATCGGCACCGGCGGCTACCTCGCCTTCCTCATCACCGGGGCGTTCGTCGGCTACGTCTGCGGCGGCTACCTCACGGACCTCCTGGGCCGCAAGAAGACCTTCCTGACTTTCGCGGTGCTGTCGGCCATCCTGATCGTCGCCTACACGCAGATCCCCAAGGGCGCCAACGGGCTCGTGCTGGTCCTCGGTTTCCCGCTCGGCTTCGCGATGTCCGCGATCTTCAGCGGCTTCGGCGCGTTCCTCGCCGAGCTGTACCCGACCGCGTTGCGCGGCACCGGGCAAGGCTTCACCTACAACTTCGGCCGCGCGGTCGGCGCGGTGTTCCCGGCCGTCGTGGGCTTCCTGGGCGCGGGCGGCGCGATCGTCATCGGCGCGGCCGGTTACGGCATCGCCGTGCTCGCGCTGCTCGGCCTCCCCGAGACCCGCGGCATCGAACTAGTCGACTGAGGGGGAACTCATGACGACCTTCGACGAACCAGCCACGTACACGCCCGCGCAGGCGCGAGCGGCGTTCCGCACCGGTACCGCCCACCCCACGACCGGCTGGGCCAACGGCTTCACCCAGACCAACCTGATCGCCGTGCCCGAGGACTGGGCCTACGACGTCCTGCTGTTCTGCACCCGCAACCCGCAGGCGTGCCCGCTGCTCGACGTCACCGATCCCGGCGACCCGGCCACCCGGCTCGCCGAGGACGCGGACCTGCGCACCGACCTGCCGCGCTACCGGATCTGGCAGAACGGCGTCCTCGCCGGCGAGGTGTCGGACGCCACCGGCCTGTGGCGCAGCGACATGGTCGCCTTCTCGATCGGCTGCAGCTTCACGTTCGAGACGGCGCTGGCCGCCGAGGGCGTCCCGCTGCGGCACGTCGACCAGGGCCGCAACGTCGCGATGTACGTGACGAACCGGCCGTGCGAGCCCGCCGGGCGGCTGTTCGGGCCGATGGTGGTGTCGATGCGCCAGATCCCGGAGGACCGCGTCGACGACGCCATCCGGATCACCCGCGCGATGCCCGCGGTGCACGGCGCCCCGGTGCACATCGGTGACCCGCGCGCCCTGGGCATCGGCGACCTGGCCCGGCCGGACTTCGGCGACCCGGTGGACGCCGAACCCGGCGACGTCCCGGTGTTCTGGGCCTGCGGGGTCACCCCGCAGGCGGCACTGATGGCGTCGCGGCCCCCCTTTGCGATCACCCACGCGCCGGGGTACATGTTCATCACCGATCGGTACGACAGCGAATACCGGGTGGGCTGAAATGGATCTGAACAGCGATCTCGGCGAGGGCTTCGGCGCCTGGAAGATGGGCGACGACGAAGCCATGCTCGACATCGTGACCAGCGCGAACGTCGCCTGCGGCTTCCACGCCGGCGACCCGTCGGTGATGCGGCGGGTGTGCGAACTGGCGGCCGGGCGCGGGGTCGCGATCGGCGCGCACGTCGGCTACCGCGACCTGGCCGGCTTCGGCAGGCGCGCCCTCGACATCGCCCCGGACGACCTGGCGGACGAAGTGCTCTACCAGATCGGCGCGCTCGACGCGTTCGCCCGCGCGGCCGGCAGCCGCGTGACGTACGTGAAGCCGCACGGCGCGTTGTACAACACCGCGGCGGCCGACACCGAGCAGGCGGCGGCGATCGTCGAGGGCCTGCGCCGGTACGACCCCGCGCTGGCGCTGCTCTGCCTGCCGGACTCGGAAATGCAGCGGGAGGCGGAGAAGGCCGGCGTCGTCGCGTACGCGGAGGCGTTCGCGGACCGGGCGTACACCGCGGAAGGCCGGCTCGTCTCGCGCAAGCGGCCGGGCGCCGTCCTGCACGACCCCTCGGCCGTGGCCGACCGGGCCGTGGCGATGGCGACCGGCGGCGGCGTCGTGACAGCCGACGGCGGCAAGCTCGACCTGCGCCCGGATTCCCTGTGCGTGCACGGCGACACGCCGGGCGCGGTCGAGCTGGCCCGCCGGATCCGCGCCGGCCTGACCGCCGCGGACGTCCCGCTCACGGCGTTCACCGGATGACCGTCCGGCTGCTGCCGTGCGGGCGGCGCGCGGTTTTGGTGGAACTGGACGACGTGCTGGGCTTCCAGGCGGCACTGACGCAGTCGCCGCCGGACGGGGTCGTGGAACTCGTCCCGGCGGCGCGGACGCTGCTGGTCCGCTTCGACCCGTCGGTCACGAACGCGGAACGGCTGGGGGCGCTGCTGCGACAAGTGTCCCCTGTGGACAGAGTCGCGGCCGACGCGGGCGAGGTGGTGATCCCGGTGGTGTACGACGGCGAAGACCTGGCCGACGTCGCCGCGGAGACGGGGTTGAGCGTGGCTTCGCTGATTTCCCGGCACACCGCGGGGACGTACGTTTCGGCGTTCTGCGGCTTCGCGCCGGGCTTCGCCTACCTGACCGGATCGGACCCCGCGCTGCACGTGTCCCGGCGGTCTTCGCCGCGCACCCGGATCCCGGCGGGCTCGGTGGCGATCGCCGGCGAGTACAGCGCGGTCTACCCGAGCGCGTCACCGGGCGGCTGGCGGCTGCTCGGCCGGACCGGCGTACCGGTGTGGGACGTCGAGCGCGACCCGCCGAACCTGCTGCCGCCGGGCACCCGGGTCCGGTTCACGGCGGTGCCGTCGTGAAGCTCGAAGTCGTCCGGCCCGGGTTCTCGACGACGGTGCAGGACCTCGGCCGCCCGGGCCACGCGGCGCTCGGCGTCGGCCGCTCCGGCGCGGCCGACCGCGAGTCGTTCCGGCTGGCCAACCGGCTCGTCGGGAACCCGGCCGGGGCGGCGGCCCTGGAGGTGACGCTCGGCGGGCTGGTGCTGCGCGCGACCGGCGTGACGACGCTGGCGGTCACCGGCGCTTCCTGCCCGTTCTCGAAGGGCGGGCCGAACGGGCCGATCACGTTGTGGCCCGGGGAAGAACTGGCGCTGGGCACGGCGGTGTCGGGATTGCGTTGTTACGTCGCGGTGCGCGGCGGGATCGACGTACCGCCGGTGCTGGGCTCCCGGGCGACGGACACGCTCGGCAAGCTCGGCCCGCCCCCGGTGACGGCCGGGATGCTGCTGCCGATCGGCCCGGCTCCGCGGGCGTTCCCGGTGGTGGATCTCGCGCCACGGGCGGCGTTGCCCGCGGAACCGGTGCTGCGCGTGACGCCGGGCCCGCGTCGCGACTGGTTCACCGCGCCGGACGAACTGCTGTCCACTGTGTACACGGTCTCGCCGGATTCGGACCGCGTCGGCATCCGCCTGACCGGGCCCGCCCTGTCCCGGGCGCGCCACGACGAGCTGCCGTCGGAGGCGTGCGTGCCGGGGTCGCTGCAGGTGCCGCCGTCGGGCCGGCCGATCCTGTTCCACGCCGACCACCCGACGACGGGTGGGTACCCGGTGATCGCGGTCGTCGAGGAGGCGGACCTGGACCTGGCGGCTCAGCTGCGGCCGGGTCAGACCGTCCGCTTCCGGGCGGCATAGCTTTCCTCCCAGCGTCGTGAGCGGCGGCGCGGGTCACGCCCGCCTGCCGCTCACGACCACCAGCCAGGCGGCGTTCGTGACGCCGATCGCGAGCCACGCCGCCCAGGCCGCGGCCGGGGCCAGCCCGGTGGTGACGACCCCCAGTGCCACCGTCACCACCACGGGCCACGCGCGCCACCGCCGGCGCGGCCGCCGCTCGGCCAGGTAGGCGTCCAGGGCCTCCGCGACCTGGTCGTCGATCTCGTCGCGCAGCCGCGCGTCCAGCTCAGACATGGGCCGGCACCGGCCGCGGCACGGCGACGGACAGGCACGCCAGCGCCAGCGGCACCTCCAGACCGGCCATGAGCAGCGAAAACACCACGTCGTCGCCGGCCGTGACCACGTCGAACCAGGCGTCAGCCAGCAGGAGCGTCGCCGTGGCCGTCGCGACCAGCGGCGTCCGCGCGTCGCCGCGGCTCAGCAGCCAGGCCGTGAGCAGCAGGCCGGCCGCCTCCGCCGTGTCGAGGCCCGTCCAGGCCAGCCGCCAGTGCTGCGCCGCGACGACGTCCGGCAGCGTCAGCCCGAGCACCGCGATCCACGGCAGCAGGCACAGCCCGGCCGCCCAGAAGAGCTTCTTCATGCGAACCCCCGAGTTCTCTCCCGACCCAAGGTAGCGATTGCAGAGATTCTTTGCAAACAATCTCTGTAGTACGCTCCCGGCATGGTCGAACGTCCCGAAAAGCGCGTCCTGACCGGCGCGGACCTCAAGGCCTTCTACAAGGCGCTGGCCAACCCCGTGCGCCGGGACATCCTGAGCTACCTGGGCAAACACGGCGAGGCGAACTCTACGAGCGTCGCGAAGGCGCTGGGCGAGAGCACCGGCACGACCAGCTACCACCTCCGCAAGCTCGCCGACCTGGAGCTGATCGAGGAGCTGGAAGACCGCGGGGACGGCCGCGAACGTTGGTGGAAGTCGCGGTCGAAGGACATCTACACCCCGCCCGGCCTCGACCTCGCGCCGGACGAGCGCGAAGCGATGCTCAAGCTCGGTGCGCTGAAGATGAGTCACGACCTGGGCCTGGTCACGCGGGCCTACGTGGGCTACGACAGCGCCAAGGGCTGGAACCAAATCCACCGCGCCGGACTGCACCTGACGAAGCAGCAGGTCGTGTCCTTCGTCGAGGAGTACCAGAACCTGGTGTGGAAGTACGCCACCGAGCCGGGGCAGCACCCCGAAGGCTCGCGGTCGGTGGCCGTCCGGTTCATCGTGGTGCCGGACGAGGAGCCCGCTGAGGACTAAAGCCCCGACACCCGGAGCGTGATGTTCAGCCGCCCGTCGAGGCCGAGCGCCGGGTCCGCCGTGCCCGGCAGCGTCTTCGGCACGCCGTGGTAGGCGAGCCGGGACGGGCCGCCGAACACGAACACGTCACCGGAGCGGAGTTCGACGTCGGTGTACGGCCGGCCGCGGGTTTCGGTGTTGCCGAAGCGGAAGACGCAGGCGTCACCGAGGCTGAACGACACCACCGGCTCCAGGCTGCGCTCGTCCTTGTCCTGGTGCAGCCCCATCTTCGCGGTGGCGTCGTAGAAGTTGACCAGCGCGATGTCCGGCGCGTACACCTCGGCCGGCTCACCGTACGCGGCCGCCAGCGCGCGGCGGCCGAGGTCGCCGAGCCAGTCCGGGAACGGCAGCACCGGCGTCCCCTCGCCGGTCGTGCGCGAGTAGCCGTACGGGTACCAGTGCCAGCCGAGGCAGACCGACTTCACCGACATCACGCCGCCGTTGGGCAGCCGGGTGTGGCGGTAGCCGGACCAGCCGCGGCAGGCCGCGACCAGCTCGCGCTGCTCGTCGAAGCCGAGCCAGTCCGGCAGGTGCACCGCGCCGGGCGCGAGCTCGGCGCGCGGGCGCGGCAGGAGGGCGTCCATCACCTCGATTGTGCCGGAGACTCCCGCTGCACACGCTCGGTGATCGTCGAAGGCACCACGCGGTGACCGCGGAACGTGACACCCGCGGTCACGAACAGCCGCAGGAGCCGCCCCAATGGACTAGCGGGACGGTCCTGCGGCCGCGTCCCCTCGCTTTGGGCCACCATGAAGTAGACGTTCCCACACCTGAATGTCACATGCCAGCGTGGATCAGCTACGAACGGGTCTCTTGACCACGGCGCCGCCGATCAGGCACGGAACGTCACGACGGTGACGCCGGCCTGCGCCGGCACGGGGTCGTTCATCGCCGCCAGCGCGGCCGGGACGTCGTCGAGCCCGATGCGCCGGCCGATCAGCGCGGTGAGGTCGATGCCCGCCGTCTCGACCACGCGCAGCAGCTCCGGGTACTCGTGGGCCTGGAGCCCGTGGATGCCGACGAGCTCCAGCTCACCGCCGATGACGCGGTGCATCGGGATCGGGGCGACGCCCTGCGCGGGCGGCATCAGCCCGGCCTGGACGTGCCGGCCGCGCTTGCGCAGGCTGCCGACCGAGGCCGCGCACGTCGACGGCGAGCCGAGGCAGTCGAGCGAGACGTGCGTGCCGCCGCCGGTCAGCTCGCGGACGTGCGCGGCGACGGCTTCCGGGCTGTCGAAGGCCGAGGAATCGACCGTGACGGCGGCACCAGACTTCGCGGCCAGCTGGAGGGCGGCCGCCGAGACGTCGACGGCGACGACTTTGGCGCCCGCCGCGACGGCCAGCAGCACCGCGGAGATCCCGACGCCGCCGCAGCCGTACACCGAGACCCACTGGCCCGCGGTGACGCGCCCCTGCCGCAGCACCGCGCGGAACGCCGTGCCGAACCGGCAGCCCAGCGCCGCGGCCTCGGCGGCGCCGAGCGAGTCCGGCAGCGCGACCAGGTTCGTCTCGGCGTGCTCGATGGCGACGCGCTCGGCGAACGACCCCCAGTGCGTGGCACCGGGCTGGAACTCGCGGTCGCAGATCTGCTGGTCACCGCGGGTGCACTGGGCGCAGGTGCCGCAGGCGCAGACGAAGGGCACGGTGACGCGGGCGCCGAGCTCCCAGCCGCGGACGCCTTCGCCGAGCGCGACCACCCGGCCGGCGAGCTCGTGCCCGGCGACGTGCGGCAGCGTGACGGCGGTGTCGTGCCCCTGCCAGGTGTGCCAGTCGCTGCGGCAGACACCGGTGGCGTCGACCTCGATCACCGCACCGCCCGGCGCGGCCACCGGCTCCGGCACGTCCCGCACGACGGGCGGGACGCAGAACTCCTCCATGACCACAGCTCGCACGGCACGAGCCTAACCGTCTTCGACACTGCTCAAGTGAGCGCGTGGAACCTCGTCCTGCTCCGCGGTGGGCCGAGGAGTTTGCTGAGCGAGCCGTCCGGCACGTTCAGGATGTCCTCGAGATTCCGCAGGGCCTCCAACGATTCCGGCCGCTCCGGCCGGCACCGTCCCGATTGCCAGTGGCTGAGGGTGGCCAGGCTGACCGTGGTTCCCCTGCCGCGCAAGCGATAGCGGATCCGCTCGAGGCCGAGGCCGCGGGCCCGGATCGCCGCCCGCAGGGCCACGTCGAACGGTCCGGCCGCCAGCAGCCGGCCCAGCTCCGCCTGTTCCCCCCGGTCGATGGTGCGTGTTCGCTGACCGGTCATCACAACGCTCCGAAGCACTCCCGAATACGAACATTGGAGCGTAGGCGCCGCTTCGCAAGATCGGAAGAGTCCTCACCCACCTGCCTTGCGCGTCTCGTCGGCGATCGCGGCGAACGGTTCCGCGTAGCCGGAGTTGATCGTGACATAGGAAATCCCCCACCGCTCCCGCCAGCCGAGAAGCTTTTCCGCGGCGGCGCCGGGATCCTCGGGAAGGACGGTGACCGCACCAGCGGCGGCGAGCTCGGGCACGTCCACCCCGGCCCACCGCGCGATCATCGGCGACGGTTCGGTCCCGACGGCCATCAGGTTCAGGCCGAGCTCGATCTCCGGCAGCCGCGGCCCGGCGAGGTCCCGGAATCGATCCACAATGGACTGCGCCTCGGTTTCGCCGGTCGTGGGCGCCCAGGTGAAGGTGACGGTGTCGGCTTCTTGCGCGGCGAGCGCCAGCATTTTCGGCCCACCGCCGGCCAGCATCAACCGTGGCCGGTCGGCGTCACGCTTGAGGTGCGCGATGGTGGCGGCCATCCGTGTGATGCGCTCACCCGGTGAGGGGAATTCCCGCCCGAGAGCCTTGGCGTGTTCCTCCGCGCCGGGCCGCCCGACACCCAGCCCGAGCTCGAACCGGCCGCGGGTCTGCCGGTGGAGGGTCTGCGCCTGCCAGCCGAGCGCTTCCGGGGTGCGGAAGGGGTCGGCGAGCACGAAGGTGCCGACGGTGAGATCCAGCGTGACCGCGGCGGCGGCCCCCAGGAGGACGAAGGGATCGGCGGTCCCGACGGGATCGGTGGCGAGCAGGGTGTCGAAGCCGAGCTTCTCGACCCGCTCGGCCTGAGCGGTCCACGAGGTGAGGTCACGCGCATGACCGGCGACGACGCCGAAGCGGAAGGATTTCATGCGAGCCATGGTCGCGGGCGGCGGCGGGTCACCACATCCGCTTCACGACGTCACCCGCGCGTACGTCCCTCAGCGCAGCGTGACCGACAACGCCTGCGCGATCTCCTTGCCGATGGCGTGCGTAGCGGCATCCGGTGGCGAACCCACCTTCACCACCAACGGCCCCCCGAACGGCTGGCGTTCCACCACCTCGATGCGTTCGCCCAGGTTGATCGCGTGTTCCGTCAGGTACCTCAGCAGCTCCGGGTCCGTGTCCCAGACCCGCACGATCTCGCCGACCGCGCCCGGCGGGAGGTCGTCCAGGATGCGGACCGGGAGCTCCTCCACGCTCCCGTCCGGCGCCGGGATCGGGTCGCCGTGGGGGTCGCGGACCGGGTTGCCGAGCTTGGCCGCGATGCGCTCGACCAGCCTGTCCGACACCGCGTGCTCCAGCGCGTCCGCCTCCGCGTGGACCTCGTCCCACGTGTAGCCGAGCTCCGAGACCAGGTACGTCTCGATCAGCCGGTGGCGCCGGAGCACCGAGCGCGCCAGGAGCCTGCCGTCGGCCGTGAGCTCGATGCCGCGGTACGGCACGTGCGTGACCAGGCCCAGCTGGGACAGCTTCGTGACCATCCCCGACGCCGAGGACGGGCTGACCTCCAGCCGGCCGGCGAGCGACGCGTTGGTGACCGCCTCGCCCCGCTCGACCAGGCCGTAGATCACCCGGACGTAGTCCTCGACCGACGAGGACCTCCGGACCGAACCATCTCCCATACCGCATACGATACGGGGCGGGGTACTTTCTCGTGAAAGTTCACGGCCGCCAGCGGTAGCGGATCCAGCCCGGGACCGGCTCGGCACCCAGCTGCGCGTAGAACGCCGAACCCTTTTCGTTGCCCTCCTGCATGTCCCACTCCACGCGGCCGGTCGTGCGGTTGCGCAGCTCGTCCAGCAGCTCGCCGCCGAGCCCGTGGCGGCGGTGCGCGGGCCGGACGAACAGGTCGTCCAGCCAGATCCCCGGCCGGGCTTCCCAGGTGGAGAAGTTCCAGCTGCAGAAGGCGAAGCCGGCCACCGTGCCCGGCTCGCCGGGCGGGGTCGCGATGAGCACCCACGCCTTCGGGTCCGGCCCGAACAGGTGCCCGCTCATCTCGGCGCGGTCGAGCTTCAGGTCGTGGTTGTCCTCGTAGACGGCGTGCTCCTCGATGAGCGCGCAGATCTCCTCGATGTCTTCGAAGACGGCGTCGCGGACGGGCATCTCGCCTCCCTTTTTTGTCGGTGGTGGTCGTTACGGTCAGGCCTGGAGGTGGTCGATGTCGCCGGAGGAGAAGTTCGAGGACCTGGTCGACGAGTTCACCGGACGCCCGGGCATCACGCCACCCGGCGCGACCGGCGGGTTCGGGCGCACGGCGCTGCGCGCGCACGGCCGGATCTTCGCGATGTTCGTCCGCGGGCAGCTGGTGCTCAAGCTGCCCAGGGGCCGGGTGGACGAGCTGGTCCAGGGTGGGCACGGGGTGCGCTTCGACGCCAACAAGGGCACCCCGATGAAGGAATGGCTGGCACTGGACACCGGGTCGCCACAGCCCTGGTCCGCGCTGGCCGAGGAAGCACTCGAGTTCGTGGGAAGGAAGTGAGCCATCACGCTTGATAACGCAGTTCGCCGCCGACGGCGGTGCCTTGCACGCTGAGTTCTTCAAAAGCGGGGTCGTCCACAGCGGACTCGTCCAGGGGCGAACCGGACAGCACGGCGAAGTCGGCGAGCTTCCCGGGTTCGAGCGTGCCCAGGTCACGCTCGGCGAAGGTCGCGTACGCCGATCCATACGTGTACGCGCGCAGCGCCTGCTCCGGCGTCAACGCCTCTTCGGGCGCGAAGGGTGCGCCGGACGCCGTGCGCCGGCGCACCATATCGGCCAGCGCGAGCAGCGGTGCGCCGTTCACGACGGGCCGGTCCGAGGACGCGGGAAGCACGCAACCCGCGTCGAGGACGCTGCGCAGCCGGTAGCACCAGGGCACGCGTGACTCACCGAGCGCGGCGCGCATGCCGTCGCCGAGCTCGTTGACGAACCGGCCCTGCGGCGACGGGATGAGCCCGAGGGAGGCGAGCCGGGTCAGTTCCGCGGGCTGGAGCACCGCGCAGTGCTCGATGCGGTGCCGGTGGTCCGTGCGCGGCGAAGCGGCCAACGCGGCTTCGTACGCGTCGAGGACGACGGTGATCGCCCGGTCGCCGATGGCGTGCGTCGCGATCTGCCAGCCGGCCTCGTGGGCACGGCGGATCGTGCGCGCGAGCTCATCCTCGGGCACCTGGAAGTAGCCGCGGTTGTCCGGCTCTCCGTCGAACGGGTCGTGCATCGCGCAGGTGCGCCCGACCAGGGAGCCGTCGGCGAACAACTTCATCGGGCCGACGCGCAGCCACTCGTCGCCGAGGCCGGTGCGCAGGCCGAGGTCGAGGCCGAAGCCGGCGCCGTCGGGCAGGTCGTGCAGCACGCTGGCGGCGACCATCACCGTGCTGCGCACGCGCAGCACGCCGCGGTCGCGCGCCTCCTGGTAGGCGGCCAGTTCGGCAGGTGTCTCACCGACCAGGCCGCCGCCGATCCCGGCTTCCTGGACGCTGGTGATGCCCTCCGACAGGTACTGCTCGGACGCCCGCTCGAGCCCGCGCACGACCCGCGAAACCGGCGTCGGGTACGTCAGCGGCCGCAGCAGCAGCTGGGCCTGCTCGCGCAGCAGGCCGGTCGGCGAGCCGCCGGCGTGCACGACGTCGCCGCCGACCGGGACGTTCGCGAGGTCGAGCTGGTCGAGCACGGCCGAGTTGACCACGGTCATGTGCCCGGACGTGTGCTTGAGCCGCACGAGCATCCCGGGCGCGGCGCGGTCGAGGCCGTGCCGGTCGGGGTGCCCGCCGGCGAGCTTGTTCTGGTCGTACCCGCTCCCGACCACCCAGCTCCCGGCCGGCAGCGTCGCGGCCCGCGCGGCGACGGCGTCGTAGACCTCCTCGACGCTGCGGCAGTCGCCGAGCGGCACGTCGTCGAGGCCCATGCCGAACCACGCCATGTGGTTGTGCGCGTCGTGGAAGCCGGGCACGACGAAGCCGCCGCCGAGATCGACGCGGGCGCGCGCGGACAGCTCGAGAGCGTCGTCCCCGAGCGCGACGACCCGGCCGTGCAGCACGGCGAGTGCGCTGGTGACGCCGTTGCCCGTCCACACCGTGGCGTTCTCGTAGACCGTATCGACCCGCATACGTTCGGACACTATCGATCGATCGATCGAACGTCTAGCATCGCCCTCATGCCCACCGTGGAGTTCGCCGTCGAGAACGGCATCGCGCAGATCCGGCTGAACCGGCCCGAGCGGCTGAACGCGGTCGCCGCCCTCCTGGTCGACGACTTCCTCGCCGCCCTCGACGCGGCCGCCCGCAGCGACGCCCGGGTCGTCGTGCTGTCGGGGAACGGCCGGGCCTTCTGCGCCGGCCACGACCTCAAGGAACCCACCCCCGCGGGTGACTCGCGGGCGCGGCTGGACCGGCTCCAGGACGTCACGCGGCGGCTGCGCGGGCTGCGCCAGCCGGTGATCGCGGCCGTGCACGGCTACGCGATCGGCGCCGGCGCGGAGTTCGCGCTCGGCTGCGACCTGATCCTGGCCGCCGAGGACGCCGTGTTCGCCTTCCCCGAGGTCTCGCTGGGCCTGAGCGTCACCGGCGCGGCGTCGCGGCTGCTGCCGCTGCTGGTCGGCCCGCTCAAGGCGAAGGAGCTGCTGCTGCTGGGCGAGCGCTTCGACGGCCGGAAGGCCGCCGAGCTGGGCATGGTCAACGCCGCCGTCCCGGCCGAGCAGCTCCAGGCCGAGGCGCTGAGCTGGGCCAAGCGGATCGCGGAGCACCCGCCCGAAGCGGCAGCCATGGCGAAGCGGGTCCTCGACACGCCGATCGACCTCGAGCCCGCCCTCGAACTCGAGGTCAGCCACGCCCTGATCACCGAGCACTCGGCCGCCGTCGCCGCGTCCACCGAAGCGTTCCGGAGCCGGGCGTGACGCCCCTCGCCGAAATCGGGACCCTCGCGCAGCTCGTCAGGCGGGCCGCCGCGCTGTGGCCCGAACGCACGGCCTGGGTGTTCGACGACCTGGATCGGACGTTCACCTTCGCCGAGGTCGACCGCGAAAGCACCCGGATCGCCGCGGCGCTCGCCGAACGCGGCATCGGCCCCGGCGACCGGGTGGCGGTGATGCTGCGCAACCAGCCGGAGTTCCCGCTGATCTGGCTGGCGCTGGCGAAGATCGGCGCGCAGCTGGTGCCGGTCAACACGAACTACCAGGAATTCGACGGCGCCCACGTCCTCCGCCACTCCGGCGCGAAGCTGGCCGTCGCCGCGCCCGAATTCACCGAATTGCTCGGCCGGATCGGCCTGACCGAGGTGATCACCCCGGACGAGCTCCGCACCGATGCCGAGCCGCCGGAGTTCACGCCCGTGCCCGAGCTGCCGGTCAACATCCAGTACACCTCCGGCACCACCGGCGCCCCCAAGGGCTGCGTCCTGCCGAACCGCTACTGGACGACCCTCGCGATCAGCCTGGCCACCGACTTCCCCGCCGTCGGCGCGGACGACGTCATCCTGACCGCCCAGCCGTTCCACTACATCGATCCACAGTGGAATGTCGCGCTGGGCCTCGCCGGCGGCGCCACCCTCGTCGTCCTCGACCGCTTCCACCCCAGCACGTTCTGGGCGAAGGTCCGCGAACACGGCGTCACCTGGTTCTACTGCCTCGGCCTGATGCCGACGCTGCTGCTGCGCCAGGAACCGGCCGCGGCCGACCGCGACCACCGCGTCCGCGCGATCTGCGCGTCGGCGATCCCGCACGACCTGCACGCCGAGCTGGAGGCCCGCTGGGGCGTGCCGTGGTACGAGGCGTTCGGGATGACCGAAACCGGCGGCGACATCCGGATGACCGCCGCCGACCACGACGAGACCGTCGGCACCGGCTGCATCGGGCGGCCCAGCCGCGACCGCGAGGTGCTGATCGCGGGCGACGACGGGAAGCCGGTGCCGCGCGGGGAAACCGGGCAGCTGCTGATCCGCGGGATCGGGCTGATGCACGGCTACCACGACGATCCGGACGCGACGGCGAAAGCGTTCGAAAACGGCTGGTTCCACACCGGCGACCTCGCCCGGATGGACGCCGCCGGCCGCGTCTACTACGTCGGCCGGACGAAGGACATGATCCGCCGCAGCGGCGAAAACGTCTCCGCCGACGAGGTCGAGCGCGCGCTGCTGCTGCACCCGGCGGTCCGGCTGGCGGCCGTCGTCGCGGTGCCGGACGAGCTGCGCGGCGAGGAGATCAAGGCGTACGTCGTGTGCGACGGCGACCGGCCGGACCCCGCCGAGCTCGCCGCGTTCTGCGCCGGGAAACTGGCCTACTTCAAGGTTCCCCGGTTCTGGGCGTTCGCGGACACGCTGCCGATGACGCCGTCGGAGCGGGTGGCCAAGGGCGAGCTGCGGAAGGTCGCCGACCCGCGTGCCGGTTCCTGGGACGCGAAGGCGGAAGCATGGCTGTGAGCAGCCGCGAGCGGGTGCGCGCGGCGGCGGTGAAGCTGTTCGCCACCAAGGGCTTCCACGGTACCGGGATCCGGGATCTGGCGCAGGAGGCGGAACTCTCTTCGGCCAGCCTGTACCACTACATGGGCACCAAAGAGGATCTGCTCGTCGACATCATGCACACGGCCCTGAACCGGCTGCTCGACGCGGCCCGCGAGGCCACCGCGGGCGGCGGCGACCCGGTGCACCGGCTGCGCACGCTGGTCGTGCTGCACGTCCTCGCGCACGCCGTCGGGCCGGCGGAAACCCGGGTGGTGGACAACGAAGTCGACGTCCTGTCCCCGGCCGCGCGCGAGCCGGTGGTCGCCCTGCGGGACGCCTACGAACGGCTGTGGGCGGCCGCGATCGACGACGGGGTGGCGGCGGGGGTGTTCCGTGTGGAGCACCCGGCGGTGACCCGGCTCGCCCTGCTCGAGATGTGCAGCGGCGTCGCGAGGTGGTATTCCCCACGCGGCCCGCTGGCGCTGGACGAGCTGGCGGAGCACTACGCGGAACTGGCGTCCAGGGCGCTGGGCTGCACGTCCGCGCCCGGTGTGACCGACTTGCGACGGTGCCGGGAAATCGTCGCGAAAGAGTGGGGCGTGTCCGTTTAGCGGCGCTTTTACCTGTGTACGCCTTGCCCAGACGGCGTACGTGGGGGACGCTCGAAGGGTGACTGAGGAAACGATCCAACTGGAACTGGACGACTCGGGTCTCGCGCCGGGCCTCCCGGCGCCGGAAAACCCCCGCGATCAGGTGCAGGATGTGCCCTATCGCCCCGTCGAGTTCCGCGATGACGATCTCCCCACCGCCCTGGCACGGTGCTCCGCGTGGCTGCGGCAGGCGCAGGAGTGGCTGGGCGAGCCGCTCGACGTCCTGGCCATCCACCTCGACTACGACGACCGTCAGGGTTCGCCGTACTACGACGTGAAGCTCCTGTGCAACGAAGAGGACCTCGCGGGCGTCCCGATCGCCATCCGCAACAGTAAGTAAGCAAGCCGAAGCGCCGTCAAGGCCGCCGGGACGGCGGTCTTGACGGCTTCGTCATCCGGGGCTGCGCCCCGGGTCGGGGGCTCCGCCACCCGGAACCCCCGAAAGAAGCTGGTCGCGTTTCAGCCCAGTGTGCCGCCGACCTTGACGTGTCCCTTGAGCAGGTTGCGGGCGATCGTCCGGCGCTGGATCTCGTCGGTGCCTTCGTAGATGCGCAGCAGCCGCAGCTCGCGGTACCAGCGCTCGACCGGCAGCTCCCGCGTGTAACCCATGCCACCGTGGATCTGCAGGACGCGGTCGACGATTTCGTTGGCCTTCTGGCCGCCGTACAGCTTCGCCATCGACTGCGCGTGCCGCGAATCGAGGCCTTGGTCGACCTGCCAGGCGGCGTGCAGCACCAGCCACCGCAGCGCTTCCAGCTCGACGCCGGAGTCGGCGATCATCCACTGGATGGCCTGCCGCTCGGCGATCTTCTGCCCGAACGTCTCGCGGGTGTTGGCGTGCTCGATGGCCATCGAGATCAGCCGTTCGCACGAGCCGATCGCGCGGGCGGGCAGCAGGTAGCGGCCCTGGCCGATCCACTGCATGGCGAGCTCGAAGCCGCGGCCCTCCTCGCCGAGGATCTGCGTCTCCGGGACGCGGACGTCCTGGAAGATCAGCGACGCCGGGCCCCACTCGCCCATGGTGTCGATGTACTCGGACTTCCAGCCGGCTTCGCGGTCGACGAGGAAGCAGGTGACACCGCCGTTCGCGCCCTTCTCCGGGTCGGTGATCGCGAAGACCATGGTGAAGTCGGCCTCGTTGCCACCGGTGATGAAGGTCTTCTCACCGTTGATGATCCAGTCGCTGCCGTCCTTGCGGGCGGTGGTCCGGATGGCCTTGGCGTCCGACCCGGCGCCCGGCTCGGTGATCGCGAAGCACGACTTGCGCTCGCCCGAGATGGTCGGCAGCAGGTAGGTCTGCTTCTGCTCCTCGTTGGCGTGGAACAGGATGTTGTCGGCGGCCCCGCCGAAGCGGAACGGCACGAAGGTCCGGCCGAGCTCGGCCTCCAGCAGCGCGGCCATCACGGCGGACAGGCCCATGCCGCCGTACTCCTCCGGGGTCAGCACGCCCCAGAAGCCGGACTCCTTCGCCTTGAGCTGGAGGTCCTTGAGCTCCTCGCCGGTGAGACCGGGCTGGTGGGCCCGCTCGCGCCGGAGGACTTCCTGCTCGAGCGGGATCAGCTCCCGCTGGACGAACGTGCGGACCCAGTCGCGCACTTCCCGTTCTTCGGTGCTGAGTGAAAAGTCCATGGGGTAGCTGCTCCTCCGACACTCTTCCGGGGGTCCAGGGGGCTCGCCCCCGGCCGGGGTCTGGGGCTCGGCCCCAGAAGACACTGCACTGGCTAAGCGCTTGCTTACCCGCCATTGTGCGCGCCTCCCCGCGCCCGCGCAAGAACCGCCGCCGCGGGCGTCAGGCGTGCGTGGTGGCCAACTTCACCAAGGTGCGCAGGCTCGTGTCCGGCAGGTACGCGCGGGTGAGCGCCACGCCGATCCGCGGGAGGTCGCCTTCGTCGCGGTACGCCAGGTACATCGGCTCGTGGCGCGGGTTGAACTTCGCCTTGAACGAGTGCAGCGACCGGAAGCCGTACACCGGTTCCAGCTCCCGGCTCAGCACCTCCAGCAGTCGCTCGACCGGCGCCGCTTCGGTGTCCGGTCCGGAACGGGCCAGCGGCGCGCCCGAAAGCGACACGAACCGCATCCCCTCCGCCTGGAAGGCCAGCACGCCCGCGCCGATCAGGAACTCCATCGCGGGCCGGAACCCGTCGCCGCGGCGACGCATGAGGTCCAGGGTCCAGCCATGGACCTCGCCGCCCGGCCCGTGCACCGGCAGCCACGAGGTGACGCCGTGCACGCTGCCGTCGGCGTCGACGGCCAGGCCGACCCGGGTCGCCGGGTCCAGGGCCTCCTCCATGCCGCCGAGCGTGAAGCCCATTTCCGGCATGCCTTTGTCGCCGACCCATTCGTCGCAGATGGCGCGGACCTGGCTGCGGACGCCCCACGGCTCGTCGGCCAGCACGACGTGGCGGTAGCTCATCCCTTCCTTCGCGGCGCGGTTGAGCGCCGAGCGCACGTTCTGCCACTTCCGGCCCCGCAGCTCGAGTCCCTCGAGGTCGACCAGCGTGTCCTCGGCGATCTGCACCCGGCTCCAGCCCAGCCGCGCGGCGGCGTCGGCGACCGGCCGGGTGACGGAGAACAAGCACGGCACGACGCCGGCGTGCTCACAGGCGACGGCGAACGCGCGGACCGCGCCGGCCGCGGAGCCGGCCGGGCCGATCGGGTCGCCGAGGCCGACGGCCACCCCGGCGTGCCGCCGGTACGCGAGGACGGACTGCCCGTCCTGGCTGCGGAAGTGCGCGTTGTCCGGCCAGGTGGCCATCCAGGACAGCGTGCTGCCCCCGTGCCGGCCGAGCAGGTCGCGGACGACGGCCGCGTCGGCCCCGCCGATCCCGGCGGACACCCCGAACCCGCGGCGCAACGGGGCCCGGAACGCCCAGCGGGTCAGGACGAGCAGGACCAGCTCGGCCGCCCACAGCACGGCACCCGTCATGGTGAGGGCCTTCTCCGCCGTGGACTCCTGGCCGAAGGCGAACCCGAGCACGGCCACCGCACCGGCGAAAACGTTGATCGCGGCGAGCGTCACCGCACCCCACCACGCCACGCGCCGGCCGCTGCGCAGCCCGTTCGCCAGGAGGGCGACGAAGGCGATGTTGACGGCGATGCCCCAGCCGGTGTCGTCGCCGCCGGTGGTGCCCAGGGGGCTGTCCGCCGGGAACAGCCAGAGCACCAGTTCGGCGACGGCGATCAGGGCGAGGCCGGTGGCGGCGAACAGGCGCCATTCGCGGCGCCCGGCCCGCACCCGGCCCCGCGGGCCGACGTGGCGGCCACCGGCCAGGCGGCGGCTCAGCGGAAGGGCGATCGCGACGGCCCACAGGTGTTCGAGGTCGGCGAGCCCGCCGAGGAACAGGAAGGACACGCCGACGTAGACCCACAGCCCGGCGCGCAGCCGCAGCCGCCACGGCGAACGCAGCGTCGCCGACACCGCCGCCGCGCAGGCGAGCGCGCCCGCGGAGAAACCCGCGTCGACGTGGGCGGCGAGGCTGTGCGCCCACGACCACCCGGTGTCCCGGAAGACCAGGAGCGTCAGCGCGGCACCGAGCACGCCGGCCAGCTGGCCGAGTCCGCAGATCACCACGGTCCGCCCGGTGCCCAGCCGCCATTCCGCGCCGCCGGCGAAGACGGCGAACGAGAGCAGCACCGGCAGGTAGAAGACCGGCGTCAGGGCGAGGAACGAACCGGTCACCGGCGTCCACCACCCGCCGTCGGCCAGCGCGGGCAGGCCGTAGCCGACGTGGCCGAACCACGTCCGGTCGCTCGCAGCGTCCCACAGCGTGCCGGTCGCGATACCGGCGACGATGATCGCGATCAGCACGCCGGTCGTGAAGGGCAGCCGCCGGCGCAGCACCGTGGCCACCGCGTGGACGCGTGCCGGCGCCGCCGCCGCGACGGTCACGGGCTCGGTGAGTGTTCGCGAGCTGCTCATCGCTGTCTCCTGGGAAGTGGCCCGGTGCTCGGAAGCCCAGCATCCGCCGGACGCTCGTGGCCGGTCACCGGGCCAGCCCCGCCGGCGCCGGGGGTTAACCCTCGCCTACGCCGGCAGTTCCGCCCGGACCACGGTTCCGCCGCCCGCCGGGCTCACCACGGTCAAGCGGCCGCGGAGCGCCTCGACGCGGTCGGTGAGACCACGCAGCCCGGAGCCCGCGGTGGGGTCCACCCCGCCGACGCCGTCGTCGGTGATTTCGATGACCGCCGTGGGGCCCTCGCGAAGGACGCGCACGGTCACGACGCCGGCCCGCGCGTGCTTGGCGACGTTGGCCAGCGCCTCGGACGCGACGAAGTACGCCGCGAACTCGATCGGCTGGGGCAGCCGCGGGCCGGGGGCGTACGCCACCGTCGTGGGCACCGGCGAGCGGGTGGCGAGCGCCTCGAGGGCGACGTCCAGGCCCTGGTCGAGCGCGGCCGGGTGGATGCCGCGGGCGAGCTCGCGCAGTTCGGCCAGCGAGCGGGCCAGCTGGTCACTGGCCGAGGTGACGAGCTGTTCGGCGTCCGTGGGGTCGCGCCGGATCTGCCGCTGGATCAGCGACAGCTGCATCGCGAGCGTCACCAGGCCCTGCTGGGCGCCGTCGTGCAGGTTGCGTTCGATGCGACGGCGTTCGGCGTCCCCGGCGGCGATGATCCGTTCGCGGGAGTGCTCGACCTCGGCCAGGCGCCGCCGGGCCTCGGTGTGCAGGTGCTGGTTCTCCAGCGCGATCGTCGCCGCGGCGGTGACCGCTTCGACCAGCTCGGGGTCGTCGTCGAGGGACCGGTCGTAGACGAGCACGGCGACCCGGCTGCCGTCGCGCTCGACACCGGCCACCGACCGGGACGTACCGGCGCCGGGCAGGGTGACCGGGTTGCCGTCCAGATCGGCGTAGGTGCCCGACGCGGTGGCGTAGCCGACCTCCAGGTCCGGGTCGCCGAGTGCCTTTGCCAACGCGCCGCGCAGGTCGTCGGGCCGCAGGGTGCGCATCCCCCGGAACAGGTCGGCCAGCCCGCCTCTGGCCAGCCGTGACCGCAGCAGCCCGATCAGGAACGCGACGGGCACCGTGAGCAGGGAGCACACGCCGATCCAGAGCAGCACCATCGACTTCTCGCCGGTCAGGAACTGCGCCACGAGCAGCCACCCGAACAGCAGCAGGCAGGCGGCTCCGGCGACACCCGGCGCCAGCGCCCGCCGTCCGGGCGTGGACGCCGAGCGCCAGCGCACCGCGACGACGACGGCGGTGCCGGTCACGGCGGCCAGCAGCGTGCCGCGCTGGGCGACGTCGACGAGCTCGGCGAGCCGCTCGTGCGGCCAGATCGCGATCGGGTTGCCCGGTACCCCGGAGAACAGCAGGAACAACGGGGCGAGGACGAACAGTTCCAGCAGGACCGCACCGGCGAGCACCCGGTCCGCCGTCGTGCGCGCCCGCCCACCGGTGAGGAAGGTCAGCACGAGCAGGACGAAGAACAGCACCCACAGGTCCGGCAGCCACAGGCCGACGACCTGCGCGGGTGGCCACGCGAGCTGGCTCACCAAGGGACTGACGAAGAAGGCGAAGCCGGTGATGGTCATCAGCAGCCCGCTGTGGTTGTCCGGCCGGCGGCGCCAGGCGATCAGCCCGCAGGCGGCGAAGGAGCCGCCGATCAGCCGGAACGCGACGTCGATCGCCGCGACCGGTGCCCCGTTCGGGAACAGCACCGGGACCAGCGCGCCGAACTCGGCCGCGAGCGCCACGCCCCAGAGCAGCAGCCAGAAGCCCGGTCCGTGCCCGGAGCGGGCGAACCGGTGGGTGGTGGTAGTGCGGGCCTGCCCGCCGGCGAACGCCGTTTCCGAAGCCATGACTTGTCCTGCTGCGGTCGACGGGTCCCCCTGGCAGCCGCACGGTAATGCAGGACGACTCCCGCCGGTACCGCTGATCGCCGCGGATCCGCAGGGTTGTCCCGGTAGCCGCTCCGGCGGCGGCGCTGCGACGATGAGGGGATGGTTCCCCGGGTCCTGATCGTGGACGACCACGCCGCGTTCCGGTCGTTCGCCCACCGTGTCCTGGTGGCCGACGGGCTCGTCGTGGTCGGCGAGGCGGCCGACGGCGCCGCGGCGATCGCGGCCGCGCCCCGGCTGCGGCCCGACGTGGTCCTGCTGGACGTGGGCCTGCCCGACATGGACGGCTTCGCCGTCGCCGCGGCGCTGAGTGCGCAGGACGAAGCGCCCGCCGTGGTCCTGGTGTCGAGCCGCTCCCGGGACGACTACGGGTCGCTGGTCGACGCCAGCAGCGCCGTCGGGTTCATCGCGAAGTCCGCGCTGAGCGGCGACCTCGTCCGGCGGCTCCTGGAGCCGAAGACGTGACGACGCCCGAACCGGAGAGCGCCCGGATCGTCGACGCCGCGGACGAATTCCGGCGCCGGCTCGAACGGCAGCTGCACGACGGCGCCCAGCAGCGGCTCGCTTCCGCCGTGCTGGCCTTGAGCCTGGCCGCCCGGACACTCACCGGCGACGCGGCCGCACTCGTCACCGAAGCGAGGGAAGAACTGGGCCTGGCCATGGCAGAGTTGCGGGAACTGGCCCGTGACATCTACCCGGTGTTGCTGGCCGAAGCCGGCTTGGGGCCGGCGCTCGCCTCGCTCACCGACCGTTGCCCGGTGCCCACCGTGGTCTCGGCCGTGCCCGGCGGGCGGCTCCCCGGGCCGGTGGAACGGACCTGTTATTTCGTGGTGTTCGAGGCGTTGAAGAACGTGGCCGGGCACTCGCACGCCGGCCGGGCCGAGGTCGTGGTCCGCGCGCAAGGAGGTCAGGTGAACGTCGAAGTGAGCGACGACGGGGTCGGCGGCGCCGACCCGGGCGGCCCGGGCCTGAGCGGGCTCGCCGACCGCGTGGCCGCCCGCGGGGGCCGGCTGCGGGTCGTGAGTCCCCGCGGCACCGGCACTCGAGTGCGGGCCGACGTGCCATGCGGGTGATGATCGCGGATGACGCGGTCCTCTTCCGCGAAGGCGTGGCGCGCGTGCTGACCGAAGCCGGGTTCGACGTCGTGGCGCAGGTCGGCGACGCCGCGGCGCTGCTGCACCGGGTGCGTCAGGACCCGCCGGACGCCGTCGTCGTCGACATCCGGATGCCGCCGACGCACACCACCGAGGGCCTGGACGCGGCCCGGGACCTGCAGGAACGGCACCCGTCGGTCGGTGTGCTGGTGCTGTCGGCCCACGTCGAGCCGCACTACGCGCTGCAGCTGATCGAGTCCGGCGCGCGCGGGGCCGGTTACCTGCTCAAGGAACGCGTGGCCGATCTCGACGAGCTGACCGAGGCCATCCGCCGGGTCGCGGCCGGCGGCCTGGTCATCGACCCGTCCGTGGTCGCGCAGCTGGTCGGGCGCCAACGCACCCGGAGCCCGCTCGACCAGCTGACCGACCGCGAGCGGGACGTGCTGAAGGTGATGGCCGAAGGACGGTCCAACCAGGCCATCTGCCAGCGGCTCTACCTGAGCCAGAAAACCGTGGAGGCCTACGTGCGCTCGGTGTTCACCAAGCTCGGGCTGCACCAGGGCGCGGACGACAACCGGCGGGTCCTCGCGGTGCTCACCTACCTGCGCGGCTGAACGCACGCCGAGGTGGCCGGACCCGTTCCCGGATCCGGCCACCTGGGCTCGCCTCAGGCGTCCCTCCGCTTGGCCACCGCGATCGCGATCGCCAGCAGACCGCCGCTGACCGCCGCGAAGTAGCCCATCGCCACCCACGGCTGTTCGGTCAGCGCCGCGCCGTCCGCGGGCGGCCCGCTGAGCAGGAACTGCTTGGCGGCCTGGAACGGCAGCCAGCGGGCCGCCGACTCGAACCCGGGGATCATCGCGAGCAGCGACTCGGCCATCAGTGCCCAGGTCAACACCAGCGCCACCGCTCCCGCGGTGTGCCGGATCAGGGTCCCCACCGCGACGGCGAACACCGCGGCCACCAGGTAGACCAGGCCGACCCCGCCGACCTGACGCCATTCGGCCAGTCCGTGCAACGCGAGGTCGCGGCCCGGCATCAGGACCAGGCCCAGCGCCCAGCTGCCGAACGCGGCGAGCAGCCCGACCAGCCCGGCGGCGAGCGCGATGACCAGCGTCTTGGCCAGCAGCACCGCGCCGCGGGCCGGCGCGGCCAGGAACGTCGTCCTGATCATGCCGACGGAGTACTCGGTGGTCACCGCGAGCGTCGCCATCACCATGACCACCGCCATGCCCAGGCCGTAGCCGAGCTGGGTCGACGGAACACCGGAGAAGCCGGTGTCTTCGCTGCCCGCCATGGAAATCGAGCCCACGCTGACGGTGGCGACGACCCCGAACGCGGCGCACCACCACGGCGACTTGATCGACGTCAGCTTGATCCGTTCGGCTGCGATGAGGGACATCGTGGTCACCTTCCTGCCGCGGCGAGCACCGCGGAGTCGTTCCGGTCGCCGGCGGGTGCGCCGGCGCTGTACTCGACGTCGTGCCCGGTGATGTGCATGAACGCCTCTTCGAGCGAGGCCCGCTGCAGGGCCAGCTCGTGCAGCACCACCCCGGCGCCCGCGGCCAGCTCGCCGATCCGGGCGATGTCCGTGCCGGCGACGACCAGTGCCTCGTCGTCACCGGGCTCGGCCTGCACGTCGATTCCGTCCCGCAGCAGGACTTCCGCGAGTTCGAGCAGCTGCGGGCTGCGCACCCGCACGGTCGAGGTGACGGCGCCGTCGACGAACTCGGCGGTCGAGCTCTCGGCGATCAGCCTGCCCCGCCCGATGACGATCAGATCGGTCGCGGTGAGGGCCATCTCGGGGAGCAGGTGGCTGGACACCAGCACGCTGCGGCCTTCGGCGGCGAGGTCCCGCATGAACCGGCGGATCCAGACGATGCCTTCCGGGTCCAGCCCGTTGACCGGCTCGTCGAACAGCAGCACTCCCGGATCGCCCAGCAGTGCGCCGGCGATGCCGAGCCGCTGGGACATGCCCAGCGAGAACGTGCCGGCGCGGCGGTCCGCGACCGCGGTCAGCCCGACCTGGTCGAGCACCTCGTCCACCCGGGCGGCCGGCAACCGGTTCGACCGGGCGAGCCAGCGCAGGTGGTTGCGGGCGGACCGGTTGGGGTGCACCCACTTCGCGTCGAGCAGCGCACCGACCTCCCGCAGTGGGTGCGGCAGGTCCTCGTACGGTCTGCCGCCGATCAGGGCGTGCCCCGACGTCGGCCGGTCCAGCCCGAGGACCATGCGCATGGTCGTCGACTTGCCGGCACCGTTCGGGCCGAGGAAGCCGGTGACCCGGCCGGGCCGGACGGTGAAGGACAGGTCGTCGACGGCGAGCGTCGGGCCGTAGCGCTTGGTGAGTCCGCGGGTTTCGATCATGAGTTCCTCCTCGTGACGCTGTCGAGAGACCACTGTGGCCGCCGCGCCCACTGCGGCGGCAGCGGGAAAACCCTGGCGGCCACGGGGAAAACCCTCACCGGACGCCGGGGCCCGCCCGCTGCCGCCCGGACACCGGCGCGGCGCATCGTCGAGGGGAACCGCACGCCGACGCCAGGAGGCACCGATGCCGATCACCGCGTGGACCCGCCGCCACCGCCTCACCGTGTTCTTCGGTCTCGCCTTCGCCGTTTCCTGGTGGGCCTGGCCGTTCTACGTCGCCGGTCTCTCGCCGACGCCGTTCTTCGCCTGTGGCCCCGTGGTCGCGGCGGTCGTCGTCATCGCCGTCGCCGACGGCCGGGCCGGCTACCGCGACCTGCTGGCGCGGCTGACGCACTGGCGGGTCGGCTGGACCTGGTGGGCCGTCGCCATCGCGCTGCCCCTGGCCGTGCTGGCGGTCGCGTCGCTGGCCAACGTGACGCTCTGGGGTGCTCCCGCGCCCAGCCTCGGCAACCTCGCCTGGACCGACCTCGGACTGGTCGCCGCGATCCGGTTCGTCAACCCGCTCGACGGACCGCTCGGCGAGGAGCCGGGCTGGCGGGCCTACGCGCTGCCGCGGCTGCAGGAGAAGTGGTCCCCGCTCCGCGCCGGCACCACCCTCGGTGTGGTGGTGGCGCTGTGGCACCTGCCGCTGGTCACCTCGGGCAAGCTCGCCCCGATCGGCCTGGTCGTGACCTTCGCGATCACCCTGGTCTACGTGTGGCTGGTCAACCGCACCGGCGGAAGTGCGCTGATGGCGCTGGTCTTCCACGTGGACCAAGGCGCGATCAGCTACGCCGCGCTCGGCTTCCGCGGTGCCGACGCCGACCGGATGGACTGGCTCACCGGCGCGTTGTGGTGCCTGATCGCCTTCGGCGTGGTGACCGCCGACCGCGCGGCTTGGCGGACCGCTCCCGCCCCGGCTGTCACCGGGCACGCCCACGTCTGACAGCGGCCCGGCGGTCGGCCGCCACCGGCGGAACCACCCCAGACCTCGGCCGGAAGTCGTGACAACGGCTTCCGGGCCCGGAAGGATCGGGGGTGTGATGGAGATCGAGGTCCGCTGGTCGTCGCCGTTGCCCGTCGAAGATCGCTTCATGCGCCTGCTCGACGACGTCGAGCAAGGGCGGTTCGAGGCGTACCGGCAGGAGGCGGACAAGCGGCGGTTCCTGACCGGCCGGGTACTGGCGAAGACGGTCGCGGCCGAGCGGCTCGGCCTGGCGCTCGAGGCGGTGAAGTTCGACGCGACCTGCGAAGACTGCGGCAAGCCGCACGGGCGGCCCCGGATCCCCGGCGCGGACCTGACGCTGTCGATCTCGCATTCGGGCGAGCTGATCGGCGTCGCGGCGACCCCGTCGGTCCCGGTCGGCCTCGACGTCGAAACGGCCACCCGCCGCGCGGACGACGGCCTGATCGAGTACGCGCTGAGCCCGGTGGAGGCCGAGCACCTGGCGGGCCTCGGCGGCGCGGAGAAGGCGGCGGCGTTCTTCGTCTACTGGACCCGCAAAGAGGCCGTGATGAAGGCCACCGGCAAGGGCCTGCGCATCCCGCTGCAGAGCATCACGTTCTCCCGCTACGACGAACCGGCGAGCCTGGCGTCTTCGGGCGATCCGGCCCTGGACCCGGCGACGACCCGCCTGGCGGACCTGAAGGCCGCGGACGGCTACCGGGCGGCCATCGCGGTGCTGACCACCGAAGAACTGTCGGTGACCGAGGAGCACTGGGTCCCTTAGGCGAGCCGCTCAGACCGGCAGGTCCGCCAGCCCCATCGCCGTCAGCAGCGTGCGGAACTTCGCCGTCGTCTCGTCCAGCTCCGCCTGCGGGTCCGACGCCGCGACGATCCCGCCGCCCGCGTACAGCCGCATCGACGTCGAGGCGATCTCCGCGCAGCGGATCCCCACCGCCCACTCGCCGTCGCCCGCCGCGTCGACCCAGCCCACCGCTCCCGCGTAGTAGTCGCGGTCGAACGGCTCCAGCTCCTGCACCAGGTCGCGGGCGCCCTCGGTCGGCGTGCCGCAGATCGCCGGGGTCGGGTGCAACGCCGCCGCCAGGTCGAGGGCCGTGATGTCCGGGTCCGCCAGCTCGCCCGTGATGGGTGTCCGCAGGTGCCAGATCGCCGGCGTCGTGACCAGCTCCGGCCCGGCCGGGACGTCCAGCGTCCGGCAGAACGGCCGCAGGGCCTCGACCAGGTAGTCGATCACCACCGCGTGCTCGAGCTGGTCCTTGCCGGACGCCCGCAGCGCCTCGCCGTTCGCGCGGTCGGCCACCGGGTCGGCCGAGCGCGGCATCGATCCGGCGTGCGGTGAGGAGAACACCGTCCGGCCTGTCCGCCGCAGCAGCAGCTCGGGCGTGGCGCCGACGAGCGACCGGCCGCCCGGCAGCTCGGCCGCGTACGTGAAGTGCCGGGGGTTGCCGACGGCCAGGTTGCGCACGATGCTCTCGGCGGGCACCGGCGCGGCGAACTCGAGGTCCAAGGCACGGGCCAGGACGACTTTGCGCAGGTCACGCTCGTCCAGTGCGAAAACCGCGGCGCGCACGGCCTCCATGTGCAACGCGGGAGACGGCACCGCGCGCACCCGCGAGGGCGCGGGGAGCACCTCACGCGGCAGCGAAGGCGCCCCTTCGGACCGGTGGACGGTCCGGGGCACGACGAGGTGGCCGGGCACCTTTGTGTCGGGCCCGGTGTCGAACGGGAGGACGCCGACGGCCAGCGGGGCGCCCGTCTCGGCCAGGACACCCGGGATCGCCGAGGCGAGCCGCTGCGGGTCCGTCTCGGTGACGGTCCGGATGGTGCCCTGCGCGAGGAGTGCGCGCTGGGCCGTCGTGAAGAGGAAGTCGCCTCGCTGGTAGCGGGCGGCGAGGTCAGCCGGGGTTGCCGGATCAGGAGAACTCACAAGACCAGCGTCCCAGGCTTCGGAGGATCCGCGAGGGGAGTGTCACCAGCGACACTCCCCTCGCGGTCAGCTCCTGGTGACGGCTACTTGAGCGCGTCGATGAGCGCCTCGCGCTGGCGCTCGCCCAGGCCGGCCGCACGCCGGTCCGGGTCGATGCCGGCCTGCTCGAGCAGGGCAGCGACCTTCACCGCGCCGAGGCCGGGGACGGCCTTCAGCAGCTGGGTGACCTTCGTCTTCCCGATGGTCTTGTTCTCCTTGGCCTGCTTGAGCACCTTTTCGATGCTCTCCTGGCCGGACTTGATCGACGCGAGCAGCTCCGAACGCGCCTTGCGAGCCTCGGCGGCCTTGGCCAGGGCCTCGGCGCGCTGCTCCGGAGTCAACGTAGGCAGAGCCAACGTAGTGTCCTTTCCTCTCAGGTCTCCGCTTTCGCGGCCGACAGCTTTTGTGAGCGCTTGCTCCTGCAAGCGCTGCTCAGCCGTCTCTTGCCACGGGCCCAGTAAACGCCACCCGCTTCGTGGCCGTGCAACCGACACGCACTTATTACCCCCGGAGGTGATACCGGGCAACCCGCTCCGGCCTGCGGAAACGCTCCCAAGAAGTGGGCCGCGTGGCCTCTCTCACCCGGAAGTGGAGCCTCCGTTACGCACTGTTCTCGTGCACATTTCCTTGCACATAAGGAAAAGCCGAAAAATTGATGATCTTGATCATCGTCCGGTGGTCGCCCGATCGCGCGACGACCGTGACCGAACGGAGCCGTAGTTGACCATGCCCGCTTCACCCGATCCGCACTAGAGTCGGCGCAACCCCAGTTCACCGGCGAGCGACCCCCGGGAGCGACCATGTTGAGCACCATGCAGGACGGCCAGCTGTCGCTGGCGAACCTGCTCCGCCACGGCACGTCGGTGCACTCGGCGAGCGAAGTCATCACCTGGACCGGTTCAGAAGCCCGTCGCGAGAGCTACCGCGAACTCGGCCGCAACGCCGCGCGGCTCGCGAACGCCCTCAAGAGCCTCGGCGTGACCGGTGACCAGCGCGTCGGCACGTTCATGTGGAACAACGCCGAGCACATGGCCGCCTACCTGGCCGTCCCCGCCATGGGCGCCGTGCTGCACACGCTGAACATCCGGCTGTTCCCGGAACAGCTCGTCTTCGTCGCCAACCACGCCGAGGACCACGTCGTCATCGTCGACGGCACCCTCGTCCCCCTGCTGGCGAAGCAGCTGCCGCAGTTCAAGACGGTCCGGCACGTCATCGTGGCCAACGGCGACGCCGCGTCCCTCGAAGCACCCGACGGCGTCGAGGTGCACGCCTACGCCGAGTTGCTGGCCGCGCAGCCCGACACCTTCGACTGGCCGGACGTCGACGAACGCTCCGCCGCCGCGATGTGTTACACCTCGGGCACGACCGGTGACCCCAAGGGCGTCGCCTATTCACACCGGTCGATCTGGCTGCACTCGATGCAGGTCTGCATGACCGACAGCATGCGGCTCGCGCAGCACGACAAGGCCCTGGCCATCGTGCCGATGTTCCACGCGATGGCGTGGGGCCTGCCGTACGCGTCGCTGATGGTCGGCGCGTCGCTGCTGATGCCGGACCGGTTCCTCCAGCCGGCGCCGATCTCGGCGATGCTGGCCGCGGAGAAGCCGACGTTCGCCGGCGCGGTGCCGACCGTCTGGCAGGGCCTGCTCGCCCACCTCGAAGCCCACCCGCAGGACATCTCGCACCTGCGCGAGGTCGTCGTCGGCGGCTCGGCGGTGCCGCCGTCGCTGATGCACGCATTCCAGGAGCGGCACGACGTCCCGATCCTGCACGCCTGGGGCATGACCGAGACGTCGCCGCTGGGCAGCGTCGCCCGCCCGCCGGCCGCCGCGACCGGCGAGGACGCCTGGAAGTACCGCTACACCCAGGGCCGCTTCCCGGCCTCCGTGCGGGCCCGGCTGATCGACGACGACGGCGCGGTACTGCCCTGGGACAACGAGGCCGTCGGCGAACTCGAGGTCCAGGGCCCGTGGATCGCGGCGTCGTACTACGGCGGCGCGGAGGTCGACCCGGACAAGTTCCACGACGGCTGGCTGCGCACCGGCGACGTCGGCAAGATCAGCCCGGACGGCTTCCTCACGCTGACCGACCGCGCCAAGGACGTGATCAAGTCCGGCGGCGAGTGGATCTCCTCGGTCGACCTGGAGAACCAGGTGATGGGCCACCCGGCGGTGGCCGAGGCCGCGGTCGTCGGCATCCCCGACGAGAAGTGGGACGAGCGGCCGCTGGTCGCCGTCGTGCTCAAGGAAGGCCAGCGCGTCACGCCGGAAGAGCTGCGGGACTACCTGTCCGACAAGGTCGCGAAGTGGCAGCTGCCGGAGAACTGGACGTTCGTCGACGAGGTGCCCAAGACCAGCGTCGGCAAGTTCGACAAGAAGCGGATCCGCGCGTCCTACTCCGAGGGAAAGCTCGACATCTCACAGCTCTAACGGGTAAATCTCCGGCGAGTCTCATGCCTCTGGCGGTCACCATAAGGGACCCTTGCGCCCTTATGGTGGCCTTCGGAGCACGTCGGAGGGGTTCTGGGGATGCAGCGGAACAGGCGGAGTTTCCTCGCACTGGCGGGAATGGGCGCGCTGGCGACGGCCTGCGGGTCCAACACCGGGCGGCAGGGTGACCCGCCGCCCTCGACGGCGTACTCGGCGGGGCCGCCGCCGTCGGACGCCCCGAAGGTCGCGCTCCAGCAGTGGTACCACGCGTACGGCGAGGAAGGCGTCCAGGACGCCGTCAAGCGGTACGCGTCGAGCTACCCCGGCGCGGCCGTGACCGTGCAGTGGAACCCGGGCGACTACGACTCGAAGATCGTCACCGCGCTGCAGAACAGCAAGGTGCCGGACGTCTTCGAGGCGCAGGTCAAGATCGACTGGGTGCGGCAGAAGCAGGTCCTCCCGCTCGACGACGTCATCGGGCCGGTGAAGGGCGACTTCAGCCCGGCCGTACTGGCCGCGCAGACCGTCGAAGGCCGGGTCTACGGCATCCCGCAGGCGACCGACACGCAGGTGCTCTTCTACCGCAAGAGCCTGCTGCAGGCCGCGGGCGTGCAGCCGCCGCAGACGGTCGACGAGCTCGTCGACGCCGCCGCGAAGCTGACGAAGGACGGCGTCAAGGGCTTCTTCGCGGGCAACGACGGCGGTGTCGGCGTGCTCACCGGCCCGCTGCTGTGGTCGGCCGGGCTCGACTACCTGAAGAACGGCAACCGCGAGGTCGGCTTCGACGACCCGCGCGCGGCGACCGCGCTGGGCAAGCTGCACACGTTGAACGCCAACGGTTCCCTGCTGCTCGGCGCGCCGGCGGACTGGTCGGACCCGGGCGCGTTCATCGACGGCCTGACCGCGATGCAGTGGACCGGGCTGTGGAACGTGCCGAAGATCCGCCAGGCGTTCGACGACGACTTCGGCGTCCTGCCCTTCCCGAAGCTGGACGGCAGCGGCGCGCCGTCGGTGCCGGTCGGGGCGTACGGCGCGATGGTGAACGCCAAGAGCGCGCACGTCGCCGAGGCCAAGGCGTTCGTGAAGTGGCTGTGGATCGACCAGACGCAGGACCAGCTGGAGTTCGCGACGAAGTTCGGCTTCCACGTGCCGGCCCGGCAGAGCCTGGTCGGCCGGGCGGACAACCTCAAGTCCGGCCCGGCCGCCGACGCGGCCCGGTTCGTCCAGGAGAGCAGCCACCTCGTCGGCGGTCCGGTGTGGACCCAGCCGTCGAACACGGCGCTGTCCGACGCGGTCGCGAAGATCGCGAAGGAGGGGGCGGATCCGGCCGCGCAGGTCAAGACCGCGGTCGAGGTGGCGCGCGCCGAGCTGAAGCGCCTGTTTGGATGACACCGGGGCGGAAGCGGCGCGATGCGCGCGCGTTCTGGCTGTTCGTGGGGCCGTTCCTGATCGGGCTGGCGGTCTTCGCGTACCTGCCGATCGGCTGGAGCGCGTACCTGTCGTTCTTCGACGCGCGCAACACGGTGACGCCGACCGAGTTCGTCGGGCTGGACAACTACGGGCACATGCTCACCGACGAGCCGTTCCTGTCGAGCCTGGGGACGTTCAGCGTCTTCGCGGTGTTCATCGTGCCGCTGACGTTCGTGTTGTCGCTGGCGCTGGCGCTCGGCGTCAACCGGCTGCGGTTCGCGCGGGCGTTCTTCCGGTCGGTGTTCTTCCTGCCGTTCGCCTGCTCGTACGTGGTGGCGTCGCTGATCTGGAAGACGTCACTGTTCTCGGGTGTCCGGTACGGACTGGCCAACACGGTGCTCTCGGTCTTCGGCGTCGACCCGGTCGCCTGGACCGGCACGGTGCACCCGCCGCTGTACTGGGTGGTGCTGGTGACGGCGCGGCTGTGGCTGCAGCTGGGGTTCTACATGATCCTGTTCATCGCGGCCCTGCAGCGGATCCCGGTCCAGCTGTACGAAGCGGCGTGGCTCGACGGCGCCAAGCCGGGCTGGCCGGTGTTCCGCCACATCACGCTGCCGCAGCTGCGCGCGACGTCGGTGGCGGTGTTGCTGTTGAACCTGATCAACGCCTACCAGGCGTTCGACGAGTTCTACAACATCATGGGCGACACCCGCGGCTACCCGCCGTTCGCCCGGCCGCCGTTGGTGTACCTGTACTACACGTCGCTGGGTTCGGGCGGCCAGGACCTCGGCCGCGGCAGCGCCGGTGCGGTCCTCCTGGCGCTGATCATCGCGCTGGTGACGTTGCTGCAGGGCCGGGTGCTGCGCTTCGGGCGGGCGGTATGAGGGCGTTCCTGCGGTGGGCTTGCTTGTCGGTGGCGGCGGTTCTCTTCCTGCTGCCGTTCTACCTGCTCCTGCGCAACGGCCTGGCCTCGCGAGCGGACCTGACTTCTCCACAGTGGACGTTCGTTCCGTCCACAGTGCACTGGGAGAACTTCTCGCGGCTGTTCTCGCTTTCGGACGTCCCGTTCGCCCGCAGCCTGCTGAACTCGGCGCTGGTCGCGATCCTGCAGACGGTCGGTCTGCTGGTGGTCTGCTCGATGGCGGGCTACGGCTTGGCGCGGATCCCCTACCGGCATTCCAGGATCGTGTTCTACGCGGTGCTGGCGACGCTGATGATCCCGACGTCGGTGACGTTCGTGCCGAGTTTCGTGGTCGTCTCGTCGCTGGGCTGGCTGTCGGACTTCCGCGGCCTGGTGATCCCCGGGCTGTTCAGCGCCTTCAGCGTTTTCCTGTTCCGGCAGTACTTCCTCGACTTCCCCCGTGAACTGGAAGAGGCAGGCCGGGTGGACGGGCTCAGCCGGTGGGGCGTGTTCCGGCGGATCGTGGTGCCGAACTCGAAGGGCTTCTTCGCGGCGATCGCGGTCATCACGGTGATCGGTAGCTGGAACGCGTTCCTGTGGCCGCTGATCATCGCCCAGTCACCGGATTCGTGGACGGTCCAGGTGGCGCTGTCGGGGTTGCTGACGGCGCAGAACCCGCAGCTGAACCTGCTGTTCCTGGCGGCGGCGGTGTCGATCCTGCCGATCGTGCTGCTGTTCGCGTTCCTGCAGCGGTACCTGGTGCGCGGGGTGGCCGAGTCCGGTTTGGGCGGCTCGTAACACGCGGCGATCCGGCGGCGACTTGGGGACGTCTCTCAGGAAGCAGGTGCGTGATGACCAGTTCGACCCCCTACCCGCCGGTCAACCCGGACGACCCGCGGTACCCGCCGTCGGCGCCGGTACCGGCGTACCCGGCGCCGTACGCGGCCATGCCGGGCCCGTACCCGATGCTGCGCACCAGCGGGCTGTGCGTCGCCGGCATGGTGGTCGGGATCCTGGCCCTGCTCGGCTTCTGGATCCCGATCGGCGACGTGGTCCTCGGCCTGGTCGCGATGGGGCTGTCCTGGGCCGGCCTGCGCCAGAGCACCCAGCCCGGGTACACCGGCCGCGGCATGGGCATCGCGGGCCTGGTCTGCGGCGGCATCGCCATGATCCCGGCGATCATCGTGGTGATCATCTTCCTCACCGCGGCGACCGCCGTAACCACGTGCGGCGCCTTCTGCTGACCTTGGCCGCACGCCAGCGGCGGAAATGACCACAACCTTCGGCGGTACACCCCTCCCCGGACCTGTGACAAGGTGAACTCAACTGTCACGGTGAATGTTTTTCACGTTCACCTCGCGTCCACCCGGGTCCGGCACGGTGCCGGTCAACCGAGAAGACTGGGGAGCGAACTCATGGCCGAACTCACCCGGCGCACCTTCGCCACCGCGGGCGCCGCCGGTGTCGGGCTCCTGCTCTGCACGCCCACCGCGAACGCCCTCGACCGCGCGCTCCGGCTCACGAGCACCCGCTCGGTCACGACCACCGGCACCACGCTCGAACAGGTCGCCACCGGGGGCGGTACCGCGACCTACTCGCGGCTGTCCGCCGGGCCCGGGTGGCCGCTCGTCGTGCGCGGCGACCTCGCCGCCCCGAAGAGCGGGCGCGACGACCGGCGCCGGGCGCTGTCAGCCTTCGTGCAGTTCACCGACCTGCACATCACCGACGCCGAAAGCCCCGCGCGGTTCGAGTACCTGCACCCGTTCATCGGCTCCGCGCACCGGCCGCAGGAGGCGCTCGGCACCGTCGCGACCAGCGCGCTGGTCGAACGGGTCAACAGCGTGCGGCAGGGCCCGTTCACCGGGCGGCCGTTCGACCTCATGGTCACCACCGGCGACAACACCGACAACCACGAGCTGATCGAGCTCGACTGGTTCCTCAAGGTCCTCAACGGCGGCACCGTCACCCCGAACTCCGGCGACGCGAACGCGTACGAAGGCGTCCAGAGCTCCGGCAACGACGAGTACTGGAACCCCTCGATCCCCGGCGTGGGCGACAAGTACTCGGCGAAGGGCTTCCCGCAGCTCCCCGGCCTGCTCGAAGCGGGCATGAAGACCTTCACCGCGCCCGGCCTCGACGTCCCGTGGTTCTGCACCTTCGGCAACCACGACGACAGCATCGTCGGCTCGCTGCCGGCGCAGATCCCCGGGATCGACGCCTGGTACACCGGGAAGTACAAGGTCATCGGCAAGGACGAGACCACCGCGAAGAAGCTCGCCGACGCGATCAAAAAGGGTTCCGGCGTCCCGGTCGCGGAACTGTTCGGCGGCAGCGGCACCATCCGCGAGATCACGCCGGACGCGCGGCGGCGCCCGTTCGGCACCGGTGAGTTCGTCCGCGCCCACCTCGACGCCGCCAACACCGGCCCCGGCCCGGTGGGGCACGGCTTCACCAGCGCCAACGCCGACGGCCAGAACGTCTACTACACCTTCCGGATCGCGCCGGGCATCACCGGGATCAGCCTCGACACCACCACCGACGCCGGGTTCGCCGACGGCTCGATCGGGCTGGCGCAGTACTCCTGGGTCGAGTCGACGCTGAAGCGCGGCAGCTCGGCGTACTACGACTTCTTCGGCCGCAAGGTCACCCACGCCGTCACCGACGAGCTGTTCCTCCTCTTCAGCCACCACACCAGCGGCTCGATGGGCAACCTGCTGCCGGACTCGCGCCACCTGCTCGACCCGCGCCTCGACGGCAACGCCTTCGTCGCGCTGCTCAAGCGGTTCCCGAACGTGCTGGCCTGGGTCAACGGCCACACGCACCTCAACAAGATCACGCCGCACACCGGGACCACCCCGCAGCAGAGCTTCTGGGAGATCAACACCGCGTCGCACGTCGACTTTCCGCAGCACGCGCGGATCGTCGAGGTCGCCGACAACGCCGACGGCACGTTGTCGCTGTTCACGACGCTCATCGAAGCCGAAGCGCCGTACGCCGTGGACTACGACGCCCGGACGCCACAGGCGCTCGCGTCGCTGTACCGCGAGCTGTCCTACAACGACATCCACACCGACCTCGGCCGGGTCGGCGCGGCCGAGGACCACAACACCGAACTGCTGCTCGTCAACCCGCTGAGCTGAGGTTACGCCGGAGGTAATCGCCCGGCCCCGGATCTTCGGGCAAGCTGCGGAGCATGACCGACCCCGAAGGCACCCAGCTCTTCCACCGCTCCATGCCGTTCTCCGAACGCCTCGGCGTCGAGGTCTTGGAGCACGGGCCCGCGCTCGTCCGCAGCCGGCTGAAGTGGGACGAGAGCCTCTGCACGCTCGGCGGCGCGCTGCACGGGGGCGCGCTCATGGCGCTGGCCGACTCGACCGGCGCCGTATGCGCGTTCCTCAACCTGCCCGAGGGCGGCCAGGGCACGACGACCGTCGAATCGAAGACGAACTTCCTGCGCGCGGTGCGTTCGGGCTACGCCGTTGCGTCGTCCAGACCACTGCACGCGGGCCGCAAGTTCGTCGTGGTGGAGACCGAAATCCACGACGACGACGGCAAGTTGGTCGCGAAAGTGACACAGACGCAGGCCGTCCTGTAGGTACCTGTTTACAGACCCGGCCGGAGCGGCGAAAATTCCTGGCTACTGGGGGCCGATCAGGGAGCCGCGATGCGCGTACGCAAGTTGTTCACCTTATTGTCAGTGGTCGTGTTGTCTGCGGTAACCGTGCACGTCGCCGAGGCCGGGCCCGTCCGCCCGCGCGACGACGAGGCGATCGACTACCACGAGTGGACCGGCGGCCGTTTCCACGAAGGCGGCTTCGCCGGGGTCGCGCTCACCCACGACGGCCTGCGCCTGGCCCGCCCGATCGGCACGGTGGAGCACACCGAGCCGGAGCTGGGCACGACCAGAACGTACGAGTACGGCCAGTGGACGTCACCGGAGTACCGGCAGGGCTTCGGCGCGACGCAGCTGGTCGCGTCGTGGAACGCGAAGACGCCCGCGAAGACCTGGCTGCAGGTCGAGGCGCAGGCCCGGACGTCGGCGGGCGCCGAAACCGCGTGGTACGTGCTGGGCCGCTGGGCCAGCGGCGACGCCGACATCCTGCGCACCAGCGTCGACGGCCAGGACGACGCGAACGCGCTGGTCGACGTCGACACGCTGGTCACGAAGACCGGCGTGACGCTGAAGTCGTACCACCTCCGGGTCAGCCTCTACCGCGAAGCCGGCTCGGGTGCGACGCCGTCGGTGAGCCTGCTGGGCGCGATGACTTCGGCCGTTCCGGACCGGTTCGAGGTGCAGCCGACGAAGCCCGGACGCGCCACCGGGATCGAGCTGAAGGTGCCCGCGTACGCGCAGAACCTCCACAAGGGACAGTTCCCGCAGTACGGCGGGGGCGGCGAAGCCTGGTGCAGCCCGACGTCGACCGAAATGGTGGCCGAGTACTGGGGCAAGAAGCCGTCGGCGGCGGAGCTGGCCTGGATCCCGGCGGACTACGTCGACCCGCAGGTGGCGTTCGCGGCGCGCTACACCTACGACCACGCGTACGACGGCACGGGCAACTGGCCGTTCAACACCGCCTATGCGGCGTCGCGCGGGCTGCGCGGCCACATCACGCGGCTGCACTCGCTGAACGAGCTGGAGAACTACATCGCGCGCGGCATCCCGGTGATCACGTCGCAGTCGTTCCTGTCGTCGGAGCTCGACGGCGCCGGCTACGGGACGTCGGGTCACATCATGGTCGTCGTCGGCTTCACGAAGGACGGCGACGTGATCGCGAACGACCCGGCGTCGAGCAGCAACGACCGGGTGCGCAACGTCTACAAGCGGGACCAGTTCGAGAAGATCTGGCAGCGGACGAAGCGCTACCGCGCCGACGGCAGCGTCGCCGGCGGTCCCGGCGGCATCGCGTACATCATCACGCCGGCTTGACGCCGGCCCGGCGGGGCGCCTCGCGGGCGCCCCGCCGGACTTCACCAGGTCTTGCCGGCCTGCTCCCGGATCGCGCGGTTGATCCGGTTGAAGAAACCGGTCAGCGCGATGTGCGTGACGATCGCGGACAGCTGCTGCTCGTCGAAGTGCTCGGCGGCGGCCGCCCAGATCTCGTCGGTCACGCCCGGCTGGCCGTCCTGGATCCGCGTGGCGGCCTCGGTCAGCGCGAGCGCGGCCCGCTCCGGCTCGGTGAAGAACGGCGTCTCGCGCCAGGTGACGACGCTGTGCAGCCGGTCGTCGGTCTCGCCCTGCCGTTTCGCCGACTGGACGCCCGCGTAGGCGCACGGGGCGCAGCCGTTGATCTGGCTGGCCCGCAGGTGGACCAGCTCCAGCAGCAGCGGATCGACGCCGGCGGCGTGCACCACCTTGAACAGCTGCTGGACCGCGCCGGTCACCTCGGGATCGCTTCGGGTCTTCAGCCGTGGTTCCATCGTTCCTCCATCGGTTACCTGTGCCCCTCCGGGCCCGTCATGTCCACGACGGAGCAGAAGCGAGGAAGGTAACGACCATGTCCGACACCCTGGCCGAGACGTTCGAAGCGCAGCGCGACCGGCTGCGCGCGGTGGCCCACCGCGTGCTCGGTTCGCACGCCGACGCCGAAGACGTGGTGCAGGAGGCCTGGCTGCGGCTGTCGCGCCAGGACGCGGCGTCGATCGAGAACCTCGACGGCTGGCTGACGACGGTGGTCGGCCGGATCAGCCTGGACGTGCTGCGTTCGCGGAAGGCCCGCCCCGAGGCGCCGTACGAAGAGATCGTCGTGACGGTCGACGACGGCCCGGAGGCGGACGCGGAGCTCGCCGATTCGGTCGGGCTGGCGCTGCTCGTGGTCCTGGAGTCCCTCGGCCCGGGCGAGCGGCTGGCGTTCGTGCTGCACGACCTGTTCGCGGTGCCGTTCGAAGAGATCGGCCGCATCCTCGGCAAGTCCACGGCGGCGGCCAAGATGCTCGCCAGCCGAGCCCGCAAGAAGGTTCGAACACCTTCACGCCCGACCGGCTCTTCGCAGCGCGAGGTGGTCCAGGCCTTCCTGACCGCGGCCCGCGACGGCGACTTCGAGGAACTGCTGCGCGTGCTCGACCCGGAGGTCCGCCTGACGGTCGACACCCCGGACGGAGTGGTGGTGGTCCTGGGAGCGACGAACGTGGCGGCGGGCGCCCGCATCGGCGCGGCGGCGGCCGGCCGGCCGGTGCTGGTCGGCGGCCTGCCGGGCGTGGTGGCGTGGCGCGCGGACGGGACACCGATGTCGGTGGTGGCGTTCACGGTGGTGGACGGGCGGATCGTCAGCATCGCGTCGGTCGCGGACCCGGTGAAGCTCGCGTCGATGGAGCTCCCGGAACCGCCGGAGACTGTCGGTGGTGCTCGGTAAGCTGGAAACCGGGGGCCGGAGGCCCGGTCACCCACGCGCGGTCCGTCGCGTCGACACACGGAAGCGCGATCACGTGCGCCACGCCCCGACCTGGCCACCCGCCATGCCAGACTGCGGAAATCATGCGCCGCCCGCTGCTGTTCCTCGACGTCGACGGTCCGCTGATCCCGTTCGGGCGCAGTTCCGGGGACTACGCCACTTTCACGGACGCCGACCTGGGCAATCCCCTGCTGTCGCGGGTCGATCCGAGCCTCGGCCCGCGATTGCTGGCTCTCGGGTGCGATCTCGTCTGGGCCACCACGTGGCTGGCGGACGCCAACGAGTGCCTCGCCCCGCTGCTGGGCCTGCCGCCGCTGCCGGTGCTCGAGTTCCCCGACGACGACATCCCCGGGCTGCACTGGAAGACCGGAACGATCGTCGAGGCGGCAGCGGGCCGCCCGTTCGCCTGGATCGACGACGAAACCACCGACGCCGACCGGACCTGGGTCGCGAACCACCACCCGGGGCCGGCCCTGCTGCACACCGTCGCGGCGAGCACGGGCCTCACCAGCCAAGACCTCGCGACCATCGCCACTTGGCTGACCAAAGTTGCGTAAGACGCAACATGTTGCGCAAACCTCACTCATGCGGATGTCGCCATCTCCGCATGATCCGTGATTAGCTGCGGTCGACCAGCAGCGCAGCCGGAAGGTGGTTCGAATGCCGTACGAGGTCCAGGGGGTTGTTTCGCGGGCGAAGGGCGAGCCCGTCTCGCTGGAGACCGTCCTCGTGCCCGATCCCGGTCCCGGCGAAGCCGTCGTGAACGTCCAGGCCTGCGGGGTCTGCCACACCGACCTGCACTACCGCGAAGGCGGGATCAACGACGACTTCCCGTTCCTGCTCGGCCACGAAGCCGCCGGGGTCGTCGAGGCCGTCGGCGAAGGCGTCACCGACCTCGAGCCGGGCGACTACGTCATCCTCAACTGGCGCGCCGTCTGCGGCACCTGCCGGGCCTGCAAGCGCGGCAAGCCGTGGTACTGCTTCTCGACCTTCAACGCCACCCGGCCGATGACGCTCCAGGACGGCACCAAGCTGTCGCCCGCCCTCGGCGTCGGCGCCTTCCTCGAAAAGACCCTCGTCCACAGCGGACAGTGCACGAAGGTCGACCGGGAAGCCGAGCCCGCCGTCGCCGGGCTGCTCGGCTGCGGGGTCATGGCCGGGCTCGGCGCGGCCATCAACACCGGCGCCGTCACGCGCGGCGACTCGGTCGCCGTCATCGGCTGCGGTGGGGTCGGGGACGCCGCCATCGCCGGCGCGAAGCTCGCCGGCGCCACCACGATCGTCGCGATCGACATGGACGACCGCAAGCTGGCCTGGGCGAAGGACTTCGGCGCCACCCACACGCTCAACAGCAAGGGCCTGTCCGAGGCGCAGGTCGTCGAAGCCATGCAGGACGCCACCAACAGCTTCGGCCCCGACGTCGTCATCGACGCCGTCGGCCGTCCCGAAACCTGGCGGCAGGCGTTCTACGGGCGCGACCTGGCCGGCACGGTCGTGCTGGTCGGCGTACCGACGCCGGAAATGCGGCTGGACGACCTGCCACTGATCGACTTCTTCTCGCGCGGCGGCTCGCTCAAGTCGTCGTGGTACGGCGACTGCCTGCCCAGCCGGGACTTCCCGATGCTCGTCGACCTCTACCTGCAGGGCCGGTTGCCGCTGGACAAGTTCGTCACCGAGCGCATCGGCGTCGACGGCGTCGAGCAGGCCTTCGAGCGCATGCACCACGGTGACGTCCTGCGCAGCGTGGTGACTTTCTGACCCTCTTCACCGACGACGAGTATCCGGCCGAACCCTATCCCGGGGCCCGGCCGGGCCACTCGTTCGTGCACGTCGACGGAGCCGGGCACCCGCTCGACGCCGCCCCCGAAGGCTGGCGCGACCGGATGGCCGTGCTGGCCTACGGCTCGAACGCGAACCCGTCGAAGATCACCTGGCTGCGCGCCCGTCTCGGCCTCGAAGGCCCCGTCGTCGTGGCGCACGCGCGCTGCGCCGGCCTCGCCGCCGTGTGGGCCGCCGGCTTCCGCGTGGTCGACGACCAGCGCCCGGCCACCCTCACCGCGCTGCCGGGCGTCGAAGAGCACGCCATCTGGTTCGTGACGCCGGACCAGCTGGCGGTCCTGGACCGCTGCGAAGGCCGCGGCACCCGCTACCACCTGGCCCGGCTCACCGACCCCGACATCACCCTCGAAGACGGCACGCGCCCGACCGACGTCCACACGTACGTCGGCGCCGCGCCGATCCGCTATCCCCTGCTGGTCGACGGCGCGCCGGTGCGCACCGCCGACGTCCCGCAGACCGAAGCGGCGCGGCTGCAGGGTGTCGCAGCCGACGGCCACGGCGTGCCCTGCGAAGTCGTCACACCAGCTTTCCGGGGTTGAGGATCCCGGTCGGGTCCACGGCGGACTTGGCCGCGCGCAGCACCTCGACGCCCAGCGTGCCGATCTCCGCGCTCAGGTAGGGCGCGTGGTCGACGCCGACGGCGTGGTGGTGCGAGATCGTGCCCAGCCCGGTGATCGCCTCGCAGGCCGCCGCCTTCGCGCGCTGCCACTGGCCGGCGGGGTCGGCTTCGTCGCGGGCCGTCAGCACCGTGAAGTACAGCGACGCACCCGTTTCGTACGCGTGCGAAATGTGGCACATGATGATCGCCCGGCCCAGCGCGGCCGTCAGCGCCGCGCGGACGTCGTCGCGCAGCTCGTCCACATTGGACCAGTAGGCGGCCGTTTCGAGCGTCTCGACGCAGATGCCCATGTCCAGCAACGTGTCCCGCTGCCGGGGCCCGGCGAACCGGCCGTGCCGCCACGACTCGCCGAGCGCCTTGCCGACGCGGACGGCACCTGAGGCCTTCAGCCGCCGAGTCGTCTCACGGCGGCGCAGCGCCACGTCGTGCGCGGTGCCTTCCCAGCCCACGATGAGGAAACACGGCCGTCGCACGCCCCGCGCAGCGAGGTAGCGGCGCAGCGCCGCCGTCTTCACCCCCGCGTTCAGCGCGAGTGACACCTCGGTCTCGTCCCCATCGGACAGCCGGGTGACGTCGGCGAGCGCGTGGTGCTGCGCGAGGTCCCGCACCGCTTCGGCGCCGGCCGCCCAGCCCGGCAGCGCGTAGCCCTCGTAACGGCGGACCGGCGGCGCCGGCCGCACCCGCAGCGCGACTTCGGTGATCACGCCGAGCGTGCCCTCGCTGCCGATCGCGAGCTGGCGCAGGTCCGGCCCGGCCGCGGACGCCGGGGCGACGCCGAGCTTCCACGGGCCGCGCGGGGTGGCCAGCCGCACGCCGGTGACCATGTCCTCGAACCGCCCGTAGCCCGACGACGCCTGGCCGGCCGAGCGCGTCGCCGCGAAGCCGCCGATCGTGGCGCGCTCGAACGACTGCGGGACGTGCCCGAGCGTCAGGCCGTGCCCGGCGAGCAGCCGCTCGGCTTCAGGCCCGCGGACGCCCGCCTGCAGGACGGCGATGCGCGACTCGGCGTCCACGGACACCAGCGCGTCGAGCCGGACGAGGTCCAGCGCGATCACCGACGTCTTCTCGCCGCGCAGTGCGGCGACGCCGCCGACCACCGACGTGCCGCCGCCGAAGGGCACGACTCCGACGTCGTGCCGGACGCAGACGTCGAGGACCGCCTGGACCTCGTCCGGATCGGCGGGGAGCACGACCGCGTCGGGCACCGGGAACTCCGCCGACGGCGAACGGCGCCGCAACAGGTCGAGGTAGGACAGTCCGGTCGCCCTCGCCAGCCGGGCCGCGGCGTCGACCAGCACGTTCTCCGCGCCGACCACTTCCGCAAGCGCTTCCTCAGCAGGTTTCGCCAGTTTCGGTGACGGTATTTCCACCGGCAAATCGCCCGTCGGAGCAGCACCGGGGGCCGTCTGGCCGATACGCTGTTCAAGCCACTTGGCCGCCCGCGCGGGCAGCGGGGCGGCGCCGGCGGCTTCCTCGGTCCAGGACCGGCGGAGGCGGTGGTCAATGAGAGCGTTCACGACTACAGTGTGACATATGGACGTAAAACGTCACACCACGCAGACGGCGGGTTCCTCCGCGCTCGCGGACACCCGCAACCGCCAGACGGCGACGCGGGTGGCCGATGACGTGCTGCTCGACGCCGCGCGCTCGTGCGTGCTGGCCGTCGGTGTGCGCCGCACCACACTCGCCGAAATCGCCCGCACCGCCCGCGTCAGCCGGATGACGGTCTACCGCCGCTTCCCCGACGTCCGCAGCGTGCTCGCCGCCCTGATGACCCGCGAGTTCAGCGGGTTGCTGCGCACGGCGAGCGAAGGCGGCGCCGACGCCGCGCACAGCCGCGACCGGCTCGTGCTCATCGCGGCGGCCGGGGTCCGCGCGCTGTCGACCGACCCGCTGTTCCGCACCCTGCTCGACGTCGACCCCGAGCTCGTCCTCCCGTACATCGTGGAGCGGCTCGGCGCGACGCAGAAGTTCGCCGAGCAGGCGTTGCACCAGCTCCTGGAGGCCGGCCACCAGGACGGCTCGATCCGGCGGGCGCCGGTCGCCGTGCAGTCCCGTTCGGTGCTGCTGGTGGTGCAGTCGTTCGCGTTCTCCCTGCGGCCGGCCACGGCGGACGTCGACGAGGCGGCGCTGATGGCGGAGTTCACCCACGTGCTCGACGCGGCATTGCGGCCATGACGTCCGGCTCGCTCAACGCGCGGCGCCGCGAACGCGAGCTCGCGGCGCTGGCGTCGGGCGAGCGCGTCGACGTCGTCGTGGTGGGTGGCGGCGTCACCGGTACGGGTATCGCACTGGACGCGGCCTCGCGGGGCCTGTCGGTGGCACTGGTCGAGGCGCACGACCTGGCGTTCGGGACGTCGCGCTGGTCGTCGAAGCTGGTCCACGGCGGCCTGCGGTACCTGGCGCACGGCGAACTCGGCTTGGCGCACGAGAGCGCGGTGGAGCGCGGGATCCTGATGACCCGGACGGCACCACACCTCACGCGCGCGATGCCGCAGCTGTTCCCGTTGTACCCCGGCACTTCCCGCGTGCAGGAGCGGGTGGTCGCGGCCGGCTTGCGCGCGGGGGACGTGCTGCGCCGGGCGGCGCGCACGCCGTCGTCGGTGCTGCCGGGGCCGCGGTCGATCCCGGCGCCGCTGGCCTTGGCCCTGGCGCCGGGGCTGTCCGCCGACAGCCTGCGCGGCGCCTTGCTGGCTTACGACGGCGCGTTGGTCGACGACGCGCGTCTGGTGGTCACCCTCGCCCGGACGGCGGCGTCGTTCGGCGCCCGAATCCTCACGCGGCTGTCGGCCACTTCCCTTTCGGCGGACCGGGTTCAGGTGCGCGACGGCCTTTCCGGATCCACTGTGGACATCCACGCACGGCAGGTGATCAACGCGACGGGCGTGTGGGCGGGCACGCTGACGGGTTCGGTGCGGTTGCGGCCCTCGCTCGGTTCGCACCTGGTGCTGGCGCCGGGGACGGTCCCGATGGGGACGACGTCGGTCAACATCGGCGTGCCCGGCGAGACCAACCGGTTCGTCTTCCTGCTCCCCCAGCCGGACGGCCGGGTCTACCTGGGACTCACCGACGAGCCACTCTCCGGACCGATCCCGTCCGTGCCGGCGGTTCCCGAGTCCGATGTGGACTTCTTGTTGTCGCTGGCTTCGTCGGTGCTCGCCCGGCCGCTGACCCGGGCGGACGTCGCCGGGTCCTATGCGGGGCTGCGGCCCCTGGTCGAGGGAACCAGCGGCCGGTCGGCGGATCTTTCCCGCAAGCACGCGGTCCTGGCGGGTCCGGACGGGCTGCTGACGGTGGTGGGCGGGAAGCTGACGACGTACCGCCGGATGGCCGAGGACGCCGTCGACGCGGCGCTGCGCTTGACGGGACTTGCCGCTTCACCGTGTCGCACGGCCCGGTTGCCGTTGCTGGGGGCAGCTCCCCGGCCGGAGTTGTCCCTGGTGGACGCGGCGCCCCGGCTGGTGGCCCGGTACGGCACGGAGGCAGCGCGCGTGGCGGCGTTGGGCGAGGTGGACGCGGAGTTCGCGGCCCCGGTGGCGCCGGGAACGGAGATCACGGCGGCCGAGGTGGTGTGGGCGGTCCGGAACGAGGGCGCGCTGGACGTCGAGGACGTGCTGGAGCGCCGGACACGGCTGTCGTTGATCCCGCCGGACGCCGAGGCCGCGACGCCGCGCGTGGCGGAACTTGTCGACAAGTCGCTGGCGGGCCTCCTCTGAGCGGACTGCGTCAACCGGACTTGATGTTCTCTTGAGTTGACGTCCCGTTGGGTTTTTGCAACAGTTAGTGCCATGAGTCCGGTCAGACGCGGCAAAGAGCTGCCGATCTACAACCGGCTTCCCGTGCTCCGGGCGGAGCGCGGGATGA
Organism: Amycolatopsis sp. DG1A-15b; assembly: GCF_030285645.1. Lineage (GTDB taxonomy): Bacteria > Actinomycetota > Actinomycetes > Mycobacteriales > Pseudonocardiaceae > Amycolatopsis. The sequence continues at coordinate 7,148,614 of NZ_CP127296.1, forward strand.
CCCGAGCCGCGCTCGCGAGCGCCGTCGAAGTCAATCCACAGACCATCGGCGCGCTCGAACGCGGTGACCACTATCCGAGCCTGGATCTGGCGTTCCGGATCTGCGCGGTGTTCGACCTGCCCGTCGAGGCGGTCTTCAGCCGCGAGCCGTTCACGCCGCTGTCCACCCAGGTCTACCGCGAGGGGGGAGCATGACCGAGCAGCCGGGCCGCCTCGCGGCCTACTGGGAACGCCAGCTCGACAAGATGGAGGAAGCCGAACGGAAACGGGCCCGGCAGCTGCCGGGCTGGCGCACCCGGAAGCACCGCCGGACGCTCGTCGTCGTCCTGGTACTGGCCGACCTCTCCCTGGTCGCCGGCGCGGCGCGGTTCAAGGTGGGGCCGGAATGGGTCTTCCCGGCCTTCTGGCTGAGCGGACTGGCCGTCGGCGGCTTCGCGTTCCTGACGCTGCGCGTCCTGACCGGGCGGATGAGCGGCGGCTTCTCGCGCCTGCTGGACGAACGCGAGCGCGAATGGCGCCACCGCGTCACCTACATCGGCTACCAGGCGCTCAGCTACCTGATGGTGATCGCGTTGCTGTACGGCCTGTTCACCGCCGAGACCGAAAACGGCGGCGTCCGCGGCGCGATGATGCTGTCCGCGCTGCTGGTCACCGGCACGACCATCCCGGCCATCGTGCTGGGCTGGTCGCTGCCGGACGACGACCCCGAGGATTTCGAGGAGGGGATGGGGAATGCCTGAGGGGACACTGGAGATCGACCGGATCTCCAAGCGCTACGGCGCCAAGGTCGCGCTGGACGGAGTCTCGTTCGAGGTCCGCGCCGGCGAGCTGTTCGGCTTCGTCGGCAGCAACGGCGCCGGCAAGACGACCACCATGCGGATCGCGCTGGGCGTGCTGGCCGCCGACGGCGGTGAGGTCCGGTTCGGCGGCGAACCGGTCACGCACGAAACCCGGACGCACATCGGCTACATGCCGGAAGAACGCGGGCTGTACCCGAAGATGAAGGTGCTCGACCAGCTCGTCTACCTGGCCGAGCTGCACGGGCTCAGCGCCGGCGAAGCGCACCGCAACGCCGAGAACTGGATCACCCGGCTCGGGCTGGCCGAGCGCCGCAAGGATGAGGTGCAAAAGCTCAGCCTCGGCAACCAGCAGCGCGTCCAGCTGGCCGCGGCGCTGGTGCACGACCCCGCCGTGCTGGTGCTCGACGAACCCTTCTCCGGCCTCGACCCGCTCGCCGTCGACGTGATGAGCGGCGTCCTGCGGGAGAAGGCCGCCGCGGGCGTGCCGGTCGTGTTCTCCAGCCACCAGCTCGACCTCGTCGAGCGGCTGTGCGACCGGGTGGGGATCATCCGCGACGGCCGGATGGTCGCCGTCGGCACGGTCGACGAGCTGACCGCGGGCGCGCGCAGCAAGCTCGTCGTGACCGCGCCGGCCGCGAGCAACGGCTGGGCCACGGGCCTGCCCGGCGTGCGCGTGCTGGAGCAGCACGGCACCACCACCGTCCTCGACCTCGAACCGGGCGCGGACGACCAGGCCGTGCTCGCCGCCGCGCTGGCGACCGGGCCGGTCACCGAGTTCAGCCGCCGTCGCCGCTCGCTCACCGAGCTGTTCCGCGACGCGGTGTCCGAGAAGGGGGAAGCGCGATGAGGACGTTGAGTGGCCGCCGCGCCGTCTGGCTCGTGATGAAGCGCGAGCTGAACACCCGGCTGCGCACCAGGTCGTTCGTCGTCGGCACCGGCGTACTGCTGGTGCTGCTGCTGGGGTACGTCCTCTTCCAGACGTCGCTGGCCGGTTCGGCGGACAAGAAGACCGTCGGGCTGACCGGCCAGGCGATCGGGATCGCCCGCCAGCTGCAGACCGAAGCGGCGCTTTCCGGCCGCGAGATCAGCACGGTCGTCGTCACCGACGCGGCGGAAGGCCGGAAGAAGGTCGAAGACGGCGACGTCGACGCGCTCGTCTCGGGCAGCGCGGCCCAGCTGACCGCCACCTACAAGTCCTCTTTGGACAACGAACTGCGCCGGGTGCTCGACCAGGTCGCCCAGCAGCAGGTGCTCGACGGCGTGCTGTCGTCCGCGCAGCTGGAACCGGCCGAGGTGATGGCCAGGGTCAACGGCACCCACGTCCGGGACGACGCCCTCTCACCGCAGCCGGCCGACCAGACGCAGCGGCTGGTCGTCGGGCTGGTCGTGGCGTTCCTGCTGTACATGAGCATCATCACCTACGGGATGATGGTGGCCCAGGGCGTCGTCGAGGAGAAGTCGAGCCGGGTCGTGGAGATCCTGCTCGCCAGCGTGCGGCCGTGGCAGCTGTTGCTGGGCAAGGTGATCGGGCTCGGCCTGGTCGGCCTGACCCAGCTGGTCATCCTCGCGGTGGTCGGGCTGGGCGCCGCGGCGGCGACCGGCGTGTTCACCCTGTCCGGCTTCGCGACCGGCGCGGTGCTGTGGGGCCTGCTCTGGTACCTGCTGGGCTTCCTGTTGTACGCCACCATCTACGGCGCGCTGGGGTCGCTGGTGTCCCGGCAGGAGGACACCCAGTCGGTGGTCGGGCCGCTCAACATCATCCTGGTCGTCGGGTTCATCGCCGGGTTCAACCTGCTGGTCCAGGACCCCGCCAGCTCGGCGACGAAGATCGTCTCGCTGATCCCCCTGCTGTCGCCGATCCTGATGCCGGCCCGCATCTCGACGGGCGCGGCGGCGGGCTGGGAGATCGGGCTGTCGCTGGCGCTGACCATCGCCCTCGTCGCCGTGCTGACCTGGGTCGGCGGGAAGATCTACGGCAACAGCGTGCTGCGGATCGGCAGCCGGATCAAGCTGTCGGAGGCCCTGCGTGGCTGAGGTGCGGGCGGCGGGGCCCGGCGACGTGGGCGCGATCCGCCGGTTCGGCGAAGCACACGTCCGGGCCCACTACGCTCCGCTGATCGGCGCGGCCGCCGCGGACGCGCAGGTCCGCGACTGGTGGAACGAAACGCACCTCGGTGCGGCCGTGGCGGCCGGGCTCGTGGTCGTCGCCGAGGCCGGCGGGGAGCTCCTCGGCGTCGGGCAACGCGGCCGCAGCGGCGCCGACCACGTGGTCTACAAGCTCTACGTCCACCCCGGGCAGCGCAGCCGTGGGCTCGGCCCGCGGCTGCTCGATGCCCTGACCGCGCAGCTGCCCGCCGACGCCGGACGGCTGTACATCGAACACTTCGCGGCCAACGAGCGAGCCGGCGCGTTCTACGAGCGCGAAGGCTTCACCGTGGAGCGGATCGAGCCGAGCGCCACCGGCGATCCCGCGCTCGCGGTCGTGTGGCGCGTCAAGCCGCTTGTCACGACGTGATCTTGCCGTACCGCTCCAACGACACCTGGCGCTCGTGGGCGTGGTCGACCATCGGTTCCGGGTAGTCGGCGGGGCGGTCCTTCAGCTTGTGCACCGCCTTCCCTTCGACGGAACGCAGCTCCGGCACGTACTTGCGCACGTAGTCGCCGTTCGGGTCGAACTTCTCCCCCTGGGTCGTCGGGTTGAAGATGCGGAAGTACGGCGCCGCGTCGGTGCCGCAGCCCGCGACCCACTGCCAGTTCAGCTGGTTCGACGCCAGGTCGCCGTCCACCAGGTGCTTCATGAAGTGGCGGGCCCCCAGCCACCACGGCAGGTGCAGGTCCTTCACCAGGAAGCTCGCGACGACCATCCGCACCCGGTTGTGCATCCAGCCCTCGGCCAGCAGCTGCCGCATCCCGGCGTCCACGATCGGGTAACCGGTGCGGCCCGCGCACCACCGCTCGAAAGCCTCCGGGTCGCTGTCGTGCTTCATCCCGTCGAAGCGCTTGTCGTAGTTCTTCCGCGCCGTTTCCGGGCGGTGCCACAGGACGTCGGCGTGGAATTCGCGCCAGCAGATTTCGCTGCGCAACGACTTCGCGCCGACGCGGTCGTCGCCGGAAAGGTCCGCCAAGATCGTCCGCGGGTGGATGCACCCCCAGCGCAGGTACGGCGAAAGCCGGGTGGTGCCTTCGCGGTCCGGCCGGTCGCGATCCTCGTCGTAGGTCTCGATGCCGTCGACCAGGAAGGCGTGCCAGACGTCGAGCGCGGCCTGCTCGCCGGGTTCGGGCAGCGTCGGGGAAACCGGGGGCGCCTTCGGGATCTTCAGCGACCGCGGCGGTTCCACCCAGTCCACAAGGGACGGTCCGGTGTCCGCGGGCGAGTGCCACCCGCGCGCGGTCCACGCCCGGTAAAACGGGGTGAAGACGCGGTACGGATCGCCGTCCGGCTTGGTGACACGCCCGGGCGTCACGGCGTACGGCGAGCCTGTCTCGACCCAGTCGATGTTGTGCTCCGCCAACGCTTTCGCCACGGACGCGTCCCGGCGGCGGCCGTAGGGCCCGGTGTCGGCGCTGACGTGCACCGCGGCCGCGCCGATCTTCTTCGCCGCCTTCACGACCTCGGCCGCCGGCTCGCCGCGGACCAGCATCAGCCGGCCGCCGAGCTGTTCGTCCAGCTTCTCCAGACAGCCGTACATGAAGGCCTCACGCGGCGCACCGCCCGGCTTGAGCAGCGCATCGTCGAGGACGTACAGCGCGAGCACGTGCCGGCTGTGCTTCGACGCCTCCAGCAGCGCGGCGTGGTCGCCGAGCCGCAGGTCACGGCGGAACCACAGGACAACCGGCGCTTCTCTGGTCACGACGGAAAACGATAAACGCCCCGCCGTGCGGGTGCACGGCGAGGCGTTTACGCAAAAACGATCAGCGCTCCGACATCGGGGTGTAGTCCCGCGAAGCGTGGCCGGTGTAGATCTGCCGCGGGCGGCCGATCTTGGTGGCCGGGTCGTTGATCATCTCGCGCCAGTGCGCGATCCAGCCCGGGAGCCGGCCGAGCGCGAACAGCACCGTGAAGAACTTCGTCGGGAAGCCCAGCGCCCGGTAGATCAGGCCGGTGTAGAAGTCCACGTTCGGGTACAGCTTGCGCTCGATGAAGTAGTCGTCGGAGAGCGCCGTCTCCTCGAGCTTCTTGGCGATGTCGAGCAGCTGGTCGCCGCCCTTCAGCTTGCCCAGGATCTCGTCGGCGGTGTTCTTGATGATCTTCGCGCGCGGGTCGTAGTTCTTGTAGACCCGGTGCCCGAAGCCCATCAGCTTCACGCCCTTTTCCTTGTTCTTCACCCGCTCGACGAACTTGGCGACGTCGCCGCCGTCGTTCTTGATGCCCTCGAGCATGTCGAGCACCGCGGCGTTCGCGCCGCCGTGCAGCGGGCCGAACAGCGCGTTGATGCCCGCCGAGATCGAGGCGAACAGGTTCGCCTCGGACGAGCCGACCAGGCGCACGGTCGAGGTCGAGCAGTTCTGCTCGTGGTCGGCGTGCAGGATGAACAGCAGGTCGAGCGCCTTCGCGACGTCCGGGTCGACCTCGTACGGCTCGGCCGGGAAGCCGAACGTCATCCGCAGGAAGTTCTCCACCAGGCCGAGCGAGTTGTCCGGGTACAGCAGCGGCTGGCCCACGGACTTCTTGTACGCGTAGGCGGCCAGCGTCGGCACCTTGGCGAGCAGCCGGATCGTGGACAGCTCCACGTTCGGCTCGTCGAACGGGTCGAGCGAGTCCTGGTAGAAGGTCGACAGCGCCGACACCGCGCTCGACAGGACCGGCATCGGGTGCGCGTCGCGCGGGAAGCCGCTGAAGAACGCCTTGAGGTCCTCGTGCAGCAGCGTGTGCCGCTGGATCTTCTCGGTGAAGTCGGCCAGCTGGGTCTCGGTCGGCAGCTCGCCGTAGATCAGCAGGTAGGAGACCTCGACGAAGGTCGACTTCTCGGCCAGCTGCTCGATCGGGTACCCGCGGTAGCGGAGGATGCCGGCGTCACCGTCGATGTAGGCGATGGCGGACGACGCGGCCCCGGTGTTGACGAAACCGGGGTCGTAGGTGATGTACCCCGTCTGCGCCAGCAGCTTGCCCAGTTCGATCCCCGGCGCGCCTTCGACCGGGTGGACGATCTTGAACTCGTGCTCGCCACTCGGCAGGGTCAGCTTCGCGGTTTCTCCGCCGGACTGCCCCGCAGTCGTCGCGTCGGACATGCAAGTCCCTCTCACGTTGGGCACGGGCCGGCGGCGCCTGTACGTTCCACAGGTAGCCACGTGTTCACGCGAGGAAACACTGGCGCCTCGCTGCACACCGCCCCGCTGGGGTATGAAGAATGCCCCTCTACGCTAGTCGAGAAACCCGCCTTCGCGCAGCGGTGACGTTGCTCCTGAGGGCCCCTTTGGGACCAGGTTCACACGGTGGACGCCATGTCGGCGGACGTGGGCGGTTCGGCGCCGCTGCGGGACACCGTGATCGACGCCGCTTTCGCCGCGAACTCCAGCGCCTCTCGCCACGCGCCGGCGTCGAGGGAGGCCAGGTCGGTGGCCTCGCGGGTGTGCAGCCAGGCCAGCAGCGCACCGTGCACGGTGTCGCCCGCGCCGATGGTGTCCACGACGGTGACTTTTCGCGACGGCACGTGGGCCAGCTCACCTGCGGCGGTGATCACCGAGAGCCCGTCGGCCCCCCGGGTGAGCACCACGGCGTCCACACCGGACTCGATCCACGTCTTCGCGGCGGCGACCGGGTCGGCGCCCTCGGTCAGCCACGCGGCGTCGTCGTCGGAGATCTTCAGCAGCCGGACGTCCGGCAGCCAGGACGCGAACCGGGCCCGGTAGGCGGCCGGGTCGGTGATGAGCGCCTCGCGGATGTTGGGGTCGAGGACGGTCAGCACGCCGCGGGCCGCTTCGCGCCGCAGCATCGCCTCGTACGCCGAGGCGCCGGGCTCGAGGACCATGCCGAGCGTGCCGAGTGAGAGCGCTGTCACACCCTCGGCCAGCGGGCCCGGATCCGCGACCAGCCGGTCGGCGGTGCCCTCGACGTAGAAGGTGTAGCGCGCGGCGCCCTTCGCGTCGAGCGCCACGACGGCCAGCGTCGTCGGCTCGTCGCCGCGCTGCAGCAGCGAGGTGTCGACGGCGGAGGCGTGCAACCGCTCGATCATCGCGTCGCCGAAGCGGTCGGTGGACACGCGGGAGAGGAACGCCGCGGGCACCCCGAGCCGTCCGGCGGCCAGCGCGACGTTGTACGGCCCGCCGCCCAGGCGGGGCAGCAGCGCGCGCAGCCCACCGTCCACAGTGGAATCCAGGGGGTCGCCGGGAACCAGGTCGACCAGAGCTTCTCCGCCTACGACGATCACGTCGCGCAGTTTAATGGAGTTCCGGCTGACAATTCCTGTCCGCTATTTGTTCAGGCCGCCGAGCAGCAGTTCGCCCAAAGCGGTGAACGCGTCGGCGTCGGACACGTCGGTCCGCTGGGCGAGCACGCCGGTCTGGATGCCCTCGATGATCAGCCCGGTCATCTCGGCCACCAGGCGGGCGTGGACGTCCCGGAACACCCCGTCGGCAACACCCTTGTCGATGAACTGCCGGAGCCGTTTCGCGGCGAACCGGCTGTTGAGCTGGTAGGCCTCCCGGGCCGGGCCGAATTCGGCGAGGTCCCGCATGAAGGCCGCCGACGCCCGGTTGAGGTGCTCGGCGACCCCGGCCAGGTACTCGCCGATGAGCTTGGGGGCGTCGTCGATCCCGGCGATGCGCTCCTCGATCCGCTCCGCGGCGCCCCGGAAGAACCGCGTGACGACCTTGACGGCGAGCTGCTCCTTGCTGGGCGCGAGCGCGTAGAGCGTCGACTTCGAGCAGCGCAGCCGGCCGGCCAGGTCGTCCAGCGTGAAGACGGCGAAGCCCTCGGCCAGGAAGAGCGCCTCGAGCTCGCCGAGCAGCGCCTGCTGGCGGGCGGTCGGCCGGCGGCGGGGTTCGGGGCGCATCGGCTCACTATCTCCTACGTCTTCCGGCCACCCCAGGCCTGTCGTACTGTACTCTGAACGAGCCCAGAGTACTGTTTTCAGTACTGAAGCATTCCGAGGCTTCGCCCCGGGCCGGGGGCGCCGCCACCCGGACCCCCGAAAGACGCTGGTTTGGAGGACGACGATGCCCGCCGAACGCCTGCTGCCTTCATCGGAAGCCGAGGATCTGGTCGCTTTGGCGACGGAGATCGCGCGCGACGAGCTCGCGCCTCGTGCGGCAGCGGCCGAGGAAGCGGAGCAGTTCCCCCGCGAGCAGTTCCGCCTGCTCGGCAAGTCCGGCCTGCTGGGCCTGCCGTACAGCGAGCGCTGGGGCGGCGGCGACGTCTCGTACGAGGTCTACCTGCAGGTCCTGGAGGAGATCGCGTCGGCGTGGATGACGGTCGGCGTCGGGCTGTCGGTGCACACGATGTCCTGCTACGCGCTCGCGGAGTACGGCACCGACGAGCAGCGCGACCGGTGGTTCCCGGACATGCTCGAAGGCTCGCTGCTGGGTGCGTACGCGCTGTCGGAGACGCAGGCGGGCTCGGACGCGGCGGCGCTGTCGACGCGCGCGCGTCTCGACGGCCCGGACTACGTCGTCAACGGGACCAAGGCGTGGATCACCCACGCGGGGGTGGCGGACTTCTACACGACGATGGTCCGCACGGGCGATTCCGAAATCTCGTGCCTGCTGGTCGACGGGGCCACGCCCGGCCTCTCGGCCGCACCGCGCGAACGGAAGATGGGCCTGACCGGCTCGCCGACGGCCCAGATGATCTTCGACGGCGCCCGGGTGCCCGCTTCGCGGCTCCTGGGTGACCCGGGGGCCGGGCTGCGGATCGCGCTGTCGTCGCTGAGCTCGGGCCGGCTGGGGATCGCGGCGTGCGCGGTGGGCCTGGCCCAGGCGGCGCTGGACGAAGCGGTGGCGTACGCGAAGGGGCGCTCGCAGTTCGGCCGCCCGATCATCGACTTCCAGGGCATCGAGTTCCTGCTGGCGGACATGGCCGCGACGGTGGAGGCGTCCCGGGCGCTGTACCTGGACGCGGCCCGGCGCCGGGACCGCGGGATGCCGTTCAAGCGCCAGGCGTCGATCGCCAAGCTGGTGGCGACCGACGGCGCGATGAAGGTGACGACGGACGCGGTGCAGGTCCTCGGCGGGGCCGGGTACACGCGGGACTTCCCGGTGGAGCGGTACATGCGGGAGGCGAAGGTGCCGCAGATCTTCGAGGGGACGAACCAGATCCAGCGGCTCGTCATCGCGCGGGAGCTGAAGAACGCGTAGCCCGATCCAGCGACCCGTGTCGCGCGCGGGGGACGGATACCGTGGCGGCATGCCCGGTCATCTGCTGACCATCCAGGAGTACGCGGCGCTCGACGGCACCGGTTTCACGGAGCTGGTGGAAGGCCGCTTGGTGACCTCACCCGGCTCCGGCCGGCGACACGACGTGGCGGTCTGCCTGCTGGCCGGCCAGCTCGAACGGCAGCTGCCGCGCGGGCTCGCCTTCGTCGTCCGCAACGACCTCGACCTGCGCCTGGCACCGGACGGCGAGCCCGGCTTCGCCCGGCGCCCGGACCTGCTGATCGTCGGCCGCGCCGCGCTGGCCCGCGGCGACGGCCTGGTCCGGGCCGACGAGGTGCTCATCGTCGTCGAAATCGTGGCCCCGGACTCGAAGCGCACCGACTACCAGGTCAAGCACGACGAGTACGCCGACGCCGGGATCCCGCACTACTGGATCGTGGACACCGCCGAGCCGGTCTCGCTCGTCGCCTGCCACCGGGCCGGGGCCGGCTACGTCGACGCGCCGGCGGTCACCGGCACCTTCACCACCGACGTCCCGTTCCCGGCGCGGCTCGACCTCGACGCCTTGGTCCCCTGAAGGGGCCCGCGGTTCACCACGTTGAGGTAGCGGTGTCACACGCTCGGTACAGATACGGTTACTCATGGTTGCACCTGAGCCGTGAGACAATTCGGGCGACGTGAGGAGACGCTGTGACTGCACTTCCCCAGCCGCGCCCCGCTCGCCGGTGGGAGATCCCCGATCACCTGCTGACGGTCGAGGAGTACGCGGCGCTCGGTGAAACCGACACAGGTTTCACCGAGCTCGTGGAAGGCCGCGTCGTGATGTCTCCAAGTCCCAGCAGAAAGCACAACAAGGCCGCTTGGCTGCTGGGCCGGCAGCTGGAATCCCAGCTGCCCTCGGAACTCGATTTCACCCCGGACATCGACGTGGACCTGGGTTTGGCGCCCCGCGGTGAGCCGGGGTTTTCGCGCCGTCCCGATCTGGTGATCACCTCCCGCGAGGCAAATGCTCGCGTGGATGCAGAAGGCGACATGTATCGCGCTGACGAAGTGGTCGTGGTCGTCGAAATCGTGTCGCCGGGTTCGAAGCGCACCGACTACCAAGTGAAGCACGACGAGTATGCCGATGCGGGCATCCCGCACTATTGGATCATCGACACGAGCGAGCCTATCTCGCTGGTTGCCTGCCACCAGGCCGGCGAGTTCGGCTACCTGGACGCCCCCGCGGTCACCGGCACCTTCGCCACCGACGTCCCGTTCCCCGTCAAGATCGACCTGACCGCACTCCTCGGCTGATCGGGCAGCACGCCGGAACCGCCCGGTTACCGGCGTGCCGCCCGAAACTCAGCGAGTCTCCCGGTACCGGCGGTCCTTCGACACGCCCTCGCCCAGTGACTCGTCGAAGTGGTACACCTCGTCACCCCGGACGAAGACGCGCAGCGCGCGGTTCATCACGTCCAGCGGGTCGCCCGACCACAGCACCACGTCGGCGTCCAGGCCCGGCTTCAGCGAGCCGATCTGCCCGTCGAGGTCCAGCATCGACGCCGGGTTGATGGTCAGCGAACGCAGCGCCGTCGCCGGGTCGAGGCCGTCCTTCACCGCGAGGGCCGCCTGGTACACCAGGAAGTTGATCGGGATCACCGGGTGGTCGGTGGTGATCGCGATCTTCACGCCCGCGCGGGCCAGGATGCCGGCCGAGCGCAGCGTGCGGTTGCGCAGCTCGACCTTGGACTTCGTGGTGAACAGCGGGCCGAGGATCACCGGGACGTCGCGGGATGCCAGCAGGTCCGCGATCAGGTGACCTTCGGTGCCGTGGTTGATCACCAGCTTGTAGCCGAACTCGTCGGCCAGCCGGATCGCCGTCACGATGTCGTCCGCGCGGTGGACGTGCTGGTCCCAGAACAGCTCGCCGTCGAGGACCTTCGACAGCGTCTCCAGCGTCAGGTCCACCTCGTGCGGCTTGCCCTCGGACTCGGCGTGCGCACGCTTCGCCTGGTAGTTGCGGGCCTTGGTGAAGGCCTCGCGCAAGATCGCCGCGACACCCAGGCGCGTCGACGGCGTCTGCTTCTTGTCGCCGTACACGCGCTTCGGGTTTTCGCCGAGCGCGCTCTTCACGCTGACGTGCTCCGCGAACGTCATGTCCAGGATGCTGCGGCCCCACGTCTTGACGCCGATCGTCTGCCCGCCGATCGGGTTGCCGGAGCCGGGCTTGATGACGACGCTCGTGACACCGCCCGCGAGCGCGTCGTCGAAGCCGGGCTCGTAGGGGTCGATGCCGTCGACGGCCCGGAAGCGGGCGCCGTTCGGGTCGGTCATCTCGTTGGTGTCGTTGCCGGCCCAGCCTTCGCCGTCCTCGTGGACGCCGAGGTGGGCGTGGGCGTCGATGAAGCCGGGCAGCACCCAGGTGCCGGCCGCGTCGACCAGTTCGGCGTCTTCCGGGATGTCGACGTCGACCTCGGTGCCGACCGCGACGATCTTGCCGCCGTCGATCAGGACCGTGCCGCCCTCGATGGGATCACCGTCGATGGGGACGACATAGCCCCCGACAATTGCCTTCGCCATAGTTCGCCACGCTAACGAACTCGTCCGGGGCCGTGCACGCGGGCCTTCTCCAAGTGCACGAGCTCGTGGTTGTTCTCGGGCGTCCGGTGCGTCTCGCGGTAGCCGTGCTTGGCGTACAGGTGCAGCGGCCCCACGCTCTTCGAGCCGGTGAAGAGCCGGAACACCGTCACCTCCGCCGGCGCCGCCGACTCCGCGAACCGCAGCAGTCCGCCGCCCAGCCCGGCCCCCTGCCGGTCCGGAGCGACGACCAGGCGCCCGATCACCCCGACCGGCCCGGTCACTGTCAGCCGCACCGACGCCACCAGGCGACCCGATTCGCGCAGCCCCCAGGACAAGCCCGTGAGCGCCACCCGCGTCTCGTCCAGGGTCTCCAGCAGCGGCGGCAGATCCAGGTCTCCGTGCGCCCGGGCCTCGGTGACGTACGCGGCCCGTTGCAGCGTCAGGACTTCACCCGCGTCGGCGACGCCCAGGCGAAGCGGCGTCACCGGACCCGGATGCCCCAGCTGCCCGACCACGACGCCGACGGCTCCAGCTCGATCAGGTCGGTGCCCGTGTTGAGCGCGTCGGCGGGACAGGTCATCGGCTCGATCGCGACCGCCCGGCCGCGGCCGACCAGGTCGTCCGGGGTGAACACCTGGGCCCAGCGGAAGTCGGGGCCGGTCCAGACCAGCAGCTCCTGGCCGTCGTGGCTGAGGACGATGTGGTGCGTGCCGTCCTCGGCCGCCGCGAGGCCGCCGAACGCCGTGTCCAGGTTGACCCCCGCCAGCACGCGGCCGGTGCGGAAGTCGTACTCGGTGCCCTCGACGTCCTGCTCCTCGGCGTACGGCATCTGCTCGTCGGGCAGGGACGGCCGGACCCGGCTCGCGGGCAGCGCCAGCGTCAGCTCGTCGGTCGGGACGTCGCCGATCCGGAAGTACGGGTGCGTGCCGACGCCGACGCCGATCGGCTGCTCGCCTTCGTTGCGGATCTCGTGGGTGACGGTCAGTTCGCGCGGCGCGACCTCGTACGTCACGGTCGCGCGCAGCGGCACCGGCCAGCCCGGCTGGACCGCGACGTCGACGGCCAGGGTGACCGACGATTCGGCGTGCTCCAGCAGCTCCCACTCGAGGTGGCGGGTCAGGCCGTGGATGGCGTTGCCGCGCGCCTCCTCGGTGATCTCGAGCTGCTGGGTCTCCCCTTGGAACGTCCACCGGCCGCCCTTGGTGCGGTTCGGCCAGGGCAGCAGCACCTGCCCGGCGCCCATCGGCGGCTTCGCGTCTTCGGGGAACTCCTCGACGTACGGCACGCCGCCGACTTCGAAGGCACGCAGCCCGGCACCGATTTCGGTGACGACGGCGCGCGCGTTGCCGCGGGTGATCTCGAACTGCTGACCGGTCGGGTTGCCCATGCGCACGACCTTACCGATCCACGAAGTCACTAGACCGGTCGTCATAGTTTGCGCTACGGTTCCGCCATGGTTCGCCGCACCGACACGCGGCAGCGGATGCTCGACACCGCCGCCGACCTGTTCCAGACCCAGGGCTACCACGCCACCGGCCTGACCCAGCTGACCACGGCCGGCGGCGCCCCTAAGGGTTCGCTCTACTTCCACTTCCCCGGCGGCAAGGAGCAGCTCGCCACCGAAGCCGTCCGGCTGTCGAGCGAGCGCACGGGCGCTCTCCTCGAAGCCATCCTGGCCGGCGCTCCCGACCCCGCGACCGGGATCGACCGCGCGGTCGACGCGCTCGCGGGTTTCCTGACCGGATCGGACTTCCAGCGCGGCTGTCCTCTTGCGACGGTGGCGCTCGACGCAGCCGCGGCGAGCGAGCCCATCCGGGAGGCCTGCGCGGACGGCTACGCATCCTGGCACGGTGTCCTCGGTGGATACCTTGCCGGGCAAGGTCTTCCCGCCGGGCGAGCGGACGAACTCGCCACGATCGTGCTCGCCGCGATCGAAGGCGGGCTGCTGCTGGCCCGCACCCGCCGCGACCTCGCGCCACTGCGCGCGGTCGCCACCCACCTGCACACCACCCTCGATCGGGAGTTCGCCTGATGCGCGTCCACCACCTCAACTGCGGCACCCTGCGCCCGCTGGGCGGCAAACTGATCGACGGCCGGCCGGGCGTGTTCCGGCGCGCCACCATGGTCTGCCACTGCCTGCTGCTCGAGACCGCCACCGGTCTCGTGCTCGTCGAGACGGGCATGGGCACCCCGGCCGCGGTCGACCGGACCGCCTGGCTGGGCGCCGGGTTCGTCCGCCAGTCCAATCCGATCGCGGACCCGGCGCAGACGGCGATCGCCCAGGTCCGCGCACTCGGCTTCGACCCGGCGGACGTCCGCGACATCGTGCTGACCCACCTCGACCTCGACCACGCCGGCGGGCTCATCGACTTCCCGTGGGCGCGCGTGCACGTCTACGCCGAAGAGCTGCGCGCCTTCACCGACCCGCGCGGCGACGAACGCGGCCGGTACCGCCGGATCCAGTTCGCTCATGGTCCACAGTGGACGTCCTATGCGGACAGCGGTGAACCGTGGTTCGGCTTCGGCGCCGTCCGGCAGCTCGACGGCCTGCCGCCGGAGGTCCTGCTGATCCCGCTGTCCGGGCACACGCGCGGGCACGCCGGGGTCGCCGTCGACACCGGCCACGGCTGGCTGCTCAACGCCGGCGACTCGTACTTCTTCCACGGGCAGGCCGATCCCGCCGCACCGCACTGCCCGCCGGGCCTGAAGTGGTTCGAAGGCCACATGGAGACGGTGCGGGGCGCCCGGCTGGACAATCACCGCCGCCTGCGTCAGCTTGTTCAGGAGCACGGCGAGGAGGTCACCGTCTTCGCCGCGCACGACGAGACCGAATTCCTCCGGCTGAGCACCAGGAGCAGCGTATGAAGGTGCACCACCTGAACTGCGGATCGATGCGCCCGGTGGGTGGCAAACTGCTCGACGGCGAGCCCGGCCTGCTGCGGCGGGCGGAGCTGGTCGCCCACTGCCTGCTGATCGAGACCGGCGACAGCCTGGTGCTGGTCGACACCGGGTTCGGCAGCCAGGGCGTGGCGCGCCCGGCCGAATGGCTCGGACAGCCGTTCCTGGCGATGGTCGGAGCCAAGCCCGAGGCCGCCGAAACGGCCGTCGCGCAGATCGAGGCGCTCGGCCACGACCCGGCCGACGTCCGGCACATCGTCGCGACCCACCTCGACGTCGACCACGCCGGCGGCCTGGCCGACTTCCCGAACGCCGTCGTGCACGTCCGGGCGGAGGAGCACCGGGCCGCGACCGCGCCCGCGGACGCCGGGGAGAAGTACCGCTACCGCAGGGCGCAGTTCGCGCACCGCCCGCTGTGGAGCACCTACGACGAGACGGGCGAGCCGTGGTTCGGCTTCGAGGCGGTCCGGTCGCTCAAGGGCCTGCCGGAGGAGATCCTGCTGGTCCCGCTGACCGGCCACACCCGCGGCCACACGGGCGTGGCGGTCGACACCGGCGAGGGCTGGCTCCTGCACGCCGGCGACGCCTACTTCTTCCACGGCCAGCTGGACCCGGTGGCCCCGCACTGCCCGCCGGGCTTGACGGCGTTCCAGAACATCGTCCAGACGCTGCGCGGACCGCGGCTGGAGAACCTGGCGCGGCTGCACGAGCTGGCGCGGACCCACCAGGACGAGGTCACGGTGTTTTCGGCGCACAGCCCGGTCGAGCTGGCCGCCCTGCGCCGGTGATCCCACCGGCGCGCGGGGTCGCCCCGGCCCCGCGCGCCCGGCCGCCGGAACCGGCGCGAGCGGCAGCTGGGCTGGGGTTGATCAGCCGGCGGCGAGGGCCTGCTTGACGAGCGGTGCGAGCTGCTCCGGCGTCATCTTCGCCGGGCCGGTGTAGTTGACCAGCACCGGCGTGCCCGCCACCAGCTCGGCCGAGGCGAGGGTCGCCGTCTTCTGGCCGTCGACGTAGTAGACGGCGCCGTCCGGGAAGCCCGGGACGTCCTGCGCGCCCGGCTTCGCCTTCTTGATCGACGCGAGCATCTCGGCGGGCTTGCCCTGCTTGCCCTCGTAGCGGGTCACCGCGAGCGCGCCCGCGGCCTTGCCGTCGTGCTGGTACTCGCAGGTGCGCGCCTTGCCGCCGTTGGCCGCGTTGTCCTGGACCGGGCCCGGCACCGCCTGGAGGTTGTCGAGGAACAGCGCCTTCGACACGGCCTCGGCGGGCAGCAGCTTGCACGGGTCGAGCGACCCGGCGGCGGCGTTCGTACTCGGCGCCGGCTTCGGCTTCGGGGCCGCGGAGGACGAAGGAGCTTTCGACGGTTCGTCCCCGGACGAGCAGGCGGTCAGCGCGGCAAAGGCGACAAAAGCGACAACTACGGTACGCATGTTCGCACCATAACCCGATCTGCCTACGTCGTGGGTGCCCGGTATCGCCAGAAGGCCGGGAGCACGAACATCGACGCGCAGACGAGCACGATCACCAGCAGGCCGCCGACGCTCGCCGCGACCGTGGTGCCGAACGCGGCGGCGCCCCAGCCGTGGGTGAGGTCGGCGATCCGCGGGCCGCCGGCGACGACGACCGTGAAGACGCCCTGGAGCCGGCCGCGCATCTCGTCGGTGGTCGCGACCTGCAGGATCGCCATCCGGTAGACGGCGCTGACCATGTCCGCGGCGCCGGCCAGGGCCATGAAGACGACGGCGAGCCACAGCGAGTGCGCGAGCCCGAACGCGGCCACCGCCGCGCCCCACGCGCAGATCGCGACGACGACCGCGACGCCCTGGCGGTGGATGCGCGTGAGCCAGCCGGAGAAGAGCCCGATCAGCATCGCCCCCAGCGGCAGGGCGGCGTAGAGCCAGCCGAGCGCGGGGCCGCCGCCGGGCGGGTCGCCGAAGGTCCGCTCGGCCATCTCCGGGATCAGCGCCCGCGGCATCCCGAAAACCATGGCGATGATGTCGACGACGAAGGAGGCCAGCAGGATCTTCTGCCCGGCGAGGTACCGGAAGCCGTCGACGACGTCCCGCAGCCCGGCGCGGCGCGAGGGGCCGTTGACCGGCGGGATCGACGGCAGCCGCCAGACGGCGAGGAGGGTGATCGTCAGCGCGACGACGTCGATCAGGTAGAGGGTGGAGAGGCCGAGGACGGGGATCAGCGCACCGGCGAGCAGCGGCCCGAAGACGGCGCCGAAGGTGGACATGGTGCTGTTGAGGGCGTTCGCCGACGGCAGCAGTTCGGCGGGCACGAGCCGCGCGACGACGGCGCCGCGCGTGGGCATGTTGATCGCGAAGAGCGCCTGGTTGACGGCGAGCAGCCCGAGGACGAGCCAGACGGAGCCGAAGTTCAGGAAGGCCTGCAGCCAGAGCAGGGCGGAGGTGATCGCGACGAGGACGTTGGTGACAACGAGCAGCTTCCGCCGATCGACGGCATCGGCGACGGCGCCGCCCCAGAGCCCGAAGATCAGCAGCGGGACGAGGGCGACGAGCCCGGTGAGCCCGACGTAGGCGGAGGACCCGGTGAGGTCGAAGACCTGCTTGGGCACGGCGACGGCGGTGAGCTGGGTGCCGACGGCGGTGACCACAGTGGACAGCCAGAGCCGCCGGAAGGCCGGGATCTTGAGCGGCCGGGTGTCGACGATGATGCGGCCGAGGACCTTGCGCAAGCCCGAGCGGGGCGGCAGGGTCCCCGGTTCACCAGTCACAACGCATCAGCTTAGCGGGGCTAACTATCTCCGCGCAGGTGATTTACCTCGCCCAGCCCCCGCCAACGCAGCCTCGCCCACTCCGGGGGTGTCCCTCTGTGGTTGTCAAGCCGCAGCGGGAGTTGGTTGGCGGTAGTGGGTGCCGTTGCGGAGCATGGCGTAGAGGACGTCGCAGCGGCGTCGGGCCAGGCAGATCAGCGCGGCGTTGTGCTTCTTGCCCTCGGCCCGCTTGCGGTCGTAGTAAGCCCGGCTGGTCGGATCGGACAAGGCAGCGAACGCGGCGAGGAAGAACGCGCGTTTGAGCTGGCGGTTGCCGGTCCGGGCCGAGTGTTCACCCTTGATGCTGGCCGGGACGGTGACGACCTGCTCGCCGAGCGCGGTCATGATCGTCTCGACCAGCCGCTCACCCATGCGAGGCGCGTGGGCCTTGGCGATCGCGGTCAGTTTGCGGCGACCGGCCTTGGCGATCCGGTCGGCCCGCCGCAGCGGGAGAGAATTTGTAGCACCGCTGGGTGGCTGATCCGCGGTCCGATGGCCTGTTCGAGGGCGGGATGGATCCCGGTCAGCAGCCCGCGGATGCGGTCGCTGAAGCGGGTCGCTTCGCCGGCCAGGTCGTCGTCGAACCCGACCAGCACCTCCAACTCGGCCAGAGCTTCGTCGCCGACGTCGACCGGGCGCAGTGTGTGCGGTCGGGAGCGGGCGGCGTCGGCGATGATGAACGCGTCTCGGGCGTCGGTCTTGGCGCGACCCGTGACACCCCCCCCAGATCATGCCTTCGACGGGGGGGCGTAAGCATGCCCGGCCTGGCGACCACAACTCCCTGGGCGGCAGCCACGAAAAAGGTAGGGGGCGTGCCCTTGTCCAGCGTATCGCGCCCCTCCGGCAAAAAGCCGGAAAAGCGGCCGCCGGAGCCCGGCTGTCCACACCACGACCGGCATGTGGACAGCCGGCACGATCAAGGCGCCACGCGCTCGATGTTCCAGCCGTCGTCGTTGCGGACGTATCGCAGCCGGTCGTGCATGCGGTCCTCGCGGCCCTGCCAGAACTCCACCAGGTCCGGGCGGATCCGCCAGCCGCCCCAGTGCGGTGGGGCCGGGATCTGCTCCACGTCCGCGAACCGCCGCTCGATGCCGTGCAGCGCGTTGTCCAGCGCCCGGCGCCCATCGACCACACGGGACTGCGGTGACGCCCACGCGCCCAGCTGGGAGCCGCGGGGGCGCTGGGCCCAGTACTCCGCCGTCTCCTTGACGCCGACCTTCTCGACCTCGCCGCGGACGTGGACCTGGCGGTGGAGCGCGTACCAGGGGAACGTCACCGACGCGTACCGGGTCGCCGTCAGGTCGTGGCTCTTCGAGGACGTGTAGTTCGTGTAGAACACCACGCCGCGGTCGTCGAGGCCCTTGCACAGGACCGTCCGGGACGACGGGCGGCCTTCGGCGTCCGCCGTCGCCAGCACCATCGCGTTCGGCTCGGCGATGCCGGCGGCCACGGCCTGGTTCAGCCAGCCTTGCAACTGGTCGGTCCAGGTGGCCGCCAGCGCGGATTCGTCGAACGCCGCCCCGTCGTAGGCCACGCGCATTCCGGGCAGGCGCACTACGGCGTCTTCCACCTGGTCCTCGATCTCCGGCATCATCGCCAAACCTCCGTACCCGGTCGGGGCAGCTGTCACTTCGGCTCCTGCGCACGTTAGGGCCTCGCGCGCGGCAGCGGAACCCACTGAACGGTGACACCCGCCACCCCCGTCCCGCCACCAGGCCGTAACCGCTGGACAACAAGCTGTAACCCCCGCGTTACCCGCCGGACCAGGATCGATACAGGAAACGCCTACCTTCGGCCCGTTCCCCACCACCCCGGAGGCAGGCATGACCGAGACCCTGTCCAACGCCGAAGAAGCCGAGGAAAGCGCCCCGCCGAAACGCCGGTACGCCCCGCTCGCGGCGAACGAGAACCGCGAGGACTACTCACTGCGCTTCGCCGCTCATTCGTTCCGGAAATGGTCCCCGTTCGTCGTCGCGACGACGGCGCTGGGCGGCATCGCCTACCTCGCCGACTTCGCGATCGGCGCCAGCATCGTGCTCTCCTACGGCTTCACCTCCGGCGTCCTGGCGATCCTCGCCGCGGCCCTCGTCATCTTCGTGACCGGCGTGCCCATCGCGGCCGCCTGCGCGAAGTCCGGAGTGGACATGGACCTGCTGACCCGCGGAGCGGGCTTCGGCTACTTCGGGTCGACGCTGACGTCGCTCGTGTACGCGAGCTTCACCGTCATCTTCTTCTCGCTCGAAGGCTCGATCATGGGCCAGGCCTTCGAGCTCGCCCTCGGCATCCCGCTGCCCATCGGCTACCTCCTGGCGACGCTCATCGTGCTGCCCTTCGCCCTCTACGGCATGGGCGCGGTGGCGAAGATGCAGACCTGGACGCAGCCGCTGTGGCTCGCCGGGCTGGTGCTGCCGTTCGTCGTCGTGCTGGTCCGGGAGCCCGGCAAGTTCGCCGAGTTCGCGCACTTCGGCGGCACCGAGGGCACCGGCTCCGGGTTCTCCGCGATCGGGTTCGGCCTCGGCATGGGCGTCGCGCTGTCGTTGATCGGGCAGATCGGCGAACAGGCCGACTACCTGCGGTTCATGCCGGAGAAGACCACGGAGAACAAGCGGTCGTGGTGGGCCGCGGTGCTCGCCGCCGGACCCGGCTGGGTGATCCTCGGGGCCGCGAAGCAGATCGGTGGCGCGCTGCTGGCGTTCCTCGCCCTCGGTGTCGTCGGGAAGACGCACGCGCTGGAACCGATCGCGCCGTACCTGGAAGCGGTGAAACCGGCGCTCGGGCCGGTGGCGCTGACGTTCGCCGCACTCTTCGTCGTCGTCTCGCAGATCAAGATCAACACCACCAACGCCTACTCCGGCTCGCTGTCGTTCGCGAACTTCTTCTCCCGCGTGCTGCACAAGCACCCCGGCCGGGTCTGGTACGTGCTGGTCAACTGCGGGATCGCGCTCGCGCTGATGGAGTTCGGCGCGTTCGGTTTCCTGAACAAGATCCTCGGCTTCTACTCGAACGTCGCCATCGCGTGGATCGGCGCCGTCTGCGCCGACCTGGTGATCGCCAAGCCGCTGGGCCTCTCGCCGCGCTACATCGAGTTCAAGCGGGCCTACCTGCACAAGATCAACCCGGTCGGGTTCGGCTCGATGGTGGTCGCGTCGGCGGTGTCGATCGCGGCCTACTTCGGCGCGTTCGGGCCGTTCCTGGCCGCGTTCAGCCCGCTGCTGGCACTGGTCATCGCGATCGTGCTGGTGCCGACGCTCGCGGTCGCAACGAAGGGCAAGTACTACCTGGCCCGGCCGAACACGGTCGCCGGCCCGGACACCGACGTCGACCTGCGTGCCACGCACACCTGCTCGGTCTGCGGCGATCCGTACGAACTGCCGGACGTCGCCGACTGCGCGAAGCAGGACGGCCCGA
Source organism: Amycolatopsis sp. DG1A-15b (assembly GCF_030285645.1). GTDB lineage: Bacteria > Actinomycetota > Actinomycetes > Mycobacteriales > Pseudonocardiaceae > Amycolatopsis. The sequence continues at coordinate 7,169,367 of NZ_CP127296.1, forward strand.
TCTGTTCGCTGTGCTGCACACTCGACAACACCTGCCACGACCTGTGCCAGACGACCGGCCCGGTCGCGCTCGGCCTGCCGGCGGTCCGCACGACGTGACGTCCATGAGGGCCCTTTCCCGGCGCGGACGCCGGGAAAGGGCCCTCACGTTCGCCGGGCTCCCCCCTGCTCCCCCGCCCGGCTCGTCTCTTCCACGCCGGAGGACGCGCCGGGGTTGCCGGGGCTTTCCAAGATCTTTCCGGGTCGCATGATGGCCGCCAGCATCAGCGCGCGCAGCTCCGCGCCGACGTCCTCCACCGGCAGCGGCGGCTCGTGCGCCTGCCACTCGCGCAGCAGCCCGGTGGCCGCGCCGACCAGCGCGATCGCCGTCAGCCGGTAGTCGCGGTCGGGCGCGGCGCCGTGCTCGGCCGCGTGCCGCGCCTCCGTTTCGATGAAGGTCGCCCAGCGGTCGACCCACACCTGGTGCTGCTCTTCCAGCTCCGCGCTGACGCCGACGGCTTCGACGTAGTTGAGCCTCGGGAGCCGGGGATCCACGGTGACCGTGTCGATGAAGACGTCGAGCAGCGTGGCGATCCGGGTCATGGCGTCGGCCTCGGCGACCTTGCCTAGCGCGGCGGTGACGTGCTCCAGCGCCAGGCTGTTGATCCGGTCGTGGAGGGTGCGCAGCACGTCCTCCTTGCCGGTGAACTCCTCGTAGAAGTTCCGCGTCGACACGCCGGCGCGGGCGCAGACCTCGGTGATCTTCGTCTGCCGGAAGCCGAGGGTGGTGAACAGCTCGAGACCGGCCGTGAGCAGCCGTTCGCGGCGGTCGGCGCGACGTTGTTCGGGTGCGACGCCGCCGTACGTGCGAGCCAACGGGGGTGTCCTCCTTCTGAGGGATTGCCGGATCCTACCGGGCTGGCTAAATTGTGAAAACCTCGATTACCAAACAGCCGGAGGCAACGATGCTTCGTCGGTTAGTGGTCGCCGTCGCGCTCCTTTTCGTGACAGCCTCCCCCTCCGCGCACGCGGACCCGGGTGTCCTCCTCGAACAGCGGCCCACGACGGTGTTCATCGGTCCGTTCCCGGCACCCGTCAAGGCCTGGCACCTCGTCTACCGCTCGACCTCGGCGACCGGCGAACCGAACGCCGTCTCCGGGACGCTGCTGGTGCCGCCGACGCCGTGGCCGCGGGGCGGCCCGCGGCCCCTGATCACGTACGCGGTGGGCACGCACGGCCTCGGCGACCAGTGCGCGCCCTCGAACCTGCTGGCCCACGGCGTCGAGAACGAAAGCGCGTTGCTGGCGCAGGCCTTGACGCGGGGCTGGGCCGTCGTCGTCACCGACTACGAAGGGCTCGGCACGCCGGGACCGCACACGTACGCGGTCGGCCAGTCCGAAGGCCGGGCGGTGCTCGACGCGGCGCGGGCCGCTTCCCGGGTGACCGGCGCGGGGCTCTCCCCGGCCGGCCCGGTGGGCGTGTTCGGCTACTCGCAGGGCGGCCAGGCCGCGGCGTGGGCAGCCGAACTGCAGGCCACGTACGCGCCTTCGCTGAACGTCGTCGGCGTGGCGGCCGGCGGGGTCCCGGCGGACCTGAACGCGGTGTTCGCCGCCAACGACGGCGGCGCGGCGTTCGGCCTGGTCCTCGGCGCGGCCACCGGCTTCGCCGCGGCGTACCCCGACGTCCCGTTCGCGTCGATCCTGAACGACCGCGGCCGCGAGGCGGTGGCCCGGGTGTCGGAGGCGTGCACGATCGAGCTGGGTGCGGCGGCACCGTTCGCGCACCTGCGGGACTTCGTGACGGTGCCGGACCCGATCCACGAGCCGCACTGGCAGGCCCGGCTGGCGGAGAACCACCTGGGCACGACCGCGCCGGAAGCGCCGGTGTACCTGTACCACGGGACGCTGGACGAGCTGATCCCGTTCAGCGTCGGAACGGCGTTGCGCGACCGCTGGCGGTCCCTGGGCGCGGCGGTGACGTGGCAGGAGTTCCCGCTGCTGGAACACATCGGCGGCGTCTCGATCGGCGGGCCGGCGGCGATGACCTGGCTGGGCACGAAGTTCTGAGGGTTCCGGACCACCCGAAACCGTCGGTACCTCCCGGTAGCGTGGAAAACGGGGGCTGCTCAGAACGCCGGGACCCCGGCCTCGGCCAGCCCCTTCATCGCCGTCACGGCGTCCGGCGCCAGGGAAGTCACCAGCGTGCCGCCCGCGGCGAGCGGGCTGCGGGACCACCACTCACCCGAAGCCGCCGGCTCCTCCGGGCCGCCGACGACCAGGTCCGTGGCCAGTACCCGGCGTCCCGCCAGCACGGCCAAGCTGCCGTCCAGCCCCGCATCCCCCACCGAAAGCGTCTGGCGCAGCACCGGCAGCGAACCCCTTGTGACCGACGACGAAGTCGTCAGCGACCCCGGGCTCTCCCCGGCCCGCCCCAGCACGAGCACCTCCCGCGTGTGCAGGTAGGCATCCGAAGCCAGCGAAGCCCGGAAAACCGCACTGTGCCGGGCCCGCGCCGTGATCACCGTGGGCTCCGGCAGGTACTCCAGCGAACCGCCCGGCTCCACCACGATGTCCACAGTGGATACGGAAGACTCGCCGTGCAGCCCCGGCAGGGCCAGCGTCGCCGCCACGCCCGACAAGCGGAGGGAAGCACCCCGCCCCACCCGCACCGTGAGCAGCAGGTCGTCCCCGCCCAGCGGGGAGGTCGCCGAGTTCACCAGGTGCACCACCGCCGTCGCACCGGAACGCCGGCGCGGGAACAACGTCAGCGGCGCCATCGAGCGCAGCTCCCGCAACACCGTGCGCGAGCCGTCGAAGCACGCCGTCAGCCGCGCGTGGGCCTTCACAGCAGGGAGCGGACCCAGTCGGCGACCGCCGGCGCGTCCGGTGTGTCCACAAGGGACTGGGTGATCACCGGCAGCGAACCCCGCATCCGGTGCGCGTCCGACGTCATCACGGCCATGTCCGCGCCGACCAGGTGGGCGATGTCGATCTTGTTGATCACCAGCAGGTCCGCCGTCGTGACGCCGGGGCCGCCCTTGCGCGGCACCTTGTCGCCGCCCGCCACGTCGACCACGAAGATCTGGCTGTCCGCCAGACCCCGGCTGAACACCGCCGTGAGGTTGTCGCCGCCGCTCTCGATGATCACCAGGTCCAGGCCGGGGAACTTCTCCTCGAGCCGCTCGACCGCGTCGAGGTTCGCGGTGATGTCGTCGCGGATCGCGGTGTGCGGGCACGCGCCCGTCTGCACCGCCTCGATCCGCTCCGGGTCCAGCACGCCCGCGCGGCGCAGGAAGTCCGCGTCCTCGGTCGTGTAGATGTCGTTCGTGACGACGGCGAGCCGGATCTCGTCGCCCAGCGCGCGGCACAACGCCGCGGTGAGCGCCGTCTTGCCCGAGCCGACCGGGCCGCCGATGCCGATCCGGTACGCGCGCCCGGCCGTCGGCGCGGCGTCGTAGTGGTCGGGTTCGCTGGCCGTCGGGTCGAAGTTGACCTCGTGGAAATGACCGTGACCGTGCTCAGCTGGCAAAGAGACGCACCTCTTCCTGGTGGTGCCGGGCGTGGGCCTCGGCGAACAGATCCAACGCGGGCGACCCCGGCGACGGCAGCGACGCCGGGTCGTCGCCCGCCACCGCGGCCGCGTCCGTGCACACCGAACGCAGGTCGAGCCGCGCGACCACGGCGTTGACGGCAAAGGGGTCCAGCCCGAGCAACCGCACTGCCGCGCTCGCCGGGCCACTGACCGACACGTACGCGGCCGCCATCGCGGCGTCGTACGGCGAACCACCCGCGACGCCGGCCAGCGCGCCCAGCACGATCGGGTGGTGCGGCCGCGGAGTCTCGGCCAGCAACCCCTCCAGCACGGGAGACGGCCACGCGATCCGGCCGGCCCGTGCGGTTCCCCGTCCCTGCGCCCGCGAAGCCTCCCGCTGAGCGAGCGACGGGGTGCGCGCGTCGAGTTCGGAATCCAACCGAGCCCAGTGTCCACCGGAGACGGATCGCGCGGCGGCGTGTGCCGAAGCAGCGGCGAAAACCGCCGCCAGGAAGCCCGCCGTCCGCAACCGTCCGGAAAGGAATCCCGGCAGATCCCGCACCGCAGTCACCAGTTTTCGCGCAACGACCTCTTCCAGTCCGCCACTGTGGACGTGCCCGCCGCCGGGGAAGCGGGAGTCCGCGAGGATCAGCGCCGAAAGGTCCATCAGAACAGGAAGTACCTTTGCGCCATCGGCAGTTCCGTCACCGGCTGCGGTTCGATCAGCTCTCCGTCGACGTGCACCGCGAAGCTGTCCGGTTCGACGCGGACGTCCGGTGTCGTGTCGTTGAGCACCATGTCCGCCTTCGTCCGGGCGCGCATGTTCGACACCGCCACCAGCGGCCGGGTGATGCCGAAGGTCTCGCGCAAGCCACTGTCCAAAGCGGAGGGCGCGACGAAGTGCAGGCTCAGGGCGGCCCCGATCGACGCACCGAACATCGGCCGCGCCAGGACCGGCTGCGGGGTCGGGATGGACGCGTTCGCGTCGCCCATCGCCGCCCACGCCGGGAAGCCGCCCTTCAGCACCACGTGCGGGCGGACGCCGAAGAACTTCGGCTCCCACAGCACGAGATCCGCGAGCTTGCCGACCTCGACCGAGCCGATTTCGGTCTCCATGCCGTGCGCGATGGCCGGGTTGATCGTGTATTTGGCGACATAGCGACGGGCACGCAGGTTGTCGGCCGCGCCGTCGCCCGGCAGGGCGCCGCGGCGGCGTTTCATCACGTGCGCGGTCTGCCAGGTCCGGATGATCACCTCGCCGATCCGGCCCATCGCCTGCGAGTCGGAGCTCATCATCGAGATCGCGCCCATGTCGTGCAGCACGTCCTCGGCGGCGATCGTCGTCGGGCGGATCCGGCTCTCGGCGAAGGCCAGGTCCTCGGGCACCGAGGGGTTGAGGTGGTGGCAGACCACCAGCATGTCGAGGTGCTCGTCGAGGGTGTTGGCCGTGTGCGGGCGGGTCGGGTTCGTCGAGGACGGCAGCACGTTCGGCAGCGAGACGACCTGGATGATGTCCGGCGCGTGCCCGCCACCGGCCCCTTCGGTGTGGTAGGCGTTGATCGAGCGGCCGCCGATGGCGTCCACAGTGGATTCCAGGAAGCCCGCCTCGTTCAGCGTGTCCGTGTGGATGGCCACCTGGACACCGGCTTCGTCGGCGACGGTCAGGCAAGCGTCGATGGCGGCCGGGGTGGTGCCCCAGTCCTCGTGGAGCTTGAACCCGCCCGCCCCCGCCGCCAGCTGTTCGCGCAGCGCCTCGTGCCGCACGGTGTTCCCCTTGCCCAGCAACAGGACGTTGACCGGATAACCGTCCATGGCGGACAGCATCCGGCCGAGGTTCCACGCGCCGGGTGTGACGGTCGTGGCCTTGGTGCCCTCGTTGGGGCCGGTGCCGCCACCGACCAAAGTGGTCAGCCCGGCGGCCAGCGCCGTGTCGACGAGCTGCGGGCAGATGAAGTGGACGTGGCAGTCGATCCCGCCGGCGGTGAGGATCTTGCCGTTGCCGGACAGCACCTCGGTGGACGGCCCGATGACCAGGGCCGGGTCGACGCCGTCCATCGTGTCCGGGTTGCCCGCCTTGCCGATGCCGACGATCCGGCCGTCGCGCACCCCGACGTCGGCCTTGACGACGCCCCAGTGGTCGAGGATCACCGCGCCGGTGATGATCAGGTCGGGTGCGCCCTCGGCGCGGGTCGCGGTGCCCTGGCCCATGGACTCGCGGATGACCTTGCCGCCGCCGAACAGCACCTCGTCGCCGGAGCCGCCAGGCCCCATCGATCGGTCTTCGGTGACCTCGATCAGCAGGTCGGTGTCAGCCAGCCGGATCCGGTCGCCGGTGGTCGGGCCGAACAGCTCGGCGTAGCGCTCGCGGTCGATCTGCGGCATTTCAGAAGTCTCCTGCGAATTCGGACCGCAGCCCGGGGACGCGCCGAGCGCCGGCGAGCGGGACGAGATCGACTTCCCGTTCCACGCCGGGTTCGAAGCGCACCGACGTCCCCGCCGGGACGTCGAGCCGGTGGCCGCGGGCGGCGTCCCGGTCGAACTCGAGCCCCGGGTTCACGGCCGCGAAGTGGTAGTGCGAGCCGACCTGCACCGGCCGGTCGCCGAGGTTCCGCACCAGCAGCCGGACGCGCGCGCGGCCGGGGTTCAGCTCGACCGGCTCGTCACCGGGAATGATCTCGCCAGGGCGCATGCCGCTGCCTTTCACACGATCGGGTCGTGCACGGTGACGAGCTTGGTGCCGTCCGGGAAAGTGGCCTCGACCTGCACGGAGTCGACCATCTCCGGCACGCCGTCCAGCACCTGCGCCCGGGCGAGCACGCTCCGGCCGCTGGCCACCAGCTCACTGACCGTGCGGCCGTCGCGGGCGCCTTCGAGGACGTGGTCGGTGATGAGCGCGACCGCCTCGGGGTAGTTGAGCCGGACGCCGCGGTCCAGCCGCTTCCGCGCGACGTCGGCCGCCACGTGGATGAGCAGCTTGTCGCGCTCCTGCGGGCTGAGGTGCATCCGCTAGGTCTATCACCCGAAACGCGGGAGCGCCGGGTTCGGAAACACAGGATTTACCTGGGCTTCGTCACACTCCGTGGCGAGAAATTCTCCCGTCGCCGGACTTCGGTGACTGAATCGTTCTCGTAATCGTGACCGAAACCACCACATCTTTCGATTGCCAGTGGCCGGTCAAGAGAGCAAGGTCTATCCATCCGTGCGATGTGGCGCGCGTTCAGTGCGCTCAATCCCAACCGCGCGACCAGCACCAACCAGCCGGGGAAAAAGCGCACCGAAAGGTCCCGCGAAACAGTGACTACCTCCACGATCAGCAAGCCACAGCCGTCCGGCCAACCCGACGACGGCTTCCGACCGGGCCTGGAGGGCGTCGTCGCCTTCCACACCGAAATCGCCGAACCCGACCGGGACGGCGGTGCCCTGCGCTACCGCGGCGTCGACATCGAGGACCTTGCCGGCAAGGTGACCTTCGGCGACGTCTGGGGCCTCCTCGTGGACGGCCGGTTCGGTCACGGCCTCCCGCCCGCCGAACCCTTCCCGCTGCCGGTGCACACCGGTGACGTCCGGGTGGACGTCCAGGCCGCGCTGGCCATGCTCGCCCCGATCTGGGGCTACCGCCCGCTGCTGGACATCACCGACGAAGAGGCCCGCGAGCAGCTGGCCCGCGCCTCGGTGATGGCGCTGTCCTACGTCGCCCAGTCGGCGCGCGGCATCGGCCAGCCCGCGGTGCCGCAGACCCGCGTCGACGAGGCCCACTCCATCACCGAGCGGTTCCTGATCCGCTGGCGCGGCGAGCCGGACCCGGCGCACGTCAAGGCCCTGGACGCCTACTGGGTGTCGGCCGCCGAGCACGGCCTCAACGCCTCGACCTTCACCGCCCGCGTCATCGCGTCCACCGGCGCGGACGTGGCGGCGGCGATGTCCGGCGCCATCGGCGCGATGTCGGGCCCGCTGCACGGCGGTGCCCCGGCGCGCGTGCTGCCGATGATCGAAGAGGTCGAGCGCACCGGCGACCCCGAAGGCCTGGTCAAGGGCATCCTCGACCGCAAGGAACGCCTGATGGGCTTCGGCCACCGCGTCTACCGCGCCGAAGACCCGCGGGCGCGCGTGCTGCGCCGGACGTGCCGGGAGCTGGGCGCCACCCGCTACGAGGCGGCCGCCGCGCTGGAGCAGGCGGCGCTGAAGGAGCTGCGCGAGCGGCGCCCGGATCACCCGATCGAGACCAACGTCGAGTTCTGGGCCGCGGTCATCCTGGACTTCGCGCAGGTCCCGCCGCACATGATGCCCGCGATGTTCAGCTCGGCCCGCACCGCCGGCTGGGCCGCGCACATCCTGGAGCAGAAGCGGACCGGACGCCTGGTGCGGCCGTCGGCCAAGTACGTCGGCCCGGCGCCGCGCAGCCCCGAGGACGTCGAGGGCTGGGAGCTCGTCACCAAGCACTGACGCTCGCTCACGAACCGGCCGGTGCCTCCGCGGCGCCGGCCGGTTCGTGTCCGGCGGTGGCGGCGAGCATGGCCGTCAGCTGGTCGACCAGCCAGGTGTCGAGGTTTTCGCGCGTGACGCTGCGTTCCTGCAGCCAGCTCAGCAGGGCGCCCTCGACGACGGCCGTCCAGCAGCGCAGGGTCAGCGAGAGCAGTGGCGAAGGATCCTCGACGCCGAGGGCACCCAGGATCAGGGCCACCGCGCGGTTGCGGACCTCGTCGATCGCCGCGTCCGTCTCGGACGTCGCGATCACCGAACCACTGCGCAGCAGGGCGATGTACCCCGCGCGGTAGTGGTCGGCGACGTCGATCAGGCCGCGGACGGCCGCGCGCAACCGCGCCTCCGGCGGGCCTTCCTCGAGCCCGGCCAAGCCGTCGATCAGCCCGTCGGTGACCGTGCGCAAGGCCTCGACCTGCAGTTCCCGCAGGCTCGAGAAGTACCGGTAGAACAACGGCCGCGACACCTCGGCGCGCGCGACGATGTCGTCCACGGTGACCAGTTCCGGCGCTCGCGAGCCGAACAGGTCGAGCGCGGCGCGGATCAGGTCGTCGCGGCGCGCCTGCGGCGACATCCGCCGCGGCCGGCGGTCGGTCACGGCGCCGGGACGGTCGCGATGGGCTTTTCCGCGGCACGCACGACATCCCGCGCGACGCGCTCGGGCAGCCCGCCGACCGGGCACACCGCCGTGACGCCGATGTGGTCCGCCGCCAGCTCGTCCTGGAGGTAGCCGCTCAGCGTCCGCACGGCCGCCTTCGTCGTGGCGTACGCGGCGAGGAGGTCCGAGGGCAAGGTGGCAGCCGCGAAGGCGAGGTTGACGATCTGACCGCCTTCGGCGCGCTTGGCCAGCATCGGCGCGAAGGCGCGGCAGCCGTGGATCACACTCCAGAGGTCGGCGTAACGGTCCCCGGGCGGGGTGCCCGGGACCGGCTCGATGCCCGCGTTGTTCACCACGATGTCGGGCACCCCGTGCTCGGCGCGGACCCGCTCGGCGAAGCGGTGCACGGCCTCGCCGTCCGACGAGTCCACTGTGTACTCGGCGATACCGTGATCGCCCAGCAGCTTCCGGGTTTCCGCGGCACTGGATGCGTCGATGTCCGTGATGACCACGTCGGCGCCCCGCTCGGCGAAGGCCAGCGCGGTGGCGCGGCCGATCCCGCTGCCCGCCCCGGTGACGACGACGAGCTTGTGCGCGAACGGCCCGGCGTCGACGCGGGCCCGGCGCAACCCCCGGCTTTCGGCGCCGGTTTCGGCGTAGTCGATCAGCTCGGCGGCCGCCGCGGCCACCACGTCCGGCCGCGCCCTGGTCACCCAGTGCGTCCCGACGATCCGGCGGATCCGCAGGTCGGGCACCCAGCGGGAGACCTCGGTCTGCAGCGGCGTCGTGACGTAGGCGTCACCGGTCGGTGCCAGCACCTGAACCGGGATGTCAGCCGGGCGGGGCGCGGGGCGCGACAGCCGGGTGAACATGTTGGCGCGGTAGAGCTGGAGACCGTGCAGGCCGTCGGACTTCTCCGGGGGCGCCGCGTCCGGTTCCATCCGCTGGATCTGCTTGCCCAGCAAGCCGGTGCGCCACAGCAGATCCGGGATGAACGGCACCTGGAACGCCAGGATGTACCACGAGTGCAGGAACTGGCTCAGCGCGTTCTTGAGCCGTTTCGGCGTCGGGCGGCGCAGCTGGGCGCGGAACCACGCGCCGGCGTGGTCGAGGCTCGGGCCGGAGAGGGACGTGTAGGAGGCGATCCGCCCGCGCAGACCTTCCCCGGTGATGGCGTGCCACGTCTGGATCGAGCCCCAGTCGTGGGCGACCAGGTGCACCTTGCCGGTGGGCTGCACCGCGTCGACGACCGCACGCAGGTCGTCGGCCAGCTGGTCCAGCCGGTAGGACGCGCGTCCCGATGGCTTGTCCGACTGTCCGGCCCCGCGGACGTCGTAGGTGACGACGCGGTGCTTCGCCGTCAGCTCGGCCGCCACTCCGCTCCACATCGAGCTGTTGTCCGGGTAGCCGTGCACGAGCACGACCGTGGGCCCGGCACTCCGGCCGTCGACCGTCACGGAGAGGCGGACACCGTCGCTGGCGGTCACCCACTTGTGAGACATTCTGTCATGTTAGACAACTTGTCAACAGTGCGTTCACCCGCGCGGCGGTTCCGCAGGCCGGGATGTTCGGATTTTTGCTTGTATGACAGCGTTTTCGTGGTTCCACGGGAAACCAAGCCCGCGTGTCCACCGATCGGTGGACAGCCGGATTCAGTCGGCCGTTGGTGGGCTGGGGCAGCCCGAGCGACCAGGCTTCGAGCATGACCACAGCAGTCAGCGTGCGCGGCCTGCGCAAGCAGTACCCCGGTCACCTCGCGGTGGCCGGGCTCGATCTGGAGATCGCCCAGGGCGAGGTGTTTTCCCTGCTCGGCCCGAACGGCGCGGGGAAGACCACGACCGTGGAGATCCTCGAAGGGCACCGGCGGCGGACGGCCGGCGAGGTCACCGTGCTCGGCGAGGATCCCGCCAAGGCCGGCCGCGCGTGGCGGGCCCGGCTGGGGATCGTCCTGCAGACGGCGACCGACGCCGCCGAGCTGAGCGTCGCCGAGACCGTCCGGCACTTCGCGAAGTACTACCCCGACTCGCGCGACCCCGACGAAGTGATCGAAAAGGTCGGGCTCACCGAGAAGGCCGGAACGCGGATCAAGGCGCTGTCCGGCGGGCAGCGCCGCCGCGTCGACGTCGCACTCGGCATCATCGGGCGCCCCGAGCTGCTCTTCCTCGACGAGCCGACCACCGGTTTCGACCCCGAGGCGCGGCGGCAGTTCTGGGCGCTGATCAGCGACCTCGCCGCCGAGGGCACCACCATCCTGCTCACCACGCACTACCTGGACGAGGCCGAAGCGCTCGCGGACCGCGTCGCGGTCATCGCGCGTGGCGAGATCGTCGCCCAGGACACGCCGCAGAACCTGGGCGGCCGGGCGGCCGCCGAGGCCACCGTGCGCTGGATCGACGAACGCGGCGAGCACGTCGAGCGCACCGCGTACCCGACCAAGCTCGTCACCGAGCTCTCTGCTGGGGGTAGAGAGCTCGCCGGGCTGACCGTGACCAGGCCGAGCCTGGAGGACATCTACCTCGACCTGATCGGAGACAAAGCGTGACTACTGCGGCATCCGGGGCTTCGCCCCAGGCCGGGGGCTCCGCCACCCGGAACCCCCGGAAAGCACCTCTGACACTTCCCGGCCCGCTCTTCCTCGGGCTCGCCCGCGGCGGCTCCGAGCTGCGGCAGTTCTTCCGGAACAAGGAACAGGTGGTCTTCACCTTCTCCCTCCCCGCGGTGCTGATGGTCCTGCTCGGGTCCATCCTGGACGGTCCGACGGCGCTCGACGGCGTCACGTCCGGCCAGCTGCTGGCCGCCGGGATGATCGGCTCCGGCATCGTGTCGACGTCGTTCAACAGCATCGCGACCGGCGTCACGGCCGACCGGGAAACCGGGGCCCTCAAGCGCCTGCGCGGCACGCCGATGCCGGCGGCGTCGTACTTCATCGGCAAGATGGCGCTGGTCGCGGTGTCCAGCCTGGCCCAGACGGTGCTGATGGCCGGGGTCGCCGTCCTGCTGTTCGGGCTGAAGCTGCCGTCCGACCCGGCGAAGTGGCTGACGCTGCTGTGGGTCTTCGCGCTCGGCATCGTTTCGTGCACCCTGCTCGGGATCGCGATCAGCTCGCTCGCGAAGTCCACCAACGGTGCGGTCGCCATCGTGCAGATGCTGTACCTGGTGCTGCAGTTCATCTCCGGTGTGTTCGTCTCGCCGATCACGCACCTGCCGAAAGTTATGGTGGACATCGCGTCGTTCTTCCCGCTGAAGTGGATCTGCCAGGGTTTCCGGTCGGTCTTCCTGCCGGACGGCGCCGTGAGGATGGAGATGGCCGGGACATGGGAACTGCCGCGGGTGGCGCTGGTGCTGGCGATCTGGTGCGTGGCGGGAGCGGTGCTGGCGCGGCTGACCTTCCGGTGGACCGACGGGAAGTGAGGGACGCCTGGGACCGGTTCAACTGGCTCTGGGAGATCCTCTTCGCGGTGGCGTACCTGGCCACGACCGTGCTGGTGGTGCTGGACGAGGGCGACCCGGTGCGCACGGCGGTCGCGGTCGGGGCGCTGACCGCACTGGCGCTGACCTACCTGCTGTGGGGCCGCCGGGTCGTGCGGGACGACGGGCACCTGCGGCAACGCTGGGCCCTGGCGCTCGTGGTCGTGGCGCTGGTCGCGGTCGCGATGCTCGCCAACACGACGACCAGCTTCATCCTGTTCATGGTCTGCCCGCTGTTGTTCTCGACCCTCGAATTCCGCCCGGCCGCGGTGCTCACCACGGCGGTGATCCTGATGAGCCCGGCGTCGTCGATCGTGAACAACGGGCTGCGCGGCCCGACGCTGCACATCCTGCTGCCGATGACCGCGATCCTCGTCGTGTTCGGCGTGCTGTCGGGCAAGTTCATCCTGCACGTCGTCGAGGAGAGCCGGGGGCGGGCCGACCTGATCACGCGGCTCGAGGAGAGCCAGGCCGAGGTCGTCCGGCTCTCCCGGGAGGCGGGCACCGCGGCCGAGCGCGAACGGCTCGCCCAGGAGATCCACGACACCCTCGCCCAGGGGTTCACCAGCATCGTCACCCTCGCCCAGGCCATCGAGTCCGAATTGGACACCGACCCCGCCGCGGCGCGGCGGCACGCGGAGCTGGCCGCGCGCACCGCGCGGGACAACCTGGCGGAGGCACGCGCGATGGTCGCCGCGCTGGCCCCGGCGGACCTCGCGGCCGGTTCGCTGGTCGACGCCCTCCGGCGGCAGGCCGACCGGCTCGCCGACGAGACCGGCGTGCCGGTCGAGTACGAAGTGGACGATGCGCTGCCGGCGATCGGCATGGCGGCCGAAGTGGTCCTGCTGCGGGGCGCGCAGGAAGCGCTGAACAACGTGCGCCGGCACGCGGCCGCGTCGGCGGTGTCGGTTCACCTGTCCGTTGTGGACGGTTCGGTGCGGCTGTCGGTGCGCGATGACGGCGCCGGCTTCGACCCGGACCACGCCACGGGTTTCGGGTTGCGCGGGATGCGGTCCCGCGCCGAGCAGGTCGGTGGCAGACTGAGCGTCCGAAGTGGCCCCCGCGGCACCGAACTCACCCTGGAGGTGCCGGCTTGATCCGCGTCATGCTCGTCGACGACCACCCCGTCGTCCGCGAAGGCCTCCGCGGCATGCTCGAAGCGGAACCGGACCTCACGGTCGTCGGCGAAGCGGGTTCGGGCGACGAAGCCGTCGCGCTCGACCGGGTCGCCGGCCCCGACGTCGTGCTGATGGACCTGCGGATGCCCGGCCTCGACGGCGTCGGCGCCACCAAGCGGATCCTGCGCGAGCAGCCCGGGCGCCGGATCGTCGTGCTCACGACGTACGAAACGGACGCCGACATCCTGCGCGCGGTGGAGGCCGGCGCGTCGGGCTACCTGCTGAAGGACGCCTCCCGCGCGGAGCTGGCGAACGCGATCCGCGCGGCGGCGCGCGGCGAGACGGTGCTGGCGCCGTCGGTGGCGGGGAAGCTGGTCAACCGCGTCCGCAACCCGGAGCCGCAGCCGTTGTCGGCCCGCGAGGTGGAGGTCCTCCGGCTGGTCGCGAAGGGCGGCACGAACGCCGACATCGGCCGCGCCCTGCACATCAGCGAGGCCACGGTGAAGACCCACCTGCTGCGGGTGTTCGGCAAGCTCGGCGTCTCGGACCGCACCGCCGCGGTGACCACGGCGATGGCCAGAAACCTCCTCGGCTGACCCCGGCACCGGCCGAGCCCGGCCCAGGGCCTGCTTCGCCCGCCGTCGCGCGGCAGAATGCCTCCATGCTTGCCTCGACCGAATTCGCCCTGCTCCGCCGGATCGCCCACGAGCAGGCCACCTGCCGGGCTCCGTCGCTGGTCGCCGCCGTCGTGCGGGACGGGGAGATCGTCTGGTCCGGTGGCCGGGGGCGCGTCGGCGGCGAAACACCCGGTACCGACACCCAGTACCGGCTGGGCTCGATCACGAAGACCCTCGTCGCCACCGCCGTCATGCGGCTGCGCGACGAAGGCCTCCTCGACCTCAACGACCCGCTCGAAAAGCACGTCCCGGGCACGCCCTTCGGTGCCGCCACCGTCGCCCAGCTGCTGTCGCACACCTCCGGCCTGACGTCCGAATCCCCCGGCCTCTGGTGGGAGCGGACCCCGGGCGCGGACTGGGACGCGCTGGTCGGCAGCCTCGCCGAGGGCGCGACCAAGCACCGGCCGGGCGCGCGCTTCCACTACTCGAACGTCGGCTACGGCGTCCTCGGCGAGCTCCTCTCCCGCCACCGCGGCAAGGGCTGGCTCTCCGTGCTCGACGAAGAGGTCCTCGGCCCGCTCGGGATGACCCGCACCACCCCGCACCCGGTCGGCGCGCACGCCGAGGGCTTCGCCGTGCACCCCTTCGCCGACGTGCTGCTGCCGGAGCCGAGCCCGGACGCCGGCGCGATGGCCCCCGCCGGGCAGCTGTGGTCGACGGCGCGGGACCTCGGCCGCTGGACGGCGTTCCTCGGCGGCGAAACCGGCGGTGTGCTCGCGCCGGAAACGGTCGCCGAGATGCGGACCATGGTCACCGTCGACGACACCGACGTCTGGACGATCGGGTTCGGCCTCGGCCTGATGCTCGTGCGCTACCAGGGCCGCCGGTTCGCCGGCCACACCGGCTCGATGCCCGGGTTCCTGGCCGTGACGCTGGTCGACCCGGCCGCGCGGACCGGCGCGCTCGTGCTCGCCAACTCGACGTCCGGCGTCGGCATCACCCAGCTCTGCCTGGACCTCATCACGATGACCGACGAGCTGGAGCCGCGGCTGCCCGCCGAGTGGCTGCCGTCGCCCGCCGACCCCGAGCTGCTCGCGCTGACCGGGCTCTGGCACTGGGGGCCGACGCCCTACCACCTGCGCGTCCAGGCCGACGGGCTGCTGCTGCTCGCGCCGGTCGAAGGCGCCGGGCGCAGCTCGCGCTTCCGCGCCACCGGCAAGGACACCTACGTCGGCCTCGACGGCTACTACGCCGGCGAGACGCTCGAAGTGGGCCGGGACGCCGGCGGCGTCGCCACCCACCTCGACCTGGCGACGTTCGTCTTCACCCGCACGCCGTACGACCCGGCCGCGCCGGTGCCCGGCGGCGTCGAAGACTGGCGCTGACGCCGAGGACGGGCCCCGCTCGCACCCCCAGGGTGGCGAGCGGGACCCTCAGCTCAGGGCGGCGGTGCCCGCCGAATACGCGACCGCGGCGGCGAACCGGTTGGCGATGCGCTTGCCCTCGCCCCAGTCCCAGACGCCGAGCTTGAGCACGGTCATGATCGTGAGCGTCGAGCCGCCGCCGGAGGGCGACACCGTCACGTTGACGTGCTGGCCCCAGCTCAGGATCGACATCCCGGTGCGGCAGGTGGCGAAGCCGCGCGGCCCGTCGTAGACCGGCTGCCGCCCGCCGATCGCGGCCACGCCGGCCGGAAGCGCGTTCCACAGCACTTCGGGCGGCACCGGGAAGCTCTGCTGCACAGTCGTCACGGCCGACGACGCTACCGGCGGCCCGGCGCGGCGGTAACCGTGTTTTTACCCCCACCGCGGTGTTCGCCGATGAGCGCCGGCGAGCTCGGCGCCGTGAGGGTCGTCGTCGTGGTCCGGCCGCCGCTCGCGACCAGGGGCACCAGGACGGCGCCGCCCCGGCCGTCCCACTGCCCGGAACGGCGAATCCCACCTTCACCAGCCGCGTCCCGACCTGAGAGACTGGCCGCATGACCGACGCTGAGTTGACCATCCCCGCCGACCTCAAGCCGGCCGACGGCCGCTTCGGCTGCGGCCCGTCGAAGGTCCGCGCCGAGCAGCTGAGTGCGCTGGCGGAGTCCGGCTCCACCTACCTCGGCACGTCGCACCGGCAGAAGCCGGTCAAGTCCCTCGTCGGGCGCGTGCGGGCGGGCCTGTCCGAGCTGTTCTCCCTGCCCGAGGGCTACGAGGTGATCCTCGGCAACGGCGGCACCACGGCGTTCTGGGACGCGGCCGCCTTCGGCCTGGTCCGCGAGCGCGCGCAGCACTTCACCTACGGCGAGTTCTCCTCGAAGTTCGCCACCGTGACCAAGGGCGCGCCGTTCCTGGCCGACCCGATCGTGGTCAAGGCCGAGCCGGGCAGCGCGCCGGACATCGCCTACGAAGCCGGCGCCGACCTGGTCGGCTGGGCGCACAACGAGACGTCCACCGGCGTGGCCGTGCCGGTCCGCCGCCCCGAAGGCTCCGGTGACGCGCTGGTCGCGATCGACGCCACCTCCGGCGCCGGCGGTCTCCCGGTCAAGGCCGAGGACTTCGACGTCTACTACTTCGCGCCGCAGAAGTCGTTCGCCGCGGACGGCGGGCTCTGGATCGCGCTGGCCTCCCCGGCCGCGGTCGAGCGGATCGGCGAGATCGGCGGCGGCGACCGCTGGATCCCCGAGTTCCTGTCGCTGACCACCGCGCTGGACAACTCCCGCAAGGACCAGACGTACAACACCCCGGCCGTGGCCACGCTGTTCCTGCTCGCCGAGCAGATCGAGTGGATGAACGGCCAGGGTGGCCTCGCCTGGACGACTTCGCGCACGAAGGACTCCTCCTCGCGCCTGTACGAGTGGGCCGAGAAGACGAGCTACACGACGCCGTTCGTGAAGGACCCGGACCTGCGCTCGCAGGTCGTCGGCACGGTCGACTTCAGCGACGACGTCGACGCCGCCGCGGTCGCGAAGGTGCTGCGCGCCAACGGGATCGTCGACACCGAGCCGTACCGCAAGCTGGGCCGCAACCAGCTGCGCGTCGGCCTGTTCCCGGCCATCGACCCGGACGACGTCACCAAGCTGACGCAGGCCGTCGAATACGTGGTCGAGCGGCTCAGCTGACCTGAGGCTCCGCGGAGGGGACCTTCGCCGTTTCGACGGCGGGGGTCCCCTTCTTCGCGCTCAGGCGGCGGGCGCCGAACGCGGCGAGGAGCAGCAGAGCGACGCCGAACAGCTCGTACGACTCCGTCGCCAGCCACCAGCCGGGCGACGGCGCTGGCCGCGGGGCGAACCACATCGGCCCGACGATGAACAGCGTCAGGCCCGCGACGACGACCGCGGCCGCCACCCACCGGACCACCCGGTCGAAGCGCCACGCGTACCACCCGGCGAGGACGAGGATCGGCACGCACCACGTCCAGTGGTGAGTCCACGAGATCGGCGAAACCAGCAGCCCGCCGAGCGCACAGGCGGTGAGCCCGAGCACCGGCTCGGCGGCGCGCACGATGATCACCGCGACCAGGGCCATCACGGCCAGTGCGCCCAGCACCCACCCGAGCTCCGGCAGGCCGGCGCGCACGGTGAGGCCGTGCAGGGACTGGTTGCCGACGTAGTCGACACCGCCGATGCGGCCCGCGTCGAAGACGAGCTTCGTCCAGTAGGTGAAGGACGCCGACGGCCGGATCAGCCACAGCAGCGCCCCGGCCACCACGAACCCGCCGGCCACCCGCGCGGCCGAGCGGAAGTCGCGGCGGAACAGGAAGTACACGACGAAGACGGCCGGGGTCAGCTTGATCGCCGCGGCCACGCCGATCAGCAGGCCCTTCGTCCGCTTGCGCTCACCGGGCAGCAGCACGTCCAGCACCACCAGCACCATGAGCAGCGCGTTGATCTGCCCGAAGCCCAGCGTCGAGCGCACCGGCTCGAGCAAGGCGCCCGCGAGCTGCGCGCCGATGGCGACCAGCGCGGCCACCGCCCGGCCGCGGACCTGCGAAGCGTCGGTCAGCGAGCCGTTGAGCGTCGCGACGTAGAGGTACGCGACCACGCCGGTCGCGACGATCGACGCGATGCTGACCAGCTTCATCGTCACCGCGAACGGCAGCAGCGTGCCGGGCAGGAACACCGCCGCGGCGAACGGCGTGTACGTGAACGGAAGCAGGATCTGGTGTGTGGTCGGCACCCACGCGTCGTACGGCGAGCCCTGCTCGGCCAGCGCCTTCGCACCGCCCAGGTAGACCTCGAGGTCGAGGCCGTCGAACCGCTTCAGCAGCAGGACCAGGACGACGGCGGCGACCTCGAGCACCGCGAGCGACCACGCCAGCTTCCGCCCTGTGAGCGCCACACATCCCCCTCGAGCCAAGTCCCAGACCGGCCGAGATTACCGGGCGTTCAGCAGCAGCCGTGCACCGGCAACCGCACTGACCTGGCGTTCGCCGCATCGACCGGCCGGGGGTGATCGTCCCGGCGGTGCCGCCCGGCCGAGGAACACGGCCGCGTCGCGGGTCACCGACCGCAGCGCCCGCCGCGGCCGGGTCGTAGGCCTGCGCGGCCTGCCGGTCGCGTTCGCGGGCCAGGTTGAAGAAGTCTCGCGGGGCCGCCGGATCGAACGGCGTCGCGTCGAGGCGGGCGAGGAATACCCCACCGATCGGGTGGAGATCTTCCAGATGCCGAATACCGGGTGGCGGGTAATCCGCCACCCGGTGTTCGTGCACGATCAGGCCAGGGCTCGCGTGGGCGCGAGCCGGGCCGCGCGCACCGCCGGGTAGGCCCCCGCCACCGCCCCGACCAGCGCCGCGACACCGACCCCGCCCGCCAGTGCCGCCGCCGGCAGCACCGCGGGCCAGCCCTGGCTCAGCGCGTACCCCGCCGTCACGAGCACGCCGACCAGCACCCCGGCGAGGCCACCCAGCCCGGACAGCAGCACCGACTCCGCCAGGAACTGCCCGCGGATCTGCCGCTTCGTCGCCCCGAGCGCGCGGCGCAGGCCGATCTCGCGCCGCCGCTCCAGCACCGAGATCACCATCGTGTTCGCGACCCCGACCCCGCCGACCAGCAGCGCGACACCGCCGAGCCCGAGGAACAACGCGCTGTACGTCGTGTCCGTCAGCTTCTGCGCCGCCAGCGCGTCCGACGGGCGCCGCACCTGGACCTCGTTCGGTGCCTGCGGGTTCAGCGTCGCCGCCAGCACCGTCCGCACACCGTCCACTTGGGACTCTTCCGCTCGGACGTACACAGTGGACGGATGGCCGTCGAAGCCCAGCAGCCGCTTCGCGACGTCCCAGCCCACCAGCGCGGAACGCTCGATCTCCGGCGCGAGCGGCATCGGCGCGAGGATGCCCACCACGGTGAACCACTGCGTCCCGATCAGCACCTGCGGCGGGCGGGCCGGGTCGACGTGGTCGATGCCCAGCCGGGCCGCCGCCTGGGAGCCGAGCACCGTCACCGGGTAGTCCTGGTTCCCCGTCGCCAGGAACGCACCGGCCCGGACCTTGCCGCCGAGCACGCCGAGCAGGTCCGGCCGGGCCGCGTACACCGCCAGCCCGGACGTGTCGTCCGGGGCGATCTTGTCGCTGCGGCGGACGCTCGCCGACGTCGTCCCCGTGCCGGCGGCCGCGCGCACCGGCCCGATCCGCCGGGCCATCGCGACCGCGTCGTCCGGCAGCGTCGCGTTGTCGCCGAACAGCGTCTGGCCCGGCCCGGCGGTGAGGAGGTTGGGACCGAGCGCGGCCAGGCGGTCGTGCAGGGCCCGCGCGCCGGACGCCGGGATCGCCAGCACCGCCACCATCGCGGCGACGCCGATCGCGATGCCCAGCGCGGAAAGCACCGCCCGCACCGGCCGCGTCCGCATGCCGTGGGCGCCGAGCGCGACGACGTCCGGGGGCTTCAGCCGGGCCGGTTCCGGCAGCGCCACCTTGGTCATCGCGCACCCACCAGGCCGGTGTCCAGGCGCAGGCGCCCGTCGAGCAGCTCGATCCGGCGGGGCATGCCCGCCGCGATCTCGCGGTCGTGGGTGATCACGACGATCGTGGTGCCGTCGGCGGACAGCTCGCCGAGCAGCGAGAGCACCGAAGCGCCGGTGCCGGTGTCGAGGTTGCCGGTGGGCTCGTCGGCCAGCAGGATCGCCGGGTCGTTGACCACCGCCCTGGCGATCGCGACGCGCTGGCGTTCGCCGCCGGAGAGCTCGCCGGGGCGGTGCCACGCCCGGTGCCCGAGCTTGACCCGGTCGAGCGCCGCCAGCGCCCGCGCGCGCCGCTGTCGCCGCGGCACCCCGGCGTAGAGCAGGCCGGTGCACACGTTGTCCACCGCACTCATCCCTTCGTCGAGGAAGAACTGCTGGAACACGAACCCGATCCAGCGCGACCGCAGCGCCGAGACCTTGCGGTCGGGCAGCGCGGCGACGTCGTGGCCGCGCAGCTCCACCCGCCCCGACGACGGTCGGTCGAGCGTGCCCATCAGGTGCAGCAGGGTGGACTTGCCGGACCCGGACGGCCCGACGATCGCCACCATCTCGCCGTCTTCCAGCGAGAGCGAGACGCCGTCGAGCGCGGCGACCTCGCCGGGGTAGGTGCGCGTGACCTCGTGCACGCGCAGCACGGGCGTCACGACGTCGTCACCACCCGCGTGCCCGCGGCCAGGCCGGTACCGGTGACTTCGACCTTCCCGCCGCTGAACAGCCCGGTCTGGACGGCGATCAGCCGTCGCTGCCCGTTCTCGTCGACCTCGACCGCATACCCGCCTTCGGCGAGGGCGAGCAGCGCGCCGACCGGGACCGCGAGCACGCCCTGGCGGACGTCCTTGGTGAACCGGACGGTGGCCGGGGCCGAGTCCAGGCTGCCGGCCGCGGCCGGGTCGTCGAGCCGGACGGTCACGGTGATCTTCGGCTTGCCGTCGTCCTGGCCCGCCTGGTCCTTGCCTTCCACCGCGGTCCGCCCGACGTCGGTGATCGTGCCCTGCGTCGTCTTCCCGTTGATCGTCACCGACGCCTTCGCGCCCTGCTGGGCGAGGCCCTGCTTGGCCGCGTCGAGCTTCACCTGCACCGACCGGACGGTGCCGGTCGTCTTGAGCACCTCGCCCTGGGCCGGCGCGCCGAGCTTGGCCTGGACGGCCGACACCCGCAGTTCACCCGCGGCCAGCACGACGTCACCCTGGCCGAACCCGCCGGTCTGCTCCAGGCCGAGGGACTTCTGCCACTTCTTCAGCGCGGCCGCCGTCGCCGCGGTGAACTTCTTGTCCGGCGTGCCGAACCCGCCGAAGCCGCACGCCTTGAGGTTCTCCTCCAGCTGCTTGACGTCGGCGCCGTCGTCCACGCCCGTGGCGAGGTCGCGGTAGAACGGCAGCGTGCCGTAGAACAGCGGCACCGGCTTCGCGTCCACTCCGTACACCGCCGCGCAGCGGGTCAGGGTGGCGCCGGCGCCCGGCAGCGACGTGATGGTGCCGGGCTTGCGGCCTGCGACGACCGACTCTTCGCCGTAGCCGAGGGTGCCGTCGGCCTCCTCTTCTTCGCGCAGGTCGGTCTTGGCCACCTCCGCGGTCTCGACCGCGGGCGGTGCCGCCTCCTTGACGGGCGTCGCACTCGACACCCGCGTCAGGAGCACGACGGAGCCGGTGCCCAGCACGACGACCAGGACGGCGACCGCGACGAACCAGCGCGTCCGGCCGCGGCGGCGCGGCTTGAGGTGGGTCACGTCGGTCACTTGCCCGCCTCGGAGTGGACGGCCATGCCCATGCCGCACGCCTTGGCGGCCTCTTCGAACTTCTTCGGGTCGTCACCCGGTCCGCCGATCCGCATGCCGCCCTTGCCGCTCGGATCGGGATCCGGCATGTCGACGCCGTGCTCGCGCATGCACTTGGCTTCCTTGCGCGTCTTGTCGAGGTCCTCGGCGCTCGGCGGCTTCATCTCGCCGCCGTTGGGCATGAAGTGCTTGCACGCGTTTTGGGCGGCGTCGAGCTTCGAGGTGTCGCCGTCCTTGCTCCCCAAGGTGATCGCCATGCCGCCGCCGTCGCCGGCCGGCTTCGGGTCGGGCATGTCGACGCCGTGCTCGCGCATGCACTTGGCGAAGTCCCGCATCTTGTCCTCGTCGCTCTTGCCGCTGTTGTCGGCGGCGGCGGGGCCGCCCGACTTCGGCGGCGTCGAGATCGAAGCGACCTTCGACCCGTCGTCGGGCTTCGCGCCGCAGCCGCCGAGCAGCAGGGCCGTCCCGAGCGCCGCGACGGCTATCCGTGTCCACATGGGCTCGAACTCCTTTCGTCCGGATGGGGGTCAGGTCTACGGATCGGGGCATTCGGGCGCGCTAAGCGACGCCGCTTATGCGGTCCTTATGGCCCGCCTGCGCAGACTGGGCCGGTGCGGGTGCTGGTGGTGGAGGACGAGCGGTTGCTGGCCGACTCGGTCGCGGAGGGGTTACGGCGCTTTTCGATGGCCGTCGACGTCTGTTACGACGGCGAGCAGGCCATGGAACGCGTCGGCGTGCACGGCTACGACGTCGTGGTGCTCGACCGCGACCTGCCGAAGGTGCACGGCGACGACGTCTGCGCCGCCGTGGTCCGGGCGGGCGGCGAGGCCCGCGTGCTGATGCTGACCGCGGCCGCCGACGTCACCGACCGGGTCGCCGGCCTGGGCCTCGGCGCCGACGACTACCTGACGAAGCCGTTCGCGTTCGCCGAACTGGTCGCCCGGGTCCAGGCGCTGTCGCGGCGCGCGCGGCCGGCGTTGCCGCCGGTGCTGGAACGCGACGGCGTCGTGCTCGACCTGCCGCGGCACCAGGCCGCCCGCGACGGGCGGTTCCTGTTGCTCTCGCCGAAGGAGTTCGCCGTGCTGGAGGTGCTCATGCGGGCGGAGGGTGCCGTGGTCAGCGCCGAGGACCTGCTGGAAAAGGCGTGGGACGAGCACGCGGACCCGTTCACCAACGCGGTGCGCGTCGCGGTGATGACGTTGCGGCGCAAGCTGGGCGACCCACCGGTGATCGAGACCGTGCCGGGCGCCGGCTACCGGTTCGGTACGCCGTGAACGGCTTTTCCGTCCGGACGAAGCTCACGGCCTGGTACGGCGGGCTGTTCCTGCTCGCCGGGCTGATCCTCGTCGTCATCAACTACCTGCTGGTGCAGAGCACGCTGCCGGACCCCACCCGCGCCGCGTTGACGACGATCGGGTCGGCCGACGCGGTCTACGGCGTCGAGGGCACCACGGTCATCGGGTCGCCGGGCGGCGCGGTCCGGCTGCTCAGCGGCACGCTCGACGAATACCGCTCCTCGACGCTGTCGACGTTGCTGGTCGGCTCGGCGATCGCGCTGGTGGCGACGGCGGCGCTGGCGGTGCTCTTCGGCTGGCTGATGGCGGGCCGCGCGCTGCGGCCCCTGCACGACATCACCTCGGCCGCGCGCCGGCTGGAGGCGGGCAAGCTCGACCGGCGGATCAACCTCGAAGGACCACCGGACGAGCTGAAGGAACTGGCGGACACGTTCGACGGCATGCTCGACCGGCTCGCGGAGTCGTTCGACAGCCAGAAGCGGTTCGTCGCGAACGCGTCCCACGAGCTCAGGACGCCGCTGGCGGTGCAGCGGACGCTGATCGAGGTGGCGATGGCCGACCCCGACGTCCCCGTGGAGCTCAAGAAGCTCGGCACGCACCTGCTCCACACGAACGAGCGCAGCGAGCGGATGATCGAGGGCCTGCTCGTCCTGGCCCGCAGCGACCGCGGGCTGCACGCGCGGACACCGGTGCGCCTCGACGAGATCGCGGCATCGGTCGTCCGGGCCACGGCGGCCCAGGCCGAGGCGGCCGGGGTGACGGTCGAGACGCGGCTGCGGCCGCGGACGGTGGCGGGCGACCCGGTCCTGCTCGAGCGGCTGGTGACGAACCTGGTCGTCAACGCGATCACGTACAACGCGTCGGGCGGCTGGGCGTACGTCGAGGTGCGCGGGGACCCGGCCCTGGAGGTCCGGAACTCGGGGTCGGCGGTGCCACCCGAGGCGGTACCGACGCTCTTCGAGCCGTTCCGCCGGCTGGCCGGCGCGGAGCGAACCGGCGACACGCGCAACGCAGGGCTCGGGCTGTCGATCGTCCGCTCGGTGGCCCAGGCCCACGGCGGCTACGCGGAGGCCCAGCCCGGCCGGCGCGGCGGGCTCACCGTGATCGTCCGGCTGCCGCCTTCTTGAGCGGGACCGGCCGGGTGGCCCGCCGGAGCCCCATGGGCTCGAACGCGGTTCGGCCCGGCGGGGTGACCGCGGCCGAGCCCTGCCCGGCCCGGCCCGCTCGGCGCACGCCGCCCAGCGCAGCCCGCCCGGCCGTTTGGCGCACGCCGCCCAGCGCAGCCTGCCCAGCGCAGCCCGCCCTGCCCAGCCCGCTTGGCCCAGCCCGCCGCAGTCCGACCCGGCCGGCCCCACCCGCCCGGCACAGCCGCCGCAGCCCGACCCGCCCGGCGCAGCCGCCGCAGCCCGACCCGCCCGGCGCGGCCGCCGCAGTCCGACTCAGCCGACCCGACCCGCCCGGCGCAGCCGCCCCCACTCCTCCAGCGGCCCCCACCCGCGCCCACCCCGGCCACCTTCTTGATCCACTCGATCGTGACTTTGCGTGCCCGGCGTGTCACCCCTTTGCCGCTGACCAGCGTGGGTGAGGATGCGGAAGACGCAAAATGAACAGTGGGCAGTTCGGTGCGGACTCGGCGCGCCTCGCACGTCAAGCCGACGCGCCGTTCTAACGTGGGCACCCACAACGGTGAAGAAGATCGGGGAGGCGAGAACAATGCGGGCGCTGAGGGTGGTCGGACTGCACGAGGACGGGAAGTCCATCGTGCTCGAAGACCCGGCGAGCCGTACTCGTTTCCTGCTCCCGGCTGATGAGCGACTGCGCGCGGCGGCGCGGGGTGACATCACCCGCCTCGGCCAGATCGAAATCGAGTTGGAGAGCCAGATGCGGCCACGCGAGATCCAGCAGCGCATCCGCGCCGGCGAGTCCGTCGAGCAGGTCGCCGCGAGCGCCGGTGTCTCGGCGCAGCGCGTCGAGCGCTACGCCTACCCCGTCCTGCTCGAGCGGTCCCGGACCGCCGAGCTCGCGCAGAGCGCCCACCCGGTCCGCGAGGACGGCCCCGACGTGCAGACGCTCGGCGAGGTCGTCGCGTACAGCTTCGGCGTCCGCGGCCACGACTACTCGCAGGCCACCTGGGACTCCTGGAAGGGCGACGACGGCCGCTGGGTCGTGGTGCTCCGCTGGAAGGCCGGGCGGTCGGACAACCGGGCGCACTGGGCGTTCTCGCCGGGCGCGCACGGCGGCACGGTGACGGCGCTGGACGAGAACGCCGAGGTCCTCCTGGACCCGAACGCCTACCGCGCCCCGCGCACGGTCCGCGCCCTGGCGCCGGCCCGTGAGACGGAGTTCCAGCCGACGCTGGATTCGGTGGCCCCGGAGCGCGCCGAGCTGCCGTCGGCCGAGCCGGACCCGGACGACGACACCCGCGAAATCCCGCGTGTCCCGGTGGACCCGGACGAGGACGCCGCGGTGCCGGAGCCACGGCCGAAGACCAAGAAGAACCACCCGATCGTCCCGTCGTGGGAGGACGTGCTGCTCGGAGTCCGCTCCCAGCGCGGCTGAGTCGTAGCGCCCCAAGGCCACCTCGGGGCGCTAGTCCAGCCGCGCCGCGAGCGTCTTCGGCGCCACGAGCCGGTAGGCCTCCCGCACGATCCGGTCGATCTCCACCCAGTCGACGTCGACGTCCAGCCGCACGCCCAGCCACCCCCGGTGGCCGACGTACGGCGGCCGGAAGAACCGGTCCGGCTCGGTGCGCGCCAGTTCCTCCTGCACCCCCGGCGGCGCGGGGCACCAGAAGGCGAGCACGTCGTCGTGGTGGTGGTCGGCGAACATCACGAAGGTCTTCTTGCCGCGCACGAACCACGTCGGCTCGCCGTGGCTGAGCCGCTCGGTCGTCTCCGGCAGGGCGAGGCACAACTTCCGCAAAGCGTCCAGCTGCTCCATCCCGCAAGATTACGATGTCAAGCTGAGGGAGCGAGTCGACCAGCGACCGCGGAATTCGCCGACAGCACCGGCGTGACGTTCTTGCGCTAGAAGGCGATCACCAGCACGCCGATCCACGCGATCACGACCCCGCCCGCCGCGCCGTAGGCTGCCCAGCGCAGGATCGGGGTGCGGCGGATCAGCCACAGCGACGGCGTGATCCCGGCCGTCACGATCACCGAGGCCGCCAGCGCGAGCCAGCCGCTGGTCTCGCGGGCCAGCGTCGTGGCCAGCGCCAGCATGGCGACGATGACCACGGCCGCGATGAACGCCGAGACGGTCAGCCCGGTCAGCCAGGGCGTCGGCTCGCCGGGCTCGCCGGGCGGTCCGAGCACCGCCCGGACGAACCGGTGGCCGGGTTCGGTGGACGGCGGGGGCGGCTCGACGACCGTGTCGGCCCCGGTCACCGGATCCACGAACCGCACGGCCGTGCCCATCACCGAGGCCAGGCGACCGGCCAGCTGGCGGCCGCGCTGCGAGACCACCGCGCCCGCCTCCGCCCCCGGATCGGCGGTGACCGCGGACGCCACGCGCGCCCACTCGTGCAGGGCCTGCGCCAGTTCGGCACCGATCGCGAGCTTGTGCGGGTCCACCTCGCGCGCGTGCTCCCCGCCCGGGCCGGCCAGCACGGCGCGCTCGCCGCGGATCCGCAGCTCCATGGTGCCCCTTTCCGCCTCGGAGACCAAAACCTTAGCCGCCCCGGGCCAGTTCGTAGAAGGCAACGGCGGCGGCCGTGGCGATGTTCAGTGAATCGACTCCCGCCGGCATGGGTATCCGGACGGCATGATCAGCCGCCGCGAGCGCCGTCTCGGTCAGCCCGGGACCTTCGGCGCCGAAGAGCAACGCCACTCGCCGGGGCGCGTGCTCACGCAGTTCGCGCAGCGGGATCGAACCCGGCCGCGGGGTGAACGCCGCGACGGCGAACCCGCGCGCCCGGAGGTCGTCGAGTCCGCCCGGCCAGTCCGTCAGGTGCCCGAACGGCACGCGCAGGACGTGTCCCATCGACACGCGCACGCTGCGCCGGTACAGCGGGTCGGAGCAGCCGGGACCGAGCAGCACGCCGCCGACGCCGAGCGCGGCCGCGTTGCGGAAGAGCGCGCCGAGGTTCTCGTGGTCCCCCACGCCTTCCAGCACGGCGATCGGGCCGGTGCCGCCGACGACTTCGGGCACCGTCAGCGGCGCGGGCCGGTCGGCGACCGCGAGGATCCCGCGGTTGAGGTGGAATCCGACCACCTCGGCCATGGTTTCCGCGGAGGCGACGTACTGGGGCACGTCGAACCCGGCCAGGTCCCCGGCCAGTTCGGCGAACCGCCGCTGCACGCCCAGCAGCGCCCGGACCGGGTAGCGGGAGGCCAGCAGCCGGGCCACCACGACGGTGCCCTCGGCGATGACGAGCCCCCGCCCGCCGGGCCGGTCAGGCCGGCGGTCTGCAGTGGACAGGTGGCGGAAATCGTCGACGCGGGGATCGTCGGAGTGGTCGATGTGGATCACGCCCATCCGCCCAGTCTGTCACCCGCTTGCCGGGCGGCTCATTGGTCCGAACGTCCACCGCGCTGTGGTGCGAACGGGGCCATTTTGCTTTCGGTTAACTGACCGTGACGGAGTGCACCAGTTTGGCCGCTAGCCCGGCTGCATCGCCTGTGTAACGGTTGCCGCCGGGGCCTGAAACACGTCCTAGTCCACGCCGACACGAAGCAGGGATGGTCATGGGGATGGACCTCGAGGCTCAGTCGTTCAACACGCTGGACCGAGGAAGGTACCGCCGCAAGGTCCAGCGTTGTCTGGACACGCTGGCCCGCATGCTCACCGATGGCAGTTTTTCGTTCCCCCGCAAGAACATCGGCCTCGAAGTCGAGCTGAACCTGGTCGACCGCGAGCTGCGCCCGTCGATGACGAACACCGCGGTGCTGGAGGCGCTCGACGACCCGTCGTTCACCACCGAGCTGGGCCAGCACAACATCGAGCTGAACGTCCCGCCGCGGCCGCTGGCGGGCGATTCCGCGCTCCAGCTCGAAGACGATCTCCGCGCGTACCTCGACACCGCGGCGACGAAGGCGCGTGACACCGGCTCGTCGCTGGCGATGATCGGCATCCTGCCGACGTTGAAGCACGAGCACTTCGACCAGAAGTGGCTCACCAACAAGACCCGGTACTCCACGCTGAACGACCAGATCTTCGCCGCGCGCGGCGAACGGACGGTGCTCGCCATGGAAGGCGCGGCGCTGCCGGGCCAGCAGCCCGAGCGCCTGCGCAGCTACGCGGAGTCGATCCTGCCGGAGGCCGCGTGCACCAGCGTGCAGTTGCACCTGCAGGTCGCGCCGGAGGAGTTCGCCGCGCACTGGAACGCCGCGCAGTGCCTGGCCGGGCTGCAGATCGCGCTCGCGTCGAATTCGCCGTTCCTGCTCGGCAAGGCGCTGTGGCACGAGACGCGGATCCCGCTGTTCCTCCAGGCGACCGACACCCGGCCGGAGGAGCTGAAGAACCAGGGCGTGCGGCCGCGGGTGTGGTTCGGCGAACGCTGGATCACGTCGATCTTCGACCTGTTCGAGGAGAACGTCCGCTACTTCCCCGGCCTGCTCCCGGAAACCGACGCCGAAGACCCGATCGAGGCGCTCGACGCGGGCCAGGCGCCGAAGCTCACCGAGCTGCGCATGCACAACGGCACCATCTGGCGCTGGAACCGCCCGGTGTACGACGTCGTCGACGGCCTGCCGCACCTGCGCGTGGAGAACCGGGTGCTGCCGGCCGGCCCGACGGTGGTGGACACGGTCGCGAACGCGGCCTTCTTCTACGGCGCCCAGCGCGCGCTGGCCGAGGCGGAACGCCCGGTGTGGAGCCAGATGTCCTTCCAGGCCGCCGAGGAAAACCTTTACGCTGGCGCGCGGCGGGGCTTCGACGGGCAGCTCTACTGGCCGGGCATCGGCTGGATCCCGCCGGACGAGCTGGCGCTGCGCGTGCTGCTGCCGCTCGCCCACGAGGGCCTGCGCCGCTCCGACGTCTCCGACGAGGCCCGCGAGCGCTACCTCGGGATCATCGAGCGCCGGTGCCTGGCCCGGCGGACGGGCGCGACCTGGCAGCGTGACTACGTCTTGCGCGCCCAGGAACGCGGACTGGACCGCGAGGCGGCGCTCAGCCTGATGCTGGGGCGCTACCTCGAGCTGTCCGAGGCCGGCGAACCGGTGCACACGTGGCCGGTGGCCGATTGACGCTAGCCTGAGCGGATGCCGAAGATTCTCGGTGAGTCGCTGGAGGCGCACCGGCGCGAGGTCCGGTCCCGGGTCTTCGACGTCCTGCGCGCGCAGCTCTACGAGCGCGGCTTCGACGCGATCACCCTCGCCGGCGTCGCGTCGGCCGCCGGGGTGGGCCGAACCGCGCTGTACAACCACTTCCCCGACAAGGAGAGCCTGCTCGTCGCGTTCGTCGAGGACGAAGCGGCCCAGTACGTCACGCGGCTGACCGAAGCCGTCGAGGCCCAGGCCGATCCGGTGGACCAGCTGGCCACGTTCGTCCGGCTGCAGCTGCGCGTGCTGGCCGAGTACCACATGCCGCCGGGCACGGCGCTGGCGTCGGCACTGGCCCCGGCGGCGTACCGCCGCATCAGCGCGCACGCCGACCCGATCACCGACCGCCTGCGCGCGATCCTCACCGGCGGCGTCGACCTGGGTCGCTGGCCGGCCGAGGACCCGGACGTCCTGATCCCGATGATCACCGCGGCGCTGGGCAACCGCACCCTGGTCGACGGGCCGGCCGGGCAGCTCGAAGACGTGGTCGAGGCGGCGGTCCGGTTCGTCCTGCGTGCGGTCGGCGCGACGGTTTAGCGTGGCCTAACTCCGATTCATGCCCTACGATCTTTCTGACAGCGTGTCAGATCGATCGCCGGGAGGCCTGCCCATGTCGGTGACCACGGACGCCCGCCCCTTCTCGGCGACCTTGCGCGCGTCGACCCTCGAAGTCCACGACCGGGCGAACTACTCGGCGTACATGCGCGCCCTGCTCGGCGGGGAGCTGACCCGGGACGGCTACACCCAGCTGGCGATCCAGTACTACTTCGTCTACGGCGCCATCGAGGCGGCGAGCGACGCGATGGCCGGCGACGGTGTCGGCGGCGAGTTCGTCTTCGACGAGCTGCGGCGCCTCCCGCTCCTCGAACGCGACCTCGCGCACCTCGTCGGCCCGGACTGGCGAGAGACGATCTCGCCGCTCGCCTCCACCCGCGAGTACGTCGCCCGGATCCGCGAAGCGTCGACGTGGGCCGGCGGGTACGTCGCCCACCACTACACGCGCTACCTCGGCGACATCGCCGGCGGCCAGGTCATCCGGCGGACGCTCGAGAAGAACTACGACGTCGCCGAGGCGGGTGCGCTCTTCTACCACTTCGACGGCATCGGCAGCGCCCCTCGCTTCCGGGATCGGTACCGGGCGAAGCTGGACAACGCGCCCTGGAACGAAGACGAGCGCGCCCGGGTGATCGACGAGACGCTGGTGGCGTTCGAGTGCAACGTCGCCGTCTTCGACGAGCTGGCGCTGCGCCTCGACGAGTTCCGCGCCTGAATGATCGATCTCACAGCTCGTTGACCTCCAGTTAAGTCCAAGTTGCAGGCTCGGTTTCAGGTGGTGCGCCTCCGGGGTACGCCACTTACGGACCCGCCGTCCCACGCAGTGACGGCCGCGCGCCCCCGCTCGCCGCAAGGGGGCGTGTGCTACTAGGTTCGATACCGGAAACTTGTGTCGAAGACAGAAGGAGGGCCAATGGCCCGCTACGAGCTCCCCGATCTCGACTACGACTACAGCGCCTTGGCGCCCCACATCTCCGGCGAGATCAACGAGCTGCACCACAGCAAGCACCACGCGACCTACGTCAAGGGCGCGAACGACACGCTCGACAAGATCGCGGAGGCCCGCGACGCCGGTGACTTCGGCTCGATCGTCGGCCTCGAGACGACGCTGGCCTTCAACCTGGCCGGCCACGCCAACCACGTCGTGTGGTGGAAGATCCTGTCGCCGGAAGGTGGCGACAAGCCGACCGGCGAGCTGGCCGCGGCGATCGACGAGGCGTTCGGTTCCTTCGACAAGTTCAAGGCGCAGTTCACCGCCGTCTCGACCACGATCCAGGGCAACGGCTGGGGCGCGCTCTCCTGGGACCCGATCGGCAAGACGCTGATCACCCAGCAGCTGCGTGACCACCACAACAACCTGATCCTGCCGACCGTGCCGATCCTGCTGGTCGACGTGTGGGAGCACGCGTTCTACCTGGACTACAAGAACGTGAAGCCGGACTACGTCAAGGCCCTGTGGAACATCTTCAACTGGGCGGAGATCAGCAAGCGCTTCGACAACGCCGTCGCGGGCGGCAACGGCCTGCTGCTCGGCTGAGTTTTCTCGTCGACGGGGCCCTCCCTTCCGGGGAGGGCCCCGTTTTCGTCGTCGGCTGAATTCGGTTGACCTCGAGTGCGGTCGAGGTGTTTGAGTGGGCACATGGACATCGACGCGTACCTGGACCGCCTCGGCGCCGGCCGCCCGGCGGCACCCGACCTCGCGACGCTGCGTCACCTGCAGGAACGCCACCTGGCCACGGTGCCGTTCGAGAACCTGAGCACCCACCTCGGGGAGCCGGTCGTCCTGGACGAGGACGCGCTGTTCGGCAAGATCGTGCGCCACCGGCGGGGCGGATTCTGCTACGAGCTGAACGGGTTGTTCGCCGCGTTGCTGCGCGAGCTGGGCTACGACGCCGCGCTGCACGCGGCCCAGGTCTTCCGCCCCGACGGCACGCTGGGCCCGCCACTGGACCACGCGGCGATCGTCGTTTCGCTGGACTCGGAGGACTGGCTGGTGGACGTCGGCTTCGGCCGGTTCGCCCGGCACCCGCTGCGCCTGTCCGCCGTGGACGGCCAGCCGGACCCCGACGGCGTGTTCCTGGTGCTGGACGCACCGCACGGCGACTTCGACGTTCTGCTGGACGGCGAGCCGCAGTACCGCCTGGAGCGCCGCCCGCGCCCGCTGGCCGACTTCATCCCGATGACGTGGTGGCAGACGACGTCACCGGAGTCCCACTTCACCCGCTCGTTGACGTGCTCCCGCCCGACGTCGCAGGGCCGGGTGACGCTGGCGGGCGACAAGCTGATCGAGACGGTCGACGGCGTCCGGAACGAGGTCCCGCTGCCGACTCCCGAAGCCGTCCACGCGGCGTACCGCGTGTACTTCGGGATGACTCTGACGCGTCTGCCGGTCCCACCGGGCGGGAGTCCCTTGACCCACGACGCGCACCAGCCGGACACTGCGCTGACGTGAACGAAGCCCCGGCCTGGGGTTTTCCCAGGGCCGGGGCTCCGTCCGTTCCCGAACTGACTGCCGCTCCCACCACGAAGCGGACATGCATGAGGTTAGCCTAACCTCATCTCTTCGAGCAAGAGCTCGGTCGCGGAGACTCGGATCTCACTCTTCCGGGTGACATCGGGACGGTGCACCCCCCGTTTTTGTCGGTGGTCGCCGATACGGTCACGCCGTGAATCCGACCCGATACGCCCCGTCAGGCCTTCGTCCGCTTGAGCACCCGCAGCCCCAGGCCGCGCTTCACCGGCCAGGAGATCCCGCCCCGCCGGATCAGCACCACCGCGCACACGACCGCGGCCACGGCCGAAACCGCCCCGCCGATGTAGAACGGAGACCGCCCGCCGAACTCCTGGGCCATCCACCCGACCATCGGGCCGCCGATCGGGTTGCCGCCGATCAGCACCAGCACGTACAAGCCCATCACGCGTCCCCGCATCTCCGGGCTGACCGACGTCTGCACCAGCGCGTTCGCCGTGTTGAGGAAGGTCATCGTGGCGAAACCGAGCGGGATCAGGCCGAGGCCGAACGTCAGGTACGTCGGCATGAACGCGGTGAGCAGTTCGAACACGCCCAGGAAGAACGCGGACACCAGCATCAGCCGCACCCGCGGCCGCCCCTTGGTGCCACGGCGGGCGGACATCAGCGCGCCGGTGAAGGTGCCGACCGCGACCAGTGTCGACAGGAGACCGTAGCCGTCGGCCGCGGTGTGGAACACGTTCGCCGCGACGATCGGCAGCGAGCTGAAGTACGTGATGCCGAACGTGCTGACGAACAGCACCAGCACCATCACCGTCATCAGGTCCGACCGGCGGCGGACGTACCGCAGGCCCTCGGCCAGCTGTCCCTTCTCGCGCGGGACAGCCGCGACGCGGAACAGCTTGTCCGGGTTCATCAGGATCAGCCCGGTGATCACCGCGACCGTGCTGAGCGCGTTCGCGATGAACAGCCAGCCGGTGCCGATCCAGGTGATCGCGAACCCGGCGATCGCCGGGCCGACGATCCGCGCCATGTTGAAGATCGACGAGTTCAGCGCGACGGCGTTCGTGACCTGGTCGCGGCCCACCATCTCGGCGACGAACGACTGCCGCGTCGGCACTTCCAGCGCCGCCGTCACCCCGAGCGTGAAGCACAGGACGTAGACGTGCCACAGCGCGGCGATCCCGCTGAGGTCGAGCACACCGAGGATGACGGCCTGCGAACACGCCGCGACCTGGATCCAGGTGAGCAGCCGCCGCTTGTCGACGCGGTCGGCGAGGACGCCGGCCCAGAGCGAGAGGAACAGCGTCGGCGTGAACTGCAGCGCGACCGCGACACCGAGGGCGATCGGGTTGTTGCCGCTGAGGGTGAACACCAGCCAGTCCTGGGCGATGCGCTGCATCCAGGTGCCGATGTTCGAGATGACCTGGCCGGTGAAGAACAGCCGGTAGTTGCGCACGCGCAGCGAGGCGAACATGCTGCCGCGCGTGGACGGGGACGGTGGTGACGCGGATGGCGGTGAGGCCGATTCCCGGGTAGCAGTGGTCTGGATCGAACGCTTGGTTTCGCTACCCGTGACCGTCACCGTGGTTAGTTCCCCGCCATCCTGTCTATGATTTCGGCGGCTTTGGAGAGCACTTCACGCTCTTCGTCGCCGAGTTCCGCCAATTGCCGGTCCAGCCACGCCTCCCGCACGGAGATGGCCCTCCGCACGTAGGCCAGCCCGCTCTCGGACAGCTCGACGATGGCTTGCCTGCCATCGGTCGGGTGCGGGCGCCGCTCGACGAACCCCAGCTCCTCGAGCGCGGCGATCACCCTCGTCATCGAAGGTGGCTGAACGCCTTCCTTCGCGGCGAGCTGACCCGGGGTCAGCGCACCGCACTTGTGCAGGGTGGACAGCGCGGCGACCTGCGTCAGCGTGAGGTCGTCCCCGACGCGCTGTGCCCGCAGCCGGCGGTTGAGCCGGACCACCGCGAGACGCAGACGGCTCGCCAAAGAGCGTTCGTGCGTGTCGCCGGACATATAGTTAGCATACCTTACGAAACTTCGGCCGCACGGGTGATCTCCGTCAATCCGCAACCTGGAACAGCCCCGTGCGTCTTCACCAGGAGCAGAACCTGGGGAGTCGGATGAACAAGAAGCTGGTGGGCTCGGCCGTGGTCGGCGTGGTCGCGCTCGGGATCGTGGTGATCCAGTTCGCGGGCGGCAGTGACGCCGCGCCGGCGGCCGCACCGCCACCGTCGACCGTGGCGCCGGCGACCACCGCGCTGCCCCTCAAGGGCGAATTCGTGGCTTACCAGTTCCCGGACTCGGCGGGCGGCCGCGGCTGGTCGCTCCAGATCCCGGTTCCGGTCGACTGGGCCGCCACCCACGACCAGGACCGCGCGACCTACCGCCGCGGCGACGTGGTGCTGGAAGTCGACCGGGTGCCGCTCGAGCAGGAGGATCCGATGAGCGGTCTGGTGGCGCTCGACAAGAAGTCCGCCACCCTCCCGGGCCACTCGCCCGGCACCGTCAGCCCGCACGACCCCGTCGGCGGCTACGACGCCGCCAAGTGGGAGTTCAGGTACGAGGGCAACGGTGTCGCCCGGCAGGTCCGCGAGATCGGCATCGGCGTCGGGGAGGCCCTGGTCACCATCCGCTACGACGCCCCGGTGGCGCAGTTCACGGACAACGTGAAGGTCCTCGCCGACGCCCTCCGGGTCACCGGCGCCGGCTGATCACCGGAACGCCGCCTGGAGCGGGCCGACGGCGAAGTACGCCACGAAGGCCAGCGCGATCACCCACATCAGCGGGTGCACCTGGCGGGCCTTGCCGGTCGCGGCGCGGATCACGACGTAGCTGACGAAGCCGGCGCCGATGCCGTTCGCGATCGAGTAGGTGAACGGCATGACGACGATGGTCAGGAACGCGGGCAGCGCGATCGAGTAGTCGGTGAAGTCGATGTCGCGGACCTGCGACATCAGCATCGCGCCGACCACGACCAGCGCCGGTGCGGCCGCCTCGACCGGCACCACCTGGTACAGCGGCGTCAGGAACATCGCGGCGATGAAGAGCACGCCGGTGACGACGTTCGCCAGTCCCGTCCGCGCGCCTTCGGCGATGCCGGACGCCGACTCGACGAACACCGTGTTCGAGCTGGCCGAGCCGAAGCCGCCGGCCGCGCCCGCGAGGCCCTCGACGAACAGCGCCTTGCCGACGTTGGGCAGCTGGCCGTCCGCCGGGAGCAGGTCGGCCTCCTTCGCGAGACCGGTCATGGTGCCCATGGCGTCGAAGAAGTCGGCGAGCACCAGGGTGAACACCAGCAGGCAGACGGTGATGATCGGCAGCCGCGTCCAGGCGCCGAAGGAGACGTCGCCGACGAGCGAGAGGTTCGGCAGGCCGAGCACCTGGTCCGGCAGCGCCGGGTAGCCGAGGTTCCAGCCCTTCGGGTTGGTGCCCTGCGACGGCCCGGCCTTGACGATCGCCTCGACGACGATGGCCAGCACGGTCGAGGTCAGCACGCCGATCAGGATCGCGCCCTTGACCTTCCGGACCACCAGGATGCCGGTGACCAGCAGGCCGACGACGAACACCGCGGTCGGCCACGAGGCGATGGAGCCGTTGATGCCCAAGCCCACCGGGACGGTGGTGTGCGCGGCGTCCGGCAGCCGTCGCACGAACCCGGCGTCGACCAGGCCGATCAGGCAGATGAACACGCCGATGCCGACGGCGATCGCCGACTTCAGCGCGGCCGGCACGGCCCGGAACACCGCGGTGCGGAACCCGGTGAGCACGAGCAGCACGATGATCACGCCCTCGATGACCACCAGGCCCATCGCCTCGGGCCAGGTCATCTGCGGGGCGATGGTGACCGCGACCAGGCTGTTGATGCCCAGGCCGGTCGCGATGGCGAACGGGTAGTTCGCGACCAGGCCCATGAGGATGGTCATCACGCCGGCGACCAGCGCGGTCACCGCGGCAACCTGCGGCACCGGGAGGATGCCGCCCAGGACGTCCTTGTGCGCACCCGCGTCGTCGGCCGAGAAGCTGCCGATGATCAGCGGGTTCAGCACCACGATGTAGGCCATCGTGACGAAGGTGACCAGGCCGCCGCGCAGCTCGCGCGGCACGGTCGACCCCCGCTCGGTGATCTTGAAGAACCGGTCCAGTGTGGACGTCCCGGTGCGGGTCGTCTCCTGCTCCGCCATTCGCCCTGCCCATTCTCTCGCTGCTGCGGAGTACCCTTCACCACGTGAGTGAACCGATCAATCCACCGGAGGTTACGGGCTCGTTGCGGCACACGCCGGAGCTGCCCAAGAGGCTCACCGACCTGACGCCGGTGGTGATCGTAGGCACCTCGATCTGGGCTGTCGCGCTGGTGGTGCTCTTCTTCACGACTTCGGGGCTGTGGGTGCAGACGGCGCTGGCCGGCTTCGCGCTCGGCTTCGTCGGCCTGGCGATCATCGCCTGGCAGCGCGCCGCCGCCCGCCGCGGGTCGAAGTCGGCCCAGCGCCTCTGACGCTTACGCGAGCAGCGTCCGCGGCGAGGGGTCGTCGAGCAGCGCCGTGATCAGGTGCCGGTCGGGCCAGCGCCCGGCCGCCCAGGCGAACGCCCGCGCCAGGCCTTCCGACGTGTCGGCCGCGTGCAGCCGGTCATCGGACCACCACTGGACGTCGTGGTCGGCTCCCTTGATGCGCACGGTGAGCGGGTCGTGCACCAGGACGCCGCCGTCCGGCAGCCGGATGCCGAGCTGGTCCGCGACGAGCTTCAGCGCGGGGAGCTCAGCCCACGGGGCGTACTCGCCCTCGCTGGTCACCTCGGCTGGTTCTTCGCTGGCCAGGGGTTCGTCGAGCAGGAAC
This sequence comes from Amycolatopsis sp. DG1A-15b, assembly GCF_030285645.1. Lineage (GTDB taxonomy): Bacteria > Actinomycetota > Actinomycetes > Mycobacteriales > Pseudonocardiaceae > Amycolatopsis. Next base: position 7,206,290 of record NZ_CP127296.1, read on the forward strand.
GAGAGCCGGTCGGGGTTCGCGGGCGCGACCACGTACTGGTGCGGCTCCAGCGCCCCGGCGACCCACGGGACGTCGAGGATGAGCGCACCGCCGACGACCGAGCCGTCCGCCGCGCGCAGGTTGCCCGGCTCCCAGACCTCGAAACCGGACTCGACGACGGCGTCGTAGGCCCGCGCGGCCAACCCCGGCGAGACCTGCCGGTGTCCGTCGGAGAGCCGGTGCAGAACGCCCTGCGCCTCATCCAAAGTGGACAGGGTGAGATCCGCGCGCACGCCGGCCACCTTGAGCAGTTCTTCGTTCAGGCCGACGTCGGGGACCTCGTCGAAGAGCCCGGCCAGATCGGCGTCCGGCAGGCGCCACTCGTTCGGCGGGGCACCGCCGAGCACCGCGTACTGCGCGATCCACCAGGCGGCGTGCCCGTGCGGCACGCGCAGGGCGTGCCACGTCTCGGGTCGCGAGGCGAGCAGACGCAGGGCCGCGGGCCAGGCGTCGTCGGCGACGAGGTCGAGGTCCCGGATGGCGACGAGCGTCGACGGCGGCTCCGGCCGCGAGTCCCACCAGGCTTCCTCGTCGGGCAGGTCGTGGTCGGGCTCGTGCGGCTCGTCGTCGACGACCACCGCGAAGGAGTCGAGCACACCGGCGGCTTCGAGCGTGCTTTGTGGCCAGTCCCCGGCGAAGTCCTCGTCGAGGACGTCCATCGCGCCGTCTTCCTCGAAGACCTCCTCGTCGAAGATGTCGAGCAGCGGTGACGTCGGCAGGACGAGTTCGTCGGCCCGGCGCCAGGTGTCGGTGCCGGGCAACGCGAGCGCACCGGCCCAGCGCGGGGCGTCGTCCCCGCAGTCGGCGATCAGCCGCAGCACCGCGCCGGCGAGTGTCGTACCGTCCAAACCGGACCGGACGTCCTCGACGCTGCGCTCGACGGCGTCACGCAGCTGATCGGCGTTGAGCAGCTCGCGGGCGTCAGCGTGCTTGGCACCCAAGCGTTCCAGGAGCGGGTGCGAGGCGGCGGGGTGCACCAGCCGCAGGCCCGGGATGTCCACATCGAACAGTAGGTCGAGCAGTTCGGCCGAACCTTCGACGAGCAGGCAGCCGCGGGCACCCGGCAGTGTCCGGCCGTCCGACAGCGGAACCGGCAGGCCGTCCAGCCGTTCGGCGGCGAGCGCGTGCGAATCGACGGCGATCGCCAGGGCCGCGTAGAGGTCCCGCCACCAGCCCGGATCGCGGGTGACGCCGGTGAGCGTGTCCAGCACCTCTTCGATGCCGATCACTTGCCCCGAAACGGCTTTGAGGACTTGTGCGGGTCCTTCGACCAGGCCGGGCACGAGATCGGCGAGCAGCGCGGGCAGGCCGGGCACATCGACGTCGAGCACCCGGGCCTGACGACCGGATACTTCATTGCCGTCCTGAGTGGACAGCCACGGCTCCACCGCGAGGGTGGCCAGGACTTCGTCACGCAGCTTGTTGTCCACAGTGGACTTGGGAAAGCCCGGCACCGGGACGAGCGCGAACCGGTGCGCGGCCGGCAGCAGCCGGACGAGCCCGACGTATTCCTTCGCCGCGGCCTCGAGCGCCTGCGCCAGTTCGGGCCCGGGCAGCGCGCGACGCCGCGACGGTTCGACCGGAACCGAGGCGAGCAGCCGGGCGGGCAGCGACAGCCCGTCGTCGGTGGGTGTCGGGGCGTGCAGAACGTCCTCGTCGAGCGGCCGGGGCGCCCCATCGGCGCCGACCGGGACGGCCCACACGACGTCGCCGCGATGAGTCAGCCAGCGCGTTTCTTTTTCTGGACCACGGATTTCGACGAGGTCACCATCGGCTTGGCGCGTCCAAACGCGACCGTCGACGTCGAATTCCCCCAGCCAGGGCAGGGCCAGCAGCAGATCGGCAACGTCCCGGGCGAGTTCGCCGAGAAGGGCCTGCCCGTCGACGCCGTCCCGCAGCGGCAGCCGGACTTCAGTGTCGAAGCCGGGCGGCACGTCGGCGGGAACGGGCCACGGGAGCCGCAGGACGGGAACGTCCCCGTCGATGCCGGCGGCTTGCCGGGTGCGTTCGGCGGAGAAGGCGACCCCACCGGTGGTGGAGACGACGCAGGGTTCGTCGGAGACGGTCCGCACGGCGGCGAACCCGACCCCGAAGCGCCCGACGGTCTCGCCGGTCTTGCCGGAGGCCCGCAGCGAAGCGAGCGAGGCAACACCCCGGGCGTCGAGCGGGGCGCCGGTGTTGGCGAACCGCAGTTCGGAGTCCACAAGGGACACCCGAACCCGCCCGGGCGTCCCCCCGGCCATGGCGGCATCGGCGGCGTTCTGCGCGAGCTCGACGAAGAGCCGATCCCGGTAGGCGCCGACCCGGAGGTCCCGTTCGACGTTGGTGTCCTCGGTGAGCCGGGTGGGCGAGTCCCGCCAGGAGCGCAGGGTGGCCTCGCGCAGCCGCGCGGTCCCGAAGGGATCGCCCGGCTCAGGGGTGTCGCCGATCACCGTTCGGGAGCGTTGTCGACCTGGGCTTGCGCTTCATCGGCCGGCGAAGCCTCGGTCACGACGTTGTCGGTGAGGACGGCTGGCGGAACTTCGCTGTCCTGAGGTTCACCACCCGAATCGCCCGGAGCCTCGGCAACAGCCTCAGTCACCTCGGCCACGTCCTGCGCTTCGGTCACCTCGACCGGCTCCGCTGCTTCCGGCGCCGCGGTCTCAGCAGACTCGGCCGGGGCCGGCTCCGCCGCTTCGCCCGGGAACGATGCCTCCCCACCAGCCGAGACCGGCTCGGCAGCGAGGTCAGCCGCCTCGGCGGGGACGGGATCCACCTCCGCCGCATCCGACTCGGCAGCCACCGGAATCTCGTCCGCCTCAGCCTCGGCGACCGCTTCGTGCGCCTCGGCCCGAAGCTCGGTCGCATCGGTCACCTCGGCCTGGGTCGGCTCGGCTTCCGCGGGCTCGGGCACCTCAGCCACCACCGGCTCGGCGACCGCATCGGTCACCACGGGAGCCTCCGAGGCCGCGGGCTCAACCTCCGCGGCCACCGCTGCCTCGGCAACCCCCTCGGACACCACCGGCTCGGCCGGCTCAGGCGCTCCCGCTGCTTCACCGGACTCAGCGACCGCATCGGTCACCACCGGCGCAGCCAGTTCGGGCGCTTCCGCTGCTGCGACCGGTTCGGCAACTTCACCGGCCACCTCCACCGGCTCAGCCACCCCATCGGCCGACTCGCCGACCGCCCCAGCCAGGCCGGCCGCTTCCGCGGCTACCGGCCCAGGCACCTCGGCCACCACCGGCGCGGTGACCGCATCGGTCACCACCGGCTCGGCCGGCTCAGACACTTCCGCTGCTTCACCCGGCTCGGCGACCGCATCGGTCACCACCGGCTCGGCCGGCTCAGGCGCTTCCGCTGCTTCACGCGGCTCGGCGACCTCACCAGCCGTCACCGGCTCAGCCACACCTTCAGCCGCCTCGACCGGCTCGGCCACCGCCGAAACCGCCGCCTCCGAAGCCGCTGTCTCCGCGACAGCCGCGTCCGAAGGCGCCTCAGGTGACTCCGCCTGTGCTGTCTCCGGCTCCACCTCCGCCGGCGACACGTCCGACTCCGCGATCCCCGTCGCCGGCTCGGCCGCCGCCGTCTCCACCACCTCCGGCGATGGCGCCGGTGCCGGTGCCGGTGTGAAGTCCAGCAAGGAATCGTCGTACACCAGCTCGGCCACCGGGACCGAAGAGGTCACCTCGACCTCCACCTCCGAGTGCGCTCCGCACCCGTACTCCACGTCCACCACGTGGCCGTCCGCTGGGGCGATGTCGTTGCCGCAGACCCCGAACACGCCCCGCAACGAGCCCGCCAGCGGTACGAAGAACCCGCACGTCCCGCACACGTCCGGCGCGCTGCGGGCCATGTCCGACCGCGGCCCGAACTCGCCCGCGTGCCACCTCGCCGCCGCCTCCGTGCGGCCGAAGCGGGACAGCGCGTGCACCCGGCCCAAGCCCGCCTCGCGGCTGACCTCCTCCACCGCCGGGTCGTCCGACTGGAGGTACGCCGGCACCAGGCGGGGGTCGTTCTCCGCCGCCGGGAAGATGTCGCCCACTCCGAGGTCGCCCGCGCGCACCCGGCGCTCCCAGGGCACCCAGGCCGGGGCCACCAACGCCGAGGGGCCCGGCACCAGCACCACCTCGCTGACCGTCACCGGCTCGTCCTCGCCCGCGGCCGCGACCGTGACCGACCAGCGCCAGCCTCCGTAGCCCGGGACCTGGGCCTCGAACAGGTGACTCGCCGTGACCGCATCCTCGCGGGTGACGCCCACATGGGCGCCGAGCTGCTCCTCGGGTGCGTCCTCCAGCACCGCAGCTCGCGCGAACTCCACCGCTTCGGCGAGTTTGCGCTGCACGGAACCGTCGTCCAGGGTCAGCAGCAGAGTCATGCGGCCAATTGTGCCGCACGCATCAGCGGCGCCCGTGCCAGGCTGTTCAACGTGCGCACGCCGATCGTCACCTCGCTGCTGTTGGCCGCCGCCCTCGGCGGCTGCGCCGGTGCCCCCGCGCAGGAGCCGGGCCCGGAACGCCTCACCGTCCAGGTGCTCACGACCCTGCCCCACGACCCCACCGCTTTCACCGAAGGCCTCGAGTTCGCCGGGGACACCCTGTACGAGAGCACCGGGCTCGCCGGGCGGTCGACGCTCACCGCGGGGCCGGCGGGCGGCGGGCCCCGGACCACGGCCACGCTGCCGTCGCCGCTGTTCGGCGAGGGCGTCACCGTCCTCGGGCCGACACTGTGGCAGCTCACCTGGCAGGACGGGTTCGCCATCGAACGCGACGCGACCACCCTCGCCGAGCTGCGGCGCGTGCCGTTCCAGGGCGAAGGCTGGGGCCTGTGCCACCAGGACGGCGGACGGCTGGTGATGAGCAACGGCTCCTCGCGGCTGACCTTCCGGGACCCGAAGACCTTCGCCGTCACCGGTGGCGTCGACGTCGGCCGCGACCAGCTCAACGAGCTCGAATGCGTCGGCGGCGACGTCTACGCAAACGTTTGGCACACCGACACCGTCCTGCGGATCGAGGCCGCGACCGGACGCGTGACCGGGACGATCGACGCAGGTCAGCTGCGCGCGGAAGTGAACGCGACGGGCGCCGAAGACGTGCTCAACGGTATCGCCGCCGTCCCCGGCACCGGTGATTTCCTGCTCACCGGGAAGCAGTGGCCGGTCACGTTCCGGGTGAGGTTCGTCCCGGCTCGGGCGTGAAAGCACGGATGAGCAGGCGGAACCGGCCCCCGGTAAGGCAGGATTGACACGTGGCACTCTTCGGCTCCCGCTCCGGCTCCGACGGCACCCCGTCGGGTCAGCCGCACGGCCGGAAGTCCAAGCGGCGCTGGACGCCGGAACCGGGCGCCGCGCAGGCCCGGTCCTGGCGGGACGCCGCCGCGCCGCGCGCCGAGCACGGCAGCCCGCCGCCACCCACCCGTGTCCAGCGGCCCGCGCCCCCGCGTCCGGGGTTCCACGACGGCCGTGTGCCGAACGCCGACGAAGCCCCCACCGCGGCCGCGCCGTCGAACCACCGGCCGCCGCCGCCGCCCCCGCGCGGAGCCCGGCCGTATGACCCGCACCGCACCGAGCCGGTGCGCCGCGAGCCGCCCGCCGGCGGCTTCTACCAGGGCGAACGCTACCCGGGCAGCGGCGAGTACGAGCACTACGACACCGGCGGCTACGCGGGCGAACCGCGGCCGCCGGAGCCGGCGCCCCAGCCGCCGCGGGACGAGCCGCGCACGCCGGGCGGCACGCCGAAGCTTCCGAAGAAGATCACCGTCACGCGGGTGGCGGCGATGCGCAGCCGCCAGCTGACCGGCCAGGCCGTCGACGCCTTCCAGCGCGCGACGAAGGCCGACGGCGCCGAGAAGTCCGGCCTCACCTCGCTGACCTACGCCGTGATGCTGAACTACGCCAGCGACGCGGCGATGGCGATCGCGCTGGCCAACACCCTCTTCTTCGCCGCCACCAGCGGCGAGAGCAAGGGCAAGGTGGCGCTCTACCTGCTCATCACGATCGCGCCGTTCGCGCTGGTCGCGCCGGTGATCGGGCCCGCGCTCGACAAGGTGCAGCGCGGACGGCGGCTGGCGATGTGCGCGTCTTCCGTCGGCCAGGGGCTGATGGCCGTGGTGATGGCGCTGCACTTCGACGACTGGCTGCTCTACCCGGCCGCGCTCGGGATGATGGTGCTGTCGAAGTCGTTCACCGTGCTCAAGGCCGCGGTGACGCCGCGGGTGCTGCCGTCGGAGATCACGCTCTCCAAGACGAACGCCCGGCTGACCACGTTCGGCCTGGTCGCCGCGGGCGTGTTCGGCGCGGTGGCCAGCGGTGTCAACGCGATCTCCGGCTCGGCGGGCGCGCTGTGGTTCACGGCGTTGATCTGCGTCGCCGCCGCCGTCCAGTCGATGCGGATCCCGGCCTGGGTCGAGGCCACCGAGGGCGAAGTGCCGACTTCCCTTTCGGCGCACCCGAAGGAGAAGAAACGCCGTCAGCCGATGGGGCGCCACATCGTCGTCGCGCTCTGGGGCAACGGCTCGGTGCGCGTGCTCACCGGCTTCCTCATGATGTTCGCCGCGTTCGCGGTCAAGGCGCAGACCGAGGGCAGCGGGCAGACCCCGTTCATGCAGCTGCTGCTGCTCGGTGTGATCGGCGCGGCGGCGGGGGCCGGCGGGTTCCTCGGCAACGCGCTGGGCTCGCGCCTGCACTTCGGCAGCCCCGACCAGGTGATCGTCGGGTGCGTCGCGGGCTGCGTGCTGGCCGCGCTGGTCGCGACGATCCTGCCCGGCCTGGCCACGGCCGCGATCGTCGGCCTGGTCGGTGCCACCGCCAGCGCGCTGGCGAAGATCAGCCTCGACGCCGTCATCCAGGAAGACCTGCCCGAGGAGTCGCGCGCGTCGGCGTTCGGCCGCTCGGAAACCGTGCTGCAGCTGGCGTGGTGCTTCGGCGGTGGCGCCGGGCTGCTGCTGCCGCCGACGTACTGGATCGGCTTCCTGGTGATCACGGTCGTGCTGGCCGTCGGGTGCGCGCAGACGTTCCTCGTGCGCCGCGGCGGCTCGCTCGTGCCGGGCCTCGGCGGCGACCGGCCGCTGCGCCCCGAGCCGACCGGCAGCTTCCCGGCCCAGGGCCTGCCCAGCGACCCGCGGGCCCGCCGGTAGGCTCCGGCCATGCGACGTTCCCGGGTGGTGGCCCTGTTTGCGGCCGGTGGGTTCGCGGTGGCCGGCTGCTCGGCACCCGGCCCGGCCGAGGTCACCTTCTACGCCGACGGCCACACCGTCAACACCACGCCCGTGCTCACGTGCGACTACTCGCAGAAGCTCGCGCAGCCGTGCAACGCGAAGGGTTCGACGCAGACGCTGAAGGTCCGCCCGGGCAAGCCGGTGCAGATCTCGGTGCCCGGCGAGGTCGCGGACTCGCCCTGGCAGATCGTCTACGAGTACGTGACCCCGCAGGGCGAGTTCAAGCAGAGCGACCCGATCCCGTTCACATCGCTGGACCGCTACGCCTACACGGTCACGCCGCCGACGCCCGCCGACCGCATCTCGGCGGTGGACGTGCAGAAGTACACGGCCGTGCTCAACGCGGACACCGGCGAGTCGGGCCTGCTGCCCAGCGACGTGTGGGGTTTGCGGCTGGAGGCTTAGGGATCGATGTCGCGGGCGACCGCGCGCATGATCTCGGCGATCTGCTTGGTGTGCTTGCGGTCCGGGTAGCGGTTGCGCCGCAGGTCCGGCTGCACCTTGAGCTCGAGCAGCTTGATCATGTCCTCGATCAGGCCGTGCAGCTCCTCGGCCGGGCGGCGCCGCGCCTCGGCGACGGACGGCGGCGGGTCGAGCAGCCGGACGGAGAGCGCCTGCGGCCCGCGGCGGCCGTCGGCGACGCCGAATTCCAGCCGCTGGCCGGCCTTCAGCCCCTCGACGCCCTGCGGCAGCGCGGCCTTGCGAATGTAGACGTCGGCGCCACCGTCCTGCGTGACGAACCCGAACCCCTTCTCCGCGTCGTACCACTTGACCTTGCCGGTCGGCACTTCCCTCACCAGTCCTTCTGCTGTCCGCTCACGACGAACGCGCCCGGGGCGTACCCAGGGCGCGCTGGGTAAAGGGTATCTCGCCACAGGCCCTGGGGAGAAGTCGATACCGCCGGATACCCTCTTGCGTCATGAAGAGCACGACGAAGGAGGCGGGCGTGGCCGCTCCCGGCAAACCGTTCCTGATGCGCGTCGGCATCGGGCTTTTCGGCCTCGGCATGCTCGCCGTACTGGCGGTTTTCATCATGTTCGCCGCCGGTTTGGAGAACCTGCCGATCTGGCTTTCGGTCGCCGCCGGGGTCATCACGCCCCTTGGCCTGCTGCTGGGCTTGATCGCGCTGGTGATCGAGGCGCGCGGCAAGAAGGAAAGCTAGGGCACCGCGCTCCCCGCGAACGTCTTCTCGAACCACTCCGGGAACTCCGTCAGCGATTCGAACACCACCTCCGCCCCTTCGCTCAGCAGGAGCGTGCGGTCGCACGGCCCGGTGGTGACGCCGACCGGGATCGCACCGGCGGCGAGCGCACCCCGGATGTCACCGGCGTGATCTCCGACATACACGCGGGCGTCGTGCGCCAGCAGCGCTTCGGCCTTCTGCGTCGACCACAGCTCGCCGATGACTTCGTCGACGTCGAGCCCGAGCGCGTCCACGTGCAGCTGGGCGTTGGGCCCGTACTTCCCGGTGACGACCAGCGTGCGCCCGCCGGCGGCCCGCACCGCGCGGAGGGACTCGACCGCGCCCGGCAGCGCGACCGCGCTCGGCACGACCACCTCGGGGTACATCGCGCGGAACCGGTCGACGAGCCCGGGGATGCGCTCCTCGGGCGCTTCGAAGCCGCGCAGGATGTCGTCGAGCGGTGGCCCGAGGTTGGCCGCGAACGCGTCGCCGTCCAGCGGCAAGCCGGATTCGACGCCGAGCGCATTCATCGCCGCGGCCATGCCCGGCCGCGCGTCGATCAGTGTCATGTCGAGGTCGAACCCCACGGTGATGCCCACGCCGACCACCGTAGCCGCCACCACCGACAGTTTTACGTGCGAACAGATCGTGTACAGCGCCTTGACAGCAGAGTGATGTGTGTCAAGGTGAAGGTGTGACCAGCTTCACCCAGCGGACGAAGGCGTCCCTCCGCGAAGCGCTCCTCGACGCCGCCGCCGACCTGCTGCCGGACCGCGGTCACGCGGGCCTGCGGATGGCCGACGTCGCCGCGAAGGCCGGGGTGAGCAGGCAGACGGTCTACAACGAGTTCGGGAACAAGGCGGCGCTGACCCAGGCGGTGGCGCTGCGCACCGCGTCGGAGTTCCTCGACGGGATCCGGCAGCGGTTCGAAACGGCGGACGGGCTCCTGGCGGGCATCCACCACGCCGTCGTCTACACGATCGAGCACGCGCGGGAAAACCGCCTGGTCGCGGCGGCGCTCGGCACCGAAGCCGGTGAGGACCTGCTGCCCCTGCTGACCACCCGGGGCGAGCCGATCCTCACCGCGGCCGCGGACCTCGCCGCCGGGCAGTACCGCGAATTCGAACCAGGGCTCTCCGCCGAAGCCGCGGCCCTGCTCGCGGAGACCGTCGTGCGCCTTTCCCTGTCGCACCTGGTGCTTTCCACGCACTCGGCGGCGGAGGCGGCCGACGCCGTCACCGCGGTCGTGGAACCCGCGATCCGCCAATTCGTCCATAATGGAGTGAACCGATGACCGACACCCTCCCGGAGCTCCGGACCGGTTTTTCCTCGCTGCGCAAGGGCGGGCTGAACTGGGATTCGTTCCCGCTGCGCCTGTTCGTCAAGGGCAACAAGAAGTTCTGGAACCCGGCCGACATCGACTTCGGCCGCGAGCGCGAAGGCTGGGACACGCTCAACCCGGAACAGCAGCGTTCGGCGACCTACCTCGTCGCGCAGTTCATCGCCGGCGAAGAAGCCGTCACCGAAGACATCCAGCCGTTCATGCGGGCGATGTCGGCGACCGGCCGGTTCGGCGACGAGATGTACCTGACGCAGTTCTGCTTCGAGGAAGCCAAGCACACGGAGGTGTTCCGGCGCTGGATGGACGCCGTGGGGCTGACCGAGGACCTGCACCCGTTCGTCGCCGAAAACCCGCACTACCGCAAGCTGTTCTACGAAGAGCTGCCACAGTCGCTGCGGGCGCTGGAGGACGATCCCAGCCCGCTCAACCAGATCCGGGCGAGCGTGACGTACAACCACGTCATCGAGGGCAGCCTCGCGCTCACCGGGTACTACTCGTGGCAGCTGATCTGCACCCAGCACGACATCCTGCCGGGCATGCAGGAACTGGTCCGCCGCATCGGCGACGACGAGCGCCGCCACATGGCCTGGGGCACGTTCACCTGCCGGCGCCACGTCGCCGCGGACGACTCGCTGTGGGACGCGGTGCAGCAGCGGATGGGCGAGCTGCTGCCGCACGCGCTCAACATGATCCAGTGGGTGCAGGACCAGTTCGAGGAACTGCCGTTCGACAACGACCCGCAGGAGATCGTCCAGTACGCGGCCGACCGGGCGCAGCGGCGGCTGGGCGCGATCGAGTCGGCGCGCGGGATGCCGGTGGAGCAGATCGACGTCGACTACTCGCCGGAGCAGCTCGAAGAGACCTTCGGCGAGGAAGACGCGAAGGCGATCGCGGAGGCCGCCGCGGCGGTGGGCTGAGGACGCTCGCCGGGCGGTGCGGACACCGCCCGGCGAAGGTCCGTCAGCTCGCCGGCCAGTAGACCGCGTGCCAGCCGTAGGACCGGTCGGACCTGCCGATGATCGTCCCGTCGGTGGCGATCCCGGTCGCCCAGCTGTATTGGCCGCCGGGCAGGGTGCCGAGGATCGTTTCCGTGCCGTCGGCGTCCCAGCGGGCCGCCACCGATTCGACGTTGCCGACGATCGTGCCCGACGCGTTGAGCGCCACCGCCGCCGAACGCCGCGCGCCCTCCAGCACGGTGGTCCCGCTCGCGGACCAGCGCACCGCCCGGTCCTCGGCGAAGTCGACGTACCCGCTGCCGACGACCACCCCGGCGCGGTTGATCGCGCGCGGCGTGGCGGAGGCAGGCGAAGCCGGCCAGCCGAGCCGCACCTGCCGTCCGTCCCGCTTCCAGACGACCGGAGCCGGCCGGCCGGCCTCGGTGACGGTCCCGGCGATCACGCCGAAGTCGTTGATGGCGGCTGCCGTGGCGCCGGGGTTGCCTTGGTTGCCCGGTGAGAGATCGGTGATCGCGCCGGTGGCGGTCCAGCGGACCGCGTGCTGGTTGCCGGCGGCGTCCGTGGCTTCGCCGCTGAGCAGTGCGCCGTCCCCGGTGATCCCGGTGACGTGGGTCTGCCCGCCGCCGGGCAGCGTCGCGAGTGGGGTGACCGAGCCGTTCGGGGCCCAGCGCAGCGAGACGCGGGTGCCCTGCGGGTCGACACCACCGCCGGCGACCACGCCGGTCCGGCTGATGACGCCGGCGTCGGACGACGACCCGGCCCACGGCAGTGCGGTGACCGAGCCGTCCGGGGCCCAGCGGACCGCGTGCACGCCTTCGTGCCCGTCGAAGGCCCAGCCCACGGCCACCCCGGCGTCGTTGACGGCGACCGCCGAGCCCTGTTCGCCGCCCAGTGTCGGCAGGGCGCTGATGCGGCCCTGGCGGTCCCACTTCACCGGGTGGTACCGCAGGCGCACGTCCTGCGGGTACGACTGACCGACCATCGTGCCGGCGGCGTTGATCGCGGCCACGTCGCTGAACTGGTCACCCGGCAGGGTGCCCAGGTCGACCGGCCCGGCGGTGGCCGCCGCCGCGACTCCCGGCAGGCTCAGCGCGGCCGCCGCGAGCAGCGTCCCCACGGTGAGCGGTTTCTTCAGGCAGGACAGCATGACTTCCTCCTCCGGCGGCATCCGTCGCTTCCGTCCGGAAGCGCCCCCTTCCGCCGCGAAGGGACCACGCCCGCCCGCCCCGATCGGTTTAGGTGCTGTCCCCGAGGCGCGTGTGGGGCGCCTTCACGAAGGTGCCCCACACGGACGTTCACCACTCCCAGGTCAGGATGATCATCGTTCGCCTCCCTTCGCGGAATCGCGAAGGGACAACGCCCGGCCGTCCCGGACGGTTTAGGCGTGTTTCGTGGCGGCGGCCTGCTCCAGACCCAGCAGGCTGATCGACTTCTCGCGCATCTCGACCTTGCGGACCTTCCCGGTCACCGTCATCGGGAACTCCTCGACGACGTGGACGTACCGCGGGATCTTGTAGTGCGCCAGCTTGCCGCTGCAGAACTCGCGCACCTTCTCCGCCGTCAACGGGGAAGCGCCCTCGCGCATCCGGACCCAGGCCATCAGCTCTTCGCCGTACTTCTCGTCGGGGACGCCGATCACCTGCGCGTCGAGAATGTCCGGGTGCGTGTACAGGAACTCCTCGATCTCGCGCGGGTACAGGTTTTCCCCGCCGCGGATCACCATGTCCTTGATGCGGCCGGTGATGTTGACGTAGCCGTCGGCGTCCATCACCGCCAGGTCGCCGGTGTGCATCCAGCGGGCCGCGTCGATCGCCTCGCTCGTCTTGTCGGGCTGTTCCCAGTACCCGAGCATCACCGAATACCCGCGCGTGCACAGCTCGCCCGGCTCGCCGCGTGGGACCGTCAGGCCGGTTTCGGGGTCGACGACCTTGACCTCCAGGTGCGGCCCGACGCGCCCGACCGTCGACACGCGCCGCTCGATCGAGTCGTCGGACCGGGTCTGCGTCGACACCGGGGACGTCTCGGTCATGCCGTAGCAGATGGACACCTCGGCCATCCCCATCCGGTCGATGACCTGCTTCATCACCTCGACCGGGCACGGCGACCCGGCCATGATCCCGGTGCGCAGCGACGACAGGTCGAACTCGCCGAAGTCCGGGTGGTTGAGCTCGGCGATGAACATCGTCGGCACGCCGTAGAGCGACGTGCACCGCTCGGCCGCGACCGCTTCGAGGGTGGCGCGGGGGTCGAACGCCGGCGCGGGGATGACCATGCAGGCGCCGTGGCTGGTGCAGGCCAGGTTGCCCATCACCATGCCGAAGCAGTGGTAGAACGGCACCGGGATGCACACCTTGTCCTGCTCGGTGTAGCCGCACAGCTCGCCGACGAAGTAACCGTTGTTGAGGATGTTGTGGTGGGACAGCGTCGCGCCCTTGGGGAAGCCCGTGGTCCCGGACGTGTACTGGATGTTGATCGGGTCGTCGGCCGACAACCCGGCCTGCAGGTGCGCCAGCTGCGCCGGGTCGCCCCCGCGGCCGGCCTCCAGCAGCGCCTGCCAGCCCTCGCCGCCCAGGATCACGACCTGCTCGAGTGCCGCGCACTTCTCGCGCACCTCGTCGGCCATCGCGGGGTAGTCGGACGTCTTGAACTTGTCCGACGCGACCAGCAGCCGGATGCCGGCCTGGTTGAGCACGTACTCCAGCTCGTGCGCGCGGTAGGCCGGGTTGATGTTGACCAGGATGGCACCGATCTTCGCCGTCGCGTACTGGAGGAACGTCCACTCCGCCCGGTTCGGCGACCAGATGCCGACCCGGTCGCCCTTGCCGATGCCCTGCGCGACCAGGCCCAGGGCCAGCGCGGTCACCTCGGCGGCCAGCTCCCGGTAGGTCCACCGCCGGCCGGCGGTGCGGTCCACCAGCGCGTCCCGGTCCCCGAACGCGGCCACCGTCCGGTCGAAGTTGCCGCCGATGGTGTCCCCGAGCAGCGGGACCTCCGACGTCCCCGAGGCGTAGCTCGGCAGAGCGGGCGCGTCAGGCATGGTGCCTCCTGAAGTCGACGGTGACTGCCGCCGAGTCTAAGAACGAGGTACCGGGTCAGCCAGCTCGGTGGCAGGATCCCCTGGGAAAAGGGGAGGGAACCCGATGCGAAGAATCCTGGCTCTGGCGTCCGCCGTCCTGCTGCTCGCGGTGGCCGCACCGGCGTCCGCGGCGACGAAGGTGATCGTGCTGCCCGGCGCCACGTCCGCCGAAGGGATCACCGCCGCCGGCGGCGGCACCTACTACACCGGCGACCTCATCGCCGGCACGATCTTCCGCGAGGACATCCGGCGCGGCACGGCCGAGCGCTTCATCGAAGCGCCGCCCGGCCAGATGGCGGCCGGGGTGGACTTCGACCGGCGCCACGGCCTGCTGTTCGTCGCCGGCGCGATCGGCGGCAAGGCCTACGTCTACGACGTCCGCACCAAGGCGAAGGTCGCGGACTTCACCTTCGGCGACCCGCAGACGTCCTACGTCAACGACGTGGTGGTGACACCACAGGGCGCGTGGTTCACCGACTCCTACCACCCGCAGCTGTTCTTCGTGCCGGTCGTGGCCGGCCGGCTCGGGACGCCGCGCACCCTGCCGCTGACCGGGCCGGGCGCGGGCGGCTCGCCGGGGAACTTCTTCATGAACGACGTCATCGCCACGCCGTCCGGCAACACCCTGCTCGTGGCCGCGACGATCCCCGGCAAGGTGTACACGATCAACCCGCACACCGGGGTCAGCGAAGAGATCGCGGGCGTGGCCGCGCCCAGCGTCGCCAGCCTCGTGCTCGAAGGGAACCGGCTCTGGGCGGTGCAGCTCGACGACAAGATCACCCGATGGTGTCTCGACGGCAACCTGAGCCACGGCACCCCCGCCGGCACGATCACCGACCCGCTGTTCGACCAGCCGGTCTCGGCGCTCAAGGTCGGCAGTCATCTCGCCGTGGTCAACTCCCACATCTACAGCGGCTACCCGCCCACCAGCCCGACGTACGAGGTCCTCGTCGTCGACGCGTGAGTTGGTAGTGTCCGAACGGACTTCGAGGGGGCGTTCGATGGCCGGCGAGGGGTTTCGCGACGAGCTGACCCAGCTGCTGCAGGCGCGCTACCCGCTGCTCGTCGTGGAGACGCACGAGGAGCAGCGGGTGCTGCGGGAGATCCGCGCGGTCGCCGAAGACGCCCACCGGCTGCGGACCCCGCGGCGCGTCTACGTCTGGTCGTCCACCACCGGGCTGGCGCCCGCGGGCGGACCGCCGATCAGCGAGACCCGCACCGCGTCGGCCGCTCTGGAACGCGTCTACGGCTGGGGTGAGCCCGCCGTCTTCGTGTTCGCCGACCTGCATCCCTCGCTGGTGTCCGAAGGCGGGCACCGGCCCGATCCCGACGTCGTGCGCCGGCTGCGGGAGCTCGCCGCCGCGTTCAAGACCCGGCCGGTGCCGCTCAGCCTGATCCTCGTGTCGCCGTCGCTGCCCGTGCCGCCGGAGCTGGAGCACGACGCGACCGTCGTCGACTTCCCGCTGCCCGACCAGCGCCAGATCGGCGAGCTGCTGGACAGCATGGTCGCCGCGCACCGGCAGAACGTCCGGATCAGCATCGACCGCGACGACCGCGACACGATCGTCGCCGCCGCGCGCGGGCTGACGCTGCCGGAGGCCGAAAACGCGTTCGCCAGGGCCCTGGTCGAGGGCGGCGGGCTCGATCCGAGCGACCTCGAGCTGATCCTCGCCGAGAAGCGCCAGGCCGTGCGGCGGTCCGGGATGCTCGACATCGTGCCGGCGGAGACGAGCTTCGACGCCGTCGGCGGCCTCGACCGGCTCAAGCGCTGGCTGACCAAGCGCACCGGCACCTGGACACCCGCGGCGTCGGCGTACAACCTCGCGGCGCCGAAGGGCCTGCTGCTCACCGGCGTCCCCGGCTGCGGCAAGAGCCTGTCCGCGGTGTGCGTCGCGAACATGTGGCGGCTGCCGCTGCTGCGGCTGGACCTCGGGCGCGTCTTCGCCGGGCTCGTGGGCTCGAGCGAGAAGAACATCCGCACGGTCATCCGCACCGCGGAGGGCATCGCGCCGTGCGTGCTGTGGGTCGACGAGATCGAAAAGGGCCTCGCCGGTGCCGGCGGCGGGGGTGACGGCGGCACCGCGCGGCGCGTGTTCGGCACGTTCCTGTCCTGGATGCAGGAGAAGTCGGCGCCGGTGTTCGTGATGGCGACGGCAAACCAGGTCGGCTCGCTGCCGCCGGAGTTCCTGCGCAAGGGCCGGTTCGACGAGATCTTCTTCGTGGACCTGCCCTCGGCGCCCGAGCGCGCCGCGATCTGGCGGATCCACCTGGGCAAGCGCGTCACCGATCCGTTCGTGGGCAGCGAACTGCGGCTGGACGACGCGCTGTTCGCCGAGCTCGCCGACGTCAGCGCGGGCTACAGCGGCGCCGAGATCGAGCAGGCGGTGCTGTCCGGACTGGTCGACGCGTTCGCCGAGAAGCGGCCCCTGCGCCGCGACGACCTGGTGCGGGCGGTGAAGTCGACCGTGCCGCTGTCGGTCACCCAGGCCGACGAGATCCTGGCCATCCGGAACTGGGCGGAGACCAGGGCCGTCGCCGCCACGGACACTTCGGTGCCCGTTTCGGAGCCCGTCGCGCCGCCGCCTCCGGCGGCACCGAGTGGGAGGACGATCGACGTATGACGCACCGCGTGACCGTGACGATCGGCAAGGACGGCTCGATCAGCGCCGAGACGCACGGCGTGACCGGCTCGAAGTGCCTCGACTACATCCCGCTGCTGGAGGACCTGCTCGGCGCGGAGACCGTGACGTCGGAGTTCACCGAGGACTACCGGCGTACGACGGCTTCCGCGGAAGACACCGCTTCGCAGCAGCAGTCGCAATGGAACTCCTGAACCTCCACCGGATCGTCGACACCACCGCCGCCGAGGGCCCCGGCGTCCGGTGTGCCGTGTGGACGCAGGGGTGTTCGGTGCGCTGCCCGGGCTGCTTCAACCCGCAGACGTGGACGACCCGCGGCGGGTTTTCCCTGTCGTGGCAGGACCTCGTGGCGCGCGTGCTCACCGTCTCCGGGATCGAAGGCGTCACGCTGCTCGGCGGTGAGCCGTTCGACCAGGCCGGCCCGCTGGGTCTCTTCGCCGCGGCGGTGCGCTCGGCGGGGCTCTCGGTGATGACGTTCACCGGGCACGTCCGGGAGGAGCTGCCGCCGTCGAAGCTCCTGGACTCGACGGATCTGCTGGTGGACGGGCCGTTCCTGGCGGATCGGCCGGAGCCGTCCCGGCCGTGGGTCGGCTCGGCGAACCAGCGGTTCCACTTCCTGACCGACCGCTACGACGAGTCGATCTTCACCACCCCGAACCGCCTGGAACTGACGATCGCCCGCGACGGCGCGATCGAGCTGAACGGGTTCGCCACCACCGAAGTACTCGAAGCGCTGCTCGAAGGGGATCGCCGATGAGTGTCACGCTCAAGCTGCGCAGTGAAGCACTGGCCCAGCTCGACGCCGCCACGATCGCCGCGCACGCGCAGGCGCGGCCGGGGGTCGTCACCGTGCGGACCCGGATGCGCCACCGCGATCTGCTGGCCCGCGCGCTCGCCGGGCTGAGGGCCCAGGTCACCGACGACGGCACGTCGGTCGTCGCCGCTTGGGAAGGGCGGCGGATCACGTTCGGCTACGGCCCCGAGGGCGTCCAAGTGGCGCACGTCGACGGGCCGGGCCTGGTGCCCGCGGAAGCTTCGCGGCTGGTGCTGTCGGTCGATGAGGCGTACGCGGCCGAAGTGCAGCGGGCGGTGCTGGCCCGGCTGAAGGACCGGGCGGCCCAGGCGGGCATGCGCGTCGAGGCGGAGCGGGTCAACGCCGACCAGTCGATCAGCGTCACGCTGGCCGCCACGTCGTGACCGAGACCAGGGTCGGGCTGATCGAGTTCGGCAAGGCGATCCACGACTCGGTCACCGTCCCCGGCCTCGGGGAGCTGCCGGGCGGGCAGGTGAGCGCGGGGCGCGCGGTCCGCGGCGCCCGCGCGCGGCTCCGCCGGGGCGACCGGATCGTCGAGGACAACCTGCGCCTGGGGATCATGGTGCGGAAGAAGTTCTTCTCCAGCGAAGTCGAGCCGGTGACCGACGCCGGATTCCTCAAGGACGTGTTCGTCGCCGTGGGGCGGCGGGATCTCGGCAACGGCGACGCGCTGGAGCTGTACACCGATGACACCGCCGGGCCGGACATGAGCCGTCAGGAGGGCGCCGCCTCGGTGGTGGCGCCGGCTTTCGAGCCGCTGACGGGGTTCCACGCGCAAGTGCACGTCCGCGAAGGCGTCCTGCGGTTCGGGGCGCTGTGTTCTTCGGCGCGCGGAGGCCAGCCGATGCGGGTGCTCGGGCTGTTCGGGCCCGCGGGGCCGCTCGAGGAGCTGCCGTCCGGCCAGGTGGGGACGGTGTTGCTGGGCTTCCAGTGCGACGTGCCCCCGTTGGCAGGCGACGTGCTGACGGCGTTCCCGTCGCCGGAGTACGTGGAGCAGCGCGACGGAACGGCGGTGGTGCACGGCGTCAGCGACCTCGGCCACGGCTCGGTGGTGGCGGCGGTCGAGGTGCCGGAGGGCCGGAGCGCGGCGTTCACGGTGGGTGTGCGGACCAGGGTGCTGCGCCCGATCGGGACGACGTTCAACGAGCGGAGCACGGTCATCGCGGCGGAGCTGCCGGTGCTTTCCCTGGCGCGCGACGGGATCGCGGTGCGGACGACGGCGGGATCGCGGGTGTTCACGGTCGGGCTCGGGACCAGGGATCTGCGGCAGAACGACGTGCTCGAGGCTTATGTCCCGGCGATTCCTCCGTTGGCGCCGCCGCCTGCTCCGCCGGTGGCGCTGGTGGACGTCAACGCGGCTTCGGAGGCTTCGCTGGCAAGCCTGCCGGGCCTGACGCCATCACGGGTGGCTTCGGCGTTGGAGCTGCGAAAGCGCCAGGGCGGCTTCCCGGACGTGGAGGCGTTCGGAGTGGCGATCGGCTTGCAGCCGCACGAAATAGTCCGGTTGCGCGGACGGGCGACGGCCGGCCGGGTGGCGTTGCCCGAGACGGGCGTGCGCCAGCTCGACATCTGAGGGCGCGGGGTGCCGGTTCCGCTACGCTCGGGAACGTGCCGGAGGAATTCTCGCTGGGGTTGCCGGAGGTCGCCGCCGCGGTCCGGCGCACAGGCCTCCCGGCGCACTGGCACCCGTTCGAGATCCCCAGCCCGGGCCACACGCTGGAGGAGCACGACCGCATCCTGGCCGCGGCGTGGGACGCGATGCGAGCGCGCGGCCTGGCGGGCCCGGAGAAGCTGGACATCGAGGTGGAGCAGACGCTCCGGGCGTGGACGCAGCCGGAGGTGTTGATCATCGTCCGGGCAGCGGAGGTGACGGACGGCCGCCAGGTGTTCTACCGAGCCACGATCGGCCACGGCCTGGGCGTGTACTCGGAGCGGGTGCCGGACGGGATCAATTTCGTCCAGATCCGCCCCGACCACCTGGTCGACGCCCTGGTCGGCATCCTCCCCCGCTACGGACCGCTGCCGGTGGCCCCGGCGACGTCGACGGTGGGCCCGGGCCGGCCACCGGACACCGAAGCGCTGCGGGAGTACGCCCAGTGGGTCCCGCACCGCCACGGCACGTTCGAGCTGTCGACCCGAGCCGGCCAGGGCAGCCTCCGCCCGGTGGGCACGGTGACGTTCGTGGACACGGACGCGGGCCGCTACCTGACGTTCACGGAGCCCCTGTCCGGCGGCGAGTCCCGGTTGAGGTTCGTCCCTTCGGACGGGGGACACCTGAGAGGGTGGCTGCACGAGCGCATCGCGGAGACGACCCACCGGTGATCCGCGTCCTCGCGGTCCGGCGTGGCCTACCCGTAGTGTTCAGGTCGTGACCCGAGCAGTTCGCCTTCGCGCCACCGTCCTCGTCTTGGCCACCTTGGCGCTCGCGCTGAGCGCCTGCGACAGCAAGGTGGGGGAACGCCGCAAGCCGCGGACACGTCGTCGAGCCCCAGCCCCACTTCCACCACGGCGACCGGCAGTCCGGGCGACAACCCGTTCGGGGACATGAAAGCCTGCCCCACCCTCGACAAGGCGCTCAGCGGTCAGGGCTACGCATTCCCCACACCGACCACAGCCGATGCCAAGCGCAGCTGCACGACCGAAAAGAAGACCGGCGACGAGTTGACCGGCGTGACCCTCTCCTTACACGCTGGTCAGACGATCAACGAGAACATCGCCGACCCCAGCAAGGCCTCGACCGGCACGGTCAACGACCGGCCCGCCGTCCAGGTGCGCGAACCCATCGGCGCGAAGGGGCAGTGCGCCATCGCGATGGAGGTCAAGCCGAAGTCGCGGGCAGTCGTATCGGTGACCTTGAGTTTCGGCACCACGGACCAGGCCTGCGCGGACGTCAACGACATCGCAACCAAGGTCGAGCCGCTCCTGCCGCGGTCCTGATTCTCAGCCATGCGTAACGTACGAACCGTGACCCGGCCGGGCCTCGGCCGCCGAACTGCCTTGACCAGTCTCGTTCTGCTCGCCCTGAACGGCTGTGGAAGCGAAGTCGCGGGGACACCTCAAGCAGTTGGCGCCCTCCAGCCCGGGCAGACGATCAACCAGACCATCGCCGACCCGAGCAAGGCGTGACCGGGGACGTCAACGGACGAGGCATGCCGGCTGGTCGACGACGTTTCGACAAAAGTCGAGCCGTTCCTGCCCAAATAGCGACATGGCGAACAGTGACACGAGGCGCAGTCACTACTACAGTACTTGTTCGACACAGAGGGTGATGAGTGGTCGACCGCGCTTTGGGAGGGATCGATGGCATCAGGAGCTCAGTTCGGGGGGCCACCTCCCACGACACCAGCTGGCGACGCCGGGAACAACTTCCTGTCGAACCTCCTCGACGTCCCTTTGGACGCGGAGGGCGCGAAGCGGGTCAACGAAGGGGCCCAGCAGTTCAAAGCCCTGGCCGAGGGTGGCGGATTCAGCATCAACGAAGCGGGTTTCGAGCATTACCGGAAGGTGTGTGACACCTTCATCGACGGGTACAACAGCATCAGTCGCGACCTGCACGTGCTCAGCCTTGCTGCGCAGATGGGTGGCAGCGACTACGCCAAGCAAGTGTCGAACTTCAACGTCAAGGTCGCGGTGAGCGACCACGAGTCGCTCGTGCCCAACCTCGAGTTGCTCTCCGAGGGTTTCAAGCAGGTCCGCGAAGCGCTCGAAATCGCCCGCAAGAACTATCGCGAGACCGAAGACGCACACAGCCAGACCTTCGCCAAGCTCCGCGGGAGCGAGTGATCATGGCGCACGAGCACCCGGAACATCGCCAGTACGAAGGTGATTTCTACGCCCAAACGCAGCAGAAGCTGCAACAGAACGTGCACCACTTCGGTGCCGAGGATCGGGATGACGCCCGCACCGGGGTCACGCCGCAAACGCAGAACCAGGCCGCGCAGTACTCCGTCGAGCAAGGCAAGGTACTGCTGCACAACCAGGCCACTCGCGGTGACGCGCCCGCGCCTGGGCAGAACTACGCGGCCAGCAGCCATGAAGACCTCTACAACATGGTTCACGAAAATATGAACCCCGGCGATCTCGACGACCGTGGCCGGGTCGCCAACAAGCTCGGCAACTGGCTCGCCGACGTCTCCAACGCGGCGAACGACGCCGTCAACTCGAGCGAGATCCAGTGGCAAGGCTCCGGAGCCGCCCAGGCGCACGGCTTCTTCCAAAGCACCGCCGCCTACACCGGGGACACCGCGAACGCCGCCCAGCTCAGCTCCAACCGGTACTCGCAGCAGGCGGCCGCTGCCGACTACGCGCAGAAGAACATGCCCGAACCCACCGGGTTCAACCAGCAGGCCGAAATCACCAAGGCCACCGTGCAATACCAGTCGGGGGACGTCGTCGGCGCGACGCAGACCATGAACGACGTTGCCGCCAAGCAGCAGCAGGCCGATGCCGCTCATCAGCAGGCCGTTCAGGTTCTCCAGAACCTCGACTCCACCTACCACGAAACCGCCAGCACCCAGCCCACCTACACCCCGCCGCCGCAGCTGGGGCAAGGTGACTCCACCTCCACCAGTGGCTTCCACGGCACCAGCAGCGCCGGCTTCAGCGGTACCCCCTCCGTCGGTGGCACCGGACCGGGCACCGCCCCCGGTGGCACCAGCGGCAGCTTCACCTCAGGAGGCCCGGGAGGACCCGGCGGAATCGGCGGCCCCAGCGGAACCGGGGTCGGACCGGCAGGCCCGGGCGGCACCACCTACATCCCCCCGGGCACCAGCAGCGGCACCGGCACCTTCAGCGGCAACTCCAACTTCCGCGCCGCCCCCGCCGCCGGCGGCTTCGGGCGCGTCACGCCCGACGGGCTCGCCATGCCCGGGACCACCTCCGGCGGCACCTCCGGAGGCGGCGGCGGGGACGTCACCCGCGGCAAAGGCATCGGCTCCGGACGCGCCGGGACCGGGTTCGCCGGGTCGCGAGTGTCGGGTAGCTCAGGAATCAAGGAAACGCCCGGCGAAGGCAGCAAGACCGGGAGCAAACCCGGCGAACGGCTCGAGCGCGGAGCGACCGCGGCCGCCGCGGCCAAGGGCGGCAAAGGCGGCGCCGGGGCCGCCGGCGCTGCTGGGGCCGGGAAAAAGAAGGAAGACGACAAAGAGCACAAGAACAAGTACGCCGTCGACGAAGAGGTCTTCGACCTCAAGCCCGAACGCGGTCCGGACGGGGAAAAGATCGTGAAGCCGACCATCGGGGAAACCACCTAAGGGACAGACCCGAGGGAAGCCGGAAAAACCCCGGCTACATTGGGAACATGCGCTTCTTCATCGTCGACGCCTTCACCGATCGCGCCTTCGCCGGGAACTCCGCCGGGGTCGTCCTGCTGGACGAGCCCGCCGACCCGGCCTGGATGCAGGCCGTCGCCGCTGAGATGAAGCACGCCGAGACCGCCTTCGTCGTCACCGGCACCGCAGGCCCCAAGTCGCTCAGGTGGTTCACCCCCGCCGTCGAGGTCGCCCTCTGCGGGCACGCCACCCTCGCCGTCACGCACGTCCTCGGCGGGGAACAGACCTACACCACCAAAAGCGGCGAACTGCGGGCCAGCGCCGAAAACGGCTGGGTCGAGATGGACTTCCCCTCCGATCCGCCGCACCCCACCGGCGACGACCTGTCCGGAATCCTTCCCGGCGTCGACATCGAGTACACCGGACGCGGCGTCGAGAACCTCTTCGCCGTCGTAGCGGACGCCAAGACCGTCCGCGCCCTCGAGCCGGACCTCGAGCAGCTCAAGCACACCTGGACCGGGCGCCTGCTGGTCACCGCGAGAGACACCGCGGGGGACAACGACTACGTGAGCCGCTTCTTCGCCCCCGGCGTCGGCATCGACGAAGACCCCGTCACCGGCTCCGCGCACTGCATCCTGTCGCCCTACTGGTCCGGACGACTCGGCAACACCGAACTGACCGGCGAACAGGCGTCCCGGCGCGGCGGCATCGTCCGGACCCGCCAGGACGGCGACCGCGTCCACCTCGCCGGCCAGGCCGTCACCGTCCTCAGCGGGGAGCTGCACGTCTGATGCGCACCCTGCTGAACATCATCTGGCTCGTCCTGTGCGGCTTCTGGATGGCCGTGGGCTACCTGGTCGCCGGCGTCATCTGCTGCGTCCTGATCGTCACCATCCCGTTCGGGCTGGCGTCGTTCCGCATCGCGCGTTACGCGTTCTGGCCGTTCGGGCGCACCGTCGTCGACCGGCGGGACGCGGGCGCCGCGTCGTGCGTCGGCAACGTCGTTTGGGTCGTCTTCGCCGGGTGGTGGCTGGCGCTCGGGCACGTCTTCACCGGCATCGCGCTCTGCATCACCATCGTCGGGATCCCGCTCGGCATCGCGAACTTCAAGCTGATCCCGGTGTCGCTGGTGCCGCTCGGCAAGGAGATCGTCGAGATCGCCTAGGACTCCGGCTCGTACGGCAACTTGACGACCAGGCACGGCCCGCCGACGAACAGGCCGCCGTCGACGCCCAGTGCCTTGCCGCCCGCGTACAGGAACGGGCCCTCGATCTGCGTCGGGTGGATGCCCAGCTGGTCGGCGATGACGCTGTGGCCGTGCACGATCCGCGAGCCGCCGAGGGCGTCCATCAGCTTCTGCGCGTTTTCCTCGCCGTCCGGGCCGCGGAAGGCGTAGCGCGTCGTCATCCGGCGCCAGACGTCCCACCACGCCTCGATGTCACTGCCCTCGAGGATGTCGCGAGCCGCCTCGTTGATCTCGTCGAGCGACGAGCCCCAGTCGAGGTACTCCAGCGTGTCCGAGTGCAGCAGCAGGTGGTCGGCGGCGAGCGCGGCCAGCGGGCGCGCGGTCAGCCACTCGATGTGCTCCGGGGTCAGCCGGTCCTGGTCCGACAGCAGGCCGCCGTTGATCTCCCAGCTGCGGGCGAAGCTGCGCGGGCCGAAGTCGGACGGCACCGGCTCGTCGCCGAAGTGGTACATCCCCAGCGCGAGGATCTCGTGGTTGCCCAGCAGCGTCTGGACCTGGCCGCCGGCCTCGGCCGCCTGCTCTTCGAGCCGCATGACCAGGTCGATCGCCCCGACGCCGTCCGGGCCGCGGTCGACGAAGTCGCCGAGGAACCACAGCTGGTCCTCGCCGCCGGACCAGTTGTCCTCCTCGTCGACCAGGCCTTCGGATCTCAGCGCGTCGGCGAGTTCGTCACGGTGGCCGTGGACGTCGCCGACCACGTACGTCGACTTGCTCATCCGCTGACGATATGCCCTGCGGCCGTCCGGCTCGCGCTCAGCCTTCGCCGAACGGGTCCCCGGTTCGCCCGATCAGGTCGGCGATCGAGTCGATCACCATGGTGGGCCGGTACGGATAGCGTTCGGCCGACTCCGGGGTGGATATGCCGGTGAGCACCAGGATGGTCTGCAGCCCGGCTTCGATGCCCGAATGCACGTCGGTGTCCATCCGGTCGCCGATCATCAGCGTCGACTCCGAGTGCGCGCCGAGCCGGCGCAGTGCCGAGCGCATCATCAGCGGGTTCGGCTTGCCGACGTAGTACGGCGAGCGCCCGGTGGCCTTCTCGATCAGCGCCGCGACCGATCCGGTGGCCGGCATCGAGCCCTCCACGCTCGGGCCGGTCGCGTCGGGGTTCGTCGCGATGAACTTCGCGCCGCCCTCGATCAGCCGGATCGCGCGCGTGATGGCGCTGAAGCTGTACGTGCGGGTCTCGCCCAGCACGACGTAGTCCGGGTCGCGCTCGGTCAGCACGTAGCCGACCTCGTGCAGCGCCGTCGTGAGGCCCGCTTCGCCGATGACGTACGCCGAGCCGTTCGGCCGCTGCGACGAGAGGAACTTCGCGGTCGCCAGCGCCGAGGTCCAGATCGACTCCTCGGGGATGTCGAGCCCGGTGCGCTCCAGCCGCGCCCGCAGGTCGCGCGGGGTGTAGATCGAGTTGTTCGTCAGCACCAGGAAGTCGATGCCGTTCGCCTTCAGCTCGGCGAGGAATTCATCGGCCCCCGGGACGAGGTGCTCCTCCTTCACCAGGACGCCGTCCATGTCGGAGAGGTACGTCCACCGGCGTTCGTTCATGGTCCGGAACCTATCACGCGCGCGAGACACCTGCGGTGCACGCGGAAAAGGGCTACCATTGAAATTGCCGGTATCGCGAGGGGAGTCGCGTACCCGGTCACCGAGGGGGTTCGGGGGAATACTTTTCGACGTCGACGGCGTGCGCGCCGCCGCGCAATTCTTCCTGCCCCCGCACCGAAGGGGGAGAACCATGACCGAAATCATCGAGCGCCCGGCGACGACCGGGCCGATCACCGCGCCGAACTGGGGACTCACCAAGTTCCTGGACCCGCTGCGCATTCCACCCGTGCTCCGGCCACACAACCGGGAAATGATCACGATTCCGATGATCACGAAGCGGCAGCGGCTGCACTCGGAATTGCCCGAAAGTACGCTGTGGACGTACGCGGGGCATTTCCCGGGGCCGACGATCGAAGTGCGCAGCGGCAAGCAGCTACGGATTTCGTGGTCGAACGAAATCGACGGCGAGTTCCCGCTCGTTGCCGTACAGGGGCCGCTCGCCGACGCGCCGACGAGCCGCCCCGGCCGCGAACTGGACAAGACGGACTACTCGATCGTCGACGGCGTCGCGGACCTGCCGGCGTGGACGGTCGTCCACCTCCACGGCGCGCGCACCAACGCGGGCAACGACGGCTGGGCGCACAACGCCGGCCTCGAGGGCACGTCCCAGCTGGCCGAGTACCCGAACCGCCAGCCGGCGATGCCGCTCTGGTACCACGACCACGCCATGGCGATCACGCGCTTCAACGTCCACACCGGCCTGGCCGGGATGTACCTGATCCGCGACGACGAGGAGGACGCGCTCGGCCTGCCGCACGGCGACCACGAGATCCCGCTGATCATCACCGACCGGAACCTGGACCTCGACCCGGCGACCGGCGCGCTCACCGGGCAGCTGCTCTTCAAGTTCCCGTTCATCCCGCCGGCCGGCCCGGCGATCCCGTTCTCGGGCCCGTTCAACCTGGTCAACGGGGTGATCTGGCCGCACCTGGACGTCGACGCGCGGTGGTACCGCTTCCGGCTGCTCAACGCGGCCAACTCGCGGTTCTACACGCTGAACCTGGTCGACGAGAACAACGTCCCGGTCAACGACGCCGTCCGGCTGATCGGCACCGACGGCGGCCTGCTGCCCGCGCCGGCGCCGCTGCCCGCCGGCGGACTGACCGTCGCCCCGGCCGAGCGCTTCGACGTCCTCATCGACTTCAGCCGCTTCAAGGGGCAGAAGCTCAAGCTGCGCAACGCCGACCCGCGGCTGGGCATCGTCGAGCCGGACCTGATGGAGTTCCGGGTGGACGGCCGGCCCAAGCACGACCCGTTCACGCTGCCGGAGAAGATCTCGACGTCGTACGTCCGGTTGCAGCACGGCACGACGCTGCCGGAGGACCACGACCACGTCTGGATCGCGCTGCTGCTCAACCAGGCGGGCCACCCGGAACTGTGGGACCTCGAGCAGGTCGAGGCCGACCCGGGCGGCGAGGGGATCATCCAGGTCCAGGACCCGAACGGCGGCCTGAAGACGTTCCGGATGGTCGGGCGGATCTTCGACGACACGACCGGGATCTTCATCGACCACGACCGGTGGGCGGTGTGGAACATCCTGCACGTGGCGAACGGCGGCCCCGCGCACCCGATCCACATCCACCTGACGGAGTTCCAGGCGCTGTTCCGGCGGCGCTTCACGACGACGTTCGACCAGGCCGCGGAGCGGACGACGGCGCCGATCGACGGGTTCACCGACGTCCCGCTGGAGGAGTACGAGGAGGGCTGGAAGGACACGATCATCGTGAACCCCGGCCAGTGGGTGAGCGTCGCCGGGCAGTTCGGCGGCGGCACCGGCGAGTTCATGTACCACTGCCACATCCTCGACCACGAGGACGAGGGCATGATGCGGCCGTTCGTCGTGCACCCGCCCGAGGTGGCGAAGTTCCACGTCCACCCGGGCGGCGGCCACCACCACGACGCCGCCTGACCGGCGTCGGCTAGGAGGCCGCGGCCGGGTGGATCGCCACGGTCGCGGCCTTCACCGAAAGCGTCACCGCCGAGCCGGGCTCCAGCGCGAGCTCGGCCACGGCGGCCGGGGTGAGGTCGGCGGTCAGGCCGTGCGCCCAGCCGTCGCCCCCGGCCCGGACGCGGATCACCGGCCCGTGCGGCTCCAGGGCCGTGACGACCGCGCCGGTCGTGTTGCGCGGGCTGCCGCGGTGCTCGCCATCGCGGGTGTAGACGGCGACGGCGTTCGGCGGGAACACCGCCACCGCGGGCTCCCCCGGCACCACGTCGGCCGCCGGGAGCCCGCTGACGACCTCGCCCGACGCCGTCCGCAGCCCTTCGGCGACCGCGGTGCCGGCGACGAGGTTGAGCCCGGCGATCCGCGCGGTGAACGCCGTCCGCGGCGCGGAAAGGACCTCGCGGGTCGGGCCGCGTTCGACGATCCGGCCGTCGTTCATCACCGCGACGTGGTCGGCGAGCGCGAGTGCGTCCAGCGGATCGTGCGTGACGAGCACCGTCGTCGGTCCCGTCTTGAGGACCCGCCGAAGCAGGCCGCGGATCGCCGGCGCGGCATCGACGTCGAGGGCGGCGAAGGGCTCGTCGAGCAGCAGGAGATCCGGTTCGGCGGCCAGCGCCCTGGCGATCGCGACGCGCTGGGCCTGGCCGCCCGACAGCTGCCCGGGCCGCCGGTCGGCCAGCGGAACGGCGTCGACCTCGGCCAGCCAGAAGAACGCGCGCTCCCGGGCGGCGCGGCGGCCGGCGCCGGTCGAGCGCGGCGAGAACGCCACGTTGTCCACTGCGGACAGGTGCGGGAAGAGCAGGGCGTCCTGCGAGAGCAGCCCGATCCCGCGGCGGTGCGGCGGGACGCCGGCCAGCGCGCGGCCGGCCACCGTGATCTCCGCCGAGGCCGGCGTGATCAGCCCGGCGAGACAGGCCAGGACCGTCGACTTGCCGGAGCCGTTCGGCCCGAGCAGCGCCAGCACGTGCCCGGCGGGCACGTCGAGGCCGACGTCCAGGTCGAACGAGCCGCGCACGGCCTCGATCCGGGCGGTCAGGCTCACCGCAGGCCGCCTTCCCACGAGCGCGGCCGCGCGACGGCGATGACCAGGACCGCCACGACGATCAGCAGCAGCGAGAGCGCGACGGCGCTGTCGATGTCCACTTGGGCCTGGGTGTAGACCTCCAGCGGCAGCGTGCGGGTGACGTCCTCGAGGCTGCCGGCGAAGGTGATCGTGGCGCCGAACTCGCCGAGCGCGCGGGCGAAGCTGAGGACGACGCCGGAGCCGAGCGCGGGCAGCAGCAGCGGCAGCGTGACCCGGCGGAACACCGTCCACGGGCGCGCGCCCAGCGTCGCGGCGACCTGCTCGTAGCGGTCGCCGGAGCCGCGCAGCGCGCCTTCGAGGCTGACGACCAGGAACGGCATCGCGACGAACGTCTGCGCGATGACCACGGCGGTCGTGGTGAACGGCACGGACTCCCCGGTCAGCGTGGTGATCAGCATGCCGAGGAAGCCCTTGCGGCCGAGCAGGTAGAGCAGGGCGAGACCGCCCACGACCGGCGGGAGGACCAGGGGCAGCAGCACGATCGAGCGCAGCAGCCGGACCCCGCGGAAGCGGGCCCGTGCGAGCACGACGGCCAGCGGCACCCCGAGCAGCACGCAGGCCAGCGTCGACAGCGCCGCCGTGAGCAGCGAAAGCCGCAGCGCGTGCCACGACGACGGCGTGCCGATCAGCGACGGCAGCCGCGTCAGGTCCGAGCGCACCAGCAGCCCGACGACCGGCAGGACGACGAGGGCCAGCGCGGCCGTCGCCGGGATCCCCAGCACCCACGGGACGCGCGAGTGGCCGGCCGGGACGTCGCCCCGCCGGCCACCCGCGGAACGCCTACTGCGCAGGACCGAACCCGGCCTTCGTCAGCTCGTTCTTGCCCTGGGTGCCGAGCACGAACTCCTCGAACTGGTGCGCCAGGTCGGCCTGGCCGCCCTTGACCGCGGCGATCGGGTAGCTGTTGACCGCCTGGGCCGCCTCGGGCAGGTCGACCTTGGCGACCTTGCCCGTGGCCGAGGTCGTGTCGGTGACGTAGACCAGGCCGGCGTCGGCGTCACCGGAGGCGACCTTGTTCAGCACCTGCTTGACGTCCTGCTCTTCGCTCTTCGGCTTGAGCGTGACGCCGGTCGCCGTCTCGATCTTCTTCGCCGCCGCACCGCACGGCACCTGCGGCGCGCAGGTGATCACGGTGAGGCCGGCCTTGTTCAGGTCGGCGAAGGACTTGATGCCCTTGGGATTGCCGGGCGCGACGGCGATGGCGAGCTTGTTGGTCGCGAAGACCGCCGGCTGGCCGTCGATCACGCCGTCCTGGACGGCCTTGTCCATGTTGGCCTGGTCGGCCGAGGCGAAGACGTCGGCCTTGGCGCCGTTGGTCAGCTGCTGGGCCAGGCCGGACGAGCCCGCGAAGCTGAACTTCACGGTGACGCCGGCGTGCTGGGCTTCGAACGCCTTGCCGAGCGCGGTGAACGACTCGGTGAGCGACGCGGCGGCGAACACGGTCAGCGTGCCGCCACCGGCCTTCGCGGCCCCCTTGGGCGCGGGCGCGGTGACCGACGCGCCGGGCTGCGTGCTGGGCTCGTCCGAGCTGCTGCACGCACCCGCGAACAGGGCGACCGCCGCCACGGCGAGAGCGAGCTTCTTCATTTACTTCCTTCCGGCGTTTCCACCAAAACGGTGGTGGCTTTGACCACAGCGACCGCGAGCACCCCCGGGCGCAGGCCCAGCTCGCGGACGGCTTCCGTACTCATCAGGGACACCACGCGGTGCGCCCCGCACTGCAGTTCCACCTGGGCCATCACCTTGTCGGTGATGACCTCGGTGACCAGCCCCACGAACCTATTGCGGGCGGACCGGCCGACCGCGGACGGGTCGTCGGGCGCGGTGGCCTGTGCCCGGGCGAAGCCGGCGAGCTGGGCGCCGTCGACGACCTTGCGGCCGGCGGCGTCGTCGGTCGCGGTCAGCTGCCCCGCGCGCACCCACCTCCGGACGGTGTCGTCGCTGACGCCGAGCAGGCGCGCGGCCTCGGACAACCGAAATTGCGGCATGCCGCAGACATTATCTCCGCAGTTGAGGAAAAGCTACGCGAGGCGCGCGTTGCCCATCACTTCGGCGCGCAGCTCCTCGAGCATGACGTTCTGATAACGCTCGATCACTTTTCGCTCCGCCGGGGAGAACTGGGCGAGCAGCTCGCGAAGGGCGTCGAAGGCCGACTCGAAGAGCGGCAGGAAGCGTTCGGCCGCCCCCGGCACCACCTCGACGAGGACCTTGCGCCGGTCCTCGGGATCACGCACGCGGCGGACCAGCCCGACCTTCTCGAGCCGGTCGATGACGCCGGTGACCGCGCCGGTGGACAGGCCGGTCAGCCCGGCGATCCGGCCGGCCGTCAGCGGCCCGCCGGCCTGGATGACCAGGTCGAAGGTCTTGTGGTCGGTACCGGACAGGCCCATCCGCTCGGCGATCCGCGCGTGCCGCAGGACGGTGAAGGTGCTGCCCTGGCGGCCCAATTCCGCGAAGCGGAAGAGTTCCTCTTCGGTGACCGGGTAAGTCTTTTCCGTCACGGGCCCTCGTTTAGTTCGTCCACTGAACCACTCACTGCGCAAAGTATCTCAACGGGGCGATGCGGGGCTACTCTGTGCGTAATGACAGCAGTGGATCTCGGGTTTCCTCGCGTCCCCGGTACACGAGGATCTTCTCGCGCGCCCCGGCCCGAGAACCCCCATCTCATCGACACCTTCGGCCGGGTGGCCACCGATCTGCGGGTTTCCCTGACCGATCGGTGCAACCTGCGCTGCACGTACTGCATGCCCGCGGAGGGCCTCGACTGGATGCCGGGCGAGCAGGTGCTGACCGACGACGAGCTGCTCCGGCTGATGCGGATCGCCGTCGAGATGCTCGGCGTC
Organism: Amycolatopsis sp. DG1A-15b; assembly: GCF_030285645.1. Classification (GTDB taxonomy): domain Bacteria; phylum Actinomycetota; class Actinomycetes; order Mycobacteriales; family Pseudonocardiaceae; genus Amycolatopsis. The sequence continues at coordinate 7,237,526 of NZ_CP127296.1, forward strand.
ACCGACATCCGGCTCACCGGCGGCGAACCGCTGCTGCGGCCGGGTCTCGAGGACCTCGTCGCGCGGATCACGGCGTTGTCGCCCCGGCCGCGGTTGTCCATGACCACGAACGGGATCGGGCTGGCCCGGCGGGCCGCGGGCCTCGCCGAGGCCGGGCTGAACCGGATCAACGTCTCGCTCGACACCGTCGACCCCGAGCTGTTCAAGACGATCACCCGGCGCGACCGGCTCTCCCACGTGGTCGCGGGCCTCGCCGCGGCGCGGGATGCCGGGATGTCGCCGGTGAAGGTCAACGCCGTGCTGATCCGCGGGCTCAACGAGACCGAAGCCGTGCCGCTGCTCAGGTTCTGCCTCGACGAGGGCTACCACCTGCGGTTCATCGAGCAGATGCCGCTGGACGCCCAGCACGGCTGGAACCGCGGCGAGATGATCACCGCGGCCGAGATCCTCGAGATGCTGGGCACCGCGTTCACCTTGACGCCGTTCCCCGCCGAGCGCGGTGGCGCGCCGGCCGAGCGCTGGCTGGTCGACGGCGGGCCCGGCGACGTCGGCGTGATCGCGTCGGTGACCCGGCCGTTCTGCTCGGCCTGCGAGCGGACGCGGCTGACCGCCGACGGCGCGGTGCGCTCCTGCCTGTTCAGCAACGACGAGACGGATCTGCGGTCCCTCGTGCGCGCGGGCGCGAGCGACGAGGAGGTCGCGGACGCCTGGCGCGCCACGATGTGGGGCAAGCTCGCCGGGCACGAGATCAACGACGCCGGGTTCGCGCAGCCGATCCGGCCGATGAGCGCGATCGGCGGTTGAGGTGGCGACGGTGACCATCGCGGTCCGGTACTTCGCGGCGGCGCGGGCCGCGGCGGGCGTGGAAGAGGAGAAGGTGCAGCTGCCGGCCGGGGCGTCGGTCGCCGACGCGGTGGCCGAGCTGGCCCGCCTGCACCCGGCCGGCCTGCCGCGACTGCTGGAGGCGGTCAGCTACCTGCTGGACGGCATCGCGGTCCGCGACCTGACCCGCCCGCTGCGCGACGGCGCGGAGCTGGACGTCCTCCCTCCCTTCGCCGGCGGCTGACCACCCGCCCGATTCGCGTGACTGAAGGGTCAACACGCGTGATTGAGGAGTCGACTCGCGTGATTGAGGGGTCGACACGGGCGCAAGCAGGCCCGCGCAGCGTGTCGACCCTCTGATCACGCGTGTCGGCCTCCTGATCACGCGTGTCGACCCGTCAAGCACGGAAGCCTGGGCCGTGGCGGCACGGAGTTGCTCCGTCCGGACCAGCGGGTGCGAGTTCGCCTTCCCTGTAAATCGGCGACCGCTCGGGTACGGGGGCCGACCGCTCGCCGACCGGCGGTGCGGCCCCCGGCGTGGCGCGTCACCGATTCCGGGTGTTCGGGAGAAGCTGATCGCGACCGGTCACCACGCCTTCCGGTGACCTGTTTCACCTGGTCCGTCGCCCTGCGTCGGCGTGGGTGCCCGGGTGGGACGGTCCACGTCGCTCCGACCGGGTCGGGAAACCCCACGAACAGGTGGGGCTGTTGTGACTCTTGGGGCAAGTGGTGCAGGATTGTCAAGTCTGGCGCCGTACCCCCGGGGCTCTTAAGATGCGCGCTTCAATCGCGATCCCGAGGGCGCGAATGGCCCATTCGCGCCGCGAAACACGTGATGCAAGCCTCACGATCCGTGTTTTATCTCGGGTAGGAAACGGCCAGGTAACGGCCCGCTGACCAGCACAAACAGGCATATCGACAGGGGTTGCGTGCCGTTACTGTGACGTAGGTCACGCCCTGAATAATTTCCGATCACGGCCATCGTTACGTACCGTCGCTTTTCGGTTGGCCCCGACCAACCAGCACGACCGGGAATCCGTAGCGCCTAGCCCTGTCCGACGGATCCCCGGACCCATACCCCGAGCGAAAGCATTTCCGGACAGGGACGAGGGGACGACGAAGACGCGCCGTGCGTCGGACTCGCCTGCCGGCCTGGGATGGCCGGCGCCAGGACCCCGATCCTGACCCTCACATCGGTTCGTAGGCGCTGGGAAACCGAGAAGCATCCAAATGTCTTACCGAGGCAAGCACCGCAAGATGTCCGCTGCCACCCGCACCGTCGCTCGCGTCGCCATCGCGGGCATTGCGGTCGGCGCTCCCCTCGCGATCGCTGCGACCCCCGCGTCGGCGACCAACTGGGACGCCATCGCGCAGTGCGAAAGCAGTGGCAACTGGAACACCAACACCGGCAACGGCTACTACGGCGGCCTGCAGTTCTCGCAGAGCACCTGGAAGGCCTACGGCGGCACCGGCAGCGCGGCGAACGCGTCCCGCGATGAGCAGATCGCCGTGGCCGAGCGCGTCCTGCAGGGTCAGGGCATCGGCGCGTGGCCGGTCTGCGGCAAGAAGGGCGGCAGCGGTTCGGCGGCCCCCAAGGCCAGCGGCAACACCACCAAGAAGGTGACCCCGAAGAAGAGCACGACCGCGCCCGCCCCCAAGAAGGCGACGCCGGCGGCTCCGGCGGCGGCCCCCGTGGCGACCGGCGTGAGCAGCTCCAACCCGGCCGGTGACTACACCGTCGTGGCGGGCGACACCCTGTCCAAGATCGCCGGCAAGTTCAACGTCCAGGGCGGCTACAAGAAGCTGCAGGACCTGAACGCGAAGTACATCCCGAACGCGGACCTGATCCTCGTCGGGCAGAAGATCGCCACCAAGTGACGATCTCGCAGTGATGCGTGAGTCCGGCCTCGAGCCGTGACCTGACAGGGCTCCCACCGCCGATCCCCCGGGCGGTGGGAGCCCTTCACGCGTTTCGGGCTGCCGAGCGCGCACAGACCCGGTCCGGCGCCGTCAGCGCGTACGAATGCGCTCCGCCGCCGCCAGCTGCATCCGCTCGCCCTTCCGCAGTACCTCGATGAGCAGCTCCAGCTGCTCCGGCGTGTACTCCGCCAACAGCGCCCGGCCCGCCCGCTCGATCGGGCCGTAGACCTCCTCCAGCAGCTCCGCCGCCTTCGGCGTCAGCTCCACCACTGCCCGGCGGCGGTCGTCCGCGTCCGTCCGGCGGGTCAGGTGGCCCGCGTTCGCCAGGCGCTGGATCGCGGTCGTCGTCGCGGCCGGGCTCAGGTTCGCCTCCGTGGCCAGCTGCCCCGCCGTCAACGTTCCCGCCGCCGCCACCAGGCCGATGATGCGCAGGTCCGTGCGGTTCACCCCGAACGCCGCCGCGGCGGCCTCGTCCACCACGTCGTTCGCCGCGCCGAACGCCGCTGCCGCGTGGGTTGCCTCGGTGACCAGTGATTGCTTCGACACTCGAAAGAGTCTACCTTGGCCGGTAAGTATTTCGATCGTCGAAAGGATTGGCCGTGCCGACCACCCGTCAGGGCCTGCCCCGCTGGCTCCGCCCCGCCAACCGCCTGGTTCGCCTCCTGACGCGCCTGGGACTGCGGCTGGGCACCGTGCACGTCCTGACCGTCCCGGGCCGCCGCTCGGGCGCGCCACGGCCCACTCCGGTCTCCCCGCTCACCGTCGACGGTGAGCGGTACGTCGTCGCCGGCCTGCCGGACGGCGACTGGGCGCGCAACGTCCGCGCCGCCGGCCGGGGCGAGCTCGCCCACGGACGCCGGCGGCAGGCCGTGACGCTGACCGAGGTCGCCGACGCCGAAGTGCGCGAGCGGGTCATGCGCGCCTTCCCGCGCGAGGTGCCGCACGGCGTGCCCATGTTCGTCCGGCTGGGCCTGGTCACCGGCTCCGACCCGGACGAGTTCGCCGCCGCCGCTCAGCGGGTCGCGGCGTTCCGGATCACGGCGAGTTGACCCACTCGTCCGTGCCGTCGGTGAAGTGCTGGTGCTTCCAGACCGGCAGCCGCGCCTTGACCTCGTCGACGAGCTCCGAGCACGCCGCGAACGCCTGCCCGCGGTGTTCGGCCGCCACGGCGCACGCCAGGGCGACGTCGCCGATCGTCAGCGCCCCCAGCCGGTGGCTCACGGCGACCGCGCGGACGCCGGCCCAGCGCGCCGACAGATCCGCGACGACGTCCGCGATCACCTGGTCCGCGCTCGGGTGGCCCTCGTACGTCAGGTCGCGGACGCCCTTGCCGCCGTCGTGGTCGCGGACCACCCCCGCGAAGGTCACCACCGCGCCCGCCGCGTCGTCCTCGACCAGGCGGGCGTGCTCCTCGACCGACAGCGGTTCCTCGGTCACCAGCGCCCGCGCGACCCGCACCTCGGGCTTTTCGGGGGTCCGGGTGGCGAAGCCCCCGGCTCGGAGCGAAGCTCCGGTTGTCACCGCGGGCGCCGCGGCGGCGGGACGCGGGTGGTCGCCACCGGCCAGCTGGTCGACGGCGTGCTCCAGGATGCCGTCCAGGACGCCAAGGCCGTCCTTGACGCCGCCGCTGGAGCCGGGGAGGTTCACGACCAGGGTGCGCCCCGCCACGCCCGCCACCCCGCGCGACAGCACCGCCGTGGGCACCTTCGGCAGGCCGGCGGCGCGGATCGCGTCCGCGACGCCCGGCAGTTCGTGGTCCAGCAGGGCGCGGGTGACGTCCGGGGTGCGGTCGGTCGGCGAGATGCCGGTACCGCCCGTGGTGAGGACCACGGCGACGCCGTCGGCCAGCGCGGCCCGCAACGCGCCGCCGACCGGGTCGCCGTCCTCGACGACGACCGGCGCCGGCACGTCGTAGCCGCGGTCGGCGAGCCAGGCGGCGATCACCGGGCCGGTCTTGTCCTCGTAGACGCCCTTCGCGGCGCGGTTGGACGCCACGATCACACGCGCGCTGCGCTTCACGGCCGCTCCCAGGTTCCGGTCTTGCCGCCGTCCTTGCGGAGCAGGCGGACCTCGTCCAGCGTCGCCGCCGGGTCGACGGCCTTGATCATGTCGTGCAGCGTCAGCCCGGCGACGGCCACCGCGGTCAGCGCTTCCATCTCGACCCCGGTGACGTCGGTGGTCTTCGCCGTCGCGCGGATGCCGACCTCGGCCTCGCCGAGGGTGAACTCGACCTTGACCCCGGACAGCGCGATCTGGTGGCACAGCGGGATCAGCTCGGGCACCCGCTTGGCGCCCATGATCCCGGCGATGCGCGCGGTGGCGAGGGCGTCGCCCTTGGGGAGGCCGTCGGTGGCCAGCAACCGGAGCACCTCGGCGGTGGTCCGCACGGTCCCGGCGGCGAGCGCGGTGCGCGCGGTGGCGGTCTTGCCGGAGACGTCGACCATCCGGGCGGCACCGGTCGCGTCGACGTGGCTGAGTTCACTCACAAGGGCGAGGCTACTTCCGCCGTGAGCGGACGACGCCGCGGCCGGGGGTTCAGAATTCCGGAATCTGATAATCTGATCCCGTGATGGAACTGTCCGCGTCAGAAGCGTCCCGGTCGTTCTCGGCGGTACTCGATGAAGCCGAGCGGGGCGAAACGATCGTCGTCACCCGCAACGGCAGGCGGGTGGCGCTCATCGTGCCCGCGCCGCGCGCGAACGGGGCCGAGGTGTGCGCGGTGTTCCACCGCTGGGCCGGAAAGCTCGACGTCGACGACCGGTTCGAGGAAAACGTGGCGAAGGTCCGCGAGACGGCGGCCGCGGAGCTGGACGGCGACCCGTGGCTCGACTGATCCTCGACTCCGGGATCCTCATCGACGCCGCGCGGCAGCGGCTGCCCGCGGGAGCGATCGGCGAGGAGGACGACGTCGCGGTGCCGGCCTTGGCGATCACCGAGTACCAGGTGGGCCTGCGGCTCGACCCGAACCCGGCCCGCCGGGCGGCGCACAGCGCGTTCCTGGCCGAGTTCCTGGCCGTCACACCGGTGGTCGACTACACGGCGAGTGTCGTCGAGCACCACGCCGAACTGCTGGCCCACCTCCAGCGGACGGGGCAGGTCCGCGGCGCGCACGACCTGATCATCGCGGCCACCGCCCGGGCCACCGGCCGCACGCTGGTGACCACGGACGGCCGGGCCCGGTTCGAGGAGCTTCCGGAGGTCGAGGTGAGGCTGCTGGAGCGGATCGGCTGAGGCTCAGCGCTCCGCGAGCACAGCCTTCCGGACGGCCTCGGCGACTGCGGGCGCGACAGCGCTGTCGAACACGCTCGGCACGATGAACGACGCGTTCAGCTTCCCGTTGTCCACCACGTCCGCGATCGCGTCGGCCGCCGCCAGGAGCATCGAGTCGTCGATGTTGTGGGCGTTCGCGTCCAGCAACCCCCGGAACACGCCCGGGAACGCCAGGACGTTGTTGATCTGGTTCGGGTAGTCGCTGCGGCCCGTCGCCACCACCGCCGCGTGCTTCTGGGCCTCCATCGGGTCGACTTCCGGGTCCGGGTTGGCCAGGGCGAAGACCACCGCGTCCTTGTTCATCGTCGCCACCTGCTCGGCGCCGAACAGGTTGGGCGCCGACACCCCGATGAACACGTCCGCGCCGTTGAGCGCCTCGTGCAGGGTGCCGCTGACCTGCTGCTTGTTCGTGTGCGACGCGATCCACGCCAGGTTGTCGTCGAGGTTGCCGCGCGCCGGGTGCACGATGCCGTCGATGTCCGCCGCGACGATGTCGCCCGGGTTCTTCTGCAGCAGCAGGCGGATGATCGCCGAGCCCGCCGCGCCGACGCCGCTGACCACGATCTTGCAGTCTTCGATGCTCTTGCCCACCACGCGCAGGGCGTTGCGCAGCGCCGCGACGACCACGATCGCCGTGCCGTGCTGGTCGTCGTGGAACACCGGGATGTCGAGCTGCTCGCGCAGGCGCTTCTCGATCTCGAAGCAGCGCGGTGCGGCGATGTCCTCGAGGTTGATGCCCGCGTACACCGGGGCCAGCGCCTTCGCGATCAGGATGATCTCTTCGGTGTCCTGGGTGTCCAGGCAGACCGGCCACGCGTCGACGTCGGCGAACTTCTTGAACAGCGCCGCCTTGCCCTCCATCACCGGCAGCGCGGCGGCGGGGCCGATGTTGCCGAGCCCGAGCACCGCGGAACCGTCGGTGAGCACCGCGACGGTGTTGCGCTTGATGGTCAGCCGGCGCGCGTCCTCGGGGTTGGCGGCGATCGCCTGGCAGACGCGGGCCACACCCGGGGTGTAGGCGCGGGAGAGGTCGTCACGGTTGCGGAGCGCGACCTTGGGGGTGACCTCGATCTTGCCGCCGAGGTGGATCAGGAACGTCCGGTCGGAGACCTTGCGGACCTTGACGCCGGGCAGCGAGTCGAGCGTCTGGGTGATGTCGTTCGCGTGGTTCTCCGACAGCGCGTTGGCGCTGATGTCGACCACGATCGAGTCGGAGTGGGACTCGACGACGTCGAACGCGGTCAGCACACCACCGACACGGCCGACGGCGGCGGTCAGGTCACCGGCCGCGGTGACCGAGGCCGGGGCCTCCACCCGGACGGTGATCGAATATCCGGGACCGGGAACCGGCATGGCACTACCCCCGTGTGGGAAAGGTGGGCTGGGACGGGAGGAAACCTACTCCCGTGACCGCCCTCACGAGGGGCCGATACCGGTACTGACCAGTAACTATGCGATCAGCGGTTGATCTCGGTCTCCGGGTGCACGTAAGGCACCGTGTCGAGGGGGAAGGTGACATCGCCGAACGGCGAGAGCGCGCCCTGGCGGTCGGCCGCGAGCTCGGTGACGGGGTGCTCGCCGTCCTCGCCCGGCCAGGTCGGGTCGATGCCCTTGTGCTTCTTCTCACCCTTGGCCACAACGTCCTCCACAGCCGTTCACGGTCGTACGCAGACAGTCTGCCTCAGCCCGCGCGGCCCGGCGCAACCGCCCGGTACCCTGGTCCTCTATGCCCGCGACCTCTCTGGCGGACTGGCTGCGTGCGGAGTCCGACGACGCACTCGCAGAGCTGCTCCGCACGCGGCGCGACCTGTCCACGCCCCCGCCCTCCGACAGCACGGTGCTGGCCACCCGCGCCGGCACGCCGGGCTCGGTCGCGCGCGCCTGCGAGGACCTCGACACCTTCACCCTGGCCGTGCTCGAAGCGTGCCTGCTCGCCGGGGCGGACCGCGACCCGGTGCCGGTCGAAGACGTCGCGAAGCTGATCGGCGACGACGTGGCCGCGCCACTGGCCCGGCTCCGCGCGCGGGCGCTGGTCTGGGGCCCGGACGACGCCCTGCGCGTGCCGCCCGCGGCCCGGGAAGCCCTCGGACCGTTCCCGGCCGGGCTGGGCTCGTCCTCGCCTGCGCTGGCCGGGGAGGACCTCGGCGCACGGCTCGCCGAGCTGTCCGACGACGAACGCGGCGTGCTGACCGCCCTCGCCGCGGGCCCGCCGATCGGCCGCACCCGCGATGCCGGGCTGGACCTCCCGCTCGAGAAGGCCGGGACGCCGGTGCAGAAGCTGCTCGCCCGCGGCCTGCTGCTGCGGCGTGACGACCAGACCGTCGAGCTGCCGCGCGAGCTCGGCATCGCGGTGCGCGGCGGGGCGTTCGCGCCCGGCACCCTCACCGAGCCCGAACTGCCGGTCCACCCGCATCAACCGTCCATTTTGGACGAGGCGGCGGCCGGTGAGGCGATGGAGTTCCTGCGCCACACCGAAGCCCTGCTGCGCGCGTGGTCGGCGGCCCCGCCGCCGGTGCTCAAGTCGGGCGGCCTCGGTGTCCGGGAGCTGAAGAAGCTCGCCAAGGACCTGGAGATCGACGACACCCAGGCCATCCTGCTGGCCGAACTGGCCGTGGGCGCCGGGCTCGTCGCCGACAGCGAGGCGAGCGTGCCCGAGTGGGTGCCGACGACGCTGACCGACTCGTGGCTCGCGTCGCCGACCGCGCAGCGGTGGATGACGCTCGCCCAGGCGTGGCTGGAGCTGCCGCGCCTGCCGGGGCTGGCCGGCGGGCGCGACGCCAAGGACAAGCCGATCCCGCCGCTGTCGGAGGACCTCCGCCGCCCGCTGGCCCCGGTCGCCCGGCGGCGGATCCTCACCGCACTGGCCGACCTGCCGCGCGGGGCGGGCGTGAAGAGCGTCGACGAGCTCGTCGCGGTGCTGGCCTGGCGAGCCCCTCGGCGGGGCGGGCGGCTGCGGGACGAAACCGTCCGCTGGACGATGGCCGAAGCGAGCGCGCTGGGCATCGTCGGGCTCGGCGGCGTCACGACGGCGACGCGGGCGCTGCTGGCCGACGACCGGCCGGGCGCGGTCGAGGCGATCCTGGACGCGCTGCCCGCGCCGGTGGACCGCGTGCTGCTGCAGGCCGACCTGACCGTCGTCGCGCCGGGGCCGCTGGAGCCGGAGCTGGCGGCCGAAATCTCGGCTGCCGCCGACGTCGAGTCGGCGGGGCACGCGACGGTCTACCGGATCACCGAGGGCTCGGTGCGGCGCGCGCTGGACACCGGCCGCACGGCCGACGAGCTGCACGCGCTGTTCAAGTCGAAGTCGGCGACGCCGGTGCCGCAGGGGCTGAGCTACCTGATCGACGACGTCGCCCGGCGGCACGGACGGCTGCGCGGCGGCGTCGCGGCGTCGTTCCTGCGGTGCGACGACGAAGCGCTGCTGGCCGAGGTGCTGGCCCACCCGGTCGCGGCGGAGCACGCACTGCGGCTCATCGCGCCGACGGTCGTGATCAGCCCGGACCCGCTGCACGAGGTCCTCGCGGCACTGCGCGGCGCCGGGTTCGCCCCGGCGGCGGAGGGTCCGGACGGCCGGGTGGTCGACATCCGGCCCGGCGGCCGCCGGCTGCCGGCGAAGGCGCGGGCGGCGCGCCGCAGCCCGGGTGAGCAGGCGGTACTGACGGAGGACCAGGCGGCCCGGATCGTCTCCAACCTCCGCGCCGGCGACGCGGCTTCGGCCCGCCGCCGCGGCTCCGCCGTGCGGGCGCCGGTCGGCGGCGGCGCGGACACGTCGGCGACGCTGGAACTGCTGTCCCGCGCGACGCTGGAGCGCCGCGAGGTGTGGATCGGGTTCGTGGACTCCCGGGGGACGGCGAGCCAGCGCGTCGTCCGGCCCGTGCGCGTCGGCGGCGGGGTGCTCGAAGGCGACAACAACGAGCGCTACTCCCTGCACCGCATCACGTCCGCCGCGCTCGTGGAGGACTGACGCCGGATCCGGTGAATCCCCGCCGGGCTGCTTCGGGCCGGTGGTAAGCGTGGTGCATGAAGCGGGGAACACGCGTGACCGCGCTGGCCGCGGCAACGGTGCTGGGCGGAGCCGGAACCGCGGCGGCGGCCGCGCCGCCCGGCCACTCCGAGTACACCGTCACCGGCACCACGCACATCGCGAAGCCGGACGCAGACCTCGATCTCGGGCCGGGGAAGCTCGCCTTGGACATCGGGCGGGGCAGCTTCGCCGGCACGATCACGCTGCCGCCGGTCGAGGTCACCCGGTCGGTGCCGGGCGTGGGCCGGGTCGGCGGAACCGTCACGTTCGGCCCCGGCCACGCCGAGGGCTCGGTGTCCGGCGGCTTCTCCGGCTCGGCGACCTGGCCGGTGACGCTCTCCGACGTCCGCGTCAACGGGGTGCCGTACGACGTCGGCGCGGAGTGCGGCACGGCCGAGCCGGTGACGACCGAGTGGACCTCGGACGATTTCGCCGTGGGCAAGGGCGGCCGGCTCGAATCGACCTACGCGATCGGCGCCTTCGAGAACTGCGGCTCGGCGACGCCGCTGATCAACGGGTTCGTGCCGGGTGACGGCAACACCCTGACCCTCGACCTCACCCCGGCTTAGAGGGCGCGCAGGCCGGCCAGGACGCGTTCCATGAACTCGCGGGACGACCGGTCGCCGAGGATCAGCTCGGTCTGGTGGATCAGCACCAGGCCGATGTCGGCCATGTCGCCGACCAGCACCTTCACCACGCCCAGGGGCAGCCGCAGGTGCGCGGCGATCTCCGCCACGGACCGGGTGTCCAGGCACAGGTCGCAGATCCGGCGGTGCTCGACCGAGCGGACCCCGCGGTAGCGGCGCCCGTCGTCGGACGTCGAGACCAGCGCCTCCAGCGCCAGGTTGTGGTCGGACCGCGTGCGGCCGCCGGTGCGGGTGTACGGGCGGACCCGCGACCCCGACGACGCGACAGGCACCGGGCTGGCCACCCGGGCCGGCTCGTTCCAGGCCGGGTCCTCCCACGGTTCCGGGTGCGGGATCCAGCGGGTCTCGGGGTCCGGCGGGGGCGTCCAGTCGGCGGGGGGCGGCGGGCTCCACGCGGGCGGGGGCGCCGCCTGCCGCGACACGGGTGCGGGTGGGGTCGCCGGGTACGCGGGCCTCGACACCGGGGCGGGCGGCCGCGGCGCGGGTGGGCGGGCTGCGGGCGGCCGCGGGGCGGGCGGGTGGTGGACCGGCGGCCGCGGCGGAGCAGGCGGACGCGCACCCCGCGGCGGGGTCCACGCCGGCTCCAGCGGCGGAGGTTCCGGCTCGAACCTGTCCCCGTCCTGCCACTCAGGTTCGACGGGGTCGTAGCCGTCCTCGGCCACCACCGGCGAGTGCGTGCTCTGGTAGCCCAGGGGTTCCGGCGGGGCGTAGTCGTCGCCGAACTCAGGTGAGCGGCGGCCCTGGTGGCCACCGAAGGCCGGGCGGGCGGGCTCGTCGCCGAACTCCGGCGAGCGCGAGCCCTGGTGGCCCGCGGATTCCGGACGGGCGTAGTCGTCGCGCCCGAACTCCGGCGAGCGCGAGCCCTGGTAGCCGCCGAACGCCGGGCGGGCGGGCTCGTCGCCGAACTCCGGCGAGTGCTCGCTGCGGTACCCCGCGGACTCACCGCGGTCGTGACCGCCGGCGGTGTACTCCGCCGAGCGCCGGCCGGGGAGGGCCCGGGGTTCCGGGCGGGCGTGTTCGTCGGCGGCGTACTCCCGCGAAGTCGAGCGCCTGGCCCGGCGGCCCGTCGGCTCGTCGCGGTCGTCGTCAGCGCCCGCGAAGTCCGGCGAGGAAGCCTCGTAATCGTCGTCGTCGGCCGATGAGCCCCACTCGCGGGTGTCCTCGTCGGTGTAGCCCTGCGGGTCCGGCTGGGGGCGGGACGGCTTGCGCTTGGGCATGATCATCGACAGCGTCGACATGTCGAACTTGCTGGGCGAATCGAAACCCTCGCGCTCGGTGCCGCGGTGCAGTGCGTCCCAGCCGCTGGAGTCCGGATCGTCGAATCCCGAAATCCTCATCTCGCCCTACCCACGCACGCCGCCTTGGAGCTGGGCGCGCAGCTCGGGGGTGATCTGCTGGCCGACCCGCTCGACGAGCAGGGTCATCTCGTAGGCGACCGTGCCGATGTCGCACGTCGGCGCGGCGAGCACCGCCAGCGACGAACCGTCCGAAACGGACATCAAGAACAAGTAGCCGCGCTCCATCTCCACCACGGTCTGGTTGACGCCGCCCGCTTCGAAGCAGCGCGCCGCCCCCGCCGTCAGGCTGATCAACCCGGACGCCACCGCCGACAACTGCTCGGCACGTTCCTGGGGCAGCCCCTCCGACGGTGCCAGCAGCAACCCGTCCGCGGACACCAGAACGGCGTGCGCGGCACCGGGTACCCGGCGGACGAAGTCCGTGATGAGCCAGCCGAACGTGCCCTGGCCGGAAGCCGTCACTCCTGCTCCTCCTTGCTCGTGCGGCGTCGCCCGCCGCACCCCGGAGCGCCCGGCACGGCCGGTCGGCGACGCCACGGTAAAGCGTATTCGCACCGCCGGTGGTGTCGAGCCCGCCACCGGCCGGCCGCTGCGCACCCTACGTGTGCACCCGGCCGAGTTCCGCGGCAGCCCGGCTTGCCTCCCCCATCCGGGGGACGCACCACGTCGTCGCCCACGGCTCACACCCGTGGGCTGTCCACGCAGGTCAGCCCGGGTGCGACCAGCCCAGGCGGGCACCACGCTCGCCGGCGCCGGCGGACCGCCCCGGCCGGCTACTCCTCCGGACGGTGACAGCACTCCCCGAAGTGGGTGAAGCACGCGGAGTTCACTCCAACGGCCGCATCCGGATCGGGGCGTCATGGGCTATCCCGCGCGCAGCGCCGAATCGTGCGCGATCGCGTGCTGGACGACCGAGATCAACACCTGCTTCGCGGACTCGCGCTCCCGCGCGTCGCACGCCATGATCGGGACCGACGGCGCGATGGTCAGCGCGTGCCGGACGTCCTCGATCTGGTGGTGCAGCAGCCGGTCGAAGCAGTTGATGGCCACGACGTAGGGCAGCTTCCGGTTCTCGAAGAAGTCGATCGACGGGAACGCGTCGGCCAGCCGCCGCGTGTCGACCAGCACGACCGCGCCGATGGCGCCGACCGCGAGGTCGTCCCACATGAACCAGAACCGGTGCTGACCAGGGGTGCCGAAGACGTACAGCACCAGGTCCGAGTCCAGCGAGATGCGCCCGAAGTCCATCGCCACGGTGGTGGTGGTCTTGTTCGGCGTCGCCGAGGTGTCGTCGTGTCCGACGCTGGCCTCGGTCATCATGGCCTCGGTGGTCAGCGGGTCGATCTCCGAGATCGCCCCGACCATCGTTGTCTTCCCCGAACCGAACCCGCCGGCGACCACGATCTTGGCCGACGAGGTCGGACCCGTCACCTGCGGCGCGTTCGCGTCGGAGTCAAATTCTCCGAAGCCCACTGAGCACCCTTTCCATGAACTCGATACTCGGGCGGTCGCCCACGGTCGGGCTGCTGGAGTGCACCAGCACCAGCCCGAGGCCCGCCACGTCACCAATCAACACCCGCACCACGCCGAGCGGCAGGCGCAGCAGCGCCGCCACTTCGGCCACCGACCTGGTGTCGAGGCACAGGTCACAGATCGACCGGTGCTCGGGCACCCGGACCCGGTCGAGCATCCGGCCCTGCTCACTGGTCGAAATCAACGCCTCGATGGCCAGGTCCAGCGTCGCCTTCGTCCGGCCCCGGGTCCGGAAGTACGGCCGGACCAGGCCCGAAGTCTCCATCTCCGTCGCCGGCGGCTCGTCGACGTACTCCTGGTGGGCCTGCCGCGGCAGCGCCGCGGCCAGCTCCCCGGAGTCCGGCCCCGACGAGAAGTCCCGCTCGGCGCTGTACGCGGCGAACTCGTGCGCGTCGTACAGCGGCCCGCTCGAACCGCCGAACAGCTCCGCGCCCGGACCGCCGAGCAGGCGGTCGCGGTACTCGGTGCCCCCGGCGATCGGCCGGATCGGTTCCTGCCCGGCGTTGCTGTCGGTCAGCCAGTTCGGCGGCTCCCGCACGGGGTCGCTGTCGGAGGCCTGCACCCGCCGCGCGCGCCACTCGCGGTCGACGCGGTCCCGGAACGACTGCCAGTCCTCCCGGCCGTCGTCCGATTGGTCGGACCACCCGCCGGAGAAGTCGTCACCGAGCCGCCCTTCACCCCTCAAGCGCCCGTCGTCCACGGCTCTCTCCTCGGTTCCCAGGTCCTCAGCGGCGGACGGCCGCACCCTGCAGTTGCGCCCGCATCTCCGGAGTCAGCTGCTGGCCGACCCGTTCCACCAGCAAGGTCATCTCGTAGACGACCAAGCCGATGTCACTCTCCGGCGAACCGAGGACCGCCAGGCACGAACCGTCGGAAACCGACATGAGGAAGAGGAAGCCGTTCGCCATTTCGACGACGGTCTGCGCCACCGTCCCGCCTTCGAACACCTTGGCCGCGCCGCGCGCGAGGCTCGTGAGCCCCGACGCCACCGCGGCCAGCTGGTCCGCCCGGTCCTTCGGCAGACCCCGCGAGGCCGCCAGGAGCAGGCCGTCGGCCGACACCACGACCGCGTGGGCCGCGCCGGGCACCCGGTGCACGAAATCCGTGATCAGCCAAGCGAAGCTGCCGGCATTGTTCGCCTTGGCATGCGCCTGGCCGTTCGGCTGCGCGGAGCCACCCGGCTGCATTGCACCCGCCCGTGTCACTTTCACTCCTCACTGCTGTCTGTGGTGTTGCCACGCCCCGGAACCCTGCTGCCTTGCAGCTGTTCTTCGGCCGGGAGTTCCTTCAAGGCGTGCCGTCCCGAGGTGTAGCCCCGTTGGAAGCTTGCCATCCGGCTCCGCGCCGCGGACGCCGAGCGGGTGATCGCACCCGTTCCGGGCATCCCCGCGGTGTTGTCCGCGAAGCTGTTCTGCGGCGGCGCGTCGACCGAAGGACTGCTGATCGACCCCGGCACCAGGTAGGCGTTCGGGACGCGTTTCGGCAGCCCGGCCGGGGTGATCTCCTCGTTCTTGGACTCGAGCAGCGACTGCGCCGCCTGCCAGCCGTCGTCGGAGGCGCTGTGCCAGCCGTCGTCGGCCGGGAGGAGCGGGTGCCGGGTCGCCGCGGTCGGCTGGAGCTCGTCACGGGACGGCTCGGCCGGCGCGGGCGGCGGCGGGGCAGGCTGCTCGTCGGTACCGGTGAGCGGCGGCAGGTTGGGGTCTTCGCCCTCGCTCTGCGTCGGCACCGGGTCGGCTGCCGCGTCGTCACCTTCACTGAACCAGCGTGACAGCACCGACTGGTAGATCGGCAACCGCCGGGTGGGTACATCGTCTTCGAGCGCCGACGAACCCACCTCGTTCGCGGGTGGCGGCGGCGCGGGTGGCTCCTCCGGCGGCACGAACTTCGGCTCGCGCTTGGGCAGCACCAGCGGCGCGAACTGCGTGTCGGCGGCTCGCGAGCTGGCCCCGTCGCCGTTCGACGAAGGCGCCAGCGGCGCCAGGTCCTCGGCGGTCGGCCAGGCCGGCGTCTCGGGCTTCGGCAGGTCCGGCGACAGGAACGGGCCTGCCGCGCGGCCGCCGCTGACCAGGTCGTCCAGGCTGATCGGCTGGTCGAGCGGCACCAGGCCGCCCTGGTTCGGCACCGGCTCGTGCACCGGGGGCGGTGGCGGCGGCGCCGAAGGCGGCGTCTGCGCGAACGACTGCGTCTGGTCGAAGTCCGAGCGCGCGGCCGGGATCGGGATGCTCGGCATCGACATCGACGTCTCGGAGCGGTTCGCCGGCGGCGGGGTCTGCCGCTGCATGCCCGGGCGGAGCTGGGTCAGCAGCTCGGCCGGGACGACGACCCGGGCGATCACGCCACCCTCGATGTCCTCGTTCTCGCGCAGCCGGACCTCGATGCCGTGGCGCTTGGCCAGCCGCGAAACCACGTACAGGCCCATTCGCCGGGTCACCGACACGTCCAGGTCCGGCGGGTCGGCCAGGCGCGCGTTGACCTCGGCCAGCCGCTCCTCGCTCATGCCGACACCGTGGTCAGTGACCTGGATGGCCAGCGCCTTGCGCCGGGTCACCACGGCCCGCACGATGACCTTCGTCTCCGGCTCGGAGAAGTAGGTCGCGTTGTCGAGCAGCTCGGCGAGGACGTGCACGAGGTCGTGGATCGCCAGGCCCTGGACCGCGACGTCGGGCACGATGCCGACCTCGATCCGGGCGTACTGCTCGATCTCCGACACCGCGGCGCCGATGACGTCGGCGGCGGGCACCGGCTTGGGCACCGACTTGGCCAGGCCGGCGCCGGAGAGCACCAGCAGGGACTCACCGTTGCGCCGCAGCCGCGTCGCGAGGTGGTCGAGCTCGAACAGGCTGGCCAAGTGGTCCGGGTCCTGCTCGTCGGCCTCGAGCCGGTCGATGACGCCGAGCTGGCGTTCCACCAGCCGCTGCGACCGGCGGGACAGGTTCACGAAGATGCCGTTGACGTTCTCGCGCAGGAGGGCCTGCTCGGCGGCCATCTTGACGGCCTGTTCGTGGACGATGTCGAACGACCGCGCGACCTCGCCGATCTCGTCGCGGGTGTTGACGGGCACCGGCTGGACGGCTCGCTTCGAGGCGCCGACGGGGTCCGGGTCGTCCAGGATCCCCTGCACGGTCTCGGGCAGCCGGGTGTAGGCGATGTCCAGTGCGCTCTTCCGCAGCACCCGCAGCGGGCGCAGCATCAGGCGGGCGACGACGAGCATCAGCGCGATCGCGGCCGCCAGCGCGGCGAGCACCACGGCACCGCCGACCCACGCCGAGTTCACCTTCTGCGTGGCGAGATCGTCGGCGCGGGTCTTGAGCTGGGCCAGCAGGTTCGACTCGACCGCGTGCAGCTTGTCGGCCGACACGGTGCTGTCCTTGCCGAGCGCGGTGGTGTCGATGTTCGGCGGGTCACCCAGTTGCGCGAAGGAGAACGCCGAGGTCTGGATCCGGCGCCGGTCGTCGACCTCCGGACCGGAGTACGTGTCGTTGTAGAGCTGGCGCTGGTCGTCGTCGGCGTTCGCGAGGAAGGCCGCGACGGAGGCGTCCGCGCTGGACGCCGAGGCGCGCGTCTGGTCCAGCAGGTCACCGGGGAAGTTGCCGCGGAACGCGGCGATCTGCAGCTCGGCGTCGGAGCGGGTGGTGAACTCCTTGGCCTCGCTGACCGCCTGCGTGCTCGTGCCCAGCCGCAGCACGTCCCGGTCGGTGACCGCGGTGGTCACCTCGCGGCCGAGCTCGATGAGCGAGTCGATGATGCCCGAGTAGGCGGTGAGCACCGTGATGTCGGGCAGGCTGTTGGAGGTGTTGAACGCCGCCCGCAGCGGACGCAGGGCGTCGAGGCGCTGGAGACCGCGGGTGTAGCGGTCCTTGGTCGCCTGGTCGTCGTAGTCCAGGGTGCGTGCCGCGTCGCGCAGGTCCTGGACCTCGCGGTCCACCTTGGCGATCTGCGAGTCGAGCCCGGTCTGCAGCAGCTGGTTCTGCGACGAGATCCGCGCAACGGACAGCGAGCGCTCGTTCTGCAGCTCGTGCACCACTGTGGTGACCTTGACGGCGAACGCCACCTGGTCGGCGGTGCGCTGGAACTCGGCCGCCTCGCGGGCGTCGTCGATCACGCGCACCGCGCCCAGCGCGAGCGCGGTCAGGGTCGGGATGATCAGGACCGCGGCCAGCTTGGACCGCAGCCGCCAGTCACGCATGCCGGAGAACAGCCCGGTCTTCCGGCCCGGATCCGCTCCGGGCGACTGCGCAGGGGCCCCTCCCACCCCCGCGGCGTCTTCGTTCGGCACCGCCGCTCCACCATCATCGTTCGTGCTCGGGAAACCCTGGTCGGTCCAGCGCCCGCCAGGGCGCATCGCGTTCTCCTCAGCCACTCGTCTGCACGCTCCCGGCGTTCCGGCGCTCCGGCCCATCGGAAGGAGCCCAGCGCAAGACGCTACCCGTACGGGTGAAAAGATCGTCTCCAGTGTCGGCACTGGAGGTACCTGAACCCCGTCCAGCCGGACGGAATCGGTTCAGCTCGAGCATCACGGTCGGGTCCCTGCGCTGGTCCTGCATCGGTCTGTTGGTCGGCCTAATCCACCGGCGCGGCGGTTGTGCCCGGCCAGGCAGTGGTCTTTGCGGGGAAGATTCTCTCAGGAAAAGCACAGTGTGTGCTGGTACACCGAAGCGGGACTTCTTGATCGGCCATCCAGGCACTCTCTCTCACTACATCGGAGGTTGATACCTCCCCGCAGGTGCAGAGGGTAGCGAACGGCCGGGGAAGATGTAACCCTCCCGACAGGACCCACTCAATCTTGCACAGCGTTCGCTCAGTCGACGCACAGCAGCCGTCGCGAATTCAGGAACCCCACCCTACGCTGGGTGAACAGCTACGGCGAGTGGAGCAGTGGGTCTAGACCAGAGGCCGAAAGAGTGACGTGCGCCACTCGGTCAGGTAGTGATTCCACCCATTGTGAGCAAGCTGTCACGTTCTCTACAGTGGCCGCGTGACTTCCGAGAATGAGTCACGCACTTCCACCGGAATCGGTTCCCGAACCGTCACTTTCTTCAAGGAGCAGGCCTTGCTTGGAAACGCCATGAGCAGTGGCCGGGTTCGCACTCGCCGCGCCGCGCTCGGGCTCGCCCTCACCGTCGCAGCCGCCACGGCCCTCACCGGCTGCAGTGCGCTCGGCTCGGACAGCTCGAACGCCTCGTCGAACGGGGGCGGCCTGGAGAAGTCGAAGATCAAGGTCTCCATCATGCCGACCACGGACCTCGGTCCGTTCTGGCTGGCCCAGGACGGCGGCTACTTCAAGGCCGAGGGTCTCGAGGTCGAGCAGATCGTCGCCAAGAGCGGGCAGGAGTCGATGCAGAAGGCGATCTCCGGCGAAGCGGACATCGCCCTCTCGACCTACACGCCGTTCTTCGTCGCCAAGAGCAAGGGCGCCGCGGACATCCAGCTCGTCGCCGACGGCACGTCCGTCAACGCGAAGAGCAACGCGATCGTCACAGTGCCGACCTCGCCGGTGAAGACGGTCAACGACCTCCAGGGCAAGCGGATCGCGATCACCGCCATGAACACCGCGTCCGACATCCTCACCAAGTCCGTCATGAAGGACCACGGCGTCGACTTCAACGGGGTCAAGTGGACCCTGATCCCGCTGCCGAACATGGCGGCGGCGCTGAAGGACAACCAGGTGGACGCGGCCTACATGCCGGAGCCGATGCTCACGCAGGCGGCGAAGACGGTCGGCGCGACGCCGGTCATCGACATCAACACCGGCGCCAGCCAGGACTTCCCGCTGACCGGCTACGGCTCGACGACGAAGTGGGTGCAGGCGAACCCGAAGACCCTCTCGGCCTTCCAGCGGGCGATGAAGAAGGCCACCAGCGACGCGATCAACGACCGCTCGAAGGTCGAACCGCTGCTGGTCAAGTACGCGAAGATCGACGAAGACACGGCCAAGCTGCTCACCCTGCCCGGCTACGGCTCCGTCCTGGACGCCCGGCGCCTGCAGCGGGTGCCCGACCTGCTGCTGCAGATGGGCGTCATCACCAGCAAGGTCGACGCCGCGCCGATGATCGCCCCGCAGGCGACCAACTGACGTGAAGAAACTGCTTCGCGGCCTGGCCGGCCTGGTCGGCTTCCTCCTGTTCTGGGAGGTTGTCGTCCAGGTCGGCCTGGTCAGTAAGACGTTCACCCCGCCGCCCAGCGTCGTGCTGGTCACCGTCGGGGACCTGCTGGGCGACCCCGAGTTCATCCGGGACATCGTCGCGACCATGCTGGCCTGGCTGATCGCCATCGTCGTCGCGATCGCGGTCGGCGTACCCGCCGGGCTCCTGCTGGGCAGCATCCCGGCGTTGCGCACGGCCACCGCCGCGATCGTGGAGTTCCTCCGGCCGATCCCGATCACCGCGCTGGTTCCCCTGGTGCTGCTGGTGATCGGCTCCGGGCCCGAAGCGAAGATCACCCTCGCCGTCTACGCCTCGCTGTGGCCGATCATGTTCAACACGATCTACGGCATGGGCGAAATCGACCCGGTGCTGATGGAGACCGCCCGCGCGTGCGGGACCAGCCGGTTCCGCATCCTGACGTCGGTCGCGCTGCCGCAGACCGCGCCGTTCGTCTTCACCGGCGTCCGGCTGTCGGCGACCATCTCGCTGATCGCCGTCGTCAGCGTCGAGTTCCTGGCCGGTTCCCAGCTCGGCCTGGGCAGCTTCATCATCGTCGCCAGCACCGGTTCGATCCGGTTCGACCTGGTCCTGGCCGGCACGGTGGTCGCCGGGACGCTGGGCTACCTGATCAACGAGGGCCTCGAACAGCTCGGCAAGCGGCTGTTCCGGTGGAGCTCGGTGGACCGGGAGGCGATCGCGTGACCGCGGCGACCCTTTCGGGCCGGGTGGGCCGGCGCGCCGCGCGCGGTGCCGCCACGGTCCTGCGCAACTGGCTGCTGTTCGCGATCCTGGTGGTCGGCTGGGAGTTCGCCGCCCGGGCCGGCGGCAGCAAGTTCTTCCCCCCGCCGTCGGAGATCGCGGGCACCGCCGCGAAGCTGTGGTTCACCGGGCCCGCGTCGCACCTGTTCCTCACCGACGCCGTGTTCGACAACGTGTTCCCCAGCCTCGGCCGGACGCTCGGCGGCTGGGCACTGGCCGCGGTCGTCGGCATCGTCATCGGCGTGCTCCTCGGCCGGTCGGCGACGGCGATGGACTACGTCGGCCCGCTGTTCGCGTTCTTCCGCTCGATCCCGCCACCCACCTTGATCCCGGTGTTCGCGGTGCTGTTCGGGCTGAGCTCGGGCATGCAGATCGGGTCGATCATCTTCGGCGCGGTGTGGCCGGTGCTGCTCAACACCGTCGACGGCGTCCGCTCGGTCGACCAGGTGAAGGTGGAGACGGCGCGGTCGTTCCGCACGCCCAAGGCGTACTGGCTCGGCATGGTCGTCCTGCCGTCGGCGGCGCCGAAGATCTTCGCCGGGCTGCGGGTGAGCCTGTCGATCTCGCTGCTGCTGATGGTCGTCTCCGAGCTCGTCGGCGCCTACAACGGCATCGGCCGGTCGCTGCTGAACGCCCAGCAGGACTTCGAGTTCCCGACCATGTGGTCGTGGCTGGTGCTGCTGGGCATCCTCGGCTACGTCTTCAACACGATCTTCCTGGCCGCGGAACGGCGGGTGCTGGCCTGGCAGCCGGCCCGTCTCGGCCGCGACTGACGCTGGAAAGGCCTCTCCCATGTCCACCATGCTCGAAGTTTCCGGCCTCAGTCACACCTACGGCAGCGGGGCCAAGGCTCACACCGCGGTGAACAACCTTTCGTTCACCGTCGAAGCCGGGCAGCTGGCCAGCATCGTCGGCCCGTCGGGCTGCGGGAAGTCGACGCTGCTGCGCTGCATCGCCGGGCTGACCCCGCCCACCGACGGCACGGTCAGCCTGCACGGCGACCGCGTCTCCGGGGTCCCGGACGACCTGGCCGTCGTGTTCCAGGACTACAGCCGTTCGCTGTTCCCCTGGCTTTCGGTGCAGAAGAACGTCGAGTTCCCGTTGCGGTGGCGGCCGATCTCCCGCGCGGAACGTCGTGAACGGGCGGCCGAAGCGCTGTCCCACGTGGGCTTGTCGGACGTCGGTGGCAAGTACCCGTGGCAGCTGTCCGGCGGCATGCAGCAGCGGGTGTCGATCGCCCGCGCGCTGGCCAGCCGCCCGGCGCTGCTGCTGATGGACGAGCCGTTCGCCTCGGTCGACGCCCAGACGCGCTTCGAGCTCGAGGACCTGACCCGGCGCGTGCAGCGCGAGCAGGGCAGCACGGTCCTGGTCGTCACCCACGACATCGACGAGAGCGTGTACCTGTCCGACCGCGTGCTGGTGCTGTCGAAGTCACCGGCGTCGATCGTGGCGGACCTGCCGGTGGGCCTGCCCGCCGCGCGGGACCAGATCACCACGCGCGAGTCGGCCGAGTTCGTGACCCTGCGCGGCGAAGTGGCGCGGCTGCTGCACGGCGGCACGCCGGCGGAGGCCGCCACGGCCGCGTCCGACGCCGCGGAGTGGGAACTGGCCGAGCGGACCTCGGACGTCCGGGAAACCCGGACCCGCAGCTGACCCGTTGGTGGTCCACAGTGGATATCCACTGTGGACCACCAACGGGCTTTTCAGTACAGCGACTTCGACGACGAGGCCACCCGGACGTGGACCAGCGTCGGGCGCGGGTCGGCCAGCGCCGCCGTGAGGCCGGGAACCAGCTCGGCCGGCTCGGTGATCGTCACGCCGTGGCAGCCCATGCTCTCCGCCAGCGCCGCGAACCCGATGCCGCCCAGTTCGGTGCCCGGCAGCTTCGCGCCGCCGATCGCGTCGCCGAGGATGCGGACCGCCGCGTACTCGGAGTTGTCCAGGATCACGAACGTCACGGGCAGTTCTTCCCGCGCCGCCGTCCAGAGGGCCTGGATGCCGTACATGCTCGAACCGTCGCCGATCACGCCGACGACCTTGCGGTCCGGGCGGGCGAGCGCCGCGCCGACCACGCCGGGGACACCGTAGCCGAGCGTGCCGCTGGCCATCGTCAGGAAGCCGGTGTCGGTGGCCGTGATCGGCAGGTGGTCGTGCAGGATCCCGCGGTGACTGGGTGCCTCTTCGACGACCAAGGCGTTGTCCGGCAACAGATCCGCGAGCGTCGAGTAGACGAGTTCGCCGGTCAGCGCGTCACCGGCCGGTTTCGCGGGACGCTGCCGCGGGGCCGGCGCGGGCCGTGTGCTGCGCTCGACGACGTTGAGCAGCGCGCGGATGCCCAGCTTCGGCGTGGCGCGGATGCCGGTGCCTTCGAAGGCGCGCGCGAGGACCTGTTCGTCGTCGCTGACGATGAACAGCGGCGGCAGCGGAGCTTCCCCGCGCCCGCGGTCGACGTGGTAGGTGAAGGCGGGCGCCCCGAGCACGACGACGAGGTCGTACGGCGCGAGCGTGTCGGCGACCGCGCCGCGTTCGGGGTCGAGGAACCCTTGGAACAGCGGGTGGTCCTCGGGGAACGAACAGCGGTAGGACATCGGCGCGACCCACACGGCGGCGTTGAGCCGTTCGGCGAGCGCGACGGTTTCGACGACGGCTCCGTCCTGGTCGACGGCTCCCCCGACGACGATCGCCGGCCGTTCGGCGGCTTCCAGGGCGGCGTTGAGCTCGTCGACGGCCTCGGGATCGGGCGCGAAGCCGCGGATCCGGGGGCGCGAGACGATGGGCCGTTCGGTGGTGACGGCCCAGTCGTCGGCGGGAACGGACACGAAGACCGGCCCGGACGGCGCCTGTGTGGCGACGTGGTAGGCCCGCGCCAGCGCGGCCGGGACGTCCTCGGCCGAGGCCGGCTCGATCGACCACTTCACGTACGGCTTCGGGAACTCGGGCGCTTCCATGGCCCCGAGGAAGGGCTCGTGCGGGATGAGCGACCGCAGCTGCTGCCCGGCGGCGACGATCAACGGCGTCCGGTTGCGGTAGGCGTTGAAGAGGCTGCCGAGCCCGTGCCCGACCCCGCCGGCGGAGTGCAGGTTGACGAGCACGGCTTGCCGGGTGGCCTGCGCGTAGGCATCGGCCATCGCCACGACGGCGGATTCCTGCAGGCCCAGGACGTAGTCGAAGTCGTCGGGCCAGTCGGTGAGGAACGGCACTTCGGTGGTACCGGGATTGCCGAACACCGTGGTGAGGCCGAGTTCGCGGAGGAGTTCACGGGTGGCGTCCAGCACCGTG
The DNA here is from genome assembly GCF_030285645.1 of Amycolatopsis sp. DG1A-15b. Lineage (GTDB taxonomy): Bacteria > Actinomycetota > Actinomycetes > Mycobacteriales > Pseudonocardiaceae > Amycolatopsis. The sequence goes on from NZ_CP127296.1 coordinate 7,261,221, forward strand.
CGCTTGATCATGCGCCCAGGTTAACGCTTAGCCTTGCGAAGGAAAGCCCCCCAAGCGGCCGAACTGACGGTCAGGGTGCCACCCGAGCGGTCCTTGGTGTCGCGGATCTGTGACACCGGCCCGAGCTTCACCTCGACGCAGTTCTCTTCGGTGCCGCTGTAACTGGACTTACGCCACATCACGCCTCCAAGTCGGCGATCACCTCCCGGACGAGCGCGCAGGATTCCTGCTCGCTCAGGGCCAGTGCCGCCATCGCCCGCTGGGCCGCCCGGTAATCGGCCACCTGCTGCTCATCGTAGAGGTAGGCACTGCCCCGGTACTGCTCCAGGAAGACGATCGGGGGCAGGTCGGCGAAGTCGAAGATGACGAAGGAACCGTTGAGGCCCGGGTGGAAATCCTCGTTGTCCGGCAGGACCCGCAAACTCACGTTCCGCCGCTGCGCCAGCTCGGCGAGGTGCCTGAGCTGCGGCGCCATGATCTCGGCCCCGCCGCGCCGCTGCCTCAGCGCGGTCTCGGCGAGGAGCGCGGTGTAAGGCGAAGGATCCCGCCCGGTCAGCACCTCCTGCCGCATCAGGCGCACCTTGATCCGCAGCTCTTCCTCCGCCCGCGGCCGCCCGGCGGCCGCGAGGATCGTCCGCACGTAGTCGGGGGTCTGCAGCAGCCCGGGGATCAGCAGCGGCTCCCAGGCGAAGATCGCCGAGGCGGTGCGCTCGTACTCGCCACCTGCTCGATCTTGGGCACCCGCGTCCCGCTCTCCCAGTGCGAGAGATCCTGCGCCACCACCCCCGCCAGGCGCGCCAGTTCGCGCACGCCGAGGTTGCGCGCCTTCCTCGCCGCGCGGATCCCGAAGCCCAGCGCGCGAGACCTCGGTGTCGCTACTAGTGTTGCCATGTACACATTGTGTCACCAGGCACCGACAAAAACGGGAAACCGGGGCCGTCGCAAACCTGCGACAGCCCCGGCTCCACACACTCAGCCGATCAGGCCGGACAGCCCGCTCGCCTTGAAGGAACCCCAGCCCGTCACCTGGTCGTACCCCGTCCCCGCGGCGAACCCGGTCGTCCCGTGCAGGGTGTTGTTGCCCGACGTCACGTCGTGGAAACCGGTTCCGTACGAAGACCCGTTGCCGATCGAGTAGAACTTCGGGTTCAGGTTGCCCAGACCGCCGCCGTGCACCTGGTTCTGCAGCGCCGCGAAGGCCGCCCACAGCGGGGCCGCGCCCGACGTGCCGCCGACCGTTCCCCAGCTGCCCGCGCTGTAGATGTAGTAGCCCGACGTCGGGGAGGCGTCCGCCGACACGTCCGGCACCTTGCGGTACGTCGTGCTCTGCGAGGACTGCCATGACGGCGCCGTGAACACCGTCGAGATGCCGCCGCCGGTCGAGCCGCCGCTGTTGCCGTCGTTCCAGACCACTTCGCTGCTGTAGCCGTTGGACGAGGTCACGCTCAGCTTCGTGCCGCCGACGCCCGAGACGTTCGGGCTCGACGCCGGGAAGTCGACGCCCTTCGCCGTCGAACCCGTCTGGCGGTAGCAGTCGGTCGTGCCGTCGTCGCCCGCCGCGGCGAAGTAGGAAATGCCCTCCGCCGTGCCGGTCGCGATCGCGCTGCTGACGCTCTTCGCCGCGCTCGAACCTTCGGCGGATTCGCAGGCGCCCCAGGAAATCGAGACGACGTGGACCTTCGCGTCGGACGCGATCTTCTGGTACATCGCGAGTTCGCCCGCGCTCGAGTTCGGCGCCTCGTAGACGTAGTCGTTGGCCGCCGCGGCCAGCGCGTGCACGACCTCGATGTCGAGCTCGACCTCGATCTGGCCATCGCCCGGCGACGAGTCGTAGTTCGCGCCGCTGACGCCGACCGTCGTCACCGAGCCCGCGGAAAGGCCGTACGTGCTGTCGTACTTGGTGATGTTGGACTTCTGGTAGCCGTCGAACTCGACGAACCCGACGTTCACACCGCTGCCGGTCGCCGACAGACCACTGGTGCCGTAAGCGGTCTTGAGCACCGGCGGGGTGACGGACTTGACGACGTTGGGCTGCGCCAGCGGCTTCGACGAATGCGTCCGCACCGCGTGGTCGTCGAGGCCGACGACCCCGCCCACGACGTCCGAGACGCTCGCCGGCACGGCCGGGACGGCGTCGTTGGCGAAGAAGTCCCGCCCGGAAACCTGGTCGTGGTAGGTCCCGATCCTGGTCCGGAACGCCGACTCGAGCTGCGCCGCCGAGCCGGTGAACGTGATGGCCTGCCGGTTGCCGGAAACCTCGACCCCGGTCAGCCCGGCTTTCCCGAGAAATGAGACGGCCTTGTCAACGTCCGCCTGGGTCGGGCCGAACCTGGCATTGAACTGCGCCGGGGTCAGGAACCGGTGGTATTGGGGCGAAGCCGGATTTTGGACGTCGGCGAGGAACTTTTCGAGCGCCTGCTGGTTGTGCAGTTTCAGCGAGAGCGCGGCGGTGATCGGCCGGTCGGCCGCGACGTCGCCGGTGCGGGCGCTGTTGATCAGCGGCGCGGCGTTGTCGGCCAGTGTGACCAGGGGTTCCGGGGCGGCGGCGGCCGGGACGGCCACGGCGAGGCCGAGCAACGCAGGCAGCGGCACAGCGGCCGCGACGAGCTTGCGCAAGCGCATGGGGAATTTCCTCTCGGCGGTGGGGACCGGGCCTGCGCGGAATGCTCGCCGCAGGTTGCCGAGAAGCATAAGAAGACGTGATCACGCCGAGAACCTACTTTTGGCCGGTCTTTCAGCGGATCCCATTTTCATTTTCCGTCAGGTTTACCTTCCCATGACAAAAGGATTATTGTCCGGAATGCCCGACCATTTCGACGCGTTCGATGATCTCCCGGGCACGCGCGTCACGCCGGTGGCGCCGGGCCGCGGCCGACAACGTCCGCAGCCGCTGCCGGGTCCGGGGCGAGCGCAGCAGGCCGACCAGCTCGATCGCCTCCCGTCCGGACTCGGCGGCGACGTCGAGATCGCCGTCCAGTGCGTGCACGGTGGCCAGCCAGATCATCGTCAGGGACCGGCTGCGGGCCATCTCCGGGCCGTAGCCGGCGAGCGCGTCGGCGAGCGCGGGGATGCCGTCGCGGCCGTGCCGGACGTCGACGACCTGGGCCAGTTCCCCGTGGACCGTGCCGATCATGGCCGCCAGGTCGGTGGGCCCGAAGAAGGCCGCCCACGGCGACGGTTCCACGCCGGTGGCGTCGGCGAACTCCGTGCGGGCCCGGTGCAGGCACGCCAGCGCGGCGACGGCGTCGGCCTTCTTGGCGTCCGCCCACGCCTGGTTGGCGGACAGGATCGCCTGGGCCAGCCGCGAGCGCGCCCGCAGCGCCGCCTCGCGGCCCCGCCCGAACTCGGTCAGTGCCGGGTCGACCGCGTCGTAGTGCAGCAGCAGCCGCCCGGCGCGGTACCGGATGTTGGCCTGGAGGTCGTGGTTGCCCGCTTCGACGGCCAGGTCCAGCGCCTGCGCGAACGCTTCCAGCGCGGCCTCGGGGCGGTCGTCGTCGAAACTGGTCCAGCCGGCGAGGTTGTACAGGTCGGCGACGGCGGTGCAGAGCCGCGGCCGAACCTTGCCGCGCACCGTGCCGTCCAGCAGCCCGACGGCATGGGGCAGCACCTCCGCGACGGCTTCGCCGCAGGCACCGCCGCCGTAGCGGTAGTCCTGCGCCCGAAGCCGCGCGACGGTGTCCTCGAGCCGTTGCACGTCGGCGAGACCCACGCGTGCGCCGCTGAAGCCGTCCCGCCCGTCACCGCCGGTCATGGCAGCCCTCCGTCCGTAGGGAGCTGCCGATCGGGCAGCTCCGCTCATTCCCCGCGGGGCCAGGCCGGAGCCCGCTCCTTCGAGGGACTGGCACCGGGCAGCACCCCGGTGGCGGTCAGCACCACACCCGTGGCGGTTTCCGCGATCTTGACGACGGCCAGCAGCCCGGTCAGGGCGAGGGAGCCGCCGAGCCCCAGGTGCGCGAAATCGTCTGCGGTGGTTTCCGTTCCGCGTTGACGCGGTATCGCGCCGGTCACGATTCGGCCCTCCGGCTTGCCGATGCGGTACTCGGGCGATAGTCACGGGTAATCAGCCGGCCCCAGGTGGCGGAAATCAACCTGATGGTCGACGTCCTGGTTTCCCGCTGGCCGGACATCGAACGGATTGCGAACCGGATACGCGCGCCCACAGCGCTGCCTCCTGTACATTCCAGACGATTGATGACACCGGGGGCCGGGGTGTCGAATGAGCCGGGGATCGACAGTGGTCACCGCCGACCGCGCCCGACTTCGCCAACGATAACCGGCAGATGCCGCCGATTCAGCCACCAACCAGGTCAAAAGCGGAACCGACTGTGCAGCCGCACGCGCAACTCCGCGCGCGACAGTGCACGAGACGGATGCAATTTCACGTGCCGGGTCACGATTGTCGCCGGCACGCAAAAACATCGGCGGAAACCGTTTTACTCCGCCGATTCTCCGTGGAATTCACGTAGTCGATCAGGATTTGACGAGGTCGACCCAGGTGCGCACGGTTCCGGCGTCCACGGGCGCCTGCCAGCCGCCGGGCCGCACCGCGCTGCCGACGTGGAATCCCCGTACTCCGCCCGCGCGCAGGAGGTGGACCTGCTGGGCGCGCAGGCCGCCGCCGACGAGCAGTTCCGGGCCGCCGTCGCGCTGCGCGAGCCGCTGCAGCACCGAAAGGCCGCTCGCCACGCCGTTCGGGTGACCGGCGGCGAGCACGGTGTCACAGCCGAGCGAGGCCAGCTGGTCGTACGCGCGCAACGGATCGCGCGTGCGGTCGATGGCGCGGTGGAACGTCCAGGGCAGGCCGTCGACCTCCTTGATCAGCGCCTCGCAGGCGTCGAGGTCGATCTCGCTGTCGACGTTGAGGAAGCCGAAGACGAACTCCCGGGCGCCCGCGTCGATCAGCCGGGCGGTGTCCGCGCGCAGCCCTTCCAGGTCGCCCACGGCGAAGGAACCGTTGTCCCGCAGCATGACCCGCACCGGGAGGTCGGTCGCCGAAAGCACGTCACGCAGCGTTTCGACGGACGGCGTCAGGCCGTCCTGCGCCATGTCCGCAACCAGTTCGAGGCGGTCGGCCCCGCCCGCCTGCGCGCCTTCGGCGTCCGCCGCGTCCAGCGCGATCACTTCCAGCAGGGGCGTCTTCGAGCTCATGCCTCATCCGTTTCACTGGTTCCGGGTGTCGTCTCCCCTCGCGTGCCGCCCTCGCCGGAAGCCGCCTTGAAGGCTCGTCATCCGCTCGCGTACCGCTTCCGGGGAAAGAGAGAGTATCGGCCGCTGTTCCGGCACCGCTCCCGGGCTGGCCGCGGAATCCAGTGGCTGCAGGAACGGCCAGGTGTCCTCCGCACCGTCCTCTTGCTCCAGTTCGGCCGGGGTCGGCCATTCGTACGCGGGCTGGATCGCGGCGGGCGGCGCGACGGGCGTCAGCCGCGGTTCGGTGTCTTCGTCGTCCGGCGTGCGCACGGGCGCGACGGCCACCGGAGCCGATGGCGGCGCGAGCGCGGGTGGTGGCGGCGGCGGTGGCGGGGCCAGCTGCGGTTGTGGCGCCGGGGCCGGTTGCGACTGCGGTGCCAGTGGCGGGGCCGATTGCGGTTGTGGCGTCGGTGCCGGTGCCAGTGCCGGTGCCGATTGCGGTCGGGGCGCCGGTGCCGGTGCCAGCGCCGATTGCGGTTGGGGCACCGGTTGCGGTTGCGGGGCCGGTGGCGGCGGCGGGGCCGGTGCCGGTTGCGGCTCGCGGATCGGCGGCCGCGTGGTGAGCGCGTGCCGTGGCTGGGGCTCGACCGGCCGCGGCTCTTCGGCGACCGGGCGCGGCTCCGCCGGCTTCCGCGGCTGTTCGGGTGCGGCGGAGGCGTCGAACCAGCGGGACAGGACGTCGCGGTAGGCGGGCATCCGCTCGGTCGGGGCGTCGAGGTCCAGGTGAGCCTCTTCGTCCACGGTCGGCCACTCCGGCGCGTGGTCGCGGGCCACCACCGGGGCCCGGCGCGGCGGCCCGGCCTCGATCGACGGCGGCGACAGCTCTTCCGGCTCCGGCTCGGGTTCGGGCTCCGGCGGCGTCAGCGGGGCGAGCGGCGCCAGCAGCTCCGGTTCCGGGGCGGCGGCCGGCTCGGCGGGCGGCGGCGGTGCCGGCATCGGCGGCAGCTCGACGATCAGGGCCGCGGGCACCAGCACGGTCGCGACCAGCCCGGAGTCCGCGCCCGCGCTCAGGCTGACGTCGATGTGGTGGCGCGTGGCCAGCGTCGCGACGACGAACAGGCCCATCCGGCGCGACACCTCGACGTCGACGTCCGGCGGGTTCGCGAGCCGCGCGTTGGTGCGGTCGATCTCCGCCTGCGGCATGCCGGCACCGTGGTCGATGATCTCGATCTGCCAGTCGCCGTCGTGGGTTTCGGCGCTCGCCACGGTGACCGTCTCGTCGGCGGAATAGCGCGTCGCGTTCTCCAGCAGCTCCGAAACGACGTGCACGAGGTCGTTGACGGCCTCACCGCGGACCGCGACCTGCGGCGCCGGGCCGAGCTCGATCCGCTGGTAGTCCTCGACCTCCGAGAGCGCGGCGCCGATGATCTCGTCGGCCGCCACCGGGCCGGCGTCCTCCCGCGCGGAGTCCTGGCCGGAGAGCACCAGCAGGTTTTCGCTGTTGCGCCGCATCCGCGTCGCGAGGTGGTCGAGTTCGAACAGCCCGGCGAGGGTGTCCGGGTCCTGCTCGCCGGCCTCCATCCGGTCGAGCACCGACAGCTGCCGTTCGACGAGGTCCTGGCTGCGCTGCGAGAGGTTGACGAACATCGCGTTGACGTTCTCGCGCAACATGGCCTGTTCGCCCGCGAGCCGGACAGCCTCGCCGTGCACCGCGTCGAACGCGCGCGCCACCTGGCCGAGCTCTTCTCGGGTGAACACCGGCACGGGCGCGACGGCGAGCCGTTTCCGCAGGTTCTCGGGCGCGGGCTCGGGATCGGTGAGCAGGTTCTGCACGGCCGCGGGCAGCCGGTGCTCGGCCACTTCCAGTGCCGTCCGGCGCAGGATCCGCAAGGGGCGCAACAGGGATCGCGCGATGACCACCGACAGCACACCGGCGACGAGCAGGACGCCGAGGACGACACCGCCGTCCCACAGCGCGGCCGTACGGGCTTGCGCCGCCAGGGTGTCCGTGCGTTCCTGCAACTGGACCAGCAGCGCTTGCTGCACCTGGTGGGCGAGGTTCACCGTGTGCGTTGCCGAGGTGTCCCACTGGTTCGGGTCGAGGCCCGAGAGGTTCTGGCCGTTTTCGGTGCGGGTGAGCGCGGATTCGACCATGTCGTTGCCGATGTCGACGACCAGGCCGATCACCGTGTCGTCGTACATCCGCTGCTGGTCGGGGGTGGCGAAGGTGCGGTAGTCGTTGCGCGCGGCGTCCAGTTCGGCTTCCGCGCCGAGCAGGGCGCGCGTGCGGTCGCGGTTCAGGGTGCCCGACGCGAGCGCCTCGGCCATCACCGCCCGCTTGACCGACATCTGGTCCTTGATCCGGGCGAGCGCGTTGCCCGCCAGCCGCATCCGCGCGAGCTCCGGGTCGGCGACGTCCGCGGCGGCGGAGTCGCTGATGTCGAGCAGGCCGGAGATCAGCTCGCTGTAGGAGCGCAGCACGGCGTCGGCGGGGAACGCCGAATGTTCCGCGGAAAACCGCAGGCCACCGAGCACGCGCAGGCGGTCGTCGGTCTGCTGCAGGCTTTCCGCGGCGTTCGCGTCGAGCCGGGCCTTGCTCTCGGCGAGGGTCCGCTCGAACCCGCCGATGGCCTGGTCGACGCGGTTGCGCTGGGCGGTCAGGTCCGCGGTATCGCTTTGGCGGTTCTGGGCGACGAACCGGACAGTGAGGTCGCGCTCGCGTTGCAGCTCGTGCAAGGCTTCGGCGACCGTGCTGTCGACGCGGCCGCGCGTGGCGAACTCGGCCAGCTGCCGGGCGTCGCGCAGGTCGGAGCTGATCCGCAGGCCGACGAGCGCGATCACGGCCAGCGCCGGGATGAGGAGGACGGCGAAGAGCTTCGTGCCGAGACGCCAGTTCCGCAACCGCCAGCGGCCGCCCGCCGGACGCGGATCCGCCGCGTCGCCGCCCTTGCGGGGACGCTTGTTGCGACGGGTCACCTGGTTTCCTTTTCCGCCGCGGGCGGGAACCCGCGGATCGAACGACACCTCGAACCTACTGAACGGTAGCCCGCCCCATGAAGATCCGAAAGCCGCGCTGGCACGATACGGCCCTGCCCGCGATCGTATGGGGCGCGGACCATACGATCCAGCACGAGAACCAGATTCTCGCGGTAGGTGAAGGTTCATGATCAGACGCGGACGGTTGATTCCGCTGGTAGCGGCGCTCCTGGCGACCGCGGGGTGCAGCGTGTTCTCTTCCGGCACCCCCGCGGCCCCGCCGCCGCTGGAGCGGACCACCCTGCGCGTCGGTGTGGGCAACGCCATCGACACGGCCCCGCTGCGGATCGCCGTCGCGGCCGGGAAGTTCGGCTCCGCCGGACTGAACCTGCAGCTCGTGGAACTCGGCGCCGACGACGGGCTCGCAAAACTGGCCGCCGGCGACCTCGACGTCACCTTCGCCTCCGACATCGCGATGTTCCGCGCCGCGGCCGGCGGGACGGCGTTGCAGCTGCAGGGCGAGGCCTACACCGCCGGCCCCAACACGATGGCCCTGGTCACACTGCCGGACTCGGACTACACCGTGCCGACGGCGAAGCGGTCGCCGAAGATCGCGGTGAACATGCTCGACGACATCGGCGCGCTCGTCGCGCGTTCGGTGCTGGTCACCGCGGGCGTGGACCAGGCGAAGATCAAGTTCACGGCCATTCCGTTCGACCGGATGCCGCAGGCGCTGCAGGCGGGCGACGCCGACGCCGCGTTGATGATCGAGCCGTACATCACCCGCGCCGAAAAGGACCTCGGCGCGCACATCCTGGCCGACGGCGCCCGCGGTTCGACGCTCGACTTCCCGCTCTCCGGCTACGCGGCGGCGAAGCCGTTCGCGCAGGCCAACCCCCGCACCCTCCGGGCGTTCCGCACCGCGCTGGGCACGGCTCAGCAGAGCGCGACGGACCCGGCGATCGTGCGTGACGCGCTGCCGAAGTTCTCCGACATCGACACGACGACAGCGGCGCTGATCTCGCTCGGCTCGTACCCGGCGTCGCTCAACGGCATCCGGTTGCAGCGCGTCGCCGACCTGATGCACAACTCCGGGCAACTGGCGAACCGCCTCGACGTCCAGAGCCTGCTCCCGGAGCGGACCGGATACTGAGGGTGACGGGTCCGGTCAGATGTTTTCCCCGGTCTTGATCAGGCACACCGTGCGGGACGGCGGGCCGGCGTAGCTGAACACGTCGTCGGCGCCTTCGCACTTGTCGTCGCGGCCGAAGCCGGAGAGGATCTCGACGCGCTCCTGCGCCGCCGGGTCGGTGCAGGAGACCTTGCCGATCGTGCTCTCGTCGTCGACGTCGCGCAGGCAGTCACCGGCCTTGACGTTCAGGGCCAGGCAGAGTGTCTGGCCGGTGCCCGAGCCGAGCCGGAACCGCACGTAGTCGCCGGAGGCGCACGTGATGGTCCCGCGGTAAGTGTTCTCGACCTTGTACGTCGCGTTGTTCGCGGAGCAGCCGACGCGGTGGTAGGCGAGCTTGCCGGCTCCCTCGCGCGTCAGGTACAGGCAGTCGCCGTTCGACGGCGGCCCGCTGCGGTCGACCCAGTAGACGCCCATCGCGCCCAGAACGCCCAGGCCCAGCGCGGCGACGACGCACGCGACCAGCGTGATCCGCACCTTCGTGGTGAACCAGTGCGGAATCGGCTGCGGCCCCGGTACCGGCGGCATCGGCGCGGGCTGCGCGTAGCCCGGCGACCGGAACGGGTTGTCGTCGAACGGTGGTGTGGTCAACGTGCCCTCCAGTGATCCCCTCGGCAAATCGTCCCACCGGCGACCCGCGACGGGGGCGGGCCGGAGCGAGCCACGTATAACAGTAGTTGTGACTGATGGCCCGCTGATCGTCCAGTCCGACAAGACCGTGCTCTTGGAGGTCGACCACCCCCAGGCCGGTGACGCGCGCGTCGCGATCGCCCCGTTCGCCGAGCTCGAACGCGCGCCGGAGCACGTCCACACCTACCGGATCACGCCGCTGGCCTTGTGGAACGCGCGTGCCGCCGGCCACGACGCCGAGCAGGTCGTCGACGCCCTGACCACGTACTCGCGCTTCCCGGTGCCGCAGCCGCTGCTGATCGACGTCGTCGACGTCATGGGCCGGTTCGGGCGGCTGCAGATCGCCAACCACCCCGCGCACGGGCTCGTCATGTCGACCACCGACCGCGCGGTGCTGGCCGAGGTCGTCCGGAACAAGAAGATCAGCCCGATGCTGGGTGCCCGGATCGACGAGGACACCATCATCGTGCACCCGTCCGAGCGCGGGCGGCTGAAGCAGGCGCTGCTGAAGGTCGGCTGGCCGGCCGAGGACCTGGCCGGGTACGTCGACGGCGAAGCCCACCCGATCGCCCTGGACGAGCAGGACTGGCACCTGCGCGACTACCAGCGGATGGCCGCGGAGGCGTTCTGGGCGGGCGGCTCGGGCGTGGTCGTGCTGCCGTGTGGCGCCGGGAAGACGCTGGTCGGCGCGGCGGCGATGGCTCGCGCGCAGGCCACGACGCTGATCCTGGTGACGAACACGGTCGCCGGCCGGCAGTGGAAGCGCGAGCTGATCGCGCGGACGTCGCTGACCGAGGAGGAGATCGGCGAGTACTCCGGGGAGAAGAAGGAGATCCGGCCGGTCACCATCGCCACCTACCAGGTGATCACCCGCAAGACCAAGGGCGAGTACCGGCACCTGGAGCTGTTCGACTCCCGCGACTGGGGTCTGGTCGTCTACGACGAGGTTCACCTGCTGCCGGCACCGGTGTTCCGGATGACGGCGGACCTGCAGTCGAGGCGGCGCCTCGGCCTGACGGCGACGCTGGTGCGCGAGGACGGCCGCGAGGGCGACGTGTTCTCGCTGATCGGCCCGAAGCGCTACGACGTGCCGTGGCGCGACATCGAGGCGCAGGGCTGGATCGCCCCGGCGGAGTGCACCGAGGTCCGCGTGACGCTGACCGACGCCGAGCGGCTCGAGTACGCCACGGCCGAGGCCGACGAGCGGTACAAGCTGGCGGCGACGGCGTTGACGAAGACCCCGGTGATCAAGTCGATCGTGGCCAAGCACGCGGGCGAGCCGACCCTGGTCATCGGCGCGTACCTCGACCAGCTGGAGATGCTCGGCGACGAGCTCGACGCCCCGGTGATCCAGGGCGCGACCCGCAACAAGGAGCGCGAAGAGCTGTTCGACAAGTTCCGCCGCGGCGAGATCAAGACGCTGGTGGTGTCGAAGGTCGCGAACTTCTCGATCGACCTGCCGGAGGCCTCGGTGGCGATCCAGATCTCCGGCACGTTCGGCTCGCGGCAGGAGGAGGCCCAGCGGCTCGGGCGATTGCTGCGCCCGAAGGGTGACGGGCGGCAGGCGCACTTCTACTCGATCGTCTCCCGCGACACGGTGGACACGGAGTACGCGGCGCACCGGCAGCGGTTCCTCGCGGAGCAGGGCTACGCGTACCACATCGTGGACGCGGACGACCTGCTCCGGCCGCTCTGAGCCCGTTCAGCCGACGTCGGTGAAGAACTTCTCGACGTCATAGTTCGCGACGAGCCGCGCCAGGCCGGCCGGCGTCTGCCCGGAGGTGTTGGCCTGGCGCGGGTCGGCGCCGTGCCGCCGGAGCAGCTCGATGAGGTCGCCACGGCCTCGGTAGGCGAACACCGCCGTGAACAGGGGCGAATTCCCGTACCCGTTGACCGGATCGACCCGGGCGCCCGCATTCAGCAGCACCGTGGCCACCTCGAGGTTCCCCTGCTGCGCGGCGAAGTGCAGTGGGGTGAAGCCCTGATGGTCGCCCACGTCGGGATCGTGCCCCGCGGCGAGCAGTGCCCGCGCCTGCGCACCGTTGCCGTCCAGTGCGCAGTAGTGCAGCTCGGATCGCCCGTACCGGTCGACCACGTTCGCCCCCTTCGATCCAGCGGGTCATCTTGCCGTAGGGCTCCTGCCGGCCGACGGCTCTGGCCGGCGGCGGCCGGTCACGAGTCCAGGTAACGCAGGACGGCGAGCACCCGGCGGCTGTAGCCGGCCCCCTGGAGCAGGTCGAGCTTGTCGAAGATCGCGTTCGCGTGCTTCTCGACCGAGCTCTGCGAGAGGTACAGCACCTGCGCGATGCTCGCGTTCGTGTGGCCCTGCGCCATCTTCTCCAGGACGTCTCGCTCGCGCGGGGTCAGCCGGCCCAGCGCGTCCTCGTGGGACGTGCGGGCCACCAGCCGCCGCACCACTTCCGGGTCGAAGGCGGCGCCGCCTCCGGCGACCCGCTCCAGGGCGTCGAGGAACTCACCGACCTGAGCCACGCGATCCTTGAGCAGGTAGCCCACGCGGCCGCGGTCGCCGCTGATCAGCTGGGCGGCGTACCGCTTCTCGACGTATTGGGAGAGGACGAGCACTCCGGTTCCCGGCCACTTCTCCCGGATCTCGAGGGCGGCACGCAGCCCTTCGTCGGTGTGGGTCGGCGGCATCCGCACGTCGGTGACGACGACGTCGGGCCGCTCCTGCTCGGTGGCCGCGATGAGTGCTTCACCGTCGCCGACCGCGGCGACGACGTCGTGGCCTTCCTCGGCCAGCAGCCGCACCAGGCCCTCACGCAGCAGCGTCGAGTCCTCGGCCAGGATCACCCGCATGGCAGCGCCGCCCGCACGACCGTCGGGCCGCCGATCGGACTGTCCACGCTGAACTCCCCGTCCGCCGCCGCCACGCGCCGCGCCAGCCCGCTGAGCCCGCCGGTGCCGACGGCCTGTGCACCACCCGAGCCGTCATCGCCGATCTCCACCACCATCTCCCGGCCGAGGAGGCGGACGTCGATCGTGATCCGCGTCGCGCCGGAGTGCTTGGTCGCGTTGGTGACGGCCTCCGACGCCACGAAGTAGATGACGGTGGCCACCTGGAGCGAGGGTTTCCACAAGGACAACGAGTACCGCACCTCGACCGGGATCGTCGCTCGTTCGGCCAGGGACTCGAGAGCGGTGTCGAGACCGCCTTCGTCGAGCGCGATCGGATACACGTACCAGGCGACCTCGCGCAGCTCCCGCAAGGCCTCCTGCACTTCCTCGTGGGCCTGCCGGACCAGTTCGGTGTTCCCGGTGCGCCGGGCCCGGCCCAGCAGCATGCCCAGCGCGACGAGCCGTTGCTGCACCCCGTCGTGCAGGTCGCGCTCGATGCGGCGGCGTTCACCGTTCACCGCCTCGACGACTTCCGCGCGGGTGCTGAAGAGGTACGACATCCGGCGCTCCACGATCGTCCGGAAGCTCGGGCCGAGGAATCGCTTGGCCAGCCACTGGTCCAGCGCGGCGACGCCGGCCATGCCCTGCAAGCAGAGGAACACCGCGAGCGCCGCGAGCGCGGCGACCAGTAGCCAGCCGGCGACCGTTCCGGCACCCTGCCCACCGGGTGCACGTCCGGTGACCAGCTGCCGTCCGTAGAACACGGCCGTCACGACCCCGCCGGCGAGGCACGCCCAGACGCCCAGCCCGAGCAGGCCGACGAGGATGCGCGGGAAAAGGTACTGCAGCGCCCGGCGGCCGTCGTAATCGTCATCGTTGTAGTTGTCAAAGAACCGGTCCAGCCGAACGCGTTCGACTTCGGTGAGCTTCCGGGCGCCGCGCAGGACGGCCTCGCGCGTCGCGGGAACGACGAGCAGGGGCGCACTCAGCAGGACGTACAGCACCTCGGCGATCGCGGTGAGCGCGCCGAGGCCGACGCCCGCTGTGGTGCGTGCAGCCCAGATGATCACGACTTCAGGTTAGCGAGCGCGGGATCTTTCGGTATTGCGGTTTTCCGCAATGTTTCCGGGTGGTGTTCAGCAATGTGCTCCCGCCCGGGAATTCCTACGTTCGAGGCATGGACTTTTTGCTGACCACCACTGCCACCTCCGCCGAACCGATGACCGGGCTGGCCGGCTGGGCCGTCGGGCTCATCGACGCGCTCGGCGGGCCCGGCGCCGCCATCATCGTCGGGCTGGACAACCTGTTCCCGCCGATCCCCAGCGAACTGGTGCTCCCGCTCGCCGGGTTTTCCGCGAGCCGGGGCGCGTTCACGCTCCTCGGCGCGCTGTTCTGGACGACGCTGGGCTCGCTGGCCGGCGCGGTGATCGTCTACTGGCTGGGTGCGCTGCTCGGCCGCGACCGCACCCGCGCGCTCGTCGCCCGCGTCCCGCTGATGGACGCCGGCGACTTCGACCGGACGGAGGCGTGGTTCGCCCGGCACGGCGGCAAGGCCGTGTTCCTGGGGCGGATGGTGCCGATCTTCCGCAGCCTGATCTCCCTGCCCGCCGGCGTCGAACGCATGCCGTTCGGCCGGTTCCTCCTGCTGACCACGGCGGGCAGCCTGCTGTGGAACACGGTGTTCGTCGTGGCCGGGTACCTGCTGGGCGAGAGCTGGTCGCTGGTCGACCGGTACGCGTCGGTGTTCCAGTACGCCGTGCTGGCGGCGCTGGCGGTGGCGGCGGCCGTGTTCGTCCTGGTCCGGTTGCGCGCGCGCCGGCCTCGTTCGGCCTAGCGAATCGTCACAGGAACAACTTCCGCCACAGGAGTCGCGAGCAGGCCTCTGACCTGCAGATTCCCTGATTCACTCGAACGGATGAGCGGGCGTGATACTGGAAATTGTCGGACCCTCGAACTACTGTTCGACATGCAGCAACCGAACACAAGTTCGAGGGGACGTCCATGACGATCGCACCGCTCCGCCCCGGTACGCCCGCACCGCCGGTCCAGACCCTCCCACCGGGGTCGTGGCACGGCCGGTTGTGGGTGTCCGACCTGCCGCTGACCCGGCCCGAGCGCTACCTCGGCTGCGTGGCCGAGTTCGAGCGGTCCGGCCTGTGGCCGGTGCTGATCCCCCACGACCAGCGCTTCGCGGCGAACGGCGAGGACTGGATCGACGACCGAGGCAGGCTGGCCCCGGCCGGCCACCGGGTGGCCACGGCCGACCCGGCGGACGCCCTGTCCCGCTGGTGGGACACGTCTTGCTGCAGCGGCGCTTGCCTGAGGCCGTTCGGCGCACGGTTCCCGGGACTGGCCAAGCGCAGCCCACGCAGGTCCGACCCGCTGGCGGAGGCGGGCAACACGGGTTCGATCCTGGCCACCCGAGCCCCGCACCGGCTCGGCCTGGTGCAGACGGAGCGCCCGGCCGACATCCCCGCCCTGCTGGGCTGGACGGGAATGATCAAGTGCACGGACCAGGTGGCGGAGCTGTCGGCGGTGCTGCGCAGCTGGGAGGACAGGTTCGGCGCCACGCTGGTGGTGCTGGGGTTCGACGCGATCGAGTTGTCGGTGGCGGCACCCCCGCGGAACCAGGCCCGGGCGTTGACGGTGGCTGCGGAGCACCGGGCGTTCAGTTTGCCGACGTTCGCGGGCCAGCCGGGGAACCTGCGGGAGTACGCGTCGGGGTTGGTGCAGTCGCGGCACTGGCGGTTTTCCTGGGCGTGAGGGATGGGCTGGCCTTGCGTGGGCCGGGGAGCGGGCCGCGAGCCGGGCCGGGGCCGGGGAGCGGGGCCGGGCTTGGGCTGGGCTTGGCGACCGGGAGCCGGGACCGGGGAGCGGGGAGCGGGGAGCGGGGAGCGAGCCCAGCCGGGGCTGGGGGCCGGGCCCGTGGAGCGGGGCCGGGGCTTAGGGCCGGAGGCCGCGAGCCCCGGGACCGGGGGGCGGGGCTGAGAGCCCGGCGCGGGGCTGAGGCCGGGGCCGTGGAGCGGGGCCAGGGCTTGGTGGCCGGGGCCGCGAGCCGGGACCGGGGGGCGGGGCTGATAGCCCGACCCGGGGCTGAGGCCGGGACCGGGGCTGAGGCCGGGGCAGGGCAGGGGCAGGGGCCGGGGCCGGGGCCGGGGCCGGGGCCGAGCTTGGGGGCCGGGGGCCGCGAGCCGGAGCCGGGGAGGGGGCCGGCGCTTGGGCGGGTCCCGAGCCGAGGCCGGGCCGGGCGTGGGTGGGCCGGGGCTCGAGTGGGCGGCGAGCCGGGAGCCGCGAGCCCCCGGGGCGGGCCGGGAGCGGGGCGCAGCCGGCTTGGCCGCCTCAATCCGCCCCCTGCGTCGCGGTTCGGCCGAGTAGGCCTGCCAAATCTGCGTCCGCGCCGGAACCGGCTGGCATCCGGGGCACCACAACCACACCACCCCTCGGGGAGACCACCACTTGACCCACCACTTCAAAGGCCCCGTAAGACGCGCGTCCGCCAAGTTGGGTCGACTGTCCCAACCTCCGGTCCGCCCGTCCGGCCGCGGGCGTGTTTGGCCGGGCAAGCGAGCGGGAATCACCTTTCGCGGAAAGGCGGTGAGAGCTATCGCCGAGATCCGGATCGGTACCTCTGGGTGGCGCTATCCCCCGTGGCGCGGGGTCTTCTACCCACCCAAGCTCGCGCAACGGCGGGAACTCGAATACCTCTCGCGGCGGATGAACGCCGTCGAAATCAACGGCTCCTTCTACTCCCTCCAGCGCCCTGAGCGCTACCGGGCCTGGTTCGACGAAACCCCCGCCGACTTCCTCTTCGCCGTCAAGGGTGGGCGCTTCATCACGCACATGAAGCAGCTTCGCGACGTCGAGACCGCCCTCGCGAACTTCTACGCCTCCGGTGTCCTCGCCCTCGGTGCGAAACTGGGCCCCTTCCTCTGGCAGCTACCGCCGCGGCTGGCCTTCGATCCCGATCGGCTCGAGAACTTCTTCGCCCTGCTTCCCCGCACCACCACCGACGCCGCCCAACTGGCTACGAAGCACGACGACAAGCTGAAAGGCACGCCCTACCTCGAAGCCGGCGCAAAAAGGCCCCTGCAGCACGCCTTGGAAGTCCGGCATCCCAGCTTCGCCGAGCCCGCCGCCAAGGAGCTCCTGAAAGAACACAGCATCGCCCTCGTCGTCGCCGATACCGCCGGGAAGTGGCCGTTCCTCGAAGACCAGACCGCCGACTTCGCCTACGTCCGGCTGCACGGCGACGAAGAGCTCTACGTCAGCGGCTACTCCGACCAAGCCCTGCGCAAGTGGGCCCGGAAGATCCGGGAATGGCACGACGGCGGACGGCGTGATGTGCACGTCTACTTCGACAACGACGTCAAAGTGGAGGCTCCCCGGAACGCCGAATGCCTCGCCGACCTGCTTGGGGTTGCCCCGATCACGCGACAGTGAGTGGACAGTGAGCGCCGTCGGCTTGGGTGGGCGTGCGGGCCGGACCGGCTTGCGTGCTGCCGCTGGGGGTCGGCACGTGAGCCGTCCGGATCCGGAGGCTCACGCCACGACCAACGCCGCCAGCTTGGCGCGGACGTCGTCCGCGTCCGGGTGACCCAGCTCCGTCAGCAACCGCACCGATCGGAGCCAGCACTCGCGCGCCAGCGCCGCGTCGCCGTGGCGGAGGTGGATCGTGCCCAGCTGGGCCAGCACGTCCGCCGCCTCGTACTGCTCGCCCATGGCGAAGAACATCTCCACCGAGTCGCGGAGGCACGCGATGCCTTCCTCGAGCCGGCCGAGGCCGATCAGCGCCAACCCGCGCGTGTGCTGGGTGAACCGCGTGTCCACCGGCCGCCCGTCCGGGTCGAGGATCGCCAGCGCCGCGTCGGCCAGGCGCAGCGCCTGCTCGTGATCACCCATCGACGTGCAGATGTCGCCCAGCGCCCGCAGCACGCTCGCCTCGAAGTGCCCCAGCCCCAGCTCGCGGACGATCTCCAGCGCCTGCACACCGTGTTCGTACGCCCAGGCGCAGTCTTCGAGGTTGTGCGCCGCCATCGCCAGGTTGTACTGCGCCCGCGCCTCACCCTCGCGCGCGCCGAGCTCGCGCTGGATCGTGAGCACCTGCTCCAGGTAGCGCCGGGACTCGGCGTACTGGCGGGCGACGCCGTTGACGACGCCGAGCCCGCTCAAGATCCCCGCTTCGCCGGGCCGGTGGCCGCTCGCCCGCGCGGCCTCGAGCGCCACCGCGAACACCGACCGCCAGTCGTCGAGCCGCGAGCGCGTCACGAAATAACTCTGCAGCAGCCAGGCGAGCTTCCAGCAGACGTCGTCGCGATCCTGGCGCCGCGCCAGGTGCACCGCGGCGATGAGGTTGCCGCACTCCTCGCCGAACCAGTCCAGTGCCTCGTGGTACGAACCGAACGTCAGCCCGCCCTCGAGGTCGTCGAGCTCCAAGAGCCGGTAGTAGCGCTCCGGCCGCATCAGCCGTGACGCGTTCAGCGCCGACGCCAGGTACCAGCCCAGCAGCCGGTCCAAAGCGGCGTCACGCTGCGAACCCGAGTCCACCTGCGAAGCTGCCTCACCCGCGTACGCCCGGATGAGGTCGTGGAACTGGTAGCGGCCCGGCCGCGGCTGGGCGAGCAGGTGCGCGGCGGCCAGGGTTTCGAGCATCGGCCGGGTCGCGGTGACGTCCAGCCCGGCGACCGCGGCGGCCGCCGGTGCGGTGAAGTCGACGCCGGTGAGCAGCCCGAGCAGCCGCAGCAGGCGGGCCGTCGACGGCTGCAGTGCCTGGTAGGAGTAGGAAAACACCGACCGGATGTTGGTGCCTTCGCCGTCGGCGAGGTCGAACGAACCGAGCAGATCGCTGTCGAGGGAGCCGACGAACTCGTCGAGCGGCAGGTCGGGGAACTGCGCCGCGCGCACGGCGAGGATCCGGATCGCCAGCGGCAGCCCGCCGCAGTAGCGCACGAACCGCTCGGCCGCCGCCGGATCGCGGGCGACCCGGTCGAACCCGATGGTCGACGCCAGGAGCGCGACGGCGTCCTCGTCGCCGAACTCCTCCAGCGCGATCCGGCGCGCGCCGTGCGTCGCGACGAGCGCACGCAGCTGCCAGCGGCTGGTGACCAGCACCAGGCAACCCGGCCCCGGCAGCAGCGGGCTCACCTGCTCGGTGCGGTTGGCGTTGTCGAGCAGGACCAGCAGCCGCCGCCCGGCCGTGTGCGTCCGCCAGCTCGCCGCGCGGCCGTCGAGGTCGCCGGGGATCGCCTCGCACGGCACGCCGAGCGCGGTGAGCATGGCCTCCAGCGCCGCCGCCGGCTCGACCGGCTCGCCGGGTCCGTAGCCGCGCAGGTTGAAGTAGACCTGCCCACCGGGGAACCGGTCGGCGATCTCGTGCGCGAAGTGCACCGCCAGCGTCGTCTTGCCGATGCCCCCCATGCCTTCGACGGACGCGATCGGCGTCGACGTGCCGGCGTCGGCCGCCTCCGGCAGCAGCGCGTGCAACGCCTTGAGGTCGCACTCGCGCCCGGAGAAGGTCCGCAGGTCGGCGGGCAGCTGGTGCGGCACCTGCGGATCGACGCCGAGCCGGTAGCGCGCCAGCGCGGGGGCGGTGTCGCCGTCGGCACCGGTGAGGATCGCCTGGCGGGTGCGCTGCAGCGACGGCCCGGGGTCGAGCCCGAGCTCGTCGGCCAGCACGTCGCTGATCCGGCGGTGCACCGCCAGCGCCTCGGCTTGGCGGCCCGACCGGTACAGCGCGATCATCAGCTGCTCGTGCAGCCGCTCCCGGAGCGGGTTCTCCCTGGTCAGCCGGGCCAGCTCGGGGACGACGGTGCCGTACTCGCCGACGTCGAGCAGCGCGTCCGCCCACTGCTCGCGCACGCGCAGCCGTTCCTCGGCCAGCTGCCCGGCCTCGTCGCGGTGCAGCGCGTCGGACTCGACGTTCAGCAGCGCCGGGCCGCGCCACTGCCCGAGCGCCTCGGCGAAGTGCGCGGCCGCCCGGCGGCTCTCGCCGCGGTCCATCGCCGCCTTGCCGCGGACGGCCAGCGCGCGGAACCGGGTCAGGTCGAGCAGGTCGTCGTCGAGCTCGATCAGGTAGCCGCCGCTCTCGGTGCGGATCGCGACCTGGTCGCCCAGCGCCCGGCGCAGGCGCAGCACGTACGTCTGGAGCGCGCCCTTGGACCGGCGGCGGTCGTCGTTCCACAGCCAGCGGCCCAGCTCGTCGACCGGCACGACCCGGTTCGCGCGCAGCAGAAGGCCGGCCAAGACGATCAGCGGCCGGCTGCCCCCGAGCGGTACCGGGCGGCCGTCGGCCGTGACCTCGGCCGGACCCAGCACGCGGAAATCGAGGACCACGGAGTCATTCTGACCGGAAACGCGCAGTTCGGCACTTGTTTGCCAAACCCGGGGCGGTGGCATGATCGGCCTCGATGAAGGTCTACGCGATCCCCCTGCGCACCCGGTTCCGCGGCATCACCGTCCGTGAGGGCGTGCTGCTGCACGGCCCCGCGGGCTGGGGCGAGTTCTGCCCGTTCGCCGACTACTCCGACGCCGAGAGCGTGCCGTGGCTGCGGGCGGCGCTGGAGGCGACCGAAGCCGGCTGGCCCGCGCCGGTCCGCGACCGGGTCGAGGTGAACACGACGGTGCCGGTGGTCGGCCCGGAAAAGGCGCACGAGCTGGTCCGCGCGTCCGGTTGCCGGACGGCGAAGGTGAAGGTCGCCGACCCGCGCGTCTCCCTGGCGGACGACTGCGCGCGGGTCGAGGCGGTCCGCGACGCGCTCGGCCCCGGCGGGGCGATCCGCGTCGACGCGAACATGGCGTGGGACGTCGACACGGCGGTGCGCGCGATCGCGGACCTCGACAAGGCGGCGGGCGGCCTGGAGTACGCGGAGCAGCCGTGCCCGTCGATCGAGGACCTGGCCGCGGTCCGGCGCCGGGTGGACGTCCGGATCGCCGCGGACGAGTCGATCCGCCGCGCGGAGGACCCGCTGAAGGTGGCGGTCGCCGGAGCGGCGGACATCGCGGTCCTGAAGGTCGCCCCCCTCGGCGGCGTCCGGCGGGCGCTGGAGGTCGCCGAGGCGTGCGGGCTGCCGTGCGTGGTGTCCTCGGCGGTGGAGACGAGCGTGGGCCTGGCCGCGGGCCTGGCGCTGGCCGGCGCCCTCCCCGACCTCGGATTCGCTTGTGGACTGGGCACGATTTCGCTTCTGACCGGCGACGTCTGCGCGGAACCACTGTCTCCTGTGGACGGATACCTCCCGGTCCCGCGGCAGGCCCCGGTACCCGCGGAGGCGTACGCGGCCCCGCCCGAGGTCGAGGCGGCTTGGCGGGATCGGCTGGCCCGGGTCACCGCGCTGGCCTGAGTGGTTTCCCCGAGGGCGAGTTCAGGGTCGGGGTCCGGGCCGTTCCCGATGTGGGCGGTGCCCCCGCCGGGCGAACATTGAGCCATGACGAACAGCGTGTACACCCCGGAAACCAAGAAGGTCCGCCGCAGCCGTACCGACAAGATGCTCACCGGCGTCTGCGGTGGCTGGGCCACCTACCTCGGCATCGACGCGAACGTCCTGCGGCTCGGGCTCGTCGCCGCGGTCTTCCTGTCGGTCGGGATCGCCATCCCGGTCTACATCGCCGCCGCGATCCTGACGCCCGAAGAAGACTCCTGAGCGAGGGCGGGCGCCCGTTCGCAGGGGGAACCGGCGCCCGCCGGATGACGGGGGTGCACAGGGGAACGGCCCGGACGCCAAGGGGACGTCCGGGCCGTTCGGCCGATACGGCTGGGCCGAGCGGCCCAAAACCACGCCGCGAATCCCGTTCGAGGGGTTAGGGTTCGCGGCTGTGGATCACGGAAGTACCGCCGGCCGGACGGCGGCGAAGGTCGTCGTCGGGATCGTGGGCGGGTTGTACCTGATCGCGGGGCTGGGGCTGACAGCGTTCGCCGCCTACACCGTTCTCGCCTCCGGTGACACCGACGGTGTCAAGGCCGCCAAGTTCGTGCTCTACACCGCCGCGGGGCTGGCGATCTGGGTCATGCTCACCGGGATCGGCGCGATCGTCGTCGGGCTGGAAGCGGACCGGAAGAGCACCGCGTGGCTCGGCGGCCTCGGCGTGCTCGCCCTCGGCGTTGTGATCGTCGGTGCTTACGCTGTCTGGTTCTTCACCAAGCCATAAAGAAAAGCCCGGCCCGCCGAAGCGGACCGGGCATTCCCGGTGAAGCGGCCGAACTCAGAAGTCCATGCCACCCATGCCACCGGACGGGTCGGCGGGAGCGGCCGAAGCCTTCTCCGGCTTGTCCGCCACGACGGCCTCGGTGGTCAGGAACAGCGCCGCGATGGACGCGGCGTTCTGCAGCGCGGAGCGGGTGACCTTGGTCGGGTCCGGCACGCCGGCGGCGAGCAGGTCCTCGTAGACACCCGTGGCGGCGTTGAGGCCGTGGCCCTGCGGCAGGCCCTTGACCTTCTCCACCACGACGCCGCCCTCGAGGCCGGCGTTGATCGCGATCTGCTTGAGCGGGGCCTCGACGGCCACCTTGACGATGTTGGCGCCAGTGGCCTCGTCGCCCTCGAGCTTCAGGCCCGCGAACGCGGCTTCGGCGGCCTGGATCAGGGCCACGCCACCACCGGCGACGATGCCCTCTTCCACGGCGGCCTTCGCGTTGCGCACCGCGTCCTCGATGCGGTGCTTGCGCTCCTTGAGCTCGACCTCGGTCGCGGCGCCGGCCTTGATGACGGCCACGCCGCCGGCCAGCTTCGCGAGCCGCTCCTGCAGCTTCTCGCGGTCGTAGTCCGAGTCCGAGTTGTCGATCTCGGCGCGGATCTGGTTGACGCGACCCTGGATCTGGTCGGCGTCGCCCGCACCCTCGACGATGGTCGTCTCGTCCTTGGTGATGACGGCCTTGCGGGCCTTGCCCAGCAGGGACAGGTCCGCGTTCTCCAGCTTGAGGCCGACGTCCTCGGAGATGACCTGGCCACCGGTCAGGATCGCGATGTCCTGCAGGATCGCCTTGCGGCGGTCACCGAAGCCCGGGGCCTTGACGGCGACGGACTTGAAGGTGCCGCGCATCTTGTTGACGATGAGGGTGGCCAGGGCCTCGCCCTCGACGTCCTCGGCGATGATCAGCAGCGGCTTGCCGGACTGGATGACCTTCTCCAGCAGCGGCAGCACGTCCTTGACGGTGGAGATCTTGGAGCCGAAGAGGAGGATGTACGGGTCCTCGAGCTCGGCTTCCTGACGCTCCGGGTCGGTCACGAAGTAACCGGAGATGTAGCCCTTGTCGAAGCGCATGCCCTCGGTGAGCTCGAGCTCGAGACCGAAGGTGTTGCTCTCCTCGACGGTGACGACGCCTTCCTTGCCGACCTTGTCCAGCGCCTCGGCGATCAGCTCACCGATGGTGCGGTCGGCGGCCGAGATCGAGGCGGTAGCAGCGATCTGCTCCTTGGTCTCGATCTGGACGGCGGCCTTGTGCAGCTGCTCGGTGATGGCCTCGACGGCCGCCTCGATGCCGCGCTTCAGGCTGATGGGGTCGGCGCCGGCCGCGACGTTGCGCAGGCCTTCCTTGACCAGGGCCTGGGCGAGCACGGTGGCGGTGGTGGTGCCGTCACCCGCGACGTCGTCGGTCTTCTTGGCAACTTCCTTGACGAGCTCGGCCCCGATCTTCTCCCACGGGTCTTCGAGCTCGATCTCCTTGGCGATGGAGACGCCGTCGTTGGTGATGGTCGGCGCGCCCCACTTCTTTTCGAGCACGACGTTCCGGCCCCGCGGGCCGAGGGTCACCTTGACGGCTTCGGCGAGGATGTTCAAGCCACGCTCGAGACCGCGGCGGGCGTCCTCGTCGAACGCGATCAGTTTGGCCATTGCGGTGTGGTCCTCCGGTATTGGGCGCCACCGCCGCGCTGTGGTTCTTGCAGCGGCGGCAGCAGGACTCTTTCCTCGGCCAGGCTCGGTGCCCGCGACGGACGACTGGACCCGGGTGGGGGCCAGCCTCACCGTCCCGACCTTTGGCACTCGACGGCGTCGAGTGCCAGGTTCGTGTTTAGCACTCTCGGGGGGAGAGTGCAAGAAGACCTGCTCAGCGCCGCACGATCAGTTGCCCGGCTTGATGCTGATCGACGTCGGGGGCGCGTTGAGCGACGACGAAGGCGCGTTGGTTTGCGAGCCGCCCGGGCCGACCGGGATGTTCGGGGCCGTCGTCTGGCTGCCGCCACCACCGCTGCCGCCGTCACTGAAGAGGAAGATCGCGCCCACGACCAGGCCCGCGACGACCACCAGGCCGAGAACGAGGAAGATCCACTTCTTGCCGCCGCTGCTCTTCGGCTGGTGGAACGCGCCCGCGCCGCCGGCGGGCATCGGGGGACGCAGCCGCATCGGGTCGCCGGGCGGGCCGTAGCCGGGCGGCGGCCCCTGCGGCGGCATGCCCTGCTGCTGCGGGTAGCCGTAGCCCGGGGGCCGACCCTGCGGCGGCATCCCCGGCGGAGGTCCCTGCTGCGGGTAGCCGTAGCCCGGAGGCGGCCCCTGCGGCGGCTGGCCTTGCGGACCCTGCGGTCCGGGCCCCTGGCCGAAGCCGGGCTGCTGCTGTCCTCCGTACGGGTGCACGGGGGCCCCCTCTCCCTGCGGTGCGCTGTTCTGGTGCGGCCCTTGTTGTACCTGACCAGCACGCTGCGGCGCGGGGATTCCGCCCGAATGGGAGCCCGGCGGGCCCGGCGGGGTGTCCGACGTCGCCAGCGGGCCGAGCGCGCGGCGCGCGGCCGCGACCATCTCGACGCAGCTGGCGTAGCGGTCGGCCGGGTTCTTGGCCATGCCGCGCCGGATCACCTCGTCGATCGCCGGCGGCAGCGCGACGGCGCGGGAGATCGCGGGCGGCTCGCCGTTGAGGTGTCCCTTGATCACCGTCGGGACGTCGCCCTTGAACGGCGGGCTGCCGGTGAGGCAGGCGTAGAGGACGCACGTCAGCGCGTACTGGTCGGTGCGCCCGTCCAGCGGCTCCCCGCGCAGGTGCTCGGGGGCCGCGTACGTGGGCGAGCCGAGGAAGTCGCCACCGCGCGTCCGGTGCCCGGTCGCGCCGCGCCGGGTCAGCCCGAAGTCGGCGACGTAGACGTGCTCGCGCGAGGTCTCCTTCTTCGTCACGAGCACGTTCGCCGGCTTGACGTCGAGGTGGACCAGACCACGGTTGTGCAGCGTGTCGAGGGCGTCCGCGACCTGGTCGAGCATCGTCAGGGCGCGCGAAGGGGCGATCGGGCCGCCGGAGATCAAGCCGGCGAGATCACCGCCGTCGACCATGCGCATGGCGATGTAGAGCATGCCGTCGAGCTCGCCGAAGTCGTACAGCGGCACGACGTTGGCGTGGTCGATCGCCGAGGTGTTGCGCGCCTCGTCGACGAACCGCTCGCGGAACTCGGCGTCGGCCCCGAGGTGGTCACCGATGACCTTCAGGGCCACCTTGCGGCCGAGCCGCACGTCCGTGGCCTTGTAGGTCACACTCATGCCGCCTTTGCCGAGCACTCCGTCGATGCGGTAGTTGCCCAGCCGGCGACCGGTGAGGTCCCCCGACACATCGCCTGTCACGCCCGCAGCCTAACGCCCCTGGTTCGGCGTCTGCCGGGGGTTCACCGATCACCTGACAGGCGTGTTACGAAACCTTCCGCACGTCGGCTGCCTGGCTACGACCGTCGCGGCCGGACTGCACCTCGAACTCGACGCGGTCGCCTTCGTCCAAAGTGCGGAATCCTTCGGACTGGATGGCCGAATAGTGGACGAACACGTCCGGCCCCTCCGTGGATTCGATGAACCCGTAGCCTTTTTCCGAGTTGAACCATTTGACGGTGCCGACAGCCACGGCGCCCTCCCTCAGCACAAAGGATCCGCTGGCCCGAGCGGATGCCAGCGGCGGAGTGCCAATCACGCTACCGGAATTATTCCCCTCGGCAATGGGCAATTCGTCCGAAGATCACGAACCCGAAAGGCGTCGGTTCCGCGCGTGCACGAGCACCGTCCCGGGACCCGCGAAGTCGATCGCGAGCCCTTCGCCGGTGCGCAGCGACTGCGGGCCGCCCGGATCGAGGGCCCGCAACCGGCACTGGACGGAGTCCGGGTAGGCCAGCAGGTAGTCCGGCCGGACCGTGACCAGCTCGCCCTTGCCGAGCTCGAACGCGTCCACCGGGCCCGGCGCGGCCAGCACGAGCGGCCCGGTCCCGCTGTAGTGCTCGAGGAACCCCGAATCCGCGCCGAAGAGCTGCTGCAGCGGCACCCAGCCGGTGTCGTGCCGGACCGACGACGGCCGCACCAGCACCGCGTCGCGGTGCACCGACCAGCCCGTGCCGCCGCCCACGTCGAGCGGGTAGACGTCGCCGGGGCGCAGCGGCGCGAAGTCGATCCAGCCGCCGTCGGACGGCGCGGTGTAGAGGACCGTCGTGCTCTTGCCCGCGCGGACGCCGCCGCGGCCCGCCGGCGTCTCGGTGACCCCGAACCGGCTGGCGAGCAGGGTTTCCGGCGCGGCCCGCACGGCCTCGCCCGGGTCGAGCAGGACGCGGGCGACGCCGAACGCGGGTGTGTGCCGGGTCTGGACGCGCATCAGCGTGACGGGACGTGGGAGACGATCCAGCTGATCAGCGCGGACGGGTTGCGCGTCTGCGTCATGATCTGGCCGGGGCCGACGAAGTCGAAGACCAGGCCTTCGCCGCTCTTCATCGACTGGATGATGCCCTGGGCGACCTTCCGGATCTGGTACTGCACGGTGTCGGCGTACGCGACGACGTGCCCGGTGTCGATGGTCACCATCTCGCCCTGCTGCAGGGTGATGGTCTCGACCGCGCCGTAGCAGCTGACGAGCAGCTGGCCCTGGCCGGTGGCGTGGGTCAGGAATCCGCCCTCGCCGCCCATCAGGTTCTTCATCCCGCCCCACTTGGTTTCGGTTTGCACGCCGTGCGACGACGCGAGCCAGCAGCCGCGGGTGACGGCCCAGCCGGTGCGGCCGTCGAGGGGGATCACCTGGATGTCGCCGGGCAGGTTGGCGGCGACGTCGACCCAGCCGCCGTTCGGCGGCGCGGTGAAGGTGGAGATGAAGAAGGACTCGCCGGACAGGAACGCGCGGCCGAGGCCCTTCATGATCCCGCCCTGCGCCTGCGACTGCACCTGCACGCCGTAGCTGGTGGCCATCATCGCGCCGGACTCGACCTGGCACGGCTCGCCGGGCGCCAGCATCAGCCGGGCGACGGCGAACGAAGGCTGTTGACGGATTCCGACCTGCATGCGTGCTCCCCTGAGGCGTGCCTGTGACGGGGCAGAGTCTTGCATGCGCCGTGAACCCGGGGAGGATGGTCCGGTGATCTCCGTCGACGACTACCGCGACCGCGTCGCCGCGCTCCTCGGCACGGCTCCCGCGACCACGCTGCCCCTCGCCGCGGCGGCCGGCCTCGTCCTGGCCGAGGACGTCCGCGCCGGCGTCTCGCTGCCGCCCTTCGACAACTCCGCGATGGACGGCTACGCGGTCCGAGCCGCCGATGTCGAAGCCGCTCCGGTGACCCTGCCGGTCGCCGACGACATCCCGGCGGGCCGGGTCGACGTCCGGCCGCTCGAGCCGGGCACCGCGCACCGGATCATGACCGGGGCGCCGCTGCCGCCCGGCGCGGACGCCGTCGTGATGGTCGAGGACTCCGACGGCGGCACCGAAACGGTGACGTTCTCGGCGCCCGCTCGCGAAAGCGCGCACATCCGGCGCACCGGCGAGGACGTCGTCGCCGGTGACGTCGCCCTGCACGCGGGCACCGTGCTGGGCCACTCCCAGCTGGGCCTCGCCGCCGCGGTCGGCCTCGCCGAGGTGCGGGTGCACCGGCCGCTGCGGGTGCTGGTCGCCTCGACCGGCACCGAGCTGATCGACGCGCCGGCCCCGCTGCGCCACGGCCAGATCTACGAGTCCAACAGCGTGATGCTCGCCGCGGCGATCCGCGGTCTCGGCTGCGAGGTCGAGGTCGTCCGCAGCGTCGTCGACGACGTCGGCGAGTTCCGGAAGGTCATCGAGCCGAAGCTGGCCGGCGCCGACCTGCTGGTCACCTCCGGCGGGGTCAGCGCGGGCGCCTACGAAGTGGTGAAGGACGCACTGACCGGCCAGGGCGTCGAGTTCGCGAAGGTCGCGATGCAGCCCGGCGGGCCGCAGGGCAGCGGGCGCTGGCACGGCGTGCCCGTGGTGGCGCTGCCCGGCAACCCGGTCAGCGTGCTGGTGTCCTTCGAGGCGTTCCTGCGCCCGGCGATCCTGGCGGCGCTGGGCCACACCGACGTCACACGACGGCGCGTGCGCGCCCGGCTGACCGAGGCGATGAGCTCGCCGGCCGGGCGCCGCCAGTACCGCCGGGGCGTGTTCACGCCGTCCGACCGGGAGGTCACCGGGATCGTCGGACCGCGCGGCGGCCCCGGCTCGCACCTGCTGGCCGCGTTCACCCAGGCCAACTGCCTGATCGTGCTCGGAGAGGACGTCACATCGGCAGCGCTTGGGGAAGAGGTGGACGTCCTGCTGCTCTGACCGGGAAATCCCGCAGCTTCCAGTAGGGCGCGAGCAGCGGCAACGCGAGGATCAGCATCCCCGCGGCCACCCAGAGCGTCTCGCGGATGCCGATCGCTTCGCCCAGCACGCCCCCGAGTACCCCGGCCAGCGGGATCGTGCCGTAGTTGACGATCGACATGCTGGAATTGATCCGGCTGAACAGCTCGGGCGGGGAATACTGCTGCCGGAACGTCGTGACCAGCACGTTCGCAGCGACGACGCCGGCGCAGACCCCGAACAGCGCGAGCACGAACGGCACCAGGCCCCAGCCCGGCTCGCTCAGCGGCCCGAGCAGCAGCATCGGCGCGGCGAAGCCCTCGCACAGCAGCCACGCGCGCGCGGCGCCGAAGCGCGCGGCGAGCCGTCCGGCCGCAGCCGCGCCGAGCACTCCGCCCGACGCGGCCAGCGCCAGGACCAGCCCAACCAGGCCGGGAGCGGCGCCCAGCGTGCGGGACAGGAAGACGATCTGGATCGAGCTGTACCCGGTGAGGGCGAGGTTCGAGACAGCGCCGAAGGTCATCAACGACCGCAGGTACCGATCGCGCACGACGAACCGCAGGCCCTCGGCGATCTGGCTGCGCATCGACGTCCGCGGCCGCGGGGCGACGGTCTCGCGAGCCCGGATCGCCCGCACGCACAGTACGGAGACGCCGAAGCTGACCGCGTCGGCCAGGATGCCGCTGACCGGGCCGAACACCTGGGCCAGCAGCCCGGCCAGGCCCGGTCCGGCGACCTGGGTCGCGGACTCGCTGCCGTGCAGCTTCGCATTCCCCTCGAGGAGCTCGTCCTCGCCGACGATGGCCGGCAGGTACGCGCGGTAGGCGAGGGTGAAGAACACCTTGGCGACCCCACCCAGCAGGGCCGCGGCCAGCAGGTACGGCATGGTCAGCGCCCCGAAGGCGGCCACGACCGGGACGCTGCCGAACACCGCCATCGAGACGGCGTTGCAGACCTGCATCACCGGGCGCTTCGGCAGCCGGTCGACCCAGGCACCCGCCGGCAGGCCGATCACCAGCCACGGCAGCCAGGCCACCGCCGTCAGCAGGGCGACCTGGAAGGTGCTCGCCTGCAGGGTGACCACCGCGACCAGCGGCAACGCCGTGCTCGCGACCATGCTGCCGAGCATGCTCGTGGTCTCGCCGGTCCAGAGCAGCCGGAAGTCCCTGTTCCCCCAGAGCCCCTTCACGGCTGGCCCAGCGAAGCCCGCGCGGCGAAGAAGACCGGACGGCGCTCGACGCCGTCGTCCGGCGGGGTGCGGTCCCGGTACTCGGCGAGCACGGCGACGATCCGGTCGTTCAGCTCGTCCAGTTCGGCGACCGACAGCCGGGCCCAGCCGTCGATGCTGAACAGCGCGCCCCGCCACTCCCTGGGGTAGGTCTCCCGCTTCGCCAGCCACTCGCGGGCCACCGTGTGCTGGTAGTTGAGGGTCAGCGCCTCGGCGGTTTCGGCGATCGGGTCGCCGGGGAAGTCCTGGGCGCCCCACTTGATGGCGCTGGAGGTCCGCCGCCACCACCGTTCCCTGCGGTCACGGGCCAGCTCGGCCGCCTCCTCGACGAGTTCGCTGGCCGCCAGCACCTTGAGGTGGTGGCTGATGTTCCCGACCGCTTGATCGGTGCGCGCCGCGAGCGCCGACGCCGTCGCCGGGCCGTCGAGGTGCAGCAGGTCCAGCAGGCGCCGCCGCAGCGGGTGCGCGATGGCCGCGAGCGCCTTCGAGTCGCGGATCTCACGGACGTTCTTCTCTTCCATGACGCACAAGACTAGTTGCACAAGAACTCTTGTGCAATACCGCTTGTACGTCTGCTCCCGTAAGCTTCGGCCATGGGTTTCGTCGCATGGGTGATCTTCGGCGCGATCGTCGGCTGGGTCGCGAACCTGGTCGTCGGCGGACGGGAACGGCCCCGGCAGGGTTGCCTGGTCAGCGTGCTCGTCGGAGTCGTCGGCGCGGCCCTGGGCGGGCTGGTCTACCGGCTCGCGACCCGCCAGACGAGGACGTTCGACTTCGGCTTCGACTTCCCCAGCTTCGGCGTGGCCATCCTCGGCGCGGTCGTGCTACTGGCGATCCTGCGGCTCGCGCGCGGCTTGGCGCGGCGCCCGAGTGACCGTTGGTAACTTTTGCTCCACTGAACAGTGATCAACGGGCCGCCGGACGTTAAACTGCTCCTTCACGCGCATCTCCCGGTGGCCGGGTGCGTGCGCCGTCGGGGGGCGGATGCACCCGGCCCCTCTTCCCCTCTTTCTTCTCCTTCGCTTCGATGACGACGTCCACCGCGCACATCGGGTCGACGAGCGACGGCACGGGCACCTCGTCGATCTCCCGACGCCACGCGCCCAGGAGCTCGCGAAGCCGGGCTTCGGCGGGATCGCGGCGGTCGGTCATCGGTCCTCACAGATCACGCGGGGCAGCGCCCCGAACGGCGGCAACTACTCAGAGTCGTCGGTGAAATCGACTTTCCGTTACGACTCGGCGATCTTTCCCACCCGCTGCGGTGACCCCCTCCAGGAGGAGTCCGGCAGGGGCGCGCGGACACGCTCACCTGGGGCAGCGGTAGCGTGGGGGCGCCCGTACGCGGCTGCCGGACCCCCGGCGCCGACAGTTCTTCCGACACGAAATCAGGGGACCCGACCATGAGCGGCACCCGGCCGGATTCCGCCGGCAACCCCGTCGCCCACGCCCTCCAGCTCGCCCGCGAGACGCTGCCGCCGATGCACCCCGCCGGTCGCCCGTTCGTGGCGGGCGGCGTCGCCGCGACACTGCTCGCGCGCCGGTTCTCCAAGCGCCTCGGTGTCCTGGGCGCGCTGACGACGGTGGCCATGGCCGCGTTCTTCCGCGAGCCGAAGCGGGTTCCGCCGCCGCGTGACGGCGTCGCGCTCGCCTCGGCTGACGGTCTCGTGTCGCTGATCGAGGAAGCCGTCCCGCCCGCCGAGCTGGGCCTGCCCGCCGAGCCGCGGATGCGGGTCTCGGTGTTCCTCTCGGTGTTCGACGTGCACGTCCAGCGCGTGCCGGCGAACGGCGTGATCGAGCGGGTCGCCTACCGGCCGGGCAAGTTCCTGTCCGCCGACCTGGACAAGGCGAGCGACGACAACGAACGCAACTCCGTGCTCATGCGCACCGAAGACGGCCACGAGCTCGTCGTCGTGCAGATCGCCGGGCTGGTCGCGCGCCGCATCCTCTGCGAGATCCGCGAGGGCGACAAGGTCGGCGCCGCTTCGACGTACGGCATCATCCGGTTCGGCTCGCGAGTCGACCTGTACCTCCCGCCGGGCTCGACGGTGCTGGTCAGCAAGGGCCAGCGCACGGTCGGCGGCGAGACGGTCATCGCCGAGCTCCCTGCCGCGCCCGCGAAAGGCTGATCGATGGTCCGCGTGACCACCCCGGGCGTCCGGCTGCTGCCGAACGCCATCACCGTGCTGGCGCTGTGCGCGGGCCTGTCGGCCGTGCAGTTCGCGCTGACCAAGAACTACGCGATGGCGATCGCCTCGATCGGCATCGCGGCGGTGCTCGACAGCCTGGACGGCCGGATCGCCCGCCTGCTCGACGCGACGTCGAAGATGGGCGCGGAGCTGGACTCGCTGTCCGACGGCATCTCGTTCGGCGTCGCCCCGGCGCTGGTGATCTACGTGTGGCAGACCGGCGCGGACCGGATCGGCTGGGTGGCGTCGCTGATCTTCGCCGTCTGCATGATCCTGCGGCTGGCCCGGTTCAACACGCTGCTGGACGACACCGAGCAGCCGCCGTACGCGAGCGAGTTCTTCGTCGGCGTCCCGGCGCCCGCGGGCGGCCTGCTGGGGATGCTGCCGCTGGTGGCGTACCTGCAGTGGGGCGAGGGCTGGTGGTCGTCGCAGTACGTCGTGTGGGCGTGGACGGTCGCCATCGCGGCGCTGCTGATCAGCCGCATCCCGACGCTGTCGCTGAAGACGGTCAAGGCGCCGCCGAAGGCGATCGCGCCGCTGCTGCTCGGCGTCGCCCTGCTGGCGGCGGCGATCATCCAGTTCCCGCTGGTCGCGCTGCTCGCGGCGATGGTGCTGTACCTGGCGCACATCCCGTACTCGATCCACCGGCACCGCTGGCTGGCGGCGCACCCGGAGGCCTGGACGGTCCCGCCGAGCGAGCGCCGCGCCATCCGCCGGGCCCGCTCCCCGCGCCGCCTCGGCCTGCGCCGCCCGCTGCGCCGCCGGGTCGCGGGCGCGGCGATGCGCGCGGTCCGCCTCCCCCGCGAAACCGTCCGGACCCCGCGCGTCACCTCGGAGAACGGCAACGGCCAGCGCCGCCGCTCCTGGCGCCAGATCGGCCTCCGCCGCAAGTAAGCCCCGCCGTGTCGTCCGCCCAGGTACGCGAGTTCGCCATTCCGGTACCGGCTCACGTGCGATTCGGCCGGTGTCCCGTGTGACCCGAGAGGCATTAGCCGTACCTGGACGGACGACACGCGTACTCAGACGGACGACACGCGTACCTGGGTGGACGACTCGGGTACCTGGGTTGGTTCGCGTGTCCTCCGGGACCGGCGGATCGCTAGGGTGAACGGCGTGAGCCACCCGCAGATCACGCTGACCGTCCGGCACACGCCGTCGGCGCTGGACACCCGCCGCGGCGTCGTCCGGCTGCATCCCGAAGTCCTCGACGCCTTGGGCCTGCGGGCCTGGGATGCCGTCCACCTCACCGGGGCGCGGGTCAGCGCCGCGCTCGCCGCGCCCGCCGATGAGACCGGCGTGCCCGGGGTGGTGCTCACCGACGACGTCACCATGTCGAACCTGGGCGTCACCGAGGGGTCGGAGGTCGTGGTCACGCCGGCCGACGTCGCCGCGGCGAAGACGGTGACCGTCGCCGGGTCGCGGCTGGCCAGCGTCTCGGTCAGCCCGCACATGCTGCGGCTCGCGCTGATCGGCAAGGTGCTCACCGTCGGGGACGCCGTATCGCTGCTGCCGCAGGACCTCGCGCCGTCGCCGGGGTCGGACCCGGCCGGCCTGCGTGGCCAGCTGTCGCGGGCGATCGGCGCGACCTGGACGAACGAGCTGCTCACCGTCACCGCGACCGAGCCGGCCGGCACCGTGGCCGTCGGACCGTCCACAGTGGTCACCTGGCGGGACGGCGCCCGCCCGGGCACCGCCGAACCGGCCGCGCCCCAGACGGCGACCGCGCTGGTCCGCACCTCCGCCGTCACCGCGGCCGAGGAGTGGATCGACGCCGAAGTCGTCGAAGACGAGGTCGCGGTCGCGGTCGAAGAGGCCGCCGAACCCGTCGTCCCGCTGGCCGACCTGATCGGCGCCGAAGCCGCCGCGCGCAAGCTCGCCGAGTGGTTCGACCTCGCCTTCCAGCGGCCCGAGCTGCTGGCCCGGCTGGGCGCGCCCGCCCACCTGGGCGTCCTGCTGTCCGGCCCGGAAGGTGTCGGCAAGGCGACGCTCGTGCGGTCGGTCGCGAGCGAAGCCGGCATCCGCGTGCTCCCGCTGGCCGCGCCGAACCTCGCCGTGCTGGACCCGAACGTCGCCGTGGCCCGCCTGCGCGAGGCCATCCGCGCCGCCGGCGGCCCCTCGGTCCTCCTGCTCACCGACGTCGACGCGCTGCTGCCCGCGACGACTCCGCCCCCGGTCGCCACCGTCGTGCTGGAAGAGCTGCGGGCAGCCTTGCGGCGCGAGCGCTTCGCCGTCGTCGCGACGACCGCCCGTGCCGAATCGGCCGACCCGCGGCTGCGCGCCGCCGACCTGCTGGACCGCGAGCTCGGCCTCGCCCTCCCGGACGCCAAAACCCGCCGCGAGCTGCTGAACGTCCTGCTCCGCGACGTCCCGCTCGACACCGGCATCGACTGCGGCGTCCTCGCCGAGCGGACGCCCGGCTTCGTCGCCGCGGACCTGATCGCGCTGCGCCGGGACGCCGCGCTGCGGGCGGCGCTGCGCCAGCGCGACACCGACGAGCCGCGCATCTCGCAGCAGGACCTGCTCGACGCGCTGGCCACCGTCCGGCCGGTCTCGATGTCCACTTCGGACAACCTGGCCACCGGCGGGCTGACCCTGGACGACGTCGGCAACATGGTCGACGTCAAGCAGTCCCTCACCGAGGCCGTGCTCTGGCCGCTGCGGTACCCGGACTCGTTCGCCCGGCTCGGCGTCGAACCGCCGCGCGGGGTGCTGCTCTACGGGCCGCCCGGCGGCGGCAAGACGTTCCTCGTGCGGGCGCTGGCCGGCACCGGCGCGCTGAACGTCTTCGCGGTGAAGGGCGCCGAGCTGATGGACAAGTGGGTCGGCGAGTCCGAACGCGCGGTGCGCGAGCTGTTCCGCCGGGCCGCGGAGGCCGCGCCCGCGCTGATCTTCCTGGACGAGATCGACGCGCTGGCTCCGCGCCGCGGCCAGTCGTCCGACTCGGGTGTCGCCGACCGGGTGGTCGCCGCCCTGCTCACCGAGCTCGACGGCGTCGAGCCGATGCGCGAAGTCGTCGTCCTGGGTGCGACGAACCGGCCGGAGCTCGTCGACCCGGCGCTGCTGCGGCCCGGCCGGCTCGAGCGCCGCGTCTACGTGCCGCCGCCGGACGCCGAGTCCCGCGCGGCGATCCTCGCGGCCAGTTCGAAGAACACCCCGCTGGCCGACGACGTCGACCTCGCCGCGGTGGCGTCCACTCTGGACGGTTACTCGGCGGCCGACTGCGCGGCGCTGATCCGCGAAGCGGCGTTGACGGCGATGCGCGAGTCGCTGGAGGCCCGCGAAGTCACCGCGGCGCACCTCGATGCGGCTCGGAAGACGGTCCGGCCGAGCCTCGACCCGGCTCAGCTGGCCACGCTGGAGGCGTACGCGAAGACCCAGGCCGGGGAGTGAACACGTAACTCGCGTGATCAGACCCGGATCTCGCGTGATTGAAGCCGGAACTCGTGAGTTCCGGCTTCAATCACGCGGGTTACGTGCTCAGCTGCCCTTGTGGCCCGACTGGTATTCCTTCGTCACGATGACGATCACCCCGGGGCTCGCGCTCTGGATGCCCTCGAAGCGGGGCTCGGCCTTGATGCCGAACTCCTGCGCGAGCTGCTTGGCCGCGGCTTCCTCGTCGGTGCCCGGGCGGTAGAACGCCGTCGTCGTCGGGATGATGCCCTGGGAGTAGTTGCTGACCTCGTTGACGTTCCACCCGGACCCGCGGAAGTCCTCCGCCGCCCGGTCCGCCAGGCCCTTGATCGTCGAGTTGTTGAACACCCGGACGGTCACCCACTTGTTGGACGCCTGCTGGTCACCACCCGGCTGACCGGGGCCGGGGCCGGGGCCACCGGGGGCGGGCGACGTCGCCTGGCCGGGCGGCGGCGAGCTCGGTGACGGCGGCGTGGGCGACGAAGAGCTCGCCGAGCTCGACGACGATGCCGAAGACGACGTCGACGGTGGCGTCGACGACGACCCGCCGGACG
The DNA here is from genome assembly GCF_030285645.1 of Amycolatopsis sp. DG1A-15b. Taxonomy (GTDB): domain Bacteria; phylum Actinomycetota; class Actinomycetes; order Mycobacteriales; family Pseudonocardiaceae; genus Amycolatopsis. The sequence goes on from NZ_CP127296.1 coordinate 7,296,874, forward strand.
TGCCCGGCTGCGTCGACGTGCCGCTCGGCCCGGCTTCGTTCGACCCGTTGCCCCCGCCCAGCGCGGAGATGCCGCCGATGACGGCGGCGATGATCGCCACGCCGATCAACGCGACACCCGCGGCCTTCATCGGCCGGGACATTCCCGAAAACACACTCATTTCAGCTCGATCCCCAGTCGCCGGGCGCCTCGCTTGCGCTGGCGGGCGGCGCGGGTCTTGCGCAGCCGCTTCACCAGCATCGGGTCCGCTTCGATCGCCTCCGGCTTCTCCAGCAGCTTGTTGAGCAGCTGGTAGTAGCGCGTCGCAGACAAGTCGAAGCGTTCGCGGATGGCGTTCTCCTTCGCCCCGGCGTGCCGCCACCATTGGCGCTCGAAGGCGAGGATCTCGACCTCGCGTTCGGTCAGGCCGGGCACGGGCTTCGGCGGCGACGGCTGCGGCTCAGCCATCGACTCCGCGGCGTCCATCCGAGTCCCTCTCAATCGGGCGTCATGGCGAATCAGACCTAGCTCTTCCGCGGGCGCCATTGAACCACGGAAGCGGCCGCCGACGTGGGCATCGACGTCGGCGCGTCACGGTCTGATGCAGGTCTACCAGAAGGGTCCGACTAAACTGGCTCGCCGTGACCATCCACCCCATCGTTATCGCCGGCGAACCCGTGCTGCACCAGCCGACTCGGGAGATCACCGAGTTCGACGAGAAGCTGCGCACGCTCGTGGACGACATGTTCGAGACGATGTACGCGGCCGAGGGCGTCGGCCTCGCGGCCAACCAGATCGGCCTCGATCTGCGGGTGTTCGTCTACGACTGCCCGGACGACGAAGGCGTGCGGCACAAGGGCGTCGTGGTCAACCCGAAGCTCGAGACGTCGGAGATCCCGGAGACCATGCCGGACCCGGACGACGACTGGGAGGGCTGCCTCTCGGCACCCGGCGAGTCGTACCCGACCGGCCGGGCCAAGTGGGCGAAGGTGACCGGCTCGGACATCGAGGGCAACCCGATCGAGGTCGAGGGCACCGGTTACTTCGCGCGCTGCCTGCAGCACGAGACCGATCACCTGGACGGGTACATCTACCTCGACCGCCTGGTCGGGCGGCACGCGCGCGCCGCGAAGAAGATGCTGAAGTCCAACAAGTGGGGCGTGCCGGGCAACTCGTGGCTGCCGCCGCGGACCCCCGAGGACGACGGCGCCGTCATCTGAGACCACGAAGGGCCCCTCGCGCACGAGGGGCCCTTCGCCGTTTTCAGCAGCCGAGGAAGTGGCAGCGGACCACTCGAGGCGTCTCCAGGACCGAGCCCGCCTTGACGTCCCAGGCGAGCCGGACGTACTGGGCGTGCGTCCAGGCCAGCGGGGTCGCCGACGTCGTGGGCGTGCCGGCCGGGAAGCCGGTCTGCCCGGACGGCGGGTTCTCGTCCCACACCTGCTCCGGCATGGTCTCCGCCGAGCTGCTCACCCGGCCGAGGTGACGCAGCCGCCGCGCGGCCGACGACGGGTCGCCGAGCGCCAGTTCGTACTCGCCGCGTTCGCCGGCGAGCAGCGGCCAGAGCCGGCCGAACGTCGTGCGGCTCTCCGCCGGGAACGTGTAGTCCCACGGCGAGCCGTCGGCCTGCTCGCCGTAGCCGTCCTTCGTGTAGCGATGCCAGAACTGGCCGGTCGGTGTGGTGAAGGCGATGTCCTTGTCGGTCACCCGGATGCTGTTGCGGATCACCGGGTCGTCCGCGCGGTAGACGCCGAGCCGGACCAGGTCGAGGAAGCCCGCGTCGGTGACCGCGCGCTGGTCCATCGTCACGCTCGAGTTGCCGAGGTTGTACGTCGTTCCGGCGTTCGCGTTCGCGTCCTTGGTGAGCCGGACGAAGTACGGGTCCTTCGACAGCGGCCCGTTCGTGGTGATCGTCTGCTTGGGCAGGTCGGCCTTCATCTTGTCGGCCGCGGCGAGGTAGCGCGCGGCGTCGGCGGCCGCGCCGTTGTGCGAAGCGATGTCCGCGGCGCAGACGAGCCCGGCGATCACCGAGGCGATGGTCGACGGGGACCAGCCGTCCTGCTCCTCCCACCGCTCCTGCTGGGTGTACGGCGACGGCTGCCCGTCCGGGCCCCGGTAGCCGAGGATGAAATCGGCGGCCTTGCGGACGCCGGGCCACAGGTCGTTCCGGCCGAGCTGCTGGGCCAGCACGATCGGGAACGCGGTCTCGTCGAGCTGGATCGACGTCCAGTACGGCACGCCGTCGACCCGGCTGTTCTGCGGCAGGTGCCCGTCGGGCTGCTGCTGCGTGCCGAACATGTACGTCACGGCGCGGTTCGCGGCGGCCGTGTCGCCGCCGGCGGCCAGCCCGGTCGCGATCTGGTAGAGGTCACGCGGCCAGACCAGGTGGTAGGTGCCCGACGGCGACCACTCCGGGTCGTTGTTCCCGAACCGCCACGGCATGCTCGGCGATGCGATGAAGGCGCCGGGGTGGTGCTTGTCCTCGCTCGCGGCGAGCGTCAGCATCGACGCCTGGTAGAGGTCGCGCTCGGCGCCGGTCTTCAGCGACGACGGCGGCTTGGCGACCCCGCGCAGATACTGCTGCCAGCCGCGGTCGTAGGCCCGCGCGATGTCGCGGAAGCCGCGTCGCTGCGACGCCTGCGCGCTCTTGAGCGCGTCGCCGGCCTTCGCACCCATGCCGAGGGCGACGGTGACGTGCCGGTCGCGGACGCCGTCGGCGCTCGTCCGGCCGGTCAGCACGACGTTGCCCCTGGCCGCGGTGTCGTATTGGCCGAGCTTGAACGTCTTGGCGAGCTGGGTGTTCCCGTCGGACGCGCCCGCGTAGCCGACGCTGGTCGCGGTGAACGCGGGCTTCGCGGTGAGCGCGGTGGCGTTCGAGGCGTCCTGCGCGGTGACGGCGTCACGTGCGCGGGCGGCCGAGTCGTCGGAGCCGTCGTTGGTGAGGTCCGGGTCGGCGACCGCGTAGAGCTGGTAGGGCCGCCCGGTGAGCGACTGGAAGTCGACGTCCACCAGCACGGTCGTGGCGCCCGGGTCGGTGACGTAGGTCTTGCGGAGGCGCCAGCGGTGCTGGTCGTCGGTGACGGTCTGCTCGTAAGCCAGACTGTCGTCGTCGGTCCGCCGGACCTGCTGCGACTTCGCCGAGTAGTCGGTGACGGCGAAGCTGCGGCCGTCCGTGACGACGAAGTCCATCGAGCGGATGCTGGGCGTGGACAGGTCCGGGTAGTAGACCTCGGACAGCTGCCCGCCCTGGAGGGTGAACCAGACGTTGCTGGACCGGTCGTGCGCGGTCCCGAACCCGGTTTTGTTCGCCGGTAGCCAGCTGGGATGGGCCCCGGGCGCACCGGGAGCCTCCCCTTGCGCCGCCGCGGTCGCCGGGATCAGACCGGTGACCAGCAGCCCGGCGAGGGCGCCGAAGATGAGTTTGCGCATATCAACCCCACAGAAGATCGCTTCTGCACCGTTACAGAGCGACTTGGGAGTCTGCCGCCGATCCTTCACCGGCGCATGGTCCGATCCGGTGAACCACTGACCGTCACTGGTCCGCCGGCCCGGTTCACCAGCAGCGAACGGACTTCCCGCCGAACCGGGCGCAAACTTGTAGTACCTGCAACGCTGTAATCGAGGTGCGCATGGACGACGCGATGGACGCCTATTCGCGCGCGGTCAGCACGGTCGCCAAGACCGTCACCCCGCACGTCGCCGGGGTGCAGCTCGCGCGGGGCAGCGGCTCGGCCGTCGTCTTCGCCGACGACGGCCACCTGCTCACCAACGCCCACGTCGTCAGCGACCACCGGCGGGGAGCCGTCACCTTCGCCGACGGCAGCGAAGTGCCCTTCGACGTCGTCGGCGCCGATCCGCTCTCCGACCTCGCCGTGCTGCGGGCGCGGGGCGGGACACCGGCGGCCGCCGTGCTCGGCGACGCCGACCGGCTCGTCGTCGGGCAGCTCGTCGTGGCCGTCGGGAATCCGCTCGGGTTCTCCGGGACCGTCACCGCCGGGGTCGTCAGCGCGCTCGGGCGGGCGCTGCCGGTCCGGCAGGGGCGCACCACCCGCGTGATCGAGGACGTCATCCAGACCGACGCCGCCCTCAACCCCGGCAACTCCGGCGGCGCGCTCGCCGACTCCGCCGGGCGGGTCGTCGGCATCAACACCGCCGTCGCCGGGGTCGGGCTCGGGCTCGCCGTGCCGATCAACCCGACGACGCGGCGGATCATCGACACGCTCGTCGTCGAGGGCCGGGTGCGGCGCGCGTACCTCGGCGTCGTCGGGGTGCCCGCGCCACTGCCGGACGACATCGCCGAGCGCACCGGGCAGCGCGCCGGGCTGCGGGTGCGCGAAGTCGTGTCCGGCGGCCCGGCCGAGCGGGCGGGCCTGCGCGCCGGCGACCTCGTGCTGACCGTCGGGCGCACCCGCGTCTCGGACGCCCAAGGCATCCAGCGGCAGCTGTTCGCGGAAGTGATCGGCACCGCACTGCCGATCACCGTGCTGCGCAACGGCGCCATGGTCGACGTCTACGCGACCCCGGCCGAGTTGGTCGGGTGAGGTGAGGAGACTTGAGTATCGCGCTTCGGCGTGGCATGGTCGGGGCACAACAGCAACGCGGGAGCTCGCGCCATGGCGGGCTGAGAGGGTGACTTGCGTTTCGCAGGCGTCACCGACCGCATGAACCTGACCGGGTAATGCCGGCGTAGGGAGTGAAGTCGTTGACGACGCTAGAGAACAATGCTGCCGTAAAGGTGACCACCGGGCCGATCACCGGCTCGCACAAGGCTTACCAGCAGACGGAATCCGGGCTCCGCGTCCCCGTCCGGCGGATCGATCTCTCCAATGGCGAGCAGTTCGACGTTTACGACACGTCGGGCCCGTACACGGACCCGGACGTCGAGATCGACGTCCACAGTGGACTTCACCGGCTCCGGGCCGGCTGGGCCGACGGGCGCGAGCACAACACCCAGCTCGGCTGGGCCAAACAGGGCGTCATCACCCGCGAAATGGAGTACATCGCGGCCCGCGAACGGGTTTCGCCGGAATTCGTGCGCGACGAGGTCGCCCGCGGCCGCGCGGTGATCCCCGCCAACCGCAAGCACCCCGAGACCGAGCCGATGATCATCGGCAAGAACTTCCTGGTGAAGATCAACGCCAACATGGGCAACTCGGCCGTCTGGTCGTCGGTCGAGGAAGAGGTCGACAAGATGGTGTGGGCCACCCGCTGGGGCGCCGACACGATCATGGACCTCTCCACCGGCAAGCGGATCCACGAGACGCGCGAGTGGATCATCCGCAACTCGCCGGTCCCGGTCGGCACCGTGCCGATCTACCAGGCGCTGGAAAAGGTCGACGGCGAACCGGAAAAGCTGTCGTGGGAGGTGTACCGCGACACCATCATCGAGCAGTGCGAGCAGGGTGTCGACTACGTCACCGTGCACGCCGGCGTGCTGCTGCGCTACATCCCGCTGACCGCGCGGCGCGTCACCGGCATCGTCAGCCGCGGCGGGTCGATCATGGCCGCCTGGTGCCTCGCGCACCACCAAGAGTCCTTTTTGTACACGCACTTCGAGGAACTCTGCGAGATCCTCCGGCAGTACGACGTCACGTTCTCCCTGGGCGACGGCCTGCGTCCGGGCTCGATCGCCGACGCCAACGACCGCGCCCAGTTCGCCGAGCTGGAAACCCTCGGTGAGCTGACGCACATCGCGCGTTCGCACGACGTCCAGGTGATGATCGAGGGCCCCGGTCACGTGCCGATGCACAAGATCAAGGAGAACGTGGAGCTCGAGGAAAAGCTGTGCGGTGAAGCGCCGTTCTACACCCTCGGCCCGCTCGCGACGGACATCGCCCCGGCGTACGACCACATCACGTCGGCCATCGGCGCGGCGCAGATCGGCTGGTACGGCACGGCGATGCTGTGTTACGTGACGCCGAAGGAGCACCTGGGCCTGCCCAACCGCGACGACGTCAAAACGGGCGTGATCACGTACAAGATCGCCGCGCACGCCGCGGACCTGGCCAAGGGGCACAAGTACGCGCAGGAGTGGGACGACGAGCTGTCCAAGGCGCGCTTCGAGTTCCGCTGGAACGACCAGTTCAACCTGTCGCTGGACCCGGACACCGCACGCTCGTTCCACGACGAAACGCTGCCCGCCGAGCCGGCCAAGACCGCGCACTTCTGCTCGATGTGCGGCCCGAAGTTCTGCTCGATGCGGATCACGCAGGACGTCCGCAAGTACGCCGAAGAGCACGGTCTGTCCACTGTGGAGGCCATCGAGGCCGGCATGGCTTCGAAGTCGGCGGAGTTCACCGAGTCCGGCGGCCAGGTGTACCTGCCGGTGGTGCAGCCGTGACACCGAGGACCGCCCTCACCATCGCCGGATCGGACTCCGGCGGTGGTGCGGGCATCCAGGCCGACCTGCGGACCTTCTTCGCGCACGGGGTACACGGGCTCGTCGCGCTGACGGCGGTCACCGTGCAGAACTCGCTGGGCGTGCAGGGTTTCACGGAGATCCCGGCCGACGTCGTCACCGCGCAGATCAAGGCCGTGGCGTCGGACATGGGTGTCAACGCCGCGAAGACGGGCATGCTGGCGACGGCCGAGATCATCCGCTCGGTGGCGAAGACCCTGGACGAGGTCGAGGTCGGGCCGTTCGTGGTCGACCCGGTCGCGGCCTCGATGACGGGTGACCCGCTGCTGCGAGAGGACGCCCTGGAGGCGATCCGCACGGAGTTGTTCCCGCGCGCGACGCTGATCACGCCGAACCTCGACGAGGTCCGGCTGCTGACGGGCGTTTCGGTCGTGGACCCGGCTTCGCAGCGTTCGGCCGCCGAAGCCCTGCTGGAGTTCGGCTCGCAGTGGGTCCTGGTCAAGGGTGGCCACATGACGGGCACCGCGGACTGCGTGGACCTGCTCTCGGACGGCCGGGAGTTCATCTCCCTCAGCGGGCCGCGCTACGAGACGGAGAACACCCACGGCGGCGGCGACACCTTGGCGTCGGCGATCACGGCGTCGCTCGCGAAGGGCGCTTCGGTACCGGACGCCGTGGCGGCGGGGAAGAAGTTCATCGAGCGGTGCGTGGCGGAGGCCTATCCGCTGGGCGCCGGCGTGGGGCCGGTCTCGCCGTTCTGGGTGCTGAACCCGTAACTCGCGTGATCCAAGCCGGAACTCGCGTGATTGGAGCCGGAACTCGCGAGTTACGGCCTCAGTCACGCGAATCACGGCTGTACTCACGCGAATTACGGGTCAGCGGACCGGCTGGAGTTCGCGGCCGTCGTACTCCTCGCGGGCCGAACGGATGCGGGCGAAGTTCGCCTGGCTCCACGTGCTCAACGCGATCAGGTGCGCGCCCACCTCGGAGCCAATCTCCGTCAGCGCGTACTCCACCGTCGGCCGGCGGGCCGGAGGTGCTCCGCGTCACCGAGGCACCGCGCCCCGAACCCGGGCCGACGGAGGTCCTGGTGCGAGTACACGCAGCCGCGGTCAACCCGGTCGACTGGAAGGTGCGGCGCGGCGGCGGGTTCCTCGGCGAGCCGCCGTTCACCGTCGGCTGGGACGTCGCCGGTGTCGTCGAGGAGGCCGGCTTCGGCGCGACCGGCGTCCAGGAGGGCCGCTGCCCTGCCGCTGGCCGGGCTGACCGCGTGGCAGGGACTGGCCGGACGTCGCCGACGTCCGGCCGGGCCAGCGGGTGTTCGTCGACGCCGCCGCGGGCGGGGTCGGCCACCTCGCCGTGCAGATCGCCAAGGCCCGTGGCGCGCGGCCACCACGTCCGATGTGGACGTCTACTTCGGACTGGTCGGCGAGGACAGCGACCTGCGCTGGCTGCCCGCCATCAAGGAGGGCGGCCTGCTGATCGGCGTGCCCAGCGGGGTCGCCGACCGGGTCGAGGCGGCCGCCGCCGAACGCGGCGTCACCACGAAGCGGATTCTCGTCGAACCCGACCGCGGCGGGCTGACCGGCCTCGTCGAACTCATCGAGGCCGGTCAGCTGAAGGTCCGCGTCGAGCAGACCTTCCCGCTGGAGGACGCCGCCAAGGCGCACGAGCTGGGTGAGTCGGGCCGGGTCTCCGGCAAGCTCGTGCTGACGGTCTAACCGCGCGCGAGCACCTGCGGCAGCACCGTCGTGAGCCCGGTCCAGTCCGCGGTGACCACCGACGCGTGCTGCTTCGCCAGGTCGGCGACGCGCTGGTTGGCCTGGTCGACCGTCGGGTTGTGGCCGTCGATGGCCGGCGCGACGTTCTGCGCGTCGGTCATCACGACGTAGTAGTGGTTGGCGTCGTACCACCACGGCCCGGTCTGGGTCACCCACGCGTTCGCGTCCCCGTCGAAGACCACGAACCACGGCTTGAGGTCGGCGGTGTACTTGTCCCGCGGGTCACCGCCGGCCGCGCCGTGCACGGTCGGGAAGATGTTCGCGTCGCCGAGCTTGCCCGCGTTCTTCAGGCCGGCCAGGTAGCGCGCGTACTCGACGTCGGTCTTCAGCGTGTCGGTCGGGTTCCCCTCCTCGACCGTGCCCGGGATGATCTCGGTGATCACCCGGCCCCGCAACGCGTCCACGGACGGCCAGTTGTCCGCCTTGGCCGCGTCGTCGAGCGTCGCGTAACCACCGAGCAGCTCGGCCGGGCGGAACGCGACGCTGCCGAGGTGCGCCCGGAACGTGGCGTCCAGCTCGTCCGGGCCCAGGCCGGTGTTGTCCGAGAAGCCGGTCTTCATCTCGAGCTTGAGCGTGATCGGCGTGTGCCCGGGGTGCGCGGCCAGCCAGATCCGGATGTCGTCGAGGCAGTACTCCAGGTTCTTGTTCTTGCCGCCGGAGTACAGCTGCGACGCCGAAGTCGCGGCGACGCAGTTGTTCTGGTTCCCCAACGGGTTCGAGTGGCTGACCTTCCATTCGTGGGTGAAGAAGTCCGGCCAGACGTCGAGCTCGATCAGCGACGACCCGGCGTCGAGGGCCCGGGCGAGGTAGTCGTAGGCCGCAGGGTCGTAGGTGTTGTGCACACCGACCGTCGTGACGTGAGAGAGCTTGGGACTGTCCGCACTGGCGGCGGTCGCTCCGGAGAGCGTGAGAGCGGCCGTGAGGAGGACCACCGAGAAGAGCTTCATCCAGGCTCCTTCGCCCGTGAACTGGTGAGTAGCCCCCACAATGTGCCACCGTGGTTGACTGTTGATGAAGAAAGTGCGGCCGGTTGGCCTAGACCAGAAGTCGGGAAACCACCATGACCACGAGCCCTCCCTCCGCGCTCACCATCGCGGGGTCGGACTCCGGCGGCGCCGCCGGGCTGCAGGCGGACCTGCGCACGTTCCTGACCTGCGGCGTGCATGGCCTGGTCGCGGTCACCGCCGTCACCGTGCAGAACACCTTGGGCGTGCACGACCGCGCCGACCTGCCGCCGCACATCGTGGCCGGGCAGATCGAGGCCGTGGCGGCGGACATGGGCGTCGGCGCGGCCAAGACCGGCATGCTGGCCTCGGCGGAGATCATCCACGCCGTCGCGGCGGCGTGCGACAACGCCGAAATCGGGCGCGACGCGAAGATCCCGTTCGTCGTGGACCCGGTCGCGGCGTCGATGCACGGCCACCCGCTGTTCGACGAAGCCGGGCTGGTGGCGCTGCGCGACGAGCTGCTGCCGCGCGCGACCGTGCTGACCCCCAACCTCGACGAGGTCCGGCTGCTCACCGGAATGGCTGTGAAGGACCGCGAGGGCATGCACACCGCGGCCGTCGTGCTGCACCGGATGGGCCCCCGGTACGTCCTGGTCAAGAGCGGGCACCTGCAGGCCGACCCGGAGTGCGTGGACCTGCTGTTCGACGGCTCGACGTTCGTGGAGCTGCCGGGGCAGCGGTACCCGACCCCGCACACGCACGGCGCGGGCGACACGATGGCGTCGGCGCTCACCGCGGGCCTGGCCAAGGGGATGTCCGTGGTCGAGGCCGCGCGCTACGGCAAGTGGTTCGTCTCGCACGCGGTCGAGCACGCCTACCCGATGGGCGCCAAGGTCGGCCCGGTTTCGGCCTTCTGGCGGCTGGCGCCCGAGGAGCGCTGAGTACCCGCCCGGTTACCATCCCTGCGTTTACTGATCCTTGACCGAAGCAGGGGGCGGCCTTGACCGGGCGCGATCGGGTGGCGAAGGTCCTGGAGGACCGCCGCTTCCAGAACTTCATCATCGCGGTGATCGTCTTCAACGCGGTCACCCTCGGCATGGAGACGTCCACGTCGCTGATGGACGGCTACGGTTCCCTGCTGCACGCCCTCGACCACCTCGCGCTGGGCATTTTCGTCGCCGAGCTGCTGGCCAAGTTCTACGCCTACCGCGGCAGCTTCTTCCGCGACAACTGGAACGTCTTCGACCTGCTGGTGGTCGGCATCGCGGTGATCCCGGCGACCGGGCCGTTCGCGGTGCTGCGGTCGTTGCGCGTGTTGCGCGTCCTGCGGCTGATCTCCGTCGTGCCGTCGATGCGGAAGGTCGTCTCCGGCCTGCTCGCCGCGATCCCCGGGATGGCGTCGATCGCGGCACTGCTCGCGCTGATCATCTTCGTGGCGGGGGTGATGGCGACGAAGCTGTTCGGCACCATCGACCCCGGCGACTTCGGCGACCTCGGCACGTCCCTGTTCACCCTGTTCCAGGTGATGACCGGCGAGGCGTGGCCGGACATCGCGAAGACCATCATGGAACAGGCGCCGATGGCCTGGATCTTCTTCGTCGTCTACATCCTGGTGTCCAGCTTCGCGGTGCTGAACCTCTTCATCGCCGTCGTGGTCAGCGGCATGGAGGACGAGCTGCGCCAGGACATCCGCGAGGAAGAGGCGAAGCAGGCCGAAACGCAGGCCGCGGCCAACCAGGAGATCCTCGACGAGCTCCGCGCCCTGCGCGCGGAACTGGCCGAGCTGCGGCAGAAAGCCGCTTAGTGGTCCGCGATCAGCGCTTCTTCCGGGCCCGACGGCTCATGATGGTCCCCCCGATCACAGCCACGAGAGCGATCACCACGAGCACGCCGCCCATCGGGCCATCGGGAAACCAAATCGCGGCCAGCGTCGAGTCCACCACGCCTACCTCCCCAGGTGTTCCGGTCGACGGTCGACCAGCGTGCTGCGGGTGTACCCGCTCAGCCGGCGCACCACACCGAGGCTCGTCCTAGTCGTCCGCGATCAGGGCCTCGAGCGCCGGGATCGCCGCCGTCAGGGCCTCGCGGTGCTCGGGCGAGAGCCGGTCGAGGCGGCGGTTCAGCTCCTGCACCCGCGTCGACCGGACGCCGGACACGAGCCGCTCGCCCTCTTCGGTCGCCTTCGCCAGCCAGGCCCGGCGGTCGACCGGGTCGGACTCGCGGCTGACGTACCCCGCCTCGACCAGGGACGCGATGATCCGCGACATCGTCGCCGCGGCCACGCCCTCCTTGGCCGCGAGGTCGCCGAGCCGCAGCTGGCCCGCGTGCACCAGCGTCGCCAGCGCCGAGAGGGCGCCGTGGCCCGGCCCCGGGACACCCGCCTGCCGCAGTGACCGGGACAACCTGCCCACCGCGAGGTACAACCTGCCCGAGACGTCCTGGACCGATGTGCTCGTCACGGCTGGCTCCTTCTACCTTCGCCCCGCCGCGGGTGCGCCGGAAAGTGCCGTCCACCTTACGGGCTCGCAGTGACGCTCCGCGTTAAGCCACCACGGCGTCATACCGGGGCTTCGCCCCGGGCCGGGGGCTCCGCCACCCAGAGCCCCCGAAAGCAGCAGTTCACCGGGGCGGGCTCGACGCCTGCGCCCAGAAGCGCTGCGGCACGCGCCCGGCCTCGCGGGCCAGCCGCCCGGCCACGACACCCGCGCGCATCGCCGCGGCCATCCGCTCGGGATCGGCCGCCCGGGTGACCGCGGTGGACAGCAGGACCGCGTCGCAGCCGAGCTCCATCGCCAGCGTCGCGTCCGAGGCCGTGCCGATTCCGGCGTCCAGGATCACCGGAACGCCCGCCCGCGAAACGATCAGCTCGATGTTGTGCGGATTGCGGATGCCGAGACCGGTGCCGATCGGCGCGCCCAGCGGCATCACCGCGGCGCAGCCGGCTTCCTCCAGGCGCAGCGCGAGCACCGGGTCGTCGTTCGTGTAGGCGAACACGGTGAACCCGTCGGCGGCCAGCCGTTCGGCGGCGTCGAGCGTTTCGAACGGGTCCGGCAGCAGCGTCCGGTCGTCGGCGTGCACCTCGAGCTTGATCAGGTCGGTTTCCAGCGCCTCCCGCGCGAGCTGCGCGGTGAGCACGGCTTCGGCGGCCGTCCGGCAGCCCGCCGTGTTCGGCAGCAGTTCGATGCCGAGCCTGTTGAGGAGTTCGAGGACGCCGGAGCCGCCCTCGGCGTCGGCGCGGCGCATGGCGACGGTGGTCAGCTCGGTGCCGGACGCGACCAGCGCGCGTTCCAGCACGGCGAGGTTGGCCGCGCCGCCGGTGCCGATGATCAGCCGGGACGTCAGCTTGCAGGTGCCGATGACCAGTGGTGCTTCGTCCATGTCAGCCTCCCTGGACCGCGGTGAGCACGTCGAGGACCGCTCCCTTGGGCACGGCGGTGGCCGCCCAGTCGGCGCGGCGGACGACGACGCCGTCGACCGCGACGGCGATGCCGGGCCGCTGTCCGCCGGAGGCGTCGAGGACGTCGGCGACGGTCGCGTCGTCCGGGAACGCCGTCCACTCGCCGTTCAGCTTGATCTCCATCACACGTGCTCCTTCTGGTGCAGGCGGGCGGGGGACGCCGCTTCGGTGCCTTCCGGCGGCTTCTCCCCCTCGAGCCAGGCGACCACGGCGTCCGCGGTCACCGGGGCCATCAGCAGGCCGTTGCGGTGGTGCCCGGTCGCGGCAAAAACACTGCCGTCCAAGACGCCGAGGTACGGCAGCGCGTCCCGGCTGCCGGCCCGCAGGCCGGCGGCGGTCTCGGTCAGCTCGTACTCGGTGATCGCGGGGAAGACGCGTTCGGCGCCTTCGAGCAGCTCGCGCACGCCGCGAGCGGTGACGGCCTGGTCGAAACCGGCCTCGTACTGGGTGGCGCCGAGGACCAGCTCCTGGTCGCCGCGCGGGACGAGGTAGATCGGCCGGCCTTCGACGACGGCGCGGACGGTGTGCGTGGGCGGTGGCAAGCAGCCGCGGCGGGGCCTGAGCCGGAGGATTTCGCCCTTGAGCGGGCGGACGGCGTCGGCGAGCGCCGGGTGCAGCCGCCCGGTCCAGGCACCCGCGGCGAGCACGACGGCTTCGGCGTCCGGGAGTTCCTCGACGCGCTCGCGGACGAACCGGACCTGGTGGTTGACGCAGGCCGCGTACAGCGCCTCGAGCAGTTTCCGGTTGTCCACGGCCAGGTCACCGGGCACGTGGAGTCCACTTCGGACGGATCCGGCACCGGGTTCGAGCCGCTTGACCTCCCGCCCGGTGAGCCGCTCGGCCGCGCGGCCGAGCGAGTGCAGGTGGCCGGCCAGGATGTCCAGGTGGCCGGCGTCGGCGCTGTCGAAGGCGACGACGAGCGTCCCGTGCCCGGCCAGCCCCGGGTCGGCGCCCTCTTTACCGAGGTCACGCGCGAAATCCGGCCACCGTCTGAGCGACTCTTCGCCGAGGCGGAGGACGTCCTCCTCGCCCGGCCACGCCTCGGTGACCGGGGCGAGCATGCCGCCGGCCAGCCAGGACGCCCCACCGCGGACGGGTTCGGGGTCGTAGAGGGTGACTTGGTGGCCTTTCGCGGCGGCGCGCCACGCGGCGGACAGGCCGATCACGCCGCCGCCCACCACTGCCAGGTTCGTCATGGAATCACGCTCCCTGCGCCGGCATGACCCGGATCAGGTTCCACGGTCGGAGCGGCAGCTCCCTCTCAGCCCGTTCCTCGGGCTCCCGTGCGGACAACCCCACCCTACTGTGCCGTTGGTTGATAATCCAACCGCAGTCACGGCCGGATGGCTTTCGCGGCAATGGCACGTAGCGCTCGACGGCCGGCCTACTTTTGGTCGGATTATCAACGTGCGCGGTACGGTCGCCGCTATGCCCGCCCTCTCCGGTGACAAGATCCGCGCCCGCCTCGACGCGGCGCGCCTGTACCTCTGCACGGATGCCCGCACGGACCGCGGCGACCTGGCCGCCTTCGCCGACGCGGCCCTCGCGGGCGGCGTCGACATCATCCAGCTGCGAGACAAGACCGGCGCCCTGGAGGCCGCCGGCGAGATCGCGGCGCTGGAGGTGCTGGCGGAGGCGTGTGCCCGCCACGGAGCGTTGCTGTCGGTGAACGACCGGGCCGACGTGGCGCTGGCCGTGGGGGCCGACGTGCTGCACCTGGGCCAGGACGACATCCCGGTGCCGCTGGCCCGCCGGATCCTGGGCGACGAGGTGGTGATCGGCCGCTCGACGCACGCGCTCGACCAGGCCCTCGCGGCGGCCGCGGAGCCCGGGGTGGATTACTTCTGCACGGGCCCGTGCTGGCCGACGCCGACGAAGCCGGGCCGCCCGGCGCCGGGCCTGGACCTGGTGCGCGCGACGGCGGCCTGGGCCCCCGACCGGCCGTGGTTCGCGATCGGCGGCATCGACGGGCCGCGGCTCGGCGAGGTCCTCGACGCGGGAGCGTCCCGGATCGTGGTGGTCCGGGCGATCACCGAGGCCGAGGACCCCGAGGCCGCGGCCCGCGAACTGCGCGCCCGCCTCCCCTGAGTCACGGGGTCGGCGTCGTCGCGGCGCCCTTGCTGGTCGGCGGGGTTGCCGACGTCGCCGGCGCCGAGGTCGACGGCTGGTCGGCCGTCGTGCTCGGGGTGGTCGTCGGGGTCTGCGACGACGTCGTCGGCGGGGTCGAGGTGCCCGTCGGGGTCGTGGCCGTGTCCGTCGGCGCCACCTGCGTGTCGTCCGTGCTGGGTGCCGGTGTCGTCGCCGGGGTCTTGTCCTCTTGACCGGAGCCGCCGGTCAAGATCTTGCCGATGCTCGGGCCCGTGCCGCCGCCGATCTGGGTGCCCGTCGCCGACTCGAAGCCGACGATCGACAGGATCGCCACCGCGAACGCCGCCACGCTCGTGCCGATGATCAACGGCCAGCGCAGTTTCCGCAGCCGCGCCGACAGCCGTGACGGCTCTTCCTCCGGTGGTTTCAGCTGGACCGTCGGCTGGTCGGTGATCGGCACGTCCGGCGGCCCCTCGGCCGGCCCGCGCCGCCGGATGCCCGACGTCGCCAGCTGGCGCGCCCTGAGCGCCGCCTCACGGGTGCGCTGCAGCGAGCGCAGGTACAGTTCGCTGCCGACCGTCGACACCACGCTCGCCACGCCGGCGCCGGCCACCGTGCCCGCTACGCCGAGTGTCGAGCCGAGCAGCGCCGCGGTCACCGCCGCCAGCGCCGCCGCCAGGACCTGCGCGATCCGCAGGCCCGACTTCTCTTCTTTCTCTTCCGAAGCCGCTACGTTCTCCTTGCTCATGATCCCGATCTAGGTAGTCCGTGTTCTCCCCTGTCCAACGTCTAAGGCGCGTGAGGCACTCCCCTCGTTGCCGCAGCGTGAGGAGGACCACTCCGTCTGTCCATATTAGACACTCCAGTTCGAACGTTTTCTTGACATACTCGGCACATGGAACTGGTGACGATCTCTGACATCGAGGCCGCCGCGAAGCGCGTCGAAGATGTCGCCGTACGCACACCCCTGCTGCTCCAGACCTGGGATCCCCGCAAGACCCTGTGGCTCAAACCCGAAAGCCTGCAACCGGTCGGCGCCTTCAAGGTGCGCGGCGCGTTCAACGCCATCGCAGCCCTCGACGACGCGGCCCGCGCCCGCGGGGTCATCGCGTACTCCAGCGGCAACCACGCGCAGGCAGTCGCGTACGCGGCGCAGCGGTACGGCGTGCCCGCGGTGATCGTCGTGCCGGACGTCGCGCCGCGGATCAAGGTCGAGGCCACCCGTTCGTACGGCGCCGAGGTCATCGAGGTCCCGATCGGCGAGCACGAGGGGAAAGCGCGTGAACTGGCCGTCGAACGCGGGCTGACCCTGGTCCCGCCGTTCGACCACGCGGCCATCATCGCCGGTCAGGGCACGGCGGGGCTGGAGATCGCCGAGGATCTCCCGGACGTCGAGGTCGTGCTCGTCCCGATCAGCGGCGGCGGGCTGGCGGCCGGGGTCGGCACCGCGATCAAGGCCCGCTGCCCGCAGGCGAAGGTGATCGGGGTCGAGCCGGCGCTGGCCGCGGACGTCGCCGACAGCCTCCAGCGGGGCGAACTGGTCCGGTGGCCGCAGGCCGACCGCGCCCGCACGATCGCCGACGGCCTGCGCTCGCAACCGTCGGAACTGACCTTCGCCCATTTGCGCGAGGTCGTCGACCGGATGGTCACGGTCACCGAGGACGAGATCCGCGAGGCCGTCCGCGTCCTCGCCCGCAAGGCCCGGCTGGTGGCCGAGCCGAGCGGCGCGGTGACGACGGCGGCGTACCTGTTCCACGCCGAAGAGCTGCCGGCCGGCAAGACGGTCGCGCTGGTCTCGGGCGGCAACGCCGACCCGGCGCTGTTCGCCGAGATCCTCGCGGGCTGATCCCGGCCGCGGGTCAGGAGCCGGCGACCGGGGTCCCGCCGCCGCGGATGTGCGTCGGCGGGCCCTCGACGCCGCAGTGGTAGCACTCGCCGAGGTGGGGGCACTCGTCGTCGGGTTTGGCCTCGGCCGGGGGCGCGAGGACGCCGTTGTGGATGCCCAGCGCGATCAGGCCGCCGGCGATGGCCAGTGCCGCGCAGATGACCAGCGCCGTCCGCCAGCCCGCCGTCAGCGCGACCGGGTCGGTGTACGCCTCGCCGGTCAGCCCGGCCGCCGCCGGCAGCACCGCCACCGCCAGCAGGCCGCCCGAGCGGGCGATGGCGTTGTTGACGCCGGACGCGACACCGGCGTAGCGGTCCGGGGCCGCGGCGAGCACCGTCGCGGTCACCGGAGCCACCACCGTCGCCAGGCCGAGCCCGAACACCACCACCGCGGGCAGCACCGCGCCGAAGTAGGACGCGCCGGGCGCGATGCGCAGCATCAGCAGCATCCCGATGCCGACGACGATCGGGCCGACGACCAGCTGCGTCCGCGGGCCGATGCGCTGCGCGAGCGCGCCGGAGCGGCCCGAGAGCAGCAGCATGATCACCGTCAGCGGCAACCCGGCCAGCCCGGACGCGGTCGGCGAGTAGCCGAGCGAGACCTGCAGCTGCATGACCAGCAGCATCATCACGCCGCCGAGGGCGGCGTAGACGACGAAGGTCAGCGCGTTCGAGAGGGTGAACGTGCGGTCGCGGAACAGCGACGGCGGCACGAGCGGCTCCGCCGAGCGGTGCTGGACGGCGACGAACGCGGCCAGCCCCGCGATCCCCAGCAGGCCCGCGACCAGCACGAGCGGGTCGCCGACGCCGCGGGCGGGCGCCTCCACCAGCGCGCCGGTGATCCCGGCGAGGCCGACAGCACCGAGAGCGGCGGCGCCGAAGTCCGGGTGCCCGGTGGCGTCCGGGTCCCGGGATTCGGGGACGAACCGGCGGGCCATGAGCACCACCGCGACCGCGATCGGCACGTTGATCAGGAACGCCAGCCGCCACGACCAGACCTGCACGAGGAAGCCGCCGAGCAGCGGCCCGGCGGCGGCCGCGATACCGCCGAGGCCGGACCAGGCGCCGATCGCGCGGGCGCGGGCGTCGTGCGCGAAGGACGCCTGGAGGATCGCGAGCGACCCCGGCGTCAGGAGGGCGCCGCCGACGCCCTGCAGGATCCGCATCGCGACGAGCATCTCGGTGGACGTCGCCGCGGCGCACAGCCCGGACGCGACGCCGAACCAGACGACGCCGACGAGGTACATGCGGCGCCGGCCGTACCGGTCGCCGAGCGAGCCGGCGACGAGGATCAGCGCGGCCAGGGCCAGCATGTAACCGTCGAGGATCCACTGGAGCCCCGCGACCGAGGCGTTGAGTTCGGCGCCGATGCGGGGCAGGGCGACGTTGACGATCGTGCCGTCGAGCATCGCCATGCCGGAGCCGAGGATCGTGGTGGCGAGGACACCGCGCGCCGCGCCGGTCCCCCATCGGATCCCGGTGTCTTCAGTGGAGTTCACCGGCCAACTCCACCGTGCCAGGAGACCCCCGTCAACCGCGGGGGTGCTCCGGGACCGGGTTCACGGCAGCAGCGTCGTCACGAACTTGTAGCGGTCGCCGCGGTAGACCGAGCGGGCGAACTCGACCGGCTTGCCGTCCGTGGCGAACGAGTGGCGGGTCAGCATCAGCACCGGCATGCCGACGTCCGCGCCGAGCATCTCCGCTTCCTGCGGTCCCGCCAGCGACGTCTCGATCGTTTCTTCCGCGCGTTCGAGTTCGACGCCGTAGTGCTCGCGTAGAACGGCGTACAACGAACCGCCGGCCGAGACGTGCTTGCGCAGCCCGCGGAAACGGCCGAGGGGAAGGTGCGTCGTCTCCAGCGCCATCGGCTGCGAGTCCGCCAGTCGAAGTCGTCGAAGGCGGAGGATTTTCGCGCCGGTCCGGATTCCGAGCAGCTTCGCGAGGTCGCCCTCGACCGGCATTTCTTCGACTTCCAGCAGCTTCGACGACGGCTTCAGGCCCTGCTTGCGCATGTCCTCGGTGTAGGAGGACAGCTGCAGCCGCTGGGCGAGCTTCGGCTCGGCCGCGAAGGTGCCTTTGCCCTGCACACGGTGCAGGCGGCCCTCGGCGGTGAGGTCGGCGAGCGCCTGGCGCACGGTGGTGCGGGAGACCGTGAACTCCCCGGCGAGCGCGCGTTCGGTCGGGATCGGCGACCCCGGCGGCAGCACGTCCAGGAGGTCGAGCAGGTGCTGTTTCAGCGCCCAGTACTTGGGCTCGCGCTGCCCGCGCATCCCGGCGACGGCGCCCGCCTCGCCCGTGGTGGTGGTCTCCAACATGCCCGGCTCCCTATGTCTTCCCTCATCGCACGCCACGTCCCCGTAAGAAACGTACCCTTTTCCCCAAACGCGCCGCCCCTATAACATTGGTCTAGACCTGACCGACGCCGCCTGAGTCCGGTACATAATGCCGGAGGTGGAGAGGAAAATGATGACCGAACAACGGCCCGGCGCGCACATGGCCGCGGAGATCGCCCAGCAGCCGGACGTCTTGGCGGGACTGGTGCGGCGTCAGGCGGAAATCGCCGAAGTGGCGGAAAAGATCTCACAACGCCCGCCGCGGTTCGCGTTGCTCGCCGCGCGTGGATCGAGCGACCACGCAGCGTTGTACGCGAAGTACCTGATCGAGGTACTGCTCGGCCTCCCGGCCGGTCTGGTTTCCCCCTCGACGGCGACGCTGTACGGCGCGCGGCCCGATCTCCGGGACGTGCTGTTCGTCACGGTCAGCCAGAGCGGCGGCTCGCCCGACCTGATCGAGGTCACCGAAACGGCGCGCCGCCAGGGCGCGCTGACGGTCTCCGTCACCAACACGCCGGACTCGCCGCTGCGGGCGGCGTCCGAGCTCGGCGTCGACATCGGCGCGGGCGTCGAGAAGGCCGTCGCGGCCACCAAGACGTACTCCGCGACGCTGATGGCGCTGTACCTGCTGATCGACGCGGTGCGCGGCGGCAAGGCGGCCGACGCCGAGAAGATCGGCGAGCTGGCGCAGCAGACCCTCGACGGCGCCGAGGAGGGGGTGCGGCGCGCGGTCGACCGGTACCGCTTCGTCGACCGGGTCCTCACCACCGGCCGCGGCTACTCCTACGCGAGCGCGCTCGAGGGTTCGCTCAAGCTCGCCGAGACCAGCTACCTCGCCGCCCGCGCGTACAGCGGCGCGGACCTGCTGCACGGCCCGGTCGCGGCGGTCGACGGCGAGACCGCCGTGCTCGCGGTGACCAGCGCCGGGCACGGCGGCCGGGCGATGCACGAGGTCCTCGAGGCCGTCAGCAAGCGCGGTGCGGACGTCCTCGCGGTCGGTTCGGCCGCCGCCGAGGTGCCCGCGGCGCTGCGCATCGACGTCGCCCCGACGGTCGAGGAGCTGGCGCCGATCCTGGAGATCCTGCCGATCCAGCGGATCGCGCTCGGCCTGTCGCTGGCCCGCGGCGGCGACCCGGACAGCCCGCGCGGCCTGCTGAAGGTGACCAAGACCCGGTGAGCTTCGCGGTGGGCGTCGACGCCGGCGGCACGTCGACCAGGGCGGCCCTGGTCGACGCCACCGGCGCGGTGCTGGGCACCGGGCGCGGTGAAGGGGCCAACCCGAACGCGCACGCGCCCGAGGTCGCCGCGGGCCGGATCGCCGGCGCGATCACCGCGGCGCTCGGCGCCCACGACCCCGGGGCGGTGCGGGCGTGCGTCGTCGGCATGGCCGGGGTCAGCAAGCTGAGCGACCAGGGCGTGGCGGCGGTCTTCGACGCGGCGTGGACGCGAATCGGTCTCACGTGTGCGGTCCGGACGGTCGCCGACGCCGAAGTGGCGTACGCGTCGGCGACGCCGGCACCGGACGGGACGGTCGTCGTCGCCGGCACCGGTTCGATCGTGGGCCGGATCCGGAAGCGGCGTCTCGCGGGCACGACGGGCGGCTACGGCTGGCTGCTCGGCGACGAGGGGTCGGCGTTCTGGCTCGGCCGTGAAGCCGTCCGCTCCACTTTGGAGGCACTCGGGCGCGGGCGCCCGCTCGACGGGCTGCCGTCGGCGGTGCTCACCGCCGCGCTGGGACTGTCCGGTTTGGACGTCCGTGACGACGCCGCGCGGCTGGCCGCGTCCCGGGCGTTGATCACGGCGGCCAACGCGGAGGCGCCCGTCCGGCTCGCCCGGTTCGCCCCGTTGGTGAGCGCGGCGCACGACGCGGGTGAGCCCGCGGGCCGGGAGATCGTCGCCCGCGCGGCCGGGTTCCTGGCCGAGAACGCCCTCGCGGCGCGCGAGCCCGGCGAGTCGACTCCGGTCGTGCTCGTCGGCTCGGTGCTCACCGGAGCCAGCCCGGTCGGCGAGCTCGTCCGCCGCCGGTTGGCCGGTCTCGAGGTGCTGACCAGCTCCGATGGGGTGCTCGGGGCAGCGTGGCTGGCCGCCGTGGACGCCTTCGGGGAGGGTGCGCCGCGACCCCGGCCGGAACGATATTGAGCAAAACGCGGCGCAAAGACGCGAAACCGTCGACTGAACCCGGGTAGTCCGGGTACCGTAGGCAGTGGCCCCCGGACCCTCCCCCCTCGCCGGGGGCCGCCTTATGCCCCGGGTACGTCGTCCGAGCGGGTTTCCGGCGCCAGGCGCAGGCCGGGGTGCTCCGGCGGCAACGCCCGGTAGAGCACCCAGCCACTGACCGCGACGGTCAGCGCGACGAGCGGCCACGACAGCACCGTGCGAGCCACGCCGAGCGCGAGCACCTGGCCGGCCGACCACAGCAGGCCGTAGACGACCACGCGCAGCGTGTACTGGAGCACCCACACCCAGCTGGCCCGCGAGTAGGCCTTGAGCAGCACGGCGTCGCGGCGCCAGCGCGTCTTCTGGCCCAGCAGCAGGCCGACGACCACGCCGAGCAGCGGCCAGCGCACGACGATGCTGGCCGCCCACAGCAGCGCGCTGGCCACATTGGACATCAGCTGCAGCAGGAAGAAGTCCTGGGCGCGGCCGGTGTGCAGGGCGATCAGCGCGGCCGCGACGACGGCGGCCAGGCTGACGACGAGCGCGCGGACCTTGCCGCCGCCGGCGATCCGGAAGACCCCGACCGCGACGGCGACCACGACGGCGGCGCCGGCACCCCAGGCGACGGACTGGCCGGCCGCGAGCCAGCCGGCGACGAAGCCGACGGGCGGGATGCTGGCGTCGAGCGCGCCGCGACGGCCACCGAGGATCTGCGCGAGCGATTCACGGGGTTCTCCGGACACGTGTCCAGCCTGCCGGATCGCGTCCGGAACGCCCCGGGCAGGGAGATTTTCGCCACAGCGGGGGTCCGCTTTACCTCCGAGTGTGCGGTTTCACGACATACCGAAGGTGAAGACTGCGTAATAGAGAGGCGCAAAAGGCCGACGAGAGAAGACACTGTTACCGCAGGCTGAACGCCCGGGGGGTGGAGCGGGTTTGCGGCCGATGGTTAGTTGAGGTGTACAACTACATGTCGGGGTGTGTCGGTCGCAGGATGGGAAGGGGACCCACGTGTACGGATTCGACAGCTACGTAGCCCTCGGTGACAGCTTCACCGAGGGGCTCAACGACGGCCTGCCGGACGGCTCCTTCCGGGGGTGGGCCGATCGGCTGGCCGAGGTCCTGGCGGCCGGCCGCAGCGACTTCCGCTACGCCAACCTGGCCCTGCGGGGCAAGATGCTCGACGAGATCCTGGACGAGCAGCTCCCGATCGCCCTGGAGCTGAAGCCCGACCTGGTCACGCTCTGTGCCGGCGGCAACGACATCATCGTCCCGGGCGCGGACGTCGACGCGGTCACCCAGCGCCTGGAGGAGGGCGTCGCGAAGCTGCGCGAGGCGGGCATCCCGGTGCTGATGTTCAACGGCCCGGACACGAAAGTCCTGTCGGTGATGTCGGTGCTGCGCGGCAAGGTGGCGATCTACAACACGAACCTGTGGGCGATCGCGGAGCGCCACGGAGCCCGCATGGTCGACCTCTGGACGATGGCCCCCCTGCAGGACCGCCGCGCCTGGAGCGACGACCGCCTGCACTTTTCCCCGGAGGCCCACCGCCGGATCGCCATGAAGGCGGCGGAGGTCCTGGGCATCCCGGTGGAGGCGGACTGGCGAGAGCCGTGGCCACTGGAGGAGACCCCGAGCCGCTGGATCGATTCCCGGCGATCGGACCTGACGTGGACGAAGGTGCACCTGCTGCCCTGGATCCGCCGGCAACTGCGCGGCGAGTCGATGGGTGACGGACTGTCGCCGAAGCGGCCTCAGCTGGCGCCGCTGGTGCCGTTGGAGGTGCTCGAGGTACCGGACAGCGCTCGGCGGCAGCAGGCCAGCTGAGGATTGGCGCGGCGGACGGGACGCGTCCGCGGCATGCGGCTCGAGTGGGCTGGGTTCTGTTCGGGTGGGTTGATCGGGGTTGGCAGGCACGCTGGGTTTCCCGGCGGCGGGCTTGAGGACCGAGGGGAGCGCTCGGCCCCGGATCGCGGCGGCCGGGTATTGAGGCTGACCACGATGGGCTGATCGGGGTTGGCAGCCGCGCGTGGTCGCCCCGCGGCGGGCATGCCGGGCTCGGCGAAAACACCGGATCGCCTCAACCGGAGAGGCTGCCGACGGTGCGCTGATCGCGGCTGACAGCCACACCTGGCGCGCGTGCTCGCCCCGCAGCGGGCTTGCGGGACTCGGTGAAGGCGCCGGATCGCCGCAACCGCGCATCGAGGGCCCGCTGCCCGGCTCCCGGCTCCCGGCTCCCGGCTCCCGGCTCCCGGCTCCCGGCTCCCGGCTCCCGGCTCCCGGCTCCCGGCTCCCGGCTCCCGGCTCCCGGCTCCCGGCTCCCGGCTCCCGAATGATCCTCAACCCAAACCGCAGCCTCAACCTCAGCCACAAACCGCCCCCGAACGCAGCCCACCCTCCCTGGGGGAACCACCCGTCTCCAGCCTATCGACCACCTCCGACAGAAAGTGCCCAACCGAACACGATCCCCGCAGTTGTCCACATGTCGACTTGCCTGGGGACAACTTGTGGATTACCACCCGGATTCAGGTCGCCAACCCGCCGCACCCGGCTTACAGTCCCCTTATGCGTCGGCGCTGGATCCTCGTGGTCCCGGTTGCGGTGCTGGTCACAGCGCTGCTCGCGGGGGTCGCCACCTGGACCCGGTCCGGGGGCATGGAGCGGGACCTGGCCGCGCGGGCTCAGACCGCCCTCTTCGAGGCCGGGCTCCCCACCGGGGATGTCCGCTTCGACGGGCGGGACGCCACCCTGAGCGGATTCCCGCCCGACCAAGCGCTGAGAGCCCTCGAAATCGTGCAAAAGGTCGACGGCGTCCGGGCCGCCAAGGTCAACGGCGATGTCACCCCCGTGGCGCCCAGCAGCACCACCGCGCCGCCCGCGCCGACGACCACCACCACCACGAGCCCGCCGCCGACCACCAGCACCACCGCTCCGCCGCCCACCGACAAGGCCGGTGTGCAGGCCGAGATCGATCGGATGCTCACCGAGGCGCCCATCGCCTTCGAGCCCGATACGGCGAAGCTCACCCCTGACGGCGAACAGGCCGCGCGCAGTGTCGCGATCGCTCTCGCCAAGGCGCCCGCCGGCTTCCGGTACCGCGTCACCGGGCACGTCGCCCGGGGGCCCGGTGGCGAGCGCGCCGCTCTCAAACTCTCGCGGGACCGCGCCCGGGCCGTCGCGCGGATCCTCACCGCCAACGGGCTGGCGGCCGGCCGCGTCACCTACCGGGGGCTGGGCGACACCCGGCCGGCCACCGGCGGCGAAGAAGACCGGCGTGTCGAGATCACGGTCGTTTGAGGGGTGATGAGCTGATGTTCTGGCTGTTCGGACAGATCTGGCTGTGGCTGATCGCCGCCTTCGCCCTCGGGGCGCTGACGTCTTGGGTCGTGCTGCGCGCCACCCCGCGTCCCCAGCCCGAGCCCGCCCGGGAACCCGAACCCGACGACGAAGCACCTCCGTACGAACCGCCGCCGCCACTGTCGACCGAGCAGACGCAGTTCATCCCGGCCGCCTGGGCCCAGCACGCGCCCGACCCGCGCGCCGAGGTCCACGACGACGAAGAACCCGATCCCGTCGGCCACCGCGAGGGGCACCTGCCGCTGCCGCCGCAGCGCGGGGCGCAGGCCGAGGACTGGCCCACCGAAGAAGAACCCGCCTGGCCGCAGGCCGAAGAGCCACCGGACGCCACCCGGCAGTGGCAGCAGCCTGGGCGCGGCGGCTGACACCCATCCTGGTAAGTTCGGCTACGCACTGTGAGCGAAGGCTGAGAAGGGGGTGGAGTGGCGCTCCCCCATTGGACGTCGCAGCAGGTCCTGCCGCCGGGCCGGCACGCGGGTGACCTCGCCGACGTCTACGAACGCCTGGTGTTCGACGCCCCGCACCAGAACGACCGCGAGATCCTCTTCAGCGCGCTCAACAGCTACCTCGGCGTCGCCCGGCGGATCATCCCGTCCGGCCGCGCCTGGATCGGCGGCGAGCTCATCACCCGGACCGCCCACCCGCCGCAGAGCCTCGACGTCGTCCTCATCCCGGACGAGTGGGGCGCGCTCAAGCGGCTCGACGACGCCGGCCGGTCCGCGCTCTACGGCCTGCTCACGCTGCGAGGGGTGATCGTCGGGCAGCCGGCGATGTACCTCGACCAGGTGCAGCCGGTCGGCGGCATGCTGGACGGCTTCCTGTGCCGCCCCGGCGACGAAGACGTGTGGGCCGAGGTCTGGGCCGAAGGCGGCAGGGGCTACCCGGAGATGATCTGGTGAGGAACGAGTTCCGGCGCATCGCCGACGAAATCCCCGGCGGCACGTGGCTCGACGACCTGGCCCGCGCCTCGGCGATGGCGGCCAACGCCAAGTTCGAACGGACGTCCCGCTCGCCGCTGCTGCACGTCTCGGTGATCGGCGAGCAGACCATCGACGCGTACACCTTCTCCGACATCAGCCGCGCCCTGCAGGACGCGACGGCGAAGATCGGGCACATCATCCGGAACCCGTCCGGCGAGGTCACCCAGGTCCAGCAGACCGACCGGGACAAGGCGCCGCTGATCCAGCGCGGCCAGGCCGGCAACGCGATCTTCTTCGGCTTCCCCGAACTCGACGTCTCCGACGACGCCCTGATCGTCGACGGCATCGAGACGCTGTCCGAGCGCGCGGTCAAGGAGCTCTGCGACTTCCTGCCGGCGAACGGCTCGGACGACGGCGCGCTCGACGCCGTGCTGCTCCAGCGCGACACCGTCCGCAACGCGGTGAGCGACATCGTCAACGCCGTCGCGAAGAACGCCGGCATCGGGATGGCGCTGACCCCGACCGCCGGCGAGCAGGTCACCCGCAGCATGACCACCGAGCAGGCGCGGATCCTGCAGGGCAGCCTCCGCGAGTCCCGCGAGGAAGTCGGCTACGAGACGGTGCGCGGGCGGCTCGACGGCGTCCGCACCCGGCGGCGCATCTTCTACCTCGACCGCGAGTCGGGCGGCACGATCCAGGGCGCGGTGGCCCCGGACCTGCTCGACGAGATCAAGGAGAACCTCGACCGCCCGGTGACCGCCCGGCTCCGCGTCGTGCGCACGACGACGATCGACGGCCGTCGCGGACGGCCCGTCTTCGAACTGCTCGAAATCACCCCGGAAGTAAGCCTTTTCGACTGAGAAGTCCGGTATACGACTTCGTCTTGAACGCCGGTACCGACGGTCGTCGTAGGCCTCACGGCGGTGCCCGGATGCCCGTACGATATTTACGATACCCGCTGCGAGGTCGCGAAAGGCCGCGTCGAACAGTGGGAACTCCGATATTCTTCCCATTGATCATCGGGCCACACCATGCCCGCGATGTCAGGAAATATCGATACCTGACCCCAAATGGTGGGACAATGACTTTTTCCAGAATGTAACAATTTCGTTCGGGGCCACACTTATGGGTTAACGTCGTCGCACTCCCACCCGAAGGGGTTCGCATGATGACCGACCCGCAGTACCCGCCGGCCACCGCGCGCCACGGCCGACCCGCGCCGCCGGTGACGGCCACGGAGCGTCGTCAAGCCAATGCGAAGCCCGCGCGGAACATCCTGGCGATCGTCGGCCTGCTGCTCGGCGTGGCGGCGCTGGTCGTCACGTTCGTCCCGGATGTCGAGTTCGTCGCGTGGCCGCTGGGCGGGATCGGGCTGATCCTGGCGATCACCGGGCTGGTCCAGGCCAAGAAGGGCGCCGTGGGCGACCGCGGGGTGGCGATCACCGCCACCACCGTCACGGCCGCCGCGCTGCTCACCACGGCCGGGATGCTGCTGTACTCGACCTTCTTGGGCGGCGGCGAGTCCGGGCTCCACCTGCCCGCGGTGGCCACCGACAAGCACGCCGTGACCTTCCAGGTCACCTCCGCCGGCGGCGCGACCGTGCGCTACGGCAGCCTCAACGACCAGCGCACCGAAAACGCGCCCGCCAGCACCGACGCCTGGCAGGGGCAAGCGTCCTACAACAATGGCTCCTACCTGTTGACGCTCACCGCCGACACCCGCAATGCGACGGTCAGCAACGAAATCCGCTGCGCCATTCTCGTCGACGGCAAGAAGGTCGCGGAAAACAGCGGGACGACGATCGCGCTCTGCACCGCGAACGTCAGCTGAGCCGGCGCGGCACCCCCGCCTGGCGACCGGCCGGCCTACCCCCACGTCGGCCGGCCGGGCCGCCACGAGCCGCTCCTGGCGGCTCCGGACCCCGCGGTGGTTTCCCGCGCGGGGCCTGGCACCGGCGTCTCCGCCTGCCCCTCCCCTAGGGCTCTGCCGGCACCGCCGAACCTACGCGGACACCGCCCGCGCCCACTAAGAATCCACTAAGGATTCAGCGCACAGGCGCGGTCGTGACCCATTCGCAATGAAATTCCGGGCGCCGATCCGAACGGCCGCAGTTCGAGAAAGCCGTTACTGAAGATCGGCGAGTTCGGTGCGCACCTCACCGACGAGCTTCGGGTGCACGCGCTCGTAAATGCGCACCGACAGCGCCAGTTGTTCACGCGCGCCGTCGATGTCGCCCTTGGCTCGCAGCACCCGGCCCAGCGTCAGCCGCAGCGTCCCTTCCCGCGCGACGAACTCGCGGCTGATCGCCAGATCGATCGCTTCCCAGACGTACCGCTCGGCGGCCTCGAGGTCCCCGGCCCGCAAGCTGAGCTCGGCCAGCTTGTCCAGGGAGACGACGGCCTGGACGTCGTCGCCCAGTTCGCGGTCGATCCGCAGGCCGGCGCGCTGGTGGGCGATGGCGTCGGACAGCCGGCCCGCTCGCTTCTCCGCCTGCGCGCAGCTGCTGAGCGCCTGCCCGCGCAGGGTGACGTCGGGAGCGTTCGCGATGGCCTCGGCCAGCCGCTCGATGGCCCGTTCGTGCTCACCGAGCCGGCTCAGCGCGCGTCCGAGGTGCAGGTCCACCGACGTCCGCAGCCGCTCGTCGGCCGAGGCGGCGGACAGTTCCGCCGCCCGTTCGGCGTCGGCGAGCCCGGCACCCGGCAGCTCGAACGTCAGCGCGATCTCGCACCGCGCGAGCCGCAGCCAGCACTGCCCCGCGACGTCGCCCGCGGCTTCGGCGGCGGTGACGCCGAGGTCGGCCATCCGCGTCCACTCGTCCAGCAGCGGGCACGCGACGCGGTAGGTGTGGGCCAGCCGGGCCAGCCGCCACACGTCGTCGTGACGGCGCGCGGCGTAGGCGGCGTCGAGGACGGCCAGGAGGTTCGGCCACTCGGCCGCGAACCAGTCGTGCGCCTCGGCGAAGCCGGGAAGCGGCGGCATCGCGTCGTCGGCGAGGACGTGGGAGAAGTCGAGCGGGTCGGCGATCCGGCCCAGCCGGCGCCGCGCCCGGTCGGCCACCGCCTGGTAGTAGCGGACCGTCCAGCCGAGCGCTTCGTCGCGCTCCTTGTCGCCGAGTTCCTGCTCCGCGAGCTCCCGCAGGTACAGCCAGACGAGGTCGTGCGGCACGAAGACGTCCCGCTCGGTCTCGGCGATGAGGTTGTGCGCGGCCAGCGTGCGCAACCGCCGCCGGGCCTCGGTCACCGTGATCTGCGCGACCGCGGCCATCACGTGCGGCCCGACCATCACCCCGGGCACCGCGCCCAGCTGCAGGAACGTCTCCGCGACTTCGCCGGGCAGGCCTCGGAAGGAGACGTCGAACGCCGCGCGGACACTGTCGTCGGCGCCGTCGACCTGCAGCCCCGCGAGCCGGGTGCGTTCGTTGCCGAGCTCGTCGACGAGCTCCTCCGCGGTCCGCTGCGCACTCGCCGAGAGCCGCGCTCCGGCGATCCGCAACGCCAGCGGGAGGTAGCCGCAGAGCCGCGCGAGGGCGTGGTTGAGGCTCGCCGGGCCGGCGAGTTCCTCGATGAGCGCCACGGCGTCGTCGGGCGCGAGCGTGCCGAGCACGCGCTGCTTGGCCGCGTTCGACACGGCGAGCCCGTCGAGGCGCGAGCGGCTGGTCACCACCGTCATCGTCCGCGCGCTCGGGGGCAGCAGCGGGCGCACCTGCTCGGCGGTGCGGGCGTCGTCGAGCAGCACCAGCATCCGCCGTCCGGCGATCAGCGAGCGGTAGAGGGCGACCCGCTCGTGCAGCAGCTCGGGGACCTTCGCGGTTTCGACACCGAGGCCGAGCAGGAACTGGGTGAGCAGCTCGGCCGGCTCGAGTGGCGGGTGGTGCGGGTCGAAGCCGCGCAGCGACGCGAACAGGACGCCGTCGGGGAACCGCGGCGCGGCCCGGTGCGCCCACCACACGACGAGCGAGCTCTTGCCGACCCCGGCGGTGCCGGTGACCACCGCGATCGTGGTCTGCCCGGCCTCGGCCCGGGTGACCAGGCCGTCGAGCCAGGCCAGTTCTTCGGCGCGCCCGGCCAGGTTCGGCACCGCCGCGGGCAGCTGCGAAATCGCTTTCGCCGGCTCCGCGCCGGCGGCCGGGGCGACGACGTCCCGCGCCGGGAGGTCGTCGTTGAGAACGCGCTCGTGCAGCCAGCGCAGCTCCGCGCCGGGCTCGACGCCGAGGGTGCGCAGGGTCGCGCGGGAGACGGTCCGGTACAGCTCGAGCGCGTCCCCGCGGCGGCCCGCGTGGTACAACGCCCGCATCAGCTGGCCCGCGGTCCGTTCGGCCAGCGGATCGGCCCGGACGATCGGGCTGAGCTCGACGATCAGTTCCGCGTGCCGGCCGAGTTCGAGGTCGGCGTCGACGCGGGCGCCGTGCACGGCGAGGCGGAGGTCCTCCAGCTCGGGGGCCCGCAGGGAGTCGGGCACCCCGCCCAGCGCGGGGCCCTGCCAGAGCGCGAGCGCTTCGGCCAGCAGCGCGGCGGCGGCTTCCGGCGTCGCCAGGGACGCCCGGTCCAGCAGCGAGCGCGCCCGGTGGACGTCGATCAGGTCCGGCTCGACGTCCAGCCGGTAGCCCGGCGGGGTGGTGAGGATCCGCGGGCCGTCGAGGTCGCGCAGGATGCGCCGCAGGTGGGAAACGTTGCCGTGGACGATGGTCCGGGCGGTCGCCGGCGGGTCGTGGCCCCACAGGGCGTCGATGATCTCGTCGAGCCCGACGACCTTGCCGGGCCGCAGCGCCAGCAGCGCGAGCAGGCCGCGAACCCCCGGTCCGCCGATCGGGACGGGCTCGTCGCCGTGGAAGAGCTGAACGGGCCCGAGCAGCTGGAGCCGGGTCTGGGCCATGCTCGCGCCCACCTCCCCGGGTCCACGGTGTCCCCGGCGTCGCCCCCGCCGGAAAAATCAACCTACCGTGATGGCCCGCCGGCGAATACCGCCCCACCGGGCCGGGACCAGGACCTATCGCGGCCGCTGCGGATTCCGCTGCGGGTGTGGTGCGCCCCTGCGATTGACGCGGACATGACAGGACCCCGCACCACCGGTCCCGATCCGGTGGTGCGGGGTCGCCGTCAAAACTCCCGGCCGGGCCGCCAGGGGCCGTCCGCCCGTCCGCCACCGAGGGCAACCAGGCGGGTGAGCTCACCCCGAGCGAAGTACCCGCCGCCGGTCGTCCGCGAAGACGTGTTGCACGGGCCACACACCCGCGCGGTGGCGACACGGTAACAGGGCGCACCGGGCCGGTCACCGGCGGGTCAGGATCTCCGGCTTCCCGGGGACTCCGGTTCGGCTCAGCGCCTGATCGGCGTCGAATCGCGGCCGGCGATGAACGCGGGCCGGGGCGTGCCGGCCGCGAACGGCTCCCGCAGGGCGTTTTCCACGCTGTTGAACACCAGGAAGATGTTCGAGCGCGGGTACGGGGTGATGTTGTTCCCGGAGCCGTGCATGATGTTCGAGTCGAACCACAGCGCCGAGCCGGCCTGGCCGGTGAACTGGTCGATGCCGTGCTCGGCCGCCATCTTCGTGATGTCGTCCTCGCTCGGCACGCCCACCCGCTGGTCCTTGAGCGAGCTCTTGTAGTTGTCGCCCGGCGTCTCCCCGGCGCACTGGACGAACGTCCGGTGCGAACCCGGCATGATCATCAGGCCGCCGTTGAACGGGTGGTTGTCGGTCAGCGCGATGGAGCAGCTGACCGCCCGCGGCGTCGGCATGCCGTCCTCCGCGTGCCAGGTTTCGAAGTCCGAGTGCCAGTAGAAGCCGGTGCCCTTGAAGCCGGGCATGTAGTTGACGCGGCTCTGGTGGACGTACACCTCGGAGCCGAGCAGCTGCCGCGCCCGGTCGAGCACGCGCGGGTCGCGCACCAGCTCCGCGATCAGGCCCGAGATCTCGTGGACGTCGAAGATCGACCGGACCTCACCGGTCTTCGCCTCGGTGATCACGCGCTCGTCCCGGGCGAGCTCCGCGTCGGAGGACAGCCGCACCAGCTCCTGCCAGTACGTCTGGACCTCCCCGACGGAGAGCAGGTCCTCGACCACGGTGTATCCGCGTGCCTCGTGGTTCGCCAGCGTGGCGGCGTCGATCGGGCCGTCGGCTTCGGTACCCCACACCGTGGGGTGTTCGCGCGGCAGGTGGGCCGGCGTACCGGCGATCCGGGTCGGGTAAGCGTCGTCGACCCGGGTGTCCGTCAGCGTCACGGGCTTCGCCTCCTGTGTTCCTCTCCGGTGCTTATGCGTCCTCGGTGATCAGCGGGTACACGCCGTTTTCGTCGTGCACCTCGCGGCCGGTCACCGGGGGGTTGAACACGCAGACGCACTTGATCTCGGTCTTCGGCCGGACCTGGTGCTTGTCGTGGTCGTTGAGCAGGTAGAGCGTGCCGGGCTTGAGCTCGTACACCTTGCCGGTGGCCAGGTCCTCGATCTCGCCCTCACCGGAGGTGATGAACACCGCCTCGATGTGGTTGGCGTACCAGAAGTCGTTGACCGTCCCCGCGTAGAGCGTGGTCTCGTGCACCGAGAAGCCGACGCCCTCCTTGGCGAGGATGATCCGCTTGCTGCGCCAGTTCTCGGTCTTGATGTCGGCGTCGGTGTCGGTGATCTCGTCGAGTGTGCGGACGAGCACGGGCAATCTCCTTTACTTCTTGAGGACGGCCTTGATCGACTCGTCGATGATCGACAGACCCTGCGTCAGTTCGTCGTCGGTGAGCGTCAGCGGCGGCAGCAGCTTCATGACTTCGCCGTCGGGGCCGGAGGTTTCCATCAGCAGGCCGCGCGCGAACGCTTCCGCGCAGACGCGCCCGGCCAGGTCGCCGTTCGCGAACTCGAGGCCGCGCGCCAGGCCGCGGCCCTTGGCGAACAGGTTCGCCTCCGGGTAGGCCTCGACGATGCCGCTGAAGGCGCTCGCGATGCGCTCACCCTTCGCTTTCGTCGACTTCTCGAGCTCGTCGTCGCTCCAGTAGACGTCGATCGCTTCCTTGGCGGTGACGAACGCCGGGCTGATCCCGCGGAAGGTGCCGTTGTGCTCGCCCGGCTCCCAGACGTCGAGCTCCGGCTTGATGAGCGTCAGCGCCATCGGGATGCCGTAGCCGCTGATGGACTTCGACAGGCAGACGATGTCCGGCGTGATCCCGGCGTCCTCGAAGCTGAAGAACGGTCCGGTGCGGCCGCAGCCCATCTGGACGTCGTCGAGGATCAGCAGGATGTTGTGGCGCTTGCAGAGGTCGTCGAGGCCCTTCAGCCACTCCAGGCGCGCGGCGTTGATGCCGCCCTCGCCCTGCACGCCTTCGACGATCACCGCGGCCGGCTCGTTGAGCCCGCTACCGGAGTCCTGCAGGAGCTTCTCGAAGTAGAGGAAGTCCGGCATCGCGCCGTCGAAGTACTGGTCGTACGGCATCGGGGTGGCGTGCACCAGCGGGACGCCGGCGCCGCCGCGCTTCATCGAGTTGCCGGTGACCGACAACGCGCCCAGCGTCATGCCGTGGAAGGCGTTGGTGAAGTTGATGACCGACTCCCGGCCGGTCACCTTGCGCGCCAGCTTCAGCGCGGCCTCGACGGCGTTCGCGCCACCCGGTCCGGGGAACACGACCTTGTAGCCGAGCCCGCGGGGGTCGAGGACCTTGTCGCGGAAGGTCTGCAGGAAGTCGCGCTTGGCCACGGTGAACATGTCCAGGGCGTGGGTGACGCCGTCGCGCTGGATGTAGTCGACCAGGGCCTGCTTCAGCTGCGGGTTGTTGTGCCCGTAGTTCAGCGCGCCGGCCCCGGCGAAGAAGTCCAGATAGGGCTTTCCGCTTTCGTCGTACAGCCAGCTGCCCTGCGCGCGGTCGAACACGACCGGCCAGCCGCGGCTGTAGCTGCGTACTTCGGATTCGAGCTCTTCGAAGATGCTCATGTGTTCGTTTCTCTCCTAATCGCCCGGATTCGTCGGCGCGGTCAGCGGACCGATGCGGTAAAGCTCTTCCGGCAGGTGCCCGGCTTCGGGGAAATCCTCCCCGCCGAACAGCACACTGGTTTCCATGGCGGCGTTCCACCGCTTCGCGAACGAAGTGAACAGCCGGATGGACGCCTCGTTGTCCGGGGTGATCGTGGTCTCGAGGTAACGCACCCCCTCGCCGACCAGGCGCGTGTACAGCGCGTCGAGCAAGGCTCCGGCCAGGCCCTTTCCCCGCTGGGACGCGTTGACCGCGACCTGCCAGACGAGCGCTGAGTCCGGCGCGTCCGGCCTGCGGTAGGCGATGACGAAACCGACCGCCTCGCCGTCCTCACGCGCGACCACCGAAGACTCGGCGAAATCGCGGCACCACAGCATGTATGCGTACGGCGAGTTGAGATCGAGCTTGGCGGAATCGCGCGCGATTCGCCACAGCTGCGCGCCGTCCGCCTTGGTCGGGGATTCGATCAAGTGCGTTACGGACATACTCAGGAAACGTAACAGAGAATTTTCGGCCTGCCAGCGACGCAGCTCACGGCCCCCGCGATGACCTGCGGGGACGCGATGTACCCGGTGAGCAGTCGCACAAACATGTTTCAAGTCGCCGGCACCTGGGCACACGCACGCTCATGGCGCGGGCCCACGGCCCGTGACGTACCCGCACCATGAACCTTCCCGCCCGTGATCGCAAGGCGACGGGCCGAAATCGCTCAGCGCGAACTCGGTGCCGGCGTGCGTTCCACCGTCTTCCGGGGCGACCGCCCGGCCACTTCGAGCACGACGCCCTTCGCTTGCCGGTTCCGGTCGCGGCGGTGGCCGAGGCGGCGCCGGAGAGCGCTCAGCGGCGTCACGACCGCGGGCAGGAGCAACAGCCCGGAGACCACCAGCCACCACACCGCGCCCTCGCCGCGGCGCCAGCCGGCCACCACGTCACCGAGCCAGCCGAAGAACGGCCGGGCGAGCGGGGGCAGGAACGCGGCCAGCAGCAGCGCCGCCACCACCAGCGCCCCGAGCGCGGCGAACAGCCACCGCACCCGGTGGCCCGTCGTGAGCAGCGCCGTCGCCAGGTAGACCACCGCACCCGCGAGGACGGGGAGCCCGACCCACTGCAGGACCGCGCCGCCGTTGGTGCCGATCACCAGCCCGGCCAGCAGCGCCAGCAGGCCCGCGGTGAGCGAGCCGGCCGTGCCGAGCCGGGACGCGCCCTGCGAGACCCTCGCCGTGCTCCGGGCGACCGTCCGCAGCATGCCCGCGACGGTCTGCGGCCAGCCGCCGGGCAGCCGGAACGCGATCGTCCCGGCGTTGACGGTGGCGGCGCCGAGCGCCACGAGCGTCCTGGTCAGCCGTGCGGTGCCCTGCTCTCCGGCGAGCTTCTCCGCCGAGACGCGGCAGGCCTGGAACCGGGCCTGGGCGGCGTCGACGTCGACCCTCGGCAAGTCCTCGGCCAGTGCCTTCTCGATGCCCGGGCGGTCGTCGGCGTCGTAACGCGACGCGAGCGTGACGACCGGAAGCTCTTCCGCGGCGATTTCGGCCTGCCGCGCCCGGGCCAGCACCATCGCCGTCACCGGCAGGCTGATCGGGCGGTGGTCCCCGAACGCCACCGGTGCGAGGTCGGCGTCGAGGCCGAGGAACGCCAGCTCGGCCGTCAGCTGGTCGCGCAGCTGACCCGCCTCGGCCGGCGTGCACCGGTCGCGCTCGTCCGGCGTGCGCCAGCCGGGCTCGAGCGCGGCGACGAGCTCGTCGCGGAACCGCTCCGGCCCGACGACGTCCCGCAGCGTTTCGAGGCGGACCGGGTCGAGCAGGCACTGGACCAGCCAGCCCGCGCCGTCGATGCGGCCCCACATCCAGTCGCTGGCCCGCCACGACGCCTTGTAGAAGGCGCCGAAGTAACTCGCCTGCATCCCGGTCAGCTTGTCCCACGACCGGCGCCGCGTCATGTCCAGCAGCGTCCGCGAATCGGCGCTGACCTGCACGAGGTCGACCCGCTGGTCGACCGACGGCGCCTGGGCGAGCAGCCCGCGCGTCGCCACGTGCAGGGTGACCAGCCGGGCCTGGACGACGTCGTCGCCGCCCGCGGCGTCCGGGCCGAGGGCCAGCCAGTCCAGCAGGGTCGTGACGGTGCCGGACTTCCCGGGCTCGGCGTCGGCGAGGGCCCGCAACGTCGGCGCCGCCGCGCGCAGGCCCGCGACCACCTTCGGCCACGCCTCGGCGACGGCGGCCGAGCGGCCCAGCCCGGCCCACTCCTCGGCGAGCTCGCGGATCCACACCTCGAGGGTGCTGCTCGCGCCGGGCCCGGGGTGCGCGGCCACCCACTGCGCCAGCCGCACCCCGCGGCCGGCGGTCCGGCGCGCCGCGTGCAGCTGGGCGCGCGCGTCGTTGAGCGCCCCCGCGCGCGCCGCGTCCGGCCGGAGCCGGAACCCGGCGTTGATCAGCTGCAGGCCGGTCGCGACGGCGTCGTCGAGGGCGGTCGTCCGGTAGCCGACCAGCTCCGTCACGCCGAGACCGGCGGGAGGCGGCCCGGCCGGGACGCCGCTGCTCAGCCCGGTCACGGCGATCGCCCGCAGCTGCCGCGACATCCCGGACGCCCAGTCGCGGTCCGGGGTGTCGGCTTCGGACAGCGCGTACCGCCGGGCGGCGGCCCGCACCAGCTCGGCGGCGTCCTCGGCGGTCCGCCGCTCCAGGTAGGCGGCGGCGATCCGGGCGTCGACCAGGCATTCCGGGCCGCCGCGCAGGCCCAGCGCGGCCAGCGAGACCCGCGTGTCCCGGGCGCGGAGCACGGCGTCGTTGTGGCGGGTCAGGTCGTCCAGCTCGGCGCTGATCGACTGGCTCATCACGGTGTTGACGACCTTGGCCATGGCGTTCGACAGCAGCGGCGGGTTCGCCGGATCGCACTCGACGGCATCGGTCACGCCTTCGCCGGTGGGCACGACGTAGAGCAGCAGCCGCCGGACGTCGGCGTGCGAAGTGCGCTCGAAGATTTCGCGCAGCGCGGGCCGCAGCGGCTTGTTGAGCAGCACCCCGCCGTCGGTCAGCCAGTGCGAACGGGTCAGTTCCGTGTACGGCGTCATGTCGGGGTGCAGCCGGTCGGTGCCGCCGGTGCCGATCGGCATCCGCGACAGCTCGAACGCCCCGGGGAAGGAGGCGGTGGAGCGGGCCGCGAGCGCGAGCGGTCCCTCCACCCCGATCGTCCACAGTGGACCACAGAACCGGAAGAGCATCCGGTGTTCGGTGTCCCGCACCAGGTTCCCGAGCGCGTCGTCGAACTTGGTGGTCTCGCCGTCGATCATGGTGCCGGTGAGCAGCACGGTGATGTCGGGCTCGTCCTTCGGCGGAGTGCCTTCGGCGGTGATCTGCCGCAGCGCGCGCTCGACGTCCCCGAGCAGCACGCGGTCCCCGTCGAGCACCGACCGCGGCTGCGCTTCTCTCGCGTCCCGGATCAGGTTCTCCAGCGAACCGGTGGTGATCCAGGTGTCCCTGAGCACCTGCGGCGTGGAGCCGAAGGCCTCGGCGAGGCCGAGACAGGCGGCGTTGATACCGCCGGCGCTGGTCCCGGTGAGGACGTCGATCGAGACGCTCGCCCGCAGGACGTCGAGCAGGCTGCGGTACAGGCCGGGTGGGGCGTCCCCGCGTGACTCCCGCAGCAGTTGCGACGTCTCGGTGGCGACCCCGCCCATCCAGATGGCCAGGCTGGCCCCGCCGACCATGGTCATCGCGAGCCGGATTTCCTGCTGCCACGGTTCCGCGGTCTCGGCCATGGGAGTCTCCCGGCGAATCGGTCTTCCTGACGCAGAGTAGAGGCGGCAGGTGACGACCGGGATACGTCCGCGGGTACGGCCGTTCGGGTGGACTTGTGCGCCCGCCTGGCCGCCGGCGGGCCGCGGGCTACGCCGCCAGGTGCTCCAAGATCAGCACCTGGGCCTCACCGACCGCGAAGCCCAGCACCGCGCCCGTCGCGATCAGGATCCACTCGTCCTGCTCGAACGCCGGGCGCAGCAGCCGCTCGAATTCCTTCGGCGACAGCTGCTTCATCTTCGACACCAGCACATTGCGGATGTCCATCGCGTCGGTCGCGTAGTCCTCGATGTAGCGCATCGTCTCCGGCAGGCGGGACATGATCTGCGACGAAATCGCCAGCTTCATGTCCTGGTACCGGCGGCTGCCGACGGCGAACACCAGCAGCGGCTTCGCGACGCTGCCCAGCTCCCGGTCGAGCTGGCGCTGGATCAACGCCAGCACCCGGTCCGACAGCGGCCCGTGCAGGATCGCCTCGATCACGTTGTGCGGGGTGATGATCTCCTTCGCGATCAACGACCCGTAAGCCTCCGCCACTTCCGCGCGCCGCTTGAGGAACAGTCCCTGCCACTGGATGCCGAAGTAGCGGCGCGGCTCGATCGGGTAGAAGATCATCCGCAGTGCCAGCCAGTCCGTGAACCAGCCGGTGAACAGGCCGAAGACCGGCATGATCGGCGGGAACTTGAACAGCACCCACGCCACCATCTGGACGACGCCGATCGCGCCGCCGAACACCAGGCCGGACCGGGCGATGAACTTGAACTCCTTCGCGCCCGCCTCCTGGAAGATCCGGTTCAGCAGGCGCTTGTCCTTGACCAGGCTGGTGACCACCATGCCCTTGAGGTCGAACACGCTGTCCACATCGGACTTGATCAGGTCGAGCACCGCAGCGACCATCCGCGGCGACTCGTGCTGGACGCGCTCGATCACCAGCCGCTGCACCCGGACCGGCAGCGACTCCCAGAGCCCCGGCTGGTAGTGCCCGGCCACCTCGCGCACGATGTCCTCGACGCCCGCCAGCAGTGGCTTCTCGATCTCCTTCGCGATCCGCTCGGCGTCCAGCCGCGCCACCACTTCGGCCGGCTTGATCAGCTGCTCGGTCATCGTGTCGCAGGCGATGCTCGCCATCCGCGCCGCGCGCTTCGGGACGATGCCCTGCCAGCCGAGGAACGGCTTGACGCCGACGAACTCCACCGGCTGGAACATCATCCGGATCGCGACCAGCTTCGTGCCGTAGCCGATCAGCGCCGCGACGACCGGGATCGAGACGTAGAGGGGCCAGTGCTGCGCGAAGTCGGCGACGATACCGGCGAGGAACGACCCCATCCGGGTCAGCCGAGGCTGTGTGGCCGAGAAGCGGGGTCGCAGGCCTGCCAGAACTGGGCGCCGAGGCGCGAGACGTGGATCGTCCGCCGGACGAACTTCGCGCGCCGGACGTGCTTCTCCGCCTCGCGCACCGTCTCGTCGGTCATCAGGATCTCGTACTGCGTCTCCAGCGACGGCACCTCTTCGTCGAGGTCGACCAGGCCGAGCCCGATCAGCCGGGTGACGTAGCCGGGCACCTGGTCGGGCAGCGACACCCCGGCCGCCTTGCCGACCGTCGAGGCGTTGCGCAGCACGACCCGGCCGTTGCCGCCGAGGCCGGTGCGCTCGACGACGTCGACCGCGGGGAACGGCGAGCCGTCGGACAGCGCGGCCAGGATCCGGGCCTCGTCCGGGGTCAGCTGGCGCAGGATGATGGCGTAGAAGTACTCGCGGGCGCGCTCGCGGCCGAAGCCGATGGAGTGGTTGAGCAGCTCGGCCATCGCCGCGCGCAGCGGCTCGGCGTGGTTGTCGCGCACCGGCACCAGCGTCACGGCGGCGGGCACGTTCCCGGGCACGGCCGGGCGGTTCATCGCCGACGCCGCGGTGAGCGCCGCGTGGTACGGGTCGTCGACCTCGTCGAGCCGGCGGCGCAGCTCGGTCAGCAGCTGGCGCTCCACCTGCCGGACGCCGCGTTCGGCGGTCTCGACGCCGGGCAGCTTGCGGCCGAGCGCGAAGCCGGTGCGTGCGGCCCAGCCCGCCAGCTGACCGGCGCGGCGGGCCAGGTCGGCCACGTCCTCGGCGGCACCCCGGCCGTTCGGTCGCTCTGCGTTCACCGGCGGACTCCCCTCTGCTTACGCGCTGATGCTACCTGCGGGTAGGCCGAATGGAGGTGTGATGTTCCTGTTGGATGCACACATGAGTCCGACGCGCTGGGGCCCGCCGATCGACGTCCTCCCGTACTTCTCCAAAGAAGAACAGGCGCTGATGACACTGCTCGGAGCGCTCACCGAGGAGGACTGGACGCGGCCGACCATGTGCGCGGGCTGGACGGTCAAGGACGTCGCCGCCCACCTGCTGGGCGACAAGGTCGGGCGGCTGTCCCGTGGCCGCGACGGGCACGCGTCCGACGGCCCCCGGCCGGGTGAGGCGTTTCCCCGGTTCATCGACCGGATCAACGAGGAGTGGGTCGTCGCGTGCCGCCGGCTTTCGACGGATGTCCTGCTCACGATGCTGTACGAGTTCATGGGCCAGACGACCGAGTACTGGGCCCAGCTGGACCTCGACGTCCCCGGCATGCCGGTGAGCTGGGCGGGCGACGAGCCCGCGCCGCGCTGGCTGGACGCGGCCCGCGACTATTCGGAGTTCTGGGTGCACCACGTGCAGATCCGCGAGGCACTGGAGCACACGCCGCTGGAGGCGGAGTACGCCGAGCCGATCGCCGACACGTTCATCCGGGCGCTGCCGCACACCCTGCGTGCCGTCGACGCCCGCGTCGGCAAGCAGGTCGGCTACACGGTGACCGGCCGGGGCAAGTGGCACGCGCGCCGCGAACGCGACGGCTGGGTCCTCGACCGCGGCGCACCGCCGTCCCGCACGCCGCTGGCCACCGTGACGACGGACCTGGACACGTTCTGGCGGCTCTGCACCCGCAACGCGGCGGACCTCGAGCGGGTGCGGACGACGGGGGACGAAAACGTTTGCGCGCTGCTACTCGGGATGACCTCGGTCATCGTTTCCGAGCCGGGCTGAGCCCGGCGCTGACGGGCAGCGCCGGGCGCCCCCCGTCAGTACTTCCGGACGTTCGGCCACGCCCCGTTCACGCGGACGGTGCAGCTGGCCGACACGGTTCGCGACCCCCACGGGTCGAGCGGGTACCAGTTGGTGTGGTGGTCGGCGTTGACCGGGCCGACGCCGCAGTTGTAGCCGAGCCGGACCTGGCTCTTCTCCGAACCGCCCGTGCAGTCCATCCAGGCCGCCGTGTTCGCGTAGTGCGCGGTGCAGCTGGCCAGGCTCTTGACGGTGGCCCCGTCCGTCGCCGCCGTCGCCACGGCAGCGGGCCCCGCCACCACCAGTGCCGCGGTCGCCGCGACGATGACCGATGTTCGACGCATGATCCTCAACCCCTCTTTTCGACTGGCCGTTCGACGAGGAGTGTCGTCGCCGAAGGGTCTCGCCGGAGGGTGCTGAGATCTGGGTCGAACAACGGTCGCCGGGTCAGCGGCGGCGCGCCTGCTTCCGCAGCTGCAGGATCCGGGCGCCGCCGATCAGCGCGACCAGCGCCGCGCCGCCGATCGCCGAGAACAGCATGGCGATGGCCAGCGGCAAGCTGCCTTCGGCGCCGAAGAACCGCACCGTCGCCGGGTCGAGGTTCTGCAGGATGAAGACCAGCAGCACGACCAGCACGAGCAGGCCGGCGATGACCGCGACCCAGGTGCCGCTGATCCGCGTCGGCCGGGCCTTGCCCGCGGGTTTGGCCGGCGCCGGGCGCACCGGCGTCACCTCCTCCGCGCCGGGCCGGACGTCGCCGGCACGCAGCTCGGCGGGTTCCAGGGCGCCTTCGGGCAGGTCTTGGTGGGTGGGACCGGTGGGGCGGTCGGCCGCGCCCCCGCGCGCGTGCGTCATGTGCTCAGTGTCCGTCCGGCGCGCGCGGAGCGCCGCCTCAAACCCCCTAACGGGCGAAGCCGTCGACCTCCCGCAGGACGCGGAGCGTGTTCCGCCCGGCCAGTTTCGCGCAGTCGTCCTCACTCCACCCCCGCTCGAGCAGCGCGGCGAACAACACGGGGTACTTGGACGTGTCCTCCAGTCCCTCGGGCAGCGAGCCGACGCCGTCGTAGTCGCCACCGAGGCCGATGTGGTCGATGCCGGCGACCTCGCGGGCGTGCTCGACGTGCGCGACGACGTCCTCGACGGTGGCCAGCGGCTTCGGCGGGCCGGCCCACTCCTGGACGAACTTCCCGCGCAGCGTCAGGTTGCGGTACTCCAGCCCGGCTTCGGCCATCGCGGCCTCGAGCTGCTCGTTCCACGCGGCGACCTTCGGCGAGACGAACGCGGGCACGAAGGTGATCATCGCGACGCCGCCGTTGCCGGGCAGCTTCGCCAGGACGTCGTCGGGGATGTTGCGGGGGTGGTCGTTCACCGCGGTGCAGGAGGAGTGGCTGAAGATCACCGGCACCGAGCTGACCTCGATCGCCGCCCGCATCGTCGACGGCGCGACGTGCGACAGGTCCACCATCATCCCGATCTTGTTCATCTCGCGCACGATGTCGCGGCCGAACTCGGTGAGACCGCCGTGGGCCGGCTCGTCGGTGCCCGCGTCGGCCCAGGTGGTGTTGAAGTTGTGCGTCAGCGTCATGTAGCGGACGCCGAGGCGGCGCAGGATTCGCAGCACGCCGATCGACTCGGCGATGCTGTGCCCACCCTCGGCACCGAGCAGCGACGCGATCCGCCCGTCGGCGAACGCGGCCTCGGCCTCGTCCGCGGTGGTGACGAGCCGCAGCCGGTCGGGGTAGCGCTCGACCAGCTGGTGGACGACTTCCACCTGTTCCAGGACGGCGGTCACGGCACTGTGGCCTTCGAACTCACAGGGCACGTACACCGACCAGAACTGCATGCCGAGCTTCCCGTCGGCGAGCTTCGGGAAGTCGGTGTGCAGAGCGGGCTGCCGCACGGTCAGGTCGAGGGACGCGACCGCCTCGACCGGGTTCGGGCCACCGTGCTGCCGCAGCTCCCACGGCAGGTCGTTGTGCCCGTCGGCGAGGATGACGGCGTCCAGCAGTTGGGTAGCACGCTGTAGTGCCTCGTTAGTCATCGGCCGATCGTAGGGACGTCCGGTATACGGTTCGTACAAACGGGCTGACATCTTCCTCGGAAGAAATAATCCGGCGAGCCGTTGCGGTAAACTTCCCCCGTGGACACCGACGACGACGAGATCGTCACCTGGTGGGGCCTGGTCATCGAGGGTTACCTGGCCACCCAGGACAGGCTGATGGGCGAGATCGCCGACCGCTTCGGGCTCGCGCCCGCGTCGTTCGACATCCTGCTGCGGCTGGTGCGCTCGCCCGAGCACCGGATGCCGATGACCCGCCTGGCCACCGAGGCGGCGCTGTCCAGCGGCGGGTTCACGAAGGTGGCGGACCGCCTGGTGGCGGCCGACCTGATCTGCCGGATCCCCAGCCCCGACGACCGCCGCGTGACGTTCGCGTCACTGACCGAGCACGGCCTTGACGTGGCGAACAAGGCCCGCGCGGCCGCGGCGGACATCCTGCGCCGGATCGTGCTGACCCCGCTCGGTGACGAC
Organism: Amycolatopsis sp. DG1A-15b; assembly: GCF_030285645.1. GTDB lineage: Bacteria > Actinomycetota > Actinomycetes > Mycobacteriales > Pseudonocardiaceae > Amycolatopsis. Next base: position 7,339,477 of record NZ_CP127296.1, read on the forward strand.
GCGCCGGCACTCGCCGAAGCGATGCGGGCACTGCGCGCGTTCAACGCCGACCGTTGAAAAAGTCGGCTCACGCCGGATGCCGGTGGCGGCGCACCATGAAAGCCATGCTGACCGAATCGACCATCACGACGATGCTTCCGGTGACCGACAGTGAACGCGCCGGCCACTTCTACGCGGACTCCCTCGGCCTGAAGCAGACGGGGAAGGGCGAAGACGGAACCCTCTACTTCGTGGCGGCCGGCGGTGCCATCGGCCTCCGCCCGATGCCGGCCGGCGCGCAGAGCGAGAACACGGCACTGAGCTTCGAAGTCGGCGACCTGCCCGCCGAAGTCAAAACCCTGGAGGACCGTGGTGTCCGGTTCCAGGACTTCGAGATGGAAGGCCTGAAGACGGTCGACCACATCGCCCAGCTGGGCAACGAGCGGGCGGCCTGGTTCAGCGACTCCGAAGGCAACGTGCTCTGCCTGCACGAGGTCATGGGCTGACCCCCTGGGGGCGCGGGGGTGCCGGCCGGGTTTACCGGCACCCCCGCGTGCGCAGCCACTCCTTCGCCGCGGCCTCCGCATCGGCGGCCGGCTGGTCCGGCGGGATCGGTGTGGTGCCGTAGACCCGGCCGGTCCGGTCGACGTCACGTGCGACGGTCAACAGCAACGTGACACCTCCGCCGAGGTCGACGACGTCGTTGCCGGTCGCAAACCCCGCCGTCGGCGCGCCGAACGAGCGTGCGAGCCCGCGCGTCGCCACCAGCGTCGCTTCCCCGGAACTGACGGTGTCGCCCGAGGTCAGTACGGCGATCGGCCGCCGCTGCAGCTCCACGGGGTTGGGCCGGGCGGACATGGACCGGCCGTCGAGCCAGAACTGCCCGTCGTGGATCTCCCACGCCGTCCGCCCGCCGTCCGAGGTGACGAACGACCCGACCGGACCGTCGCCGAGCACCGGAGCGAGCACCGTGAGCATCGGGAACATCGAGCCTCCGTGGTTCCCCCGCAGGTCGACAATCCAGCCGCAGGCCGACGGCACACCAGCCAGCGCCGCAAACCCCGCGTCGAGGTAGCGGCGTGCCGCGGCTTCGTCCGGGCCCATGCCGGGGAGGCGGAGGGTCGCGACACCGTGTTCGGTCCGCACGGTGGGGACCTCGGTCTCCCAAGCGATGTCATGCTCTGGGTAGAGAAGGATCGTGTGCCGGTCGTGCAGCTCGCTGATCACGTACTCAAGTGCCTTCAGCGTCCCGACATCGGCCCGCGCGCCCCGCGCGAGGTAGACCGCCTCCGCCTCGACACGAGGCCAGTCCACGCCGGCCGCGTCGATGGAGTTCGCCCTGATCAAAGCGATCGTCCGGTGCAGGAACTCGGCCGGCGTGTGCGGCCGGACTCCGGCGGCGCCGCCCGCACAGAAGAGCACAAGCGCGGTTACCAACAGCGATACGCGTCCCCCCATACGGGCCAGGTTACGCCAGTGACGGCATCAGCTTGATCGCGTTCCCCGCCAAAACCCCACTCAGCACGTCCTCGGGCAGCCCGAGCCCGGTCAGCGTCCGGACGTTCGCGGCCACCGAAGGCACGCCCGGCCAGTCCGTCCCGAACACGAACTTCCCCGCCAGCCGCGTCAGGTCGAAGCGCTGGTAGTACTCCGGCAGCTTCTTCGGCGGCAGCCCGGCCAGGTCGAGCCACACGTTTTCCCTGGCCAGCGCCAGGAACGCCGCCACGTCGTACCACCACCCGCGACCGCCGTGGGCGAAGACGAACTGCAGCGACGGGAAGTCCTCGACCACATCGGACAGCAGCTCCGGGTCGCCGAAACTGGTGCGGGAGCCGGGAAAGCTCGACGTTCCCGAGTGGAGGATCACCGGCACCCCACGTTCGAGGCACAGCTGGTAGACCGGGTACAGCTCCTTGTCCGCCGGCGAGAACGCGCCGTGCACCGGGTGGATCTTCAGCGCCACCGCGCCCAGGTCCAGCTGCCGCGCCACCTCCGACGCGGCCGGGTGGTGCAGGTACGGGTTCACGTTCGCCACCAACCGGAACCGCTCCGGGTTGTGCGCCACCAGCGGCAGGTTGTCCTCGATCGGCTGGATCCCGGTCGCCCGCGGGCTGTACTCGCAGAACAGCAGGACCCGGTCGACGCCTTCGGACTCCATCAGCTCGTCCATCGCCGCCGGGATGACCGTGCCGTCAGCCGAGTACACCGAACGCCACGGGTACGACCCGGCGAAGTCGTGCGCCCACTGCAGCCACGCCGGTTTCAGCGTCGGCAGCCGCGGCGTGTGGACGTGGGCGTCGACCACGAAGTGCCCGTCGATCACGGGCTGGGTACCGTCCGGAGCGAGTCGCGGACCAGCTCGCGGATCACGTTGCGGCGGATCTTGCCGGTCGCCGTCTTCGGCAGCTCCGCCAGCTCGACCACCCCGCGCGGGCGCTTGAACGCCGCCAATCCTTCGCGGCAGAATTCGATCAGCTCGCCCGGGTCCACCGCGAACCCGGGGGCGGGGACGACGCACGCCACCGGCTTGTCGAGGCCGTCGGCGTCCGGCGCGGCGACGACGGCGACCTCGGCCACCGCCGGGTGCTGCCGCAGCCGTTCCTCCACTTCGGACGGTGATACCCAGATCCCGCCCGCCTTGAGCATGTCCCCGAACCGGCCGAGACAGCTGTACGTCCCGTCTTCGTTCCGGACGTAGCTGTCACCGGTTCGCAGCCACTCGCCTTGGAACACGAGCTTCGTCGCGTCGTAGCGGGCCCAGTAGCCGGTCGCCGTCGACGGGCCGGCCACGAACAGCTCGCCCGGCTTGCCGACGGCGTCGATCACGGACCCGGCTTCGTCGCGCAGCTGCACGGAATATCCCGGCACCGGGACGCCGGTGCTGCCCGGCCGCACCGAACCGGGCTGGTTCGACAGGAAGATGTGCAGGGCCTCGGTCGACCCGATGCCGTCGAGGATCTCCAGCCCGAAGCGGGCGCGGAACCGTTCGAACAGCGACGCGGGCAACGGCTCGCCGGCCGAAACCGCGTACCGCACCGAAGAAAACGAGTCGTCCGGGACGTCACTGGCGAGCAGCGCCGCGTAGAACGTCGGGACCGCGAAGAACAGTGATGGCTGCTCCTCGCGAACGCGCTTCGCGAACAACGCGGGCGTCGGGCGCGAAGGCTCGAGCAGCGTCGTCCCGCCCGCGCCGAGCGGGAAGAAGCACGAGTTCCCCAGCCCGTAGGCGAAGAAGAGCTTCGGCACGGACAGGAACCGGTCCGACGACGTCGTTCCCAGCACCCCGCGGGCGTAGGTCTCGCAGACCGCGCGGATGCTCGCGTGCCGGTGCATCGCGCCCTTCGGCTGCCCCGTGGTGCCCGAGGTGTACAGCCACAGCGCGGGCGAGTCTTCCCACGTCCGTCCGCTGGGGAGCGACCCCGCCAGCGTCGGCCAGTCATGCGTCCGGACGCCGAACCCGGCCCCGTCGCAGCGGTCGAGCACGACGTCGGTGACCTCGGGGGCGAGCTCCACAGCGGTCACCGCCTGCTCGGCGAACTCCCCGGACACGCACAGCACGCGCGCCCGCGAGTCGGCCAGCACCTGGCCCAGCTCCGGCCCGGTGACCATGGTCGACACCGGGACGGCGACCGCGCCGGCCAGCATCGCGCCGAGGATGCCGGTGAGCAGCTCGACGTCGTCGACCATGCAGAACATAACCCGTTCTTCGGGCCGCACACCGAGTCCGGCGAGGCCGCCGGCGACCCGCCGGGACTCCTCGGCGAGCTCGGCGTAGGTGAGCGATCGCCCACGCGACACGACCGCGGTCGCGTCCGGGTGCCCGGCCGAGAGCAGGTACTCCGCGGCATTGAACCCTGTCGCCACCAGGCCTCCTACGTGAGGTACACGTACTCGTAGTCGATGGGCTTCCCGTTGATGCCCTGCCGCGGCGGCGCGACCCAGCTCGCGATCTTCCCCCGCTCGTACACCGGGCGCATCAGCGAACGGACGAACGTGAGGTCTTCGGTCGTGGGCAGCCACTTGCGTTTGCCTGCCTCCCAGGTCGCCTCGTCGACGATGGTGCCGTCGGGAGTGACGTGGTGGCCGGAGTTTATGCCGACTTCGCGGTTGAAGCCAGGGTGCGGCAAGCGGAACGTGTGGTCGACGCCGGCGTCGGCGAGGATCTTGTTCCAGCGCTTCACGCCGGTCTGGCAGTCGGCCACGTACTCGCTGCGCAGGTCGAGGTTGAGCAGCAGGATCGCCTGCAGCTCCTCGGTCGTCCAGGTGCCGTCGTCGTTGGGGCGGTCGAGGGTGCGGGCGTCGTCGGTGAGCTTGTGGTCGTCCTTGCGGCGGGTCTCCTGCCAGCGGCCCTTCAACCCGGCAGTGTAGTAGTTCGCCGCGTTCGTCGACGTCTCGCTGCCGAACAGGTCCAGGGACACGGTGTAGTGGAAGTTGAGGTACTTCTGGATGATGTCCAGCGGGATGCCGCCGTGCGGGCCGATGTCGTACGTGTCGTGCTCGCGGATCAGCTCGGCGCTGCGGGTCACCACGCGGTCGACGCCGGTGGTGCCGACCATCATGTGGTGCGCTTCTTCCTTGAGCATGAACTCGCAGGTGCGCGAGAGCGGGTCGAAGGAGGATTCCTTGAGCGTGCCGAGCTGGTACTTCCCGTCGCGGTCGGTGAAGTAGGTGAACATGTAGAACGCCAGCCAGTCGGCGGTTTCCTCGTTGAACGCGCCGAGGATGCGGGGTGCGTCGGGGCTGCCGGAGTTGCGCATCAGCAGACCCTCGGCCTCGTCGCGGCCTTCGCGGCCGAAGTAGGCGTGCAGCAGGTACACCATCGCCCACAGGTGACGGCCTTCTTCGACGTTGACCTGGAACAGGTTCCGCAGGTCGTACAGGCTCGGCGCGGTCAGGCCGAGGAGCTTCTGCTGCTCGACCGACGCCGGCTCGGTGTCGCCCTGGATGACGATCAGCCGCTGCAGGTCGGCGCGGTACTCGCCGGGCACCTGCTGCCACACCGGCTCGCCCTGGTGCTCGCCGAAGGCGATCCGCCGGTCCGGGTCGCGCTCGGCGAGGAAGATGCCCCAGCGGTAGTCCGGGACGTTGACGTGGTCGAAGTGCGCCCAGCCTTCGCGGCCCACGCTGACCGCGGTGCGCAGGTAGACCCCCTGCGTCTCCAGCGTCGGCCCCATTTCGCCCCACCAGTGCAGGAACTTCGGCTGCCAGCCCTCCAGCGCGCGCTGCAGCCTGCGGTCTTCGGCGAGGTTGACGTTGTTGGGGATCTTGGCGTCGTAGTCGATCTTCTCGGGCATCTGCGCTAGACCCGCTTCCTGTCGAAGACGGCCTTCTGTCCCGTACCGTAGCGGCGCAGCGCGCCTTCCGGCCCGGATGCGTTCGGCCGGGTGAAAATCCAGTTCTGCCAAGCCGCCAGCCGGCCGAAGATCTTGGTCTCGATGGTCTCGGGACCGACGAACCGGTGGTTGGCCTCCATGCCGGTGAGCGCGTCCGGGGACAGCGACGCGCGGCCTTCGAGCGCGATCCGGATCTCGTCCTCCCAGTCGAGGTCGTCCGGGGCGTCGGTGACCAGGCCGAGTTCGAGGGCCTCGGCGGCGCTCAGCTCGCGGTTCTTCTCGCGCGCGAGCCAGGCGAGGTGGTCTTCGTCGCCGTAGAAGCGGGCCTGCAGGCGGGTCAGGCCGTTCCCCATCGGGAAGGCGCCGAAGTTGGCGTCGGTCAGCTGGATGGCCGCGCGTTCGTCCGAGTCTTCGTCGTCGATCGGCGGCCCGTCCAGGATGTACTGGCGGTCCGCGGCCAGCGCGATTTCCAGCAGTGCCCCGGTGAAGCAGCTGCCCGGTTCGATGAGCGCGATCAGGCTGCGGCTGGTGACGTCGAGCCGCTTGAGCGTCCGCTTGAAGTAGTGCGTGATCTCGTTGGCCAGCCAGTCCTTCTGCCCCAGCACCGCCTGCTCGTGCGCTTCGACCTTCGCCGGGTCGCCCTGCGTCCGCAGGATCCACGTCCCGGCTTCGACCTCGTTGGTGCGCAGCCGCAGGATGGCGTCGTCCAGCTCGCGGGTCATCGCGAGGAACCAGCCGTCCGCGCCCTCTTCGTGCAGGTCGCCCGGGTCGTTCTCGGGACCCTTGACGGTGATCGTGGCCTGGTTCCCGGCCACGTCGATGTCGACATGGCGATGTTCGAGCGGGGTGAGCTCGATGCCGTGTTCCGCCGGTTTTCCGGACCGCCGGGCGAGTTCTCGCGCCTTTTCGAGGACCTTCTCGCGGAAGTCCTGGCGCGGCACCAGTTCGTCGACCAGCCGCCAGTCGACGGCCGTCTTGCCCTTGACGCCGTCCGGGCGCGTGGCGAAGACGTCGGCGAGGTCGCGGCGCACGCGTCGCTTGTCGACGACCCGGGTGAGGCCGCCGGTGCCGGGCAGCACGCCCAGCAGCGGCACCTCCGGCAACGCGACGGTCGAGGAGTTGTCGTCGATCAGGAAGATCTTTTCGCAGGCCAGCGCGATTTCGTAGCCACCGCCGGCGCAGGTGCCGTTCACCGCGGCCACGTAGACCTGGCCGGAGTGCTCGGTGGCGTCCTCCATGCCGTTGCGGGTCTCGTTGGTGAACTTGCAGAAGTTGACCTTCCAGTGGTGCTCCGACGCGGCGAGCATGCGGATGTTCGCGCCGGCGCAGAACACCTTTTCCTTGGCACTGGTCACGATGACCACGCGGACCTCGGGGTGCTCGAACCGCAGCCGCTGCGTGGCGTCGTAGAGCTCGATGTCGACGCCGAGGTCGTAGGAGTTGAGCTTGAGCTCGTAGCCCGGGACCAGCCCACCCCGCTCGTCGACGTCCAGCTCCAGCCAGGCGACCTCGCCGTCCACCCGCAGGCGCCAGTGGCGGTACTCGTCCGGACGGCGGTCGAAGGCAACCGGTGTGGTGGTGGTCACCACTCGATTGTCTACATGAGTCAGACGGACGTCAACGTTGTGTAGAAAGTTGATCTCGGGTGGTCACCCGGTTGAGCGTCGCCCACGCCCAGGTGAGGAACACCCACAGGGCCAGCCCGGCGGCGGCATCGGTGAAGATCGTCGCGAACCAGAACGCCGGGATCCGCGGAACGCCGGTCAGGAAGTGGCCGAGCGTGACCATCCCGGCCAAGGAATAGACCAAGAGGAACGCCAGGGCTCGCGGGTACCGGCCTTGGCCGTACGCGCGGTAGCCGAGCCAGCCGAAGGTCGTGAGCAGCACCCAGGTGCCGGCGACGACGATGCCGCCGGCGAGTGGCGTGATGCCCTGAAGCTGCGGATAGTCCGCGTACCGGACGGTGTTGTGCGCATAGTGGATCGTCGTGCTGAGCAGCGAGAAGCCGAGGATCACGCGAAGCGGTGTCAGTCCCTTGTCCATCACGCCCCCGATTTGATAGATCGCTCTAGCGACGCTACCGCGGGGCGGCCGTGCCCGGCAAGACACGGCCGCCCCGGTTGTCACACGAAGTCGATGCGGTGCTGGACCACCGGGTAGCCGGCCTTGGCGAACGCCTTCGCCATCGGGACGTTGCCGACGTCGGTGCCCGCGACGATCCGGTCCGCGCCGTAGCCCACGAGGTCGTGCGTCGCCTCGACCAGGAGGTCGTAGGCGTAGCCCTTGCCTCGGTGCTCCGGCACCACGGCCACGTAGCCGACCACCGGGTCGTAGACGTTGCGGCTCGGCAGGACGAGGCCGGCCAGCTCGCCTCCGGGCGTGTACGCGAGCCGCCACCAGTCCCGCGGCGCCGGCATCCACTTCATCAGGTCGAGGTCCTCCTGCGCGGCCGCGTCGAGGCCGTGCTCCTCGATGGTCTTCCGCGCGTGCGCGTCGAGGCTGCCGACGTGCACGCGCTTGAAGACCTCGAGGATGACGTCGTCGTCCGGCTCCGGCCGGAACTCGAGCCGTCCGGTCTTCTCCGGCAGGCCGTTTTCCGGGGTCCAGCGGAAGCGGTAGCGCTCGACGAGCTTGCGGTAGCCCGCCTTTTCGGCCGCCTCGACCCGGCCGTTCACTTCGCGGGCGACGTCCGGATCGTCCGGCCACGCCGGTGGGGTGTGCAGTGCGTACTCCGCGCGCAGCGGTGCGGTTTTCAGCAGGTGGACGGCTGCGTCGAAGTCGGTGAAGTCGAACCAGTCCAGGGCGATCGGGGCCTCGTCGCCGGCCTTGGCCCACCAGGCGGCCCGCGCCACGACGACGCCGTCGCGCAGCGCGACCCAGGTCCACTCGGGCCGGTACTCGCCCCTCTTCGCCATCTCGGTGAAGTCGTCGCCGAGCAGCTTGCGGCCGACGAGACCGCGGTCGGGCAGGGAGGTGAACAGTGCTTCTTCGCCCGCTTCGAGCGGGCGCACGACCAGTTCGGTCATGGAAATCCTTCCAGGAGTACGCGCTCCCGGTCAGACAGCCGGCACCCTCGCTGCGGGGTGGGAGCGCGTGATCGGTTGCGTGATCATCGGTCCCACCTCCTTTCGCCGGTCAAGGTGCCTTCACGAGACCTTAGGGGACGCGCCCGCGGTGATCAACGGATTTTCTGCAGCACCACGCGCGTGCTCAGCCGCGGCTCGGCGTAGGAGTGCGACGCCTCCAGGACGTACTCGCCCGCGATGTGCTGCCAGCCGTCGCGCCAGACTTCGGCCGACCTCGGCGTGATGACGACGTCGGTCTCGACGGACTGGCCGGGCCGGGCTTCGACACTCGCGAACCCGGCCAGCCAGCGCTGCGGCCGGTCGCCCCGCTCGGTCGGGACCAGGTAGAGCTGCACGACCTCGCGGCCCGTGCGCGTTCCCGTGTTGCGCACGCGGACCCGGACGCGCGCGCCACCTTCGTCGTCCGGGTCGGCGACGAGTTCTTCGTAAACCCAGGTCGTGTAGCCCTGGCCGTGCCCGAACCAGTACGCGGGTTGCCGGCCGGCGCGGGCCCAGGCGCCGTAGCCGATGTACACGTCTTCGCCGTACTCGAGCACGCCGTCTTCCGGCGTCACGTCGGTGACCGGCGCGTCTTCGAGCTTCGCCGGCCAGGTCGTCGGCAGGCGGCCACCGGGCTCCTCGCGGCCGAAGAGGACGTCGGCGAGCGCGTCGCCGCCGGCCTGGCCGGGAAACCAGGTGAGCAGCACCGCGGCGACGTCGTCGCGCCACGGCATCTCGACCGGGGAACCGGCGTTGACGACCACGACGGTGTTCCGGTTCGCTTCGGCGACCCGCGCGACGAGTTCGTCCTGGCGTCCCGGCAGGGCGAGGGACGTCCGGTCGAAGCCTTCGCTTTCGACCTCGGCGGTCGTGCCGACCACGACGACGGCGACCTCCGACTTCGCCGCCAGTGCCACGGCTTCGTCGAGGCTCGCGTCCGGGTCGAGGACCGGCCCGCGATGGCCGAGCGCGAAGGTGACCCAGGCGAAGGTGCCCCTGGCGAACTCCGCCATCTCCGACGGGATCCAGTAGGTCAGGCTGACGTCGACCGGCTCGCCCGCGGTCAGCTCGACCTCCCGGCGCTGTTCGTGCACCTGCATGATGGACGTGAAGATGTCCCCGCCCTCCGGCAGGTTCACGCCGTCGAAGACGGTCTGGCCGGCGACGGTGAGGCGGAGGTCGCCAGGGCCGGTGACGCCGAAGGTGTGCGTGCCGCTCTGCTCCGGGAGGAACGTGCCGGCGATCTCGACCGAGGCGAGCGTGCCGATGTCGAGCCCGGACGGCAGTTCGCCGATCCAGTCGATCCTGGCTTTGCGCAAGGAGAACCGCGCGAGTTCGGTGCCGTCGGCGGCGCGGGCCGTCGCGTGGAGCCGGAAATTGTCGGTGACATCCGGGGCTTCGCCCCTGGTCGGGGGCTTCGCCACCCGAGGCCCCCAAGAAATGTCGGTGGCCGTCGGTAACGTCGTCCGCGGATCGGCACCGGGGGCGTAACCGAGCTCGGTGCCCGGGGGAACGGCCGCTTTCAGGCCGTCGAGAGGGGAGACGACGTGATCGGGGAACACGGTGGCGCTGCCGCCGCCGAGGATCTTGGGGTCCGCGGCGAGCGCGCCGATGAGCGCGATGCTCTGCGGCTCGCGCAGGGGCAGCACGCCGGTTTCGTTGCGGAGCAGCACGAACGACCGGTGCGCGACCTCGCGCGCGACCGCGTCTCCGTCCACATCGGACCCTTTCGGCGCGGGGCTGCCGCCGAGCGCGCCGGTCCGGTCGGCGAGCAGTAGCACGCGGCGGACCATGGCGTCGACGACGGCTTCGTCGACTTCGCCGCCGCGAACCGCTTCGGCGAGCCGTTCCCCGAACACCGTGCGGGGGCCGGGCATGGCCACGTCGAGGCCGCCGTTGGCGGAGGCGACGGTGTCGCGCGCGGCCAGCCAGTCGGAGACGACGAAGCCGTCGAAGCCCCATTCGTCGCGCAGCACGCCGTTGACCAGTTCGGCGTGCTGGGTCATCGTGACGCCGTTGACGCTGTTGTAGGCGGCCATGATCCCCCACGGCCTCGCGCGCTGGACGATGAGTTCGAACGGCGCGAGGTAGAGCTCGCGCAGGGCGCGCTCGCTGACGCGCACGTCGGCGGTGAAGCGTTCGGTCTCGAAGTCGTTGGCGACGAAGTGCTTGACCGTGACGGCGACCCCGCCGTCCTGCACGCCGGTCACGTAGCCGGCGCCGATCATCCCGGTGAGGAGGGGGTCTTCGGAGTAGCACTCGAAGTGCCGGCCGCCCAGCGGCGAGCGCTGGAGGTTGACCGTCGGGGCGAGCAGCACGTGCACGCCCTTGCGCCGGGCTTCCTGGGCGAGCAGGCGGCCTGCCCTGACCGCCAGGCGCGGGTCCCAGCTCGCGGCGAGCGCCGTGGGGCTGGGCAGGGTCACCGAGGGGTCGTCCGGGCTCCAGCGCGTCCCGCGGACGCCGACCGGGCCGTCGGAGAGCACCAGCGAGGCGAGCCCGATCCGCGGCAGCCCGGGCAGGGACCAGACGTCCTGGCCGGCGAGCAGGCTCGCCTTGGCGTCCAGGTCGAGCTCGGCCAGCAGCGCCTCGACGTCGAAGCTCATGGCACCCTCCGCGATCGGTCCTGCCGTCACCCTACCTGGCGGTGAGTAGTGAACGTTATAGTTCCGTGACATTTTCTGCCGTAGGCTCGGGATCATGACCCGGGCCAGGGGCGCCGACCGCCGAGCCAGCATCGTCCGAGCGGCGTTCGAGGTTATCGCCGAACGCGGCTATCGCGGCACCTCGCTGGCCGCGGTCGCCGAGCGCGTCGGGCTGACGCAACAGGGCCTGATGCACTACTTCCCCGCCAAGGAAGACCTGCTGACGGCGGTGCTGGAGACCCGCGACGAGTGGGACCTGCTGCACTTCGGCCACGCGCGGGAGGGCGACCCCTCGGCGATGACGGTGAACCAGCTGGCGGACCTGGTCGACTACAACGCGACCCGCCCGGGCATCGTCCAGACGTACACGGTGCTCGCGGCGGACAGCGTCACGGAGGACCACCCGGCCCGGAAGTACTTCCAGGACCGCTACACGCGGGTGCGGGCGGGCATGACCCAGATGCTCGAGCGCCACCGCGACGAACTCCCGCCGGGCACCACCCCGGAACAGCTGGCCCCGCTGGCGATAGCCATCCTCGACGGCCTCCAGCTGCAGTGGCTCCTCGACCCGGCGGAGGTCGACATGTCCGCCGGGTTCCGCACGTTCCTGACCCTGCTGGGAGTGAAGCCGGACTGACGATCGGCGCGTCCCACGCAGGCCGCGCCACGCGTCTCAGCGGGTCGAGCCGGGGCCGGCCAGCGCGTCGACGTCGTTGGCGTGCATCGGCTCGCCGCAGTGGGCGCAGCGCAGGTCGACGCTGCTGATCTCGCCGCACGCGTGGTGGCGGTAGAGCACCGGGGGGCCCGCCTCGCCCGCCAGCCACTTGTCACCCCAGCGGATCATCACCATCAGCATGTCGACCAGTTCGGTGCCCTTCTCCGTCAGGACGTACTCGTAGCGCGGCCGGCGGTCGTACGGGCGGCGCTCGAGGACCTGCTCGTCGACCAGGTGGTTCAGCCGCTCGGTGAGGACCTTGCGCGAGATGCCGAGGTCCGCCTGGAGCTGCTCGAACCGGCTGACCCCGGCCCACACGTCCCGCAGGATCAGCGGCGACCACGGTTCCCCGATGACGTCGAGCGTGCGCGCGATCGAGCACGCGGCCAGTTCACTGAAGTTCGTGCGCTGCATGAGGCCAGAATAGCACTTGGGGTTCCCTTAAGGAACTTAAGCTGCTACGGTTCCGGAGTCTCCTGAAGGAACTCCGAAGGGAAAGCCACCATGAGCAAGGTCTTCAGCGCCCACGCCGTGTCGGTCGACGGCTACATCACCGGCCGCGGCGCCCGCCCGGGTCAGGGACTCGGCGACGGCGGGACGCTCTTCGACTGGTACTCCGACGGGGACACCCGGAGCCGGGTCTTCGACTTCTTCACCCTCAGCGAGCCCAGCGCCCGCGTCTTCGACTCGCTCGCCGGCCGGGTGGGCGCGATCGTGGCGGGCCGGAACACCTACGAAGACTCGGAACACTTCGGTGGCGGCAGCCCGCACCCGAACACCCCGCTCTTCCTGGTCAGCCACCGGCCCGCGCCGGAGCTGACCGAGCGGCAGACCCTCGCCGGCAACGTCGAAGACGCGATCGCGGCGGCCCGGGAGGCAGCCGGCGGCAAGGACGTCGGCCTCATGGGCGGCGACGTGCTGGCCTCGGCACTGCAGGCCGGCCTGGTCGACGAAATCGTGCTCCACCAGGTCCCGGTCCTGCTCGGCGGCGGCCGGTCGTTCTTCCGGGAGCTGCCGTCGCACGTGCGGCTCAGCCTGGTCGAGGCTGTGGCCGCGCCCGGCGTCACCCACCTCCACTACGCCGTCGCCTGAACCCCTACCCCAGCAGGGAGCCGACCATGCTCGACACCGACGTCCGCCGCGTCCTCGCCACCACCGCGATCGGGCACCTCGCCACCGTCCTGCCCGACGGCGCGCCCCACTCGGTCCCGGTCTGGGTCGCCGAGGAGGGCGACCGCATCGCCATCCTGACCTGCCCGGACTCGCGCAAAGCCCGCAACCTGCGGCGTGACCCGCGCGTCGCGCTCTCGCTGACCCCGCCGGACAACCCGTTCGAACCCGTGATCATCCGCGGCCGGGTGGCCGAGTGGATCGAGGGTGACGCCGCCTGGGAGATCGTCGACCGGATCGCGACGAAGTACATCGGCGGGCCGTACACGCGGGAGCAGCAGCGGGTTGTCGCGCTCATCGAGGTCGAGTGGCAGAGCGCCGGCACGCGCTGACGCACTGCTCACCGCAAGCGCGGCTGGGCCACCACGCCGCGCAGCCGCTGGAGCGTGCGCAGCGTCGTCTCCAGGTCCGCCGGCGGCACCTCGGCCGCCACCTCCTCCGCCCACTCGACCTGCGCCTCTCCCAAGGCCCGCATCGCCGTGCGGGCCCGCCGCGTCAGCGACAGCATCGGCGCCCGCGCGTCGGCCGGGTTCGGCAGGCGGTCCAGCATTCCGTTGCGCAGCAGGCGGTTCACCGTCTCCTGCACGCTCTGGCGGCGCAGCCCGCGGCGGCGCGCCACCTCGGCGGCGGTCGCCGGGCCGTCCTCGAGGAAGCCGAGGACCTGCCACTGCGCGGCGGTCAGCCCGACCGGCCCGGTCAGCGCGTCGCCCGCGGCGAGGAAGCCGCCGTTGCACGCGAAGACCGCGTCGATCACGCGGGTGAACGTCTCGGCTCGATGCGACCGCATGCGTGCTAGTCTCGCACATCGACAGGTACCTGTCGAAATGGAGACGACCATGGACATGCCCCGCCTCGGTCCCGCGCACGACGCGCTGAAGGCGTTCGTCGGCGACTGGACCGGCACGGAGGAGCTCGCCGCTTCGCCGTGGGCACCGGCCTCGACCGCGCGTGCCGACTGCGAATACCGCTTGGCCCTCAACGGTTTCGCCGTGGTCCAGCACTACCGGCAGCGCCGCGACGACGGGGCGGAGTTCCTCGGCCACAACGTCTTCACCGCCGATCCGGCCACCGGCGAGACGCTCTGGTACGGCTTCGACAGCTACGGCTTCCCGCCCGAGTCGCCCGCCCGCGGGACCTGGACCGGCGCGACGCTGACGCTGGAGAAGCAGACCGCGCGCGGGGTGGCCCGGCACCGGCTCACGCCCGGAGGCGGGACGCTGACGCACGAAATCGACGTCCGGATGGGTGAAAACCCGGAGTACAGCCCGTTTTTGCGCGCGCGGTACACCCGGAAGGACCAGTAGCGAACCCGAAGCTGTCGGACCCCCGGAGTAGAGATGGAGGCGTGTCCGGAACCGCCGAGCCGCCCCCGCTGATCGGGGTCGAGAACGTCAAGATGCCCGAGTGGGCCCGCGTCGACGAACGCGTGGCCGCCGCGGGCTTCGGCCAGGCCGTGCGCGCGCTGCCCACCGCGATCTCGGTCGTGCTGCGGCTGGCGTGGCGGACGTCGCCGCGGCTGACACTGCTGGCCGCCGTCGTGCACGTGGTGTCCGGCTGCGTCACGGCGTTCGGCCTGCTCGCCACCGCGAACGTCTTCACCGCGCTGCTCGAACAGGGCCCGACCCCGGAACGCGTGCTGCAGTCGTTGCCGGCGATCGCGGTCGTCACCGGGTCGTACGCGGCGCGGGCGGTGCTGGACGCGGCCGTCGCCGCCGTCGAAGGCGCGCTCCGGCCCCGGGTCACCGCGGCGGCGGACGACGCGGTGACGGCCGCGGTCGTGCGCGTCGGGCTGATCGCGTTCGAGGACGCGGACTTCCGGGAACTGGCGCGGCAGGGCGCCCGGTTCGGCGTGCGGGCCATCGAGACGAGCCTGCGGCGGCTGGCCGACCTGACGTCCTCGGTGATCTCGCTGGCGGCGGCGATGATCACGGCCGGGCTGCTCAACCCGTGGCTGGCCCCGGTCCTGCTGCTCGCGGCGGCGGCCGACGGCTGGGCCGCCGCGCGCGTCGCGAAGCTGAACTACCGGCACTTCCTCGACACCGTCGGGCGCAACATCCGCAAGTCGGTCGTCGAAGAGGTCGCCACCTGGCGCTCGATGGCCCTCGAACGGCACGCCCTGACGCTGCAGGAGCCGTTGCTGGGTGAGTACCGGCGCATCTCGCGCAGCCTCACGCGAGAGGAGATCCGGCTGGCGCACCGGAGCAACCTGGTGCGCACCAGCGGGCGGGCGGCGGCCGGCTTCGGCACCGCCGTCGCCTACCTGGTGCTCGGCTGGCTGCTCTACTCCGGCGGGATGGAGCTGGCGCTGGCCGGCACGGCGGTGCTGGCGATGCGCACGGCGTCGACGGCGCTGTCCAACACCATGCGCGCGGTCAATTCGCTGTACGAAGACTCCTTCTACATCGGGTTCTACAACCAGCTGCTCGCGGAATCCCGGAAGCGGCAACCGCCGCCGACGTCGGTGACCGCGCCCGCCGACCCGGCCGAGATCCGGCTGGACGGCGTCACGTTCACCTACCCGGGCCGGCGCACCCCGGCGCTGCGGGACGTCTCGGTGACGATCCGGCGCGGCGAGGTGGTCGCGCTGGTCGGTGAGAACGGTTCGGGCAAGACCACCCTCGGCAAGCTGCTCACCGGGCTCTACCCGCCGGACGAGGGCACGGTCCACTGGGACGACGTCGACCTGACGCGGGCGGACCCGGCATCGGTGCACGCGAACATCGCGGTGATCGCGCAGGAACCGGCGGAGTGGCCGATGACGGCGGCGAACAACATCACGGTCGGCCGCCTCGGCCGGCCGGACCCGGACAGGCAGGCGTGGCGCGAAGCGGTCGACTACTCGGGCGCGGACGAGGTGATCAGCTCCCTGCCCGCCAAGGAGCACACGGTCCTGTCGAAGAAGTTCGACGAGGGCCACGACCTTTCCGGCGGCCAGTGGCAGCGCATGGGCATCGCCCGCGGCATCTACCGGGACGCCTCGGTTCTGGTGGCCGACGAACCGACAGCGGCGCTCGACGCCCGCGCCGAAGCCCGCGTGTTCGCCGGGCTCCAGCACGCGAGCCGCTCGGACCGCGGCCGCCGCACGACGGTGCTGGTGACCCACCGGCTGGCCAACATCCGCTCGGCGGACCGGATCCTGGTGCTGGAGAAGGGAAAACTGATCGAGGAAGGCACCCACGACGAGCTGATCCGCGCGGGCGGCCTCTACCACGAGCTGTACGAGATCCAAGCCCGTGCCTACCGCAACGGACAGCCATGACGGTGCACCCAACCACCCGACGCCGCCAGCACCCGGCCGGCCACGAAGCGGCCCGCGCACCCAGCCGGTCACCCACGTATCCGGGCGGTCGGCTCGCGGCCAACTCCCCCAGGCACGCAAACCGCCCTTCCGGTACGCGAGCCGACCCTCCAGACACGTGAACTGACCCTTCAGACACGCGAGCCGACCCTCCAGACACGCGCGTTCGCCGGTCCGGTTCGCGTCACTCGCGTGATTGAGCACGTCACTCGCGTGATTGGGCGCGTATCTCGTGTGATTGAAGGGTCATCTCGCGTGATTGGGGGGACGACACGGGTCAGGTGGCCAGGGTGAGGGAGCCCAGGTGGGAGAAGTGGGCGGCGAGGCGGGAGCCGGGGCGGACCGGGACCGCGTCCGTCATGCCGCCGGTCAGGACCAGCCAACCCGGTTCCAGGGCCAGGCCCCGTGCCGCGAGGCTGTTCGCCGCCAGGGCCAGGGCTTCCGCCGGGTGGCCCTGGACCGCCGCGCCCGTTGCCGTGTCGACGATCTGGCCGTCGACCTCGAGCAGCGCGGCCTCCAAGGAGAGGTCCAGCGAAGAAGGCGGCAGCCCCACCGGGCCCACGCTGAAGTACGCCGACGAGCCGTTGTCCGCGACGGCGTCCGGGAGCGTGAACCGGTAGTCCGCGTACCGGCTGTCGATCACCTCGATGCCGCCGTACACGCGGTCGACCGCGGACAGCGCCGTCGCCGCCGTCACGCCCGGGCCCGCCAGCCGGCGGCCCAGCACGAAGACCAGCTCCGGCTCCGCGCGCGGGTGGATCAGCGCGTCGTGCGGCACCGGTGCGCCCGCCGGCAGCACCATCGCGTCGGTCAGCCAGGCCAGCAGCGGCGCGTCGATGCCCATCCGCTGCTGCTTGGCCCGGGACGTCAGGCCCAGCTTCACCCCGATCAGCGTCTCGCCGCGGGCCCGGCGCTGCCGCAGGGCCTCGTCCTGGATCGCGTACGCCGTGTCGACGTCCAGTTCCGGCCAGTCAGCCGAGAGCGGCGCACGCTCCGAGACCGTCCCCAGCAGCGCAGCGGCCGCCTCACGCACGTTCACGATTCCTCCGGACAAGCGGGAGCGAAGACCGCGGTGACACTGCCGACCCCGGCGATCGTGGTGACGATCGTGTCGCCCGGTGACACCGGGATCGCCCGGGTCATCGACCCCGGCAGCACGACGTGCCCTGGCTCCAGGGTGACCCCCAGCGGCCCCACCGTGTTCGCCAGCCACACCAGTGAGTTCAACGGCGACCCGAGCACCGCGCCGCCCGCGCCCGTCGCCGCCACCGAACCGTTCTGGTAAAGGACGCAGCCGGCCAGCCGCAGATCCACCGAGCCCAAAGCCGTCGGGCTGCTCCCCAGCACCACCCCGCCGGAAGACGCGTTGTCCGCGATCGTGTCGAACAGGGAGATTTTCCAGTCCTGGATGCGGGAATCGACGATCTCCAGCGACGGCAGCACGAACTCGACCGCCCGCACCGCGTCGGCGACCGTCACACCCGGGCCGCGCAGGGCCGCGCCGAGCACGAACGCGATCTCCGGCTCGATCCGCGGCTGCAGGAACGCCGACGTCGGGATCGGCTGGTGCTCCAGGTGGAACATGCTGCCGGTCAGGTGCCCGTAGTCGGGCTGGTCGACGCCCATCTGCCGCTGCATCGCCGCCGACGCGAGACCGACCTTGTGGCCGCGGACGGCGTCGCCGCCCTCGACCCACTGCCGGACCTGCTCCTGCTGGATCCGGTACGCGTCCTCGACGCCCGCGTCCGGATACGTCTTGATCAGCGGCTCGATCGGCTCGCGCGTGGCATAAGCCCGCGCCAGAGCCGAAGCGGCCTCCTGCACCTCACTGACGTCCACCACCGGAACTCTGCCGCGCGCACCCCGCGGGCACAAGCAACGACGTTCCGCTCAACGGAACTCTCGCCAGACAATCTCTTGCGCGCGAGATAAATCGGGCGTAGCGTGGACGCCACCACCAGGAAGGGACGTGAGGGACATGGCACCGACCCAGGCCGAGGTCACCAAGCTCGCCGAAGTCCGCGACGCGCTGCGCGAGCGCCACCTGCGCCCGGCCGCCGAACGCCCGGCGACGAACGGCCGCGGCATCCACCACACCGCGCTGATCTCCAGCGACGTCGAGCGGACGATCGAGTTCTACCAGGACATCCTGGGCTTCCCGCTCACCGAGCTGATCGAGAACCGCGACTACCCCGGCTCCACCCACTTCTTCTTCGACGTCGGCAACGGCAACGCGGTCGCGTTCTTCGACCTGCCCGGCCTGGACCTCGGCCCGTACGCGGAAGTCCTCGGTGGACTGCACCACCTGGCACTGTCCGTCACGCCCGAACGGTGGAGCGCCATCAAGGACAAGCTCGACGAAGCCGGCGTCCAGTACCTGCTGGAGAGCAAGACCTCCATCTACCTGTCCGATCCGGACGGTGCCCGCGTGGAGTTGATCTCCGACCCGCTCGGCGAGATGTACGGCGAGAAGATCGGCTGAAAGCGTGGTCCGGGCGTCGCGCGCCAACTAGCCTGTGCGCGACGCCTGGAGGTCCGATGTCCGACTGGTCCCTCTCCCGCGCGAAGGCGCGGCTCGATCACCGCGAGCGGCTCGACGAACTCACCGCGCGCACCCGGTTCGAGGTGCGCCTGCACCTGAACGAGCCCGCGACGAACGGCGCCTACGACGAGCTCACGAGCATCTTCGCGATCGGGCACGGCGAGTGCGCCGCCCTCCTCGCGCACCACCGGCTGCTGCCGTGGTGGGAACGTGTCCTGCTGTTCCGCTACGCGCGACGGATGCACGGCAAGGCGATCACCCGCAGTGTCGGCGTGGTTCCCGCCGAGGTGGCGCCGCAGGCGGCCCGCGCGTTCGGCGCCGAGATCGCCGAACTGGCCCCCGGCTCCGGGGACACCGGCGCGAAGTACGACCTGCAGGGCCGCGGCCTGCTGACCGTGTTCCGGATCGCCGTCGGCGCCAAGGGCGCGACCTGGGCCGACCGCCACGAAGTCGCGACGACGTCCGCCCGCAACATCCTGACCTGCGCCGCGACCTTCACCCGCCGGAAGCCGTGGCACATCGTGTGGCCGGTCTACCGCGTGCGCGGCCTGCGGCTCTGGAAGCTTTGACGCCCACCGCGCGTTCCACCGGTATGAACGCAGAGGAGATCCTCGCCGGCGCGAACACGATCGCCGTCGTCGGCCTGAGCCGCGACCCGGCGAAGGCGGCGCACGGCGTCCCGGCGGTCCTGCAGGCCCACGGCTTCCGGATCATCCCGGTGCACCCGACCGCGACCGAGCTGCTCGGCGAAAAGGTGTACCGGTCGCTGAAGGACATCCCGGAGCCGGTGGACCTCGTCGACGTCTTCCGGCCGTCCCCCGAAGCGCCGGGCATCGCCCGGGACGCCGTCGAGATCGGCGCCAAGGCGCTGTGGCTGCAACAGGGGATCGTCTCCGCCGAAGCACGCCGCATCGCCGAAGAGGGCGGGCTCGCCTACGTCGAGAACCGCTGCACCGCCGTCGTCCGCGCGACCGCCTCGATCTCGAAGAGCTAGCCGGACGCTCCGAAGTGGACGATCCGGTGGTTGCCCGGCTCGGCGACCCAGACACCGCCCGCGCCGTCGTCGGCCATGTCCCTCGGTGAGCTGATCGGCTCGGCCGTGCCGGGCAGCTCGGCGCCCGTGCGGGTGTCGAACCGGGCCACGCGCCCGGTGTCGTCGACCAGCAGCCGCCCGGCGTGGTCGAGCGCGACACCGCGGGGCCGGGCCAGACCGCCGAACTCGCGCACGAACCCGCCCTGCCACGAAAACTGCACCACACGGCGGTTGCCGGTGTCGGCGACGTAGACGTTGCCCGCCGCGTCGACCGCCACCCCTTCCGGCGCCTTGAGCCGCCCGGCCAGGACGCGCACGAGCGAGCCGTCGCGGGTGAACGCCTGGACCCGGTCGTTGCCGGTGTCGGCCACCCACACGCGGCCGCGGACGTCGACGGCGATCCCGGACGGCTCGCGGAACTGCCCCGGTCCGGCGCCGGGTCCGCCGAACGCACGCGGGAGCGCGGCGACTTCACTGCTGGTCACGGCACCAGGATCACCGGCCGCAAGCCACGGCGGCCAGCGTCCGGACGAGTGTTCAGCGATTGTTCCGCCCCCGCTCACCAGCTCCAGCGGGAGCACGTCCGCCGGTCGAGGAAGCTGTACGCGGGCAGCGGCCCGAGCCAGTCGGCCTGGACGCCGTTGCCGGGCGCGAGCGCGGCCACGGTGTCCCGGACGACCAGCAGATCGCCCAGCCCGACCAGGAACGCCCACCGCTCGTCGGCGCTCTCGCCCGCCGGCAGCGCCACGGAGTCGCGGGCGCGTTCGGCGACCTGGGCGAGCAGGACGTCCGAGCGGGCCGCCCGCCACGCCGACCCGGGTTCGGTGAACCGCAGGCAGACGTGCACCTCGGCCAGACCGTCGAGCCGGTCGAGGTCGGCGCGGTAGGTGTCGGCGGCCGGGGCGAGCACTTCGGTGCGGACGGTGTCTTCGTCCTCGGCCACGGTGCCGAACCGGACCGGCAGCACCGGGCCGCCCTCGACGAGCGCGGACACCATCGCCAGGTGCACCGCCGGGTCGGGCTCGGGGTCGCCGACGACCATGGCGAGGTCCCCCCAGCCGACCGTGCGCGGCGCCCGCGGGTGCCCGGCCCGCACGACGCCGTAGAGCTGCAGCGTCACGGCTGTTCGACGGGGATGGCCGGTTCCACCGGCACCGCCACGGCGGGTGTCGGCGGCGGGGGCGGGATCAGCCCCGTCGTCTGGCCGAGGCCCTGCGAGATCTGCCCGGGGGCCGTCGTGTTCTGCAGCCGTTGCATCGCTTCGAGGTACCGGATGTACGTGTCGACACTGGCGATGACGATCCGCGCTTCGATCGCCAGCAGCTCGATCCCGATCACCGACACCCGCACCGAGGCGTCGATCACGAGTCCCTTGTCGAGCAGGATGTCGAGCGTGTCGGCGAGGCCGCCGCCGGCCTGTCCCGGTCTGGTCACTGCACTCCTTCGGTGGTGGGGATGTCGTCGAGGGCGGCGCGGATCTCGGCGAACCGGAGTTCCAGCGCGATCAGGGCCTGGCCGAGCGCTTCGACCTGGGCCGGGGTGAGGGTGCCGGCGTCGAGCCGCCGCAGCGCCTGGCGCTCCAGCACTTCCTTGAGGACGTCGAGCACGGTGACGACGAGGTGCCCGAGCCCGCGGCCGGCATCGGCGGCGATCCGCTGGGTCATCCGGGTGTCCCGTCCAGCCCGAGCAGCAGCAACCGCAGGTCGAGCCGCACGAGATCGATGCCGGCGAGGGAGATGATGACGTCCCCGGTGACGACGGCCCCGCGGTGCACGACCCGGTCGAGCAGATCGACGATGGCTTCGGCGGCGTTGGTGCCGGTGGGCGTGAAGACCTCGGCGAGCAGGTCCGGCTCAGCCATTCGCCGTCGCTCCGAGCTCGACGTCGGTGAACGAGTACGGCGGCCACGGCCCCGATGTCTCCACCGTCGCCCCCGCCGCGCTCAGCTCGCGGGCGAACCACTCCGCCTCCGCGTGGAAGGCCGCCTCCCGGCCCGTCTCCACCAGGAACGCCGTGTTCATCAGCACTCCGTGCGGCCGCGCGCGCTCCACGCTGTCCGCCGCGTGCCGCCGCAGCGCGTCCGCGAGCCGGCCCGCCGCGCCGGCCACGTCCTCCCGGGCCCGCTGGATCGCCTTCAGCCGTTCGCGCCTGCGGACGAGGTACTGCGTTCCCGTCAGGCCCGTCGCGTCGGGCCGGGTCGTCGCCGCCGGCTCGGTGTGGCGGATCCGCACCCCCCACTCGCGGTGGCCTGCCACCTCGTCGAGGCAGTCGCGCGCCTGGTCGTAGCCCGCCTCCAGGAGCCGGCGAGCGGCATCCTCGCCGTCGAGGACCGTGCCGAACCTCAGTGGCAGCACCGGCTCGCTGCGGAACACCGCGCGCACCACGGCGTCGTGCTCGCGGGCCAGCTCGGCGAGGGTGCCGTCGACCGGGTCGAGCGTGTCGATGCGGTCGAAGCGCGCCGGCGCCACCTCGGCCACGACCACGCCGAGGTCGCGGTAGCCGATCAGCCGCGGTACCGGACCGATGTCCAACGTGGCCGGACGGTTGCGGGTGATCGCGTACGCGCACAGCCAGTTTCCGGTGCTCACCGGGGTTCTTCCCTCCCGCCCGGCGCGGGCAGCCGGGCCTCCAGTTCGGCGACGCGCGCCGCCAGATCGGCCGTCCCCAGTTCCGCGCGCGCGGCATTCGGGGCGAAGAACGGATCGTTCGTCCACCAGTCCATGCCCATTTCCCGGGCGGTCTGCGCGGACGCGATGAACAGCCTGACCCGCAGGGTCAGCAATTCGACGTCGACGACACTGACGCCGATGTCACCGGCGATGACGACGCCCTTGTCCAACACGCGTTCCAGAATGTCCGCCAACGAATCGGACGAAGTGCCCAATCGTGTCGACCTTCCTTTCAGGAATCGGTGGCACCCCGGGTGAACCGGCGCAGCCGCTCACACGCGGCGAGCTCGCCGTCGGCGTCGACGTCGACCCGGTAGGTGGCCATCACGCTGGTGGAGTCCGGGATCCGGGCCAGCTCGACGACGTCGACGAGCACGGACCAGCCCCCGTCACCCCGGCTGCGAATCCCGGTCACGGCATGCGGAGTGAGCCCCGTCACCATGGCGAACTGGTCCTTGGCAGTCCGAATGGCGTCGGCGGCACGCAGCCGGGAAACGGATTTCCCGGCGACTTCGGGGGAATTCTTGTTTTGGGCAGGGAGCGGCAGTGGCGATTCCGGCATCGCTTTCCTCGTCGCAGGTAGGGTGCCCACCGTAGCAACACGGAGGATCATGTGCAGCGCCGTCAAGGGACGGCATTTTTCACCGGTTCGCGCGCACTATTGGGCGATCCGCGGCAACCGGCGGAGACGAACGGCGCAACGCGCGGACACCCAGGGGAACCAATTTCCCGAAAACAGCCGATTGATTACGATCGAGTAACGTCCACGAGGCGGTAACCCACGCCCCGGACGGTCTCGATGGTGTGGGTGCCGAACGGCGCGTCGATCTTGCGCCGCAGATAGCCGATGTACACCTCGACGACGTTCTCGTCGCCGTCGTAGTGCGCGTCCCAGACGTGGCTCAGGATCTCGTTCTTCGACAGCGCCGCGCCGGCCCGCCGCAGCAGGAACTCCAGCAACCCGAACTCCCGCGCGGTGAGCTCGATCCGCCTTTGTCCCCTGTGGACGGTACGGGCGGAGGGGTCGAGCCGCAGGTCGCCCGCCTCCAGCACGGCCGGCCGGGCCGGGGCGCCGCGCCGCAGCAACGCCCGCAGCCGGGCGATGAGCACGACGAAGGAGAACGGCTTGGACAGGTAGTCGTCGGCGCCGAGGTCGAACGCGTCGGCTTCGTCGTACTCGCCGTCCTTGGCCGTCAGCATCAGCACCGGCGTCCAGTTCTCCGCCGCCCGCAGGCGTTTGAGCACCTCGTAGCCGGACAGCTCGGGCAGCATGATGTCGAGCACCACGACGTCGTACTCGTGCTCGGTCGCCCGCCAGAGGCCCTCACGGCCGGTGTGCGCGATGTCGGCGGTGAAGCCCTCGGCGACCAGCCCCCGCCGCAGCGTTTCCGCGAACTCGCGCTCGTCCTCCACGATCAGCAGGCGCACTACTCCTCCTTCGGCAGTTCGATCACCGGCAGTTCGATCACGAACCGCGCGCCCGGCTCGGCGGACTCGGCGTAGCGCGCGCGGCCGCCGTGGCGGGCCGCGATGCCGGCCACGATCGGCAGGCCCAGCCCGGTGCCGCCGTGCCCGCGCTGCCGCGACGCGTCGAGCCGGACGAACCGCTCGAAGATCCGCTCCCGGTCGGCCGGCTCGACGCCGGGGCCGTCGTCGCTCACTTCGACGACGGCGAAGTCGCCACGCACCGCGCTGCTGACCCGGATGCGCGAGCGCGCGTGCCCGCGCGCGTTGTCGACCAGGTTGCGCACCGCCCGCCGCAGCTGGGTCTCGCTGCCGTACACCTTCGCCGGCCCGGCGCGGACCTCGACGTCCACCGTGCTCTCGCCCCGGACGCGCTCGGCCTCCGCGCGGACGATGTCGTCGAGGTCGACCTCGGTGCGCTGCGGCCGGTCGGT
The DNA here is from genome assembly GCF_030285645.1 of Amycolatopsis sp. DG1A-15b. Taxonomy (GTDB): domain Bacteria; phylum Actinomycetota; class Actinomycetes; order Mycobacteriales; family Pseudonocardiaceae; genus Amycolatopsis. The sequence continues at coordinate 7,363,821 of NZ_CP127296.1, forward strand.
CGCGTCGTCGGTGCGGGCCAGCATGAGCAGGTCGTCGACGAGTTCACGCAGCCGCGCGGTTTCCCGGCCGATCACCGGCACCAGGTCCCCGGCGCTCTCCGGGTGCCGCCCGGAGACGTCGAGCGCGGTGCTGATCGTCGACAGCGGCGAGCGCAGTTCGTGGCTGGCGTCCGCGACGAACCGGCGTTGCGCGGCCTGGGCCGACGCGAGCCGGGACAGCATTTCGTTGAGCGTCACGGCCAGGCGGTGCACCTCGTCGCCGCCCGGCGGCAGCGGCACGCGCGCGGCGAGGTCGCGCGTCGAGATCTCCGCGACGGTCCGGCGCATCCGCTCGACCGGCCGCAGCGCCGAACCGACCGCGCGGTAGACCGCCAGCCCGGCGATCGCCAGCAGCGGCACCGCGATCAGGCCGAGCAGCAGCGTCAACCGCGTCGACGCCTCCGTGACCGGTTCCAGCGAGCGCGCGGAAATCACGGTGAACGGGCCGCCCGGGCCGTTCACCTCCTGTGACACCACGCGGTAGTCGTCGTTGTCGCCGTTCAGCCCGAGCGGCAGCGTTTCGACGATCTCGTGCCCGGCGGCCGGGCGGGCCGCGGTCAGCGGCGGGTGCCCGACGATCGCCGGATCGCTCGCGATCGGCGTCCTCCGCGCGTCCAGCACCTGCGTGACGGCCTCGGTGTCGCCGGTGCTGGCGACGTCGCTCGCGCTCAGGTCGCGCGCGCCCTCGCGGATGAGCTGGATGGCGACCTGCCGCCCGGTGCTGCGGGCACTCTCGGTGACGCTGCGGTCGAGCGACTCTTCCAGCAGCAGCACCACGACCACGCAGCCGACGGCGATGGCCAGCGCGAGCGCGAACACCGCCACCGCGGTGGTGCGCATCCGGACGCCGGTCGCGGCGATCACCCTGCCCAGTTTCACCAACGCAGCGTAACCACGAACGAGGCGGGCGCGCGGGTGGACCAGCGACGGGACGCTCGCCGCCACCGGGTCACGCGCCCCGGCGGCGGCGCGGGACGGCGAGCCGTTCCTCGCGCAGGCGCTCGACCTCGGCCAGGCTCAACGGGCGGAGCGGGTGCCCGATCGTCCAGGCCAGCAGCAGGTCGGCCAGCGCGGGGTTGCGGGCGAGCGCCGGGCCGTGCAGGTAGGTGCCGACCACCCGGTCGGTCACCGCGCCCTCGGTGCCGTCGCCGTTGCCGGTGCCGCGCACGACCCGCCCGAGCGGCTCGCTGCCGTCGCCGAGCTTGCTGACGCCCAGGTGGTTTTCGAACCCGGTCAGGGCTTCCCCGGCCAGGAGCCGGGACGGCGTCGCCACCAGTTCGGCGACCGAGCGCTGCGGGCCCGGTTCGGTGGTGACGTCGAGCAGGCCGAGGCCGTCGTGGTCGACGCCGTCGAGGCCGCGGAACCGGGTGCCGAGCACCTGGAGGCCGGCGCACACGCCGAACACGACCGCGCCGGCCGCGACCGCCCGCCGCAGGCCGGGGTACTTGCGCAGGTGCGCGGCCGCGAGCACCTGGGCGCCGTCCTCGCCGCCGCCGAGCAGATAGAGATCCAAAGTGGACGGCACCGGCTCGCCGAGCCCGACGGGCACCACCTCGGCGTCGAGCCCGCGCCACTGCAGCCGCTTCCCGAGCACCTGGGCGTTGCCGGTGTCGCCGTAGGTACCGAGCACCTCCGGCAGCAGAAGTCCGATGTGGACGATCGAGTCAGCCACCCGGCAGCCTGCCCACCAGGTCGCGGAACGCGGTGTAGTTGGCGACCAGTTCGACGGCACCGGGCGGCAGCGCGTCGATCGCGGTGACCGGGTCCGGCTCGGCCCAGTGCGCGACTTCGGCGTAGCAGAGCCGGACGGAGAGATCGGCGCTTCGCTCGCCGGTGACGACCACCTGGCGCCCGCGGAGCCGTTCGAAGTGCACGTCCCACAGCCAGGACAGGTCCCGGCCGTCGGCTTCCTGGGCGTTCAACGCGACGACGACCGGGGTGTCCTCGTCCAGCACGCGCAGGGTTTCCACCCAGCCGGCCGGGTTCTTCGCCAGCATCACCCGCACGGAGTGCCGCGACCGGCGGATCGTCCGGTAGCGGCCGCCGATGTCGGTGATGGTCCGCAGCCGGGCCGCTGCGGTGTGCGGCGGCACGCCGAGCCGGTGCGCCGCGGCGAGCGCGAGCGCGGCGTTCGCGCGGTTGGCCTCGCCGGGCAGCCGCAGGTCGAGGTCGACCTGGCGGCCGCCCGGGGTGAGGACGAGTTCGCCGTCGAGCGTCCAGCCGGGTTCCGGCCTGGCGAGTCCGCACTCGCAGCTCCAGTGCCGCTCGTGGGTTTCGACGCGGCCTTCGCAGCGCGGGCACGCCGTCGAGTCGCCGGTCCAGCGGCGGCCCGTGCTCACCCACACGAGCCTCGCGGCCACGCTCGCCGCGGACGTCACCAGCACGTCGTCGCAGTTCGCGACGACCACCGTGCCGGGCAGTCCGGCGATGGCGGCCCGCAGATCGCGCTCGGTGGCGCGGACCTCGCCGACCCGGTCCAGCTGGTCGCGGCTCAGGTTGAGCAGCACCAGGACGGCGGGCCGGACCTGGTCGGCCACCCACGGCACGTACGTCTCGTCGACCTCGAGGACCGCGTAGGGCGCGTCGGGGCGGGCGGTCAGCGCGGCGAGGACGCCGTCGGGCATGTTCGAGCCGTCGCTGTTCGCGGCGACCTCGGCCAGCGTTTCCAGCGCGCGGGTGAGCATCAGCGACGTGGTGGTCTTGCCGTTGGTACCGGTGACGAGCACGACGGTGCGTTCGCGGCCGAGGCGGCGCAGGGCGGCCGGATCGAGAGCGAGCGTGACGCGGCCACCGATCATGCCGCCGCGGCCGAGCCCGGAGCTGCGTGACAGCCAGGCGGTCAGCCGCCCGGCGGCCACGGAAGCGCGGGTGCGGAGGGGACTTCGGACGGACACCGGCTGGATGGTGCCCGCCGGGCGCTGTGATTTTCCTGAGTCAGTGGCGCGGGTCTCTAGAGCGTGACGACGACCTTGCCGTGGACGTGCCGCGCGGCCTGCAGCGCGACGGCGTCGCGGATCTTTTCGACGGGGAAGACCGCGGCGACGGGCACGGTGAGCCGGCCGGCCGCGATGGCGTCGGCGATCTTCGCCAGCGCGCCCGGCTCGGCGTCGGCGCCCCCGGTGGCCCGCACCCCGCCGGGCGGGTTCGGGCCGACGGAGATCGTGGAGATCCGCTCGGGCGGGACGCCGAGTTCGAGCGCGGCCTCCACTGTCTCCGTGCCGAAGAGGTCGGTCGCCGCGGTGATGTCGCCCAGTTCGCGGACCCGGCCGGCCAGGCCCGGTCCGTAGGTGACGGGTTCGGCACCGAGTTTGCGCAGGAAGGGGAAGGTGCCCTCGGCGGCGGTGCCGATCACGGTGGCGCCGGCGAGCCTGGCGAGCTGGACGGCGAAGATGCCCACCCCGCCGGCGGCCCCGCCGATCAGGAGGGTGTCCCCGGCCCGCAGGCCGATCGCGGCCAGCGCGGCGGCCGCGGTGGAGCCGGCGACCGGAAGGGTGCTCGCCACCTCGTCGCTGATGCCGTCGGGAGTGGGGAAGAGCGCGTCGGACGCTTTGAGGACGACGAAGTCGGCGACGGCCCGCCCGAGCGCGCCGCCGTGGACGCGATCGCCGACGGCGGTTCCTCCGACCCCGGGCCCCACTTCGTCGACGACGCCGGCGAAGTCGTACCCGAAGCCGGACGGCAGGGTGATGCCGAACCGCGCGGCGGCCTCGGGTCGCGCGGCGAGGCCCCAGTCCATCGGGTTCAGCCCGGCGGCCGTGACGCGCACGCGCACCTCCCCGGGGCCGGCGTGCGGCTCGGGGACTTCGCGCAGTTCGAGCACCTCGGGGCCACCGAACTTCTCGTAGACGACGGCTCGGCTCATCGGGACCTCCAGTTATGGGACTTGGTCCCGTCACCGTACACCGAATGACGGGACCAAGTGCCGTAAGCTGTGCCGCATGGCCCGCTGGGAACCGAACGCACCGGAAAGGCTGAGCAAGGCCGCCCTCGAGCTGTTCGCGGAGCGCGGCTACGAGAACACGACGGTGATCGACATCGCGCAGCGCGCCGGACTCACGAAGAGCACGTTCTTCCGGCACTTCCAGGACAAGCGGGAAGTGCTCTTCGGCGCGAGCACGCTGGCGGACCTGCTGGGCGGGGCGGTGGCCGCCGCGCCCGAGACGGCTGCGCCGCTCGAGGCCGTGGCTTGCGCCATGGACGCGGCCGGCCGGGAGGCGTTCACGGCCGAGCGACGCGAGTTCAGCGCCCAGCGGCGGGCGGTGATCGGGGCGCACCCTGAGCTGCAGGAGCGGGAGGCACTGAAGGGACTGGCCCTGACGGCGGCAATGACCGACGCGCTCCGGCGGCGCGGGGTGCCCGAGGTGACGGCGAGCGTGGCCGCGGAACTGGGGGCGCTGGCGATGAAGATCGCCTACAGCCGGTGGATCGACGGAACGGCCGACGACTTCGGCAACGCTGCGCGGCGGGCTCTCGACGAGGTGCGGGACGCGGTCGGCTCCTGAGCGGCTTTGGCGCTGGGGCCAGAGGGGGTCTCTGCCGCACCGCACCGCACCGCACCGCACCGCACCGCACCGCACCGCACCGCACCGCACCGCACCGCACCGCACCGCACCGAGCAAGCGTCCCCGGTCGCATCGGCAACCGCCAGTTCGAACGCACACTCTTCCTCGCCGCGTCCGCCTCACCGTCCGGCCCACGGACGGTCCCGCGTGGATCCCGGCCTCGACCGGGGTCGGGCCCGGCTACCCGACCCGCCGATGGCTTCCCGCGACCGTAACCGAGCCGAAGACAAGAAAAAACGCGCCCCTCATCCGCATGGCCCGCCGCCGCGACCGCTCTCTACGCCGTGCTCCGCAACGGCACCCGCCTGCCGCCATCCCGAGCCGACTTCCACCCCTCCCGCGGGGGCGCCCCCCGGGTCCAGCGTATCGACGCCGACCGACAAGAACCGCGGAAGAACGCGAGCCCGAGCCGGTTTGTCCACATTGCGGCCGACCTGTTGATGCCCGCTCAACTATTCACACATCTGAACAAACCCCCCGTCGAACCCGTCGAAATCCCCCGATGACAGGCGCGCAACCGCCATAGGTAGGAAACTTAACCATCGGATGTTGAACCAATTAGCTTCCGCAACTACTCGCATTGTTGCGAGTCATTCCAAGATCTTCCCCAGATACATCGGAGGTGTTACCGTCCAACCCCAGCCAGCGGAAAGGCGTACCGCTGAGCGGGAATCTGTCCAACGGAGGGCAACGTGGGACCGGAGCGCGGGCTTGAACAAAGCGGAACTCTCGAACGCGGGCTCGCCGTGCTGGAGCACGTCGGGCGGCACCAGGAGATTTCCACCAATGCGATCGCGCGGCAACTGGGGCTTTCCCGCAGCGCCGCCTACCGCATCGTCGGCACCCTGAAGAACCTCGAGTACCTCGAAGCCGACCAGGTCACCGGGCGGGTGCGGCTGGGGACCCGGCTCGTCGAACTCGGGGCGCGGGCGATGGCCGCGACCGATCTGCACCGGTGTGCTCCGCGGTACCTCGCGTCGCTCGCCGAACGGTCCGGCGAAACCACCTACCTCGCCGTTCCCGACAACGACACCATGGTCTACGTCGCCACCGAACGCAGTGCCAGCGCCGTCACCCTCGCTTGCCGGCTCGGGACGCGGCGGCCGCAGCACGCGACGTCGCTGGGGAAGGCCTGGCTCGCCGCGCTGCCCGAGGGCGACCGGCTCGAACGCGTCCGGCGGATGAAGCTCGATTCCCTCACCCTCAAGACCATCATCGACCCGCACCGGCTGCTCGACGAACTCGCGAAGACCAGCCGCCGCGGCTGGGCGATCGACGAGGTCGAGAACGAGCCGGACGTCGGCTGCGTCGCCGCCGCCGTGCGGGACCACTCGGGACGGCCGATCGCCGCCATCAGCATCGCCGGGCCTGCTCCGCGCGTGCTGCGCCGCCTCGACGAACTCGGTGCCTCCGTGGCCGGGACCGCCGCCGCCCTCTCCCTGCGGCTCGGGTACGTCCGGAGCCGGCCGGCCTGAGCACCCCACCGGCAAAAGGAGCCGACGTGACCTGGACCCAGGACTACCAGCCGGCGGGCGGGCTGTGGGTTTCCGCGCTGCTCGCCGCGCTCCCGATCATCGTGCTGCTCGTTTCGCTCGGGGTGATCCGCTTCTCCGCGCACCTGTCCGCGGCGCTGGCGCTGGTCACCGCGCTCGGTGTCGCCCTGCTGCTCTACCGGATGCCGGCCGCGCTGGCGTTCGACTCCGCGGCGATGGGCGTGGTCTTCGGTGTGTGGTCGGTGGCCTGGATCGCCTTCCACGCCGTGTACTTCCACAACGTCACCGTCGCCACCGGCCGGTTCGACGCGATCAAGCGGGTGCTCGCCGGGTTCAGCGAGGACCGGCGGCTGCAGGCGCTGCTCATCGCGTTCAGCTTCGGCGCGCTGCTCGAAGGCGTCGCGGGCGGCGGATCGCCGATCGCGATCACCGCGGCGATGATGGCCGCGCTCGGGTTCCCGCCGGTGAAGGCCGTCGTGCTGGCGCTGCTGGCGAACACCGCGCCGGTCGCGTTCGGCGGCCTGGGCAACCCGCTGATCGTGCTCGGCCGGCTGACCGCGCCGATCATGCACCTCAAGCCGGACCGGGCGACCGAGCTGTTCTCGGCGGCAGTCGGCCGTCAGGTGCCGGTGCTGGCGCTGATCATCCCCGCGTTCCTGGTCGTGGTCCTGGCCGGCTGGAAGCGCATGCTCGAGGTGTGGCCGGCGGTGCTGACCGCCGGGCTCGCCTTCGCGGCCATGCAGTTCGTCGCGTCCAACTACATCAGCGCCAGCCTCGTCGACGTCCTCGCCGCGCTCACCGCGATGGCCGCGCTGTGGATCCTGACCCGGTTCTGGCAGCCCGCGACGGTCTGGCGCTTCGAGGGCGAGGAAGCCCCCGTGGCCAAGAGCCTCGGCGCCGCCCAGGCCGAGCGCGGCGCGCTGTACGCGTGGATGCCCTACATCATCCTGATCCTGGCCATCTTCCTGTCGCGGATCGGCACGATCTTCAAGAACCTCCCGGTCTGGCTCGACCTGACGAAGCTGCTGCACAAGGCCGACTGGATCTTCGCCTGGCCGGGGCTGCACAACCACGTCGTCCAGCACCCGCCGATCACCGCGAAGAACGCGCCGTACGCGGCGACGCTGACCGTCGACTTCCTGTTCTCGCCGGGCACGGTCGCCCTGCTCGCGGCGGTGATCGCCGGCTTCGCGATGGGCGGGCGGCCGAAACTGCTGCTGACGACGTACCGGAAGACGCTGCACCAGATGCGCTGGGCACTGGCGACGATCTTCATGATCCTGGCGATCGCGTTCGTGATGAACTACTCGGGCGCGACGCAGACACTGGGCCTGGCCCTGGCGACGACCGGCGTGGTCTTCCCGCTGTTCTCGGCCTACATCGGCTGGCTGGGCGTGTTCCTGACCGGCTCGGACGCGTCGACGAACAGCCTGTTCGGCCCGATGCAGGTGATCTCGGCGCAGCAGCTGAACCTCAACCCGATCCTGGCCGGCGCGACGAACACCTCAGGCGGCGTGATGGGCAAGATGATCTCGCCGCAGAACCTGTCGATCGGCGCGACGGCGATCGGCCAGAGCGGCAAGGAGGGCTCGCTGCTGCGGCAGACGTTCCTGTGGTCGCTGCTGCTGACCGCGGTGGTCGGGGTGATTTCCCTGCTCCAGGCGACGATCCTGACGGCGATGATCCCCTCGCCCTAGGCTGGGCGGATGAGTGAGTCACTGGCGTCCTTCGGTTACGAGCTCGGGCTCTTGAAGCGCGTCCGGCGGTCCGGCTGGTGGCACGCGGGGGTCCGCGACCCGGAGTCGGTCGGCGAGCACAGCCTCCGGGCCGCGCAACTGGCGGCGCTGATCGCGGCGGAGGAAGGAGCTTCGCCGGAGCGGGCGGCGTTCTTGGCGGTCTGGCACGACACGCAGGAGACGCGCACGGGCGACCTGCCGCTGACGGCCGTGGACTACCTGCGCAAGCCGGAGCCGAGGGAGATCACGGCGGACCAGACGGCGTCGCTGCCGGAGAAGTCCCGGGACCTGGTTCGCGAGGCCGTCGACGAGTACGAGACCCGCGAGTCGGCCGAGGCGTTGTGCGCCAAGGACGCGGACAAGCTGGAGATGCTGCTGCAGGCGCTGGAGTACCGGGACATCGGGGTGCGGCCGGTCGACGAGTGGATCGAGTCCGCACGGAAGGGGCTCAAGACCGAGACGGCGCGGAAGATCGCCGAGGCGGCGTTGACGCTCTCGCCGCTGTCCTGGCGAGGTCGCTAAGCCAGCCGGCGAACCCCCACCGTGGCGTAGTCGGTGGCCAGCCCCAGGACCAAAGTCCGGTCCGGGAGCGCGACGGCGCTGAGGATGTCGCCCCGCAGGGCGTGCCGGTACGGCAGGACAGCACCGTCCCGCAGGTCCCACGCCATGGTGTTCTCCGCGGAGCCGGCGGCGACCACGACCGGGGTACCGTCCGGCAAGGAAGTGCACACCACGGCTTCTTTCGCGTGGACCAGGCCGGTGATGGTGTGGCGCAGGGCGCCGCTCCGCAGGTCCCAGACCCGGATCTTCTTGTCCGTGCTCGCGGACACGGCAACCGGGGTGCCGTCGGGGAGCACCGCGGTGTCGATCGAGCTGACCGGCTGGGTGCGGCCGGTCAGCCGGAACCGCATCACCCCCGTCTTCAGGTCCAGCACCCTGAGGTGTCCGTCCCGCCCGCGACCACCACGACCGGCGTGCCGCCGGGGAGCACCACGGGGACCGCCTTGCCGAAGGAGTAGTCGTCGGAACAGTGGTGGAGCAGCTTGTGGTCTCGCAGATCCCACGTTTGGATCGCCTTGCTCCCGTTGTGGGTGACCGCGACCGGAGTGCCGTTGGCCAGCGACAAGCACCGCACCGCGCACGAGTTCCTGGCCGGTTTCGGCAGTGCCCCGCGCGGCGATCCGTCACGGAGGTCCCACACCCTCACCGTCCGGTTCGGGCTGACCGTGACTGCGACCGGGACACCGTCCGGGAGGACCATGGCCGCGACACCCCGCACGTCGTGGGTGTGACCGCTGAGCGTGTGCCGCAGCGTGTTGTCCGTGAGGTCCCATACCTTCGCGGTGTTGTCCCGACCGCCGGTGATCGCCACCGGGGTACCGTCGGGCAGCATCAGAGCCGTCAGTGACGCGAGGCCGGCCTTGTGCCCACCCAGCGACCGCTGGCGTGGCGGCGTCTCCTTCCGCCGGGCAACCGGCTCCGGTTCGGCCGGAGCCGGCTCTGCCTCCTCCGAGGAAGGCCGAGCCCGCTCCAGGGCATTGGCAGCCGCGACGGTGCGGGCGCCCCACACCAGGAGCCCGACGATCACGATCACCGAGGCCACCGCCGTCACGATCGCGGCGGACGCGAAACCCGAGTTCGCCAGGAAGAGTACGAGGTAGAACAAGGGAAGGAAGCCGATACCGGCGGTCACGGCGGCCCGCTGGCCGGCTCGCACCGTCGGCACCCACCGCGTCTTGGCGACCTCGACAGGCGGCGCGGGCTCCGCGGAGGTCGACGGCGGCGGCAAGTCCGCCACCACCCTCGCCAGCTCGTCACGCAACCGCGCCGCATACACCGCACGCACCCGCTCGTCGAACTCGGACAGCGCGATCAGACCCGCCTCCACGGCGTCTTGCAGTTGCGCGACAACGGCTTCCCGGTCGGCGTGGGACGCACGTGGTGAGCGAGCCGCGCCCGCACCCGTCGGCAAGTCGGCCACCAACGCGGCGAGCTGGGCATCGGTGCCCGCCCGCCGGACGGCCGCCAACCGGTCGTGCTGTTCGGCCGGATCCAGCAGCCCACCGGCCACCGCAGCCTCGATGCGCGCGATGGCCTGATCGCGTTCGACGTGGCTCGCCTTCGCGTCCAGGTCGCCGACAACAGCCTCGACGTCGGCGTACGTGACCGCCCGGTTCAGCAGCTCCTCGGCGTCGGCGTAAGCGCTTGCCGGGAGCCGACCGTCGGTCAAAGCACCGGCCAGCTGGACCAGCGCCCGCTCCCGGTCCGCCCTGGAAACCCGCGCGGTCAGATCGGCGACGGCGGGCGTCAGGTCCTTCCGCACCCGGGCGGTCTGCACCACCTCCAGCCGCCGTTCGTACTCGGCAAGGTCGATCCGGCCCTCCCGCAACGCTTTGTCCAGCGTGCCGGTGGCTTCAGCGCGGGCGTCGTGTCCGATGCGGACGTCCGCGCGACGTCTTCCGCCTGCCATCGCGGGAGCATAGCGACCAGATCCGGCAAATCGGAACGGCTAACGGCCCACCGCCGTCGCGCGGTCCAGCAGCAGGGCGCGCTCGCGGGAGTTCTCGGTCATCTCCGCCGCCCGCCGGAACTCCTGCTCGGCTTCCTCGAGCCGGCCGACCTTCTCCAGGAGGTCGCCGCGGACGCTCGGCAGCAGGTGGTAATCCTTCAACGCCGCCTCCGCGGCGACGGCGTCGACGACCGCCAAGCCCGCCTCGGGGCCGTACGCCATCGCCACCGCGACGCCGCGGTTCAGCTCGATCACCGGGGACGGCTGGAGCTTGCCGAGGCCTTCGTAGAGCGCCGCGATGCGGGCCCAGTCCGTCTCCTCGGCCGTGCGCGCCCGCGCGTGGCAGGCCGCGATCGCCGCCTGCGCGGAATACGGGCCGTACGCGCCCTCGGCGATCTGCTCGGACAACGTCAACGCCGCGAGGCCGTGCTGGATCAGGAAGCGGTCCCAGCGGGAGCGGTCCTGGTCCAGCAGGAGCACCGGTTCGCCGTTCGGGCCGGTGCGGGCCTTCGCGCGGGACGCCTGCAGCTCCATCAGCGCAACCAGGCCGTGGACCTCCGACTCGCCCGGCATCAGCCCGGCGAGCACGCGGCCGAGCCGCATCGCCTCTTCGCAGAGCGCCGGCCGCATCCAGTCGTCGCCGCGGGTGGCCGAGTAGCCCTCGTTGAACACGAGGTAGAGGACTTCGAGCACGGACGAAAGCCGTGCGACGCGCTCGTCGCCCTCCGGCACCTCGAACGGCACCTTCGCCGCGGTCAGGGCCTTCTTCGCCCGGACGATCCGCTGGGCGATCGTCGATTCGCGGACCAGGAAGGCACGCGCGATCTCGTCGGTGGTGAGGCCGCCGACCATGCGCAGCGTCAGCGCGACCCGCGCCTGCGTGTTCAGCACCGGGTGGCAGGCGACGAACAGCAGGCGCAGGACGTCGTCCTCGATGTGGTCGTCGAGCGCGGCGTCGAAGTCGGGCAGGACGCCCTCGCCGAGCTGCTGGTCGCGGCCGACTTCCTCGAGCTTCTCGGCGTACCGCTCGTTGCGGCGGAACTGGTCGACCGCGCGGCGCTTGGCGATGGTCATCAGCCACGCGCCGGGGTTGCGGGGGACGCCCGAATCCGGCCACTGCTCCAGCGCCGCGACCAGGGCGTCCTGCGCCAGCTCCTCGGCGAGACCGACGTCACCGCGGGCCATCCGGGCCAGGCCCGCGATGAGCCGCGGCGACTCGATCCGCCAGACCGTTTCGACCGTTCTCCGGGTGTCCGCAACCGTCACCCGGCCATCAGACAGGGTGATCTTGCGCGGTGCAACCCACTACTCGCTGATCGGGCGGATCTCCAGCACTCCCTCCCCCGGACCGAGGTTCGGGACCTGCTTCATCAGCTCGACGATCTCGCCGAGGGATTCGCCCTTGAGCACCCAGAAACCCGCGATGAGTTCCTTGGTCTCCGCGAACGGGCCGTCGATGACCTTGGGCTCCGCGTCGCCTTGGAACACGACGCGCGAGCCGTCCGCGCTGGAGGTGAGCCCCTCGGCGAGTTCCATCCGGCCCTCGGCGACGAGCCGTTCGTTGAACTTCGTCATCTCGGCCAGTTCTTCGGCGCTGGGCTGGAACCCGGCCGCCTCCGACTCGGGACTCGCCTTCACGATCACCAGGAACCGCACGGCGTCACGCCTGCCCGGCGGACTGCGCCCGCAGCCGGCCTTCCAGTTCGGCGACTTCCGGCGTCATGTTCTCGAAGTCGGCCGCCTCGGCGACGCGGCGGATCTCGACCTCACCGGACTGGCCGTCGGGGTTGGGCATCCGCTTGATCCACTCGATGCACTCTTCGCGGTCACGGCACTGGAGGATCCAGAAGCCGCCGACGAGCTCCTTGGTCTCGGCGAACGGACCGTCGACGACCTTGGGCTCCTCGGTGCCGGAGAAGACGACCCGCGCGCCCTGCGAGCTCGGCGTGAGCCCTTCGCCGGCGAGCAGGATGCCGGCCTTGACCATCTCTTCGTTGAACTTCCCCATCTGCTCCAGCAGCTCGGCGCTGGGGCCCTGGCCCGCCTCGGAGTCTTCGTTCGACTTGACGATCACCATGAACCGCATCGCGGTCTCCTCTCGGTCTGGTCTTGCCTACGCGTCGAACGGCCCGGCCCCGGATCGACAGCTCCCGCAAAAAACTTTTCGCGCCGGAAAACTAGCAGCTCAGCGCGGATCCGTGGGGACAATCCGGACAGGGGAGCGCCCGACCTCCCCGGGCGACGGCACGCCGAGGCGGTCCAGCTCGGCCACGCACACCCGGACCGCTTCGGCGGCGTCGTACGTGACGCCGGGTTCCTCCCGCCGATCCTTCGCGACGACGGTGAACCGGCCGTCGCGGGCCGACCGCACCCACGGGCCGGGCACCCGGTACTCGTCCGCGGTCGGCCGGAAGGACATCCAGTACATCGACGTGAACGGGTACATCCGCCGCAACCTCGGCTCCCGCATCGCCGCCTCGACGAACTCGCCCAGGTCGTGCCGGTCGTACGCGCGGCGGAACTGCCACGCGAGCTCGATCCGGTCGCCGCTCTCGTACGCGTCCGCGATGTCGACGAAGTCGGCGAACGGCCACGCCGCGGCCAGCTCCCGCGCGGTGGCGCCGCCGAGCCAAGCCGCGGCGGAGCCGGTGACCTCCGTCAGGTCGGTCGTGGCCAGCCAACTCAGGTGCGTCCCGCGCAAGAGGTGCCGCACGCGGAACAGCCGCTCGCGCACGAGCGGCAAGACCTTCACCGCCCGGTCGCCCTTGCTGACCGTGGCCGCAAAGCCGCCGAAGGCGCCCCGGGCGTCCAGCAGATCGATGTCGCAGCCGGGACACGCGGCCCGGAGCACGGCCTCGAGACCACCGGCGTCGACGAGGTCCTGATACGGCGATTCCCCCATGCGCCCAAGCTACCTCCGTGGCCCCGATGAGCCCCGGCTAATCTGCCCGTCGTGGCGGTACTCCCCGACGATCTCTCCTCCGCGCTCGACGCCGAGCTGGCCCGGCACCCCGTGGCCCGGCTGACCCAGGCCGTCGACCGGCTCAGCACGCGCTACCGCCAAGGTGACGCGGCCACTTCGCCGATCCTCAGCTCCGAAGCCGACGTCGCCGCGTACGCCGGCTATCGCATGCCCGCGACCTACGCCGCCGTGCACGCTGTGCTCGCCGAAGCCGCGTCACGCGCTCCCGGCTTCGAGCCGCGTACCCAGGTCGACGTCGGCGGGGGTACCGGTGCCGCCGTCTGGGCGGCCGCGGCCGTGTGGCCTTCGCTGGTCCGGTGCACCGTGCTGGAGCAGGTTGCCGGAGCCGTCGGGCTCGGCAAGCGGCTCGCCTCCGGCGCCGGACGAGCCGCGGTCCGGGACGCCGAATGGCGGCGCGGGTTCGTCGACCCCGCCGCGCCGGCGCCGGAAGCCGACCTCGTCACGCTGTCCTACGTGCTCGGCGAACTGCCGGACGCCACCCGGGCCGACGTCGTGCGCTGGCTGGCCGCCAAGTCCGGAACGGTCGCGCTGATCGAGCCCGGCACGCCGGCAGGCTACGAGCGGATCCGCGCCGCCCGCGCGCAGCTGATCGAGCTCGGCCGGCACGTCGTCGCGCCGTGCCCGCACGATGCCGCGTGCCCGATCGTGCCCGGCGAGGACTGGTGCCACTTCGCCACGCGGCTCCCCCGCTCGGGACTGCACCGGAAGCTCAAGGCGGGCACGCTCGGGTTCGAGGACGAGAAGTTCGCCTACGTCGTCGCGTCGCGGACCACGCCGGAGCGGCCGGACGCGCGGATCATCCGGCACCCGAAGAAGCACAAGGGCTGGGTGGCGCTCGACCTGTGCACGCCGGACGGCCTGAAGCCCGGCGTCGCCGTCTCGAAGAAGCAGGGCCCGCGGTACCGGGCGGCCCGGGACGCCGAGTGGGGCGACGGCTGGTCTTCCGCCTGATCCGGTGGCAGGGTGGCGGCCATGGGGCGGATCATCGCGGAGATCAGCATGTCGGCCGACGGCATCGTGGCCGGTCCGGACACCAGCACCGAGCACCGCCTCGGCAAGGACGGCGACCTGCTGCACGGGTGGATGTTCGAGGGCACGGCCGCCGACGCCGAGGTCGCGGGCCGGCTGTTCGACGGCACCGGCGCGTTCGCCGTCGGCCGCCGCACGAGCCGGTGGTGAAGGGCCCGACGACTTTCACGTTCGTCACCGAAGGCCCCGAAAGCGCGCTGCGGCAGGCAAAAGCCGCGGCGGGCGAGGACAACGTGGTCCTGATGGGCGGCGGCACCACCCTGCGGCAGTTCCTGCTGGCCGGCTTGGTCGACGAGCTGCGCCTGCACGTCGTCCCGCTGCTGTTCGGCACCTGACCTTCCGCGTGCGGAACTAGGGCATCCGGACCGTCCGCAGGAACGCCGGCAGCAGCCACGGCCGCGGGCCGCCGATTCGCACGCCGCCGAGCAGGGCCGCGCGGAGGTGGGAAATCCGGCCGAACATCATCGGCACCAGCACCGCCGGGTCGAACCGCAGCCGGACGTCCGCGGTGCCGTCCGGCTCCTCGTACCGCAGCCCTCCGTGCTGGAGCGCCAGCACCGCCGGTCTCGTGTACGCCGACCGGAACTCCACCGCGATGCGACGCGGCGACGGCGTCGCGTCGTCGAGGAGGTGGCCCATGTCGTTGCGGACCATGCCGAACAGGAACAGCTCCAGGAACAGCGCCTCGAGCCGCGCGGGGATGCGCCACGGCTGCCCGAGGACGCGGGCGATGTCGAGGCCGTGGATCAGCATTTCGTTGACCAGGTGAGCGAGGACGCCCGCCACCGGCACCCGGGAGCCGCCCAGCCACCAGACCGGCTTCTCCGGGTCGAGGTCCGCGCTGACCAGCAGCACCTCGGCGATGTCCGCGCGCAGCCGCGCGGCCAGCCGGACCGGGTCGCGTTCCGGGTGGAGCTCCAGCGCGAGCGCGTTCATCCGGGAGATCGTGTCGACGCTCGCCGTGTCGATCGGCTCTTCGAGACCCGGCAGCGGGAGCGGGCCGCCGTCGCCGCGGATCATCGCCGTGTACATCAGCGCGATCATCCCCACGTGCGACGCCGCTTCGGCGATCGACCACTCGCCGAGCGCTCGCGCGTGCGGGTCCCCGACCCCGGTCAGCAGGTCGGCGAACCGGCCGCCGACCTCGGGCAGAGCCGCGCGCACCTGGTGCCACTGTTCGACCGTCACGGCTTTCGACGCTAACGCGCGGGCACACCGGCCCGGATCTTCGAAGGTGCGGTTATTTTCTGGGCTGCTCGAGGCCGGGGTCGAGCCCGTTGTCCGGCCGACCCGCACTCCGGCACGGCCATCGGGCAGGACCTGCGCGTCGACGGGACGGACTCCGTCGTGCTGCTCCACCGTGAGTAGGGAACTCGCAGCGGTAACCGGCCAGTCGGGGGGCGTGCCGGCCGGTTACCGCCGCACCGAGGAAGAGGGAACCCTGCGTCAGGAATGACGCGCGGCCCCCGGCTTCACTCGATCGAGTGACGCCAGGCCGGATCGGCCAGGTTCCCGTTGACATACGAGCCCGGGTGGGTGGCGGGCAGCGGCTGCCGGTCGCCGCGACGCCGGAAGACGCCGGAAGACGCCGGAAAGGGAATCAGCTGCGGCCGAAGCAGACGAACGGCATCAGCGGCTCCGCCTTGGCCGCGTCCGCCAGGGCCCGGGCCGGGGGCGTGCCGACCGCCAGCGCCTGGTGGAACGCCAGCATCACGCCGCCGGCGGTGCGGTCGTCGACGCGGGCCACGCTCGAGACCACCGTGCGGCTGCCGCCGTAGAGCAGCGCCGCCGTGAAGCCGAGGACTTCGTCGCCCGCGCGGACCACCGCCTGGCCGACGTCGCACGACGACAGCACCACCTGCTCCGGTGCCGTCGCCAGCTGCTGGACGTCGTAGGCCATCAACGGCCCGTCGGCCAGGTTGAGCCGGGAAAACAGCACGTTCTCCTGCTCGTGGTGGCCGTGCGCGGCGAAGTGGGCCAGGCGGCAGCCGTCGAACGCCTTGAGCGTGGCCGCGACCGTCGCGTCCGGGCCGATCAGGACCTCGGCGTCCGGGTAGAGCGGCGCCAGCCGGGTGACCTCCGCCTCCGCGTGGGTCAGGTCGGAGCCCGCGACGAGCAGCGGCGCTCCGGTCGCCCGGCCGGACCGGCGGCCCGCGTCGAACCAGGCCGACGACGACGGCGTGACCGTCACCGGGCGGCCGTGCAGCGTCGGCAGCAGTCCCCACGGGATCGCCGAAAGCGCACCGGTCGGCACGACGACGACGTCGAGGTCGCCGAGCCGGGACGCCAGCGGGGCCAGCAAGACCGCGTCCAGCGCGGTGACCTGCGTCCGCACCGAACGGCGGATCACCCGGTCCAGCTGCGGCGGCAGCTGGCGCCCGCACAACGCGTCGAGGTCGCTGTGCAGCCGCGCGACCGGCTCCGCCACGGCCGACGCCGGGCCGAGCTCGACCAGCGCCACCCGGTGGTTCGCGAGCACCTGCGCGCACAACGCGCCGCGGTCGGCGAGGAAGCAGACCATCGCGCTGCCGGTCGCCGCGAGCTCGTCGCCGATCTCGCGCAGCTTCGCTTCGGCGTGGTCGACGTCCACGCCTTCGGCCTGCCAGCCCTTGGCGCGGATCTCCCGTTCCAGCGCGGCACACCGCTTCACGGCCTGGGTGTCCGGCTTCCCGGCCAGCTCGCCCGCGCGGATCTGCATCGAGAGGAACCGCAGCTCGGCGACGGCGTCGACGATCTCGGGGTGGGACGGCGGGCGCACCGGCCGGAACCGGAACGCCTGGGCACGGGAGCGGTCGAGCCAGCGGAACACCACGCCCGGCGAGCGCTGGGCGAGCGCGGCGGCGAGCCCCGCGTCGGCGAGTTCCTTGCCCAGCGACGTCGTCCCGGTCTGCAGGTCGACGCTGCCGAACCGGCTGCGGTGCCGCTGCAGCTGCGTCAGCCCGGCCCGCGCGTTCGCGAACGTGATGCGCCGGTGGCCGGTCGCGGCCCCGAGCTCGGCCAGCGCGAGCCGCCGGACCAGGCGGTTTTCCAGCGGCGCGGTCCGGCGGTCGCGCGGGGCGATCCCGGCTCGGGCGCCGTCGAGGTCGCCGAGGGCGATCCGGGCCCGGGCGGCCAGCAGGGCCGCGATCTCCGCGTCGTTGCGCAGGCCCAGCGCCGTGAGCCGGTCGGCCAGCGCGGTCGCCTCCGCGCCGACGCGGGCGATCCGCCGCCCGGCCGCGAAGTCCGCGCGCAGCACCGTCAGCTGCGCCACCGCCGCCCAGGTTTCGTTGCCGCGACGGCGAAACCGGCGTTCGGCCCGACCGGCCCAGCTGCGCGCCGCCGCCGGATCGCCGCTCGCCAGCGCGGCCAGCGCCCTGGTCAGCTCGGCTTCGGCGTGTTCCTGGTTCATCCGCAGCCGCGGGAACTGCTCGAGCGCGGCGTCCAGTTCGGCGGCGGCTTCGTGCGGCAGCCCGGCGGCCAGCAGCGCCCGCGCCTTGTCGACGGCGAGCACCGGCAGCATCCCGACGCTCCGCTCGGCGTAGAACCCGCTCGCCGCGTCGAAGTCGCGCAGGGCGCCGGGGATGTCACCGGTGAGCACCCGCGCCTGGCCGCGGCCGTGCGCGGCCTTGGCGAAGATCCGGGCCAGGCCGTCTTCTTCGGGATGGCCGGCCCCGATCTGCTCGCACTGGTCGAGGTCGGCGAGCGCGAGCCGGACCCGCCCGGCGTACTGGTGCAGCATCGCGCGGTTGAGCAGCGTCCTGGCGAGCACGACGAACTCGCCGGCCTGCCGCAGCAGCGGGATGGCCTCGTCGAAGCACACCAGGGCTTCGTCCATCCGGCCGATCAGGATGAGCACGAGACCCCGTTGCTGGCGCAGGATCCCGCGCCCGGCGTCCGACACGAGGGCGTCGGCCTCGTCGAGCAGCGCGAGCCCGCGGGCGCTGTGGCCCAGCGCCGTTTCGACGGCCGCGTAGGTGCCGAGCACGCGCGTCGCGAGATCGGGCCACGCCGGCCACCCTTCCGGTGGTTCGGTGGCGGGCAGGCCGAGCAGCCGCGCGGCGGACCGGATCAGCCGGCCGCCGACCACCGGCTGGCCGTTGTTGGTCGCCGCGACCGCCCGCCGGTGCAGGTCGCGGACCCGGTCTTCGACCCTCGGCGACGCGACCACGGGCTGCCCTTTCGGCCGGGGAAGAACGCCCCGGATCGTACCTCCGAGTCAGAGGTACCAGGCAGTTCCCGGACACCGGGTCAATACTGTGGCTGAATGCCCCTTCCCGTGCCGACGGTCATCGAAGCACTGCCGCCCCGGTACCGCGGGATCGTCGTGGAGCTGCTCGACGACCGCGCCCCGGATCTGCTGGCCGCGTTGCGAACGCAGGCGAAACCGACGCTCGTCCAGCAGGAAGCCGTGCTCGAGGTGCTGGCCGACGCCTTCGTCGACCACCTCGGCCCGTGGGACGAACCCACCCCGCGGGGCGCGCTCATCGACGACGCGCTCGGAGCGTTCCTCGAGCGGTGGCCCGCCGAGGACCTCGCCGAGCGGTGACCCGCCCCGCGTCAGAGTTCGATCGCCGGGGTGCTCACCGTCCTCGACCGGTCCACCGTGCGGACGAGGACCTGCACCATGCCGTGCGGCACCCCGCTGACCGCGAACCGGCCTTCGGCGTCCGAGGTCGTCGTCAGCGTCCCGTCCTTGGTGCGGACCTCGATCGGGTGCCCGGCGGGCGGGGTGAGCCAGCCGTCCAGGCGGATCGTGCCGCCCGGTTCCGGGCTGACGTTCACCATGATCGTCAGGCTCTCGCTGTCGAACGTGATGAGCCTGCCCTGTTCGGCGGCGCTGCGCGCACCGGCGAGCTGCTCCAGGTCGCGAATGCGCATCACCTCCAGGTCGACGTCCTCCAGCCGGATCGCGAACCGGATCTGGTCCACCAGCGTGGCGGGCATCGGGTCGGCGTCTTCCCACAGCTCGCGCACGCCGGCCAGCAACCGGAGGTCGAGCTCGTCCAAGGGCTCGTTCGCGCCTGGTGGTTCGACGGTCGTCACAGCCAATCTCCTTCGCCGTTGGCGAGTAGCTGCTCGCGCAGGCGCGCGAGGCAACGTCCCCTGGTCGGGCCGATACTCCCCCTCGGCATGCCCAGCCGGGCGCCGACTTCGGCGTAGTCCGGCCGGTGCACGAACGCCACGATCCGCAGCAGGCTGCGGCAGCGTTCGGGCAGGTTGTCGACCGCGCGCCACAACCGCACGCGCTGGTCCTCGCGCAGCACCCCCTCCTCGGGTGCCGGCGATGCTTCGGAAAGCCGCTCCGGAAGGTCCGGCAGCGGCCGCTCGATCTGGCGCTTTTCCCCCGTGCGCCAGGCCTCCCGCTTGGTGACGGTGATCAGCCAGCCGGTCAGCGCGACCGGCGAGCGGATCTCCGCGAACGAGCCGAGCAGCCGCAGCCACGTCGTCTGCACGACGTCGGCCGCGTGCTCGGCGTCGAGCCCCTGATCACGCGCCACCTGCCAGAGCAACGGCGTGAGCAGGGAAATCAGCTCGTCCAGCGCCGCGCGGTCGCCCTCCCGCGCGGCGTCGAACAACGTCGCCACGCGCGCGTGGTCGGTCCTGGCCACGTTCACAGCGAGCCCAGCGCGGTCCAGGCGCGCTTGACGACGGTTTCGCGGTCGACCGTGTCGAGGTCCCCGGACTGCAGCAGGGCCTTGCCGAGCTCGGCGGCGGCCAGTGGCGCGGCGAACGACGTCCCGTCCCAGACCGCGAAGCCGGCGCTGTAGTCGTCGGGGTCGAAGGAGTTGCGGCCGAAGCCCGGCACCTCGTGGTCGGCGGCCGCGGTGCCGCGGACGTCGGTCGGGTAGGTGCTGACGACGCCGGCGCCGGTCGCCCAGGCCCGCACCCACGGGCCTTCGTTGGAGAACAGCGCCTTGCTCGCGGTGACGTCGGGGTTGAGCGCCCCGACGCTGATCACCTGCGGGCCGCTGCCGCCGCCGAGCGGCTGGTCGGCGAAGGCCGCCGGGTAGAACCGGCGGGTGGTGGCGTCGTTGCCGGCCGCGGCGACGACGAGCACGCCGAGGCCCAGCAGCTCCGCGATGGCCGCGCCGAACTGGCCGGTGTAGGCGATGTCCGCCGGGTTTTCCTCGTAGTAGCCCAGCGACAGCGAGACGATGTCGACCATTTCGTCGGGCCGGTTGTCCGCCTGGGCCGCCCGGACGCGGTCGGCCAGCAGGTGCAGGGCGAGCAGCACGTCGGCTTCGTACGCGACGCCGTCGCTGTGCACCACGCGGATCGCGAGGGTGTCGGCTTCGGGGCAGGCTTGGCGGACGATGCCGGCGATGAACAGGCCGTGCCCGGTGTCGGTGTCGACGTCGCCGATCAGCGGCTGGCCGGTCGTCGGCGCGTCCCAGTGGTCCGAGAGCAGCTGGGTCGGCAACGCCGGGCCGGCGGCGAGCTCGGCCTGCAGGATCGCCGCCTGGATGCCCGGCGCGACGGCGAGCCCCGAGCCGGCCGGCGGCGGGACGCTGCGGTCGGTGAGGCCGAACCACGGGTGCGGGCCGATGCCGGTGTCCAGCACCGCGATCACCGGCCGCCGGTGCCCGGGCTCCTCGCTGCGGTAGGGCGGCGCCGCGGCCAGCGTCACCGGAATCCGGTTGGCGCCGCGGGTGCGCCCGTAGGAGCTGCCCGCGCCGAACCCGCTGGTCTCCCACGGTGTGCCGCCGAGGCCGCTGGTCTCCCACGGCACCCCGCCGAACACCGGCGTGGTGAACAGCAGGTGCTCCGGCGCGATCGTGGCCGCAACCTTCGGGTCGAGCTCGGGCCGCTCGCCCGCCGACGCGGACCGCAGCAGCTGGAGCGCTTTCCAGCAGTCGACGACGACCGGGCCGGCGTCATCGCGGACGCGCAGCAGGGCGCGGACGGGCAGTTCGCCGAGCTGCCGGACGCGGTCGGCCTCCTTGGTGTCGCCCACGCCGGCCGGCTCGGCGTAGAGGCCGATGCGGGCCAGGACGCCGTTGATCGCGGCCAGCGTCTGCTGGTCGCGGAGGTACCGCTGCGGGATGAGGAACACGCCCGGCCGGTACACGGTGGTGCGCGGGGCCGGCTGCCCGGCCGCGACGACGGCCGTCGCCGGATCGAGCACGCGGGCGCCGTGCCGGTCCAGCAACTGCCTTGGCGGGGCCGGGAGCTCGTTGAGCGTGCTCGCGTCCTCCACCGCTGCTTCCGCGGTCTCGTCCCGTACGAACCTGACGACCATCGGGTCCACCCTCCTGCTGCCTCTGCCCCCGCCACTGATCACCAACGGCACCGGGAAAGACCCGCGGGCCGCCATTGGGATACGACACGAACGTCACGAATGCATAACGGCGACGGCAAACGGGTGACGACGTATCTGGCGCCCCCGCCTCACCCACTTGGCCCTCCGGAAGTCACGGATCCACCTGCGGGGAGATCACCATGGTTGTGCTCCGGCCGAGCACGCACGAAGCCGCCTTCACACCGGAACCGGCGACCGGCGGCGGCTGCTTCACGGTGCCGCTCGACCTGCCGCCCGGTCCCGGCGGCAGCGCGCCCGCGCTCGCGCTCCGGTATGCGACCGGCGCGCCGAACGGCCCGTTCGGCGGCGGGTTCACCCTTCCCCTGCCGCACGTCGGGCCGGCCGACGAGCACGCGCCGTCCGGGACGGCGGGCCGGCTCGTGCGCCGCGGCGACGGCTTCCTGCTCACCACGGACGCGGGCCTGCGGCACTTCCTCGGCCCCGGTGACGGCGCCACCTGGTACCTCGACCGGACCGAGGACGCGTTCGGCACCACCGCGACGTTCGGCTGGGCGCACCACAGCGGCCAGGCCTACCTCACGCGTGTCTCCTACGGCCCGTACGAAGTGGAGTTCGCCTACGAACCGCGGCCGGACGTGCTGCGCCGGGGCCACGACGGCACCCTCGTCACGACGGCCCTGCGGTGCGCGCGGATCGATCTGCGGGTGCCCGCCTCGGCGCGGCCGCTCGTGCGGCGGTGGACTCTCGGCTACGACGCCGACGACGTCACCGGCGCGTCCCTGCTGACGTCGGTGGCGCTCACCGGCTTCGACACCCACGGCACCGAAACCGCCGCTCCGGTCTTGCGGCTGGCCTACGCCTCGGTGGCGGCCCCGGCACCGCGGCGGGTCCGGCTGACCGCGCGGGCGCGGGGCAACGGCGGGGTGTCCGTGCTCGACGCCGTGCCCTACCACTCCTTCGAAGACCTGCCCCGCACCGGACGGCTGTGCGAGATCGACAACGGGACGGGGCTGCGGACCGCGATCGAGTACTCGACCGTCGCCACGGTGCCGGTGGTCCGGCGGGTCTCCCGGCGCGAAGCGGCCACCGGCCACGTGGGCGTGACGGAGTTCGAGTACCACGACAGCCGGCTCCCCGTCTTCGGCCGCGTGGTCCAGGACGACCTCGGCGACGAGTACGCGCCCACCCTGCGGACCGTGCGCTGGTTCGGCGACGAAGGGCTCCTGGACAAGGAGGAGACCTACGGCCTCGACGGCTCGACGGCGGCGGACCGGCCGTACCGCCGCGTCGAGCACCTTCGCCGTCCACAGTGGACGCGCTCGGTGACGACGGTGTTCGAACGCCGGGAGATCCCGGTTTCGGTCACCACGAAGGAGACGGCCTTCGACACGGCCGGGAACCCCGCCCGGGAGGTGGAGACGACCGAACGGCCCGGCCGCGAGCCGGTCGTGCGGGAGACGCGGACGAAGTACGCGGTCGATCCCGAACGCCGGTTCGCCGCACTTCCGGCCCGGGTCCGCCAGGTCGACGGAACCGGAAAGGTGTTGTCCGACAGGATCTTCCGGTACGACGAAGAGCCCGACGGCTTCGCCGGTTCGCACGGCTTCTGCACCGCGCGGGAGGAGCTGGTGCTCACCGACGCGCTCGTCGCCGACGTCTACGGCTCGCACCGGCCCGACCTGCGCCACCACGGCTACCACCGCCGTCCCGGCGAGGAAGGGTGGTGGGTCACGACGTTCCACGGGCGGCTCGGCACCGTCGCCGGCCTGCGCACCACGACGACCGATCCGCTCGGCCACACCCGGGAGGTCCGGTATTCCGCCGACCACTGCTTCCCCGAGGTGACCACGGACCCGCTGGGGAACGTGACGATCACGCGCCACGACGTCCGCACGGCGCAGGTGTGCCGGGTGACCGATCCGGCGGGGGCGGTGACCACGCTGACCCACGACCCGCTGGGACGGCCCGAAACGGTGGTGCAGCCGGGCGATTCGGCGGACCTGCCGACCGTCCGGTACCGCTACGACCACAGCGGGCCGGTGCGGGTCACCACCGAGGAGCGCGCGGTGTCCGGCGAGGCGGAGGTGCTGGTGACCGCCGAGCTGCGCGACGGCGCCGGGCGGCTGCTGGAGCGGCGGCACGCGGAACTGCTCGGCGACGTCGTCGACGAACACCACGAGTACTGCGCGCGGGGCCTGGTGTGCCGCACGAGCCGGGCGTTCCGCGACGGCGATCCGCTGCCCCCGCCCGCGGAGTTCCGGTACGACGCACTGGGCCGCCCGCTGGAGGTCCGCGAAGACCACCACCCCGAAAGCGGCGTGCACGATCTGCTCGGGCGGGAGCTGCGCGGCGAGGACGGTGTCGTGCACGTCCGGAACGCGGCCGGGGACGTCGTCGAGTCGCGGACCGCGGGCGGGCACACGGTGTTCCGGGTCCGCGACGCGGCCGGCCGGGTGGTCGCGGTGCTCGTCGACGACCCGCGCGGCACGCCGGTCACCACGTTCACCTACCACGACGGCGGGCTCACGGTGCCGCGCGGCGCGGGGCCGCACAGCTGCGGTCGCCTGGTGCGCGTCACCGACGAATGCGGGGTGACCCAGTTCGGCTACGACGCGCTCGGCCGGCCGGCGGAGCTGCGCTGGCGCCCGGCGCACGTCGCCGTCGAGTACCGGCTCGACGTGACCCGCCGGGCCGACGGGCGGGTGTCGGAGGTGGCCTACCCCGACGCCGGCGACGGGCGGCTGACCGTGCACCACCAGTACGACGAGGTCGGCAGGCTGGTCAGCGTGCCCGGCTTCGTCGACGCCGTCGCCTACGACCTGAGCGGGCGACGCACCGCGGTGCACTACGCGAACGGCGTCAGCGAGCACTGGGCCGGCGGGCGGCACCTGCTCACCGGCCCGAACGGGCTGGTGCGCGACATCGAGCCCGGGCCCGCCCCCTCGGTGTTGCCGCCCGGCAGCGAAATCCGGGACGCGTTCGGCCGGCTGCGCGGCGTGCACGGCGACGACGGCGTCAACGCGCTGTACAGCTACGACCACACCGGCCGCCGCGTCCGCACCCTGGTCACCCACGGCTCGCACATCCACGAGGTGCTGACCCCCGACGACCGGTACGCCATCGAAGACGGCGAGCTGGTGGTCGTGGTGGCGGGCGCGGTGCGGCGGTACGCGGACGGCCGCACCCGGTACCTGCACTTCGACGACGCCGGCGGGATCGCCCTGGTGACGGACGAAACCGGCGCCGACGCCGAGGACGTCAGTCTTGTCGGACTGGTCGGACTTGTCGGTGCTGCCGGTCTTGCCGGTGTGGTCAGTCCAGCACGGCCAGGTCCAGCCGGCTGAGGCGGTCCGGGTCGGCGAGGATGTCGATCTCGACGATCCGGCCGCCCGCGACCGTGAAGCCCAGCACCGAAAACGGCCGGCCCTCGCGCGTCGCGACCACGCCCGCCGCGCCGTTGACCAGCGCCCGGTGCACCACGCCGCCGCCGGCGCCGAGGCGCGAGAAGGTCAGCGCCTGGTTCGCCACCGCCGCGGCGCCGCGGACCTCGGTCGAGCCGCCCTGCGCCGCGCCGCGGTCGGCGCGCAGCACGACCTCGGGGTCCAGAACCGAGACGAGCGCGTCGAAGTCGCCGCCGCGGGCGGCCGCCAGGAAGGCGTCGACGACTTCGCGCTGCCGGGCGAGATCGGGGTCCGGCGCGACCGGGGCACCCTGGACCCGCCGCCGCGCGCGGCTGGCCAGCTGCCGGGTCGCCGCCTCGGACCGGCCGACGACCGGGGCGATCTCCTCGAACGGCATCGCGAACATGTCCCGCAGCACGAACGCCAGCCGTTCGGCCGGGGTGAGCGTGTCGAGCACGACCAGCAGCGCGAGGCCGACCGAGTCGGCCATCAGCGCTTCGTGTTCGGGGCCGTCGTCCTCGCGGCTGACGATCGGGTCGGGCACCAGGGTTTCCCACGGCTCTTCGCGCCGCGCCTTGCGGGAGCGGAGCATGTCGAGGCAGACCCGCCCGACGACGGTGGTGAGCCACCCGGCCAGGTTTTCGACGGCCGCGGTGTCGCTCCGGCTCAGCTTCAGCCACGACTCCTGGACGGCGTCCTCGGCTTCGGTCAGCGAACCCAGCATCCGGTAGGCGACGGACCGCAGGTGGGCGCGGTGGGCTTCGAAGCTGCGGGCCAGGACATCGGCTTTTGCGGGGGTCTGGGTGGCGGAGCCCCCAGCCTGGGGCGAAGCCCCAGATGTCGTCTCGTTCACGGGGGTTCGTCCTTTCGCGGTGCGATCACCACCTTGACGAACGCGGGCGCAGATTTGTGACAAGGATCCGTGACCGGGTCACGTTTGACCTGGAGCGCGCTCCAGCACCTAGCGTCGTTCGAGACAAGATCGCTGGGAAAAGGAACCCGACATGACCGACGAGCGCTTCGAACGTGGCCTGAAGACCCTGACCGAGATCGACGGCGAGAGCGGGCAGCGGGTGATCGACGCGCTCGCCGACGTCTCCCCCGCGCTGGGCGAGGCCGTCGTCTCCTGGGGGTTCGGGGAAATCTACTCGCGGCCGGGGCTGGCGCCGCGCGACCGGCAGCTGGTCACCCTCGGCATGCTCACCGCCCTCGGCGGCTGCGAGCCGCAACTGGAAGTGCACGTCAACGCGTCGCTCAACGTCGGCCTCACGCCGGCGGAAATCGTCGAAGCCCTCCTGCACTCCGCTGTCTACTGTGGATTCCCCAAGGCGCTGAACGCGACCTTCACGGCCAAGAAAGTCTTCGGCGAGCGCGGGTTGCTGCCGATGACCGCTCCGATCAACGAGAAAGGCGACAAGCGGTGAACAGCCGATTCGCAACGCAGACAGAGCTTTTCGATCTGAGCGGTAAGCGCGCCCTCGTCACCGGTGGCACCCGGGGCATCGGGATGATGATCGCGCGGGGGCTCCTCCAGGCGGGCGCCCGCGTGGTCATCAGCTCACGCAACGCGCAAGCGTGCGCTCAGGCGCAGGAACAGCTGTCCGAGTACGGCGACGTCCGGGCGGTCCCCGCCGATCTGTCCCGGCACGAAGAGTGTGAGCGCCTCGCTCAGCTCGTCACGGCGGACTCCGGCAGTCTCGACATCCTCGTCAACAATGCGGGCGCGATGTGGGACGAGCCGTTGGCGACGTTCCCGGACGCGGCCTGGGACACCGTCCTCGACCTCAACCTGAAGTCGCCGTTTTGGCTGGTGCAGGCGCTGCTGCCGGCCCTTCGCCACGCCGGGACCGCCGACGATCCCGCGCGGGTCATCAACATCGGCAGCATCGCCGCGATCCACATCCCCCAGCGGCCCAACTACTCGTACTCCAGCAGCAAGGCCGCGCTGCACCAGCTCACCAGGGTGCTCGCCAAGGAACTGGGCCCGCAGCACATCACGGTGAACGCGGTGGCGCCGGGCCCGTTCCCGTCGGCGATGATGGCGGCCACCCTCGACGAGCTGGGCGAGGCGATCGCGGCGGCAGCGCCACTACGCCGGATCGGCCGCGACGACGACATGGCGGGTGTCGCCGTGTTCCTCGCCAGCCGGGCAGGCGCTTACCTGACGGGCACCGTCGTCCCCGTCGACGGAGGGATCGCCACGACCGCGTGATACCTCGACGACCAGCAATAGCCGACAGATCAGACGACTGTGTGCCGATGAGCGGCATCTTCCCTTGACGTACGATATATCAGGAACTAATCATCGGATCTCTCCGGACGAGGAGGTCCCTTGAGAATCCGACTGCTTGCCTGCCTCGCCGCCGCCGTCGCGCTGGTGGCGAGCCTGGTCAGCCCCGCGAACGCCGAGCTCTACCACCCGCGCCAGGACTGGCTGCGGGGCTCGACGGCCGGGCTGTTCCTGCACTGGGGCATGTTCACCGCGCCGCGGCACACCGACTGCGCCGCCTGGGAACGCGACGTCACCGACGGCGGCTGGACGCCGGGCTACTGGATCGACGAGGCGAAGAAGCTGGGCGCCTCCTACGTCGTCCTCACCACCTTCCACAGCCGGCTGGGCTACGCGCGGCCGTGGCCGTCGAAGATCCCCGGCAGCTGTTCGACGCAGCGCGACTTCCTCGGCGAGCTGATCGCCGCGGGCCGGGCCAAGGGCGTGCGGGTGATGCTCTACATGACCGACGATCCCCAGTGGCACAACGAAACCGGGCACGAGTCCCTCGACTCGGCCGCCTACTCGGCGTACAAGGGCAAGCCGGTCGACCTCACCACCCGGCCCGGCTTCGGCGAGTTCTCCTACGACCTGTTCGACGAGGTGATGGACCGCTACTCGGACCTGGCCGGGTTCTGGATCGACAACGACAACGAGTACTGGGAGCAGCACGGGCTCTACGAGCACATCCGCGAAAAGCGGCCGTCGGTGTTGCTGAGCAACAACAACGAGGACACGCCGATCATGGACACGGTCAGCAACGAGCAGAAGACCGGCATGACCCCCTCGTACGACTACCCCCAGGCGGTCTACACGCCGATGCCGCGGCTCACCGAAGCCGACTACAAGCTGCCGACCAACGGCGACTGGTGGTACAGCGGCGGCGACCAGGCCGTCGACTTCCGGCTCTCCACCGGCCGGTACATCACGAACGCGGGCTCGTCGATCAAGTCGCTGATGGCCGAAACCGCCATGCTGAACGGGAAGTTCCCGCCGCAGCAGGAGGCGTTCAACACCTTCATGGCGTCCTGGACGCAGCCGATCCGCGAATCGCTCGAAGGCACCGAGGGCGGCGGGTACATGTACGGCGGCCTCCAGCCCGGCTTCTGGAACGACGGCGCCCACGGCGTGGTCACCGTCAAGCCCGGGGCGCGGACGCAGTACGTGCACGTCGTCACGCGGCCGTCGACGAACCTGGTCCGCCTGCGCGACAACGGCTACCGCGTCACCGGCGTCGCCGACCTGCGCACCGGGAAGCCGATGCGGTTCGCCCAGTCCGGCGGCTACCTGTCCATTCTGGACATCAAGGACTGGGACACCTACGACACCGTCTTCAAAGTGGACACCGCAGGGCAGCAGTACTTCTACGACAAGAGCACGATCAAGGCGACCGCGTCTTCGAACGCGTCTTCGGCGGCGAACCTCGTCGACGGCAGCTACCT
This sequence comes from Amycolatopsis sp. DG1A-15b, assembly GCF_030285645.1. Classification (GTDB taxonomy): domain Bacteria; phylum Actinomycetota; class Actinomycetes; order Mycobacteriales; family Pseudonocardiaceae; genus Amycolatopsis. The sequence goes on from NZ_CP127296.1 coordinate 7,392,524, forward strand.
GAACTACTGGGACGCGGGCGGCCAGCTGCCGGTCTCCGTGACGCTGGACCTGGGCCGGAAGCGGTCGACGGCCTACCTCGCGGTGCACGAGCGGGAGTCGTCGCCGACCTACGCCCGGGAGTCCTTCGGCCGCGCCGAGGATTCCGCCCGGATCAAGGACTACCGGGTCCACGCCAGTGACGACGGGAAGAACTGGCGCACGGTGCGCACCAGCGCCCTGCCCAGCAACCGCGGCGTCCAGTTCATCGACGTCGGCGAGGTGCACGCGCGGTACCTGAAGCTCGAGGTGCTGAACACGTGGTCGGGGCCGCAGGCCAAGCCGTTCTACCGGCAGCTGGCGCTCGACGAGATCGACGTCGCCTACGGCTACCCCGACCCACGCGGCGAGGTGCCGCTGGAAGCGGAGTCGTGGCGCAACGGCTTCGAGGGCAAGGCGACGCCGGTGTGGTGCGAGGCGTGCTCGGGCACGAACGCGGTGACCGGCCTCGATCGCGGCGCGGTCGTCTTCCGCGACGTCCGGGCCACGGGTCCGTCCCGGCTGCAGCTGGACACCAGCGGACCGGGCACGCTCGCGGTGAGCGTCAACGGCGCGGCCCCGATCGCGGTCACCGCACCGGCGGCGATCCCGGTGCCGCTGAACGCCGGCGCCAACACGATCAAGGTGTCGGGAACGGCGGACCTCGACCGGATCGCGGTGGCGCCGATGCCGCCCGAGTCGTACACGCCGAGGACGACGTTGACCGTGCAACCCGCCGGCGTGCAATGGGTTTCGCCCGGCCAACGGTCCCTGAACATCACCGCCTCGCTGCGGCTGGACGTCGACGACCCGATCGACCAGGTGTCGCTGACCCCGGTCGTCCCGGCGGGCTGGACGGTCACGGGCGGCCCGGTGACGGCGTCCGCCATGGGGCTCGGCCAGGTGCTGAGCGGCTCGTGGACGGTGACCGCACCGGCGGCCCAGGACGTGAGCATCCCGGTGACGGCGACCTTCCGGACGCTCGGGCGCGCGAAGTCGGTGAGCAAGCCGGTGCAGGTCAGGCCGCGGCCCGCGGACCGGGTGTTCATGCGCGAAGCGGAGGACTCGGCGAACGACATCGGCGACGCCGGCGTCACGAGCTGCTCGCCGTGCTCGGGCGGGCAGAAGGTGCGCAACATCGGCCCGGGAGCGGCGGTGACCTTCCCCGGCGTGACGGTGCCCGTGGCGGGTCAGTACACCCTGTACCTGGACTTCACCGTCAACGGCGACCGGTCGTACTTCGTCTCGGTGAACGGCGGCGCGCCGGCGGAGGTGAAGGTCAGCGGCGCCGGGAACAACACCCCGTACACCACTTCGGTCCCGGTGACGCTGACCGCGGGCGCCAATACCGTCCGGATCGGCAACGACCGCGCCGGGGCTCCGGATCTGGACCGGATTTCACTGGGTTAGCTCCCGCAGCACCCGGGCCGCGTCGATGTCGACGGCGCGGCCCGGGTCCCCGCCCGCCGCACTCCACGCGACGGACACCCACAGCTCGGCGTAGTCGCCGCGGTCGATGCGGGGCAGCCGCCAGGTGAGCCGGCCCCCGGTCCGCTCGACGGCGTCGCCGCCGACCAGCCGGGACCAGTACGGCGGCACGTGCTGCCCGGCCCGCGAACACCGCCGCAGCAGCTCGGACCCGGGGCCGCCGACGCTCACCGCGGCGTCGGCGGTCTCGGCGGTGAAGGCGCTTTCCCAGATGCGGTCTTCGTGTGGCGCGCCGGCCAGCTCGGCCTGGACGACGAACTCGCCGACGTCCTCCCGGGCCAGCACCCGCAGAACGGTGGTCTCCCGGGTCACCCCGGGCAGCCCGGCCGCGGTGGGCCCGGACACGACGTCGAGCCGCACGGAGCTGTGCCGCCACCGGCACAGCCGGGCGCCGGACTCGAGGCCCCAGGTCAGCTCGGGTCTCGCGGGCACGTCCCAGCCGCCGACGCGGACGGCGAACCGCACGTCCCCGAGCGGGGTGACGACGTCGAGCGCCCGCGGAGCCGTCCGCGACAGGACTTCGGTGTCCAGCATGCAGACATCCTTACCCCGCGGGCTGACCGGCGAAAATGCGCTGGGCGAACGTCACCCGACCGGGGAAGATCGGCGGCATGGAAGAGGCACTGAACCGCCGGCCCCCGCTCCCACCGGTGGGCGCGGTGGTCGACCGCGACGGCCCGGTCGTGCGAACTCACTACGGCACGCACGGCGAGGTGAGTCACGGGCCGCTGCCCGAGTGCGACCTCGCAGCGCTGGTGTCCCGGCAGGTCGATGCCTTCGCGCAACGCAACGAGCCGGTGGTCTGGCCGGTCTACGGCGACGCCCGGCTCGCCGGGGCCCTGCGCGCCGCCGGCTTCACCGCGGAGCCGGACCGTGCGGTACTCCGCGGTCCGATCGGGACGGACACCACGACGCTCCCCCTGGTCGGCCACGACTGGACCGGGCACCAGCGGGTCGCGGAGCTGGCCGCGAAGACCGGCCCGCACCGCCGCCCGTTCTCGGAGTTCCTGGCCGACTCGGCCTACTTGAACCAGTCGGCCGCGGTCGTCCTCGACGGCGATCGCGCCGCCTGGCTGGAACGATCCGGGGAGCTCATGGTGGTGGGCGGGGTCACCGACCCGCGCCTCGCCGCCACGCTCGCCGCCCACGACTGGCGCCACCCGGAGGTGCGGTTCTTGCTCGTCGAGGCCACCGGCGACCTGCGGGACGCGTTCGAAGCCGCCGGGATGCGCGAGGTCACCACGGTCACCCGCTACCACCTGACCTCGCCCGGCGAACCGGCGCGGACCCGGCCGGTCCGGCGGCTGTTCTCCGAGCCGGAGTACGACGACATCTGGGCGCGTTTCCGCGAGAGGTTCGTCTTCCGGCCGGACACGCGGGAGTTCCCCGGCATCACCGAACCCGCGCACTCGGCGACCTGGCACGTCGGCGACCTCGACGACCCGCAGCTGGACGCTCTGTACGACATCGTCCACAAGGGACTTCGCGAGTCAGTCGAGCCGGGCGAGGAGCTGTACTGGCTCGACTGGCAGCACGTCGGCTACCGCTTCGACCCCGCCCGGGTCGACGGCGCCGGACCGCGCTGGCCCGGCGGCGTCTTCCCGGACGGGGACTACCACATCTACCTGACCGGCGACCTCCGCCTGGGCACCTTCGGGCACCCGTGGGAGGCGACGATCTGCGTCTTCGGCGACCTGCTCACGCGGATCGACGCCGAGCTGAGCGCGGCGCTCGGCGAGCCGATCCGGCGCTCAGAACCCTGAGGTGCCGTTCGGCGTGCCCAGCCCGGTCGGCCCGTCGTACCCGGCACCGGCCGTGCAGAGGTAGCTCCCGCCGCAGCTGCCGTTCGAGCCCGACGTGACGTCGTAGAGCCCGCTGGTGTGCGCGTACGGGTACGACCCCGACGTCACCGAGTTGCCCGCCAGGGCGTACACGCTCGCGATCACCGGTGACGACAGGCTCGTCCCGCCGACCTGCACCCAGCCGTCCGCGCCCTGGGCCAAGCCCAGCGACAGCAGGAAGTCGCACCACGACGAGCTGCCGCAGCTGTTGTAGGTGTCGTAGACACCGAGCCCGGTGGCCGGGTCGGCGACCGCCGAGACGTCCGCGACCGTCCTCTTCGCACACCCGGTGTCGTGCTGCCAGGACGGTTTTGCCTCCAGGGCCGAACACCCGCTGCCGCTGCCGTTCCACGCCGTTTCGGTCCAGCCGCGCGTGGTGGTCGCCGCCTTCTTCAGCGTGGTGCCGCCGACCGCCGTGACGTACGGCGACGACGCCGGCCAGCTGACGCCGTAACCGGAGTCGCCCGAGGACGCCGTGACCGCGATGCCCGGGTGGTTCAGGTGGGCGTCCGCGGCGAGGATCGTCGAGTCCTCGGCACCGCCGTAGCTGTTGGAGATCGCCACCACGCCCGGCGTCGCCGCGGCCGTGTCGACCGCCGTCATCAGCGGGTCGGTGTCCGGGGAGTCGGCTTCCACCAGCAGGATGTGGCAGTCCGGGCAGGTCGCCGACACCGCGTCGAGGTCGAGGCTGATCTCCTCGGCCCAGCCGTAGTCGGGCGCCGGGAGCGGGCTCGCCGCGCCGTTCTGGTTGACCTTCTTGAAGCAGCCGTTGGCCGTCGTGCACGGGGAAAGCCCGCGCGCGGACCGGAACTTGGCCAGGTCGGCTTCCGCGGTCGGCGCGTCCTGAGCGTCCACAATGGCCACCGTCCGGCCGTTCGCCTGCAGCCCGCCGAGGTGGTACGCGGCCTGGATCTCGGCCGGCCCGTAGCCGACCGGGGTCGAGACGACCAGCGGGCCGGTGCCGTTCGGCGACCGGATCGCCTTGCCGAGGCAGTGCAGCTTGCCGGAATTGGCGCAGCCGAAGTTCACGACGCCGCCGCTCCGCAGCGGCGCGGCTTCGGCGGTCGAGGTCGTGGCCACCGTCAGCGGGGCCGCGATCAGGGAGAGGACGACGAGGGACCGGAACAACCGCGGAGGCACCATGGCCTACTCCTCGGTAGGGGACGAGGTGGCAGCGGATCGTCGCATGTCACTGGATCGAGTTCACCCGTCGGAAGAAGGTTTCTCGGTTCAGTCAATCGCCCACCGTGGCGGCAACCCGACGAAGAGTGACGAACCGCTTCACTCATTTGCGCATTGGTCCAGACAAGTGTTATCCAACCGTGACCGAAGCACCGCTGACTGGGAGCTACTTTGTTGCGACTGGCAACAAATACCTCGTGGATCCCCAACGGCGGAGGTGTCACGGCGTGAACCGGACCTTGGACAAGCTACGACGACGCGGCCCGGTGCTCGCGCTCGTCGCCTCGGCACTGCTGGTGGCGGCCGGGCTCACCGCCCCCGCCGCACTCGCCGCGGACGACTACACGCAGAGCGTCACGCAACCGAGTTCGACGCAGGCGCAGATCAACTTCACCCCGACGACCCCGGCGCTGTACGTGGACGTCCACTACACCGGCGTGCCCGGCGTCGGCCAGCAGAACGTCCGGATGACCAACGGCTCCGGCACCTGGCGCACGACCGTCAACGGCCTGAGCAGCGGAAACGTTCTCGACTACTGGTTCACCTACGAGAAGAACGGCCCGCAGTACGACACCCCGCACTTCAGCTACACCGTCGGCGGCGGCGGCACGACGACAGTCGCGGCTCCGACGTTCAGCCCGCCCGGCGGCACGTACTCGTCCGCCCAGACGGTGACGATCAGCAGCGCCACCGCGGGGGCCACCATCCGGTACACCGTGGACGGCTCGACGCCGACGGCGTCCTCGGCGCTCTACAGCGCACCGATCAGCGTCCCGAACTCCCGCACGGTCAACGCGATCGCACTCAAGTCCGGGTCGACGACCTCGCCGGTGTCGAGCGCGAGCTACACGATCGGCACCCAGGCGGGCTGCCCGACGCAGTCCGACACCCCGAACTTCGGGCCGAACGTGCGGATCTTCGACCCGGGCATGTCCGCGGCGACGATCCAGGCCCAGCTGGACACCGACTTCAACAACCAGAAGGACACGCTCACCGCGCAGTTCGCCGATCGCCGCGTCGCCCACCTCTTCAAGCCGGGCACCTACAACGGCGTGCACGACAACGTCGGCTTCTACACCTCGGTGGCCGGCCTCGGCCAGAACCCCGGTGACGTCCTGATCAACGGTGACGTCACCGTCGACGCCTTCAACGCTTCGGACAACGGCGTCGCACTGCAGAACTTCTGGCGCTCGGCGGAGAACCTGGCGGTCAACCCCTCGGGCGGCAACGAGCGGTGGGCGGTCGCGCAGGCCGCGCCGTTCCGCCGGATGGACGTCCGCGGCGGACTGCAGCTGTACCCGGCGAGCTACGGCTTCGCCAGCGGCGGCTACATCGCTGACACCAAGGTGGCAGGCCAGGCCGCGTCGGTGTCGCAGCAGCAGTGGTACACCCGCGACTCCGCGCTGGGCAGCTGGAACGGCGGCGTGTGGAACATGGTCTTCTCCGGCACCAGCGGCGCGCCGGCGACCACGTTCCCGAACCCGCCGGAGACCACACTGGCCACGACGCCGGTCTCCCGTGACGTCCCCTACCTCTACGTCGACGGCACCGGCAAGTACCGCGTGTTCCTGCCTTCCCTGCGCACGAACGCGTCCGGCCCGAGCTGGGCGAACGGCAGCACCCCGGGCACGTCGGCGCCGATGAGCCAGTTCTACGTCGTCAAGTCCGGTGACACGGCCGCGTCGATCAACAACGCGCTCGCGGCGGGCTGCAACCTGTTCTTCACGCCGGGCGTCTACCACCTCAACCAGACGCTCAACGTGACCAAGGCGAACACGACGATCCTCGGCATCGGCTACCCGACGCTGGTGCCCGACAACGGCGTCAACGCCATGCAGGTGTCCGATGTGGACGGCGTGCGGCTCAAGGGCCTGCTGTTCGACGCGGGCACGACGAACTCGCAGGCGTTGCTCACGGTCGGCCAGTCCGGGTCGTCGGCGTCGCACGCGTCGAACCCGACAACGGTCCAGGACGTGTTCTTCCGGATCGGCGGCGCGATCGCCGGCAAGGCGACGAACAGCCTGGTCGTCAACAGCGCCAACACGATCATCGACCACATCTGGGCGTGGCGGGCCGACCACGGCAACGCGGGCACGGTCGGCTGGAACACGAACACCGCCGACACCGGGCTGGTCGTGAACGGGGCGAACGTGCTGGCCACCGGCCTGTTCGTCGAGCACTACCAGAAGTACCAGGTGATCTGGAACGGCCAGGGCGGCCGGACGATCTTCTTCCAGAACGAGATGCCCTACGACGTGCCGGACCAGGCGTCGTGGAACGCGCCATCGGGCGTCGCCGGGTACGCGGCCTACAAGGTCGGGGCGAACGTGACGTCCCACGAGGCCTGGGGACTCGGGAGCTACTGCTTCTTCGACACGAACCCGGCGGTGTCCAGCTACCACGCGTTCGAGGTGCCGAACAACAGCGGCGTCCGGTTCCACAGCCTGCTGACGGTGTCGCTCAACTACCGCGGCACGATCACGCACGTCATCAACGACACCGGCGGCGTCACGCCTTCGGGCACGGTGCCGGTCAACGTGGTCAGCTACCCGTAACGCGGGTGAACAGCGAGCCCCGCACCGGACCCGACCCGGTGCGGGGCCGCCTTTTTTCAAGCGACGTGCAGGACCGCATCGGCGTTCTCGAGCAGCTCCCGGGTGAGCGGTGCGTACCGGTGGTCGGTGTCCTCCCGGGTGCGACCGGCCGGGATTTCCGTGGTCAGGCGCCAGGTCTTCGTTTCGCGTTGCAGCGAGCCCTCGTAGGTGTCCGCGGCCGGCTCGCCGAGGCCGAGGGCTTCGCTGTGGCCGAGGCTGCCGGCGACGAAGGCGTACCGGTCGCCGAGCCGCGCCGCGACGATCGCCCCCGCGCCGGAGCCCAGGTGGGCGTTGTGCGCGAACACCAGGGTCCGGCCGGGCTGCGAACCGTGGATGTCCAGGAGGTTCCGGGCCATGATGACTGCCCGGGCGCGCGCGAGGCGGGCGATCCTCGTGTCCCGGTCCCCGGGCAGCGCCGACGCCGCGTGGTAGCGCAGCAGATCGAGCCCGGCGATCGCGTGGATCCGCGCACGGTTCCATTCGGCGTCCGAGGTCGTCTCGGCGCGAGCGTCGAGGGCCATGAGCAGGTCGTCCGCGATGACCCGCAGCTCGCGGGCCTCGGGTGACGCACCGGGCGACGCGGCCGGGTCGAGGATCGCTTCGGACCGGCTCCACCGTTCGTCGTCGCCGGTCAGAGTCGCGATGTCGACGTCGAGGCCCAGGTGGTCGCGGGCGTGTTCGAGGTAGCGACGCGGGCTGGGCGCGCTGAACATCTCCGTCGGGGCGTCGAAGCCGTGGAAGGTCAGCGGTTCGCCGGCGGTCTCGTTGTACTCGCGCAGCCAGTCGAGCAGCTGCCGGTTGGCGGCCACTTCGCCGAAGCCGTGCGAGAACCCGCCGTCGAGCGCGGCGACGCGGTCGGTCTCCAGCGCGATCGACCGGAAGCCGTGCTCGGCGAGCCGGGCGAACAGCTCGTTGCGGATCCGCGCGAAGGCCGGTTCGAAGTGCGTCGGCTCCCCGAACGCGAGCAGTTCGGCGGTGAAGTCCGTGATGTCCATGTGGTTGAATCGTATCCTTGAAGACCCGGTTGAGACCTGCTGACCTCGCCCGCGAGCACGGCATTTCCACGCAGGCGGTCCGCAACTACGAGCGCGACGGCTTCCTCCCGCCGGCCGCGCGCACCGCGAGCGGCTACCGGGTCTACACCGAGACGCACGCCGCGGCCCTGCGTTCGTTCCTCGCCCTGGTCCCGGCCTACGGACACGCGACGGCGGGTGGGATCATGCACGCCGTCAACGAAGACGACCTCGGCCGCGCGCTCACGCTCGTCGACCGCGGCCACGAGCAGCTGCTCCGGGACCGCGAAACCCTCAACACGGTCCGGACGGCGATCAGGCACCTGACGACCGGCCCGGCACCCGAACCGGCCACGGCCGGCTGGTCGATCGGCGAACTCGCGCACCGCCTCGGCGTCACCGCGGCGACCGTGCGGGCGTGGGAACGCGCCGGCATCCTGGAGCCTTCGCGGAACCGGGCGACCGGCTACCGGGTCTACCAGGCGGCCGACATCCGGGACGCGGAACTGACCCACCTGCTCCGCCGCGGCGGCTACCCCCTGGCACGCATCGCGACGGTGGTCGAGCAGGTTCGCACCGCGGGCGGCACCGAGTCGCTGGCCGAGGCGCTCGAAACCTGGCAGGAGAGGCTGACCGCGCGCGGCCTGGCGATGCTCGACGCGGCCGGCCGGCTCAGCGCGTACCTGGCGTCACGGCCGTGAGCCCGGGTGCAGCCGGTCGTATTCGTGCGCGGCCGCGCGCTGGGTCCGCACCGGCAGCGCCGTTTCCCCGGCTTCGTCGTCGACCTCGTTGAGCCCCAGCTGCACGGCCAGCCGGATCTGCTCGCGGTTTTCCCGGACCACGGCGGAGAAGAAGTCGTCGATCCGCGGGTCGAGGAGGACTTCGAGCAGCACCCGGAACGACGTGTCGACGCAGGCGCGCACGATCTCGTCGTGGAACGGCAGCCGCTTGAGCTTCCCGAGCTGCGGGTCCGCGGCGATCTTCTCGGCGATGATCGAGCGCAGCTCGTCCTTGTGCGCCCCGAGCGACTTGGCCAGGTTCTCCGGGTAGTTGCCGGTCTCCAGCACCTTGACGACCTCGTCGAGCACCGCGATCGTCACCGGCTTCTTGATCGCCTTCACGATCGGCTCGGAGAGCTTGTCCACGAGCCGGTAGGTGAACTGCTCGCCGACGGCCCGGTCCGCGGCCCGCCCGATCCGCACGAGCAGCAGTACGACGCTGACGAACTTGTGCGCGGCCATCGCGGGGTGGGCGACCGGGATCATGGCGAACAGCTCGTACCAGTTGCGCACGAGGAACTTCCTGGCCCACCGCCGCTTCCGCCACCGCCACAGGAACTCGAGCAGGAAGATCCCGCAGATCCCGCAGTCGATGTAAAAGATGACGAGCCCGGCGTCGCGCGCGGGCGGGCTGAGCACCATGAACCCCAGCAACCCGACCGAACCGGCGGCGAGCACGAGCATGAGCCAGTCGTCGGCGCGCACGTTCCCGGGCAGCACCCCGCTGTTGAGCTCGGGTTCACGGGCGTCGCGAAGGGTGACCATGCCCGATGATGGCACGGACGCCGCTGATCAGCCGGTCCGGCACGGGCGGGGAAGTGGCAGGTTTTTGTCCACGATTCGTCGCGTTCGGCCACCGCCCGATAGGGCATCGTGGACGGTGGCGGTCACGGCGAGGAGGAGCATGGAGCGGACACCGCACAGCCGGCTGTGCGCTCCGGCTCCCGGGGACGCGGCGGCTGGTGGCTCAAGAAGCGGGCTGCCAGCCCACGCCGTAGGACCGCGCGGGCCGCAGGTCGCGGAAGCCGGTGTGCACCTCGCCCGCGTTGTCGAGGAAAAGCGGCTTGCGCGCGGTCAGCGGGTCCTGGGCGTCCTTGGAGAATTCGCCGTCGATGCGCCAGACGCGCTGTGGTGGCTGCCGCCGGTCGAACCGGACGTTGACGTCGAAGCGCTCGCACGGGAATTCCGGCGTGCAGCAGTAGAAGGGCGAAGGCAGCTCGTCCACCCGGATGCGGAAGAAGAACTCGTGCTCGTCGCCGGCGTCCAGCGGCTGCGGCGGCCGCAGGCTGAAGGCGACCCGGGACGAGCTCACCATCCGCACGGAATGCACCTCGCCGCCGGCGACGACGTCGATGCCGAGACCCGAGAGGTCCGGCTGGCCGCTGGTGCTGGCGGGGCGGGCGAGGGAGATCGCGTGCTCGACGTCGGCGAGCCCGGCGACGTGGCTGACCACCCGGCGGGTCTCGAAGACCTCGGCGGCGGCCACTCCCGTCAAGGTCAGCCGGACCGCCAGTGCCGACGTGTGCCAGGGGCCGTCGTCGCTGGTGGCCGCGCCCCCGTACGGCGACGGCGCCCCGTACGCGGCCTCGGCGATCAGGTAGATGACGTCGTCGGCGCGGCGCTGCATCGTCCGCACGTTCCGGTCGGCTCCCGTGCCCAGCAGTTCGAGGCGCTGGGTGTAGCGCTCGTTCGCGCCGGTGCCGAAACCCAGGACGATCCGCGCCGTCCGCCGGTGCGATTCGGGCAGCTTTTCGATCAAGCGGCGAAGGGTTTCGACGACCTTGCCGCGCACCGTTCCCGGGCTGTCGTCTTCGTGGACACCGCACACTTCGCGCAACTGTTCGCCGACGAGCCCCGGCAGCGTCTTCGCTTGGATGCCCAGCCCCTTGCGGAGCAGTTTCAGCTCCGCTGAGAGAGCGTTGATCTTCGCTTCGGCCGCCTCCTGAGCCAAGCCGTCACCTCCGTCTTGCTCGTTTCGTGGAAGTCTACCCACCTTCGCCGCGCCGCACGACGCCGTCATCCGTTTCCGGCCGTTTCCGGATCCGGGAAACAGCGCAGGTCGGCGATTTCTCGCGAGTGGCAACGGGAAACGTCTGTCGCGGGCCAATTCACCGGGTCAAGCTTGGTTCGCCGAAATCCTTCGGCGACCAAGGAAGTCACCGCGGCGAAACCGCGGTGACGGCGATCCGGAAAGGGGAACGCGATGCACACGCACCTCGTCATCGTGCTCGGCCAGCTGGTCTCCCTGCTGGGCTGACCAGTACTGCCGGCGGGCCCGGGCCGCCGGCGGACCTTCCCCCCGTTCGCCGATTACAGGATGATCGAGCCATGCCGGACTTTGGAGCGGAATTGAAACGTCGACGGATGTCGGTCGGCATGTCACTGACCGGACTCGCTGCCTCCGTCCATTTCACCAAGGGTTACCTCAGCAAGGTGGAGAACGGCAAGGTCCGCGTGAACCGGGACCTCGCCAAGGCCTGCGACCTGGCACTGGGTGCCGGCGGAGAACTGCTCGCCCTGGTCGCGGAATCGGCATTTCCCGCGCGCCGCAGCGCCGGCGGCATCGTCGGGCTGCCCGACAACGGCCGGTACTTCGTCGGCCGCGAAACCGAACTCGAAGCGCTGTCCGCACTGCTCCTCGGGCCGGACGAGGCCCGGGTCGGCGTGGTGCACGGGATGGCCGGAGCCGGCAAGACGGCACTGGCCGTCGCCGCCGCCCGGCAGGTCGCCGGCGCCTTCCCGGACGGCTGTCTCTTCTTCGACCTCCGGGGCCACACCCCCGGCGCCGTCGAGCTTTCGCCCGGCGAGGCCCTGCACCGGCTGCTGCGGCTGCTGGACGTCTCGGCCGAACAGCTCCCCGCCGACGAAGACGGCCTGGCCAACCTGGTCCGCGACCAGCTGCGCGGGCGCCGGATGATCCTCGTGCTCGACAACGTCCGGTCCGCCGAACAGATCCGGGCCATCGCCGACGGCGAGACGTCGTCGCGGATTCTGGTGACCAGCCGGGGACGGCTGCCCGCGCTCGACGACGCCTGGCACTTCCCCGTCGGGGTGCTGCCGCTCGGCGACGCCGTCCGGCTGCTGCGGTCCGTCGCCGGCGACCACGCACCGGACGACGACACGGTGGCGACCGGGATCGTCCGGCACTGCGGGCAGTTACCGCTCGCGGTGCGGATCGTGGCCGCCCGGTTCGTCGCCGGCGGCTGGACGGCGGCGCAGCTGCGAGACCGCTTGGCCGACGAGACCACCCGGCTCGGCGCGCTGGAGGACGGCGAGCGGAGCGTCGCGACCGCGTTCGCCGTCTCGTACGAAGCGCTGCCCGGCGACCAGCAGCGGTTGCTGGGGTTGCTCTCCCTCCACCCCGCGGCCGCCGCGGAAACCGGCGCCGTCGAAGCGCTCGCCGGTCTCGGCGCGGGCGAAACGGACCGCTTGGTCGACCGGCTGCACGACGCGCACCTCGTCGTCCGCGACGAACGGGGGTACGTCGAGCTCCACGACCTGATGCGCACCTTCGCGGCGAAGCACGCGCTGCCCCAGGTGCCGCCGGACGACCGCGAAGCCGCCGTGCGCCGGCTGGTCGAGCACCTCGTCGCGCTGGCGGTGGCGGCCGACGAGCTCGCCGAACCCCACCGGTTCCGCCCGGCCACCGGCCTGCCGGCGCCGGCGGGCGTGCCCTTCTCGGACGCCGACGGCGCACTCGCCTGGCTGGGCGCGCAGTGGCCGGCGCTCGCGGACATCGTCGATTCCGCGGCCCGGCACCGGCTGTACGACCGCTGCTGGCAGCTGGCGTTCGTGCTCCGCGCGTTCTTCTTCCGCGAGCGGCTGCTCGAACCCTGGATCCGCACGCACGAGCGCGCGCTCGAAGCCGCGCGAGCGGCCGGCGACCCGGGCGCGACGGGCATGATCCTCAACAACCTGGGCATGGCACACGTCGAGTCGGGCCGCCCCGGCGACGCGGTCCGCTTCCACCAGCAGGCCCAGGAGCAGTTCGCGCTGGCCCGCGACGACCGAGGCGCGATCGACGCGCTGTCCAGCCTGGCGTGGGCGCGCCTGTACCGCGGCGAAGCCGAGCCGGCGGTGGCCGACTTGACGACGGTGCTGGCCGGCTACCGCCGGACCGGCCGCACCCGGAACGTGGTGATCGCGCTCCGGGGTCTCGCCCTGGCGTCCGCGGCATTGGACCGGTTCCCCGAGGCCCTGGCCGCCGCGCAGGAGGCGACCAGGCTCGCCCAGCTGCCGGTAGACCTGGCGATGTCGGTCAACTGCGAGGCCTGGGTCCACTTCCGCGCCGGCCACTGGGACGAAGCCGCGCGCAGTTACCGGCGAGCGGCCGAAGTGGCCGACGACGCGGGAAGCGAGTACGAACGGGCTCGCGCGTTGACGGGCCGGGGCAACACGGCGGCCGCCCGCGGAGACCGGCCGGAGGCACGGCGTTGGTGGGCGGAGGCGGCCGCGTACCGGGTGAAGCTCGACCCGGCCGTGCTCGGCGAGGCCGAATACCGGAACCGGCCGGCGTTCGCGGAATGAATGGCGGGGGGCCCACCCGGGCCGCCGGAAACGGGTCAAAAGCAGGACACTTACCGGCCACGGCACTCATCACGGTAGCGAAGGCACCCCGCGCGGCGATCAACGCCGGGAAGCCGAAACCGTGGTGAGGTCATCATGACTACGCATTGAGTTCCGCAGACCGGGGCAGCCGCAGCGCCCGGCCGATGGCCCGCGCCACCGACCGGGTTTCCCGGGAAAGCCTTGCCAGGCAACGGGAAACGGCTTGTCGCCCACCGGTTCCGGGGCGCACCATCAATGCAGACCGGATTTCGCGGATACCGCGAAATCAATCGCATCCCGTTCGACGGGGAATTCCGAGGAGCCTGCCATGGTGGTCGTCTGTTCCGTTTCCGCTCTCGTCCGTACGACCCTGTTCGTCGTCATGCTCGCGCTGGTGGCCGGGCTGGCGCTCGCCGCGCCGTCGAGCACGCCCGGTTCCGGGCCGGCCGGGTCCCCCGCCACCACCGCGGAACCCGTCACGCACTGAAGACCGTCAGGGCCCCAGGTGCTCCACCAGCTTGGCCAGCTGGTCGGCGTAATACCGGATGAACTCGGGCGAGTCCCCCTCGGTGCCGGTCAGCCCGTCGACCACGTGCGGCAGCGTCACCGGGGCCATCGCCGCCGCCATCAGCAGCACCGTCAGGCACGCCGGGTCGACCCACTCCGGCAGGCGGCCCTCGGCCTTCAGCGCCTCGATCTGCGTCACCGTCCCCGCCAGGCGCCGCGTGCGCGGCGCGTGGTCCGGGTCGGCGTCCGGGCCCTCGTACTCCAGGCCCGACCACGCCAGCAGCCGGGCGCCGTCGCGGCTCGCCAGTGCCTCCAGCGCCATCCGGCGCACCTGTTCGGACAGCGGCAGGTCCGGGGCCATCAGCTCGCTCTGCCGCTCCCCCCACGCCTCCGACATCGCGCGGTACAGGCCTTCTTTGCCGTCGAAGTAGTACGAGATCAGCTGCTGGTTCACCCCGGCCCGCGCCGCGATCGCCGCGATCCGCGCTCCGGCGTAGCCCTTGGCCGCGAACTCCGCGCCCGCCGCCTCCAGGATCAGCCGGCGGGTGCGCTCCGGATCCCGTTGGCGTTCCTGGGGCTTCGGCGAACGGCGGGGCTTCGACGCGGTCACGCCGTGACTATACGTCAACCAACCGGTTGACTCTGTGGAACAGAAGGTTGAGGCAGCGCGGCCGTCAGGACGAGGGCGAGCACGAGCACCCCGGCGCTGACCGCGAGCGCGGCCGCCGTCGCGGAGGCGGATCCGCTGTCCAGCCGGGCGAAGAAGACCGTGCCGAACAAGGCGATCCCGATGGCCGTACCCAGCTGGACGGTGGTGTTCACGACACCGGACGCCGCACCGGCCCGCTCGGGCCGGACCCCGGCCATCGAGGCGGCGAACAACGAGTTCAGCACCGCCCCCATCCCGAACCCGACGGCGATCACGGGCACCAGCAGCGCCCATCCGCTCAGCGCCGAGTCCTCGTGCGCCACCAGGACCGCGAGCAGCACCAGCCCGGCCAGCAGCACCGCGACACCGCCGGCGGTGAACGCCCGGCCGAACTTCGGGGCCAGGCGCATCGCCAGGACGTTGCCCGCGACGATGCCGAGCGTCGACGGCGCGAACGTCAACGCCGCCTCCCACGGCGAGAACCCGAGCCCGAGCTGCAGGTGCAACGTCAGGACGAAGAAGACGCCGACCCCGGTGTTGACGCAGAGCAGGACGGCCTGGCTGCCGGCGACGTGCCGCAGCAGGTCCGGCGGGAGCAGCGGTTCCCCACCCCGGCGGAACTGAAGCCGCTGCTGCCACGCGAACACGCCGAACAGCGGAACGGCGGCCGCCAGCAGCGCGATCGACCACACCGGCCAGCCCAGTTCGCGTCCCTGCACCAGCGGGTAGAACACCGCGAACAGCCCGGCGGTCAGCAGCGCCAGCCCGACGGGGTCCATGCGGTGCCGGAGAAACCCCGGCCGGCCCGGCATGGTGAGCAGGGCACCGGCCAGCGCGAGCACGCCGATGGGCAGGTTCACCAGGAAGATCGCCCGCCAGCCGGTGCCGAACAGATCGGCCTCGGTCAGCGCGCCGCCCAGCAGCGGCCCGGCGAGCCCGCCGACCGGGAACGCGGCCGCGTACCAGGTCATCGCCTTCGGCCGCTCCCGCTCGTCGAACTCCGCGTGGACGAACGACAGGACCTGCGGCACCATCAGCCCGGACCCGACGCCCTGCACCACGCGTGCGGCGATCAGCACGCCGACGTGCCCGGCAAGACCGGCGGCCAGCGAGGCGGCGGTGAACACGAGCATGCCCGCCACGAACAGCTTCTTCGGCCCGTGGCGGTCGCCCAGCCGTCCACCGGTGATCAGCGTGAGCGCGAACCCCAGCGCGTACCCGGCCGAGATCCATTGCAGCGCGGACTCGCCGGTGCCGAGCTCCCGCCGGATGGTCGGCAGCGCCACCGCGACGATCTGGTTGTCGATCATGTCCACCAGCACCGCGAGCACCGCGACCGCCAGTGCCCACCACCTGAGCGCGTGCTTCTCCACGATGTGCCTCTCTCCCCACGACGACCGTGACGCAGCCATCGTCAACCAGAGAGGCAACTCTGTCAACCAAATGTTTGATTGTGTCCGCCAGGCGCCGGAGAGAGCGTGATCAGCCTTCGAGCACCTCCCGCAGCTTCTTGGCGAAGGCCTCGGGCTGGCCCGCGTAACCGAACTCGCCGCCCAGGAAACCGCCGTGGTGACTCGGGAAGACGGTCGCCTCCTGCCCGAGCAGCTCGGCCGTCCCGACCGCGGCCCGCCCGGTGAAGACTTCCCGGGACTCCTCGCCGACGGCGACGACGATGCGCGTCGGCGCCGCGGCCAGCGCCTCGACGTCGAGCCGGTAGGTGGTCACCGCGAGGGAACGGTCGGTCAGCAGCGGGTCGTCGCGGCGGCCGTCGTCCTCGGCCGGCAGCCCGAACTGCACCGGGTCCGCCGGTGGCAGCGCGAAGTAGGCGTCGGTGAACTCGCCCTGCCACGAGGTCATCGCGAAGAACGCCGCCATTCCGGCGCCGAACCCCTTGGCCTGGTAGGCGTCCCGGATCGCCTGGCCGGCGCGCTCGGCCGCGGCGGCGTCCGGCAGCGACCCGATGAGCGGCGGCTCGTGGGCGACCAGCGTGCGGACGTCACCGGAGTGGGCGGTGACGAGCGCGAGCGCGGTGACCGCGCCGCCACTGCTGCCGAACACCTCGACGGCGCCGGCCCCCAGCGCCTGGATGACGGCGTGGACGTCTTCGGCTTGGACAGCGGGCACGTGGTCTTCCCGCCCGTCCTTGCGGACGCTGCGCCCGAGCCCGCGCGGGTCGTAGGTGACCACGGTGCGGTCGGCGAAGTGCGACGCCAAGGAGCTGAACCCTTCGGCGGTCATCGGCTGCTCGATCATGAGCAGCGGTGGCCTCGGGCTCTCGGCGGGCGCCGGGCCGTGGACGTCGTAGACGATGTCGGCTTCGGACGTTTCCAGTGTGTGCGTGGTGGCCATGGTTCCTCCCCGTTCAGGTCTCCTCGAGACGTTAGACCGGGGCACCGACAGTTTTGCCGGAGCGAGTCGCGCGCCGTGGTGTCGATCCACGTCGGCGGGGCTTATGAGGCCCCGCTGGTTGCCGAACCGCGCGCGTGAGTGGCCGACCGGACTCGCACCGGCTTCGCCCGGGGCCACAGCCCGGGGCCTCGTCTCCTTCGGCATCGGCCACGGTGGAAGACGTGGGTGTCGAACCCACCGAGGCGATCGTGCAAGGATCACCCGCGCTCCGGCGCGTCTCCCGGGCGGCGCGTCCGGGACGCGCCGAGCGAGCCCCCGGCAGGAATCGAACCTGCGACCTGCGGCTTCGGAAGCCGCCGCTCTTTCCACTGAGCCACGGGGGCGCACCCGCATCGCCCGCACTGTTGCGGCCGAGACGAGCGCGGAAAAAAGGCACCGGCGGAAGGAGTCGAACCCCCGGGTCACGGTTTTGGAGACCGCGCCGCTTCCGAAGCACGCCGATAGAGAATTGCGATCGCACGAAAAGAGAAAGCCGCCCGAATCGGTTTCCCGAAGGGCGGCTCCCGTGACGCGACGAGTACTACGTCAGGTCAGGGAGCCTGGAAGACCATGCCGCCGGACAAGGACGGCCATCGACGCACGCATGGCGGCGTCCGCCGCGGTGCGCCACGTCTCTCGCGTCCACCTGTGCGTCATGATCACTCCTGGTTCGTTCCGGTGAAACCATGATCGGGCACCCGGCCACGAGCGTCAACGCATTTACCGAAACGTCCCACACGAGCCTCTGCGGCGCGAGGGCCCGGACGGCACCGGCTCCCCGTCCCGGACGACGGAGACATCATTCGGTGGAAATGTCCCAACGGCAGTAACGGCCGTCATCGGTGCCGCGAATCGATGGGTAGGCGAACAGCGGAGCACACCGTATGAACGAGACCGACGAGAACGGCCGGGATCCGGCTCAGCAACATCCGCATGATGGCGCCACCGTGCGACCGGGAGAGAAGACTCCCGGACCACTCACCCGCAAGGCTCCGGTACTGATCGCCGCGATCGCCGTGCTCGCGGCCACCGTCGTCGTCATCGTCGCCCAAGGTCGATCCGGACGGCCGATGTCAGTACCCCCGTCCTCCTCCAGGACGACCGCCGCCCGGCCACATCCGCAAACGAGCGCCGTCGGCGAGCCCACCGGTGCGACGCCTTCGGAACTCGCACCCCCGACGCCGACGCCGAACAACTGGGCGGCCCTCAGCGATTTCGCAGCCGCGTGCGAAGAGGGCGTGAACAACTGGAAAGCCGCCCAGGTCGACTACCCCGGAACCCTCGACCTCGTCAAGGACGTACCTGGCGTCTACGTCGCCGCAGTCGACGTGAACGACGTTCCTCTTCCACCCGACAAGGTCATTTCCGGAACCGAGCCGCGAACGGCACCGATCGGCGTGCAATGCGTCATCAGCGCCCGGATCGTCGGCGACGAGTCGATGACCGTGAACCCGCCTGAATGGGCACCACGGGCCTTCAACCCCGCCGGCGTGCTGAACTGGTCCTGGCAGGTGACCGCCCGCGCGGCGGGGAGCCGCGGGCTCCAGCTCCAGCTCCAGCCGGCGGTGGCCACCGGCGGCGCGAACCCGACCGTCATCCTGGGCGGGGCGCAGCTCCAGACGTTGACTTACGTGACCCGCGTCGTGGTCAGCGAACCACCTCAACCGGAACGCGGTTTTCTGGAAACGTTCTCGGACCACTGGGCAGTCTTCTCGGCCGCGATCGCGGCGATCGGTGCCACGGTGCTGTCCCTCGTCAAGTGGGGCGGTCAGCTCGGATCCGAATTCCGGCGCCTGTGGACGGCATGGGGCCGCAAGGAGCCCGCAGAGACCTCACCGACCACACCGGAACCGGCGAAGAAAAAGGGCAAAAACCCTAAGAAGAAAACCTGACGAAGTCCGGCCGAGAGGTGGCGGACCGGCGGACACCCGCCCCCGGCAAGCGACCGGCACGTCACCGTCGAAAGACACGGGTCCCGGACCAGGGGCGTGCCTTGCGGAGCCGCCAAGGGGGCTCGAACCCCTGACCTTCTGTTTACAAGACAGATGCTCTACCAGCTGAGCTATAGCGGCCTGGCACCGAGGCGCCGGACACAGTGTACCGAGCCGCCTCCCATGATCCGTTCGGGAGGCGGGATCCGCAGGTCCAGGCCACCATGGGGCGACGTGGTGGACGCCACTCCATGATCCGTGCAACGGTCGGAGCGCAGCCGTCGATGGTCCGGGAGGAGTAGAGCGAGGAGGTGGATGGATCATGAAGATCAGCGAGCGCACCAACGGGGGCCGGGCGACCAGATGGCCGCTCCTCGAACCCCCCGAGCAGACCCAGCGGCCCCGCGCGCACCGGCCCAACCTCCTCAAGCGCCGTCCGTGGCACGTCCTCGAAGCGCCGACCGGTGAGCTGCCCGCCGTCGACGCCGACGAGGCCATGGGGCCGCAGCTGCCCGACGAAGCCACCGTCAACTTCGTCCTCGACCTGAGCCTGCGCATCGGCGAGGTCCAGATGGCCAGCGGCGCGGGCGCGTCGGACGTCACCGCGACGATCATCGCCATCGCCGGGGCGCTCGGGCTGCCGCACTGCGAGGTCGACGTCATCTTCACGTCGATCACCGTCACCTGCCACCGCGGCACCGACCTGACGCCCATCACCGCGCTGCGCGTCGTGCGGAGCCGGAGCCTCGACTACACCCGGCTGACCGAAACCGAGAAGCTCGTCCGCAAGATCGTCCGCGGGCACATGGGTGCCGAGCAGGCGCAGACCGAGCTGGAGCGGATCACCTCCGCCCCGCACCCGTACCCGCGCTGGGTCGCGACGCTGTCCTGGGGCGGCGTCGCCGCGTTCGTCACCATCCTGCTCGGCGGGGGCTTCGACATCGCGCTCGTCGCCTTCGTCATCAGCGGCGTGATCGACCGGGTCGGCCGGGTGGTGAACCGCTACGGGCTGCCGTTCTTCTTCCAGCAGGTGGTCGGCGGCCTGGTCGCGACGCTGTCGGCCATGGTCATCGTCAGCAGCAACGTCCTGACCACCGACAAGCCGACGCTGGTCGTCGCGGCGGCGGTCACCGTGCTGCTGTCCGGGCTGTCCACCGTCTCGGCCGTGCAGGACGCCATCACCGGCTACAACGTCACCGCCGCCGGCCGCACCATGGAGACCGCGCTGATGTCGGCGGGCCTGATCGCCGGGGTCGTGCTCGCCCTGCGGATCGCCGTCATGCTCGGCCTGCCGCGCACCCCGCTGCCCGAGGTGACCGGGTCGACGCCGCAGCAGCTGCCGCTGGTCGTGCTCGGCGGGGCCGGCGCCGCCGCGTGCTTCGCGCTCGCGAGCTACGCCAAGGTGCGCGCCATGCTGGTCGCGGCGGCCGCGGGCGGCATCGGCGCCGCCGTCTACGGCGCGCTCATGCTGGCCGAGCTGGACGGCGTCAGCTCGTCCGCGGTGGCCGCGACGCTGGTCGGGTTCTGCGGTGGCGTGCTCGCGCGGCGACTCGGCGTTACGCCACTGGTCGTAGCCGTGTCCGGGATCACTCCGCTGCTTCCGGGCCTGTCGACCTACCGTGGTCTGTACCAGATCGGGGTCGAGCCGAGCGGCAACATCTCGACGCTCATGACGGCCGTCGCAATCGGGCTTGCGCTGGCTGCGGGCGTGGTACTCGGGGAATGGCTGGCCCAGCCGGTGCGCACCGGACTGGGCCGGCTTCAGCGGCGGTTCGCCGGACCACGCATGGCTGGTCCGCTCGAACCGACCGAACGGAGCTTGGAGTAATACCGCGGTCACCGAATGTTCATCGCTCACGCGATAGGGTTTCACTCTGGGGCCGCGACCCAGACGCGAGGAGCAGGCGACGTGAGTGACCAGAAGGAGAACTCGAACCAGGCCGATTTCGTCGTGGTGGCGAACCGGCTACCGGTGGACCTGGAACGCACCTCCGAGGGCGAGCGCCGGTGGACGGCCAGCCCGGGCGGGCTGGTGTCGGCGCTGGAGCCGTTCCTCCGGTCGAGGAAGGGCGCCTGGGTGGGCTGGCCGGGCATACCCGACGTCGACGTCGAGGAATTCGACGACGACGGCCTGGTGCTGCACCCGGTTTCGTTGAGCGCCGACGAAGTCCGCGACTACTACGAAGGTTTCTCCAACGCGACGCTCTGGCCGCTCTACCACGACGTCGTCGAGCGCCCGGTGTTCGACCGCGCGTGGTGGAACAGCTACGTCAAGGTGAACCAGCGGTTCGCGAAGGCCAGCGCCGAGGTCGCCGCCCAGGGCGCGACCGTCTGGATCCAGGACTACCAGCTGCAGCTGGTGCCGGCGATGCTGCGTGAGCTCAGACCCGACCTGCGCATCGGCTTCTTCCTGCACATCCCGTTCCCG
The DNA here is from genome assembly GCF_030285645.1 of Amycolatopsis sp. DG1A-15b. Lineage (GTDB taxonomy): Bacteria > Actinomycetota > Actinomycetes > Mycobacteriales > Pseudonocardiaceae > Amycolatopsis. The sequence continues at coordinate 7,413,888 of NZ_CP127296.1, forward strand.
CCGGTCGAGCTGTTCATGCAGATGCCGTGGCGCGCCGCGATCATCCGCGGCCTCACCGGCGCCGACCTGGTCGGCTTCCACCGCCCCGGCGGGGCGCAGAACTTCCTCTGGCTGTGCCGCCAGCTGATCGGCCTCGAGTCGACGCGCGGCGCGGTCGGCGTCCGGTCGCGGCCGGGCACCATGCAGGTCGGCGACCGGACCGTGCGGGTCGGCGCCTTCCCGATCTCCATCGACGCCGCCGGCCTCGACAGCCTCGCGCGCACCAAGGGCGTCCAGGAGCGGGCCGCCCAGCTGCGGCGCGACCTCGGCAACCCCAAGACGGTCCTGCTGGGCGTCGACCGCCTCGACTACACCAAGGGCATCGACCTGCGGCTGCAGGCGCTGCACGAGCTGCTGCACGAGGGCAGGCTGCAGCCGGACGACGTCACGTTCGTCCAGCTCGCCACCCCGAGCCGCGAGCGCGTCGAGCACTACCAGCGGATGCGCGGCGAGATCGAGCAGATGGTGGGCCGGATCAACGGCGAGTTCTCCCGCGTCGGCCACCCGGTCGTGCACTATTTGCACCAGTCCGTGGACCGCACCGAGCTGGCCGGTTTCTTCTCCGCTGCGGATGTCATGGTGGTGACACCGCTGCGCGACGGCATGAACCTGGTGTGCAAGGAGTACGTCGCCGCACGGCACGATCTGGGCGGTGCGCTGGTGCTTTCCGAGTTCGCGGGTGCGGCCGCGGAGCTCTCTAGCGCATTCCTCGTGAACCCCCACGACCTGGACGGGGTGAAGGACGCACTAGTGGCTGCCATTACGCTCGACCCGGCAGAGGGCCGTCGCCGGATGCGCGCCATGCGTCGCCAGGTCCTCACTCATGACGTTGACCGATGGGCGCGCTCGTTCCTCCAGGCCTTGGGTACGGAGGCGGTCGACTGACATAGTCCCGACCATGCACGAGCTCCTGAGGAGGAGTGTTGACTGCCGAGGCCCTGCCCGCCGAGTTGCGGCGCGCGATCGTCCAGATCGCCCGTACTCCGCGTCTGCTGGTCGCCTGCGATTACGACGGCACGCTGGCACCCATCACGCTCAACCCGGACGAGGCACGCCCGCTGCCGGAGTCCGTCGGGGCCCTCAGATCGCTCGCCGGTCTGCACGAGACCACCACGGCGGTCATCTCCGGCCGTGCGCTGCGTGATCTGGCCACGCTCTCCCGGCTGCCGGCCGAGGTGAACCTCGTCGGCAGCCACGGCTCGGAGTTCGACATCGGCTTCATCCACGCCCTCGACGACAAGGCGCGGGAGCTGCACCGGCGGCTGGAGACCGAGCTCGAACAACTCGTGCTCGACGTCCCGGGCGTGTCACTGGAGGTCAAGCCGGCGAGCATCGCGGTGCACGTCCGCCGCGCCGAGCACGAGGCGGGCCGCCGCGTGCTCGCGGCCGTCCACTCCGGACCATCCACGTGGGACGGCGTCTCGACCACCGACGGCAAGGAGGTGGTCGAGCTGGCGGTCGTCCAAACGGACAAAGGCCGCGCACTGGACATCCTCCGCCACCAGGTCGGCGCCACGGCGGCGATCTTCCTCGGCGACGACGTCACCGACGAGAAGGCCTTCGCCCGCCTGTCCGGCCCGGACCTCGGCATCAAGGTCGGCGACGGTGAGACCCTCGCCGCGTTCCGCGTGCCCGACACCGTGGACGTCGCGCTCGTGCTCGGCTTCCTCCTCGAAGAGCGCCGAAACTGGCTGTACGGCGAATCGGCCCCGCCGATCGAGCGGTTGTCGATGCTGGCCAACGAACGCTCGGTCGCGTTGCTCACGCCGGACGCCAAGCTGACCTGGCTGTGCCACCCCGGGCCGGACGCGCCCGCGGTGTTCGCCGACCTGCTCGGCGGCGAGGGGGCCGGCCACTTCTCCATCAAGCCGCACCGCAACGGCCTTCCGCTCGGCCAGCGCTACCTGCCGAACACGATGACGGTCGAGACGCGCTGGTCGCGCCTGCTCGTCACCGACTACATCGAGCCGGAGAGCGCGCCGCACCGGACGGACCTCGTGCGGGTGATCTCCGGCGAAGCGGCGGCGAGCGTCAAGTTCGCGCCGCGGCCCGAGTTCGGCGGCGTGCCGGTGAAGCTGGAGGTCACCGAGGGCGGCGTGCGGGTGCTCGGCACGTCGGAGCCGTTCGTGCTGTACTCGCCGGGCGTCGAGTGGACCATCACCTCCGACGGCCTGCACGACACCGCGTCCGCGCTGGTGCAGCCGACGCCGACCCAGCCGGTCGTGCTGGAGCTGCGCTGCGGCACCACGGACCTCGGCCCGCACGAACTGTCCGAAGTGGAACGCCGGGACCGCGCGGGCCGCTACTGGAGCGAGTGGACGTCGAAGCTGCAGCTGCCCAAGGTGCAGACCGACCTGGTGCTGCGGTCCGCGCTGACGCTGCGCGGCCTGGTCAACACCGACACCGGCGGCGTGCTGGCGGCGGCGACGTCGTCGCTGCCGGAGGAGATCGGCGGCGTCCGCAACTGGGACTACCGCTACTGCTGGATCCGCGACGCCGCGATGACCGTGCGGGAGCTCGTGCACCTGGGCTCGCTCGAGGAGGCCGAGGGCTACCTGCGCTGGCTGCACGGCGTGCTCGCCACGCTGGCCGGCCCGGAGCGCCTGCACCCGCTGTACACCCTCGCCGGCAGCGTCATCGGCGCCGAAGCGGTCATCGAGTCCCTGCCCGGATATGCGGGTTCGCGCCCGGTTCGCGTCGGCAACCTCGCGAACCACCAGGTGCAGCTGGACGTCTTCGGCCCGGTCGTCGAGCTCGTGCAGACACTCGCGGCGGCGCGCCACGAGCTGCGCGACGAGGACTGGCAGATGGTGCGCGCGATGGCGGAGGCCGTGACGCGGCGCTGGAACGAGCCGGACCACGGGATCTGGGAGGAGCGGCACGTGCCGCGCCACCGGGTCTACTCGCGGGTCATGTGCTGGGTGACCATCGACCGCGCGATCAAGCTGGGCGAGCAGTACGGCCGCGAGATCCCGGGCAACTGGCACGGCCTGCGCGAGGAGATCAAGCACGACGTCCTCACGCACGGCTGGAACGACGAGGTCCAGGCCTTCACCACGGCCTACGACGGCACGGACCTCGACGCGGCCTCGCTGTTCGTCGGGCTCACCGGGCTGATCGACCCGGCCGACGAGCGGTTCCAGCAGACGGTGACCGCGATCGAGGCGGAGCTGCGCAGTGGGTCCACTGTGTACCGTTACCGCCGCGACGACGGCCTGCCGGGCGGCGAGGGCGGCTTCCACATCTGCGCGGCGTGGCTGATCGAGGCGTACCTGCTCACCGGGCGGCGCACCGAGGCGCAGGAGCTGTTCGACCAGATCGTCGCGGCGGCCGGCCCGACCGGCCTGCTGCCGGAGCAGTACGACCCGATCGCGGAACGGTCGCTGGGCAATCATCCGCAGGCCTATTCCCACATCGGGCTCATCCGGTGCGCCAACTTGCTGGCGGCGAGTTAGCCCTTTCGGTCCGAAAGGTCCCTGAAGGCCACCATGACGGCACCCAGTGCCCTTATGGTGGCCTTCAGTGCGTTCTGGAGGTGAGACGGGTGCAGGGGACGTTCGGGCAGGTCGAGTTCGTGCCGCTGCCGCCCCGCTTCGCCGATCGGGTGCGCTGGGGGTCGGTGGTCGTCGGCTGCTCGATGATCGCCGGCATGGTGCTGCTGTTCGGGCTGACGACCTACCTGCAGGGCATCGTGCACGGCCACGCGTTCCCGGACACGCTGCTCGGCAAGGCCGCCACGGCGCTGCCGCCGCTGGGCGTGCTGGCGATCGCGGTGCTGGTGCTGACGTGCCGCCGCTGCCTCCGCGGCGACTACCTCGTGGTGGCCAGCGCCGACGCGACCCGCAGTGCGCTGCTGTTCACCTACGTCCTGACGCTGGTGCTGATCCTGGGCGCCTTCGCGGTGCCGATCGTCTTCCGGGTGTGGCGTGACACCCCGGAACTGCGGGCGCCCGACCTGCTGACGACGTTCTCGACGCTCACCTTCGCCACCATGGGGTTCCTGGCCGGGGTGCTCTACGTGCGGCCGTCCGTGCAAACGCTCAGGAAGTACAGCGACCACCCGATCTGGTAAGTCCACTGTAGACACTTCCGTGCGTGGCACCGGTCTGCCCAGACTTACAGAGATTTCTTTGCACAATCTTCTTTGCACGGCTACAGTGAAGCCATGACCAGCGCTCCACCACCGGAAGAGCTCGACCCGGACGCCCTCAAGGCCGTCACGCACCCGCTGCGCCGCCGGATCCTCGGCGTCTTGTCGGCCGGCCCGGCGACAGCCACGAAACTCGCCCGAGCGCTGGGCGAGAACACCGGCGCGACCAGCTACCACCTGCGGGAGCTGGCCAGGTTCGGGTTCGTCGAGGACGTCCCGGAGCTCGCGCGTGGCAAGGAACGGTGGTGGCGGACCCGGCCGCGGGACATCCGTTGGCCGCGCCGCAGCGAGCAGAGCGCCGAAACCCGGATGCTGTTCGACGACATGCAGCGGCAGGGGTTCGAGGACGACCTCGAAAAGCTCAACCGGTTCGCGGAAAAGCGCGAGCAGCTGCCCGGCGGCTGGCCGGACGCGCTGCTCTTCGCGCGCGGTGCCACGTGGCTCACCGAAGAGGAAGTGCAGCAGCTCTGGCAGGACTACATGGAGCTGTTCCGCCGGTACTGGCGAACCGAAGACGACCGGTCACCGGAAGCGCGGCGCGTGCTCGTGCGCTGGCTCGCGTTCCCGGATCCAGGGGAATGACATGACACCAGGGGGTTTTCCATGCGAAGAGGGGTTCTACTGGCCGGGGTGATCCTGGCGGTCACGGCGTCGGCGCCACCGGCGTCGGCGGCTTCCGTGACCAACGAAGACGTGACGTTCCAGAACGGCGGGGTGACCTTGCACGGCACCGTCGTCGCTCCGCCCGGCGGGACGGAACTGCCGGGCCTGGTGATGGTCCACGGCTCGGGGGCGCACAGCCGGGACGACTACCGCGAACAGGCGGAAGCCTTTGCCCGGCAAGGCATCGCGACACTCATCTACGACAAGCGCACCGCCGGCTATTCGCAGTTCGAACGCTCGTACTCGACCCTCGCGGACGACGCGCTGGCCGCGGTTTCCGTGCTGCGCAAGCGGTCCGACGTCGATCCGGCGCGGGTCGGCGTGTGGGGGCTGAGCGAAGGCGGCTGGGTGGCACCATTGGCGGCTTCGCGTTCGTCGGACGTCGCGTTCGTCGTGACGCTGGGCGCGAACGGGGTCGAGCCGTCGCGGCAGCAGTCGTGGGCGGTCGAGAACCAGTTGCGGCAGCTGGGAATGGCGGGTTCGCTCGTGCGGATGGCGTCGTCGACGATGCTGCGCCAGCTCGCCGGCGGCGGGGTGTTCCCGGAGGCGCACTACGACCCGGTGCCGGTGCTGAAGAGCCTGCGGCAGCCGGTGCTCGGGATATGGGGCGCGAAGGACATCCTGACACCGCCCGGCGAAGCGGTCCGGATCTTCCAGGAGTCGTTGGCGCACCACACGTTGCGGGTCTTCCCGGACGCGCAGCACCAGCTGCGCCGGACCACGGACGGCTTCGACAAGCTGCCCGGGTACGCGCCCGGCTACCTCGAACTGGTGGGCAGCTGGGTGAACAACCCGCCCACCGCGTCGACGGCCGACGCACCGCCGGCGCAGGACCGGCCGAGTGCGGCGGTGACGCCGCTCGCCTGGTACGAGCCGACGTGGCTGCAGCTCGCCGTGCTGGTGTTCCTGCTGGTGGCGTTCGCCTGGTACCCGCTGGTCCGGCGCGGTCCCGCGGCGCGGCCGGCGCGCTGGCTGTCGGCGACCGGGCTGCTCGCGGTGCTCGGTTTCCTGGCCGTCGACGTGCTGATCCAGCTGTCGATGGGCAAGGGACTGGGCCCGGTCGTCGCCGGCCGCCCGTTGCCGTGGCTGGCGCTGCAGCTGCTGTCGCTGGGCGCGGTGGCCGCCACCATCGGCACGGCGGTGGCGTGGTGGCGCAACCGCGGCCTCCGTCTCGGCGTCCTCCTGACCGGCGGCGTGGTGTTCGTCCCGTGGGCGGTCTATTGGGGCCTGCTGGGCGTCTAGGACGGCAACGGCGGCCGTCCCCGCCCGGATCACGACGAAAGTAGGCGCACCCGTGAACGCTGCCGAAGCCTGCGGGCAACTGGGGGCATGCAGGTGATCCACGAGGGCTCGGAGCGCTGGGGGCCCGACCGCCCGGACCTGGGCGGACCCGAGCCCGGGCCGGCGTTCGGGCGGCTCTTCGACGCCCACGCCGCGCAGCTGCGGCGGTACCTCGCGCGCCGCGTCGGGGCCGAACCGGCGAACGACCTCGTCGCCGAGACCTTCCTGGTCGCGTTGCGGCGGCGCGAGACCTACCGGCCCGAGCTGGGCACCGCCCGGTCGTGGCTCTACGGCATCGCCACCAACCTGCTGCGCCACCACGTGCGGTCCGAACTGCGCGGGCTGCAGGCCACCGCCCGGCTCGCCCGGACCGGCGAAGTCAGCCACGCGAACCACGACGGCCGCGTCGCCGAGCAGGTCGACGCCCAGGTGCGTGCCGCGCAGCTGGCCGGCGCACTGGCCCGGCTCAGCCCGGCCGATCGCGACACGCTGCTGCTCGTGTCGTGGGCCGGGCTGGAGCCGGGCGAGGTCGCCGAGGCCCTCGGTATCCCGCCGGGTACGGTCCGGTCGCGGTTGCACCGGATCAGACGCTGGCTCAGGACGAACGCCCCGGCCCAAGAGGAGGTGCAGGACCTTGCGTGAAGACAACGTCCGGAAGATCTGGTCCGAAGCCGAACTCGACGCGGCGCTCGCCGACTTGAACAGCGACGCCGGCTCCGGCGACGACCTCGCCTTCGCCCGCGCGTCCCTGCTCGCCGCGGCCGGTGTCGAGGAGGCGCCGCCCGCCGGGCCGCGCCGGAGCGGGGCGTGGCGGTGGCTCGCGGTGGCCGCGGCCGTCGTCACCCTGGTCGGCGGGCTCGGCGTCGCCGCTGCCCTGTGGACGCCGGAGCCGCCGGAAATGTCCCGCCCGGCCGCCGCGCTCCCCGACCTCGACCGGCCGCTCGCGCCCGGCGAGTTCCACTACACGGAGATGCGCGCCTGGGTGACGCAGACCAGCAACGGGATCGCGGCCAAGGTCCAGCGGCGGATCGAGCTCTGGATCCCGGCCGATCCGACCGGCTTGTGGCACCGGCGCACGACGCTGACGGGCCACTGGGTGGACGGCCGGACCGAACCGCTGCCCGGCCCCGTCGACGAGTACGGCCCGAGCGGGGTGTTCCCCGGCCACCCCGATTTCTCGGGACAGAACAAGCCGTTCTGGAACACGCCGTTCGTGAACTGGCTGAGCCCGGACGCCGCGTTCGTCGCCTCGCTCGTGCACGACCGGCAAAAGCTGCGCAAGCGGCTGCAGTTCGACACGATCGACATCGCCGATCCCGGGAAAAGCCGGGCGCACACCGCCACGGAGTCGCTCGGCATGGTCCGCAGCGCGCTGGGGGTCGGCCTGCTCCCGCCGGACGTCCGGTCCGCGCTCGCCGAAGCGCTCGCCGAAGTCCCCGGTATCGCCGTCGTCCCCCACCGGACGACCCCGGACAACCGGCCGGCCACCGTCTACCTGGCCAAGGACACCGGCCTGCGGCTGTTCCTCGACCCCGCGACCGCGCGGCTGCTGGCCGCGGACACGTCGCCCGCCATGACGACCACCACCAGGAACGAGGTACCGAAGAGCACGACCCCGGCACCGCCGAGGTCCGAGGCCGTGCCGAACACCACGACGACCGAGTTCCCCCTCACGCCGAACCGGCCTGAGGCCCCGGACACGTCCTACTCCTACGCCATCACGCGGACCTCGGGGTGATCAGCGCGCGTGGCCGGCCGCGTTCAGCGCGTCCGCGACGTTCGCCACCTCCAGCACCCGGATCCCGGCGGGCGGCTTGCCCGAGTCCGGCGGGACCAGCGCGTGCGTGAACCCGAGCCGCGCCGCCTCCGCCAGGCGGCGGCCCACGCTCGGCACCCGCCGGATCTCCCCGGCCAGCCCGACCTCGCCCACCGAGACCAGCCGCGGCGAAAGGGCGACGTCTCCGAAACTCGACGTCAACGCCAGCACCAGGGCCAGGTCGATGCCCGGTTCAGTGATCTTCATGCCGCCGACCGTGGCCGCGTAGACGTCCTTGTCGCCGAGCTTCAGCCCGCCGCGCTTCTCCAGCACCGCCAGGACCATCGCCACCCGCGCGGAGTCGAGGCCGCTGACCGCGCGCCGCGGCTGGGGCGCCGCCGTGGCCGACACCAGCGCCTGGACCTCGCCCAGCAGCGGCCGCTTGCCCTCCATCGATACGGTGATCGCCGTACCGGACACCGGCTCGGCCGTGTGGCTCATGAACAGCCCCGACGGGTCCGGCACCCCGACGATGCCTTCTTCCTGCAACTCGAAGCAGCCGATCTCGTCGGACGCGCCGAACCGGTTCTTGATGCCGCGGAGCATCCGGAGCGTCGAGTGCTTGTCGCCCTCGAACTGCAGCACGACGTCCACCAGGTGCTCCAGCACGCGCGGGCCGGCCACCGAACCGTCCTTCGTGACGTGCCCCACCAGCACCACCGGCAGCCCGCGCTCCTTGGCCAGCGCGACCAGCCCGGACGTCACCGCGCGGACCTGCGTCACGCCGCCGGGTGAGCCGTCGACCTGCGGGGACGCCATGGTCTGCACCGAGTCGACGATCAGCATTCCGGGCTTGACGTCGTCGACGTGCCCGAGGATGGCGGAAAGGTCGCTCTCGGCGGCCAGGTACATCCGGTCGTCGACGTTGCCCGTTCGCTCGGCGCGCAACCGGACCTGCCCCGCGGACTCCTCGCCGGTGACGTAGAGGGACCGGTCGACCGTCTTCGCCCACTGGTAGGCGACTTCGAGCAGCAGGGTCGACTTGCCGACACCCGGCTCACCCGCGAGCAGCACCACCGCGCCGGGCACCAGGCCGCCGCCGAGCACCCGGTCGAGCTCCGGGACACCGGTGCGGCGCGCTCGCGCCGCTTCGACGTCGACCTCGCCGATCGGCCGTGCGGGCGCGCTCGGCGCCCCGGCCGCGACGCGCTGGATCGCCGGCTTGACCGGTGCCCCGCGTTCCTCGAACGAGCCCCATTCCTGGCACTCCGGACACCGGCCCAGCCACTTGGCCGCTTCGTAACCGCAGCTGCCGCAGCGGTAGGTGGTCCCCTTCTTCACCCCGCGAGGCTAGCGGCGACCACCGACAAAACCGGGGACCTACTCCTTGACGTGCGCCGGCGCCGCGACCGGCAGCTCGACCGTGACCGGTCCGGCGTTCTTGAAGACGAAGGTGACCTTGATGACCTGGCCGGGCCAGAGCGGCTGCTTCAGCGCGGGCAGCGTCACGGTGGCCTGGCCGACCTTCTCCGGCGCGGTCGGCGTCGCGGCCGGACCGGACGACGGGACCTCGGAAGTGGCCGTGGCGGTGAGGTTGCCCGGGCTGTTGGAGGCCGAGCTGCTGCCGGTCGGCGTGCCGCCCGACGTCGGCGTGCTCGGGGACGAGGACGGCGCTGACGGCGCGCCCGAGGACGTGGGCTGCACCTCGTTCGTGGACTCGGCGGCGTCGTCCGGGCCGATCACCAGCGAGTGCATGGCGACGACGGTCTTGGATCCCTCGATCGTGCCCTGGGTGCCGTCTTCGGTGGTCACCGAGACGAGCGAGTCGTCCTGCGCGCCCCGGTTGACGATCGTCAGGGTCAGCGCCGGCGTCGCGCCGGCCGCGTAGCCCGGGCCCGAGGTCGGGTACCGGACCGCGGCGTTGCGCAGGTCGATGGTCTTGACCTGGGCGTGCGTACCGTTGACCGCGGGCTGCTGCGAGTCGGTCTGGGTGATCTGGCCGGCCCCGCACCCGGCGAGCGCGAGCGCGGCACCGAGCGCCAGCACGCCCGCACCGAGCACGCGACGATTCTGCAGCCTCACGTCGCAGTCCTTCCCTTTTCACGGCCTCGTCGCCCCGAAGACTAGCCGGGGTCGATCTCCGCCGCGGAACGGGTGTGCGTTGCCGGGACACGGCGACCAAGATCAACCGTCCACAAAGGAATTACCGGCCTGTGACGAAACGCTTCCCCGCTACCTGCGTGAGCACGGGGGTCCGACGTTTGTCAACCCCCGGCCAGGCCGCTGACCTGCGAGGACGAGTCCGGCCCGCTAGGTGGGCACTGGCGGCCCGTGCTAGGATGGAGTCAGCGAAAGGGGCAGAGGACACATGGTTTTCAAGGTCGGAGAGACCGTCGTCTACCCGCACCACGGTGCCGCACTCATCGAAGCCATCGAGACCCGCGTGATCAAGGGCGAGGAAAAGAAGTACCTCGTCCTCAAGGTCGCGCAAGGGGATCTCACGGTTCGCGTGCCCGCAGACAACGCCGAAATCGTCGGCGTCCGCGATGTCGTCGGGCAAGAAGGACTGGACAAGGTCTTCGACGTTCTGCGTGCTCCGCACACCGAGGAGCCCACCAACTGGTCTCGTCGGTACAAGGCCAACCTCGAGAAGCTCGCCTCCGGCGATGTGAACAAGGTGGCCGAAGTGGTGCGCGACCTCTGGCGGCGAGAGAAGGACCGCGGACTTTCAGCCGGTGAGAAGCGCATGCTGGCGAAGGCGCGGCAAATTCTGGTCAGCGAGCTCGCGCTCGCGGAGGGCACCGACGAGGACAAGGCTGAGGTCCTCCTCGACGAAGTTCTGGAAACCGCGACGGTCTAGCCCGGGGCCATCCCGCTCGACGGGCGAGCGGGTGCCTCTACGATCGCGTACCGATGAACGTCGTCGCGATCGTGACCGTCGCACATCATGCCTCCGACGGAGAGTCAGCTCTCACGCCGGTCCATGGTGAGCCGCTACTCACGCACACCGTGCGGGGGCTGCTCGACGTACCGGAGATCGATCTGGTGCTCGTGGCGGCCCCCCAGCGGTGTGCTTCGTCGTTTTCCGAGGCCGTTCGCGGCCTCGGCTGCCGGGTCGTCCCCGGCTCGCTCCCGGAGGCCTTCGCCGCCGTCGAGCCCGAACTCGCCCGTGATTCAGTTGTACTCCTCCACGATGCGCTGCGGGCCTTCATTCCTGCGCAAACGGTGAGTGACGTCATCAGCACGGTCCGTGGCGGCGCTCCGGTCGTGGTCCCGGTGCTGCCGATGGCCGACACGGTGAAGGTGACCGACGCGGCGTCCCTGATCGTCGGCACGGAGGACCGGACGCGGCTGCGCACCCTCCAGACGCCCGTGGGTTACGCGCTCCCGGCGTTCCGGCCGGACCTCGCGCCCGCCGGCGCGGCGACGGTCCCCGGCCACCCGGACGCGATGCGCGTCACCAGCGAGTTCGAACTGTCCCTGGCCGAGGCGATCGCGGCGGCACCGAAGAACGAGGAGACGCTGTGAGGATCGGCAACGGGGTCGACGTCCACCCGGTCGAACCGGGCCGCGAGTGCTGGATGGCGGGCCTGTCGTGGCCGGACGCGGACGGCTGCGCGGGCCACTCCGACGGCGACGTCGCAGCTCACGCGTTGTGTGACGCCCTGCTGTCGGCAGCGGGCCTCGGCGACCTGGGCGCGGTGTTCGGCACGGGCGACCCCCGGATGGACGGCGCGCACGGCACCGACATGCTGGCCGAGGTCCGGGCGCTGATCGAGGCGGCGGGCTGGCGGGTGGGGAACGCCACGGTCCAGATCGTGGGCAACGCCCCGCGGGTCGGGAAGCGGCGCGAAGAGGCGCAGAAGGTGCTGTCGGAGGCGGTGGGCGGCCCGGTGAGCGTGTCCGGAACCACATCCGACGGCCTGGGGCTCACGGGGCGCGGCGAAGGCATCGCGGCCTTCGCGACGGCGTTGCTGCTCGCGGCGGACTAGGGCCGCCGTCCCGAGCACCGGGAGCGGAATAGGCCCCCCGCCTGCGCCGGTTCGGCGTGATATGTCCCTCACTCTCCCGGAGGCCGTCCGCGCGCTGGTCGACGGCCGGAACTTCGCCACCGTCGCCACCCTCGATCCCGACGGGAGCCCCCAGACCTCCGTCGTCTGGGTCGGCCTCGACGACGGCGATCTCGTCTTCAGCGCGACCGAGGACCGCCGGAAGGTCCGCAACCTGCGGCGCGACCCCCGCATCAGCGTCTCGATCACCGACGCGGAGAACCCGTACCGGCACACGCAGCTGCGCGGCACCGTGAAGATCACCCCCGACCCGGGCAAGACGCTCCCCCGGGCCCTGAGCCACAAGTACCTCGCCCAGGACCCGCCGCCCGAGGACGCCGACGTCCAGCGGGTGATCGTGCGCCTCGAAGCCGAGAAAATCGCCGGCAACGTGAAATAGGGTCCAGACCATGGGTGTGACTTTCAACGAGGCCACCAAGGCCCTCTTCGACGGCAAGAACTTCCCGGTGGTCGCCACCATCAACGCCGACGGCTCGGTGCAGACCTCCGTGGTCTGGGCCAAGCGGGACGGCGACGCCGTGCTCTTCGCGACCGTCCGCGGGCGGCTCAAGGAGCGGAACATGCAGCGCGACCCGCGGATCTCGCTGACGGTCTTCGACCTCGAGGACCCGCTCAAGTACGTCGAGGTCCGCGGCCGCGCCGAGATCACCGATGAGGGCGGCCGGGAGCTCATCAACGAGCTCTCGCACAAGTACGACGGCAAGGACTTCCGCACCGAACCGCCGGAGGTCGTCCGCGTGGTCGTGCGCGTGGTTCCCGACAAGATCACCGGCTACGCGGCGTGACGTGACGCGGGTCGCGGGCGCCGCTCGAGCGCCCGCGACCTCGCTAGGCTGGACCCATGACGATCAGGGCGGTGTTGTTCGACTTCTCCGGCACGCTGTTCCGGCTCGAGCAGGACGAGTCCTGGCTCACCGAACTGACGAACCACGACGGCGAGCCGCTCGACATCGAGGCGCAGGCCGAGCTGATGCGCCGGATGACCGCCCCGGTCGGGCAGGTCGTCGAGCTCGACGCCGAGCACGTGCACGCCTGGCAGCACCGCGACCGCGACCCGCAGCTGCACCGGAAGGTCTACCTCGAGGTGCTCAAGAAGTCCGGCGTCCCGCACTTCGACCAGGCCGAAGCGCTCTACAACCGGCTGATCGATCCCAGCCAGTGGACGCCGTACCCGGACACCGAGGCCGCGCTGAAGGCAGCCGCCGAGCGCGGGCTGAAGGTCGGCGTGCTGAGCAACATCGCCTTCGACATCCGGCCCGCGTTCACCGCCCGCGGGTGGGACGCCTACGTCGACGAGTTCGTGCTGTCCTTCGAGGTCGGCGCGGTCAAGCCCGAGCTGGAGATCTTCCGCAAGGCCGTCGAGGGACTCGGCGTGCCGGCCACCGAGACGCTGATGGTCGGCGACAGCGAGGAGGCCGACGGCGGCGCCCGCGCCCTGGGCTGCGAGTTCGCGCTGGTCGACCCGCTGCCGACCGCCGACCGGCCGGACGCCCTGCTCACGGCGTTGCGCGGCTTCGGCGTGGCTTGAGGGCCAGAGACGTCGCTCACGCCCGACCCCGTACCCTTCGAGGGTGGCCCTTCACCTTTTCGACACAGCGACCCGGAGCGTACGGGAGTTCCACCCCGTTCGTAGCGGAACGGCGTCGATCTACGTGTGTGGTGCCACCGTCCAGGGCGTTCCGCACATCGGGCACGTCCGCGGCGTCCTGAACTACGACGTCCTGCGCCGCTGGCTCGTCCACAGTGGACTGGACGTGCTGCTGGTCCGCAACGTCACCGACATCGACGACAAGATCCTGACCAAGGCCGCCGAGCACGAGCGGCCCTGGTGGGAGTGGGGTGCGACGCACGAGCGCGCCTTCGAGGAAGCGTACGAGCAGCTGGGCTGCCTGCCGCCGTCGATCAACCCGCGCGCGACCGGGCACGTCACCCAGATGGTCGAGCTGATGGAACGCCTCATCGAGAGCGGCCACGGCTACGTCGCGGACGGCGACGTCTACTTCTCGGTGAAGTCGTTCGACGACTACGGCAAGCTCTCCGGCCAGGTCCTCGAAGACGTCCAGCAGGGCGAGACACCGACCCGCGGCAAGCGCGACCCGCGCGACTTCACCATGTGGAAGAGCGCGAAGCCGGGCGAGCCGTCGTGGCCGACGCCGTGGGGGCAGGGCCGGCCGGGCTGGCACCTCGAGTGCTCGGCGATGGCGACGGCGTACCTCGGCGCGGAGTTCGACATCCACGGCGGCGGCATCGACCTGGTCTTCCCGCACCACGAGAACGAGCGCGCCCAGTCCAACGCGGCGGGCGACGCGTTCGCGCGGTACTGGCTGCACAACGCCTGGGTGACCATGTCGGGCGAGAAGATGTCGAAGTCGCTCGGCAACACCGTGTCGATCCCCGCGATGCTGGACCGCTACCGGGCCCCGGAGCTGCGGTACTACCTGGTCCAGCCGCACTACCGCTCGACCATCGAGTACTCCGACGCCGCGGTCTCCGAGGCCGCGCAGGGCTACCGGCGGATCGAGACGTTCCTGCGCCGCGCCGCGCAGTCGGGCGACGTGCCGGTCGGCACGGTCCCCGAGGCGTTCGCGAACGCGCTCGACGACGACCTCGCCACCCCGCAGGCGTTCGCCGTGGTCCACACCACGGTGCGGGACGGTAACGCCGCCCTCGACGCGGGCGACACCTCCAAGGCACTCGAATTCGCCGCGGCCGTCCGCGCGATGACCGACGTGCTCGGCCTCGACCCGCTGTCCGCGCGCTGGTCCGAGGCGGGCGGTTCCGAAACCCCCACCAAAGAAGCGCTGTCCCGGATCGTCGAAGGGCTGCTGGCCGAGCGCCAGCAGGCCCGGGCCGAGAAGGACTTCGCCCGCGCGGACGCCGCCCGTGACCGCCTCCAGCAGGCGGGCATCGTGGTGGAGGACACCCCCAACGGTCCTCAGTGGACTGTGAAGTCCGACTGAACCGGCTTTCTACGCAAGGAACTTTCACCATGGCAGGCAATTCGCGGCGCCAGGGCGCGATCCGCAAGACGGGCACCAAGAAGGGTGCCGTCGTCGGCTCGGGCGGTCAGCGCCGCAAGGCCCTCGAAGGCAAGGGCCCGACCCCGAAGGCGGAGGACCGTCCCGGGCACAAGGCGTACCGCCAGAACAACGCCCAGGCGAAGCGCGACCAGGCGCGGCAGAAGAAGGCCGACAAGCCGGAGCTCATCGCCGGGCGCAACCCGGTGGTCGAGGCGCTGCGCGCGGGCGTCCCGGCGACCGCGCTGTACGTCGCGCTGAACATCGAGATCGACGACCGCGTGAACGACGCCGTCCGGCTGGCCGGCGACAAGGGCATCTCGATCCTGGAGATCCCGCGCGAAGAGCTGGACCGCAAGACCAACCGGGCCGTGCACCAGGGCCTGGGCCTGCAGGTCCCGCCGTTCGAGTACGCGCACCCGGACGACCTGATGGCGGCGGCGCGCAACTCGGGCGAGGTCCCGCTGTTCGTCGCGCTCGACGGCGTCACCGACCCCCGCAACCTGGGCGCGGTGATCCGCTCAGCGGCCGCGTTCGGCGCGCACGGCGTGCTGCTGCCGGAGCGGCGCAGCGCGGGCATGACGGCGGTGGCGTGGCGGACGAGCGCGGGCACGGCGGCGAAGCTGCCGATCGCGGTGGCGACGAACCTGACGCGGCAGCTCAAGACGTGGGCGAACGACGGCCTGATGCTGGTGGGCCTGGACGCCGACGGGTCGGTGGACATCGACGAGCTGGAGCTGGCGGCCGACCCGCTGGTCATCGTGCTGGGCTCGGAGGGCCGCGGGCTGTCCCGCCTGGTGCGGGAAACGTGTGACGCGACGGTGTCGATCCCGATGGCCGCGGGCGTGGAATCCCTCAACGCCTCCGTGGCGGCGGGGGTCCTGCTCGCGGAGGTGGCGCGGCGCCGCCGTGCCGCCGGGCGGGTCTGACACCGCCACCCAGTCGGGTTAAGGTCACCGTCGGATAGACCGAGGGGACCCGATGTCGTTCGTTTCGCCACTCTTCCTGTGGTACTTCATGCCGGCGGTACTCATCGCCGTGCTGGTGCTCCCGCGGAGCTGGCGAAACGGCATCATCGCGGTCGCCAGCCTGCTGTTCTACACGATCGGCGCCGGCGGGTTCGTGTTCCTGCTGCTCGGCTGCATGGTCGTCAACTTCCTGGCCGGACCGCTCCTGGCCCCGAGCCCTTGGGACGTCCACGGCCTCCGAAGGCGCCGGATCCTCATCGCGGTGGTGTCGCTGGACGTCGCGGTGCTGCTGATCTGGAAGTACGCGGGTTTCGCGACCCAGCAGATCGCGGCGGTGGCCCACTGGTTCGGCGGCAGCGTGCCGGTGGCGAGCCTGGTGGTCCCGATCGGCATCTCGTTCTACACGTTCCACCACATCTCGTACGTGGTGGACATCTACCGCGGCGAGCGCCAAGCCCTGCGCAACCCGGTGTCGTTCGCGGCGTACATCGCGATGTTCCCGCAGCTGGTGGCGGGCCCGATCGTGCGGTTCCGGGAGATCGCCGACCAGCTCCCCCAGCTGCGGTCCCACCGCCTGGACGACATCGCGGCGGGCTTCCCCCGGTTCGCGCTGGGCCTGTGCAAGAAGACGATCATCGCGGACTCACTGGGCCCATTGGTCGACGCGTGTTTCAAGGTCCCCTCGGACCAGATGACGTTCGCCACGGCCTGGCTGGGCGCGATCGGCTACACCCTCCAGCTGTTCTTCGACTTCTCGGGTTATTCGGACATGGCCATCGGCCTCGGCCGCATGCTGGGCTTCCGGCTGCCGGAGAACTTCGCGAGGCCGTATTCTTCGGTGACGATCACGGAGTTCTGGCGCCGCTGGCACATGAGCTTGAGCCGCTGGTTCCGCGACTACGTGTACATCCCCCTGGGCGGCAACCGCCACGGAGCGGCGAAGACGTACCGCAACCTCTGCATTGTGTTCGTCCTGACGGGCTTCTGGCACGGAGCCCAGTGGACGTTCCTGGTGTGGGGCTGCTACCACGGAGCCCTCTTGGTGATCGAGCGCCGCTTCGGCCTGGACTTGGACCCGTCGACCCCGTGGAAGCGTTACCTCCGCAGGGCCCTGACGATGCTGCTGGTGGTGATCGGCTGGGTGTTCTTCCGCTCCCCGGACCTGGGCCACGCGCTGTCAATGCTCGGCCACATGCTGATCCCCGACTTCGAAGGCCTCGGAACAGGAGTGGAGCAGGCCTTCACCAACCAGCGCCTGGTCCTCCTCCTGGCCGCACTGGCGGTGTTCGCACTGCCGGCCCACCCGGTAACGGGCCCCCTGTTGGAGTCATCCCGAAGCCGCCCGGCAACGGCCTTGCGCATCGGAGTGATGACGGTGGGCCTGCTGTACGCGGCAATCCTGATCGCAACGGGAACATTCAGCCCGTTCTTGTACTACCAGTTCTAACGCCGCCCCGGGCCACACCCCCGCCCCCTCGGCCACACCCCCCTGCCGAACCGATACGCAGCCGCCTCAGCGGCCGCCAGGCCGGGTCAAGGCACGCTTTCCCGCCTTGACGCGGTCTGGCGGCCGTTGAACAATCCGGCGTTCGGGTCGGTGGGGAACCGCTGACAGACGGCCGAACTGGCAGCATGATCAGAGCCGCCCAATCCCGACCAGCCGCCCAATCCCGACCAACCGAGAGCCCCCCAGAAGTGACCAACCCGAACGAGCTGTCCAAGACCCCCGGCGTGATCCCGTACGTGGACAACCACAACGGCCCCCGCCGCCTCCTCACCGTGGAAATCCCCCACCTGGGCCGCACCGTCCGCGCCTACGCGCCGATAGCGAGCATCGACGGCCGCCAGTACGTCGTCTCCTGGGGCTCGGTCTCGTTCGAAATCCCGGCCGACCGCAACGTCCACGTGAGCGTCCACCTCCACACGAACAGCGGCCACGAGCACACGATCACCCCGTTCGCCTCGATCGTCCTCTCGCCCCACCCGGCACCGATGCGCCTGGTCACCCAGTTCGTCCCGAGCCAGGGCCCCGAAGGCGCGCTCGTCCCCGTCGTCTGAGTAAGCCCCCTTCAGTATGCGCAACTCGCTCACCCGAACGGCCCAAGCGTGAAACCCTGGGCCCGTGCTGACCACGCGGTACCTCTTCCTCACCCGTCACGGTGAAGCGGGACCGGACGGAAGGCTCACCGAAGCCGGCCGGCGCCAAGCCGTTCTGCTCGGACGCCGCCTCCGCGACGTCCCGGTCACCTCGATCCACCACGGGCCCCTGCCGCGCGCCGCACAGACCGCCCACTTCGTGGCCGGCCAGCTCCCGGGCGTTCCCCTCCACGTCGACAAAGCGGCCGGCGACTTCGTCCCGTACGCGCCGAAGCGCGAGGAACTCCCGGAGACCTCCGGCGATCTCCTGCTCGCCTTCGCCCGCCAATTCCCGCCCGCCGACGAAGAACTGGCCGCCGAAGCCGAACGCCGGTTCAGCGGCCCCGTGCCGGGAAGTGAGCCGCGGTACGAAGTCCTCGTCACGCACAACTTCCTCGTCGGCTGGCTCATCCGCGCGTCACAGGACGCACCGCCGTGGCGCTGGCTCACCCTCACCCACGCCAACGCCGGCCTGACCGTCATCCGGTACTCCCCGGGACGGCCCGCCGCACTGCTGACCTACAACGACCTGAGCCACCTCCCCGCCGAACTGCGCTGGACCGGCTTCCCACCCGACTTCTACGTTCCGTAATCGGCAACTGCGGAGTGTGGTGACGCCGGAAAACGGCTCTCGCCCGAATGGCCGCACCTGTCAGGATGCGCGGATGAATCCCACGCCAACGCCCACCTCCGATCGGCTGAGCGACTACCTCGCCGCCGACGCCGTCGTCGACCACGAGCACCCGTCGATCCGCGCGCTGGCCGACGCTCTGCGTCCCGGCGGCGACGATCCCGCCGAGGCCGCCGAAGCCGCGTTCCTCTTCGTCCGGGACGAGGTCGAGCACGTCATGGACGCGGCCGACCCGCGGGTCACCTGGCGAGCGTCGGACGTCCTGCGCGAGCGCGTCGGGATCTGCCACGCCAAGGCGCACCTGCTCGCCGCTTTGCTGCGGGCACAAGGGATTCCGGCCGGTTTCTGCTACCAGGAGCTCTCCGTGCTGCACGGGCTGAATGCCGTGTACCTGCACGGGAAGTGGTCGCGGCTCGACGCCCGCGGCAACCGCACGGGCGCCGGCGGCGAGTTTTCGCTCGACGCGGAAAAACTGGCCTGGCCGGTCAACCTCGCCCGCGGTGAACGCGATCACCCGGAGATCCACCCGGCGCCCGCCCCGGTCGTGGTGGATTTCCTGATGACCGTCGAACCGGGCCCCGACTGGTACGAAAAGGGGCTTCCGCGCACGCTTTGATCATGGTTTTTCCCGTTTTCGGAAAACCGGCCCACTCGGTAAATTATTGCCGAGAGTGACGCCTGTCCGTCAGCCTTGTCCCCCGAACTTCTTATTTCGCACACCTCGGGAGGCGCGTAAAGTGACTCCCCGCGCTCGAACAGACACTTTACGCATACGTCCGTTCGGGTGGTTCGAGGGAGGTGAAGCACGTGGCCGCGGCTGGCGGACGCCTCCGCCGTACCCCACTGCAAGAGATCTTCTGGACCAGGACGAGCCTGCTCCTCACGGTGCTCGTCGTGGTCGCCGGCCTGAGCCTGTGGATCGCCGGCCTGATGGACCCCGGCACCGGGAAGAACCTGGTGACGTCGCTGGGCACCGGCACCCTGATCTCCGCGATCGTCGGGTTCGGCCAGACACTGATCACCGCCAGCGCGTCGCAGAAGGCACTCGTCACACCGGTGATCGAGGAAAGCCGGCGCGCGCTGGAGGACCTGAGCGCCGAATACCGCGCGCTCAACAAGGAGTTCTTCCCCACCGACGTCTTCGAGGCGACGACCGATCCCGACCCGGCGTTCAACCGCGCGCTGATGGCCGACCTCGACGCGACCCGGCAGTACTTCTTCCGCGGCTTCTCCGGGCGGCACGCCGCCGCCCGCCTGCTGCTTTCGCGCACCGAACGGGAACTGCGGGCGGTCATCGCCGATCCGCGCGACGCGAGCTCGATCAGCGGGCGCGCCCGGTACCTGCTGCGCCGCGAGGCGGCCGACGTCGACTACGAACGGATCCAGACCCGGCTCGACGAAGAGATCCGGATCGGGCTCGTCGGCCTCTTCCTGGCGCGCAGCCGCTGCGCGTCGGTCGACATCACCGTGGTCGCCGACCCGCCGCTGGACCGGCTCGAGATGTTCGACGACAGCGTGTGGGTGTCGCTCTACAGCGACGTCCGCGGCGCCACGAAGCTGTACCCGCGGTCCCTGCGGTTCACCGAAGGTTCCTTCCTCTACAACATGGAACGCGCCGAATTCGTGCGCGTCTCGCAGTCCCGGACCGGCCGCCACTTCCGCATCACGTCCGCGACGACGCGGACGGATTTCCTGGCGCTGTTCGAGAAGATCACCGGATCCCCGTTGTCCGAGGAGCAGTTCCGCGAGCTGGAGGGCAAGTTCCACGCCTTCCGCGCGGAGTTCTCCGCAGTCGCCGAGCTAGGGAGCTGACCTTGCTCACCCGCCTGTCCCCCCTTTCCGAACTGGCCACCCGCCTGCGCACGGCCAGGTTCCCGCTCGCCGCGGACTGGCGTGCGGTCGACGGCTGGTTCCGGCCGTGGGCCGCCCAGGCCGGGCTGCGGGACGAGCTGCGCACGCAGCTTCGCGCGCTGTCCGCAGCGCAGGCCACCAAGGTCCTGCGCTCGTCCCGGGAAACGACCACCCACTTCGCCTGGTGCCTGCTCGATTCGCCGTCCGACCCGTTCTCCTTCTGGCTGCACGAATACAAGGCGCAGCGGGACTGGCGGGAGGGGTACGCGGATTCCGTGCACAACCACAGGTACCACTTCTGCACCACGATCCTCCGTGGTGACTACCTGCACGAAAGGTACGAGACGACGATCGACGCCGGCACCGGGTTGATCACGTCCGCGCGGTTGCGGCGCCGGACGCGGTGCACGGCCGGCGCGTGCGCCACCATGCTGGCCGACGAATTCCACCGGATTCCCGAAGCGGCCACCGGAACGATGACTTTCCTCGTCAAATCACGCCCGGTGAGCAGTTTCAGCTTGTCTTTCGACCCAGCCGGCGGAATCGGTCATCGTCACGTTCCGGTAGAGGTCCGATTGGGGGAATTGGCCGACCGCATCTAGCTACACACCGGCGTCAGCGGCGCTTACCATTACTCCACCCGTCTGAACACCACGGCCGGGATGGGAGAGGTGTATGCGCACGCAGGAAAGCACGATCGACCACGTGATCGTCGGCGCCGTCGAAGACCGGGTCCACCGGCTCTGCCGGCAGTACGCCGACCGGCTGCAATTCCACGGCTGGCACCACGTGAGCTTCGTCCGCGCGAAGGCGGCCGGGTTCGCCCGGCACAACGGCGCCGACGAAGCGGTGGTGGAAGTGGCCGCGCTGGTGCACGACGTCAACTACCTGGTGCTCCGGAACTCACCCGCCGCGGCGGGCCGGAGCCTGCGGCTGGAAATCCTCGCCGAATGCGGCGTCCTGCCGCGGATCGCGCGGTGGATCGACGAGATCGTCGACGAAGCGGAAATGGCCACCCGCGGCCGGGACATTTCCCTGGAAGCGCAGGCGCTGAGCGACGCGGACACGTTGTTCAAGGCACTGCCGGTGACGCCGGTGGTGCTGGCGCACCGGTACCTGCGCGAGAACGGGCTGAGCCTGCGCGAACTGGCGCACAAGATCGTCGGCGAGCAGTGCGACGTCCACGACGAGGGCTACTACTTCTACAACCCGGAGGCGGCGGCCACGTACTCGCGCTGGGCGACGGCGAACCTGCAGCTGTGGCAGTGCATCAAGGAGGCGGTCGACGACCCGACGGTGGCGGAGCTGCTGGACGCGGTCGCTTCCTAGCCCTGTCCGTAGCCCCGCAGCCGTTCGACGACGTTGGCGACCTCGGGCGGCGGCAGCAGGCTGGGCCGGCCGGCGCTCTGCGCGAGCAGCCACACGCGGCAGGCCCATTCGAGCTGCTGGGCGCGGTGGTAGGCGGCCTCGAGGCCGTCACCGTAGGTGAGGGTGCCGTGGTTGGCCATCAGGCACCCGCGGCGCCCTTCGAGCGCCTCGAGCACGGCGGCCGCGAGCTCCGGCGTGCCGTAGGTGGCGTAGCGCGCGACGCGCACCGAGGGACCGATGGTGGCGACGATGTAGTGGATCGGCGGAACCTCACGCACGAGCGTCGAGACGGCGGTGGCGTGCGGCGAGTGCGTGTGCACGACGGCCGTGACGGGCTCACCGTCCGGGTCACGAACGTCCCAGTACACGGACAGGTGCATCGGCAGTTCACTGGTCGGCCTGAGCGAACCATCGACAACCTGCCCCCCGAGATCGACGACGGCGATGTCGCCGGGGGTCAGGCTCGAGTAGGCAACCCCGGTGGGCGTGACGGCGACGAGATCACCGGCCCGCAGGGAGACGTTGCCGGAGGTACCGACGACCAGGCCATCACCGACCATCCGGCGCGCATAGGCGCACACGGCGGCCCGCTCGGTCTCGAGGATCATGCGCAGGTCCCGTCTCGTGGGTGATCAGCAGCTGAGCTGAACACTGCCAGCCACCCACGAGCTTCGGCCACCACCCCGGACGGGGGATTTCCGGGCGCCGCCGGGCCGGGTTGCGCTTGCGCATCGGCAGAGGATCACGGAGCCGGCAGGCCGCGGTTCGGCCGGAATCGGCACGCTGCGCATGACCGGCCCCCCACCCAGACCTCCCCCGCCACCCCGATCCGAAGCCAAAACACGGACGGTGGTGCCGGGTCAAGGCACGCTTTCCCGCCTTGACCCGGCACCACCGTCCGTAGTCACAATCCGGCTTCGGGGTGGTGGAACTCCGGAAATCTGTGGACAACCCGAGCCGATGTGGATAACTAAGCCTTCGCCGGAGCCGCGGGAGAGGCAGCGGCAGGCCCGGCAGCAGCCGCCGCCGAAGGCTTCGGAGCAGGCGCAGGCTTCCGGTCCCCGTTCGCGGCAGGCGCGTCCTCCGCCGGGACCAGCAGCCGCATCGCTTCCTTCACCGCCACGTCCGTGGCCGCGATGCGCTCGGCCACCTTCGCCCGCAAGTCCAGCGCCAGCTTGCGGTTCTGGTCCGCCGTGGCCTGCTGGGCCTTGGCCGAAGCCAGCGCCGCCTCCGTCTCCTGCTTCTTGCGGGCGAACTCCTCCTCGAAGTCCTTCTTCCGGCGCGCCAGCTCCTCCGCGGCCTTCCGGTCCGCTTCCTCGCGCAACGCAGCCGCCGCTGCCTCGGCCGCCGCGTCCGCTTCCTTGCGGGCTCGCTCGGCCGCCGCTGACTGCTCGACCCTCTTCGCGCCCGCCGCCGCGTTCAGCTTCTCGATCTCGGCCTTCGCCTCCGAGCGCAGCCGGGCGCGCTCCTCCTCGGCGTCCTTCGCCAGCTTGTCGGCCGTGCGGCGGGTCTCGTGCGCGTACTTGTCCGCCTGGTCGCGGGTCGAGGCCGCGTCCGCCTCCGCGGCCGAGCGGAGGTCCGCGATCTCCTCCTCGGCGAGCTGCATCATCATCCGGACGCGCTCGGCCATCGCGCCCGCCCCGGACGGGCTCGAGCTCATCCTGGCCAGGGCGGCCTTCGTCTCGGCCAGCTCCTTCTGCGCGTACGCGAGGGCCTTCGTCAGGTCCGAGGACGTCGCGACGGCGTCGTCGCGGTTGCGGGACGTCTCGCGAAGCTCCTTGGTCAGCTCGGCGAGACGGGCGTCGACCTGGCGCTGGTTGTAGCCGCGGACACCCACGGCGAACTGGGCAGTCTTGGGAGCGGAGTGGGGCTTCTCAGGCGCGACCATCGGGCCACCTTAATGAGCAAGGGTCCTTCGATGCGTACCGCCAAACGGATGCATCACGAATATTGGAACCCCCGGTAACGCATGGCATCCTGAATCGCCGACCGAACGCGAGGAGACCACTTTGGACATACTCGCGGACATCGGCGCGCACTGGCCCGGCTACGCGACCATGCCGCTCATCGCCGCGCTGATCGGCTACCTGACCAAGCGCGTCGCCATCGAAATGATGTTCCGGCCCCTGGAGTTCGCCGGCGTCGGACCCTTCGGCTGGCAGGGCGTCATCCCGGCGAACGCGCGGCGGATGGCCACCACGGCCGTCGACCTGCTGACCCGCAACCTCGTCGACCCGCAGGAGATCTTCGCCCGGCTCGACCCGGAAGAAATGGTCAAAGAGCTCGAACCGCCCCTGCTGAAGGCCGTCGAAGAGGTCACGCGGGAGGTCATGGAGACCTACCAGCCGCGGTTTTGGGAACTGCTGCCGGCGCGGGCGCAGCGGCTGCTCGTCGACCAGGTCCGCGCGCAGGCGCCGGCCGTCGTCAAGCGGCTGCTGCGGGAGGTCTCGGCCAACGTCGACGACGTCCTCGACGTCAACGACATGCTGATCAACGCCATGGTCCGCGACAAATCGCTGACCTGCCGGCTGATCCGCGAGGTCGCCGCCCCCGAGTTCCGGTTCATCGCGCGCTCGGGGATCTGGTTCGGGTTCGTGATCGGGCTCGTCCAGTTGGCCGCCTGGGCGTTGACGAAAGAGCCGCTCATCATGCCGGTCTTCGGTTTCGTCACGGGCTTCGTCACGGACTGGCTCGCCCTCAAGATGATCTTCTACCCGCGCACGCCCCGCGGGTTCGGCGTCTTCCGCTGGCAGGGCATGTTCCAGAAGCGCCGCCAGGAGGTCGCCGCCGACTACGGTGCGCTGATCGCCGACGAGGTGCTCACCGTGCGGAACGTGATGGAGGCAGTGCTCACCGGGCCGCGTGCCGACAAGCTGTTCGCCATGGTCACCCGCGAGGTCCAGCGCACCATCGACGCCCAGGCGAGCATCGCCAAGCCGCTGGTCGCGCTGACCATCGGCGGCCGGCAGTACCAGGAGATGAAGCGCGCGGCCGCCGCCAAAGCGATCGAGTTCCTCCCCGAAACGGTGAAACACGTCGAGAGCTACGCCACCGGCGCACTCGACGTCCGGAACACGATCGTCACGAAGATGCAGCAGCTGACCCCGCTCGAGTTCGAGGGCATCCTGCGGCCGGCCTTCAAGCAGGACGAGTGGAAGCTGATCGCCGTCGGCGCGGTCATCGGCGGCCTGGTGGGGGAACTGCAGGTGCTCCTCCTGCTCGGGTAGCCGGTACGGTTTCGATCTCGGGATCGCGAGGGAGGCCGGAATGGACGCTGTCCTGCACGACCTCGCCCTGCACTGGCCGCTGTACGCCGCGATGCCGTTCATCGCCGCGCTGATCGGGTACGTCACCAAGCGCGTCGCCATCGAGATGATGTTCCGGCCGCTGGAGTTCGTCGGCATCCCGCCGCTGCTCGGCTGGCAGGGCGTCGTCCCGAAGCACGGCGGGCGGATGGCCGCGGTCGCGACCGAGCTGCTGACGGCGAACCTGCTGGACCTCAAAGAGGTCCTGGGCCGGATCGACCCGGTGATCATCACCAGCGAGCTGGAACAGCCGCTGCTGCGCGCGGTCGACCACACCGCGCGCGAGGTGCTGGCCGAGCACCACCCGCGGCTGTGGGAGGTCCTGCCGACGCTGGCGCAGGAGCTGCTGATCAAGCAGGTCCAGGCGTCGGCGCCGCGGCTGGTGCGGGAGTTCCTCGACGACGTCCGCGAGAACCTCGACGAGGTGCTCGACGTCCAGCACATGACGGTCCAGCGGCTGACCCGGGACAAGAAGCTGCTGGTGCGGCTGATCCGCGAGACGTCCCGCCCGGAGATGGCGTTCATCGCGCGGATGGGCATCTACTTCGGGTTCGGGCTGGGCCTCGTGCAGACGATCGTGTGGGCGTTCACGCGCGAGCCGTGGGTGCTGCCGATCTTCGGCGGGGTCATCGGGCTGTGCACCGACTGGCTGGCGATCAAGCTGATCTTCGTCCCCCGCGAGCCGGTGCGCGTGGGCCGGGTGATCTTCCAGGGCAAGTTCCAGCGCCGGCGGGCCGAGGTGGCGCGGCAGTACGGCGAGCTGATCGCGAACGAGGTCCTGACGGTCCAGAACCTGCTGGACGCGATCCTGCGCGGCCCCCGCGCCGACCGGCTGGCCGCGCGGGTGGAGCACCTGGTGTCGGAAGCGGTCGACGCGCAGATGCCCCTGGCCTGGACGGTGGGCGGCACGCGCCTGCGCGAGATGAAGCAGGCGGCGGCCCGGAAGGCGCTGGAGCAGCTGCCGGACACCGCCCGCTACGCGGAGGGGTACCTCACCGAGGCGATGGACGTCGCGAAGGTGATCGAGCAGCGGATGCTGGCGTTGACACCACTGGAGTTCGAGGGCCTGCTGCGGCCGGCGTTCCGGCAGGACGAGTGGAAGCTCATCGCCGTCGGCGGGGTGATCGGGTTCGTGGTCGGGGAGCTGCAGGTCCTGCTGATGCTGGGCTGATCGGGTGCTTGCCGCGGTGCGGCTAAACCCGGCATCGGCTCTCGCAGTGTCGTGATCGGCCACCCGGCCGACCAAGGCAACCACGAGGGAAACTCATGAAACGGTTCGTCACCGCAGTCGTTCTTTCGCTCGCCGGCCTGTTCGCGGGCGCTGGCGTCGCGTCCGCCGACGTCATCGTGGCTCCGGGCCAGTTCGGGCACGTGTGCAGCGGCTACAAGTACGCATCGGGCAACTCGGCGCTGTACTGGCAGTCCTGCGCCTGGGCCGACAACAACGAGGTGTACTTCACCGTCGCCCTCGGCAACGCCACCGGCTCCGACTGGACGCCGTCCAGGATCAACGTCGGCTACTACAAGTCCGGCAGCTACGTCCTCTGCGGCTACTTCACGAACTTCACCATCTCCGCCCATTCGGTCAGGCAGACGCCGAGCAACGCGTGCGTCCTGTCCCGGAGCCGGGCCGCCTACCAGTCCGTCGGCTACCCCAACGGGGGCGACGCCGCGATCAGCGACACGCTCCAGGTGCAGTAGCTCACGCCGCCGCGACGAGGTCCGGGGCCGGGTCGACCGCCCGGACCTTCGTCCGGCGATCGCGCTGCCAGGCCAGGACCCGGCACACCACGTAGATCAAGAACGAAATCGCCGTCACGAACGCGCTCACCGGGAGCCCCGGGGCCAGCGACAGCACGATCCCGCCGATCGCCGACACCTCGGCGAAGACCACCGACAGCACCGTCGCCTTCCACGGCGACGCCGTCACGCGGGCCGCGGCCGCGGCGGGCGTCACCATCAGGGCCACCACCAGCAGCGAACCGACCACCTTCACGCTCAGCGCCGTCGAGACGCCCACCAGCAGCGCGAACACCACCGTCAGCGTCTTCACCGGTACCCCGCGCGCCACGGCCACGTTCCGGTCCACCGAAGCGAACAGCAGCGGCCGGTACACCAGCGCTAGCACCGCCAGCACCACCACCGACGACACCACGAACAACGTCAGGTTCGTGGAGTCGATCGTGATGATCTGGCCGGTCAGGATCCCGAACTTGTTCCCCTGCCGTCCTTTGTAGAGCGCCAGGAACAGCACGCCCAGCCCCAGCCCGAAGGACAGGATCACGCCGATCACCGAGTCGCGGTCGGCGTCGCGGGCGCCGAGGATGCCCAGCAGCAGGGCCGCCACCACCGCGCCGATCAGCGCGCCGTACTCGACGCCGATCCCGAGCAGCAGGGCCGCCGCGCCGCCGGTGAACGCCAGCTCGGACGTGCCGTGCACGGCGAACGACATCCGCCGCATCACGATCAGCGGGCCCAGCACGCCCGCCACCAGGCCGAGGATCGCCGCCGCCAGCAGCGCCGTCTGCACGCCGTCGAGCTCGGTGATCAGCTCCCAGGTCTTGCCGAAGTCGAACAGATCCAAGACTCAGCCCACTTGCTCTTCGACGTCGTGTTCGTGGTGGTGCGGCTCCCCCTCGCACAGCGAGCTCTGCGCGCCCGCGATGTGGATCTGGCCGCCGACCTTGAGCACCTCGACGCGGGTGCCGTACAGCTGCGACAGCGTCTCGGTCGTCATGACCTCGTCCGGCTTGCCGATCCGGAACTGGCCGTTGACCAGGTAGAGGACGCGGTCGACGAACGGCAGCACCGGGTTGATCTCGTGCGTCACGAACAGCACCGCCGTCCCCGCCGACCGCCGGCGGGAATCGATCAGCTCGCTGATCGCGCGCTGGTGCGCCAGGTCGAGCGACAGCAGCGGCTCGTCGCACAGCAGCACCTCGGGGTCGCCGACCAGGGCCTGCGCCACCCGCAGCCGCTGCTGCTCGCCGCCGGACAACCGGCCGACCGGCTGCTTCGCGTACCGCGTGGCCCCGACGGCGGAAACAGCCGAAGCGACCAGACGACGCCGGGCCGCCATGCCGGCCAGCCCGAAGCCCCAGCGGTGCCCGTCGAGGCCCAGCCCGACCAGGTCGACGCCGCGCAGCGTCAGCGACTCGTCGATCGCGCGCTGCTGCGGGATGTACCCGATCTTGCGGTTCGCGCCGCCCGGACGGCCGCCCGCGATCTCGACCGTGCCGGCCGACAGGTCCTGCATACCGAGGAGCGCCTTGAGGAAGCTGCTCTTCCCGGAGCCGTTCGGACCCAGCACGGCGAGGAACTCGCCCGGCTCGACGACGAGGTCCAGCCCCGACCAGAGGGTGCGCGGACCGAAGGCGAGACCCGCCCCGCGGACCCGGACCGCGGGGCGTACGTCGTCCGATACGGGTGCCATGGCTACTTCAACGCCCCAGCCAGCTCGTCGACTTCCCCGGTCATCCAGCCAATGTAGTCCGTCACACCCGCGGGCAGCGTCTCGGTCACGCCGACCACGCCGATCCCCGCTTCCTTCGCCTGCTTGACGACGTCCTGGGTCAGCGGCGTCACGGTCTGCTCGTTGTTGACCAGCGCCTTCACCTGCTTCGTCGCGATCAGCTGCTTGTAGGCGCTGACGGCGTCGGCCGGGACGTCGGTGTCGTTCTCCACCGCGTCCGAGAAGGCCTTGGGTGTCGCGTCGGTGATCTTCGCGCTCGCCAGCAGGTAGTGCGCGACCGGCTCGGTGACGACGACCTTCGTACCCGGATGGGCGGTCCCGAGCTCTTCGAGCCGCTTCTCGAGCGTGTCGAGCTTCGCCTTGAACGCGGTCGCGTTGTCGGCGAACTGCTGCTTGGCCGCCGGCTTGAGCTCGCCCAGCTGCGCGGCGAGCTGGTCGGCGACCTTGTCGACGCCCGGCAGGTCGTACCAGACGTGCTCGTTCTCGTCGCCGGTCGCGGCGATGTCGTAGGCGACGAGCTTCTTCGCGCTCCCCGCCTGCTCGGTGAGCTTGCCGAAGAACTCGTCGTACCCGCCGCCGTTGGACAGCAGCAGCTGCGCGCCCTTCGCCGCGAGGGCGTCGTCCGCCGTCGTCTCGTACGAGTGCGGGTCGGCCGACGGGTCGTGGATGATCGACTTGACCTCGACGTTTTCGCCGCCGACGGCGCTGACCACGCTGCCCCAGACGTCGGTCGACGCGACGATCTTGATCTTGCCGTCGCTGCCCGCCTGCGCGCCGCCGCCGTCGGAGGACGTGCCGCCGCCGGAGCACGCGGCCAAGGCGAACACGGACAGGGCCGAAGCGGCGGCGAGCACGCTCCTGGTGCGACGAGAACTCATCGAGGAACTCCTGAGAGGGACACAGACGCTAATGGAAACCGTTGTCAGATTCACCTTACCCCATCCGGATGACTTTCTGGCCGTCGGATCGTGCTTTGGTGTATGCGTCTCCGCGCATGCGGATCGAGACATCGACCACGCGGGGTGTCTCTTCAGGAAACCGATCTGAACCGTTACGGTTTGCTGATGGGACGTCCTATTCGCACCCGGAGGCAGGCGACACTGGCGTCGCTCGCGGCGGAGCTCGGTGTGTCCAGGACCACGGTGTCCAACGCCTACAACCGGCCGGACCAGCTGTCCCCGGAACTGCGCCGCCGCGTCCTCGAGACCGCGCGGCGCCTCGGCTACCCCGGCCCCGACCCGGTCGCCCGCTCCCTGCGCACGCGCAAGGCGGGCGCGGTAGGGCTCCTGCTCACCGAAAACCTCTCCTACGCCTTCCGCGACCCCGCCGCCGTCGGTGTCCTCGAAGGACTGGCGCTGGCCTGCGAAGACGCCGGTGTCGGCCTGCACCTGGTGCCGGCCAGCCCGGGCCGCGAGGACGTCGCCGCGGTGCACCGCGCGGGCGTCGACGGCTTCGTCGTCTACTCCGTGCCGGACGACGACCCGCACCTGGCCGCGGTGCTCGAGCGGCCGGTGCCGACGGTGATCATCGACCAGCCGAGCATCGAGGGCATCGACCGCGTCGGCCCGGACGACGCCGCCGCCGTCGGCAAGATCGCCGAGCACCTGGTGACGCTGGGGCACCGGCAGGTCGGCGTGATCTGCATGCGGCTGGCCCGCGAGCGCAACGACGACTTCGTCTCCGCGACCCGGCAGAGCGGCGCGCACTTCCACGTCCAGCGCACCCGGCTGGAGGCGCTGGCCGTCGCGTTCTCGGCGGCGGGCGTCGACTGGGCGGGCGTCCCGGTGGTCGAGCGCTTCGACCACACGGTGGACGACGGCGCGTCCGCGGCGCGCCAGCTGCTGGACGCCTACCCGCAGATCACCGCGGTGATCTGCACCTCGGACATCCTCGCGCTCGGCGCCATGGCCGAGGCCGAGCGGCGCGGGCTGCGGGTGCCGCAGGACCTCACGGTCACCGGCTTCGACGGCATCGCCGAAGCCGAGCGCATCGGGCTCACCACGGTCCACCAGCCCGTCCTGGAGAAGGGCAAGGTGGCCGGGCGGCTGCTGCTCAGCTCGGGCGAGCGGAGCGCACCCAAGACGATCACCCTGCCGACCGAGCTGCGCGTCGGGCGCACGTCGGCGCCGCCGCGGACGGTCGAGGAGCCGTGGTTCGGCGGCTGACGTCGTGACATTGCCCTTAGTGCATTGCTCATCGGGGTACTGACCCGGTCAAATGGAGTGGCACGCCCGCGCCGCGGGGCCACTGGCCGGAAGGTGACCGATGACCTCGATCGACGTACTGCTCAAGCGCAACCAGGAACTCGGCGAGGTGACGCCCGGTGACCGGTCGTCCCCGAAGCCGTCACTCCAGGTGGCCGTCCTGACCTGCATGGACGCCCGGATCCGGGTGTTCGAGCTGTTCGGCCTCCTGCAGGGCGAGTCGCACGTCCTCCGCAACGCGGGCGGTGTGGTGACCGACGACATGATCCGTTCACTGGCGCTTTCGCAGCGCAAGCTGGGGACGCGCGAGGTGCTGATCGTCCAGCACACCGAGTGCGGCCTCTCGATGGTGACCGAGGACGACTTCAAGGACGAGCTCGAGAGCGACACGGGCCTGCGGCCGACGTGGTCGGTCGAGGCGTTCCGCAACGTCGAGAACAGCGTCCGGACGTCGGTGGAGCGGGTGCGGCGCAGTGCCTACCTGCCGCACACCGAGAACGTGCGCGGCTTCGTCTACGACGTGAAGACCGGGAAGCTCACCGAGGTCCAGTAGGCTATCCTTCCCATTCAGATGTTCACGACATCCGAATGGGAAGAGCATGCGCGTTCTCTTCGCCGGGCTCGCGTCCGCCGGTCACACGTACCCGATGGTCCCGCTCGCGCTCGCCGCGCGGGACATCGGGCACGAGGTGCACTTCGCCGCCGGTGAGCACGTCCACGCGCCGCTGCGCCGGCTCGGGCTCAACCCGTTCCGGCCCGCGGATTCGTTCTACGAGATCTACGCCGAAGACCTCGAGCCGGACCTGGCCCGGTTGCGACCGGACTTGGTCGTGCACGGCTGGGGTGTCCCGGAAGCCGGCGTCGCCGCGCGGCGTGCCGGGATCCCGGCGCTCTGGCACGGCTTCGGCCGGATGTTCCCGCGCGACATCGGGTTCGAGCGGCCCACCGGTGGGGTGCACCTCGACATCTGCCCGCCGTCGTTGCAGGAGGCGGACTTCCTCGCGACCGCCGAGCGCATCGCCCTGCGTCCCGTGCCGTTCCCGGAACCGGCACCGCCGGTGGACGGCCGCTCGCTGGTCTACCTGACCCTCGGCACGACCTTCGGCACCCCGGAGGTGCTCACGACGGCGATCGAGGGGCTGGCGGCGCTCGGCGCGCCCGTCCTGGTGGCCACCGGACGGGTGCGTCCGGAGGAACTCGGCAGCGTGCCGGGCAACGTCACGCTGCAGGCCTGGGTGCCCCAGGCGGCGGTCGTGCCGCACGCCGGCCTGGTCGTGCACCACGGCGGCAGCGGCACCACGCTGGGCGCGCTCGCCGCGGGCGTGCCGCAGCTGGTCCTGCCGCAGGGCGCCGACCAGTTCGCCAACGCCGAGGCGCTCCTCGCCGCGGGTGCCGCCCGGCGGCTCCTGCCCGGCGAACTGAGCGCGGACGCCGTCACCGAGCAGGCCCGGAAGGCGTCCTCCTGCCGCGACGCCGCCCGCGCGATCGCCGCGGAGATCGCCGCCATGCCCGCCCCGGGCGAAGTGGCCCGCGAGCGCCTCTTCGCCGTGAAGTAGCCTCCCGGCGTGGCTGTGGACGCTGACGTACTGCTCGACTGGTTCTCCGCGCACGGCCGGGATCTCCCGTGGCGCGAGCCCACCTGCTCGGCCTGGGGCGTCCTGGTCAGCGAAATCATGCTCCAGCAGACCCCGGTCGTCCGGGTGCAGCCCATCTGGCTCGAGTGGATGGCGCGCTGGCCGGTGCCCTCGGCGCTGGCCGCGTCGGCGCAGGGCGAGGTCGTGCGGGCGTGGGGCAAGCTCGGCTACCCGCGCCGCGCGCTGCGGCTCCACGAGGCCGCCGGGGTCATCGCCAAGGAGCACGGGGATGTCGTTCCGTCCGATGTGGACACTCTGCTCGCGCTGCCCGGGATCGGGGCCTACACCGCGCGCGCCGTCGCCGCGTTCGCCTACGGCCGGCGGGCGCCGGTCGTCGACACGAACGTGCGGCGGGTCGTCGCGCGGGCGGTGCACGGGGCCGGGGACGCGGGGCCGGCGTCCAACACCCGGGACATGGCCGACGTCGAAGCCCTGCTCCCGGCCGAGGACACCCCCGCGGCGAAGTTTTCCGCGGCGATCATGGAGCTGGGCGCGCTGATCTGCACCGCGCGCGCCCCGAAGTGCGCGGACTGCCCGATCTACGACGAGTGCGCGTGGCAGCACGCCGGCCGGCCCGAGTACACCGGCCCGGCCAAGCCGGTGCAGCGGTACGCGGGCACCGACCGGTACGTCCGCGGACGGCTGCTCGACGTGCTGCGCGGCAGCGAAGGCCCGGTCGACAAGGCCCGTCTCGACCTCGTCTGGCACGACGGCGGCCAGCGCGACCGCTGCCTGGACTCCTTGCTGGTCGACGGCCTGCTGGAACAGACCCGCGACGGCCTCTTCGCACTCCCGGGCGAACACTGACGCGGTACGACCAAAGTTGGTCAATAGTTGTCATCGGCGCGTTCCGGAGTTACCGTTTCACGCATGGTCACTGTTGACCGCCGGACCCTGCTCAAAGCGGGGGTGACCGCGACCGCGGCCGGCGCACTGGGGATGACGACCACGGGAACGGCCGGCGCGGCCGTCCCGGCTCCGACGATCCACCCGACGTCCGATTGGGGGGCCCGGCCCGCCGCCGGCCCGATCGTGGTGGAGAACCACAAGCCGACCTACATCGTCGTGCACCACGCGGTCGACCCGCCGATGAACGACGACTTCTCGCTGGCGCGCGCGTTCTACGTCTCGCGCTTCATCCAGAACCTGCACATGGACAAGAACGGCTGGATCGACAGCGGCCAGCAGTTCACGAACAGCCGCGGCGGGTTCATCACCGAAGGCCGGCACCGCAGCCTGGAGATCCTGCGCGGCGGCACGCAGCACGTGCAGGGCGCGAACGTCGGCAACCACAACAGCGAGGTCATCGGCATCGAGAACGAGGGCCTGTACAGCACGGTGGACGTGCCGCCGGCGCTGTGGAACTCGCTGGTCTCCCTCGTCGCCTACATCGCGAGCCAGTACGGCATCGCCCCCGAGTTCATCAAGGGCCACCGCGACTTCAACTCGACCGAGTGCCCCGGCCAGGTGCTCTACAACCGGCTGCCGGAGCTGCGCACGGCCGTCGGCCGCGTCCTGGGCGTCGCGGTGACGCGTACCGAAGCCGAGTGGCCGTTGCTCAAGCCGGGTGACACGGGCCGGCAGGTGCAGCTGGCGCAGCGGTTCCTCCGGGCGTCCGGCTTCGGCGTTCCCACCGACGGCGTCTTCGGGAAGTCCACAAAGGACGCGGTGGCCGCTTTGTCCGGTCAGGCGGGGTTGGCCCGCGACACGTGCACCGCGGCGAAGGCGTCCGACGAGACCGGCTTCCTCGGCGCGGACGTCTGGCCCCTGATCGTCCCGGCCGACCGCACCACGGCGGCCTGGCGAGCGGACCTCGCCCGTACCTGACCGGACGACACGCGTACTCGGTTGGACGACACGGCAGCTCAACGAAGCGCTCGTCGTGTCGTCCGTCCAGGTACGCGTGTCGTCCGTCCAAGTACGCATGTCGTCCGGTTCAGCGGTTCAGCACCTGGCTGAGGAAGGCTTCGACGGCGCCGCGGTAGGTCTCCGGGGCTTCGTCGTGAGGCAGGTGCGCCGAGCCGGGCACCACCAGGTGTTTCGCTCCCGGGACGCGGTCGGCGACTTCGGCCTGCTGGCCGAGCGGCATCGCCGTGTGCTCGCCCTCGACCAACAGCAGCGGGCAGCGGATCGCCTCGACGACGTCCCAGTAGTCCCGGCGGCCCCATTCGGCGGCGATGACGTACAGGTCCTCGAGGTCCGCGACCAGGTGGAAGCCGTCGTCGCGCTCCTCGACGCAGTCCGCGAAGTACCCGCCCGCGTCGCCGAAGAACTCACGGACGTGGTCGAGCGAGGAGAACGGGACCGGCCAGCTCTCGAAGTACCCGCGCCAGGTCTCGACGGTCCGGCCGCGCTGGTCCGGCGCGAAGTCCTCCGACACGACCGCGCGGACCAGCTCCGGGTGCCGCGCGGCGGTCGCCCAGGCGTGCAGGCCACCCATCGAGTGCCCGATCAGCACCGCCGGGCCCGCGTCGAGGCTCCGCAGCGCTTCGGCGACGTCGTCGGCGAAGCGCTCGGTCGTCCACGGCCCGACGCGCGGCGCGTTCCCGTGGCCGCGCGCGTCCAGGCCGTACACCGCGCCGTAGGGCCGGAGCCACTCCGCGACCCGCCACCACGTCCGCGCCCGGCCCATCAGGCCGTGGAGCAGAACGATCGGCACGCCGCTGCCGCCGAAACAGAGCACGCGGCCACCTAACCACAAAACCCCTGGTGCGGAACGTGACCAAACCGTCGCTGTCCATCACCTATGGTGGTGGTCATGCGCCGCCGACTCACCGCCCTGGCCGTCTGCGCCGCGGTGGTCCTCGCCGCGGCGTGCGGTGGCGACGCCGTCGCCTTGCCGCCCCCGCCGCCGCCCATGCACCCGGTGCCGGGCGCGGCCGGCGCCGGCGACCCGTACTACCCCGACGACGGCAACGGTGGTTACGACGCCCTCGGCTACCAGGTCGACGTGAAGTACGACCCGCCGAGCGGGCACCTCGACGGCGACACCACGGTGACCGCGAAGGCCACCCAGGACCTGAGCCGGTTCGACCTCGACCTGCGCGGACTGGACGTGCACAGCGTCGAGGTCGACGGCAAGCCGGCGAAGTTCAGCCGGGAGAAGGCGTTCGAGCTGGTCGTCACCCCGCCGGAACCGATCCGGGCCGGGACGACGTTCCGCACGCGGGTCCGCTACGGCGGCGACCCGGCCAAGACCCCGCACGACGGCGGCAGCGAGAACGGCTGGAAGCACTCGGCCGACGGCGGCGCGTACATGGTCGGCGAGCCGCACTCGGCGGCGTTCTGGTACCCGGCGAACGAAACCCCGCGCGACAAGGCCACCTTCACGCTCACCGCGCACGTCCCGGCGGGCTGGACGGTGCTCTCGAACGGCCGCGAGGGCCCGCCCGGCACCTGGACCGAGGTCACCCCGGTGGCGAGCTACCTGACGACGATCGCGATCGGCAAGTTCGAGGTCGACAGGTCGACCTTGCCGGACGGCACCCCGGTGGTCTCGGCGTACGCGCCGGGCGTCGAAGCCCGCCGCGCGGTCGGCGACCGCCTGCCGGAGGTGCTCGGCTTCCTGACCGGCCAGTTCGGCCCGTACCCGCAGTCGGCGGCGGGCGGGATCTTCCTGAACGAGGATGTCCCGTTCTCGCTCGAGACGCAGACCCGGCCGACGTACGCGAAGTGGGCCGACCTGCCGACGCTGGTGCACGAGAACGCCCACCAGTGGTTCGGCGACTCGGTCTCGGTGCGCAACTGGTCCGACGTCTGCCTGAACGAGTGCTTCGCGTCGTACTCGCAGTGGCTGTGGGCCGAGCGCGAGGGCCAGACCCTGGACGACCGCTACCGCGCGGCGATCGAGATCACCCGCGGCAGCACGGACTTCTGGGCGCAGAAGCTGGTGGAAATGGGCCAGGGCCACGAGTTCGAAGGCGTCTACAACAAGGGCATCCTGGCGCTGCACGCCCTGCGCCGCGAAATCGGCGACCCGGCGTTCGCCAAGCTGCTGCACGAGTGGCCGGCCCGCTACCGCCACGGCAACGCAACCTGGTCCGACTTCGAAGCGATGGCGACCCGGATCGGCGGCAAGAACCTGCGGCCGTTCTTCGACACCTGGTTCCGCGGCACGAAGCTCCCCGCGGACGCCGACCTGTTCCCCGGCTCACTGCGCAGCTGAGCTGCCCAGCAGCGACCGCGTCAGCGCGCTCCGGGCGTCCTGCATCTCCCGCAACGCCGTCGTCAGCTCCGCGTCCCCGACCACGACGTCCTCCTCCGGCCGCGCACCCAGCGCCAGCAGCGACGCCCGGCGCAACAGCTCCTTCGCGAACGACGCCGTCATCCCCGCCGTCGCCTCGACGACCGGGGCCAGGTCCGCCGTCAGCTTCAGACCGCGCGCGTACAACCGCAGCAGCGCTTCACGCCCGGCCGCGTCCGGCAACGGGATCTCCACCGCGAGGTCGACGCGGCCCGGGCGGTCCGCGAGGGCCTTCTCCAGCTCGCTCGCGCGGTTGGTGGTGAGCAGGAACGTGACGTCGGCGTCGCCGCCCACGCCGTCCATCGCGTCGAGCAGGGTGAACAGCAGGGGCTGGACCATCGGCCCGTAGCTGCGGTCCTGCGCGATCAGGTCGACGTCCTCCAGCACGACCACGCTCGGCTGCAGTCGCCGCGCCAGCTCCGCGGCCTTGCCCACGAGCTTCATCGCCGTGCCGGTCAGGATGATCACCGTGGTGTCCGGCAGGCGGCCCATCAGGTAGCGGACCGTGTGCGTCTTGCCCGTGCCGGGCAGGCCGTGCAGCAGCAGCCCGCGCTTGAGGTGCTGCCCCGCCGCCAGCAGCCGCTCGCCGTGCTGCGCGATGCCGATCGTGTGCCGCTCGATCGCGTCGAGCACGCCGTCCGGCAGCACGACCTCCTCGCCGGTCAACGCCGGCCGCGGGAGGAACGTGAGCAGCTCGTTGCCGCGGTGCTCACTGGTGCCGAAGGCCAGCACCTGGCCGCGCAGGAGGTCGCGCTCGGCCATCAGGCGCTCGACGCGGTCGCGCACTTCGGTGGCGGTCGCCCGCGAAGTCGCCAGGACCTCCAGCCGGCACTGCTCGAGTCCCCACTGCGGGTTGGCGCCACGGATCGCGAGCAGCACCGGCTCGCCACCCGGGGCGTGCGTGCCGACCAGCCCGAGCTGCACCGCCTCGGTCGCGGCGTCGGGGCCGATCGCCGTGGTCGTGTAGTCCACCGAGCCGAGCTCGTACATCCCCTGCCTGCGCGCGGTGGCGAGCATCCCGATCAGGTCTTCGTGCGTGCGCTGCCCGCCCGCGATGCCGAACCAGCCCACGGCCGTGCCGTGTTCGGCGAGGTAGGCGTCGACGCCGCACTGGATGTTGGCGTGCTCCCACATCGGCCAGTTGCGGGTGACGACCACCACCTCCGGCAACGGCGCGCCCAGGTGGCCGGTCACCCGCTCGATCAGTTCGCTGCCCCCGCCGCCCGCGACCTCGTCGGCCGCGGCGCGGACGATCCGGGCGAGATCGGTGGCGAGGTCGCGCTCGGTGCTCCCCATACCACCAACAGTGGCACGGATCACACCCGGCAGCCAACTAGGGTGGGAGACATGAGTGTCGTGAAGATCAACGCGATCGAGGTCCCCGAGGGCGCGGGCCCCGAACTGGAGAAGCGGTTCGCCGCGCGCATGCACTCCGTCGACGAGCAGCCGGGCTTCCTCGGCTTCGAGCTGCTGCGGCCGGTTTCCGGCGAGACGCGCTACTTCGTGTACACGAAGTGGGAGACCGAGGAGCACTACCAGGCGTGGGCGAAGGGCGGCCCGGCCGCGGCGGCGCACGCGGGCGAGCGGGCCAAGCCCGTGTCCACCGGCGCGAACCTGCTGGAGTTCGAGGTCGTCCTCGGTTCGCAGCCGGGTGAGTGAGCTCGCCGCAAAGCTCCTGGACGGCGCCGGCGCGCTCCTGATCTGCGCCGGCGCCGGCATGGGCGTCGACTCCGGGCTGCCGGACTTCCGCGGCGGCGAAGGGTTCTGGCGCGCGTACCCGCCGTATGCCCGGCTCGGGCTGCGGTTCGAGGAGCTCGCCGACCCACGGCACTTCGCCGGCGACCCGGAGCTGGCCTGGGGCTTCTACGGGCACCGGCTGGAGCTCTACCGCAAGACCGTGCCGCACGAGGGCTTCCGGCTGCTGCGCGAGTTCGGCTCGGCCCTGCCCCACGGCGTCCGGGTGTTCACGTCCAATGTGGACGGCCAGTTCCAGGCGGCGGGCTTCGAGCCCGTCGCCGAGGCGCACGGCTCCATCCACCACCTGCAGTGCCTCGCCGGGTGCACGGACGACATCTGGCCCGCCACCGGGGAAGTCGTGGTCGACGAGGAGACCATGCGTGCGGTGCCGCCGCTCCCGTTGTGCCCCCGCTGCGGCGGCCTCGCCCGGCCCAACATCCTCATGTTCGGCGACTTCTCCTGGGTCCCTGACCGCAGCCAGGCGCAGCTGGACGAGCTGACGGCGTGGCGCCGGACCGCCCGGGACCTCGTGGTGGTGGAACTGGGCGCGGGCCAGGCCGTCCCGACGGTCCGCCGCTACGCCGAACTGGCCAGCGCGGCGACCGGCGCGCTCATCCGCGTCAACCCGAGGGAATCCGGGATCCGGCACGACCGTGGCGTGTCGATCGCGGCGGGAGCGCTGGAAACGCTGACACGGCTCCTGCCGCGCTGATCACGGCAGCCGGACCTCGGCGAACACCGCCCGGTGATCACTGCCGTTGACGTCGAACACGCGGTAGTCCAGCACGGCCGCGCGGTTGTCCACCGCCACGTGGTCGATCGTCACCACCGGCAGCGACGACGGCCACGTCGGGGTCAGCCCTTCGCCGCGCTCCTCCGCCGCGTCGCGGTAGCCGCGGGCCAGCACCGTGCGGTAGGCCGCGTGGTCCAGGGTCGCGTTGAAGTCGCCGGCCAGGATGCGCAGGCCGTGCTCGCCCGCCGGCTGCGAGAGGTCCTTGATCTGGCGCTCCCACCCCCGCGAGTCGACGTCCGGGGAGATCGGGTGGACGGCGACGATCTCGGCCACGACGCCGTCGCCCAGGTCGGCCTCCGCGCCCGGCTGCTTGGCCGCCGAGTCACCGGTCAGGTTGACCTCCTTCAGCGGGAAACGGGAGACGATCCCCGAGCCGAACGCGCCGGGCGCCGGGTGCAGCACCCGGTGCGGCAGCAGGTCGAACAGCCCGGCCGCGGTCAGCCGGCTGACCGCGGCCGGCGTCATCTCGACCAGGTTCAGCACGTCGATCCGCTGCTCGCGCACCAGGTCGACGACGGCCTTAGGGTCCGCCCGGCCGTAGAGCAGGTTCGAAGCGAGGACGCGCAGGGTCTTGCCGTGCACGTCACGCTGTTCGCTCGCCGACGCCCGCGGGAGGACGAGGACGGCCAGCGCGAGCGCCAGCACCAGCGCGACCCCGCCGGTCCACCACCGCCGCAACGCCAGGGAGAGGCCGCCGAGGAGCAGTCCCGCGGCCGCCGCGTACGGCGTCAGCGACAACGCCACGAGCGTGTACCAGCCGCCGTCGAAGCCGACCAGGCGCAGCGCCGCCAGCAGCGCCAATGGCACCACCGGCAGCACCAGCAGGGCCGTGACCAGCGGGTACTTCCGCCGCGACCGCGTCTCTTCCGCAACCACCATGCTGCCGAGTATGCCCAGACCGGCGCCGGGCGGCCCGGGCGCCGACAACTCCTCCACAAGATCTCCACCAGGGCCTGCCAGCCGCTGCCAGCGCGCTGTGCGCGGCCTGCCAGCGCGGCCGTCCACTGTGATCCCAGGAGCGACGAGTGAAGGAGGACGCCCATGTCGCACGCGATCCAGGCCGAGGGCCTGGTCAAACACTTCGGGGACACCAAGGCGCTGGACGGGGTGGACCTCGAGGTCCCGTTCGGCCAGGTCGTGGGGGTGCTCGGGCCGAACGGCGCCGGCAAGACGACCGCCGTCCGGATCCTCGCGACCCTGATGAAACCGGACGCCGGCAGAGCCACGGTCGGCGGCTACGACGTGGTCGCCGACCCGGTCCGGGTCCGCAGCCTGATCGGGCTGACCGGGCAGTACGCGTCGGTCGACGAGGACCTCAACGGCATCGAGAACCTCGTCCTCATCGGACGGCTGTACGGCAACTCCCGCGCCGACTCGAAGAAACGGGCCACCGAGCTGATCGAGCGGTTCGAGCTGACCAAGGCGGCCAAGCGGCCGATCCGGACCTACTCGGGCGGCATGCGGCGCCGGCTGGACCTGGCCGCCAGCCTCGTCGGCCGGCCCGAGGTGCTCTACCTCGACGAGCCGACCACCGGGCTCGACCCGCACGCTCGCAACGAGGTCTGGGACGTCGTCCGCGGCCTCGTCGCCGAGGGCGCGACGGTGCTGCTGACCACGCAGTACCTGGAGGAGGCCGACCAGCTGGCCGACAAGATCACCGTGTTCGACCACGGCCGGGTCGTCGCCGACGGCCGCGCCGACGAGCTGAAGCGCCGCGTCGGCGGGCAGACGCTGCAGGTCCGGCCGACCCAGCTGTCCGACATGGACGCCGTCAACCGGATCCTCGGCGACCTCTCCGGGGTCCGGCCGACCCGCGATGACGCCTCCGGGCTGCTCACCGCGCCGGTCAACGACCCGGTGCTGCTGTCCACCCTGGTCCGCAAGCTCGACGAAGCCGGGATCACCGCGGACGAGCTGGCGCTGCGGCTGCCCAGCCTCGACGAGGTGTTCCTCGCCCTCACCGGGCACACCGCCGAACAGTCCGTTGAGGACAAGACCCTCGAAGGGAGCCTGGCATGACGACGCTGGCCCTCGACCGCCCGGCCCCGCCGCGGCACATCAGCCCCGGCAAGGGGCTCCAGCACGCGCTTTCGCTCGCGTGGCGCGGCATCCTGAAGATCCGCAAGAACCCCGAACAGCTCGCCGACGTCACCCTGATGCCGATCATCTTCCTGGTGATGTTCGTGTACCTGTTCGGCGGCGCGCTGTCCGGCTCGACCGACGCCTACCTGCAGATGGTCGTGCCCGGCATCATCGTGATGAACATCCTGCAGGCGTGCCTCACCGTCGGGACGAACCTCAACACCGACGTCACCAAGGGCGTGTTCGACCGGTTCCGGAGCATGCCGATCGCCCGCTCGGCACCGCTGATCGGTGCCGTGCTCGCCGACGTCGTGCGGTACGTGGTGTGCCTGACCGTGCTGATGGTCGTGGCGACGATCATG
This sequence comes from Amycolatopsis sp. DG1A-15b, assembly GCF_030285645.1. Lineage (GTDB taxonomy): Bacteria > Actinomycetota > Actinomycetes > Mycobacteriales > Pseudonocardiaceae > Amycolatopsis. The sequence continues at coordinate 7,455,650 of NZ_CP127296.1, forward strand.
GGCTACCGGATCGCGACCAGCCCCGGCGAGTTCGCCGTGGCGATCCTGCTCGCGCTGGCGTTCGGGCTGTGCTTCTGCTGGGGTTCGGTGTTCGTCGGCATGGTGATGAAGTCGCCGGGCTCGGCGCAGGCGCTGATGTTCGTCTTCATCATGCCGCTGACCTTCGGCAGCAACGTGTTCGTGCAGACGTCCACCATGCCGGGCTGGCTGCGGGCGTGGGCGGACATCAGCCCGGTGAGCCTGATGGCGAACGCCCTGCGCGGCCTGATGAACGGCGGTCCGGTGGCCGGCCCGCTGGCCGGGGCGCTGGCCTGGATGGCCGGTGCGGTGATCGTGTTCTTCCCGCTGGCCACCTGGGCCTACCGCCGGCGGGTCTGAGAGGCGCCGACGCACGGGGGTGGGTCGCGCCAGGGGAAGCCGGAGGGGACGTTCGCGGGGGCGGACGTCCCCTCCGGCACGTCCACGGTCAGGCCGGGCCGAGCTCGGCCAGCAGCCAGGCGATCGTGTCCTTTTTGGACACCCGGCACGCTTCCCCGTAGCGGGCGTCGTAGTCCGGGAGCGCCGCGCGCAGGGCGTCGATGAGCGCCCGGACCTCGGGACTGCCGAGGTCGAGCCGCCCGCGGATGACGGCGGACGCGGCGAGCACCCGGGTCGCCGTCTCGGGACGGCCCTGGCGTTCGCGGATCATCGCCAGCAGCTCGACCACCCCGGCCATGTCCGGCATGTCGCCGCGCCGGCCCGTCGCCCGGATCGCGATGGCCGCGTGCCAATCGGCCTCGTCCGGGCGGCCCTGGGCCAGCAGGATCCGCGCTTCGAAGGCGTGGATGAACTCGTCGCCGATGCCGCCGGGGAACCAGTCGTCGCCGCCCATCGCGGCGAGGCGGTCGAGCAGCGCCCGCGCTTCGGCCAGCCGGTCCGTGCGCAGCAGCAGCTCGAGCCGGCCGAACATCAGGATGGCCCGGTGCTGCAGGTTCGTGATGCCTTCGCCGTAGCGCTCCGCCGCCTCCTGATCGCGCCAGGCACCCTCGAAGTCCCCGGTGCGCGCCCGCTCGACGGCCAGCCGCCACCAGTGCTGCACGGCGTCCTCGTACGACCGCAGCTCCATCGACAGGGCCAGGCCCTGCTGGTAGATCTCGATGGCTTTGGCGCTGTCGCCGTTCTGCGACAGCGCGTACGCCTTGAAGCTCAGCGTCATCGCGATGCCCCAGCGGTCGCCGACCGCCTCGAACCCGGCGTGGGCCAGGTCGCGTGCCCGGTCGGCCCCCTCGACGTCACCCTCGTCGTCGAGCAGGAAGCTCTCCACCCAGTGCCCGCCGGCGCGGGTCCACGGGTCCGGGTGCCGTTCGGCCCGGTGCACCTCGCGGAGGGCGACCTCGCGATCACCGCCGAGGAAGGCCAGCATCGGCAGGGCCACCGCGAGCCCCGGGTAGCGGTCGACCGCGCCGGTGCGCACGCAGTCGTCGACCAGCCGCATGATCCCGGCCGGGTCCGACCGCATCGGGATCTCGTCCATGAGGTGGACGAGCACCCGGTAGGCGGCCATCACCTCGGCGGGCAGCCGGTCGCCGAACTCGAGGGTCTCGTGGATCAGGCTGCCCGCCCGGCCGCCCTGGCCGAGAATGGTGAAGTACCAGATCATCCCGTCCAGCAGGGCGACCGAGTTGTCCACATCGGACATCTCGATCGCGCCGCGCAGGGCGGCGATCATGTTCGCGCTCTCGGCTTCGAACGCGTCGATCGCCTCCAGCTGCGCGCCGGTGCGCAGCGTCGGCTCCAGCCGCTGGGCGAACTCGGCGTAGTAGGACGCCATCGCCCGGCGCGTCCGGTCGTGCTCTCCCGACTCCACCAGCCGCTCGGTGGCGTACGCGCGCAGCGTCTCGAGCATCCGGTACCGCGGCTCGCCGTTCCCGGCGTCCACCGTGTCCACTATGGACTTCTCGACCAGGCTGCCGAGCACGTACGGCACGTCGCCCGTGGGGAGCCGCCCGTCGGCGCAGACGGCCTCGATCACCCCGAGCTCGGCGCCGCCGGTGAACACCGCGAACCGCCGGGCCAGCACGAGTTCGGGCTCGGCCAGCAGTTCCCAGCTCCACTCGACGACCGCGCGCAGCGTCCGCTGCCGCGGCAGGGCCGTCCGGCTGCCCGAGGTGAGCAGCCGGAACCGGTCGCCGAGGCGGCCGGCGATCTGGGCCACGGTCATCGACCGCAGCCGCGCCGCGGCCAGCTCCAGCGCCAGCGGCATCCCGTCGAGGCGGCGGCAGATCTCCCCGACTTGGTCCACAGTGGACTCGTCGAGCACGAAGTCGGGCCGCACCGCGGCGGCCCGGTCGAGGAACAGCCGGGTCGAGTCGAGCTCGGCGGCCTCCGCGGGCGCGGCGCGTTCCGCGGGCACCGGCAGCGGGCCGAGCGGGCAGAGCGCCTCCCCGGTGATGGCCAGCGGCTCGCGGCTGGTGGCCAGGATCCGCAGCCGCGGCGCCCGGTGCAGCAGCTCGTCGGCCAGCCGCGCGGCGGCGTCGACGACGTGCTCGCAGTTGTCCAACACCAGCAGGGCTTCCTCGCCGCCGAGCACCTCGACGGCCTGCGCCACGGGATCCGGCGGCCGCCGGTGGACCTCGGCCTCGGTGCGGATCTCGCGGACCTCGAGCGCGCCCAGCAGCGCACCGGCGACGTCGTCGGGGTCGCGGACGCCGGCCAGCGCGGCGAACCAGACGCGGCCCCGCTGGTGCGCGGGGTGCCGCGACGCCGCCTCGGTGGCGAGCCGGGTCTTGCCCGCCCCGCCCGGCCCGGTCAGGGTGACCAGCCGGGCGCCGCCGAGGAGCTCGGCCAGCAGCTTGAGCTCGTCGTCGCGGCCGACGAACGTGGTCAGCCGGGTCGGCAGCCGGTCGGCCACCGGCGACGGCGGCGCGAACTCGCCGCGCAGCGCGGCGACGTGGATCTCCTGCAGCTCGGCCGAGGGGTCGACGCCGAGCTGGTCGGCCAGCGTGCGGCGGAGCCCGGCGTAGACGGCCAGCGCTTCCGGCTGCCGCCCGGCCGCGCACAGCGCGCGGATCCGCAGCCCGGCGAGCCGTTCGCGCAGCGGGTCGGCGTCGGCCGCCGCGGTCAGGTCGGCCAGGACCGCGGCGTGCTCGCCCAGCCGGATCAGGGCTTCGAACCGGTCATCGGCCGCCTCGGCCCGCAGCTCGGTGAGCCGCCGCGCGGGCGCCGACGCGAACGGCGCGTCGAGGACGTCGGCGAGGGCGGCGCCCTGCCACAGCGCGAGGGCCTCGGTGAGCAGGTCGGCGGCGCGGGCGTCGCGGCCCGCGGTCAGCTCGCGGCGGCCCTCGGCGGCGAGCCGTTCGAACCGCTCGGCGTCGACGTCAGCCGCCGCCACCGCGAGCCGGTACCCGCCCGGCCCGGATTCGACGGCCACCGGCAGCACCTTCCGCAGCCGGGAGACCAGCGACTGCAGGGCGTTGGCCGCGTCGGCCGGTGGTCCGGTGCCCCAAAGGCCGTCGACGAGCGCGTCGGCCGGGACCGCGCGCCCGGCGTCCAGCGCGAGCCGGGCCAGGAGCATGCGGAGGCGGGCGCCGCCGATGTCGATCGGCGTGCCGTCGTCTTCCGCCGCCCGCAGCGGGCCCAGCAGCGCAACGCGCATGTGTCCAGCTTTCCAGACGGCGGCGCCGCGCCGGGGCGGGCCGACGGAAGTGCTGATTATCCGGACAAATACGACGCGATCCGCCGGATCACCCGATCGTGGCGATACGTTGCGGACGACGTCCACCGACACGAACAGGAGCGTTCATGAGGGGACAGAAACCGGCCGTGGTGGCGGTTGCCGTGGCCGCCAGTCTCTGCCTCGGCACCGGCGTCGCCGCCGCCGGCGAGGGCTGGGGCACGGCGCAGCCCGGCAGCGATGGCGCCGGCGACAGCTACTACCCGCAGGACGGCAACGGCGGCTACGACGTCGCCGACTACAACCTCAAGGTCGGCTACGACCCGGCGTCGCACCAGCTCACCGGGAACCAGGACATCACCGCGCGGGCGACGCAGTCGCTCAGCTCGTTCGACCTGGACTTCAAGGGCCTGACCGTCGACTCGGTGAAGGTCGACGGCCGGGACGCGAAGTTCAGCCGGACCGGGGACCACGAGCTGGTCATCACGCCGTCGCGCGCGCTGTGGCGGGGCCAGCACTTCAAGGTGAAGATCGCTTACCACGGCGTGCCCGCGCCGATCGACGACCCGGCGCTCGGCAACAACGGCTGGCAGTTCGCCCAGGCGGGCGGCGCGTTCGCCGCCGGCGAGCCGAAGTCGGCCACCACCTGGTACCCGGTCAACGACACCCCGCTCGACAAGGCCACGTTCCACCTGGCCATCACCGTGCCCGACGAGTGGGGCGTGATCGCCAACGGCCGCGAGAAGCCGTCGTTCAAGGCGCCGGGCGGCACCACGCACGTCTGGGCCGAAGAGACGCCGATCGTGCCGTACATGACGACGGTCGCGATCGACAAGTGGACCTTCGACCGCCAGAAGCGCAAGGACGGCACCCCGATCGTCAGCGCGTTCGCCCCCGGCGTCCCCGACTCGACGAAGCAGGCCGAGGCGCGGCTGCCGGAGATCCTCGACTTCCTCGAGTCGAAGTTCGGCAAGTACCCGATCGACGCCGCGGGCGGCATCTTCCTCAACGAGCAGATCGGCTTCTCGCTGGAGACGATGAGCCGGCCGATCTACTCTGCGGGCTGGGCCGGCACGGTGCCGACGATCGTCCACGAGAACGCCCACCAGTGGTACGGCGACTCGGTCGCGGTCGCGCACTGGCGCGACGTCTGCCTCAACGAGTGCTTCGCCTCCTACGCCACCTGGCTGTGGGACGAGGCGAAGGAAGGCGTCGACCTGAACAAGCAGTACGCCGACGACGTCAAGAAGGCGTCCCCGGCGTTCTGGAACGGCAAGCTGTACGACATGGGCCAAGGCCGGGAGTTCACGTACGTGTACTCGAAGGGCCCGGTGATGCTGCACGCGCTGCGCAACTACATCGGGCAGCCGGCGTTCGACTGGGTCCTGAAGACCTGGCCGTCGCTGCACCGCGACGGGAACGCGAGCATGCAGGAGTTCCAGCGGTTCACCGAATTCGCCGCGCACCGGAGCCTCCAGGGCTTCTTCGACGCGTGGGTGTACGGCACCGGCAAGCCGGCCGACCAGTACCTCTACCCGGGTGGGCTCAAGCCCGCCGCCTGATCCGCGATCGTCGTCGAGGCCACCCTGCGGACGTAGGGTGGCCTCGACGCTTTTCGTTCGGGGAGGATGGCATGGCCAGGGTGCTGATGACGGGCTTCGCGCCGTTCGGCGGCGAGCCGGTCAACCCGTCGTGGCAGGCGGTTTCGCTGGTGGGCGCCCGCCGTGACGACGTCGCGGCGGTCGAGCTGCCCTGCGAATTCGCGGCGTCGCTGCCCGCGCTGCGGCGGGCGCTGGAGGAGCACCGGCCGTCGCTGGTGGTCTGCGCCGGCCAGGCGGGCGGCCGGTCCGAGGTGACCCCGGAGCGGGTGGCCATCAACCTGATCGACGCCCGCATCCCGGACAACGCGGGCGCCCGGCCGGTGGACGCCCCGGTCGTCGCGGAGGGCCCGGCGGCGTACTTCACGACGTTGCCGGTGAAGGCGTGCGTAGCGGCGATCCGCGCGGCGGGCGTACCGGCGTCGGTCTCCCACACCGCCGGGACGTACGTGTGCAACCAGGTGTTCTACGGGTTGATGCACTTGCTGGCCACGGAGTTCCCGGGCGTGCGCGGCGGGTTCGTGCACGTCCCGTTCAGCCCGGAGCAGGTCGCGGCCGCGGGCGGGGCCGAGCCGTCGCTGAGCGTGGACCGGATCGCCGACGCGCTGGAAGCCTTGGCGGACACGGCGTTGCGGGTCACCGAGGACCTGGCGGTCAGCGCGGGCGCGGAGCATTGACGCGCGGCCGGGACGTCTGGGCCAGACCCGGGGCGGTGCTGACCGTCGGCGTCACGGCCCTGCTGACCGGCGCGGGCATCGGCGCGTTCGCGCACGCGGTCAGCTCTTACCTGAACCAGTCCTGCGCGACCGAGAGGGCGAGCTACCCGGAAAGCATGTGCGGGCTGGGCGTGATCTTCTGGGTCCCGGCGCTCGTCGTGGTCACCGCGCTGTTCGCCGGGTTCGTGATGTGGCCGGTGCTGTCGCTGGGCGGCATCGAGCCACGGCGCCGGGTGCTCACCGGGGCGTTCCTCCTGCCGGTCGTCCTCGTCGAGCCGTACGGCGCGGTCGCGTCGGTCCACGGCCCGCCGGTCCTGGTCACGTCGCTCGCGTTCGGGATCGTGCAGGCGTGGATCGCCTTCGCCGCCGGTGCGCGGTTGACCCACAGCTAACCGCCGCGGCCGGTGAGCTCGACGAACGCCGCCGGGCCCGGGACGTTGTGGTGAACCGTCAGGTCCGCGACCCGGTCGCCGCTCTTGGCCGGGGTGAAGCTGACGACCAGCGTGCACCGGCGGCCCGGGGCCACCTCGTGGCCGACGCACCCGCTCGCGTCCACCGCGAAGTCCGTGCTGTCCACCTCGATCCCGCTGACCCGCAGCGCGCTCGCGCCGACGCTGCGGACCGCCACCACGCAGGTCGTCGTCGTGTGCACGGGTGTCGCGCCGCAGGTGACCGACTCCGGGACGATGACCCGCGCTTCGGCGGCCGCTTCCGGCACACCGGGGAACGTCGCCGGGCGCCCCCGGACGAGGTCGAGCACGGTCACCCCGGTCACCGTCAGGACGAGCGCGCCCGTCGCCAGCAGCACGATCGCGATCGCCTTGACACCGCGGGCGCTGCCGTCCTTCGCGGTGAACCCGCCCGCCGCCAGGACCGTGACCACCAGCGTGGAGATCAGCGTCGCGTCCGGGCCGGCCCCGATCGCCGCCGGGACGAGCGTGCCGAGCAGCGATGCCGCGACCGTGACCGCGAATCCCGTCCAGGAGAAGCGTTTTGCCTCGCGCAACCGGCTCCGCACGGTCGGTGCGCGAGGTTCCGTGACTGTGCTCATGCAGGGAGGAGCGCCGAGCCTGCCCGCCACGGACGACATTCGCCCGTTCGGCGGTACAGCGGGCCACTCGTGATCTGGGGCACACCACCCGCAAACGCCCCTGCCGGCCGATCGAACGGTGTTTACATGTCCGGACGCGCAGCCCGAAGAAGAGGTGAGTGATGATCGGATTCGAGACCGACCTGCAGGACCTGCGGGACTCGGCCGGAGCCCTCCAGGACGCGGCCGTCGCCGCGGAAACCGCGTCGGGCGGCCTGCGCGGCACCGACGTCCCCGTCTCGTCCGGTGGCGGTGGCTTCTTCGGCGGCATCGCCGGGATGCTCCCCGCGGCCAACGCCTTCGGCCGCACGCTGGGCATGCCCGCCGTCGCGGCGGCCTACGACGACCACCTGGCGAAGATCCAGAAACTGGTCGCGCAGCTGCACCAGACCACCGCGGACACCAGCCACGCGCTGATGCGGGTCGCCGAGCTGTACGAACAGGCCGACGAGGACTCTAAGCGGCACGTCAACCGCGCGGCCGCGGGCCTGGAAGGGAACTGACGACGTGGACGGCTACTTCGACACCGGCCTCGACGCCGAACCGATGTCCAGCGGCGAAGACCGCCGCGCCGAACTCCTCGAGGGTGTGTCCGAGGACCTGAAGGACGGCGCGAACGACGCACTGGACGCCCTCGAAGTCCTGCGGATGACCGAGATCTGGCTGTTCGGGTTCGACGACTCCAGCGAGCAGTTCCGCAAGATGCAGGACCAGATCGCCGACGTCTACCGGGAGTTCTCCGACGCCGACATCGACCACGAGTCGACCTCGGGTCTCCAGAGCCTGATCATGAAGCACGACGCCGTCTGGAAGCAGCTGCAGCGCGACTCGAGGCCGAAGCTCGACGACGCCCGGCAGTTCCTCGACGTCTGGCGCGGGTCGGCCGCGAACGCGGTCAAGGCCTACCTCAACCAGCTGGCCGACGCCTTCACCGAGGTCGAAACCAAGATCACCGTGCTGGAGAGCGACGTCGTGGCGGCACGTGAAGCCATCGCGTCGGCCCGCCAGGACCTGAGCAACCTCGGCACCACGTTCCTGGAGACGGCGAAGAAGTACCAGGAAGACCAGTCCCGCAAGCGCGAAGCCGCCATGTCGAAGGTGCTCGCGGCCACGTTCGCGGGCGCGGTCGCCGGCCTGCTCACCGTGGCCAGCGCCGGCGTCGCCGCCCCGGCGGGCGCGGCGATCTTCACCGCGGCCAACGGCGCGCTGGTGGCCGGCAACGCCGCCGGCGGCGCGATCAGCGCGATGGTGGCGAACCAGGCGGAGATCACCGGCGACAACGCGTTCGACCTGCACCAGAGCTTCCTCGACAGCGCGGGCAAGATCCGCGACGGGGCCGGCGAGGCGGCCCAGACGCTGGCGAACCGCATCGGCGACGAAGCCGTCGACCTGCCGAAGATACCCGACCCGCCGGACGTCAGCCCGGGCTCGAGCTTCGACCCGGACAACTTCGAGACCGACCACACTTCGCGGCAGACCGAGAAGAACGTCCGCGACCGGAACGTGGACATCGCCCCCGACGGCCGGGTCTCGCAGGACAACGGCCACCTGGAGCGGCTGGATGGCTGACCGTCCGGCGAAACCGGATCGTGAAACCCTGCTGGCCGAGCTCGACGCGCTGTCGGCGACGGCGACGTCCGCCGACGGCGCGGTTTCGCTGTCGGTCAACACCGACGGCGTGCTGACCCGGCTGCGGCTCACCGACGCCGTCTCGGGGATGTCGCCGTCGGAGATCGCGGACGCCGTCCTGCGCACGTACGTCGAGGCCCAGCGCGAGTCGGCGAAGCGGACCGGGCAGCTGCTGGCGCCGCTGGGCACCGGCGGCTACCTGATGGACCGGCTGCGCTGGCGGGTGCAGTTCGAGCCGGTCCCGGTTCCGGTGGCCGCCCCGGCTGCTGCGCCTGCGCCTGCGCCGGCCGCGGACTCCGGCGCCAAGGTGCTGAAGGACCGGTCTTCGGACACCGCCGCCGCCGCACCGCCGTCCGGGCCGGTGCCCGACGACGACTGGTACGCCGGCGGTATGCGGTTCGACAAGGCCTGGTGAATCAGGCCGGCTTGATCTCGCGGGTGAAGAAGGCCACGAGGTCGGCGGTGCGGCGCGCGTCGAGCGAGGTGTAGAGCCCGGCCACCCGGCGGTCGTCCGGGCCGAAGAGCACGATCCCGGAGAAGCTGCCGACCCCGGCGATGTACCGGCCGTGCAGCCCGCCGCCGTCCCAGCTGCCCTCCACGACGTTGCGGCCGCCGACCTGCAGCTTCGCGCTCGCCTCGACCTCGGCGACGGTGACGCCCTGGTAGTAGCTGACCACGCTGCCCTTGCCGAACCCGCAGGTGACCGCGGCTTGGGCGTGCACCAGCTTGCCCACGGAGTCGGCGGCCTGACAGGTCGTCCGGTCCGGGACGGTACCGGCCAGCGAGCGCAGGCAGGGGGTGAACCCGGCCCGGTCGCGCTGAGCCGTCGTCGTGCAGTCCACTGTAGACTGCGCTGATTCGCTCTTCGTGGCGAAGAGGACGACGGTCACCGTGATCGCGACGACGACGAGCACCGCGATCCCGACGAGCAGCTTGGTTCGCTTGCGTGGCACCGGTTGTGGCTGCTGCTGTTGCGGCGGCGGCGCGTAGTGCGGCGGCCGGGCGGCCTGCTGCTGCCACGGTTGCGGCCGCGGCGGCACCACGGGCGGGCGGACCGGCGCGAACGCGGGCACGGTGAGGTCCGTGGTGGTGCCCAGCGGAACGTGGTGGAGCCCGAACGCGACGGCCGTCTCGGGCTGGTCCTGCGTGGTCGGCGCGACGCCGAGCTGCCGGCCGAGCAGGCTGACCAGCAGCGGCATCCGGCTCGGCCCGCCGACGAGGTAGACCCCGGCGAGCTGCGCTGGCGTGAGGCCGGCGCGGCGGATCGTGGCGGCGAGCAGCTCGGCGCTGCGCAGCAGGCTGGGCCGCACGAGCGCTTCGAGCTCGTCCCGGCTGACGAGGACGTCCCCGAACGGCTCGGCCATCGGCACGTGGGTTTGCGCGTGCCGTGAGAGGCTTTCCTTGGCGTCACGGACATCCTGCAGCAACGCGCGGCGCGTGCGGCGGTCGGCGGTGGTCTGCGGCCGCAGGAGGCGTTGCCACTGCGCCGGATCGGTGTGCGAGACCGAGCGTCCGATGTGGACGAGCAGGGCCTGGTCGATGTCGAGGCTGCCGAGATCGGGCAGGCCGTCCTCGGCGAGCACGGTGAAGCCCTGCCGGGTGACTCCGACGACAGCGCAGTCGAAGGTGCCGGCCCCGAGGTCGTAAACGCCGATGGGGCCGCCGGTCCGGCTCCCCAGGCTGGCGTAGTGGGCGGCGGCGGCCACCGGCTCGGGGATCAGCCGGACGTCGGCGAACCGGGCCTTCGCGGCGGCGGCCCGGAGGACGTCCTGCCGGACGGCACCCCAGCCGGCGGGGTGCGAAATCCGGGTTTGCGCTGGCGGGCGGCCGAGCTGCCGTTCGGCTTCCTCGCCCATCCGGCGCAGGACGGCGGCGAAGGCGTCGGTGATCGGTATTTCGTGGTCACCGAGCCGCAGCCGGCCTTCGTCGATGCGCCGCTTGGGGTTGGGTTCGAACCGGCTGGGATCGAGCCGGGCTCGCCGTTCGGCATCCTGGCCGACCACGAGCAGGCCGTCGTCGTTGACGTAGACGGCGGAGGGCATGGTGACGGACCCGTCGACTTCGATGGCCCGCGGCCCCCGGCCGAAGGCGGAGAGGACACCGACGGTGCTGGAAGTCCCGAAGTCGATCGACAGCACGTCCACGCGGATTCCCCCTCCCAAGGTCCGCGGCATCGTCTCACGGGCCCGGACAGCCGGAAGGGCGGCTCCCCGAACCGGGGAACCGCCCTCCTGGCGTCCTACGCGGCGATCACTCGCCTTCGGCTTCGCCGCCCTGCTCTTCGTGGCCCGCGCCGATGCTGACCGGCGGGGCGTCCGGGATCGACGACGGCCGGCGCTCACCGCGGAAGGTGAACTTCGCCTGGTCGTCCTTGTCCTCCGGGTTGCCGCTCCAGCCCTCGACGTCGACCAGGATGATCTGGCCCGGCTCGACCTCGCCGAAGAGGATCTTCTCCGACAGCTGGTCCTCGATCTCGCGCTGGATCGTGCGGCGCAGCGGCCGCGCACCCAGCACGGGGTCGAAGCCGCGCTTGGCCAGCAGCGACTTGGCCTTCGCCGTGAGCTCCAGCTCCATGTCCTTGGCCTTGAGCTGCTTCTCCACGCGGCCGATCATCAGGTCGACCATCATGATGATCTGTTCCTGCGTCAGCTGGTGGAACACGATGATGTCATCGATCCGGTTCAGGAACTCCGGGCGGAAATGCTTCTTCATTTCCTCGTTGACCTTCTGCTTCATCTTCTCGTACCGGGTGCCGGTGTCGTTGGACCCGGCGAACCCGAGCGAGACGGACTTCGAGATGTCCGACGTGCCCAGGTTGGACGTGAAGATGAGGACCGTGTTCTTGAAGTCGACCGTGCGGCCCTGACCGTCGGTCAGGCGGCCGTCTTCCAGCACCTGCAGGAGCGTGTTGTAGATCTCCTGGTGCGCCTTCTCGATCTCGTCGAACAGGACCACCGAGAACGGCTTGCGCCGCACCTTCTCGGTCAGCTGGCCGCCCTCTTCGTAGCCGACGTAGCCCGGAGGGGCACCGAAGAGCCGCGAAGCGGTGTAGCGGTCGTGGAACTCGCCCATGTCGATCTGGATGAGCGCGTCGTCCTCGCCGAACAGGAACGAGGCCAGCGCCTTGGACAGCTCGGTCTTACCGACACCGGACGGGCCGGCGAAGATGAACGAGCCGGACGGGCGCTTCGGGTCCTTCAAACCGGCCCGCGTACGGCGGATCGCCTGCGAGACGGCCTTGACCGCGTCCTCCTGGCCGATGATGCGCTTGTGGAGCTCGTCCTCCATGCGCAGCAGCCGGGTGGTCTCCTCCTCGGTCAGCTTGAACACCGGGATGCCGGTCCAGTTGGCCAGCACCTCCGCGATCTGCTCGTCGTCGACCTCGGCGACGACGTCGAGGTCGCCGTCCTTCCACTGCTTCTCCCGCTCGCCCTTCTGGCCGAGGAGGGTCTTCTCCTCGTCACGCAGGCGGGCGGCCCGCTCGAAGTCCTGCGCGTCGATCGCGGACTCCTTGTCGCGGCGGACGTTCGCGATCTTCTCGTCGAACTCGCGCAGGTCCGGCGGCGCGGTCATCCGGCGGATGCGCATCCGGGCGCCGGCCTCGTCGATCAGGTCGATCGCCTTGTCCGGGAGGAACCGGTCGTTGATGTACCGGTCCGCCAGGGTCGCGGCGGCGACCAGCGCGGAGTCGGTGATCGAGACGCGGTGGTGCGCCTCGTACCGGTCACGCAGGCCCTTGAGGATCTCGATGGTGTGCTCCAGCGACGGCTCGCCGACCTGGATCGGCTGGAACCGGCGCTCGAGGGCGGCGTCCTTCTCGATGTACTTGCGGTACTCCTCGAGCGTGGTCGCGCCGATCGTCTGCAGCTCACCGCGGGCGAGCATCGGCTTCAGGATCGAAGCCGCGTCGATCGCACCCTCGGCGGCACCCGCCCCGACCAGCGTGTGCAGCTCGTCGATGAACAGGATGATGTCGCCGCGGGTCTTGATCTCCTTGAGCACCTTCTTCAGGCGCTCTTCGAAGTCACCGCGGTAGCGGGAGCCGGCGACCAGGGAGCCCAGGTCCAGCGTGTAGAGCTGCTTGTCCTTGAGCGTCTCGGGCACCTCGCCCTTGACGATGCTCTGCGCGAGGCCCTCGACGACGGCGGTCTTGCCGACGCCGGGCTCGCCGATGAGCACCGGGTTGTTCTTGGTCCGGCGGGACAGCACCTGCATGACCCGCTCGATCTCCTTGCCGCGCCCGATGACCGGGTCGAGCTTGCCCTCGCGGGCGAGCACGGTCATGTTGCGGCCGAACTGGTCGAGGACCAGCGACGACGACGGGGTGCCCTCACCGCGGCCGGAACCGGTTTCGGTGGACTCCTTGCCGCCCTGGTAGCCCGAGAGCAGCTGCAGCACCTGCTGGCGGACCCGGTTGAGGTCCGCTCCCAGCTTGACCAGAACCTGCGCGGCGACGCCCTCGCCCTCGCGGATCAGGCCGAGCAGGATGTGCTCGGTGCCGATGTAGTTGTGGCCGAGCTGCAGCGCTTCGCGCAGCGACAGCTCCAGCACCTTCTTGGCGCGCGGCGTGAACGGGATGTGCCCGCTCGGCGCCTGCTGGCCCTGGCCGATGATCTCTTCGACCTGCTGGCGCACGCCCTCCAGGGCGATGCCCAGCGACTCCAGCGCCTTGGCGGCGACACCCTCACCCTCGTGGATCAGACCCAGGAGGATGTGCTCGGTGCCGATGTAGTTGTGGTTGAGCATCCTGGCCTCTTCTTGAGCCAGGACGACCACCCGCCTCGCGCGGTCGGTGAACCTCTCAAACATGTGCACTCCCTCGACTGCTGCGCCGGCGGCCCGTTTCCATCGTGCTTTCACCGCGATGGATTCAGCACCGTGAGACCACTCTAGTAGCCAAGCCGTCGCGCTGGCGTGCCACTACGGCTCTCGGCGGTCGTTTCCGCACCCGGACGTGGTGTCTCCCGGGTGCTCCCATCATCAGGTTGCCCTGCACCTTTACGTCAAGCCCAACGTGCGAACGGCCACGCGGATTCCGCCATCCGCGCCCTGTCCGCTCACCGCGAACAGTCCGCAAGCTGGGAGTGCCCCACCCGATTGGCGCAGCTTCCGGAAGACTGTAAGGTTAGGCACGCCTAATCCACTACGGCACCCGAGGAGGGCCGCGGTTGAGCCAGCAGCGGTCCTTCCGTGACGCACGCGAGGTCGGCGACGGCCTCGCGTCGTCGTTGCGGCGGGTCTCCGGCCTGCAGGAACGCTCCGAACTGCGGCGTGACGTCCCGGCGGGCTGGATCCGCTGTTCGGAGCTGCTGGAGACACCCGGGTACTTCGACGAGTGGCGCGGCCTGCTGGGCGACTGGCTGCTGCGCGAGCACGACGCGACACCGTCGCGGACCACGGCCAGCTGGGTGCTGACCTGGTACCTGCACGTCCCGGCGTACGTCGGCGCGCTGTTGTGGCACCACGAGCGCCGGGTGCCGTCGCTGAAGCCGGCCGAGCTGGCGTTCCGCCTGGCCGACGACCGGCCGCACCCCGACGGCATGGCGGTGCTGGGTGACGCGTTCCACTGCCTCCCGACCGACCCGGGCTCGGCCCGCCCGGAGGCCACCGTGGTCCGCGACGAACGCGCGCTGGCGGCCGTCCTCCGGGCGCGTTACCTGGCTCACGCGGCCCAGTTCGTCCGGGCGTACGCACCGCTCAGCAGGCTGGGCCGCCGGACGCTGTGGGCGGCGGCGACGGACGCGCTGGAGAACTCGCTGTGGTGGGCGGGCCGCCAGGGCGGGACCCCGGAGGCCGAGGGCGCGGGCGTGGCGGACGCGGCACTGGTGCTCGACGCCCGGTACCCGCCGCTGACCTCGGCGTCGACGTTGCGCCTGCAGGAGGGCCCGGACGGCCACCGCGAGTGGACGCGGCGGCGGGAGAGCTGCTGTTTTTCGTACCTGCTGCCCTCGGCCACGGAGTGCGACGGCTGCCCGCGCACCTGCCCCCGGTGACTCAGGCCGGCCGGCCCGGATCCCGGCCGGCCGCCCCCAGCGCCCGCTCCAGCGGCGAGGCATCGGCGGCCACCGCCACCGCCGGCCCGTACACCCCCATCGACCGCGCCTGGTCGCCCATCGCGACCGCGGACTCGTACACCACCGTCGCCGCTTCGGGGGCGTAAGCGCACTCCTGGCCGCTCGCCCGGGCCAGGTCCCAGCCGTGCAGCACGAACTCGCCCAGCACCATCGCGCCCACCACCGCCGACGGCATCGGCGCCGAACCCAGCGCCGTCGTGCCCGTCCACGCCGCCGGCGTCCCGAACACCTCCACCAGCGTCTCCGTCTGCTTCTCCAGATCCGCGCGCCAGCCGTCCGTCACCAGGGCCGCATCCGCCTCGGCGGACCCCATCGCGGGCGGGTCCTCGCGCCGTCCCGCGGCGATCAACCACGGGCCCCAGTACAGGAAGTGGTTGAGCAGCCCGCGGACGTCGTACCCCGCGCACGGCGTCGGCGCGGTCAGGTCGGGGACCGCACACGCGATCCGGAGGAATTCGGCCGCGGCGGGACGCAGCAACTCGGCAGTCATGCCGGTGATCCAAACTCGCCGCCGAGCAGCGCGTCTTGAACGAACGCGACAGCTACCGTGAACCCGTGACGCACCGGATCCCGCGTGGCATCGTGGCCGAAGCCACCGCGCGCACGATGTTCACGCTGACCAGGCACCCGCCGGCCCCGGAACTCGCCGAATTCGTCGAATACCACTGGATCCTGCGCTGGGACCTGCGCGGCAAACCACCGTACGAGCAGCGGGTGCTGCCGAACCTCTCGGTCCACGTCACGTTCTTCCCGGGCGCCTCCGGTGTCCACGGCCCGGCCCACGACGTCTTTTCCCACCGCTTGACCGGCCGCGTCCAAGGCTTGGGCGTGCGATTCCGGCCGGGCACCTTCCGCGCGTTCCTCGGCGGACCCGTGCGTGACATCGCCGACCGGGCCGTCCCGCTCACCGACGTTTTCGGCGCCGCGGCGTCGACAGCCGCCGAATCGGTGCGCACGGCCGGCACCGATGCGCAAATGGTCGGTGCCATCGACAACTTGCTGATCGCAAATCCCGTGCGGCTGTCTCCGGCCGCCCGTGCGGCGGCGGAGGCGGTGGAACAAATCGCACGGGATCCGGGAATTACCCGGGTGGCGCAACTGTGCGCGGATACTGGACTAACCACCCGGTCCCTCCAGCGGGTGTTCGCCGAACACGTCGGCTGCCCGCCCAAGTGGGCGATCCGGATTTACCGTCTCAATGACGCAGCGCAGCGGCTCGTCACAGAAGGAGAACGCGATTACGCCGGTCTGGCGGTTCGACTGGGCTATAGCGACCAGTCGCACTTCATCCGCGATTTCCGGACGGTGACCGGACAGTCGCCTGCCGAGTACGCCCGAACCGCACGCGCGGGAGAACGGGAACCGGACAGCGACCGGACATGAAGAAAGCCGCCGGGCGAAAATGCGCCCGGCGGCCACCGCTGGAAACCCCGCGTCGGCGATTGGTCACACCACCACGCGTACGGGATCGCTGCTGGTCAGCGACTCGCAGCCGGCCCGCACGGAGGCGGCGTGAACAATCTTCAGTTCTTCTTGTGGTAAGCCTCGACGACCTCGGAGGGGATGCGGCCGCGGTCGGAAACCGCGTAACCGTTCTTGCGCGCCCACGACCGGATCGCCTGGTTCTGCTCACGGTCGACAGCGGCCGGGCGAGCCGAACCCTTACCCGCGACCGGGCGAACCGTGGCGCGCTTGCGCCCGCCCGCACGACGCGCGTGCTCGACATACTGAGCGAGCGCGTCCCGCAGCTCCTCCGCGTTTTCCGAGGAGAGATCGATCTGGTAGCTGACTCCGTCCAAACCGAACTCGACGGTCTCTTCCGCCTCACTGCCGTCGAGGTCGTCGACCAGCGAGACGAGCACCTTCTGTGCCATCCGATTCCTCCTGCGGGGCTTACTCAATGATCTGGTACGGGGCGAGCCCCGGGACAGAAGACTTTGTCTAGAACATTAGTACCCGCTTCTGGAGTGCAGCGCAAATCTCATATCCATAACCAGTCGCTATCCTCACACGGCCGGGTTATTCAGGCCGTACCAGCGGGAAGAGGATCGTCTCCCGGATACCGAGGCCGGTCAGCGCCATGAGGAGGCGGTCGATCCCCATTCCGACACCACCGCTCGGGGGCATTCCGTACTCCAGGGCCCGCAGGAAATCCTCGTCGAGCCGCATGGCTTCGCTATCGCCCTGCGCGGCCAGCAGCGACTGTTCGGTGAGGCGTTCCCGTTCGACGACCGGATCGACCAGCTCGGAGTATCCGGTGGCGAGTTCGAATCCGCGCACGTAGAGGTCCCACTTCTCGGCCACCCCCGCCCGCGAGCGATGCTGCCTCGTCAATGGCGACGTCTCCAGCGGAAAATCACGGACAAACGTCGGTGCGTGCAGGTGATCTCCGACGAGGTGTTCCCACAGTTCCTCGACGAGCTTCCCGTGCCCGAGCTTCGGATCCACTTCCAGGCCCCTGGCCTGCGCGAATCCGAGCAGTTTGGCGGCGGGCGTCTCCGGCGTCACCTCTTCGCCGAGGGAATCGGACAACGACTCGTACATTCCGAGCGTGGTCCATTCGCCGGAGAGGTCGTACTCCGAACCGTCGGGCAGCGTGACGACCTGGGTGTCCAGCACCGTCTGCGCGGCCTCCTGGATCAGCTGCCGCGTCATCACCGCGTTCGTGTCGTACGTGGCGTAGGCCTCGTAGTACTCGAGCATCGCGAACTCCGGCGAATGCGACGAGTCGCTGCCCTCGTTCCGGAAGTTGCGGTTGATCTCGAAGACCTTCTCGATGCCGCCGACGACGCAGCGCTTGAGGTAGAGCTCCGGGGCGATCCGCAGGAAGAGCTCCATGTCGAAGGCGTTGGAATGCGTGACGAAGGGGCGGGCCGCGGCGCCGCCGTGCAGCGTCTGCAGCATCGGCGTCTCGACCTCGGTGAACCCGCGGCGGTGGAACGACTCCCGCAGCGACCGGACCACGCCGGCGCGCGTGCGCACGACGTCCCGCGCGCGCGGGCGCATGATGAGGTCGACGTAGCGCTGGCGGATCCGCGTCTCTTCGGCCAGGTCCTTGAAGGCGTTGGGCAGCGGGCGCAGCGCCTTCGACGTGATGCGCCACGCGTCGGCCATCACCGAAAGCTCACCGCGCTTGGACGTGATGACCTCACCCTGCACGAACACGTGGTCGCCGAGGTCGACGTCGGACTTCCACGCCGCCAGCGCGTCCTCGCCGACCTTCGCCAGGCTGATCATCGCCTGGAGTTCGGAGTCGCCGTCGCGGAGGCTCGCGAAGCACAGCTTGCCCGTATTGCGCAGGAACATCACCCGGCCGGTGATGCCGACCTGCGCGCCCGTGGCGGTATCGGCGGGGAGGCCCGAATGCGCCGCGCGCACCTCGGCGAGCGAGTGCGTGCGGGGTACCTCGACCGGGTAGGGATCGATACCCTCCGCCAGGATCCGGTCGCGCTTCTCCCGGCGCACCCGCATCTGCTCGGGCAGTTCGTCTTCGGCGGGCTCGCTGGTGGAAGCGGGGTTTTCGGTCATGGCCATAGGGTACGAACCCGGCTGACCGCTACGCCAACCGGATTACCTTTACCTTTCCCTCCATTAGCCTGGACCGGTGAGCGATCCCACCCGAGGTCAGCGTGCATCTTCCTTCGGCAGCCGCGCCGCCGAGTACGCCCAGCACCGGCCCGATTACCCGCGGGAAGCGATCGAGTGGGGCCTTTCCGGGGTGCGCGGAACACCGCGCCGGGTGCTCGATCTCGGCGCCGGAACCGGCAAACTCACCCTCGGGCTGACCGCGCTCGGGCTCGACGTCACCGCGGTCGAACCCGACCCGGAAATGCGCGCGGAACTCGAGCGGGCCGTGCCCTCGGCGACGTCACTGGCGGGGAACGCCGAACGGATCCCGCTGCCCGACGAGACCGTCGAGGCGGTTTTCGTCGGCCAGGCGTTCCATTGGTTCGACGTACCCGTGGCGATGACGGAGATCCGCCGCGTGCTGCGCCCGGGCGGCGTGTGCGTGCCGATGTGGAACTACGAAGACGAATCGGTGCCGTGGGTCGCGGAGTTCACCACGCTGGGCCGCGACGGCGCCCGCCGCCCGACGAGCATCGAAGATATGCGCGAGGTGACGCACCCGGCGTTCGAGCCGTTCGAAAGCGACCGGTTCCGCCACACGCAACGGCGCACCGCGGAGACCCTGCTGGAAACGATCGCGACGTATTCGAAGGTGATCGTGTCGGCGCCGGAGGAGTCGGCGGCCCTGCTGGGCCGGCTCCGGCGGTTCCTGGCCGCGAATCCGGCCACCGCGAACGGCGAGTTCGACCTGCCGCTGATCACCACGGTCCTGCGCGCGCGGCGGCGCTGACGTTCTTCGTCCTTGACCTCGATCGAGGTCGAGGTTCGATACTGCAGTCATGCGCAGGAAATCTTTGGGACGGGCACTGATCTCGCTGACTTCGGTCGTGACGGCGGTGGGCCCGTACCGTGCCGACTGGAACGAGACCCACGTGCACAACCCGGCCTGGCCGCCGCACGCCAAGTTCCACAACGGCCAGACGATGAGCCTGGGACTCGCGCTGGGCGTCACCAGTCTGTGGCAGCTGTGGCGGGCGCCGGCCCGGGCGGGTCTCGACGCCGGGGCGGTGCTGGCGTCGCTGTACTGGGTGACGCAGATTTCGGCACTGGCCTATCCGGGGTCGAAGGCGGTGGACCCGCCCGGTGCCGCGAGGTTCCCGCAGGCCAAGGTGGCCTTCCCGGCGTTGGCGGTCACGGCGCTGGGATACGTGCTGGAGCGCCGCCGCCTGGCCCGCGGCTGACGGCTGTCCCCGCTCAGGGCCGGATGTTGCGCTCGTACGCCAGCCGCAGGCCGAGCAGCGTCAGCTCCGGGACGTGGTCGGTGATCGTCTCCGACTCGTCCAGCACCAGCGGCGCCAGGCCGCCCGTGGCCAGCACCGCCACCGGTTCCGCGCCGCCCGGGGAAAGCTCGCGGACGATGCGGCGCACCAGCCCGTCCACCTGGCCCGCGAAGCCGTACAGGATCCCGGACTGCAGGCACTCCACCGTGTTCTTGCCGATCACCGACCGCGGCGGCACCAGTTCGACCTTCCGCAGCGCCGCCGCGCGCAACGCCAGCGCGTCCACCGAAATCTCGATCCCGGGGGCGAACGCGCCGCCCAGGAACTCGCCACGGGCCGAGATCGCGTCCACGTTGGTCGACGTGCCGAAGTCGACCACCACGCACGCCGTGCTGTGGAGGTGGTGCGCGGCCAGCGTGTTCACCAGCCGGTCCGCGCCCACCTCCTTCGGGTTGTCCACCAGCAGCGCCACTCCGGTGCGCACGCCCGGCTCGACCACGATCTTCGGGACCCGGGCGTAGTACCGGCCGAGCATCACCCGCAGCTCGCGCAGCACGGCCGGCACCGTCGACAACGCACTGATCCCGGACACCGCGTCCGCGTGCGGGCCGAGCAGCCCGCGGACCGTCAACGCCAGCTCGTCGGCCGTGATGCGCGCGTCCGTGCGCATGCGCCAGTCCCCCACGAGCTCCTGACCGGACCACAGCCCCAGCACGATGTTCGTGTTGCCGACGTCGACGGTGAGCAGCAAGCGGGTCAGCTTTCCGCGTGCAGCAACGCGTCGAGGCGGCGGGCGTCCGCCGTCTCGGCGACCGGGAAGATCGCCGCCTCCTCGTCCGGCGGCAGGGTCACCGTGCCGGACAGCAGCCCGGAGCCCTCCGGCGCGTGGCCGGGGTCGGTGTGCCGGTGGACGATCCGGTTGTCCGCGTCGACGAACACCACGCGCGGCTGGTACGTCGCCGCCTCGGCGTCGTCCATCTGGCCGTACGAGATGAGGATGACCAGGTCACCCGGGTGCACCAGGTGCGCCGCGGCACCGTTGATGCCGAGCACCCCGCTGCCGCGTTCCCCCTTGATGACGTAGGTCTCCAGCCGCGCCCCGTTGGTGACGTCCACAATGGACACCTGTTCCCCCGGCAGCAGGTCCGCGGCCTCCATCAGGTCCTCGTCGACCGTCACCGAACCGACGTAGTGCAGGTCGGCCTGGGTCACGGTCACCCGGTGGATCTTCGACTTGAGCATGGTGCGGTACATCGTGGACTCCTATTCCCCTGCGTCCCGCTCCGGGTGCGCTGGGTGATCTACCGAAGCGCCGAGCAACACCGGAACGTTGTCGATCAGCCGGGTACTCCCCACCCGGGCCGCGATCAACAAGCGTGCTTCACCATCGACGGGCGCGGGCCCGAGGTCGGTTCCCCTCAACTCCAGGTAATCCACCTCGACCGCGGGCCGCGCGGCGAGGGTCTTCCACGCGGTCTCGAGGACCGCGTCGGCACCGTCCCGGCCGACGAACGCCCCCGCGGTGAGGGCGGCCGACAGGACGATGGCGTCTTCGCGCTGCTCAGGCGTCAGGTAGACGTTGCGCGACGACAACGCGAGCCCGTCACGCTCCCGCACGGTCGGCACGCCGATCACGCGCGTGTCGATGTTCAGGTCGCGCACCATCCGCTTGATCAGCACCAGCTGCTGGTAGTCCTTTTCGCCGAAGAAGGCGTAGTCCGGACGGAGCAGGTTGAACAGCTTCGCCACGACGGTCAGCACACCGGCGAAGTGGCCGGGCCGGACGGCCCCTTCGAGTTCGGCGCCGAGCGGGCCCGGGTGCACGGTCACCACGGCACCTTCGGCGTAGAGGGCGTCCGCGCTGGGCGTGAAGGCGATTTCGATGCCGTCCTCGCGCAGGATGTCGAGGTCGGCCTCGAGCGGCCGCGGGTACGCCTCGAAGTCCTCGCCCGCGCCGAACTGCAGCGGGTTCACGAAGATCGAGGTGGCCACGACGGTGTTCGGCAGCCGCTTGGCGCGGCGGATCAGCTCGCGGTGCCCGGCGTGCAACGCGCCCATGGTCGGCACGAGCGCCAGCTTGCGGCCGACGCCGTGCAGCGCCCGGCTGACCTGGCTCACCTGCTCGGGCGACGCGAACGCGTTGAGGGTGCCGCGGCTGAATTTCGGTGTGGTCACTGGTCTTGGTGCCCTTCGGCGGGATCGTCGAGGAGTTCGGTGAGGTCTTTGGCGGCCGCGGTGTCCAGCAGCCCGGCAGCCGTCGAACGCGCCACCGTGCGCTTGGCCAGCGCGCGGTAGGCCGGCGCCACGTCCGGCGCCTGGTCCGCCAGCACCGCGAGGTGCTTGCGGACGGTGCCGAGATCGCCACGCGCGACCGGGCCGGTGAGGGCACGGTCGCCGTGTCGCAGCACATTATCCAATGCCGCCGAGAGCAGTGGTGCGACCAGGCGTTCGGATTGCCCGATTCCGGCTTGGCGCAACAGGTCCGCGCAGTCGGCGACCAGCGCCATCAGGTGGTTTGCCCCGTGGGCCAACGCAGCGTGGTAGAGCGCTCGCGCGGAGTCGGGGATCCGCACCGGCTCGGCGCCCATCTCGACGGCCAGCGCTTCGCCGACGTTCCACGCCGCTTCGTCGTCCTCGGCCGCCGTGACGCCGATGCTGCACGCCGCCAGCCGTTCGAGGTCCTCCTCGCGGCCGGTGAACGTCATCACCGGGTGCAGGGCGAGCGGCAGGGCCCCGGCCTCGGCCGCGGGGGCCAGGACGTCGATGCCGTGCGCACCGGAGGTGTGCACGACGATCTGGCCGGGCCGGAGCGACTCGGTGGCGACGAGCCCGCGGACCATCCCGGCGAGCGCGTCGTCGGGGAGGGCGAGCAGCACGAGATCCGCCCGGCGGACGGTTTCGTCGGGCGGCAGGAGGGGCACGTCGGGCAGGAGGCGTTCGGCACGGGCCAGCGACGAAGCGGACAGGCCGGACGCGGCGACCACCGTGTGCCCCGCCCGGGCCAGCGCGGCGCCGAGCACGCTGCCCACCCGGCCGGCGGAAACGACGCCGACCGCGAGGCGGGCGGGCCTCATCATGGCGTGCGCCTGTGGACGCTCATGGTTCGCAGACTCCCTCTGCTCTCGTTCCAGTCCCGCTCCGGGTACCGGACGACGGCGCGAGACTAACTCGGGCGAACGCGCGCCGTTGAGCCCGGGTGACCAGCTTCACCCGGACCGGTTCACCCGTGGGCGGCCTCGTCGGCGAGGCGCGTCGCCTCCGCGCGGGCGGCCTTCAGGGTGCGCAGCAGCTCCTGCTGGCGCTGCCGGTCGGTGTCGCTGGTGAGCTGGTGCCGATCGAGGAACGCGAGCTCCGTCACGCTCGCCTGGTAGATGGCGACGGCGCGGGCGGCGCGTTTTCCGGACTGCCGCTTCGCCTGGCGGCGCCAGGCCCGGCGGCCGGGCAGGCTGGCCAGCAGGTCGACCTCAGACGGCGCGATCCACCGGGCCGCGGCCATGTGCGGCAGCGCGGCGGCGATGATCCGCTGCTCCCGCTTCCGCTGCAGGACGACCAGGTAGACGACGCCGAGGAAGAGCGGCAGCATGATCAGGAAGTAGACGGTGAGGAACTTCGAGCCGCCGAGCAGGGCGGCACTGTTCCACAGGGCGTGCAGGCAGACCGCGGCGAGGTACCCGGCGATCGGTGCGGCGATCTTGAGGGCCTTGACGGTCGTCCGCGCGGCGATCCCGATCCCGATGCCGGTGAGCACGGCGAACAGCGGGTGGGTGAAGGGCGCGAGCACGCCACGCAGGAAGAACGCGGTGATGACGCCCTGGCTGTGCCCGTCACCGAAGCCGTAGTCGGCGAACGCCCGGCCGAAGTAGTAGATGTTCTCGGTGAAGGCGAACCCGGCGGCGCTGAACCCGGCGTAGACGACCCCGTCCACGACGCCGTCGAACTCGCTGGACCGCCGCCAGAGGATGAGCACGACGAAGAGGGCCTTGGCGGCCTCCTCGACAACGGGAGCCGAGACGAGCGCGGCGATCGTGTTGCCGTGCCCGGAGCCGAGCAGCTCGTCCCCGACGGCTTCGGCGGTGGTGTTGATCAGCAGCGCGGTGATGGTCGCGATGCAGGCGCCCCAGGCGAAGGCGAGCAGGAGGAACTTGGCGGGCTCGGGCTCCCACCGGTCGACCCAGAGGAACCCGGCGACGACGCCGGCCACGGGCACGAGCGCGGCGAGGACACCGATGGTGACGGCGAGGGGCCCCACCCGCGCGGTGGCCAGCCCGAACAGGAACAGGCCGCACAGGGCCACCACGATCAGCCCGAGCACCGGCAGCAGCACGGTGACCCGGCGAGGCCGCCGTCCACGATCAAGTCCCGTCGCGGGCGAGAGGGTTCCGCTCACAGCGGGTCACCCTACGCAAGAGGCCGGGAGGACCGGAATGCCGCCTCAGCTCTCGCGCCCCGCCCACGCCGCAGCCTCAAGAACGCGTGAGCGCCCCGATGTGGCCTTGGGCGCGCTCAACACGGCGGCGCGCAGCGCCTCCGTTGAGCGTGGTGGCGGGGGCACGCGCGAGCTGGCCTTCGGTGCCGCCGGATCAGCACAGCGGCGCGCAGCGCCTCCGTCGAGGGCGGCGGCGGGGGCACGCGCAAGCTCCCCAAGGTGGCCTTCGGTGCCGCCGGATCAGCACAGCGGCGCGCAGCGCCTCCGTCGAGGGTGGCGGCCGGGGCATGGATGGAGCACCAAGGCCACCTTGGCGCGCCGGGGCTTGGCGTACTCGGTGCCGCTCAGTCCTCCGCGCGCCGCCGGCGGCGGGGCGTCGAGCCCGTGCCGCCGTTGGCCGCCAGCAGTTCGCTCACCGAGCGGCCCGCCGCATGGGATCCGCTGCCCGGGGCCGGTTCCGGGGCCGCTCGGTGGCCGTTGCGGGCTCCGTTGTGGCCGTTGCCGTTCTGCTGCTGCTCGACGTCCGCCGGGTCCACCGGGGCCATTCCCCGGCGGGACATCGAGGCCCGCTCCGCGACCATGCCTTCCCAGGCCGGGGGCTCGCCGTCCGGACGGCGGCGGCGGCCGCCACCCGGGGGCTCCGGCGCCGGCGGCACCGCCGGCAGCTGCTGCGATTCCTCCGGCTTGCGGCGCCGGCCGCCGGAGCGGCCCTGGAAGTTGCGGACCGACTCCGGCAACGTCGGGTTCGCCATCGGCGGCTCGGCCTTCGCGACCTCCGCCGGCGCGCGGTGCGAACCACCGTGGCGGGACGGCGGCTCCTCCAGGATCGGCGACATGTCGGCCCGCGAGAACTGCTCCAGCCTCGACGGGCGGCGGCTGTCGGCCGCCGGGACCGGCGTGGTCGGTGGCACCACCGGGGGCAGGTCCGTGCGCGACGGCTGCCGCGGCGACGGGTTGTTGCTCGGCACCGGCGTCGTCGGCGGGACCACCGGCGGGATGTCGGTGCGGGACGCCGCGGCGTCCCGCGGCATCGGCGGCTTCAGCTCGGGCGGCTTCGGCCGGTTCGGCCGCTGGCGCTCAGCGAAGTCGTCGCGGTTCTGGAAGGCCGCGCTGAGGTCCTTGACCGGCCGGATGTCCGAACGCGACATCTCGGACGGCTTCGGCGGCGGCACGTTGGCCGCCGGACGCCCCGGCGCCGGCCGCGGCGGCTCGGGCGCCTTGCGGGGCTCGGGCCGCGCACCGTTCGGCTGCCCGCCGACGCGCGGAAGGTCCGACCGGGACATCTCGACGCGCGGGATGTCCGACCGCGAAGCTTCGGCCCGCGAGACGTTCGGCCGCGGCATCTCCACCCGCGGGATATCGGGCCGCGACATCTCGACCCGCGGAATGTCCGGGCGCGACATCTCCACGCGGGGGATGTCCGGCCTGGACATTTCGACCCGAGGGATGTCCGGACGCGACATCTCGACGCGCGGAATGTCCGACCGCGACGCTTCGGCCCGGGGGACGTTCGGCCGCGGCATCTCCACCCGCGGAATGTCCGACCGCGACGCTTCGGCCCGCGGAACGTTCGGCCGCGGCATCTCCACCCGCGGAATGTCCGACCGCGACGCTTCGGCCCGCGGAACGTTCGGCCGCGGCGCCTCGGGCCGCGGCATGTCCGGCCGCGGCGCCTCGACACGCGGGAGGTCCGGGCGCGACATCTCGACGCGCGGGACGTCCGGCCGACCCATCTCGACACGCGGGATGTCCGGGCGCGACATCTCCACCCGCGGGATGTCGGGCCGCGACATCTCGACCGGCCGGATGTCCGACCGCGACATCTCGGCCCGGCGAGCGGGCGGCGGCTCGGGGCGGCGGATCTCCGTATTCGGCTCCTGCGGGCGGCGGATCTCGGTCTTCGGCTCCTGCGGACGCCGGATCTCGGTCTTGGGGTCGGGCCGCGGCACGTCCCGGCGCGTCGGCTCGGCGGCGGCCTCAGGACGGCGCTCGGGCTGCATCGCGACTTCTTCCTGCTTCGGCAGCCGCATCGGCTGCGATTCGGCCTGGCGGCGCGCCGCTTCGGCCCGCAGTTCGGCGGCCTTCAGCTCGCGCTGCGCGGCGTTCAGCGCCGGGTCGACCGGCGGTACCGGCGGACGGCGCTCGCTCAGCGGCTTCGGCCGGGCCATCTGCTGGGTGCTCTGCACGGAGACGTTCGCCGGCGTCTTCGGGACCGGCTTGCCGCCGAAGCCCTTGCCCTTGCCGAGGCCCTTGCCGTTCGCGGGCTTCCCGTTGGAGGCCTTGCGGCGGCGCTCGTCGAGGACGCGGTCGATCAGCTCGGTCGGCCGCTCGCCGCCCTCGACCACCGGCTTCTTCCCGGCCATCAGCTGAGCGGGCTTCTTCTTCGGCGCGCTGTCGGGAATCATGCGGTTCTCGTCGGACAGCTTGCGCATGCGGGTCGCCTGCGCGGTCAGCGCGACGCGTTCGAGCAGCACCTCGCCGCCGAACAGCGACTGGAGGCTGTCGCGCAGCGCGGACACCTCGGCGCGCAGCGCCTCCAGCTCCTCGCGGCCCTTGGAGTCGGCCGCGGTGCGGTTCTCCGCCTCCATCTCCAGCTCGTACTCGCGCCGGGCCGCGATCTCGCGTTCCAGCTCCAGTTCGTACACAGCCTGCGCCTCGGCGACCGCGTCCTCGCTCTGTGCCGCGCTCTTGCGGTACTTCACGGCGAGAAAAGCGCCGATCAGGGCGGCCCAGAGGGCCGCGACGATCCCGAGCCGGAGATAGCGGAGATCGTCGCTGAGCACCAGTGCGAGGGTGGCTCCGATGGCGAGGACAAAGCCGACAACGAGCCACGGCCTGCCCAAGAGGCGGCCGCGCGAGTCGTCACCCACGCCGGTCATGACTGACACCGTACCTGCTCGTAATCCGAACGAGACCTACTCGGTCCAGCGAGCGGTGGGATTCCAGCGCTAACCGGTCGTCCCGCGGGTGCGCTCACGATCGTGGTCTTGGGGGGTCCGGCAGCAGTGTTCGAGCCACAAAGCCGCTGCTACCAGGGCCGCGGCGGACACCACGCCGACCAACGCGGCGCGCGTGTCGAGCACCGCGGCGACGAGTTCGTCACGTCTGGGAAAAAGATAGGCGAGCGCCGCGAGCCAGGCGCCGGCCATGAACGCTCCGGCGAGTGACGAAGCCTTGGCCAGGGCCACCGATCGGGCGACCCCGATCGCGCTGACGACCCGGCCGTTCTTGATGCGCGACCGGACCGAGAAGGCGAGCACGACCTCGATCACGGCCAGCACGGCGAAGGTGACGCCGGCGAGCAGGGGCAGCTGCGGCAGCGAGCCGTAGGCGGTCTGGAAGAGCAGGTAGCCGAGGCCCAGGCCGAGCAGCCCGGCGATCACGAGGTCGCGAGGCCGGGTGAAGTGCATGTCCCAACCGTACCGTGCAAGGGTTGACTCTCCACCGACTGGAGAGTTCATCATGCGTTTTGTGGGCACCACCGCGACCTTCACCATCGGCGAGCTGTCCCGGCGGACCGGCCTGCCGGTCAAGACCATCCGCTTCTACTCGGACGAAGGCCTCCTGCCGCCGACCGAGCGGACGGACGCCGGCTACCGGCTCTACGACGCGGCGGCGATGGCCCGCCTGGAGCTGGTCCGCACGCTGCGGGAGCTGGGTCTCGGCCTCGCCGACGTCTCCGCCGCCCTGACGCAGTCGACGACCGTCGGCGAGCTGGCGGTCCGGCACGTCGAGGCGCTCGACGAGCAGATCCGGCGGCTGCGGCTGCGCCGGGCGGTGCTGCGCGCGGTGGCCAAGCGCAATTCCGAACTGGAGGAAGTGAACCTGATGAACCGTCTCGCGTCGATGTCCGACGAGGAGCGCAAGCGGCTGGTCGACGAGTTCTGGGACGAAATGGTCGCCGGGCTCGACATCGACCAGGAGTTCTACCGCCGGATGCGCGCCGGGAAGCCGGAGCTGCCCGACGACCCGACGCCCGAGCAGCTCGAGGCCTGGATCGAGTTCGCCGAGCTGGTCCAGGACCCGGAGTTCCGGGCCTTGATCCGCAAGATGAGCGAAACCCAGGCCAAGCAGATCGAGGACGGCGAGTTCCAGCAGCCGGCGGAGGCCTGGCGAACCCATTGGAACGAGTGGATCGCGCGCGCTCAGGAGGCCCTCGAAGCCGCAGAAAACCCGACGTCCGAGCGGGGGCAAGCGCTTGCGGCCGACATCGCGGCGGCCTCCGCACGACCAGACCAGGACGCGGGCTCGGCGGAGTTCCGTCGCGAGCTGGCGGACCGCTTCGCCGCCAGTGGCGACCCGCGCGCCGAGCGCTACTGGCAGCTGCTGGCCATCATCAACGACTGGCCCCCGGTCCCGACCACGCAGCCCGCGGTCGGTTTCATGATCGCGGCGCTACGCGGCTGACCGCACCGGAACAGCAGTTCGGCGACGGACCGGCGGTGATCGGTAACGGTCACCGCCGGTTCACCGATGAGTCACGTTTCCGGCCATCGAAACCGCGGTCGTCCCGCCTCGCGGCACGGGCACCGGCTTGGCCTTTTGGCGCCCGCCGCCGCGGGCTCCGGCCGCGTGGCTCCGGCCACCGGGCCGCCGCTCGTTCCCGCCGTCGCGCCCCCCCGCTCGGCTCTTTCCGGTCATCGGCCGCTCGGGGGACCCCCGGTTTCAACGTTACTCGCGAGGACCGACAATTCCGGGCCCGCGCACCCCAGTTGTCCACAGGGTTCTCGCGGTGTCCACAGGTCTTGTCCCCAGGCCGCCCCGGCTTGGTCCGGCGTCAGCGCAGGGCGAGGTCCGTCCGGCGGACCGTTGCCACTTCGTCCGCGGGGCGAGCGGCGAGCAGCGCCGCGATCGGGCCGTGGCCCGGCAGGATTGCGTCCGGCTCGATCTCCGCCCATGGCACCAGCACGCTCGCGCGGTCCGGTGTGCCCGGGTGCGGCAGCAGCAGCTCCGGGTCCTCGGACGTCACGCCGTCCACCGTGACCACGTCGACGTCCAGCGTGCGCGGGCCCCAGCGCAGCTCGCGCACCCGGCCCGCCGCCTGCTCGGCGGCCTGACCCGTGCGCAGCCACGCCCAGTGGTCGCGCGCCGGGTCATCGACCACGCACACCGCGTTGAGGAAGTCCGGCTGGTCCTCGACGCCCCACGCCTTGGTCTCGTACACGCTCGACACCGCGACCAGCGCCGGCCGAACCGCGTCGAGTGCCGACTGGAGGAACCCGAGGCGGTCGCCGAGGTTCGAGCCCAGCGACAGCACCGCGCGGCTCACCGGTCGCGCCGGACCGTGACAGCCACGTCGTCGAACGTCAGCGGGATCGGTGCCGACGGCTTGTGCACCGTCACCTCGACCGCGCTCAGGCGCTCGTCGCGCAGCACCTCGTCGGCGATCCTGCCCGCGACGCTCTCGATGAGGTCGTACGGCTCGCCCGCGACGATCCCGGCCGCCAGCTCGGCCAGCTCGCCGTAGTGCAGGGTCTTCGTCAGGTCGTCCGACGCGGCGGCCGGCCCGAGGTCCAGCCACACCGTGACGTCGACGACGAACTCCTGGCCGTCGCGCTTCTCGTGCTCGAACACGCCGTGGCGGCCGAAGACCCGCAGCCCGGTCAGCGTGATCCGGTCAGCCATCCGTCCTCCAAGCGGCCGCCACCGCGACCGCGTCCAGCGAAGCCCCGACCTCGTGCACGCGCACGCCCCACGCCCCGGCCGCCGCGGCGAGCGCGGAAATCGCCGCGGTGGCGTCCTCCCGGCCGTCCGGCGGGCGCGGTGTGCCGTCCTTTTCGGACAGAAGGCGGCCGAGGAACCTCTTGCGCGAGGCGCCGACGAGCACCGGGAAACCGAGCGAGCGCAACGAGTCCAGCCCGCGCAGCAACGCCCAGTCGTGCTCGGCGTTCTTCGCGAACCCGAGCCCGGGGTCCAGCACGATGGCGCTCTCCGCCACGCCGGCCGCGAGCGCCGCGTCCACTCTGGACCGCAGCTCGGCCCGCACGTCCGCCACGACGTCCCCGTACTCGGCGAGCGACTGCATGTCCTTGCTGTGCCCGCGCCAGTGCATCAGCACCCACGGCACCCCGGCCCCGGCGGCGACGCGCGCCATGTCCGGATCGGCCAGCCCGCCGGAGACGTCGTTGACGACCTGCGCACCGGCTTCGAGCGCCGCGGCGGCGACGGCGGCACGCGTGGTGTCGACCGACAGCGCGACCCCTTCGGCGGCGAGCGTCTTGATCACCGGCAGGACGCGCCGCAGTTCGGTGGCGGCGTCCACCCGGGACGCCCCCGGCCGCGTCGACTCGCCGCCGACGTCGATCAGGTCGGCGCCCCGCGCCCACATCTCACGGGCGTGCTCCACCGCCTGGTCGAGCCCGAGGTAGCGGCCACCGTCCGAAAAGGAGTCGGGCGTCACGTTCAGCACGCCCATCACGACGCACCGGCCGGGCGAGGGAAGCCCCACGCTCACCGGCGCGCCTTGATGAGATCGAGCGCCTCCGCCCGCGACGACGGTGACGTCTTCAGCTGCCCGCGGACGGCGGAGGTGGTGGTGCGGGCGCCGGGCTTCCGGATACCGCGCATGGCCATGCACAGGTGCTCGGCCTCGATCACCACGATGACGCCGCGGGGTTCGAGCTTGCGGACGATGGCGTCGGCGACCTGGGAGGTCAGGCGCTCCTGGACCTGGGGCCGCTTGGCGTAGAGGTCGACGAGCCGGGCGAGCTTGGACAGCCCGGTGACCTTCCCGGCGGCGTTCGGGATGTACCCGACGTGCGCGACGCCGTGGAAGGGCACCAGGTGGTGTTCACATTGGCTGAACATCGGGATGTCCGTGATCAGCACCAGCTCTTCGTGGGACTCGTCGAACGTGCGGTCCAGCACCGAGTCGGGCTCGGTGTAGAGCCCCGCGAACATCTCCTTGTACGCGCGGGCGACCCGGGCGGGCGTGTCCTTGAGACCTTCCCGCTCCGGGTTTTCGCCGCACGCCAAGAGGAGCTCGCGGATCGCCTTCTCCGCCCGGTCGTGGTCGAAGACCGGGCGGTCGGCGTCACTGGGGCTTTTCTGGTCCATCCACGTCACGACGCTCCCCCTCGCTCTGCTGGTTGCCGGCTTGGTCGGCGAACCAGCCGTGCTCACGAGGGCGTTCTTCACCGCCGGGCCGCCACGACTGGCCCGGCTGACCGCCCGGCGAGGTCGCGGGCGTCCAGCCCGGAGGGGCACCGTAGTTCGGCGGGCCGCTCTGGCCCGCCGGACCGCCCGGCTGGCCGCCGTAGGCCTGCGGCCAGTGGGCCGAGCCGTTGGCGCCACCGTTCGGGCCGCCGTAGGGACGGCCGCCGTTCGGGTAGGCGCCCGGCTGCGGCGGGGCGTACGGGTTCGCGTTGGGGTCGACCGGCGACGGGTACGGCGGACCGCCCGGCAGGTCGCCCGCGCCCTGGGCGGTGCCGACCGGGGTCGGCTCCGGCTTCAGGACCGGCTTCTCCTTCTCCGGCGGCGGCCACGGCTCGCCGCGCTCCATCGCCAGCTCGCCCGGCGTCTTGATCGGCGGCTTGTCCGACGGCGTCCGCTCACCGAACTCGTTGAACACGGTGATGTGCGGGCGCTTCTCGACCGTCGCGAAGATCCGCTCCAGGTCCTTGCGGGTCAGCGTCTCCTTCTCCAGGAGCTCGATGACCAGCTCGTCGAGCACGTCGCGGTAGGTGTTGAGCACGTGCCACGCCTCGGTGTGCGCGGTCTCGATGAGCTTGCGCACCTCCTCGTCGATCTCGTGCGCCACCTCGAGCGAGTAGTCCGCCTGCCGGCCGGCCGAGCGGCCGAGGAACGGGTCGCCCTGTTCCTGGCCGTACTTGACCGCGCCGAGCCGGGCGCTCATGCCGTACTCGGTGACCATCGCGCGGGCAATCTTCGTCGCCTGCTCGATGTCCGACGACGCGCCGGTGGTCGGCTCGTGGAAGACGAGCTCCTCCGCCGTGCGGCCACCCATCGCGAAGACCAGCCGCCCGATCATCTCGGAGCGGGTCATCAGGTCCTTGTCGTCCTCCGGGACGAGCAGCGCGTGCCCGCCCGTCCGGCCGCGCGGCAGGATCGTCAGCTTGTAGACCGGCTCGATGTCCGGCATCGCCCACGCGGCGAGCGCGTGCCCGCCCTCGTGGTAGGCCGTGATCTTCTTCTCCTTCTCGGAGATGATCCGGCTCTTGCGGGCGGGGCCGCCGACGACGCGGTCGACCGACTCCTCGAGTTCGACGTCACCGATCACGTGCCCGTTCTTGCGGGCGGTGAGCAGCGCGGCCTCGTTGAGCACGTTCGCCAGGTCGGCGCCGGACATGCCGACGGTCCGCTTGGCCAGGCTGGTGAGGTCGGTGCCCTGGGCGATCGGCTTGCCCTTGGCGTGCACCTCGAGGATCGCCTTGCGACCGCGCAAGTCGGGCGCGGACACCGGGATCTGCCGGTCGAACCGGCCCGGGCGCAGCAGCGCCGGGTCGAGGATGTCGGGCCGGTTCGTGGCCGCGATCAGGATGATCCCGCCGCGGGCGTCGAAGCCGTCCATCTCGACGAGCAGCTGGTTCAGCGTCTGCTCGCGCTCGTCGTGCCCGCCGCCGAGGCCGGCGCCGCGCTGGCGGCCGACCGCGTCGATCTCGTCGACGAAGATGATGCACGGCGCGTTCTGCTTGGCCTGTTCGAACAGGTCACGCACACGCGAGGCACCGACACCGACGAACATCTCGACGAAGTCCGAGCCGGAGATCGTGTAGAACGGCACGCCCGCCTCGCCGGCGACGGCTCGCGCGAGCAGCGTCTTACCGGTGCCTGGCGGCCCGTAGAGCAGCACGCCCTTCGGGATCTTCGCGCCGAGCGCCTGATATCGCGCCGGGTTCTGCAGGAAGTCCTTGATCTCGTACAGCTCTTCGACGGCCTCGTCGGCACCCGCGACGTCCCCGAAGGTCGTCTTGGGCATGTCCTTGTTCAGCTGCTTGGCCTTGGACTTGCCGAAGTTGAGGACGCGGTTGCCGCCGCCCTGGGCGTTGTTCATCATCCACATCAGCAGGCCAAGGACGAGGGCGAGCGGGATGGCGAAGATGAGGATCTGCGTCAGCACGCCCTGCTGGGTCACCTTGGTGGTGAACTTGATCGGCTGGGCGCCCGCCTTGGCCGCGATCAACGAGTCGTAGATCGGGCGGGTGGCGTCCGCCGGGTACTGCGAAATGATCTGGGTGACCTGCTGGCCGTCGACGTCGATGGGCTTGGCCAGCAGCAGCTTGAGCTGCTGTTCCTTGTCCTCGAGGCTGGCTTCCTTGACGTTGTTCGAGGTGATCTGGGAGTTCGCCACCGAGATGGGTGCCTGGGTGTACCCACGATCACTGTCGAAGATCGTGTTGTACGCGAACAACGCCAGCAACCCCGCGACGATCCACAGCAGTGGGTTC
This sequence comes from Amycolatopsis sp. DG1A-15b, assembly GCF_030285645.1. Taxonomy (GTDB): domain Bacteria; phylum Actinomycetota; class Actinomycetes; order Mycobacteriales; family Pseudonocardiaceae; genus Amycolatopsis. Next base: position 7,489,089 of record NZ_CP127296.1, read on the forward strand.
CTGAGCACGCTCTTCCGGTTCATACGACTCGGCCCTGGTGGCCTCGACCCTCCCTGGTTGGGCGGCTCCTGTGATACCCGCCATCACGATCTTGACAACCCGTGGTGCCTGGACACCTGCTCATCAGGGTACCGTCCGCTGCCGCGTTCATCCCCTGTGAGCCTCTCGCAGGTCAACGGGCGATACCGCGCCGGGGTTCCCGACCGGTGTCCACACGTCGACGCTATCGCGTGCCGTCCGACACACTGCTCACCATCTCGCCCAGCCGCGTGCGCAGCGTGGCCGGGTCCGCGGGAGCCACCGTGACCCACTCGCGCCCGTCCGTACCTGCGCGGGAGAGGCTCAGGTAGCGCCCGGTTGCGGTGTCGAACCAGGCCAGCACGCGGGACCGTTGCTTGGCCCCGACCTGCGAACGGCTGTTCGCTGCCAGCTGACCGCCCCGCAGCCGGGGCTGGCCGGCGATGCGGCCGTAGGCCTCGCGCGGGTCGGCCGTGAGGCGTTCGCTCAGCGGTGTCCGGCGCGTCCTGCCCCGGCGCCTGTCTTCTTCCTCACCCGACGACGGCAGTGGCACCGGCACCCGGATCGGCGCGGTGCGCAGGGCGTCGTCCAGCGGAAGTGTGACCGACGCCTCGCTGCCGCGCGGCCCGGTGGGCAGCACCCCGATGACGGCGGAGACGAGACCGTCCGGCGGGACGTCCCGCAGCCAGATGCCGTCGGCGTCCTGGACCGCGAGCACGCCCTTGGTCTCGTCGGCCGCCGCGAGGACACCGACCGTCGGGGCCTCGAACTGCGGGATGTGCAGCGCGTCGATGCTCAGCGGGGCGAAGGCCAGCAGGTGCAAGGCATCTTCGATCGGCGGCGCGAGCCTGCCGCGTGGTTCGCGGATGCCGCGCGCCTTGAGTTCGACGTCGACGCGGTGACGCAGCGACACGCGCTCGTTCCCGGTCGCGCCGTGCGACCGGACGATCAGCGGGTACGGCAGCTCCCCGACCCGCGCCGACTCCCAGAGGAAGTCGAACGCCATTGGCGTGAAGAACTCTTGCATCATTACTCTCCCGGATCGGACTCTTGCCCAGCGTAGCCCGCGGCACCGACAAAACCGGACCGGTCCGGAGGCGAGCTGGGCACGTCCGGAGAACCCGGGCTCAGACCGCGCTGGTCGTCGCGGCGCCGGCGAGCATTTCGCCGAGGCGGTGGCGCAGCGTGGCGGCGTCGGCCGGGGCGATCGTGATCCAGTCCCGGCCGTCGTGGCCGCGGGTGGCCTGGGTGAAGTAGCGGCCGGTCTCGGTGTCGAACCAGCCCAGGACCGGTGTGCGGGTGCGGCCGCCCATCCGGGTGCGCGCGTTGGCGCCGATCTGGCCGCCGCGCAGCCGCGGCTGGGCCTGCAGCCGGGCCAGCGCCTTGCGGTCCTCGTCGGCCGACGAGCGCTCGTCGCCGTTGCCGCGGCGCTGCAGGAAATCGCCACTGGTCAGCTGCTCCAGCGGCACCGTGATCGACTTTTCGGTCCCGCGCGGGCCACCGGGCAGCAGCGAGACGATCGCGCTCGCGAGCCCGTCGGCCGGGCACGGCTGCAGGTGCATGCCGCGGGTGTCCTGCACGGCCAGCAGGCCCTGGCCGCCCAGCACGCCGGCGAGCGCGAGCAGCGCCTGGGCGCCCGGGGCGATCAGCTGGATGGCGTCCAGGCTCAGCTCGGGGGCGGCCAGCACGCCGAAGTAGTCCTCGACGTGCGGCTCGGGCCGGCCGCGGCCGTCGGCGAGACCGCGCGCGGTGAGCCCCTCCAACGTGCGGCGGCGCAGCAGTGCCCGCTCGTCGACGGTCGCGCCGTGCGAAGGGATCTTGAACGGGTACGGCAGCTCGCCCAGCCCGGCCGACTCCCACAGGAAGTCGACCTCGACCGGGGTGAGCAGCTCAGCGTTCGGCATCGAGCCACCCCCAGGAGAAACCGGGCCGGGCACGCCGTGTGCGTGCCCGGCCCGAACGGATCAGCGGTCTTCGTCGTCCTCGGACCACGCGCCGATGACCGGCGGCGGGGTCGCCTGGTTCGCACCGAAGGCCTCGTCCGGGTCCGCCTCGATGAGGAAGGAGGCGTGCGTGTGCTCCTCGTCCTGCTCGCCCTGGGCACCCTGCGGGGCCATGCCGCCCATGCCCGGGTTCATCGGCGGCGGGGTCTGCCCACCGATGGTGCCCGCGGACGAGACGACGCCCTGCTGCGGAGCCTGGGCCGACGCCGCGCTCTGGCCCTGGCCATCGGCCGACGCCAGGGTCGTTTCGTTCTCGGACTTCTTCGCGCCGGACTTGCTGCCCGCGCCCAGTGCCCGCGACGCCAGCGCGCCGAGGCCGCCGGCCGCCCCGCCCAGGCCGAGGCCCATACCGATCTTGCCGAGCGGGTTGCTGCCACCCGACTGCCCGCCGCCCGGGGCGACGTGGCCCGCGCCGGTGCCGGTGCCCGCTCCCGGGGTGACTGAGCCGCCGCCGGCGCCGTCGCTGCCGAGCGTGGCCGCGTCCGCGCCGAAACCGGCGCCCGGGACGCCGCCGTGGCCGCCGTTCGGGCCGACCCCGGCGTGCTGCGCGCCGAACGCGCCGCCGTGACCGCTGAAGCCCGCGCCGCCGGAGGCGAAGATCGCGTCACCCGCGCCGGGCAGCGCGTCGACCGAGCCCGTGCTGCCGACGCTGTTCACCGCGTTGAACGAGACGGAGTTGTGCGAGCCCGTCGGCTTCATGCCGAGCGACTCCGGGCCGAAGCTCGGGGTCGAGCTGTCGATCTCGCTCATCGTCTGCGTGTAGGCGTTGAACATCGCGACCTGCTGCGCCTTGACGTCGTTGGCCGCGTCGTACTGGACCTTCTGGTCGTCCGTCAGCGTCGCCGGGCCGCCGGCCAGCGCCAGCGCCATGGCCATGTTCGGGTCGAAGTCCACGGGCTTCGGCATCTGCTTGACCTGCGCGGCCGCCGCGGACTGCCGGTAGAGCCGGTCGGACATCGTGTGCGCGGCCTCGGAGGCCTGCGAACCGGAGTTCGCGATCGCCACGAGCGCGCCCTGCGCGCCCGCGGCACCCTTGCCGACCCACGCGTTGCCCAGCTCGGCGATCGCGTTGTACAGGTGGTCCGACGCCTGCTTCAGCTCGGTACCGTGGTGCGCCCACACGTGCCCGGTGGCTTCCGCCGTGCCGGGCTCGTTGTTGTCGCGCGCGGCGTGGTAGAGCTGGTTGCTGTTCTGGGCGTCCCAGTTCGGCGGGTCGGCGATCGCGCGGTCGTCGCCGACGTCGAAGCCGTCGGACCGGCCGCGGGCGCTCTCGACGATGTTCTGCGACGCCGAGTTGTCACCGAGCGGGACGAGCGAGCCCTGAGCAGCAGGGCCCGGAGTGGTCTTCGACGGCTGGTCGCTTTGGTTCGGAGCCATGACTTCGAAATCCCCCTCTGGACTCAGACGTTACGGAACGGGTCGGCCGCGGCCTGGTCGATCTCGTGGTACCGGGCCATCGCCGTGACGATGCCCTCTTCGGCGGCGGAGTACTGCTCGAGCAGGTTCTGCAGCGCGGCGGCGTAGGAGTCGCCGCCGCCGTCCGCACGCTGGACGAACTTCGCGGCCATCGCGTGACCGACCGGGTTGTCACCGAGCTGCGGCGGCTGGGCGAGCGTGCCCGCGCCGGCGAGCAGGGCCTCGACCGCGTCCTTGCCCGTTCGGATCTTGTTCAGCACGGTCTGGGCGGCGTCGGGGTCGATTCCGACCTGACCCGCCGCGGCCGCGGCCTTGAAGGCGTTCGCGTCGGCAGCGCTGCTGTTCCCCATCTGCACTCTCTCCCGTTCCCCCGACCCGGTCACCGCGGGCACGATTGGTCTTCGCATAGGTTAACGCACGTGATCAGAGCCTATGACGCAATCCGCGAAGCCCGGGTTCCGCAAATCCGGTAGTTGCGGTGAACGGTCGGTGAACTCCGCCGGTGCACTACGCGGAGTAGACCTTCGGGTCCAGGGTGCCGATGTAGGGCAGGTCCCGGTACCGCTCGGCGTAGTCGAGGCCGTAGCCGACGACGAACTCGTTGGGGATGTCGAAGCCGATGTACTTCACCGGCACGTCGACCTTCACCGCTTCCGGCTTGCGCAGCAGCGAGACGACCTCGAGCGACGCGGGGTTGCGGCTGGCGAGGTTCTTCAGCAGCCACGACAGCGTCAGGCCGGAGTCGACGATGTCCTCGACGATCAGGACGTCCCGGCCCGCGATGTCGCGGTCGAGGTCCTTGAGGATGCGCACGACGCCGGACGACGACGTCGCCGACCCGTAGGAGGAGACGGCCATGAATTCCAGCTGCGTCGGCAGCGGCAGCGCACGGGCGAAGTCGGTCATGAACATGACCGCACCCTTCAGGACGCCCACCAGCAGGAGTTCGCCCTGCCCGTTGGCCGGATAGTCGGCAGCGATCTGCTCCGACAGCTCCGCGATCTTGTCCTTGATCTGCTGCTCGGTGACGAGCACGGAGGCGATTTCGCCCTCGTACACGGGTCATTCCCCTCGGGTGGTGGGTTGGGAGACGACGCAGAGCCTGCCATGCGCCCGGCGCGCTTCCAAGTTGCCCGGCAACCAGACGCCGCCCTGACCGCGCCACCGGGCGACGAGCGCGTCGACCGCGCGGAGGTGGGCGTCCGTGAGTTCGCGCACGTCCGAAGCCAGCAGCCACCTGCGGAGAACCCGCCGCCGGACCGCCGCGGGCTCCGCCGTGAGGACGCCCACATCCAGCCCATCGGGGCCGCCCGCGCGGGTGAAGATCGCCTCCGCCACTGTGTCCAACGCCTCGTTGTCCTCCCGCAGCTGCGCGGCCGTGCGGGCGAGTGCGGCGGCCACCCCGCCGTTGAGAACGTCCTCCAGGAGCGGCAGGACTTCGGTGCGCAGCCGGACGCGGGTGAAGCGCGGCTCGGCGTTGTGCGGGTCGTCCCACGGCTCGACACCGAGCTCGGCGCACGCCGCCCGGGTGGTGGCCCGGCCGACGGCGAGCAGCGGACGCCCCCACGGCGGATCGTGCGGCCGCATCCCGGCGACGCTGCGCGGACCGGAACCGCGGCCGAGCCCGAGCAGGACCGTTTCGGCCTGGTCGTCGAGGGTGTGGCCGAGCAGCACGAGGCCGTGCCCGGCGAGCGCCCGGTAGCGGGCCTTGCGCGCCGCGGCTTCCGGGCCGCCTGGGCCGGTGACGTCGACCCGGCGCACTTCGGCTTCGTCTGCGCCCAGTGCCTTCGCCGCGGCGGCCGCGTCGGCCGCGACCTTCGCCGAGCCTTCCTGCAGGCCGTGGTCGACGACCAGCGCGCGGACGACGTGCCCGCGGTGGTGCCCGACGTACGCGGCCGCCTCGGCCAGCGCGAGCGAGTCGGCGCCGCCGGAAACCGCGACGCAGATTTCGGGCGGCGCCTCGGTGACCTCCAGGAAGGCACGCACAGCCCGGCGGACGGCCGCGACCGCCGGGCCGGTCATCCGTGCAGGCGCCGGACCCACGCCGCCGGGTCGGCGATCTCGGCGCGCGAAGGCAGCGTGTTCGGCGACCGCCAGACGGCGTTGAAGCCGTCCATGCCGACGGCGTCCACGACGTGCTTCGTGAACTTCGCGCCTTCTTCGTACTGACGGATCTTCGCGTCGACGCCGAGCAGCGCGCGTAACAGCCGGTCGAAGACGCCGCCGCCCTTCCGCCGGGCGGTGAACCGCGCGCGGATCCGGTCGACGCTCGGCACGACCTGCGGCCCGACGGCGTCCATGACGTAGTCGGCGTGCCCCTCCAGGAGCGTCGAGAGCGCCAGCAGCCGGTCGAACACCGCGCGTTCCTTCGGTGACTGGAGCAGCTCGGCCAGGTTCAGCTTCGGGCCCTGCTTGATCGCCTCCGGCAGGCGGCCGAACAGGTCGGACAGGCTGTCGGTGCCGCCGCCCGCGAGCCCGGAGACGAGCCGCTCGACCTCGTCGGCGAAGTAGTCGCGCAGCCACTTGACCGCGGTGAACTGGAGCCGGTGGGTGCACTCGTGCAGGCAGACCCAGAGCCGGAAGTCGTGGCCGGGCACGTCCATCGCCTGCTCGGCGGCGACGACGTTCGGCGCCACCAGCAGCAGCGTGCCGGCGCGCTCGGGGCCGCCGAAGGGGTCGTACTGGCCGAGGACCCGGCTCGCGAGGAAGGCGAGCACCAGTCCGGTCTGGACACCGGCACCGCCGGCCAGGATCGGCCCGAGCGGCCCGCCCTGCTGCGGCAGCGCCCGCCCGGTCAGCGCGTCCAGCCCGGCCGCGGCCGACCGCACCCAGCCGGGACGGTCGACGACCTCGCCGGGCAGCAGCGGCAGGTCGAGTCCCAGGTTCGTCAGCTGCCGCACGTGCCCCTCGGCCTCGACGGTCAGCTCGCGCAGGTCGGTGACGGCCTCTTCGGCCCGTTCCCGCGGCACCTGCGGGCCCCCGCGCACCAGCAGCGCGCCGGTCTGCGCGGCGATCGCCCAGTCGACCATGGGCCGGGTCTGCGTTTCCTGACTCACCCTTCCGACGCTACCTGCCCCGGTGCCGGTTTCCGGCCACGATCTTCGTACGGTTCGGCGTCCGCTAGGCGCAGCCGCACTTGCGCAGGCTGGTCGCGAGAGCGTCGAGGGCGTCCCGGCCGGTGTCGGTGTCGGAGCCGGTGGACATGAACGCGAACACCAGCACCCGGCCGTCCTGGTCGAGGACCAGCCCGGCGAGGGTGTTGACCCCGGTGAGCGTGCCGGTCTTGGCCCGCACCCAGCCGCGGCCGGCCTGCGACGCCGCCGTGTCGAACCGCCCGTCGGCGAGGGTGCCCGAGCCACCGGCGACCGGGAGGCCGGCCAGCACCGGGCGCAGCTTCGCCGTGCCCGGGTTCTTGCCCTCCTGCGTCGCCGCGGCCGCCAGCAGCTGGGTCAGCAGCCGCGCCGGGATGCGGTTCAGCGACGAGATGCCGCTGCCGTCGGACAGCGCGACACCCGAGACGTCGAAGCCGTGGTCCTTCAGGACCTTGATGGTCGCCTTGGCGCCGCCGGCGTAGCTGGCCTCTTCGCCGTTCGCGAGCGCGACCTGCCGGGCGATCGCCTCGGCGAGGACGTCGTCGGACAGCACCATCAGGTCGGACACCAGCTCGGTCAGCGGGGCCGACTTGACCTCGCCGACCACCTTCGCGTCCTTGGGCGCGGTCGCCTGGCCGCCCGCCGAAGCACCCAGCTTCGAGGCGATCGACGACGCCAGCGCGGTGCCCGCGTTCGCCGTGCGCTGCGAGTTGTTGTCCTTGGCGTTGATGCGGCCGCCGTCGGCCATCACCGGGGACATCTGCGTCGCGTAGGTCGACGGCGCGTCGCCCGCCGCCCAGCCCGGCGCGGTCGTCGGTCCCTTGAACAGCGTCAGGTCGACCTGCACCTTCTTGACGCCCGGTGCCGCCTTCTTGACCTGGGCGACGAGGTCGTCGACGTGCGCGCCCCCCGGGTACAGCGGGGAGTCCGTGCCCAGCGGCAGGTTGGTGAGCGTCGTGTCGCCGCCGCCGACCAGGATCACCGTGGCCGGGTCCGCACCCTGCACGATCTTGGTCGACAGCCGCAGGTTCTGGTCCAGTGAGAGCAGCGCGGCCGCGGACGTGAGCACCTTCGTCGTCGAGGCGGGTGTCACCGGCGTCGACGATCCGTGGTCCCACAGCACGGTCCCGGTCACCGGGTCGGTCACGCTGCCGGTGAGCTGCCCGAGCGCGCTGTTGCCGGCCGCCGAGGCCAGCGCGGACTTGACGCCGTTCGCGGTCGGGGCCGTCCCGGACGTGGCCGGCCCCTGCAGCTGACGCGTGGCTGCGGACGGTGACGGCGGTTCGCCCTTGGGCGCGTTCGGTGCCCACGGCAGGCCCAGCCGGTTCGCCACCTTCGGCGTCGCCGCGGCGACCCCGCCACCGGCGAGCACCAGGAGGACGACCACGACGAGCGCGATCAGCTTGCCCTTGCGCCGCTTCTTCTTCGGCGGCTCCGCCGCGGCCGGCGCTTCGGCCGCGGGTGGCGACGGCGGCTCGGCGGGCGGCTCGGCCCGCTGCTCGGTGCGGGGCTGGTCGCCGCGGAGCTGGGGCTGCTGCTGGAAGACACCGGGGAACTGGGTGGGCCGCTCGATCCCGACGGTCGCCTCGGCGTCGAACCGCTGCCCGTCGGGTTCGATCCGCTGCGGCCGGGCGAGCGAGCCGGCGGACGCCGACGGCACCACCCCGCGCGGCGGCTCCGGCGGCAGCGCGGGACGGCGGTCACCCGGCTCGGCCGGCCGGTCGGCGACGCGATCTTCCCGCAGTTCGAGGCGCTGGCTCCAGGGTGCGGCGGGCTGCTGCTGGGCCGCCGGCTCTTCGCGGCGCTGTCCGGTCTCGCGGTTCAGCTGCTCTTCTCGGCGCTGCTGCTCCTCGCGCCAGTGCTGCAGCTCTTCACGCCACTGCTGCTGCGACTCCTCGGGCTTCGGCTCCTGCCCGGGCGGGACGTGGCGCTCGATCGGCACCACCGGCACCGGCCCGGACGGCTTCACCTCGATGTACTGGGTGCGCTCCCCGCCCGGCGACGGCGCGGCAGGCTCCGGCTCGGGCTGGTCGACGTACTGGGTGCGCTCCCCGGCCGACGACGGCGCGGCAGGCTCGGGCTCGGGCTGCTCGACGTACTGGGTGCGCTCCCCGGCCGACGACGGCGCGGCAGGCTCCGGCTCGGGCTGCTCGACCTGGATGTACTGAGTGCTCTGCTCGACGGACTCCGCCGGGGGCTGCTTCGCGGGCGACGGCTGGGCCGCCGGAGCCTGCTGGGCCGCGGGCTGCTGCTTCGGCGCACGGCTGCCCAGGCGGTCGGCGAGGTCCTGCTTGGCCGGGGACGGCGGGGGCGGCGGCTCCTCCTCCACCGGGGCGTTGAGGCCGGGGACCGGCTCGGGCGGCACGTTCGGTGCGAACCACGATCCCTTCGGCGCCTCGCTGCCTGTGACCTTGGGCACGGCGGAGCCGCCCGGCGGGGCCGGCAGGGACATCGGAGTGGTCTCCCGCGCGCCGGACGACGAGCGGTCTTCGTCCGACGAAGGCCACATCGGCTGGTCGTTTTCCGGCACCCACCACTCCTTCTCACCTGCCCCGGGAGGGGCCAAGCTCACATGCCGCGTGGCCGACATCGATGCGACCCGCGGCCAGGGCGTAGTCCACACTAGGAGACGTCAAGACAGTCCTGAAGGTTGCCGCCCGCGACGCGGGCATGCCCGAACCCGATAAAGAAGCAGCGAGGACGGCGTGGAGTTCGACGTCACGATCGAAATCCCCAAAGGGGAGCGCAACAAGTACGAGGTCGACCACAAGACCGGCCGCATCAAGCTGGACCGGACCCTGTTCACGGCCACGCAGTACCCGGCCGACTACGGGTTCATCGACGACACCCTCGGGCAGGACGGCGACCCTCTGGATGTGATGGTGCTCGTCCAGGAGCCCACCTTCCCCGGGTGCCTGATCCGCTGCCGCGCGATCGGCATGTTCCGGATGACCGACGAGAAGGGCCCGGACGACAAGGTCATCGCCGTTCCGTCGAACGACCCGCGCCTCGAGCACCTGCGCGACATCCACCACATGAACGAGTTCCACCGCCTGGAGATCCAGCACTTCTTCGAGGTCTACAAGGACCTGGAGCCCGGCAAGAGCGTCGAAGGCTCGTCCTGGGTCGGCCGCACCGAGGCCGAGGCCGAGATCGGCCGGTCGTACGAGCGCGAGACCGACCGCCTGGCCAAGGAGAAGGCCAACGGCGGCGCGGCCCACTAGCCCGCACGCGAAAAGGCCCCCCGGGAAGCTTCCCGGGGGGCCTTTTTCACGCGGTCAGTGCGCCAGGGCGAGTGCCGGAGCGTCCGCCTCGGCCTCCGCGCGCTGCTCCATGGCCGACTTGTCCGACAGCGGCTTCTCCTTGAGGAACCACACCAGCGCGAAGCCGACGGTCAGCACGATCCCGCCGACCAGGAACACCGTGCTCATCGACTCGGCGAAGCCCTGCAGGATCGGCCGGGCCAGCGTCGGGTCGAGCGTCGACAGGAACGACGTGTCGTTGACGTCGAGGCCGCTCTGCATCTGCTTCGCGAACTCCGGGTGCTGCGCCAGCGCCGCCGTGTAGGCCGGCGTGGTCATCGCCGAGCGGATGGCGTTCGCGATCCGGTCGCCGACCGTGCCGAACAGGATCGACAGGAACACCGCGGTGCCCGCCGTGCCGCCGATCTGCCGGAAGAACGTCGCCGCCGAGGTGGCGACGCCGATGTCCTGCGGGCGGACGTCGTTGGTCGCGGCCAGCACCAGCGTCTGCATCGAGGCGCCGAGGCCGAGGCCGATCACGAAGGCGATCACCATGACCAGGGCCAGCGAGGTGTCGACGGTGATCGTCGACAGCGCGAACAGCGCCGCCGCCATCAGGCCGATCCCGGCCACCGCGAACATCTTGTACCGGCCGGTCCGGGAGATCACCACGCCGCTGCCGAGGCTGGCGAGCATGATGCCGAGGGTCAGCGGGAGCATCTGCAGGCCGGCCTGGGTCGGCGTCGCGCCCTTGACGATCTGCAGGTACAGCGGCAGCGACATCATCGCGCCGAACATCCCGGCACCCTGCACGACGGTGACGATCGTCGACATCCGGAACACCGGCCGGTTGAACAGGCGCAGCGGCAGCAGGGCCGCGTCGCCCATCCGGCGTTCGATCCAGACGAACGCGGCCACACCCAGCCCGCCGACTACGTACATCGCGATCGAAGCGGCGGAGCCCCAGCCCCACTCGCGGCCCTGCTCGGCGACGATCAGCAGCGGCACCAGGCCGGTGGCCAGCGCCACGGCACCCCAGTAGTCGACCTTCTGGTCCACACGGGTGTGCGGGAGGTTCAGCACCTTGGTGACGACGACCAGCGCGGCGAGCGCGATCGGGACGTTGACCAGGAAGACCCAGCGCCAGCCGGTGATGCCGGCGAAGGTGTCGATACCGGCGAAGAACCCGCCGACGACCGGGCCGGCGACGCTCGAGATGCCGAACACCGCCATGAAGTAGCCCTGGTACTTGCTGCGCTCACGCGGCGCGGTGATGTCGGTGATGATCGCCAGGGCGAGGGACATCAGGCCACCGGCACCCAAGCCCTGGAAGGCGCGGAACGCGGCGAGTTCGTACATCGACGTCGCCATGCCGCTGGCCAGCGAGCCGACGAGGAACAGCGAGATCGCCGTCAGGTACATGGGCTTGCGGCCGTAGAGGTCGGACAGCTTGCCGTAGAGCGGCGTCGAGAGCGTGGCGGTGATGAGGTAGGCGGTGGTGGCCCAGGCCTGCAGGGACAAGCCGTGGAGCTCGTCGGCGATGGTGCGCATCGAGCTCGACACGATGGTCTGGTCGAGTGCGGCGAGGAACATGCCGAGCATCAGCCCGGACAGCACGGTCAGGATCTGGCGATGGGTCAGTTTGCCGTTCGTGGCGGCTGCTCCTTCCGCCGTGGTGGTGTCGCTCATGGTGGTCTCCCTCGGAAAGTCTCCGGCGTAGTTGCTTGTACCTCTCAACTACTTGCTTGAGCCAAGTATTCCTCGGACGCTTGTATCGTGCAATCAAATTTTTTGTGACCCCGGTCTCCCACCACGCTTGACCGCTCCGGCAACCACGGTGACCTCGGCGGACGGGACGTCAAGGCTGGTGACGAAGGCGTAGAGATCACTCAGATCCCGGCACCAGACAGCGGCCATCAGGTTCGTGACACCGGTCGTGGCGAGGGTGCCGTGGACCATCGGGTGGCTCGCCAGCGCTCGCCCGACGTCGTCGAGCCTGCCGGGCGGGACGGTCATCCAGACGTTCGCGTCGACCTCGAGGCCCAGCGCACGGACGTCGATGTTCGCGTAGGTGCGGAGGCGCCCGGCCGCGGTCAGCCGGTCGAGGCGACGGCGGACGGTGGATTCCGGCGCTTCCGCGACCAGGTCGCCGGGGCCCAGCCGGGCGTCGGCGGCGAGGCGGTTCAGCAGCCGCCGGTCGAGTTCGTCGAGCGGCACGTCCTCGCCGGGTGGCGGCGGAGTCAGCGCGGCGACCTCGTCGGCGGTGAGCAGGCCGGTTCGCCACCGGGTCGCGTCGGAGAACACGTGCAGGATCGAGTGCGCGCGCAGCTCGGTGACCGCGGACGTCGACGGCAAGGCGTCGTGCACCAGCCGCCCGTCGAGACCGCCGAGCGCGACGGCGCTGATCTCTTCGCCGCCGGCGAGGATGTCGACGAAGAGGACGTCGTCGCGCTTCGCAAGCGCGTCGGCGATCACCGATGTCCGGCCGCGAAGCACCTTCACCCGTAGAAGCAGCGCGCCACGCAGGCCGTGTGCGGGATTCGGAACGCAGACCACGCTCAACCGGCCGTCGGCCTTGAGCCGCGCGATCACGCGGGTGACCGTGCGCGGCGAGAGATCGAGGACCTCGGCGATCCGACCGGGCCCGGCGCGGCCGTCCACCTGCAGCGCGGAGACGACTCGCTGTTCGATTTCAGTCAAAAGCTGCACTTCGAAGTCCGGTTTCGCTCGATTCGACGCCCGGGAGTACTTTGCGGCGCCAGCGGAGCTTAATCCTGGCCTCATGCTGAAATCCGTGATCGACATCGTGGAAACCCTGGCCGCGGGCGTCCGCGCCCCGGAGCGGCCGCCCGCCACCTTCGAAGAACTCGCCTCGGTGTTCGGGGCGATCGACGACCCGCTGGCCGCGAGCCTCCGCGCCGCGCTCACCGGGGTCCGGCCCGCAGCGGCGTGGGCGGACGAGTTCGACGACCTGCCCGGCGGCGAGGTCTGGGTGGTGGACGCCCTCGACGGCGCCGTCCAGCTCCTCCAGGGCCTGCCGCAGTACTGCCTCACCGTGACGCTGGTGCGCGACGGCGAACCGGAGCTCGCCGTGCTGCACTCGCCGTGGCTGAAGGAGACCTACGCGGCCCGGAGAGGCGAGGGCGCGCACCGGAACGGCAGACCCGTCGAGCCCTCACGGAAGAAGAGCCTGGACGCGGTCATCGCGGCGACCAGCCAACCGCCGTTCGTCGCGAAGCAGCCCGGGGTCGCGGAAGCGGCAGGCACCTCACTGACCGCCGTGCTGAAAGAAGTCGCTGCCGTGAGGAACCTCGGGCCGACGTCGTGGCAGGTCGCCGACGTCGCCGCCGGGCGGCTGGACCTGTTCTGGCAGTACGGCCGTGACGCGACCAACCTGGCCGGCGCCGCCCTGATCGCGCGCGAGGCCGGCGCGGTGGTCACCACCGCCGACGGCGCCCCGTGGACGCCGTCGGCGGGCAGCTTCCTCGCCGCCGCGCCGGGACTGCACGCGACGGCCGTCGAAATCCTGCGTCAGGCGGAGTAGCCCGGGATCGGGAACGGCGCCAGGAACTCGCGGATCTCCGCGGCGATCGCGTCCAGCGCGGCCTCCTCGGAAGCCGCGGCCGCCGTCACCGTGCGGTCGATCCACTCCGCCACCTGGACCTGGTGCTCCGGCCGCAGACCGCGCGTCGTGATCGCGGACGTGCCGAGCCGGATGCCGGACGGGTCGAAGGGCTTGCGCGGGTCGAACGGCACCGTGTTGTAGTTCAGCTCGATGCCCGCGCGGTCGAGGGCCTGCGCGGCCGGCTTGCCCGCGACACCCTTGTTCGTCAGGTCGATCAGCAGCAGGTGGTTGTCGGTGCCACCGGACACGAGGTCGTAACCGCAGGCCAGCAGCGCGTCGGCCAGCGCGCGGGCGTTCGCGACGATCGTGTGGGCGTAGTCGCTGAACGACGGCTGCTGCGCCTCGCCGAGCGCGACCGCGATCGCCGCGGTCGTGTGGTTGTGCGGGCCGCCCTGCAGCCCCGGGAACACCGCCTTGTCGACGGCCTTGGCGTGGTCGGCGTCGGAGAGGATCATCGCGCCGCGCGGGCCGCGCAGGGTCTTGTGCGTGGTCGTCGTGATCACCTGCGCGTGCCCGACCGGCGACGGGTGCGCGCCGCCCGCGATCAGGCCGGCGATGTGCGCGATGTCGGCGACGAGGACCGCGTCCACCTCGGCGGCGATCTCGGCGAACGCCGGGAAGTCGATGGTGCGCGGGATCGCCGTCCCGCCGGCGAAGATCAGCTTCGGCCGGTGCTGCCGGGCGAGGTCGCGCACCTGGTCGAGGTCGACGCGGCCGGTCTCCTTCGCGACGCCGTAGCGCACCGGCGTGAACCACTTGCCGGTGGCGGACACGCTCCAGCCGTGCGTGAGGTGGCCGCCGTCGGGCAGCGCCATGCCGAGCACGGTGTCGCCCGGCTGCGCGAAGGCCAGGTACACGGCCAGGTTGGCCGGAGACCCGGAGTACGGCTGGACGTTCGCGTGGTCGGCGCCGAACACGGCCTTCGCCCGCTCGATGGCGAGCTGCTCGACCTGGTCGATGAACTGCTGGCCCTCGTAGTACCGCTTGCCCGCGTAGCCCTCGGAGTACTTGTTCGTGAGCACGGTGCCGGTGGCTTCGAGCACGGCCTGCGAAACGTAGTTCTCCGACGCGATCAGGCGGATCTTGTCGTGCTGCCGCTTGGCTTCGTCCTCGACGAGCCCGGCGATGGCGGGATCGGCGGCGGCGAGTGCGGTCAGTTTCGGCTGGTGTGTCATGGCGTACTCCGGCTCTGGAGTGGCCTTCACCCAGGCGCGCGGTGCCGGCCTCGTCGTCGCTTCCCGGTGGTGCTCCACCTCGATGGCGCCAGTCGCTGCTGCGGGGAAGAGCGTAGTCCACTCCGCTCGCAAGCCGGTCCGCCCGACGGTCAGGGCACGACCACGACACCCATCGAACGGGCCGTACCCGCGATCGTGCGCATCGCCGCCTCGACGTCCGAGGTGTTCAGGTCGGGCAGCTTGCGCTCGGCGATCTCCCGCAGCTGAGCCTCCGTCAGCTTGCCCGCGACCTCGTGCCCCGGCCGTGGAGAGCCCTTGTCCCCCAACGCTTTCTTGATGAGGAACGACGTCGGGGGCGTCTTGAGCCGGAGCTCGAACGAACGGTCTTCGAACACCGAGACGACCACCGGCACGATGTCGCCGCGCTGGGCCGCCGTCGCCGCGTCGTAGGTCTTCTTGATCTCGACGAGGTTGACCCCGGTCTGCCCCAGCATCTTGCCGAGGTCGACGACCGGGGCATTGCCCGCGGTGAGTTCCAGGGTGACCTGGTGGGTGAGTTTCTTCTTCGGAGCCATGCCCCGAAGCTAGAGTCTCCAGTTACTGGAGGGTCAAACCGGTTTTGTTCCCGCGCGGTGCCGGCGCGCCAGCTCCTGGTAGATCGCCGCGTTGTGCTCGACCCACATCCGCGCCGAGTCGGTCAGGGGGACGAACTTCTTCGCCGGGCTGCCCATCGCGATCACCTCCGGCGGCACCTCCGTCGCCGGCGTGACCGTCGCCCCGGCCGCGACCAGCGCCCGCGCGCCGATCTTCGCCTTGTCGAGCACGGTCGAGCCGTTGCCGATCAGCGCCTGCTCCTCGATCGTGCAGTCGTGCACGAGGCACTGGTGGCCCACGGTGACGTTCTTGCCCACTTCGCAGACGCCGTCGTTGACGTGGATCACCGAGTTGTCCTGGATGTTGGCGCCCTCGCGGATGACGATCCGGCCGAAGTCGGCCCGGATCACCGCGCCGAACCAGACCGAGGCGTCCTTCTCGACGACGACGTCGCCGATGAGGGTGGCGGTGGGCGCGATCCAGGCGTCCGGGTGGACCTGCGGGCTGAGCCCTTCGAACGAGAACAGAGGCATGCCCAGACCCTAGACCGCGCCCGGCGCGTCAGCCGGTGATCGCCGCGTTGATCAGGATGTCGACGGCCTGGTCGTTGCGCGTGGTCTGCGGGACGATCTGGGTGTCGCGCGGGTAGAAGCCCGGGCTGCTGCCCTTCGGGTACATCTCGAAGGTGAAGCTCCAGATCTTGTGCGTCGCCCACATCCAGTCGTTGACGCTGCCGTCGGTGATGTAGAGGTCGCTGGACTGCTCCGGCGTGTAGCCGTTGGTCGCGGCCATCTGCTTCCCGAGCGTCTGGAACTTCTGCGCCTCCGCCGCGGTCAGGCCCGGCGCGGTGTCGGCGTAGGTGTAGCCGAACGGCCAGAGCACCAGCTCGGAGTAGGTGTGGAAGTCGATGTGCGTCTTGATCTGCTGGACGCCGCCGACCGCGCGCGAGTTCACCCAGTTCGAGACGGCGCGGGTCTCGGGCGCGGAGAACGCCGCCGTGCCGCGGTAGGTCTCGCTGGACGTCGAGCCCGACGAGCCGCCGCAGCAGCCCCACTTGTAGCCCCAGTTGCGGTTGGTGTCGGTGCCGGGGCCCTGGCGGTTCTTGCGCCAGCTGTGGAACGTGCCGCCGGAGATGTCGTACTCGGAGCCGTCGGGGTTGACGCTGGGGATCACCCAGATTTCGGTGCTGTCGACGAGCCGCTTGATCGCACTGTTCGTCGCGTACCCGCTGGTCAGCCGCTGGACGATGTGCAGGCACATCTCCGTGGTGAGGTGCTCGCGCGCGTGCTGGTTGCAGGTGAAGAGCACCTCGGGCTCGTTCTCGTCGGTGACGGCGTTGTCGCTGATCTTGATCAGTGAGAGGGCGCGGCCTTCGTAGGAGGTGCCGGCGCTGCCCAGCTTGGTGAGCGCCGGGTAGTTCGCGACGGCCTTCTGCAGCTCGGTCTGCGTCTCCGCGTACGTGTGGTAGCCGGTGTAGCCGGCCGGGAAGTCCTCGGCGGTGGCGGTGCCCTGCGGCCGGTTGACCTTGCCGAGGGCCTTGACGCCGAAGCCCTGCGCACGCAGCTGGGCCGCTTCGACGGGGTTGGCGATGACCGTGGTCGTCGTGCCGTCGGCGTCGAGGATGTCGGCGCCGGTCCGGGCGACCTCGGTGCGCTGCTGGGCCGTGGCGGCGCCGGTCACCTCGTACACCTGCGGTCCGCCGGGCTGGGCGGCACCGGCCTGGCCGCCGGTGGTGAGCACCAAGAGGACGGCCGCGGCCGCTGCCATGCACGTTCGTGTGCGCATCACGTCTCCTGCTCTCGAGGGTTCCTCGACCTTGGCGGGAGCCGGACGTAGCACGCAATCCGGAGCAGTACGGATCTATTGGCGGTTTCTACCCGTAGTTCGCAAAGCAGAGCGCCTCGATGTCGGCACGCAGCGTGGCGAACGGCCGCGGGCGCACGCGCTGCTGGACGACCGTGCCCAGCAGGTACGACAGCAGGGCGCGGGCCCTGGCCCGCGGGTCGTCGACGTCGAACGGGGCGAGGAGCTCGGCCAGCAGCTCGGTGAGCGATGTCAGCATGACGTCGATGGCCTGCGGGTGCTGCGCCCGGCCGGCGGCGATCCAGTACTCGAACCAGAGGAAGGCGGCGTTCGGGTTCGCCGCGAAGACGCGCAGGTACTCCTCGAGGACGGCGAAGAGCCGCTCGCGGGGCTCGTCGTGCTTCGCGGCGACCTCGCGCAGGCCCGCGGCGAAGGCGGTGATGTGGGCGGCCATCGCCCGGTCGATGAGGACGTCGATGTCTGCGAAGTAGTAGTGGATCGCGCTCTTGGTGAGCGGGCCGGCGTCGGCGATGGCCCGGACGGTGCACCCGGCGAGCCCGTCGCGGGCGAGGACGACGCGGGCGGCCTCGACGATCTGCTCCTGCTTGGCCAGCTGGTTCGGCGAGAGCTGCTCGCTGCGGCCGGGGACTGCGCTCACGGTGATTCTCGTTACCTTCTTCCTGGACGCCGGACCCGAAATCCTAGGGCAGAGGTCCTGTGAGCGGCTTTCGGGTGAAAAACCGGATTGGCCACCCCGCTCCGCTCGGCGGACAATGCCCGGCATGGTGATCTCAGGGGACAAGGGGCTCAGCCCGGCTGCGCGCAGCCAGCTGGAGAAGGAAATCGAGAACTTGCGCGCGCAGCGGGCAGCCCTCGCGCCGCAACCCGGCGAGCAGGAACGCACCGGGGACGCGGCGGACCAGGCGGACGTGATCGACCGGGCGGAGTCCGCGGCCCGGCTGGACCGCCAGATCGCCGACCTGGCGGCCAAGATGGAGCACGGCGGCTACGGCAACAGCCAGCTCCCGGACGGCACGGTGGTCACCCTGCGCTTCTCCGACGGAGACGAGGAGACGTTCCAGGTGGTGACGGTCCCGGGCGAGGACGCGGACGCGATCACCTCGGACAGCCCCCTCGGCCTGGCCCTGGTCGGCAGGAAGGCGGGCGACGAGATCACCTATCGAACGCCCCGTGGCGACGCCAAGGCCACGGTGGTGAAGCTGACCCCGCCGAAGTAACCCCAGTCCGTCCGAAGGGCCCCCGGCTCGCGGCCGGGGGCCCTTCGCTGTCCCCGTACGGGTGGTTTCGATCGTCGTCCTGCGGGGCGGCGGTTGTGATAGACAGGCGACATGCGGCTTTTGGGGGAGTCCCGGTGAACAACGACGTGTCCCAGAACCTCGTGGTCTTCCGCCTCAAGGGCTTCGACGAGCCGGTACTGGCCAGCGCGCCGACGCAGGCCGAGGACGCGGTCGAACAGGCGTGGGCCAGCGTCCGGCAGCAGCACAAGGTGCGCGCATCCGCGGTCGCGGCGGTGTACAGCGAATGGCAGCCGTCCGCGGCGGATCAGAAGTTCATGGCCAAGAACTTCCGCAAGGCCGAGTGCACCTACAGTTTCGCCCGGCCCGCCCCCGGAGAGTGGGAGCGCGCGTTCGCCGAAGCTCGCTCCGTGATAGCCGAAACCCACGAGTCCCGGCAGGCCGAGGAGGTGCTGCCGGTGCTGTGGAGCACATCCTCACCCCGCGCCGGCCTGCTCGACACGCTGCCGCACCAGCCTCTGGTCCCCGGCCGGTTGTCGGTCGCGCTCGCGGTGGTGTCGCGAACCCCGCAGGGCAACATCGGGATGCACCACATCACCCGCCACCAGCACGAGGAAATGGGCACGCCCCCGCTCGAGGACCTGTTCGGCGTCGGGTACCAGAGCCTGACACGAGGGCTGGAGTTCGAAGTCCGCCGTTCAGGACAGGACGTCCTGGTCTCAGTCGCCAGGCAGAACCTGATGGCGGCATCCGCGCTGGCACTGCCCGACTTGTATCCCCAGCTGTCCCACCACTTCGGCGCCGGCAACCTGATCGTCGGCCTGCCCTGCCCGGACGAGATGTACGTCGCCGGGGAAGAGTCCGGCTTGGCGCAGACCATTCGGGAGCAGGTGCTCGGTTCGCCGTACGAGACCACGGAGCTGGTCCCGTCAGTGCTGCGGCTCGGCCCCGGCGGGCTGGAGCTGCTTGCCGAACGGGACCACTGACAGCTGGGTCACCCATCAGACGGATCAGGCCCCATCCGAGGACTCTCGGATGGGGCCTGTTTTGCGGAGCCGCCTAGGGGAATCGAACCCCTGACCTATTCATTACGAGTGAATCGCTCTGGCCGACTGAGCTAAGGCGGCATGTTGCCCGCTTGCGCTGGCGACGTCGACAAGTGTAGCGGAAGCTGTCGTCGTCACTTTTCGGGGGGACCGTCGTTAGGGCCCTATGACGCCGGTCTCCGTCGCCGGCCGACCCACTATGGAGGCTCTGGCACATGCGGCGAAGACTGCCACGTTCGGCGGCCCTGCCGGCGGCTGCGGCGTTGCTCCTGCTCAGCGCGGCGCCGGCGACTGCCGACTCGACCTATCCGACCACGCCGATTCCGCAGCCGGCGAATCCGGGGCAGGCGCCCATCTCCGCGCCGATCGGGCCGCAGCCGCTGGGGCAGGCCGTCGGGGATGCCGGGACCGCGCTCGGGATCATCCGGCTGCTGCCCAACGCCGTGCCGACGAACACGATCCTGCCGGGGTTCGGGCAGACGCTGCCGAAGCAGTCGGCGCTCGAGGCCGGGATGGGCCTTTCGAGCGCCTCCGCGAACTCGGACGCCTACCTCAGCTACGAGAAGGCGATCGCGCAGGCGTCGCCGTTCGGGCTGTCGGTCGGCGGGAACGCGCCGCAGACGCCGGGCAGCGTTGTGCAGACCGCCCTGCCGGACAACCCGCAGCCGATCAGCGGGGGGCTCAACGCGCCGTCGAATCCGCTGCTCAACGTGGGGCTGCTCAACGGTAGTGCGCACGCGCGGTGGAGCCAGACGCTCGGCCCGTGCGTCGACACCATCGCCGACGCCAGCACCTCGGTGGCCAGCCTGTCGCTGCTGAACGTCGTGCCGTCGATGCCGAACCTGGGCCTGGACGCGCTGAAGCCCAAGCTCGACCCGAACTCGCTGGCGAGCGGGTTCGACCTGACCAAGGGGCTGCAGAGCCTCGGCGGCCTGCTGCAGGGCGGCGGGCAGACCGCCGCGGACGGCACCGGCTCCCTGCTGAGCCTGCCGAACACGCTGTCGTCGCGGTCGCAGGTGAAGCTGGTCGACATCCCGGATTCGGCGAACAAGGCCGTGCAGTCGACGTCGACGCTGCAGGCCGCGGACATCGAGATCCTCAAGGGCACGCCGCTGGCGTTGAGCGTCAAGGTGGTCAGCCAGCCGACGCTCAAGGTGACCTCCACCGGCGACGCGAAGACGTCCAAGGTCGAGTACACCGCCCCGGTGCTGAGCATCGAGGCCGGCGGCAAGGTGCTGTACACGCTCGACGCGGCGCACCCGACGAAGGACGTCCCGATCGGGCTGCCGCTGAAGCCGCTGAGCGACCAGTTCGGCAAGCTGAAGGACCTGCCGGTGGTCGGTGGTCTCCTGGCGCCGCTCGAAGGTCCGGTGCAGCAGGTCGGGACCACCGCCGGCACCGTGCTCGACCTCGGTGTGCTGCGGCTGAGCATCGCCGGGCTCGACCAGAAGTCGGCGAACATGACCACGCCGTTCGCGGGCTTCCAGCTGGGCGCGTCGGCGCGGATGTTCGACCTGCAGCTGCTGCCGACGACCAAGCTCAAGAGCCTGCTGCCGGACGACCAGGCGAAGAACCTGCCTTCGTCGCTGGCCCAGCTTTCGCTCGGCGAGCAGGTCGCCCGCGCGTACGCCCCGACCGGCGGTGTGGTCTGCGGGACCACGTCGACGCCGCCGCCCGCGGGCGGCGAGGCGCCGAAGGGGCCGGTGAAGAACCTGGCCTACACCGGCGGCGCGTACGACACCGTGCCGCTGTTCTGGACGGGCACCGCGATGCTGCTGCTCGGCGTGGTGATGGTGGCCGCGATGCCGGGCGGACGGCGGCGTCCCCTGGCCGTGGCCGTCGCGGAAAAGCCGTTCAAGCCCTCACCGCGTCCGCGCGAGTGACCCGAGGGGTGTGAAGGAACCCGCCAGGCGCGCCTGGCGGGTTCCTTTGCGTTCGGCGTTTCAGCCTTGGCGAAGCGTCGTGACCATCGCCTCGACGGCGATGCGCGGCTTCACGTTCAGCTCGATCGCCTCGCGGCATTCCAGCACCGCTTCGAGACGGCGAAGCGTCGACTCGGGCGTCCACGCCGAGGCCGCTTCGCGGATCTGGTCGGCGTGGTCCGGGTGGTTGAGCGTCGCGCCGGAGCGGGTCCCCATCACCAGGACGTCGCGGTAGAACCCGACGAGGTCGACCAGCGCCAGGTCGAGCGTGTCACGCTGGGTGCGGGTCGCCCGGGACTTCTGCTTCTTCTCGAGCTGCTTGACCGCGGCTTCGGCGGCCCGCTTCGCGCCGCCGACGCCCTTGCCGATGCCGTCGCCGCCCATCGCGGTCCGCAGCTCGTTGCGCTCGTCCTCGTCGCGGGACTTGCTCGCCTCGCCCGCGTCGGCCTCGGCCGCGCTGATCAGCTGGTCGGCGCACGTGAAGACGTCACTGGCCCGGCGGAGGCCGAGCGGGATCCGCAGCACGGTGGCCCGGCGCTGCCGCGCGGCCTCGTCGGTGGCGAGCCGGCGTGCGCGGCCGACGTGGCCGCCGCACACGGAAGCGGCCCAGTGCGCGCGTTCGGCGTCGACGTGGTCGCGGCGCATCAGCACGTCGGCGATCGCCTCCGGCGGCGGCGTCCGGAGCGTCACCAGGCGGCAGCGCGAGCGGATCGTCACCGAGACGTCCTCGGGGTGGTCCGACGGCGCGCACAGCAGGAACACCGTGCGGTCCGGCGGCTCCTCGACGGCCTTCAGCAGGGCGTTCGACGCGCCTTCGGTGAGCCTGTCCGCGTCCTCGATGACGACGACCTGCCAGTTGCCGGTCGTCGGGCGCCGCGCGGCGGCCTGCACCAGCGCGCGCATCTCGGCGACCGAAATCGACAGGCCTTCCGGCACCACGAGCCGGACGTCGGCGTGCGTGCCCGCCATCGTCGTGTGGCAGCCGGGGCAGGCGTCGCAGCCGGTGCCGGTGCTGCACTGCAGGGCCGCGGCGAACGTCCGGGCGGCCACCGAGCGGCCGGAACCGGGCGGGCCG
Source organism: Amycolatopsis sp. DG1A-15b (assembly GCF_030285645.1). Classification (GTDB taxonomy): domain Bacteria; phylum Actinomycetota; class Actinomycetes; order Mycobacteriales; family Pseudonocardiaceae; genus Amycolatopsis. The sequence goes on from NZ_CP127296.1 coordinate 7,511,356, forward strand.
GTGAGCAGCCAGGCGTGCGTCATCGCGCCGGGCGGCGCCGGCTCGCCCGCGACGATCTTGGCGGCCGCCGACGCGGCCGCGCTCAGCGTCTCGATCGCGGGTTCCTGGCCGACCAGCTGGTTCCAGACACCGATGCGTTCGGTCGTCGTCACTTCGCCTCCACGCGAGGCTCTTCCGGGGTCTCGATGGGCAGCGTTTCCAGCGGGAGCGTCACCGGCTTCTCCGTCGTCGGCGCCAGCGCGGCCAGCCGGCCGACGAACACGGCGCGCAGCGCGGTGCGGATGCGCTCGGCGACCTCGACGTCCGTGCCGTCGGCGTCGACCACGACGTACCGCTCCGGGTCCGCCGCGGCCATCTCGGTGAGCAGGTGCTGGACGCGCCACTGGTCGTTCATCGCGGCCGACTTGTCGCGCGGGGCGCCGTTCGGGGCGGCGTCCAGCAGGATCGTCAGGTCCGGCCGCAGGCGGCCGGTCGCCCAGTCGGCGAGGCCTTCGAGCTCGTCGCTGTCCAGCCCGGCGACGGCGGACAGGTGCGCCAGCGGCGAGTCGACGAACCGCTCCATCACGACCACCGAACCGGCGTCCAGCGCCGGTTGGACGTGCCGCTCCACGATGTCGGCCCGCACCGCGGCGGCGGCCAGTGCCTGGGCCCGCGCCCCGGTGAGGGAGGCGCCGGAGACGAGCGCGGTGAGCCGCTGGTCGTCGAGCGCCGGATCCGCGGCGACGACGACCGGCCGGGTGCCGCCCCGCATCCAGTCGGCGAGGTTGACGGCCTGGATGGCGGTGTTGATCGCGGTGGTGCCCTCGACGGCGATGAGGAAACCGTTGACGCGCCGCGGCGTGCGGCGCAGCGCGTTGCGCAGGTCGGCGAGGATCGGCTCGGCGCGCTTGTCGTCCATCTGCCGGTAGGCGAAGAGCCCGGCGACCAGCGCGATCACGGCACCGGCGAACATGATCGGCCGGGTGCCGTCGACCGAGACCTCGCCGCCCCAGACGGTGAAGGTGCGCGTCCCCAGGACACCGACCAGCACCGGGACGGTGACCGTGGTGCCGAACAGCACGAGCTTCATCATCAGCTGGTAGATCGCGTTGATCCGGCCGCGGATGGCGTCCTCGACCCGCGAGCCGATGATCGTGACACCGGTGAGGAACGCCGTGCCTGCCCAGAAGCCGACCAGGACAACGGTGATGAGCGAGACCGACAGGTGTGGTGACAGCGCCACCAACGCCAGCGAGAGCCCGGCCGCGATGATGGAGACGCCGAACAGCCGGTCGTGCGGGAGCCGCCGGGAGAGCTTGGGCGCGAACGCCATCCCGGAGGCGAGGCCGACGAAGACGGCCAGTACGAGGAGGCTGAACGCCGAGTCACCGGCCCCGAGGCTGGAGGAGTACGGCTTGGCCGAGCCGATCACGGCGCCGCCGGCGGCGAACGCGCCGAACGCCCCGACCAGCAGCCCGCGCACGAGCGGTGTGGTGCGGATGAACCGGAAGCCGTCGGCGATCATCGTGCCGATGCCGAGCTTTTCCTCGTCGGCCGGCTTGACCTTCTGCTCCGGCAGCGCGTGGACGTTGCGCAGGGACAGCTCGGGAATCCGGGTGGCGATGAGGATCGCGCTGGCCAGGTAGAGCAGGGCAGTGATGACGACGACCAGCTTCGCGATGCGGAGGCTGGTGTCTTCACCGGGAACGTGGAGGAAGTTCGTGTTGATGCCGGTGAGGATCGCGTTCGCGCCGGCCGCGGTGACGACGGCGAGGCCGTAGGTCATCACCATGCCGAGCTGGTTGGCCGTCTCGACCTGGTCGGGCCGGCGGAGCAGGTTCGGGACCGCCGCCTCTTTCGAGGGGATCCACATGCTCGCCGCGCTGCCGACGAGGAAGTTGCCGACGAGCAACCACCACGGCGCGCTGACGAAGGCGATGGACAGCAGGAAACCGCAACGCAGCAGGTCGGAGACGACCATGACCTTGCGGCGGTCGAACCGGTCCGCGAGCAGCCCGCCCACGGGCGCGAACAGCAGCCCCGGCGCCAAGCCGGTCAGGACGACGCCGACGAAGGCGAAGTTCTGCGCGAAGTAGTTGTCCGTCAGCTTCGTGGCCAGGCCGGTGAGAGCCAGGATGTTCAGCCAGTCGGCCACGCTGCACAGGTACGTGACGCCCCAGAGCCGCCGGAAAGGTTTGATCGCCAGTACCCGCCGGACCCGGTTCATCGTGGACGCCTCGGCGCCCGACGACGAACCCGGACCGGCCCCGGGTACCGATCGCACGCCCTCGCTGATACGCCCACCCCACTAATCACCGCGGTGCCGGACGCCCTCGTGAGGACCCGACCGTGAAGCCAGGGTAGCCCGATCGGCCCCTGGCGCGCGGGACGGCCCCGTGGTGCGGGGCAGGCGGTGACCGGTGAAGGGACGCTAGTCGAACAGTCCGGTCACGCTGCTGACCAGGCTCGACACCATCTCGATGGCGACGAAACCGAACACGATCAGCAGGATGACGGCCAGCATGACCCCCGCGGCGCTCGACGACGGCCGGTTGAACGCCGGCATCGACACCGCCGGCATCCGGGGCAGCCTGCGCCGCTTGACGGGCACGAGGTCGACGTCCTCGACGTCGTCCTCGGCGAGCGGATCCTGCCGGACGGGCCGCATCAGCTGCGGCGGCCGGGTCGGCCAGGTGCGCCGCCGGTTCCGCTGCCGGGGAAGCAAGCCCAGCGGCTGGTCCGCGCCCAGGGTGCCCGCCGGAGGAACGGCTTCCGGCGCCCTCACGCCGGCTTCCCGGTCCTCGCGGAGCGTCTCCTCGACCATCCGGCGCACGGCTTCTTCGTCGGGCTGCACCGGCCCGGCCACCGGGATGGCAGCGGGCTCGTGGCCATTCGGAATCGCACTGCGTGGCTCGGGCGCCGCGGTCACCAGCCCGGAGACCGGATCCGCGAACGTCTCGCCGGACGCTTCGGACAGTGTGCCGTCGCGCTGAGTGAGCTCGGGGGCATTGAAGAAGGGAGCCTCACCGTTCGCGCTCATGGTGACCACCTCACTACTGAATGTCCTCGCCTTTCCAGGGTAGCGACGCTGGCGGATAACGCATCCGCCCAATGGCTCTGTCTCCAGTGGATGGTCCGTCACGGAGCGCAAGCCCGCACCCGAACCCCCTGCAGTGTCCAGTCCGCCGGTGGCCCGGTCGACCGCCAGTGGTGACAGATCGTAGTGAGTCCGCTCACATCGGCTGCGCGGGGTGGCTGGCCGGAGACCGGCCTACGGGTGGCCAGTTCGAGGGCTTCTGCTCAGGGCGTCTCCTCCTGTCCGAGGTCGATCATCTTGCGGCACCAGTCGCGGAGCATGCCGCGGCTGAAGGGACTCAAGACCAGCTGCCGGCGGCCGTCGCCCCGGTCCAAGGCCGCCAGAGCGAAGCGACCCAGGTCCGTGTCGATCAGGACGAAGCCGTGGTCCGGGAACTCCGCGCACAGGCCGCCGAAGGCCAGCATGTCCAGGACCGCCGTTCCGGACCGCGGGCGGGCCAGGAGCTCTCGCATCGCTCCCACGTCGTCGTCCTGGCCGTCGTGGACCAGGCCGTCGTCGTCGACCGAGACCCAGATCGCCCGCGCCGAAGCGCCGAACGGGACCTCCGGCAGCTCCGCCACCAGCATCTCCGGCAGCTCCTCGAAGTCGGCCAGGTGGATCGCCGTGCGGCCGGGCAGCGAGCCCATCATGAACGCGCGCTCGCCATCGGCGTAGCAGCGGATGTCCGCGGTCTCCGGCCCTTCGTCGAACACGCCGCACAGTGCCGCCCGGACCGAACCGCGCAGCATCAGCGACACCACCTCGAAGCCGAGCTCGTTCAGCTCGCCGTTTTCGCCGAACGGGGTGCCGTCGATCCAGGCGGCCCACGCCACGTGCCGCTCGACCTCGGCCACCAGGTCCGCCGGGTCGTCCGAGACCGGGCCGTGGACCAGGATGTCGTCGTCGCTGACGTCCGGGTTGTACAGCCGGTCGACCGGCTCGCGGTCCGGCATCGCCGCCAGCACCGGACCCGCGGCCAGCTCGAGCAGCTCCCGCGCCGCCGTGCGGTCAGCCATGCCGCCGCCTCTCGCCCGGAACCGCCGGTGACCCGGCCGCCGGCCGCGGCTCCGGAACGCCGCTGTTGAGCTCGACGGCCGCGAGGATCGCCTCGCGCACGGTCAGGTCCTTCGAGGCCGCCGCGACCACCCGGTCCACCCCTTCCCCGGCCGTCGTCCGCACCGCCGCGTCCTCAGGCATGACTCTGCACCGCCTCGACGATCCACTGCTCGGCCGTGCTCCGCGACGCCGGACCCCAGGTGACCGTCCAGCGGCCGGTGCGGGCCACCGCGGCGCTGAACTGGTACCGGCCGAGGTCGTTGTCCACCAGCCCGAACGCGCCGTGCGGGTACTCGGCCAGGATCGCGTTGCGCACCGCGAGGTCGACCAGCACCGTGCCCAGCCGCGGCCGGGCCGCACACGCCCGGATCAGCTCGACCGCCCGCTCGCACCGGCGTGGGATCAGCCCGCGCTCATCGGTCTCGATGCGCAGGTGCTCCCCCGGCCCCGGCGGCCGGTCGGGCAGCCCGTCGAACACCCAGCCCGGCAGCTCGCTGAGGAAGCCCGACCGCAGCCGCGCGCGGTTGCCCAGCTTGTGCAGGACCGTGGTGTAGTCCTCGTCGCCGAAGAACCGCACCTCCCACGGCTTGGCCCGGGCCGGGAAGACCCCGGTGACCACGCCGCGGATGAACCCACCGCGCAGCGCCCGGTACAGCCCGACGGCTTCCGCGGTGACCTCGCCACCCGGCGCGAGACCGATCGCCGCCATCCCGGCGACGAACCGCGTGTACTGCTCCACCTCGTCCGCGAGGCTCGACGCGGGCGAGGAGCGACGGCCCGGCAGGGGCCCGGTGTCCGCCAGCACCGGCGGGATCTCGAACTCGGGGTCGTAGAACTCCATCACCGAGGGCCGCTCCGGCACCTCGGCCGACAGCGGGGCGATGACCTCGTCGATGACGTCGAAGACGGCGACTGCGTTGCTCACCCCTCGATTGAACACCCTGGCACCGACAATTTCTCGCACATGTGTTCGAGCGGGTGAGATCGTTCGGCAAACGGTCGGCGAGTGGCTCAGCCATGGTCCGGCACCCGCCCCTCGACGAACTCCGCAAGTCGCTCCACGGTCCCGGGCAGCCACCAGAACCGGCGGTGGCCGCCCCGCGGTCTGCTCAGCACGGCCAGGTGCCGGCCCCGGTCGTCGTCGACGAACGCGAGCATCTCCCACCGCGACCGCTCGCCGTCGCGGGCGATGTCGAGCTGGACGGTGCCACGCCGGGCCCGCCGCAGATCGTCCATCAGGTCGAGGACGAGACACTCCTGCTCGGCCTCGAGCACGCCTCGCTCGTCGGCATCGAGGTACAGCCCCTCGCCCGCCACCGGCGGAAGGGCAGGCAGGCGCGCCAACGCCAGCCTGAGCAGCTCCGCGACACTGCCCGGCGAGGGTCCGGACAGCCGCACGCCGTCGCCGGCGATCCCGAACGTGCTCCGGTCGTCGAAGAACGCCGAGGTCCACGGCTCGCCGGCCATCGCGACGGCCACGCCACAGACGCCGCCGCTGCCCGGGAAGCCGGGCAGCGACTCCATCAGGTTCAGGGCGGTGGCACTGCCGGCGGCCGCCGCCCGGACCGGCTTCAGGATCTTGGTGGTCACCGTGTGCACGGTGCGTGGTGTTCTGGTCACGCGTTCATGGAACCCGGCACCACCGACAATTTCCCGAACATCCGTTCGAGGTATCACTCGAAGGTGTGACGTCGAAGGCCTCCCCGCCAGGTCGGCGGGGAGGCCTTCGAGCCGGACTTACTTGGCCTTCGTCGCGGTCGAGCTCGACCGCTTGGTCGCGGTCGACTTCGCGGCCGCCGCCTTCTTGGTCGTGCCCGCCTTGACCGTCTTCGCCGTCGTGGAAGCCGGCTTGCGCGCCGGTGCCTTCCGCTTCGGCGCCGGCCCCTTGGCCCGCTTCTCCGCCAGCAGCTCGGACGCCCGTTCCGCGGTCAGCGACTCGATTTCGTCGCCCTTCCGCAGCGTCGCGTTGTACTCGCCGTCGGTGACGTACGGGCCGAACCGGCCGTCCTTGACCACCATCGGCTTCTTCGACACCGGGTCCTCGCCGAGTTCCTTGAGCGGCGGCTTCGCCGTCGCGGACCGGCCTCGCTGCTTCGGCTCCGCGTAGATCTTCAGCGCTTCTTCGAGGGTGATCGAGAAGAGCTGGTCCTCGGTCGAGAGCGACCGCGAGTCCGTGCCCTTCTTCAGGTACGGCCCGTAGCGCCCGTTCTGCGCGGTGATCTCGTCGCCGGACTCCGGGTCCTTGCCGACCACGCGCGGCAGCGAGAGCAGCTTCAGCGCGTCTTCCAACGTGATGGTCTCGATGTCCATCGACTTGAACAGCGAGCCCGTACGCGGCTTCGGCGCCTTGGCCTTCGCGGACTTCTTCTGCGCGGCCGTCGCGTCCTCGGGGATCTCGATCTCCGGGAGCACCTCGGTCACGTACGGCCCGAAGCGGCCTTCCTTCGCCACGATCTCGTGTCCGCTCACCGGGTCGGCGCCCAGCGAACGACCTTCCTGCGGAGTCGCGAACAGCTTCTCCGCGACCTCCTGCGTGAGCTCGTCCGGCGGCAGGTCCTCCGGCAGGTTCGCCCGCTGCGAGTTCCCGTCGACCTCGCGCTCGAGGTACGGCCCGTAGCGGCCGACGCGGACCACCACGGTGTGCCCGTTTTCGTCACTGAACAGCGGGATCGAGTTGATTTCCCGCGCGTCGATGTCCTCGACGCTGCCCTCGACGAGCTTCTTCAGCCCGCCCAGGCGGCCGATCGAGCCGTCGACGCCCATGTCACCGCCGAAGTAGAACTTCGACAGCCACTGGCCGCGCTGCTCGTCGCCGTTGGCGATGCGGTCGAGCTCGTCCTCCATACCGGCGGTGAAGTCGTAGTCGACCAGCCGCTCGAAGTGCCGTTCCATCAGGCCGATCACGGCGAACGCTACCCACGACGGAACGAGCGCGGAGCCCTTCTTCCAGACGTACCCGCGGTCCTGGATGGTCTTGATGATCGACGCGTACGTCGACGGGCGGCCGATGCCCAGCTCTTCCAGCTTGCTGACCAGGCTCGGCTCCGAGTACCGCGCCGGCGGCGACGTGGTGTGGCCGTCCGGGTTCAGGTCCGCGGCGGTCAGCGCCTGGTCCTTCTCCAGCACCGGCAGGCGGCTCTGCTTGTCGTCGGCCTCGCCACCGGTCTCGGTGTCGACCGCCTCGACGTACGCCTTAAGGAAGCCCGCGAAGGTGATCGTGCGGCCCGAAGCGGCGAAGGTGCACTCCTCGCCCGAGGTCGCGTTGCCGACGATGCGCACGGACATCGTGGTGCCCTTGGCGTCCGCCATCTGCGACGCGATGGTGCGCTGCCAGATCATCTCGTAGAGCCGGTACTCGTCGGTGTCCAGCTCGCTCGCGACCTGGCCCGGCGTGCGGAAGACCTCGCCCGACGGCCGGATCGCCTCGTGGGCCTCCTGCGCGTTCTTGACCTTGCGCGTGTACTGGCGCGGCGTCGGCGAGACGTACTCCTTGCCGTACAGCTGCGTGGCCTGGCTGCGCGCGGCCGAGATCGCCGACTCCGAGAGCGTCGTGGAGTCGGTACGCATATAAGTGATGTAGCCGTTTTCGTACAGCTTCTGCGCGATCCGCATGGTGCGCTCCGAGGTGAACCGCATCTTGCGGCCCGCCTCCTGCTGCAGCGTCGAGGTCATGAAGGGCGCGTACGGCTTCCGCGTGTACGGCTTCTCCTCGACGCTGGAGACCTTGAAGTCACGCTGCTTCAGCGCCTCGGCGAGGCGCCGCGCGTCGGCCTCGGCCAGCACGCGGACCTCGTTGTTCGACGCCTTGAGCTGCCCGTCCGAGCCGAAGTCGCGGCCGGTGGCCAGGCGCGCGCCGTCGACGGCGACGAGCCGGGCGGAGAAGTTTCGCGGCGAAGCCTCTTCGCCGGCGTCCATCGTCGCGGAGATGTCCCAGTACGACGCCGAGGTGAAGCGCATCCGCTCGCGTTCACGCTCGACCACGATCCGGGTCGCCACCGACTGCACGCGGCCGGCCGAAAGCTTCGGCATGACCTTCTTCCACAGCACCGGCGAGACCTCGTAGCCGTAGAGGCGGTCGAGGATGCGGCGGGTCTCCTGGGCGTCGACGAGGTCGGCGTCGAGCTCACGGGTCGAGTCGGCGGCCGCGAGGATGGCCTGCTCGGTGACCTCGTGGAAGACCATCCGGCGGACCGGGACCTTCGGCTTCAGCGTCTCGAGCAGGTGCCACGCGATGGCTTCGCCCTCGCGGTCGGGGTCCGTGGCGAGGTAGAGCTCGTCGACGTCCTTCAGCAGGCTCTTGAGCTCGGTGACCTTGGACTTCTTGTCCGGGGTGACCACGTAGAGGGCCTTGAAGCCGTTGTCGACGTCGACGCCGAGCCGCGCCCAGGCTTCGCCCTTGTACTGGGCGGGCACGTCGGCGGCACCACGAGGCAGGTCACGGATGTGCCCGACGGAGGACTCGACGACGTAACCGCCGCCGAGGTAGGGCGCGATCTTGCGGGCCTTCGTCGGCGACTCGACGATGACCAGCCGCCGGTGCCCGGCGCCGTTGTCCGCCGAGGCTCCGTTCTTCTTGGTCCGTGCTCCTGCCACGCTGTCCTGCTCTCCGCTCATCTCGCCCCGCCGCCGCGGGACTGCACCACGTCCCTGCCAGGGCCCGTGTCTCGACCTGCCAGTGTGCACGCTGTTCCGGCCCGGACGGCGCGGAGGTGGCCCAACACGCCGCCGGTCCTGTGCCCAGCGCATCGCCGCTGACCTCGGCGATGTTTCCCCAACGTACCTGCCAAGTGATTTCGGCCACGTCCCGCGCAGCCTAGCGCGTGACCATCCGGATACCCTCCGTTCGACGGTGGTGGGCGCGGGGAGGTGACCGCTTCACTGGTTTCCCCGTCCAGCCGAAAGGACCCGCCATGACCCGACGCCTGCTCGGCGCCCTGTTCACCGCCGCGACCGCCACAGTATTACTGGGGGTCACTCCGGCGAACGCGGCCGCGGCGAACTTCGCCGGCACCGTGGCCCTGTCCAACTGCTCGGGGTCGGTGGTCAAGCCGGCCGCGACGCCCGACACCGCGCCCGCGCTCGTCATGTCCAACGGGCACTGCCTCGAAACCGGTTTCCCGGCGCCAGGCCAAGTAATCACCAACCGCACCTCCAGCCGGACGTTCACGCTGCTCACCGCCAGCGGCAGCAACAAGGCGACGCTGCGGGCCAAGAAGATCGTCTACGGCACGATGACCGACACCGACGTGTCGCTCTACCAGCTCACCACCACCTACGCGCAGATCAAGGCCAGCTACGGGATCTCGCCGTTGGAACTGTCGAACGCCCACCCGTCGGCCGGCGCGGCGATCGACGTCGTCTCGGGTTACTGGAAGCGCATCTACTCCTGCAACATCGACGGTTTCGCCTACCGGCTGAAAGAGGGCAGCTGGACCTGGAAGGACTCGATCCGCTACACCTCCGCCTGCCAGACCATCGGCGGCACCTCCGGTTCGCCGATCATCTCCGGCGGCAAGGTCGTCGGCGTGAACAACACCGGCAACGAGGACGGCGAACGCTGCACGGACAACAACCCGTGCGAGGTCGACCAGGCCGGCAACGTCACGGTGCGCTACAAGACGAACTACGGCCAGGAGACCTACGGCATCCCGGCCTGCCTCACCGCGGCCAACGAAATCGCGCTCACCCAGGCCGGCTGCACGCTGCCCCGGCCCTGACGCGGCTCTCGCACCCGGTCAGGCCGTGCTCGTCACGGCCTCCGGGTGCGGGACCGGTTGCGGCTCCGCACCCGGCCACGCCGCTTCGGCGCCGGGTGGCGGCTCCCCGATCAGCTCCAGCAGCGCCTCCAACCGGCGTTTGCCGGTGATTTTGACGGCCGGGACCTCGGCCTTCGGACCGGTCAGCTTCGCCGCGACACCCAACGGCGTCAGCGCTTCGACGAGCCGCTCGTGCATGCCGGGCGCGAGCGGGTCCACCGCCAGCAGGTAACCCTGTGTCGCGGGACGGCCGCCGGCCAGCGCCCACATCCGCAGCATCGCGCCGCTCAGCCGGAACCCGTCCGGCACCGCCTTGCCCGAGTCGTCCTCGACCGGGCCTGCGCAGCCCTCACGCAGCCACCGGAGCGCCAGCGGCAGCAGGTCGACCCGGAACGAGGTGCGCACCTGCGGACGGCCGCAGTCGGCCTTCGACACCTGGGCGTCCGCACCGCGGCAGCGGAACTCGCCGGCCAGGACGTGCGCCCGCCACGGCTCCTCGACGACCACCGAAAGCCGGGCGGCGGTGCGCCCGAACCCGGTGATCTGGCCGTGGCAGCACAGCAGGCCGGCCAGGTCGCCCAGGCCCGGCCCGCTGGCCTCGGCGGAGAAGAGCGAGATCGTCCGATCCACCGCGCCATACTAGAACACAAGTTCGATTCACGGCAGACCTCGCGCGGATCTTCAGCCGGCAGGCTGATCCAGCTGGCGGCAGGCCGGCGCGCGCTGTTCCGCCGCGGTGAGGGCCGGGACGTCCTTGAGGCCCTTGAGGTAGTCGAGCGCGTCGAGGCGGTCGAGCGTCGCCCTGGCCTGGCCGAGGGCGTCCTTCGTCGCCGTCGCGTTCCCGCGGGCCGCCTCGATGCGACGACGGGCGGTTTCCGCGGCCGCCCGGATTTCGGTGAACTGCCCGATGACGTCCTTGCGCCCGCCGTCCGCCGACGGCACGGGCGGCGCGCCGAGCGCCTTCAGCCCGGACAGGCTCTGGTCGAGCCCGTCGACCACCGAAGAAAGCAGGTCACTGGATGTCCGGGACGCCTTCTGCGGCGTGCTGGGATCGACGGCGGGCAGTGCGGCGAGGGCCCGGACCAGGTGCGTCACGGCGTCGCAGTAGCCACCCGCCCACCTCGCCGCGGGATCGGCCTGGGGCACCGCGGTCGTCACCGGCAGTTCCTGCTTCCCCGGCGGCGGCTGCACCGCGGCCGGCTGCCCGCACCCGGCGAGACCGAGGGAGATCGTCGCGGCCAGAGCGGCGAAAACGGTCGACCGCTGCCGCACCCGCGTACCTCCTGCCCGACGACGTCCCGGCAGCCCCGACGGTACCGATTCGGTGCTGCTTCGCAAGTCGCCTGGCCTTTCTGGGATCGCCTGTCCGAGCCTGGGCAAGCCCCGGGCCCGGCACGCGTCGCCGCGCACCGGGCCCGGGGTCACCTGGAGCTCAGGCCTTGATCTCGGCCGGAGTGTCGGAGATGACGGTGCCCCGCCGCTTCGACACCACGACCGCGGCCACGATCACGGCGACCGCGACCAGCGAGATGATGATGCGGACCGCGGTGTTGGCGCTGTCGCCGACCGTGAGCTGCACGATGGCGGGCGCGATCAGCACGGAAACCAGGTTCATCACCTTGATCAGCGGGTTGATGGCCGGTCCGGCGGTGTCCTTGAACGGGTCGCCCACGGTGTCACCGATGATGGTGGCCTCGTGCGCGGCCGAACCCTTGCCGCCGTGGTTGCCGTCTTCGACCAGCTTCTTGGCGTTGTCCCACGCGCCACCGGAGTTGGCGAGGAAGATCGCCATCAGGGTGCCGCAGGCGATCGCGCCGGCCAGGTAGCCGGCGAGCGCGCTGGTGCCCAGGCCGAAGCCGACGGCGATCGGGGCGAAGACCGCCAGCAGACCCGGCGTCGTCAGCTCACGCAGCGAGTCGCGCGTGACGATGTCGACGACCTTGCCGTACTCGGGACGGGTGGTGCCCTCCATGATCCCCGGGATGTCGCGGAACTGGCGGCGCACTTCGTAGACGACCGCGCCGGCGGCCCGGGACACCGCGTTGACCGCGAGGCCGGAGAACATGAAGACGACGGCCGCGCCGACGATCACGCCGACCAGGGTGGCCGGACCCACGATGTTGGCGACGAACTCGCCGCCGACCCCGACCGCCTTCGTGATCGCGTCCGAGTAGGAACCGAACAGCGCCGTCGCGGCGAGGACCGCCGTGGCGATCGCGATGCCCTTGGTGATCGCCTTCGTGGTGTTGCCGACCGCGTCGAGCTCGGTGAGGATCTGCGCCGCCTTCTCGTCGACGTCGCCCGACATCTCGGCGATACCCTGCGCGTTGTCCGAGACCGGGCCGAAGGTGTCCATCGCGACGATGACGCCGACGGTGGTCAGCAGACCGGTACCGGCCAGCGCGACGGCGAACAGCGCGACGCCGCCGCCCAGCAGGTACGCACCGAACACGGCCGCGCCGATGACCAGCGCGGTGTACACAGCGGACTCGAAACCGATCGAGATACCGGACAGGATGACCGTCGCCGCACCGGTTTCCGACGTCTGGCCGACGTCCTTGACCGGCTTGTACTCGGTGCCGGTGTAGTAACCCGTCAGCTTCAGGATGATCGCCGCGAGGACGATGCCGATGATCACCGCGATGGTGGCGATGACGGCCGGGTTGCCCGACGTCTTGGCGAAGTCCGCGCCGAAGTCGGCGAAGCTGCTCGGCAGGTACACGAACGCCGCGATCGCCGACAGCACCGCGGAAATCACCGCAGAGATGTAGAAGGAGCGGTTGATCGTGACCAGACCGCCTTCGCCGGGGCGCGCCTTGGTGATGTAGACACCGATGACGGCGGTGATGACACCGATGGCCGGGACGATCAGCGGGAAGATCAGGCCGTGCACGCCGAAGGCGGTGCTGCCCAGGATCAGCGCGGCGACGAGCATGACGGCGTAGGACTCGAAGAGGTCCGCGGCCATGCCGGCGCAGTCACCGACGTTGTCGCCCACGTTGTCCGCGATGGTCGCGGCGTTGCGGGGGTCGTCCTCCGGGATGCCCTGCTCGACCTTGCCGACCAGGTCCGCGCCGACGTCGGCGGCCTTGGCGAAGATGCCGCCGCCGACACGCATGAACATCGCGATCAGGGCGGCGCCGAAGCCGAACCCTTCCAGCACCTTGGGCGCCTGGCCGGTGTAGACCAGCACGACGACCGCGGCACCGAACAGGCCGAGGCCGACGGTGATCATGCCGACCACGCCGCCGGTGCGGAACGCGACGCGCATCGCGATCTCGCGGCCGCCTTCCTCACGCGACGCGGCGGCGACGCGCAGGTTCGCCTGCGTCGCCAGCCACATGCCGAGGTAGCCGATCGCGAACGAGAATCCCGCACCGACCAGGAAGAAGATCGAACGGCCGATCTTCTCGTTCCAGTCGTCCGCGGGAAGGATGAAGAGCAGGAGGAACACGATCACGCCGAAGATGGCGAGGGTGTTCCGCTGCCGCTTGAGGTACGCGGCCGCGCCTTCCTGCACCGCCTTGGCGATGTCCTGCATCTTGGCGGTGCCCTGGCCTGCGGCCAGCACCTCCTTGAGCAAGACGTAGCCAATGACGAGTGCGGCAAGCGCGACCACGGCGACTACACCGACAATCGTGTAGCCACCTCCGGAGAGCGTGATGGACCCGCCCTCCGCGAGGAACTGCCGTGACATTCGTCCTCCAGGAGACGTCGCCGTGCGCCAGCGTCGACGGCAAGCCGAGGGTTCGACACGGCCGGCGCTGGCATGGACCCTGTACCGAGCGACACGCTAGCCGGGCAGCAATGCACGTCTCACATGACGCTCACCACAGAGGGTGTGGATTGCGGGAGTGTATTGGTATCGCAACCTGCGTCTTCACGCCGTCCCGGGGACGGTACATTCCGTTACCTTGTGAGCCTCCTCACTTGATCGATCACCCTTTCGCCGATCCGTTGGCGCAGCTGGGGATGCCGGAACTGTCGGACCCCTGTGCCAAGCTCGGCGGGTGGACGAATCACGGGGGCAGCGGCTGCTGAGGCGGGTGACCGCCGGCACCCCGTCGCGCGAGCACCCGGTCACGCACGTCGCGGACCTGCCTGGTCGCGCGGCGCGCTACGCAGAGTGGCCACCTTGGGTGGATCCGGCGGTTATCGCTGCGCTGCGTGATTGCGGCGTCTCGGCCCCCTGGGCGCACCAGGCCGAGGCGGCTTCGCACGCGTACGAGGGCCGTCACGTCGTGATTTCGACCGGGACGGCCTCGGGCAAGTCACTCGCCTACCAGCTGCCGGTGCTGTCCCGGCTGGCCGCGGGCGAGAAGGCGAACGCGCTGTACCTGTCGCCGACGAAGGCGCTGGGCGCGGACCAGCTGCGCGCCGTGTCCTCTTTGGACGTGCCAGGGGTGCGGGCGGCGTCGTTCGACGGCGACACGCCCATGGCCGAGCGTGACTGGGTGCGTGCGCACGCGAACTGGGTGTTCACCAACCCGGACATGCTGCACCGCGGGATCCTGTCGGCGCACGGCCGGTGGGCCACGTTCTTCCGGCGGCTCAGCTGCGTGGTCGTCGACGAGTGCCACAGCTATCGCGGCGTCTTCGGCTCGCACGTCGCCTTGCTGCTTCGCCGGCTTCGGCGGGTGGCTGAGCACTACGGCGCTTCGCCGGTCTTCGTGCTCGCTTCGGCGACGACGGCGTCGCCCGCTTCGTTCGCTACGCGGTTGACGGGTGTGCCTTGTGTCGCGGTGACGGAGGACGCTTCGCCTCGCGGGGCGCGCACGGTCGCGTTGTGGGAGCCGCCGCTGCTGGAGGAGCTGACCGGGGAAAACGGCGCGCCGGTCCGGCGTTCGGCCGGGGCGGAGACATCGCGGATCCTCGCCGACCTGGTCCTGGAAGGTGCGCGGTCGCTGGCCTTCATCCGGTCGCGGCGCGGCGCGGAACTGGCGGCACTGGGTGCGCGCCGCATTCTGTCCGAAGTAGACCCGGCCTTGGCGGAAACCGTTGCGGCGTATCGGTCTGGCTATCTGCCGGAGGAGCGTCGCGCGCTGGAGGCCGCGCTGCTGGCCGGCCGGCTGCTGGGGGTCGCGACGACGAACGCCTTGGAGCTCGGCGTCGACATCGCGGGCCTGGACGCGGTGGTGCTGGCCGGCTACCCGGGCACGCTCGCGTCGTTCTGGCAGCAGGCCGGCCGGGCGGGCCGGTCCGGCGATTCGGCGCTGGTGGTGTTCGTCGCGCGGGACGACCCGCTCGACACCTACCTGGTGCACCACCCGGCGGCGTTGCTTTCGCGGCCGGTGGAGACGGCGGTACTCGACCCCGCGAACCCGTACGTGCTGGCGCCGCAGCTCGCGTGCGCCGTGGCCGAGCTGCCGCTGACGCTGCCCGAACTGGAGGTGTTCGGCGGCGCGGCGGCCCAGGAGGTACTGGCCGAGCTGGCGGAACAGAAGCTGGTGCGGCGCCGGTCGAGCGGCTGGTACTGGACTTCGCGGGACCGGCCGCACGCCGAAGTCGGCATCCGCGGCACCGGCGGGGAGCAGATCGCGGTGGTCGAAGCGGACTCCGGCCGGATGCTCGGCACGGTCGACCCGGGTTCGGCCTGCTTCGCCGTGCACCCCGGCGCGGTGTACCTGCACCAGGGGTCGTCGTACGTCGTCGACGAGCTGGATCTGGAAACCGGGCTGGCGCTGGTGCACGCGGAGAACCCGGACTGGACGACGACACCGCGCGAAGTCGTGGACATCTCAGTGCTGAGCACCCAGGAGAAGCAGGACTTCGGCGGGGTGAGCGTCTGCCTCGGCGAGGTGGCCGTGACGTCGCAGGTCGTCGGGTACCTGCGACGCCGGCCGTCCGGGGAGGTACTGGACCACACGCCGCTCGACCTGCCGGAGCAGAGCCTGCGGACGCGCGCGGTCTGGTACACGGTGTCCGCCGAGCTGCTCGGCGGGGACTCGTCGTCCGCTGGTGCCGCTGATGCGGGTGGCTCCGGCGGCTCGGGTGGCTCCGGCGGCTCGGGTGGTTCCGATGGCGAGGCGGGGACCGGGGGCCATCGGGTGGGGACCGAATCTGCGGGGCCGGTGGGGACCGGGGAGGAGACCCAGGCGAACGGTCGGGGGCCCGTTCACGAGGGTGGCAGGACACCGGGGGGTGCCGGATTGGTTCCGGCACGGGTCCCCGGTGCCCTGCACGCCGCCGAGCACGCGGCGATCGGCCTGCTACCGCTGTTCGCTACGTGCGACCGGTGGGACATCGGCGGGGTGAGTACCGCGTGGCACGAAGACACCGGGGAGGCGACGGTGTTCGTGCATGACGGCCATCCCGGGGGTGCGGGATTTGCCGAACGCGGTTATGCCGCGATTGTCCCGTGGCTGGCCGCAACGCGGGAGGCGATCGTCTCCTGCGAGTGCCCGACGGGATGCCCGTCCTGCGTCCAGTCGCCGAAGTGCGGGAACGGCAACGAGCCGCTGGACAAGGCGGGGGCAGTGGCTGTGCTGGGCACCGTGCTCGGGGCGTTGCGTCAACACGGCACCTAGAACGGCCACTTGGTGGTTCATGGAGTTGTGTCCTGCTCCGCCTCGCCCGGGCTGGGACCGGCCGGCGGCGGTGGTTCGGGTGGTTCAGGCGGCGCTGGTCTGGACCAGCTGCGCCGAGCGCTCGCCGGCCAGGGCCCGCACGAGGACGTCGTGCACCTCGGCGGCGTCCGGCAGCTGCCAGCCGCAGACCTCGGGCTTCACGCGCCAGTGCACGACACCGTGCTGGAACGGCGAAGGCGGCAGCGGGATGTAGCTGTCCTTGCCGTGCCACTGGATGGAGGCGCGGGTCGCCAGCTCGGCCGGAACGTGGTCGGCGACGGTGGTGAGGAAGAGCCAGCGGCCGTTCGGCAGCGCGATGATGGGCGCGGGGTGCCCGAGGGCGCGGAGGAGGCGGCAGGCGCGCTTGCCGAGTTCGTCGTCGACCTCGACGGCGTCGAGCACGGTGCCGGTGGCGACGAGCAGGCTGTGGGTGCGGTCGGAGAACCAGGTGGCGACCTCGTGGGCGTGGGTGCCGAGCTGCTCACGCCAGGCGTCGATGGCCGGAACCGGACGGCGCCAGGTGAGGTCGTCGCCTTCCGCGAGCGGAGCGGGGTCGACGCCCGGGAGCACCGGCCAGCCGCGCCAGGCAAGCCCGATCGCCTCCGCCCGCAGTTCGATGCGGAAGGCGCCCCGCCAGCTGTCCGGCCAATTCGCGTCCAACATTGTGTTTCCTGCTTTCGAGTTCCGGCTTCTCCGCGACCCGCTAAACCCTGTCGTGGTGTCGCACATCTCACTTAACGGCAAGTTGCACATTGCCCGGAACCCCCGCGCGACAACCGGTGGTTACGAGGCGATGAACGCCCCGTGATCCGTACCGCCCGACCGAATCCCCCGGCGCGGATGGACGGTGAACGGTGACCGCACACGGACCGTTCGTCGCGGGAAACCCCAGGATCCGCGGGGTCCCGGACACTCGATCGGCGGCGCCGGTGCACCGGTTCGGCCCAGGTGAGCAGCCAATTCGACCGCTCGCCGTGCACCAACGACCGCTGCCCGTGACAATCTGCCGCTCATCGCCCGGCTCCACGGATCAGCCGGTCACCGCCCCATACCGACCGGTCGGCGTCCGCCGGGCGGGGAAGGCCGGGATTGCTGCCGAGCGCCTCGCCGAGCGGCGGTGGGCCGCGGTTGGCGGCGGGGCGCTGTGGTGGGCGCGCGATGGTGTCGCGTTCTGCGGACAGGGGCGGAGCCGGGCAGGGAGCGCCGCTAGAGGCAGCGGCCGGGGCGGTGGTCGCCCGCTGGCCCGGCGTGGACGGATGGGTCCTGCCGCCCAAGCTGCCCGCCAGTGCGCCAGCGCGGCGTTCGTTGGTTCGCCTGCCAGCCCAACGCGGGCGGAAGGCTTGCCGTCGCGGGCGTCCTCGCAGCCGCGGGCGCGCGGGCGGTTCAGCCACCAGCTCCGAGCGGACGGATCGGCGTGCCACCCAGGTTGGCCGTCGGTGCCGCCGTGACTGGGCTCAGTTGTTCGGCAGCCGGGCCGGCGCGGGCGTGGGCGGATGGCCTTGGGAGGCCCGCCAGGTCGGGGCCTCTTGCCTCGACTTCGACCAACGCGTCGAGCTGTTGCCATCGGCAGCTCACGAGCCTCACTCCCATCCGGTCGGCCACCCATCTCGCGCGTTCGCACGCGTGGACTGGACCTTCGTTCGCGTGGGAGGCCGCGGCCAACGCGCCCAGGTCGGCCGCCGACTCGGCCCGATGGCGCGCTATCACCGTCGCTCCCAGCCACAACGCCAGCGTTGCCACGCCCGTCAGGGCCGCCACCGCCAATGCCGTCCAGATCGTGGCCGCTCCGCTGTCCGGGGCCTGCCCGTCAACCTTGAGCACTTCTCACCTCCGTGCCCGGCTCGGCGACCGCGTAGGCCGTTGCGTCGAGGTGGATTGCCGGGAGGAGGCCGGATGCCGGGTGGGCCGTCACCTTGGCCGTGATCGTGTCGCCGATTTGCTCGAACGTCAGGTTCGCGCCCGGCGGCCCGATCTCGTGGACCGCGGCCGCCGCCCCGGTCGGCTGGCCCCTCGCCAGGAGCCGCGCCGCCTCGCGGGCCGCGTCCGTGCAGCGCAGCTGGCTCGTCAGCACCGCGATGCCCGCGACCAGCAGGACCGTCACCACCGTCAAGCCGGCCAGGCCGAGCGCTGCCTCGACGGTCACCGCGCCTTCGTCCCCGCGCCTCATGACGGCACCGACAAGGCCTTCATGACCAGGTTCGTCAGCCAGGAGACGACCGAGTCTCCGGTGAGCAAGGAGTAGAGGACAGCGGCGAAGGCCGCGACGGCGACCGTGACGATGGCGTACTCGACCGTCGTGGAACCGTCGTCCGGGCGGGGCCGGCGGCGGAACGTGCGCATTGGGGGTCTCCCTTCGATGGGGGTTCGTGGTCAGAAGAGCGGGCCGAGCCGCCCGGCCAGGCCGAGGACGACCGGCAGCACGCCCAGGCAGAAGAAGGCCGGCAAGAAACACAGACCGACCGGCAGTGCGAGCGCCACCCCGGCCCGCTCGGCGCGTTCCTCGGCTTCGGTGGCCAGCTCGTCGCGGAACCGTCCGGCGAGGTCGCCTGCCGCCGCGGCGAACGCCGCCCCGGACCGGGACGTCCGGATCGCCGCGGCCGCCAGCTCGCCCAGGCCGGGGACGGCCTGCACCGGTGTCCAAGCCTCGTCCGGGCGGGAGCCGAGGGCGAGCAATCCCGCCGTCGAGCTCAGCGCCGTACTCGCTGCCGCGGGCGCGGTGCCCGCCACGGCCTCCAACGCCGAGGGAACCGGCAGGCCGGCGCGCAGGCAGGCGGCGAGAAGGTCGAGCGTGCCCGCCAGCCGCAGCTTGGCGGCGATGTCCACGGCCAGTGGCCGCGGGCGGCGGGTGCGGCGGATCGCCCACCACCCGGTCGCCGTCACGATCGTGCCCGCCACCGCCCCGGCGACCCCGCCGACCAGCACCGCTGTCGAGACGCCGCCCAGCGCCGCCGCGATGTGCGGTAGCGCGTGGTGGCCCGCGCGGACGGGCCTCGGGCCGTCGGTCAGCCGGGTGAAACGCCGCACGATGGCTTCGTCCGGCCAGCTCAGCAATGCTCCGGCGAAGAGCAGGAGCGCGATCGCGGTCACCGGATCCGCACCCGTCCGGTCAGGGCCCGGCACCAGGCCGTGCCCGCCCAGAGCAGGACACACCCGGCGACCAGCAGCACCTGGCCCGGTGTGCTGCCGGTCAGCACGGACAGCGGACCCGCGCCCATGACCTGCCCGAGCAGCACGCAGAGAACCGGCAGTCCGGTGAGCACCGCCGCACTCGCCCGCGGCCCGGCCAGCTTGGCGCGCATCCGGCGGCCGAACGCCAGGCCGGCTTCGGCGTCGCGGCGGGCCGCGTCGAGGACGTCGGCCATCGGGAGGCCGTGGCGTTGGGCCAGCGTCCAGGCGGCGGCCAGCCGCGGTAAGGCCGGTGCGGGCAACTCGGTGTCGAGCCGGGCCGCCGTCGCCAGGGCTTGGAGGTCGCCCGCCACGGCCGGGACCACGTCGGCGGCGGCTTCCGCGGCCGTGACCGGATGGGCGCCGGATCGGAGCTCGGCCACCATCGTCCGCAACGCGGTTGCGGTGTGCGCGGCCATCGTCAGGTCCGCCGCGGCTCGGCGGTGAGCTCGCCATTCCTGGCTCCACGCGAGTGTCAGCACGCCGGCGGCGATCGCGCCGCCCGCTCCCGCGAGCAATCCGGCGAGGGCGGCCGGAAGCAGCCAACGGACGGCGCGCCACACCTGGGGAACCCGGACGGTGGCCGGTGGCTCGATCATGGCCTGGAGCCGGTTCGGCGGCGCCGGCCAGCACGCCAGGGCCGCGCCCACGCACAGCGGGAACCACGGGGTGATCATCGCCGTCTCCTTCGGTTGCGCGCGAAAGCGTTCAGCACGCGATCGCCCCCGACGTCGCGAACAGGTGCCGGTCAACCGTCCACCGGCCCGCGCGCCACACCGGCACGACCCGGGCCCGGCCGTGTTCGGCACGAAGTACGCCGACCTCGGCGAGGCGCCGGCGGCCGTCCGGTTCGCGCCGCATGTGCAGCACCACGCGGATCGCGGCGACGAGCTGGCTGTGCACGGCGTCGCGGCCGAGGCCACCGAGCGCGGCCAGTGCCTCGATGCGGGCGGGCACCTCCGCCGGGGAATTGGCGTGGACGGTGCAGGCGCCGCCGTCGTGACCGGTGTTGAGCGCGGTGAGCAGCGCGCCGACCTCGGCACCGCGAACCTCGCCGACCACCAGCCGGTCGGGACGCATGCGCAGCGCCTGGCGGACGAGCTCGGGCAGGCTGACCGCGCCCGCACCCTCCACATTGGGCGGACGGGCGACGAGGCCGACGAACTGCGGGTGCGCGGGTTGCAGCTCGCCGGCGTCCTCGACGCAGACGATCCGTTCACCCGGGTCGACGACGCCGAGCAGCGCGGCCAGGAGCGTGGTCTTGCCCGCGCCCGTGCCGCCGGTGACGAGGAACGCCATCCGCTTCGAGACAACGGTGCGGAGAAGTCTGGCGCCAGCCTCGTCGAATGCGCCGAGTTCGCCGAGCGTGGCGAGGTCGTGCGTCGCCGGGCGCAGGACGCGGAGGGACAGGCAGGTGCCGCCGGCCGCGATCGGCGGGAGGACGGCGTGCACGCGGATGCGGCCGTGGGGGCCGGCGCCGGGGAGCCAGCCGTCGACGTAGGGCTGCGCGTCGTCGAGGCGGCGCCCGGCCGCGAGGGCGAGGCGCTGGGCCAGGCGGCGGACGGATTCTTCGTCCTTGAAGCGGATGCCGCTGCGGATCAGGCCTTGGGGGCCGTCGGTCCAGACTTCGTGCGGGCCGGTGACGAGCACGTCGGTGGTTGCCGGGTCGTCGAGGAGCGGGGCCAGCGGACCGGCGCCGATGAACTCGTCGCGGGCTTGGCGGGCGGCGTCGAGCACGGCGTCGTGGCCGAGGACACCACCGGCTTCGGCACGGACGGCGGTCGCGACGGCGACCGGATCGGCCTGGCGGCGGTCGCCGGCCAGGCGGTTGCGGACGCGGTCGACGAAGTCGGCGGTCATGGGTTCGCCCGCCTTGCTTGATGGTGGGTTCTTGGGGTGGCTTGCGGGTGGCCGGGCGCGGCGGTGATGCGGGTATCGGGAGATCGACGCGGTGTTGTGAGAAGGTCGCTGGTCGCCGATGTGCCGCTGCGCGAGGTGGTGACGCGGGTGCCTTGCGATCGGCGCGGGTCCGGGTTCCGATGCGGTGGCGCGTTGAGGCCAGGAGTCGACGATGGCCCGCTGCGGGCAGCAGTGACGCGGGTGCCCCGCGACGAGCACGAACCCAGGACCCGATGCGGCGACGCGAGGGAGCCAGGGGTCGCAGATGTGCCGCTGCGCGAGGCGGCGACGGGGGCGGTCCGCAACCGGCGCGAGTCCAGCATGCGCTGCCGCGGCGTAAGAGGGCCACGGGTCGACGATGTGCCGCCGCGCGAGGCGGTGACGCGGGTGCCCTGGGACCGGCGCGAGCCCGGTATCCGATGCCGTGACGCGAGGGAGCCAGGACTCGCCGACCTGCCGCCGGGTGAAGCGGCGACGCGGGCGGTCCGCGACCGGTACGAGCCCGGCATCCGATGCCGCGGCGTGAGAGGGCCACGGATCGCCGATGTACCGCTGCGCGAGGCGGTGACGCGGGTGCCCTGGGACTGACGCGGACCCGGCATCCGATGCCGTGACGCGAGGGAGCCAGGACTCGCCGATGTACCGCCGTGTGAAGTGGTGGCGCGGGTGCTCTGGGACCAACGCGAGCCCGGCATCCGATGCCGCGACGCGAGGGAGCCAGGACTCGCCGACCTGCCGCCGAGCGAGGCGGCGACGCGGGCGGTCTGCGACCGGCGCG
The DNA here is from genome assembly GCF_030285645.1 of Amycolatopsis sp. DG1A-15b. Classification (GTDB taxonomy): domain Bacteria; phylum Actinomycetota; class Actinomycetes; order Mycobacteriales; family Pseudonocardiaceae; genus Amycolatopsis. The sequence continues at coordinate 7,533,631 of NZ_CP127296.1, forward strand.
AGCCCAGCATTCGGTGTCGTGGCGCGAGGGAGCCCACCAACGCAGTTGTCATGAGCCTGCCTGCTCTGCCGGGATTGCGGGCTGGGGGATGGCCGGTGGCTCGCTGGGCGATGCCGTGACTCGGGTGGCCGGCAGCAGACTTGCGCGTGGCTGGGGGTGGGGCCTCGGGGACGTCGAGAACCTTGCCGCGGTTGCTGGGGCTCGGCTCAGCAAGCCCAAGATTGTCGGCAGCAGCAGCTCCGACACTCTCGTTGGGGTGCTTACGGGGCGGAGGTCGTGGGCCGCGGGGGTCATCGGGTGGCCGCCTGGGCTTCGCGGCGGGCTGCTGCCAAGACCTCGGCCGCCGTCTTGGCCAGGGGGCCCTTGCGCTTCGTCGGGAACTCGGCTCGCTCCAGCGCGTTCCAGAGGCCGCGCTCCGGGGGCATCGAGGCCATCAATGGTGGACCCATCAGGACGGCCTTGTGGACGTCCGGGTCCTTCGAATGTCCACATGTGACCATGCCGATGCGGGCCGTCAGCTTCGACAGGCGGTTCAGCACCTTCTTCGCCGCCAGGCACGCCCGGAACTCCAGCGGCACCACCAGCAGCACCAGGTCCGCCCGCAGCACCGCCTCCTCGGACGCCTCACCGAGGGTCCGCGGGAGGTCGCACACCACCGTGCGGCCCGCGCGGCGACCGGCGGACAGGATCGCCGACAACGACTCGGCCTGCGGGCCGTTGCCTTCGGGACCGGACGCGAGCACCGGGAGGCTGCCGCCGTGGTGCGTCCGCCGTGGGAGGGTCGCGGCCAGCGACGACACCGACACCCGGCCGCTCAGCTGCACGTCCGGCCAGCGTGGTCCGGGAGTCTTTTCCAAGCCGAGCAACACATCCAGGCCGCCGCTGAGCGGATCGCAGTCCAGCAGCAGGGCGCCGCCCGGATCGCCGGCGGCCGCCAGTGCGAGGGTCGCCGCGAACACCGACGCCCCCGCGCCACCCCGGCCGCCGACCACGCCGAGCACCAGACCGGGTTGCGCCGCCGGTGTCTCGACGACGTCGGCGAACGCGCCGGCGAGCGCGGACTCTTCGTCGGGCAACGCGATCACGCGCTCGACGCCGCTGCGGAAGGCGTGCTCCCACGTCGCCGGTCCCGGACTGCCCTTGCAGACCAGGAGGATCCCTCTGCGCCGGGGCAGGGCCGGCGGGTGCCGCACGGCTTCTTCGTCGAGGACCACCAGCGGCGCACGGGCCCAATGCCCGCTCGCCGCCGTCAGGTCCGGTGCGCGGTCGAGTTCGCAGCCCGCGACCGCGGCCACGCGCAGTATCTCGTCCAGCACGGTTTCGTCCGCGGCGATCACCAGCGGTCGTTCCCCCGTCATGCGGTCCTCCCCCGTCGTCGGTGCGGGCCGTGGGTGGCCCGGGTTCCACCGTCGCGGGCGGGGATGGGGCGGCACAACGGGGCGGGCGGCCGGCTGTGGACAACCGGGGTGTTGTGGACAACTGCCGCTCGTGACACGCTCGCGGACCGTTCTGGCGGCGGGGTGTGGCAGGATCACGGCTGTCCGCGACGCATCTGCGGCGGAAAATGGGCCCGAATTTCCGCACGGGAAGATTCCGCGTTCATCGCGAACCTTGATTCGCGACGCAACGGGGAATTGACGAAGGTAAGCGGAAGGCAAGAAGGCCGGGAGCGTCGCCGCGAAAAGCGGAATCCAGCAGGCGCAACGCAAACCGGGAAGGCAAACGGGAGGTAAGAGGGCGGCCCCCGCCAGGGGGGAGGGACGGGGGCCGCCGTGGGTTCAGCCCCGGGGGGTCGGACTGAACCGGCCCGGTTGGACACCGGGCTCCCTCACTGTAACTCCGCCCTGCGCCGGATCGCGCGCCGGATGAGGCACACAGTTCGATAACGGCACAGCGCGCCCGAAGTGCCTGCCTGTCATGGATTTTCCGCCCGGCGCGACGCGCGCGTGGTGGATCAACGGGACGCGCCTCGATCAAGCTCCTATCCTGGGCGGGTGGCCGAACCGAGCAGCGCGCCGTCGCGCATCCGGAAGCCGGGCCCGGAGCACGCGGTGGCCGCGTTCTTCGACCTGGACAAGACGATCATCGCTTCGTCGAGCGCGCTGGCGTTCAGCAAGCCCCTCCTGAAAGAAGGACTGATCAACCGGCGCGCCGCGTTGCGAAGCGCGTACGCGCAGCTGGTGTTCTCGCTCGCGGGCGCCGACGAGAACAAAACCGAGCGGCTGCGCGCCGAAGTTTCCGCGCTGTGCGCCGGCTGGGACGTCGCCCAGGTTTCGGCGATCGTCCGCGAGACCCTGCACGACGTCGTCGACCCGCTCGTGTACGCGGAGGCGGCGGAGCTGATCGCGCGCCACCGCGCGGACGGCCACGACGTCATCGTGCTGTCGGCGACCGGCGAAGAGGTCGTCGCGCCGGTGGCGGAGATGCTCGGCGCGACCCGGAGCGTCGCCACGCGGATGCAGATCGTCGACGGCCGCTACTCCGGCGAAGTGGACTTCTACTGCTACGGCGCCAATAAGGCCGTCGCCGCGAAGCAGCTCGCCGCGACCCACGGCTACGACCTCGCCGAGTGCTTCGCCTACACCGACTCGAGCACCGACATCCCGCTGCTCGAGGTCGTCGGGCACCCGCACGCGGTCAACCCGGACAAGCTCCTGCGGCGGGAGGCCCTCGAACGCGGCTGGCCGATCCTGGCCTTCGACCGGCCGATGTCGCTGCGCACCCGGATCCCGACGCGGTCGGCCGGGATGGTGGCGCTCGGTGTCGGCGCGGTGGCCGCCGGAGCGACCTGGTACGGCCTCAACCGTCGCCGTCGGTCCCGCTAGCCGGACAGCCGCCACCCACACGGCCGTACGGCCGCCACTTTGCTTGGCCCAGCCCCGAATTGTCCGTCGCGCAGGGTGCCGGTGTCACCCGATCCAGCCTCTGTACCGGTGCACCCGTCCGCGCACTTGAAGTGACCGGGCTCACGGCGTAGAAAGTAGGTGCGGACGTTCGGTCGGCCAGGGAACAGGTAGAAGAGAAGCCTGTTCCACCCCGGCAAACCTCCGTGCGCGGACTCCGGGTACCCACGCGCAGCGCGCCGCGGGAGGCTCGTCGTCTAGGGACTGCGTAGTGGGACGCCACACGCCGAGTCCATGTAGGTACGACCAGAGTTGCACGCTTGGTCGCCCGAGAAGTTCGCGCTTGCAGGCGGCGCCCGTGGCTTCGGCCACGGGCGCCGCCTCGTCTATGTGGGGGTACCGGGCATCAGCCGTGAGCGGGGACGGATCTCGCGTGATCGAAGCCGGAACTCGCGTGATCGGGGCCGTGACTCGCGTGATCGGGGCCGGAACTCGCCTGGTCGGCCGTTCGGGCCTGCCCGCATCTTGCGAACGGAGACTTTCCTACCGATCCGGGTACGACTGGACCGTTGGTGCGGTCGGTCGATGGACAGCGCCGGATTCGGTGAGTAGCTTCCCGATATCGGCGCCTCTGAGTGGACTTCTGACGTCCTGACCGGCGCCCGCTACTTCTGGGAGGCTGGTCGTGACGACCCGAAATCGGAGGTTCCATGCGCTCGCCCTGCCCGTCGCGGGGGTGCTCGCCTTCACCAGTGTGGGTGTCGCGACCGCGGCGAGCGCACCGGCGGTGAGCGCGGACGCGCAGGCCGAGGCCGCGGCGACCCAGGCGTTGCGCGGGCTGACGCTCGAGCAGAAGGTCGGGCAGCTGTTCGTCACCTGGGTGAACGGCAAGGCCGCCGACGAGGTCAACCCGAAGAACCAGACCGACTTCGGCGTCGACACCCCCGCGCAGGTCATCCAGAAGTACCACCTCGGCGGGGTCATCTACTTCGACAACGCCACGCGTGACAACTTCGACGACCCCGTGCAGGTCGCGAAGCTGTCCAACGGCCTCCAGAAGGCCGCCGTCTCGAGCGGGGCGCACATCCCGCTGCAGATCGCCGCCGACCAGGAGGGCGGCACGGTCACGCGGATGGGCGCGCCGGCCACCGAGTTCCCGAACGCCATGGCCATCTCCGCCGGACGGGACACGAACCGCGCGACGCAGGCGGCGACCATCCTCGGCCACGAACTGCGGGCCGTCGGGATCAACCAGGACTTCGCCCCCGACTCCGACGTCAACTCCAACCCCGTCAACCCGGTCATCGGTGTGCGGTCCTTCTCCGGGCAGCCCGGCTTGGCCAGCGACTTCGTCGCCGCCGAGGTCAAGGGCTACCAGGACTCCGGCTTCCCGACGAAGACCGTGGCCGCGACGGCCAAGCACTTCCCCGGGCACGGTGCCGCGCCGACCGACAGCCACACCGGGCTGCCGCGGATCGACAGCACCGAGGCGCAGTGGCGGGCCACCGACGTGCCGCCGTTCAAGGCCGCGATCGCGGCCGGCGTCGACTCGATCATGAGCGCGCACATCCAGTTCCCCAGCCTCGACCCCTCGCTCGAACCCGCGACGCTGTCGCAGCCGATCATCACCGGCCGGCTTCGCAACGAGCTCGGCTACCACGGCGTCGTGATCACCGACTCCCTCGAGATGGAGGGCGTGCGCAAGCTGCACAGCGACGCCGAGATCCCGGTGCTCGCGCTCAAGGCGGGCGTCGACCAGCTGCTCATGCCGGTGCACCTCGAGCTCGCCATCAACTCGGTCATGGCCGCCGTCAAGTCCGGTGACATCCCGATGCGGCGGATCGACCAGAGCGTGCTGCGGGTGCTCAAACTCAAGTTCCTGCGCGGCATCCTCTTCTCGCCGTTCGTCGACACCGGCCGGGTGATGAAGACCGTCGGCATCCCGTCGAGCCTCAAGACCGCGCAGGACATCGCCGACCGCGGCATCACGGCCATCGCGAACGACGCCGGTCTCCTGCCCCTGAAGCAGAAGCCCGCGACCACGCTCGTCACCGGCTGGGGCGTCTCCACGACAGCGACCCTCGCGCAGAAGCTGACCGCCCACGGCACGGCCGCGACGGCCTACCAGACCGGTCAGGTCCCGACGGACGCCCAGGTCGCGCAGGCCGTCGCCAAGGCTCAGAACGCCGATCTCGTCGTCGTGCTGACCAACAACATCGCCACCTACCCGCTGCAGACCAAGCTGCTCGACGCGCTGCAGGCCACCGGGAAGCCGGTGGTCGCGGTCGCCGCGCAGATCCCGTACGACGCGGGCTACCCGAGCACCGTCCGGACCTGGCTGGCCACCTACGGCTACATCACGCCGACCCTGGAGGCGCTGGCCAAGGTGATCCTCGGCGAGACCAAGCCGATCGGGAAGCTGCCGGTCGACATCCCCGCGGGGGCCGACATGCAGACCGTGAAGTACCCGTTCGGCCACGGGCTGACCTGGTGACGCTCAACCGGCGCCACTTCCTCGGTGCGAGCGCGCTGGCGGTCCCGGTCCTGGCGGGCGGTTCGGCCGTCGCGGGAGCCGGGCCCGAACAAGCCGAACTGGGGCATGGGCGCGTCCTCACCGGCGCGGAGCAGCTGGACGCGCAGGGCTGGCACCCCCTGAAGGGCCGCAAGCTCGGCGTGCTCTCGAACCCGACCGGGGTCCTGCTGAACGGCGATCACATCGTCGACTCGATGGTCGCCGCCGGCGTGAAACCGGTGGCGGCCTTCGGCCCCGAACACGGCTTCCGCGGCAGCGCGCAGGCCGGCGGCTCCGAAGGCGACTACACCGACCCCCGCACCGGCATTCCGGTCTACGACGCGTACGGCGTCGACGCGACGAAGCTCGCTTCGCTGTTCACCAAGGCCGGCGTCGACACGGTCGTGTTCGACATCGCCGACGTCGGAGCGCGGTTCTACACCTACATCTGGTCGCTCTACACCGCGATGGTGGCCGCCGCGAAGACGGACGCGGCCCTCGTCGTGCTCGATCGGCCGAACCCGCTCGGCGGCCGGGCGGCCGGGCCGGTGCTCGACCCGAAGTTCGCCTCCGGGATCGGGCGCAAGCCGATCGCGCAGCAGCACGGCATGACCGTCGGCGAGCTCGCGCGCTTCTTCGCCGAGGAGTTCCTGCCCGGTGAAGGCGTGCAGCTGAAGCAGCTCGACGTCGTCCAGGTACGCGGCTGGCAGCGCGACACGCTCTTCGCGCGGACCGGGCTGAACTGGGTGTTGCCGAGCCCCAACATGCCGACGCCGGACACGGCGCTCGTCTACCCGGGCACCGGGATGTTCGAAGGCACGGTGTTCTCCGAGGGCCGCGGCACCACGCGGCCGTTCGAGATCATCGGCGCGCCCGGGCTCGACTGGCGCTGGCGCGAGAAGCTCGAGGACCTCGCCCTGCCCGGCGCACGGTTCCGCGAGACCTACTTCGTGCCGACGTTCAGCAAGTTCGTCAACCAGACGTGCGGCGGCGTGCAGCTGAGTGTGAGCGATCCGCGGGCCTTCGACGCGATCCGGACCGCCGTCGCCATGCTCGTCACGGCGAAGGCCCTGCACCCGGACGTGTTCGCCTGGCGCCCCGACAACTACATCGACAAGCTGTCCGGGTCCGACCGGCTCCGGACCATGGTCGACGCCGGCGCGGGCGTCGACGAGGTCACCGGCGCCTGGCGGGCCGAGCTGGCCGGGTTCGATCGGAGACGCCGCCACTACCTGCTTTATCGCTGAGGGGGAGACTCATGCGTGCTAGGAAGGTCCTCGTCGCGGCCACCGGAGTGCTGGTCGCGCTGACGACGTTGACTGTGTCCGACTCGGGAGCCAGCGCCATCACCAGCCACGATCCGGCGGCCGGCCGCTTCGACCGGCCGCAGCAGGGGTTCGCCCCGCCGTGGACGACGCTGCGCGACGGGCGGCCGCGGGACGTCGGCCTCGACCCGGCGCCGATCAAGGCGGCCGAGGACTTCCTGGCCAGCTGGACGAAGCCGGACGCTTCGGGGCACCCGCACTTCTCCGGGGCGGTCGGCCTGCTCGCGCACGACGGCGTGGTCGTCGACCGGTACGCGGTCGGCGGCGCGGTGCGGTACGCCGACGCCGCGGGCACCGAGCTGCCCGCGGACCAGCAGGTCCCGATGCGCGACGACACGATCTTCGACATGGCTTCGATCTCGAAGCTGTTCACCTCGATCGCGGTGCTCCAGCTCGTCGAGCGCGGCCAGTTCACCATCGACACCCCGGTGAGCCGCTTCTTCCCGGAGTTCGCCACCGGCGACAAGGCCGCCATCACGGTCAAGATGCTGCTCACGCACACCTCGGGCTTCGACGCCGACCCCATCCCGTCGCTCTGGGCGGGCTACCCCGACATCCCGTCGCGCCGGCAGGCCGTGCTCGACAGCCCGCTGAAGAACAAGCCGGGGACGACGTACCTCTACTCGGACATCAACCTGCTGACGCTCGGCTTCATCGTCGAGAAGCTGACCGGGCAGTCCCTCGACAAGATCGTCCACGACCGGATCACCGCTCCGCTCGGCATGGCCGACACCGGTTACAACCCGCCCGCGGCGAAGCTGAGCCGGATCGCCGCCACGGAGTTCGAGGCGAACCCGCCGCGCGGGCTGGTGCGCGGCAGCGTGCACGACGAGAACGCGTGGTCGCTCGGTGGCGTCGCCGGGCACGCCGGCGTGTTCAGCACCGCGAGCGACATGGCGACCCTCGCCCAGGCGATCCTCAACGGCGGCAGCTACCGCGGGCACCGGATCCTCGGCCAGGAGACCGTCCGGCAGCTGCTGACGAACTACAACCAGCAGTTCCCGGACGACGCGCACGGCCTCGGCTTCGAGCTCGACCAGCCCTGGTACATGGGTGCGCTGGCGTCGCCGGTCACCGCCGGGCACACCGGCTACACCGGAACGACGCTGGTCATCGACCCGGAGTCCCGGTCGGTCGCGATCCTGCTGACCAACCGGGTGCACCCGACCCGGAACTGGGGCTCGATCAACACCGCCCGCCAGGTGTGGGCGACGTCGCTGGCCAGGGCCATGGCAGTGCGGCCGGTGGCCGGGAAGGACGCCTGGGCGAGCACGCTGGGTAACGCCGCCGTCGCTACGCTCAGTACCCACCCATTTACCACGCATAGTGATCAAGCGCGGGTCTCGTTCGCCGCTTTCGTGGACACCGAGGGCAGCGGTGATCCACTTCAGCTGCAGGCCAGCACCGACGGCGTTAACTGGCAACCGATCGAGTTGTCGGTTTCGGGCCCGGGTGCACCATCCGGAACCGTGACGTCGCTCTCCGGACACGGGCACCGCGCCTGGTGGCGGGCGGTGGGCGCGGTGCCGCAGGGCGCGTCAGTGAGCCTCCGCTGGCGTTACAGCACCGACCCCAGTTACACGGGGCGGGGAGTTTCGGTGGACAGTGTGAAAGTCACCGAGAGCGGCCGATCACTCCTCGACGGTGAACGGGACCCCGCGATATTCGTCGCAGAGGGTTGGCAGTTGACCTCTCGGTGACCGATCGGTCGCCGAACGTCGACCGCGCGGCGGAATTTACCGTCCTCTTGCCGCTTGCACCGCGACACTAAGTTGCCAAGTCGTTAGCTTGACCTCGTTAACAAGGTCGACCTGGTTGGCGACTTTCTGGTCAGTGATTAATCGCAAATCCAGATCCGCAGACACGGACGGGTTGCGATCCGACCGAAGGGTGTGGGTAGCCTTGTCGCAAATGCCAACGGTTAGTAACTTTCCGACGGTGAGTGATACTGAATCCGTAGTCGGGCCGGTACCGTCCGAGGCCGTATCGGTCCAGGCGGCCGTGCGGGACGCCGACTCCAGCCCGCTGGTGCGGATCCGGTCCCTGCTCCCCGGCCTGGCCCGCGCCGAGCAGCGCGTGGCCAAGGTGGTGCTGGAAGACCCCGCGCACGTGGCGCGGCGCAGCATCACCGAGGTGGCCCTGGCCGCCAACACGAGCGAAACCACGGTGACGCGGTTCTGCAAGGCCGTCGGCGTCGGGGGGTACCCGCAGCTGCGCATCGCGCTGGCCGCGGACACCGCCCGCACCGAGGCGCGCAGCACGCGCAACCTCGGCGGTGAGATCGGCCCGGAGGACGACCTGGCCGCCGTGATCGGCAAGGTCAGCTTCGCCGACGCACGGGCCGTCGAGGAGACGGCCGACCAGCTCGACATCGCCACGCTGGAGCGGGTGATCGCGGCCGTCGCGGGTGCCGGCCGCGTGGACGTCTACGGCGTGGGCGCCAGCGCGTTCGTCGCCGCCGACCTGCAGCAGAAGCTGCACCGCATCGGCCGCGTGTGCTTCGCGTGGTCGGACACGCACATCATGCTCACCTCGGCCGCGGTGCTGAGCCCCGGTGACGTCGCGATCGGCGTCTCGCACACCGGTGCCACCACCGACACCGTCGAGGCGCTGCGCGTGGCGCGCGAGCACGGTGCGGTCACCATCGCCGTGACGAACTTCCCGCGTTCCCCGATCACCGAGGTCGCCGATCATGTTTTGACGACCGCGGCCCGGGAAACCACGTTCCGTTCGGGAGCAACAGCGAGCCGGATCGCCCAGCTCACCGTCATCGACTGCCTGTTCATCGGGGTCGCGCAGCGGCACATGGACGCGTCGGTCAACGCGCTGGACGCGACCAGGGACGCAGTCGGATCACACCGCTTGGGGGTCAGGCCGGACGGTCGTCGCCGTCCGCGGGAAACCGGCAAGTAATGCCCGGAGAAAAAGTGAGGCGCATGATGACCGTCCCCGTGCAGGCGGTGCACGTCGATTCGCCGACCGAGACCCGCAATCCCCGCACCAAGGACATCGACCTGATGTCCACCGCGGGGATCCTGGGCGCGATCAACGCCGAGGACCGCACGGTCCCCGGTGCCGTTGCCGCGGTGCTGCCCCAGGTGGCACGCGCGGTGGACTACGCGGTGGACGCCCTGCGGGCCGGGGGCCGGGTGCACTACGTCGGCGCGGGCACGTCCGGGCGGCTGGCCACCTTGGACGCGGCCGAGCTGGTGCCGACGTTCAACGTGCCGGGCGACTGGTTCATCGCGCACCACGCCGGCGGCGAGCGCGCGCTGCGTCAGGCCGTCGAAAACGCGGAGGACGACTCGGCGGCCGGGGCTGCCGAGATGGCCGCGATGGTGCAGCCGGGCGACTTCGTGCTGGGGCTGACGGCGTCGGGCAGGACGCCGTACGTGCTGGGTGCGCTGGCCGCGGCGTCGCGTCAGGGCGCCCGGACCGGGCTGGTTTCGGGCAACGCCAAGGCCGCGAAGCCGGCCGGGGTCGACGTGCTCATCGCCGTCGACACCGGGCCGGAGGCGATCGCCGGCTCCACCCGGATGAAGGCGGGCACGGCGCAGAAGATGATCCTCACGTCGTTCTCCACCGCGACGATGATCAAACTGGGCCGGACCTACTCCAACCTGATGGTCAGCATGCGGGCCACCAACGCGAAGCTGCGCGGCCGGACCATCCGGATCCTGCAGGAAGCCACCGGCATGACGATGGCGGACTGCTCGGACGCGCTCACCGAGGCCGGGGGCGACCTCAAGGTGGCGCTGGTGCACCTCCTCTCGGGGAAGACGTCAAGAGCGCGGCGAAGGCGCTGCACGCGTCGGGCGGGCACGTGCGGAAGGCACTCGACCTGGTGCGGGTGCGGGCGAGCTAGATCTTTACCTGTTCATCTGTCTAACCTCTCAGATGAGAGGGAAGGCGGACGGGCGATGGCGGGCACGGACGAGGACTCGCGACGCGGGCTTTCGCGTCGCGAGTGGGTGTCGATCGGCGGAATGGCCGGGTTCATCCTGCTGCTGAACGTCGTGGGCTGGGGCGTGCTCACGGCGTTCGTCGCGCCGCACCACTACGCGCTGGGCACGTCCGGCGTGTTCGGGATCGGCCTGGGTGTCACGGCGTTCACGCTCGGCATGCGGCACGCGTTCGACGCCGACCACATCGCCGCGATCGACAACACGACCCGCAAGCTGATGAGCGACGGCCAGCGGCCGCTTTCGGTCGGGTTCTGGTTCTCCCTCGGGCACTCCACGATCGTCTTCGCGCTGTGCCTGCTGCTGTCCCTCGGCGTCCGCGCGCTGGCCGGGCAGGTCGAGGACGGCTCCTCGACGCTGCACCAGGCCACCGGCGTGATCGGGACGTCGGTGTCCGGGGTGTTCCTGTACGTGATCGCGATCTTGAACCTCGTGGTGCTCGTCGGAATCCTGCGGGTGTTCCGGCAGATGCGCCGGGGCGAGTTCGACGAGGCCGCTTTGGAGCACCAGCTGGACAACCGCGGCCTGCTGAACCGGCTGCTGCGCGGCGCGACGAAGGCCGTGCGCAAGCCGTGGCACATCTACCCGGTCGGGCTGCTGTTCGGGCTGGGCTTCGACACGGCGACCGAAATCGGGCTGCTCGTGCTGGCCGCGGGCGCCGCGACGTTCGCGCTGCCGTGGTACGCGATCCTCGTGCTGCCGATCCTGTTCGCCGCCGGGATGACCCTGTTCGACACCGTGGACGGCTGCTTCATGAACTTCGCCTACGGCTGGGCGTTCGCGAAGCCGGTGCGCAAGATCTTCTACAACATCACGGTGACCGCGTTGTCGGTCGCGGTGGCGCTGCTCATCGGGACCATCGAGCTGGTGTCGATCCTGGCCGAGAAGCTGGCCATCACCAGCGGGCCGCTGGCCGCGATCGCTTCGGTGAACCTGGACTACGTCGGCTTCGGGATCGTCGGGTTGTTCGTGCTGACGTGGGTCGTCGCGCTGGCGGTGTGGCGGTTCGGGCGGATCGAAGAGAAGTGGTCGGCGAAGCTGACGGCTTAGGTCACCCCGGAGGCGCCCGGCAAGTCGGTGGTCACGGTCAAGGTGACCACCGACGAGGAGGAAGCGGCCGTCAACGACATCCTGGGCAAGAGCACCGGATTCAGCGCTCCCGCGACCATCGATCGTCAGTAGCCGCCAAGGCTCAAGAAGCCGCGTCCGAAATGCTCTTCGCTTCGCGCGCACCGGCTTCGAACGCTTCGCAGCAGAAGAGCAGCCACTCGCGTACGCCGTCCGGAGTCCCGCTCGCGAAGCCTTCGGCCGCTTCGAGGTACTTGGGCACCCGGCGGAAGAACGCCACCTCGGGAACGCTCAGCGCCTTCGGGTCCAGGCCCGTGGCGACCATCGTCAGTCGCGCGGCCGCGCGGGCCACGACGCCGTCCGCGCTGCCGAACGGCTTGAGCGCCAGCAGTTCGCCGTGCACGACCGCCGTCAGGACCGGGCCCGGCACCGACGTCGCTCCGGTCACCAGCTGGGCGAGCAGCTCGAGACGGCCGCCGCCGGACTGCGGGCGGCCCAACGCGTCCGGGTCGTCGACGAGGTCTGCCGCGGCCAGGACGTGCAGCCGCGCCAGCGCCTGCAGTGGCGCGCGGCGCCACGTCGGCAGCAGCGACTCCAGTGTCTCCGCGACGCGCAGCGCGCCGGCGAGGACGGGGTCGCCGACGGCACCGTCGGCGGGCAGTTCCGGGTTGGCGCCTTCGATGCCGGCCGACGCGCGGGCGGCCCGCACGGACGCTTCGGCCGCCGTCGCCGCGCCGCCGCGGAGGTTCGCCGGGAGCCGGTGGACCGCGAACACCGCGTCCTGCGCGGACTTCGCCGCCGCCGCGACGCCTTCGAGGTCGAGGAGGGGCTTCAGCGGGTCGGTCATGCGTCGAGCACCTGTCCTTCGCGGGTGACCACGGGCGGCAGCACCGACCACGGGAAGTTGATCCACTTGCCGGTGTGCCGCCAGACGTACTCGCACTTCACCGTCGAGTGCGGCTTCTCGTAGACGACCGCCGAGCGCACCTCGGCGACGTGGTCGAGGCAGAAGTCGCGGACCAGCTTGAGGGTGGCGCCGGTGTCTGCGACGTCGTCGGCGATCAGCACCTTCTTGCTCGTGAGGTCGACGACGTTGGGTACCGGCGGCAGCACCACCGGCAGGTCGAGGCGCTGGTCGACGCCGGTGTAGAACTCGACGTTCATGACGTGCAGGTTCTTCACGTCGAGCGCGTAGCCGAGCGCGCCGGCGACGAACAGCCCGCCGCGCGCGATCGAGAGGATGAGGTCCGGCGCGAAGCCGTCTTCGGCGATGGTGTGAGCCAGTTCACGGCTCGCCGTGCCGAACAGCTCCCAGCTCAGCTCTTCCCGCTCTTCGGCCATCGAGCCTGCCCTTCCGTCGTGGTCCGCCGAGCATAGGCAACCGGCAAGTGGTCTCTGATAATGATCAGAAATTGGCTATCTTGAGCAGCCACTGACCGGCCTACGGTGATCCCGTGAGCGACTGGACCACGCGACCGACCCTCTCCGGCGAGCACGTCCGCCTGGAGCCCCTGACGCCCGAGCACGCCAAGGGCCTGTTCGAGGCCGGCGCCGACCCGGGCATCTGGGCGTGGCTGAGCATCCGTCAGCCGGGGGATCTCCCCGCCGCCGAGCGGATGGTCGAGCAGGCGCTCGCCGACCCCGACCGCCGTCCCTTCGCGCAGATCGACGTCGCCTCCGGCCGCGTCGCCGGGACGACGTCGTACTACCAGGTCGTCGAGAAGCACCGGATCCTGTCGATCGGGCACACGTGGATCGGCGCGGACTGGCAGCGCACCGGACTGAACACCGAGTCGAAGCTGCTCCTCCTCCAGCACGCGTTCGAAACCCTTGGCGCGCAACGGGTCTGCTGGGAGACCGACATCCGCAACCTCCGCTCGCAACGCGCCATCGAACGGCTTGGCGCGCTTCGCGAAGGCGTGCTGCGGGCGCACCGGATCCGGCCGGACGGCTCGTCGCGTGACACCGTCACGTACTCGATGCTGGCGCCGGAGTGGCCGGCCGCGAAGGCCCGGCTGAACGAACGCTTAGTCACCGGGTCCCGCCTGGCACGGTGAACCGGCCGGGCGCCGTGGGTGCAACCTTTTACAAGGCGGACTAACGTCGCTAGCGTGCCGCTAGCCGTCGTTTCGGCGCACTACAGGAGGCCTTGCAACCATGACCGAGCAGTCCCCCGCCCTGGACAACCTGCTCACCGAGAGCCGCACCTTCCCGCCCAGCGACGAATTCGCTGGCCAGGCCAACGCGAAGGCCGACCTCTACGCCGAGGCCGACGCCGACCGCGAAGCGTTTTGGGCGAAGCAGGCCGAGCGGCTCACGTGGGACACGAAGTGGACCACGGTACTGGACTGGACCAATGCACCGTTCGCGAAGTGGTTCGTCGGCGGCAAGCTGAACGTCGCCTACAACTGCGTCGACCGGCACGTCGAGTCCGGCCACGGCGACCAGGTCGCGATCCACTGGGTCGGCGAGCCGGGTGACACCCGGGACATCACCTACGCGCAGCTGAAGACCGAGGTTTCCAAGGCCGCCAACGCACTCGCGTCGCTGGGCGTCACCGCCGGCGACGTCGTGGCGATCCAGCTGCAGATGGTCCCCGAGGCCATCTTCGCGATGCTCGCGTGCGCGCGGATCGGCGCGCTGCACAACGTCGTCTTCGGCGGCTTCTCCCCGACGGCGCTGCGGGCCCGCGTCGACGACGCCGCCGCGAAGGTCGTCATCACCTCCGACGGCCAGTTCCGCCGCGGCAAGGCCGCGCCGATGAAGGCCAACGTCGACGAAGCGCTCGAAGGCGCCGAGACCGTCGAGAAGGTCATCGTCGTGAAGCGCACGGGCGACCAGCTCGAAGGCGACGTCCCCTGGACCGACGGCCGCGACCTCTGGTGGCACGAGCTCGTCGACGGACAGTCCGAAGAGCACACTCCCGAAGCGTTCGACAGCGAGCACCCGCTGTTCATCCTCTACACGTCCGGGACGACCGGGAAGCCGAAGGGCATCCTGCACACCTCCGGCGGCTACCTGACGCAGACCGCGTACACGCACCACAACGTCTTCGACCACAAGGCCGGCGAAGACGTCTACTGGTGCACCGCGGACATCGGCTGGATCACCGGCCACAGCTACATCGTCTACGGCCCGCTCGCCAACCGCGTCACTCAGGTCGTCTACGAAGGCACGCCGAACACCCCGCACGAAGGGCGCCACTGGGAGATCATCCAGAAGTACAAGGTCTCCCTCTACTACACCGCCCCGACGCTGATCCGCACCTTCATGAAGTGGGGCGCGGAAATCCCGGAGAAGTACGACCTGTCGTCGCTGCGGGTGCTGGGTTCGGTCGGCGAGCCGATCAACCCCGAGGCGTGGATCTGGTACCGCGAGAACATCGGCGCCGGCCGGACTCCGATCGTCGACACGTGGTGGCAGACCGAGACCGGCGCGATCATGATCTCGCCGCTGCCGGGCGTCACCTCGACCAAGCCGGGCTCGGCGCAGAAGGCGCTGCCGGGCATCTCCGCGAAGGTCGTCGACGACACCGGTGCCGAGGTCGGCCCGGGCGGTGGCGGGTACCTGGTGCTCGACAAGCCGTGGCCGTCGATGCTGCGCGGGGTCTGGGGCGACGAGGAGCGCTTCCGGGACACCTACTGGTCGCGGTTCAAGGACCAGGGCTTCTACTTCGCCGGCGACGGCGCGAAGTACGACAACGACGGTGACGTCTGGCTGCTGGGCCGCGTCGACGACGTGATGAACGTGTCCGGGCACCGCATCTCGACGACCGAGGTCGAGTCGGCGCTGGTTTCGCACCCGACGGTCGCCGAGGCCGCGGTCGTCGGCGCGACCGACCCGACGACCGGCCAGGGCATCGTCGCGTTCGTCATCCTCCGCGGCAACGCGGTCGACGGCGGCGAGGAGGCCATCCAGGCGCTGCGCAACCACGTCGCGAAGGAGATCGGGCCGATCGCGAAGCCGCGGCAGATCATGGTCGTGCCGGAGCTGCCGAAGACGCGCTCGGGCAAGATCATGCGCCGCCTGCTGCGCGACGTCGCGGAGAACCGGCAGGTCGGCGACGTCACCACGCTGGCCGACTCGTCGGTGATGGACCTGATCTCGTCGGGCCTGAAGTCGGGCAAGTCCGAGGAGTGAGCTAGCGTTCCTCTCGTCAGAGCCCTTCCGGCTTCGCGCCGGGAGGGCTCTGTCATGACACCCCGTGTGGCACGACTCGAACGCATGTTCTACGCTGTGCCGCGAACCACACCCACTTCCCGGGCAAGGAGACGACACGACGATGACCGTGGATGTCCTGACGCACGACGAGGAAACGGCTTCGGCTCCGGCCGAGGCTCCGGCTTCGACTCCGGAGGTTTCCGCCGACGAGGCGACCGTCACCGAGTCCGCGTCCCCGGCCTCGCCCTCGGAGGGTTCGGCTGAGCCGGCCGCCGAGGAAGAGGCCCCGAAGCCGAAGCGCGGCCGCCCGAAGGGTGCGGCGACGGCGTCGACGGCGAAGAAGACCCGCACGGTCGAGCTGATCCTGACCGTCACCGGCACCGCCGACGGCGAGTGGCAGGCCGAGCTGAAGAACGGCTCGAAGTGGGTCGCGAAGGGCCTCGAGATCCCGGCCGCGGCGGTTTCGCGGGCGGCGAAGGAGCTGCACAGCGACCTGTCCGGCCCGATCGACGAGGTGATCAACCAGGCCCGCGAGGCGCAGGCGGCGAAGGTCGCGGCGCTGGAGGCCGAGCTCGAGAAGGCCAAGCAGGCCCTCGCCGAGCTGGACGCCTGAGACTTCACTCCGAGAAGCGCCCGGTTCCGCATCGGCGGGGCCGGGCGTTTCCGCTCTTCAGGCGATCGGCGGACGCTCCGGCAGGGGTGACTTGAACTCCACCCACATGGAGTCCGTCAGCGCCTCGACGTGGTGGGCGACCCCGCGGGGGTGCAGCACCGAATCCCCTGGTTCGAGCACCGCTTCCACGCCGTCGACCGCGCCACGCAAGCGGCCCGACAGGACGTAGACGATCGAGTCGTGGTCGTGCGCGTGGGTCGGTGACGACACGCCCGCCGGGTAGTGGATCAAGAAGGCCAAGCCGCTCGAGGCCGTCTCCAGCAGCCGGAACCGGCCCTCGCCGCCGGCCAGCGGCAAACCCTCCACCGTGACCAGCGGCTGCCACACCTGCTCTTCCATGCCGCCCATCATGACCCGGCTCGGCTGAGAGTCCACACAGGACCAACTTAGGTAAGGCAGCCGTTATTTAGGCGCGCCTGACAAAAGACCAAGTCTCGCCACGATTCCGCTTCCGTGTTTCACTGGTCCGGTGACCGAAACGATCGACGGTGACGCCGTGGAACACGCTCACGAACCGCACCAGGGTGTGGGCGGGAAGCTGAACTGGCTGCGGGCCGGGGTGCTCGGCGCGAACGACGGCATCGTGTCCGTGGCCGGCATCGTCGTCGGGGTGGCCGGGGCGACCACGGAAAGCACGACCATCCTGACCGCCGGAATCGCCGGGCTCGTCGCCGGCGCCTTTTCCATGGCCGGCGGGGAATACGTTTCCGTGAGCACCCAGCGCGACACCGAGCAGGCCTTGCTCCGGCTCGAAAAGCAGGAACTCAAGACGATGCCGGAAGCCGAGGAGCGCGAGCTCGCCCAGATCTACGAGGAAAAGGGGCTCTCGCCGGAGCTGGCGAGCCAGGTGGCCCGCGAACTGACCGAAAAGGACGCCCTGCAGGCGCACGCGGAGGCCGAGCTCGGCATCGACCCGGACAACCTCACCAGCCCGTGGCAGGCCGCGTGGGCGTCACTCGTCGCCTTCTCGGTCGGCGCGCTGCTGCCGATCCTGTCCATCGCGTGGGCCGGCGTCTCCCTGCGGGTGTGGGCGTGCGCCGCCGCGGTCGTCGTCGGCCTCACGCTGACCGGGTGGGTCAGCGCGAGGCTCGGCGACGCGAACGTGGGGCGCGCGATCCTCCGGAACGTCGGCGTCGGCGCCCTCACCATGGTCGTGACCTACTTCGTCGGCGTGATTTTCGGAGTCACCGTGGGCTAATGGACGCCCTTCATCAGCTTGCGGATGAAGGGAATGCCCAGGAACAGCAGCACGCCGACACCGATGGCGACCAAGCCGACCGTGCTGAAGTACGGCGCTTCGTCGTCGACGGAGTAGTACTCGGCGAGCTTGCCGGACATCGCCGTGCCGAACGAGATCGACAGGAAGTTCAGCGCCACCATCTGCGTCCGGAACGCCGCCGGGGCGAGCTTCGTCGACAGCGACAGCCCCACCGGCGAGAGGCACAGCTCGGCGATCGTGAACACGAACAGGATGCCGACCATCGCCAGGATCGGGCTCGCGTTCTTGCCGCTGCCCACCATCGGCAGGAACAGCAGGAACGCCGCGCCCATCAGCACCGTGCCGAGGACGAACTTCATCGGCGTCGACGGCTGCCGCTCGCCGAGTTTCGTCCACAGCGCCGCGAGGACCGGGGCGAAGACGATGATAAACACCGGGTTGATCGAGTTGACCCAGGACACCGGCATCTCCCAGCCGAACAGGCTCCGGTTCAGCCGCTGGTCGGTGTAGGCCGCGACGACCGTGAACTGCTGCTGGTACAGCGAGAAGAACACCGCGCTGGCGATGAACATCGGGATGAACGAGAACACCCGGCTGCGCTCGACGCCGGTGATCTTGCCGCTGGTCAGGATGACGAGGAAGTAGACCACCGAGATCACGCCGACCACCCACACGACGACGTCGGCGAGGTTGCCCGGGTTGACGACACCGGTGACGACCAGCCCCACGACCGCGGCCACCAGCACGACGGCGGCACCGATCGCCAGCACGCGCTGGGACGCCGGCAGCGGGTTCGGGACCTCCTTCGCCTTGTCGCCGAGGTTCTTGCGGCCGAACGCGTACTGGGTCAGGCCGAGGGCCATCCCGATCGCCGCGAGACCGAACCCGAGGTGGAAGCCGACCTGGGTCTGCGCCAGCCCGGTCAGCAGCGGGCCGACGAAACCACCGAGGTTGACGCCCATGTAGAAGATCGTGAAGCCCGCGTCGCGCCGCTCGTCGCCCTCGGCGTAGAGGGTGCCGACGATCGCCGTGGCGTTGGACTTCAGCCCGCCGCTGCCGACCGCGACGCACACGAGGCCGACGCCGATGCCGGCCAGGCCGGGCAGCAGGGCCAGGCTGATGTGGCCGATCATGATCAGCACGGCGCTGTAGAACAGCGTCCGCTCGGAGCCGAGGAGGCGGTCGGCCACCCACGCGCCGATGACGGCCGACAGGTACACCAGGCCGCCGTACGCGCCGACGATGCCGAGCGCGGACTCCTGCGCGAGGCCCAGCCCACCCTGTTCGACCCGGTAGTAGAGGTAGATCGGCAGGATGCCGAGCATCCCGTAGTAGGAGAACCGCTCCCACATCTCGACGCCGAAGAGGTTCGCCAGTCCTCGTGGGTGCCCGAAGAACCTCGTGTCCTGCTGGACGTCGGTGGAGGTGCTCACAACTCGTCTTCCTTTGTCCTGGGGACTTCGTTGTCGATTGGCATGTTATGAGCCCACCGCGTGACCCACCACCGGCACGACGTGTGGCGGCGGTCATGACAATGCGTGACAAAGAGCCGGTAAACTGGCACCAAGGTGCGCCGGGAAGTCTGGTCGGCAACAGTGATCAGCGACCCCTGGAGCCGCCCCGATGACCCGCCCGTTCAGCGAATTCGCCCGCTACCTGCGCACCGAGACGACCGGCGGGCTCATCCTGCTCGGCGCGACGGCGGTCGCGCTGCTCTGGGCCAACTCGCCGCTGCGGGACAGCTACCACGCACTGCGCGACTTCCGGCTCGGCCCGGAGTTCCTCCACCTGAACCTGACGGTCGGCGACTGGGCGAAGGACGGCCTGCTCGCCCTGTTCTTCTTCGTCGCCGGGCTGGAGCTCAAGCGCGAGCTCGTCATCGGCGAGCTGTCGCGCTTCAAGCAGGCGGTCCTGCCGGTCGTCGCCGCGATCGGCGGCATGGCCGTACCCGCGCTCGTCGCGCTGGCCGTCGGCTGGGGGACGCCGGGCATCGAGCGGGCCTGGGCCATCCCCGTCGCCACGGACATCGCGTTCGCGCTCGGCGTGCTGGCGCTGACCGCGTCGAACCTGCCGTCGAGCGCCCGCGTCTTCCTGCTTTCCCTGGCCGTGGTGGACGACCTCGGCGCGATCGTCGTCATCGCCGTGCTGTTCACGTCGGGCTTCGACCTGGTCGCGGTGGCCGTCGCCGTCGTCGCGCTCGGGCTGTACGCGTTCCTGCAGCACCGCCGGGTTCGGACGCCGTGGCTGTACGCCCCCTTGGCGCTGGTCACCTGGGTCGCGGTGCACTCGGCGGGCATCCACGCCACGATCGCCGGCGTCGCGCTGGGCCTGCTCACCCGCGTCCGCGCCGACGAGGGCGAGGCGGAGGCGCCCGCGCTACGGCTCGAGCACCGGCTCCAGCCGTGGTCGGCGGCCGTCGCCGTGCCGGTGTTCGCGCTGTTCGCGGCCGGGATTTCGGTCAGTGGCGACTCGCTCGGCAAGGTCTTCACGACGGCGTTGCCGCTCGCGGTGCTCGCCGGGCTGCTCGGCGGCAAGGTCGTCGGCATCCTCGGGGCCAGCCTGCTCGCCGTGAAGCTGCGCGCGGCGGAGAAGCCACGCGGAATGGGCTGGCGGGACATGGCCGCGTTGTCCGTGCTCGGCGGGGTCGGCTTCACCGTGAGCCTGCTGATCGCGGAGCTGTCGCTGCCGGAAGGCACCAGTGAGCTGGCGAAGGCCGCGGTGCTGATCGCGTCGGCGGTGGCGTCCCTGCTGGGCGCGGCGTTGCTCCTCCGGCGCAGCCGGGCGCACGCCCAAGTGGAGTGATCTCGCGACACTCGGCTACGCCGCCGCGCCCGGTAAAGGGACACATGGCACGATGACCCGGTGAGCAGCCCCAAGCACGAACGCACCGGCCCCGACGGCGTGGGGGCCGTGCCTTACCTCCCGCTGTCCTCCGCTTCCGACATCCCCGGCGACCAGTCGCTCGGCCGCCTGGTCGGCGACGCGACCCAACACATCTCGACCCTGGTCAGGGCCGAGATGGAACTGGCGAAGTCCGAGCTCGTCGGTGAGGTGAAGAAGGGCCTCAAGGGGGCCGTCTTCTTCCTGATCGCGCTGACGGTCTTCCTGTACAGCACCTTCTTCCTGTTCTTCTTCGCGGCCGAGGGGCTGGCCGAGTGGGTGCGCTACCGCTGGATCGCCTTCGGCATCGTGTTCTTCCTGATGCTGATCGTCGCGGGCGTGGCCGGGTTCCTCGGCTACCGCAAGGTGAAGAAGTTCAAGGCACCGGAGCGGACCATCGCCAGCGTCAAGGAGACCGCCGCCGCGCTCAAGCCGCAGCGCGCGCCCGAAGCCGGCTTGACCACGCGCGACTGAAGTCGTTGCACGCGTCCCCCGACCCGTCGATCGTCCGGCTCGACGGCCCGTGGGTGCACCGCGACTTGTCCGCGAACGGCATCCGCCTGCACGTCGCCGAGCTCGGCGACGGGCCGGTCGTGGTGCTGCTGCACGGGTTCGCCGAGTTCTGGTGGACCTGGCACCACCAGCTGCCGGCACTGGCTGACGCCGGGTTCCGCGCGGTCGCCGTCGACCTGCGCGGCTACGGCGACTCGGACAAGCCGCCCCGCGGCTACGACGCGTGGACGCTCGCCGGTGACGTCGGCGGGCTGATCAAGTCGCTCGGAGCGCGCCGCGCCCACCTCGTCGGGCACGCCTGGGGCGGCATGCTCGCCTGGACGGTCGCGGCGCTGCACCCGCGGCTGGTGTCCTCGGTGACGGCGATCGGTGCCGCCCACCCGCTCGCCCTGCGCTCGGGCGCGGCCCGCCCGTGGCGCGGCCAGGGCCGCGCGGCCGGGCACCTCTTCCGCTTCCAGGTGCCGATGGCGCCGGAGAAGTGGCTGGTGAAGGACGACGCCCAAGCCGTCGAGGACCTGTTCGGCGGCTGGGCCGGCCGTCGCTGGCGGTCCACTTCGGACTTCACCGGCAGTGTCGAGGCGTTCCGACAGGCGATGCTCGTGCCCGGGGTCGCGCACAGCGCGCTCGAGTACTACCGGTGGGCGTTCCGCGCCCAGTTCCGCGGCGAGGGCCGCCGGTTCACCGACGCCGTCGGCGCCCGGATCGCCGCGCCGACGCTGCAGCTCCACGGCGCCGACGACACCTGCATCCTCCCGGAAACGGCGACGTCGTCGACGCGCTGGGCAGGCCCGCACGCCGAGCCGGAGATCTGGCCGGACGTCGGGCACTTCCCCCACCTCGAGGTGCCGGACCGCACGTCGGCGGCCCTGGCGGGCTTCCTCAAGCGAGACTGATGGCGTTCTTCGCCCGCTCGACCGACTCCTCCGACGCCGGTCCTTCGGGGTTTTCGGTGGCCAGCGCCTGGTTGAGCGCGACGAAGGGCCGCATCCGCCGTTCGTAGGCCGCGAAGGCCGCATCGTGGGCGGCCCGATCCAGTTCCTGCGCGAGGACGTACGCGCCGACCAGCGCGAGGCTCGTCCCCTGGCCGGACAGCGCCGAGGCGCAGTAGCCGGCGTCGCCGACCAGCACGACCCGGCCGGCCGACCAGCGGTCGAGGTGGATCTGGGCCATGGCGTCGAAGTAGAAGACGTCGGCGGCGGCCATGGCTTCGAGGAGCTTCGGGACTTCCCAGCCGACGCCGCCGAGCCGCTCGGCGATCAGCCGCTTCTGCTCCGGGACGGCCATCCGCGGCAGCGGTTCCGAGCCGAAGCCGAGGGTCACGCGGAGCTCGGTGTTGTCCCGGACGGGATAGGCCACGCCCCCGGTGTGCTCGTGCCGGAACCAGACCTGCCAGTCCTCGAGGCCCAGGAAGTTGGCCGTCGGGAAGATCGCCAGGTACTGCCCGAGGTGGCGGGTGAAGTCCTCCTCCGGGCCGAAGGCCAGCCGCCGCACCGCCGAGTGCAGGCCGTCCGCCCCGACGACAACGTCGAACGTCCGGGAGCCGCCGTGCTCGAAGCCGACGCGCACGCCGTGCGCCTCTTCGGTCAGGGCGGTGATCGAGTCGCCGAAGACGTACTCGACGCCGGGCGCCTCCAGCAACATCCCGACGACGTCGTCGCGCAGGATCTCGAAGTCGGCGTTGTCCAGCCGTCCGCTGGTGAAGGTGTGCTCCTCCGACCGGAACAGCTCGTGGCCGTCGCCGTCCACCATGGACATCCCGCGCATCCGGGTGCGCAGCGCGCGCATCCGGTCGCCGAGCCCCAGCTCGTCGACGACGTCGAGGGCGACGCCGCGCACGTCGATCGCCTGGCCGCCGGTGCGCGGGCCGGGCGCCCGGTCGACCACGGTCACCGCCCAGCCCGAACGGGCCAAGAGCCGGGCCAGGGTGCCGCCGGCCACACCGGCGCCGGAGATCAGGACGTTCCGCATGGTTTCCTCCAGAGTCGTACGCTTGTACGCTCCACTGTGGAGAATGAACTGCTCGCAGGCTATTTCTGTACTAGTACAGATGGCCGTCTGTACTAGGTCAGGAGACGTCGTGAAGTACGTGGCCATCGCCGACGCACTGCGGGAGCGGATCGTGCGCGGTGAGCTCCCGCCGGGTGCGCGGGTGCCCTCGACCCGGCGGCTCGCGGCCGACCACGGAGTCGCGCTGGCGACCGCCGCGAAGGCGCTGGACCGGCTGACCCAGGAAGGCCTCGTCCGTGCCGAACCGCGGTCCGGCACGGTCGTCGCCGACCGGGACCGCCGCGGCGCTCAGCGAGGGCTGACTCGGGAGCAGCTCGTGCGGACCGCCGTCGCCATCGCCGACACCGAGGGCCTCGGCGCCCTGTCCATGCGCGGCGTCGCCGCCCGGCTCGGGGTCGCGGCGATGGCGCCGTACCGGTACGTGCGGGGCAAGGACGAGCTGGTGCTGCTCATGGCCGACGCCGCGTTCGGCGAGGGCGGCTATCCCGCGAAGCCGTCCGGCGACTGGCGCGAACGGCTGACGCTCGGCGGCCGGACGCTCTGGGCGCTCTTCCGGCGGCACCCGTGGCTGGCTCAGCTGGGGCCGATCACGCGGCCGCTGCCGCTGCGCAACCTGGCCGTGCACGGCGAGTGGGCCCTGTCGGCGCTGTCCGAGCTGGGCGTCGACGCGGCGACGCTGTGCGACCTGCACGTCCTGTTCTTCGGCCACGTCCAGGGGATGGCGGTCCACCTGGAGCGCGAGCAGAGCGCCCTGGCGTCGTCCGGGCTGACCGAGGACGACTGGATGGACCACCAGGGCCCCGCCGTGGCGGCGATGACGGCCGGGCACCCGACGTTCGCCAGGATGCTCGCCGAACTCACCGAGACCGGCTACGACCTGGTGCTGGACGACATCTTCGAGCTGGGCATGCGGGCCCTGCTCGACGGCCTGGCGCTGCGGTTCGGGCGTTAGGCCGCGCAGGAGCCGGTGGACACGTTCGTCGTCTGGGACGGCGCCGCGTCGACTTCGGCGCGCACCTGCTCGGCCGTCAGCGTGAAGCCGGTCTCCGGGTCCTCCACCGCCGCGCCGAAGACGACGCCGATGACCCTGCCGTCCGGGGTCACCATCGGGCCGCCGGAGTTGCCGCTGCGGATCTCGGCGCGGACCGTGAAGACGTCCCGCTGCACGGTGTTCGCCTCGTAGATGTCCGGGCCGCGCAGGTTGATCCGGCCGCGCACACGCGCCGGCGTCGCCCGGTACGGGCCGTCGAGCGGGTAACCGAGCACGACCGCGCTGTCGCCCGCCCCCGCCGTCTCCGGCGCGAACGGGAGCGGCTCGGCCTTCAGCCGCGGTACCGCGAGCACCGCGATGTCGACCTCCGGGTCGAAGTAGACGACGCGCGCGGGGTAGTCGCCTTGGGTCGTCTCGATGCCGACGGTGTCGGTACCGGCCACGACGTGCGCGTTCGTCATCACCCGCTGCGGCGCGATCACGAACCCGCTGCCTTCGAGCGACCGCGAGCACGAACTCGCGCTGCCGCGGATCTTGACCACGCTGCCGTGCAGCTGCTGGACGATCTCACTGCTCTGCAACGCCGGGTCCGGCGGCGAGGTGTCCGCCGTCGGGGCCTTCTGGAACGGGTCCACGATGGACGGGAAGCCGGACGCGTCGAGCAGCTTGCGCAGCTGGCTCGGGAAGCCCTGGGCGGCCTCCGGCATGGTGTCGTTGACCTTGCCGAGCACCACCGAGTTGTTGATCGCCTTGGCCAGCCACGGCGCACCGGACACGGCTGTCAGCGGCGTCGCGATCAACCACGCCACCACGAACACGACCAGGGCCTGCACGACCGCGCCGAGCGTCTTGTCGATGCCGGAGAGCTTGTCCGGGTTGATCTTCTGCCGCAGCCGGCGGCCCACGTACACGCCGATCGCCTCGCCGAAGGCGACCAGGAAGACGACGGTGGCCACCGCGAAGGCGACCTTCCAGACGGGGTCGTCGAAGAACGAGACCACGACCGGCGCGAGCTTGATCCCGGCGACCGCCCCGAGCACGACGCCGACGAGCGACGGCAGCGCGATGATCACGCCCTGGTATGCGCCGGACACCGCCGCCAGCACGGCCAGCAGCAGCACCACGACATCGACCCAGTTCACCGCGTCACTCCCCGCTCACAACCCGCGCTTGGAACGCGGCCAGCGCCTCGTCGAGGTCCCGGACGTCGCCCGGGTCCCATTCGCGCTCCCAGCCTCCCAGGCTCAGGAGGACCGACAGCAGCCCGGCGGTGAACCCCCACACGAAGAGGCCGCCGACCTCGAAGGCCGGCCCCTTCCAGGGCATGCCCTTCTTCTGCACCGTGAACCGGTTGGCCGGGTCGACCAGGTCGGCGATGGCGACGCGCGCGACCGACGCCGTCTCGGCCGGGTCGACCGCGTGCACCGGCGACGGCTCCGCCCAGTGCGCCAGCACCGGCGTCACGGCGAACCCGGACACCGGGACGAACAGTTCCGGCAGCACCGCGATCGGCCGGACGCCGGCGGGGACTACGCCGGTCTCTTCTTCGGCCTCGCGCAGCGCGGTCCCGACCGGGCCGCCGTCGCCCTCCTCGGCACCGCCGCCGGGGAAGGCGACCTGGCCGGCGTGCGAGCCCAGCGTGTCGGCGCGGCGCTGCAGCAGGATGTCCGGCTCGCCGTCGGCTTCGCGCTCGCCGAAGAGGATGAGCACCGCGGCGGGACGCGGGTAGGCGTCTTCGGGCGGGCTGAACCGCGTGAACGTCTTGGCGTCGACCTCACCGCTCACCTTGACCAGCGGCCGGAGCCACTCGGGAACCGACTCGGGTTCGACCAGCGGTCCGATCACCTTGCCCCCTCGACTGCCGCGCGCACCTGGTCAGTGTTCACGAACGAGCGAGGATTCGCGATGAACCGCACCACACCGCCGGCGGTGACCAAGTAGGACGCCGGGAGCGCCGAAGGCACCTTCAGCGCGGCCCGGACCGGACCGGTCTGCCCGTTGCCGTCGTACACCGAGGGCAGGTGCACGCCCAGCTTCGCCAGCAGGTCCAGGCCGTCCTTCGCCGGGCTCTGCACCTGGACGCCGAGCACGCGCACGGCACCCGGCCGCTGCGCGTACTCCTGCAGCACGGGCAGCTCGGTCCGGCACGGCTCGCACCACGACGCCCACACGTTGACCAGCACCGGAGCACCGGCGAGGGCCTTGCCGACGTCGACGCGCACGCCGTCGCCGAGGCACTCCGCCGTGACGCCTTCGAGCTGCTTCACCGGCTGCGCCGGCCCCGGTGCCGGGCACGGCTGGAGCGCCGCCGCGGCCCGGGCGGGCGCAAGGTCCTCCGACGGCTTCGCGGCCGGGTCGTCACCTCCGCGCGGCAGCAGCGCGACGAGCAGCGCCACCGCCAGCACGGCGGCGGCCAACGCCCACTTGGTGACTCTCGTCACCGAGGCGCAGCCATGGCCAGGATGTGGTCC
Source organism: Amycolatopsis sp. DG1A-15b (assembly GCF_030285645.1). Lineage (GTDB taxonomy): Bacteria > Actinomycetota > Actinomycetes > Mycobacteriales > Pseudonocardiaceae > Amycolatopsis. The sequence continues at coordinate 7,560,256 of NZ_CP127296.1, forward strand.
TTCTCGACGCCTTTGACCAGCTTCGCGGCTTCGTCGAACCCGGTCGGGCCGGTGCCGTACGACGGGCAGTCCCTGGCCAGCGGGCAGGCGCCGCAGGCCGGCTTCTTGGCGTGGCAGACGCGGCGGCCGTGGAAGATCACCCGGTGCGAGAGCATCGTCCACTCCTTGCGGGGGATCAGCTCGCCGATCGCGTGCTCGACCTTGACCGGGTCCTCCTCCGCCGTCCAGCCCCAGCGCCGGACCAGCCGGCCGAAGTGGGTGTCGACGGTGATGCCCGGGACGTCGAAGGCGTTGCCGAGGACGACGTTGGCGGTCTTGCGGCCGACGCCGGGCAGGGTGACCAGGTCTTCGAGCTTGGCCGGGACCTCGCCGTCGAAGCGCTCGACCAGCGCCGCGCCCAGGCCCATCACCGAGTTCGCCTTCGCCCGGTAGAAGCCGGTGCTCCGGAGGTACTCCTCCAGCTCGGTGCGGTCGGCACCCGCGTAGTCGGCGGCGGTCCGGTAGCGCTTGAAGAGCGCGGGCGTGACGAGGTTCACCCGGACGTCGGTGGTCTGCGCGGACAGCACGACCGCGACCAGCAGTTCCAATGGCGTGGTGAAGTCGAGCTCGCAGTGGGCGTCCGGATACACGTCGTCGAGGCAACGCTTCATCCGCCTGGCGCGTCTCACCAGAGCTAACCGGCTTTCACCAGCGCCCTCACGGGGGGCGTTCGTGGTGGCAGGTGGCACCCCGATAGCCTACGGGCGCCGTCGGACGAGCCGGGCACTGCACCGGTGGACGACCGACACGCCAGAGCACCACCTCGGCGCGTTTTCCGGCCGCCATGAGCGAGGATCTGGAGTACATGCTTCTCACTGAGTGTTTCGGGGTCCGGTCATGACCGTCTGGTTCGTCATCCTGGTCCCCCTGGTCATCATGTTCTTCGCGCTGTTCATGGAGCGGGTGGAGAGCAGGCTCAAGCACGTCGCGGTGCAGGAGAACGAGGTCGAAGAGTTCCTCGAGCAGGCGCAGCCCAACGAGGTCAGGGCGCTCTACGGGCACGGCATCGGCCGCGCGCTGGAGCTGTTCCGGCTGCGTAGGCTGGGCGGACGGGCAGCCAGGCTACGCGCGCGTCGTGTGCGGAGTTAGGCTCCACGTTCGAACGAGATCGTTTCCGCCGTGCGCGAGTCCGGCGAGCGATCTCGGGAGTACGCCCTAGACTGACGCGCAAGTGATCGGCGTCACGCTCCTCCAGGCACGGGGGAGCGTGATCGTTTCTCGACGAGGAGGCACCCGAGGTGGACGAAACCCTGGCCCGTGCGGGCATTTTCCAGGGTGTGGAGCCGGCAGCGGCGGAGGCGCTGGCCCAGACCTTGGAATCCGTGGAGTTCCCCCGCGGCCATGTCATCTTCAACGAGGGTGAACCCGGCGACAAGCTGTACATCATCCAGTCCGGCAAGGTGAAGATCGGCCGCAAGTCCCCGGACGGCCGCGAGAACCTGCTGGGCATCTTCGGCCCGTCCGACATGTTCGGCGAGCTGTCCATCTTCGACCCCGGCCCCCGGACGTCGAGCGCGACCACGGTCACCGAGGTCCGCGCGGTCACCATGGACCGCCCGGCGCTGCGGCAGTGGATCTCGACCCGCCCGGAGATCGCCGAGCAGCTGCTGCGCGTCGTCGCGCGCCGGCTGCGCCGGACGAACAACATGGTCGCCGAACTGATCTTCACCGACGTCCCGGGCCGCGTGGCGCGGGCGCTGCTGCAGCTCGCGCAGCGGTTCGGCAGCCAGGAGGCGGGCCTGCTGCGGGTCACGCACGACCTGACCCAGGAAGAGATCGCCCAGTACGTCGGGGCGTCGCGCGAGACCGTCAACAAGGCGCTCGCCGACTTCGCCCACCGTGGCTGGCTGCGGCTCGAGGGCAAGAGCGTGCTGATCCTCGACCCGGAGCGCCTGGCCCGCCGGGCCCGCTGAGTCCGTTACGTCGAAGGCCTCCTCACCCCGGCGGGTGAGGAGGCCTTCTTCATGACGCACAACAAAGAGCCGGGCGCCACCCCCGACGTGGCGCACCGGCTCTTCGTTGTTGCGCGGACCATCCCCCGACGATCCGCGCTCCCCGCCCTCCGGGCCAGGCCCCGACCCGTGTGCCGGAGGGAGCTGGGTTTTTCTGTGCTGTTGTTCAACCATCACGGCCCATACCCACGAATTCAAGGCCATTCACTCTCAAGGACGCTGCCTGGGCCGTTTCGTTGCAGGAGTCCACGGAGAATATCGTGAGTGTTACCTGATCGAGATCTCTTGTGCCGAGCACAAGATCTACGGCCAGTCTGCCGGTGACGCACCTGACCGTCAAATAACTGGTACTGACGTACCAGTCTGCGGCATACTCGTACGCGTGTCCCAGTCTGTGTCGAACCACGAAAGCCGCACGTCTCTCGCCGACTACCGGACCGCGCTGACGACCCGGGCGGTCCGGTGGCCCGTCGTCGCGGCCGTGCTCGCCCGCCTGCCGATCGCCATGATCGGCATCTCGGCCCTGCTCTACGTCCAGCGCGAGACGGGTTCCTTCGCCGTCGCCGGGCTCGTCTCGGCCGGTTCACTCGTCGGTGTTTCGGTGGGTGCGGTGGTGCAGGGCAGGCTGATCGACCGGTTCGGGCCGACGCGGCCGCTGCTCACCGTCTCGGTCATGCTGGCGCTGTCGATGAGCGCGCTGGTCACGGCCATCGAGTCGCACGCCGCGACCGCCGTGCTGGTCTCGCTCGGCGCCCTCACCGGGCTGACCGAGCCGATGGTCGGGTCGGCGTCGCGGGCGCTGTGGGGACGGCTGCTCCCGCCGGGCGGCCCGCGCAACGCCGCCTACTCGTACGAGGCGATCAGCATGGAGGTCTTCTTCATCCTCGGCCCCGGCGTGGCCGGGCTGCTGGTCATGGCGCCGTGGGCGGGCACCGGCCTGGTGCTCGGGGTGGCGCTGCAGTTCACCGGCGCGGTGCTGTTCGCCCTGAGCCCGGCCGTGCGGGCGTGGGGCCCTGTTCCGGGTTCTTCGAAGTCACTGCTGGGCGCACTGGCCAGCCCGGGCATGCGCACGCTGGCCATCGCCGCACTGGGCTTCGGCGTCGTGATCGGGTTCGTCGAGGTCGCCGTGCCGGCCTCGGCCACCGAAGCGGGCCACGCGTCCGTGGGTGGCCTGCTGCTGTCGGCGTGGTCGCTGAGCTCGGTCGCGTTCGGCGTCGCCTACAGCCTGCGGCCGTGGCCGCGCCGGCTGGGCCTGCGGCTGCCGGTCCTGCTCGGCGGGTTCGGTGCGCTGGTCGCGCTGCTCGCGTGGCCGTCCTCGCTGTGGGGCCTGGCGCTGATGATGCTGCTGGCGGGCGCGTTGATCACACCGCAGTCGACGGCCCACTCGACGGCGATCGAGGTGGTCGCGCCGGCCGGGACCGCGGCCGAGGCGTTCGGCTGGGTGCTCACGGCCGTGACGCTGGGGCTGGCGGCCGGCCAGTCGATCAGCGGGTACGTCGTCGAGCACGCCGGCCCGGGCGCGGCCTTCCTGGCGGCGAGTGTGGCCGGGCTGGTGCTCGCGCTGGTCGTGTGGCTGCTGCGCGGCACGGTCCGTGCGGCCCCGTCCGCTCCGGTTCCCGAGCTGGTCAACGCGTAGTCCGGCGGTTTTTGTCGGTGCCGGCCGCTAGCTTGCCGGCATGGACGTCACCGCGCCTGCCCACCGCCTCTCGGCGGCCGTCTCCGCCGCGTCACGCCTGCTGCCCGCCCGCGCCGGTCTGCGGTTGGCGGCGGACGCGGCCGGGCTGACGGTCGCCGGGGTGGCCTCGGACCTCGCCGTCCGGTTCGGCTGCCCGGCGACCACGCACACCGACGGCTCGGTCGTCATCCCCGCGGCCCCGCTGGCGGAGACGCTCAAGGTGCTCGACACGGAACTGGTCCGCCTGGTCGTCGAAGGCACGCGCCTGGCGTTGCGGCTGGACAACGCCCGGTTCGCGCTGCCGCTGTTGTCCGAATCCGGTCTTGCTCCGGACCCACCGGCCCAGGTGTCCGAAGTGGACGGAGCGGCGTTCGCCTCGGCGTTGCGGATCGTCGCGGGCACGGCGGCGAAGGACGACCCGCTGCCGCTGTTCACGGGCGTCCGCGTGCAGGCCGCCGGTGATCGGCTGACGTTGACGGCGTCCGACCGTTATCGGATGGCGGTCGCCCGGCTGCCCCTGTCCTCGCCGGGCAACTTGGACGTCCTGGTCCCGGCGGCCCTGCTGTCGGAAGCGGCCCGGCAGGCGCGGGGAAAGGTGGGCCTCCACATGGGCCCGGGCCGGTTCGGGGTGAGCTGGCACGGAGGCCTGGTCGCGACGGCGGTCCTCGACGCTGGCTTCCTGTCGGAGGACTCGATCCCCTCGGGCACGGTGGACACGACGGTGTCGCTGCAGGCGGACGCCTTGGTGGCGGCGGTCCGTCGCGTGGGGGTGTACGCGGAGGACAGGCGAGTCCTGACGTTGGAGGTCGGCGACACCCAGGTCCGGTTGGCAAGCGCCCGGCAGGACACGGGCGAGGCGGAGGAGACGCTGAAGGCCGACGTCAGCGGCGGCCGGACGTCGCCGTCGTTCCAGGCCCGGTACCTGCTGGACGCGTTGGCGGCGTTCGCGGGCGAGCGGGTGGTGCTGTCGATCCAGCCGGGGATGCGGGCGTGCATCCTGCGGGCTGCGGAGCCTGGGGAGGTGGAGCTGACGTACTACCTGATGCCGATGCTCAGCCGATGATCTCGGTCAGATCCCGGAGGACGACTTCGGCCGCCGGCCCGGCGGTGAACTGGCTGACGGTCAGCGCGGCGCTACCGAAACGCTGCTCGTAGGCGTTCCGGAGATGAGGTGACGAACGACCGAGCGCCCATTCGACCGTCGAGGTGCTGTTGCGCAGGTAGTCGATGGGCAGGCGACCGAGCACGTACAGCTCGGCGCGATGATCCCCGCGCTCGAGGACCAGACCCACCAGGTCGGCGACGAGCATGCGTTTGCGCATCGTGTCGCGGCCCTTCCACTGGGCGGCTTTGAACTCGGCCACCCGGCGGTCGGTTTCGAGGTCGAACTTGCGGCTTCCGTCGTTCCCCGAGGCCAGCGACGGCCGCCGAACGATGCGTTCGCCCGGCTCGAGGATCTTCGGCAAAGCCCGGACGATCATCGCCGCGTGGATGAGGTCGTTGACCCGGCCGGCGTGCTGCCGCACGAGCAGCGCGCCTTTGAGCAGGTCATCGGTCAACCCCTCGGGCGCCACGCGCTCCTCGACGGTTTCGTTGTCGGCGCCTTCCAGGCGCTCTTCCAACCGGCCAACGCGACGGGAAAGGTCTTCCTGGCCGAAGAACTGGTGCAGGTCGATGAAGGACTTGACCGCCGCACCGAGATCGCTCTCAGGCACCAGGGACTCGGCAGGGTGCTCCGGTTCACCCTGAACTTCTGGCTCGCGCGGGAGCGGACTGGTCGGGAAGCCGAGCCGGCGGAGCTGCCGGATCGCGTAGTGCGAGATGAACTCGGATCGCGACACCCCGAGGGCGCGCTCGAAGATCTGTCTGGGTGGCCACCGCTGGTCTCCGATGGTGACCCAATGGGTGCGAATCGGCTCGGGGGCGCCCCGGACAGCCGCGCTCAGCACTTCGGCGCGACTCAAGTGGTGCCGCTCGCCGTTGAGTACGAAGCCGATGGCGTGCTCGTCTTCCACAGGCAGTGCGTCGCCCGCGCTACACCGGCTCCAGCGTGCCGAAGCGCTTCAGCGTCCGGATCATCGGTGCCGTCTCCACCTGCTGCACTCCCGGCAGCCCGCCCAGGTCGTCGGCCAAATACGAATACAACGCCGCGTCGTCGCGGCAGCCCACGTTCGCCACCAGGTTGGCCGGGCCCGTCGTGGCCGCCGCGAATGCCACCTGGGGGTGGCCCGCCAGTGCGCGGCCCGCCGATTCCAATGCCGATGGCGCCACCGTCAGCCAGAGCGTCGCCGTCAGGGGGTAGCCCAGCAGGGCCGCGTCCACCTCCACGTCGAAGTACACCGCTCCCGATGCGCGCAACGCCTCCAGGCGACGGCGGACCGTCGACTCCGAACGTCCGCAGGCCGCCGCCAATGTCGACATATCGGCTCGGGCGTCGTGGGCCAGGGCGGCCAGCAAGGCCGCGTCCTCCGGCTCCGGCCGGTAGGGGCCGCCCGAAGGAATACGGCGCAGCGAAGACACCTCCGAAGCCGACAGTGCGCCGGCGCGGCCCGGCCAGCCCGCCGGGCCGCCCGCGAAACGGCGCAGCAGCCGGTACGCCGTCATCGACACCACCCGGGGCGTCCTCGGCAGCTGACCCAGCAGCAAGCCGTCCGCCTGCTCCCGCAGCGGCGCCCGGACGAAACACACGATCTCCGTCCCGCCCGACATCAGGCTCACCCACTGCGTGTCGTCGCGTCGGGCCAGCCCCGCCGCGATCGCCGCCGCCGCGTCGGGGACGCAGCGCAGCCGCACCAGCCAGTGGACCTGGCCCAGCGGTGCCGCCTCCGGCACGCCGACCACCCGCAGCACGCCGGCCGACCGCAGCTTCCGGTACCGGCGCGCGATCGTCTGGTCCGAGACACCCAGCACCGCCGCGATGGTGCTGAACGACGCCCGGCCGTCCAGCTGCAGCGCGTGCGCCAGGCGACGGTCGAGGTCGTCGAGCAGGCCGGATTCCACCAGATCAGCCTAAGTGATGTCGGATTTCGCGCACGATCCCGTCGTGGATGGAACGCCCCGGCGAAGCCGCTCACGCTGGAAGCATGGACATCGACCACACGGTCTTCCTGACCAGGAACCACGCGGACACCTGGCGGCGCTACGAACAACTCGGCTTCACGCTGAGCCCGCCGTCGCGGCACTTCGCGTCCCGCACCGGCAGCGACGACCTCGTGCCGAGCTGCACAGCGAACCGGTGCGCCTACTTCGGTGGCTCGTTCCTCGAACTGATCGGCATCGTCGACGAGACGGCCGGCGATCCGTGGCGCGTCCTGCCCCTCCTCGACGCCCGCGGCGACGGCCTCCACGGCTGCTCCTTCGGCGTCGACGACTCCGACGCCGCCGAGAGGCGGCTGCGAGAAGCCGGGCTCTCGACGTCCGGGGTGCTGAAGCTGCAACGCGACGTCGAACTGCCGGAAGGCACGCGCACCGCACGGTTCCGCAGCGTCCACATCAGCCGGGACCGCACCCCCGAGGGCATCCTCCACACGGCCGAGCACCTCACCCCGGAGTACCTCCACCAGCCGCGCTACCTCGGGCATCCCAACGGCGCCCGCGCCGTGGCCGGGATCCTCCTCGTCGTCCCCGATGACGAGGCCGGCGAGTACCGGCGGCGCTACGACGTCATCACCGGTGGCCACGCACCGGTCGACATCGCCGGCGTGAGCGACCTCGACGCCGTCCTGCCCGGCGAAACCCCGCGGAAGCTGCCGTACTTCGCCGCCCACGGCGTCGTGGTGGCGGATCTCGCGGCGGCGCGGAAACTGATCGAGGAGCACGTCCCGACCACCACCCACGACCGCGGGTTCTTCGTCCGCGCCGAAGACGCCTTCGGTGCCGCGGTGTACTTCGAGGAGGCACGATGATCGTCGAAACCACCACCGGCCGGATCCGCGGCGCGCAAGGCGCGTTCAAAGGCATCCCGTACGCCACCGCGAAACGCTTCGAAGCACCGAAGCCGCCGAAGCCGTGGAGCGGTGTCAAAGACGCGCTCGAAGCCGGCCCCGCCGCACCGCAGCCGCCGTCACGGCTGGAACACGCCCTCGGCCCGATGCCCCTGCCGCAGAGCGAAGACTGCCTCTCCCTCAACGTCTTCACGCCGTCGGCCACCGGAAGCCGTCCGGTACTGGTGTGGATCCACGGTGGCGGGTTCTCCAGCGGCTCCGGCGGCCAGGTCTGGTACACCGGCACGCGCCTGGCCCGCGACGCCGACGCCGTCGTCGTGACGCTCAACTACCGGCTCGGCGCCCTCGGCTTCGCCGCGCTGGACGGGGTGCCGCCGAACCTCGGGATCGCCGATCAGCTCGCCGCGCTGGAATGGGTGCGGGACAACATCGCCGCGTTCGGCGGGAATCCGGCCGAAGTCACCCTCGGCGGGCAGTCGGCCGGGGCGCAGTCGACGCTCGCCCTCTGGTCGGCGCCGCGGGCGAAGGGCCTGGTCAAGCGGATCGCGCTGCAGAGCGCACCCCTCGGCCTGCGACCGTCCACACCGGACGAAGCCGCCGTGTCCGCCGGGCGGCTCGCCGAAGCGCTGGCCGGCGAGGACATCCGCACGGTCCCGGTCGCCAGGCTGATCGCCGCTCAGCTCGCGGTCCCCGGCAAGCCCGGCTCGATCGAACCACCGTTCCAGCTCGTCGCCGACGACGACCTCGTCGCGAAGGACCTCGTCGAAGCGGCACCCGAAGGCCCCGCGCTGATCAGCTGGACGCGAGAAGAACTGCGCGCCTTCGTCCCCGACGCGCCCCGAGGAGCGATCGACGAAGCGAACAGCCTCTTCACCAGCGACCGGCTGGCGAAGAGGCTCGGCGCCTTCACCTACCGCTTCGACTGGCACGCCCCGGGCAACCGGTTCGGCGCCTGCCACTGCATCGACATCCCGTTCCTCTTCGGCACCCACGACGTCTGGCCCGCGCCCATGCTCGACGGCGCCCCGAAGGGCCTCGAGAACGAGACCGGCCTGCGGGAGGTGTGGGCCGCCTTCCTCCACGGAGAACGGCCCAGCGCACTCACCCCGCCGAAGCTGAAGCTGCCTTGACCGCCGCCTCGACCTCGGCGAAGGAGGGGTTGACCATCGCCCGCGATCCGACGATCACCGTCGGCACGGTCTCGTTGCCGTTCGCGACCTCACGGACCCGCGCGGCCGCCGCCGGGTCCTCCCAGATGTTGATCGCGCGGACGTTGAAGCCGCTCTTCGACAACGGCCGCTCCAGCGCGGCGCAGAACCCGCACCCCGGCCGCCAATAGAACTCGACCTCGACGTTGCTCATCCGTTCTCCTCCGACCGCAAGTAGTCCAGCTGCGCCTGCACGCTCCACTCGGCGGGCGCCCACAGCGCCCGGTCGACGTCGGCGTAGACGACTTCGACGACCTGGCGCGGGGTGGCGTCCGCCCCGAGCGTCTTCAAGGCCGAACGCACCTGGTCGAGCCGCTGTTCCCGGTGGGCGAGGTACTCACGCGCGGTCGCGGGCAGGTCGGGGAGCTCCGGACCGTGACCGGGCAGGCCGACCGTCCCGGCCGGCAGCTCGATCAGCTTCCGCAGCGAACGCAGGTAGTCGCCGAGGTCGTGCAGCACCGTGGTGCCGCGCCCGAGGATCGTGTCGCCGGTCAGCACCTGGCCGTCGAGGACCAGCGACACCGAGTCGTCGGTGTGCCCGGGGGTGTGCAGGACACGAAGGGAAAGGCCGCCCGCCGAAATCACTTCCTCGTCCACAAAGGACGAAGCATCGATGCACAGAGCAGGGTCGAACGCCCGCACCGGCGCGCCGGTGCGCTCGGCGAACCACGGTGCGCCCTCGGCGTGGTCGGGGTGGCAGTGCGTGAGCAGGATCAGCTCCACCGCGCCGACTCCGGCCAGCAGCTCGAGGTGCGCGAGGTCGCGGTAGCCCGGATCGACGACCACGGCCGGGCTCGACGGCGTCGCCCGCAGCACCCAGCTGTTGGTGCCTTCGAGCGTCATCGACGACGGGTTGTTCTCCAGCAGCACCGACGCCGTCTCGGACACCTGGCGCAGCACGCCGTACGCGGGGGCGGTCATCGCTGCTCCAGCACGACGCGGACGTGGTCGTTCTCACGGACCAGCGTCGGGGCGATCCGGACGATTTCGCGCGGCGCGCTCAGGACGTCGTCGGCGGTGGCGAACGCCGCCAGCTCGCTCAGCGTCAGCCACGTCGGCGGCATCAGCATCCGGCGGCCCTCGCGCGCGTCGGCGATGGCGTCTTCCGGGCGCTGCCAGCCGGAGCTCGACGCCTCCGACGTCGCCCCGTCGGCTTCCTGGCCTTCGGGCAGCTTCGCGACGTAGAACCGGGTGTCGTACCGGCGCGGCTCCTGCTCGGGCGTGATCCAGTGCGCCCACGGACGCAGCAGGTCGGCCCGCAGCGTCAGTCCCGCCCCGGCGAGGAACCCGGCCAGCGACACCTCCCGCGTCTCCAGGGCCTGGCGCGCCGCCGCGTACGGCGTGACGTCGGTGAGCACCGCGTCCGCGCCGCCCGCGAGCAGCACGCCGGACTCTTCGAACGTCTCGCGCACGGCCGCGCAGGTCAGCGCCCGCGCGAGCGCGTCGTCGCAGCCGAACCGCGCAGCCCACCACGCCGGGTCGGGCCCGGCCCACGCCACCGACGTGTCGGCGTCGCGCCGGTCGACCCCGCCGCCGGGGAAGACGGTCATCCCGCCCGCGAACGGCATGCCCTTGACCCGGTGCTGGAGGAAGACCTCGACGCCGTCGGCGCCGTCACGGACCAGGACGACGGTGGCCGCGTCCTTCGGCGTCGCCGGCGGGCCGTCGGCGTTGGCACGGGTGGCGACCCCGGCGCCGACCGGGATGTCGAAGACAAACTCCTTTGGCTGCTCCACCCGGGCAACATACCTCCGGCACCCGGCGTCCCGTCGCGCAGTTGTGGCACGCCGGACAGCACAAAGGCGGCACTTCCACGGGGAAGTGCCGCCCTGGTGCGAAGCGAACCTAGGGTGCGGTCCAGCCGCGCTGGTCGCCACCGGAGCGGGACGCGCCGTTGAGGCGCATCTTCGCCGCCTCGGCCCGCTCGCGCTCGGCCAGCTCGGCGTGCAGCTCACGCAGCAGCGCCCGGTCGCGCTCGCTCAGGCTCGGGTCGTCCAGGTCCAGCGCCGGCAGCTCGACGACCTCGTGCATCGACGGCTTGCCCGCGGCGATCTCGCGGCCCTTCTCCGGGTCCTCGGCCAGCGCCTGCCGCAGCTGCGCCACCTCGGCCGGGGTCAGGTCGGCGGTGCGCTCCGCCCGCGTCTCCGACCGCGCCTTGCGGGACGGCTCGGGGGCGGGTGGCGTCACGATCGGCACCACCGGGGCGACCGGCTCGGCCGGCGCCGTCGTGGTGCTGCTCGACCGCATGCTGTGCCGGCTGCCCGACTCCGCGACCGGCTCCGACGACACCGGGGCCGACGGCTTGGCCGGCTCGGGACGGTACGTCGACGCGGGCGACGACGTCGTCCCGGTCACCCAGGCCGGCGACGCGGCGGCCGAAGCGGCCTGGTGGTACTCGGAATGGGCGACGCCCGGACCGCTGACCTCGACGACGGAGTGGATCCCGGCCCGGCGCAACGCCGTGTCGACGCGGAACGCGACGGCGGGCGGGTTGCCCTCCGGGCCCAGCTCGACGAGCACCACCCGCTGCGGCAGCGCGCCCGGCACGCTGCCCGCCGGGGTGTTGCGCCACACCGCGTGCACCGAGCGGACGTCCGGCAGCACCTGCAGGGTCCGGTCGAGCGCCTCGGCGATGCCGAACTCCGGGGCGTTGTCGCCGCTGAACCGGTGCGTGTTGACCGGCTCGGCCTCGTCGACCAGCAGATCGTTCGCCAGCGTCGCGTCCGACCGGCTCATCTCGAGTACCAGCGCCAGCTCGCGCTGCTCGGCGGAGCTGACCGGGATCCGGCCCGCGATGAGCGTGCCGGTGGTCAGCTCGACCGCCTCGTCGATGTGGGCCCGCGCGATCAGCTCACGAGCTTCGGTGAGCGCGCTGTCGTCGATCCGGCCCGCCAGGGCCAGCAACAGGTTGTGCAGGCGCAGGGGCACCGAGAACCCGTCCATGGGCGGGCCGTCGTGGACCTCCACCATTGCCTTGCTCCCTCCCAGCTCGCTGGCGGGCGAGCGTTATGCGGCTACTAGCCGGGTCCCCGTCACCGCGCCCACGCAGACCAGCTCTGAGTCGGCCAGCGCGGCCCGGTGGTAACCCGGCAGGTCGAAGCGCGGCGGGATGACCTCGACGCTGGGCTCTTCGTCGCCCAGAACGCGCAGCACCCGCTGCAGTTCGCCGGTCAGCCTCGGCAGCCCTGCCTGCGCGGTGATGAGCAGGACGCGCTTGGCGGTCCCCTGCCCGACCACACCGACGTGTCGCCAGCTCTGCCGCACTTCCCCCACGTCCGGGCGACCCCGCAACGTTGCGTGGATCAGAACGGACACGGAGTCGACCGAGTTAACCCATTCGGGCGCACTCGACGTGAATGTGTACCGGTTCTCGGAGACGTCGTCTACCCCCAGCGTCGAACTGACCTGGTGCCAGTCGGCGCCGTGCGGGATGAGCCCGGCCACGAGCAGGCGGTACTCCGTCTGGTCGAGGTCAATCCTGTGCTTAAGCAAAGACCTCGGCAGGGTCCGGGCGAGGGTGCCCATGGCACCCTCGCCGAGCCAGTCGCGGAACCGCCACAGCAGCTGGTCGGGCAGCCGCCCGGCCAGCCGGATCAGCAGCTCGTGGGTGGACTGCTCGATGTCCGGGTCCATCACTGCACCTCCACGATCAGTTCGACCTCCACCGGCGAGCCGATGGGCAGCTCCGCGACACCGACGGCGGAGCGGGCGTGGATGCCCGCGTCGCCGAACACCTCGCCGAGCAGTTCGGACGCGCCGTTGACGACCGCCGGCTGACCGGTGAAGCCCTCCGCGGAAGCCACGAAGCCGACAACCTTGACGATCCGCGCGACGTTGTCAATGCCGACCAGCGCGTGCACGGCCGCGAGCGCGTTGAGCGCCGAGGTGCGGGCGTGGCCCTTCGCCTCTTCGGGGCTGATCTCCGCGCCGACCTTGCCGGTCGCTGCGAGCACGCCGTCGACGAAGGGCAGCTGGCCGGAGGTGTAGACGTGCTTCCCGCTCTGGACGGCGGGCACGTACGCGGCCAGCGGGGCCGCGACGCCGGGCAGCTCGATGCCGAGCTCCTTCAGCCGTTCGCTCCAGGTCACCGGGTCAGCCCTTCGGACGCTTCAGGTAGGCGACGTGCTGCTCGCCGCTCGGGTTCGGCAGCACGGTGACCAGCTCCCAGCCGTCCTCGCCCCACTGGTCGAGGATCTGCTTCGTGGCGTGGATCAGCAGAGGGACGGTGGCGTACTCCCACTTGGTGGCGCTCATAGCCGCGAGCGTAGCCAAGCGGGCAAGCGCACCCGGGGCCACCGCCGGAAAACGGGATGCGACGCGCCGGGGTGTGGTTCATCTCACGCTAGCGTGGGCGCGTGGAAACGTGGCGGGTGATCGCGACGGCACTGCTCGCGGCGGCCGGGCTGCCGCTGGTGCTCGTCGTGATGGCGAAAGTGCGCGACCGGACGCGGAGCTCCGGGCAGGTCGCCGTCTCCGGGGTGATCACGTTCACCCTGCTCGTCGTGGTGGGCGTGCTCACCCTCACCGTGCTGCCCGGCCTCCTGAGCTGGGTGCTCGTCGCGGGCGTCGCCGCTGCGGTCAGCGTCATGCTGCTGGCCGGCTGAGCGCTGAATTAGGGTGAAGAAGTGACCATTTCCCATGCCGGCTGGACCGACGAGCTTGCCCGCGCCCGGCTGCACTTCGTCACCGGCAAGGGCGGGACCGGCAAGACGACGCTGGCCGCCGCGCTCGGCCTCGCGCTCGCCCGCGAAGGCCGTCGCGTGCTGCTCATCGAGGTCGAAGGCCGGCAGGGCATCGCCCAGCTCTTCGACACCGAGCCGCTGCCCTACGCCGAGCAGCGCATCGCGTCCGTTCCCGGCGGTGGCGAGCTGCGCGCGCTGCACATCGACGTCGAAGCCGCGCTGCTCGAGTACTTCGAGATGTTCTACAACCTGGGCTTCGCCGGCCGGACGCTGCGGCGGATGGGCGCGATCGAGTTCGCGACCACGCTCGCGCCGGGCCTGCGTGACGTCCTGCTCACCGGGAAGATCAAGGAGTGCGTCGGCCGGACCGAGTCCGACGGGCGGCACACCTACGACGCCGTCGTCGTCGACTCGCCGCCGACCGGCCGGGTCGTCAAGTTCCTCGACGTCACCAAGGCGCTGACCGACCTCGCGAAGACCGGCCCGATCCGCGGCCAGGCCGACGGTGTCGTCCGCCTGCTGCACTCCGGGGAGACCGCCGTGCACCTGGCCACGCTGCTGGAGGAGATGCCGGTGCGCGAAACCGTCGAGGCTGTGGCCGAGCTGGACGGCGCCGACCTGCGCCCAGGCGCGGTGCTGGTCAACCGGGTCCGGCCGCCGCGGCTGCCCGCCCGTTCGGTGACCGCCGCCGCCGACGGCCGCGTCGACGCCTCCCGCGTCCGCACCGGGCTCGCCTCGGCCGGGCTGAAGCTGCCGCAGGAGACCCTGGACGCGCTGGTCGACGAGACCGTCGAGCACGCCGTGCGGGTCGCCGCCGAGCAGCGGGCCCGCGAGCAGCTCGCCGAGGCCGACCTGCCGACACTGGAACTGCCGGACCTGACCGAGGGCGTCGACGTCGCGGCCCTCTACGACCTGGCCGAAGCCCTGACCGACCAGGGGGTGCGGTTGTGACCACCATCGACATCGACGCGCTGCTCGACGCCCCGGAAAGCCGCGTGATCGTCTGCTGCGGCTCCGGCGGTGTCGGCAAGACGACCACGGCCGCGGCGCTGGCCCTGCGCGCGGCCGAGCGCGGCCGCCAGACCGTGGTGCTGACGATCGACCCCGCGCGCCGGCTGGCCCAGGCGCTCGGCCTGCGCGAACTCGGCAACCACCCGCGGCAGGTGCAGGTCGAGGGGTTCGAGCCGAAGGGCGAGCTCTGGGCGATGATGCTCGACATGCGCCGCACGTTCGACGACATGGTGCGCGTGCACGCCGGCCCCGAGCGCGCCGAGCAGCTGCTCCAGAACCCCTTCTACCAGACGATTTCCACGTCGTTCTCCGGCACGCAGGAGTACATGGCGATGGAGAAGCTGGGCCAGCTCGCCGCCACCGGCGAGTGGGACCTGATCATCGTGGACACCCCGCCGAGCCGGTCCGCGCTGGACTTCCTGGACGCGCCGACGCGGCTTTCCTCCGCCTTGGACGGCCGGATGATCCGGCTGCTCACCGCCCCGGCGAAGGCCGGCGGCTGGGGCCTGCGCAAGGTGGTCAACGCCGGGTTCTCGATGTTCGCCAAGGCGGTGTCGACGATCATCGGCGGCCAGCTGCTGACCGACGCGTCGGCGTTCATGCAGGCCTTCGACAGCATGTTCGGCGGCTTCCGCGAGCGCGCCCGCAAGACCGCGGAGCTGCTGCGCTCGTCCGGGACGTCGTTCCTGGTCGTGGCCGCACCGGAGCCGGACGCGCTGCGGGAGGCGTCCTACTTCGTGGAGCGGCTGTCGGCCGAGTCGATGCCGCTGGGCGGGCTGATCGCGAACCGGACGCACCCGGTGCTCGCGAAGCTGTCCCGCGGGGAGGCACTGGCGGCGGCCGAGACGCTGCAGAGCGCCCCCTTGGCCGAGGCGGTGCTGCGGCTGCACGCCGACCGCGTCGAGCTGGCGGCGCGCGAGGAACGGCTGCTGGCGCGGTTCACCCGGGCCCACCCGGAGGTGGCGCTGGCGAAGGTGCCGGCACTGGCCGGCGACGTGCACGACCTCGACGGCCTGCGCGACATCGGCGTGAAGCTCGCGGGCTGAGCGGTACGGGCGGCGCGGCAGCAGGACCGCGCCGCCCGTGGCCGGTCAGCCGACCTCGACGCGTTCCTTCGCGTCGCGCTTGGCCGCTTCGAGCAGGTCAGCCCAGCTCACCACGTCGGGACGGCGGCGCAGCAGCGCTCGCCGCTCCCGTTCGGTCATGCCGCCCCAAACGCCGAAGTTGATCCGGCCGTCGAGCGCTTCGGCGAGGCATTCCGTGCGGACCGGGCAGCCCATGCAGACCGCTTTCGCGCGGTTCTGCTCCGCACCCCGGACGAACAGGCCGTCCGGATCGGCGTCCCGGCAGGACGCGTTGATTCGCCAGCTCGACTGGTTGGTTTCCATACCCCCAGCTCCCTACCCTGGTGATCGACGCACCAGCGGGGAAAGGCACTGCGCTCCTTGCCCCCGCGAGCGTGTCTCCCTCAGCTCACGTCGGTTACCCGGGCACCTCCCCGGTGCCGGTGCCGCCGTTCGGACCAGGCGAGCTCCCACTCGCGTTGATCCATCCGTCGGCTTGTCTTCGTGAGACGTTGACGGACTGTAGGGGCCCTCGGTTCCCCCCGTCGAGACCCAGAATGCCTTCCGTTACCAGTTGTCACCGAAGGGGGTCTGTTTTGTCACTGATTTCACACCGCCCGGGACACGGCGTCACCGCCGCCTGACTCACTCCGGGTAGCCTGGCCCTCGTGCGAAAAGCGGATGGTTTGTTCAAGCTCATCGGCCTCTGCCTGCTCGCGGGGGTGCTGGTCGCCGGCATGCTCTTCCCGGTCGTGGGGGCCGCCGGTGTCATGTCCAACCAGGCGAGCGAGACGGTGGAGAAGACCTCCTCCGATCTCGCGGACATCCCGCCGCCGCTGGTGACGACGGTCACCGACAGCACCGGCAAGCCGATCGCGACCCTGTACAACCAGTACCGGCTGCCGATCACCGAGAACCAGATCAACGAGGCCATGAAGTGGGCCCTGGTCTCGGTCGAGGACAAGCGGTTCTACGAGCACCACGGCGTCGACTGGCAGGGCACGCTGCGCGCGGCCGTCAGCAACAGCACCGGCGCCGACACCCAAGGCGCCTCGTCGCTGACCCAGCAGCTCACCAAGAACTACCTGATCAACGTCGTCTACCGGAACGACCCGATCGGGCAGAAGAAGGCCCAGGAGCAGTCGATCTCCCGCAAGCTCAAGGAAGCGCGGATCGCGATCAACCTCGAGACGAAGCTGACCAAGCAGCAGATCCTCGCCAACTACCTCAACATCGTCGAGTTCTCCCGGCAGATCTTCGGCATCGGCGCGGCGGCGCACGCGTACTTCGACACGGTCCCGGAGAAGCTCACCGTGCCGCAGGCCGCGCTGCTGGCCGGCCTGGTGAACAACCCGATCAACAACGACCCGTGGAACCACCCGGACAAGGCCACCGCGCGCCGCAACCTGGTGCTCGACCGGATGGTGGACAACAAGAAGCTGGCGAAGGCCGACGCGGACCGCTTCAAGGCCGAGCCGCTGGGCGTGGTCCCGGACAGCCCGAAGAAGCCGCCGGCCAACTGCATCGGCGCGGGCCCGGAGTCCGGGTTCTTCTGCCAGTACGTCGAGGACTACCTCCTCAAGGCCGGCGGGATGACCAAGGACCAGCTCTACACCGGCGGCTACACGATCAAGAGCACGCTGGACGAGCGCGCCAACCACGAGGCGAAGGTCTCGGCGGAGGCGCAGGTCAACAAGACGCAGCCGTACATCGCGAACACGTTGTCGCTGATCAAGCCGGGCAAGGACCGCCACGAAGTGGTGGCGCTGGCGGCGAACCGCGACTACGGCCAGAACCAGGACGCGGGCCAGACGACGTACACGCTGCCCGCGGGTGTCTACAACACCGGTGGTGCCGGGTCGACGTTCAAGATCTTCACCTCGGCGGCGGCCCTCGACAAGAAGATCGCGGGGATCTATTCGCCGGTGGACATGCCGGACTCCTACACGTCGCACGTCTTCTGGACCGCCAAGAGCGGGTGCAGCACCACCCCGACCGGGAAGCCCAACTCCTACTGGTACTGCGTCGGGAACGCCGGGGACTACAGCCGGGTGGGTGCCAACGCGACGCTCCAGACGGCCCTGGCGACGTCACCGAACACCACGTTCGTGGCACTCGAGGACCAGCTCGGCGGCACCGGTCCGGCCATCGACATGGCCAAGCGGCTCGGTCTGCGCGACACGATGGCCAGCAACACCGGCGGCGGCCAGGTCGACCGGAACGTCAAGGGGAAGAACAAGAGCCAGGCAGAGGAGTACGGTCCCACCGGTAACAACCCGGGATATGGCGCGTTCACGCTCGGGTTCAGCCCGGTGAGCGGCCTCGAGATGGGCAACGTCGCCGCGACGATCCTCTCCGGCGGCGTGTGGTGCCCACCGACACCGATCGTCGGCGTGACCGACCGCAACGGGCAGGCGGTGCCCATCAAGGAAGCGCCGTGCGAGCAGGCGGTGCCCGAAGGCCTGGCGAACACCCTGGCGGTCGGGATGAGCAAGGACGACCAGCCGGGCGGCACCTCGGCCAAGGCGGCCGGTGACGTCGGCTGGAACCGGCCGATGGTCGGCAAGACGGGTACGACGCAGGCCAACGTGTCGGCGGCGTTCGTCGGTGGCACACCCCAGCTGGCAGGCGCGGCGATGACGTTCAAGTTCGGCGGCGGCAAGGGCGGTATCTGCGACGCCGGCCCCGGCAAGGTCAGCCTGTGTCCCGGCGGCCGCGACGGCAACATCTTCGGTGGGCACGCCCCGGCGAGGACCTGGTTCGGTGCGGTGTCGAAGATCCTGGACGGCCAGCCGGAAGCGCCGCTGCCGCAGCCGGACCCGCAGTACATGGGCGGCGGGGCCCGGTAGCCCGGAAACCGGGCGAGCCAAGGTTTTTCTGCCTCGGCTCGCCCGGTCGTCCGGATCAGCAGTGCGCGATCCCCGGCGCCGGATCGTGCCCGGTGGCCAGCCAGTAGCCGGTCAGCCAACCATCCGTCCAGGCAGGCGCACCGTTCTCGATACGAAAGTAACTACCGTAATACCAGACGTCGTCACCATTGATCGACTCACCGTTCGCCCAGCAGCCGAGCGAGAAAGGGTAGTCTTTTGGAACGGTCATGATGTATCCGCTTTTCGAACTCGCACCGGTTCGCAAATTGACCGCCGTGAGCGTGTCCGCGCAATTTGGATACCCTCGCACCCAGTCGGGACACGAGTAAACGCTCTCCACCGAATCGGTCGAGGCCATCGCGACCCCATCCGAGCCCACCAGGAGGGCGGTAGCCGCCGCCGTCAATACCCCAAGAACTTGCTTGACCTTACGCATGTTTTCCTTTCCATGACGGATTCCTGAGCCGGCCGGCACCGGAGTCCGACGGCGTCCACCTTGCCGACGGTGGTGAGATACGCCGATTCGGAGAGGTCGGCTGAGCCCGCTCGTTGCCGTTCGTCAGCCCCGGCGCAGACCACGGCGCCGACCGGAAGCCACCCGTGTAAGCGCTTTCCGTCGGGCTTCGGTTTTTCGCATGACCACCCCTCGCGGCGAACCTCAAGCCGCTCAGCAGTGCCTGATCTGCGGGGCGGGGTCGTGCCCGCCGTCCAGCCAGTACCCGGTCACCCAGCCCTCCGGCCGGTACGGCGGTTCGACGTTGGGCGATCCGTAGTACCAGATGTTGTCGCCGTTGATCGTCTCGCCTTCCGAATAGCACCAGAGCTCGAAGGCATCCCCCTTCGAAATGGTGGCGATGTACGCCGACTTCGAGGTCGGCTGAGCTCGCTGGTTGACGTTCGTCAGCGCCAGCGCACACCACGGCGCGGCCTGGAAGCCGCATGTGTAAACGCCTACACCGGAGCTGGAGCTCTCCGATGCCACCGCAACACCCGTCGTGGCGGCCATCAGCACCATCGAGGCGCCGATACCCGCCAATGGACGCACGAAGTTCGCCATTCAGACCATTCTCCCCTGATTCACGAGCCCGAAGCCGCGACTTGCCGAATGAAACGGACATACAGGGTGATTTGGCGCGGCCTTCCGCCTGATTTCGGCCACCGGCACCATTCCTCCCCGGCAGAAGTTACCCACGCTCCACAACTCTTGATCAATCGCCCGTTCGAGTGAAGACAAGCCCGCGGCGACACGCCGTGATCCGTGACCGCGGACCACCCTTCCGGCCCATTGATCACCAACGCTTACTTGGTGTTTACTGCCATGACCTGCAGAGATGTCCTGCGGGTCCAAGCGCCGCCGCCACCCTGGGGAGGGGGAGTGAGCCGCGGCGCCCGCCGACGCCAGCGGCGCACGATCCACCTTTCCCAAACTCTGAATCCAGAGCTGGAACGCACCTTATTTCCTCAGTTGCACCAAATTAATGCCTCTGTGGAGCAGAAATACGTCGATTCCGAAGACCCAAGTTCCTCTTTGTCACCACCATGACGTTGAGCTGATCGGGTCGGTGGCGCAGGGGGCACCCGATCCCGACGGCACACCGCCGGCGCCCGCCGACGCGACCGCCAAGCCACCACCGGTCGAGCTGCCCACCACCACTCCCGGCCGGCGCGACGAATTGCTCGGCAAGGAGTGGCAGAAGTCCGGCGATCGCCTGTGGACGACGTCCGGCGATTCGACCGGGTTCCACCTGCTGGTCGCCGACGCCAAGACCGGGTACACCTGGCGAACCGCGGCGACGCTTTCCGAGCGTGGGCTGGAAGCCGACGAATGGATCGGCAACGCCTGCGTGACGGCCTCGGGCAAGCGCGCGATCGTCGCCTACGCGCCGCGCACCTTCACCAACCGGCAGCAGCTCTTCGACCGCGGTGCGTTCACCGCGCAGGTCGATCTCGACACCGGCGCGATCACCAAGCTGCCGGTCCAGACGACCCTCGCCTACTACAACCCCGGCTGCGGGTCCGGCGAGAAGGCCGCCTTGACCCAGGCCGGCAGCGAAGACCTCGGCAAGACCCGGTTGCTGACGTTCGACACGGCAACCGGGCAACTCGGAAAGCCGACCGATCTCACCGGCCAGCTGACGTCCGCGGTTCCGCTCGAAGACGGCTACGCGGTCGCGGGTTCGACCGGACTGCTTCGCGTCGCACCGGACGGCAGCCGCAAGCTCCTTTCACGCAGCGCCGGCGTGCCGTTCCACGTGCGGGTCGACGCCGGGAACAACGTCGTCTTCATGGACACGGACGGCGAAACCGCCCGCATCCGCCAGGCTTCCCCGACCCCGGCGAGTGCCACTCCCGACGCCGCGGTGCTGGCGTCCGGGAAGCTCAGCAAACTGGACGTTGCCGCCAGCGCGACCGGCAAGGTGTTCATCACCGGGCACCCCGACCAGGTCGGCGCGCTACCCGGCACGGTCGCCCGGCTGGAGGCACCGACGAGCGCCGTGATCTCCACGCGGGGAGAGGCGATCGTGTCGGACGTCGCAGCCTCGGGCACCCCGCACCCCGAAGCCGCCCAGCCGGTGCACATCGCCGCGAAGAGCCTGAGGACCGGCAAGGATTTCGGCTTCGCCGTGGATCCGGGCACCACGTCACCGCCGCCACCGACGGGAACGGCCAAGACGCCGGCACTCGCGCCGAACAGCACGCAATCCTCGCCCGTCGACGACGGCCGGTACTGCGCGGTGCCGCGCAACGACCCGAAGACCCAGGTCTACCAGCCGACACCCTGGCAGGTGGAATGGGCCGCGGACATGGCGGTCAAGGGACACCTGAGCATCACGCGCCCGGCCAACTGGAACAGCAACGGCTTGGCCGCGTACGTCCCGCAACAGCTCTTCCCGCAGGTCCCGTTGAAGGGGCTCCAGCGGGAGCGGCTGTCCCGGTGCAGCTCCTGCTGGGCGTCCTGGGACAGGAATCGAACCTCTGGCAGGCCGCCCGTCACGCGATGCCCGGTGAGACCAGCAGCCCGTTGATCGGCAACTACTACGGCATCAACTACTACGGTGACACGAGCAACGACTGGACCATCAACTGGGACAAGGCCGACTGCGGCTACGGGGTTTCCCAGATGACGGACGGGATGCGGCTGCCGTCGCACCCGAAACCCGGCGAGACCGAACGGCCTTGGATCCAGCAGCAGGCCATCGCAACCGACTACGCCGCGAACATCGCGGCAGGCCTGCAGCTGCTCGAGAACAAGTGGAACGACCTCCAGAACCTCGGGCTCACCGTGAACAACAACGATCCCACGAAGCTGGAGAACTGGTTCATGGCCATCTGGGCCTACAACTCCGGCTACCACCGGCCGTCCGACCCCGACGTCCAGGATCCCAACGGCGCGTTCGGGCTGGGCTGGGGCAACAACCCGGCGAACCCGACTTACGACAAGAATCGCGGCCCCTTCGGGGCGAATCCGGCGGACTTCGCACATCCGCAACTGTGGCCGTACCCGGAAAAGGTGCTTGGCTTCGCCGCCAACCCGCCGAGCGGGTACGACATGCCCGGACACTCGGTTCCGTTCTTCCGACCGGCGTGGTGGAACGGCACCGACCCGGACCCGACGACCGGCGACCCCGGAACCGCGTCGGTGTACAAGGCGCTCGTCAAGCCGCCGCCACTGCTGTTCTGCACCGACCGCGACAACTGCGTGCCCGGCGGTACGTTCACTCCAACCGCTCCCGGTGTCAACAATGATCCCGTACACGACACCGGCCCGTGCGCGCACAAGAACTCGGCCGGCCAGTACGACCTGAAATGCTGGTGGCACGACTCGGTGGCGTGGAAGACCGACTGCAACTACACGTGCGGAAACGAGAAAGTCCGCTTCGACTACCCGGATTACGCGGCGGAGGTCAGCGGGGGCACTAGCTATCCCCCGGACTGCGGCCTGGCCGGCTTGCCGAGTGGCGCGCTGATCGTCGACGACGTCGACAGTTCGGTCCCACCGGTCCGGGCGCCCGGGTGCGCCCGGCAGAACAACGGCAGCTTCGACTTCAGCTATGGCGGTCCGGCGGCGGAGGTCGACCTGCACCAGCTCGGCAGTGGCTACGGTGGCCATTTCTGGTTCACCCACACGGTCAGCTCCGACGCGCTCGGCCATGCGTTGCAGCTCAGCGGCACCTGGACGCTCAACCAAGCGCTGAACGGCTGGTCACGGGTGCTGGTCCACTTACCCGATCACGGCGTGGAGACGCAGCAGGCCAGGTACGACATCGATCTGGGCAGCGGCGCGGCGACCGAGCACCGGACGATTTCGCAAGGCCGCGAACAGAACCAGTGGGTTTCGCTGGGTGTCTATCCCTTCGCCGGAACACCACGGGTGACCTTGAGCTCGATCACGCCCGACGAGGGCCGAGGCACCGTCGACGTCGCATGGGACGCGATCGCCTTCCAGCCCTTGCCCGCCAAGCCGAAGAACATCGTCGCTGTGCTCGGGACTCGTTCACCTCCGGCGAGGGCGTCGGCGGCTACTACCGGGAGTCCGACAAGAACCACGGCAACCCGGATTGGGCGGCCTGCCGCCGAAGCCAGAACGCTTGGTCCCGACAGCTCGCGCCGCCGGGGAACACCAGGACACTGGGTGCCGCGCAGGATGCGTTCGGTGCCGAGTCCGAACTGGGATTCGTGGCCTGTTCAGGCGCGCAGACCTGGCACCTCGACGCCGGCGGCTCGGGATCGATCCCCAGCTCGTGGGTCCATCCGGAGAACTACGACGCCGGCGAAGAAGAGTTCAGGGAGATCGACCAGGTCGACTCCGGGGTGCTGAACGGCAATACGACATTGGTCGCCCTGACCATCGGCGGCAACGACGGTGGAGCATTTGCCAACGCGACCACAACGTGCACCAAAAGCGTCTTCGGCGACTGCGGATCGACTTCGTTCATGGACAAGTACCGCGGTAAGATCGACGAGGCCCAAGCCAACACATCGCGTGTTCTCACCACCATCGCGGCCAAGGCGCCGAACGCCCAGATCGTGCTGATGGGCTACCCGGACATCTTCCGGACGGACGGCCTCGCCTGCGGCAGCCACGACATCGAGGCGGGCAACGCCAAGCCACTCAGTGACCTGGCCGCCTACATGGCGCAGAAACAACAAGCCACCCTCGACAGCCTCGCGAAAAAGCCAGGGCCTGGCCTCAAAATAGCCTCCGCCGATCCCGGCACGGTGTTCAACAACCACGGAGTGTGCGGAAACACCCCATGGTTCCACGGTGTTTCACTGAACCCCAACGGCGACGGAGATTTCCACAAGGGAGACAAACCGACACAGTTCTGCATTCCCTTGACAGAATGGTGTATCAGCCGCGAGTCTTTCCATCCCACCGGTGACGGAGCAACCGGGTACACTCAGGTTCTCCAGAACAAGCTTACAGCGATCGGATACCGCGGTTCGTGAGTGAGACGACTGAAAGCAAGCGCCCGCGAACAGTCCGGATCACCTGGCTGCTCGGGGGCGCCACACTCCTCGCCGCCGCGGTCTTCTTCTGGATCACGCTCGGACCGCCCACCATGAACGATCGAGCTCTCAAAAGAGCCTCGGAGGCCGCGGACGTGCATGCTCACGAAGCAGTGGGCAGGCTCGTCACCGCGGCACGCGAAAGCGATTTCACGGATGCCCGGATCAGTCGGGCGATGGCGTTGTCGACCGCCGGAGTGCGCAGCATCCGCCGGCTCGACTCGGTCATCGTGGTGACCGCGGAGGTCCACGCCGTCACGTCGGGCGCGTTCGGCACGCTTTCCGCCGATCGCTGCTACGAGTACGAGATCACCTTGCCTGTTCAAAACGACAGCAGCATCCGGCTCCACGAGCTCCCGTCGTGCTGATCCGGCGCCGACGCCTTGACTGAAATTATGCGCAGCAAAGCCTCGATTCACCGGGGGAACACCGCGAAAGACGGTCGAGAATGAGCCGATGGCTCGATGACCGACGCCCATTTCAGGGTTACCGCCCCCTCCTCCCGGACGAAGCATGGCTACTCCCTCTCAATCCGCCGATCGAGTGACGTCAGGGGTCCACCAAGACGACAGCGAGCCGGTCGGCCGGTCACCCGATCAGCCCTTGATCATGGCTTTCGCCACCTGTTAGCGTCACACGCTGCGGCGATGTCATCCAGGCCGCCGCGGTCACCGACCCTGGGGAGGGGGTGAACGACTCTGCCGCGCCAGCGTCCACGAGTCGCACGCATGTTCGAGGTCGGGCTTCAGCCGCAGACCGCGCCGGATTCATAATCCGGACATATATCCCATCATCGCCCGGCTTGATCCGGTTTCCGCGGCGTTTCACGGAATTCGACGACTTCACCCGATGACTCATTTCGCGATGGCCGCGCCATCGCGATTCAGGAAGGCACGCGCCCATGCGCAAGGTCCGCAGACCCGTGCACAAGTCACCACGGTGGCAGCCCCTCGCGGCGGCCGTCAGCCTGCTCTCCGCCCTCGCGGCCGGGCAGAGCACCGCGTCCGCCGCCCCCGCTCCGCCACCCGCCGACCCGCCGTCCACCTCGTCGGTTCCGCCCGCCCAGCGCGCCGGCGTGCTCGGTTCCGGCTGGGCCGCCTCCGCCGACCGTGCGGTGACCACCGTGGGCGACACTGCCGGCCTCCACGTCCTCGTCGCCGACGCCAAGGACGGCTACGCCTGGCGCACCGCGGCGACCCTCACCGAGCCCGGCGCCGAAACCAGCCAGTGGATCGGGCAGGACTGCGTGACCGGCTCAGGCCGGTTCGCCGCCGTCGTCTACGCGCCGCGCGAGGCGGTGAACCGCGAGGAGCGGTTCCACGCCGGTGGGCTCGCCGCCGTCGTCGACCTTACCAGCGGCGCGGTGCGCAAGCTGCCGTTCACGGTCAACCTCGCCTACTACAACCCGGGTTGCGGCGCCGGCGACCAGGTCGTCTTCACCAGCAACCTCACGGCCGGCAACACCTACAAGTCCCGGTTGGTGACGCTCGACGCCCCCACCGCGAAGGTGCTGCGGCAGGTCGACGCGACCGGGCAGGTCACCTCCGCGGTGCCCTTCGGCGACGGCGTACTGGCCGCCGCGGTGGACGGCCTTGCCGCCGTCGGGCCCGACGGGAAGCTCCGGCGCGTCGCCGACACCGCCGACACACCGTTCCGGCTGAGCGCGGACAAGGACGGCGGGGTCGGCTACGAAGTCCGCACGAAGGCGGGCACCGAACTCCACCGTTACACCCCGGCCGGCGACACGAAGATCACCGTGGCGCCACTGGATTCCGTGCGGCTGAGCCAGGTCGCCGGCCACGTCGTCGTGCAGGGCCCGGCCGCGGCCCGGCTCGCCACGCCGCTGCCCGCCGGCTGGCAGGCCGCCGACGTCCCGGCCGGCGCGAGCCTGTCGACCACCGGTGCGCTGGCCGTGCTCTCCGCCAGCAACCTCGACGGCGCGCCGGACCACCCCGGTGACGCATCGCCGGTCAAGATCGAAGCCAAGGTGCTGAAAACCGGCGCGCAGCCGAAGTTTTCCGTGCACCCCGACGCGCTGGTGCCGTCGGCCGGACGCGCGGCCTCGCCCGCGATAGGCGCGCCGGCCGCCGCCGGGCAGTCCGCGGCCGCCGTCGACCCGTCGACCACCACGACGGACCCCGACCGTGCGTGCGCGGTGCCCCGCAACGACCCGAAGATCCAGTCACTGCAGGCCACTCCCGAAATGGGCGAGTGGGCGGCCGACCTCGCGGTCAAGGGTCAGCTGAACGTCCAACGGCCGGCCGGCTGGAACGGCTCGACGCTGCCTGCGTACACCCCCCAGGGCCTGTTTCCGCTGCACGCCCTCACCGGCGGGGGCCAGGTGCCCGCCCAGGTCCTGCTCGGTGTGATGGCGCAGGAATCCAACATGTGGCAGGCCGGGATGAACACCGTCGACGGCGAAAGCGGCAACTTCAACCAGGGCGGCTTCTACGGCAGGGGCGTCGGCGTCGACAGCGTGAACTTCGGCAACGTCGACTGCGGTTACGGCGCGACCCAGGTGACGACCGGCATGCGGGTCAGCGAAGGCACCTCGGTGTACACGCCGACGCAGCAGGTGGCGCTGACCGTCGACTACGCAGCCAACATCGCCGCCGGGCTCAACATCCTCATCGACAAGTGGAACCAGATGAAGCAGGTGGGGATCACCGTCAACAACGGCGATCCGGCCAAGATCGAGAACTGGTGGTACGCGCTCTGGGCGTACAACAGCGGCTGGCACGCGCAGGGCGAGGTGGCCGGCGTCTACGGCCTCGGCTGGGCCAACAACGTGGCCAACGAAGACTTGCCCGCCGACCGCCAAGGCTTCCTCGACGACAGCTACGACGATGCCAAGTACCCCGGTCACTGGGCGTATCCGGAGCGCGTGCTCGGCTGGGCGAAGCACCCGCTGCTGCGGCTGGACTGGAAGGCCGGCACCTACAGTCCCGCCTACCGCCCCGCCCTGTGGCCGGCCAGTGGCGTGCCGCAGCGGCCGCCACTGGGCACCTTCTGCAGCACCGCGGTGCAGTGCGACATGACCCAGATCCACAAACCGTCGCAGTACCCGAACGATTCCGGAAGCCACTGCTTGCGCGACGACCTGCGCTGCTGGTGGCACAGCTCGGTGAGCTGGACGACCTGCTCGACCGCGTGCGGCGGGGACAACGCGAACTACACACCGGGCACCCCCGAACCAGTGCTCGCCGCGTCGAAGGTGCTCTACCGGCCCGACTGCGGCGGCGCGGCGGAACTGCCGGCCGGCTCGCTGATCATCGACGACGTCCCCGGCGACGTCACGACCTACCGCGGCTGCAACAAGGACTGGACCAACCACGGTTCCCTGACCTTCAAGTTCGCCGCCGACAGCCAGGGCCACTACCCGTCGAAGATCGACTTCCACCAGGTGGACGGCGGTTTCGGTGGCCACATGTGGAGCGCGCACGCGTGGAACGGGAGGAATTCGGCCAACGCCAAGCACCTGGTGACCGGAACGTGGACGCTGGACCGTCAACTCAACGGCTGGGCCCGGGTTCTGGTCTACGTCCCGGATCACCGGGCCCGGACTCCACAGGCGTTCTACACGGTGAACGGCTCCGACTCCACCTCGAAGACCCGGTCGATCGTCGAAGGCAATTACCTCGACAACGGGCGCAACCCTGCGCCAGGGCAGTGGCAATCACTCGGCGCGTTCAACTTCAACGGAACTCCGAGCGTTTCTCTGGACAACTTCACACATGCCGAAGTGGACGGCTCTTGGGACAACAACGAAGGCGTCCGGGACGTTCCCTGGGACGCGATCGCCTTCCAGCCTCTGCCGGGTAAACCGGTGGACCAGGTTGTCGCGCTCGGTGACTCGTACGCATCCGGCGAAGGAGCCGGCGGGACGCCGGTCAACGGGGTGTGGAACTACTACCGGTCGAGCGACCACGATGGCCGCGACAACCAGGGTGACGACCACAGGCTGCGTGACGCCTGCCACCGCTCCCCGAGCGCCTGGGCGCGTCAGGCCGTCCTGCCGAGCACGCCGAACCGCACAGTGGGTTCACGGGCCGACTCACTCGATCCCACGCTGGAGTACCACATGTCAGCGTGCAGTGGTGCCACCACCACGAACCTCCTCCCTGGCGGCTCGGGCCAGTACCAGGAGGGGCAGCAGCCGGACCAGGGCTACCTGGACAACAACACGTCTTTGGTGACCTTCTCGATCGGCGGCAACGACGCGAAGTTCACTGCTCTGTTCGAGCAGTGCGCGTTGAGTTGGGCTTCTACCCTCCCCTGTCCGGACCAGACCATGGACGGGGACACCGCACCGTTGTCGGCCGCCGAGCCGGCACGCATCGACCGGATCGGCACGGACTTGAGGCGCGTCATCGACGTCGTGAGGTCGAAAGCGCCGAACGCGAAGATCCTGGTGATGGGTTATCCGATCCTGTTCGAACACGACGGGCAGTGTGTGCCGGGGATCGACGTCAAAACGGAAGGCCCCTGGCTCGTCGCGATGAACAACAGGCTCGACGACACGCTCAAGTCGTCCGTTGCCAACGCACGCGCAGCCGGCATTTCCGTCACCTTCGCCGACCCTCGAGCCGCATTCTCCGGAAAGGTGCTGTGCAGCAACGACGGCTCGACTGTTCCTCCGCAGGACAACCAGCAGATCCACGGCGTCGTAACCGACCTGACGAGGGGCGATGACACTTCGCTTCGCTTCGGGGACAGCGGAATCCTGTCGGCGCAGTCCTTCCACCCGACCAACGCGGGCGCGGCGACATATGCCGGAGTGGCGACCGCGGTCATCGGGACAATGTAATCTGAGGCAGTGATGCGACCAGGTGTGGCGGTGACCTGCGGTTTCGCCGCTGTGCTCGCTTGCTGTGCCTCGTGCACGACGCCCACCGACCGGGCCCGTGCTGCCTCCACCGAGGCAGTACGGGCCCGCGCACAACACGGCCTGCAGCTTCTACGCGATGAAAACGGTTCCAGGGCCTCGCTCGAGGCAGCTGTCGAGAAGATCAGCGAGGAAAACCCGGACTCGACCGTAGACCTGGGCCGGACGGTTCCGGCTTCGGGCGGGTTCGTCGCCGATTTCGCTTTCACCGCCTATACCGAGGCCGGTGGCGGCGGTGATTACGTTCAGGTCGCAGTACGGCTGTGCGTTTCGTACTCCGGCGAGGTATCCCTCTCGAACTCCGCTGCCGTCGTGGACCGGATCTGTCCTCCGGGCCTGCCGGGCTCCGTACGGGGTGTGCCGGTGGTCGGCGACGTGAAACTTTCGGACTGAACCGGTCAGCCGCCGGGCATGGTGGAGAGGATCTGCTCGTTCCACCAGTAGTAGAGCTGGTTCAGCTCGTCGGCGTTCGTCACCTTCGCCGACTTCAGCAGGCCCGCCAGCAGGTTCTGCTTGTCCGTCCACACGAGCATCGCCGGGTCGCCCAGGTAGCACGTCAGGTACTCGCCCGGCACCGGATTGCGCTTCTCCGCGCGGTAGTAAGTGCCCCAGATCTTCGGCACCTTCACCGGGCGGCACGCACCCTGGGCGTCGTTGCGGGTCAGGCCCTGCGCCTTCACGATGGCCTGGAAGAACGCGTCCATCGCCGCCGCGTCGGGGAAGCGGAGGAACCGTGCGCCCGTCGGCTGCTTGAGCACCACGTTCCCCGACGCCACATCTCCGACGTTCGAGTCCGCGCACTCCACCGCCGCCACCGCGCCCGCGTCCGGCGCCGCGTCGGCGCAGGTCGCGTTTCCCTGGTACGCCGAGGGCAGGGCGCCGTACAGCTTGGTGTCGTGCGACGGCTTCGATTCCGAAGTGGACGGTGCGTCCCTGGAAGTTTCCGTTTCTGACACGGAAGTTTCGCCGGTGGTCGGGGGGTTCGTCGTCGGTCCCGGCCCGGCCGTCTGGGCCGCTCTGTCCTTCGTCACGACGTACGTGATCACCAGCGCCAGCACGACGACTCCCGCCAACGCGGCGCACAGCGCGATCCACCGGTTCCGCTGCGACTTCGCGGCCGGCGGGGCGATCGGCGGTGGTCCGGTGAACGGCCCCGTCCGCGGAGCCGGGTGCGGCGCCGTCGGGAGCGGCATCGGCCGCGGCGGGGT
This sequence comes from Amycolatopsis sp. DG1A-15b, assembly GCF_030285645.1. Lineage (GTDB taxonomy): Bacteria > Actinomycetota > Actinomycetes > Mycobacteriales > Pseudonocardiaceae > Amycolatopsis. Next base: position 7,590,305 of record NZ_CP127296.1, read on the forward strand.
CATCGGCGCCGGAGCCGCGTGCGGCACAAAGCCCGGCAACGTCTTCTGCCACGTCGGGATCGGCGGTGCCGGCGCGGTCACCGCCGTGCGGACGGCGTCGGCGAACGCCCCCGCCGTCGGGTAGCGGTCGGCGGGGTTCTTCGCCATGCCGCGCGCCACCACGGCGTCCAACGCCGGCGGCAGGCCCGGCCGCGCCTGGGAGAGCACCGGCGGCGGGGCGGTCAGGTGCGCTCCCATCTGCGCCGCCGCGCCCTCCGCCGGGAACGGGCGGCGCCCGGTCAGGCATTCGAAGAACACGCACGCGAGCGCGTAGACGTCGACGAGACCGGTGATCGGGGCGTCGCCGAAGCGTTCCGGCGCCATGTAGTCGAGGGTGCCGATCACGTTGCCGGTGCCGGTGATCGACGTCCCTTCGGCGGTCATCGACCGAGCGATGCCGAAGTCCACCAGGTACACGAAGTCGGCGCTCGTCACGAGCACGTTCGACGGCTTGACGTCGCGGTGCACCAGGCCGTCCGCGTGGGCGGCGTCGAGCGCGCCCGCGACCTGGGCCACGATCCCGGCGGCCCGCGCGGGCTCGAGCGGCCCGTCCGCCAGGAGCTCCTTGAGGTCGCGGCCTTCGACGAGCCGCATGTCGAGGTACAGGCGGCCGTCGATATCGCCGTAGGCGTGGATCGGGATCACGTGCGGTTCCCGCAGCCGCGCGACGATCTGCGACTCGCGGCGGAAGCGCGCGCGGAAGGCTTCATCGGTGACGAACGGCTCGGACAACAGCTTCAGCGCGACGACGCGGTCGTGCGCCGTGTCGTAGGCGCGGTGGACCTCGCCCATGCCGCCGCGGCCCAGCAGGCCTTCGATCCGGTACGGCCCGAACTGCTCCATCGTTCTCCCCAAGCCCCCCCCGGCTCAAGACCTGTCGTCAGGCCGACGCAAATGCTAAGTGGCAGGTTCCCCGGAACGGCGGCGAAGTCATCCAACTGTTGAGCACGTATCCTGGACTTCGTGAGCACGCTCAGTAACACACGCACGTCGGGGGTGACGGCCGCGCGCCTCGCCGCGGGGACGGTGGCGCTCGGCGCCGCGACCCTCGGTTACGCCGTCGGCATCGAACGGCGCCGCTGGACCCTCCGCACCGCCGAACTGCCGGTGCTGGCGCCCGGTTCCCGGCCGTTCACCGTCCTGCACGTCTCGGACCTGCACATGCTGCCCGGCCACCACAGCAAGCAGCGCTGGGTCGCCGCGCTCGACGAGCTGAACCCGGACCTCGTCGTCAACACCGGCGACAACCTCTCGCACCGGACGGCCGTGCCGTCGGTGCTGCGCGCGCTGGGCCCGCTGCTCGACCGGCCCGGCGTGTTCGTCTTCGGCAGCAACGACTACTACGCGCCCAAGCCGAAGAACCCGGCCCGCTACCTGATGCCGCGGGGCAAGAAGAAGCGCATCCACGGCGTCCAGCTGCCGTGGCGCGACCTGCGCGCGGCGTTCGTCGAGCACGGCTGGACCGACCTGACGCACGTCCGCCGCACGATCGACGTCGGCGGGCAACGGGTGTTCGCGGCCGGCGTCGACGACCCGCACCTGCGCCGCGACCGCTACACCGACATCGCGGGCCCGGCCGACAGCGGCGCGGCCCTGCGCCTCGGCGTGACGCACTCGCCGGAGCCGCGGGTGCTGGACACGTTCGCCACGGACGGTTACGACCTCGTCCTCGCGGGCCACACCCACGGCGGCCAGCTCCGGCTCCCGGGCTACGGCGCCATCGTCACCAACTGTGACCTGGATCGCAGCCGGGCGCGCGGGGCCTCGCGGTGGGGGGCGCACATGTGGCTGCACGTCTCGGCCGGACTGGGGACATCGCCGTGGGCGCCGGCGCGGTTCGCGTGCCCGCCCGAGGCGAGCCTGTTGACGCTGGTCCCGCGCGGATCCGGGTCAGCGGAGCCGCGTAAGTCGGCCCCCCGAAAAGCCCGCGACACCGTCCGCTAGACTTCTCCACGACCCGTTAAGCAGTACCTCGGGGTGTGGCGCAGCTTGGTAGCGTGCCTCGTTCGGGTCGAGGAGGTCGTGGGTTCGAATCCCGCCACCCCGACGAGTAAGAGCCGGTGTCTTCGGACACCGGCTCTTCTGGTTTCAGGGTCTGGTCGCCGTCACCTCGACCCAGCACTGGCTGAAGTCGCCGTCGCCGCTGCGCACCCACGTCAACGCCGAGCGGGCCGCACTCGCCAGCTGGTCGCGGTCGCGGCCGAACGCCGGGTCCGACACCGCCTCGCCGAGCCGGGATTCCACGTACTTCGCCAGCCCCCGGTACGTCATGTCCTCGCGGTAGCGGGCACGCGAGGCGATCTCGGTGAACCCCGTCGACGCGCAGTGGTCCGCGATCGTGCGGCCGGCGAACGGGTCGCCGCCCGCGCGGCGGCGCAGCAGGTAGTGCCCGCGCAGGGCCGCGTCGACGTTCGCCGTCTTCGGGCGCAGCCGCGCCTTGCTCCAGTCCGATGTGGACAACGCCAGCCTGCCGCCGGGGCGCAGCACCCGGTGCAGCTCCGCCAGCGCGTCCCGCGGGGTGGCGAGGTGCTCGAACAGCGCATGGGAAAACGCCACGTCCACGCTGCCGTCCGCGAAGGGCAGGTCGTACGCCGACGCCACCAGGAAGTCCACTGTGGAACGTCCGGCGCGGCGGGCGGCGTCCCGGGCCATCGCCACCTGGCCCGCGTCGCGGTCGACGCCCGTCACCCGGGACTCCGCGGCCAGGCCCAGGGTGATCGAGCCGGGACCGCAGCCGAGGTCGACCACCCACATGCCCGGCCGGAACAGGGGCTGGGCGAACGTCGCGCGCTCCGCCGCCGTGCGCGCGGACATCATCGACACCGCGTCTCGCCCGTAGCCCGGCGCGTAACCCTCCAGCACCCCGCACACAGTACGGCCAGAAGGTGGCAGGATCGAGGGGTGAGCACGCAGTCAGCCAACCAATATCCGCCCGCGGTGGTCCCGGACCGGCTGTTCGACGAGGCCGAAGCCGAAGCCCGCTGGCGCGCCCGCTTCCACGCCCCGCGCATCTCCGTGCCCGAGTGGGCCCGCGACGCCCCCGATGCCAACGTCTACGTCTCCAACGCCAGCGGTGTCTGGGAGGTCTACGCCTGGAACCGCGCGACGGACGAGCACCGCCGCGTCACCGACCGGCCCAACGGCACACTGCACTCGACGCCGTCCCCGGACGGCGAGTGGATCTGGTGGTTCGACGACACCGACGGCGACGAGTTCGGCTCCTGGGTGCGCGAGCCGTTCGCCGCCACCGAGGGCAGCAAGCCGGAGAAGGCCGTCCCGGACGTCCACGACGGCTACCCGGCCGGCCTGGAGATCGGCACGCAGGTCGTCGCGGTCGGCGTCTCGACCGACGACGGCAGCGAACTGTTCGCCCGGATCGGCGGCGAGACACGCCGCTTCTACAGCCACCCGGACGACGCCGGCATCGCGTCCCTGTCCCGCGACGAGAGCCTGATCGCGATCTCGCACTCCGAGCACGGCGATTCGCGCCACCCCGCGCTGCGGGTGCTCGCGACCGACGGCTTCGAGACCGTCGCCGAGAAGTGGGACGGCGAAGGCAAGGGCCTCTCCGCGCTCGAGTTCTCCCCGCTGTCCGGCGACCAGCGCCTGCTGGTGCTGCACGAGCGGCGAGGCCGCGAGGAGCTGCTGGTCTGGGATGTCCTGGCCGGCACGGAGACCGAGATCGAGCTGGACCTGCCCGGCGAGGTCGTCGCGGGCTGGTACCCGGACGCGCGGGCCCTGCTCGTCGTCCACTTCCACGAGGGCCGCAGTTCGCTGTACCGCTACGACCTCGACACGGCCGAATTGTCCTCTGTGGACACCCCGGCCGGCCGGATCGGCGGGGCGGGCGTCCGCCCGGACGGCACGGTCGAGTACTCGTGGTCCAGCGCCGCCGAGCCGACCGCCGTGCGCGCGCGGACCACCGACGGCACCGACGCGATCCTGCTCGAGCCGCCGGGCGAGCGGGCGCCGGGCTCGGAGCCGGTGACCGACGCGTTCGTCGAAGGCGTCGGCGGCCGGATCCACGCCCTCGTCTCACGGCCTTCGGGCGTGCCGGACGGTCCGCTGCCCACGGTGTTCTCCCTGCACGGCGGCCCGCACGCGGCGGACGAGGACCGCTTCTCCGCCTACCGCGCGACCTGGCTCGACGCCGGGTTCGCCGTGGTCGAGGTCAACTACCGCGGCTCGACCGGCTACGGCTCGGCGTGGCGCGACGCCATCGAGGGCCGTCCCGGCCTGACCGAGCTGGAAGACGTCGCCGCGGTGCACGACTGGGCCATCCAAAGTGGACTCAGCGATCCGGCCAAGTGCGTCGTGAACGGCGCTTCGTGGGGCGGCTACCTGTCCCTGCTCGCGCTCGGCACGCAGCCGTCGCGGTGGGCGGCGGGCGTCGCCGGGGTGCCGGTGGCGGACTACGTCGCCGCGTACGAGGACGAGATGGAGCAGCTGCGCTCATTCGACCGCGCGCTCTTCGGCGGCTCGCCGGAGGACGTGCCCGCCGTGTACCGGGAGTGCTCGCCGATCACGTACGTCGACGCCGTGACGGCGCCGGTGCTCGTGCTGGCCGGCGACAACGACCCGCGCTGCCCGATCCGCCAGATCGAGAACTACCTCGACCGGCTCGGCGGCCGCGACCTGCACCACGAGTTCTACCGCTACGACGCGGGCCACGGCTCGCTGGTGATCGCCGAGACGATCAAGCAGACGTCGATCGAGGTCCACTTCGCCCTGCGGGCCCTCGGCCTGCGCTGACGCACCCGCCGGGAGACCTGCCCGGTCTCCCGGCGGCTCAGCGTTCGGAGTGCAGGACGCCGCCGGTGGCCCAGTGGTCGGCACCGACCTCGACGAGCGTCACCTGGACACCTTCGGGCTTGCCGCCGCAGGTGCGGATGAAGGCGTCGGTCAGCTCCCGGACCAGGGCGCTCTTCTGGGCCGGCGTGCGGCCGGGGAACATGGCAACGCTGATCATCGGCATGGCGGCTCCTGCGTTAGGTGGGACGCCGCGAAGCCTAGAGCCCGCGGTTCACCGCCTGCAGCCGGCCGACCGCCGCCGCGTCACCCTCGAAGTCCAGGTGAACGGCGTCGCGGCCGAAGACGAACAGCAGCAGGTCCACCGGCTCCCCGACGATCGTGACGGGGTCGGGGCCGGTCTTGACGGCGGCCTCGCGGCCGTCTTTCGTGCGAAGCGTGACGCCGACGGGTGACTTCCGGAGGTTCAGCTTCGCCGACTGCTTCGCCGAGCGCCAAGCGGCGGCGTCCCGGGCGGGGTCCGCGGGCCGCGGCGCCCAGCCGTCCTGCGCGCGCCGGACGTCCTCGTGGTGGACGAGGAACTCGGCGGTGTTGGTCAGCTCGTCGAGCGGGCCGAGCGCGGTGGGCCAGAACTTCGCCGGCCCGTTCCGCACCTGCTCGACCAGGCTCGCCCAGGGTTTCGCGGCGTACCGGTCCTGCACCTTCTTGGTGTACCCGGCGAGCGCCGGCACGAGGATGCCGGGAGCGGCATCCGCCCGATGCTCCCGCACGACGAGGTGCGCGGCGAGGTCCCGCGTGGTCCAGCCTTCGCACAACGTCGGCGCGTCGGGCCCGAGTTCTTCGAAGAGCGAGCTCAACGCCTGGCGTTCGTCTGCAGCGACACCCATGAGGGTGACGTTACTCGCTGGTAGAGGCGCTGGCGACGGGAAGAGACCGCGGGCACGTGTCGTTGACCGCCGAGGGCCGGATCAGCCCGCAGGACACCGGCATCTGGACCGACGCGCAGGCGCGGGCGTGGCGCCGGATCACCGACTTCGTCCACGGCCAGGGCACCGCGATCGGCATGCAGCTCGCCCACGCCGGGCGCAAGGCGTCGACCCGGCGACCGTGGGAAGGGCAGGGCAGCGTGCCGCCCGGAGACGGCGGCTGGCAAAGCGTCGGCGCGGACGCGCGGCCGTTCGGCGCCTACGCTCCGGCGCGGCCACTCACCACGGACGAGGTCGCCGCCCTCCCGGACGCCTTCGCCGCCGCGGCCCGACGTGCCGTCGACGTCGGCTTCGACGTCCTCGAGCTGCACTTCGCGCACGGTTACCTGGTCCACCAGTTCCTCTCGCCGCTGTCCAACTCCCGCACGGACCGCTACGGCGGCGACTTCGAAGGCCGGACGCGGCTGGCCCTCGAGCTCGCCGACGCGGTGCGGGCGCAGACCACCGTCCCGCTGTTCGCCCGGCTCTCGGCGACGGACTGGACCGACGACGGCTGGACCCTCGACGACTCCGTCCGGCTGGCGAAGCTGCTGGCCGAGCGCGGGATCGACCTGGTCGACGCCTCCTCGGGCGGCAACACCCCGCACCCGGACATCCCGGTCGGCCCCGGCTACCAGGTGCCGTTCGCCGAGCGGATCCGCGCGGAGACCGGCCTCCCCACCGGCGCGGTCGGCATGATCACCGACCCGCACCAGGCGGAGGCGATCATCGCCGAGGAGCAGGCCGACGCGGTGTTCCTGGCCCGGGCGCTGCTCCGCGACCCGCACTGGCCGCTGCGCGCGGCGAACACGCTCGGCGCGGACGTGCGCTGGCCCGGCCAGTACGCCCGCGCCAAGTCCTGGCACTAGGGCGCGTCTGGCAAAGACCGTGGTTGGTTGCTGGGATGTGCCGCGGTGTTCGGTGCGTGGCAGACGATCTGGCCCTGGCATCGCCGGATGGCCGGTGACGGCACCTGGCCGCTCCCGCGGCGGCTGAGGTCTGGTCACTCGTTACGACAAGTTGGCCATCGTCTACCGATCAGCGGTCGTCCTGCATGCCGTGGTCAGCTGGACCAAGGCAGTGTCAGACACGCCCTAGTGGTGGAACGCGGTCGCCTTCGCGGGGTCTTTCGGGCGGCCGCCCAGCTGCTCCAGCTCCGGGAGCACCCGCCGCAAATCCGCCAGCAGCAGGTCCGCCAGGTCGTGCGTGAAGCCGTTGCGGACGACGATGCGCAGCACCGCCAGGTCCGTCCGGTGCTCCGGGAACGTGTACGCCGGCACCAGCCACCCCCGCTCGCGCAGCCGGCGGGACACGTCGAAGACGTCGAAGCCGGCGTCCGGGCGGGTGGTGAACGCGAACACCGGTAGCTGATCGCCGCGGGTCAGCAGTTCGAACGGCCCCAGCGACGCGATCCCGGACGACAAGTGCGTGGCGACGTCACGCGAAGCCTGCTGCACCGCGCGGAACCCTTCCCGGCCGAGCCGGACGAACGTGTAGTACTGGGCCGCGACCTCGGCTCCCGGGCGGGAGAAGTTCAACGCGAACGTCGGCATGTCGCCACCGAGGTAGTTGACGTTGAACACCAGCTCGGACGGCAGCGCGGCCTTGTCGCGCCAGATCACCCAGCCGACGCCCGGGTACACCAGCCCGTACTTGTGGCCCGACGTGTTGATCGACGCCACGCGCGGCAGGCGGAAGTCCCACTCCAGGTCCGGGTCGAGGAACGGGGCGATCATCGCGCCCGAAGCGCCGTCGACGTGCACCGGGATGTCCCAGCCGGTCCGCTCGAGAAGCGCGTCCAACGCCGAAGCGATCTCCGCGACCGGCTCGTAGCTGCCGTCGAACGTCGAACCGAGGATCGCCACCACGCCGATCGTGTTCTCGTCGCAGCGCGCGACGGCTTCGTCGGCGGTGAGGTGGTACCGGTCGCCGTCCATCGGGACCAGCCGCGGCTCGACTTCCCAGTATTCGCAGAACTTCTCCCAGCACACCTGGACGTTCGCGCCCATGACCAGGTTCGGCTTGCCAGTGCGGCCGAGGCGGCCCCAGCGCCGCTTCAGCGCCATCCCGGCGAGCATGCACGCTTCCGACGAGCCCGTCGTCGAGCAGCCCATGATGTCGCCCGGGTCGCTCGCGTGCCACAGGTCGGCCAGGATGTTCACGCAGCGCCGCTCGAATTCGGCCGTCTGCGGGTACTCGTCCTTGTCGATCATGTTCTTGTCGACGCACTCGGCCATCAGCTCGCGCGCCTGCGGCTCCATCCACGTCGTGACGAAGGTGGCGAGGTTGAGCCGCGCGTTGCCGTCGAGCATCAGCTCGTCGCGCACGAGCTGCAGCGCGGTGTCCGGCGGCAGCGGGTCGTCACGCAGCGCGTCGTGCGGCATGACGAAGCCCGCCGCGAGCGCCGGGTTCGCCCCGGCGTAGAGCGGGTTCGTCCCGGCCGTGCGGTCCGGGCGGTCGGCGTTCCCCTGATGCAAGACCATGCCACCGAACGTACTTGCCGCAGCCGCACGAAAAGGGCCGCTCCATCCGGAACGGCCCCTTTGGTGGGAAAAATCAGGCCTGCTGGGCCTGCCACATCCAGTGCGCCTCTTCCAGCGCCCGGGTGATCTCGATCAGCAGGTCCTGCGTGACGAGGTCGCTCTTGTCGGTCTCGTCGATGCGCTGGCGCAGCCGCTCGATGAGCGCGGCCAGGATGTCGACGATCGCGGCGACCGTGGCCTCGACCGACTGCCAGTTGTCCGGGTACTCGGGCACGCCCGAGCTCTCGACGACGGTCTTCGCCTTGCCATTCGGCGAGATGCCGATGGCGTTGGCGCGCTCGGCGACCTCGTCGACGTACTGGCGCGCGGTGTTCACGAGCTCGTCGAGCTGCAGGTGCGCACTGCGGAAGTTCGATCCGACGACGTTCCAGTGCGCCTGCTTGGCGATGAGGGACAGGTCGACCAGGTCGACCAGCGTCGCCTGGAGGGCGTTGCCGGTGATCTCCTTGTCGGCCTCGGAAAGCGGGCTCTTGATCGGAGACTTGCTCATCTGGCGATGATCCTTTCCTCGTACTGGTTCGGACCGGGGCGGGTCAGACGGTGGCGGAGAGCGCGACCTCGATGTTGCCGCGGGTCGCGTTCGAGTAGGGGCACACCTGGTGCGCCTGCTCGACCAGCTGGTCGGCCTGGGCCTGGTCGAGGCCCGGCAGCGAGACGTTCAGCGCGACGCCGAGGCCGAACCCGACCTCCTGCTTGAGCACGCTGACCTCCGCCGTCACGGTCGAGCCGTTCAGCGGCACCTTGGCCTGACGCGCGACGAGCTGCAGCGCGCTGTGGAAGCAGGCCGAGTAGCCGGCAGCGAACAGCTGCTCGGGGTTGGTCTTGTCCCCGCCGGGGCCACCCATCTCCTTCGGGATGGCCAGCGACTCGTCGATGACGCCGTCGGACGACGTCACTTCGCCGTTGCGGCCGTCGCCCCGCGCCGTTGCCACCGCGGTGTAGATCGCCTGACCCATGCTCAGCCTGCCTTCTGTCGCGGACGCTCCACAGCGAGCGTCTCACTGGGCACAACATCCCGCAGCCGCGGAACGGTGCCCCACATGGCAGGCATCACGTGGATTGCTTACCCAGCGACCACCGGGCGAAACGTCTGTGACAATCGGGGCTCCGCCCCGGGCCGGGGGCTCCGCCACCCGGAACCCCCGAAATCCTCATGCGGTGCGGGTCACGGCGAATTCCGCGACCTGCCGCCCGATCAGGCGAAGGGTGCGGACGCTCTTCTCGTCCGACGCACCACCCGCTTCGTCGAACTTGGTCTCGGCCGAGTTGATCGAGCCACCCAGCGGGGTGGCCCAGCCGCGCAGGGCGTGCGTGATCGTGCGGAGCTGCTCGAGCGTGGTCACCGCGGCCTGCCAGCCGTACGCGACGGCGGCGAGGCCGACCGCGCGGCCGTCCAGGTAGGGGCGGCGGTCGCCGCGCAGGTCCTCGACGTAGTCCAAGGCGTTCTTGACCAGGCCGGACAGCGCGCCGTGGTAGCCCGGCGAGACGACGATGAGCCCGTCCGCCTCCCGGATGGCCTCCACCAGCCGGGTGGCGCGCTCGTCGCGCTCCGGGACACCGGCGTCGTAGAACGGCAGCACGAGATCCGGGCCGGTGATCAGCCGGGTCCGGACGCCCGTTTCGGCGGCGCCGTCGAGCGCGATCTGCAGCGCGCGCTCGGATTGGGAGCCCTCCCGCAGAGAGCCGCCGATCCCGAGCACGTTGATCGTCCTGGCTGAAGTCACGTTTTCAGGCTAACCCCTCCACTTAACTGGAGGACCAGACTCTGGGACGGAGGTCATGGTCACAACTGGACCAGCTACCTACTGACGAGTAACCTCACACGCAGTCCCGAGGCTGATGGAGGCACCATGGCGATCCCGCTCCCCGTCCGCGCCCAGGCGGCCGCGTCGCAGCTCGCGTTCTGGCTGCCCACGCCGGTGCGGCGGGCGGTCGCGGGCCGGACCGTCCGCATCGACGGCCAGGACCTCGCGCTCGACGCCCAGCTCCTCCTCCGGCTCCAGAAGATCGCCCGAGCCGAGCTGGTGCGCGGCTCGGTCGAGCAGTCACGGACCCTGCTCGACGCGGGCAGGCACCTGGTCAGCGGCAAGCCGATCGAACCGGTTTCGGTGCGCGAGATCGCCGTCCCGACACCGGATGGCGACCTGCCCGCGACGCTGTACACGCCGGTCGGACTGCCCGAGGAGTCGCCGCTGCTGGTGTTCTTCCACGGCGGCGGCTGGGTGATCGGCACCCGCTCGAGCCACGACAACGCCGTCCGCTTCCTGGCCAAGCACGCCGGGGTGCGGGTGCTGTCGATCGAATACCGGCTGGCCCCGGAGTTCCCGTTCCCGGCGGCGACGGAAGACGCGCTGGCGGCGTTCGAGTACGCGGTGGCGAAGGCGGGTGACCTGGGTGCCGACCCGGCGCGGATCGCGGTCGGCGGTGACAGCGCGGGCGGCAACCTCGCCGCCGTGACCGCCCAGCAGGCCGTCCGCCGCGGCGGCCCGGTCCCGGCGTTCCAGCTGCTGATCTACCCGGCGACGGACTTCGCGCGGCGCTACCGCTCGCAGGACCTGTTCGCCGAGAACCTGTTCCTGACCGACGTGCACATGAAGTGGTTCGAAGGCCATTACGTGCCCGAAGGCACCGACCTGACCGATCCGCGGCTCTCGCCGTTGCGCGCGGACGACCTGAGCGGCCTGCCGCCGGCCTTGATCGTCACCGCGGGGTTCGACCCGTTGCGCGACGAAGGTGAGGCGTACGCGGAGAAACTGCGCGAAGCGGGGGTCGAGGTGGCCCTGCGCCGGCACGAGGACCTGATCCACGGGTTCATCAACTTCACCGGCGTCGGCACCCGGTTCCGGGAAGCGCTGGCGGAGATGGCGGGCGCCCTGCGGCAGGGATTGTCCAAAGTGCACTGACCCCGGCCCGGCGGCGAACGCCTCGGAGCCCGGCGCGGAGAAATGTCCGCGGCCGGGCTCCGGGCCCCCGGTTCCCTTCGGTGGCTACGACCCCGGGACCGGCAGCGGCGGCAACGGCAGCGGTGGCACCGGCAGACCGCCGAGCAGCCCGCCCAGGATGCCGGTGACGGCCGCGAGCAGCGCCTTCACCAGGTCGCTGACGATCTTCAGCGGGCCGGGCAGATCGGGCAGCGACGGGATCGGCAGCGGCAACGGCGGCAGCTGGCGCGCCTTCGCCTTCGGGTCGGCCAGCAGCCGGGTGGACTCGTCGGCACGCCCCTTGGCCAGGCCCGCCAGCTGCCCGGTCTCGGTCTGGACCGTGTAGCGCTTGCCGGCCGCGATGTCCGCGAGCACCGGGCTCAGCTGCCCCAGGTCCGTCCGCGTGGCGCCGACGTCGCCCGCGTAGGCCACCCTGGTGAGGTCGTCACGCATCTGGAGCACCTGTGCGGCGAGGGCCTGGGTGCTGGAGGAACCCTTGCCCCCTCCCGGGCTCGCCGACGCGATCCCCGCCGTCCCCACCGCCAGCAGACTGCCGGCCGCCACCAGAGCGATGACTCGCCCGAACTTGGCTTTCATTCCTTACCTCCTGGCATCGAGACCTGACGGGGTAAATCGATACCCCCCGTGTCGGAGATAAGCCACCCGATCACCGATTCGGGATGTTTAACACCCTTACGTGCCGGATCCGAATGAGGCGAACTGGCCCGCATTGGATTAACCGCGAAACCTTGCCCGTCCCTCCGAAGATCATCATGACCGATTCCGATGATCACCGCTGGTAGGATCCGTCCACTATGGAACGTTCGGGTAACCCACCCGAGTGTAAACCGTGATCATTTAGCTTCATCACTCCGTCGGACTGTGTGTCCCGACTGCTCCAGATAGGGCATCCCCCACGCTCGCCCCGCCACCCACACGGTTCCCCCTCGAGGTGGACGCGAAAATGCGAAATCAATTCCGGAATTCGCGTCCACTCAGAGCGGCAGTCCCGCTTCCAGGTGAGCCAGCGCCTTGTCGAGGATCACCAGGGTGTCGGCGCCGGGGTCCGCCGCGGCACCGGCGAACGCGGCCATGACCACCCCGACCACCGCACCCGCCCAGTTGCGGACCTCGAAGTCGTCCGCCGACCGGCCGGTGCGGCGCGCGGCCATCCCGGCCAGCAGGTCGATCCCCTCCGCGAACTTGTCCATCACCGCGGTGCGGAGCTCGGGCTCCCGGAACACGAGCACCTGCCGCTCGCGTTCCCGCTCCCAGTCTTCGGCCGGGATCTGCGTGCGGATGGTGTCCGCGGTGGCCCGCAGCGCGGCGGCCGGGCTGAGTTCGGGCGGCTGCGCCAGCGCGGCCTCGATGAGCACCGGGTCGAACGGGTCGTAGAGCACCGTCGCCTCCTTCGTCGGGAAGTACCGGAAGAAGGTGCTGGGCGAGATCTCCGCGGCGGCCGCGATCTGATCCACCGTCGTGGCGCTGTAGCCCTGCTCGTGGAACAGCCGCAACGCGTGCCGCTGGATCGCGGCGCGCGTCTTGGCCTTCTTCCGCTCCCGCAGTCCCGTGGGCTCAGATGGCGACGACGTCATGCTCCGATTCTCGCGGCTGCGCTCCCGCCGCCGCCCGGCCGGGCAGGAAGACCAGCGCGAGCAGCGCTCCGGCGACGCCGAGGCCGGCGCACACCCACAGCGTCGCGGCCATGCCGCCGGTGAACGCGGCCCGCGCGGACGCGGCGAGTTCGGGCCGGTGGAGCCGCTCCGCGACGGCGACCGCGGCCGAGGCGCTACCGCGCACCGCGTCGGCGACCGGCGCCGGCAGGCCCCCGACCTCGACGCCGTCGCGGTAGGCGCTGTTGAGCACCGTGCCCAGCACCGCGACGCCGATGGTGCCGCCGACCTGGCGCAGCACCTGGATCAGCGCCGAACCAGCCCCCGAGCGGCCTTCGGTGAGCGCGCCCATGGCCATCGTCATCAGCGGCGGGAGCGTGGCGCCGGTACCCAGCCCGATCACGAGCTCCCAGCCGACCGTGGCGCCGTAGCCGCCCGTCGGTGACGTCGTCGAACCCCACGCCAGCCCGGCCGCGAGCAGCACGAACCCGCCCGTGACGACCCCGCGCACGCCCAGAGCGGCAACCAGCCGCTCGGCGAGCTTCGCCGCCACCAGCATCCCGCCGATCAGCGGCAGCAGCCGCACGCCGGTCTGCAGCGCGTCGGCCCCCTGCACCGCCTGGAACAGCTGCGGCAGCACGAACAACAGGCCCATCAGCGCGAAGGACGCCACCGTGGCCAGCACCGCGCCCCAGACGAACCGCGGCTCGCGGAACAACGCGAGGTCGGTCAGGGGCGCGGCCACCCGCGTTTGCGCCCAGCAGAACACCGCCACCAGCGCGGCCCCCAGCCCGATCAGGCCGTAGGTCACCGGATCGGCCCAGCCGTGCTCGCCGGCGTGGACGAACCCGTAGGTGAGCGCGACCAGCCCGGCCGCCGAGAGCGCGATGCCGGTGAAGTCGATCGTGCCGCGCCGGGAGCCGGACGTGCGCGGCAGGAGGAACAGCACCGCGACGACGCCGACCGCGGTCATCGGGACGTTGATGAGGAACACCGAGCCCCACGCGAAGTGGTCGAGCAGCCAGCCGCCGAGCAGCGGCCCGAGCGGGATGCCGGCGAACATCGCCATCACCCAGGTCGTCAGCGCCTTCGCCCGCTCCTCCGGCGGGAACAGGATGTTCAGCAGCGAAAGCGACAGCGGGATGAGGAACGCGGCGCCGGCGCCGAGCGCCACGCGGGCGGCGATCAGCTCGCCCGGCGAACCGGCGTAGGCGCACCACAGCGAAGCCAGCCCGAACACCGCCAGCGCCCCGAGCAGCAGTTTCTTCGGGCCGAACCGGTCGCCGAGCAGGCCCGCGGGCAGCAGCAGCGCGGCCAGCGCCAGCGTGTAGGCGTTGCCGAACCACTGCAGCTGCGTGGTCGTGGCGCCGAGGTCGACGGCCAGTGTCGGCACGGCGACGTTGAGCACCGTCAGGTCCAAGCCGATGGTCAGCAGGCTCACCGCGAGCGCGCCGAGCGCCCACCACCTGCGTGGATGTCCTTGAGTCATAGCGACCCCCAATTGGTAGCGACTACCAAGTGAGAGTAGCTCTCATAATTTCCCGGCGCCAGGGGGACGGGGATCGGGAAATAAGTTGCACGCGCGTACCACCTTGGGTTCTCATCGAGGACGTGCCGCTGCAGCCTTACCGCCGGGTGCTCTCCGTCCCCCGCGTCCCCTCGACGATGGCTCTGATGTTCCTGGCACGCCTCCCGATGACCATGAACGGCGTGCTGATGACGCTGTACATCGTCACCGGGCTCGGCCGCGGCTACGGCGCCGCCGGGCTGGTCGGCGGCGGCGTCACGCTCGGGATGGCGCTCGGCGCGCCGATGCTCGGCCGCTGCTTCGACCGGTACGGGCTGCGCCCGGTCGTCGCGGCCTGCGGGATCGGCACGACCGCGTTCTGGATCGCCGCGCCGCACCTGCCGTTCGAGGCACTCGCCGTGGTCGCGGTCCCGGCCGGGATGCTTTCGGTGCCGGCGGGCTCGCTGGCCCGCCAAGCCCTGGCCACGCTCGTGCCGCCCGAGCAGCGCCGCGCGGTCTACTCGCTCGACACCATCTCGATCGAAGCGACGTTCATGATCGGCCCCGCGGCCGGCATCGCGGCCATCACGGCGTTCTCCCCGACGTGGACGCTGACCGCGCTCGGCGTGCTGTTCGGCGGCACGGCGTTCCTGATCTGGCTCGTCAACCCGCCGATCCGCGAAGGCGCCGGCAAAGCGGACGAACTCGGTCCGCGGCCGCCGCTGCGCAGCTGGCTCACCGGCCCGCTGGTGGGAACGCTGCTGATCGCGGGCGGCGCGCTGTTCGTGCTCGTCGGCACCGAACTGGCGACGCTGGCCGCCCTGCGCGCGAACGGCGACCTCGGCCTGACCGGCCTGGTCATCGTGGTGATGTGCACGGCGTCGATCACTGGCGGCATCGTGCACGGCACGGTGCGGCGGTCGTTGCCGCAGGGCGTGCTGATGCTGCTGCTCGCACTGCTGGTGATGCCGGTCGGCCTGGCGGACCGCCCGTGGTGGCTGCTGATGCTGGCGCTGATCCCGACCAACCTGATGTGCGCGCCGACGCTTTCGGCCACGACCGAGACGGTCACCCGGATCGCCCCGCCACAGGTCCGCGGCGAGGCGATGGGCCTGCAGGACGCGTTCACCCGGCTCGGCCTGGCCGCGGGCGGCCCGGTGGTCGGCTTCGCGATCGACCACTCGACCCCGGAATGGGGCTTCGTGGCGGCCGGCCTCGGTGGTCTGGTGATCGCCTCGGCCGGCCTGCTCCGCCGCCGGCCCCCCGCCACCGCCCCGGAACCGGCGCCGGCGGCGGCCAGTCCCGAGCAGGCCGCAGCTCCCGGTGGCTGAGTTCGCGACCCGGCCCGCGTCTCGCTAGCCGCAGGCGACGCGGAGCGCGTCGAGCTTCTTGACGTTGCGCTGCACCCACTGGGCCACCACGCCGGCGTCCTCGATGCGTTCCTTCTGCACCTGGACGTACGAGTCGGCCATGCCGAGCAGCGCGTTCTTGACGTCCTGGTCCTGGACGTCACCCGCGAGCTCGCGCAGCCGCTTCTCCTTGTCCTCGGCGCGCGCCTTGAACTTGGCCGGGTCGACCAGCGGGTTCAGGTCGGCGAGCCCGAGCGCTTCGGTGCACGCCGCGACCTTGTCCGCCGTCCTGCTCCCCTGGTCGACCGCGTTGCCGACCTCGGTGCACCCGCTCAGCAGCAATGCGACCGTGGCCAGCAGCGCGGCCGTCGTTCCACCCCTCGTCATGGCGTCAACGTACCCGTCAGCCCTTGACGCAGACCACCTGCTTGAGGTGCGCCACCACCTCGACCAGGTCCGTCTGCGCGCGGATCACCGTTTCGATGTCCTTGTAGGCCGCCGGGATCTCGTCGACCACGCCGGAGTCCTTGCGGCACTCGACGCCGGCCGTCTGCGCCGCGAGGTCGTCGGCGGTGAACAGCTTCTTGGCCTTGTTGCGCGACATCCGCCGCCCGGCGCCGTGCGAAGCCGACTGGAACGACGAGTCGTTGCCCAGCCCGCGGACGATGTACGAACCGGTCCCCATGCTGCCCGGGATGATCCCGAGGTCACCCGATCCGGCGCGGATCGCGCCCTTCCGGGTGACGAGCAGCTCGACGCCGTCGTAGGTCTCTTCGGCGACGTAGTTGTGGTGGCACGAGATCGCGTCGTCGAAGGTCGTGCCCGGCACGACGTCCGCGAGCGCCAGCTTCACCAGCGCGACCATCGTGGCCCGGTTGCGCGCCGCGTAGTCCTGCGCCCAGAACAGATCGCGCCGGTACGCCTGCATCTCCGGCGTGCCCGCGACGAACACGGCGAGATCGGGGTCGGGCAGGTCGGCGTTGTGCGGGAGCTTGCGCGCGACGGCCATGTGCCGCTCGGCCAGCTCCTTGCCGATGTTGCGCGAACCCGAATGCAGCATCAGCCAGACCCGGCCCTCGTCGGCACCGCCCTGCTCGAGGCAGACCTCGATGAAGTGGTTGCCGCCACCGAGGCTCCCGATCTGCCGCGCGGCCCGGTCGTGCAGCTCCTGGACGCCGGTGTGCAGCTCGCCGAACTGCTTCCAGAAGGCGTCCCAGCCGCCGACGCCGTGCACCTTCGCCGGGTTCACGGGCGTCTTGTGCAGCCCGAAGCCGACGGGCACGGCGCTTTCGATGCGCCGGCGCAGCTTCCCGAGGTCGTCGGGCAGATCGCTCGCGGTGAGCGACGTCCGGACGGCGCTCATCCCGCACCCGATGTCGACCCCGACCGCGGCGGGCGAGACGGCGTCGCGCATGGCGATGACACTGCCGACGGTGGCGCCCTTGCCGTAGTGGACATCGGGCATCACGGCGACACCGTGCACCCACGGCAGGTTCGCGACGTTGTGCAGCTGCCGCATGGCCTGGTCTTCGACCGACGCGGGATCCGCCCACATCCGGATCGGGACGCGGGCCCCTTCGACAGCGGTGTACATGGTGTTCCTTCCCTCGACTTGCTTGTGGTGCCCAGGATCCCCCGCCACCCCGCGAACAACCAAAGCGTTTTCTTTCGTGAGCGAAAAGAAATCCGTCGGCCGTGGTCCGTCGGGCAGAATGAGCCGACCGTCCGGGGAGGACGGTCCGGGGAGGAATCGATCCATCGTGAGAACTTCGTGGCGCGCGCTCGTCGCGGTCGCCCTGCTGGCCGGGTTCCCCGTCCTGGTGTTCCTGGTCGTCGGCGGCCTGGCGGTCACCGAGTACTACTTCTTCCAGCACTCCGGGCTCCTGGCGATCAAGCTGGCCATCGTCGCCGTGCCGGTGTCGTTCGCCCTGCTCAAGGCCCTGTTCGCAATCGAGCGGACCCGAGGGGCCGACCTGCCGGGCGTGCCGGTGACCCCGGACGCCCAGCCGGCGCTGTGGGCGCTCGTGCGCGAGCTCGCCGACGCCGTCGGCACCCGGCCACCGGACGCGATCACCCTGATCAGCGAGGTCAACGCGGGGGTCCGCGAGCGGACCGGGTGGCTCGGGCTGCGGGTGCGCCGGCGCGAGATGTTCATCGGGGCGCAGCTGCTCGCGGGCCTGCGCCACGACCAGCTGCGCGCTCTGCTCGGGCACGAGCTGGCCCACTACACCAACCGGGACACCCGGCTCGCCGGGCTGACCTACCGCGGCCGCCGGTCCATCGAGAAAGCGCTGACCGGGCTCGGTGGCGACGGCTGGTTCCAGGGCCTGATCCGGAAGCTGTTCGTGTGGTACGCGAAGCTCTACTTCTCGGTCTCCGCGGCGGTTTGCCGGCGCCAGGAGCTCGCCGCCGACGCCGCCTCGGCGCGGCTCGCCGGCACCGCGGCCGCCACCAGCGCCCTGCGCGAGGTGGCGGCGCTCGACGTCGCCTGGACCTTCTACCTCGACTGCTACGTCTCGCTCGGCTGGGACGCCGGGTACCTGCCCGACCGCCTGGCGGCCGGGTTCCGGTCGCTGCTCGCCGACGACGAGCGCTCCGGCGAACTCGACGAGGTCCGGCGGAACCCGCCGGACCGGGAGACGTCGCGCTACGACACGCACCCGGCGACGGCGGACCGGATCGCGGCGCTGGAAGCCCTTCCCCCGGCGCCGGTCCGGCCGGACGGCGCCCACCCGGCGAGTGAGATCCTGCGCGACCCCGCCGCGACCCTGGAGGCGGTCATGACCGACGGCCTTTCCCCCGCGGCGAAGGCCAAGCGGCGCCTCGACTGGGACACCCTTGTGGACGTCGGGCTCCGCCACAACAGCGCCCGGTTCGCCGCCGACGTCCTCGCGGGCCGCACTTTGACCGAGGCGCTCGACCTGCTCGACGCGGGCCGCGGCGCGGAACTGGCCGATCCGGAGAGCAAGGCGCCGTCGTCGGCCGGACCGCGGGCGCAGCGGGAGTTCCTGGTCACGTCCGTCCGCAAGCGACTGTCCGTTGTGGTCACCCCGGCCCTGGTGGAGGCCGGGGTGGCGCGCTGGAAGCTGTCCTGGTCCGGCCCGGCCGAACTGGTCGTCGACGAGCCGCACGCCGGCGAGCTGCCCGCGGCCCTCGACGCCGCCGCGGCGGCCGATCCCGACACCGCCCCGCTACGCCGCCTCCTGGCCACCGCCGGCGCGCTTCCCGTCCCGTCCTGAGGAGAACCGTTGCTTTCCCTGTTCAATTCGAAGCGCCGCAAAGCGGCCGTCGCGTTGGTCAAGGCCGCGCGCGCCCGCGGGATGAGCGTCGAGGACTACGCGAAGACGCTTTCCCCGGCGGAGCTCGCGCAGTACGTGCCCCAGGACGACAAGCCGAAGGCTGAGATGCCGGACGTCACGCTGTGGGGTCTCCCGCCGGACAAGGACGTGACGGCGGCCAAGTTCATCGCCGACGCCCGCGTCGCCGAAGCTGTCGCCGCCTACCGCGCCGGTGACTGGCAGCCGGGTGCCGCGCTGCTGGCCGACCTCGGCGCCGATTGGGACCGCCGCGCCTTCGCCGTGCAGCAACTCGGGGACGCCGCCGCGGACGACGACGGGCCACTGAAGACGTGGCAGGCGTCCGGCACCGCGGACGCGGCCGCCGTCCACGCGCAGGGCCTGGTCGCCCTGGCCTGGCAGATCCGCTCGGGGCTCACCCCCGAGCACGTCTCCGGTGAGCAGTGGGCCGGGTTCTTCCGCGTGCTCGAGGAGGCCGAAGCGGCGACCCGCGCCGCGGCCGAAGCGGCGCCGGCCGACCCGACCCCGTGGTCCACCCTGCTCACCGTCGCCCGCGGGCGCCAGTACGACAACGACGCCTTCCGCGCGGTGTGGGCGGAACTCGTGGCCCGTGACCCGCTCCACCGGCAGGGCCACGAGCAGGCGCTGCAGTACTGGTGCGCCAAGTGGTTCGGCTCGCACGAGCAGATGTTCGCCTTCGCCGACGAAGCTGCCGCGAAGACGCCGAAGCTCGCGGGCCTGGTCCTCGTCGCCGCGCACGAAGCGGAGGCCAAGGACGTCGAGGCCTGGAAGAGCGACCGGACCAAGCGGGCGCTGGACGTCGTCGTGCCCTGGCTGGCTGGTGAAGGCCGGGACCACCCGGCGAACCTGCGCGACCGCGCGTACGCGGCCAAGGCGCTGGTGGTGAACGGCCGCTGCGACGAGGCCGTCGAACAGTTCAAGGTGCTCGGCGAGCACGCGGACGCGCTCGTCTGGGCCTACGGCGGCAAGCCGGTGTTCGAGTTCGTCAAGACGCGCTACCTGGCCTGCCACGGCGCTACCCGGCCCTGACGCACACGAAGGCCCCGCACCGGATCCGGTGCGGGGCCTCCACTGTGGCCGTCAAAGCTGCTGGGCCACCAGCTCCGCGATCTGCACGGCGTTGAGCGCCGCGCCCTTGCGCAGGTTGTCGTTCGAGATGAACAACGCCAGCCCGCGGCCGCCCTCGACGCCCTGGTCGACGCGGATGCGGCCGACGTAGCTCGGGTCGTTACCCGCCGCCTGCAGGGGGGTCGGGATCTCCGACAGCTCGACGCCCGGCGCGTGGGTCAGCAGCTCCGTCGCGCGCTCGACCGTCAGCGCCCGCTCGAATTCGGCGTTCACCGAGATCGAGTGGCCCGAGAACACCGGCACGCGCACGCAGGTGCACGAGACGCCCAGGCCCGGGATGCTCAGGATCTTGCGGCTCTCGTTGCGGAACTTCTTCTCCTCGTCCGTCTCCAGCTCGCCGTCGTCCACAATGGACCCGGCCATCGGCAAGACGTTGAACGCGATCGGCCGGACGTACTTTTCCGGCTTCGGGAACTCGATCGCCGCGCCGTCGTGGGTGAGCAGCGACGCGTGCTCGGCCGCCGCGCGCACCTGGCCCGCCAGCTCGTCGACGCCGGCCAGCCCGCTGCCGGACACCGCCTGGTACGTCGACGCGACCAGCCGGACCAGCCCGGCCTCGTCGTGCAGCGGCTTCAGCACCGGCATCGCGGCCATGGTGGTGCAGTTGGGGTTGGCGATGATTCCCTTCCGCGCTTCCTTGATGGCCTGCGGGTTGACTTCGCTGACGACCAGCGGCACGTCCGGGTCCATCCGGAACGCCGAGGAGTTGTCGATCACCGTCACGCCCGCCGCGGCGAACCGCGGTGCCTGCGCCTTCGACGTCGAGCCACCCGCCGAGAACAGCGCGATGTCCAAACCGGACGGATCGGCCGTCGACGCGTCCTCGATCGTGATTTCGGTGTCGCGCCACGGGAGCTTCGACCCCGCCGAGCGAGCCGAGGCGAAGTAGCGCAGCTCCGCGATCGGGAACTCCCGCTCCGCCAGCAGCTTGCGCATCACCGCACCGACCTGGCCGGTCGCGCCGACCACCCCGATCCGCAGCCCGTCCGCCATCAGCGACCA
The DNA here is from genome assembly GCF_030285645.1 of Amycolatopsis sp. DG1A-15b. Classification (GTDB taxonomy): domain Bacteria; phylum Actinomycetota; class Actinomycetes; order Mycobacteriales; family Pseudonocardiaceae; genus Amycolatopsis. The sequence continues at coordinate 7,611,438 of NZ_CP127296.1, forward strand.
CTCCCCGCGTAGACGACGGCTTCTTCGTCGCCGCCGAGTTCGAACGCCTCGTGGATCGCGCGCACGGCGTCGTCGAGCTGCGCGTCCCGGATCAGCACCGAGATGCGGATCTCCGAGGTGTTGATGATTTCGATGTTGACGCCGGCCTCGGCCAGCGCTTCGCAGAACGTCGCCGTGACACCCGGGTGCGAGCGCATCCCGGCGCCGACCAGCGACACCTTGCCGACGTGGTCGTCGTAGAGGACCGACTCGAAGCCGATCTCCGCCTTGACCTTTTCCAGTTCCTTGACGGCTTTGGCGCCGTTGGCCTTCGACAGCGTGAACGTGATGTCCGTGCGGCCGGAGACGGTGCTGGACACGTTCTGCAGCACCATGTCGATGTCGATCTCGGCGTCGGCGATCACGCGGAAGATCCGGGCCGCGGCACCGGTGTGGTCCGGCACCCCGGTGACCGTGATCTTGGCTTCGGAGCGGTCGTGCGCCACACCGGTGATCAGGGCTTGTTCCACGGGGATCTCCTCGATAGAACCGGTCACCGTCGTGCCCGGCTTGTCGCTGTAAGAAGAACGGACTCGGATGGGGACGCCGTAGCGGCGCGCGTACTCGACCGACCGCAGGTGCAGGATCTTCGACCCGCTCGCGGCGAGCTCGAGCATCTCTTCGTACGTGACGGTGTCGAGCTTGCGCGCGTCCGGCACCACCCGCGGGTCGGCGGTGTACACACCGTCCACATCGGAGTAGATCTCGCAGACGTCGGCGTTCAGCGCGGCGGCCAGCGCGACGGCGGTGGTGTCCGAGCCGCCGCGGCCCAGCGTGGTGATGTCCTTGGTGTCCTGCGCGACGCCCTGGAAGCCCGCCACCAGCGCGATGTAGCCCTGCTCGAGCGCCTCGGTGACCCGGCTCGGCGTGACGTCGATGATGCGCGCGTTGCCGTGCACCGACGTCGTGACGACGCCGGCCTGCGAACCGGTGAACGACCAGGCCTCGGCGCCCTGGGCCGCGATCGCCATCGCGACCAGCGAGTTCGAGATGCGCTCACCGGCGGTGAGCAGCATGTCCATCTCCCGCTCCGGCGGCGCCGGGTTGACCTGCTGCGCCAGGTCGAGCAGCTCGTCGGTGGTGTCACCCATCGCCGAGCAGACGACGACGACGTCGTTGCCCGCCTTCTTCGTCGCGACGATCCGCTCCGCCACGCGCTTGATCCGGTCGGCACTTTCCAGCGACGATCCGCCGTACTTCTGGACCACGAGGGCCACGCCCGAACCTCCTCGCGGGCCGGGCGGCTCCCTGGTGGGCACCGGAGAGCCCCCGCGTCCCATGATTTGAACAGGAGCCTACCGGGGCTTCGGCGGCCCGCCACCCTCTTGACGTGGGGCGGACCTCTCCGGTTGGTGTCGCGGAAGTAAATCTTCCGCAACACCAACGAAATGCGCGGAGCCCTTCCTTCCGAGTGACGCACAGCACTCGGAGGTACCGTCTTGAGCGTGCGGAAACCAGCTGTGACGAGCGTCCCGATCGCAACCCTGATGGCGGAGCGGTGGAGCCCGCGGGCTTACGACGAGTCGGCCGAAGTCACCCCGGAACAGGTGACGGCCCTGCTCGAGGCGGCCCGCTGGGCGCCGTCGTTCGGCAACACCCAGCCGGCCCGCTACCTGGTCGGCGTCCGCGGCACGCCCGCGTTCGACGCGATCCTGGCGACGCTCAATTCGGGCAACCGGGCCTGGGCGCACCGCGCGAGCCTGCTGCTGATCGGCGTGATGGTGACGACGAACGAAAAGGGCGACGTCCCCTACGCGGAGTACGGGCTGGGGCTGGCGTCGGAGAACCTCGTGCTGCAGGCGGTCGAGCTCGGCTTGATCGCGCACCAGATGGCGGGCTTTTCCCCGGACGATGTCCGGGCGGCCTTCGCCCTCCCGCAGGCCGCGGTCCCGAAGGTCGCGATCGCGGTGGGCTCGCCCGCGTCGCCGGACGTCCTGGAGGAGGACTGGCGGATCGAGCGCGAGAGGGCCGACCGGGTGCGGCTGCCGCTGGCAGAGTTCGCGTTCACCGATTCCTGGGGCAAGCCGGCGCTATGAGGCCCCGCCCACACGGCGGATGACCTTGGCCAGGATCCCCGACACGACCATCCAGAAGACGGCCGCGATGCCGTAGTTCACCAGGACCCGGAGCTTTGCGTCACTCGGCGTGAACAGGTCGCTGAAGCCCAGCGCCAGGCTGTCCGCCCAGGACTTGACGAACGAGACGATGCCGTTGTCCGGGTTCGCCGAGCCGACCGTGAAGATCACGTGGATCACCAGGAGGGCGGCGAAGACCAGCCCGACCCAGCGAACGATCGACGCCACCAGCGAGGCGACCTTGCCCCGCCTCTCGCGCCAGTCGACGGCGGCGCGGCGGGAGACGCGGGTCTCCTCCGACGACTCTGCGTGCTCACCCATGCCCGCAGTTTCGCACGGCGATACCCCGAACGCTACCCACAAGTAACCGTTCTGGGGAACACAGCGGCGCGCAGCGCCTCCGTTGAGGGCGGTGGTGGGGGCATGGATGGACACAGTTGGATTGCGGCCCGGCTTCCCTCAGCCCGCGCTCCCTGGTTATGGTGGAGCCGTGGCGCGTGCTCTCCTGCTTCGCTGCCGCGACGGGGCCTGACCGGACCGGCTCCCCGTCGCGGGGCTTCGTGGTGCCGGTCGCACCCGTCGATCTGGAGACACCCCCAATCCCATGAGCAAGATCCGCAAACCCTCTCGCACGGCGCCCGCTGACCAGCCCGCCTGGAACACCCAGCGCGGCACGTCCATGCCGGTCCACCGCTACCGCCCCTGGTACGACCTGGTCGAGAACATCGACCTGCCCGACCGCACCTGGCCCGAGAAGCGCATCGAGCGCGCGCCGCTGTGGTGCGCCGTCGACCTGCGGGACGGCAACCAGGCCCTGATCGACCCGATGTCGCCCGCGCGCAAGCGCAAGTTCTTCGACCTGCTCGTCCGCATGGGCTACAAGGAGATCGAGGTCGGCTTCCCGGCCGCGTCCCAGACCGACTTCGACTTCGTCCGCGAGATCATCGAAGAGCACGCCATCCCGGACGACGTCAGCATCCAGGTGCTGACCCAGTGCCGTCCCGAGCTGATCGAGCGGACCTTCAAGTCGCTCGAAGGCGCGCCGCGGGCCATCGTCCACATCTACAACTCGACGTCGATCCTGCAGCGCCGCGTGGTCTTCCGCGAAGAGCGCGAGGGCATCAAGAAGATCGCGACGCAGGCCGCGGAAATGGTCGTCGAGCTGGCCGCGAAGCAGCCGGACACCGACTTCCGGTTCCAGTACTCGCCGGAGTCCTACACCGGCACCGAGCTGTCCTACGCGCTCGAGGTCTGCAACGCCGTCACCGAAATCTGGCGGCCGACGCCGGAGAAGCCGGTGATCCTGAACCTGCCGGCGACCGTCGAAATGGCCACCCCGAACGTCTACGCCGACTCGATCGAGTGGATGTCCCGGAACCTGGAGCGCCGCGACTCGGTGATCCTGTCGCTGCACCCGCACAACGACCGCGGCACCGGCATCGCGGCCGCCGAGCTGGGCTACCAGGCCGGCGCCGACCGGATCGAGGGCTGCCTGTTCGGCAACGGCGAGCGCACCGGCAACGTCGACCTGGTCGCGCTGGGCATGAACCTCTACAGCCAGGGCATCGACCCCCAGATCGACTTCTCCGACATGGACGAGATCAAGCGGACGGTCGAGTACTGCAACCAGCTGCCGGTCGGCGAGCGCTCGCCGTGGGGCGGCGACCTGGTGTTCACGGCCTTCTCGGGCAGCCACCAGGACGCGATCAACAAGGGCCTCGACGCGCTGAAGGACGCCGCCGACAAGGCGGGCGTCCCGATCGACGAGTACCCGTGGGAGGTCCCGTACCTGCCGATCGACCCGAAGGACGTCGGCCGCACGTACGAGGCCGTGATCCGGGTGAACTCGCAGTCCGGCAAGGGCGGCGTCGCCTACATCATGAAGGCCGAGCACCAGCTCGACCTGCCGCGGCGGCTGCAGATCGAGTTCTCGAAGGTCATCCAGCGCTACACCGACACCGAGGGCGGCGAGGTCGACCCGGCCACGATGTACAACGCCTTCTCGGCCGAGTACCTGGAGCTGAAGACGCCGCTGGAGCTGGTCCGCCAGCACGTGCGCGACAACGGCGACGGCGAGTACGACATCACCGCGACCGTCCGCGTGGAGGGTGACGAGCACGAGGTCACCGGCCGCGGCAACGGCCCGATCGCGGCGTTCTTCGACGCGCTGTCGACCGTCGGGTACGACCTGCGCCTGCTGGACTACAGCGAGCACACGCTCTCCCCGGGCGACGACGCGCGCGCCGCGTCGTACATCGAGTGCGCGATCTCGGACCGGGTGTTCTGGGGCATCGGCATCGACCCGTCGATCGTCACGGCGTCGCTGCGCGCGGTCGTCTCGGCGGTGAACCGCGCCAACCGCTAGCCGGTGAAAGCCGAGCGGCTGGTCGCGCTGCTGTTCACGCTGCAACGGCGGCGCAGCGCGACCGCCGCCGAGCTCGCGGTGGAGCTCGGCGTCTCCGAGCGCACGATGCACCGCGACCTGGCGGCCCTGCGCGAGGCGGGCGTTCCGCTGTGGACGGAGCAAGGGCGGCACGGCGGCTTCCGCCTGGTCGACGGCTGGCGCTCCGGGCTCGACGGCCTCACCGCGCGGGAGGCCGTCGCGCTGTTCGCGCTGGGCGTGCCGGACGCGCTCGCCGGGCTCGGTCTCGAGACCGCGGGCAGCGCGGCGCGGGCGAAGGTGTCCGCGGGAATGCCTGCCGAGCTGCAGGAACACGCGGCTTTGGTGGCGGGCCGGTTCCACCTGGACGCGCCGGGCTGGTTCGGCTCCGCGGACGAGCCGCCGGCACTGGCGGCGGTGGCGCAGGCGGTGTGGTCGCAGCGGCGGGTCTCGGTGACGTACCGGCGCCGGGACAAGGTGGCGTCGCGGGAGCTCGAACCGCTGGGGCTCGTGCTGAAGGCCGGTGTTTGGTACCTGGTCGCGCGCGTGGTCCCGGACGACGCACTCCGGACGTATCGGGTCTCTCGGATCTTGAGTGTCTCGGTGCAGGAGGTCGCGTTCTCGCGACCGCCGGACTTCGACCTGGCCCACTGGTGGCGGGCATCGTCGGCCACGTTCGAACAGGTCGCGCGGCCGCTGGGGGTGCGCGTCCGGCTCGACCGGACGGCGGTGCGGGAGCTGCGGCGCGTGTTCGGGGGTGAGCACCTGGCGGACACGGTGGTTTCGCTCGGCACGCCGGCTGCGGACGGCTGGGCCGAGGCCGAGCTCGCCCTGGAAGACGACGAGATCGGCCTCGGCCAGCTGGTGGCGTTGAGCCCCGGGGTGGAGGTGCTGGAGCCGGTGGAGCTGCGGGCGGCGCTGGCCGCGATCGGCGCGGAACTGGCCGCCCGCAACGCTCAGCGGTAGCCGGTGGTGTCGGCGGGCTTTCCGGCGTCGGCCACCTCGACCATGTACCGCCAGGCGTCCGGACGGCTGCCGTCGACGTCGTCCACGCCGTACTCCTTCGCCAGCTGGCCGCTGTTCACCGTCTGCCCGGTCCACCGCCCCCGGTCCGGGTCCGCCGCCAGCGCGACCACCGTGCGGCCGCAGAACGTCGGCGTCTCCGAAATCGCGAAGTGCGGCACGCGCTCGCACGCGTCGCGCCAGTTCTCCTCCGTGACGCCGTAGATCTCCAGCATCATCTCCGACCGCAGGTACCCCGGCGTGAACGCCACCGCCGTCGCGCCGTGCGACGCCAGCTCGGCCGCCTCCCCGATCGCCAGCAGGTGCGCCGACGCCTTCGCCAGGTAGAACGGCAGCGAAGTGCCTTCGCGGTACTTCGCGTTGTACTCGGCCGTCCCGTCGGTCAGCTCGACGACCAGTCCGCCCGGCTGCTTGATCAGCAGCGGGAGCAGGTAGTGGCTGGTGATCAGGTGCGCGTCGATGCCGAGGCGGATCATCCGCAGGCCCGCGTCGAGGTCGTGCTCCCACACCGGCTTGCCCCAGCCCAGGTGCCGGTCACCGCCCCAGAGGCCGTCGACCAGGATGTCGAGGCGATCGATGCGCTTGGCCAGGGCTTCCACCTCGGGCGGCACCAGGTGGTCGACGCGGATCGCTTCCGCTTGGCCGCCCGCCCGCTCGATCAGCTCGGCCGTCTCCTCGATCGTCTCCGGCCGGTCCACTTCGGACCGTCCGGCGCGCGTCGTCCGGCCGGTCACGTACACGAAGGCGCCCGCGCGGCCCAGTTCGACGGCGATCGCCCGGCTCGCGCCGCGCGTCCCGCCCGCCACCAGGGCGACTTTTCCGGAAAGTTCGTTCATGCCCCCAGCCTCACGGCGAACCATGACAACTCCTGGCATGGTTTCGGCGAATCTGTGGACGACCTGTCGGGTTGCTGTGAGTCCCCGCCGGTCGGGAGTACCGGCGGCCGGGCGGGCGGTTAATGGAGGTGTGGACGGATCGACGGCGGGACTGCTGGTGCTGTTCGTCGTCTCGCTCGTGCCGCTGCTGCCGACCGAGGTGACCATCCTCGGTATGGGCATCGCAGCAGCACAGGGCGGGACGTCGCTGGCACTGGTGATCGCCGTGGCGAGTGCCGGGTGCCTGGCGTCCGACCAGGCGCTCTACGCCCTCGGCCGGTTCAGTGGCCGGGCGGCGCTGGACCGGCTGAGCCGGCGGCGGAAGATCGCCGCCGGCCTCGGCTGGCTCGACGGGCGGCTGCAGCGCCATCCCCGGCCGGTGCTGGTGGTCGCCCGCTGGCTGCCGTCGGGCGGGACCGTGGGCGCCCTCCTCGCCGGATCACTCCGGTGGCCGATGGCGGAGTTCTTCACCGCCTCGGCCATCGGCGTCACACTCTGGACGTCCTACGTGGCCTTCCTCGGCTACGCGGGCGGCCGGATCGTCACCGAACCCGGGATCAGCCTGCTGCTCTCCCTGGCCGTGGCCCTGATCCTGGGTTCGGTGATCACCTACCGCGTGCGGCACAGCGTCAAAGCGACTTGACCACTTCGAGGATCGCCGCCGGCTCGGTCCGCGTGACGAAGTCCGGGTGGACGTCGATGAAGCGGATCACCCGCTCGCGGTCGACCACGACGACCGCCGGGTGGACCAGCTCCCAGGTCCCGTTGACCTTCTCGAGGTCCGTGCCCAGCGTCTTCATGGCCTCGCGCACGACGTCGGAGACCGGATAGCTCAGCCCGAGCCCCCGCGCGACGGTGCTGCCCACGTCCGAAAGCACCGGGAACGCCAGGTCCGGCACCGAGCCGTCCGGCCGCTGCGGACTGATCGCCGCCAGGGTCGCGCCGAACTTCGCCAGCTCGGGCAGCACTTCCTGCTGGTAGGTGCGCAGCGTCAGGTTGCAGTACGGGCACCACTGGCCGCGGTAGAACACGAGCACCGTCGGCCCGGCAGCCACCAGGTCGCCGAGGCTCGCCGGCACCCCGTCGGCGCCCGGCAGGGTGAAGTCTTCGATCTTGCCGCCCGCTTCGGCGAACTCGGTCGCGCCGCCGCGGCGGCGGTCGGCTTCGAGGACCGCGAAGATCTCCGGCGGCAGCGCGCCGCGGGCGTGGTCGTAGACCCCGGTCAAGGCGTTCTCGAGCGTCATGGATCCCCCTAGCAGTTGTACTGATCGGTACATTGAAGTGGACTGTACTATCCGGTACATGGAGACGCAAGCGGCCACGACCCCGCGCGGCAGGCGGACGCGCGAGGCGATCGTCGACGCGGCGGCGACGCTGATGTACGTCGACGGCGTCGCGGGCACGAGCGTCGACAAGGTGCTCGCCGCGAGCGGCGCCGGGAAATCGCAGATGTACCACTACTTCAAGAACAAGGAACAGCTGGTCGGGGCGGTGATCGATCGCTACCTCGAGCAGATCCTCGGCAACCAGCCGGCGATCTTCACGCTGGCCTCCTGGGCCGATCTGGAGACGTGGACCGAGCAACTGCTGGACGTCCACCGCCGCGCGGGCACGCCGATCGCCTGCCCGCTGGGCAACCTCGCCGGCGAAGTGGGCGACAACCCGAAGCTCGCACCGCTGGTCGACCAGGCCTACCGGACGTGGGAGTCCCATCTCGCGCGCGGGCTGAAGACCCTGCAGGAAAACGGCGAACTGGCCGCGGACGCCGATCCGGCTCGGCTGGCGCAGGCGGCGATGACGTCCGTCCAAGGTGGACTGCTGCTGGCCCACATCCGGCACGACCTCACCGCGCTGGAGGACGCCCTGGGCATCGCGCTGGCCTACCTGCGCGGCTTCAAGCCGTGAGCTGACCGACCTCCGCGCGCAGTTCCTCGATCACCTGGGCCACCGCCGGGCGCCGGCGGGCGCCCGTCCGGCAGACCGCTTCCACCAGGCGGGCCGCGCGGATGCCGGCGAGCGGCCGCCCCACCAGCCCGCTGCTGTGACATCCGGGGCTCCGCCCCGGGCCGGGGGCTCCCCCACCCGGACCCCCGCAAGACCCTGTGTCCATCGTGTACCGCGGCAGCAGCGCGATGCCGTGGCCGGCGGCGACCAGCCGCTCGGTGATCCGGAAGTCGTTGATCCGCTGCACCACGACCGGCCGCACGCCGGTGCGGATGGTCAGCGAGCGCAGCACGTCGTCCACCGGGAAGCCGAAGTCGACGCTGATCCAGCGTTCGTCCGCGAGGTCCGCCAGCTCCACGCGGGGCTGGTCCGCCAGCCGGTGCCCGGCCGGCAGCGCGACGTCGAGCGGTTCGCGCAGCAGCGGCACCACCTCGAGGCGGCTCGAGGCGAACTCCGGCGCGTGCTCGTCGCGGTGCGCCACGACGATGTCGTAGTCCGCGACCAGGGCCGGCACCTCCGGCGGCGTCATGTCGACGTCCCGGACGTCGACCTCCAGACCGTCGTACCCGGCGACCCGGGTCAGCAGGCCCGGCAGCAGCATCAGGCCGGCCGACTGGAAGATCGCGAGCCGCACCCGCCCGCGCGGCGAGCTGCGGTAGGTGTCCAATTCGGACTCGGCCCGCTCGAGCGCGGCGAGCACCTCGTCGGCGCGGGCGACCAGCGCGTGGCCCGCGTCGGTCAGCCGCAGGCCGCGGCCCGCCGGCTCGGTGAGCGGCAGGCCGACCTCGCCCTGCAGCGCGCGCAGCTGCTGGGAGACCGCGGAGGGCGTGCAGTGCAGGGCCCGCGCGGCCGCCGTCACGCTCCCGCGGTCGGCGAACTCCCGCAGCGTGCGCAGCCGGCCCAGATCCATGCCGCCACTGTAGTTGAAGCACCGCTACAAGGTTCCTGCAGATATTCTCGCTGGTCCTTCACGGTCCTCGTTGTCACAGTGGAGGCATGCCCGCCCGTGATCGCCTGCTCGCCGTGCTCGTCGCCGTCCTCTGGGGCCTCAACTTCCTGGCCATCCACGCCACGCTCGGCCAATTCCCGCCGGTGTTCGCGGGCGCGCTGCGGTTCGCCGTGATCGCCGTCCCGACGATCCTGTTCGTGCCGTGGCCGAAGGTGAAGGTGCGGCACCTGCTCGGCTACGGCCTCGGCTTCGGCACCGGGCAGTTCGCGTTCCTGTTCATCGCGATGGACACCGGGATGCCGACCGGGCTCGCGTCGCTGGTGCTGCAGGCGTCGGCGCCGTTCACGGTGCTCCTCGGCGCCGTCTTCCTTGGCGAACGCGTCACGCCGCACCAGCTGGCCGGCATCGCGCTGGCGGTGGCCGGGATGGCCGCGATCGCGTGGCAGCGGTCCGGGCACGCCGCGCTGCTGCCGATGATCCTGACCCTGCTGGCCGCGCTGAGCTGGGCGTTCGGCAACCTGAGCACGCGCAAGGCCGAGCCGGACAACCCGCTGCACTTCACGCTGTGGATGTCGGTGGTGCCGCCGCTGCCGATGTTCGCGCTCTCGCTGGTCGTGGAGGGCCCGGCCGCGCAGTGGCGTTCGCTGACGACGCTCGGGACCCCGGCCGGGCTGACCGCGCTGGGCGGGCTGACGTACGTGGTGCTGATCGGCACGGTCGTCGGATCGGGCCTGTGGACGACGCTGATGCGGCGCAACCCGGCCGGCGTGGTGTCGCCGTTCTCGCTGCTGGTGCCGGTGGTCGGGCTGACGGCGTCGTTCCTGCTGCTGGGCGAGCGGCCGACCTGGCTGGAGGTCGGCGCCGCCGTCGTCGTGATCGCCGGCGTGCTGCTCGGGTCCGTGCGACGGCCCGCGCGCAAGCCCGAGCTCGTCGCGGTTTAGGCCGCGGTCTCTTCCTGCTTTTCGCCGTCCGCTTCCGCGTGGTTGCGGCCGAGGCGCTTCTTCATGACGAAGAAGACGACGATGCCGATGACGATCGCGGCGAGCAGGCCGAACTTGGAGAACCGGCCGAGCCACTCTTCGGCGACCACGCCGAGGTAGTAGACGGCCGCGGTCGTGCCCCCGGCCCAGATGATGCCGCCGGCCGCGTTCGCCAGCAGGAACTTCGGGTAGTGCATCCGCAGCGACCCGGCGAGCGGGCCGGCGAGGATCCGCAGGAACGCGATGAACCGGCCGAGGAAGACCGCCCAGACCCCGCGTTTGTCGAAGATCCGTTCGGCGTTGGCGAGATGCGTCGGCCCGAAGTGCTTCGGGAATTTCCGGCCGGCCCAGGCGAACAGCCGTTGCCCGCCGGTTTTCCCGATGAAGTAGCCGATGCTGTCGCCGACGATGGCGCCGGCGCTGGCCAGGATGCCGATCCAGAGCGGGTTCAGGTTGCTGTGCTGCGAGGCCAGCAAAGCCGCGCTGACCAGCACGATTTCGCCGGGCAGCGGAATCCCGAGGCTCTCGATCATGATCACCGCACCGACGATCAGGTACACCGAGAGCGGCGGGATCGCCTCCAGCCATTGGTCGATGTGCACAGCCCGTACCCCCTGGTACCTATGTCCGGATCGGTGTTCGCTTTCCGCAGGGTACCGGGGGCCGTCCGCCCGGGGCGGCATCCTCAGGTATTGCCCGAGGTACGACTTTCGTCGGGGCCGGCCGGGTTGTCCACAGGATTCACCCCCATGTGGACAACTCCGGTGGATGGTTGCCGATCGGGCGGTTCTGCCGGGGTCTCAGCCACGCCCTGAGGCCGGCGAGCCCTCAGGGCTTCAGGTCCACTGCCGCCCGCATCGTCGCGTCCATGTGGAACGGCACCGAGTCGTGCACGTGGGTGATCCGCCACTCGCCGTCTTCCCGGCTGAAGCACACCGTCGAGCGGAACCACAGCTCGAACCCCGTCGGCGCGCCCTTCGGCGTCGTCGCCAGGCGGTTCAGCGCGTGCGCATACGCGATCTCTCCCCCGATCGTCACCTCGAGGTCGCGGGTCTCGTACTCGATCGGCCCCTCGAACGTGTCGAACCACGCCCGGCGCCCCTCGACGTCGATGACCTCCGCGCCGCGGTGCACCAGCGGGGGCGCCAACGTGAACGCGACGACGTCCGGGGCGTAGTGCGCTCCCAACGTCTCGGCGTCACGGGCCGCCATCGCCACCTCACGGGCCGCCATCAAGTCGCGGATCTGCTGCTCACTCATGCCATTCTCCTCAAGGTCGGTGCTTGCACTGGAGACGTAGGCGCCGCCCGGCGGATTTCGACACCTGGAGGTGGCGGACGTGAAATACGTGGTCCTGATCTACGGCAACCCCGGGTCGCGCGCGGCGTGGGAAGGCATGAGCGATGCGCAGCGGGCCGCCGGGCTGGCCCACTACCAGCAGCTCAACGACGATCTCGACGCCTCCGGCGAGCGGATCGTCTCCGAACGGCTCGCCTTCCCGGAGCTGGCCACGCGGATCGGGCCGATGGCGACCGACGGGCCCTTCGCCGAGGCCAAGGAGTTCCTCGCCGGCTTCTACCTGCTCGACTGCGAAAGCGAAGAACGCGCCCTCGAGATCGCGCGGCGGATCCCGGAAGCCTCCTTCGGCGTGGTGGAGGTGCGGCCGGTGATGGGGCTGCACGGGCCGGAGCTGTGACCGACGTCGAACACCTGCTCCGCGAGCTCGCGCCGCAGGTCCTCGCCGCGCTGGTCCGGCGGTACGGCGGCTTCGACACCTGCGAAGACGCCGTGCAGGAGGCGCTGCTGGCCGCGTCCCAGCAGTGGCCGGCCGAAGGCGTCCCGGATCACCCGAAGGGGTGGCTGATCACGACGGCGTCCCGGCGCCGCATCGAGCAGTGGCGCAGTGACACCGCGCGGCAACGGCGTGAGGAAACCGTCGCGCTGGCCGAACCACCCGCCTCCGAGCCGGTCAGCGGGGTCGACGACACCCTGACCTTGCTGCTGCTCTGCTGCCACCCGTCGCTGACGCCGCCGTCGCAGGTCGCGTTGACGCTGCGCGCGGTCGGCGGCCTGACGACCGCCGAGATCGCGCGGGTCTTCCTCGTCCCGGAAGCGACGATCGGCCAGCGGATCAGCCGTGCGAAACAGAAGCTCCGCGGCGAACGGCTCACCGCCGGGGAACGCCCCGAACGGCTGGCCGCGGTGCTGCAGGTGCTCTACCTGATCTTCACCGAAGGCCACACGGCCAGCTCGGGGGACGCGCTGAGCCGCGTCGAGCTGACGACCGAGGCGATCCGGCTGGTCCGGCAGCTGCGCGCGGAACTACCGGCCGACGGCGAGGTCGCCGGGCTGCTCGCCCTCATGCTGCTGACCGAGGCCCGGCGCCCGGCCCGCGTCGACGCGACCGGGGCGCTCGTCCCGCTGGCCGAGCAGGACCGCAGCCGCTGGAACCGGGCGTTCATCGACGAGGGCGTCGCGCTGATCACCCGGGCGCTGGCGACCGCGCCGGTGGGCCCGTACCAGCTGCAGGCGGCGATCGCCGCGGTCCACGACGAGGCCGCGACCGCCGAAGAGACCGATTGGGCCGAGATCCTGACGCTCTACGACCTGCTGCGGGTGGTGGCACCCGGCCCGATGGTGACGCTGAACCGGGCCGTGGCGTTCGCGCAGGTCCACGGCCCCGAGGCGGGACTGGCGGAGCTGTCGGAGCTGGCCGGGGACCCCGCTCTCGCGAACCACCACCGGGTCGAGGCGATCCGGGCGCACCTGCTGGAGCTGTCCGGGGACCCGGCCGGGGCCCGGGAGGCGTACTCGGCCGCCGCGCGACGGACGCTGAGCCTGCCGGAACAGGCGTACCTGCAGTCGCGCGCCGCCAAGCTGGCGACGTGAAACGGCCGGCCGGGACAACGCCCGGCCGGCCGTTCTTTTCAGAGCTTCAGAGGATCTCGGCGGAGGTGCCGATGTCCGGCGGGCCCAGGTCGGGGTTGAGCGCCCCGGTCATTTCCACCAGCTCCGGCTTCACCTCGTGCGGCTGGATGCGCCCGGCGCGGATGTCCTCCGCGTAGTGGCACGCCACCCGGTGCCCGCCGCCGATCTCCCGCAGCTGCGGGCGGTCGGTGTCGCACAGGCTCGCCTGCTTCCACGGGCAGCGCGTGTGGAAGCGGCAGCCCGACGGCGGGTTCGCCGGCGACGGCAGGTCACCGGCGAGCAGGATCTGCTCGCGGGTGTCCTCGACCTGCGGGTCCGGCACCGGAATGGCCGACAGCAGCGCCCGCGTGTACGGGTGCAGCGGGTCCCGGTACAGCGAGTCCGCGTCGGTCTCCTCGACCAGCGCACCCAGGTACATCACGCCGATGCGGTCGGAGATGTGCCGCACCACCGCGAGGTCGTGCGCGATCACCACGTACGTCAGGCCGAGCTGGTCCTGCAGGTCCTCCAGCAGGTTCACCACCTGGGCCTGCACCGAAACGTCCAATGCGGACACCGGCTCGTCGGCGACGATCAGGTCCGGCTCCACCGCCAGCGCCCGCGCGATGCCGATGCGCTGGCGCTGGCCGCCCGAGAACTCGTGCGGGTACTTGCGCAGCGACGTCTCCGGGAGGCCGACCGCGGCCAGCAGCTGCCGCAGCCGCCGCTGGGTGGCGTCCTTGTCCTTGTCGAGGCCGTGCGCGTGCATGCCTTCGACCAGGATGGACTCGACCGACTGCCGCGGGTCCAAACTGGACATCGGGTCCTGGAAGATCATCTGCATCCGGCGCCGGGCCTTCCGCAGCTCCTCTCCCTTGAGCTGGGCGACATCGGTGCCGTCGAACTTCACGGACCCGGCGGTGGGCTCGTTCAGCCGCAGGATGGCACGGCCCAACGTGGATTTGCCGCAGCCCGATTCGCCCACCAGGCCGTAGGTTTCGCCCCGCCGGATGGCCAGGTCGACGCCGTCGACCGCGAACACGTGCCCGACCGTCCGGTCGAACACGACGCCGCTCTTGATCGGGAAGTGCACCTTGAGGTCGGTGACCTCGAGCAGCACGTCACCAGCAGGACGGGTCATCGGGTTCCTCCTCCCGCGGCGACCGCGGGCCGCACGGGGTTGTGACAGCGCAGCAGCCCGCCCAGGTCGGGCACCAGCTGCGGCTGGACCTCGCGGCAGACCGGCAGCGCGTTGGGGCACCGCGGCGCGAACGCGCACCCGTGGTCCCACGGGATGTTGTCGGACACCGAACCCCGGATCGGGATCAGCTTCTCGCCGCGACCGGCGTCCAGCCGCGGGATCGAGGCGAGCAGGCCGTGCGTGTACGGGTGCCGCGGCTCGGCGAACAGCTGGTGCCGCTGCGCCCGTTCGACGATCTTGCCGCCGTAGAGGACGTTGACCTCGTCGCACAGCCCGGCGACGACACCGAGGTCGTGCGTGATCATGATCAGCGCGGTCCCGGTGTCCTGCACCAGTTCCCGCAGCAGCGCCAGGATCTGCGCCTGGATGGTGACGTCGAGCGCGGTGGTCGGCTCGTCGGCGATGAGCAGCCGCGGCCGGCACGCCAGCGCGATCGCGATCAGCGCGCGCTGCCGCATCCCACCGGAAAGCTGGTGCGGGTACTCGGAAAGCCGCCGGGACGGGTCGGGGATGCCGACCTTGTCCAGCAGGTCCACCGCTTCGACGGACGCCGCCTTGCGCGACATCCCGCGGTGGCGTTCCAGCACCTCGGTGATCTGCAGCCCGATCGGGATGACCGGGTTCAGCGAGGACAGCGGGTCCTGGAACACCATGCCGAGGTCGCGGCCGCGGCGGTCGCGCATTTCCCGGTCGGACAGCTTGAGCAGGTCGGTGCCCTCGAAGCGCACCGAACCGCTGACTTTGTTGCCGCGCTTGGCCAGCAACCGCATGATCGCCAGCGACGTCACGGACTTGCCGCAGCCGGACTCGCCGACCAGGCCGACCGTCTGGCCCGGTTCGACGTCGAAGCTGACGTTGTCCACCGCGGTGAACGACTGCTCGCCACGGCGGACGAAATCGACTTTGAGATCACGGACCTCAAGGAGTGCCATGGGGGTTCACCGCCTGTTCTTCGGGTCGAGGGCTTCGCGGAGGGACTCGCCGAGCAGTGTGAACCCGAGCGCCACGATGATGATCGCGATCGCCGGGTAGTACGCCAGCTCGGGCCGGACGTCGAGGAACTGCCGGGCACCCTTGCTCAGCATGATGCCCCACTCCGCCCGGTTCGGGTCCGGGTCGCCCAGACCGAGGAACGACAGCGCCGCGGCCTCCAGGATGGCGGTCGCCAGGGTCAGCGTGGCCTGCACGATGACCGGGCCGAGCGAGTTCGGCAGCATGTGCCGGAACACGATCGCGCCGCGCTTCACGCCCAGCGACGTCGCCGCGAGGACGTGGTCGCTGCTGCGCTGCGTCAGCATCGACCCGCGCAGCAGCCGCGCGAAGATCGGCACCCCGATCATCGAGACGGCCAGGATCACCGTCCACTGGCTGGGCTTGGCGAACAGCGCCGCGACCGAGATGGCCAGCAGCAGCGACGGCACCGACAGCATCACGTCGACGAGTCGCATGAGGACGGTGTCGACCCAGCCGCCGAACGCGCCGGCGAGGCCACCGATGACGACGCCGACGAGCACGCCGATCACCGTGGCGAGCACACCGACGAGAAGGGTGTTCTGCGCGCCCACGATCAGCCGCGACAGCTCGTCGCGGCCGAAGTCGTCCACGCCGAGCGGGAAACCCGGCTGAGGGCCGGGAATGATCCCCTGGCCGAGCGCGACCTGGCCCTGCAGGTAGCGCTCGAACGGGTCCTTGGGCGCGATCAGCGGTGCGAACACCGCCAGCAGCACGAACAGGCCGGTGATCGCGGCGCCGGTGATCGCCACCGGGCTGCGCAGCATCCGCCGCAGGGCTTCGCCGCCGAGGCTGCGCCCGCTCGCCGCCGCGAGCTTGTCGATCGGCTCTTTCTTCTTGTTCAGCAGAGTGTTCATCGCACACGCACCCTCGGGTCGATGATCCCGTACGAGACGTCGACCAGCATGTTCACCAGCACGTACACCAGCGCCCCGAAGAGCAGCAGCGCCTGCAGCCGGGGGTAGTCACGCCGTTCGATGCCTTCGGCCAGCAGGAACCCGAGGCCGCGGAAGTTGAACACGCGCTCGGTCAGCACCGCGCCGCCGAGCAGCGCGCCGGTCTGCAGGCCGATGGTGGTGACCACCGGCAGCAGGCCGTTGCGCAGCACGTGCCGCCGCCGGACGACGGGCTGCGTGAGGCCCTTCGAGTTGGCCGTGCGGATGAAGTCCTCGTTGAGCACTTCGAGCACCGACGCGCGGGTGATCCGGGTGATCACCGCGAGCGGGATGGTGGCGAGCGCGAACGCCGGGAGGATCAGGTGCCTGATCGCGTCCCAGACCGCGTCCCACTCGCTGGTCATGATGCCGTCGAGGATGGCGAAGTTGGTGATGGCGGTCGCGTCCAGCCCGGCGGTCTGCCGTCCCTGCGACGGCAGGCCCAGCGGCCCGGAGAGCAGGTCCTGCATCATGTAGCCGAGGAAGAAGACCGGGACCGCGACGCCGATCAGGGTCAGCACGATGATCACGTTGTCGGCGACGCCACCGCGGTAGCGGGCCGAAAGGTAACCCGCCGGGATGCCGATGACCACCGCGACGATCATCGCGGAGAACCCCAGCTCGATGGTGGCGGGCAGGAAGGTGCCGATCTCCGACATCACCGGCTGGGTGGAGACCAGCGAGGCGCCGAAGTCACCGGTGAGCGCGCGGCCGAGGAACTTGAAGTACTGGATGATGACCGGCTGGTCGAGCCCCAGCACGTGGTTGAGGTTGGCGATCTTCTCCGGCGTTGCCTTGTCGCCGAGGAGGGCCGCCGCGGGCCCTCCGGGCAGCGAACGTAGCCAGGCGAAGACCAGGATGGACAGGATGAGCAGCGTCGGGATCGCTTGTAGCAGCCGACGCAGGAGAAAACGGAGCACTTGGTGTCCTTTGGGGCCAGCCCGGGAGGTACGGGCATGGGGTGGGCGCGGTAGCGCCCACCCCATGCGCTCGAGGCAGAACTCAGTTGACGGTGACGGTGTTGAACCGCTCGTCGGTCAGCGGGCTGGCGACCAGGCCCTTGACCTTCGGGCCGACCACGATGGCGGGCGGGCCGTAGGAGATCGGGATGGCGGGCAGGTAGTCCATGATCTGCTTGTTGACTTCCTGGTACGCCTTGGCGTGCGCGTCACCGGCGGGCGAAGCGTCCGCGGCGGCGAGCGCCTGGAACAGCTGCGGGTTGTCGAACCCGAACTCCTTCTTCGTGCGACCGAAGAAGGTGCCGACGAAGTTCCCGGCGTCGTTGTAGTCACCGGTCCAGCCGAGCAGGTGGAGGTCCTGCTTGCCGAACTTCTGAACGTCGTCCTTGTAGCCACCGTTCCACGGCTTGGCGATCGGCTCGATCTTGATGCCGATGGCCTTCAGGTCCTCCGAGAACGAGGTGAAGACGTCCGCCGGGTTCGGCATGTACGGCCGGGTGACCTCGGTCGGGTAGTAGAACTTCAGCGTCAGGTTCGTCGCCCCGGCCTCCTGGAGCAGCTGCTTCGCCTTCTCCGGGTTGTACGGGTACTTGGTGACCTCGTCGGTGTAGCCGGAGATCGTCTTGGGCACGAACTCGGTGGCTACCTCGGCACCTTCGGGCAGCTTGCTCTTCACGAACTGCTCGCGGTTGATGCCGTAGGCGAGCGCCTGGCGGACCTTGACGTCCTTCAGCTTGTCGCCGGCCGGGCCGGACTGGTTGATGCCCATGTACAGCACGTTGAACGGCGGGCGCACCAGCACCTGCTCGCCCTCGTTGCGCAGCAGGCCGTAGTCCGCGGGCGCCGGGTAGTCGTAACCCTGGATGTCGCCGGCCTTGAGCGCCTGCTTGCGGGCGTTCTCGTCCGGGATCACCTTGAAGATCAGCTTGTCGAGCTTGGCCGTCTGGGTCGGGCTGGTGTCGTTCTTGGACAGGGTGATCTCACCCTTGCCCTGGTCCCAGCTGTCGAACTTGAACGGGCCGGTGCCGACCGGGTGCTTGTTCGCGTACTCGCTGTAGGTGAACGAGTCGCCGGACTGGGTGACCTCGTCCGACTTGTACTGCTTGAGCGCGGTCGGGCTCTGCATCGCGAACGACGGCAGGGTGAAGGCCGCCGGGAACGCGCCCTTGGCCTTGTTGAGGTTCACGACCGCGGTCGCCGGGTCCTTGGCTTCGCAGCTCTTGTAGACCGGGTTGCTGTAGTCGTCGCTCTCGTTCTTGGCGAAGCCTTCGAAGACGTCGGCGTAGTAGATCATCTGGCTCTGGGCGGCGGCGCCCTTCATGTTGAACCAGCGATCGAAGTTGAAGCACACGGCGGCGGCGTCGAACGGGGTGCCGTCGGAGAACTTCACGCCCTGCTTGAGGTTGAAGGTCCAGGACTTGCCGTCGCTGCCCTGCTCCCACTTCTCGGCCAGCGAGGGCTCGAGGTCGGCGGTGCCCGGCTTGTTCTGGATCAGCGTGTCGAAGATCTGCCGCGTGATGCGGAAGGTCTCGCCCTCGTCGTTGAAGATCGGGTCGAACAACTTCGGGTTACCGGCCGCGCCGAAGATCATGGTGCCCCCGGAACCACCCCCTGCGCCCTCTTCACGCTTGGATTCCGCACAGGCGGACAGCGAAACCGCGAGCGCGCCGGCGAGCCCGATCAGGGCCACGCGGCGTGTTCGGGTCAGCCGCAATTGCTGCATCTGGCACCCCTTGGGAGATGTTTCGGGTTCAAAGTCACCGTCCGGTCGGTCAGGAACTCGACGGACGATCGGTGTGCTCGCCGACACTAGCGGGAACTCGGCCCGCACTTAAGCACGTGAGGTTACGATCGCGCTACGTGGACGTCGATTTGACCGCAATGTGTCCGTAAATCACGACAGAATGTGACCATTTGCGGGCTCTGACTGCCCTCGGTGCCTGATCCATGACTCAGATGGCGGTACCGACATTGGCCCACTCGTGTATCCGGCTACGGACAGCTTGATCGATCCGGAGTGGCTCGGACACGGTGCGTGACCACCCCGTCCCCTACGAAAGTCGGGTTCCGGCGGCTTCGGCGGTGCCGTCCACGGCGAACCAGCCGCGCTCGAACCGTTGCCACCGCGCCAATTCGCCCTGTGCGGCCTCGCCGTCCCGCGCCACGGTTTTGGCCAGCCGCGAGGCTTCGGAGCCGCCGGAGAGCCAGCAGAGGTGGGAAAGCAGGGGTCTTACCGAAGTGCGGCCGCTGGAAACCCCTTCCAGCACCAGGACGTCCGGCACGGCCACCCGGACGAGTTCACCCGGCCGGGGTGCCCCAGTGGACCAGTCCACTCGCCGGTACGCCCCCGCCACGCCGCCGGCCAGGGGCCGCAGGACGTCGTCGACGAGCCGGGGCCACCACGAGACCGGGTCGTCCCACGTAGCGAAGGCGTCGGTGCTCACGAGGGCCGTGCGGCACCCGCGGGCGGTCAGCTCGGCGACGACGCGGGCGGCCAGCGTGGACTTGCCGGCGCCCGACGGGCCGTCGATGGCCAGCACGCGCACCCGGCCCAGCCGCGCGGGAGCGGCGAGCAGGGCTTCGATCACCGCGTCACTTGCTGACGCGCTCGACCTCCGGGAGCCCTTTGACGTCGTCGGGGGCCGCCGTCTTCGCCTCCAGCTCGGCGATCCGGCCGGCCAGCTCGCGCCGGGTGTCTTCGAGCTCGCAGCGCAGCAGCGCGATCTCCTCGACCGAGGTGCGCACCTCTTCCTCGAGGTGCCCGGTCTCGGTGGACAGGTGCAGCGACACGAGCGCCAGCACGACGCCGGCGAGGAGGAAGACGAAGTTCGAGGGCGTTTCCACTCCGGTCAGCCCGGCGAGGAACTTCGCGGCCGCCGGGATCACGGCCAGCACCACGACACCGATGGCGACGATCAGCCACACGCCCGCGTACTTCTCGCGAAGCTTGCGCCGCCGCATCATCTCGAGGACGACGAACAGCACGACGCAGGCGACGACGATGCTGAGGACGCGCCAACCTTCCATCTCGCGAGCTCCCTTATGCCGAGTCGGACGAGTCGACCGCCGGGCGGCGGCGTACCAGCGCCAGCAGCAGTGCGAGCCCGGCCCGGCTCAGGTAGACGGCCGACTTGACGGGCGAGTGGCTGGGCGTGCCGCCCGCGCGCTCGCGCATGACGACCGGGATCTCCTTGATGACCAGCTCGGCCCGGATGGCCATGACCAGTGATTCGACCGTGTCGCCGAGGTACTCGGCCGGGTAGTAGCCGGCGAACAGCCGGATCGCGCGCGGCCCCATCGCCTTGAAGCCCGACGTGACGTCGGTGAGCCGCGTCTTCGCCAGCCGCGAGAACACGATCGAGAGCGCGACCATGGCGTACTTGCGCGGCCCGCTGGCCTTGTACGCGCCCTTCCCGGCGAACCGGGAGCCGATCACGATGTCCGCGTCGTCCAGGCCGCGCAGCAGCGCGTCGAGCTCGTCCGGGTCGTGCTGGCCGTCGGCGTCCACCTGGACGACGACGTCGTACCCGCGGGCGGCGGCGTAGCGGAAACCGGTGCGCATCGCACCGCCGACCCCGAGGTTCACGGCGAGCCGGGCCACCTCGGCGCCCGCGGCGCGGGCCAGCTTGGCGGTGTCGTCCACCGAGCCGTCGTCGACGACCAGCACGTGGCCACCCGGGAGGGCGCGCTTCACCTGCTCGACGACCGACGCGACGCTCGCCGACTCGTTGAGGGCGGGCATCACGATGAGCACGCGGCGGCTGGTCACCGCGGTCGTCGAGGTCACAGACACGCGAACACTTTAGCTCTTCACCGGCCGTCACCCGCCGCGGACCCGGGCGCGGCCCCCGCGGTGACGACGTCCTGCTGCCCCGCGATCTCGTAGATCGAGGCACCGGCGTTGCGGTAGACCAGCTTGAACCCGGGAGCGGTGTCCAGGTTCAGCAGGCCGGCGTCGTTCTGCACGTCGGGAATGGCGTTGCCCCGGCCGACGAAGGCGTAGCGGACCTTGAGCTCCCGCAGGATCTTCCGGGCCTTGGGGTCGGCTTCCAGCCGGTTCGCGAACGCGCTGACGTAGCCGATGTCGCTGGTGGGCTCGGCGCCGTAGTAGTTCCACTGGGTCGGCTTCACGCCCTGCAACGCGTACATCCAGCACGACCCGTCGAAGCGGTCGTTCAAGACGCGCTCGCCGGGGACCGTGTGCCCGGCCAGCCAGGCGAACGCCGTCTCCTCGTCCGCGCTCACCGCGGGGAAGCCGCGGTAACCGATGTTCACGTGGACGGAGTTGATGCCCACGTACCCGCGGCTGAACCCGCCGATCACCGCCGCGAGCAGCACCACGCCGGCCAGGGCCGGCGTGGCCGGGTGCAGGCTCGGCAGCCGGGGCCGGACCTTCGCCGCGAACCACGCCGTCGCGGTGTGGACGAACTCGCCGAAGCCCACCGCGCCGATCAGCGGCAGCAGCGCCGCGATCCGGTAGTTGTCGTTGTAGAACGGCCCGGTCAGCAGGTGGACCAGGCCGTTCTCCATGGAGACCGTCGCGGCGTACAGGCCGCCGAGGACGACGTACGCGCCGACCAGCCAGACCATCCGCCGCTGCCGGGCCAGCAGGAAGATGCCGGCGACGGCGGGCAGGCCGATCCACCACTGCGGGAAGTCCGCCATCGGCGAGAACGTCACCGTCTGCCCGACCGCGCCGGTCACGGTCGCCGCATTGCCCCAGACCGCGGACGTGACGCCACCGGCGTTGTAGAGCGAGGGCAGCACCTGGGGCAGGCCGAGCCCGACGGCGAGCAGCGCGGCCGCCACCAGCGACGGCCAGGCCCGCCGCCAGTCGATCGGCTCGAACCGGAAGAGCACGGCGGCCAGGATCAGGACGCAGTAGACGACGAGGACGAAAACGACGCTCGTGTGCAGGGCCGCCAGACCGGCGACGCCGACCCCCACGGCCAGCGGCCCGGTGGCCCCGCCCGGCTCGAGCAGCAGGCGGACCACCGCGAGCATGGCCGGGACCAGGGCGACCCCGGCGGCGTACGGCCAGACCGGGCCGTGCCAGAACAGGTCGTAGGGGAACGAGGTGAAGCACGCGGAAGCCGTGGCGGCCGCGGCGGCCGTCACCGGCGGGAGCCGCCACGCGCGGCACATCGCGGCCACGCCGAGCGGCACCGCGAAGGTGACGGCGATGGACGCGAAGTTCAGCAGCGGCATCACGGTCAGCCCGCCCTTGCCGAAGAGCAGGGCGAGCAGCGCGTGGTAGGTGTCCGGGTAGAAGTAGTGCGTCTCGTCCGGCAGGTTCGCGATGGTGCCGATGGTCGACGGGCGCGCGTCACCGCGTTCGGCGATCCAGCGGACGAGGTTCGCGTGGAACGCGGCGTCCCAGTTCTGGTTCACCGTGCCGGGTGTCACGATGCCGCGCAGCACGGTGACCGCGCCGATCGCCATCCCGGCGGCGACGCCGAGCGCGGTCAAGGCGTGCGCGCGCCAGGACCACCGCGGACGCTCGGACGCGGCCGCCTCGGCGTCCGGCCGGCGCC
Organism: Amycolatopsis sp. DG1A-15b; assembly: GCF_030285645.1. Classification (GTDB taxonomy): domain Bacteria; phylum Actinomycetota; class Actinomycetes; order Mycobacteriales; family Pseudonocardiaceae; genus Amycolatopsis. Next base: position 7,634,250 of record NZ_CP127296.1, read on the forward strand.
CCCGGGTGAACCGGGCCACGGCCCAGGTGACCGCGAAGCCGGCGGCCGAAACCACGAGCGTCCACAGTGCCACGGAGAGCGCCGTCCACCGGATGCCCGTGCCGCCGAGCAGCGGGATGGCCAGGGCCACGACCCCGAACGTGAGGACCGGCGCCGCCGCGCCCAGCGTCCAGCCGCGCAAGCCGATCGCCGCCCCGAAAACGGCGCCCGGCAACCAGAATGCGGCCAGAACGAGCAGAAACCCCATTCTCCCACCCCATTTCGCCGTGATCCGTCCCGCCACCGCGGTGAACGGCCTTCCGGACGGCGGCGGCCACGCTACCGTGCACGTCAGCTCGCTGGTCACCCGCATCCTCGGCACACCGCCGCCACCCATAGACTCCGGGCGTTGACGGCTTTGTTGATCGGAGAAGGCATGCTGTCCGAAGCTGTCCGGCTGGCCGTGGGAATCCTGGTGGTATTGCTCCCCGGATTCTCGATTCTCCTGGTCGCCGGCGTACGCGAACGGTTGTGGCTGGCGGGCCTCTCGGCGCCGTTGACCACCGGGTTCGTTCTGCTGGTGTCCCTTTTCACGGGGGTCACCGGACTCCGCTTCGGTCTCCTGACCGCGGTCGTCGCGCTCGTGGTCGTGCTGCTCATGCTCGGCGGCGTGCGGTGGCTGGTCCGCCGCCGGCGCCCGGCCGCGGATCCGGCCGTGCCCGCCGAAGACCCGCGGCTGCGCACGCTGACCGGCCGGGCCGGCACGGCCGCCCAGGTCCTGGGCGCGCTCATCGCGGTCGCCGGGGTCGGCTTCGGCGTACGCCTGTGGCACAAGGGCCTCGGGTCGTGGCGGACGCCGACCCAGGAGCACGACACCGTCACGCACGCCGTGCTGACCGCCTTCACGCACTTCACCGGCAAGGCCGCGCCCTGGCAGATCCTGCCGATCGACGTCGTGCACGACACCAACGTCCAGTTCTACCCGCCCGGCTTCACCGACCTCTGCGCGCTGCTCACCGACATCTTCGGGGACACGATGCTGTCCCTGAACCTGGTGACCGTCGTGTTCACGGTGGTCGTGCTGCCGCTGTCGGTGGCCGCCTTCACCGCGGCGGTGCTCCGGCACGGCCGGCTCGGCCGCGGCTGGGTCGAGCTCGCCGCCGGGGTGGCCGCGTTCGTCTCCGTCCAGCTGTACCGCCCCGGCATCGCCTTCGCGCACGACGGCGGGGTCCTGCCGAACGCAGCCGCGATGACGCTCATGCCCGGGCTCGTCGCCGTGATGCTGGTGATCGGCAAGCGCCACTGGGGCCGCGCGGTGCTGGTCGGCGTCGCCGCCGCCGGCGCGTTCAACCTGCACCCGAGCGCACTGACCTCGGTGGCGCTGACGACGGTCGCGGCCATGGTCGGCCTGCTGTTCACCAGGGCGGGCCGGCTCGCCTTCGTCCGCGCGCTGCTGCCGCTGGTGCTGACGGGCGTGGTCGCCGTCGTCCTCATCGTCCCGGACGTGCTGGCGCTCCTGCGGCTCGGCGGCGGCACGGTGGTCGACGCGCCGGCCAACATCCCCGGCTCGCCGCTGGGCGAGTCGGCCAAGCTGATCGCCCGGCTGCCCTACGGCGGCTACTTCGACCCGAGCGGCACGATGGGCCAGCTGGTGCTCGGCCTGCTGGGCCTGGCCGGCGTCGCCGCCACGCTGCTGTCGCGGCGGGCGTGGCCGCTGCTGACGGCCTGGCTGTTCTGGGCCGCGGTCGTGGTGAGCTTCCACTACTCGCCCAACTCCGGGTTCGGCGCCACCATCGGCCGCTACTACTACCGGGTCGCCAACCGCCTCGACACCCACGTCTACCTGCTGATCCCGCCGCTGGCGGGCGTCCTGTTCGTGGCGCTCGCGCTGTTCGTCGTCGCGGTGAAGGCCCGCAACCCGATCCCGGCGCGGCTCCGGCCGGCGGTGGCGTTCGGGCTGGTCGTGGTGCTGCTCGGCGCGCTGACGGTGACGTCGTTCCGCGGCTACATGAACACCGGGGCGCTGTCGCTCAGCCAGCGTTACGCGACCCCGCAGTTCGTCCGCTACGACGCGGCGGACGACGCGGCCGCGAGGTGGCTGCACGAGAACGCGGCCCCGGGCGAGACGATCCTCAACAACGCGAACGACGGCTCGACGCTGCTGTACGTCGACTACGACCTGCCGATCCTCAACATCGTCCCGGACGGCCACAGCCCGATCGAGGACAACATCACCCTGCTGGCGAAGTTCAACGACTTCCCGGCCGACCCGCAGGTCCAGAACATCCTCCGGGCGAAGAACGTCCGCTGGGTGTACGTGGATTCCTCGGCCCCGACGGTCGGCACGGACGGCCACCACTGGACGGGCAAGCTGACGTACAGCCTGGCGCCGGGGCTCAGCGGGCTGACCGGCCTGCCGGGCCTGACGAAGGAGTTCAGCTCGGGCACGGTCAGCGTGTACCGGCTGAACCTGCCGCAGACCCCGCCCCGAGGTTAGACGAGCCGAAGCTCACCGACGCCGAGCTGGTCACTCTGGCCGTGGCCCAGGCTCTGCTGGGGTTCACCTCCGAAGCGCGCTGGCTGCGGTTTCTGCCGATGCGGATGCCCGGCGCGTTCCGGTACCTGCCCGGCCAGTCCGGCTACAACCGTCGGTTGCGTGCCGCGTTGCCGCTGGTCAAGCACGTGATGCGGTGGCTGGCCGCGGACACCGACCTGTGGACCGATCCGGTCTGGATCGCGCTGGTTCTGGGGCCTGCGGCTGCACCTGGTCTGCACGCCGGCCGGGCTGCCCATCGCCTGGGCTCTGGCCGACCCGAAGATCGACGAGCGGCAGGTGCTCATGGCCATCTGCGATCACGAACCCCCACTTTTCACCGACCGCCCAGGCCTGCTGATCATCGCTGATAAGGGCTACGTCTCCGCCGAACTGGACCGCTTCCTCACCGAGCGCGGGGTCCGGCTGATCCGGCCGTCCTACCGCAACCGCCGGCCCTATCCCGGCGAGCCGTTGCTCAAGTCCATCCGCCAGCTCATCGAATCGGTCAACGACACCCTCAACAACCGCACCACCAGCCAACCCATCACCCGATCACTGACCGCTTACGACCACTAACCGAGTTACGCATCAATCGTCTAGCAGACCTCAGGCGGCTTCCGGGCCGGCCTCGACCGGCTCGGGCGCCCGACGCAGGACGAACGCCAGCACCACCGCCAGCCCCAGCGTCGGCGCCACCGCCAGCGCGACCACCGCGCGGAACACCGTGTCGCCCGGCAGGAACAGCAGCACCAGCGACGCCGTGCCGGTGACCACGGCCCAGGTCGCCAGCACGAGCTTCGCCTGGGTGCGGGCCACGAGCACCGCCGTGAGCAGCTGCATCGGCACCAGCAGCACCGACGACCACACCAGCCCCGCGACCGACCAGCCGTCGATGTCGTACTTCGGCCCGCTGACGAACCGGACCGCCCACGGGCCGAGCCACAGCCCGACCAGCGCGCCGAGCGCGGCCAGCACCAGCGACGCCGCCGCGCCGAGGGCGAGCACGCGGCGCAGCCGGTGGCGGCCCTCCTCGGTGACCGACAGCCGGACGACGAACGGCACCGCCAGCGACTGCACCGGCCCGATCAGCGTCAGCGGCAGCCGCGCGATGACCAGCGCGGCGAACAGCGAGCCGACGCGGTCGCCGTCGCCGCCCGGGGCCAGCAGGCCGACCAGCGCCGGGTAGCCGGTGATGACCGCCGCCGTCAGGGCCGCGCCGGCCAGGAGCATGCCCATCCGGCGGGACGTGACGCCCCAGCCGTCACCCTCGACGTGGAAGTCGAGCAGCTGCCGGGCCGGGCGCGCGAACAGCAGCCAGGCGAACGAGCCGGCCGCGACCGCGATCGCCAGCGAGACGACGTTGTAGGCGACCGAGACGAACAGGACACCCAGGATGAGCGCCCGCACGGCCGGTTCGGCGACCACGAGCAGCGAGAAGGCCTTCACCTTGTGCTGTCCGATGAGCAGCCCGCGCGTGCCGAACTGGCAGGCGAACGCGACGCCGCCGGCCAGCACGATGACCGCCAGCGACCACTCGCCGTGGAACAGCTTGTCGTTGACCGGCGGGATCAGCAGCGCGAGCGAGAACGCGGCCGCGACGACGACGCCGGCCGCGACCGCCCGCAGCGCGGGGCGGCCAGCCTTGCCTCCGGCGAGCGCGGCGACCGCCGACTGGCGCGAAAGCTCCTGCTCGAGCGGCGACAGCGTGCTGCCGAGGCCCATCACCAGGCCCCAGAAGGTGACGAAGACCGCGTACTCCGTCGGCGGCAGCAGCCGCTGGCAGGCGACCGTGAGCAGGTAGCCGAGGCCGATGGACACGATCAGCGAGCCGCCGAGGCTGCCCGCGGTCGTGCGTCCGCTGCGCGCGGCGGCCGGCGTGTCCACTGTGTCCGCGTCGGTGCTCATCGGCGACGGAGCCGGGCACGCACGGCCATGGCGAGGCCACGCAGGACACCGGCGCCGAACCCGCCGGCGAACACCGGCAGCAGCTTGGTGACCGCGCGGGCCTCGGGGCCGGTCGCGCCGCACTTCTTGACGACCTCGCCCGCCGCGACCGCGCCGAGCACACCGGCGGCCAGCGTCGTCTTCGGCTTCTTCGCGGCGAAGACCAGGCCGACGGCACCGGCCGCGAGCGCGCCGAACAGGGCGTTGCGTGCCGGGCCGGGCGAGGCGATGTAGGAGTCCACGTAGGTCGTGCCGCGGAAGTAGGCCTGCTGCGTGAACTTCTTGAACGAGTCGCGCCCGTGGTAGGTCGCCGACAGCTCCGGGGCCAGCCAGATCCGCTCGTGCTCGGCGATCCAGCGCAGCATGCGGGTGTCGTCGCTGGCGAAGCGGAGGTCGTCGAACAGCGACGCGAACGCCGTCACCGAGCCTTCGAGGAGGCCGCGGCGCGCGCAGAAGAAGGTCGTCCCCTTCGGGTGGACGTCGAACTCCTCGATGCCGTACGACATCAGGCGCGGGTTCGCGCAGTACTTGCGCCAGGGCACCTTGACCAGACCGGCCATGAACCCGGCGTACGGGTTGTGCTCGGAAGCGACGTCGATGTGGCCGTTCCAGACCGCGCGCTCGGGGTGCTCCACGAGCTGGTCGCGCAGGAACGTCAGGGTGTGCTCGTCGACGATGACGCGGCTGTCGAGCAGCGCGATCCACTCGCCGGACGACTTGGCGATCCCCGCCCGCCGGGCCTCGAACCGGCCGGCGTTGGCCTGGCGCAAGACGGTGATGCCGTGGCGTTCGCGCAGGTCGTCGAGCCGGGAAGGCGTGGCGTCCGTGCTGCCGTCGTCGACCACGACGACCTCGATCGGCCAGCTCGCGGCGGACGCCGAAGCGAGCAGCGCACCGACACTGCGTTCGATCCAGTCCTGCTCGTTGTAGACCGGGATCACGACGCTGAGCGAGGGGAGGAGCGGGTTCGCACTCACCGTGCCGAGGCTACCCGGCGGCCCCCGCGGCGGGTCGGCCAGTATCCTTGCGCCACCGCACCCGACCAGAAATGGGCTTCACGGTGATTTCCTTCATTCTCGGCACCACCGCGGAACTGATCAAGATCGCCCCGGTCTACCACGGGATCCGCGAGCGCGGGATGCGGCCGAAGATCTGGTTCACCGCCCAGCACGTCGACGAGGTCGCGGACGTCCTCGCGGACCTGAACATGCCGCAGCCGGACGTCTGGCTGGTGCCGGAGGAGAAGGCCCACAACCTCGAGTCGCCGGCGCAGGTCCCGGGCTGGGCCGCGCAGGTGCTGCGCACCGCGTGGAGCCGTCGCCACGAACTGCGCGCCGCGCTGACCGAGGACGGCCGCCCGCCGCTGGTGCTGGTGCACGGCGACACGTTCACCACGCCGTACGGCTCGCTGATCGGCAAGCGGATCCTGAAGTCCCGCGTCGGGCACGTCGAGGCGGGCGCGCGGTCGGGCAGCATCCTCTCGCCGCTGCCGGAGGAGCTGAACCGCAAGATCGCGGCGAAGATCGTCGACATCCACTTCGCGCCGAGCATCCGCGAGGTCAACAACCTGCGCAACGCCCGCGGCGTGGTCGTCGACACCGAGGCCAACACGGCGATCGACGCGATGCGCCTGGCCATCAACCAGCCGCTGGACGTGCCGGACCTGCCGGAAAAGTTCGGCCTGGCCACGCTGCACCGCTTCGAGCTGGTCTCGCGCCCGGACAAGTACCGCGAGGCGCTGGAGATCCTGCGCGAGCAGAGCCGCAAGATGCCGATCCTGTACATGGCCGGCGCGCCGGAGCGCGAGAAGATCCGCTCGCTGGGCATCGGCAACATCTTCGACGACCGGTTCATCGTCCAGCCGAAGATGCGGTACCTGAAGTTCCTGCCGCTGGTGGCGCGCGCCGAGTACGTCGTCACCGATTCGGGTGGTCTTTCGGCGGAGTGCTACTACCTCGGCCTGCCGTGCGCGGTGCACCGCGAGCGCACGGAGACGCCGCAGCACCTCGGCGAGACGGTCGTGCTGACGGAAATGCGCGGCGACAAGCTGCAGAACTTCCTCGACACGTACCAGAACCGGCGTGGTGAGTCCTGGATGGACAAGTACCACCCGTCCGAGATCGTCGTGGACACCCTGGCGCAGCTCGGCTACTGCTGAGCGAAAGCCGGCCCAGCTACCTCCGGCAACCTCTGGTTTCCGCCGTTCGAGTGTTTTCCCGACCGCACCCGACCTCGGGTGATGGCGTTCTTGTGCGCCCTCCGACGAGGTAACTAGGGTCCGTGGGGGGTCACCTGAACGTGTGATCCCACGGGGCTGGGGGGATCTCGATGTGGTTTCAGCTGCTGGGAACGATGACGGCGCGGCGAAACGGGGCTGATGTCCCGCTGGGCGGCCCCAAACCCCGCACCTTGCTCGCGGCGCTCTTGCTGGCTGAAGGCCGGGTGCTCAACGCCGACCGGTTGATCTCGATCATCTGGGACGAGGCGCCGCCGGAAAGCGCATCCTCGTTGCTGCACACCTACGTCTCGACCCTGCGCCGGGCGTTCCAGCAGCCGGACGGGGAACCGGGCGCGATCCTCACCGAACAGAGCGGCTACCGGATCGAGCTGACCGGCTGCACCGTCGACTTGCTGGAGTTCGCCCGCCTGACGGCGGAAGGGGATTCGGCGGCCGGCGCCGGGGACCACGAAGCGGCCGAGCAGCGGTACGGGCAGGCGCTCGACCAGTGGCAAGGCCCGGCCCTCGGCGGTCTCAAGTCCCGGTTCGCCGCGACGGAGGCCGCCCGGCTGGCGGACCAGCGGCTGGACGTGCTGGAGAAGCGCATCGACTGCGCGTTCGCACTGGGTCGCGGCGCGGGGTTGGTCAACGAGCTGACGGCGCTGGTCGCGGAGCACCCCCTCCGCGAACGCCTCCGCGGCCAGCTGATGACCGCGTTGTGGACGACCGGACGGCAAGCCGATGCGCTGAGGTGCTACCAAGCCGGGCGCGGCTTGCTGGTCGAAGAGCTCGGCGTCGAACCCGGGCCGGAGCTGCGGGCACTGCACCAGCGGATCTTGCGCGGTGACGGGGTGGCGCACGAGCCCGGCGCACCGGCCGCGCCGAAGTCCGAAGAGAGACCGGCACCGCTGCGGGAAGCGTCCGGCGGCCCGTGCCTGCTTCCCCCGGACATCACCGACTTCACCGGCCGGACCACCGAGGCGGCGACGCTCACCAAGCCGGCCGCGCGCCGGGTGGCGATCTCCGGTAAGCCCGGCTCCGGCAAGAGCTCGCTGGCCGTACATGTGAGCCACCTGCTGCGGTCCCGGTTCCCCGACGGGCAGCTCTACGTGGCCCTGCGCGGCGCCCAGCAGTCGCCCGTGGACGCCGTCGAGGTGCTCGGCCGGTTCCTGCGCGCGCTGGGCGTCGCCGACGCCGAACTCCCGGTGGGCCTCGACGAACGCGTCGAGCTGTACCGGACCCTGTCGGCGTCGAAGCGGCTGCTGGTGGTGCTCGACGACGCCGCGGACGAACGCCAGGTGCGGCCGCTGCTGCCCAGCGGTGACGATTGCCTGTGTGTGCTCACCAGCCGGGTGCGACTGGCCGCGCTGGACTCGACCGAGCACATCGACCTGCAGGTCCTCGACGACAAGACCGGTCTCGCCCTGCTCACCCAGATCGTCGGCGGCACCCGGATCGCCGCCGAACCCGACGCGGCTCGCACGCTCGTGCACCTCTGCGGCAACCTGCCGCTGGCCGTCCGGATCATCGGCGCCCGCCTCGCCGCGCGGCCGGACTGGCGGCCGTCCCGGCTGGTGCCGAGGCTGCGCGAACAGCGGAAGTTCCTGAACGAACTGGCGATCGGCGACCTCGAAGTCCGCGGCAGCCTCGCCCTGTCCTACCGCGGGCTCGGTGACCTCGAACGGTCCGCGCTGCGCCGGCTCGGCTGGCTGGGGGTGCCCGACTTCGGCGCTTGGCTGGTGAGCGTGCTGCTGTCGGTGCCGCCGGACGACGCCGAGGACATCGTCGAAGGACTGGTCCGCGCCCAGCTGCTGGACGTGGTCAGCAACGACGGTTCCGGCGTCACCCGGTACCGCCTGCACGACCTCATCCGCGTGTTCGGCTGGGAACGCGCCGAAGCGGAGGAGGACGCCGAGCAGCTGCGGCTCGCGGTCCGGCAGGCGGCCGACGAGTGGTACCGGCTGGTCGAATGGGCCTCGGGAGGTACCCCGGTGCGCGCCCTGCGGCCCGCCGCGCCGGGTCCGGCGACGACCCCGGAGCTGGTCTCCACGGACGCGCTCGGCGAGCCCCTCGCCTGGTTCGACGCCGAACAAGCGGCGCTGGTGCACATCGTCGAGCGCGCCAGCGAGCTGGGACTGGCCGACCCGGCCGTGCGGCTGGCGACTGCGCTGTGTTCCTCGTCCTTCGCCGTGGAGAACCACTTCCACTACTGGTGGCGGACCCACACGGCCGCGCTCGAAGCGGCCCGGCAGACGGGCGACCTCTCCGGTCAGGGCCTGCTGCTGGCCGGTCTCGGCTGGCTGCGCAGCGAGCAGGACCGGCTCGACGAAGCCGCCGATTACTACGCACAGGCCCTCGAGGCGTACGCCGAAGTCGACGATGTCCGCGGCCAAGCGGTCACGCGGATGATGCTGAGCAGCGTCCGGCGCGAGCAGGCACGGCTGCCCGAAGCGTTGAAGCTGCTCGGAGAGGCCCTCCCGGTGCTGAGCCGGCTCGGTGACCCGCGGGCGGAGGCCAGGGCGCATCACGGCCGCGGCATGGTCCTGACCGAACTCGGCCGGCTGCCCGAAGCCCGCACCGAGCTGGAGCGCGCCCTCACCCGGTACCGGGTGCTTCCGGACGACCACGGCGTCGCCCTCGTCCTGCGTTCCCTCGGCATCGTGCACCGCGCGGCCGGGCGGCTCGCCGAAGCCGAGCGGGCGTGCACACAGGGCTTGGACCTCCTGCGGGGAGCCGGCGACCGCTTGATGATCGCTTACGCCACCCAGGCCCTCGTGAAAGTCCACATCAGACAGGGACGCCGGAACACCGGCGAGTTGCACGCGAAGCTCGAAGACGCGCTGGCGACCTGCCGCGAAATGCAGGACGGCTTCGGCCAGGCGCTCATGCTCCGCACCCTGGGCGAGCTCGAACTCGTCCGCGGCGAGCCGGACTCCGCCCGGCGCCACCTCGAGCTTGCCCTCACATGGTGCGACGCGCTTTCCCTCCCCCTGTGGCGGGCCCGCAACCTGCGGGACCTCGCGGCGGCCCAGCGAGCGCTGGGCCGCCAGGCGGAATCCGACGCCACCCACGCCGAGGCGCAGGCCCTCTTCACCAGGTACGGCGCGCGGGAGGCCGGTGAACCCCGGATGTCCGTGAAGACCGCTTCTGGCAACGGGAAAGCGGTCTGCACGGAACACCACTAGCAAGCGTTGAAGTCACCCGGCGGCACCCAGGGGATGCCCGGCCAGAAGATCCGCCCTTCCGGCCGGTACTGCTTGCCCATCACGTTGTCCCACGACCACGGGCTGATCTGGTAGTCGAACGGCTTGTAGGCGTTCCAGATCTGCTGCTTGCGGTCCCGCCAGTAACCGCCGACGTTGTCCGGGTAGTCGGTGATGATGTATCCCTGGTACTCGTCCCGCCGGATCCAGGTGTTGCCCGCGCCGTCGACGTCCGCGTCGGCCGCGAGGATCGCCCCGGCGACGTGGTCGACGTTGTCGGCCACGCCGTCACCGCGTCGTTCCCGGTGCCCGAGGGTGCTCTGCGTCCGCATGTAGTCGGGCTGGACGTAGTCGATGATCGACCGCAGCATGCCGACGAACGAATCCTTCGTGTACGCCGGCCGGTTGTCGATCGGCTGGGCGACGTACGAGTCGTCGTGCAGCATCCGGTACAGGTCGCCGCAGTTGTCCTCGGGCCCGGCGGCCGCGTGGATGTAGGTGAACACGAGGTGGACGTTGGTGCCGTCGAGGTGATTGACGGCGACAGGATGACCGTCGAACCACATCTGCTCGTACGTCCAGGAGTCGGACACCCCGGCCGTCTCGGCGTAAGCGGCGCGTTCCCCCTGGATCCGGTCGTTGGCGTAATCGATGCCGCACGGGTCGTGGCTTTCGCAGGGGATCTCACCCGCGGTGAGGTAGGTGACCCACACGTTGTACCCGGCTTCGACGTCGGAGGCGATGTCCGGGTTCATGAACAGCAGGTCGTCATCCTGGTGCGCGGAGAAGCTGAGCGTCGTGGTGGTGTCGGCGGAGGCGGGACTGTGCACCGCGGCGACGGTCGCCGCGGCCAGAACCAGCGCGGCGAGCGGCCGCGCGATCTTCGTTCGCATGACGTGCTTCCTTTCGTTCACTGGCCCCAGTTTTCGATGTCGGGGGCGCCCATGTCGGTGTTCCAGTACCAGTGGGTGAGGGTGCCGTTGGTGGAGCGGCCGTAGATGTTTTCCTGGCTGTCGGTGGCGAAGCCGGTGGGGTTGGTGCCGAGGTTGCCGCCCCAGTTGTCGTGGCGGGGCTGGTTGTCTTCCGGTGTCCAGTACCAGTGGCCGAGCTGGTTGTCCGGCGTGCGGGCGAACACGTGCTGCTGGTCCTGCCACACGTAGGCCACGGGGTTGCCCTGGATGGGTGCACCCAGGGGTTCGTCGACGACCTCTTCCTCGGGGGTCCAGTAGAAGTGCTTCAACGTGCCGTCGGTGCCGCGGGCGAACACGTGCTGCTGTTCCCCGAACGCGTAGCCGGTCGGGTCACCGGCCAGAGTGCTGGAGCCCCAGACCCCGTAGTTCGGATCCGCGTCGGTCGGGGTCCAGTACCAGTGCGCCAGGTGCCCGTCGCCGGTGCGGCCGAACACGTGCTGCTGATCGCCCCAGACGTAGGCCACCGGGTCACCGGCCACCGATTGGGTCTGGGTTTCTTCGACCATGCCGGTGTCGGGAGTCCAGTACAGGTGCTTGAGCTTGCCGTCGGTCCCGCGGGCGAAGATGTGCTGCTGATCGCCGAAGGCGTACCCGGTCGGGTTACCCGCGATGTCGTCGGCACCCCACTGCTCGAAGTTCGGATCGGCATCGGTGGGATACCAGTACCAGTGACCGATCGTGTTGTCCGCCAACCGGGCGAACACGTGCTGGGTGTCCCCCGCCACGAACGCCACCGGCTCACCCGCCAACGCCCCCGGATACGACTCCGACTCGATCGACTCACCCCCGTTGTAGGAGTGCCGCAACGACCCGTCCGCACCACGGGAGAACATGTGCTCCTGCGTCCCGTACCGGTACGACGCCGACGCCGCAATCCCCTCATCACCGAGTGACGCACCGGGTGCCGTGCCGGAGTCGAAGCGGTAGAGGTTGTACGTGTTCATCAGGGAGATGACCTTGTTCACGTAGTCCGGGTCGGTGGCGTAGTGCCGGCCCACCTCGCGGATGAACGCGTTCGGGTCGTGGCGGTACGGGAGCGCGCTCTGGTAGATCGAGCTGGTGGTGAGGAGCCGGCCGTAGTCGCGGAACGAGTTCTCCATCGAGTCGTAGGAGCGGAAGTACGCGTTGACGGTGTGGCACGGCAGCGGCACGCACTCGGTGGTCGGGTAGGGGGCGCAGCCCTTGGCGAACGGACCGGGGTTGGTTGGCGAAGTGCACTTGAAACCGAAGAAGTTCCGATCGTTGACCGAGAGCGAGCTGCGGCCCCAGTTCGACTCGAGGATGGACTGGGCGACGGTCACCGACGCCGGTATGTCGAAGTCGTCGCGGATCCGTTGGGCGGCGGGGCCGGCCGCGGCGACGTAGTCGTCCTGGGAGCCGTCCTTGACGGCCGCGGCTCTCATCGCCGCTGACCGCTGCTGTTCCTGGGTCGTGGTGCTCGTCCCGGGGTCGCTGGTCGTCGGCTGACCGGCCGAAGCGGGTGCGACGAGGGCCAGCGTGCTGATCAGCGCGCCGAGCCCGCCGACGGTGATCCGGGTGGTCGTGCGGGTCATGGTGTCCTCCAGGTCGTGGCGATGGGCAAAGCCTGGAAGCCAGGTCTCCAAGTCGACTTCAAGCCGTCTGCAATTGCAGTTGAAGCGGTTTTGGGGCGGACTTGAAGCGTGCCTCGGGAGGGTTTCCCAGCGAGTCCGCCGCACCGAGAACGGCGGAGCGTTCACCCAGGAGGAAACCCATGACCGTCCAACGCACCGGCGCCGTCGTGGCCGCTGTGCTCACCTCGCTCGCGATCGCCGGTGCCGCTCCCGCGATCGCCCACGCACACCCGCTCGGCCCGGCGGCCGCCGCGGCCGCGCAGAACGGCTACTACGACCCCGCCAAGCCGGGCCGGCTACCGCACGAAGGCACCGCGGGCGTCCCGAGCCATCCGAAGACCGGCGCGCGGGCGATGACTTCGACGACTTCGGTCGAGAACGGCCAGATCACGCGCTCCGAGGTGCTGACCAGATCGAGGTCGTGGATCGACGAGCACGTCATGTACAGCCAGTCCGCGTACCACACCAACCAGTACGGCACCTACCGCCAGGACTGCTCCGGGTTCATCTCGATGGCCTGGAACCTCAGCACGAGCCTGACCACCGCGACCCTGCCGACGCGGATGGACGCAATCGGCTGGGCGGACCTGCAGCCCGGCGACGCGCTGTGGCGCCAGGGGCACATCGCGCTCTTCCTCGCCTGGAACGATGCCGCCAAGACGCAGCCGATCGTCCGCGAAGAGTTCGACTACGGCAACCCGGCCGTCGAGCGGGCGTGGACCACGCAGTCCTACATCCGGACGTTCACCCCGATGCGCTACCGCAACATCGTCGACGACATCGGCCAGCCGGCCCCGAAGGGTGATGAGGGGATTGCGGCGTCGGCGTCGTACCGGTACGGGACGCAGGAGCACATGTTCTCCCGTGGTGCGGACGGGTCGTTGCGGCACTCCTACAACGGGGGTGAGTCGATCGAGTCGGAGTCGTATCCGGGGGCGTTGGCGGGTGAGCCGGTGGCGTTCGTGGCGGGGGACACCCAGCACGTGTTCGCCCGGTTGGCGGACAACACGATCGGTCACTGGTACTGGTATCCCACCGATGCCGATCCGAACTTCGAGCAGTGGGGTGCCGACGACATCGCGGGTAACCCGACCGGGTACGCCTTCGGCGATCAGCAGCACATCTTCGCCCGCGGGACCGACGGCAAGCTCAAGCACCTGTACTGGACTCCCGACACCGGCATGGTCGAAGAAACCCAGACCCAATCGGTGGCCGGTGACCCGGTGGCCTACGTCTGGGGCGATCAGCAGCACGTGTTCGGCCGCACCGGCGACGGGCACCTGGCGCACTGGTACTGGACCCCGACCGACGCGGATCCGAACTACGGGGTCTGGGGCTCCAGCACTCTGGCCGGTGACCCGACCGGCTACGCGTTCGGGGAACAGCAGCACGTGTTCGCCCGCGGCACCGACGGCACGTTGAAGCACTTCTACTGGACCCCCGAGGAAGAGGTCGTCGACGAACCCCTGGGTGCACCCATCCAGGGCAACCCCGTGGCCTACGTGTGGCAGGACCAGCAGCACGTGTTCGCCCGCACGCCGGACAACCAGCTCGGCCACTGGTACTGGACACCGGAAGACAACCAGCCCCGCCACGACAACTGGGGCGGCAACCTCGGCACCAACCCCACCGGCTTCGCCACCGACAGCCAGGAAAACATCTACGGCCGCTCCACCAACGGCACCCTCACCCACTGGTACTGGAACACCGACATGGGCGCCCCCGACATCGAAAACTGGGGCCAATAACCAGAGCGGGCCGTTCACGCTCGCGTGAACGGCCCGTTTCGCTTCAGAGCACCCGGCGACCGGAGAGCGCGCGGCCCAGCGTCAGCTCGTCGGCGAACTCCAGGTCACCGCCCATCGGGAGTCCCGACGCCAGCCGCGTCACGCTCAGGCCCGGGAAGTCGCGCAGCATGCGGACCAGGTAGGTCGCCGTCGCCTCGCCCTCCGTGTTGGGGTCCGTGGCGATGATGATCTCCTTGATGTCCGCCTCGCCGATGCGCTTGAGGAGCTCACGCATCCGCAGCTGCTCCGGGCCGATGCCCGACAGCGGGTCGAGCGCGCCGCCCAGGACGTGGTAGCGGCCCTTGAACTCGCGCGTGCGCTCGACCGCCAGGACGTCCTTCGGCTCCTCGACCACGCAGATGACCGTGAGGTCGCGGCGCTCGTCGCGGCAGATGCGGCACTTCTGCTGCTCCGAGACGTTGCCGCACACCTCGCAGAACTGCACGCCCTCCTTGACCTTGCCGAGGACGTCCTGCAGCCGCGAGATGTCCACCGGGTCCGCGGCCAGCAGGTGGAACGCGATCCGCTGGGCGCTCTTCGGCCCGACCCCGGGCAGGCGCCCGAGCTCGTCGATCAGGTCCTGGACGACACCTTCGTACAAGTTCGTCAGCCGCCGAAGCCGAGGGCACCGAGGTCCGGCATGCCGCCACCGCCGCCGAGCCCGCCGGCCAGCGGGCCGAGCTTCTGCTCGGTGAGCTTCTGCGCGCTCGCCGACGCGTCGCGGACCGCCGCCACGATCAGGTCGGACAGCGTCTCGACGTCGTCCGGGTCGACCACCTTCGGGTCGATCTGGAGGCTCTTCAGCTGGCTGTCACCGGACACGGTCGCGGTGACCAGTCCGCCCCCGGCAGTGCCGGTGACCTCGGTGTTGGCCAGCTCTTCCTGGGCTTCGACGAGCTTCTGCTGCATCTGCTGCGCCTGCTGCATCAGCTGGGAAAGGTCGAAGCCGCCGCCGGGTTGGGCCATGATCGCACTCGGTCCTCTCTGCACGCCTGTGTCCCCACCAGGGTAGTCGCGCCACGCGAAGTGCCGGGCTGTGGCACCGTGGTCGCCGTGCGACGCGCGACTGCTCCCCTGCTGCTGGCCGGTGCCCTCCTGCTCACCGGCTGTTCCGACGACGCTCCAGCGGCGCCCGCGCCCGTGGTCACGACCACGACCGCGTCGCCCACGCCGTCGTCTCCAACGCCGTCTCCGTCGCCGTCTCCATCTCCGTCTCCATCTCCGTCTTCGTCGGCCACGCCGCCGCCGGCGGCGGCGGCCGGGAAGGTCGTCGTGCTGGACCCCGGCCACAACGGCGGCAACGGCGCCCACCCGGCGGAGATCAACCGCCCGGTGCCGGCCGGGCGCGGGCAGACCAAGCCGTGCAACACGACCGGCACCGCGACCAACGCGGGCTACCCCGAGCACGCGTTCACCTTCGACGTCGCGCAGCGGGTCGGGAAAGCGTTGGCGGACAAGGGGATCCGCGTCGTCTACACGCGACAGGACGACACCGGCGTCGGCCCCTGCGTCGACCGTCGCGCGGCGATCGGCAACGACGCGAACGCGGACGCGGTCGTCTCCATCCACGCCGACGGCTCGGAAGCGGCGGGGGCGAACGGCTTCCACGTCGCGTACTCGTCACCACCGCTGAACGCCGCGCAGGGAGCGCCTTCGACGCGGCTGGCGCAGACGCTGCGCGACACGATGCGCACGAACGGCTTCAGCGCGGCGAACTACATCGGCACGGACGGCCTGTCGGCCCGCGCGGACCTGGGCGGCCTCAACCTTTCGACCCGGCCGGCGGCCCTGGTGGAGTGCGGCAACATGCGCAACGCCACGGAGGCGGCCCGGATGACGAGCGCGGACGGACGGCAGCGGTTCGCGTCCGCCATCGCGGCGGCGATCGAGGCCTACCTGGCCTCCTGAGCCTCGAGGACGGCCTCGCCGTGCTGCGTCGCCCACTTCGTGAGGACGCCGATCGGCTCGACGAGCGTCCGGCCGAGCTCGGTCAGGCAGTACTCGACGCGCGGCGGCGCTTCGGCGTACGCGCGGCGGTCCACCAGGCCGTGGCCCTGGAGCTTGCGCAGCGTCTGGGTGAGGACCTTGCGGGAGATCCCGCCGATCAGGCCGGCCAGCTCGCCGTGCCGCCGCGGGCCGCGGCTGAGCGCGAACACGACGACGACCGCCCACTTGTCGGCGATCATCTCGATCGCCAGCCGGGCCGGGCAGTCGGCGAGGAAGACGTCACCCGAGAAGTCACCCATGGGAACAAAGGTACCGAGCGGTACCTGTCGGCTTCCTACGCTCGGAACCATGGAACTTCCCGAAAGCTGCCACCGCCTGTTCGAGCGGCCGTTCAACGCCGTGCTGACGACCATCGACCCGGACGGCTCGCCGCAGACCTCGCTGGTCTGGGCCAGCCGGGAGGGCGACGAGATCGTGATGGGCATGGAGGGCCGCCGGCCCAAGGTGCGCAACATCCGCAACGACCCGCGCGTCACCGTGCTGATCGAGGACCACGACGAGCGCGACGCCCGGGGGCTGCCGCAGTACCTGCTGGTCCGGGGCACCGCCCGGGTGGTCGGGCCGGACATCGCCGACGAGTTCACGGCGCTGATGGACCGGCAGGCCCGGCGCTACCTCGGCGCCGAGAAGTACGAACTGGGCAACCAGGGCTCACCGACGGCCGTGATCGTGCGCGTCACGGCCGACCGGGTCACGGGCATCGGCCCCTGGGCGTCCTGACCCACCGTGTCGTCCGTTCAAGCACACGTGTCGTCCCTTCGAGCACACCGGTCTGCCGTACCTGGGCGGCGGACTCGCGTACTTGGAGGGACGACACGCGTGATCCGGCAGCCGACACGCGTGATCCGAGGGTCGACACGGCTGTGTCAGTCGAGCGGGCGGGCGCCGAGGTGCTCGGAGAGGAGTTTGCGGGCCAGCTCGTCCGGGTCCTTGTCCGGCGGGGGTGGGGGCGGCGGTGGGGCCGGGCTGGCGTCCTCGTTGTAGAGGTCCTCGTCGTCCTCGTCGGAGGGTTCCGGGGGCAGCGGGATGTCCGGCTCGCTCGTCGTGACCTTGGGCCGCGGCGGGGGCGGCGGCGGGGTCGCGGGGCGGGCCGCCGGTTCGGCGGGCGGCGCGGCCGTCGCCGACTGGCGCGTGAACGACCGCTCCGGTGCCGGTGCCGCCTGCTGCGGCCGGGCGGCGGCTGCGACCGGGGCGTTGCCGTGGACGCAGCGGACCTGCCAGTCGCCGCCGAGGACGTCGGTCAGGGCGCCGGCGATCTTGCGGGCGTTGTCCTGGTCGGAGAGGCGGCGGGCCAGGGGTTCGGACTTGTGGGTCAGCGTCAAGGCGTTGCCCTCGACGCTCGCCACCGTGGCCTGCGTCAGCATCGCCTCGAGGCTGCGGCCGCCGGTGAACTTGCGCAACGCGGTCATCAGCTGCGGCCAGATGTTCCGGATCCCGGCGGCGTCCATCCCGCCCGGCGCCGCGGGCGCGGCGGCCGCGGCCGCCGGTGCCGGGACGGACGCACTGCTTTCGGAAGAAGCGGGGGCGCTCGCCGGAGCGGGCGTGCCGCCGCCGGGCGTGCGCACCGCGCCCCAGCCGCCATCGCCCGCCGGGGTCCCGGCCGCCGAAGCCGGTGCCGCTGCGGCGGGTGCGGGCGTGCCACCGTCCGGCGTAGGCGCGGCACTCCTGCCTTCGTTCGGCTGCGCCGGAGCCGACGCACGGGCGGCGCTCCCGCCGTCTGCCGGGTCGGCGGCGGCCGGGCGCCCGGGCGGCTTGACCGGCTCCGGCACCGGTGCCGGACCCGCCGAAGCCGGGCGCTGCGAAGGCCTCGAAAACTCGCGTTCCGGCGCCGCGCGCACCGGCGGCTCCACGCCGCCCTCGGCCGGCGCGCCTCCGCCGCCGGCGAGCGTCGCGCGGCGCTCCAGGCGCTCGATCCGGGCCAGCAGGGCCTTCTCCGCATCGGTCACCGACGGCAGCAGCATCCGCGCGCACAGCAGCTCGAGCACGAGCCGGGGCGAGGTCGCGCCGCGCATCTCCAGAAGTCCATTGTGGACGATGTCGGCGTAGCGGGAGAGGGTGCCGAGGCCGAGCCGCTCGGCCTGCGCGACCATCCGCGACAGTTCCTCCTCCGGCGCGGACACCAGCCCGCCCGCGGACTCCGGCACCGCGCGCAGCAGCACCAGGTCGCGCAGCCGGTCGAGCAGGTCGGTCGCGAACCGGCGCGGGTCGTGGCCGGCCTCGGTGAGCTTCTCGACCGTGCCGAACACCGTGGCCGCGTCCTCGGTCGAGAGCGCGTCGACCATGTCGTCGATCAGCGCGACGTCGGTGACGCCCAGCAGCGCGACCGCCCGCGAGTACGAAACGCCCTCCGGCCCGGCGCCGGCGAGCAGCTGGTCGAGCACCGACTGCGTGTCACGCGCCGAGCCGCCGCCCGCGCGGATGACCAGCGGGTACACCGCCGGCTCGACCTCGACGCCCTCGGCCGCGATGTTGCGCTCCAGGAGGTTGCGCATCGAGCTCGGCGGGATCAGCCGGAACGGGTAATGGTGCGTGCGCGAGCGGATGGTGGTCAGCACCTTGTCCGGCTCGGTCGTCGCGAAGATGAAGATGACGTGCTCGGGCGGCTCTTCCACGATCTTCAGCAGGGCGTTGAAGCCCTGCGTGGTGACCATGTGCGCCTCGTCGATGATGAACACGCGGTAGCGCGCCTCGGCCGGCGCGTAGAACGCCTTGTCACGCAGCTCGCGGGCGTCGTCGACACCACCGTGGCTGGCCGCGTCGAGCTCCGTGACGTCGACGCTGCCCGAGCCCTCCGGCGCGAGCGCCTTGCACGAGTTGCACTCGCCGCACGGGTCCGGCGTCGGCCCCTTGACGCAGTTCAGCGAGCGGGCCATGATCCGCGCGCTCGACGTCTTGCCGCAGCCGCGTGGACCGGAGAAGAGGTAGGCGTGGTTGACCCGCCCGGCGGCCAGCGCCGTGCGGAGGGGTTCGGTCACATGCTCCTGCCCGACGACCTCGGCGAAGGTTGCCGGACGGTACTTGCGGTACAGCGCGAGAGCCACGCCGCGAGAGTACCGGGCACCACCGACAACCTTCGCCGTGCGGTCAGGAGACCAGGGCCGCCGCTTCGGCGACCAGAGCGTTCACCTTGGTGACGTGCGCCGCGGTGAACGCGTCACGCGCCCGGGCCTTGGGCAGCGTGACGTCCAGGTACTGCTGCAGGGCCGAGTCCGGGCCGTCGAGGACGCCCTGCGCGACGGCTTGCACCTCCGGGCCCTCCCCCAGGGTGCGGGTGGCGTACACGCTCAGGTCGATCAGGTGCGCGACGTACCGGCCGTGGGCCAGGAACTCGCGGATGTCCGCGACGGTGCCGTCCAGCGCCCGCTGGGCCGCCGGCTTCGTCGAGGGACCGCCGGCCGCCATGATCTGGTTGACCTCGATGCGGTCGTCGGTGTCCCGGCCCGGGTAGTCACCGGTGCGCAGCAGCGCGGCGACACCGGCGTACGGGCCGGCGAGCGCGTCACGAGCCGCCTGGCGCAGGCCCGGGCGGGCGTTCGGGTCCGCCGCGATCGCCGAGACGGCGGCCCGGTCGTCGGACTCCTGCGCGACGGCGAGACCGCTGCGCACGAACGTGACGACGTCGTCGTCCGAGCCGCTCAGTGCGGCACGGGCGGCGTTCTTGACGGCGGCACTGCCGTGGCGCAGCAGGTAGACGGACGCCTTGCGGCCGTTCGGCACGGTCAGCGCCGGGTCGGCCGCGTCGGCGAGGAGCTTGTCGTTGTCCGACTTGGCCCGCGCGGCGCGATCCGCGGCCTCTTTGGCCTGCTGCTGCGCGGCCGCCTCGGCGGCCGAGGCGGCCTGGCCGTCCTGCTGGTTCTGGGCCCGCTGCGTGGCGAGCCGGTCGGCGTTCGCCTTCCGCGCGTCCGCGGCGAGCTGCGCGGCCTTTTCCGCGGCGAGCTTCACGTCCTGGGGCCGGTTGCCGGCCGCGGCGGCCTTGGCCGCGTCCAGCTGCTCCTGGACCGCGGTGACTTCGCCGTCGTAGTTCGCGGCGACCTGCCGCCACAGCGACAGGAAGTACCGGATGTCCTCCGGCGTGCCGTCGAGCGCGGTCTGCGCGGCGGCCACGACCTCCGGGCCGCCGGCGGCCATGGCCTGGCTGGCCGTGACGCGGTCGTCGACGTCCTTCGCCTGCTGCAGGCCGGTCTCCAGGAAGGCCCGCACGTCGGCGGGGGTGCCGTTGTCGAGTACCTCCGTGCCCCGCTCGTTGACGGTCGGGCCGCCGGTGTCCATGGCCTGGCTGACGGCAATCCGGTCGTCGGCGCTGCGGGCCAGCGGCAGGCCGTTCGCCAGGTACTCGCGGATGTCGTCCTGGGTGCCGCTGAGCGCCCGCTGGGCGGTGCGCTTGGTGATCGGGCCGCCGGAGGAGAGCGCCTGGGTGACGAGGACCCGCTCGTCGTCGTTCTGCGCCTGCTGGCGGCCGGTGGCCAGGAAGGCCTGCAGGTCGGCGGGCGAGCCGACCAACGCCGCTTCGGCGGCTCGCGCCACGCCGGGACCGCCGGTCTCCAGCAGGGAAACGGCCTGCGCCCGGTCGGGCAGCACATCCGCGGCCGCCGGCGTCGCGAAGACCCCGGCCGCGAGTGCCGCGGCAACGATTACTGCGTTTGCACGCAAGGTGAAACCCCCTCGATCGATGATCGTCCGTTCCCTTATCGCCGGAGCGGTCGGAATGTTTCCGATAACCTCGGATCCCGTGAGCCGCACGCGGAAGCCCGAGCCGGTGCCCGGGCGGTACCCGGTGCGGTTCGGCACGGCGGAGCTGGTCCGCGACACCGGCCGAGGCAACGCCTGGCTGGTGTCGGTGGACGGCGTCGCGCAGTCGTACGTCGACCTCGACGACCCCGCTCACCTGGAGTTCGACTACGTCCGCCGGTTCGCGGAGGTGGTGGACCGGCTGCCACCGGGCCCCCTGGACGCGCTCCACGTCGGCGGGGCGGCGTGCACGCTGCCGCGGTACGTCGCGGCGGCGCGGCCGGGGTCCCGCCAGCTGGTGTTCGACGCCGACGGCGAGCTGGTGGAGCTGGTCCGCGCGCAGTTGGGGTTGCGGGTGCCGGGTGTGCGCGTCCGGGTGACGGACGGCCGCGAGGGACTGGCGACGCGCCGGGAGGATTCGGCGGACCTGGTGGTGGTCGACGCGTTCGAGCGGGCAACACTGGCCGGCGGCCTGGCAACGCTGGAGGCGACTCGGGCGATCGCGGGCATCCTCCGCGCCCCGGGCAGCTACCTGGTGAACATCACGGACGGTGCGGGCTTGCCGTTCGCCCGCCGCTTCCTGGCAACGCTGCTCGAGGTCTTCCCGGAGGTGCTGCTGCTGGCGGACCCGGGAGTCCTGCGCGGCCGCCGCTTCGGCAATCTGGTGCTGGCGGCCTCGGCAACCGAGCTCCCCACAACAGAGCTGGCCAGGCAAGCGGCCTCGGCGGCCTTCCCGGCAAGGTGCGTATACGGCCCGGAGCTGCAAAAGCTGGCAGGCCGAGCGGCCCCCATAACGGACGCAGACGCCCCACAGCCCCCCAACCCCCCGGACGACGTACTGGGCCTGTTCTGACCCCACCGGACCACCGCAGCCACACCCACGACAGACCGCGGGGAGCCGCCGCAGACACGGCACGGCAGGCCGCAAGAGCCGCGGCAGCGCACGGTACGACAGGTCGCCGGGGGCGCGGCAGCGCACACCACCGCAGGTCGCGGGAGCCGCGGCAGCGCACGGCACGGCAGGTCGCCGGGGGCGCGGCAGCGCACACCACCGCAGGTCGCGGGAGCCGCGGCAGCGCACGGCACGGCAGGTCGCCGGGGGCGCGGCAGCGCACACCACCGCAGGTCGCGGGAGCCGCGGCAGCGCACGGCACGGCAGGTCGCCGGGGGCGCGGCAGCGCACACCACCGCAGGTCGCGGGAGCCGCGGCAGCGCACGGCACGGCAGGTCGCCGGGGGCGCGGCAGCGCACACCACCGCAGGTCGCGGGAGCCGCGGCAGCGCACGGCACGGCAGGTCGCCGGGGGCGCGGCAGCGCACACCACCGCAGGTCGCGGGAGCCGCGGCAGCGCACGGCACGGCAGGTCGCCGGGGGCGCGGCAGCGCACACCACCGCAGGTCGCGGGAGCCGCGGCAGCGCACGGCACGGCAGGTCGCCGGGGGCGCGGCAGGGCTGGCAGGCCGAGCACGAGGCACCGTGGGGGTCCGGGGGCTCGGCCCCCGGGCAGAAGAACGAAGTGAAGGCCCGGCAGAGGGGCGAAGCCCCGAAGCCGGAGCCGAAAAGAAGGGGACCCCGCGCACCCGCCAGAGCCTGCTTATCCTTGCTGCCTTCCGGCCCTGGGGAGGTTCACAGGGTGGACGCCGCGCGGGGTCCGTCGTCAAGTGTAGCGGGCCCGGATCAAGCGCCCGCACCAGCCTGGGCTCGTGCCCGTTTGAACGTGTTGTGCAGCACCGCCAGCAGCGCGTCTCGTACCGAAAGCTTCTGCCGCGCGTCGAACGTGATCAGCGGGACGTCGTCACTGACCGCCAGCGCCCAGCGCACGTCCTCCAGGTTGTGGCCCAGCGAGCCGTCGAACATGTTCACCGCGACCACGAACGGCAGGCCCGCGTTCTCGAAGTAGTCGACCGCCGGGTAGCAGTCGTCCATGCGGCGGGTGTCCACGATGACCAGGGCGCCCAGTGCGCCGTGGACCAGGTCCTGCCACATGAACCCGAAGCGGTCCTGGCCCGGCGTGCCGAACAGGTAGAGCTTGACCTCTTCGTCGATCGTGATGCAGCCGAAGTCGAGGGCCACCGTCGTCGTGGTCTTGGCCGGGACGTGGCCGGTGCTGTCCACGGCCGCGGCCACGGAGGTGATCGCCGCCTCGGTGGTGAGGGGCTTGATCTCCGAGATGGACGACACCGCCGTCGTCTTGCCGACGCCGAAGCCGCCCGCGATGACGATCTTGACCGGGGCCGGCGGCCGGGTGGCCGGTTCAGTGAATGGCTTCGAGTCCACGAATGACCCTTTCGATCATGCCGAGGTCGTGCGAGTTGTGGTTGCCCGGCCGCCGGACGACGACGTAGCCCAGTTCGGCGAGGTCGGCCACCAGCACCCTGGCCACGCCGATGTGCAGGCCGAGCATGGCGGCCACCTCGGCGACCGACATCGTGTTCCGGCAGAGGGAAACGATTTCCTGGCGTTCGAACGTCAGCTTGGGGTGCGACGCCGCGCCGAGGCGGGACGTCATGACCTGCGCCTCGATTTCGAGGCTCTGGTCGACCGGCTGGGCGCGCCCCGAGGTCATCAGGTACGGCCGCAGCAGCGAGATGTCCGGTTCCTCGGGCATCACGACCCCACGGTGTTCTTGAGCTCCTCGATCAGGCCCGGCGTGAGCACCTCGGTGGCGCGGTTGGCGAACATCGCCATCTCGTAGGCGATGGTGCCCAGGCTGGCCTGCTTGTTGGCCAGCACACCCAGCGAACAGCCGATGCTGATCGTGCAGACGAGCAGGTACCCGTGCTCGAGTTCGATGATCACCTTGTCGGGCGAGCCGAGCGGGTGGCTTTCGGAGACGCCGTGGGCGAGGCCGAGCATGGCGGAGGAGATGGCGGCCAGGCGGTCGGCGTTGGAGCGCTCGAGCTCCGTCGACATCGCGATCAGCAGGCCGTCGGCCGAGACCGCGATGGCGGCTATCGCGCCCGCGGTGTGCTGCGCGAAGCGGCTCACCAGCCAGTTGAAGTTCTGGGCTTCGACACTGACGCCAGCTGCGGGGATGCTCATTTCCTGCTCTCTTCTCCTCGTTCCATCACACGACCGGCGACCACGCCTCGGGGCGGGCTGTCTGCCGTAACGTCCTCCGCCTTCGCGAGGCCGGCGGCGAACGCGTCGAACGCCGCTCGTTCGGCCGCCGGGTCCCGCTTGCTGCGGTTGACGACGGCGCGGGCGAGCGGCCGCCCCGCGGTCTGCTGACGCAGGCCCGGGGCGAGCTGGGCGCCGGGGACGCGCCGGATCAGGCCGTCGCGCGCCCGCTCGGCGGCCGTGAACGGCGCCGTGGCCACCGGTGCTGCGTCCGCGGGACCGCGGGCCGGGAGCGGTGACCCGGGTTCGGTCACGGCGGCGGGCGGCGGGTCGGCCGTCAGCGCGCTGACCTCGGCGGCCCTGGCGAAGGTGCTGGTGGGCGGGACGCTGACCTCGGCGGCCTTCGCGAAGGCGCTCGCGAAGCCGTCCATCGCGGCCTTGGTCGCTTCCGGGTCGTGCCGCGGCTTGGTGTCGGTCACCGGCTCGGACGTGCCCGGGCTGGGCAGCTGGGCGCCGCGGACCCGGCGGCGCAGGCCGCCCCGCGACTCCGATGAAGACACCGAAGACACTGCCGACACCGCCGTCGCGGCCGCCACCGCCGGTTCGGGCGCTTCGGCGGACTCGGCGTCGGGTTCGGCGTCCGGCCACACCGGTTCCAGTTCGCGGAACCAGCGGAAGCCGTTGCCGTGGCCGAGCAGCGCCGGGATCGCCGGCGCCGGCAGTTCGGCGGGCCGGTCGCGTTCGGGCGCCGGCGGCCGGAAGTCGTCCGAAGAGGACAGAGCAGCCGGCGCGATCGGGACGGCCGGTGCGGCGTGCCGCGGCGACGACGCGATCGGCGGCGCGGCCTGCGCCGGGATCACCGGTGGCTGCTCGGTTTTCGGCCGCAGCTGGGTGCGGTGGCTGAACAGCGACGCCGGGATGGTCAGCCGCGCGGTCACGCCGCCGGTGGTCGGCGTCGCGAGCAGCTCGACACCCAGCTCGTGGCGCCGCGCCAGGCGGCCGACCACGAACAGGCCGAGCACACTGGTCGGCGCGAGCTCCAGGCGTTCGCGTTCGACGAGCCGCCGGTTCTCCTCGCCCAGCTTCTCCGCGGTCATGCCGATGCCGTGGTCGACGATGCTCACCAGGCAGGCGCCGTCGGCCAGCAGCATGGTGTCCACCTCGACCATCGAGCCCGGCGGCGAGAACGACGTCGCGTTTTCCAGCAGCTCGGCGAACACGAGCACGAGGTCGGCGCCGAGGGCCGACGACAGCAGTATTTCGGCGACGACACCGAGCTTGACGCGCTGGTAGTCCTCGATCTCGGCGAGCGCCGAGCGCAGCGCCGTGGACAGCTCGATCGGGCCGGCGATCCGCGTTTCGTCGCGGGTGCCGGACACCACGAGCAGGTTGTCGGCGTTCCGGCGCAGGCGGGTGGAGAGGTGGTCGAGCCGGTAGAGGCTGGCCAGCAGCCGGGTGTCCTGCTCGTTGCGCTCGACCTCGTCGATGAGCGCGAGCTGGCGGCCGACGAGGTTCTGCGTCCGCTTCGCGACGTTCGCGAACATCAGGCTGGTGTTGCGCCGGGTGAGCGCCTGGCGTTCGACCAGCTCGGCCGCGGTGGTCTGGACCCGGTTGAACGCGGCGGCCAGCTTCCCGAGCTCGTCGTCGGAGACGACGTCGATGGTGGCCAGGCGCGGGATCTGCTCCTCGGCCTCCTCGGTGTCGGTCACGCGGACGAGCTCGGTGCCGGCGAGGTCGGCGACCGACGTCGCCGCGGTGGTCAGCTGGCGCAGCGGCCCGGCGATCGAACGGGACACCGCGACGGCGAGGAAGGCGACCAGCAGGAACAGCCCGCCCGCGCCGAGGCCGACCGTCCAGGCCAGCCGGGTCGCGCTGTCGGCCCGCTCGGTCGCGGAGTCGGTGATCTCGCTGATCGCCCGTTCCTGCACGAGCTTCCGCTGTCCCGCGTGGGTGTCCGCCGCGGAGAGGACGTCCGAGACGTACCGCGTGGTGCCCGCGGCGTCACGCGGGTTGCCGACCTGGGCGGCGAGGTCGTCGACGCGCCGGCCGGCGTCGCTCTGCTCGACCCGGACGACCAGGGCGGCCCGCTCGCTGTCGTCGCCGTCGTCGCCCTGCTTGACGAACCGGTCGATGAAGATCGGCGCCTGCTGGGTCGCGTCGTCCAGGATGGACCGGCCGGCCGCCGGCGACACCGCGGTCACGATGAGGGCCATCGCGCGCAGCGAGTTCTCCTCGTTCGCCCGCAGCAGCGCGTCCAGGGCCGTCAGCTCCCGCGTGCCCTCGGCGTCACTGGTGAGCTGCGGGACCAGGCGCAGGGAGTCGATCACCGCGTCGACCACCGCGTTGTAGGTGCGGGCGACGCTGTCGAGCGCGACGCCGCGGCGGGCCGCGTTCTGCCGCAGCTCGCCGAGCGAGCCGATCCGGGTCAAGGCCGCGGAAAGCTCGTCGGGAGCATCGTCACCCAGCGAAGCGCGGACCTCGGCGACCGTCCTGTCGACCGTCTTCTGCTGCTGCACCATCTGATCGGGGCTCGCCGAAGGCGTCGCCACGAACGCGGCCGTCAGCAGCCGCTCGCGCTGCAGCTGCCACATCAGCCCGCCGAGCTGCTGGGCGTGCCGCGCCACGGCGGCCGACTGCGCCGCCGCGCCGGCGCTGTTCGCCTGCGTCAGCACGAACGGCACCGACACCAGCACCACCGCGACCAGCGGGGGCAGGAGCAGCAGGTTCAGCTTGCCGCGAATACCGAGCCGGGTGAGAAAACCCCCGCCGCCGGCCCGTTCCGCGGCCGACCTGCCGTGTCTCATCCCGCCACCTTCCCGTCTTCCGTACTCACTCGACCGCGGCCACCCGGCTCACGTGGCCCCGGTGCTGCTCCCGGACCAGGTCCTCGATCCGGGCGCGCAGCGCGAGGAACCGCGGTTCGCGCTTCACCGCCAGGTCCCGCTCGGCGGGCAGCGCCACCTCGACGTCGGCGGCGATCCGGCCCGGGTCGGAGGCGAGCACCACCACCCGGCCGCCCAGGAACACCGCTTCCTCGACGTCGTGGGTGACCATCAGCACCGTGGTGCCGGTGTCGGCCCACACCTGGCGGATCAGCACCTGCATGTCCTCTTTGGTCTGGACGTCCAGGGCGCCGAAGGGTTCGTCCAGCAGCAGAACTTCCGGTTCGCCCGCCAGTGCGCGCGCGATCGCGACGCGCTGCTTCTGGCCGCCGGAAAGCTGCTTCGGCAGCGACTTGCGCACGCCGTCGAGACCGGTCTCGGCCAGGTACCAGTCGACGCGCTTGGCGCGCTCGGCGGCGTCGATCGAGAGCAGCTCGAGTCCGAACGCGACGTTCTTCTCGACGCTGCGCCACGGGTAGAGCGCGCCGGCCTGGAAGACGAGACCGCGGTCCGGCCCCGGCGCGGTCACCGGCACGCCGTCGAGCAGGATCTCGCCCTCGGTCGGCCGGCTGAGCCCGGCCACCAGCGACAGCAGCGTCGACTTGCCCGAGCCGCTCGCGCCGACGACGCAGACGAACTCGCCGCGCAGCACTTCGAGGTCGACGCCGTCGAGGGCGCGCGTGGTCATGCCGCGGACGGTGTAGTCCTTGGCGACGTTCCGCAGCTCCAGCGTCATGCCGCCCACTTCCCGACCCGCGTGCGCAGCAGGCGCAGCAGGACGTCGATTCCGAGCCCGGCGATCCCGATGACCACGAGCACCGCGAAGATCTTGTCGGTCTGCAGGAACCGCTGCGCGCGCACGATCCGGTAGCCGAGGCCCGCCGAGGAGTTGATCAGCTCGGCGACGACCACGAAGTTCCACGCCGCGGCGGCGTTGACCCGGATCGCGTCGATCATGCCGGGCAGCGAGTGCGGCACGACGATCTTGCGCAGCACCTCGCCGCGGCGCGCGCCGAGCGTGTAGGAGACGTCGATGAGCGAGCTGGGCACGGCGCGGACGACGTCGGCGGTCATCAGCGTGTTGAAGAAGACCGTGCCGATGAAGAGGATGGCGATCTTCGACGGCTCGCCGAGGCCGAGCCAGATGATCAGCAGCGAGATGAACGCGCTCGCCGGCAGGTAGCGCATCAGCCCGATCAGCGGCTCGAAGAACGCCTGCCCGGCGGCGAAGGAGCCCATCAGGATGCCGAGCGGGACTGACACCAGCACGGCGAGCCCGAAGCCTTCGAGCACCCGCAGGGTGGTCGTCCAGAGGTCGTCGAAGAGCTCACCGGTGCCCGCCATGTCCACCCCGGCCTTGAGCACCGCGGCCGGGGACGGCAGGAACGTCGAGTCGACGGCCCCGCTGACGCTCAGCACCACCCACGCCAGGAACGGGATGGCGAAGGACAGCGCCGCGAGCGTCCAGCGGGACGCCGCGGAAATGGGCGTGCGCAAGGAGAAAAGCGGCGAAGCGGACGGCTTCAGCCCGGCCCGGCGGGGCAGCGGCGACCAGTCCGGCCGTCCGCCGCCCACCCGGTCGGCCTCCTGCTGCTCGGCGAGCCGCTGTTCCGCTTCCTGTGCCTCGGCGGCCCGCGCCTCGGCCGTGTTCGCCGGGGTGGTGCGCTGGGTGGGACCGGTCACTGGGGCGCGGCCTTCACGAACTGGTCGTCGAACAGGCCGTCGAGCGAGGGCCGCTGCTGGGCGAGCCCGGTGCCGACGATGAAGTCGATGATCTTGTTCGCCTGGAAGTCGAGGTTCTTCGGGGTGACGCCCGGGGTGAACGCGTCGATGTTCTGCTGCCGCGTGAAGATCGTGGTGCCGGCGTCGTAGGACTTGTAGTCCTCCTCGGAGACGCCGCCGCGCTTGGCCATCACCTTGACGGCCGCGTCCTTGTTGTTCTTGATCCAGGTCAGCGTCTCGAACCAGGTGTTGACCAGCGCCTGCACGTCCTTCGGGCGGTCCTTGACCAGCTTCTGCGACGTCACGAGGTGGTCGGGGATGGCGCCGGGGAATTCGGCCGACGTCGAGATCGCGCGGCTGCCCGCGCGCTCCAGCGCCGTCGAGGTGAACGGCGCGAACGCGGCGACCGCGTCGACCTGGCCGCTCTTGAACGCGGCCGCGGCGGCGTCGGTCGGGAGGTTGACGAGCTGGATGTCCTTTTCGGTCAGGTTCGCCGACTGCAGCGCGAGCAGCAGCAGGTAGTGGTCGACCGCGCCCTGCTCGACGGCGACCTTCTTGCCCTTGAGGTCGGCGATGCTGGTGATCCCGTCACGGGCGATGATCTTGTCGTTGCCGGTGGAGTTGTCGTTCACCAGCACGATCGACAGCTTGGCGCCGCCGGAGACCGACGACAGGGTGTCGTTGAGGGTCTGGCTGTTGGCGTCGATGGCGCCGCTGGAGAGCGCGTTGATGCTGTCGGTGTAGTTGTCGAAGTACTTGAGGTCGACGTTGACACCGTTCTTGGCGAACAGGCCCTGCTCCTGCGCCACCTGCCAGGGGAACCAGCCCGGCCAGGCGCTGAACCCGATGGTGATCTTGCTGCCGCTGCCGGAAGCGGAGCTGTCGCTGCACCCGGAAAGCACGGTGACCCCGGCGAGGGCCAGCAAAGTCAGGAGCACCGTCAGCAGACGGGGGCGAGGACGGGAAATCACAACGAAACTCCAGGTTGCGGGGGAAGTGGAGTGGGGCCGTACCAAAGGGGGAATTGCGCGCTCGGGGCTACGGGTGGTGACGACAAGAAGGTCGATTGGTTCGAGCTGCGCCACCGCGCACGGTCATCGCTGCTCTCTTCCGGCCGCACCTGATCGGGTCATCGCGAGAGAACGCGGACAGGAGGCGCCTACCCCCAGTGAAATCCCGGCACTCAGCGTGCCGGATCAGCCACCCCTGTCCCTCTCCCGGCGGAGAGCCTAGCGAGTAGCACAAGATCCCCACAACGTCCGCTCATTGCATCCGAACGAGTGACCGCCACCTGGGCTAACCAGCGGGATCGACGCGTTCGAGATCATTTTGAACCCGGTTTCTGTCGGCCGCCCGGCCAAGAATCTGACGTGCGCGTGCACGGAGCGCGTGCAAGTGCACGCCTCGAGATTCCTGGTCGTTACGGTGGTGACCAGGAGTACCGAGATCATCACCCAGAGCGCATCGATGGATCCGAACGGTCGTTCGGAATGAGCCGACCACGCTCCGGAAATTCGAACACCTGTCCGCATCCGCCGATACCGCAGCGGTCTGGAATGCGCCGAATGATTCCCGAACTGTTAACACGCTTGAAACAATTCCACCCGGCTGCGCAATTTCGATCAGCTGACAGATTTAGTCAGGTCGTAAACCGTCGTGCCGCCCACCGTGAGCGGCGCGAAGTTCTGCTCGACCCAGGCCTGGATCTCCCCGGCGGTCCCGCGGCCGCCGCCGAAGCCGCCGCGACCACCGGCGACGTAGTAGTGGAGGTCGCCGTCGGCGACGTACTGCCGGAACTGCGTCAGCGTCGGCGCCGGGTCGCTGCCGCTGAAGCCGCCGATCGCGAGCACCGGCCGTCCGCTCGCCAGCGCCAGGCCCGCCGACTGCATCGCGCCGCTCTGCGCCGCGGCCCACTTCGTCGTCGTGCTCCTCAGCAGGTCGATCACCGCGGTGTCGGTCTCCCCCGCCCCGAAGCCGCGCGGGCCGCCGAAGCCGCGTCCACTCGCGACGGACGGCCCGGACGACGGCGTCCCGCCGGAGTGCGCGGTCGCGGCCGTCGCCAGCGTGAAGGACGTGGTCCCGAGCAGCGCGCCGCACAGGCCGAGCACGGCCACGACCGGGCCGAGCCGCCGGAAGCGGTCAGCCCCGAACAGCAGGCCCGCGACGGCGGCGGCCCCGGCGACGAGGAGCGCGTAGCGGACCCACGGCTGCCAGTCCGGCGTCCGCGCGAGGAGGAGGAACGCCCAGACCGCCGTCACCGCGAGCATGACGGCGAGCACCGCGCGAGCCGCGAAGTTCGCCCGGCCGCGCCAGAGCTCGCGCGCGGAAATCGCCAGGGTGGCGGCGATCCCGGGGGCCAGGGCGACCGTGTAGTAGGGGTGGATGATGCCGCTCATGTAGCTGAACACCAGCGCGGTGCCCACCAGCCAGCCACCCCACAGCAGCAGCGCCGCCCGCGTGCGGTCGGTGCGCGGCGCGCGGCGGGTGAACCACAGGCCGGCGACCAGCCCGATGACCGCGGCCGGCAGCAGCCACGACGCCTCACCGCCGAACTCGCCGCCGAACAGCCGCGTCAGGCCGGCTTGGCCGCCGAAGCCGCCACCGAAACCGCCCCGGGCACCGGTGGGCAGCTCCAGCCCGGCGGGCGGCGTGCCCGCCCGCCCACCGCGCCCTTCGCCGAAGATCCGGCCGAGGCCGTTGTAGCCGAACGCCAGTTCCAGCACCGTGTTGTCGGTTGAGCCGCTGATGTAGGGCCGGTCCGCGACCGGCCAGAGCGCGACGGCCGCGATCCACCAGCCGGCCGAGACGACCACCGCACCCGCCGCGGCGACCAGCTGGCCGAGCCGGCGGCCGGGCGACGCCGGCGCCGCGACGGCGTAGACCAGCACGAACGCGGGCAGCACGAGGAACGCCTGCAGCATCTTGTCGAGGAAACCGAAGCCGATCGCGACCCCGGCGAGCACCAGCCACTTCGTGCTCGCGTGTTCCAGTGCCCGCACCACGCAGTAGGCGCCGGCGACGAGCAGCAGAACGAGGAAGGCGTCGGGGTTGTCGTAGCGGAACATGAGCGCGGCGACCGGCGTCAGCGCGAGGCCGGCCCCGGCCAGCAGTCCGGCACCGGGCCCCGAGAGCCGCCGAACGGCGAGGTAGAGCAACCCGACGGACGCGACGCCGGCGAGCGCGTCCGGCACCAGCAGGCTCCAGCTGGAGAAACCGAAGAGCCGCCCCGACAGCCCCATGACCCACAGCGAGAAGGGCGGTTTGTCGACGGTGACGACGTTGCCCGGATCGAGCGAACCGAAGAACAGCGCCTTCCAGCTCCACGTGCCGGCCTGCACGGCCATCGCGTAGAAGTCGTTGGCCCAGCCGGTTTTCGCCAGGTCCCACAGGTAGAGCAGTGCGGTACCGGCCAGCAGCGCGGCCACGGAAGGCTTGACCCACCGCGGTTTCCGGTCGGCTTCGGGAGCGGGCTGGGCGTGCGCGGGCGCCGACAGCGTGGTCGTCATGGCGTTCACCGTGTCGGCGCCGGATGTGGTGAACTTGTGGCGAAGCTGTGCGCCAGCTGTGCATCCGCCCGACCGCTTGCGCTCAGGGGGCCAGTGCCTCCGGGAACGTGATCTCGAACTCCGTCCGCCCCGGCCGGCTCTGCACCCCGACGCGCCCGCCGTGCGCCGCCACCACCGCGGCCACGATCGCCAGCCCGAGCCCGGTGCTCCCCGCCGCCCGGGAGCGTGAATTGTCGCCGCGGGCGAAGCGCTCGAAGATGTCCGGGAGGATTTCCGGGGGGATGCCCGGGCCGTCGTCGGCCACCCGGAGCCGGACGATTCCGTCCGCTGTGGACAGTGTGGTCGTCACCGTCGTGCCCGGTGGCGTGTGCGTGCGCGCGTTGGCCAGGACGTTGATCACCACCTGGTGCAGCTGGCCCGCGTCGCCGCGGACGCCGATCGGTTCGCCGGGGACGTCCATCAGCCACTTGTGGTCCGGGCCCGCGACGTGCGCGTCCGCGACCGCGTCGGCCACCAGGCGGCACAGGTCCACCCACTCGTGCACCACCGGGCGGCCGGAATCCAGCCGGGCGAGCAGCAGCAGGTCCTCCACCAGCGTCGTCATCCGGCGCGACTCGGACTCGACGCGGCTCATCGCGAACGCGACGTCCGGGGGCACCTGCTCGCCGCCGCGGCGGGTCAGCTCGGCGTACCCGCGGATCGCCGCCAGCGGGGTGCGCAGCTCGTGGCTCGCGTCCGCGACGAACTGGCGGACGCGGTTCTCGCTCGCGTGCCGCGCGGTCAGCGCGTTCGCGACGTGCTGCAGCATCCGGTTCAGCGCCGAGCCGACCTTGCCGACCTCGGTGTTCGGGTCGGTGTCGGCCTCCGGGACGCGCTCGGACAGCGCCACTTCGCCGCGGTCCAGCGGCAGTTCGGAGACGCGGGTCGCGGTCGCGGCCAGCCGGTCGAGCGGTTGCATCGTGCGGCGGATCGTCGCCGCGCCGACCGCGCCCGCCACCAGGATCCCGGCGAGCGCGACCCCGCCGAGGATGAACCCGAGCTGCCAGAGCGTCTCGTTGACGTCCCGCAGCGGCAGGCCGATGACCGTCTTGTCGCCGTTCGGCTCCACCGTCGAAACGACGCGGTACTCGCCGAGGCTGCCGCCGAGGTCCACGCTGTGCTGCTTCCCGTCGGACGGCACCGCGAGCAGGATCAGCACCTGCGCCTTCGGGAGATCGCGGAACGGCGCTTTGCGCTTCGACGGCGCGCCGACGGTGGAGTCCAGCACGCTGCCCCTGGCGAGCACGCCACGCTGGACCGCGGCGAGCGTGCCGTCCCCCTGGCCGAGCGCGCGCAGCGGGTCCGGTGGCGGCGCTTCGCCGTAGGTCCACGGCGGCGGGCGTTCCCCGGCGTGCGCGGCGCGGTCGCTCGCCGCGGCCAGCCGCTTGTCCTGCTGGCCGACGAGGAACTCGCTCAGCGCGAACTCGGTGACCACGCCGACGACCAGGCACACCAGGGCGAGCAGCGCGGCGAGCTGGACGATCAGCCGCCGCCGCAGCGACCACGGCCGGCGAACGCGCGCCGGTTCAGCCTGCGGGCTTGAGGACATACCCGGCGCCCCGCATGGTGTGGATCATCGGCTCGCGGTCGGCGTCGATCTTCTTGCGCAGGTAGGAGATGTAGAGCTCGACGATGTTGGCCTGGCCGCCGAAGTCGTAGCTCCACACGCGGTCCAGGATCTGGGCCTTCGACAGCACCCGCTTCGGGTTGCGCATGAGGTAGCGCAGCAGCTCGAACTCGGTCGCGGTGAGCGGCACCAGGTCGCCGCCGCGGTGCACCTCGCGGCTGTCCTCGTCCAGGGTGAGGTCGCCGACGACGAGCGTCGACCCGCTCGTCCCGGTCACCCCGCCCGCCCGGCGCAGCAGCGCGCGCAGCCGCAGCGCGACCTCCTCGAGGCTGAACGGCTTGGTGACGTAGTCGTCGCCGCCCGCGGTGAGCCCGGCGATGCGGTCCTCGACCGCGTCCTTCGCCGTCAGGAACAGCACCGGCAGGTGGGCCGCCTCGGACCGCATCCGGCGCAGCACCTCGAGGCCGCTGAAGTCGGGGAGCATGACGTCGAGGACGACGGCGTCGGGGCGGAATTCGCGCGCGATCCGGACGGCCTCGGTGCCGTCGCCCGCGCTGCGCACCTCCCAGCCCTCCATCCGCAGGGCCATCGAGACGAGCTCGGCCAGCGTCGCCTCGTCGTCGACGACCAGGACCCGCACCGGGCTCCCGTCGGCGCGGCGGAGGTCGGCCTTGCCAGGGCCGGGTGACGTGGCGTTCATAGCGGTCATAGTGCCACCTTCCCGGCCCGGCGTCGGTGTTCGCTGTGCGGTCGCTGTGCGTTTGCTGTGAAGGTTCGCGCGTTCGGGGCGGCTTCGAAGAGGCACAGCGCCCGCTGACGCTCCGCACAGCTCAAACACAGCCGCGGCGGCGAACCTGAGCGGGACCAGTGTGGGCACCACCGGAGGGACACGATGACGACCGAGCCGATGCCGAACACCCAGCCCGAGGGCAGCAACTGGGGCGACCCGGCCCCGGCGGCGCCGAAGAAGGGCTGGTCCGGCAAGAAGACGGCGATCGCGGCGGGCATCGCCGTGGTGATCGCGGCGGGCGGCGGCGCAGCGATCTGGGCGGGCACCAGCAGCGCCGACAACACGGCGCAGGGCCCCGGCGGCTTCGGCGGCCCGGGCGGCCCTGGTGGCGGCCAGTTCCGCGGCCAGGGCATGCCGGGAGGTGGTTTCGGCGGCGGAATGGCAGCGATGCGCGACGCCCTGCACGGCGACTTCGTGGTGTCGAACGGCAGCGGCGGGTACACGACCGAGCGCCTGCAGACGGGCGACGTCACGGAGCTGACCGCCACCTCGGTGACGCTGACCAGCAAGGACGGCTACAAGCAGACGTACACGCTCGACTCGTCGACCCAGAAGACGGGCGACGTGAAGACGGGCGACACGAACGTGACGGTGGTGGCCAAGGTGGAGGGCCAGACGGCGACGGCGACCACCCTGGGCAAGGGCTTCGAGCCGGGCCAGCGCCAGCCGGGCCAGCGCCGCGGCGGCAGCTACCCGGCCCGCCCGACGAGTTGACCCCGGCGCCCCTCCGGCCAGGGAACGCCCCGGTGCCGCGTACCCCTCCACGCCGCATCGGGGCGTTTCCGTTCCTCGCGTTCGCCGGTTAGGGCACAGTTGCGGGTGTGCAGGACATCCGGGGGTCACTGAGACGGCAGTCGCTGCTGGTGGCGCTCGTCTGCGTGGTCTGCGACGCCGCCCTCTTCACCCTTCGCGGCCCGCTCGGGGAGGCCGGGTGGCGGGCCTGGGCCGTGCTGCTCAGCGGCGTCGCCGTCAACGCCGCCCTCGCCGGCGCCGCGCGGTACTCCGGGTGGGTCGCCCTCGCCCACGCCGTGCTCTTCGTCGGTGCGCCGCTGCTGCTCTGCACCTGTCAGGGGTACGTCAGCGGCAACAACGCCGGGATCCTCATCGCCGGCTACCGGGCCGGGGCCTGGCTGCGGCCACGGCCCGCCGTGCTCGCGCTCGGCGCCCTGCTCGCCGGGGTCACCGCCGGCTGCATCGCCGGCGGTGGGCGCACCGCCTCCGACTGGCGGCTCATCGCCATCAACGTCAGCGTCTCCGCGCTGCTGCCGTGGCTCGTCGGCCGGTACACGACCGCCCGGCGCGCCTACATCGCCGACCTCGAACGCGAAGCCGACGAACGCCGTCAGCACGAAGAAGAAGCCATCAAACGGGCCGTCCTCGAGGAACGCACCACCATCGCGCGCGACCTGCACGACGTCATCTCCCACCACGTCAGCGCCATCGGGGTGCACGCCGGCGCCGCCCGGCTCGGCCTCCCCGAGGGCGCCGAACCGGCGCGGAAGTCGCTCGGCGCCGTCGAGTCGGCGAGCCGCTCGGCGATGGCCGACCTGCGCCGGCTGCTCGACCTCCTGCACGCCGAGACCGACGTCGAACAGCCCGGCCTGGACAACCTCGACGAGCTGGTCGAAACCGTCCGCGCGGCCGGCTTGCCGACCCGGCTGACGCTGCGCGGGGAGCCCCGCGAACTGCCCGGCTCGCTCGACGTCGCGCTCTACCGGATCGCCCAGGAAGCCCTGACCAACGCCCTGCGCCACGGCCAGGGCCCGGTCGAGGTCGAGCTGAACCACGGCCGCACCGAGGTCGTGCTCACGGTGACCAACGGCCTGCGCGCGGACCGGA
This sequence comes from Amycolatopsis sp. DG1A-15b, assembly GCF_030285645.1. GTDB lineage: Bacteria > Actinomycetota > Actinomycetes > Mycobacteriales > Pseudonocardiaceae > Amycolatopsis. The sequence goes on from NZ_CP127296.1 coordinate 7,670,620, forward strand.
CGGCCGAGGGCGAGCACGCCCACCGCGGCCTGGCGGGCATCCGCCAGCGCGTCACCCTGTTCGGCGGCCAAGTCTCCTACGGCGAGGCCGGCGGGCTCTGGCAGCTGCGCACGACCTTCCCGGTGGAGAGCACATGATCCGCGTCCTGCTGGCCGACGACCACGCGATGTTCCGCTCCGGGATGCGCGCGCTGCTCGACACCCAGCCCGACTTCACCTGCGTCGGCGAGGCGTCCGACGGCCGCGAAGCCGTCGCCGAGACCGCGCGCCTGCGCCCGGACGTCGCGGTCCTCGACGTCCGGATGCCCCGCCTCGACGGCCTCGCCGCGACCGAGGCGATCCTGGCCGCGCCGGGCAACGACACGCGCGTCCTCGTGCTCACGACCTACGACGCCGACGAGTACGTCTACCGCGCGCTGCGGGCCGGCGCGAGCGGGTTCCTGCTGAAGAGCCTGGCGCCGGAGGAGCTCGTCGCGGCGATGCGGGTGGCCGCGCGCGGCGACGCGCTGATCGACCCGTCGGTGACGCGGCGGCTGGTCGCGAAGTTCGCCACGGTCCTCGAACCGGCGGCCGCCGAGCCCCCGGAGCTGGCCCGGCTGACCTCCCGCGAACGCGAGGTGCTGCTGCTGCTCGCCGGCGCCTGCAGCAACGCCGAGATCGCGCGGAAGCTGCACGTCGGCGAGGAAACGGTCAAGACGCATGTATCCCGGGTGCTGAGCAAGCTCGGGCTGCCGGATCGCGTGCACGCCGTCGTCTACGCCTACCGCCACAAGCTCGTCCCGGACGACCGGCCTGCTTAGACTGGGTGGATGAAGCGCTGGATCACCTTCGCGGTCGGAGTCGTGCTCGTGCTCGTCGGCGCCGTCTGGGTGCTGCAGGGCATCGGCGTCATCACCGGCAGCTTCATGACCGGCCAGAAGCTGTGGTTCCTCATCGGGCTCGCCGCGTTCCTGGTCGGCGTGGTCCTGATCGCCGCCAATTTCACGCGGCGCAAACCTACTTCGTGAAGATCTCGAAGATCGGGTAGCCCGGCGCGATCTCGCGCAGCTTCTCGTCCGAGGCCTTGGCGTCGACGCCGTCGAAGAACACGCCGACCTCGAACTTCCAGCGCTTGAGGTACGCGCGCAGGATGCCCGGCTTCTCGTCGTGGGCCAGCTCGCGGAAGGTGAACGTCTCGACGCGGCGCCCCACGCGCAGCGTGCCCTGGCCGGCCGCACGCAGGTTGCGCACCCACTGCGTCTCGCCACGCGGGGCGACGAGGTAGCGGACGCCGTCGACGGTCAGCAGGTTGACCGGCACCGAGCGTGGTTCGCCGCTCTTGCGGCCGACGACGGTCAGCACCCGGCTGCCCCAGACGCTCACGCCCAGCTTGGTCAGCTTCGCGACGGCCTCGTTGAAGGCGTTGGTGGACTTCTTCGGCTTGATGTAGCGGGTCTCGGTCATGGTGTCCTCCGAAGTTTCGGGAGAGCAGTGCTCTCGGTTAAGAGCAGTGAACACCAGAGCGCTGCACCCTGTCAAGAGCAGTGCTCTCTGTTTTGTGCAGCGCTCTCGTCGTGGCACACTGATCACTATGACCGCCACCCGCACCGCACGTGAACGTGCCCGCGCCGAACTGACCCAGGAGATCAAGGACGAGGCCCGCCGCCAGCTCGCCGAGGTCGGCGCGCACGGGCTTTCGCTGCGCGCGGTGGCCCGGGAGCTGGGCATGGTGTCGTCCGCGATCTACCGGTACTTCCCCAGCCGTGACCGGCTGCTGACCGACCTGATCGTCGACGCCTACAACGCGATCGGCGAAGCGGCCGAGAAGGCGGACCCGGGCACCGGCGACCTCCGCGAGCGGTGGCTGGCGATCTGGCAGGGCACGCGCGACTGGGCCCGCGCCCACCCCCACGAGTACGCCCTGATCTACGGCTCCCCGATCCCCGGCTACGCGGCGCCGCAGGACACCGTCGTACCGGCGGCCCGCGTCGCGCTCGCCCTGGTCAAGGTGCTCACGCACACCGAACTGCGCGCGGTCGACGGTGAGGTCCCGCCCGAGCTGCGCGCCCAGGCCGAGGCGCTCACGAAGGTCCTCGGGATCATCGCGGGGCCCGAAACCGTCGCCCGGCTGCTGATGGCGTGGACGCAGCTGTTCGGCGCGATCAGCTTCGACCTGTTCGGCCAGTACGTCGGCAGCGTCGACCCGGCCGACGCGTTCTTCGCCCACTCGGCGAAGCGGATGGCGGAGTTCGTCGGCCTCTAGGCTGGGGCGGGAGTCCAACGGCGGAAGGCGGCACGACGTGACGGGGTGGGCCGGGAAGGTCGGCAGGATCCGGGTGATCGGCACCGGGGTGATGGGCCGCGGGATCGTCCAGCTGGCCGCGACCGCGGGGGTGACCGTCGAGCTGGCCGACGTCCGGCGCGAGGCCGTCGCCGAGGCGATCGAGTACGTCGGCGGGATGGTGGACAAGCTCGCCGCCAAGGGCAAGCTGAGCGAGGACGCTCAAGCCGTCAAGGACCGGCTGGTCGCGGTGGCCGCGCCCGACGCGCCAGCGGACGGTGTCGACCTCGTCGTCGAAGCCGTCCGGGAGGACCTCGCGACGAAACGCGCCCTGTTCGCGAGCATCGAGCGGATCTGTCCACAGGAGACGGTGTTCGCGACGAACACGAGTTCGCTGTCGGTCACCGAGATCGCCGCCGAGCTGGCCGACCCCGGCCGGCTCGTCGGCCTGCACTTCTTCAACCCGGTGCCGCTGATGCGCCTGGTCGAGGTGGTCCCCGGCGCGCGCACGCACGGCTGGCTGCCGGGCGAGGCACTCGAACTGGTCAAGAACTGGGGCCACGAGCCGGTGCTCGCGAAGGACGCGCCCGGCTTCCTGGTCAACCATGCCGGCCGCGGCCTCAACACCGAGGCGCTGCAGATCCTCGCCGAGGCGCTGGCCGAGCCCGCCGACGTCGACCGCATCGCCCGTGACGTGCTCGGCCTGAAGCTCGGCCCGTTCGAGCTGCTCGACCTCACCGGCCTCGACGTCTCGCACGCCGTCCTCGAAAGCATCTGGAGCGGCTTCCACGGCGACCCGCGGCTGCGGCCGTCGTGGCTGACCCGGCCGCGCGTGGCCGCCGGCCTGTTCGGCCGGAAGAACGGCGAAGGTTTCTACGCCTACGCCGACGGCAAGCAGCGGGTCGCCGACGAGCCCGCCGCCCCGCCGAAGCCGGCGAGCCCGGTGTTCACCGCGGACGAGCACCTCGCCCGCGCGCTGTCGTCCGCGGGCGTGCAGGTGGTTTCGGACGCCTACCCGGACGCGGTCCTGCTCGTACCGCTCTACGGTGAATCCACAGTGGACGCCGCGACCCGCGCCGGGCTGCCGGCGGACCGCGTCGCCGGCGTCGATCCGCTGGGCGGTTACGAACGCCGTCTGACGATGTCGGTGCACCCCGGGCTCGACCCGGCCGCCGGCCGCGCCGCGTGGGGCGCGCTGGCCGCGACCGGCCACCCCGTGACGGTCGTCCGCGACGGCCCCGCCCCGATCGCGCAGCGCCTGCTGGCGTCGATCGTCAACACGGCGTGCTTCATCGCGGGCCAGCACCTGGCCACACCGGCGGACATCGACACGGCGGTCCGCCTCGGTCTCGGCTACCCCCGCGGCCCGCTGGCCTGGGGCGACCTCGTCGGCGGCGACGTGGTGCTGCGCATCCTGCGCGGGCTCTCCGCGGCCACCGGCGACCCCCGCTACCGGCCGAGCCCGTGGCTGGTCGAGCGCGTCGCCCTCGGCCTGCCATTGACGACGGCCGGCACGACGCCGGCCGGCCTGCGGACGTCCTGATAGGACTTACCGGACGACCTGGACTTCATCACCCTTCTCAAGGGTGTTGAAGAACTTCAGCGACGCCGCGCTCGAGAGGTGCACGCAGCCGGCCGAGTACCTGCTGAGGCTGCCCTCGTGGAACGCGATGCCGCCGGGGGCGAAGAACACCGAGTTCGGCATCGGTGCACCGTTGAACTCGTTGCTGTGGTGCAGCTTTTCCTTGTACTCCACCTGCCACTTGCCCACCGGGGTCGGCCCATCCTGCTTGCCGGGCAACATCTTCACCGGGCCGTACACGATCTTGCCCTCGTCGAGCAGCCAAGCCTGCTTGCCCGAAAGGGACACACACGCCTTCGCCGTGATCGTGCACGGAACCCCGGCCGCCATCACCGGCTTCGCCTTGGCCGGAGCCGAAGTCGGAGTCGTCGCCGGAGCCGCCGCGGGCGCCTGCGTGGCCGAAGGAGTGGACGAGGGCGTGTCCGCCGCCAGCCGGACGTCCGCCGTCCCACTCGCCGAACACGCGGTCAGCACCGCCCCGATGGCCAAAGTGGACAGAGCAGCCAGAACGCGCCGCACGCGCATGTGTTCCCCCAGAAGTTCGTGATTCCTGCTTTCTGCCACCCAAGACGTGCGGTGGTGGCCCGAGGTTGAGTGGATGGGAAAGATCTTCGTGGCGGTTCACCAGCGGTGGTCCCGAGCCCCGGTGGCGGAGGTGTAGGTGAGGTAGCCGCCCTCGAAGTCGCTGCGGTAACCCCCGTTCGTCACGTACTCGTCCGACTTCGGGTAGTGGAGGTAGGAGTATTCCCAGCCGAGCGCGGCCCAGCGCTTCCGGATCTCGCCCTTCACCATGTGGGCGCCGGTGGTCCACGTGTAGTAGATCGAGCCGCCGCCGGTGAAGTGGTTGTAGCGGCCGCGGCCGTCCGGTGTGCTGAGTTCGTCGGTCGCCGGGTAGCCGAGACCGCGCTCGTAGTCGAGCGCCGCCCACTTCTTCCGGATCTCCCCGTAAATGGCGTGCGCGCCCGTCGCGGTGGTGTAGTAGATCGACCCGATCCAGCCACCCTTGACGAAATGGTTGTAGCGGCCGACGCCGTCCGGCGTTCCCAGCTCGTCCGTGGTCGGGTAGCCCAAGCCACGCTCGTAATCCAGCTCCGCCCACTTCTTGCGGATCTCCCCGGAGATCGCGTGCGCGCCCGTCGCCGTCGTGTAGTAGATCGACCCGACCCAGCCATCCTTGACGAAATGGTTGTAGCGAGCGACGCCGTCCGGCGTTCCCAGCTCGTCCGTGGTCGGGTAGCCCAAGCCACGCTCGTAATCCAGCTCCGCCCACTTCTTCCGGATCTCCCCGAAGATCAGGTGCGTACCCGTCGCGGCGGTGGAGTAGATCGATCCCACGGTGCCGTTGGTGAGGAAATGGTTGTACTGGGCCATTCCGTCCGGGGTCGTCGACGTGTCGGACGACGGCGGCCCGAGCACGGCGTGCCCGCCCCAGGCGAGGTACTTGTCCAGCACCGGGCCGGTGACGTACCAGGTGCCGGTCTCCGCGCTCCAATACAGCCGGCCGTTCTCGTGGACCCGGTAGTGGACCGGGCCGTCGGTGATCTCGGCCGCCACCGGTGCGCCGAGCACCGCCCGCACCGCCGCGTCGGCGTTGTAGCGCTGCTCGATCGGGGTTGTGTAGTTCGCCGTCAGCGTCAGGTCGCCGGTGCCGACGGTGACGATCCAGGTCGGCTCCGCCGGACCGCCCTGCCAGCCGGAGAACCGGGAGGCGCCGTCGATGGCCAGCGGCGCGGCCTCGACGTCGAAGGAAGCACCTTCGGTGACCATGGCCGAGCTGACGCCACCCTCCACCGGGATGCTCAGCGAAGCGGGTTGCGTACCGCGCAGGGTGATCCGGTGCTGCCGCGGCATCGCCGTGTACGTCCGGGAAGCGGAGACGCCCGCGCTGTCGGTCACCGTCGCGGTGAACTCCATCCGGGAGTCCGGGTGCGCGGTGAACGGCTGCGCGAAGCTCGCCCCGGTCCCGCCGATGCCCGGGTGCGCATGACACGTCGCTTCGCTCGGGCAGTGCCGCACCGCCGTGGTCCACGTGATCGGCAGGGCGCCGTCCTCGGCGTCGGTCGCGGTGGCGCTCACGGCGACCTGCTGGTTCACGGCGAACGTCGTGGTCCGGGGCGAGGTCAGCGTGAGCACCGGGGTGTGGTTGCCCGGCGCGACCGCGATGGCGACCTCGCCGGTGAGCCCGAGCGGGTCCCGGACCCGCAGCTTCGCGGTGAACGACGCGGTGCCCGCCGCGTAGGCGTGCGACACCTTCGGACCGGCGTCGGCCGCAGTCGTTCCGTCGCCGAAGTCCCAGTCGTAGCCGAGCGCGTCGCTGTCGTAGTCCACCGATGCCGAGCCGTCGAACGACACCGTGCGCGTGTCCGGGTTCGTCGACGTCGTGGCTTTGGCCACCGGCGCGGTGTTGCCGGCGGAGTAGCTGAGGCGGCGCAGATGACCGGAGAGGATGTCCGCGTAGGCGATGTCGCCGTTCGGCGCCGCCGCGAACTTCACCGGGCCGCCGACATCGGTGAAGACCGGCGGGTTCTCCGGGGCCTGCGTGAGCCGGCCCCGGTCGTCGTAGCGCAGCGTCCAGATCTTGTTCGCCACGTAGTCGCCGAAGAAGTACGAGCCGCGGTAGACCGCCGGGTAGCTGGATCCACTGTAGACAATGCCGCCCGTGACGCTGTTGGCCGTCATGACCCCGGCGCCGTGCGGCAGCTCGAACAGGGGCGGCTGGTTCGGCACGCCGGCGCAGCCCGCGAGGGCGCTGTAACCCGGCGTCTGGTGGTTGCCCTCCCAGCACGGCCAGCCCTGGTTGGCGCCGCGCTGGACGACGTCGACCTCTTCCCAGCTGTTCCAGCCGACGTCGCCGGCCACCGGCAGGCCGAGGCTCGGGTCGATGCCGAAGCGGAACGGGTTGCGGAATCCCCGCGCGAACACCTTGCTCGCGGTCGAGCCCGGGTTCGCCGCGTCGTAGTACGGGTTCCCCGGCACGCCCTGGCCGCCGGCGGTCAGGTGCAAGATCTTGCCGTAGGGCTGGTCGAGGTCCTGGGCCCGCAGCGCGCCCGGGTCCACCATCCGGTAGTCGCTGTCGTCGCCGACCGACAGCCACAGCGTGCCGTCCGCGGCCGCGACGACCGTGTCGATGCCGTGGACGTTGTAGGCGCCCGGCGCTTCGAAGAGTGGCTGCTCACCGGTCAGGCCGGCCGGCGCGCCCGCCGCGTCCGCGGTCACGGTGAACCGCGACAGCCGCATGGCGAAACCGGTGGCGGTGTCGATCGACCGCGTGAGGTAGATGGCCCGCGACGTCGGGTAGTCCGGCGCCACGGCCAGCCCGACGAGACCGAGGTCCCCCTCGGCGTGGACCGGCAGCGCCGCGATCGTCCGGCCGGCGCCGGTGGCCGGCAGCCAGCGGACAACTCCGTCCTTGCCGGTGGCGAGGACGGAGTTGTCCGGCAGGTACCCGAAGTCCGTGAGCCGGTATGCCCCCAGCCCGGAGTCGGTGTCCTGGAGCACGAACCCCGGCGGAAGCGTCGCCGCCGTCGCCACTCCCGTGGACACGGCGGGCAGCAACGCCCCGGTCAGGGCCGCCACCAAGAGCAGGCGAAGCTTCCGCACGGCCATGTGGCCCCCTTCCCAATTGATCTTTTTGTCGCAAGATCAAGGGGGCCAGTTGCAGCAATCCGGATTACTTCACCCGAATGTGACCTACGCCACGTGACGGAACGTAGCGATTTACGGGACGACCTGCACGACGTCGCCGATGTTCAGCGTGTTGAAGAACTTCAGAGACGCGCCCGCCGACAGGTGGATGCAGCCGTGCGAGTACACCGAGAGGCTGCCCGTGTGGAAGGCGTCACCCGGGTAGAAGAAGACCGAGTTCGGCATCTCCGCGTTGTCGAATTCCTTCGACAGGTGCATCTTCTCCTTCGACAGCACGTGGAACGCGCCCGTCGGGGTCTCGTTGCCCTTGCGGCCCGGCAGCATCGGCACCGGGCCGTAGACGACCTTGCCGCCCTCCAGCAGCCACGCCTTGTGCGCCGAGAGGTCGACGCAGGCGGCCGTACCCGAAGCCGCGGCCGCCGCCGCGCACGGGACGCCGGGGTCCGGCGCGGGCTTGGGCGTCGGCTTCGTGGTCGGCGTCGGCTTGGGCTTCGGCTTGGCCGAGGTGCTGGTCGGCGTCGGCTTCGTGGACGACGGGGTGGGCGTCGGCGTCTCCGGCGGCACCGTGAAGGTGGCGGTCGGCGTGGGGGTGGCGCTCGAGGTCGTCGGCGTCCCGCCGCCGGTCCCCGCCGCGGCGACGGCCCCGCCACCCGCGTTCGCGCCACCGGCCGAGCCCCCTCCGGAGCACGCGGCCAGCACGAACGCGGTGGCCAGCGCGGCCGCTCCCGCCAGAAGCCTTTTCACGATCCGTTACCCCCAGCTGTTTCGATCATCGCGTTTGGACATCGGTAAAGACGGCGTTCACCCGGTCGAGGTTCGTCGGGAAAGGTCACGATTTGGGTAGCCAGGCTCAACCCGGGGGTTGACACCGGGATCCACCCGGGACCGATCCGCGGGCCGACGCCGCCGGGACGCCGGTCGCCGAAGCTGGGAGCGACCTTCGAACCCAGGGGAGCCCCGACATGCCCAGCGCCGCGAACGTCCTGCTCTACGCCGCCATCGCCGGCCTCGTCCTGTACAAGGTCGGCTACCAGCAGGTCCGCGGCACGCTGCTCAACCGCAGGACGCTGGTGACCATGCCCCTGCTGGTCACGGTGGTCGGCGGGTACCTGGCGCTGAAAGCGCTGCCCGGCGCGTCCGCGGCCGAGCTGGGCCTGCTCGCCGCCGACCTGCTGGTGCTCGCCGGGCTCGGCGTGCTGCGCAGCACCAGCACCACCCTCACCGAACGCGACGGCACGACGTTCCAGAAGGGTTCGGCCAGCACGGTCGGGCTGTGGGTGCTGACGGTCGCGGTCCGGATCGGCGTGATCGCGCTGGGTACCGCGCTCGGCGTCACGGGTCCGCTGACCTCGGCGTCGATCGCGTTCAGCCTCGGCGTGAGCATCGCGGTGCAGAACGCCACGACCTACCGGCGCATCCAGCGCCGCGGCCTGCCGCTCACCGACCGGCGCCCGGCGGTCAGCCGCTGATGCGGCCCAGCACCCGGGCGTACATCCGGCCCGGGCTGGGCACCGACGGCGGCAGCAGGAACCCCGGCAGCGGCGGCAGCTCGCCGACGAACGCGCCGAGCCGCTCGTACAGCACGGCGGCGCCGGCCGGCCGGGCTTCCGGATCCTTCGCCAGCATCTCGGCCAGCAGCCTGTTCAACGGTTTCGACAGGCCCGGCACCGGCGGCGGCAGCTCCTTGACCTGCCGCTCGAACACCGCGTACGCGGTGGGCCCGTCGAAGAGCCGCCGTCCGGTGAGCATCTCGTGCAGCACGCAGCCCAGCGCGTAGAGGTCGCTGCGCGGTTCGGCGCCGCCCCGCTGGATCTGTTCGGGAGCCATGTACGACGGCGTCCCCAGCAGCTGCCCGGCCCGCGTGAACTGCGCCGCGTCGGCTTCGCGGAGCACGGCCAGCCCGAAGTCCATCACCTTCACGCCGCCGTCGGGCCCGAGCATCAGGTTGGACGGCTTGAGGTCGCGGTGGCAGACCGCGAGTGCGTGCGCGGCGGTCAGCACCGCGCACGCCTGCGCCGCGATCGCCGCGGCCCACGGCACCGGCAGCGGGCCGTGCTCGGCGAGCAGGTCGGCCACCGTGACACCGTCGACGAACTGCATGACCTGGAACAACCGGTCGTCGTGGGTGCCGTAGTCGTACAGCGTCGGGACACCGGGGTGATCGAGCGTCGCCAGGATGCGGGCTTCGCGGGCGAAGCGGGCTTCCAGCTCTTCGTCGCGGCCCGGCAGCCTGAGCAGCTTGATCGCCACGCGGCGGCCCAGCCGGCGGTCGTACCCGCCGTGCACCGCGCCCATCCCGCCGCGGCCGAGCGGCAGCTCGTCGAGCTCGTAGCGGTCGGCGATCAGCATCCGTTCCCCTATTGGCCCGGCCTGAGCCGTCCTCCGACAAGTCCAGCGAAGCCTAGCCGGACCAGCTCGCGGCCGGTTTCGGCCGTCTCGCGCAGAACCGCGTCGAACTCCGCCAGCCGCCGGAAGACCTCGCCGTACTCGCGCTGGACGGCGAGCGGGACCCGCGGGATCCGCACGCGCCTGCCGTCGATCCGGGTCGACGCCGACGCGGCGGGCAGGTCGGCCGCGCGCAGGCACCCGGCGAGGAAGTCCGCGTCCAGCCGGTCGGAGTCGACGCGGTACACGGTGAGCCCGGCACCCACCGGCTCCGGCGGTCCACTGTGGACGTACGCGATGCCGGTCACCGACGCGACGACGTCACCCGCCTCGGCCAGCGGGTGTTCGGCATCCGCGCGCACCGGCGCGTACCGGACGTCGACGACGCCGGCCTTGACCAGCTCGCCGATGGTCGTGAACGCCGGTTCGGCGTCCGCCGCCTCCAGGGGTGGCAACTGGGGCGCCAGCCCGGCGAACCGGGCGCGCACGGCCTGGAAGGCCTGGCCCGGATCCTCGTCCCTGGTGCGGCGGCGGGCAGGCGTCAGGTCGACGTCGTCGTCGAGCAGGTCGATGATCCGGACGCCGGATTCCGGGTGCGCGCCGAATTCCCGCCAGCTCGCTTCCACTGTGGACAGATCGTCGCCCGCTTCGCCGAGCAGCACGGTGGACGGCGCTCGCTCCCCGGGGGCCGGCCGCCGCAGCAGCCAGAGGTCGGGGCCCGTCGGCGTCAGCGTGACGACGGCACGGACCGCGCCCGCCCGCAGCAGGTTGCCGCGGATGCGCTTGCCACTGCGCCGCCCGGCCGCCGCGCCCGGCATCAGGATCACCACGGTGCCACCGGGTTCGACGTGCGCGAGGCAGTGCTGCACCCAGGCGAGCTCGGGTTCGCCGCGCGGGGGCAGGCCGTATTCCCAGCGCGCGTCACCGACCAGTTCGTCGTGCCCCCAAGCCCGTTCGTTGAACGGCGGGTCGCACAACACTGCTTCGGCGGTGCGGCCGGCGAAGGCGTCTTCGCGCAGCGCGTCGACCGCGTGGACCTCGGCCTCGATGCCGCGCAACCGCAACCGCAACTCCGCGATCGACGCCGTCATCGGGTCGCTGTCCTGTCCCAGCACGGTTTTCGCGCCGCTCGCCAGCGCGAGCGCGCCGAAGCCGCACGCGGGGTCGAGGATCGTCGACACCGGACCGGCGAGCCGGGCCATCAGCTCGGCGATCGGTTCCGGAGTGGCCGACAACCGCCGTGAATGCGCCTCGAAGTACCGGCGGCACAACAGTTCGAACGCTTCCACCGGCCCTGCCTGGTGCGTCAGCTCGCTGAGCAGGGTGAGCAGCTCCGGGTCGTCGAGCTCGCTGTCGAAGGTGTCGAAGATGCCGGCCTGGAAGGCGAAGAAGCCGCCCGCGCGGCTGACGCGCTCGGCCAGGTCGAGGTCGTCGCCGAGGGCGCGCAGCCGCTGCCACGCGCGTTCGCCGGCGCTCAGCTCGAACTTCTTGCCGCGGGCGCGGAACCAGCCGGCCACGGCGGAGAGGCCGAACAACGGGCTCGACGCCGTGCCGCCGACCGGCGGCGGGAAGTCCGGGTAGCGGCGGCGCCAGTTGCTGACCGCGGCCCGCCCGACCCCGGCGAGCCGCGCGATGTCGGCCGCGCTGACCGTGGCATCGTCGTCCATGGCGAGGACTCTATCGGAGGATGCTCCATTCAGCCGAGACGCTTGTGAACTCAGTCAACCAATGCTTTCATGGGAGGCATGACACACGATCGGTACGTCCTGCGGTACGCCGCGGGGTCGGACGTCGGCAAGCGTCGCCGGGTCAACGAGGACGCGATGTACGCGAGTTCCCGGCTGCTCGCCGTCGCCGACGGCATCGGCGGCCAGCCGCACGGCGAGGTCGCCAGCGCGACGGCGGTCGACGTGCTGCGCGAGCTCGAAGTCGACCTGCGACGGCTCGATCTGACGAACGTGGACATGGCCGCGACGCTGGCCGGGGTGGTCAAGTCGATCGACGCGCGGCTGCACGAAGTGGTCTCGCAGGAACCGACGACCGAAGGCATGGGCACCACGCTGACGGCCCTGCTGTTCGACGGTGTCGAGTTCGCGGCGGCCCACATCGGCGACTCCCGCGGCTACCTCCTGCGCGACGGCGGCCTGCGCCGGCTGACCCGCGACCACACACTCGTGCAGGCGCTGGTCGAAGACGGCCGCGTCGCCGCGGAGGACGCCGAGTCGCACCCCCGGCGTTCCCTGCTGATGAAGGCGTTGCAGACAGCGGGCTCCGGCGACCCCGACATCTGGACGTTCAAGGCGAAGCCGGGCGACCGCTACCTGCTCTGTTCGGACGGCCTGAGCGGCCCGGTCTCCGAAGCGACCCTCCGCGACGTCCTGGCGGCCGGCGCGGAGCCGGCCGAAGTGATCCCGGAGCTGATCCGCCTGGCCAACGAGGGCGGCGGCCCGGACAACATCACGTGCGTGGTCGCCGACGTCACGCCCTGACCCACCTTCAGAGGTGACCGAGGCCATCCGGTATCGTCTTCTGCGGAGGATTGGCCGAGCGGCCTAAGGCGCACGCTTGGAAAGCGTGTTGGGTTCACGCCCTCGCAGGTTCGAATCCTGTATCCTCCGCCGCAGTAACCAGGCGAACGCCGGGTAGCCTTCACGGGCCGCCCGGCGTTTTGTCGTCTTGCTCCCCTTCGTCCGCTGGGCCCGCTACCGCTCGCGCGACCCACCGTCGGTATGTCCCGGACACGATTGCACGGTGCTTTTGGCCCACCCGAACGTGAAATGCCTTCGGCGCTGCGGAATTCTGCGCCTGTACGAGGAGTTACGAACAGGGCTGATCGCAAGCCGTTACTCCGGTCGCGCTAGTCTCACCAGCACCTCGCCCGCCCCTGTCGAGAAAGGCCAGCAGTGGCACGAAAACCGCTCTGACCTGGGGTAGTGCTGGCCAGCGACTTCAGTCTGCGGCACTGGTGGCGGGACGACCCCCGCACAGACCGTGATCGGCCCGGCCCCGGACGTTCCCACGTCCGGGGCCTTGCTGATTCCGGACCCGCGATCACTCGGCAAAGTCTGATGATCACGCTGAGTCGCTGGATCTGTTTCAATGGAATCCGTCCCCGTACGACCACCAGAATTCGAGGAGTAGAGGCCCGATGGCCGGAGTCGAAGAGATCCGCGCTGGCATCGCGCTCGCCAACGAGAAGGCGTCCGCGAGCATCGCCGCCCTGCAGCAGGCAGCGCAGTCTCTCGAAGAAGCCCAGCAGTCGCTCGCACAGGCGACGCAAGGGAGCAGCCAGCACGAAGTGAGCCAGGCGCACGGACTCCTGGCGGAGGCCCTGCAAGGCATCAACGGCTTGCAGAGCACCGTCCAAGCAAGCATTTCCTCCGCCGACTCCTACTCGGCGCGTCTCTAGCCGGATGACGCTCGCCGAACTCCACCAGCTGCTCACCGCTGCCGTGACCGGGCTCGCCGACGCGCGCGCCCACTCCGAACGGGCCACAAGCCTGCTCGGGGAAGCCCGGCAAGCTCTCGTGGATGCCCAGGCCAAGGCCGATCCCTGGCTTCCTTCTCAGTACGCACAGGCCGGCGAGGGGCTGGACCAGCTCCTCGTCCGCCTGCACGCCGCCGAGGATCTGGTGAGCGGATACCGGTCGCGCCTGTAATCCTTGTAGGGGACACCTTTTCTTGGGGACGCCGATGGCCAACAAGTCAGCCGAGCAACGCAACCGCGTCGAAACCGCACTCGACCGGGTCCGCCATCAGATCGGACTGGTGCTGGGCGCGGCGGCTGGTGCGCGCCAAGCCGCGGAAGCCGACCTGTCCAAGCTCCGGCTGGAGCAGGACATCGTCAAGGTCGGGATGAACCACGCCAGTGCCGAGCAGCAGAACGAGTGGTCCCGCCACCCCGCCGCGCACGAGGTGTTCAGCGCGCTCGGCAGCGTGCGAAGCGCTTTCTACACCGACTGGAGCCAAGGTCCCGCCACGCTGCGGGAACTGGTCGCGCAGAACGCACCCGGCGCGGCCGGGCTGCCGCCGGGCGACTGGCTCGGCACGGTCGGGCACAACCCCGGCCTGACCTCGCCCGGGCTGTGGCGCGTCGGCTTGGCGACCGCCGCCGGTGGCGACGCGACCCGCACGTTCGACGTCGCCGTCCCGTTGCTCGACGAGTCGCACCTGGCGATCACGTCGGCTCCGAAGACCCGGCCCGTGATCGACGGCATCGTGCAGAACCTGCTGGTCCGCGTGCTCTCGACGTTCGAGCCCGGCGCGGTGCGCGTGCACCTGTGGGACATCGGGCAGCTGACCGCGATCCTGCCCGACCTCTACCCGCTCAGCCACACCAGCGCGCTCTCGCTGTACGACCCCGGCCGGCTGGAGGACCTCCTCGACGAGCTGGCCGGCCACATCCGGCGCATCCACGCCAGCTGCATGTCCGCCGGGTTCACGTCGCTGCGGGAAATGCGGAAGAACAGCGGGCAGCGGGGCGAGCCGTACCGCATCGTCGTGCTCTACGGCAACGGGGAGACGCTCGAGCCCGAACGCGCCCGCGACCTCAAGCGCGTCGCGAGCGGCGCACTGGCTGCCGGCATCTGCCTGATCATGATCGACGTGCCGACCGCGGTGAGCGCGCCGGTCGAGACGCTGAGCCTGCTCGACGACCGGCACGCGATCAGCAGCATGTCCGGCACCGACCTGGTCGTCGACCTCGATCCCGCGATGCCGTCCGCGCAGGTCATCCGGGCCATCGACACGATCGCCAAGGCGCTGATCGCCAAGCAGGGCGGCCCGCGGTCGTTCGACGACCTCCTGCCGACGGAGCTGGGCCAGGAGAGCTCGGCGCGGGAACTGCGAGCGCCGGTCGGGTTCTTCGAAGGCGAGCCGGTCGAGGTCGTGATCGGCGACGCGAGCCCGCACGCCCTGATCGGCGGCCCGTCCGGTTCGGGCAAGACGAACTTCCTGTACGCGCTGCTCGGCAGCCTCGCCGCGCGCTACACCCCGGAAGAGCTGGCGCTGTACCTGCTGGACTTCAAGGAAGGCGTCTCGTTCGCCGGCCTGGCACCGGGCCGCAAGGACGCGAGCTGGCTGCCGCACGCGCGGCTCGTCGGCGTCAACGTCAACACCGACCGCGAGTTCGGCCTGGCGCTGCTGCGGTTCCTGGCCGACGAGCTGCGGCGCCGGTCCGCGGCCGCGAAGGAACACGAGGTCACGAACCTCGCCGACCTCCGCGAAGCCGATCCGGGCGGGCACTGGCCGCGGATCGTCGCGGTGATCGACGAGTTCCAGTACCTGTTCGCGGGCCGCGACCAGGTGACCGCGACGGCGACGCAGCTGCTGGAGGACATCGCGCGGCGCGGCCGGTCCCAGGGCATCCACCTGGTGCTGGCCAGCCAGGACGTCGCCGGCATCGAAGCGTTCTGGGGCAAGCCCGCGGTGTTCGAGCAGTGCACGCTGCGGATCGCGATGCCGAAGGCGCGGCGCGTGCTGGCCGAGACGAACAACGCGGCGGTGTCGGCGCCGAAGTGGCACGCGGTGATCAACCACGACTCCGGTGTCGCGCACGGCAACCAGCTGGCCCACATCCCGGACGCGAGCAGCAAGAACGTGTTCGTCCGGCTGCAGCACCGGCTGTGGGAGGAGTACGCGGGCCGCTTCCCGCGACCGCGGCTGTTCGACGGCGCGCACCAGCCGGTCCTGGAGCAGTTCCCGGCGTACCTGGACCTCAAGCCGAACTCGAAGCCGCGGGCGCTGCTCGGCCAGTCGATCGACGTCACCGAGACGGCGTGCGGGGTCGACCTGCCGCGCGCGCCGGGCCGCAACGTCGCGGTGCTCGGCTCGGCGACCGCCGAAGCACTGTCCATCATGGACTCGTCGGCGCGGTCGCTGTCCCGGCAGTACGAACCGGGCGAAGTCGAGTTCATCTTGAGCTGCCCGATCGAGGCGTGCGCCCCGGCCGCGCTGGAGCTGGCCGAGCGGTTGCGCGAGGACGACCACGCGGCGTCGCTGGTGGACGACCTGACCGGCGTCCTGGAGTCGATGACCGGCTCGATGTCCGGCGGCGCGAAGGTCCTGCTGCTGTACGGCGTCGACGCGGCTCTGCCCGCGTTGGAGGCGAAGGCGATCGGCCAGCTGAAGAGCGGTCTCGACCACCTGCGGGTGCTGCTCAAGCAGGGGCCGGGCCACGGCATCCACACGATCGGCTGGTGGCGCAGCATCGCCCGGCTCAAGGACACGCTGGGCTTCGGCGGCACCGACGACATCGGCACGTGGGCGGCGCTCGACGTCCAGGGCAACGAGCTGTCACCGTTCGCGGCGGGCCAGGTCGTGCACTGGTCGCCGCGACCGGGCCGCGCGTTGTTCTTCGACCGCACCACCCACGGCGCACCCGAAGTGATCATCCCGTTCCAGCGTCCGGAGAACGACCGATGACCGACGACGCCACCGCGGCCATGCGGTACAAGGAAATCATCGCCCTCTCCCGGGGATCGGCGGAGAACCTGCGCGAGTGGGAGCTGGCGCGGGCGGAGTCGCTGAACGCGGAGATCGAGGCGGCTTCGGCCGCGATCGAAGTGGCGGCCGAGCGCGAGGCGAGGGCGGCCGAGCGCGCGACGCGCTGGTGGAAGATGGCGCTGCACAACATCCAGGGCCTGCCGTGGCTCGACCCGGGCGACAACCCGCGCCCGGTCCCCACGGCACGCGCCGCCTACCTGGAGCGGTACCTCGAGGAGGTCAAGCCGAGCTACCAGGAACTGGTCCAGGCGGTGCTGGCCCTGGGGTGGCGGGCCAAGCGGGCGGCCGCGAAGCGGGCGGAGCAGCCGCCGCCGGCCTAGACGTCGAACACGGTGTCGTAGGGATCGTCGTCGTCCGCCGGAGCCGCCCTTCGCGGCGGCGGCGACGGCACTGCCTGCGGCGGCGGGGCTGCCTGCCGGGGCGGCGGAGCGCCCGGCTTGGCCCCGGCGGCCACGGCTTCCCGGACGGCGGCGGTGATGGTGCGGCTGAGCGTGACCGCGTCGAACCGCATGGCCTCGGGCGCGAGCCGCACCTCACTGACGACTCCATCGGGCGCGGCGAGCACGGTGACGCTCCGATCCGGCGAGACCACGGTCGTGTGCCCGCTGCCGGCGATGCCGGCCAGGAGGCGCTGGTTCTCGGCCTTGCGGTCCTCGATCTGCTTGAGCTGCCAGCGCATTTCCTCGATCAGCCGCGCGTTGCTCATGGTCTCCCCTGCCACGGTCCCGGGTACCCGGGCGGCACCTGGTGCGGTATGCGGACGAACTCGTAGTACCTGCTGAAGGGGTGCTCGATCAGGCCGTAGCCCCGGCTGTGCGCGAACCAGCGGAGCTCTGCTTCGGCCAAGCCGAGTTCCACTGTCCGGATGCAGACCCGGTCCCGGCCGTCGAGCTGTGCGGCCAGGCGGGTCAGCTGCCGTTCACGCGGTTCCCGGCCTCGCGCGATCCGGATGATCCTCACCGTCGTGGAAACTGCGAGCAGACCACCGAGCACCACCAAAAACATCAGGACGATCAGCGGTAAGAAAGCGTTGTCGCTGCGGGCGGCCAGGTCCGTCATCGCGCTGCCTCGCCGCTGCGGAGGCTCCAGGCCACCTTCGCCGTCGCTTCGGCGACCGCCGGCCAGGCGTCTTCGGACTCCGCGATGACCGAGAGGATCACCACGGACCGGCCGTCCGGCAGGGGGATCTGGTACTCGGCCTTGATCTGCGTCCGGACGTCCCGTTCGGGCAGGTGGAACTCGCCGCCGCTGATCGCCACGATGGCCGGGCCGATCGGGAGGCGCACCGGCTGCACCACCGCACGCTTGTGACGGCCGCGGTACTCCTCGGCCATCGCGGCGACGAGGGCGTCCCGGCTGCCGGGCGCGGTCTCCGGCCAGAGCGCCACACCGAGCGTCAGGGTGGCCACGTCACCCTTCCGCGCGCCGACGGCGAACTTGCCGAACACACGGATGCCGTTGGCCTGCATGGTCGGGACCAGCGCCATCAGGTAGCTGCCGAACTGTTCGACGCTGGTCGCGGGCGCCACGTTTTCGGCGACCATCCAGGCGTGGCCGCGGTTCATCTTGTCGTCGGTGCCCACGGGCATACCCGAGAACCCGGGCGGGAGGTCGATTTCCAGAGGCATCAGTTCCACACCTCGTCTTCCGCCCGCTGACGTCGGCGCTCCGGCGCGTTGTCGGCTCGTTCTCCGGCATCGGCCGCGTTTTCCGCCGCGACGATCACCAACGGCGCAGGCCCGGCGACGAGCGCTGAGCTGGTGACCGCCAACTGGCCCACGTCCTTCGGGACCCAGTAGTTGAGCAAGTCGCCGATCGGCCCCTCGAAGTCCACGCCGATCATCCGGGCGCCGACGTCGGCCTGGAGCTGGGCGCCGACGGCCCCGTAGCCGAGGGCCTTCGCCACCGCCGCGCCTCCCAGCGGCAAGAAGCCGCCGATGAACGAAGTTCCCGCCCCGATTCCGTCGAAGATCAAAGTTTCGCCGGCGACATCGGCGCCGGCCAGCTTGGCCGTGCCGTGGCCGGCCAGCGCCGCCACCCCGAAGGTGGTCGCCACAACTCCGGCGACTTCCTTGAACGGATCGGGGAGGAACTCGCCGGCCAGCCCCAGGGCATTGCCAATGTCGCCCATCACGTCCGAGGCCTTGGCCAGCAGTTCCGCGTGGTCCTGCACGAAGTTCCACGCCTCGTCGACCCCGTCGGCGAGGGTGTTCGACAAGTCGGCAAGTGCCCCGCCGACCGCGTCGCCGAGCTTGTCGAGCACGTCCGGCTCGTCCGGGGCCAGTTCCTTCGCCTGCCGCAGCTGTCCGGCGACCCGGGACGCGGCGTCCGTGTGCTCCTGCTGGAGCTGCTTCGCCGCGTCTTGGACGTTCTGGCAGCCGTCGATGGCCGTCTGGAGCTGCTGGCCGGCGTTGGCCAGCAGACGCTGGGCGATCTGCAGGGACTGCTGGTCCGGGAACGTCCGGTTGGCGAGCGCCAGATCCGGGTTCGCCCGCGCCTGCTCGGCCGCCCGGGCCACCGCTTCCGCGCGGGCCTCCAGGTCGGCGGCGCGTTTCTGCAGGTCACCGAGGGTCTGCGCCCAGCCTTCGAGCGCGTCGGCGGCTCGATTCATCGACTTGGCCGCATCGTCGAGGTAGTCCGGCAACGGACCGAGGCGGCGGGCGAAGGCTTCGCTGGCCTCGCCCTGCCAGATGCCCTGCTTCCGGACGATCCGGCGGAGCGAATCGTCGGCCTCGGTCAGGTCATCGCCCACGGCGCGGTATTTGCCGGCCAGGTCGGTGACGCCGTCGAGGTCGCCGGGCGCCGGGTCGAAGCCCAGGGCCGGGAAGTCGCGGGCGCTCACCGGTCGAGGCCGTTCAGCAGGTCGGTGATGCCGCCGGTCGCGCCGCCGCCGACGGGCCGGTCGTTCCCGGGTTCGGTCCCCTCGGGCCCGGCCGGCCGGCCGATGCCCGGCACCCCACCGCCGACCGGCCCTTCGCCCTGGCCCGCGCCCGAACCGCCCCGCTCGGCCAAGCCGCCGATGCCGGGCACCCCACCGGTGTACCCACCACCCACCGGCCCCTCACCCACGCCCGAACCGCCACGCTCAGCCAAGCCGCCGATGCCCGGCACCCCACCGGTGACACCACCACCGACCGGCCCCTCCCCGCCGGTGTGGCCGCTTCCGGCCGGACCCGCGCCCGGCTGCCCGACCACGGGGTAGTGCCCCCGCGCGCCGCCCGGGTGGCCGCCGTCCGGGGGCCCACCCAGCACCGCCGAGCCGAACTTCCCCAGCTCGCCGCCGAACTGGGCCTCGATCTGCTCGTACTTCTGCTTCGCCGCCCTCAGCCGCTCCGTCACGCTCGAAGCCGCCTCGCCCAAGCGGCCGATCCCGAAGCCCCAGGCCTCTTCGAACTCGACCCCGGCCGTGCCCAGCTCCGCCGTGCCGAGCGAGCCGAACGCGCCGCCACCGCCGAGCTTCCTGTTCGCGCCGGCCATCCGGTCCGCCGCCGTGCCGAGGTCGTCGATGAGCTTGCCCAGCTCGTCGACCTTGACCGCATACCCGCGTCCGTCCACGCCACCCTCCCCTTGTGGTCCCAACCCACCGTAGGACGGCCGTCAACGCTCCGCGGTTTCGTCGTCACCCAAAGGTGTCAACCACGAAACGAAGCCACCCCCGGGCGATGCGCCCGGGGGTGGCCTCACCGCACCGGAACTACTTGCCGAAGACCTGCTCCAGCCAGTCGAGGAAGTCGCAGAGCGCGTCCTCGAGCGGGTTGCCCGCACCCGGCCGGAACCGGATCACCTGCGGGTCGTGGTCGCTGGCCTGGTCGGCGAACTCCGCGTTGATGTGGACGACGTCGTAGTCCACCCCGCGCGGCGCCCTCGACGCCAGGATGTGGTCCAGCACCTGGGACTGGCCCTCGAACACGTAGCTGTACCGCTCGGCTTCGGGCACCGACGCGATCAGGTCCTTCAGCGCGCCACCCGCGGTGAGCGTCTGGACCGCCGGCGAGAACGGGTAGTCGTTCAGGTCGCCCGCCACGACGATGTTCGCGTTGCGGTCGGCCGCCAGCAAGGAATCGACGAACCCGCGCAGCACCGTCGCCTGCTTCGCGCGCTGCACCTCGGAACTGCGCGCCGGCGGCTGGAACCGGCCGTGCGTCGGCTGGTCGCCGCCCTTGGAGTTGAAGTGGTTGGCGATGACGAACACCGTGCGGCCCTTGAAGACGAACTCGCCCGCCAGGGGCTTGCGGCTGGTCGTCCACGCCTCGTTCGCGGGGTCGACGCGGCCCGGCGACGCCGTCAGGTGCACCTTGCCGTGCTCGCGCACCACGCCGACGGCCGTCGTCGGGGTCCCACCCGGACGGTCCACAAAGGATACGCGAGCCGGGTTGAACAGGAACGCCACGCGGATGTTGCCGCCCGGCTGGCCGCCGTCGGCGTCGTTCACCGGGTCGATCTCGCGCCACTGGTAGCGCGGGCCGCCCTTGGCCACGATCGCGTCGGTGAACTTCTGCAGCGTCTGGTCGGCGGCGACGGTGCCGTCGTCGGTCGCCCCCGTGTTGTCCTGGATCTCTTCCAGGTTCACGATGTCCGGCGTCGCCAGGTGCGTGACGACCGCCTCGCCGAGGCGGTCGTACTTCGCCTGCGGGTCGCCCGGCGCCAGGTTCTCGACGTTGTAGGTCGCGACGGCGAGCTCGCCGGTCCGCTGCTTGCGCGTGGTCTCGCCCTGCAGCCCGTTGTCCTTTTCGGTCCCCAGCACGCTGGCGAACAGCGTGTAGCCACCGAAGTTGCTGTACTCGACCGGCCCGGACGTGGTGCCGGTCAGCACGTCACCGACGTTGAGCTTCGGGAACGGCCGCTCGGCGAACGGGATCAGCGACGAAACCTTCATGACGCCGCTGTTGAGCTGGTCGTAGCCGAGGTACACGCTGCCGCCGCGGACCGACTTGTGCTGGTCCGGCTTCGACGTCACGTACAGCTCGTTGAACGTGTTCGTCGGGCCGACGACGCGGGCGTCGGTGACGCTGACGATCTCGCTCTCGTGCGCCTCCCAGAAGTCCAGCGCGTACTTCGACGGCTCCAGGGCGAGCGGCTCGATGTTGCCGCCGGGCGCCGGCGCGTAGGCCGTCGGCACGGTGTCCGGGTTCAGCACGGTCGGCGCCGGGAGGGCGTTCCCGTGCGAGTCGACCGTCCACTGTGCACTGCCCAGCTCGGTGAGCGACTGGTAGTTCGACGTGGCGGGCGCGTCCGGGTAGAACTCGCGGACCGTGCCGGTCGCGGTCACCGCGTCGCCGACCGCGACGGCCGGGTTCGCCGAGCCGGTGAAGACGAACAGGCCCTCGCTGGTGCGCGGGTCGGTGTCCGGCTGGGGATCGGTGACCCAGAAACCACGCGACGAACCGAACGTCCGGGTCGCGGTGACGACGCCGGTGACGCCGGAGACCTTCTTGTCCTTGAAGGGCGAAATGCGCGTGGTGCCCTGGATGTCGTGGATCTTCGCCGGGGTCGGCGCCGGGCCGGGATCCCCGCCGGTCGACTCGCCCGCGGTGTTGGTCGGGCTCGGCGCGCCGACGGTGAAGTCGGCGGCGTTGTCGTCGGTGTCGGCGAGCGCCGTGCCGCGCGCGGCGGACGTCGTGTTCGACGGCGCCGCGGCCGGGTTGCCCTCGCGCACGGTCGCCGTGCCGAACCCGGTGAGGTCCTTGATCCGCGCGTCGGCGGCGCAGTCGGCCGCGGTCTTGCAGGTCAGCGCGGTGGTGCCGGAGACGAGGGCGACCGTGCCGGCGGTGGCCGACATCGCGATCGCGCCGGTCGCGTCCGGTGTGGGCAGCTCGACGGTGCCGCCGGAGCCCTTGCCCTCGGCCACGAGGTAACGCCCACCCGGCGCGACACTGCCGGCCAGCGGCGTCACCTGCCAGGTGCTCGACGGGCTCGCCGAGCCGGGCAGGTACTGGACGCTGAAGCCGGCCAGGCTCGCGGCGGCCGCGCCGCGGTTGGCGAGCTCGACGAAGTCGCTGGTGAGCGTCGCGCCGGCGTTGCCACCACCGCCGTAGACCTCGGCGATGACCGCGTCGGCGCTCGGTGCGGCGAGCGCGGCCGGTGCGGCCACGCCGCCGAGCACCAGGCCCGACGCGACGGCCACCGTGAAGGCAGCCTTGGATCTGTGGGTCTTGGTCACCCTGAGTCCCCTTTGTGCTTGAACAGTCGTGGCATAGTCCCCCGAACAAGTGAGGAGGAGGAAGACAACGGTGCAACGATTCGTAACAACTACTTTCGTCGTCACTCATTCGGCAGAGCAGGCTTCGTGATCACGCTCGTCCTCGGCGGAGACGTCACCCTCCACCCCCGCACCACCCCCTCGGCCGCACTCGGCCGGCTGAACCCGCTGCTCGAAGGGGCCGACCTCCGGTTCGTGAACGTCGAAGGACCCGTCGACGCGGCGACGGCCGAAGCGCTGAAGTCGACCGGCATCGACGTCGTCTCGGTCGCCAACGACGCCCCCCACCCGCCGGCCGCCATGCTGGCGAGCCTCGGCGCGCTCGACCGGGCGGGGATCGCCCACTGCGGCGCGGGCGCGAACCTCGACAGCGCACACGCACCCGCGGTGCTCGAACGATCCGGCAAAAAGGTCGCGTTTCTCGCCTACACCTCGATTCGCGCCCACGGCCAGGCCGCGCAAGCGGACTCGCCGGGCGTCGCGCAAGCGTTTGCGACGACGGCCTACCAGCCCGATCCCCGCGTCGGGGAGATCCCGGGCCGACCGCCGCTCGTCCGGACGACACCGGTCCCCGAGCACCTCGAACGGCTGGTCGCCGACGTGAAGCGCGCGAAGGCCGGCAACGACCACGTCGTCGTCTCGATGCACTGGGGGCTACCGGGCCCGGACCTGGCCGAGTACCAGGTCGCCTACGGGCACGCCGCGCTCGACGCCGGCGCCGACCTGGTCGCCGGACACGGGCCGCACACCATCCAGGCCGTGGAGGTGTACCGCCGCCGTCCCATCCTCTACAGCCTCGGCAACCTCGTCTCCGGCTGGCCGGACGGCCTCCTGGCCGGGTGCCTGTTCGGCGACGAACCGCGGCTCGAGCTCATCCCGGTGCGGCGGAACGCGGACAACGAATGCGAGCCGCTCGCCGGGGACGAAGCGGACAAGGTGCTGCGGTACGTCGCGGAAGTCTCCGCGCTGCGCTCCACGACGGTGACCGTCCAGGGCGGAATCGCTTCGGTACCTGTTGGTGCGTAACGAATTGCGCGCGTTCTGTGACAACCGGGCGTCGGCCTGTCACCCATCCGGCGCATCTGCCTTAAATGAAGGTCAAGGGCCGGAACAACCTGCGTGAAGCGGCGGTACGGTCTGCGTGGGCGGCCGGAAAAGTGGCACAGACCACTCCCCGACAGCTCTCGGTCGGCACGACACGGGGGGAGGGAGAACGATCATGTGGGGGCTGATTGTTCTCAGCTGCGTGTTCGTGCTGGTGCTGGGGATAGCCGCGGTCGTGGACCTTCGGGACCACGACCGCGGCGAGCACCGGGCCTAGTCGCTCCCCGCTACGATGCCGGACGTGGCGCTCGACCGGTTTGAGGACATTTCAGGGCTGGAGTACCGATTGTCGGACTCGCCCTATGTCGAGGGCGTATATCGCGTGGCGCCGAATGGTGGGCATGGCAGTTTCGCGCCGGAGCGCATGGTGTCCGTCGTGAACTCGAACTGGGAGCTGCTGGTGTGGGCGTCGGACGGCGTCACCACCGTGTCGGTCCGCGGTCCCGAGACCCGGCCCACCGTGGTCCCGTTGGGTGGCGGCCTGGGCAGCACCTTCGGCGTGATCTTCCGGCACGGTGCCTTCCTGCGGAACCTGCCCATGGGCGGGCTTGTGGACGGCAGCGTGTCGAGCCCTTACACGACGCCGCGCTCCTTCGTGCTGCAGGGCAGCGAGTGGGAGATCCCCACCTACGAGAACGCGGAGACGTTTGTGGAGCGCCTGGTCCGGGCGGGGTTGCTGGTGCGGGACCCGTTGGTGACCGACGTCGTCGCCGGGGAGCGGCCTGTGCTGGTCACACCGCGCTCGGTGCAGCGCCGGGTCGCCGCGGCCACGGGCCTGACGCAGGGCGTGATCCGCCAGATCGAGCGGGCGCGGCAGGCCACGATGCTGCTGCGGCAGGGCGTGGCCGCGACCGAGGTCGTGCATCTGGTCGGGTATCACGACCAGCCACATCTGGCGCGGTCGCTGACCCGGTTCGTCGGCCGGACGGCGACCCAGCTGCGGCGGCCCACCCCCGGCGAGATGGTGTCGCTGCTGTACAAGACCGAGGTCGAGGTACGGCCGTAGGTTCGAAGTCAGCCGGAAGGGCCGGCTACCAGAACCGAGGAGCACCAGTGGCTTTCACGCAGATCTATGTCAACCTGCCGGTCACCGACCTGGACGCGAGCACGTCGTTCTACCTGGCGCTGGGTGGTGTGCTCAACCCGCAGTTCACCGACGAGACGTCCGCGCAGGTCGCCCTCGGCGAGGTGGTGACCGTGCAGGTGATGACGCACGAGCAGTTCGGCCGGTTCACCTCGCGGCCGATCGCCTCCGGTGGCGCGATCGGGTCGATCCTGGCGCTGCCCGCCGAGTCGAAGGAGGACGTCGACCGGCTGGCCGACGCCGCGGTGAAGGCGGGCGGGTCCGAGCCGCGCCCTGCTCAGGACATGGGCTGGCTGTACAACCGTGCTGTGGACGACCCGGATGGCCACAGCTGGGAACTGCTCTCGTTCGACGCGTCGGCGATGCCCGGCACTCCCGAGTGACCGGGAACGATGAGGGGCGCGGGCGGTTGATTCTCACCGTCCGCGCAGCGCCCGGCCGAAGACTGGGGTGGACGTGGTGCGCGTGGCGGAACCGGCTGACGGCCCACCGCAGCAAACGGCTCCGCCGCTTTTGAAACACGCCTAGCGCACCGCCTGCCTCCCCTTGTACCGCTCGAGGAGCGTGCGCGCGCCGGCCAGCGCGACCCGCCCGGCGCCCTTCGCGCTCGCGGCCAGCACCGTCGTCCAGTCGAAGTAGTCGCGCCAGAGCACGATCCGGCCCGCCTCGACCTCGAACGTGCCGCACACCCAGAACTCCGCTTCCCACGCGCCGCGGCGCAGGACGTCGGTGCGTTCGGTGAGCACCACGTTGCCGTCCGCGGCGATGTGGTGCGTCCGCGCTTCGAACCCGGAGCCGAACCGGGCCAGCAGCCGGAGTTGCTTTTCGACCGCCGCGACGCCGCGGGCGGGCGGCAACGGCACGTTCTGGTACACGATGTCGCTCGCCGCGAACGTCAGCGCCCGGTCGATGTCGAGGTCTTCCAGGGCCTTGAGGAAACCGGTCACCACGGCCTGGGGTTCATCGGTCATGCCTCCAGGCTAAGGCTCAGAACGGCCGGTCGCCCGCGATGGCGACGCGCTCCGCGATCCGGACGTGCGGGTGGTAGTCGTTGACCGCGTAGTGCTGCGTGGCGCGGTTGTCCCAGAACGCGACCGAGTTCGGCCGCCAGCTGAACCGGACCTGGAATTCGGGCGTGTGAGCCTGCAGGAACAGGTACCGCAGCAGCCGGTCGCTCTCGGCCCGGTCGAGGCCCACGATGTGCGTGGTGAACGCCTGGTTGACGAACAGGGTGCGCCGCCCGGTCTCCGGGTGCGTCCGGACCACCGGGTGTTCCACCGGCGGGAAGCGGTCCTGCCACCGCGCCAGCAGCGCGGGATCGGAGAACCGGTCGAAGCCGGGGAGGTAGTCGTGCACCGCGGTGAGCCCGTCGATGCGGGCGCGGACGTCTTCGGGCAGGTTGTCGTAGGCCGCGGCCATGTCGGCCCACATCGTGTCGCCGCCGACCGGCGGCACCTCGATCAGCCGCAGCACCGAGCCGAGCGCCGGGGCGGGCCGCCAGGTGACGTCGGTGTGCCAGATGTTCTCGTAACCGGGCATGGCCGCCGTGCGCTCGAAGCGCGTGACGGCGTCGTCGTCACCCTGCGGGATGAACGGGTTGGTCTCCAGCTCGCCCCAGTTCGCGGCGAACGCGCGCTGCTGCGCCGAGGTGATCCGCTGGTCGCGGAAGAAGAGCACCTTCCACTCGAGCAAGGCGTGGTTGAGCTCTTCGCGCAGGTCAGCGCCCACCGGCGCACCGAGGTCGACGCCGTCGACCTCGGCACCGATCACCCGGCCGAGCGGGCGGAGGGTGAACAGCTCGTACGGCTTCCGCTGCGGTTCCCGGAGAATCCGGGGGCCTTCGACGATGCCATCCGCGGGCGTGACGGCCCCGCGCAGCTGAATCCGGGCAGGAAGATCTACGGACATGTTGTGCTCCAAGGGTTTTCGGGGAATCCGGACGCCGGGTTCGCGTCAGGCGGGCGGCGAACCCAGGCGGCCGCGGCGCAGCAGCAGGGCCGCGACGCCTTCCCCGATCGACCGCGCGAAGGCCCGGATCGGCGTACTTTCCGAGGTGGCGGGCATGTGTTCATGGTCGCTTTCTTCCCGACGCGCGGTCAAGACGTCCACTTGGTGGAACACTGTTCAACGCCGCAGGTCACCGCGGTGCAGGCGGCTCGGGAGCATGAGGCAAGATCTTCCACGATCGGGTGAGCGCCCTTGATGACGGAGGTCCCCATGCCGGAAGGCAGAGGCTCGCGGATCGGTGACCACCCGGGGCTTCGCCCCGGGGCCGGCGGCTTTGCGACCCGGAACCCCCCGCAGAAGCCGGACCGGCTGCGTGCCGCCGCCGACCTGCTCGACCAGGCCGCGGCCGCCGACGACAAGGCAGCGGGGAGGTTCGCCGAAGCCCGCGTCGATTCGACGCCGTTCGGCATCTCGCCGCAGGCCCGTGAACTGGCGGCGCGCTGGGCGACGGCCCTGGCGGCACGTGAGGCGGACGCGCGTGT
Source organism: Amycolatopsis sp. DG1A-15b (assembly GCF_030285645.1). Taxonomy (GTDB): domain Bacteria; phylum Actinomycetota; class Actinomycetes; order Mycobacteriales; family Pseudonocardiaceae; genus Amycolatopsis. The sequence continues at coordinate 7,697,871 of NZ_CP127296.1, forward strand.
CCTCGGCGACGCGACGTCGGACCTGGCGGGCCGGCTGCGCATGGCCGCGGTGAGCAACCGGAGCACCGGGTTCCGGGGGCGGTCAGCGGTGGCACCGTGACCGCTGAGGTCTTCGAACACCCGGCCCTGGCGTCGGCGGCTTCGCAGCTGTCCGCGTTGCGCGCGGCGGCCGGCCGGCTCGGCGTCGCGGACCCGGTGGCGGCGCTGCGCCACCTCGACTGCGCACCGGCCTCGATCCGCACGTCCGCCTCGGCGCTCGACACCGGCGCGCTGGGGGTGACCTCGGCGCAGGCGGAGTTCCGCGCCGGCATCGAGCACGCCGAAAACGGGGGCAGCACCGAGACTTTCGGCACGTGGGCGGACACAGTGGACGGTCAGTACGCGGCGGCGGCGCGGGCAGCCGCTTCGACGGCGGCACTGGGCGTCCGCATCGCCGACCGGCTGGACGAGCTGGCGGTGGCCGCGTCCGCGGAGGTGTGCGCGCTCGCTTCCGCCGCAACGGCCTCGGTGTCGGCGGTGCTGGCCGGCGACCGCTCGGCCGAGGTGGTGAGCGAGGTCAGCACCACGTGCACGGCGGTGGTCCGGGCCGTGCAGGAGAAGATCGCGGCGCTGACCGCGCTGGCGGCCGAGCTGGAGCCGTTGACGGCCCCGGTCGTCGAACTCAGCTGAAGTGCTCGCGGGCCCACTCGGCGAAGGGCCGCGCGGGATGCCCGGTGACGCGGGCGACGTCCAGCGAGACGGGTTCCGGGTCGTCGACGAGTGACGCCCAGTGGTTCACCGCGCTCGCCGCGAATTCCGCACCCAGGTGGGAACTCAGCTGTGCTATCGCCTCTTCGGGCGGCTGTTCTTCCCACGTGACGGGCTTTCCGAGCGCTTCGCCGATGAGCCGGACCTGTTCGGCCTGCGCGACGGCTTCCGGGCCGGTGACGAGGTAGATCTGCTTCGCGTGGTCCTCGGTGAGCGCCTTGACGGCCATGTCGGCGACGTCGCGTTCGTGGACGACCGACCGCTTCGCCTGCCCGTAGGCCGCCCGCACCACGCCGGAGCCGGCCTGCTGCGCCCAGGCGAGCGCGTTGGTGGCCAGCCCGGTGACGCGAAGGAAGGTCCAGTCATCGGTGACCTTCCCGACGGCGGCTTCGACGTCGCCCCACACGCCCCCGTCTTCGGCGGACATGGCGGAGAGGTAGACGATTTTCTTGCCCCTGAACGGCTCCACGGCCTTCTCGATGCCCTCGGCGGAGAAGAAGGGCCAGAGGAGGTAAACGGCATCGACACCTTCGGCGGCTTTGGCCGGATCGGCGATGTCACCCTGGACGACGTCGACGCCTTCCGGGGCGTTGGCCGGGTCCCGGACGAGGACTCTGGTGTCGACGCCCGCGGCCTTGAGGCCGGCGACGACGTGCCGTCCGGTGTGGCCGGTGGCACCGGTGACGAGAACGTTCATTGGTGTGCTCCTGGTGATCAGCTTGTGCCGACCACGGTCACACTTCAAGAGCCCTTCAAGTCAAGCGCGGGACGCGATTCGGTATCGGCGGGCGCGAACCCGCAACAAGGAGCGGTCCAGCGGAGACTTTGCCCTTACCTCCCGCCAACGAGAGGACACAATCACCGAACACGAGGGTGGGTAATGATGAGCAAACAGTGGAAACCGCGGCCACCGCTCGGCACCGGACGGTTCGCCCATGACGTGGCGACGACGCACGGGCACATCTACGTCATCGGCGGCGCGGACGCGACGGTGGCTCTCAACTCTGTTGAAACCCGCCGAGTTCACGGGGGCGGTGAATGGCACGAGGTCGCTCCGATGCCCACAGCACGGGGCAACCACGGGGTAGGCGTGGTGGACGGAATGATCTACGCCGTCGGCGGCATCGTCGAAGGGGACAACGCTACCGACGTGGTCGAACGCTACGACCCCGACGCCGATCAGTGGACGACGGCCCCACCCCTGCCGACCACGCGCGCGGCGACTTCGGCCGCCGGCCTGGACGGGCTGCTCTACGTGGCAGGCGGCCTCATCGACGACGACAGCGACGAGCACGCCACCGACACGGTCCTGGCCTTCGACCCACGCGAGGAACAATGGTCACCGGTGTCCCCGATGCTGAACCCCCGAGCCCGGCACCGGCTCGTGGCCACGGGCGGCCATCTGTATGCGATCGGCGGCCTGCGGAGCCATTTCCAGGAAGCGTTCGCGACAGTCGAGCGCTACTCGCCGAAATACGACACCTGGGAACCCGTGCAGTCGATGCACCAACCGCGCGTACTGCCGGGCGCGACCGTCCTCCCCGACGGCCGCATCGCCGTGGTCGGCGGCGGACCAGGGCCGTTCGAGGACCGCCTCGCCCGCCACCGCACGACCGAAGTCTTCGACCCCCGCACCGGAAGGTGGCACATGCTGAGCACGCTGCTCCCGGCCGGCCGGGGATCGCTCGGCAGCGCCCCCGAATCCGAGGACCGGGTGCTGGCCATCAGCGGGAGCACGATCGTCGACCGCGCTCCGGCGATCGACCCGGGCGTGCTCGCGTTGAAACTCCCCGCAGCCTGAAACGCAACGGACCCCCGGTCAGCTGAGCTGACCGGGGTCCGACCGAGAGCCAACAACTCAGTACGCCGACAACTGCGACACCGACGCAACTGCGACAGCTTTGACTGTTTGATCGGAGGTGCGGGCTCGCAGATGCCGGTTCACAACCGAGCGGAAAGTGGGCCCGGCACCCGCCCCGAGCGAGTGCCGAGCCCACTCTGGCCGGCCTCCTGGGCCGGTCAGTTTCCCGCTGGAACGGTCCCCGCCTGGTCGGTGATGGCGGTGCGGACCGAACTGTAGGAGGTCACGGTGTCGGCTTTGATGCCTTCGATCCCCGCGTCGCCTCCTGGCGTGAACTGGGTCGTCCGTTCCCCGATGAACTCGCCGGTGTCGCAATCGACGATTGTCTCGTAGAGATAGGTACCGTCCGGGGGTGTGACACCCAGGGCGACGCCCTTGCGGCCGTCGAGGTTCGCCACCTGCGCGGTGATCTTCAGCCCGGGGATCTTGGCCACCGCGCGGTACACCGCTTCCTTGAGATCGGCGGGTACGACACCGGTCTTCAGCAGAGTGGCCGCGACTGCCAGCACACCTCCGCCGCGGGGCTTGTTCGCCAGATAGGGATCTTTGAGCATGAGGTCGTAGAGCTGTTGCGGGTCGCGGGGCAAGTCGGCCAACTGCTGTTTGGTGGGTGCGCTCCATTTGCCGGCGCCCCGGCCGGCGAAGATCAACGCTTTCTCGGGGAACTGGCCACCCCGCGCGCGCCACTCACCGGACTGACGGATTTCGTTTTTGTTCTGGCCCTCGGTGGTGGGGGTTTGCTCGTTGCCCACCAGCCACTGCTTGTTCCCCGTCTGACTGATCTTGAGCAGCCATTCACTGTCGAAGTCGCTCGGCTGCCAGGTCTGCCTCAGTTCTTCGGCGAGGAAAGCGAACTGGTGCTCTTTGCTGGCGACCATGTACCAGCCGCGGGTCTCGGTGTACCGGAATTTCCCTGCGGGAATGGGCGCCTCGCCCGTGACATGGATCATGTCGGCCGCTTTGTCCAGGGCCTGCTGCACCGACGCGAATTTCACCGCCGGCACCGACGACGTCGACTGGGCCGAGGGGGCACCGTGGTCTCCGCCGGTGCTCGCCACGGTGGCGCCGACGGCAACGACCACTACCGCGGCGGCCGCCGCGCTGAGCCACCAGCGCCGTCCGGCGGGGAGCCCTGGCTTTCGTGTCGGCTCGGTCACTGGGTCGGTGTCGGCCACCAGGGTGTCCCTGCCTTCGAGTGAGCGCACTGCGTTCAACAGTGTGTTTCGTGCCTCGGCCAGGGGCTGCCGGTTGGCGAGTTCGCCGGGGCGCATCAAGATCAGCCCTTCGTCCAGCTCTTCGTCGGTCCACAAGCGGTGGACGTTGTCCTCAGTCATCGGCCTGTACTCCTTCCTCATCGCGCGCGGGGCTGGATGCCGCGGACGCCTTCAGCAAGCGCCGGATCCGGTGCAAGCGGGAGCGCACGGTGCCGGCGGGAACACCGAGCGCCTCGCCGATCTCGGTCGGCGCCAGTTCCGCCCAACTGGTCAGCAGCAGCACGTCCAGATCGTTCGGCGAGAGTTCCGCCAACGCCCCGGCCAGGTGCTGCACGCGGGTCTGCGCGTCGATCCGTTCGGCCACCCGATCGGCATGCCCGTGCACAACCCGCCTGCTGTGCTCGTGCGCGGCCAGGCGCAACTGCCTGCGTTGGGCAGCGACCTCGTTGCGGACCTCCGTGCGCAGTAGGTTCGTCGCGATACCGAACAGCCAGGACCGGGCGCTTCCTCGCTCAGCGTCGTAGCGGTCGCGCTGCTGCAATGCGATCAGGAACGTCTCGCTGAGCAGGTCACCGGCAATGTCGGCACCGATCCTCCCGACCAGATAGCGGTGCAGGACCGCGGCGTGCTCGTCGAACAGACGCCGGAAAGACTCCTCGAGATCACCGCGGCGCAGGTCAGGCCGATCATCACCGCTTGCCGGAGTTGATTGCCGCGTCATAGTCACAGCAAGTATTGGGTTTGCGCGGCGGAAGCGTTCACGCGGGCGGCGCTGTCGGTGCTGGACGAGCACTTCGACCAGCACACGTGATCATGGTGTCCGGCAACCGGGCACAGGCCGAAGCGCTCCTTCCCGAGGTGGCGGCGGTGCTCGCGCCGATGGGTCTACGACTGTCGGCCGAGAAGACGATGATCACCCACATCGACGGTGCTGATACAAACACTTCGCGCGCCACATTGGCGCCCAACGTTGAACTGAAGAATCATCGCAAGCACCCTATATTTGTCGACTTCTTGCCATACGACTTTCAGTATCAGGTCTGGCGCAAGATTGGCGAAGGCGCACCGCGTCCAGCAGGCGGAGGAGCGCGAGGCGGCGGCGGACCTCTGGGAGGAAGGGGAGTGGGTGTTCGCTACGCCGATCGGCCGGCCGACGCACCCGACGCCGGACAACCGCGCGTGGAAAGCCCTGCTGCGCCTGGCAGGCGTGCGCAACGCCCGGCTCCACGACGCGCGGCACACGGCCGCAACGGTGCTGCTTGAGCTCAAGGTGCCGCTGCCCGCGGTGATGGGCGCCCACATGTGGGCCAATCCGGACGAGGAGGACGACGGCCCGGAGGGCGCTCTCGTACCTGCCTGAGCGGGGGCCAACTGAGACCCGAACTGAGACCCTCAGCGAAAACGCCGGACCCCCCGCGAAGGGAGGTCCGGCGTTTCCGCTGTTGCGAGCGGTGGCGGTGGGATTTGAACCCACGGACGGGGATTAGCCGTCACACGATTTCGAGTCGTGCTCCTTCGGCCGCTCGGACACGCCACCGCGAAGAACAATACCCGAGGCCCGAGGGCCTGCTCACCTGGGGTCGACCGGCCGCTCACCGCGCAGCCTGACCTGCGCCTCCCGTGCTACGCGGCGGGCTCGGCGGCCGACGTCCGACGCCCTTGAACGCAGCTGGGCCGTGCGCCGCTGGGCCCGGCCCGACGCCTTCAGACGGCGGTTGCCGGTCACTTCGCCGGCCTTCTCGCGAGCGCTGCCCACTGCCTGCTGGATCCGGTGCTTCATCGTCATACCGGAGGAGTACCCAAATCTCAGCGGCGCATCGTGAAGTACGTCTCCAGGAGCCCGGCGCACTCGTCCACCAGGACGCCGCCGTGCACTTCAGGCCGGTGATTGAGACGCCGGTCACGCACGACGTCCCACAACGACCCCACCGCGCCCGTCTTGGGCTCCCACGCCCCGAACACCAGCCGGGCGATACGGGCCAGCACCAGCGCGCCCGCGCACATCGTGCACGGCTCCAGCGTCACCGCCAGGGTGCAGCCCTCCAGGCGCCAGCCGTCGCCGACCACGGCCGCCGCCGCGCGCAGCGCCAGGATCTCCGCGTGCGCCGTGGGGTCGCCCAGCTCGATGCGCGCGTTGCGGGCCGCGGCCAGCGGGAGGCCGTCGGGGCCGAACACGACCGCCCCGATCGGCACGTCCGCGCCGGGGGCTCGCGCCGCTTCCAGCGCGGCCTCCACGGCCTCGGTGTCGGACGGGCGTCTCAGAGCTCGTCCAGGAGCTTGGCGAACTCGCTGCCGAACCCGCAACGCTGCGCGACCATCTGCAGCTGCTCGTCCGGGTAGAGGTCGACCTCGCCGACGATGACCTCCAGCTCCGGCCCGGGCAGCCCGAGATCGGTCAGGATCTCCAGGTCGCCCTCGGGCCAGACGGAGTCGTCCTCCTCGTCCGGCGGATCGACGCGCAGGACGTCGAGGACGTCCGCCGCGATGTCGTAGTCCAGCGCCGCCGCCGCGTCCGAGAGGAGCAACGACGGCCCCCGCGGGCTCGGCCGGACGATCACGAAGAACTCGTCGTCGACCGCCAGCAGCCCGAAGCTCGCGCCGGTGGAACGTAGTTTGCCCAGTTCAGTGATCGCTGCGTCCAGCTCGGTCAACGCCCCAGGGTCGAGCGCACTGCACCGCCACCGACCGTCTTCCCGGACCACAGCCACCGCGAAGCCCGTGACCGGCTCTTCCACCGCCATGCGCACACCGTATTCCGCCGGTCGATCCGGCGCACGCACGGTGCGCCCGAAGCGCCGCATGCGGCACTATCGGGACCATGACCGGCCCCACTGACCTGCCCACCTTGCCCGGCACGCCGTTCGCCGGGCTCCTCGACGACGCGCGGGCGCTGCAGGACCGCACGATCGCCCTCCGCCGGGCCGTGCACCGCCACCCGGAACAGGGCCTCCACCTGCCGCGCACCCAGGCGGCGATCCGAGAGGCCCTCGACGGCCTGCCGCTCGAGATCACCGAAGGCAAGGCCACGACGTCGCTGACGGCCGTCCTGCGCGGCGCGCGGCCCGGTCCGGCGGTGCTGCTGCGCGGCGACATGGACGCGCTGCCGCTCACCGAGGAGACCGGCCTCGACTTCGCGTCGGAGGACCCGGAGTCGATGCACGCGTGCGGGCACGACACGCACGTCGCGATGCTGGCGTCGGCGGCGCGGCTGCTCGTGGAGCGCCGGGACCAGCTGGCCGGGTCGGTCGTGTTCATGTTCCAGCCGGGTGAGGAGGGTCACCACGGCGCCCGGTTCATGATCCACGAGGGCGTGCTCGACGCGGCCGGCACGCGGGTCGAGCGCGCGTTCGGCGTGCACATCCTCGCCAACGCGCCCAGCGGGCTCCTGCAGCTGCGGCCCGGCCCGCTGATGGCGTCGGCGGACTCGTTCCACGTGCGCGTCACGGGCAAGGGCGGCCACGGCTCCGCGCCGCAGCACACGATCGACCCGGTGCCGGCCGCCGCGGCCATGGTCGGGGCGCTGCACACGATGATCACGCGCCGGATCAGCGTGTTCGACCCCGCGGTGCTCTCGGTGACCCGGATCCAGGCCGGCACGACGACGAACATCATCCCCGAGACCGCCGAGCTCGAAGGCACGATCCGCACGCTGTCCGAGCAGACGCGCGCGCTCGTCCGCGCCGAGCTGCCCAAGGTGTGCGAGCAGGTCGGCGCGGCCTACGGCTGCCGCGTGGTCGCCGACGTCGAACCGGGCTACCCGGTGACGGTGAACGACGACCGGATCGCCGCCGAGGTGCTGGAGCTCGGCGCGGCCGTGCTGGGTCCGGGCAACGTCGAGCTGCTCGCCGACCCGCTGATGGGCGCCGAGGACTTTTCCTACGTCCTGCAACGCGTCCCCGGCGCGTACGCGTTCCTCGGCGCGTGCCCGCCCGGCGTCGACCCCGCGGAAGCGGCGGCGAACCACTCCAACCGCGTGCTCTTCGACGAGGACGCGATGCCCCACGGCGTCGCGATGCTCGCCGCCTTCGCGCTCGACGCCCTCCGCTAAGGCCCGGTCCGCGACGGGCGGCCGTCCTCCAGGTGACCGGCGAACCGGCGGCGCCACCCCGGCGTCTCGAACGTGACGTCGTACCAGCCGTTGCTCGCCGGCACCGGGAAGTCGTGCGCGCCGCCCGGCGGAAGGGTGACGTCGTTCAGCGTGACCGGTGCCGGTCCGCTGTTGGTCACCGTGACCCGCAGTGCGGGCGTGGCGGCGAACGTGACCGCCGCCTCGAGGCCCAGGCCACCCGAAGCCTCGACGACGAAGCCGTTCGGGCCGTGGATGGCGACGTCGTACGTCCCGCCGTGCGCGATTTCGCCCGCCATCGCGGCGCCGGGCCCGACGTCGAAGCGTTGCGACGTCCCGCCCGCGTGGTAGGCGTACGCGGCCAGCTGCAGGGTCTGCGTCCCGTGGTTGGCCAGGTGCAGCCGAAGGACGCCGGCCTCGGCCGTGACCCACGCGACCGGCTGGTAGGGCAGCGGGCGCGCCTTCGCGGTGCCGGGGTCCTGCACCAGCGCGCCCGGCCCCAGCCCGGGCTTCGGCAGCCGGGCCTGCGTCCGGTCGGCTTCGGCGCGCAAAGCGTTCGCGTCGGGCAGCAGCGGGATGGTCGTGTCGGGCGCGCGGAAGTCGAAACAGCTGGTCAGGTCGCCGCAGATGGCCCGGCGCCAGGCCGAGATGTTCGGCTCGCGCACCCCGGTCCACGTCTCCAGGAAGCGCAGCACCGACGTGTGGTCGAAGACCTGCGAGTTCACCCAGCCGCCGCGGCTCCACGGCGAAACGACGGTCATCGGCACGCGCGGGCCCAGCCCGATCGGGACGGGCGGCCCGGACGGCTCGCCCTTCTCCGGCCGGTTGCCCGGCAGGTACTCGCCCGGGGTGCCGGGCGGCGGCGTCGGCGGGACGACGTGGTCGAAGAAGCCGTCGTTTTCGTCGTAGTTGACGAAGACGACGGTCGATTCCCACAGCTCCGGCTTGTCCCACAGCGCTTTCAGCATGCGCTGGAGGTACGCGGCGCCGTCGACCGGCCGGGCCGCCGGGTGCTCGCAGTAGCCGTACGGGGCGACGACCCACGAGACCGCCGGCAGCGTGCCGGCCGCGCAGTCGGCGATGAACTCGGCAAGCACGTGGTCGAGGTCCTTGCCCTTCCCCGAGTCGGGCACGAGCTGCTTGCGCAGGTTCCCGCGCTCGGCCAGCCGGCGTTTCGCCGGGTCCATCGAGTACAGCGCGTCGTGGAAGTTCTGGAACAGCCAAAGCGGGTTGTCGCCGTAGTCGCCGACGAAGTGCTCGGGGACGCCGCGTTCCTCGTCGTTCGCGTAGATCCGCCAGGAGATCCCCGCGGCCTCGAGCCGTTCGGGGTAGGTCGTCCAGCGGAAGGACGGTTCGTAGTCCGGCGCGTTGTGCGTCGCGGGGCCGCCGGCGAGGCCGTCCGGGTCGATCGTGCCGGTCCAGTGGTACAGCCGGTTCGGGTGCGTCGGGCCCTGGATCGAGCAGAAGTAGTTGTCGCAGAGGGTGAACGCGCTCGCCAGCGCGTGCTGGAACGGGATGTCTTCGCGCGTGAAGTACCCCATCGTCATGGGGCTCTTCGCCGCTGTCCAGCGGTCGTACGCGCCGCCGTTCCACGCGCGGTGCGTGCTGTTCCAGTCGTGCGGAAGCTCGCCGAGGTCCTGGCCGTCCACAACGGACGTGTCGATGTGGAACGGCAGCACCGGGCCGCCTCGGTCGCCGCGCTGGCGGAAGACGTCGCGCAGGGCCGCGCGATCGCCGAAGCCGCGTACCCCGGCCATGGTGCCGTAGTAGTGGTCGAACGACCGGTTCTCCTGCATCAGCACGACGACGTGGCGGACGTCGTCGATCTTGCCCGTCCGCGGCACGGGGGCGCAGGCCACCGGCAGCGTGCCGGCGACGGTGGCCGCGGCCGCACCGCCGAGCACCGTGCGACGCCGGATCCGCCCCATGCCCACCTCCTCGTCCTCCGGCCGCGGCTCGGCCGGAGGGGTACGTTCGCCACCCAGAGAGGTGGAGCCATGCTCAACTCAGCGGATCTGGTCGCCTTCGCACCGTCGACCGACCTCGAGCGCTCGCGCGCCTTCTACACGGATGTCGCCGGGCTCGAGTTCATCGAGCAGACCCCCTTCGCGTGTGTGTTCCGCAGCGGCGCGACCATGCTGCGCGTCACCGCCGTCGCCGAGTTCACGCCACAGCCGTTCACGGTGCTCGGCTGGGCGGTCGCCGACATCCGGGCGGCGGTGGCCGAGCTGCGGGGCCGTGGCGTGGAGTTCCTCACCTTCGACACGCTGCCACAGGACACCGACAAAATCTGGACCACGCCGGGCGGCCGGATCGCCTGGTTCCGCGATCCGGACGGCAACGTGCTGTCCCTGACCGAGTTCACTGGTAATTAAACAACACTGTTGATTTAATATCTCCATGACCGAAGCCGACCGCCTCGCCCAGCTCGCCGAGCAGGAGGAACGCCTCCAGTTCACGAAGTTCGACAACGAGACCGCCCTCGCCCTCGGCCAGCAGCTGCTGACGGCCGCCCGGGACCGCGGGCTGCCGGTGACGATCTCGATCCGGCGCAACGGCCAGCGGCTCTTCCACGCCGCGCTGCCCGGGACGTCGGCCGACAACGACGCCTGGATCGACCGCAAGAGCCGCGTCGTCGACCGCTACGGGCACAGCTCCTTCTTCATCGGGGCGCAGTTCCGCGCGAAGGGCGGCTCGTTCGAGGAGCACTCCCGCCTCGACCTCGACCTCTATGCGGCCCACGGCGGCGTGTTCCCCGTGCTGGTGCGCGGGGTCGGGCCGGTCGGCACGGTCGGCGTGTCCGGGCTCCCACAGGCCGACGACCACGCGTTCGTCGTCGAGCAGCTGGAGCTGTTCCTGACCCCCTGAACTTCTTCCGGCCGGGTTGTCGAATCGGCGCGCCCCCGTTCGACGGGTCTGCGCAGCCCGACCCGAAGGAGAAACCATGGGCACCCTCACCGTGACGACGTTCCTGACCCTCGACGGCGTCTACCAGGCGCCCGGGGGCGAGGACGAGGACACTTCCGGCGGCTTCGACCTCGGCGGCTGGGTGACGCCGTACTACGAGGAGGACATGGGCCGGTTCGTCGCGGAGTGGTTCTCCCGCGCGGACGCCTTCCTGCTCGGACGGCGGACGTACGACATCTTCGCCGCGCACTGGCCGAAGGTCACCGACCCCGGCGACCCGGTCGCGTCCCGGCTCAACACCCTGCCGAAGTACGTGGTGTCGCGGACGCTGACGGACCCGTCCTGGTCCGGCACGTCCGTCGTGGACGGCGACGTCGTCGAGTTCGTCCGTGACCTCAAGTCGCGGCCGGGCGGCGAGATCCAGGTGCACGGGAGCGGCGCCCTGCTGCAGACGTTGATCGCGCACGACCTGGTGGACGAGTACCGGCTGTGGCTGTACCCGGTCGTGCTGGGCAAGGGCCGCCGGCTCTTCCCGGACGGCGTCGTTCCGAAGGCGTTCGAGCACGTCGAGACCCGGCACACCGCCACCGGCGTGAACGTGCTCGTGCTGCGGCCCGCCGGGAAACCGCAGTTCGACACCTTCCGGCTTCCGGAGGAGTAAACGGCTTGCCGGCCGTTGCTACCGTCGATCCCATGAAGCGCGCTGCACGGACGACGACGCCGGAGAGTGTCCCGGCGCGCTGAACGACGTTTCCAGCCCGGGGCGGATGTCCCGGGCTTCGTCTTGTGGTCTTCCGCCTCGCTGTCCACGAGGGAGTCCACGATGCCCGACCACCGCAAGCTCGGCCGCGAACTCGGCCTGTTCGGCACCGATCCGCTGATCGGCGCCGGCCTGCCCTACTGGCTGCCCGACGGCGCGATCGTCCGCCACAGCCTGGAGGAGTACGTCCACGCCCTCGAACGGCGCGCGGGCTACCAGCACGTCCATTCACCGGTGCTGGGCAAACGCGAGCTGTACGAGATCTCCGGGCACTGGTCGCTCTACCGCGACGAGATGTACCCGCCGATGGACGTCGGCGGCGAGCAGCTCGTGCTGCGGCCGAGCCTGTGCCCGCACCACGCGCTGATCTACCGCTCGCGCGGCCGCAGCTACCGCGAGCTGCCGCTGCGGATGGCCGAAATCGGCGGGATGTACCGCAGTGAACTGTCCGGCGCGCTCGGCGGCCTGAGCCGGGTGCGCGCGATCCAGCTCAACGACGCGCACGTCTTCTGCACCCTCGACCAGGTCGAAGCCGAGGCCGCCGCCGCGCTGGCCCTGATCCGGCGGGCTTACGACGCCCTCGGCATCAGCCCGGCGCGCTACCGCCTTTCCCTGCCCGGCCCCGGCGGGAAGTACGTGCCCGGGAACTGGGACGACGCCGTGGAAATCCTGCGCTCGGTCCTCGACGGCCTCCCGTACGACGCGGTCGAGGGCGAAGCGGCGTTCTACGGGCCGAAGATCGACGTCCAGATCGCCGACGGCGCCGGTCGTGAATCGACCCTGTCCACCGTCCAGGTCGACTTCCACCAGCCCGCGCGGTTCGGCCTCGAGTACGTCGGCGCGGACGGGGTGAAGCACCGGCCGGTCATGGTGCACCGGAGCATCATCGGCAGCGTCGAGCGCGCGGTGGCCCAGCTGATCGAGGTCCACGGCGGCGCGTTCCCGGCCTGGCTGGCGCCCGTGCAGCTCCGGCTGCTGCCGGTGTCCGCCGCCGAACTGCCGTACGCGCGGGAGGTCCTGGACCGGTGCGGCGACGTGCGGGCGGAGATCGCGGCGGAAGGCAGCCTCGGCGCGCGGATCCGGGACGGGCGGCTGGTGCCGTACCAGGCCGTGATCGGCCCGCGGGAGGCCGCCGCGGGGCAGCTTTCCGTGCGGTTGCGTGACGGGAGCCGGTCCGGCGCGGCGCCCGCGGAGGAGGTGCTGGCGCGGATCGGCGCGGAGGTCAAGAGGCCGTAGCGGCGATCAGCCCCCGCGGAGGAGGTACCGGCGCGACTCGCGGCGGAGGCCGGGAAGCCGTTGCGCGACGGACGTCGCAGCCGCCGCGGAGCTGCCGGAGCGGGGTCAGGAAGCCACCGCCGCGGTCAGCCAGTCCAGCGTCGGCGTCAGACTCTCCGGCGCGGCCCAGCCGTTGATCACCGCGAGCAGCTCCAAGTACCGCTCGCGGCGGGGATCGTGGACGACACCGAGCCACTTCCGCAGCTCGGTGCGGTGGCGGCCGAGGCCGTCGACGATCGCCGCCGCCTGCGGGGAGCCCGGGTCGACTCCGGCCGCCAGCGCCGGCGTGACGGCGGCGCGCACCTCGGCGGCCAAGTCGCGGCGCAGGCCGCCCTCGTGCTGGTCCGCGAGCCGGCGGATGGCGGCGCGGAAGTCCGCGTCCCGGGCCAGCCCGGCAAGTTCGATCCAGGCGTCGAGTTGGCCGGGACTCGGGTTGCCGGGGAGTTCCGGAGTCAGCGTCCGGGCGATCCCGGCGAGTTCGGGACGGTCGCCCAGCGCTTCGGCGAGGAAGTCGCTGACGCACTCCATTTCGGACAGTCGAGCCAGTTCGTGCACGATTCTCGTCTCCTCGGTGGTCGAGCCGCGAGCGGCGACGGCCGTCCACACCGCCTGCCGCAGGCGCAGCACGCGGATCTCCGCTTCCAGGGCCTTCGCGTGCCTCGCCGCTACGTCGGCGACGGTCGTTTCGCCATCGACGATCCGGCGGATCACGGCGAGGCCGAGCCCGAGGTCGCGGAGGGTGCGGACGAGGTCGAGCCGGGCGAGCGCGGCGTCGTCGTACCGGCGGTGACCTGCGGTGTTGCGGCCGGCCGGCGGCACGAGGCCGTGGTCGGAGTAGTAGCGGACGGCCTTGATCGTCAGCCCGGTCCGGCGGGCCAGGTCGCCGATCGAATAACGCATGCCCGTCAGCCTGGCACCTCCCCTCGGGGGAGGCGCAACAGCGGGATTCGCCCGATCGTGTCGATCAGGTGTTCGACTTTTGGCGGTAGAGTCGGGCGCACGACATCAGGTTTCCTCGCGGATCCGGGTCACCAGCTGGGTCGGGTTCACGAACCGCAACGCGACGAGGAGGAGCACGAGCATGGAAGCGGTGTAGATGGTCGCCATGGCGTCGACGGACTGGTTGGCGCGGATGCCCGCGGCGAACACGGAGTTGTAGAGCGCCACCACGAGGGTCGTCGAGTCCGGGCCGGCGGTGAGGAACGTCAGCTCGAACATGCCGACCGTGCGCACCAGCACCAGGATCGACGCGGCCAGGATGCCCGGAAGCAGCAGCGGGCCGAGGATGCGGGTGAACACCGAGACGGTCCGTGCGCCGGACATGCGGGCCGCGGCCTCGATCTTCGGGTCGATCTGCTCGATGAACGGCGTCATCGTCAGCACGACGAACGGCACCGAGGGCACCAGGTTGGCCAGGATGACGCCGGTGATCGTGCCGGCCAGGTGGAACTTGTAGAGCACGGTGGCCAGCGGGATGCCGTAGGTGATGGGAGGGATCAGGATCGGCAGCACGAACAGCAGCATCACCAGGCGCTTGCCGGGGAACGAGCGGCGGGCCAGCGCGTAGGCGGCCGGGACGCCGACCGCCACCGACACGGCGATCACCACGAGCGCGACGATCGCCGTGGTGAGGAGGACGTCCGACAGGCCGAACTCGCGCCAGGCGTCGGCGTACCAGTGGGTGGTGAAGCCGTCCGGGAGCCAGGTGCCGAACCACTGCGTGCCGAACGAGTCGACGACCACCGAGAGCACCACGCCCGCGAGGTTGACGAAGAAGAACACGACGACGGCCCAGACGACCCAACGTCCGGGACGCGCGACCCAACCGGTCATCCCTTGCCTCCGGTCGCTCCGCGGTACAGCGTGCCGCGCCACGCCATGACCAGGCCGATCACGATCAGCATGACCACCGCCATGAGCATCGCGACGGCCGAGCCCATCGAGTAGTCGTACTCCTCGAACGCGGCGTGGTAGGCGGCGATCGAGATGACCCGGGTCTCGTTCGCGGGGTCGCCGACGAGCTGGGCCGAGGGGAACACCGAGAAGGCCATGACGAACGAAAGGCAGAAGGTGATCGCCAGGCCGGGAGCGAGCAGGGGCAGCGTGATCCGCCGGAAGCGCTGGACGCCGTTCGCGCCGAGCGTCGCGGCCGCCTTCTCCAGGGAGGGGTCGATGCCCGAGAGGTAGGACAGCGTCAGCAGGAAGGAGAACGGGAAGCCGGTGATCACCAGCGACAGCAGCACGCCGGTGTAGTTGTGGATCAGCGGGAGCGGCTGGTCGGTGACGCCGAGGACGGTGAGCACCTTGTTCAGCCAGCCCGCCGGCCCGCCGTACATGATCAGGCCCTGCGCGGTGAGCACCGTGCCGAGCGTGATCGGCACGACCAGGATCGTCGTCAGGAGCCGTTTGCCGCGGACGCGGCCGCGCATCACGTAGGCGATCGGGATGCTGGCGAGGACGTTGATGAAGGTCGCCGGGAGGGCGATGCCGAGCGTCGTCCAGATGGTGTCGCGCAGGTACGGGTCACCGAAGAACCGCGCGTAGTTGGCGAAGACGCCGCCCTTGCGCGGCGCGAACGACAGTTGGAGGCCGTAGAGGAAGGGGTACAGGAACAGGCAGGCCGTCACCAGCAGGCCGGGCACCAGGAGCAGCAGGGTGCGGTCGATGCCGCGTTCGGCCAGGCGGTGCCGCAGCGCGGGCCGGGCGGTCGCCACGGCGGTCACGGCGCGACCTCCGCGGGGCGAGCGACACCGATCGTCGCCGCGGTCACGGCGCGAACACCAGGACCCGCTCGGCGGGAACACCGATCTTGACGGTGTCCCCGGGCGCGAGGCGCTTGTCCGTCCGGAAGTAGACCGGCACCCCGGTCTCCAGCCGGGCCGAGACCGACAGCTCGCGGCCGTGGTACTCGACGATCTCGACCGTCACGTCGAGGGCGTTCTCCGTGCCGTCGCCGACGACGAAGTCCTCCGGGCGGATCGCCACCTTCGCGGGGCCCTCGGTGAGCGTGCCGCGGCCGGCCAGGCGGACTCCCGCGCCTTCCACGGTGACCGAAGAGCCCGCGGTTCCGGTGACCGTCACGTCCAAAAGGTTGCGGTAGCCCATGAAAGACGCGACGTAGCTGTTCACCGGCTGGGCGTACACCTCCTCCGGCGTGCCGATCTGCTGGACCGCACCCTCGCGCAGGACCACCAGGCGATCGGCCAGCGACAGGGCCTCCTCCTGGTCGTGGGTGACGTACACCGTGGTCAGGCCGAGCGTCTGGTGGAGGCGGCGGATCTCCATCCGCATCTCGAGCCGGAGCTTGGCGTCCAAATTGGACAGCGGCTCGTCCATCAGGACCACGGGCGGCTCCAGCACCACGGCGCGGGCGATGGCGACGCGCTGCTGCTGCCCGCCGGACAGCTGCGCGGGGAACTTCGCCGCGTGCTCGGTCAGCTGGACCAGGCGAAGCGCTTCGTCGACGCGCCGGCGGGCTTCGGCGCGGCCGACCTTGCGCATCTTGAGGCCGAAGCCGACGTTGGCGCGGACGGACATGTGCGGGAACAGCGCGTAGTTCTGGAACACCATCCCGAACCCGCGCTGTTCCGGGGGCTGCCCGTCGATGCGGGTGTCGTCGAGCCAGATGCTGCCCTCGGTCAGGGGCAGCAGGCCGGCCAGGCAGTTCAGCGCCGTCGACTTGCCGCAGCCGGACGGGCCGAGCAGGGCCACGAACTCGCCACGCGTGATGGCGAGGTCGAGGCCACGCAGGGCGTTCGCGGTGCCGAAGCTGCGCGAGACGCCGTCCAGCCGCAGCTGCCCGAACGTCACTTCTTGCCGACCTTCGAGCCGCCGACCAGCTGGTTCCACTTGTCGAACGCCTTGACCTGCTGCTCGGCGGGCAGCGAGGTCTCCTTGGGGTACTGGGCGATCCACTGCTCGTACTCCGGGCGCCCGAACTGCCGAAGCGTGTCCTGGCTCTTCTGCGGCGCCATCTGCAGGGTGACGTCCTTGACCGCGGGGCCGGGGTAGAAGTACCCGTCGTCGTAGGCGATCGCCTGCTGGTCGGGCTTGAGCATCCACGCGATCAGCTGCAGGATCGCCGACTCCTGATCAGGCGAAAGACCCTTGGGGATCAGGGCGTACTGAGCGTCGGTGACCCAGTGCATCGGCTGCATGATCGCCGTCTTGACCGTGTTGGGCACCGTGCCGAGCTTGCGCGGGTTGATGTCCCAGCCGGTGGTCGACGTGATCATGTCCACCGCACCGGACGCGAGGTTCTTCATCGTCTCCGTGGTGCCCGAGGGGTAGTACTTCACGTACTTGCCGAGCTCCTGCAGGAACGCCCAGGTCTTGTCCCAGCCCTTGTCCGGGTCCTTCGGGTCCTTGTCGCCGAGCAGGTACGGCAGGCCCATCAGGAACGTCCGGCCCGGGCCGGAGTTCGACGGCTGGGCGTACTGGAACTTCTCCGGGTGCGCCTTCGCCCAGTCGAGCAGCTCCTGCGGGGACGCCGGGGCGGCGGGCACCGCGCCGGGGTTGAACTCCAGGAGCGGGCCCGAGGGGTAGTAGACGACCTCGACGCCGTAGCCGTTGGCCAGCTCCTGCATCTTCGCCGCGGGCTCGAGGTAGTTCTGCATCAGGTTGGGGAACCGGCTCGAGAAGTCCGGCAGGACCTTCGCCAGGGTGCCGTTCGCGATGCCGGCGGAGAGGCCGTCGGTACCGCTGAGCACCAGGTGGGTCTGGGCGACGCCGCCGTCCTGCTCGGCCTTCAGCTTGCCCGCCATGCTCGGCGCGGGTGCCGTCGAATAGGTGACCTTCGCCAGCACTTCCGGGTGCGCGGCCTTGAAGTTCTCGATCATCTGCTTGGTGAGCTGCAGGTTGCCCGCGACGTCGAGGATGTTCAGCTCGACCGGCTTGCCCGGCTTGTCGGGGACGGCCTGGGGATCAGCCGCCTGGCCGCCGTCGCCGCCGGGCGCGCCGCAGGCCGCCAGACCGACGGCGAGACCGATCGCCAGCAGCACTCGTCGGAATCGGAAGCCGGTGCAACGCTGCATGGCTGCTCCCTAGGTCCGTGATAATGTTGTATGTCGCATCGTATATCAGATCGGACATGCCAGTGGCGAGCACTTCTTCGGCCCGGAGGCCGCCGCCGCCCGTTTCACGGACGGATTTCGTCCGCGACGCGATCAAAGAAGCGATCTTGAGCGGGGAGTTCGGGCCGGGCGAAACGCTTGTCGAAGCCGAGGTCGGCGCCCTGCTCGGGGTGTCGAAGACACCGGTGCGCGAGGCCCTGCGGATCCTGGCCGGTTCCGGTTTGGTCACGATGAGCACGTACAAGGGGGCCGCGGTCCGGGTCATGGACGCCGAGAGCGCGTACGCGGTCTACGACCTGCGGGCACTGCTCGAGCCCGAAGCCGTCCGGCGGGCCGTCGAGCGGGGTGCGGACTTCGGCGAAGCGCGGCAGGTGCTGGCCGGGGTCGAGACCGGCGCGGCCGCCGGCGACCGCGCGAAGGCCAGCCTGGCGAACCGGCTGTTCCACCGCGCGCTCTACGCCGGGTGCGGGAACCCGTTGCTGGTCGAGGTCCTCGACGGGCTGCGGGACCAGGCCGCGCTGATCACCGTCACCGGCTGGGGCATCAGCCCGACCTGGCAGGGCGAAGCGGCCGAACACCGGGCGATCCTGAACGCCGCCGAGAGCGGCAACGCCCGGCAGACCGAACACCTGCTGCGCCAGCACATCACCGATTTCATCGACCGGGTCGGCTTCGGGCTGCCCGGCGAACGCACCACCGAGACCGGCGATCCGAAGGGGGCCCGATGACGTTCGAGGAGCAGAGGCGGCGGCTTTGCGGGGTGGTGGCCATCCCGGTCACGCCGTTCGACGCCGAGGGCGCCGTCGACGGCCAGACGTACGCGAAGCTGGTGGACCGGCTGATCACCGGCGGCATCGAGGTCGTGACGCCGAACGGCAACACCGGCGAGTTCTACGCCCTCGACGCGGGCGAAGCGCGGCACTGCCTCGAGGTCACCGTCGAAGCCGCGGCGGGCCGGGCGAGCGTGCTCGCCGGGATCGGCCACGACGTCGCGTCGGCGACGCGGGCCGCGGTCCACGCGCGGGACACCGGCGCCGACATGATCATGATCCACCAGCCGGTGCACCCGTACATCTCCGGCGACGGCTGGGTCGACTACCACGCGACGATCGCCGCCGCGGTGCCGGAACTCGGCGTCGTGCTCTACGTCCGCAACCCGGCGATCGCCGGTGAGCAGCTGCGCGCGCTCGGGGAGGTGGCGCCGAACGTCATCGGCGTGAAGTACGCGGTGCCGGACCCGGTGCGGTTCGGCACGGTCGCCCGGGACGCGGGTTTCGAGCGGTTCGTGTGGATCGCGGGGCTGGCGGAGCTCTCGGCACCCGGCTACTTCGCCGTCGGCGCCACCGGCTTCACGTCCGGGCTGGTGAACGTCGACCCGGCGATCTCGCTGGAGATGTTCCACGCACTGTCCACAGGGGACTATCCGGCGGCGATGACCGTCTGGGAGCGGATCCGGCCGTTCGAGGAACTCCGCGCCGCCAACGGCAACGCCAACAACGTCAGCGTGGTCAAGGACGCGCTGGGCCGGCTGGGCCTGTGCCGCCCCGATGTCCGGCCGCCGAGCCGGCTGCTGACCGAACCCGAACGGGAGCAGCTCACCGGACTGCTTTCCTCGTGGGGGCTTTTGTAACTGGCGGCTCGTCGGCGGGACGGGGGCGGTGGTACCGAACCCCGGCTCGTCGACGAGCCACCCGATGACAGGGTGTCTTCCGGGCACGAAACCTCGTTGCCGCAACCTGATTGGGCGCCCCGGGCGTCGCTGTGCGCAACTGCGGGCGGCTGCTCGCCGGTCGAACGACCGGCACGGCTGCAAGACGAACGGGTCAAGAACCCGGCTTCAGCTCCTGTCCCCGGCCGATCAGACCGGCCGGAAGGTCTCGGGGTGTGCGGTAGGTCACCGTCATCCCGATGTGGCCGACTCTACACCTTCTCGATGGCCAGCGGGGAATTGCCAACGAGAGCGCCGGATGGGAGGCTGTGGGGAGGACGCGGTACCACCGCGACCAGGCCCCAGTGCCCTTTCCCGAACCGGACCCAGACCCCGTCAGGGCTGGAAACCGTTGCTGGACAAGCCTTTAGGACTTACCCAGAGCGGTGCGTTGATGACTTCCACGCAAATTTCCGATACTCCCGCGATGCCCGGCAGTGATTTCGCCGAGTTGTCGCGGCTCATCAAAGAGGCGGGCCTGCTGCGGCGGCGACGCCGCCACTACGCCGTGCGGATGGGGCTCAACCTCGCCGCGTTCGGCGGCGGCTGGGTCGCCTTCGTCTACCTCGGTGACTCCTGGTGGCAGCTGTTCCTCGCCGCGTTCTTCGCGATGGTCTTCGCGCAGCTGGCGTTCATCGGCCACGACGCCGGGCACAAGCAAATCTTCCAAAGCCGCAAGGCGAACGACGCCACCGGCTTGGTCCACGGCGGACTCACCGGGTTGAGCTACGGCTGGTGGATCGGCACGCACGCGCGCCACCACGCCAATCCCAACCACGAGGACGAAGACCCGGACGTCGACATCGCCGCGCTCGCGTTCAGCAAGGCGCAGAGTTCGCAGAAGCGCGGTTTCCTGCGCTGGGTGGCGAAGTACCAGGCGTTCCTGTTCTTCCCGCTCCTCCTGCTCGAAGGCCTCAACCTGCACGTCTCGAGCGTGAAGGCGGTGTGGCACGGAGACGTCCGCAAGCACAAGCTCGAATCCGCGCTGCTGATCGCCCACCTCGTGGCCTACCTCGCCGCGGTGTTCATCGTGCTGTCGCCGCTGACCGGGATCATCTTCGTGCTGGTGCACCAGTTCCTGTGGGGGCTGTACATGGGCTGCTCGTTCGCCCCGAACCACAAGGGCATGGAGATGCTGACGGCCGGGCACAAGCTCGACTTCCTGCGCAAGCAGGTGCTGACCTCGCGCAACGTCCGCGGCGGCCCGGTGACCGACTTCGCCCTCGGCGGGCTGAACTACCAGATCGAGCACCACCTGTTCCCGAGCATGGCCCGGCCGAACCTCAAGCACGCGCAGGTGATCGTCCGGGACTTCTGCGCCCGGCACAACATCTCCTACGCCGAGTGTGGCTGGGCCCGCTCGTACGGATATGTGCTGCAGCACCTCCACGCGGTGGGCGAGCCCCTGCGGACGGCGAAGGTGACACCGTGACGGCACCGGTGCCCGACGCGCCGGACGTCCCCCGCAACGGCACGCAGTGCCCGAACTGCCCGCACCCGGTCGGCACGCACGACGCGATCGCACGCCGCTACTGCGCCGCGACGGCGGCCGGCCGGGAAGCCGACCGCGGCTGCGTGTGCGGCTCGGCGGCGGACCACCGGGCGCACTGACCGGACCCGGCCGACGCGCCGGGCCACCGGCCGCCCGCGGACGCTCTGCGCAGGTCAACCGGGGTGTGGCCGATGTTACTCCCGCGTTAACAAGACGTCAGCGAGCGCCCGGAAGCCGTCAGGACGGCATTCACGGGTGATCTCCGGAGCCGCTCGCGGAGGTGTCCTGGCGACATCCGAACCGCCGTGATGCCCGGAGGCACCCGTGACACTCAGCGAGCTTCTTCCCAGCCTCGGCTGCGAAGCCGCCGATCACCTCGAGCCAGGAGTCTGGCCGCGAAGCACCCGAATCGGCGAGGACGGCGAACTGCTCTTCGCCGGCGCGCCCGTCAGCCACCTCGCCGCCCGCTTCGGGACGCCGTCCTACCTCATCGACGAACAGCAGGTCCGCGAGACCGCACGCGAGTACCGCGAAACGCTGCCGGACGTCGAAGTCGCGTACGCCAGCAAGGCGCTCTGCACGCGGGCCGTACTGCGTTGGGTCGCCGAAGAGGGCTTGTCGCTCGACACCTGCTCCGCCGGCGAGATCGCCGTCGCGCGTTCGGTCGGCTTCCCCGCGGAGCGCATGCTGCTGCACGGCAACGCGAAGACGCCTGAGGACCTGAAGGCCGCGCTCGGCTACGGCGTCCGGCGGATCGTCGTCGACTCGCTCGACGAGATCGAGCAGCTCGGCGCGCTCGCCCACGGCGCTCAGCAGGTGATGATCCGGGTGACGCCGGGCGTCGCGGCCGGGGCGCACGCCGCCATCAGCACCGGCACCGAAGGCCAGAAGTTCGGCTTCTCGCTCCTTGACGGGGTTCCGGACAACGTCGACGCCGCCGTCGAAGCCGTGCGAAGGCAACCCGGGTTGCGGCTTCAGGGCCTGCACTGCCACATCGGGTCGCAGGTCTCGCGCGTCGACCGGTACGAAGCGGCCGCGCGCCGGATGGCCGAGGTGCTCGTCCGGATCCGCGACACCCACGGCGTCACGCTGCGGGAGCTCGATCTCGGCGGCGGGCACGCGGTGCCGTACTTCGGCGGCGAGCCCGCGTTCGACCTCGGCGGCTACTCGCGGCGCCTGCGCGTGGCGCTCGCCTACGAGTGCACGGCACACCGCTTTCCCCTGCCCCGCCTGACGATCGAGCCCGGTCGCGCGATCGTCGGGCCCGCCGGGATCACGGTCTACCGCGTGTGCGCGGTCAAGCGCGGCAGCCGCACGTTCGTCGCGGTCGACGGCGGCATGAGCGACAACGCACGGCCGTCCCTCTACGGCGCGCGGTACACGACACGCCTGGTGGGGCGCCGTTCGACGGCGAAGCGCATCCCGATGACCGTGGTCGGCAGGCACTGCGAAGCCGGTGACGTCCTCGCCGACGGCATCAGCCTGCCCGCCGACCTGCACGCGGGCGACCTCCTGGCCGTGCCGTGCACCGGCGCGTACCACCACTCGCTGGCGTCGAACTACAACCAGGTCGGCCGCCCGCCGCTGGTGGGCGTGCGCAACGGAGTCGCGACGCTGCTGGTGCGCCGCGAAACCGAAGAAGACCTCAGCCGCCGCGACCTCAGCTGACGATGCTGTCGCCGCCGCGCGGCACGACCCCGCGCGGCAGGCGCCGGCCGGCGAAGAACTCCCGGCAGGCCCGGTGGACGGCGAACATCAGCGGCACCCCGAGCACGATCGACACCACGCCGATCACCGCGACGCCGCCGATGCCGAACACCGTCGTCTCGCCCGCGTCCGGCCGCGCGTACTCGACCAGCGCGAACACCAGCACGGCCAGGAAGAACACGCCGCCGGTGAACGGCAGCAGCCCGCGGAGCACGAAGTTGCGCACGCTCGCGAAGAGCGTCCGGCGGAACACCCACACACACGCCAGCGCCGTCATCGTGTACTCGATGGCGATGGTCAGCCCGACCGCGTCCACCGAGTCGGCCAGCACGTTGTCGCTGACCAGCGCGAGGAGCACGTACACGGCCAGCGAGACCAGCCCGAACGCCCAGGTCGCCACCGTGGGTGTCCGGAACCGCGGGTGCACGCGCCCGAAGACGGGCGGGAGGGCACCGTGGCTGGCCATCGACAGCGTCGTGCGTGCCGCCGGCATGATCGTCGCCTGGCTGGTGGCCGCGCCACTGGTCAGCACGGAAACGATCAGCAGCACGCCGAGGATCTTGCCGCCTCCGCCGTCGCCGAACACCGCGCCGCCCAGGCCGGCCAGGACGTCGTCGGAATTGGCCGCGTTCCCCAGGCCGATCCCGTCGGTGCCGATCCCGGCGAAGGCGAGCGCGGCGACCGTCACGAGCAGGTAGTTCAGCACGAGCAACACCGTCGAAAGCACCGCGGCCCGCCCCGGCGCGCGGCGCGGGTCGGCCGACTCCTCGTTGACCGACAGCGAGCTTTCCCAGCCCCAGTAGATGAACACGGCCAGCAGCACCGCCGAAACCGCGGTGCCGGCCGAGACCCCGCCCGGCCACAGCCAGTCCAGCCGCGGCACCGACGCCTGCGGTCCGGCCGTGCCGTCGAAGACGCGGACCAGCGCGACGGCCGAGAAGAGCACCAGGACGGCGAGCTCCACGCCGAGCAGGATCCACTGCGCCCGCGCGGACACCTCGATGCCGCGGTGGCAGAGCCAGCACAGCGCCAGCAGCCAGGCGGCCCCGATCGCCGTCGTCACCCACCGGTTGCCCGCCGCTCCGGACGCGCCGAACAGCAGCAGCGTGTACCGGCCGGTGAGCGCGGACTGGCTGCTCATCACCAGCAGCTGCGCGACCGTGACGACCCAGCCGGTGAACCACCCGGCGTGCGGGCCGAACGCGCGCGCCGCCCAGGTGAAGTTGGTGCCGCAGTCGGGTTCCGCGGTGTTCAGTTCGCGGAAGGCGAAGGCGACGAACAGCACCGGGACGAACGAGAGCAGCACGAACGCGGCCGCCTTGAACCCGGTGCCCGCCAGCACGATCAGCCCGAGCGTGGCCGCGATGGAGTACGCCGGTGCGGTCGACGACATCCCGATGACCATCGACGACACCATGCCCAGCGCGCCGGCGCGCAGTCCCTTCGCGGGAACTGCGGGGGCGCCGAGCGCCACGGCCTCCGACATGCGTTGGTCCTCCTGGGTTGCCGAGACGGGGGTTGCCGGTACGACCGAGCGGCCAGACGCTACCCGGCGTGGGCGGGTGCGCGGGTCCGGCTGTGCGCGGGCGCACAAAACCGCCTCGGAAAGCCTTGTCGATTTCGGCTTCGACCACCGATTCCTCGGCTGAGCGCGGCGTGCACGTCGAATCGCGCGAAGCTGCCCCGGAGGGCTCGCTTTCTCCGCAGGTCTCGATACGCTGCGCACTTGACAAATCACATGCCGAAACACAGGGAGGGACGGCATGGGTGACGAATCACGTGCGCGCGCGCTGGACAATACGGACAGATCACTGATCGACCTGCTTCAGAAGGACGGCCGGGCCTCGTTCACCGCGCTCGCCAAGGCGGTCGGGCTTTCGGAGGGAGCGGTCCGCCAGCGCGTGCAGCGGCTGCTGCGCGACGACCTGATGCAGATCGTCGCGGTGACCGACCCCGCCAATGTGGACCTGACGCGCCAGGCCATGGTCGGCATCAACGTCGACGGCGTCGATCCCCGGGAAGTCGCGGACAAGCTGGCCGAGCTGACGAACGTGCACTACGTCGTGCTGTGCGCCGGGCGCTACGACCTGCTGGCCGAACTGGTCTGCCGGGACGACGACCACCTGCTCGACGTGCTCGGCGAAGAGATCCGGAAGATCCCGGGCGTGTCCGGGACCGAACTGTTCGTGTACCTGAAGCTGGCCAAGCAGAACTACTCCTGGGGCCGGCTCACGGCGTAGCGGCCGGGGATGACGGGCGTCGCCGCCCGCCACCCCCGTTCCCTACAGGAATCGCCGGTGCCCGGACCTCGCGGGCACCCCGGCCTCGACGAGGCCGGTCAGCGCCGCCGGGAGCGGATCCCGGTGCAGCACCCCGAGGCGCTGCGTGGCGCGCGTGAGCGCGACGTAGAGCTCCGCCGCGCCACGCGGGCCCGCGGCCAGGATCCGCTCCGGCTCGACGACGAGCACGGCATCGAACTCCAGTCCCTTGGCCGCCGAGGCCGGGATCGTTCCCGGCACCCCCGGCGGCCCGAGCACGACGCTGGTGCCTTCGCGGCCGGCTTCGTCGCGGACGAAGTCGTCGATGGCTTCGGACAGCTCCTCGGCCGCCACTCGTCTGGACCACGGCCGGACCCCGCACGCGCGCACCGATTCCGGCGGCCGCACGTCCGGCGCGAACCGCGCCAGCAGGGCGGCCGCGACGGTCATGATCTCCGCCGGGGTCCGGTAGTTCACGGTCAGCTCGCGGTACAGCCAGCGGTCGCCGACGTACGGCGTGAGCACCGGGCCCCACGCCGTCGTCCCCGCCGCCGAGCGGCGCTGCGCGAGGTCGCCGACGATCGTGAACGACCGGCTGGGGCACCGCCGCATCAGCACTCGCCAGTCCATTTCGGACAGTTCCTGGGCCTCGTCGACGACGACGTGCCCGTACGTCCAGTCGCGGTCCGCGGCCGCCCGCTCGGCCAGGTCGCGGGGATCGCGCTCGGTGAACCGCCCGGCCAGGTCTCCGGCGTCGAGCAGGTCCTCGGCGACCAGCTGGACGTCCTCGTCCAGCTCCTCGCGGTCCAGCTTCATCAGCTCCATGACGCCGGAGGCGTACTCGGCCTCGGCTTCCGCCCGCCGGCGCGCGGCGGCACGTTCGGCGGTGTCGTCCCGGCCGAGCAGGTCGGTCAGCTCGTCCAGCAACGGCACGTCGGACACGGTCCAGGCCGCGCCGTCCGCGCGGAACAACGCCGGGTCCGCCCCGGCGGCCTCGAGCCGGCGCGGAGACTCGTACAGCGGCGCCAGCAGCGTCTCCGGCGTGAGGTACGGCCACAGCTCGTCGAGGGCGGTCTCGAAAGTTTCGTGTTCCGCCAGCTCCTCGAGGACCTCGGCGCGGAGGTCCGCCCACAACCCGCGGTCCGCCCGTGTCAGCCAGCCTTCGCCGATCTTCGCCACGCCGCGCTCGGCGACGAGCGCCACGACGCGCTCCCGGAAGACCGCGCGGGCTGCGTTGTGCGGCAGCCCGGTCTCGCGCGCCTCGAGCCGAGCCTGGGCCACGAGTTCGGCGTCGAGTGCCACGGTGACGTCGCCGAGGTCGATCGGCACCGGCTCAGCGGGGACCTGCTGGCGGTCGGCGACCGCGGCGGCCAGCACGTCGAGGATCTCGAGCGATCCCTTGAGCCGCGCCACCTCCGGCCGGTCCTCGGCCGTGACGCGCAGCCCGGGCACCAGGTCGCCAGTGGTCAGGAAGACGACGTCCGTCTCGCCGAGCGACGGCAGCACGCGGCCGATGTGGTCGAGGAACAGCGGGCTCGGCCCGACCACGAGCACGCCGCTGCGCGACATCCGCTCACGCCGGGTGTAGAGCAGGTACGCCACCCGGTGCAGGGCGACGGCCGTCTTTCCGGTACCCGGGCCGCCTTCGACCACCAGCACCCCCGCGTGGCCGAGGCGGATGATCTCGTCCTGCTCGGCCTGGATCGTCGCGACGATGTCCCGCATGCCCTCGCCGCGGGGCGCGTTGACGGCCGCGAGCAGCGCCGCGTCCCCGCGTTCGGTGTCGCCCGGCAGGCCCAGCAGCACTTCGTCGGTGAAATCGAGGACCCGGCGGCCCATCGTGTGGAACTGACGGCGGCGGCGCAGGTTTTCCGGCCGCGCCGCCGTGGCCACGTAGAACGGCCGCGCGGCCGGCGCCCGCCAATCCAGCAGGAACGGTTCGTAGTCGTTTTCCGCGTCGAACAACCCGACCCGGCCGACATAGCTGGTTTCGCCCGAACGGGCGTCCAACCGGCCGAAGCACAGACCGTTGTCGGCGACGTCCAGCCGGGCCGCCTCCCGCGACCGGCACCGGACGTCGGTCTCCCGTTCCCCCGGCGTCACCTCGGTTTGCCCGAGTGCACCGTGGTACCGGGCCTGCGCCGCCGCGCGTTCGCGGTCGAGCCGCTCGTACAGTGCGGCGACGTAGGCCCGTTCTTCCCGCAATTCCTCGTCGTACCCCTGGTTTGACAAGTTCCCCTCACAGCGGTTAGACTCTTATCAGGTTCGGCGAGTTCTTCTGTTGTTTCGAAGAGCGCGCCGATTTTTTATTGTCCACCCGCTGTCAAGGGTCTCAGCCCAGCATGAATTCACGCGGGTTCAGCGGCCGGTCGACCACGCGCACGTCACCCAGCAACCCCGCGAAACTGCGGTCGACCTTCCCGCCGTAGGACGAGGCACCGACCAGCCACGAACCGCCCGGATCGGCGAGCCCGACCGCGGGCGTGGCCGGGTTCCGGACCACCGGGCAGCCGTCGACGTACATCGTCGTGCGACGGCCGTCGTTGACCACGGCGACGTGCCACCACTTTTCGACCGGCAGCTCGTGGCCCCAGTTCGTCGAGGTCCGGTCCTGGTTCAGCGGGTACACCGCCCACTGCAGCTCGCCACCGTCCGAAAGGGACAGTGTGGCCGCCGATTCCTGCGGGTCGTCGCCGGTCTTGCCCGCGGCCGCGCCGCTGCCCTGCCGCGCGAACAGGCCGCACCAGCCGTGGTGGCCGTCCTTGAAGTCCGCGGGCAGCCGGAAGAACGCTTCGACGGTGTAGCCGCGTTCGAACTTCAGCTTGTTGATCGGCGCCGCGTCGACCGTGCGCAGGTAGGCGCCCCGGCTGGGATCGCGGCCGCCGTCGAACCGCAGGCTCGCGCGCGACGGCTGCCGCGGCGAGCACTCGTTCGAGTACTTCAACGCGTCCGGCCCGCTCCCGGGTGCGGTGACGCGCGTGAGGTCGTTGCCGCGGCCGGTCTGGTCGCGCACGACGACGTCGTCCGGCACCGCCTTGCCGTCCTGGCCGCCTTCGAACCGCCAGTACGCGACGGTTCCGGGCACCAGCAGCTGCTTCGCCGGCCGCCCGGGCGGGACCGGCACCGGCGCGAAGCCGCCGAAGCGCTCGGCGAAGTCGATCTCCAGGCTGAAGTAGTCGGCCGTGCCGCTGCGCTCGACCTCCACCTGCTGCAGCTCGCTCAGGTGGTCCTGCGCGGCGAGCCACGGCGAGAACGTCCGGACGTCGATCACGCCGCGCGCGAGGTCGAACTGGTAGAGCCGGACCATCGCGCTGCCGCCGTAGTAGCGGTCCTGGTAGTTGGCGAGGTGGACGTGCACGTCGTGGCCGGCGCCGTTCTTCCGGACGGTCCGCCCGGTCGGCCAGTAGTGGCCGTTGAGGGTGAGGAAGATCTGGTCGTTGCCCTGCACCAGTTCCTGCCAGACGTGCTCGCCGAACGTCGAGAACTGCGCCTGGTGGTCGTCGTCGGCCCAGACCAGCTCGTGGATGGTGAGGATGGCCGGCAGCGTCGGGTGCTGCGCGAGAACCTGCTTCGCCCAGTTCAAGCCGCCCGCCGAGGGCCGCCAGTCGAGAGCGAGCAGCAGCCACTCGCGGCCACCGCCGCGGAAGACGTGGTAGCTGTTGTAGCCGTCCTTCGTCGCGCCGCGGAACGTCGGGGAGGTGCGCTGGCGCTGCGGCCCGAACGCGTCGAGGTACGGCGACGGGCCGCGCTGGTCGTCCTTCGAGCCGTCGATGTCGTGGTTGCCCGCGAGAGTGCTGTACGGGAACCGGCGGCGGTCGAGCGCCTGGAACGACCGGCTGATGCGGGCGAACTCGTCCGCCCGGCCGTTCTGGGTGAGATCGCCGAGGTGGGCGAGGAAGACAACGTTGTCGTCGGCTTCGTCGAGGACGTACCGCAGCGAGGCGTCCAGCGGGGCCGCGTCGCCGCGGTCCTCGTCGAACAGGTACTGCGTGTCGGGCATGACCACGAGCGTGAAGCGCGGATCTTCGGGGTCCGGGCGGTGCCGGCCGGTGGCTTGGGCGGCCGGCGCCCCGAGGACGTTCGGCAGGGTCGCCGCGGCGGCGACGGCCGGTGCGCCGAGGAGGAAGGTCCGGCGAGAAGTGTCAGTCACGGGCGGGAAGCTACGGGCGGCTTCCGACCACCTCGGCAACTGCTGCCGAACACGGGATGAACAGCGGTACTGTGCCCGCATGAGCGGCCCGCGGGTGTTCCGGTTGATCCAGCCCGTCGACGACATCGAGGTCGCCGTCGCGTTCTACACGGCCGTCTTCGGTGCCCCCGGCGAGCGGATCGCGGTCAACCGGCACTACTTCACCTGCGGCGGCGTGGTGCTGGCCTGCGTCGAAGCGCCGCTCGAACACCGTGAGCCGCGCCAGCAGCGGGACCCGCGGATCGTCTACCTCGCGGTCGACGACGTCGAGGAGACGTTCGAGCGGGTGCGCGCCGCCGGGCCGCGCTGGGCCGACGACGCCATCGAGACCCAGTTCTGGGGCGAACGCTCCTTCTACGCCGACGACCCGTTCGGCAACCCGCTCTGCTTCGTCCAGGAGGACACGCGCTACTTGGGCGGGCCCGTCGGCTGAGCGTCCGGGTGCAGCCGGAAGGGCATGACGAACCACAGGATCCCGAAGATCAGCAGGCACAGGACGGCCATGATCACCATGGCGATCCAGCCGTAGACCACCTTGGCGATCAACGCGACCGTGGACGTGATCGCCAGGGCCAGGCAGACCAGCCCGACCAGCACGAGCCGGTTGCCGACGGTCAGGATCCGTTCCCGGCTGCCGGTGCGGAACAGCAGCCGGTGCCACGCCGCGGGCGCGGTCAGCAGGGCCGTGGCCGCCACCGCGAGCGCCACCGCGGACAGGTGCAGCGACTTCTCGAACCCGCTGGCGTCGTGGAACCGGTCGGTGAACACGACCGACAGCAGGAAGCCGAAGAGGATCTGCACCCCGGCCTGCGCGACGCGCAGTTCCTGCAGGAGCTCGCCGATGTTGCGTGTGAGCTGCTCGTTGCGGGTTTCGCCGGTGTGTTCGGGCACGAATGCACAATAACCGGACACCGGAGTGGCCACACGACGGCGAATCCGTGACTTTCCCACGAACTCCCGGTGCCTCACCGTCCGAAATGGACTGGTCAGAACCCCCAGGAACGCTCGGGCACCACGCGGATGCGGACGGAGTACCTGGCGTCGAACTCGTCCGCGGTCAAACCGATCGCCGCGTAGTGGGAGCCGTACTTGTCGAGGTACCCGGGTGCCTCGGACGCCTTGCCCGCCTCCACGTGTGCTTTCCCGTTGACGACGAGGATCGAGCCGCCGTGCTCGTCGCTGTTGAAGTGGAAGCTCACGTCGGGGTTCGCCTCGATGTGCCGGAGCTTCGCGGTGCCCGGCTCGCTGAACACCACGATGTCGTCGCCGTCGAGGACGAACCACACGGGCCGGGGCGCGGGGCGCCCCTTCGGCGTGACGGTGGTCAGCCAGGCGATCGAGTCGCCGGCGCGGTCGGTGAGTTTCGGTTGTGCAATGTCGGTGCCCCTGGTCGTCGGTCAAGGTGATCCAGGTAACCACGGGGCACCGACAATTTCTTCCCGCGCCGGCGCGGGAAGAACCTCAGCGCGACGCGACCCGCCGCGCGTACCGCGTCCCGGCCGCCAGCAGCACCAGCCCCGCGCCGAGGAACGCACCGACCCTGGCCAGGCCGTCCAGCGCCGCCAGGTCGAACAGCACCAGCTTGAGCACCGCGGCGCCGACCAGGATCAGCCCGCTCACCCGCAGCGCGACGACGTCGATCCCGCGCAGGAGCAGCACGAGCGCCGCGATCGTCCAGGACACGGTGATCAGCGCGTGGCCGAGGAGGAACCCCGTCCGGCCGGGGACTGCCAGCAGCGCCCCGCAGAGCACGACCCCGGCAGCGCCGTAGAGCGCCGAAACCCCGGCGAGCAGCCAGATCGGCAGGTCTTCGGCCGGGCCGCGGAACACCGCCAGGCGCGCGGCGGCCCACGGCAGCACGACCGACACGGCGAGGATCAGCGCGGCGACCGCGAGCGCGCCGGTCAGCTCGGCGACCGAATGGGTGCGGGGCACGATCAGCAGCGCGGGCGTGACGTCGAAGACCACGCCGAGCAGGCCGCCGATCGACGCGAACCCGAGCGCGGCGGCGAGCGCGCCCCGGTTGCGGCCGCCCACCGCGGCCACGACCAGCAGCAACGCCTCGCCGAGCAGCACCCCGGCGCGCACCGGGCCGTCGAACTGGGTGACCGTCGCCTGCAGGATCGCGACCAACCCGGCCAGCCCGGCCACCTGCCCGGCGAACCCGGGCCACCAGCGGCGCGCCGCCCAGACGGCGAGCAGCACCACGCCCGCCCCGGCCGTGATCGGCACCGCCTGCGCCTTCGGCAGCAGCACCGCCGCGACGAGCGTCGGCAGCACCGCCGTGGCCAGCAGCGAAAGCGCCGCAGGGTCGTTCTCGCGGCGGCGCAGCACGATCAGCGCGAGCACGACGGACGCGACCCCGGCGCCGCCGGCCGCGGCGGTGTTGGCCCAGCTGCCGCCCCCGCCGAGCCACGCCGTGCTGATCACGGAGGCGAGCAGCGGCGGGACCCCGGTGGCGAGCGTCAGCGACGGCCAGTCGCGGCGCAGCTGCACCGGCGCCGCCGCGAGCTGGACCATCAGCAGGAAGGTGACCAGCTCGGGGGTGAACCCACCGGCGATCATCGGTGCGCACACGACACAGCCGATGACGACGGCGGTGGCCAGCAGCGGCGACTCCCAGCGCACGGCCACGAGCAGTCCGCCGACGGCGACCGCCAGCCCGGCCGCGAGCCCGGCGAGCACCGGCAGGAACTCGTACAGCGTGGTCGCGGCGACGACGTCCAGGTAGAGCGTCGCGATGCCGGTGGCGGCCAGCGCGAAGGCCCCGGTGCGGCCGGCGGGCTTGCGGTGCAGCCACACGCCGGTGCCGGTCAGCGCCAGCCCGAACCCGGCACCGACGAGCACCCGCGGCAGCGGCCCGAGCCAGCCCCGCTGCACGGCCAGCACGAGCAGCAGCACGACGCCGAGCAGCGTCACGGCCCCGCCGACCCAGGCGAGCACGCGGCTGCCGGCGCCTTCCCGGCCGAGCTTTTCGCCCAGCGTCGGCCGCGGCACCGGCAGGTAGGGCGACGGCGCCGGAGCGTAGTGCTGCTGCGGTGGCGGAACGTACTGCTGCTGCGGCGGCGGCTGCCACTGGTACTGCGGCCACGGGACCGAATCAGGCCGCATCGGCCGGGGCTGCGGTTGGGGCTGCGGTTGGGGTTGCGGCTGCGGTTGGGTTTGGGGTTGGGGTTGGGCCCGCGGTTGGGGCTCAGGCTGCCGTGCCTGCTCCGGTTGCGGCGTCTGCTCCGGCTGTCCGGCCTGCGCGGGCTGCTCGGCGCGTCCGGCCTGCTCGGGCTGAACGTCCCGGGCGGTCCGCAGTTCGGAACCCACCAGGGCGAGACGACGCCCCAGGTCGTCGATCTCGCCGGCGAGCCGGAGGAGCACATCTGCTTCGGTGGTCATACCGGACAGGGTCACGCACCCGCGCCCACCTGCGGATCCGTAGCACTACTCAATCCCGGGTCACGTCCTGGTCGCGGCCAGCACCTCGTCCATGGTCGTCATGATCGAGACGGTCTCGTCCAGCGGCATCAGCGGGCTCTCGGTCTCCCCGGCGGCCAGCCGGAACGCCACTTCGTCGGCCTCGTGCCGCAGGCCAAGACCCTCATCGACGTATTCGAAGCGGCTTCGCTCCCCTTCGCGCGGGATGACGGTGAAGGAGGCGGGAGCGTAGAAGGGCCCGTCGACCTCGATGCGCGCGTCCGTGCCGACGATCGTCGCGGTGGTCGGCGAGACCGCGCTCAACGTGCAGGTCAGGACGGCTTGCGCCCCGCTCTCGTAGCCGAACAGCATCGACGTCTGGGCGTCGACACCGGTGAAGGCGGGCGTCGCCATCGCGGCCACGCGCGCGGGCGGCCCGAGGATCATCGACGCGAACGAGACGGGGTAGATCCCGAGGTCGAGCAGGGCACCCCCGCCCAGTTCGGGAGCGAACAGCCGGAAGGCGGGGTCCTCGGCGAACCACTGCCCGTGATCAGCGGTGACGGTGACGACGTCGCCGAGGCTCGGCAGGAGCTCGCGGATGTGCCGGACGTGCGGCAGGAAGCGCGTCCACATCGCCTCCATCAGGAAGAGGTTCCCGGTCCGCGCCAGGTCGACGAGGTCGCGGGCCTCGTCGGCGTTCATCGTGAACGGCTTCTCGACGAGCACGGGCTTGCCGGCTTCGAGCGCGAGCCGGGCGTTGGCGTGGTGCAGGGGGTGCGGCGTGGCGACGTAGACGACGTCGACGCCCGGATCGTTCGCGAGGGCTTCGTAACTGCCGTGCCGGGTGGGGATACCCAGCTGGTCGGCGAAACTCCCGGCGCTCCCGGCCGAGCGCGACCCGACCGCGGCGACCACGCCGGACCCGGTGAGCCGCAGGTCCCGGGCGAAGGCGCCGGCGATCCCGCCGGTACCCATGATTCCCCAGCGGAGGGGCACGTTCGTCATACGCCGAACCCTATGCCTGTCTAGAGTGACGAACCGATCACGTCGTGAGGGGGAGTGATGGCGGAGGCGAAGAAGGCCGGGTGCATCGCGGGAGCCGTCGCGCTGATGGGCGCGATCGGCGCGCTGCTGTCGGGCATCGCCGACTTCGGCGGCCTGTTCAAGGACGATTCGCCCGCCGCCGTCAGCAGCTCCGCGGCCGCTTCGCCGGCTCCGGCGGCGGAGAGCACCAAGGCGGCCGCCCCGGCGACCGTCTACTACCAGGGCCACCTGGAGTTCGGCCGCTTCAACCTGGACTTGAACCCCCCGAAGCGCACGGGTGACACGTACATCGTGGGCGGCACCGGAGGGGTGTTCGAGAGCTACCACGACGCGGGGAAGCTGGCGGTGTGGACGAGCAGCGGAACCCCGGACAGCGCAGGCTGCGGATCGGCGGTCGACGAGCGCGGCGCCGCGTACATCAGCGGCGCCGAGAAGGGCACCCACGTGTGCGGCCGGACCCCGGAGGGCCGGGTGTTCCGGATCGACGTCACCGGGGTGAGCGACCGCATCGACGGAGGCGTCACGGGAGACGTCACGGTCTGGAACAAGTGAGCCCGACCTGGTGTGATCGACACCACAGGCGACAATGGAGGACGTGACCGCGACCTTGAGCAAACCCGCCCTGAAGATCGGCCCCTACGAGGTCGATCCCCCGGTCGTGCTCGCGCCCATGGCCGGCATCACCAACGTCGCCTTCCGCCAGCTGTGCGCCGAGTACGGCGCGGGCATCTACGTGTGCGAAATGATCACCGCCCGCGCCGTCGTCGAACGGCACCCCGGCACCATGCACATGATGACCTTCGGGGCGAACGAAAAGCCCCGGTCCATGCAGCTCTACGGGGTCGACCCGAAGACCATGGCCGAAGCCGTCCGGATCATCGTCGGCGAGGGCCTGGCCGACCACGTCGACTCCAACTTCGGCTGTCCCGTCGCGAAGGTGACGCGCAAGGGCGGCGGGGCGGCGCTGCCGTTCAAGCGAAAGCTGTTCGAAGCCATCGTGCGTGAGTCCGTGAAAGCGGCCGGGGACACGCCGTTCACGGTGAAGTTCCGGATCGGCATCGACGACGACCACCGCACCTTCCTCGACGCCGGCCGCATCGCCGAAGCCGAGGGCGCCGCCGCCGTCAGCCTGCACGCCCGCACCGCCGCCCAGCGCTACTCCGGCCAGGCCGACTGGACCAAGATCGCCGCCCTCAAGGAAGCCGTGACCAGCATCCCGGTGCTCGGCAACGGCGACATCTTCTCCGCCGCCGACGCCCTGCGCATGGTCGACGAAACCGGCTGCGACGGCGTGGTCGTCGGCCGCGGCTGCCTCGGCCGCCCGTGGCTGTTCGGCGAGCTCGAAGCCGCCTTCGCCGGACGCCCCCTGCCGACCCCGCCGAACCTGGGCGAGGTCGCGGCCGTGCTCCGTCGCCACACCGAGCTGCTGATCGAGCACGACGGCCACGACAAGGCGATGCGCGACATCCGCAAGCACATGGCCTGGTACCTGATGGGCTTCCCGGTCGGCTCCGAGCTGCGCCGCGGGTTCGCGATGCTCTCGTCGATGGACCAGCTGGACGACCTCATCGCCCAGCTCGACCACGACGCCCCCTTCCCCGAAGCCGCCACCGGCCCGCGAGGACGTCAAGGGTCCCCCGGCAAGGTCACCCTGCCCCACGGCTGGCTCGACGACCCCGACGACGACTGCGTCCCCGAAGCGGAAGACATGCACTCCGGCGGCTGAGCCCGCGACCAGGCAACGCCGCGAGTGGGCGGCGAAATGAAAATTTCACGTGCAGCACAACAAAAAGCCACTTTGTGTTAGCGTTCACATCCGCCACGCCCGGCTCGCCGTCGATGCTGATGGGGGTTCCGTTGTCGCACGCGTCCGCACCCGCCGCCCCGCCGTCCCGATCCTTCCGCCGTCCTTTGTGGACATCGTGGAAAGTGCTCGTGGCGATCATGGGTTTGCTGTCCGCCTTGGTGGTCTTCGCGGCTCCGTCGAGTGCCGCGGCGGCAGCTCCGATCACCAAGCCGCCGATGGGCTGGAACTCCTGGAACTCCTTCGCCGGCGCGATCGACCACACCGTCATCGAACGGCAGGCGGACGCGCTCGTGACCTCCGGCATGAAGGACGCGGGCTACGAGTACGTCAACATCGACGACGGCTGGTGGACGGGCTCCCGCGACGCGGGAGGCAACATCACCGTCGACACCGCGAAGTGGCCCGGCGGGATGTCCGCCATCACCGCCTACATCCACAGCAAGGGCCTGAAAGCGGGCATCTACACCGACGCCGGCCGCAACGGCTGTGGCTACTACTACCCGACCGGACACCCCGCCTACCCCGGCACCGGCGCCGAAGGCCACTACGACCAGGACTTCCTCCAGTTCTCCCGCTGGGGCTTCGACTACGTGAAGGTCGACTGGTGCGGCGGCTCGGCCGAAGGCCTCAACGCCCGCAACTCCTACACCGCGATCAGCGACTCCATCGCGCGCGCCACCGCCCAGACCGGACGGCCGATGGTGTTCTCCGTCTGCGAGTGGGGCGGCCAGCAGCCGTGGAACTGGGCGCCCGGCATCGCCAACCTGTGGCGCACCAGCGGCGACATCATCTACTGGGGTGAGAAGCCCTCGATGTCGCGCGTGCTGGCCAACTTCGACGCCGCCCAGCACGCGAGCGCGCAGAGTCCCGGCCACTACAACGACCCCGACATGCTCGTCGCCGGCCTCCCCGGCTTCTCCGACGCGCAGAACCGCACACACCTGAGCCTGTGGGCGATTTCGGGCGCCCCGCTGATCGCGGGCAACAAACCCGGCGAGATGACCGCCGCCACGAAAGCCGCGCTCACCAACCCGGAGATGATCGCGGTCGACCAGGACGCGCTCGGCCGGCAAGGCACGAAGGTCGCCGAGGACGCTTCGGGGCTCCAGGTTTACCAAAAGGTGTTGTCCGGCACCGGTCGCCGGGCCGTCGTGCTCCTCAACCGCACCGGCTCCGCCGCGACCATCACCGCCCGGTGGTCTTCCCTCGGCCTGACGGGCTCGGCCACCGTGCGTGACGTGTGGGCCGGGGCCGATCGCGGCACCTTCGCCTCGAGCTACGCGACTTCGGTCCCGGCCGGGGAGGCGGTCCTGCTCACGGTCACCGGATCCGACGGCACGCCCACGGGCGGCGGGGCGATCACCGGCAAGCCGTCCGGTCGCTGCCTCGACGTGCCGAACGCGACGTCGGCGAACGGCACCCAGCTGCAGCTGTGGGACTGCCAGGGCGGCCCGGGCCAGACCTGGACCCGCACGGCGACCCGGCAGCTGACCGTCTACGGGAACAAGTGCCTCGACGCGTCCGGCCAGGGCACGGCCAACGGGACACCGGTGGTCATCTGGGACTGCAACGGCCAAGCCAACCAGCAGTGGACCGTGAACGCGAACGGCACGATCGCCGGGGTGCAGTCGAACCTGTGCCTGGACGCGAGCGGCCAGGGAACCGCGAACGGCACCAAGGTGCTCCTGTGGGCTTGCAACGGCCAGGCGAACCAGCAGTGGACCGTGCCGGCGGCGTGAGCCACGTGATGCTCACCCGCTCCGGCGGGTGAGCATCACCAGGCTCAGCCCGAACAGCAACACGCCGAGGGGGACGTGCACGGTCGTGACGTGCGCGATCCCGAGGAACACCTGCGCGGTCACGAGCCCGAGGAACACGACCGCGTAGAGGACCACCCGAGGCGAACCCCCACCCGGCCGCCACACCAGCACCGCGGCCACCACCTGCACGACGGCGACGCCCCATACGGTGTACGCCGACGCGCTGTGGAGGACGTGCCCGTCCGGGGTGGTCAGCAACAGGCCGGCGGTGACCGGCGCGAGGAAGAGCGCCACGGTCTGCAGGGCGACCGTGACGCGCAAGAACGTTGTCATACCCACCCGACGACGCAGGGGCGCCGAACGTGAGGCCGCCCATGACATCTGTCAGCCCGAAGTCGTGGCGGACGGCATCCTTCCCGAGCCCCTTCCCGCGACAAGCTCTTCTCATGACGACGAACCAGCCCGCAAGCGCCCCGCTCAAGAACCTCGCGATCGAGATCGCCGTTCCCCTCGGCGTCTACTACGGACTCCACTCGCTCGGTGCGAGCGACTTCACCGCGCTCGCCCTCTCCGGGGTCTTCCCGCTGGCCCGGACGCTCTACCAGTTCGCCAAGGACCGCACGCTCAACGGTCTCGCCATCGTCGTCCTCGTCACCAACGTCGTCGGCATGCTGCTGACCTTCGTCTCCGGGGACACCCGCATGATGATCGCCAAGGACTCGCTCGGGAGCGGGATCACCGGGCTCGTCATCCTGATCTCCGCCTTCACCGCGCAGCCGATCATGACCAAGGCCCTGCGCCCGTTCCTCACCCACGGCAAGGCCGACCACGAAGAAGCCTGGGAACGGCTGCAGGGCAACCGGCGGTTCGAGACCGTCCTCCGCCGCGGCAGCTACATCTGGGGTGTCGGGTTCGTGCTGGAGAGCGCCGCTCGCGTGATCGGTGCCTTCACCCTGCCGGTGACCACGATGGTGTGGCTGAGCACGGTCATCTTCGTCGGCTCGTTCACGGTGATCATGCTGGCCGCCGGCCTGAGCGCCAAGGAAGCGGGCAAGATGATCGCCGAAGAAGCCCGGCCGCGCGAGCTCGTGGCCGCTTGACCAGCACTAATCCACCGTGTACAGGTGTGAACATGTACAGCAAGCGGCAGCAGCTGGTCGGCGACCTCACCGACCTGATCCGCTCCGGGCGGCTCGCCCACGGCGACCGCCTCCCCGGTGAGAACCAGCTCGCCCTGCAGTACCAGGTCAGCCGCGGCACCGTCCGCAGCGCGCTGTCCGAGCTCCAGCAGCTCGAGCTCATCTCCACCCAGGCCGGCGTCGGCTCCTTCGTCACCTTCGACGGCGTCCAGCTCGACCAGCGGATCGGCTGGGCCCGCGCCCTCGCCGACGCCGGTGCGCCGGTCACCACCGAACTGCTCGGCATCGAAGCCGTCGAAGACGTGGCCCTGGAAGAAGAATTCGGCGAGCAGCCCTACGTCGCCGTGCGGCGGCTGCGGCGGGAGCGCGAACGCGGGGTCTCGCTCGAAACCGCCACCGTGCCCGCCGTCGGACCGCTCGCCGACCTCCCCGCGACGGGCCTGCAGGACGGCTCCCTGACCAAGACCCTCGAAGCCGCCGGGCGGATCTCCGTCGGCGGCGACCAGTGGATCAGCACCGAACGCCTCGACGCCTGCGCCGCCGAACTGCTCGGCCGCTCGATCGGCGAGCTCTTCCTCCGCGCCGAGCGCACCTCGGTCGACATCGAAGGCCGGCTCGTCGAGCGCGTCGTCAGCCTGCTGGACCCGGACCGGTTCCAGTTCCACCTCACCTTCGGACACCGGTGACCGCGCGGGACCGGGCGCTCGGCGCCTTCACCGGGCTGGCCGTCGGCGACGCGCTCGGCATGCCGACGCAGTCGATGTCCCGCGCCGCCATCGCCGCCACCTACGGGCCGGTCACCGGGCTGCTCACCGCCGTCGCCGAGCAGCCGGTCGCGCCGTCGATGCCCGCCGGCTCGGTCACCGACGACACCGAGCAGGCCGTCCTGCTGGCCCGGCTGCTCATCGACGGCCGCGGCACCGTCGAGCCGCACGTCTTCGCCGACGCCCTGCTGATCTGGGAGGCCGACATGGTCCGCCGCGGTTCCGCGGACCTGCTCGGGCCGTCCACCAAACGCGCGCTCGCCCGGCTCCAGGACGGCGTCCCGGCCGACGAAGCCGGCCGCACCGGCACCACCAACGGCGCCGCCATGCGGGTCACGCCGGTCGGCATCGCGACGCCGGCGGACGACCTGCACCGGCTGGTCGACGTCGTCGTCGCGACCGCGCGGGTCACGCACAACACCAGCCTGGGCATCGCGTCGGCCGCCGCGGTCGCGGCCGCCGTCTCCGCCGGGGTCGACGGCGCGAGCCTGGCCGAAGCACTCGACGCGGGCGAGCGCGCCGCCGTCGTCGGCGGGGAACGCGGGCACTGGGCACCCGGCGGGGAGATCGCCGCCCGGATCCGCTGGGCGCGCGACTGGGTGCGGGGCATGGCGCCGGCCGCCGTCGCCGACGCGGTCGCGCGGGTGATCGGCACGTCGGTCGCGTCGCAGGAGTCCGTGGTGGCCGCGTTCGCGCTGGCCGAGGCCATGGGCGACGACCCGCCGGCGGCGTTGCGCCTGGCCGCCGGGCTCGGCGGCGACACCGACACCGTCGCCGCGATCTGCGGGGCGATGCTCGGCGCCGCGCACGGTGTCGGCGCCTTCCGCCCCGACGTCGTCGAGACCGTGCTCGCCGTCAACCGGCTCGAGTTCGGGCCGCTGGTCGACGAACTCCTGAAGCTGCGCCGCCGATGACCGGGCGGCTGGTGCACACCGGGCAGGTCGTCCTCGACCTCGTCATGGCGGTGCCGGCCCTGCCCCCGCCCGGCGGCGACGTCCTGGCGTCGTCGACGAACTTGTTGCCCGGCGGCGGTTTCAACGTGATGGCCGCCGCCGCGCGGTCCGGTGCGCGGGTGCTTTACGCGGGCAGCCACGGCATCGGCGGCTTCGGCGATCTCGCCCGCGGCGCCCTCGCGGCCGAAGGCGTGGAACTGGCGCACGAACCTCTGTCCGAAATGGACACTGGTGTGGTCGTAGTGCTGGTGGACGCGACCGGCGAGCGCACCTTCGCGACCGGTACCGGCGCCGAAGGCCGGCTGCGCGCCGAGTTGCTCCACCGCGTCACCCCAAAGAATGACGACGTCGTGTACGTGAGCGGATACAGTTGGTTGCACGAGATCAATCGCGCGGCCCTCATCGAGTGGCTGCCCCGGCTGCCCGGCTCGAAGATCCTGTTCGACCCCGGCCCGCTCATCGCCGACATCGACCCTGGAGACCTCCATGACTTACTGTCCACAATAGACATCTTGAGCTGCAACGCCCGCGAAGCCGAGGTGCTGGGCGAGCTGCCGCCCGTCGCCGTCGTCCGCGAAGGCGCGAAAGGCTGTCGCGTCCACGAAAACGGCCGGATCACCGCCGTGCCCGGGTTCCCGGTCGACGTCGTGGACACCACCGGCGCCGGCGACACGCACTGCGGCGTGCTGGCCGCGGAGCTGTTGCGCGGCAGCACGGTCCTCGACGCCGTCGTGCGCGCCAACGCGGCGGCCGCGCTTTCGGTGACCCGGCGCGGCCCGGCGACCGCGCCGGGCCGGGAGGAGATCGACCAGCTGGTGGAGGCGACGCGATGACCGGTTCCCGCAGGCTCGAGGTGGAGACGAACGGCCTCGACGTGATCGACGACGCCGAGCGGCGCGGACGGCCGCGGCAGCTGTTCTGGCCGTGGTTCGGCGCGAACGTGTCGGTGCTGGGGCTGAGCTACGGCTCGTTCACCCTCGGCTTCGGCATCTCGTTCGGGCAGGCGCTCGTCGCCGGCGTCGTCGGCATCCTGTTCTCGTTCCTGCTGTGCGGGTTCATCGCCATCGCGGGCAAACGCGGGTCGGCGCCGACGATGCTGCTCTCGCGGGCGGCGTTCGGCGTGCGCGGCAACCGGCTGCCGTCGGCGATCTCGTGGCTGCTGACGGTCGGCTGGGAGACCGTGCTCGCCGCGCTGGCGACGCTGGCCACGGCCACCGTGTTCGAGCGCCTCGGCTGGGGCGGCGGGACACCGACGAAGGTGGTCGCGCTCGTCGTGGTGGCGGCGCTGACCGTCGCCGCCGGCGTGCTCGGCTTCGACGCGATCATGAAGCTGCAGACGTGGATCACCTGGATCACCGGCGTGCTGACCGTCGTCTACGTGGTCCTCGTGGCCGGCGATGTGCACTGGGCAGCGGTCAGCGCGCTGCCGTCGGGTTCGGCCCAGCAGTGGGTCGGGGCGCTGGTGTTCCTGATGACCGGGTTCGGCCTCGGCTGGGTCAACGCGGCCGCGGACTACTCGCGCTACCTGCCGCGGTCGTCGTCGAGCCGGGGCGTGGTCGGCTGGACGACGTTCGGCGCGTCGGTGGCGCCGGTGGTGCTGCTGGTGTTCGGGCTGCTGCTGGCCGGCTCGTCGCCGGACCTGAACAAGGCGATCGCGGCGGACCCGATCGGCGCGCTGACGACGTTGCTGCCACTGTGGTTCCTGGTGCCGTTCGCGATCGTCGCGGTGCTCGGCCTGGT
This sequence comes from Amycolatopsis sp. DG1A-15b, assembly GCF_030285645.1. Lineage (GTDB taxonomy): Bacteria > Actinomycetota > Actinomycetes > Mycobacteriales > Pseudonocardiaceae > Amycolatopsis. The sequence continues at coordinate 7,739,742 of NZ_CP127296.1, forward strand.
CGGCGGCGCGGTGCTGGACATCTATTCGTCGGGCCTGGCCCTGCTCTCGGCGGGCCTGCGCATCCCCCGCCCGGCGGCGGCGCTGGTCGACGGCGTGATCATGATCCTCGGCACGATCTACATCGTCTTCTTCGGCGGCGAGTTCCTCGGCCAGTTCCAGGGCTTCCTGGTGACGCTGGGCGTCCCGGTGGCGGCGTGGTGCGGCGTGATGCTCGCGGACGTCCTGCTGCGGCGAGGCGACTACGCCGAGCGCGAGCTGTTCGACCCGGCCGGCCGCTACGGCGACGTCCGCGTCGGCCCGATCGCCCTGGTCCTGGTGTCGACGGCGCTCGGCTGGGGCCTGGTGACGAACACGTCCGCCGAGTGGCTGAAGTGGCAGGGATACCTCCTGGAGCCGTTCGGGCTCGGCGGTCGCGAAGGCGCGTGGGCCTTCGCGAACCTCGGCGTGCTGCTGGCGCTGGCCCTGGGTTTCCTGGTGACATTGCTGACGCGGCGGCGGGTCCGCGAACAGGAGGCGGCGTGAAGAGGATCCTGGCGGTCATCGACCTGCAGAACGTGTTCGCCGACCCGGCGAGCCCGTGGTTCACCCCCCGCTTCGCCGAGGTGCTCCCGCCGATCCACCGGTTGGTGACGGCGTTCGGCAACGACGTTGTGTTCACGCGGTTCGTCGCGCCTGCACGCCCGGAAGGAGCGTGGCGCCGGTACTACGAGCAGTGGCCGTTCGCCTTGCAGTCACCGGATGCACCGCTGTACCAGGTGGCCGACGCGTTCGACCCATCATCCACTGTGGACGCAACCACGTTCGGCAAGTGGAACGCCCGCATGGCCACCCGGGTGGGCGGAGCGGGCCTGGTGCTCGCGGGCGTCTCAACGGACTGCTGCGTGTTGTCGACAGCGTTGGCAGCCGCGGACGCGGGAGTCGCGGTGACGGTGGTGTCCGACGCGTGCGCGGGTGTGGACGACGAGAGCCACGCAAAGGCACTGGACATCATGAGGCTGTACGCCCCGCTGGTGACCGTCGTCACAACCGCGGAGCTGCTCGGCTAGTCTGGGCTCGGTGAGCCTCGAAGCCTCGGCGATCGCGTTGACGACTGCGGTGGTGAAGGCGGCTGCGAAGATCTGGCTGGGAGACCGGACCATCGCCGCCGACGCCTCCGCAAAGGTTTTCGACCTGCTCGAGAAGCAGGTCACCGGCCTGAACGACCGCCGCAAGCTCCGGCTGCTGTTCACCAACCTCGAGTCTCGGGTCGCCGACCAGCTGCTGCCCTTCCTCGACGTCGAGTTCCGTGCGTTGCCGGAGAACGAGCGCGCGGCCGCGGTGGACGCGGTGCACGAGACGTTCGAGCGCGCCGCGTTGACCGACGACGACCTGTTCGCCACCGACCTCGACGCCCCCTACCTCTACCGCTACCTGCTCCGGACCGTCCCCGGCGTCACCAGGCTCCTCTCAGCCGACGCGACCGAGCTGTACCAGCGGGTGCTGCGGGAATGCTGCGCGTACCTGGTCCAGGTCACAAGCACCCTGCCGCGCTTCCAGCCGGGTGCGCTCGTCGAGATCCTGCAGCGCGAGACGGAGATCCTCGAGACAGTCCGGAAGGTACTGGCGACGCTGCCCGAACGCCGTCACCCGGACGACTTCGCCGCGGACTTCCGCCGCCAGGTCGTGACGGCGCTCGACCGGATGGCGCTGTTCGGCGCGGGCCTGGCCGAGGCGACCCGGCTGTATCCGCTGTCGGTCGCCTACCTGAGCCTGAGCGTCACGTCCGAGGATGGCGTCTCCGGCGACCGGATCGAGCACGTGCTGCCGCGGACATCGAGGATCCTCCTGCGTGGCGAAGCAGGCTCCGGCAAAACGACGCTGCTGCAATGGCTGGCCGTCCAGTGCGCGAGCCGGCAGCTGCGGAACGTCGACGGCTGGGACAACCTCGAGCCGTTCCTGGTGCGGCTGCGCCGGTTCAGCCACTCGCCGCTGCCGGCACCGGAACGCTTCCTCGACGAAGTCGGCAGGCACATCGCCGACGAGATGCCGCCCGGCTGGGTGCAGCGACAGCTGCGCCAAGGCCGGGCCGTCGTGCTCGTCGACGGCCTCGACGAGGTCCCGGACGGGCGCCGCCGCGAGGTGCATGAATGGCTGCGGGAACTCGTCGGCGCGTTCCCGCGCGCACGGTTCGTCGTCACCACGCGCCCGACCGCGGTGACCTCCGGCTGGCTGCGTGCCGAGGGGTTCACCGAGGTGCGGCTCCAGCCGATGAACCCGCGCGACGTCCGGACGTTCGTCACGCGCTGGCACCACGCGCTGCCGGACGAGCCGCTCGACGAAGAACGCGACGCCCTGATCACGGCCATCGGCGCCCGCAGCGCACTGCGGCGGCTCGCCGAGAACCCGCTGCTGTGCGCGTTGCTGTGCGCGCTGCACCACCAAGGCAACGGACGCCTTCCGGAGAACCGGATGGAACTGTACGAAGTCGCGTTGCGCATGCTGCTCGACAGCCGCGACATCGAGCGTGGGATCGAAGCTCCCGTCAGGCTGTCGCTGACCGAGAAACTGGTGCTGCTGCGAAACCTGGCGTACTGGCTGGTCCGCAACGGCCACACGGACGTCCCGGTCGCCGACGCCGAAGCGCGCATCACGGCGAAGCTGCGTTCGATGGGGCAGATCGACGTGACACCGCGGACGGTCTTCCGCCACCTCCTGGATCGCGGCGGCGTGCTGCGCGAACCGGTCCCGGGCCGGATCGACTTCGTACACCGCACGTTCCAGGAGTACCTGGCCGCCCAGGCGGCGATCGAAGAGGACGACATCGGCATCCTGACGGCGAACGCCTACCGCGACGAGTGGCGCGAAGTGGTGATCCTGGCGGCGGGCCACGCCCATCCCGCACAACGCGAGCGTCTGCTGGACGGCATCCTCCAGTGGGACACGGACGAGCAGGAGCGGCTGAAGCTGGATCTGGTGGCGCTGGCGTGCTTGGAGACGTCCCCGGTGTTGAGCGAGCGGCTGCGGAACGAGATCGAGGACCGGGCCAGCACGCTGATCCCGCCTTCGACGTTCGACGAAGCGGAGGCACTCGCGGCAGCGGGAGAGTTTGTCCTCGACCTCCTGGCCGACAGCGAACCGGAGACCCCCGAGGCCACGGTGGCGACCATCCACGCGATCGCGTTGGTTGGCGGCCCGGGGGCGTTGGAACTGCTGACCCGCTACGGCGAGGCTCAGGACAAGGTCGTGGTCAACGAGCTAATCGTGTCCCGGCAGTGGTTCGATCCGACGGAGTTCGCCGAACGCGTGCTGGCCGATCTGCCGATCGAGATCATGCATGTGGAGGACCCGGCTGGACTCGTCGGTCTGGGGCACCTGCGACAACTCAGGGCCCTCTACTGCGAGATCGACGACGCGGACGAGTTCGACCTCGCACCACTGGCAGACACGTCGCTGGAAAGCATCCACTTGGCGGGAATCATGCACATTGAATCGACGGACATCGGACCGCTGTCCGCGATTCCCACCCTACGCGAGGTCGTCGCCGAGGTGCCGACGCACGGGTGGGCGCGGCTTGCCGAGCTACCGAACCTGGAGCACCTCCAGCTGAGCCAGATCGAAAACCTCGACCAGCTCGCCGACCTGATTCCCTTGCGGTACTTGCCCGCGCTGACGCTGGACTGGGTTCCCGACCTCGAAGACTTGCAGGGCTTGTCCTTTTTGGACCAACCGAGCCAGCTCAGTTTCGAGCACTGTCCTCACCTCAGGGACATTCAGGCTCCGCAGCGCTGGGGCGACAGCCTGACCTTGCTAAGATTCGCCGAATGCCCCGAGGTGGACCTGAGCTCGCTCTCTCCCCTGACCGGACTCCGGGTGTTGGTGCTCGAGGGCACTCCAATTCCGGACCTTCGGCCCGTGGCCGGCCTCAGCGCGCTCCGGGAGTTGCACCTGTACAGCATCCGCGACATCGATCTCAGTCCCCTCGCCCACCGGCCCGACCTCAAGGTGACAGCGACCATCCAACCCACGCTCTTCGACGAGGACGCCGCCGCAGGCGATAGATTCGAGCCGTGATCGACCACATCAGCATCCCCACCGAGGCCGGCTCCTTCGACGCCATCGCCGCCGGGCCCGAAGATGGCCGGCCCGTGCTGCTGCTGCACGGCTTTCCCGAGGCCGCGATCGAGTGGGAGCACCAGGTCGCCACCCTGGGGGTGCTCGGGTTCCGGGCCGTCGCGCCGGATCAGCGGGGGTACTCGCCGGACGTTCGGCCCGAACAGGCCGGGGACTACTCCATCGTTCACCTCGTCGGGGACGTCGTCGCCGTCACCGAAGCGCTCGGCTGGGCGGAATTCGACCTCGTCGGGCACGACTGGGGTGGTGCTGTCGCCTGGTGGACCGCCGACGCGCACCCCGAACGCCTTCGCAGCCTCGCCGTCGTCTCCACTCCGCACCCCGCCGCGCTCGCCGAGGCCATGAAGACCGATGAGGACCAGCACCTGCGCACCCGGTACATGACCGAGTGGCGGCAGACCCGCGTCACCGAGCGGCGGATGCTGGAGAACGACGGCCGCGCGCTGCGGGAGATGTTCGAGCGGCGAGTTTCGCCGTCGAAGGTCGACGAGTACGTGCGGCGGCTGTCCGAGCCGGGTGCGCTCACCGCCGCCCTCAACTGGTACCGGGCCGGGCGGCCCGGCGGGAAGATCGGCAAGATCGCCGTGTCGACGCTGTACATCTGGAGCACCGAGGACGTCTCCTTCGGCTCCACCGCCGCGCTCGACACCGCCAACTGGGTCACCGCGCCCTACCGCTTCGAGATGCTCGAAGACGTCACGCACTGGGCGCCCGAGGAGACGCCGGAAGCCGTCACGTCGCTGCTCGTGGAGCACCTCAACGCGGGGTGACGGCCCGTCACCCCGCCGGGCGGACCACGGGTAACCCACCCGCCTCGCGGTACGGCGCGGCCCGGCCCGTCGTGTTCACTGGGGCACGTGGATACCGCGATCGAACCCGAGACCGAGCAGATCGTCTTCGTCACCGAGGACGGCGTGCCCACCGGCGAGACCGGCCCGAAGCTGGCCAGCCACCACGAGCACACCCGGTTGCACCTGGCCTTCTCGTGCTATGTCCTGCGGCGCAGCGACAACGCCCTGCTGATCACCCAGCGCGCCCTCCACAAGAAGGTCTGGCCCGGGGTCTGGACCAACAGCGTCTGCGGCCACCCCGCGCCCGGCGAGACCCTCGAGGACGCCGTCCGGCGACGCGCCGGCTACGAACTCGGGCTGCCGTCGCTGTCCGGGCTGCACTGCGTGCTGCCGAACTACCGCTACCGGACGCCGCCGTTCCAGGGGATCGTCGAGAACGAGTTCTGCCCGGTGTTCGCCGCCTGGGCCGACGCCGAGCCGGCGCCGAACCCCGAGGAGGTCGGCGGCTGGCGCTGGGTCGCCTGGGCTGACTACATTGAGTTGCTGGACGACGCGACGGCTAATGTGAGTTACTGGGCAAAGGACCAGTTCTCCCAGCTCAAGGGCATCGAGCCGTTCTCCGGACTCTGAAGCGAACACTCCGGAGAGTCACCGTCACCGTCCCGTTTGAGCGAAATTCATCTTCTTCCGCACCGGTACCTCAAGCGCGGCCGTCCCCACGACGACAACCAAGGGGTGGTGGAGGTGGGGATGGTCGCCGAGAGCGAAGGCACGCCGGGCCGGACGACCAGCCCGCCGGACCTGCTCCGCCTGCACGAGGCCATCGCCGGCCTCTTCGCCACCCAGGGCGACTGGCGACGCGCCTACCAGCACCTGCGGTCCGCGCTGGACATCGCCCGCGACGGCAGCCTCCGCGACGCGCTGACGTCGAGTTACAACCGCCGCTACCTCGACGAGCGGCTGTACGGACCGTTCACCGACCGTCCGCCGCTGGCGCTCGCGCTGATCGACCTCGACCGCTTCAAGAGCATCAACGACACGTACGGTCACCTCGTCGGCGACCGCGTCCTGCGCCGGGTCGCCGACCTCCTCCAGGAGAACCTCCCGCCGGACGGCTTCTGCGCCCGCTACGGCGGCGAGGAGTTCGTCCTGTGGCTGCCCGGGGTCGACGCCGGGCGGGCCGTCCGCGTGGTCGACGACGCCCGGTTGCGCGTCGCCCGTCACCCCTGGTCAGAACTCCAGCCGGGACTCCAGGTGACCATCAGCGCCGGCCTGGCGCACGAGCCGGGGACGCCGGCGTCACCGGAGCGCCAGCTGCGCCGCGCGGACGTCCTGCTTTATGCGGCGAAACGCGCGGGCCGCAACAAAGTCGTCTATCGCGACGCACAAACGACGCAGTTAATGACCCACTCTGAGTAACGCAAAGACGGGATTACTCCGTCCGCCGACAAGCGTCGTCACCCGTTTGTCGACGCACACCGGCCGTTCGTCGACTCAAGGTGAAGAAAATTCCGGGAGGGTGTCGTCACGAACGGGGGGTATCCGTACGATAACGAAAACCTCCGGGGGAACGATCACCTCCTGCGGGGGAAGACGGCCACGGAGAAGCCACCCCCTTCGATCGCGCGAAAGGAGACCGAGTGCCGGACGAGCTCGACAGCCCGGGAACCGGTCGCCGCCTCGACGGTGCCGCGCGGCCCCGGCCCGGACGGCGCCGGTCGATGGAGGACCAGGGCGGGATCAGCGTCTCGGACGTCGTCGCCAAGACCACCGGCGCCCGCCCGTTGCCGCCCCGCGAGCAGCAGGACCGCTCCGACCAGCCCGGACGCCGGGCCCACGGCGCCGAACCACCGGCCCCGGCGCGGTCGTCGCAGCCGGGTGCCCCGAGGCCGGCGCAGGGTGCTCCTGAAGACCCAGTACCCACGGACGCCACTCGTCAACCGCGCACTCCGCGACCCCGTCAGCCCCGCCGCACGACGGCCGCGGCCCCGCTGCCGGAGGCCCCGCTCCAGCGGCGCCCACCGGCCACGAACCCGGGCCCGCAGCAGACGTCGGCCGCACCGCAGCCGCCCCGGCGCCCCCGGCGCCCGGTGGCCGAGGCGCCCCAGGCCGACAGCACCCCGCCGCGCCGCGCACCCCGCCCCGACGCGGCCGCCCCCCAGCGACCGACGCCGGACAGCCCGGCACCCCGCAGGGCCGCCGAAGGAGCCGCACCCCAGCGCGCGGCCGGCGACGGCCCCGCAAACCGCCGCATCGCAGGTCCGGCCGACGCGGCCGCCCCGCAGCGCCCCGGCCCGGCGAGCCCCGCGGCCCGGCGCTCCACGCCGGACAGCCCGGCACCCCGCCGCGCGGCGAACGCCGAAGGGCTCAGCCCTCAGCGCGCGGCCGGCGACGGCCCGGCAAACCGCCGCCCCGCCGCGGACGGCCCGGCACCCCGCCGCGCCACGGAGAACCCCGCGTCCCGGCGCCCGGCAGCTCCGGCCGATGTGGCTGCCCCCTCGCGCCTCACGCCCGACAGCCCGGCACCGCGCCGCACGGCGAACGCCGAACGCGCGGCCGGTGACGGCCCGGCAAACCGCCCCGCCGCCGACAGCCCGGCACCCCGCCGCGCCACGGACAGCCCCGCCTCCCGGCGCCCGGCAGCTCCGGCCGACGCGGTGACGCCCTCGCGCTCCACGCCCGACAGCCCGGCACCGCGCCGCACGGCGAACGCCGAGCGCGCGGTCGGCGACGGCCCGGCGAACCGCCGCCCCGAGCCGGCTGCTGCGCCTCAGCGTGCCGCCGCCGACGGCGATGGGTCTCGTTCCGCGCCCCAGCGGCCCTCCGCCGTGCCGTCGCGGGCCGAACTCGATCCGCTGACCATGACCGACGAGATGGAAGCGATCGACGAGGCGACCCAGTACCGCCGCAAGATCGATCACACCCTCGCCCGGTTCTCCGCCGCCCACGACGAGATGAATGCCGAAGAGGCCAAGCGGCGCGAACGCCGTGAACGGCTCTCGCCCACCTCCTTGCTCGAAAGCACCCGCACCGCCCTGCACCGCGTCGTCACCACGGCACCCGAAGAGGCCCAAGCCGACGCCGAACAGACCCGGCTGCAGGAAACGAAGCAGCGGAAGCTCGACCGGTCGGCCCGGTTCGGGCGGATCGCCGCCGCCGTCGTGGCCGGGCTCGTCTTCCTCGGGATCGGGGGTGCCTGGGGGGCGCAGACCTACTTCGACGCCAAGTTCACCCAGGTCTCCGCGCTCGACGAGAACTCCGCCGACATCCAGGACGCCGAGGCGCAGGCCAACGACGAGAACTTCCTGATGGTCGGCTCCGACACGCGCGACGGCGCGTCCGCCGAGGAAGGCGTCGGCACCGCCGACAGCACGCCGGGCGCCCGGAGCGACACCGTGATGGTCGCGCACATCCCGGCCGACCGGAAGCGGGTCGTCGTCACGTCGTTCCCGCGCGACCTCGAGATCAACCGCCCGGACTGCCAGAAGTGGGACCCGGCCCAGAACAAGACGACCGCCGAGGTCTACAAGGGCGCGAAGTTCGCCAAGCTGAACACCGCCTACGCGGTCGGCGGCCCGGCGTGCGTGACCAAGGTGATCCAGCAGATCACCGGGCTGCGGATCAACCACTTCATCGGCATCGACTTCAACGGCTTCAAGGAGATGGTCGACGCGGTGCACGGCGTCACCATCAACAACGAGATCCCGATCGACGACACCATCCTCGGCAAGGTGCTGCTGCAGACCGGCGAGGTGACGATCTCCGGCGACCAGGCGCTGAACTTCGTCCGCGCGCGGCACGTCAAGGGCGACCCGACGTCCGACTACGGCCGGATCAAGCGGCAGCAGGAGTTCATCGGCGCGCTGCTGAAGAAGGTCATGTCCTCGGACGTCGTGCTCGACCCCGGCAAGCTCAGCGACTTCATCAGCGCCTTCGCGAAGGCCACCTTCGGCGACAACCTCGGCGTCAAGCAGATGATGACGCTGGCGCAGTCGATGAAGGGCCTCGACCAGTCGAAGATCACGTTCCTCACCGTCCCGACGGTCGGCATGGCCAACAACCGCGGCAACGAGGTCCTCGTCGTCAGCAAGACGAAGGCCCTCTTCGACGCGCTGCGCAACAACACCGCGCTGCCCGACCCGAAGGCGCCGGTCCCGGTGGGCGAGCAGGCCCCGCCGACCAGCACGTCGAAGCCGAAGAGCAGCGGCACTTCGAAGTCGACGACCACCCGCAAGAGCACCACCACGGGCTGATCCGCGAGGATCGTTAGTCCGGGTTCACGTGCGGTTCACCCGGCGATGCGGTATTTGGCCACGGTTGGCCGTAGGGTTGGGCCATGCGTGAGGCTTACCATGTCGAACTCGAACAGCTCGCCGTCAACCTGGCCGCGATGTCGGTCCAGGTCGCCGAAGCGATGGAGCGGGCCACGCGGGCACTGCTGGAGGCCGACCTGGGTCTCGCCGAGCAGGTGATCAGCGACGACGCCAAGGTCGACGACGCCCGCGCCCAGTGCGAGGAGCAGGCGTACGCGCTGCTGGCCCTGCAGGCGCCGGTGGCGACCGACCTGCGCACGGTGCTCGCGGCGATCCACGCCGCCGAAAGCCTGGAGCGGATGGGCGACCTGGCCCTGCACGTGGCGAAGGCCGCGCGGCGCCGTCACCCCGATCCGGTGCTGCCGGAGGCAGTGCGGCCGTACTTCGCCGAGATGGGCGAGATCGCGGTCAAGCTGGCCCGCCAGACCGAGCTGGTCATCAAGACGAAGGACGTCGAAGCCGCGAAGACGCTCGAGTCCGACGACGACCAGGTCGACGACATCCACCGCCACCTGTTCACGGTCCTGATGGACCGCGAGTGGCCGCACGGCGTGGCCGCGGCAGTCGACGTGACGCTGCTGGGCCGCTTCTACGAGCGCTACGCCGACCACGCGGTGTCGGTCGCGAAGCGGATGATCTTCGTGGTCACCGGCAAGATGCCGGGCTACGGCTCCGACGACACCATCTGAGCCGCACTGACGAAGAAAGCCCCCGGCCGCGGCCGGGGGCTTTCTTGTTGCTCCACTTTGGACGAAAAGAAGGCCTTTCCCGCCGGCCCCGAGAACGGGCGGGAAAGGCCTTCCGCAGCAACGACAAGCTCAGCCGAAGCGGCCGGAAATGTAGTCCTCCGTGGCCTTCTGGTCCGGGTTGGAGAAGATCTTCTCCGTGTCGTTCAGCTCCACCAGCCGGCCCGGCTGGCCGACGCCGGCGAGGTTGAAGAACGCCGTTTGGTCGGAAACCCGGGCCGCCTGCTGCATGTTGTGCGTCACGATGACGATCGTGTAGTCCTTCTTCAGCTCGCCGATCAGGTCCTCGATCGCCAGCGTGGAAATCGGGTCCAGGGCCGAGCACGGCTCGTCCATCAGCAGCACGTCCGGCTGGACCGCGATCGCGCGGGCGATGCAGAGCCGCTGCTGCTGACCGCCCGAAAGCCCGCCGCCCGGCTTGTTCAGGCGGTCCTTGACCTCGTTCCACAGGTTCGCGCCGCGCAGGGCGCGCTCGGCGATGTCGTCGAGGGTCTTCTTGCCCTTGGTGCCACCCAGCTTCAGGCCCGCGACGACGTTGTCCTTGATGGACATCGTCGGGAACGGGTTGGGGCGCTGGAACACCATGCCGATCGTGCGGCGCACCTGGACCGGGTCGACCGCCGACGCGTAGATGTCCTCGCCGTCGAGCAGCACCTGGCCGTCCACGCGGGCGCCGGGGATCACTTCGTGCATGCGGTTGAGCGTGCGCAGCACCGTCGACTTGCCGCAGCCCGAGGGGCCGATGAACGCGGTGACGTTGCGCGGCGGCACCGACAGGGTGACGCCGTCCACGGCGTGGAACTTGCCGTAGTAGATGTCCACGTCCTTGACGTCGATTCGCTTGGCCATCAGGAACAGCTCACTTCTTCTTCGGGGCGACGAGGCGCGCGAACACGGTGGCGAGGAGGTTGATCAGCGCGATGATGAGCACCAGGGTCAGTGCCGCGCCCCAGATCCGGTCGAAGCCGACCGTGCCCGGGTCCATCGGGTTGCTGACGCGCTCGTTGTTCATCAGCAGCGGCAGCGCGGCCTGTTCGCCGTGGAAGATGTCCCAGTTCGTGTAGGCCGAGTAGCCGACCAGGACCAGCAGCGGCGCGGTTTCGCCCATCACGCGGGCCAGCGCCATCATGACGCCGCCGACGATGCCGGACAGCGCCGTCGGGAGCACGATCTTCACGATCGTCTTCCACTTCGGCACCCCCAGCGCGTACGACGCCTCGCGCAGGTCGTCCGGGACGATCCGCAGCATCTCCTCCGACGAGCGGACGACCACCGGGATCATCAGCAGCACCAGGGAAAGCGAGACGGCGAACCCGCTGCGCGGCAGGCCGAGCGTGGTGATCCACAGCGCGTAGATGAACAGCGCGGCCACGATGGACGGGACACCGGAGAGGATGTCCACCATGAACGTGGTGGCCCTGGCGAGCTTGCCGCGGCCGTACTCGACGAGGTAGATCGCGACGAGCATGCCGATCGGCACCGCGATGATCGCGCAGACGAGGCCCTGCAGCAGGCTGCCGATGATGGCGTGCAGCACGCCGCCGCCGACCTCGTCGGACAGCACGTCCCCGAAGTCCTGCGACCACCAGTTGCTGTACGGGATGCGCTTGATGCCGTTGGCGACCACGGTGTAGAGCACCCACACCAGCGGGACGACGGCGATCAGGAACGAGAGCCAGACCAGCGTGGTGGCGAGGCCGTTCTTGGCCTTGCGGGCCAGGCTGACCTGCTGGAACGCCGGTGTCGACGCGGGCGCTTCGAGCGAGGTGACGGACATGGTCAGTCCCCCTTCTTGCCGATGACGGACCGCGCGGCGAAGTTCACGACGAAGGTGAGCACGAACAGCACCAGGCCGGCCGCGATGTACGCGCCTGCCGAGACCTCGTTGTTGAACTCGCTGTAGTTCGCGGCGATCTTCGACGCGAAGGTCGCGCCACCGTCGAAGAGGCTCCAGTCGAAGTTCTTGCCCTGCGGGATGAGCAGGATGACGGCCAGCGCGATCGTCTCGCCCAGCGCGCGGCCGAGGCCGAGCATGGACGCGCCGACGTAGCCGGCCTTGCCGAACGGCAGCACCGTGGTGCGGATGACCTCCCAGCGGGTGGCGCCGAGCGCCAGCGCGCCCTCGATGTGCGGGGTCGGCGTCCGCTCGAACACCTCGCGCGAGAGCGAGGTGATGATCGGCAGGATCATCACGGCCAGGACGATGCCGGCGGTGAAGATCGTGCCGCGCACGCTCGGCGCGACGTTGCCGGGCGCCAGCAGCGGGAACCACGAGAACGTTTCGTTGATCCACTGCGCGAACGGCTCGATCGTCGGGGCGAACACGAGGATGCCCCAGAGGCCGAAGATGATCGACGGCACCGCGGCGAGCAGGTCGATGATGTACCCGAACGGCCGCGCGAGCCGCGGGGGCGCGTACTGGGTCAGGAACAGCGCGATGCCCAGCGACACCGGCATCGCGATGACCAGCGCCACGAGCGACGTCGCCACCGTGACCTCGAGCAGGTCGAGGATGCCGAACGCCATGTTCGCCGGGTCGCTGGTCGTCCAGCCGTGGTTGGTCAGGAAGTTGACCTTGTCGGCCTTCAGCGCCGGGATCGCCTGGATGAGCAGGAAGAGCCCGATCAGGCCGATCAGGCCGACGACGAAGATCCCGGCCCCGGTGGTCAGGTTCTGGAAGATGCGGTCACCGGGCCGCACCTTCTTCGGTTTCTCGCTCGCGGGCGGCGCGGGGGCCGCCGGTGAGCCTGGTTGCTCCGAAATCGGATCCTCCGGGGGCTTCGTGGCGGACGACGAACGCCCACCGGGGTCGCCGGTGGGCGTTCGCGTCGAGGATGACTCGCTCATCGACAGGTGTGTCCAGCCTCTATCACTTCAGTGAACTGTCGCAACCGGTCAGGAGATGGCCTTGACCGCGGCCAGGACCTTGGTCTGCAGCGACTGCGGGATCGGCACGTAGCCCTTGGCGGACAGCGGCTGCTGGCCGTCGGTCGCGGCCACCGTCAGGAACGCCTTGACGGCCTTGGCGACGTCCGGGTTCGCGTACTTCGAGCAGACGATCTCGTAGGTCGTCAGCAGCAGCGGGTAGGCACCCGGGGTGTTGCTGGCGTAGATGCCGTTGAGGTCGAGCGCGAGGTCGTTCGAGCCCTCCTTGAGGAACTTCGCCGCGTCCAGGGACTTGGCCACGTTCGCCGAGGTGAGCTCGACCCCGCCGGAGCCGCTGTCGATCAGGGCGGCGGTCAGGCCGTCCTTGGCGAACGCGCCCTCGACGTAGGTGATGCCGCCGTCGGAGGCCTTCACCGCGGTCGCGACGCCGTTGGAGCCCTGCGCACCGTTGCCGACGCCACCGTTGAACTTCTTGCCGGCACCCTTGGTCCAGTCGGCCTTGGCGGCCGCGCCCAGGTACTTCTGGAAGTTGTCGGTGGTGCCCGACTCGTCGGCGCGGGACACGACCTGGATGGGCTTGTCCGGCAGGTTCAGGCTCTCGTTGCCCTTGACCGCCTTGATGGCCGGGTCGTTCCACTTGGTGATGCCGCCGCTGAAGATCTTGGCGGTGACCGACGGGGTCAGCGTCAGCTTGTCCACACCGGACAGCTTGTAGGCGACCGCGATCGGGCCGACCACGAGCGGGATGTTCCAGGCGTCGCTGGCGCAGCGGGCCTTGGCGGCCTCGGCGTCGGCGTCCTTGATCGGCGAGTCCGAGCCGCCGAAGTCGATCTGGTTGGCGTTGAACTGCTTGACGCCCGCGCCCGAACCGCTCGGGTTGTAGTTGACCTGCTGGCCCGAGCACTTCTTGCCGTACTGCTGCGTGAAGATGTCGATCGCGTTCTTCTGCGCCGACGAACCTTCCGCGGACAGCGGGCTCTTGCCACCGCACTGGACGTCGGCGCTCTCGGTCGCGGCGGGGGCAGCAGCGGAGCTCGAGCCGCTGCTGTTGGACGCCGCGGGGTCGGTGCCACAGGCAGCGAGCACGAGAGCGGCGCTCGCCACGATGCCGACCGCGCTCAGGGGCCGCATGATCTTCACTGCTGTTTCCTCCATCAGGAGCTTCACCGGTTCGGCCGCGGCGATGTCGCCGTGCCGGAACCGGACATTAGGCAGCGCTGATGGACGGTCGGCCGTGAACAAATGAACGCAAAGTGAACAGACCCCCGGATGTGAGCAGTGCTACTACCCCGAGAGGTCGCCGTGTCCGGGCCGTGACCTGCGTGTATGCCGTCAGTGACGACGTGCTCGCAGGGCGTCGACCGTGGTCACCGACCGTACTGGACGTCGGTTTCGTGACGCGTGAACCCGAGCTTGGTGTAGACCGCCAGCGCCGCCGCGTTGTCGCCCTCGACGTACAGGATGATCTTCCGCAGCCCGCGGCCCGCGAGGTACCGCAGCCCGGCGAGCGTGAGCGCCCGCCCGAGCCCGCCACCCTGCGCGGCCGGGTCGACGCCGACGACGTACACCTCGCCGACGCGCTCGCCGCCGAACCGGCCGGGCGTCGGTTCGTGCACCTTCGTCCAGTGGAAGCCGATCACCTCGTCCTTTTCTTCGGCGAGGAAGAAGCCGTCGGCGTCGAACCAGGGACGTGCTTCGTCGGCACGGATGTCGTCGGCGGTCAGGGCGCCCTGCTCGGGGTGCCAGTCGAAGGCCCGCGCGTTGACCCGCACGACGGCGTCCTCGTCCTGCCCCGGCACGAACGTCCGCAGCGAGACGCCGTCGCGCAGGATCGGCTCCGGCCAGTCCGAGCCTTCGACGTCGACCTGCAGGATCAGCAGCTCGCGCTTGCGCACGAGGCCGGCCGCCCGGGCCAGCCGCTGCGCGGCCGGGTGGTCGCCGTGCGCCCAGACCCGGAAGCCGACCGCGGCGCGCTCGTCGAGCGCGTGAAGCAGCTTCGCGCCGTAGCCGCGGTTGCGATGGGCAGGGTGCACGAACAGCTCGGCGACCTGGTGCCCGAAGGAGTCGCCGGTGGTGTCGAGGTGCGCGTAGCCGACGACTTCGTCCTCGACGCAGGCGACGAGGTGCTCACCGCCGTCGAACTCGCCGGGCAGCGCGCCCGCCGGTTCGACCTCGGGCCGCCCGTCGGCTTCGCGCACGGCCAGCAGCAGCCGGCGCACGTCCTCGAGTTGCTGGTCGTCCAGTTCCTGGCGCCACTCGCCGTCTCCGCTCACCCTGCGACCGTACCCGTGACGGACGCAACGCGAAGGCTGTGCGGGACGTCTTCAGTGCGCGGAAGGGGGATCTAGTGGGTGAGTTCGGCGGTCTCGGCCGGGGACTCGGCGGTCGCCTGCGCGGGCACGCCCGGACGCGGGGCGGCGCCGCTCTTGGCCGGCCGCTCGAACTTGTAGCCGACGTTGCGCACGGTGCCGATCATCTGCTCGTGCTCCGGGCCGAGCTTGGCGCGCAGCCGCCGGACGTGCACGTCGACCGTGCGGGTGCCGCCGAAGAAGTCGTAGCCCCAGACCTCCTGCAGCAGCTGGGCGCGGGTGAACACCCGGCCCGCGTGCTGCGCGAGGTACTTGAGCAGCTCGAACTCCTTGTAGGTGAGCTCGAGGGTGCGCTTGCGCAGGCGCGCGGTGTAGGTCGCCTCGTCGATCACCAGCTCGCCGACGCGAAGCTCGGCGTCGACCTGCTGGGAACCACCGTCGCGGGTCGTGACCAGCCGCAGCCGGGCGTCGACCTCGGCCGGGCCGGCGGTCGGGAGCAGGATGTCGTCGGTGCGCCACTCGGCGCTGACGGCGACGAGCCCACCTTCGCCGACGACCGCGATGATCGGCGTGGCCGCCTCGTCCTCGCCGGTGCCCTTGAGCAGGCGGCAGAGGCTCTTCGCCGAGGCCAGGTCGCTGCGGGCGTCGAGGAGGATCACGTCACGGTGGCCCGCGTCGAGCAGGGCCGTCACCTCGGGAGCGCGGACGCGTACGGTGTGCGGCAGCAGGTCCAGCGCGGGAAGCACCGAGGTGGCGTCGGCCTCCGCAGTCAGTACCAGAAGGTCCAGGCTCATCAGCCGCACCGCCTTCTCGAGTCGTCGCCGCACAGCGGCAGTGGTCGGTGCTAAGTGAGAATAGCGGCTGAACGGCCGGGCACCTAACCCTTGCTGGATCGATCACACCTGGAGGAATCCGGGTGTCCCCGAAGAACAGGAGTACGGACGCGATGGTGAGCAGGCCCGTGACCCGGGACGACCGGCCCGCACCGAGGCCGGACGCACGACGCCGCGGCCGCCGCGCCCGGCGCTGGGTGATCGCACTGGTGGTCCTGGTGCTGCTGCTGGTCGGCGCCGATTTCGGGGCCGCCGCGTACGCCGAGCACATGATCTCGCAGAAGGCCCGCACGCAGCTGCAGCTGAACGACGACCCGTCGGTGACGATCCACGGTTTCCCGTTCCTCACGCAGGCGCTGGGCGGTGACTACAGTCACATCAGCGTGTCCGCCGCCGGCCTCCCGGTCGCGAACAAGCTGCAGGACGTCGCGGTGAACGCCGAGCTCGAAGACGTCAAGGCGCCGCTGTCCGACATCACGAACGGCAACACGAAGGCGATCACCATCGGCAGGCTGACCGGTTCGGTCACCATCAAGGCCGCCGACCTGGCGCGCCTGTCCCCGCTGGACAAGATCAAGGACCTGCGGATCGAGCCGTCGACTTCGGAGTACGTCCAGAACGGCGACAGCGGGCAGAGCGAGCCGGCGCCGACCACGACGAAGACCACCGAGGGCCAGGCCGAGCAGGACGAGTCGAGCACCGGTGTCCGCATTTCGGGACACCTTCCGTTCGCGGGCAAGGATCTGGAAATCTTCTGCTTCGCGATGATCGAGGCCGACGCCGCGAAGGGAACGATCAACTTCCTCCCCAAGCGGCTGCAGTTCGGGAACGACCAGGAGACCACCGTGGTCCCCGCGGCGGTGCAGAAGGCGCTGATGCCGAACTTCAACGCGTCGATCAGCACGAGGGACCTGCCGCTGTCGGTCACCCCGACCGGCGTGCGGGTGCAGAGCGGATCGGTGACGATCAAGGGCAAGGCGGCGAACGTCTCCTTCGCGGACCTGAGCAAGTAGGGAGCGGCCGGTGACGGGGCTGTGGGTGCTCGTGGCGACGCTGGTGGCCGCCGCGGCCGCCGGCGCGCTGCTCAAGGCCCGGAACGGCCGGGTGCGCGACGCCAAACCCGCGCGTGAGCTGCCCGCCCCCGTCACCGCCGCGCTCGACCCGGCGTCCGCGGTGACGCTGGTCCAGATCTCCACCACCTTCTGCGCGCCCTGCCGGCACGCGAAGGCCGTGCTCGCGCCGCTGGCCGAGCGAACGCCCGGCCTGCACCACGTCGAACTCGACGTGACGAACCAGCCGGAGGTCGCGCAGTCGCTGTCCGTGCTGCGGACACCGACCACGATCGCGCTCACCCCGGACGGCCGGGAGCTCCTGCGCGTCGGCGGCATCCCCAAGGGCCCGGAACTGCTCGCCGCCCTGCGGCCGCATCTCACTTCTCGGACGCCTTGACCAGGGCGTTGTCCCAGAAATCGGGAATCGTCCCAAGGTATGAACGTGGTTCCCACTCTGAGGGAGCTCTGGGTACCCTCGCACCCGTGACCGGGCTGACCACCTTCTTCTTGACGCAGCGGCGCGCAGTCGACCTCTGCCGCGTCCGGAGCAGCCTGTGTCGCGTTCAGTCCGACCGGCACTGAACCGTTCGATCCGGTCCCCACCAGCCCTGATGCCGCTGACGCGTGCCGTTCGCACGCACCCCCTGGAGCTCCAGCTGGAGGAACGAATGTCCGCCGGACCGGCCGTCGACCCGCGAGGCCCGCGGTTCGCCGCCATCCTGACCACGATCGTGCTCGCGGTCGTCCTGGTCACCGAGTGGTGGCCGCTGCTGGCCGTCCAGACCGTTGTGTTCGCCATCGGCGCGTTCGCCGGCTTCAAGGCGGCGCCGTACTCGATCGTCTACCGGGCGCTGGTCGCCCCGCGCCTCGGCCCGACCTCCGAACGCGAGGACGCGGCACCGCTGCGGTTCGCGCAGGCCGTCGGGTTCGTGTTCGCCCTGGTCGGCACGATCGGCTTCGCCGTGGGGATCACCCCGCTCGGCATCGTCGCGACGGCGTTCGCGCTGTTCGCGGCCTTCCTCAACGCGGCTTTCAACTTCTGCCTCGGCTGCGAAATGTACTTGCTGATCAAACGCTTCAGCCCCGCCCGCGCGTCGTCCTGAAGTCCAACCCAGAAAGAGAGTTCTGTTCTCATGAGCCGTGAAGACGTCCTGGTCACCACCCAGTGGGCCGAGGAGAACCTGGACACCCCCGGCGTCGTGTTCGCCGAGGTCGACGAGGACACCACCGCCTACGACGCCGGCCACATCCGGGGCGCGGTGAAGTTCGACTGGCGCAACGACCTGCAGGACGGGGTGCGCCGCGACTTCGTCTCCAAGGAGGGCTTCGAGAAGCTTCTCTCGGAGAAGGGCATCTCCAACGACGACCTCGTGATCCTCTACGGCGGCAACAACAACTGGTTCGCCGCGTACGCGTACTGGTACTTCAAGCTGTACGGCCACGAGAACGTCAAGCTGCTCGACGGCGGCCGCAAGAAGTGGGAGCTCGACGGCCGTGAGCTGAACTCCGACGAGGTCAAGCGCGACCGCACCGAGTACCGGGCCCAGGACCAGGACCTGTCGCTGCGCGCCTTCCGCGACGAGGTCGTCCAGTCGATCGGCTCGAAGAACTTCGTCGACGTGCGTTCCCCGGACGAGTTCTCCGGCAAGCTGCTCGCCCCGGCACACCTGCCGCAGGAGCAGTCCCAGGTTCCCGGCCACATCCCCGGCGCGCTGAACGTGCCGTGGGCGAAGGTCGCCAACGAGGACGGCACCTTCAAGACCGAGGAAGAGATCAAGGAGCTGTACAAGGACGAGGGCATCGACGAGGGCAAGGGCACCATCGCCTACTGCCGCATCGGCGAGCGCTCCTCGATCGCGTGGTTCGCGCTCCACGAGCTGCTGGGCTACGAGGACGTCAAGAACTACGACGGTTCATGGACGGAATACGGCTCGCTCGTCGGCGTGCCGGTCGAGTTGGGAGCCAAGTGATGGCGGTTGACGACAGCTGCGGCGCACCGGTCCAGGAGGCCACGCCGGCGGACTACGACACGCGCGGCCAGGTCGTGCTGGCCGGCAAGGTGACGGGCGCGAACGGGCCGGTCGGCGGCGCGTTCGTCCGGCTCCTCGACGGCGGCGGCGACTTCACCGGCGAGGTCGTCTCGTCGGCCGACGGCGACTTCCGCTTCTACGCGGCGCCGGGCGAGTGGACGGTGCGCGCGCTGCACCGCTCCGGCAACGGCGAAGCCTCGGTCACCGCCGAGGGCCCCGGCCTGCACCAGCTGGCCATCTCGGTCGGCTGAGATCCGGTTCACCCGCGAAGGCCTTCCTGCTCCGGCAGGGAGGCCTTCGCGGTGTTCCGGCCGGGTGACTGTGCTCACCGCGGCGACCCTGCGCAGGGCCGTCCGGGACCGGGCGGACTATTCTGCGGGGCGTGGAAGCCTTCTTTACGACTCTGCTGGTCCTCGCCGGCATCGCGATCACCTGGTTCGCCGTGTACGTCGTCTACCGGCTGTACGCGGACCAGCGCTGACCCATGACCGCCAGCGGCGACGAAGCCATCGTGGCAGCGGAGAGGCGCGCGGAGAGCACCCGCTCGCGCAACCTCCCGCTGTGGGACGACCTGCCCATTCCGAATGACACCGCGAACCTGCGCGAGGGGCCGAACCTCAACGACGCCTGCCTCGCGCTGCTGCCGCTCGTCGGCGTCTGGCGCGGTGAGGGCGAGGTCGACTACCCGACCATCGACGGCCCCCGCAAGTTCGCGCAGCAGCTGACGATCTCCCACGACGGCCGTCCGTTCCTGATCCACGAGTCCCGCGCGTGGCTGCTGGACGACGACGGCAACGTCATCCGCCCCGCCGCCCGCGAGTCCGGGTTCTGGCGGCCGCAGGCGGACGACACGATCGAGCTGCTGCTCACGCACAACACCGGCATCGTCGAGCTGTACTACGGCAAGCCCCGCAACCAGACGTCCTGGGAGCTCGGCACCGACGCGGTGATCCGCACGGCCACGGCCAAGGACGTCACCGCGGCCCAGCGCCTGTACGGCCTGATCGAAGGCTCCCTCGGCTACGTCGAGGAGCGGGCGATGGTGGGCCAGGAGATGCAGCCGCACACCTCGGCGCTGCTGCACCGCGTCGTCGGCTGACGCCGTGCGCTGGCGGCGGTGTGGCGAGGACGCCGCCCTGCTCGACTGCGATTCGCTGGACCGGATGCGGGCCGCCCACGCCACCGTGCTGGCCGCGCGCCCGCCCGGGGTCGTCGACCTCGTGCCGGGCGCGCGCAGCCTGCTCGTCGTCGGCGGTGTCGCGGCCGTGCGGGCCCTGCTCGAAGACGCCGATCTCGCGCACCCGCCCGTGGACGAGCCCCGGGAAGTGACCCTCGACGTCCGCTACGACGGCGAGGACCTGGCCCGGATCGCCGCCGACGCCGGAGTTTCGCCCGGCGCCGTCGTCTCGATGCACACCGAAGCCGTCTACACGGTCGCGTTCACCGGGTTCGCCCCCGGTTTCGGCTACCTGACCGGGCTTCCCCCGCAGCTCCAGCAGCCGCGCCTGGAGTCGCCGCGGACTCGCGTCCCGGCCGGGTCGGTCGGGCTCGCCGGCGAGTTCACCGGCGTCTACCCGCGCGAGTCACCGGGCGGCTGGCGGCTGCTCGGGCACACGTCGGCGACGCTGTTCGACCCCCACGCGGACCCGCCCGCGTTGTTCGCGCCGGGGGACCGCGTCCGCTTCCGGAGCGTCCGGTGAGGAGCCTGGAAGTGCTCGACCCCGGGCGGTACGCGCTGGTCGAGGACCTGGGCCGGCCCGGATACGCCCACCTGGGGGTTGCGCCTTCGGGAGCCCTCGACACCGCTTCGCTGCGGCTGGCGAACCGGCTCGTCGGCAACCCCGAGGACGCCGCCGGGATCGAAGCCCTGCTCGGTGGCCTCTCCGTGCGGTTCACGTCCGCGGTGACGGTCGCGGTCACCGGCCCGGCGGTCGACGTCCGGGTCGACGGCCGTCCCGCCGGCTCCCACGCGCCACTGTCGGTCCGCGCAGGCCGGACGCTGACGCTGGGCACCCCGTTGACGGGCCTGCGCTGCTACCTCGCCGTCTCCGGCGGCATCGCGGTGGACCCGGTGCTGGGCAGCCGGTCCCGGGACGTCCTGTCCGGCATCGGGCCGCCGCCGTTGCGCGCCGGAGACGTCCTTCCGCTCGGCGAGCCCGGAATCCCCGCGGGCGCGGACGTCGTCGTGCCGGTGCGGGCGCCGGGTGAGCTCGTGGTGCCCGTGACGCTCGGCCCCCGCGACGACTGGATCGACGCTCCGGCCGACGGCCTCTCGGCGGGGTGGACGGTGACGGCCGAGTCGAACCGCGTCGGCCTGCGCCTGGACGGGACGCCGCTGCGCCGGGCCGTCGACGGTGAGCTGCCCAGCGAGGGCGTCGTCACCGGCGCGATCCAGGTGCCGCCGAGCGGGCTGCCGGTGGTGTTCCTCGCCGACCACCCCACCACCGGCGGCTATCCGGTCGCCGCCGTCGTCGGAACGGCCGCGTTGAGCGCCCTCGCGCAGGCTCGGCCGGGTACCCGAATCCGGTTCCGGCCGTCCTGAGCAAGGCGCACCGCCGCGCGGGTGAGACCCGCGTCACCCGGTGCACCCGTCCGGGTAGGGGCTGGAACCTCGGCGCGCCGTCGCCCGTCCTCATAAACGTGGAACAGGTGACGATCAGCGGTGGCACGGGTTTCCTCGACGTGAACGCGCGGGCGCGGGCGGAGCTGCCGCAGTCGCTGCGGATCGCGCTGGCCACCGGGCAGCTGCGCCGTCCGCTGGCCACCACGCTCGGACCGGTCCTCGACCTGCTCGTCGACGGCGACTACCGGGTGAGCGGCCCGGAACGGCTGCCGGATGACCAGCTGCTCACGCCGACCGACGCCTGGCCGCCGTCGGACGAGGCCCGCGTCGGCTACTACCGGACCGCGATCCGCACCGGGCACCGGCCGGTCGCGGTGGTGCTGGCCGGCGGCGAACGCGAGCTGATCATCGACGGCCACCACAAGATCGCCGCCTACCGGGCCGAAGAGGTCGCCCCCGCGGTCGTCCGGATCACCCAGGGTCAGGCGTATTCGGCTTCGTAGGCCGCGACGAGCTCGGCGTACACCGCTTCGGAATCGGGCAGCCGCTCGCCGTCCAGCGTGTGCACGCGGGTCAGCTTGCGGACACTGGAGGCCATGAACACACCGTCGCCCTCGACGAGGTCGCGCACGGTCAGCGGCTCCACCTTGACCGCCCAGCCCGCCTTCTCGGCGCCGCGGAACACCGCGGCCTGGGTGGTGCCCGGCAGGATCCCGATGCTCGACGGCGGTGTGTAGAGCGTGCGGCCCTTCGCGAGCACGACGGTCGACGTCGGCCCTTCGAACACCGAACCGTCGGCCGCGGTGAAAATCACATCTTCGGCACCGCGGCGGCCCGCCTCCCGCACCGCGGCCATGTTCACCGCGTACGACAACGGCTTCGCCCCGAGCAGCAGCCACGGCGCGCGCTCGGCGAGATCCGGCGGGAAACCGCGTTCGAGGGTGATCGCGGCGACGCCTTCGGCGCGCGCCTTGATGATCGACGGCGCGACCTCCGAACCGAGCGCGAAGCCGGTCGGCACCGCGGCCGGGTCGCCGTCGGATCCCCTCGTGTACACCAGCTTCAGCACCATTTCGGGGCTGCCGGTCCACCTTTCGAGCACCAGGGAAACGACCCGTTCCCAGGCCGCGAGGTCGGGCTCGGGCAGGTCGAGCATGGCGGCCGAACGGGCCAGCCGCTCGAGGTGCGGCCGGAGCTCACGGGGCTTGCCGTCGACGACGAGGATCGTCTCGAAGACGCCGTCGCCGCGCATCAGCCCGAGGTCGTCGACCTTGATCTGGGCCACGTCGGGGTCGGCCGGGGTTCCGTCCAGGAAGACGAGCACGCGCACGGAGGACACAGTACTCACCTAGGCTGGACGGTATGCCGTACCGCTCGCCGCTGCTGGACGTGCCCCGATCGATCCCTTCCCCTGACGACCACCCCGAAGCCGGCGTCCCCTGGCATTGGGGAGACCCGTTCGCGGAGCAGCGGACGGCCTCGCGCAGCGTGGTCGTGATCGACCGGTCGCACCGCGAGTTCCTCGCCGTGACCGGCGAAGACCGGCTGTCGTGGCTGCACCTGGTGATCTCGCAGCACGTGACCGGGCTGGCCGAGGGCTCCGGCACCGAGGCGCTGGTCCTCGACAGCCAGGGCCGCGTGGAGACGCACATGGTGCTGGCGCACCTCGACGGCACGGTGTACCTCGACACCGACCCCGGCCCGAGCGTGACGAGCGCGCTGCCCAAGGGCGGCCCGCAGACGCTTCGCGAGTACCTCGAGGCGATGAAGTTCTGGTCCAAGGTGGACATCCGGGACGCGACCGGCGAGCTCGCGCTGCTCACCGTGCTCGGCCCGGACGCCGAGCGCGTGCTGAGCGCGGCCGGCGCCGAGGTCGGCCCGGAACCGTACGCGGTGGCGGCGCTGCCGGGTGGCGGGTTCGCGCGGCGGATGCCGTGGCCCGGCCGGTCGAGCGTCGACCTGGCGGTGCCGCGCGAGGCGCTCGCGGACTGGTGGAAGCGGCTCACCGACGCGGGCGCGCGGCCGGCGGGCAGCTGGGTGTTCGACGCGCTGCGCGTCGAGTCGGTGCGGCCGCGGCTGGGCGTCGACACCGACGACCGCACGATCCCGCACGAGGTCGGCTGGGTCGGCTCGGCCGCGCACGTCGCGAAGGGCTGCTACCGCGGCCAGGAAACGGTGTCGAAAGTCCACAACGTGGGACGTCCGCCGCGGAACCTGCTCCTGCTGCACCTCGACGGATCGCCCGAGATCACCCCGGAAACCGGTGACCCGGTGCTGCTGGACGGCCGCACGGTCGGCCGGATCGGCACGGTGATCCAGCACCACGAGCTCGGCCCGATCGCGTTGGCGCTGGTCAAGCGGTCGACCCCGGTGGGTGCGGAGCTGCTGGCGGGGTCGGAGGACAACCTCGTCCAGGCGGCGATCGACCCCGACTCCGTGCCCGCGGAACAGCCCGCACCGGGGCGTGCGGCGGCGGCGCAACTCCGTGGCTGAAGGAAAGCCCCTGACAGCGAGATCACGCTCAACCGGGATAAACTGCGCTGTGATCGAAGTGCGGCCCGGCGGCAGGCGGCGGATCGACCGCGTGCTCGGCCCGGGGTACCTCAGCGGCCTGGGTGATCTGCCGCTGAAGGTGCTGCGCGAGCGGCGCGACGAAGCCGCGCAAGAAGAGACCGACCTGTCCTACCTGCGGCGTCTCCTGCACGCCCGGATCGACATCGTGCGCGCTGAACAGGCGCGGCGCAGTTCCGGCGGCGAAGCGAGCATCGTCGACCAGCTGGCCACGATCCTGGCCGACAACGCACTGGGCCCGGCGGCGGGTTCGGGGCGTCACCAGCAGCTGGAGCCGTCCCGCGCGGGCGAGCACCGGCGCCACGCCGAGGCCCTGATCGGCGACACGGACCTGACCGACGTCGAGTCCCTGTCGGACGAAAAACTCGCCTCCGCTTTGGACACTTACGCGCGCGAAGAGCTGTCGGTGTCGTCGTTCCGCCGCGAGGTCCAAGGCGTGATGGACACGCTGAACGCGGAGATCGCCCAGCGCTACCAGCAGGGATCGGCCACAGTGGACGAGCTGCTGGAGAACGAAGGCGGCCGCGGCGAGTGACCGACCCCGTGCTCGCCGAAGTCGTCCGCTCCGGCTTCGTCGAAAGCGTCCACAGAGGCGCCCTCGTGATCACGGGTCCGGAAGGCGAGGCCCGCCTGGCCCTCGGCGACGTGGTCTCACCCGTCTTCCCGCGGTCGTCGAACAAGCCGCTGCAGACCGTCGGCATGCTGCGCGCGGGCCTGGACTTCACGGGCGAGGACCTGGCGCTGGCGTGCGCGTCCCACTCGGGCGAGCCCGGGCACGTGAAGCGGGTGCTGGAGCTGCTGGACGCGGCCGGCCTGCGCGAAGACGACCTGGCGTGCCCACCGGACTTCCCCCTCCACGTGCCGAGCATGCGCGACGCGGCCGAGCCGCGCCGGGTGATGATGAACTGCTCGGGCAAGCACACGGCGATGCTGACGACCTGCGTCCGGGCCGGCTGGCCGGTGGCCGGGTACGCCGCGCCGGACCATCCCCTTCAGCAGGCGATCGCGGGTGCGGTGTCGGAGCTGACCGGCGAGCCGATCGCCCACACGGGTGTCGACGGCTGTGGCGCGCCGCTGTTCGCGTTCTCCCTGACGGGGCTGGCTCGTGCTTTCGGCCGGATCGCCGGTGCTTCCGAGGGCCCTTCGGCGGAGGTCGCTTCGGCGATGCGGGCGCACCCGTGGCTGGTGGCGGGGACGGGCCGCGAAGACACGGCGTTGATGTCCGGTGTGGAGGGTCTGGTCGCGAAGGCCGGCGCGGAAGGGGTCCAGGCGTTCGCGCTACCGGACGGGTTCGCGGTGGCGATGAAGGTGGACGACGGCGCGAAGCGGGCTTGCGCGCCATTGGCGGTGGAGGCACTGCGGTACCTCGGGGCGGACGTGTCGGGGCTCGACGAGCTGGCCCGGCCTGCGGTTTTGGGTGGCGGGCGGCCGGTCGGCGAGATCCGGGTGCCGGAGTTGCGCTGATGGGCGGCGGTGCAGCTTCGCGCGCCGTGGCTGATCGGCGTGGCTGAGCAGCCCCCGTTTTCCACGCTACCGGGAGGCACCGACAGTTCCGGGCCGGGAAGCCGCCGGACCGTCCGGCTCCCCTAGTTGGCGCGTTCGCGGGCGGCCACGTCGCCCCAGAACTCCCGCAGGTCCGAGAACAGTTCGGCCAGCTCCTCGACGTTGCCCGAGCGCAGGGCGTCCAGGATGTCGTGGACCTCGTCGGCCGTGTTGTCGGCTTCCAGGACCGGGTCCGTGAACAACTGCACCAGGCCGCCGTAGTCGAGCTCGACCACCGAGTCCGCGTGGAAGTTGTCCAGCCACCGGCGCGTCTCGAACAGCACGCGGCCCGGCCCGGAGTCGCCGAAGGTCTGCTCCAGCAGCTCACCGGCCTCGCGGGCGCGGTGCTGCGCGTCGGCGAGGGTCGCCCGCCAGGACAGTTCGCGCCGGGGGTCGGCCCGGCCGTCGCCCAGTACCAGGCGCCGTTCCTCCGGCTCGATCAGCACGAACCACGGCAGCGGGACGGTCCAGGTCGTCGACAACGTGTGCGCCGCCGACGTGCTCAGGTCCACCATCGCCGACTTCGTCCGCGCGCGGATCGTCTCCTGGGTGAAGCCGCCTTCGTCGAGGACGACGTTCTTCAGCGCCGGGTGCGCGTCGCCGAGGAAGGTGACCAGCGCGGCCGCCGAGCGGGCCCGCAGCTCCAGCGGGCAGACGAGCGGGCCGTGCTCGGCTTTGCCGCCCGGCACTTCCGCGGGGTCGAGCACCAGGACGTCGGTCAGCAGGCTCGGCGCCGGCCGGCCGTCGGCGAGCTCGGCGGGCAGCAGCCGCCGCGGCGCGGCCACCTGTGACCTGAGCCACATGGCCTGCTCCCGTGCGCCCGCGTCCGTCCGCCGCAGCTTGGCCGCGGCGACGGCCGCACGCAGCCGCTCGTCCGGCGGATCGCCCAGGGCGAGCAGGGGTTCGTACACCCGCAGGTAAGCCACGAAGGGACGAAGCACGGGTAGATCGTGGCACGTCTACCTGCACCGATCGCCACCGACCGGCCGGTAACCGGTGTCCGGCGAACACTGTCGTGACCGGCACACCGTGCCACGTCGCATCCAACCCCCGGGACACGGTACGGTGTGAGCAGGAAATAATTGTCGAGACGATGCGGGGCCGCCGATTCCCCCGGCCGCCCCGCCCCTGTGCGAGGGGGTCGAGCCATGGGGCGCGGCCGGGCTAAGGCCAAGCAGACGAAGGTGGCGCGTGAGCTCAAGTACAGCTCGCACGAGACCGACTTCGATGCTTTGCAGCGCGAGCTGTCGAGTAACTCCTCCAGTGACAACCACCACGAGGAGCCTGCCGACAGCGGGTATGAAGACCCGTACGACGACGGGTACGACGAGTACCGTCGTTGAGCACGCGTAAACGCGCGAGGGCGAAGCCGGCACGTCCGGCGAGCGCCCTCGCGCGTCGTGTGCTGCCCACAAACGCGTCCACAGTGTTGTCCGAATGAGGCGCGCGGGCTGCGAAGCGACGAAGGAGTGAGCCGGTGGTAAGTCGGGTTGGAGTCGTCGGGGCGGGCCTCATGGGGTCCGGTATCGCCGAGGTGCACGCACGGTCCGGGTTGGACGTCGTGATCACCGAGGTGAACCAGCCGGCGCTCGACGCGGGCAGGGCACGCATCGAGAAGTCGCTGCAACGCGGCGTCAAGAGCGGCAAGCTGACCACCGAGGACGCCGACGCGGCGCTCGCCAGGCTCCGGTTCACCACGGACATCGCCGAGTTCGCCGACCGCGACCTGGTCATCGAGGCGATCCTCGAGCAGGAGCAGGCGAAGATCGACGTCTTCCGCCAGCTGGACAAGATCGTCGAGGCCGAGGACGCGCTGTTCGCGTCCAACACGTCGTCGATCCCGATCATGAAGCTGGGCATGGCGACGAGCCGGCCGCAGCAGGTGGTCGGCATCCACTTCTTCAACCCGGTGCCGGTGCTGCCGCTGGTGGAGCTGGTGCCCTCGCTGCTGACCAGCGAGGAGACCGCCCGCCGCGCGGAAGACCACGCGACGACGGCGCTGGGCAAGACCGTGATCCGCTCGCAAGACCGCGCCGGGTTCATCGTGAACTCGCTGCTGGTGCCGTACCTGCTCTCGGCGATCCGGATGATCGAGTCGGGCTTCGCCTCGGCCGAGGACATCGACCGCGGCATGGAGCTGGGCACGGCCCACCCGATGGGCCCACTGCGGCTGTCCGACCTGATCGGGCTGGACACGGTCAAGGCCATCGCGGACTCGATGTACGCGGAGTTCAAGGAGCCGCTGTACTCGTCACCGCCGCTGCTGCTGCGCATGGTGGACGCGGGCCTCCTCGGCAAGAAGACGGGCCGCGGCTTCTACTCCTACGGCTGACTGAACGTCGCGGGCGCGTCGAAGGCGGCGCGCCTCGCGGCGCGCCGTAGTACGGCCAGGACAGCCGGCCCGAGCAGGACGATCGCGACCGCGTTGGTGATCGCCCGGCCGGTGTCCCAGCCGAGGGTCGACGTCAGGACGGTGTAGACGGCGAACCGGTGGAGGTTCTCCACCAGCGGCGCACCGGGCACGAAGCCGAGCTGCGCGGAGTCACCGGCGAGGAACGGCCACGACCACAGGCTCATCAGCAGCCCGAAGAAGTAGGCCGCGAAGACGCCGTACCCGACGAGCAGGGCGATCTCGGCTTTGCCGCGCGGTTTCCGCGGAAGCAGCCCGGCCCCCAGCCCGACCAGCGACGACGCCAGCATCTGGAACGGCAGCCACGGCCCGACACCGGCGGTGAGCAGCGCACTGGTGAACAGCGAGGTCGAGCCGAGCACGAACCCGAACCCGGGCCCGAAGACCCGGCCGGCGAGGACGAGCAGGAAGAAGACCAGCTCGATGCCCCCGGTGCCGGCCCCGAGAGGCCGAAGCCCGGCGTTGACGGCCGAGAGCACCCCGAGGAGGGCGAGCGCCTTGGCATCGATGCCACCGCGGGAAAGTTCGGCGAGCACGACCAGGAGCAGCACCGGCAGGGTCGCCATGAAGACGAAGGGCGCGTCAGCGGTGTGCGCGGCCGCGGTCGGCTGCGGGTGGGCGAGCAGAGGCCAGCAGAACATGGCCAGCCCGAGAACGCTCGCGACGCTGAGGACCAGCGCGGGCCGCGGAGTCAGGCGAACAGTGCGAGGCGGTGGGCCGAGGAAGTCGGTCATGCCGGTGTCACCGCAGCCGCTTCGGGAGCGCCGGCGGGTGGGTCCGCGCTGATCGGCGAGTGCCGCGGAGCATCGGGTGGGTGTGAGGCGGCTGCGAGCTGGTGGCTGGCTGTGGGCGCCGGAATCCGCGGGGCATCGCCAGGCGTCTTTGGACGCTCGGCCGCCGCGCCGAGCAGCGCGGGATGGCTCCGCGCGAGCCAGCCGGGCATACCGGAGCGCGCAGAGGCGCCTGCCGGCATGTGCGGCGCGCCGACAGCGGCGATGCAAGTGGTGGCGCCGGAGCGGTCGCGCAGCTGCGAGGCAGGCCGAACCGCGGCCCGCAGGCCAGCGCCCGAGCGGCTGCACACCTCCGAGCGGCCACCAACCACGACCCGCGAGCCATCGCCAGCCGCGACCCGCAGACCAGCGGCCGAGTGCGCTCGTTGACCTTGGCCCCCCGCCCGCCCCCGCCCCCTCCCCGCCCTCCGCGTGCTCATGCCAGCGCTTCCGCTACCTCGTCCACCGTCAGCCACTGCTGCGGCGCGAGGATCTTCGCCACCTGCGGGGCGAAGGCCGGCGAGGCGACGATCACCTCCTTCGTCGGGCCGTCCGCTACCACCTCGCCCTCGGCCATGACCACCACGCGGTCGGCCGCCGTTGCCACGAACTCGACGTCGTGGGTTGCCAGCACTACCGCGTGGCCCTGCGAGGCCAGCTCTCGCAGGGCTGCCGCGAAGCGCCTTTTTGCGTGGTAATCGAGGCCGCGCGTCGGCTCGTCGAGCAGGACCAGCGGTGGGGCCGACGCCAGCTGGATCGCCAGCACCACCGCCAGCCGCTGCCCTTCCGAAAGGTCGCCGGGGTGCGCTTCGCCGGCGATTCCGGGGGCGAGCCGGTCCAGCAGGGCCCGGGCCGTTCCTGCCGGGACCTCAGACTCGGCGTCCGCCTGTGCGCACTCGGCGTCCACCGAATCGAGGTATAGCAGGTCGGCCGGGGTCTGCGGGACCAGGCCCACGCGCTGACGGGCCACTCGTGGCTTGAGCGCTGCCGGGTCCGCGCCACCGACGTCGACCTTCCCCGCCGACCTCGGGCCGCTGCCCTGCACCGCCCAGAGAAGCGACGACTTGCCGGAGCCGTTGCGTCCCATCAGCGCGACCACCTCTCCCGGCCCGACACGCAGGTCCACCCCGCGCACCGCCAGGACATCTCCGTATCGGACCACCACCCTTCTCACATCCAGTGCCGAACCGGTCACCGAAAGGCTACGACCCACCACCGACAGTTTTTGACGGCTCGGCGCGAGCCGGTCGCGGAGGGGCCCCGCGACCCGCCGCGCGTCCCGCACCGACAGCGGCAGCGGCGACCAGCCCGCCAGCCGCCCCAGCTCGGCGATCGGGGGTGCGATCGACGACGTCGCCAAGATCTCGGCCGGCGGTCCGGAGCGCACCGAACCGTCGCCCGGCAGGTACAGCAGCCGGTCCGCGTACTGCGCCACCCGCTCCATGCGGTGCTCCGCGACGATCACCGTCGTCCCCAGGTCGTGCACCAGCCGGGTGATCGCCGCCAGCACGTCCTCGGCCGCCGTCGGGTCCAGCGCCGACGTCGGCTCGTCCAGCACCACCACCGCCGGGTGCGCCGTCAGCACCGAACCGATCGCCACGCGCTGCTGCTGACCGCCCGACAGTGTCCGCAGTGGACGGTTGCGCAGCTCCGCGATGCCCAGCAGGTCCAGGGTCTCCTCGACGCGCTTGCGCATGACGTCCGGCGGCACCGCCAGCTGCTCCATCGCGTACGCGAGTTCCTCCTCGACGGTGTCCGTCACGAACCCCGCGAGCGGGTCCTGCCCGACGACGCCGACGACCGAAGCCAGCTCGCGAGGCGGGTAGCGAGCCGTGTCCAGGCCGGAGACGACGACCCGGCCGGAAAGGCGGCCGCCGGTGAAGTGCGGGACGAGCCCGTTGAGCGCGCCGAGGAACGTCGACTTGCCCGCCCCGGTCGGCCCCGCGACCAGGCACAGCTCACCCTCTTCGACCAGCAGCGACACGTCCGACAGCACCGGCCGCGAGGCGTCCGGGTAGGTCACCGTGACCCGCGAAAACTCGATCATCGGACGACCTCCGGAACAGGGGGCGAAACGAACGCCGGCAGCACCGCGACCAGCACGGACAACGCGTGCGCCCAGGACAGCTCCGGCCAGCGCAGCGGGCTCAGCGAAGGGAACAACCGGCCCGCGTCGATCCGCGCGGTCGCGAAGAGCAGCGCGCACGCCCCGACGCCGGCCGCGACGACCAGCGTCTCCGGCCACCGCCACGGGTCGGGCCGGTACGCCGTCCGCCGCACCCGGCGGCCGCCGAGCACGAAGCCGGCGACGGCCACGACCAAGCCGGCCGCCAGCAACGGCACCCCGAGCCAGGACGACGTCCCGTCGAGCACGCCGTAGACGCCGACGCACACGCCCATCAGCCCGGCCAGGACGCAGGAAGCGATCAGCACCCGCAGCCCGGCGCTCAGGTAGGCCCGGCGGCCGTAGCCCCGGGAGTCCATCGCGGCCGCCAGCCGCAGGGACCGGTCCATCGCGTCCTCCAGCACCGGCACCACGATGCCCTTGACCGCCCGCAGCCCGCGAGACCGGCCCGCCCGCAGTCGCCGGGCGCGCCGCACGCGCTGGACGCTCTCGACGAGCTGCGGGGCGACCGTCAACGCCACCGTCACCGCCGTGCCCACCTCGTACAACGCCCCCGGGACCGCCTTGAGCAGGCGTTTCGGGTTGGCCAGGGCGTTCGCCGCGCCGACGCAGACGACCATCGTCGCCAGCCGCAGGCCGTCGTAGAAACCGCCGAGCAGCTCCTCCGCCGACGCCGGCCCGAACAGGGACAACCCGGCGGCGAGCGGGATCCGCGGCAGCGTGAACAGCACGTGGCCGCCGTCTTCGCCGCCGATCAGGATCCGGAACAGCACGCGGGAGGCGACGATCAGCGCGCCGACGTAGACGTACAGCCGGAACGCCAGCGCCCAGGGCGCGTCACTACGCCGGTTCGCGACGACGAACCCGGCGACGGCGATGATCAGGCCGAGCAGCAGCGGGTTCGTCGTCCGGCTCGCGGCGACGGCCAGCGCGAGCGCCCAGGCCCACCAGGCGCCGGGGTGCAGCGCCCTACTGCGCACGCCGGCGACGGGCGACGACGAGCCCGGCGCCGCCGACCAGCACGATCACGACCGCCCCGATCACCAGGCCCCACGGGAACGAACTGCCCTGGTCAGCGGCGGGAGCGGGAGCCGGCGAGGAAACCTGCCGGACCGGCGGCACCCGCGGCGGCGCCGGCAGGTCGTTCGCCGACTTCGGACGCGCGAACGCCCACCCTTCGAACCCGCCGGGAACCGGCTTCGCCGTCTGGGCGCCTTCCTGGCTCGACGTCCAGCTGCCTCCGGCGGAGGCGTGCCAGTAGCTCCAGTACGCCGTCGCCGACGGCATCCCCGCGCACGACTCGACGTCGGGACCGGGCTGTCCGTTGATCCGGCAGGCCACGGCGAGGCCGTACTTCTGGGAGCCGGCCACCTCGATCCCGGCCTCCTGCAAGGCCGCGACGCCGTTCGCGGGCGTCCCGGGGGCGCAGCGGACCAATGACCCGGGACCCAGGTCGCCGAAATCGACGACCACCGTCACGCCACCGCCCTCCGGGCAGGCCCCGTCGGTGCCCGTCGCCGAAGCGGGCGCGACCCCGATGAGGCCGGCGCCGAGCAGCACGGCGAAGACGGTGACGAGCCGGGATAGGCGGGAGGCGATCATGCAGGCACTTTAACCACGTCGGCGCCCGGCACAGGTGCGGTTCCGGAGCGACGCGGGACACACCTAGACTGCGGGCCGTGGGACAGCTCAACGCGGACGGACAGCTGCGCGTCGGCCTGATCGGCGCCGGCCCGTGGGCCACGACGATCCACGCGCCCGGACTGGCGGATCACCCCGGCACGGCGCTGACCGCGGTCTGGGCCCGGCGGCCGGAGGCGGCGCAAACGCTTGCGGAGACGCACTGCGCGGCCGTCGCCGGCAGCGTCGAGGAGCTGTTCGAGCAGGTGGACGCGGTCGCGCTCGCCGTTCCGCCGTCGATCCAGGCCGAGCTGGGCGTGCGCGCGGCCGAGGCCGGGAAGCACCTGATCCTGGAGAAGCCGATCGCCGCCGACCTCGACGGCGCGCGACGGCTGGCCGACGCGGTCGCGGCCGCCGACGTGGCCGCGCTCGTGGTGCTGACCTTGCGTTACTCGGCGCAGACCCAGGAGTGGCTCGCCGGTCTCGCCCAGGCGGGCGGCTGGGCGGGCGGCGGTGCGCGCTGGCTGTCCGGCGCGCTGCTCGGCGGCCAGTACGCCGCCTCGGCGTGGCGGCAGGACGACGGCGGCGCGCTGTTCGACATCGGCCCGCACGCACTCGACATGCTGGACGCCGCGCTCGGCCCGATCACCGAGGTGGTGGCGGCCCGCCAGAGCCCCGGCGACCTCTGGCACCTGATGCTGGCGCACGACGGCGGCGTGGTCAGCACGGCCACGCTCTCGCTGCGGCTGCCGGTGCAGCCGACCGTCGTCGAAGTCGCGGTCTGGGGACAGCACGGTTACCGGACGCTCGGCCGCAAACCGGGCTCCGCGCAGGAGTCCTACACCGCACTGCTGGACGATTTCGCGGCGATGATCGCCAGCGGCACGACGACGCACCCCTGCGACGTCCGGCGGGGCCTGCACCTTCAGCGCCTGCTCGAGCAGGCGCGCGAACTGGCCGCGAAGTAGTACACAGGCCAGCTCCGCGTCTTCTCGTTGCGCCGCAGCACTTTCACACTTTTCCCTCGAATTCATCCACAGGGTTGTCCACAGGCTCCATGCTCCACTGTGGACAGTGCACCATCGCGTACCCCGAACGCCGGTAATCCGCTTGCCGGCCGTGCGACCATGGCCGCGAAGAGCCACTTCGAGTTCAAGGAATGACTGCCTATGCCTGGCGCCCCCTCCGGCGTCGGCCCCCGCTAGGCCCGACGCCCAGCGCCCTGCCCGCATGCCCGTCCCAGGGCTGCGGTTCCTTGACGTGCTTTTCGAAAGGGCTCACATGTCCGCCATTCAGGCCTATGTCCGCACGACCGCACCGCGCGGCCGGGAGAGCGAGCGGGTCGGTCCGTTCCTCGCGACCTACTCGCCGGGCACGCCCCACCCGATGCTCAACTACGCGATCCCGGACGACGGCGCGAAGCCGACGGCGGCCGAGATCGACGCGCTGACCGCGGCCTACCGGCGGCGGGACCTGCTCCCGCGGCTGGAGTACTTCACCGACGTTGCACCCGACCTGGAGAAACTGCTGGTCGGAGCGGGGTACGAGCTCGAACGGCGGGTGCCGCTGATGACGTGCGCGCCGGCCGCGCGGGTCGACCGGCCGGTCCCGGCCGGCATCCGGCTGCGCGCGCCGGGGTCCGCCGAGGACTTCCGGCGCATGCGGTCGGCGCAGCACACGGCGTTCGGCGAACCCGCGGAGATCGGTGACGACGAGGTCGAGCAACTCCGGTCCGGCACCGGTGTCCGGCATCTCCTGGCGGAGGACGTCGAAACGGGGGAAGTCGTCGGCGGCGGGCTCGCGCTCGAAATCGTCGACGGCACCACCGAGATCGCCGGGATCGCGGTGCTCGAGCCGTACCGGGGCCGTGGGATCGCCGCGGCGCTGACCGCGCACCTCACGCGCCAGGTCCACGAGGCCGGGGCCCACACGGCGTTCCTCACCCCCGGTGACCTGGGGATCGGGAACGTCTACGCCCGGGTCGGCTACCGGCCGGCGGGCGAGTGCGTGCACCTGTCGCTGAGCTAGTCGTTCAAGCGGCCGGAGCGGCCTCGTTTCACGTCGCTCCGGCGCTTCTTCGACGCCAGGCGGCGCTCCTTCGAACCGCGAGAAGGCTTCGTGGGGCGCCGCTTCGCCGGGGGCGGGGCCGACGCGTCGAGCAGCAGGTTCGTCAGGCGGCCGCGCGCGGCTTCGCGGTTCTGCAGCTGGGAGCGGTGTTCGCTGGCCGCGATCGTCAGGACGCCGTCGACCAGCCGGGCGCCGAGCCCGGCCAGCACCCGGTCCCGCAGATGTTCGGGGATCGACGGTGAACCAGCGACGTCGAACGACAGCTCGACCCGCGAATCCGTGGTGTTGACCCCCTGGCCGCCAGGGCCGGACGACCGCGAAAAGCGCTCGTTCAGCTCGGCTCCCGGGATCGTGAACCGGGAGCCGACCACCACGTCTCCGGCTGCCATGACACCAGTGTGACAGCCGCGATCAAGGCGCTTTTCAGAAACGCTGTCAGAAGCGCGGGTGGTCGCCCGAGAGCACCGCGCGCGGGCCGTCGACGTCGTCGGCGGGCTGGACGTCACCCAGCACCCACGCCGGGACGTGCCGCGCGGTCAGCATGGCCAGCGCCCGGTCGACGTCTTCGGCGCCGACGATCGCGACCATGCCGACCCCCATGTTGAAGGTCTTCTCCAGCTCGGCGCGCTCGACCTTGCCGCGCTGGCCGATCAGCGCGAACACCGCGGACGGCGTCCAGGTGCCGCGGTCCAGCCGGGCGACCAGGCCACGCGGCATGACCCGGGCGAGGTTGGCCTCCAGGCCGCCGCCGGTGATGTGCGCGAACGTCCGCACCTCGGTCTCCGCGGCGAGGGCGAGGCAGTCCTTCGCGTAGATCCGCGTCGGCTCCAGCATCTCCTCGCCGAGGGTGCGGCTGAACTCCTCGACGTACCCGCCGAGCGGCATCCGGGCGATGTCCAGCAGCACGTGCCGGGCCAGCGAGTAGCCGTTCGAGTGCAGGCCCGACGACTCGAGGGCCAGCACGACGTCACCCGGACGGACCTTCTCCGGCGAGAGCAGCTGCGACGCCTCGACCACGCCGACGCCGGTGGCCGACATGTCGTAGTCGTGCTCGCCCATCAGGCCCGGGTGCTCGGCGGTCTCGCCGCCGAGCAGCGCGCAGCCCGCCCGGACGCAGCCCTCGGCGATGCCGCCGACCAGCGCGGCGATCTTCTCCGGGTGGACCTTGCCGACAGCGATGTAGTCCTGCAGGAACAGCGGCTCGGCCCCGGTCACGACCAGGTCGTCGACCACCATCGCGACCAGGTCGATGCCGACGGTGTCGTGCTTGTCGAGCGCCTGCGCGACCGCGATCTTCGTGCCGACGCCGTCGGTCGACGACGCGAGCACTGGCTCCTTCCACTTGTCGAGCTTCAGGGAGAAGAGCCCGGCGAAACCGCCGACGCCACCCATGACCTCGGGCCGCGTCGCCCGCTCGGCGTGCGGCTTGAGCAGCTCGACGGCTTGGTCGCCGGCGTCGATGCTGACGCCGGCGGCGGCGTACGTGGCGCTCGTGGACTCGCTCACGGTGGAAGGACTCCCTACTGGAAGGACTGCTAGGGACGCCGGACGGCGTCTTCGGCACCGTACCCGGCGGGGCTGACGGGGGTCGCCGCGCCATTGACCGCGTCGAGGCTTTCGAGCAGGTGTTTCCCGATCAGCGCGTCCTCCGGCAGCGGGATCGGGTACTCACCCGAGAAGCACGCCGTGCACAACCGCGACTTCGGCTGCTCCGTCGCCGCGACCAGGCCCTCCAGGGAAATGTAGCCCAGCGAGTCGGCCCCGATCGAGCGGCGGATGCCGTCGAGGTCGACGCCGTTGGCGACCAGCTCGGCCCGCGAGGCGAAGTCGATGCCGTAGAAGCACGGCCAGCGCACCGGCGGCGACGCGATCCGGACGTGCACCTCGAGCGCGCCGGCCTCGCGCAGCATGCGGACGAGCGCGCGCTGGGTGTTGCCGCGGACGATCGAGTCGTCCACCACGACCAGGCGCTTGCCGCGGATGACGTCCCGCAGCGGGTTCAGCTTGAGCCGGATGCCCAGCTGGCGGATGGTCTGCGACGGCTGGATGAAGGTGCGCCCGACGTAGGCGTTCTTCACCAGGCCGGTGCCGTAGGGGATGCCGGAGCCCTGCGCGTAGCCGATCGCGGCCGGGGTGCCCGACTCCGGCACCGGCATGACCAGGTCGGCCTCGACCGGCTGCTCGGCGGCCAGGCGGCGGCCGATCTCGACGCGGGTGGCGTGGACGCCGCGGCCGGCGATCGTCGTGTCGGGGCGGGCGAGGTAGACGTACTCGAAGACGCAGCCCTTGGGGTCCGGGTTCGCGAACCGGGACGAGCGCAGGCCCGCGGCGTCGATGGCGATCAGTTCACCGGGCTCGACCTCGCGGACGAAGGACGCGCCGACGATGTCGAGACCCGCCGTCTCGCTGGAAACGACCCAGCCACGCTCGAGCCGGCCGAGCACCAGCGGGTGCACGCCGTGGGGGTCGCGGGCCGCGTAGAGCGTGTTCTCGTCGGCGAAGACCAGGCAGAAGGCGCCCTTGAGGGTGGGCAGCAGCTCCATGGCGGCGGCCTCGATGCCCTTGTCGGCGGCGTTCGCGGCGAGCAGGCCGCAGATCAGGTCGGAATCGCTGGACGAGCCGGTCAGCCCCGCGTGCGGCTTGAGACCCGCTTCGATGGTGCGTTCGCGCAGCTCGGCCGTGTTGACGAGGTTGCCGTTGTGCGCGAAGGAGAGGCCGCTGCCGGTCGCGGTGGTGCGGAAGATCGGCTGGGCGTTCTCCCAGATGGTCGCGCCCGTGGTCGAGTACCGGCAGTGCCCGACGGCGATGTGCCCCTGCAGCGACTGCAGGATCTGCTCGTCGAACACCTGGCTGACCAGGCCGAGGTCCTTGAAGACCACGATCTGCGAGCCGTCGGAGACGGAGATGCCGGCGGCCTCCTGGCCCCGGTGCTGCAGAGCGTAGAGGCCGTAGTAGGTCAGCTTCGCGACTTCTTCCCCGGGAGCCCAGACGCCGAAGACGCCACACTCCTCACGGGGTTCCGGGTCAGGCTGGTCGGACACGACTTGCGGGTCGGAAACCACCGAGGAGCTCCTGGGAAGACGTGGTCAGGCCAGCTTCAGTGTAGACGGTTCGGACACGGGTCAGGCCCCGCCCGGCGTGGTTCTGACCACTTCGGACGGGGCCTGCAAGCCTGTACCGCTAGCACGCATCCGGCAGCGAAAGGATCTCCGACAGCACCTGCGCGCCTTCTCCGCGGCGGCGCCACAGCCACCGCTCCGGCTCGAAGATGTTCTCTTCGGAGCCGGGCATCCTGGTCGCCACGACGTCGTCTTCGGCGTTGAGCCGGACGACGTCCACCACGTCGTCGTGCACCCGCACGCCGACGACCGCGAGGACCTCACCGCGTTCGTCGGCGGGGTGGACGAACTGGTAGCCGCGGGCCACCAGTTCCTGCAGTCCGGTTTCGATGTCGAAGACGGTGGCGACGCCCTCAGCCGAGGACATCGTCGAATTCACCGTCCTTCGCGCCCGCCAGGAACGCCGCCATCTCGGCCCGCGTGTAGACGAGCGCCGGGCCGGTCGGGAACCGCGAGTTGCGCATCGCGATCTCCCCGTTGGACAACGGCGCGACCTCGACGCAGTTGCCGTTGAAGTTGCTGTAGCTCGCCTTGCGCCATTCGACACCGGTCAGCCGATCAGCCGGGACGCCGTTTTCGAATCGCTCAGCCATGATCCCACCTCTCGAAGCAGAAAAGCCTTCCGGACGATGCATCTGCATGTGCATTTGCCCGCGTATCCGAGGTTAGCACGTGTGCCTGCAGCGGTAAATGCACGTGCAGAATTTCTTGCAAAGTTCTCGGACGGTAAGAATTGCCGAACTGCCGTTAACCTATTGGGGGAGAGATAGGCGCACGAACGGCGTAATAGCTACTCTTGGTTACCGCTCGTCGGAGCAAAGCCGACCGTTGAAGCACGGCAACGGCGGCTAGATCTCCTGGCGGCGCTTCGCGAGCATCGCCCGGCTCCGCTCCGGCGTCTCCGCGTCGACCGCCAGCATGTCCAGCGCGCGGCTGTACTTTTCGATCTCTTCGCGCTTCTCGATGTAGTGCGCGCCGGTCAGGTACTCGACGTAGGCGATGTTCGGCAGCTCCGGCTCACCGAATCGCAGCAGCGAAAAGGCGTGTTCCGCCGACAACCCGCTGCTCGCGTACGGCAGCACCTGGACTGACACGTGCGGCAACGCGCTCATCTCGAGCAGGTATTCGATCTGCTGCTTGAGCACCTTCGGGCCCCCGATCGGGCGGTGCAGCACCGACTCGTCGAGCACCATCCACACGCGGGGCGCGTCCGGCCTGCTGAACATCTTCTGCCGCCGCATCCGCAGCGCGACCAGCTGGTCGACCCGCTCGTCGGCCATGTCCGGACGGCCATGGCTGAAGATCGCCCGGGCGTACGGCTCGACCTGCAGGAGCCCCGACACGTAGACCGGCTCCCAGATCTGGATTCGCGCGGCGGCTTCTTCGAGGCCGACGAGGTCGGTGAACCAGTTCGGCATGGTGTCGCCGAAGCGCCGCCACCAGCCCGGCTCGTTCGACTGCTTGACCATGTCGAGGAACGCGCGGCGCTCCGTCGGGTCGTCGACGCCGTACATCGTCAGCAGGTCGGTGACGTCGCGTTCCTTGAACCCGACCCGGCCCAGCTCCAGCCGGCTGATCTTCGACTCGGACCCGCGGATGTTGTAACCGGCCTGCTGGCGGGTGATGCCGGCCTCTTCACGGAGCCGGCGAAGCTGCGAGCCCAGGATCATGCGGCGTGCCGTCGGGCCGATGTTCTGCTCACCTGCGGACGCGTTCACCGCGTTCATTCCCGGCCCTTCCGCGCTCACGTCACCAGGGGGTCCTAGCCCGACTACCGAAAGTACACGTTAAGCCTTCTTGCGCAAAGGGGTGACCCGGTTTACCCCATGCGCGCGCCGTCCTACTGTACGTAGAGCACGAGACTTACAACACACAACTTGCGAGGTTCACCATGCCGGACGCCGCGGCGACCGAACGAGTGCCCGTCGGAGTCGACCCCACCCGGGCGAGCATCGCGCGCGTCTACGACGCCTTCCTGCTGGGGAAGGACAACTACGAGA
Source organism: Amycolatopsis sp. DG1A-15b (assembly GCF_030285645.1). Taxonomy (GTDB): domain Bacteria; phylum Actinomycetota; class Actinomycetes; order Mycobacteriales; family Pseudonocardiaceae; genus Amycolatopsis. The sequence continues at coordinate 7,779,600 of NZ_CP127296.1, forward strand.
TCGACCGGCAGGTCCTGCAGCAGGTGCAGAAGGCCGCCCCGGAGGCCCAGGACCTCGCGTTCGAGAACCGCGGCTTCCTCATCCGCGTCTGCCGGTTCCTCGCCGGCCAGACCGGCATCACCCAGTTCCTCGACCTCGGCTCCGGCCTGCCGACAGCGGAGAACACCCACCAGGTCGTCCAGCGGATCAACCCGGAGACCAAGGTCGTCTACATCGACAACGACCCGGTTGTCCTCGCACACGGACGGGCCCTGCTCGAAGAGAACGAGCACACCCACTTCGTCGCCGAAGACATCTTCGAACCGCAGAAGATCCTCGAGAACGAGATCGTGCGCCAGCACATCGACTTCAGCCAGCCGCTCGTCCTCCTGCAGATGGGCACCCTGCACCACTACAAGGGCGACCACGACCGGCCGGCCGAGATCATGAAGGAGTACGTCGACGCGCTGCCGTCCGGCTCCTTCGTCGGGCTCAGCCACTTCTTCGACCCCGAAAACGACGATTCGGCGACCGCGCGGCGCATGGAGGACTTCTTCGTGCACAGCCCGATGGGGTCCGGCACGTTCCGGACGCACAAGGAGATCGAGGCGCTGTTCCCCGGCCTCGAGATGGTGCCCCCGGGGGTGGTCCGGTGCGCCGACTGGTGGCCGGACGGCCCGCGGCTCAAGGAGCTCAACGTCGCGCAGCGGACCATCGCGGGCGGCGTCGGCCGCAAGCCGTAACCCGCGCCCCCGGCCGTCAGAGGCGGAGCAGGGGGAGCCAGTGGGACAGGTCGGCCCGGGTGCCCGACGCGGACACCCGGCCGTCCGCCACGGCCGTGGTCCAGTCCAGTTGCCCGGTGGCCAGTTCGAGCCACGTGCGCGGGTCGGTCTCGATCACGTTCGGCGGGGTGCCCCGGGTGTGCCGCGGCCCGTCCACGCACTGCACGGCGGCGAACGGTGGCACCCGGACCTCGACCGTCCGGCCCGGCGCGTCCGCCGCCAGCGCGCGCAGGGACAGGCGCACCGCCGCGGCCAGTTCCGGGCGCGCGGGCGCGGGCGCATCGCCCTGCAACCACGGGGAAATCGCCAGCACCGCCGCACGTAACTGTCCGGGGTCGACCGAACGCGAAGAGGCCATGGGCAAACAGTAGAGTGGCGCACCAAGACTTGGCAGGCACACCCGAGAACGTGGGGATGACGATGGCGCAGCGGGACGAGGCGGATCGGATGGTTTCGCAGCAGCCCACCGGAAGCGGAGCCGATCGCCCCGGCAAGCACAACCGGGCCGCGCGGCGCGAAGGCCGGCAGGCCCGGCGCTCCGGCAAGCACGGCACGCCCGAGATCACCGCGGAGATGCGCGCGAACGCCCGCGCCAATCCCGACAGCTGGCTGTACGTCATCGACGAGGCCTTCGACCCGAACGGCCCGGTGCCGTCGTGGGCGGTCGTCGGCGCGTACCCGGTGAACGGCGCCGGCGACGTCGTCGCCGACTTCCACCCCAACGACCGCTACCGGCCCTCGCCCAAGGCGCTCGGCTTCCCGGAACCGGCGAACGACCTGGAGCACCTGCTGCAGCTCGTCCGCACCGAGCACCGGCCGCCGTCGGACCTGCCGAAGGTCGTCCTCGACGCGACGCTGTTCGTCTACGCGATGTCGCCGGTGCAGCGGACCGTCATCGGCTTCCACAACACCGACGGCCGGGTCATGGTGCCCGCCTACACCCGCAAGTCGCTGGTGCCGCGCGAGTGGCCGCACGCGCGGGCCGTGCTCGGCCGCGACATCGTCGACCTGCTCGGCGGGCACCCGGTCGCGATCAACCCGCACGACCTCATCACGGCGGTCGTGCCGGCGGAGCACCTGGTGAAGGCCGTCGCCGACGAGCGCCGCTGACCTGCGGGCACCACCCCATCGAGTGATCATCGACTCGCCGATCCGGCGACGCCGGTGCATCGTGAGACTGAAGAAGTCTGACGAGATCGGTGGGGAGCAAGAGGGTGAAAAGACGTTCGCTGCCCTTCGCCGCCGTCCTCGCATCGGTCCTGCTCGTGGCCGGGCAGGCACCGGCGAAGGCCGTCGATCGCTACGCCGGTGCCGAGGACCACTACGCGGGTTCGCAGATCGCCGAGGTCGAAGGCGTCGGCGAGGGCCCCGACGTGCTGTACGGGGGTGACGACCAGCAGCTCGGGCACGACGTCAGCGGGCACCAGGGGCCGGTCGACTGGCCCGGCGCGGCGGGGTCGGGCGCCAAGTTCGTCTACGTCAAGGCGACCGAGGGCACCGGGTTCGTGAACCCGCAGTTCGCGCAGCAGTACAACGGCTCCTACCAGGCCGGCCTGATCCGCGGCGCCTACCACTTCGCGCGGCCGGACATCTCCGACGGCGCGGCCCAGGCGCGGTACTTCCTCGCCCACGGCGGCGGCTGGTCGGCCGACGGCAAGACCCTCCCCGGCGCGCTCGACGCGGAGTACAACCCGTACGGCGAAACGTGTTACGGCAAGGACGCGGCGGGCATGACCGGCTGGATCCGCGCCTTCTCCGACACCTACCGCGCGGCGACCGGCCGGTACCCGACGATCTACACGTCGACGAGCTGGTGGAAGCGGTGCACCGCGAACAACGGCGGCTTCGGCGCCAACCCGCTCTGGATCGCGCGTTACAACACCTTCATCGGCGAACTGCCGTCCGGCTGGAGCATCCACGCGATCTGGCAGTTCGCCGACCGCGGCACGCTGCCCGGCGACCAGGACTGGTTCAACGGCTCAGCGGACCGGCTGCTGGCCCTGGCGCTGGGCTGAACGGCCCAACCGTCCAATAATAGGTGTTAACTCGTCACCAATTAACGATCTTCTTCCCGAGAAAATCACCCACACGTATACCCAATTTCACGGAACTGAGTGACAAACGCCACTTCGTCCCTAACAATCGTGCTCGAGCGGCTACCTGCAGTAAGCCGCTCATCGCGAGGGTTTCCGTGAAGGGATTCAACGATGTCCACATCCCGAAGAGGGCGGCTGTTCGCTGCCCTGGTCGTCCCGGCCACGCTGCTCCTGCTCGGCAGCACGGCGCAGGCGACGACCTTCTCCCCCGAAATCGACCCCGTGGCCGCGATCAACGCGGACATCGCGCAGCACGACCACGAGCTGGGGTCGCAGATCCGGCGCGTCGAAGGTGACCAGTCGACTCCGGACACCCAGAAGTCGGCGCAGCAGCCGCAGCCCGGCCAGGCCATCCCCGGCCAGGTGCTGGCGACGGTGGCCGGCATGGACGTCGCCGGCTACCAGGGCAACGTCGACTGGGCGAACTGGTGGAACCAAGGCAAGCGGTTCGTCTGGACCAAGGCCACGGAGAGCACCAACTACACCAACCCGTACTTCACCCAGCAGTACAACGGCTCCTACAACCAGGGCTTCATCCGCGGCGCCTACCACTTCGCCACGCCGAACACCTCGAGCGGCGCGGCGCAGGCCCGCTACTTCGTCGCCCACGGCGGCGGCTGGTCCAAGGACGGCCGGACGCTGCCCGGGGCGCTGGACATGGAGTACAACCCGTACGGCGCGACCTGCTACGGGCTGAGCAAGGCCGGGATGACGTCGTGGATCCTCGACTTCCACGACACCTACCACTCCCTGACCGGCCGCTACCCGGTGATCTACACGTCGGCGAGCTGGTGGGGCAGCTGCGTGAGCGGCGACTTCTCCAGCACCGCCCCGCTGTGGGTCGCGCGGTACGCGTCGTCGGTCGGCGCCCTGCCCTACAACTGGGGCTACTACACCGTTTGGCAGTACACCTCGAGCCCGCTCGACCAGGACACCTTCAACGGTGCCTACGACCGGCTCCAGGCACTCGCCAACGGCTGACCCACCCCCGCCCGGCTCCCGGATCGTGACGTGTTCGCGTCGCCACGACCGGGAGCCGGTTTCATGCCGTACCGTCCGAGCTTGCAGAATGCTGCAGCCACGTCCTGGGGGAACCGCACGTGCCCGCCGGACGTCGGAAGCGCACGAACACCCAGCGCCCGGAAGGCATGAAAGATGACCTACCCGCCTCAGCCGGGCCAGCCCGGCCAGCCCGACCCGTACGGCCAGCCACAGTCCGGTGGCTTCCAGCAGCAGGGCGGGTGGGACCCCAACCAGCAGCAACAGCCGTACCCGACGCAGCAGTACCCGCAGGGCTGGGATCCGAACCAGCAGGGCTACCCGCCTGCCTCGGGCGGTTTCCCGGCCAACCCGCAGCCGGCGTGGGGCGACCCGTACGCGCAGCAGGCCTGGGCGGACCCCAACGCGCAGCAGCAGTCGGCGTGGGCCGACCCGAACGCGCAGCAGTACGGCCAGCAGGCCTGGGACCCGAACGCGGGCGGCCAGGTGTCCGGCTGGGACCCGGCGACCGGCGGCTACACGCAGGGCTTCGGCGGGCCGCCCGCGCCGCCGAAGAAGAGCAAGACCGGGATGTGGATCGCCATCGGCGCCGCCGTGGTCGTCGTGCTCGCCCTGGTCGGCATCACGGGCTTCGTCGCACCCGGGTTCTTCCTTTCGAAGGACGACACCAACACGGCCGCGGCCCCGTCGTCGAGCACGTCGGCCAAGCCGTCCACGTCGAAGCCGACGACCAAGAAGCCGACGGCTTCCGCCACGAAGCCGACGACGCCCGACGGCGGCGGCGGGAGCAACGGGGACGCCAAGGCCGTGCTGCAGGGCTTCATCGACAAGCTGAACGCGGGCGACAACGCCGGCGCGGTCGCCATGGGCTGCGCCGACTCGAAGGAGCTGCTCAGCTCGTGGCTCGACACGTTCCTCAAGCCGCCGCTGCAGCTGCAGCTCGGCAGCGTGCCCACCGACAAGTACCTGGTCGAGGGCGAGGTGACCGGGACGTCCGCCGGCAAGCCGGTCAAGGGCACGCTGAGCGCGACGAACTTCGACAAAAAGGGCTTCTGCGTCAGCACGATGCTGGTGTCCTGAGCCGGTGAAGCTGTGGCGATCGCCGCTGGCGTGGACGTTCCTCGCATCGGTGCTGCTGCTGGTCGGGGTCGGCGGGTGGCTGCTGACCGACCCCGCCACCAGCCGCAGTGACGCGCTGAAGACGGGCGGCCTGGCCGGCGGCGCGATCGTGGCGCTGTACGCGCTGTGGCTCAACGACCGGCGGCGCCGGGTCGAGGAGCGCCGCCAGGAAATCGAGCGGCGGCGCCACGAACTCGAGGCGCAGCGCGCGGAACAGGACCGCGAGCGGGTCGCCGACGAGCGGTTCGCGAAGGCGGTCGAGCTGCTCGGGCACGCGGCCGACCAGGTGCGCGTGGGGGCGTTGCACGCGCTGGCCGGGTTGGCGCGGAGCCGGCCGGAGTACACGCAGACGGTGCTGGACGTGCTGTGCTCGTACCTGCGGCGGCCGTTTTCGTACACCCGCCCCACAAAAGGCGCCCTGGATGCGGAACAGGAGCCCGAGCTCTCGGTCCGGCTCACGGCCCAACGGCTGGTCACCGATCTGCTCCCCGGGCGAGACGACGAAGGCCCGGCGTACGACCTGGACCTGACCGGCGCCCGGCTGGAGTACTTCGACCTCTCGGGCAAGCTGGTCGGTGGCCTGCTGCTTCGGTACGCGTCGCTGAACAGCAGTACGAACATCAGCGGCTGCCGCTTCAAGGACCGGGTCTACTTCACCGCCGCGGGCACCGAGTCCGGGCGCCTGTTGGGCTACTTCCGTTGCCGCGGCACGGTTTTCGAGAGCCACGCATGGTTCAGCGGCACAGCTTTCGCCGAGGATGCGGACTTCACCGACACGACATTCGCCGGGCCGACGGCGTTCAAGGACGCGACGTTCGCGAAGGACGCGGTGTTCGCCGGGGTGGTCGCCACGGATTCGCTGGACCTTCACCGGACTTCGTTCGCGGGGCAAACCGACCTGCGGTTCGCCGCGCTGCCGGAGTCGGTTTCGCTGTACAACACGCGAGTTCGGACGGAGAAGGAAGTCCGGCTGCCCGCCGCGTGGAAGCTGGAGGAACTGGGCGACGGGGACGCCCGGATCGTGGCCAAGCTGGGCTGAGCAGCCCCCGTTTTCCACGCTAGCGGAGGGCACCGACAGTTTGCGGTGCCCTCCGCTCACGTGTCCACAGGTCAGTCGAACAGGGCCGGGAGCGTGCGCTCCCACGCCTCGCGCAGCTCGTCGAGCGTGAACTCCGTGATGCCCTGCAGCTCCAGCTTGCCCGACTCCGGGTCGACCACGCCGGTCTTGCGCCACGGGAGGCCACGGGCGGTGCACATCTCCGTGAAGCGGAGTTCTTCCGTGCGCGGGACCGCCACCAGCACGCGGCCCGCCGACTCCGAGAACAGCTGCACGAACGGGTCCTGGTCCGCGTCGAGGAACACGCGGGCGCCGCACTGTCCGATCAGGACGGTCTCGACCAGGGTCTGGATCAGGCCGCCGTCCGACAGGTCGTGGGCCGCCGAAATCATGCCGTCGCGGGAACCCGCCACCAGGATCTCGCCCAGCAGCTTCTCGCGGGCCAAATCGACCCTCGGCGGAACGCCGCCGAGGTGGCCGTGCAGCTCGCGGGCCCACGCCGAGCCGTCCAGCTCGTCGTGCGTTTCGCCCAGCAGCAGGAGCGTTTCGCCCGCCTCCGCGCCGATGCCCGTCGGGATGCGGCGGGTCACGTCGTCGATCACGCCGAGGACGCCGATCACCGGCGTCGGGAGGATCGCCGTCGAGCCCGTCTGGTTGAAGAAGCTCACGTTGCCGCCCGTCACCGGGATGCCCAGCTCGACGCAGCCGTCCGCGAGGCCGTGCACCGCCTGCTCGAACTGCCACATCACGCCCGGGTCGGTCGGGGCGCCGAAGTTCAGGCAGTCCGACACCGCGACCGGCGTCGCGCCGCCCGTGGCCACGTTGCGGTACGCCTCCGCCAGCGCCAGCTGCGCGCCGCGGTACGGGTCCAGGTAGACGAACTTGCTGTTGCAGTCCGTCGCCACCGAAACGCCGCGGCCGGTCGACTCGTCGATCCGGATCATGCCCGAGTCCGACGGCTGCGCGAGCACGGAATTCCCGCGCACGTACCGGTCGTACTGCGACGTCACCCATTCCTTCGACGCCTGGTTCGGCGACGAAATCAGCTTGAGCACGTCCGCGCGCAGTTCGTCCGGAGTGGACGGACGCGGCAGGTTCGCCGACGTGTCCGCGATCAACGCGTCCTGAGTGGACGGACGTTCGATCGGCCGGTCGTACACCGGGCCCTGGTGGGCGACCGTGTGCGCCGGGACGTCGACGACGACCTCGTCGTGCCAGGTGATGACCAGGTGCTCGCCGTCGGTGACCTCGCCGATGTCGGTGGCGATGACGTCCCACTTGCGGCACACCGCCATGAACGCCTCGACGTTCTCCGGCGAGACGACCGCGCACATGCGCTCCTGCGACTCGCTGGAGAGCACCTCGGCGGGGGTCATCCCGGTGGCGCGCAACGGAACGCGGTCGAGGTAGATGTGCATGCCGCCGTCGCCGGCCGCGGCCAGTTCCGACGTCGCGCAGGACAGGCCGGCGCCGCCGAGGTCCTGGATGCCGACGACGAGCTTCTGCTCGAACAGCTCGAGGCAGCACTCGATGAGCACCTTCTCGGTGAACGGGTCGCCGACCTGGACGCTCGGCAGCTTCTTGCGGCCGCCCGAGGACTCGTCACCCGAAAAGGTGTCACTCGCCAGGACGGAAACGCCGCCGATGCCGTCAAGGCCGGTGCGGGCGCCGAACAGGATGATCTTGTTGCCGGTGCCGGACGCGAACGCCAGGTGCAGGTCTTCGACGCGCATCGCGCCGACGCACAGGGCGTTCACCAGCGGGTTGCCCGAGTAGGACGGGTCGAACACGAGCTCGCCGCCGATGTTCGGCAGGCCGAGGCAGTTGCCGTAACCGCCGACGCCGGCGACCACGCCGGGCAGCACGCGCTTGGTGTCGGGGGCGTCGGCCGGGCCGAAACGCAGCGCGTCGGCGACCGCCAGCGGCCGCGCGCCCATCGCCATGATGTCGCGGACGATGCCGCCGACGCCGGTCGCCGCGCCCTGGTACGGCTCCACATAGGACGGGTGGTTGTGGCTCTCCACCTTGAAGGTGACCGCCCAGCCCTCGCCGATGTCGACGACGCCCGCGTTCTCACCGATGCCGGCCAGCATCTTGGCCTTCATCTCGTCGGTGGCGGTCTCCCCGAAGTAGCGCAGGTGCTTCTTCGACGACTTGTACGAGCAGTGCTCGCTCCACATGACCGAGTACATCGCCAGCTCGGCATCGGTGGGCCGGCGGCCGAGGATCTCCCGGATGCGGGCGTACTCGTCGTCGGCGAGCCCGAGCTCGCGATACGGCTGGGTGTGGTCCGGGGTCGCCCCGGCGCGCTCGGTGGTGTCAACGGTGCTGGTCACGGTGTCCGTGTCAGGGTTCGCCACGGCCGCCAGGATACGGGGCGCTCCTGCTCGCCCCGGACGGTGGGCCGCGGAAATCGGGCGACCCGGCGCCGGTGTGAGCGAGCCGACACCACGAGGCCCGAATGCCCCTGTGGACAACTCGGGTGCGCGGGCCCGGAACTGTCGGTCCCCGCGAGTAACGTTGAAACCGGGGGTCCCCCGAGCGGCCGAGTGCCGGAAAATCGGTCGCCTTCCCCGGGGCGTCGGCTTACCGTCGGAAATCGTGCTTTCCGCCACGTACCCCTTTCCGCCGCTGCGGCTGCCCGTGCGGCCGACCGCGAGCCGCTTCCTGCTCGCCGTGTTCCGGGCCCGGCTCGGCACGGTGCTGGGCGCGGCCGCGATCGGTGTCGTGTGGGCGCTGCCCGGCGCGCTCATGCCGCTGGTGATCGGCCAGGGCATCAGCGCCGTCGGCGCGCACGACGGTGCCGCCGTGGGGCGCTGGGCGCTGGTCGCGGCGGCGCTCGGTGTCGCGCAGACGCTGTCCGGGACCTGGATGCACTTCCTCAACTACGGCCTGTGGCTGCACGGCGCGGGCTCCACGCAGCGCGCCGTGTCGGCGCACACCACCCGCGTCGGCGCCGCCCTGCGGGAGCAGACGACCACCGGGAACCTCGTCGCGATCAGCACGACGGACGTCAACCACATCGGCAACACCGTCGAGATGACCGGGCGGACGTTCGGTTCCCTGCTGGCCTTCGTCGTGGTCGCGGTGTGGCTGATCTCGACGTCGCCGCTGCTCGGCGTGGTCGCGCTGGTCGGCGTGCCGCTCGCGGTGCTGGGCATCGGGCCGCTGCTCGCGCCGCTGCAGAAGCGCAAGTCCGCGCAGCGCGAGAAGCGCGGAGACGTCAACGCGCTCGGCGCGGACATCGTGTCGGGCCTGCGGATCCTGCGCGGCATCGGCGGCGAGCGGCGGTTCTTCGCCCGCTTCCGGGAGACGAGCCAGCGGGTGCGGCGGGCCGGCATCGAGGTCGGCCAGGCCGAGGCCTGGCTGGCCGCCGCGGAGATCGCGCTGCCCGGCCTGGTCACCGTGGTGATCACCTGGCTGGGTGCGCGGCTGGCCGTGGCCGGGGAGATCGGCGTCGGGCAGCTGGTGGCGTTCTACGGCGTTTCGGCGTTCCTCATCTGGCCGGTCAACGCCGCGACGGAGGCGGTCGGTTCGATCACGTCCGGCCTGGTCGCCGCGCGGAAGGTGGTGACGCTGCTGGCGATCCGCCCGAAGCTGGCGGACCCGGAGACGCCGGTGCCGCTGCCCGAGGGGCCGCTGGAGCTGGTGGACACCGAGTCCGGGATCCGGGTCGCCGCCGGGCAGCTGACGGTCGTCGACCTCGGCGCCGGCGGCGAAGCGGTGGCCGACCGGCTGGCCCGGTTCGCCGATCCGGCCGAGGGCGAAGAGGTGCTGGTCGGCGGGGTCCGGGCGGACCACGTCGCGCTCGCGGAGCTGCGGCGGCGGATCGTCTACGCGCACAACCAGGACATCTGGTTCTCCGGCGTGCTGCGCGAGCAGCTGGCGCCGGCGCGGCCGGGCGGCGTCAGCATCACCGAAGCGCTGTACGCGGCCGATGCCGACGACATCGTCGAGGCGCTGCCCGACGGCGTCGACGAGGTGATCGGCGAGCGCGGCCGCGAGGTCTCCGGCGGCCAGCGGCAACGGCTGAACCTGGCACGCGCGCTGGCGACCGACGCCGACGTCCTGGTGCTCGACGAGCCGACGTCGGCGGTCGACGCGCACACGGAGGCACGCATCACCGAACGCATCGCCGCGCTGCGGCACGACAAGACGACGGTGGTGTTCAGCCAGAGTCCCTTGTGGACACACGTGGCCGACGAGGTTTTCACGGCGAAGGGGGTGACGGTGTGAAACGGCTTCCCACGGCGTCCCGGAAGGACGTCCGGCGCTGGGCGCTGAAGACGGCGGCGAGCCACAAACGCGAGTTCGGCCTGCTGCTGGGCTCGCTGGCCGTGGCCACGCTGATCGGGCTCGCCGGGCCGCAGCTGCTCGGCGCGCTCGTCGACGACGTCGCGGCCGGCACCACGACCGGGCACGTCGACGTGCTGGCGGCGGTGTTCATCGGCATCCTCGTGCTGCAAGCGCTGGCGCGGAAGGTCGCGCGGATGCGCGGTGCGGTGTTCGGCGAGCTGGTGCTGGCCGAGACGCGCGAGGAGTTCGTCGGGACGGCGCTGCAGCTGCCGCTGGGCACGGTCGAGGCGGCCGGGACGGGCGATCTGCTCAGCCGGGCCACCACCGACCTCGGCCGGATCGACCACGCGGCGCGGTTCGCGGCGCCGGAGATCCTGGTCGCGGCGGTGACCGTGGCGTTCACGGTCGTCGCGATGGTGCTGACGTCGCCGCTGCTGTCGCTGGGCCTGCTGGTCGCGCTGCCGCTGCTGGTCCCCGTGAACGTCTGGTACCAGCGGCGGATCCCGGCGCTCATGCAGTGGATGCTCGACCGCTGGGCGGACCTGACCACCAGCGTCCACGAGACGGCGGAGGGCGCGCGCACGGTCGAGGCGCTCGGGCTGACCGAGCGGCGGGTCGACGCCGCCCACCACGCGCTGGACCAGAGCATCCTCGGCGAGCGCCGGATGCGGGCGCTGCAGCTGCGGTGGCTGCCGTCGCTGGAGATCAGCTACGTGCTGCCGCTGGCGGTGATGCTGCCGCTCGGGCTGCTCGCGTACACGCGCGGCTGGGCCGGGCTCGGCGAGATCACCACGATGCTGCTGTACATGCAGGCGATGGCGGCGCCGCTCAACGAGGCGCTGTTCTGGCTGGAGGACCTGCAGGTCGCGGCGGCCGCGGCGCGGCGGATCCTCGGCGTCCGCACGGTCGCCGACGATTCGGCGCGTGTGGACGAAGTGCCGCGCGGGCGTGACATCGACGTCCACGGCGTCCGGTTCAGCTACACCGCCGACCGCGAGGTGCTGCACGGAATCGACCTGCGGGTCCCGCGCGGCGAGCGGCTGGCGATCGTCGGGCCGTCGGGCGCGGGCAAGTCGACGCTAGGCCGGCTGCTGGCCGGCATCGCGGCGCCGTCGTCGGGTTCGGTGCGGATCGGCGGCCAGGACGTCTCGGCGCTGGCCGACGACGTGCTGCGCGGCGAGGTGCTGCTGCTGACCCAGGAGCACCACGTGTTCTCCGGGACGCTGCGGCAGAACCTGGCCCTGCCGGCCCGCCGCGCGGGCGGCGACTGGACGGACGAGGAGCTGACGGCGGCCCTGGCCTCGGCGGGGGCGTCGGGCTGGGTCTCGACGCTGCCGTCCGGGCTGGACACGAAGCTGGGACCGGGCGAGCACCCGGTGCCGGCGGCGATCGCGCAGCAGCTGGCGCTCGCCCGGGTGGTGCTGGCGAACCCGCACACGCTGGTGCTCGACGAAGCGACGTCGCTGCTGGACACGGGCTCGGCCCGCGACCTGGAGCGGTCGCTGAACAGCGTGCTGGCCGGCCGGACGGTGATCGCGATCGCCCACCGCCTGCACACGGCGGCCGCGGCCGACCGGGTGGCGGTGGTCGAGGGCGGCCGGATCACCGAGCTGGGCCCGCACGACCAGCTGCTTTCCGCGGGCGGCTCGTACGCCCGGCTGGTCGCGGCGGCCAGTTAGTCCGGAATGTCCGGAGCCGTCGACGTGTTGCTCCCCGGTGGATGACCCATCGACCTGGGGAGTGACATGTCGTCTTTCGTGATGACCGCCGCGGAACGCGAAGAGTTCCTGAGCGGGGTGCACATCGGGGTGCTCGCGGTGGAGCGCGCCGGCCGGGCGCCGCTGGCGGTACCGGTCTGGTACGACTACTCGCCCGGCGGCGAGCTGCTGATCTGGATGGAACGCGACACGGTCAAGGACCGCTCGATCCGCGCCGCCGGAAGGCTGAGCCTGGTGGCGCAGGACGAGAACCCGCCGTACAAGTACGTGACGGTCGAGGGCCCGGTGGTGGCGAACGACGAACCGCCGACGCGCGAGCAGGCCCTGAAGATCGCGAACCGGTACTGGCCCTCGGACCAGGCGACGGCCTACGTCGACTCGGCTCTCGGAGAGCGATCGGTGCTGGTCCGGGTCCGGCCCGAGAAGTGGCTGTCGAACGACCAGAGCAAGAGCTGACCCGGGTCCGGGGCTGTGGACAACTCCCGTCCGCAGCCCCGGAACTGTCGGCGACCCCCGGTAGAATGGTTACCGGGGGGCGCGGCCCGCCCTCACGCCTTCACGAGCGCGTCCACCGCGCTGAAGAACATGCCGAGCCCGTCGTCCGACGGCCCCGTCAGCGCGTCGATCGCGTGCTCCGGGTGCGGCATCAGCCCGACGACCCGGCCGTTCTCGCTGCGGATCCCGGCGATGTCGTTGCGCGAGCCGTTCGGGTTCCCGCCGACGTACCGGAACACCACGCGGCCCTCGCCCTCCAGCTCGTCCAAAGTGGACTGCTCGGCCACGTAGCAGCCGTCGATGTTCTTCATCGGGATGAGGATCTCGGCACCGGTCTCGTACCGGGTGGTCCACGCCGTGTCCGTGTTCTCCACCCGCAGCCACTGGTCGCGGCAGATGAAGTGCAGGCCCTGGTTGCGGATCATCGCGCCCGGCAGCAGGCCGGCCTCGCACAGGATCTGGAACCCGTTGCAGATGCCGAGCACCGGCATGCCCGCGCGGGCCGCCTCGATCACCGGCGTCATGACCGGCGCGAACCGGGCGATCACGCCCGCGCGCAGGTAGTCGCCGTAGGAGAAACCGCCCGGGACGACCACGGCGTCGACCTCGCGCAGGTCTTCGTCGGCGTGCCACAGCGGCACGGCCTCGCCACCGGCGTAGCGGACCGCGCGCGCCGCGTCACCGTCGTCCAGGGTGCCCGGGAAGGTGATGACGCCGATGCGCGCGCTCACGCGTCCACCCGCTTGATGGTCCACTGCTCGATGACCGGGTTCGCGAGGAAGCCTTCGGCGATCTTCTCCAGCGTCGCGTCGTCGACCGTGTCGTCGACCTCGATCTCGAAGTGCTTGCCCTGGCGGATCTCGGTGATCCCGGTGAACCCCAGGCGGCCGGCGGCGCCGAGCGCGGCCTGTCCCTGCGGGTCGAGGATTTCGGGCTTCGGCATGACGTCGACGACGACTCGGGCCACGGCAGGCTGCTCCTTATTCACGCAGGTCGTGGGTACCCCGCGAGCATAGTTCACCCGCTCGCCCCCCTGGCGGGGCCCACCGGGAAACCTAGACTGGCTCCAGGCGCGGCGCTGCGCCATGATGAGTCGTTGACATCTCGCCAACAGGAGGCATCGTGGCCGTCCAGGAGTCCTACGACTACGTCATCGTCGGCGCCGGGAGCGCGGGCTGCGTGCTGGCGAACCGGCTGACCGAGGACCCGGCGGCGCAGGTCCTGCTGCTCGAAGCGGGCGCGGAGGACACCGCCGACGAGATCCACATCCCGGCCGCGTTCCCCTCGCTGTTCAAGACCAGGTGGGACTGGAACTACGAGACCGTCGAGCAGAAGCACACCGGCAAGACGTCGTACTGGCCGCGCGGGAAGATGCTCGGTGGCTGCTCGTCGATCAACGCGATGATCTACATCCGCGGCAACCGCGCCGACTACGACGGCTGGCGCGATTCCCACGGCGCCGAGGGCTGGGGCTGGGACGACGTCCTGCCGTACTTCAAGCGCGCCGAAGGCAACCAGCGGCTCGGCGGGCCGCTGCACGGAACGGACGGCCCGCTGCACGTCGAGGACCGCCGGTTCACCCACGAGCTGTCGCACGCCTGGGTCGACTCGGCCGTCGCGTGGGGGCTCAAGCGCACCGACGACTTCAACGGCGAGAGCCAGGAAGGCGCCGGCGTCTACCAGGTGACGTGCAAGAAGGGGCGGCGGTGGTCCACGGCGGACGCCTACCTGCGCCCGGCACTCGACCGGCCGAACCTGACGGTGAAGACCCTCGCACCCGCCACCCGCGTCGTCTTCGAAGGGACCCGCGCGGTTGGTGTGTCCTATTTGGACAACGGCGTGGAGCGCACCGCACACGCTTCGGCCGAGGTCATTCTCTCGGGTGGCGCCGTCAACTCGCCGCAGCTGCTGATGGTTTCGGGAGTCGGCCCGGCCGAGCACCTGCGCGAGCACGGCATCGACGTCGTCGCCGCGCTGCCGGGCGTCGGCGAGAACCTGCACGACCACCCGGCGTGCGGGATCATCTGGTCCACTCGCGACACCACCGACCTGGTCGACGCGGCCACGGTTTTCGGTTTGACGCGGTACCAGCTGACGAGACGCGGGCCGCTGACGTCGAACATCGGCGAGGCGGGCGCGTTCTACCCGACCACGGACGGCCTGCCGGCGCCGGACATGCAGATCCACGTCGCGCCGACGTTGTTCTACGACAACGGGTTGCGCGAACCGACGGTTCCCGGCTTCACGTCGGCGGCGACGCTGGTGGACGTCGCGAGCCGCGGACGGCTGCGGCTGAAGTCGGCGAATCCGTTGTGGAAGCCGGAAATCGATCCGGCTTACTACGCGGAGCCGCGGGACATGGAGACGATGATCGCGGGCTTGCGGGCGTTGATCGAGATCGGGCAGGTGGGGCCGTTGCGGCGGTTCTTGGACAAGCCGTTCCTGCCGTCGCGGCACGACTTGAGTGATTCCGAGCTGGCCGAGCACATCCGGGAGAACACGCAGACGCTGTATCACCCGGTGGGGACGTGCGCGATCGGGTCGGTGGTGGATCCGCAGCTGCGGGTGCAGGGGGTGGAGGGGTTGCGGGTGGTCGATGCTTCCGTGATGCCGGTGGTGCCGCGGGGGAACACGAACGCGCCGACGATCATGGTGGCGGAGAAGGCGGCGGACCTGATCCGGGGGCGGTCGGTTTAAGCGGTGTCACCGCCTGGCAAGGCGTGTGGCCAGGCCGTCCAGCATGCGGTCCAGTCCGTAGTGGAAGCCGTCGCCACGGGCCTTTTCGGCGCCGTCGTTCTCACCGGTGGCGAGCGTGTGCAGCCGGGGGTACGGCTTCGTCGCCTCGGTCAGCGCCGACCGTAGCTGGTCGATGCATTCCTGTTCCGAGCGGCCGCTGCGGTCGACTGTGGTCAGCCACGCGGCTTCGGTCGTGGCCGTGCCGATCACGTAGGCCATCACCGCGCTCAAGGCAGGGTCGGCCTCGGCCAGGGAGAACCCGGCGGTTTCGAACAAGGCCAGCATCTGCTCGTTCAGGCGCATCACGTTGGGCCCGAGGTAGGACAGGCCGGTCTGGCCGAGCACGGACGCGATCCACGCGTGCCGCAGCAAGACCGCTCGGGCACTCTCGGCGCAGGTTGTCACCGCGCGCCGCCAATCCCCGTGCTGGACGGCCGGGACCTCGATCTCGCCGTAGACCTCGTCGACGACGAGTTCCAGCAGTTCGTCCTTGTTGGCCACGTGGCGGTACAGCGACGTGGCGCCGGCGCCCAGCCGCGCGCCCAGCGTTCGCATGCTGAGCGCGTCGAGACCGGCGGAGTCCAGGAGTTCGAGTGCCGCCGTCACGATCTGCGCGCGGCTCAGGGCGGGCTGGTCCCGGCGCCGCTGCGGGCGCGTCCACACCGACACCGCGGGTTCTTCGGTCGCCATCGGACCTCCTTTCGGCTCGCCACTCTAGCGCACGTCGTGCGCTCTTGCGCACATCGAAGACCTGTGCGTACAGTGTGCGCATTGGGGAACACTGTACGCAGGAGAGGAAAATCCATGACTTTCGACCATGACCGCTGGCAGCGCCGCCTCGATGAGCTGCGCGAGATCCACCACGTCCCCGGCGCGACCCTTGCCGTGCTCACCGGCGGCGACGTCCACGAACTCGCCACCGGGGTGCTGCACCGGGGTACCGGGGTGGCGGCGACGACCGACTCGGTGTTCCAGGTCGGTTCGATCACCAAGATCCACACCGCGACGCTGGTCATGCAGCTGGCCGAAGAAGGCAAGCTCGATCTCGACGCCCCGGTGCGCGACGTGCTGCCGGACTTCACCGTCGCCGACCCGGCCGCGTCGAAGACGATCACCGCTCGGCAGCTGCTGTCCCACACCAGCGGGCTCACCTGCGACTTCACGTGCGACACCGGGCGCGGCGACGACTGCCTCGCCGCCTATGTCGAGGCCGCTCGCGATGTCCCGCTCGACTGCCCGCCCGGGACGGCGATCTCCTACAGCAGCGTCGGCTACAACGTGCTCGGCCGGATCGTCGAGGTGCTCACCGGCCAGACCTGGGACGCCGCGCTCCAAGAACGGCTTTGCGCACCTCTGGGCCTGACCCACACGGTGACGCTGCCCGAGGACGTCCTGCGTTTCCGCGCCGCGATGGGACACCTCGGCGAAGGGGGTGCCGACCCGGATCCGGCGCCGGTCTGGAACCCGCTGCCGCGCTCGGCCGGTCCGTACGGCGGGGTGCTGTGCGCCACCGCGGCCGACGTCCTGCGGCTGGCCCGCATGCACCTCGACGGCGGCGTCGCACCGGACGGAACGCGGTTGCTGCACAAAGAAACCACCGATGCGATGCAGCACCGCGAGACCGACTGCCCGGACAAGTGGACGGTCGACTCCGACGGCTGGGGACTGGGCTGGACGCTCTACGACTGGGACGGCACCCCCGGTTTCGGCCACGACGGCGCGACCATCGGCCAGTACGGTTTCCTCCGCGTGGCACCGGAAGCCGGAGTCGCCGTCGTGCTGCTCACCAACGGCGGAGGCGCTCGCCGCCTGTACTCCGACCTGCTCCGCGAATTGCTTCACGAACTCGCCGGCGTCCGGATGCCCGAACCGTTCGGGCCACCCGCACAGCCGCTGCCAGTCGCGCTCGGCGACCGCGTCGGCACCTACCGGCGAGAGGGCGTGGAAATCACCATTTCCGAGCGCGGCGGCGTGCCCCACCTGCGGTACGCGTTCGTCGACGGCATGGCCGACCTCGCACCGCCCATCGAGACGGACCTCATCGCCGTGTCGGACACGGTGTTCGCCGGCCGTGCGGACGGTGCCTTCAGCGACGACTGGATGCCCGTCGTGTTCGCCACCCTCACCGACGGCACCCCTTGCGCCTACATCGGCATGCGGGCTGCCCCGAAGGTCGCCTGAGCAGCGAGAACGTGGACTCGTGAGGACAGCCGGCACGTGAACGCTGCCCACGCTGCTTGCGGCGGCGGGGCCGCTTGCCCCTCAGTGGGATGGCCATCACGGCCCGCCGGTTCAGCCCTCGAACGGCTTGCCGTCGGCGTCGAGGTCGGCGACCAGTTGGACCACCGTGATCCGCAGGTGGAACTGGCTGGACATGCCCTCCAGCAGGACGAACAGGGTGTCTTCGCCGTGCCGGAACACCGACCGGCGCCGCGGGTGGGTCGGCCGGTAGGTCTTGGCGAGCTCGGCCGCGATCGCCCTGGCGTGGTCCCGGCTGTCCGCGGACTGGATCGGGCCTGGCTCGGTACGGCCGGATTGCGCGGTGAGGTTCAGGTGCGTGGTGGCGGAGGGCGGCCCTCGGCCCCCGGTATCCAATTTACCGGCGCGCACCGACACTTCCGGAGCTTTCCGGGGTTGCGGACCCGAGTTGTCCACAACCCCGGAGTGGCTCAGCGCTTGCCGTGGAGGATCGTCACCAGCTTGGCCACCAGTGCGTCCGTTGATTCCTTGCGGGTGAACGATGTCAGCGTCAACGGGGCCGTGAACCGCTGGCGGGCGATGGCCTTCGTGCGGGCGAACTCGCGCAGGCCCTCCGGTCCGTGGATGCGGCCGAAGCCCGAATCGCCCACGCCGCCGAACGGCAATGAGGCGATTCCGGCGAACGACAGCGGCGCGTTGATCGCCGTCATGCCCGTGCGCAGCTTCTCCGCCAGCTCCACGCCGCGGGACTTCGAAAACACCGTCGAGCCCAAGCCGTACTTCGTGCTGTTCGCCTTCTCGACCGCTTCGTCCATGTCGCGGACCTTCGCGATCGTCACCGTCGGGCCGAACGTCTCCTCCGTCACCGCCTCGGAGTCCTCGGGGACGTCGATCAGGACCGTCGGCTGCGCGTAGCGGTCGCCGACCGCCTCCTCGCCGCCGAGTACCGCCTTTCCGCCGCGGGACAGTGCGTCTTGGATGTGACGCTTGATCACGCCCAGCTGGGAGGGCATCGTCACCGGGCCGTACTGGGCCGCCTCGTCCGAGCCCGCGCGGACGTCCTTCGACTTCTCGACCACCTTCGCCACGAACTCGTCGTGGACCTTCTCGTGGACGTACACCCGCTCGACGCCGATGCAGGTCTGGCCGGAGTTGGAGAACGCGCCCCACACCGTTGCGTCCGCCGCCGCGTCGAGGTCGGCGTCCGCGTCCACCAGCACCGGGTCCTTGCCGCCCGCCTCGATCACCACCGGGGTGAGCGTCTCGGCGGCCGCGGCCATGATGCGCTTGCCCGTCGCCGTCGAGCCGGTGAACGCGATCTTGTCGACCCCCGCCGTCACCAGCGCCGCGCCCGTCTCGCCGAAGCCCGTGATCAGCTGCAGCACCGGCTGCTCCGGCACGATCTCGGCGAACGCGTCGACCAGCCACTTGCCGACGCCCGGCGTGTACTCGCTCGGCTTGAACACCACGGCGTTGCCCGCCGCGAGCGCGTACGCGACCGAGCCGAGCGGGGTGAACACCGGGTAGTTCCACGGGCCGATCACGCCGACCACGCCCAGCGGCTGGTACTCGACCGTCGCCGCCTGGTTCGACATCAACAGGCCGGCCGAGCGCTTCTGCTTGCCGAGGATCTTCTTCGCGTGCTTGCCCGCCCACGCGATGTGCTCGATGGCGAGGACGCTTTCCAGCTGCGCGTCGGCGATCGGCTTGCCGGTCTCGTCGCGGACCACCTGGCACAGCTGCGGCAGCCGCCGGGTCAGCACGCCCTTCCAGCTCTTGAGCCGCTCGGCGCGCCCGGCGAAACCGAGGCCCGCCCACCACTCCGCCGCGACGCGCGCCCGCTCGACGGCCGCTTTGACGTCCTCCGCGGTGTGGATCGGGTAGGTTCCGACCACCTCGTCGGTCGCCGGGCTGAGCGAGTCGAAGGTCTCGCCGACCGTCGTCGGCTTCGGCTGGACGGCAGTCATCGGCGTCTCCCTGGAGGTCGCGGGTCAGCCCAGGTTACGACGTTACTGACATCGTGCCAATAGCTCGTGCGGGCTTCCGCACCAGCATTGCACCGGCGGTCGCCGCGGCAAAGACACCGAGCAGCGGCGGGAGCCACAACGGCAGCACGCCGACCGCCAGCGAGCCGAGCCCGAAGCCGGCCGCCTGCACCGTGAAGCTCAAGGAGAACCCCGCTGACCTGCGGTTCTTCGGCAACACGCGCTGGAGGTTGACCGACGTCGTGGCGACCAGCGGCCCGCCGAACGCGCCGATCACCGCCACCGACGCGATCAGGCCCGGCCAGCCGAGGTCCGCGCTGAGCACGAGCCCGCCGAGGACGAACCCGGCGAGGAACAGCCGTGGGTCACCGATCTTGCCCCGCCACGCGTAGAAGGCGCTGCCCGCGATGCTCGCTCCGGTCAGCACGGCGATCACCACCGGCGCCGCCGTCTCCGGCGCACCGAGGCGCTGGACCAGCGGCAACGGCGCGACCTCGATCGTCGACGTCAGCAGCCCGATGGTGAAGGCGCAGCACAGCCACGGCAGGGCGGCGCCGGGTCGCGCGGGCGGGATGCCGGGCCCGGATTCCACCCGATCGCGGGAACCCGCGCGACGCGGGACGAGCAAGGCGGCGGCAACGCAGGCGGCCGTCATCGCGGCGAGCGGCACGAGCGGACCGGCCAGGTCGAGCAGCGTGACCAGCGCCGGACCGCCGACGAGCACGCCGTCGAGGATCATCGCGTCGACGGTGGTCGCCCGGGGAAGCAGCTCGTCGTCGACCGTCTCCGCGAGCAACGTCCGGAACCCGCCCGACAACGCTCCGCCCGTGATGCCGGGCAGCAGGACCAGCACGAGCAGCGCGGCGCTCGGCGCGCCGTTCGCGGCAGCCAGCGTCAGCACCACGTACCCGGCGGCGGTGAGCAGGAGCAGCGCGGGCAGGCCCCGCGAAGGGCCGATGCGGTCGAGCAGCCGCCCGACCGGCACCGCGCACACCATCTCGGCGGCGACGTAGACCGACATCAGCACGCCGCCGAGCCGGTAGGAGCCCGTCGTGGCGGTGGTCAGCAGGGTGAACGCGAGCGGCGCCATGGTCGACGGCAGCCGGGCGAACTGGACGCCCGCCGACCAGCGCCAGTAGGCGCGATGGGTGAACAACGACATGCTCGTACGCTTGCGGGTCGCCCCCGTGCGGCACACTGATTCGGGTGAGAGCGAATCAGTCGTGATCGAGCTGGTCCTCAGCGCGGCCGGGAGCCAACGCGTCCGGTTCGCGATCTCCCCGTTGGAGGAGGTGCTGGGCGCGGTCCAGACGCTGCTCGGCATCCGGCGACACCCCGCGGCCCCGCCGTGGCTCTCCGAAGTGCCCGACGTGCCCGAGCTGACCGCGGTGCTGAGCGCGCGGCACTACATCACCGAGTTCCTGAGCCCGCCGCCCGACGGTCCCGAGACGACCGCCGAAGCGCAGCTCGCGGTGGTTCGCGCGACTCCGCCCGCGCAGGTGGCGCTGGAGCTGGGCATGGTCGACGCGGACCTGTCCGGGCTGCCGGCCGACCCGGCGGCCGCGCGCGACCTGCTGGCCCGCCAGCTCGAGACGGTGTGGGACGCGCTGCTGGCCCCGGAGTGGCCCCGCCTGCGTGAGCTGCTCGCGGCGGACATCGCCTACCGGACGCGGCAGCTGGGGTCGGGCGGGCTCGCGGCGATGCTGGCGGAGCTCCACCCGCGCGTCCGGCTGTCGGGGACGTCGGTGCTGGTCGACGTCCGGGCCCGGGAGCGCCTGCCGATCGACGCGCGGGGGTTGCTGCTGATCCCGGCGGTGTTCGCGTGGCCGAACGTCGGGGTGGTGACGGTGCCGCCGTGGCAGATTTCCCTGCTGTACCCGGCCCGGGGCGTGGCTTCGCTGTGGACCTCTGCTGCCGAACCGCCGGAACCGCTGGCGGAGGTGCTCGGCCGGACGCGGGCGCTGCTGCTGACCACGCTCGACCGCCCGGCGGCGACGACCGAACTGGCCCGGCGTCACGACCTGGCCCCGGCGACGGTTTCGGCCCACCTGACGGCGTTGCGCGGAGCGGGCTTGCTGGCGTCGGAACGCCGGGGTCACCGGGTGCTGTACCGGCGCACGGAACTCGGCGACGCGCTGCTCTCGGGCAAGCTGTGACAGATGGACAGAGCAGTGACCTGGGAAGGCTTCTACAACACCAGGGATCTCGGTGGCCTGCCGGCGCGATCGGGCCGGACGACCCGCCGCGGCGCGTTCTTCAGGGCGGCCGACCTCCGGTTCGTGAGCGACGCCGGGTGGGCCCAGGCGCGGGAGGCCGGCGTCCGGACGGTCATCGACCTGCGCAACCCCGACGAGATCCGGCCGACGGCGGGCGCCCCGACGGCGCTGGCAGGTTCCGCGCAGTTCGCCGCCGCGACCGGCCCGGCCACCCCGGCGGACCTCGACCGCGTCGAGGTTCCCCTCGACGACATCGCCGACCTCGAGTTCTGGCGGTACGTCAACCACGAGCGGCTGAACGGCAGCCCGCTCTACTACCGGATCTTCCTCGAACGGAAGGCCGAGCGCTGCGCCGCCGTCATGACCGCGATCGCCCGGGCGGCCCCCGGCGGCGTCCTGTTCCACTGCGGTTCCGGGCGCGACCGGACCGGTCTCGTCGCGCTCCTGCTCCTGGCGCTGGCCGGCGTCGACCCCGACGCCATCGCCGCGGACTACGACCTGTCCACCGAAGCCGTGAGACCGCTGTACGCCGTGATGGGCACCGACGACCAGGGGCCGGCCATCGCGGCGATCCTCGCGGAGCGGGGCACCACCACCGCGGCGGCCGTCCGGGCCACGCTCGACGGGTTCGACGTCAGGCAATACCTCCTCGACGCAGGGGTCGACGGCCGGGACCTCGACGACATCCGGCACCGGTTGACGAACCAGGACTAGGCTGGAAACGACCACCCGTGAAGGAGAACCATCGATGCGTATCGTCCATTTCGGACACGCCTGCCTGTTGCTGGAGACCGGTTCCGAGCGGATCCTGATCGATCCGGGCACCTTCTCCACCGGCTTCGAAGGTGAGCGGGAGCTGTCCGCCGTGCTGGTCACGCACCAGCACTTCGACCACCTCGACGTCGAACGGCTGCCCCGGGTCCTCGAGGCCAACCCCGGTGCCCAGCTGATCGTCGATCCCGGGTCCGCTCCCGAGGTCGAAAAGCTCGGCCTGGAGTTCGCCGTCGCCAACGTCGGGGACGCCTTCGCCGTCGGGGACACCGCCATCAAGGCCGTCGGCGGGGAGCACGCCGTCATCCACTCGGACATCCCCGTCATCCCGAACATCGGGTACGTCTTCGACGACGGCGCTTTCTTCCACCCCGGCGACTCGTTCTTCGTGCCCGGCCAGCAGATCGACGTCCTGGGACTGCCCACCGGGGCGCCGTGGCTCAAGGCCGGGGAGGCCGTCGACTACCTGCGGGCCGTCGCGCCGCGGGTGGCCGTGCCCATCCACGAAGCCGTGCTCGCCAACCCCGCCATGCACTACGGCCTCTTCGGGAACCTCGCACCCGAAGGCACCGAGGTCAAGGTGCTCGACCGGGGCGAACCCGCGAAGGTCTAGGCCGCCACCACCCGCAGCGAGCCGTAGGTCGCGCCGAACGCGCGGTTCTCCAGGGCGACGTCCACCGCGTCGAGCAGGGCCTGGCGGAGGCCGGGACGGGTCAGGTCCGCCGCTTCCACCCCGAGCCGGACCAGCCCGCCCCGGCGGGCCGAGCGGGCCGCCGCCAGCACCAGCGCGAAGCAGCGCACCGTCTCCGTGCGGTGCGACTGGCTCGTGAATTCCTGGACCCGCGCGCGGCGCACCTCGCCGGTCACCAGGTCGCGGACCGCGCCGAGGTCCGCGCACAGCCGGAAACCGTGCTCGGCCAGCGCCAGCAGCGTGCCCGGGGAGGCGATCCAGCGCGGCGGTGCGAAGCCGTCGACCGACAACCCCGCGTTGTCCAGCGCGGCCTTCGCCGCGATCAGCCGCAGGCGCGCCTCGTGCGCCGGCAGCGTCGCGAACTCCGCCCGCTTGCCCAGGTAGACCGTGCGGTGCGTGGGCGTGACGGTGTGGTCGTAGCCGTGCAGCAGCACGGAATCACCGCCACGAGCGCGAGTGCGGATCCACTCCGTCACCGCGCCTTCGCCCGTGCGAGCGGCGTACAGCACCGAAAGCGGAACCTTGCGGCGGTCGAGTTCGGCCGCCAGATCGGCGCACCGGTGCAGGGTGCGCGGGGTGATTCCCGACAGCGAAACCAGCAAGCGAGCGTCCACGCCCCCATTGGGACGCACGCGTCTGAAACTCCCGTGAACGGCGCAGAACGGACGGGCGACCGTTGCCGGAAGGGTCAGACACCCTCGCGCAGGCGCTTCACGGCCACCGCGATCCGGCCCCGCAGGTCCGGGTCGGCGACCTGGCCGTCGGCGACGTCCGCGCGCGAGACCGGGATCCGGGCGCACGCCTCTTCGACGATCCTCGCGCCCGCGTACGTCAGGACCTTCCGCAGCGAGTCGTGCGCGTCCCGGCCGCCGGTCGGTGCTGCGACCGAGGACGCGTTGATCCACGCCACCGGCTTGCCGTACACCTCGCCGCCGCCGACCGTCCAGTCGAGGAGGTTCTTGAACGAGCCCGGCAGCCCGCCCGCGTACTCCGGCGTGCAGATCAGGACCGCGTCGGCTTCCTTCAGCGCGGCACGCAGCGAGGCGACCTCGGGGTGCAGCGGGTCGCGGTCGTCATCGGGGTTGAAGTGCGGCAGATCGGCAAGCCCGGTGTACGTCTTGCTCTCGGTGAGGGTCGCGACGGTCCCCAGCACCGCCGCATTGCCCGAGCCGGCTCGCAGGCTGCCGCAGATCAGCAGGATCACGGGGCCAGTCTGCCAGCGAAAGCCCGGTGATGCGCTGGTACGCCGCGATGTACCGGTCGCGCGTGGCCGTCACCACTTCGGGCGGCAACGGCGGCAGCGGGGACACGCAGTCCCAGCCGGACGCCGGATCGACCAGCCAGTCGCGCACGTGCTGCTTGTCGAACGACGGCTGCGGGACGCCGGGCTGGTGACCGTCGGCGAGCCAGTAGCGCGCCGAATCCGGCGTCAGCAGCTCGTCGGCGAGCACGAGCCCGCCGCCGGCGCCGATGCCGAATTCGAACTTCGTGTCGGCCAGCAGCAGGCCCTGCTCCGCCGCGCGCGCGGCGCCCCGGCGGTACAGCTCCAGGGACGCCTCCCGGACCTCCTCGGCGAGCGCGCGGCCCAGCACCGAGACGCACGTGCCGAAGTCGATGTTCTCGTCCTTCTCGCCCGAGCGCGCCTTGGTCGACGGGGTGAAGATCGGCTCGGGCAGCCGCGCCGACTCGGCGAGGCCGGGCGGCAGCGTCAGCCCGCACACCGCCCCGGACCTGTGGTAATCGGAGTATCCGCGGCCGGTCAGGTAGCCACGGACGACCGCCTCCACCGGCAGCATGTCGAGCCGCTCCACCAGTAGCGCGCGGCCGCGGACGGCCTCGGGAATGAGCGGCCCTTCACAGGTCACGAGGTGGTTCGGGAGGACGTCGGCGAGCTCGCGGAACCAGAACACGCTCATCGCGGTGAGCACGCGGCCCTTGCCGGGGACCGAGGTGGGGAAGACGCGTTCGAAGGCGGAGATGCGGTCGGAGGCGACGATCAGCAGGTGGTCGTCGCCCGCTTCGTACAGGTCGCGGACCTTGCCGGAGGCGAGCCTCCGGCGTGTGGGGAGGGGTGTCACGCACCGAACCCTAACGGGCACCCTCTGCCACCATGGATGATGCTGGCATGGCGTACGACTGGATCTCGGTGACCACCGACTACGGCCTGCGCGACGGCTTCGTGGCGGCCTGCCACGGC
Source organism: Amycolatopsis sp. DG1A-15b (assembly GCF_030285645.1). Classification (GTDB taxonomy): domain Bacteria; phylum Actinomycetota; class Actinomycetes; order Mycobacteriales; family Pseudonocardiaceae; genus Amycolatopsis. Next base: position 7,804,936 of record NZ_CP127296.1, read on the forward strand.
GTGATCGCGCGGCTGGCGCCCGCGGTGCGGGTGATCGACGTGACCCACGAAGTGCCACCCCAGGACATCCGGCACGGGGCGATGGCGCTGGCCCAGACGGTCCCCTACCTGCCGGAATCGGTGCACGTCGCGGTCGTCGACCCCGGGGTCGGGACGGCCCGGCTCGGCGTGGTCGTCGTCGCGGAGGACGGCCTGCTGGTCGGACCGGACAACGGCCTGCTGCTGCCGGCCGCGCAGGCGCTGGGCGGGGTGCAAGCGGCGTACGAGCTCGCGGAGCCGTCGCTGCGGCTGCCGGCGACGTCGGCGACGTTCCACGGGCGGGACGTCTTCGCGCCGGCGGCCGCGCACCTCGCGCTGGGCGTCGCCCCCTCGGACTTCGGCGACCCGGTGGACGACCTGGTCGCGATGCCCGAGCCGTTCGTCGCCGCGTTCCCGGGGAAGCTCGTGTCGGAGGTGCTGACGGTCGACCACTTCGGCAACGTCCAGCTGGCCGCGACCCCGGCGGACCTCGAGCTCTCGGGCCTGTCGGGCCCGGTTTCCGTGCACAGCGAGCGCGTGGCGGTGACCACGGTCCTCGGGCGGACCTTCGCCGACGTGCCCGCCGGCGCTTCGGTGCTCTACACCGACTCGGCGGGACGGCTCGCCGTCGCCGTGAACGGCGGCTCCGCGGCGGCCGTGCTCGGGCTCGGGCCGGCCCAGGAGTGCACGATCACCGCGTCGCCGACGGCGACCTGACCCGGCCGCAGCACCGCGGCCTTCATCCCGAAGACGACGCCGCCGGCCGGGCCACGCCGGTAGGTCGCGAGGGTGCGGATCGGCTCGGGGCCGGCCTTGGCGCCGGTCTCCTGGTCGACCATCGGGACCGTGCAGCGGACGCACTTCTCGGCGTACCCGAACTTCGCGGTGCCGGCCGTCAGTTCACGGGCTTCGTCTTCGCGGTGGGGTTCGGCCCAGCCGGCGATCACGATGTTGGGGCGGAAGCGGTCCATCGGGACGGGTTCGCCCTGCCCGGCGGCGATCCGTTCGTTCAGCGTGTCCAAAGAGGACTCGGAGGCGAGGAGCACCGCGTGCGCGTCCGCGAAGGCGGTCGTGCCCGGGAACTCGCCGCCGGTGAGGCGGTCGTGCTCGGGCGCGACGCCGATCAGTTCGGCCGGCCGGCCGAGCAGGTCCGAGAACCACGCGTCGGCCTGGGGATCTTGCCGGACGCCTTCGCCGTCCCAGGCGAACATCGACACCGGGCGCCGCGGGCCGTCGCGCCGGATGTCGAAGACGACGTCTTCGCGGCCGGGGGCGGACAGCGCGAGCCGGTCGCCGAGCACCCGCGGCCGGACGGTCGCCATGACCGGGTGCGGCCGCTGCGTGAGGACGTCGCTGTCCGGGGTGATGACCTGGAAGACCCGGTCGTGCGCGAGCCCGGCGGGGGTCACCTCGGCGGACGGCACGTCGATGCCGGCGCAGGACTTGACCGGGTAGTACGTCAGCCGAGCGATTCTCGCCATCTCCGCAGGCTACCCGGGCAGCGACCGCCGAAGCGTCCTCCTTTCAGAGCACCTGGGAGAGGAACCGCTGCAGGCGAGGACTCTGCGGCTCGTCGAAGATTTCCGCCGGTGGGCCCTGCTCCACGATGCGGCCCGCGTCCATGAACGCCACCTCGTCGGCGACACTCCGCGCGAACCCCATCTCGTGCGTCACCACGATCAAGGTCAGCCCCCGCGAAGCCAGGCCCGCCATCAGGTTCAGCACGCCCTTGACCAGCTCCGGGTCCAGCGCGCTCGTCGCTTCGTCGAAGAGCATCACCTCGGGGTCCATCGCCAGCGCCCGGGCGATCGCCACCCGCTGCTGCTGGCCGCCCGACAACGCGCTCGGCCGGTACGGCGCCTTGTCCGCCAGGCCGACGTCGGCCAAGCGGGCCCGGGCGATCGCCGACGCCTCCTCCTTGCTCAGCTTCTTCACGCTGCGCAGCGGCAGCACGATGTTGTCCAGCACGCTCCGGTGGCCGAAGAGGTTGAAGTGCTGGAACACCATGCCGACGCGCTGGCGCAGCGCATCCGGGTCCGACCGGATCACCGATTCGCCGTCGAGCAGCAGATCGCCGGAATCGGGCTCCTGCAGGCGGTTCACGCACCGCAGGAGCGTCGACTTGCCGGAACCGGACGGCCCGATCACGCAGGTGGTCCGGCCGCTCTCGACCTTGAGGTCGACGCCGCGCAGGACTTCGAGCGTGCCGAAGCTGACGTGGATGTCCCGCAGCTCCACACTGGACGAACGCACCGCCGTCGTCACGAGGGAACCTTCCCGCTGGCGACCAGGTCCAGCTCGTCTCCGTCGCCCGGCTCGTCCGCGCGCACCTTGCGGCCGGTCCGGAGCTTCTTGTCGATGTAGTTGACCAGGTGCGTCAGCGGCACGGTGATCACCAGGAAGAACACGCCGGCGGCGACCAGCGGCGACAGGTTGCCCGTGTTCGCCGCGAGGTCCTGGCCGATCCGGAACAGCTCGCGCTGCCCGGACAGCAGCCCGAGCACGTAGACGAGGCTGGAGTCCTTGACCAGCGCGATGAACTGGTTCACCAGCGCCGGCAGCACCCGCCGGACGCCCTGCGGGATGATCACCAGCAGCATCGACTTCGTGTAGCTCATGCCGAGCGCGCGGCTGGCCTCCATCTGTCCTTTGTCGATGCTCTGGATGCCGGAGCGGAAGATCTCGCCGATGTAGGCCGCGGCGATCAGGGACAGCGCCAGGATGCCCATCGGGTACGGATTCGTGCCGACGACGTCCCGCGCGAGCGTGCCGAGGCCCTGGCCGATCAGCAGGATCGTCAGGATCGCCGGCAGCCCGCGGAAGATGTCGGTGTACACCCGCGCGGGCCAGCGCAGCCACCACTTGGTGGACAGGCCCATCACCGCGAGCAGCATGCCGAGCACGGTGCCGATCAGCGCCGAGGACACCGACAGGATGAGCGTGTTCAGCAGGCCGGTCTTCAGCAGGTCGGGCAGGACCTGGGAGATGTAGTCCCAGCTGAGAAACGTGTTGATGAAATCGTCCATTGCGGACTACTGCCCCGCCTTGAACTCGGCGGGCACGGGCGCGGTCGGCTCGAACTGGTCGTGCACCTTGACCCAGGTGCCGTCCGCGATGACCTTCTTCAGGCCGTCGTTGATCTTGTTGATCAGGTCCGTGTTGCCCTTCTTGAAGGCGAACCCGTGCGGGATGGTCGTGGTGATCGCCTTGGTCACCTTGAGCTTCGCGTCGGCGTTGTTCTTCGCGTAGTCCTCGGCGGTGGCCTGGTCGAACACCGCGCCGTCGATCGCGCCGGTCTTGAGCGCGTTGAGGGCGGCGGCGTCGTTCGGGAACCGGACAGCCTGCGCGGTCGGCGCGTTCGAGCCGAGCCACGTGTCCGAGACGGTGCCCTGGACGACGCCGACCCGCTTGCCCGCCAGGGAGTTTTCGTCGGTGATGCCGGCGGTCTCCTTGGCTTCGATGCCAAGGGCCTGGTAGTTGTACGGTGCCGAGAAGTCGACGGTCTTCTTGCGGGCGTCGGTCTGGGAGATCGCCGAGCTGCCGATGTCGAACGTGCCGTTCGCGACCTGCCCGAGCAGCGCCGAAAACTCGGTCGCGGCGAACTCCAGCTTCAGGCCTTCCTTGGCCGCGATGGCTTTCAGCAGCTCGTTGTCGAAGCCGGTGTAGTTGCCGTTCTCCTGGTAGGCGTTCGGCTTCGAGTCGCTCAGCGTGCCGACCCGCAGGGTCTTGTCGCCGCCGCTGTCCGAGCCGCCGCACGCCGTGAGCGCGACCAGCAAGGTCGCGGTGAGCGCCGTGACCAGTGTCTTCTTCATGCTTCTCCTAACCCTGGAACCCGGCCGGCACCGGAGCGGTCGGCAGGAACTGCTGGTGCAGCTTAAGCCAGGTCCCGTCGGAGATCACCTGCTTGAGCCCGCTGTCGATCTTGCCCAGCAGCTCGGCGTTGCCCTTCTTCACCGCGAAACCGTGCGGCACGTCCGTGACGAAGCTCTTCACGACGACCAGCTTGGCGTCCGGGTTGTCGGTGACGTTCTTCTCGGCAATGGACTGGTCCAGGATGTACGCGTCGACCGCGCCGCTCTTCAACGCGGTCAGCGCGGCGGCGTAGTCGGGGAAGCGCACGGCCTGGGCGGCCGGCACGGTGCTGCCCAGCCAGTGGTCGCCGACGGTCGCCTGGATGACGGCGACGCGCTTGCCGGCCAGCCCCTTTTCGTCGGTGACCGGCGTGCCCTGCTTGGCCTGGATGCTCATCGTTTCGAAGTCGTAGGCCGCGGAGAAGTCGACCGTCTTCTTGCGCTCGTCGGTCTGCGCGATCGCCGAGCTGGCGATGTCGTAGCGGCCCGACGCGACCTGCCCGAGCAGCGCCGAGAAGTCGGTCGCGGCGAACTCCAGCTTCAGGTTCTGCTTGGCCGCGATGGCCTTGAGCAGCTCGTTGTCGAAGCCGGTGTAGTTGCCGTCCTTGAGGTAGATGTTCGGCGGCGCGTCGCTCAGCGTGCCCACGCGCAGCGTCGAGGAAGCGCTGTCCGAGCCGCCGCAGGCGGTCAGCGTGAGCGCGGCGGCCAGCACGGTGACGATCAGCTTCTTCATGTCACGCCCCCAGGTTCTTCACGGGCAGGCCGGGGCCGCCCTGCTGCAGTTCCTTCGACAACGGCGTGGTCTTGTAGAACTGCCCGTAGATGCGGGCGACCGTGCCGTCCGCGACGGCCTTCGCGAGGCCGTCGTTGAGCTTGTTCAGCAGATCGGTGTTCTTCTTGGCCACCGCGAACGCCGACGGCGTGTCCTTGTCCTCGACGGTGTACCCGAGTTCCAGAGGGACGCCCGGGTTCTGGTCCAGGTACTTCTGCCCGATGTCCTGCGGCACGACCCAGCCGTCGAGGGTGCCGTTCTTCAGCTGCGCGAAGCCCGCGTTGTAGTCCGGGAAGCGGACGACCTGGGCCCCGGCGACCTTGCCGGCGAACTCGTCCTGCACCGAACCCTGGACCACGCCGAGGCGCTTGCCGCCCAGCGAGCCCGTGTCCTTCAGGTTCGCGCCCTTCGCCGTGACGACCGTGGTGAAGCCGGTGTTGTAGCCGTTGGAGAAGGCGACCGTCTTCTTGCGCGCCTCGGTGCTGGAGATCGTCGAGCTGCCGATGTCGAACTTGCCGCCGGCGACACCGGCGAGCAGGCTCGAGAACTCGGTGCCGACGAACTCGACCTCGAAGCCCTCACGCTGGGCGATGTCGCGCAGCAACTCGTTGTCGTAGCCGGTGAACCGGCCGTTCTCCAGGTAGATCGACGGTGGGGCGTCGCTCAGCGTCCCGACGCGCAGGGTGGTCGACCCCGCGTCGGAGCCACCGCAGGCGGCGAGGGTCAACGTCAGCGCGCCCGCGGTCAGGGCGGCGGCGATCTTGGACAGCGTGGATCTCATCGCTTCTTCCATGGTGCGGCCCAGCGCCCGGCAGCGCTGGTGTGGTCAGCGATCGAGATTAGGGATTTCGCCCGTTCGAGTGGATTCGTTCCAGTCCGTGGACTGGTGCGTCAGCTCACAGGATTGGCTGCGGCACGTACCCCGCGGCCGCCGGGAACCGCTCGAGGACGTCGGCGACGCGCTCGGCCACCTGCGCGACCTGCCGCCCGGCCGTGCCGGTGAACGAAATCCGGTCGGCGAGGAGTTTGTCCAGCTCACCGCGGTCGAGCGGGATGCGGTCGTCGGCCGCGAACCGGTCGAGGAGGTCGTTCTCCGCGCGCCCTTCGCGCATTTCGAGCGCGACGGCGACCGAGTGCTCCTTGATCGCTTCGTGGGCCGTCTCACGCCCGACGCCGGCGCGGACCGACGCCATGAGCACCTTCGTCGTGGTGAGGAAGGGCAGATAGCGATCGAGCTCACGCTCGATCACCGCCGGGAAGGCGCCGAACTCGGCGAGCACCGTGAGGAACGTCTCCAGCAGGCCGTCGAGGGCGAAGAAACTGTCCGGCAGCGCGACCCGGCGGACGACCGAGTCGGAGACGTCGCCCTCGTTCCACTGGTCGCCGGCCAGCTCGCCGATCATCGACAGGTAGCCGCGCAGCACGACGGCCAGGCCGTTCACGCGCTCGCACGAGCGGGTGTTCATCTTGTGCGGCATGGCGGACGAACCGACCTGGCCGGGCTTGAAGCCCTCGGTGACCAGCTCGTGGCCGGCCATCAGCCGGATCGTCTTGGCCAGGCTGGCCGGCGCCGCGGCGAGCTGGACCACAGTGGACAGCACGTCGAAGTCGAGCGAGCGCGGGTACACCTGGCCGACGCTGACGAACCGCCGGTTGAACCCGAGGTGCTGCATCACGCGGTCCTCGAGCTGGTCCAAAGTGGACTCGTCGCCGAGCAGGTCGAGCATGTCCTGCGCGGTACCGACCGGGCCCTTGATGCCGCGCAGCGGGTAGCGCTCGATGAGGTTGTCGAGCCGCTCGAAGGCGACCAGCAGCTCGTCGGCCGCCGTGGCGAACCGCTTGCCGAGGGTGGTGGCCTGCGCGGCGACGTTGTGCGAGCGCCCGGCCATGACGGTGTCGGCGTGCTCGACGGCGAGCGCCGCCAGCCGCGCCAGCACGGCGGCGACGCGGGTGCGCACGAGCTCGAGCGAGCGGAGCAGCTGCAGCTGCTCGACGTTCTCGGTGAGGTCGCGGGAGGTCATGCCCTTGTGGATGTGCTCCTGGCCGGCGAGGTCGCTGAACTCCTCGATCCGCGCCTTGACGTCGTGACGGGTGACGCGCTCGCGGGCGGCGATCGACTCGAGGTCGACGTTCTCCAGCACGCGCTCGTAGGCCTCGACGACCCCGTCCGGCACCTCGACGCCGAGGTCCCGCTGGGCCTTGAGGACGGCGAGCCACAGCTGCCGTTCCAGGACGACCTTCCGCTCCGGGGACCAGAGCGAGACCAGGTCCGCCGAGGCGTAGCGGGCGGCGAGCACGTTCGGAATGCGGGGCTTTTCGGTCACGCCCACACGATACCTGCGCAGGTCAGCGCGGTGGCGCCCCGGGTTTCACCATTCGGCGAAGCCCCCGTCGTCGTGGCGCCACACCGGAGAACGCCACGCGTGCCCGATTTCGTCCGCGCGGCGCACGGCCGCTTCGTCGACCTCGATGCCGAGGCCGGGCTTCAGCGGCCGGGCCGCATAACCTTCCTGGAAGGCGAAGACCGACGGATCCACGAGGTACCCGTGCTCGCGGCCCTCGTGGTAGTGCATGCCCGCACTTTGTTCCTGGATCAGGAAGTTCGGGGTCGCGAAGGCCACCTGCAGCGACGCCGCCAGCGAAATCGGGCCGAGCGGGCAGTGCGGCGCCAGCGAAGCGCCGTACATCTCGGCCAGCGCGCCGATCCGCCGCAGCTCGGAGATGCCGCCGGCGTGCGACGGATCCGGCTGGACGACCGCGACGCCGGCGTCGAGCACCGGCTTGAACTCCCACCGCGAATAGAGCCGCTCGCCGACCGCGATCGGCACCGTGGACGCCTCGACGACCGCGCGCAACGCGTCGCCCTGGGTCTCCGGCAGCACCGGCTCCTCGACGAACATCGGCTGGACGTCCTCCAGCATCCGCACCAGCCGGCGCGCCATCGCGGGCGAGACGCGGCCGTGGAAGTCGATGGCGAGGTCGCGGTGCGGGCCGAGCACCTCCCGCGCTTCCCAGGCGCGCGCCACCGCCGCGTCGGCCTCGGCCGGGGACGCGATCGCCGTCATGGGCCCGGCGACGTTCATCTTCACCGCCGTGAACCCGGCCTCGACCTGCGCGGCCACCGCTTCGCGGATGCCGGCCGGGCGGTCGCCGCCGACCCAGCTGTATACCCGGACGCGGTCGCGGACCGGCCCGCCGAGCAGCTCGTGCACCGGCGCGTCGCGGACCTTGCCGGCGATGTCCCACAGCGCGTGGTCGAACCCGGCCAGCGCGCTGGAGAGCACCGGGCCGCCGCGGTAGAAACCGCCGCGGCGCAACACCTGCCAGTGGTCCTCGATGCGCAGCGGGTCCTGGCCGATGAGCGGCTCGGACAGTTCGTGCACGGCCGCGCGCACGGTCTCCGCGCGGCCCTCGACCACGGGTTCGCCCCAGCCGCTGATCCCTTCGTCCGTGCTGACCTTGAGGAACAGCCAGCGCGGTGCGACCAGGAACGTTTCGATCGCGGTGATCTTCACCGGGTGCCCCGTTTCTACGCGGAATCCTTGGCGGCGGACCAGCCGCCGTCGACGGTCAGTTCGGCGCCGGTGACGAACGACGCGGCGGCCGAGAGCAGGAACGCGATCACGTCCGCGACCTCCTCCGGCCGGCCCAGGCGGCCCGCCGGCGTCGCCCGCGCGCTGCGTTCGCGGTCCGCCGGCGAGATGTGCTTCCAGGCTTCGGTGAGCACCGGCCCCGGCAGCACGGAGTTGACCCGCACCTCGGGGGCGTACTCGACGGCCAGCTGCCGGGCGAGGGCGACGAGCGCGCCCTTGCTCGCGGCGTACGCGGGGTGGCCCGGCAGCCCGAAGTGCGCGTGCACCGACGAGACCAGCACGATCGCGCCACCCCGTTCCCGCAGCGACGGCAGGCACGCCTTCACGGCCAGGTAGGTGCCGGTCAGGTTGACGTCGAGCTGGCGCTGCCACTCGGCGCGGCCGATTTCGTGCAGCGGCCCGGTGCTGGGCACGTAGGCGTTGCTGACCAGTGCGTCCACCTCGCCGACGGCCGCCCAGGTCGCTTCGTCCCGGACGTCGCCGCGGACCGGCACGACACCGCTGGGGAGTTCGGCGATGTCCACGCCCAGCACGCGGTAGCCGTCGTCCAGGAGCTTCCGCGCGGTCGCCGCCCCGATCCCGGACGCCGCTCCGGTCACCACCGCTGTCGGCATCGCCTCTCCCGTCCTCGGAGCACCCGGCAAGAATAAGTCCTAATTTAGGATTATACAAGGTAAGCTGCGAACATGAGCTACCGATGGGAGATCATGGCGGACGCGCTGCGCCAAGGAGTCGTCGGAATCGTGCGCACGCGCGACGCGGAGTCCGCGGTGGAGGCCGCCCGCGCGGCCATCGAGGCCGGCCTGCGCTCGATCGAACTGCCGTTGACGAACCCCGGCGCGCTGGACGCGATCTCCGGGCTCACGGCCGCCTACCCGGACGCGACCATCGGAGCCGGGACGGTGCTCGACGAGACGTCCGCGGTGCTCGCGATCCGCGCGGGGGCGCGGTTCCTCGTGTCACCGTCGGTGGACGCCGCGGTGATCCGGACCGCGCACCGGTACGGCGCCGCGGCGTTCCCCGGCGCCGGCTCGGTGACCGAAATCGTGCGCGCGCTGGAAGAAGGCGCCGACGCGGTGAAGGTGTTCCCGGCTTCGGCGCTGGGGCCGTCGTGGGTGGCGGACGTGCGCGCCGCGTTGCCGCAGGCCCCGCTGGTACCCACCGGCGGCATCGGCCCCGGCGACGTGCCAGGCTGGCTCTCGGCGGGTGCGGTCGCCTGTGGGATCGGCTCGGCGCTGACCCGCGGCACCGCCGCGGAGATCGCCGCCCGGGTCGAAACGCTGTTGAGGAGCGCGCATGGCTGAGCTGGTCTTCGTCGGGTGCTACACCGGCGATGCGGGGAACGGCACCGGGATCACGACGCTCTCGCGGTCGCCGTCCGGCTCGTTGCGCGAAGTGGCTTCGCTGCCGCTGGAGTCGCCCTCCTGGCTGGTACGCCACCCGTCGCTGCCGGTGCTGTACGCGGCCAACGAGCTGTCCACCGGTGGTGTGACGGCGTTGGCCATCTCCCCGTCGGGCGAGCTGTCGGTGCTGGGCACGGCCGAGACGGGCGGCGCGCACCCGTGCCACCTGGCGGTGACGCCGGACGGCCGGTTCCTGGTGTGCGCCAACTACACCGGCGGCAGCGTGGCGGCGTTTTCGCTGTCGGACTCCGGCGCGCTGACCGCCCGGACGGCACTGGTCCAGCACCGCGGCAACGGCCCGGTGTCCGACCGCCAGGAAGCGGCGCACGTCCACATGGCGGTCCCGTCGGCGGACGGGTCCATCGTGAGCGCGGTCGACCTGGGCACGGACGAGATCCGCAGCTACACGCTGACGTCGTCGGGCGCCCTCGAGCCGCTGGCGGTGTCCACGCTGCCGCCGGGCACGGGACCGCGCCAGCTGGTGCGCCGGCCGGGCACGGACCTGGCGTACGTCGTCGGTGAGCTGGCCGGGACCCTGGTGACGGTCCGCGAGAAGGCACCGGGTGCGTTCGAGGTGGTGTCGTCGACGCCGTCGACGCTGTCGTCAGTCACGCCCAACCTGGTGGCGCACCTGGAGCTGACCGACTCGCGCCTGTACGTGTCGAACCGCGGGCCGGACTGCGTCACGGAGTTCGCCCTGGACGAGGCGGCCGCGGTGGCGGACCAGCCGTGCGGCGCGAACCCGCGGCACTTCGCGCTGGTGGACGGGACTTGTTACGTGGCGGCGCAGTCGGAGGACGCGATCACGGCGTTCGCGCTGACCGCGTCCGGCGAGGCGGAGCTGCGGTACCACCCGACGGGGTCGCCGACGTTCGTGCTGCCGGTTTCCCTGCCTTGACCCTGCGTTCATAATGCGGACACCACCTCCGGCGGCTGAGAGGCCCTCCATTGACCGAACACCGGCCACGCGGGCTGCACGGCCAGACCGTGGAGGCACTGGCCAGCCGGATCCTCTCCGACGAGTGGGGCGAGGGCGCCGTCCTGGACCTGCCCGCGCTGCGCGAAGAGCTCGACATCAGCCTGACCGCGCTGCGCGAAGCGCTGAAGGTGCTGGCCGCCAAGGGCATGATCGACGCCCGGCAGAAGCGGGGCACCTTCGTGCAGCCGCGCGAAAAGTGGAACATGCTCGACGCCGACGTCATGCGGTGGCAGACCGCGGCCGCCGATGATCCGGTGCTGCTCGACGAGCTCACCGAGGTGCGCGCGGTCGTCGAGCCCGCCGCCGCCCGGTTCGCCGCCGAGCGGGCGACCGAGGAAGACCTCGAGGCGCTGCGGGACGCGCTCGCCGACATGGCCGCCGCCGGGGATGATCCGGCGGCGAGCGTCCAGGCCGACCTCGCCTTCCACCGGCGGCTGATGGCCGCCACGCACAACAACTTCCTGATGCGGATGGAACGCGTCATCGCCATCGGGCTGGCCGAGCGCGACAAGCTCGTGCACGGCTCCTCGGCGGCGGATGACCCGGTGCCGAACCACCGGAAGGTCTTCGACGCGATCGTCGCGGGCGATCCGGCCGCGGCGGAACAGGCGATGCTCGCCCTGGTCACGAAGGCCCGCGAAGACCTGGAGAAGGCTCAGCGCGGGCGGTCGTGAGCGGTGGGCTCCAGCGCCGCCTGGAGCATCCGGGCCGCCGCCGCGCGGGGCTCCGGGTCGACCGCGACCAGTGCGTTCACCACCGCGCCGTCGACCAGCGCGACCAGCCGTTCCAGCTCGGTTTCGGTGACCGGGGTGCCCGAACGGGCGAAGATCTCTGTCAGCAGCTCGTTCAGCTGGGCCGACAGCGTCCGCATCAGCGGCCGCAGGTACGGGCGCCGGCCGGTCACGACCAGCCGCTCGTACCGCAGGAGGACGGCTTCGGCGTCGGCCGCCGGGTCACCGCTCTCCGGGCCGAGCAGCAGGTCCAGCACCAGGTCGACGGTCGCCTGCACCCCGCGGTTGCGGGTCGCGAGCTCGTCCAGCCGGCGGCGGCCGGTCGCCAGTTCGGCCTTCGAGTGGTGCTCGACGGCCGCTGTGACCAGGTCTTCCAGCGAGTCGAAGTAGTACGTCGTCGACGCGAGCGGCAGGCCCGCCCGCTCGGCCACCGCCCGGTGCCGCACGGCGTCGAACCCGCCTTCGACGAGCAGTTTCGCGGCGGCCTCGACGAGCGCGGCGCGCCGTCGCTCCCCCTTCGGGGTGGTCGCAGCGGTCATGGCCGGTCATTCTGCCAACCGGGCGGCCCCGGGCTCAGAAGAGGGGCGCGAGATCGCGCGCGAACCGGTCCACCTGGCCCGCGTACGGCGCCGCCGTTCCCGCGGACGGCACGCTGACCAGCACCAGCACCCCACCGGACGCCGTCCCCACCCGCGCCGTGACCGCGCCGGCCGGCTGGGACTTGAAGACCTCCGGAATGCCCTTCGGGTACACCGCCGCGGCGACTTCGCCACCCGGGACCGGGAACCCGGCGGACCGCGACACCGTCGAACAGGCGCCGCCCGGGACAGCCTGGTCGGCTGCGAAGTGGCCGGGGAGCTCGCCAGCGAGGGCGGTGGCGAGCTCCCCGTCCACCTGTTCGCACCCGGAGGCGCCTTCGGCCAGCTGGCCGGTCTTCCCGTCCCCGGCACCCCCCTGCTGAGGTGGCTGGGCCGGGAAGTTCGGTGACTCCCCGCCGATTTGAGGACGCATCGAGCCGTCACCCGGTTGCGCCGAGCCCGGTCCGGCTTGCGCCGCGCCGTTGTCCGACGTCGCGGTCATCGACTTCGGAGTACCCCCGGAGAGCACGCCGTACGCCCCGAACCCGGCGACGACCAGCGCAACGGCACTGACCCCGGCGGTGATCCGGTTCCGGTGGCGCGCGGTCTGGCGGCGGGATTCGCGGACGACGTCGTCGGTGGTGAACGTCGGCGACGGCACGTCCGGGGGCGCGGCGGAGAACAACGAGCGCAGCTCCTGCTCATCCATTGGTCTCCACCTCCCGTTCGAGGACCTGCCTCAGGTTCGCCAGCCCGCGGGCGGTCTGGCTCTTCACGTTGCCTTCGCTGCAGCCCAGCGCCTTCGCCGCACTGGTCACGTCGAGTCCTTCGAAGAACCGCATGACCAGCACCGCCCGCTGCTTGGGAGGTACTTCCTTGAGCGCCGTGAGCAGGTCCTCCCTGGTCGCGACGAGGTCGTCGAGGCCGGGCGTGTCGTCGGACGGCTCCGGCAGCGTCTCGGTCTGCCACTCGCGCCGCCACGGACGCCGCGATTCGTCGATCGACGCCCGGACGAGCGTCTTGCGGACGTACGCGTCGGTCGCCGCGCGATCCCTGATCTTCTTCCACCTCCGGTGCAGTGCGACGAACGCCGTCTGCGCGAGGTCGTCCGCCCGGTGCCAATCACCGCAGAGCATGTACGCGGTCCGGCGCACGGCGTCCCGCCTGGCGGCGAAGTACTCCGCGAACTCCTGCTCGTCGCGCTGGTCCACGCGCAGTCGTGCTCCGCTCGTTCGTCGTTCGCCCGGGAGGACGGAATCAGGGGCGTCCACGGTTGCACGGACCGGGCGGGCTCGACCACCCGAGGGCTCATTGATCCTCATGACGTGGGTGTGATGTGATCGGTCCGTGACCTTCTCCCCGCCCGTACTGGACTTCCGCTCCGACACCGTCACCCGGCCGGACGAGACGATGCGGGCGGCGATGGCCTCCGCCGCGGTCGGGGACAACGTTCTCGAGCGCGATCCCACGGTCGCGGAGCTGGAGGAGCGGGCCGCGCACGTCCTGGGCATGCCGGCCGCCCTCTGGGTGCCGAGCGGGACGATGGCCAACCTGATCGCGCTGAGCCTGCACCTGCAGCGCGGCGACCGGTTCCTCGCCACCCGGGGCGCGCACGTGCTGGCCAACGAGCTGGGCTCGGCGGCGTGGCTGGCCGGCGGCATGCCGGACATCCTCGAGCACGACGGCGGCCCGGGCCGCCCATCGCCCGACGCCCTCGCAGCCGCGATCGGACAACCCGGGCCGTACTTCACATTACGGACAACTCTCCTCTGCCTCGAGAACACCCACAACGCGGCCGGTGGCGCGGTGACCCCGCCCGACGAGCACGCCCAGCTGCTCTCCGTCGCCAAGGAAGCGGGCCTGACCGTGCACCTCGACGGTGCCCGGCTGTGGCAGGCCGCCGTCGCCCTCGAAGTGCCACCGGCCGCGCTGACCGTCGGCGTCGACACCGTGTCGGCCTGCTTCAGCAAGGGCCTCGGCGCGCCGGTCGGCTCGGTCGTCGCGGGCAGCGCGGCGTTCGTCGAGCGGGCGCGCCGGATGCGGCAGATGCTGGGCGGCGGCGTCCGGCAGGGCGGCGTCCTGGCCGCGGCCTGCCTGATCGCGCTGGACCGCATCCCCGACCTGGCCGAGTCGCACGAGAACGCCCGGCGGCTCGCCGACGGCCTCCGCGAGCACGGCTGGCCGGCCAACACACCCGACACCAACATCGTGCTCGCCGAAGTTCCCGACATCCCGACCGCGCTCGCCTGGCTCGACTCGCTCGGCATCCGGGCGGTGCCGATGGCGGGCAAGGTCCGGTTCGTCACCCACCGGGACCTGAGCGCGACCGACGTCGAAGAAGCCGTGCGCCGGATCAAGACCGGCGTCTGAAGAAATCTGGGGCCCCGATGAACTGGATCGTGTTCGACTACGGCGACGTGCTCAGCAAGCCGAGCGCCGCCCTGCCCGACCTGGCCGCGGCGATGGGAGCGCCGCTGCCGGAGTTCCTGAAGGCGTATTGGGAGTACCGGATTCCCTACGACGCCGGCAGCACCCCGCTCGAGTACTGGCAGGCGGTCGGCAACGCCGTGGGCGCGCCGGTCGACGAGGCGCTGTCGGCCGAGCTGACCCGCACCGACGTCGAGGGCTGGGGTCACCTGGAGCCGTCGTCGGCGGCGCTGCTCGAGGCGCTCTCCGAGGCCGGCGCGAACCTGGCGCTGCTCTCGAACGCGCCGATCGCGTTCGGCGAGTGGGTCCGCGCGCAGGACTGGGCGCGGCTCTTCCGCGTGACCATGTTCTCGGGCGACGTCCGGTGCGTCAAACCGGACGCGAAGATCTTCCGCCTCCTGCTCGACGAGCTCGGCGCCGAACCGGCCGACTGCCTGTTCTTCGACGACCGTGAGTCCAATGTGGAGGGAGCACGGGCGGTGGGGCTCCGTGCCCACGTCTGGAACGGCGCCGACGCGGCCCGCGCCTGGCTGGATTGAGCGGCTCACGCGCACCGCACGGCCGCCTACCCGCCGTGATCTCCATGACCTAGGGTGGGGCATCCCCGACTCCCCCGGTAGGTGCGCATGGCGACGAGCGAACGACCATCGGCCCACGTCGACTTCGACCGGCCGAGCATCGCTCGCGTCACCGACGCGCTGCTGGGCGGGCAGAACCACTACGAGCCCGATCGCGCCGTCCTCCGGCAGCTGGTGGCCATCGCGCCGGAAGCCCCGGCCATGGCGCGGGAAGTGCGGCAGTGGCTGGTGCGCGCCGTCCGCTACCTGACCGAGCGGCTGGACGTCGACCAGTTCCTCGACCTCGCTTCCGGCTTCCCGACGGCGGAGAACACCCACCAGGTGGCGCAGAAGTACAACCCGGAAGCGCACGTCGTCTACGTCGGCGACGACCCGGTGGTGGAGGCGCACGGCCGGGCCCTGCTCGTCGACAACGACTTCACGCACATCTGCGGCACCGACCCGCTGAACCCCGGCGAGACGCTCGCCGGGGTCGGGCGGTTCATCGACTTCGACCGGCCCGCCGGGCTCGTGCTGTGCGGGGTCGTCGACCACATCGCCGACCTCCAGCAGGCGCAGCAGGTGGTCAAGTCCTACGTCGGCGCGCTGGCGCCGGGTTCGTACCTGATCCTGCTGCACCGGCACAACCCGGCCGACGGCTCCGACGCGGCCGGCGTCGCGACGTCACTGGAGGACCGCTTCGGCCGCACCGGGCTCGACACGCGCTACCGTTCGCGGGCCGAGATCACGTCGTTCTTCGACGGGCTCGACCTGCTCGAGCCCGGGCTGACCGCGCCACACCTGTGGTGGCCGGACGGGCCGCGCCTGGCGCCCCTGACGCCGGTCAACTGGACGGCGCTGGGCGGCGTGGCGCGGATCCCCGGGTAGCCGGCTCAGTAGCGGTTGATCCGCCTGGGGTCCTTCTTGCCGCCGGTGATCGCCTTGTAGCCGGCGGCGCCGAGGAAGGCGATACCGCCGATGATCGCGATCCACAGGACGGCCTTGAACACGAAGCCGATCACGGCGCCCAGCACCATGAACGCCACCCAGGCGATGATCAGGCCGCCGACGATCTTCCAGAACATGGTTCCTCCGATGCTTCCCCGTGGCCCCACCGGCCCGATGGCTCCACAGTGCCACCTGACGCGGTGAAACTCCCCTCCGAAGGGCAACGTTCGGGGTTTATTCAGGGTTCCCCCTGGCCAGCCAGGCCCCCAGGCGCCGGACCCCTTCGTCGATGTCCCCGGCGCTGCCGGCGAAGGAGAACCGGACGTACTTCCCGCCGTCGACCGGGTCGAAGTCGACGCCGGGGGTGATCGCGAGCCCGGTGTCGGCGAGCAGCCGCTGGCACCAGCTCAGGCTGTCATCGGTGTAGGCGCTGACGTCGGCGTACGCGTAGAAGGCGCCGTCGGCGGGAGCGAGCTTGTCGAGGCCGATGCGCTGCAGGCCGGCGAAGAGGCGATCGCGGTTGGCGCGGTAGTGCTCGACGTGCGCGTCAGCTTCCGCGTACGCCTCGGGTGTGAAGGCGGCGAGGGCCGCGTACTGCGAAACCGCGGGCGGGCAGATGGTGAAGTTGCCGGTCAGGACGTCGATCGCGCGGTGCAGCCGCTGCGGGGCGAGCATCCAGCCGAGCCGCCAGCCGGTCATCGCGAAGTACTTCGAGAAGCTGCCGAGCACGATCGGCTCGCGGCCGTACTGCCACGCGCAGTCGAGCTCGGCGCCGTAGGAGATGCCGTGGTAGATCTCGTCGCTGATCAGCTGCACGCCGTGCGACGAGCACCAGCCGGTGATGGCGGCGAGTTCCCCGGGCGGCAGCACGGTGCCGGTCGGGTTGCCCGGGCTGGCGACGATCAGGCCGTCGATCGGGCCGAGCTCGTCGAGGAGGGCGACGGTCGGCTGGAAGTTCGTCGCCGCGGTGGTGGCGAACTCGACGACCTCGCAGCCCAGGACCGAGAGCAGGTTCCGGTAGGCCGGGTAGCCGGGCCGCGCCATGGCGACCTTCGCGCCGGGGTCGAAGGCGCTCAGGAAGGCGAGCAGGAAGCCACCCGAGGAGCCGGTGGTCAGGACGACGTCGTGCGCCTGGACGTCGACGTCGTACCGCCGCCGGTAGTGCCCGGCGACGGCCTCGCGCAGCTCGGGGATCCCGAGCTGCTCGGTGTAGCCGAGGGTGCTGTCCTGCAGAGCCTGCCGCGCGGCCTCGAGCACGGGTTTCGGCGCGGGCGCGGACGGCTGCCCGGCCGCGAGCGACACGAGATCGCCGTGGCTGCGCTGCCGGGCCCCGGCCGCGGAGAGGACGTCCATGACGTGGAAGGGCGGCACGCCGGCCCGCAGCGCGGGCCCGGCGAAAGCTCCGAGGTCGGCCATGGGGCCAGGCTAGTAGCCGCGGTAGGCACCACCGTGGGCCATGGCCTTGATGCCGGGCACGTTGTCGAGGCCGCCGTACCGGTCGAAGGAGTACCGGACGCCGGCGATGATGTTGTCGACCGGGTTGTAGATGTTGTCGTGCCCGGGCAGCTTGTGGGCGTTGAACGTCGAGTCGATGCACTGCATGAGCCCCTTGGACGGGTGCCCCGCGGCGGCGTTCGAATTGCCGGTCAGGAAGATGTGGTCACCTTCCTGGGCCGTCCAGGTGCCCAGCTCTGTGGTCACGCACCACACGTCACCCCGCCCGGCGGCTTCCTTCCGCAGGAAGGTTCCGGTGACGATCGGGTTGTTCAGGTGCACGGAGAATTCTTGGCGCCAGGTTTCCGGCTGGTTCTTCCGCGCCACGGGGAGCACCCGAGGCCGCGCTCCGGACAGGTAACCGGCCAGCGCGATCGCGTCGAGGACCGCACCGGGCGCCTGGTAGAGGACCACCTGAGGTCGCGAGTACCCGGGCCGCACGTATTGGGTGCCTTCGGCGTCGGTGATCGCCTCGAGCCACGCCTCGCGCTGTCCGCTGGACATCGCCAGCACCTGAGCGACCGCGTCGGACTTCGGGTTGCCGGCGCGCGCCAGCAAATCCCGGGCGTAATCGTGGTCCAGCCGGAACTGGTGCCGGGGGCCGCACCCACCGCGGTCTTCGACGTACACCGCGTGCGACACACCGTCGAGGAGCTTGCGGAGCTTCGCCACCATCTCGGGCTTCGACTGCGCGATGGACATGGTCGGGCGGTGCTGTCGGCTCTCGATGTGACCATCGCCGGCGATCCACCCGAGGATCGCCGCTTCCGGCACGCTGATGTCCAGCGAGGATCCGGTGGCGGCCGGCGCCGCCAGGAGGATCCGGTCGCGCGACCGGACGTCCTCGGTGGTGACGAAGCCGGTCTCGGTCTCGTAGCGGTTCTCCTGCTTCGGCGAAACGATGCCGTGCTTCTTATGCCGGTGCACCGCGACGCCGTTCTCCGGCTGCGCCGCCGCGCGCGGCTCCCAGCCGCACTCCGGACAGATGGCCGGCAGGTCCGTACGCCTGACATTGACCCGCGGGAGATTGAGCCAGCGGTGGTTCGGCGTCGTGGTCGCCTGCCACCGCGAGTTGAACATCCGGACCAGCTCGGCGTCTTCGTGGTGGACGACCCGGGTGATCCGCGTCCACTCGCTGCGCCCGGTGGCCCGGTTGTAGCCGATCGTCTCGTCGCCGACCTCGACCGCGTCGTGCTTCAGCAGGCCGCGCCTGGTCACGATCTGCGTGTCCAGCGGCACGCAGTCCCAGTTGTTGATGGCGTTCGGGTTTCCGCCGGATTCGTGCTGGATGATGGCCCAGATCTTCGGGATGTCCGCGTCCGTCACCGGAATCCCGGCCGCCTGCAGCGCCTTCATGGCTTCCTGGATCCACTGCTGGACGTTCCCCGGCGGCGGCGAGGAAGGCGGGCCGCCGCTCGGGCCGAGGCCGCCACCGCCGCCTCCGCCACCCCCACCGCCGCCTCCGCCTCCGCCTCCGCCGCCGTGGGAGGAGCCGTTGCTGTGGATGCCGCCCGTGCTCTTGGGGGCCGCGGCGGAACTGCTCGGCAGGGGGACCTGGTCGTAGCCGCCCTCGATCTGCTGGGACATCAGCTTCTGCGACGCCTTGATCGCCGTGTCGGCCTGGGTTTGCAGGCCGGTGACGTCACCGTCGAAGCCGGCGGTGATGTTGTGGATGTCCGTCTTCGCGGTGGCCAGGATCTCGTCGGCGCTGGGGCTGGGGCCCGGCTTGCCTTCGTCGTGCGCCTTCTTCGCCGCGGCCAAGGCGTTGTTGATCTGGGTTTCGGCCGTGGCGTTGCGCTCGTTGACCGCCTTTTCCGCGGCGAGCTGCTTGTCACCGACGTTCTTCTTGATCTGGTCGAGGGACTTCGCGAGGTCGTCGAGGTCCTTGGCGACGTCCTCGAGGTGGGTCTGCACCTTCGTCCCGGCGTCGCGGACCTGGCGGACGTACTGGAAGAACTGGTCCGCCGCCGGCCCGGCCCACACGCTGCCGTTGAGCGCGTCGGTCGAATTCTTCAGGGACGCATTGTGGTCGCCGGCGTTCTTGCCCGCCTCGCGGAACTGCGTCGCCGCCGCCGAGATCTTTTCCAGGTCCACCTTTTCGACCTGGTCGACCTTCTTCATGAAGGCGTCCCAATTGTCCGGCGTTCCGGCGCCGACCGCGTTCAAACCCACTTCCGTGCCCCCACTTACTTGTCGACGTGCAGCTTCAGGTCGCTCGCGCCGACCTGGTCGGTCTCGGCGATCAGGCCGGCGGCCTTGCGCATGGCGAACCCCAGCGCTTCCATGTGCTTGCCCGCGGCGTCGAACTGGTTGTGCACGCCGTCCTTGAACTTGCCGACCGCGCCGTGCGCGTCGCCCGTTTCGTCCATCCCGCCGAAGGGGCTTTCCTTCTCGTGGTCCAGGCCGGTGACCTTCTGCTTGGACTTTTCGAACTCGTCCTTCAGCTTCTCCACCTGGCGGGCCGCGATGGCCATCGAGTCCGGGTCGTAGACAGGCACGGTTCGTCATCCCCTTCGGAAACTTGTCTCCGCCCGATCGGACGTTGTCATGACCAGGACGGTTCCCGCGCTTACTTTATGACTTCGCCCGGGGCGCGGGTACGGATCTCCGCCAACTTCCACCCGGCGGGGATCAGGCCTCCGCCACCAGTTCGCGGATCCGCGTGGCCAGCAGGGCGTTGTCCGCCGGGGTGACGGTGGCCCACTCGCGGCCGTCACCGTCGCGGCCCACCTGGAACAGGTAGCGGCCCGCGTCCGTGTCGAAGAACGCCACCACCCGGTCCGCCCGGTGCACCACGCCGTCGCGCGAGGTGCGTTCCGCGCCGAACTGGCCGCGGGCCTCCTGGCCCAGCAGCATGCCCGAGAGCTCCTGGGCCTGGAACAGCGGAATCCCGCGGTCCTCCAGCGCGGTGACCAGCGCCTTCGCGTCACCCTTCGTGGCCGCGTCGGCGGACTTCACGACGTCGTAGGGCAGGCTGACCGTCTGGCCGATGCCCGGCCCCAGGTCACCCGCCACCGAGACCGCCGCTTCCGCCAGGCCGTCCTCGGTGGCCGGGATCAGCCAGACCTCGCCGTCGTCCACCACCGCCAGCACCGCCTGGCTGCGCAGGCTGACCGCGCGGCCGCGGATCTCGCGTTCCGCCCACACCCACACGTCGATCCCGAACTGCGGGCGCGCCAGCAGGTGCAGCAGGTCGGCCAGCTCGCCGGACGCCCGCCGGTTGCGGGCCAGGCGCCGCTCGCTCAGCGACGCCCACGCCGACTCCACCAGCTCGAGCCGTTCGGCGCGGGTGGCTCCTTCGCTCGGCACGTCCAGCGCGACGTGCCGACGGGGCAGGTCGAAGGACTCCCAGAGCACGTCGAACTCGAGGGCCGACAGGACGAGCGACACGGTCAGCGCACATCCCCGCCGTGGTCACCGAGCACGTCGGGGGAGACCATCCGCTGGTCGGCGAACAGGTCCTGGTCGTCGACGCCGTAGCGGCGGACGTGCTCGGCGTCCTCCTCCTGCGGTGCCGCCTCGGACAGGAACTTCGCCTCGCCGGGCTGCTGCTTCGGGCTGATCTGCTCCGACTTGCGCAGCGCGACGGCTTCCTCTTCGGGCAGCTCGCCGACCGGCAGCGGCCGCACCGGCCCCTTCGGCTGGCTCTTGTCGCGCCGCTGACGCTCCTTGTCGCCGCTCAACGCGCCGCCGGCCGCACCCGCGCCGATCGCCGCCGCGCCGGCGCCGATGTCGCCGGGGGTGGCGCCGGGCTTCACCACGAAGCCGCGTTCGCCTGTGTACTGGCCGGGCTGGAGCGGGGCCTGCGGCATCGCGCCGACCGTGCGGCCCTTGGCCAGCAACCCGTCCGGGCCGCGGCCGGTGGAGCTGTCGATGCCGGTCGAACCACCGGGTGTCCCGCCGCCACCGCCGCCGAGCGACTTGATCGGCGTCGTCGCCGGGGCCGAGCCGGGCGGCTGCGCGCCGGGCGCTCCCGGCGGGCAGAACGGTTCGCCCTGGCCTCCGGCCCCCGGACCGGGGGTGAAGCGGCCGGACTGGTCGCCGGACGGGCCGCGACCCGGGGTGTGGACCCAGCCCGGCCCGGGCGCCGGTGTCGGCGTCGTCGGCTTCGCGCCCGACGGCGTCGTCGAACTCGGCGTCGTCTGCTGGGCGGCCGGAGCACCGGCCGAACCGGTCGAACCGGCATAGCCGGTCTGGCGCGGCGGCTGCTGCTGCGCGGCGTGGGAGGACTGCTGCGCGGCGACGCCGTAGACCGGGGTCGGCGGATCGGCGTGCACGGTGTGGGACACCGGCTGCACCACCGGCGGCTCGACGTGCACCGACCGGACCTTGTCCGAGGCCGGCTTCACGCCGCCGTCCGGTGTCACCGCGACCGCGGCGCCGGCGACGTCCAGCACCCCCGGCGTGACGCCCGGGGCGGCCAGCTTCAGCGACTCGGGGTCGGACAGCGACTGCGTCGAGAGCAGGTTCGTGCCGCTCTGCTGCGCGTACTCGTTCAGCGCCTGCTGCGCCTGGGCCTTGGCGTCGTTCGCGGCCTCGACCTGCCGGGCGTGGTCGGTCTCGAAGCCGATGAGGCTCAGCAGGCCGTCGCCGAGGGTGAAGCCGCCCGCACCCTTCCGGACCGTCTCGGCGTCCGGCAGCTTGTACTTGGTGCGGTTGAACGCCTCACCCTGCTCGAACACCATTTCCGCGGCGTGCGCGACCTTCGTCGTGGCGTCCTGGGAGAAGCCGGCCTGCTCGGTGAACACCTGGCTCGCCGCGCCCCCGGCCTGGCTCTGCCACTCGACGCCGAGCTTCAGCAGCTGCGCGCGCAGCGTCTGGTCGGTGTGGGCGAGCGCGGTCGCGACGGCCTTCAGCGCGTCGACGGCGGTGCCGATGCTGCCGGTGCCGTCGCCGTTGATCATCCGCGTGATCTGGTCGGCGATCGCGGTGTTGGTCCAGCCGTCGAACCGGTGGTTCTGGATCCCGGCCGCGAGCTCGGAGAATTCCACGCGCCCTCCCTAGTTGCGTGCTTTCAGGGTCTGCAGCGCCAGGTCGGCGGCGTGCGCCGACATGTCGCACAGCTGCGGCTGCGTGAGCCGGCCGCGGGTGATGGCGAAGGTCTGGACGGCCAGCGTATGCCCCTTCGCGACGCCGACGAGCGTCTCGCAGTCGACCGGGTCGCCGGCCGCGCGGTAGTTCGTCAGCGCCGGGTAACCACCGACGGTCTTCGGCTCGGTGGTCATGCTGTTCTTCTTGCGCGCCCCGGTGATCCACTGGTCGAGGTCCGCCGGCACCGCACGCACGTGGTAGGAGTGCACCGGCTCGGCGCCGTCGGCGTCGAACACGCAGGTCGGGCCGTCCTGCTCCGGAGCCGGGCGCGGGAGGCTGGTGATCTTCAGCGCGTCCAGCTGCACCTGGGGGAAGATCGCGCACAGATCGACGCCCTGCAGCGACAGGTCGGCCGGGCGCTGCGGCAGCTGGGCGGCCTTGGCGCTCTGCGACGCGGCCGTCGCGGCGGTCTCGACCGGGTACGGCGTGCCCTCGGTGCCCGCGGAACAGCCGGCGAGCGCCGCCGTCGCGAGCACGCCTCCGGCGATCCGGTTACGCACCGTGCTTGCCGCGGTCACCGAACACCGCCGCCTTCTCCTCTTCGCTGACCTTGTAGTCCTTCGCGGCTTCGCGCAGCTGGGAGACCAGGCGCTTCAGGCCGGCGACGTACTCACGGACCTGCCCGGCGTAGGAGCGGTCACCGTCGGCGATGAGGGAGTTCCAGGCCTGGACGGACTGGGTGCTGATCACGTCGGCGGACGGCGCGTCGATCCGCAGCTGGCCGAGCCGGGTCAGCAGCTGGTCTTCGAGGGCGTTGGCCTGCTCTTCGACGATCCGGGCGACGTCGAGGAGCTTGTCCGGGTGGACCAGGACGTCCGCGGCCGCCGGCGCCACCGGGACGGCCGAGCTGAGGTCTTGCGGGGGTCCGGGTGGCGGAGCCCCCGGCCCGGGGCGAAGCCCCGGAACAACGCTGTCGTACGAGGGTCCTGACATGCTCTCCCCTGACGTCATACGGACAGTGACCGGCCGGCTCCCGTCGAGGCTACCAACGCGGAGGTAGCAGCAACCTGAGTTTGGACGAAGAGTGCGCCCGGCCGGTTCCCCCGATCCGTGGAATCAGGCGCGCTGTTTCGCCGCCGGGGCGCCGACCTCGCCGTTCGCCGCCTTCAGCGCGATGTCCGTGCGGTGGTGGGAGCCCGCGAGGTGGACCTTTTCGACCGTCTCGTACGCGTGCTTGCGCGCCGACTTGAGCGTCTTGCCGGTGCCGACCACCGACAGCACGCGGCCGCCGGAGGAGACGACGGCGCCGTCGTCCCGGCGACGGGTGCCGGCGTGCAGGACGCCTTCCAGCTCGGCCCCGGTGATGACGTCGCCGGTGCGCGGCTTGCCGGGGTAGCCGTCGGCGGCGATCACGACGGTGACCGCGGCGCCGCCCGCCCACTCCAGCGGCGGGTGCTCGGCGAGCTTGCCGGTGGCGGTGGCGTGCATGAGCCCGGCGATCGGCGTGCGCAGCAGCGCCAGCACGACCTGCGTCTCGGGGTCGCCGAACCGGCAGTTGAACTCGATGACCTGCGGCCCGTCGGAGGTCAGCGCGAGGCCGGCGTAGAGCAGGCCGGAGAACGGCGCACCGCGGTTCACCAGCTCGTCGGCGACCGGCTGGACGACCGTCTCGACCAGCTCGTCGACCAGGTTCTCGGGCGCCCAGGGCAGCGGCGCGTAGGCACCCATGCCGCCGGTGTTGGGGCCGGCGTCGTCGTCGCCGACGCGCTTGAAGTCCTGCGCGGGCAGCAGCGGGACGACGGTGTTGCCGTCGACGAAGCAGAACAGCGACGCCTCCGGGCCGTCCAAAAAGGACTCGAGGAGGACCGGGTGGCCGCCGTCGAGCAGCATGATGGCGTGCTTGCGCGCGACGTCGATGTCCGGCGTGACGACGACGCCCTTGCCGGCGGCCAGGCCGTCGTCCTTGACCACCCAGGTGGGGCCGAAGCGGGCGAGCGCGGCGTCGAGGCGGGCCGGGTTGTCGACGACCTCGCAGCGCGCGGTCGGCACGTTCGCGGCGGACATGACGTCCTTGGCGAAGGCCTTCGACCCTTCGATCCGGGCGGCGGCGGCCGAGGGGCCGAAGCAGGCGATGCCGGCCTTGCGGACAGCGTCGGCGACGCCGGCGACGAGCGGCACCTCGGGCCCGACCACGACGAGGTCGGCCTGCCAGCTCTTGGCGAGCCCGGCGACCGCTTCGGGATCGGCGGCTTCGACGCCGAGCTGCTCGGCGACCGCGGCGGTCCCGGCGTTGCCGGGCGCGCAGGCCAGGGCCGTGACAGCGGGATCACCGGACGCCGCGAGGACGAGTGCATGCTCTCGGGCGCCGGAGCCGATTACCAGTACGCGCACGCCGCACAGCGTATCCGGCCGGGTTCGCGGGGGACATCGCGCCGTCCTCCGGGCCCCGGTCCGAGCGCCGGACGGGCCCCGGGAAAGAGGAGTCCACGCGCCGTTTACCGCGCTGACCGCCGAAGTACCACCGCGAGACGCTTGCGACATCGAAGGTGGCGCGAGTAGTCAGGTCACACCCTGTGAAATGAGGTCACCAGATGAAACGCAACCGTGTGGGTGTACTGGCGCTGGCCGGGCTGGCGTTGCTGAGTGTCACCGGAGTCGCGGCCGGGTCGGCCGGTGCGGCCGAAAGCGGGTCCGCCGATGCGGCGGCGCACGGGCGGGGCCACCATGACCCCGTGATCATCGGACACCGCGGCGCGCCCGGGTACCGGCCGGAGCACACCCTCGCCTCCTACGAGCTCGCCTACCGGATGGGCGTCGACTGGGTCGACGTCGACCTCGTGCCCACCAAGGACGGTCAGCTCGTCGCCCGGCACGAACCCGAGGTCGGCGGCACCACGGACGTCGCCCAGCACCCGGAGTTCGCGGACCGGAAGAAGACCGTCGTGCTGGACGGGGTCACCACGACCGGGTGGTTCACCCAGGACTTCACGCTGGCCGAGCTGAAGACGCTGCGCGCGGTCGAGCGGATCCCGCAGAACCGGCCGCACAACACGCTGTACAACGGCCGCTACCGGATCGCCTCCTTCCAGGAGGTCCTCGACCTGACCCAGCGCCTCGGCCGCGAGCTGCACCGGACGCTGGGCACCTACCCCGAGGTCAAGCACTCGACGTTCTTCCAGTCCATCGGCAACCCGACCGAGCCGAAGCTGGTCGCGATCCTCAAGCGCAACGGCCTCGACCGGCCGGACGCGCCGGCGATCATCCAGTCGTTCGAGGTGTCGAACCTGATCGCGCTGCACAAGCAGCTCCGGACGCCGCTGCTGCAGCTGACCTCGGCGACCGGCGCCCCGGCGGACTTCGTCGCGAACGGCGACAAGCGGACGTACGCGGACCTCGTGACACCGCAGGGCCTGCGCGACGTCGCGAAGTACGCGAAGTACCTCGGGCCGGACAAGGCGCAGATCATCCCGCGGGACAAGAACGACAACCTGGGCACGCCCACCGCGCTCGTCGCGGACGCGCACCGGGCGGGCCTGAAGGTGCAGCCGTACACGTTCCGGAACGAGAACCCGTTCCTGCCCGCGAACCTGCGCTCGTCGGCCGAGCCGGACGCCTACGGTGACGTCTTCACCGAGGAGGCGGCGTTCTTCAAGGCCGGCGTCGACGGCTTCTTCGCCGACCAGCCGGACACCGCGCTGGAGTCGCTGCACGCGTTCCTGGGCCGGTAACCCCTTTGCCGCGGAGGGCACCTTCAGGGACGCTGAGCCCATGAAGGTGCCCCTCGCGGCGTTGGCGGAAGAACACGGCTTCTCCGGCGTCGTGCTGGTGACCCGCGGCGAGGAGACGCTCGTCGAGCGGGCGTTCGGGTACGCGCACCTCGGTTACGGCGTCGAGAACACCGTCGACACCCGGTTCGCGATCGCCAGCGGCGTCAAAGGGCTCACCGCGCTCGTCGTCGTCGGGCTGGTGGCCGAGGGACGGCTGGCGCTTTCGACGACCGCGCGCGAAGTCCTCGGCGACGACCTGCCGCTGATCGACGACCGCGTGACGGTCGAGCACCTGCTGACGCACACCTCGGGCATCGGCGACTACTGCGACGAAGAAGCGGATCCACCGCCACCACCGACCCCACTCCTCGCCACCTCGGCCGACTACCTCGCCGCGCTCGACGGGTATCCCCAGGTTTCCGCGCCCGGCACGGAGTTCCGCTACCACAACGGCGCGTTCGCGGTCCTCGGCCTGATCGCCGAACGGATCGCGGGCATACCTTTCGCCGACCTCGTCCGGACCCGGGTGACCGAGCCCGCGGGCATGACGGACACGGCGTTCCTCCGCTCGGACGCGCTGCCCGCGCGGACGGCCACCGGCTACCTCGAAGACGGCCGCACCAACGTGTTCAGCCTTCCCGTCGTGGGCTTCGCCGACGGCGGGATCTACAGCACCGCGCCGGACTTCCGCAAGTTCTGGCCCGCCTTCCTCGACGGCCGGATCGTGCCGCGCGAGTGGGTGGACCGGATGCTGCGCCCGCACCCGGACGGCTACGGGCTCGGCTTCTGGCTGCCGCGGCCGGGTGTGGTGCACCTGAACGGCGGCGACCACGGCGTCACGTTCTGGAGCACGCACGAGCCGGGGTCCGGGCTCACCGCGACCTTGATCTCGAACAACCACCGAGGTGGCGGGCCCCTCCTGGGGTGGCTGGACGAGTTCTTCACGAAGGCTTGACACCCTTCGAGACCAAGGCTACCTTCGGCGAATTCAATGGTCTGGCCGCATACCTTTCAAGAGGTGCCCGATGGATGTTTCCGACCAGCAGACCACCCCCGACGACGACGCCGCCCGGCTGCACCAGCTGGGATACGCCCAAGAGCTCAAACGGACGATGTCGGCGTTCTCGAACTTCGCCGTCTCCTTCACGATCATTTCGATCCTCTCCGGCTGCCTCACGCTCTACGGCACCGGCATGAAGACCGGCGGGCCGGCCGCGATGATCTGGGGCTGGGTCCTGGTCGGCTTCTTCGTGATCCTCGTCGGCCTCGGCATGGCGGAGGTGTGCTCCAGCTACCCGACCGCGGGTGGGCTGTACTACTGGGCGGCGAAACTGGCCCCGCGCAACGGCGCGGCCTGGTCGTGGTTCACCGGCTGGTTCAACCTGGTCGGCCAGATCGCCGTCACGGCGGGCATCGACTTCGGCGCCGCGCTGTTCCTCAACGCGTTCCTGGATCTGCAATGGGGCTTCACCGCCACACCGGGACACACGATCCTGCTCCTGGCGATCATCCTCGTGGTGCACGGCCTGCTGAACACCTTCGGCGTCCGGCTCGTCGCGATCCTCAACAACGTCAGCGTGTGGTGGCACCTCATCGGGGTGCTGGTCATCGTGGGCGTGCTGACCTTCGTGCCCGCCAAGCACCAGGACGCCTCCTTCGTCTTCGGGGAGTTCGTCAACAAGACCGGCTGGACTTCGCCGATCTACGTGTTCGCGTTGGGCCTCCTGCTCGCGCAGTACACGTTGACGGGGTACGACGCTTCGGCGCACATGACGGAAGAGACGAAGAACGCCGCCAAGGCCGGGCCGCGCGGCATCGTCACCTCGATCCTCGTCTCCCTGGTCGCCGGCTGGATCCTGCTGATCGGCCTGACCTTCGCGATCCAGGACTACGACGGCGCGGTCGGCTCCGGGACCGGGGTGCCGCCCGCCCAGATCTTCATCGACGCCACCGGGGTCACCACCGGCAAGTTCCTCCTGCTCATCTGCATCGGCGCGCAGCTGTTCTGCGGGATGTCGTCCGTGACGGCGAACTCGCGGATGATCTACGCCTTCGCCCGTGACGGCGCGATCCCGGGCTCGAGCTTCTGGCACCGGATCAACAAACGCACCCAGACCCCCACCAACGCCGTCTGGCTCGCCGCCATCGGCGCCTTGGTCCTCGCCCTGCCGTACTTGTGGAGCGCGACGGCGTACTACGCGGTCACCTCGATCGCGGTCGTGGGTCTCTACGTCGCCTACGTGATTCCGGTGTTCCTCCGGGTCCGGCGGGGCGACTCGTTCGAACCTGGCCCGTGGCACCTCGGCAAGTGGGGGAAGCCGATCGGCATCATCGCGTCCATCTGGGTCGCGTTCATCTTCGTGCTGTTCATGCTTCCGCCGGCGTCGCCGGTGACCGTGGACTCCTTCAACTACACGCCGATCGCCTTCCTCGTGGTACTGGGCGGGGCCGCCCTGTGGTGGGTGGTTTCGGCCCGGAAGTGGTTCACCGGGCCGAAGGTGCAGGGTTCCGAGGAGGAACTGGCCGCGGTGGAACAGGAACTGAAGGAACTGGGCTGACCTCCGGCCTGGATGAGGATGAGGGAGTCTTCCGCGCCCTCCCCGCGCGAAAGACTCCCTCACCACCCCCGGTGGACCGGTCTGCCGGCCGTGCTCCACCGTCGCAGCCCGACCTTGAACGAACCTTGTGCGCGGTTCACTCGGCGGGCGCGCCGATGGCGACCTCCGGCGCCGGGGAGCGGTGGCCGGGGCGGACCACCGCCACAGCCGCCGCACCCAGGGCGCCCACGGCCGCGAAGGCGTAGAAGCCCCACGGGTAGGCGATCCCGGCCGTCAGCAGGGCGCCGCCGAGCAGCGGGCCCGAGATCGCGCCGATCCGGCCGATGCCCGCCGACCAGCCGAGGCCGGTCGCGCGGATCGCGTCCGGGTAGATCCGGCCGATGTAGGCGTACACCAGCACCTGGGCGCTGAACACGAAGCAGCCGGTCAGGAACACCGCCGCGTAGAGCCCGACCGCGGGCAGTTTCACGCTCAGCAGGGCGAGGAACACCGCGCCCGCGCAGAACCAGACGATGGCCGACGGGCGGATGCCGACGCGGTCGGCGACCCGGCCCGCGACGAGCAGGCCCACGATGCCGCCGACGTTCAGCGTCAGCAGCAGGCTCAGCGCGGCGCCCAGCGGGTACCCGGCCTGGCGCATGATCTCCGGCAGCCACGTGTTCAGGCCGTAGACCAGCAGCAGGCCCATGAACGAGGTGACCCAGAAGGCGATCGTCGCGCGCAGCAGGCCGCCGCGGAACAGCCCGGCGACGGCGTGCCCGGCCGACCGCTCGGTTTCGCGGACCCGCTGGAACTTCTCGGACTCCGGCAGGAACTTCAGCATCAGCGGAACCAGGACCAGCGCGGGCAGCGCGCCGGCGACGAACATCGCGCGCCAGCCCAGCGGCGTGATCAGCACGATGCCCAGCAGCGCCGTCAGCACCGCGCCGACGTGGTAGCCGGTCATCACCGTGGTCGTCGCGCTGCCGGCCTTGCCGTGGCGCGCGTACTCCGTGACCAGCGTGATCGCCGTCGGCAGGCAGCCGCCGAGGCCGAGCCCGGCGACGAACCGCAGCAGCCCGAAGACGAACGTCGACGGCGCGAACGCGCACAGCAGCGTGCAGACGGAGAACAGCGTCACGGAGATGATCAGGGCCTTCCGGCGGCCGATGACGTCGGTGACCGTGCCGATCGCCAGCCCGCCCAGCATCATCCCGGCGAGCCCCACGGTCGACACGACCGACGCCGTGGCGGGGGTCAGGCCCCAGACGTGGCCGCGGAGCAGCACGGGCAGCACCGTGCCGAGGACGACCAGGTCGAACCCGTCGAGCAGGACGGCGGTCCAGGCCAGGGGCACGACCCAGCCGCGAGCGCCAGGGGACATGGGAACCTCCGGAGGTGCGTCGGTGCACGTCTTCCGCACAGGTGTGCGTATTGCGAACAAGTATGCATGTGGGGTCCGACACAATCCAGCGCTTTTCCGCTGAACGGAAGTCCGGCACGACCCCGGGACCTGCGGAAAGATCGGGCGAGTGGAACTTCTGACGCTGATGGGCGTGCTCGCCGGCTCGCTGGCGGTGACCGCGGTCGCGCGGCGCTACAACCTGTCCGCGCCGCTGCTGGTGGTGGTCGTCGCGCTCGGCGTCGCGCTGATCCCCGGCGTGCCGCGGCTGGCGCTCGAGCCGGAGCTGATCCTCACCGTCGTGCTGCCGCCGCTGCTCTACTCGACGTCGCTCGAGAGCTCGCTGACGCACTTCAAGACGACCCTGCGGCCGATCATCACGCTCGGCGTGGTGCTGGTGGCCGTGACCGCGGTGGTCGTCGCCGTCGTCGTGCACCTCCTGCTGCCGGACGTGCCGTTCGCGTCGGCGCTGGTCCTCGGCGCGGTCGTGGCGCCGCCGGACGCGGTGACGGCGGTGGCGATCGGGCGCAAGCTCGGCCTGCCCCGGCGGATGATGGCCGTGCTGACCGGCGAAAGCCTGGTGAACGACGCCGCCGCGCTGACGCTGTACAAGGTCGCGCTCGCCGCGGTCGCGGGCGTGGCCGGTTCGGCCGGGCACGGGTTCGCGGTGTTCGGGGTGGCGACCGTGCTGGGCATCGCGGTCGGCCTGGTGATCGGCGGCGCCGTCGTGCTGATCCGGCGGCTGCTCGACGACCCCCTGATGGAGTCGGCGTTCGGGATCATCGTGCCGTTCGGCGCGTACGTCACGGCCGAGCACCTGCACCCCTTCGGCGACGACTTCAGCGGGTCCGGCGTGCTCGCCGTCGTCGCGGCCGGCCTCTACCTCGGCCACCGCTCGCTGTACGCGTCCCCGGCGACCCGGATGCAGGACAGATCGGTGTGGGCATCGATCGACGTCCTGCTGGAAGCGCTGGTGTTCGCGCTGATGGGGCTGCAGCTGCCGGTCGTCCTGGACGGCGCCCACCAGGCGGCCCGCGACGACGGCACGCTCGCGCTGGTCGCGGTGGCCGTGCTGGCGGTGACCATGCTGGTCCGGGTTCCCGCGGTGTTCGTCTCCGCGTACCTGCCCCGGGCGATGCGGCTGTTCGGCCGCGGCCGAACGGCACCGTCGTGGCGGGTGCTGGCGGTGGTCTCGTGGACGGGCATGCGCGGCGTGGTCACGCTCGCCGCGGCGGCCGGCGTCCCGGCGGAAACCCCGGGACGCGCGGAAATCCAGCTGTTCGCGTTCACCGTGGCCATCGGCACGGTGCTGCTCCAGGGGCTGACGCTGCCGCCGCTGATCCGGGCGCTGAAGGTCGAGGACCCGTCCGAAGCCACCCGCGACGAAGCCGAAGAGCTGGCCGCGCGCGAAGTCGCCAAGAAGGCCGCGCACGACCGCCTGCGCGAGATCAGCCACGAGCGGCTGGCCGCCCTGGACCTGCCCCCGGAGCGCGTCACCCGGCTGAAAGAGCGGCTGGAACGGCTGATCGACATGCGCTACCGGTTCGCCAAGGCGGCGATCACGCTGTCCGGCGAGGAACAATCGGGCAGCCCGCAGGCGCAGTTCGCGAAGGCCCGGCGCGAACTGCTGATCACCCAGCGCAAGGCGATGATCGAGGAGAACCGCGCGGGCCGCCTCGACGACGAAGTGCTGCGGAAGGTGCTGCGCGAGCTGGATCTGGAGGAGCTGTCGGTCTCGGCGACCCTCACGAACCGGATGGGCTGAGCGCCGCCCAGGTCCGCAGGCGCTCCTCGGCCGAGCGGATTCCGGTCTGGGTCAGGACGACGTCGGTCGCGCCGGCGTCGTAGTAGCGCCGGATCCCCCGCGCGACGGTCTTTTCGTCACCGATGAGCGCGAGGTCGGCGGGATGGTCCACGCCTTCCGCGTCGAGGATCTTCCGGTACGACGGAATCTGGCTGTAGAAGGCCATCTGTTCGACGGCCAGCGCGCGAACGGCGTCGGGTTCGTCGGTGACGACGGCCGGGACGGCGGCGATGATCCGCTTGCCTTCGGGGAGGGCCGGGACGATCCGCTCGGAAAGCGCTCTCGGCCCGGCGAGGTACGGGAGGGTGCCGTCGGCGAGCTCGCCGGTGACGGCCAGCGCCTGCGGTCCCATCGCGGCGACGACGATCGGCACGTCGCCACCACCGGCCACTGTGGACGGCCCGGGCGAATGGGCGCGGACGGTCTCGCCGTCGAAGTCGACGGCTTCCCCGGCGAAGGCCTGCCGGAGGACGGTCAGGTACTCGCGCAGGTGCCGGATCGGCGGCGGGTAGTCAAGGCCGTAAACGGGACCGAGGAAGCCCTGCGAGCCGAGCCCGATCCCGAGGGTGAACCTGCCCCCGGTGGCGGCCTGTGCGGTTCGCGCGGCGCTCGCGACCAGCAGCGGGTGGCGCGGGTAGGTGGGCACGACGGAGGTGCCGACCTCGATCCCGGGCACTTCCCGCCCGGCGAGCGCGGCGATCGCGATGGCGTCCTGGCTCAGTGGCAGCTGCGAGAACCAGACGGACTTCAGCCCGGCCTCGGCGGCCTGCCGGGTCTGCGCGATGAGCTCTTCGACGAGGTTCGGTGCCGAGTCCGTGTCCCCGGCCGGCAGCGCGACTCCGATGGTCATGAGCCCAAGTTAGCCAGCGGCGCCAGCGGTTTTCCGGCTTCCCAGGAATTGAGAACCCGAGCGGGCCGCCGGGAAATCGCCCACCCTGTGGGGCATCCCTCACGATCTTCAGGAGAGCCCATGTCGCTGACCGAAGTCATCGAAGGCACCCGCAAGGCCGTCGACGCCGATCCGCACAACGCCGCCGTCTCCTTCAGCGTCGACCACGTTCTCAAGCCCGGCACCAAGACCGAGGTCGAAGTCAACGTCCGGAACCACGGCTTCACCGTCGACGAACCACCCGCGCTCGGCGGCACCGACCAGGCCGCCAACCCCGTCGAGTACGCACTGGCCGCCCTCGGCTCCTGCCAGGTCATCACGTACCAGTTCTGGGCGGCGAAGCGCGGGATCCCGCTCGACTCCATCAAGGTCACCGTCGACGGAGACCTCGACCTGCACGGCTTCTTCGGCTTCTCCTTCAACACGCGCCCCGGCTTCGGGGACGTCCGCGTGTCCGTCGAACTCGAAGGGCCGGCGAGCCGGGAGCGCTACGAAGACCTCAAGCGCGAGGTCGACGAGCACTGCCCGGTGCTCGACCTGTTCCGGAACGAGACGCCGGTCAGCACCAAGCTGACCTGAACGAACCTCAGACGAATTCGTGCCGCACGATCGTCTGCTCGCGGCCCGGACCCACCCCGATCGCGGAAATCCGCGCGCCCGACAGCTCTTCCAGGCGCTCGACGTACGCGCGGGCGTTCGCCGGGAGCTCCTCGAACGTGCGGCACGCCGAGATGTCCTCGAACCAGCCCGGGTGCTCTTCGTAGATCGGGATCGCGTGGTGCACGTCGGTCTGCGTCATCGGCATGTCCTGCGTGCGGAAGCCGTCAACTTCGTAGCCGACGCACACCGGGACCTTCTCCAGGCCGGACAGCACGTCCAGCTTCGTGAGGAAGTAGTCGGTGATGCCGTTGACGCGCACCGCGTACCGCGCGATCACCGCGTCGAACCAGCCGGTGCGCCGCGAGCGGCCGGTCGTCACGCCGAACTCGCCGCCCTGCTTGCGCAGGTACTCGCCGGACTCGTCGTGCAGCTCCGTCGGGAACGGGCCGGAGCCGACGCGGGTGGTGTAGGCCTTGAGGATGCCGAGCACCGTGCCGATCCGGCCCGGCCCGATGCCCGAGCCCGCGCTCGCGCCACCGGACGTCGGGTTCGACGACGTCACGAACGGGTAGGTGCCGTGGTCGACGTCGAGCAGCGTGCCCTGTGAGCCCTCCAGCAGCACGGTTTCGCCGCGCTCCAGGGCCTGGTTGAGCTGCAGCCGCGTGTCGGCGATGCGGTGCGCGAACTTCTCGCCCGCCGCCAGCACCTCGTCGGCGACCTGGTCGGCGTCGAGGGCCTTGCGGTTGTAGACCTTCACCAGCACCTGGTTCTTGAACTCCAGCGCGGCTTCGACCTTCTGCCGGAAGATCTTCTCGTCGAGCAGGTCCTGCACGCGGACGCCGACGCGGGCGATCTTGTCCTGGTAGCACGGCCCGATGCCGCGGCCGGTGGTGCCGATCTTGCGGCTGCCGAGGTACCGCTCGGTGACTTTGTCGATGGCCACGTGGTACGGCATGATCAGGTGCGCGTCGGCCGAAATCAGCAGCTTGGACGTGTCCACGTCCCGCGCTTCGAGGCCGGAGAGCTCGTCGAGCAGCACACCCGGGTCCACCACCACGCCGTTGCCGATGACGTTGGTCACGCCCGGGGTCAGGATGCCGGACGGGATGAGGTGCAGGGCGAAGTTCTCGCCGTTCGGCAGGACGACCGTGTGACCGGCGTTGTTGCCACCCTGGTAGCGGACGACCCACTGGACGCGGTCACCCATCAGGTCGGTGGCCTTGCCCTTGCCTTCGTCTCCCCATTGGGCACCGATGAGCACGATGGCCG
Source organism: Amycolatopsis sp. DG1A-15b (assembly GCF_030285645.1). Lineage (GTDB taxonomy): Bacteria > Actinomycetota > Actinomycetes > Mycobacteriales > Pseudonocardiaceae > Amycolatopsis. Next base: position 7,839,586 of record NZ_CP127296.1, read on the forward strand.
GCATGTGACACTCCTGGTGTTCGAGGACGTGGGGTTTAGTGTCCCGGACGGACACCGGTGGCGCTGCTAAATGCCGGTGCATGAGCGTAACGGAGGACCCGCGGGTGCGCGGAATAGTGGTGGCTTGTGGCGACGAAGCGGCCGGCTTCGAAGAGGTCGACGACGTCGAGTCGATCCGCGTGCCGAGCCGTCCCGGCAAGGCGGAAATCGACCCCTTGCTGGGCGAACACGATCACCTGGTCGTCTCAGGCACGGACGCGGACCTCGCCGCCGTCGTGCTGCGCCTGCTCCGGAAGGACGCGATCTCCGGCGTGTCGGTCGGGTTCGTGCCGTCGGCGCCGGACTCGGTCGTCGGCGCGCTCTGGGGGCTGCCGAAGACACCGCTGCAGGCGCTCGCGCTCGCGTTGCGCGGTGAGGTCGACCCGGTACCGCTGATCCGCGACGACGTCGGCGGCGTGCTCGTCGGGCGGGGGCAGCTGCGGCTGGTCCGCGGCGTGGCCTACGCCGACGAGCAGGTGGCGCTGCGCGGGCCGGCCGCATCGATCGAGGTGACCCCGGACCCGGGCGGCCCCGGCCTGGCCGTCCGCGTGGTGAAGGGCACCATCTTCAAGCGGCCGACGACGCTGTACTCGCGGGCGTTCCAGATCGGCTGCATCCCCACCCGGCCGGTGCTCGACGACGTCGTCCACGAGCGCGCGGTGAACAAGTGGACCTGGTACCGGCACACCGAGGACCTGCGGCTGGTCCGGGGAGCCGTCTGAGCGACACCGCACCTTGCGCCGCGCGTCACGCGGTGTTCATTGACGGGCAGCAACATGTCACCTATACGTGTTGTACGCGCCACTCCCGTGCTTCAGGGTTAGCTGTCCCCACTTCTGACACGGAGGCAGCAAAATGCCAACCAGGCGTGCTGTTCGTCATTCGCTCACTGTGCTGGCCGTCACCGCGGTGCTGTCCGGCACGCTGGCCGGCGTCGCGGACGCGACCCCGCCGGGCATCCCGTCGGCCACCACGGCGAAGTCCGAGCTCGCGGCGCTGACCGTCAAGGCCGACGGCTCGCAGACCGGCTACAGCCGGGACAAGTTCCCGCACTGGATCGATCAGGGCAGCGGCTGCAACACCCGCGAAGTGGTGCTGAAGCGCGACGGCACGAACGTGGTGACCGACTCCAGCTGCGCCGCGACCTCCGGCAAGTGGTTCAGCCCGTACGACGGCGCGACCTGGACCGCGGCGTCCGATGTGGACATCGACCACGTCGTGCCGCTGGCCGACGCGTGGCGCACCGGCGCGTCGTCGTGGACGACCGCGCAGCGCCAGGCGTACGCGAACGACCTCACCGACCCGCAGCTGATCGCCGTGACCGACAACGTCAACCAGGAGAAGGGCGACAAGTCGCCCGACCAGTGGAAGCCGCCGCTGGTCGGCTACTGGTGCACCTACGCGAAGATGTGGGTCGCGGTGAAGCACAAGTTCAAGCTGACGATCAACTCCGCCGAGAAGACCGCCCTGACGGACATGCTCAACCGCTGCTGACGCCGGTACGCTCGGGCGGTGCGGATCCTCTTCACGTGCCGCCCGGCATACGGCCACCTCTTTCCCCTGCTCCCGCTGGCGAACGCGGCGCGCGCGGCCGGGCACGAAGTCGTCTTCGGCACCGGCGAGGCGTTCGTGCCCAAGGTGCGTGACCTCGGCTTCGAGGCCCACCGCGTCGGCACCTCGATCGGCGACGCCGAAGCCGAAGCCCGGCAGCGGCACGGCGCGGACGCCGGTTTCTTCGACATCGGCATCACGATGTTCGCCGAGCTGCTGCCGCGGGCGACCATGGCCGATCTGGAGCCGCTGCTGCCCGGGCTGCGGCCGGACCTCGTGGTCTACGAGCAGAGCGACGTCGGCACCGGGGCGCTGGCGCAGCGGGCGGGCATCCCGGCCGCCTCGCTGGTGATCGGCCGGTCGATGCCACCGGAGGTGCTCGCGGTCGCGGCCGAACGGCTGGCCCCGCTCTGGGGCACCCGGCCCGCGGACGCCATGCTCGGCGACGCCTGCATCGACGTCTGGCCCGACAGCGTCCGCGACCCCGGCTCGGCCGCCGTGCCGAAGGTGTTCCGGATGCGCCCGACGCCGTACGACGCGGACGTCCCGCTGCCACCGCTCCCGGAAGACGGCTTCGTGTACCTGACCCTGGGCACGGTGGCCTACGGCGCGACGCAGGTGCTGCGCGGCGCGATCGCCGCCCTGTCGAAGCTGCCGGTGGACGTGCTGGTGGCGGCCGGCCCCGGCGACCCCGCGGCGCTGGGCCCGGTGCCGGGAAACGTGCGCGTCGCCGGGTTCGTGCCCCAAGCCCAGGTGCTGGCGCACGCGGGCCTGGTGGTCCACCACGGCGGCACGGGAACGGTGCTCGGCACGCTCGCCGCCGGCCTGCCGCAGCTGATCCTGCCCCAGGGCGCCGACCAGTTCGCCAACGCGGAGACGCTGTCGGCACTCGGCGCGGCGAAGGCACTGGTGGGCGACGAGATCAGGATGCCCGCCATCGAAGCCGCCGCCCGGGAACTCCTGGACGGCTCGACGGCGCGCGAGGTCGCGCGGGGGATCGCGGCCGAGATCGCCGGGATGCCCGCACCCGAGACGGTTCTCGGCGAACTGGTCAGCTGGGCCGGCTGACCAGCGCCAGGATCTCCCGCGCCACCGCGTCGTTCTGGCGGAAGGACAACGCGTTCGTCCGCGGCCGCGTGAACGCCGCCGCCGAGCGGGCGCTCGTGTGGGGCCCCACCGCGAACCGGTGCGGGTGGGGGCGGCCGGTGCCGTCGAGCAGACGGGAGTCCGACACCCGCGTGTGGATGCGGCCCGACGGCAGCGAAGCGCCCGTCACCGGGTCCGCCACCGTCTCCTCCGCCAGTTCGCCCGCGTCGCGCAGCTGCCGGAGCAGGCCGTCGGCCGCCCGGGTCACGCTCGGGCCCGGCAGCCGCGCCTCGATCAGCGTGCGGGCCTCGACCGTCTCCGGGTGGCTCGCCGACGAGGCCACGAAGACGCCGCGCTCGGCCGTCACCCGCATTTCCGCGCCCGCGAAGGAAACGATTCCGGCTTCGTGCAGCGCGAGCAGCTCCTCCAGCCGGCGCGGCGGCGGACCGCTGGCGTAGTAGGAGAAGAACCCGTGGAACCAGCCGTCCATATCGGACACCTGGGACGCGGCACCCAGTCGTCCTTTTTGGACCAGGATCGGCAGCTGGCCGTACACCGACAGCAGCGCCATGAAGGCACCCAGGTCCGCGCTGAACTCCTGGTCCGCCCGGCGCGCCAAATCGGCCTCGACGTACTTGCGGAGCTCCTTGCCGAACTCCTCCGCCGTGCCGAAGGTCCGGTCCGCCATCGGCCGGTCCAGCCGGTCGAGGTCGAGGCGGTCGGCCTCGGCGGGCACCGCCCGCACGATGAGGTCCCGCATGGCGGGCGAATCCCAGGCCAGGTCGGCGAAGGCGTCGGCGAACACGGCGAAGTCCATGCGGACGCGGCCGGGGTGCCCGGTGAACAGCTCGCTGTAGTAGCCCCAGGCCAGTTCCTTCGCGACCAGCGGCCAGACGTCCGCGCGGAAGTCGAGGGCGGCCCCGGGAAGCCCGTCCATGGCGTAGGCGTCGAAGAACCTGGGCAGCCGCAACGGTTTCCCGCGCAACCGGTAGCCGATCTTCGCGTGGTAGGGCACCCCGCGCCGCGAGCCGACGTGCAGCACCGGCTCGGCGCCGCTCGGGTGGTAGCGGAGGCCGCCGCACGGGAGGTCCTCGAACCGGCCGCCGCGGCCCTCGGTCAGCAGCAGCATCAGGTCGACGAACGCCAGCCCGAACCCGCGCACCAGCACGGTTTCGCCGGGTTCGACGCCCGCGTAGTCGACGTCGGCGGTGTAGCCGGCCGGGTAGTACGACAGCTCGTGCCGCGCGGCGAACGCCGCCAGCTCGCGCTCCCGCTCGTCCGGTTCCGCGTCGAGGTGGCCGACGGTGAAGACGACGGCGTCCGCCACGATCGCCGATCCGTCGGACAGGCTGATGGTGCGGCCGTCGACCCCGGTCGCGCGGGCCGCGTGCTCGAAGACGTCGACGTCTTCGGGCAGGTCCTCGACGACCTTCCGGTAGAACCAGGTCAGGTAGGCGCTCTGCAGGCGCCGGGTGGGGAAGTGGAAGGGGTCGAGCGCCGTCAGCTCGGCGACGACGTCGGGCGGGACGTCGGCGTCGAGGCCGCCGTCACGCACCTTCCGCGCCCACTCCAGCAGCGACGGCCCCGGCCGCACCGGGCCCGCCATCTTCACCGACTCGTCGGTGAACATCGTGACGTCCTCGGGCATGGAGTTCATCCGCAGCAGCGGTGACTGGTCGTAGCGCCAGACCCGGCCGGGCCCCGGCGGGAACGGATCGATCAGGTGCACCTCGAGCCGGCGGCCGCCGAGCAGTTCCGCGGCGTTCGCGCCGAGCCGTTCGAGGACGCCGACCCCGCGGGGTCCGGCGCCCACGACAGCCAGGGTGAACGGCGGGAGGTCGGTCACGAATCCGAAGCTACGCCGGGGTTCCGGCGCGGGAAGCCCTTCCCACAGGGCGGAATCGACAGGCCGGACCAATCCGCTCCGGCCCGCGGCTCCGAATGCCCCCGGCACACCGGTGAAAGGAGCGAACTTGTCCTTCGTCCACCCAGGCGCCCGGGCCTCGATCACCCACCCCCACCTGCGAATAGTTGACCGATGAGATCGGTTCGCCGCACCGCGTCCACACCGCGCAGGACGTGGTCGGCACCCTCCTCCGGGGGAACTGGGCGATCTTCGCCCACGAATGGGCCGATCCGGACGGGATCGACCCCGAGCACTGGCGGGACGTCGTCGAAGCCGCCGCGGAGGCGGCTGGGGTCGACGTCGAGTTCGTGGTCATCCCGCGCCGGTCCCTGACCGTCGTGTTCAACCGGGCGGCGCCGCCCACCTTCGAGCAGGTCCGCGCGTCCATCGAGGTCATCGAACGCGCACGGGGCGGCGGCTGACCTCCCGTTTTCCCGGTAGCCACCTCGCCGACGCGAGGTGGCTACTTTTGCCCCTGGCGACCGACCTAGGGGTGCGGAATGATCCTCCGGTGACTCCTGGGCGACCGGTCAGACACTGCGGGCTATCGTCTGACCCGTTCGGGAAAGCTCCGTGACACCGTGGATACCAGCGAAAGAACCTAGAGATTTACCCACCGTCACGGGACACTGGCTGGGGGAACTCACGCACCGTGACGGCCTGATGACCAGCCGGTCAAATCGACGACTGGTCCGAAGCAGGGCACGGTCTGCACACGGAGTCGGAGAAACGCATGGCAGCACCGCCGGACCGGGTCACGTTCCGCGAGGTGTTCGGGATCGCCGAGTTCCGGGCCCTCTGGTTCGCGGAACTGTTGTCGATCGCCGGTGACCAGCTGGCGAGAGTCGCGCTCTCGATCCTGGTGTTCACCACCACCGGCTCCGCCACGCTGACCGGTCTCACCTACGCGCTGACCTTCGCCCCGTCGCTGATCGGCGGCATCTTCCTGACCGGTCTCGCCGACCGGTTCTCGCGGCGCACCGTGATGGTCGCCGTCGACCTGGTCCGGGCCGGGCTGATCCTGCTCGTCGCCGTGCCCCAGCTGCCGTTCTGGGTGGTCTGCGTGCTCGTCGGCGGCGTCTCGCTGCTGAACCCGCCGTTCAAGGCCGCCCAGCTCGCGCTGCTGCCGCAGGTCCTGGAGGGCGACCGGTTCGTCGTCGGCATGGGCGTGCGGACCATGACCGTCCAGTCCGCGCAGCTGCTCGGGTTCGCCGGTGGCGGCGCGCTGCTGCTGGCGCTCGACCCGCACGTGGCCCTGGTGCTCGACGCGGTCACGTTCCTGCTGTCCGCGGCCTTCGTCAGGCTCGGTGTGCGTCCCCGGCCGCCCGCCGCGAAGGCGGAGACGCGGAAGTCGTTCTTCGCCACGATCAGCGCGGGCGGCCGGGTGGCGTTCGCCAACCCGGCGCTGCGGACGCTGGTGCTGTTCACCTGGCTGATGGGCCTGCTGCCGGTCTACGAGGGGATCGCCGCGCCGTACGTGGCGTCGGCGGGCGGCGGCCCCGAGCTGGTCGGGCTGCTGCTCGCGGCCGACCCGGTGGGCAGCGTGATCGGCACGTTCGTCTTCACGCGGTGGGTGCCGGCCGACACGCGGCCGAAGTTGATCGCGCCGCTGTCGGCGCTGTGCGGGGTGCCCATGCTGGTGGGCTTCGCGCAGCCCGGCCCGTGGGTGTCGATCGTCCTGTTCGTCCTGTCCGGGGCGTTCGGCGCGGTCGCGCTGCTGCAGGCGACGGCGTCGCTCACGCTGGCGGTCCCGGACGAGAACCGCGCGCAGACGATGGGGCTGTCCAACACCGGGCTGACGACGATGCTCGGCGTGAGCCCGCTCATCGGCGGCGTGCTGACCGACTACTTCGGGGCGCAGACGACCGTCGGAATCTTCGGCGTTGCCGGATTGATACTTACGGCGCCGCTCGCGCTGGCGTGGCGGCGCGCGCGGACTTCAAGGGCCGGCGAAGACGGGCATGACTTCGAAACCCAGCGCGCCGAACACGCCTGAACACGCTCGACACGCTGGCTTCGTCATCGCGACCTTGCGGCGCGGCTCCGGCTTACTGATCTCTGGAACGCATCGCTGGCCACCCTTCGATCCGGCGTCCCGGAAAATGTACACACCTAAGGCCCTTGTGGACAGACGGCAAACGGGCTGAAACTGTCCGTGAGTGGTTCATCACCACCACCGAGCGCAAGGGTTTGGGGGAAAAATGGTCACATTGGGGGAACGGTCTGGACAAGGCGTGATTTCTGGTGTTGCGGGCTGGGCACTGTGGCGGCGGCCGCCCCGCTGGATCGCTGTCACGCTCGCGGCGATCGCAGTACTGGTGGGCTGGACGGCCGTCGCCACGGTCACCACCCCGGTCACGTTGAAGCACCTGGGCATCCTGGGCCTGCTGGGGGCCCTCGCACTGGCCCAAACCGAGGTCAGCCGCCGGATCGAGCGCCAGCGCCGCATCCTGAGCGACGGCCCGCACATGAACATGACGTCGGTGTGGCTCCTGCCCGCCGCCCTGCTGCTGCCGACGCAGCTGGTCACCTTGCTCGGGGTGACCCTCTACGTCGGCCTGGCGCTGCGCAGCTGGTCGGGCACCCGTCCGGGCCAGCCGCACCGGGTCGCCGCGAACGCCACCAGCGCGACGCTGTCGGCGTGCTCGGCCGGGCTGGTCACGCTGTACTCACCGGAACTCAGCGTCGTCACCGTCTCGATCGCGGTACTGGTGTACTTCGTGGTCAACGCCGCCCTCACCGGACTCGGCCTCTACCTCGCCAACCCGGCCGAGGCGACGGTCGAGAGCTGCCTGGGCGGCATGGACGACAACCTCCTCGAGCTGTCCACGCTGTGCGTCGGCGGCCTGCTGGTGATGGTGCTCGGCCACGAGCCGCTGCTTTCGGTGCTGGTCATCCTGCCGCTGTACGTGCTGCAGCGGTCCGTGCTGATCAAGCGGCTGGAAGAACTGGCCACGACCGACCAGAAGACGCAGCTGCTCAACGCCACCACCTGGCAGGACGGCGCGCAGCGCGAGATCTCGCGCGCGCAGCGGGAAAACGGCAGCTTCGGCGCCATGATGATCGACCTCGACCACTTCAAGCGGGTCAACGACACCTACGGGCACCTCGCGGGGGACGACGTGCTCAAGGCGGTCGCCGCCGTGGTCAAGCAGGAGACCAGGGCGCACGACCTGGTCGGCCGGTTCGGCGGCGAAGAGTTCGTCGCACTGCTGCCTTCGACGTCCAAAGAAGACGCGATCGTCACGGCGGAGCGGATCCGGCAACGGGTCAGCGAGCTGATCATCAGCACCACGACCAACGCGGGCGCCGCCGTCGACATCGAACGGCAGACGGCGTCGATCGGCGTCGCCGCCTACCCGCTGGACGGTTCGTCCATCGAGGAGGTGATGGCGTCCGCCGACGCGGCCGTGTACGCGGCCAAACATGGCGGGCGCAACCGCGTGGTGGGTTCCGTCGCGCTCCCGGAGATGGCCGCCGCCTAGGGTCAGCGCAACCGGTCGATGACGTCGCTCGCCTTGGTCTGCAGGCGGGCGACGCCGCCCACGGTGAATTCGGTGAGCAGGTCGATCAGGGCGTCCTGGTCCGGCGGCTCGCCGTCCCAGGTGGCCTGGACCAGTGACTCGGTCATGGCGAAGAAGAGCGTGACGAGCGCGCGGTCCGCGCGGCCCGAGTCGATGCCGTGGGCGGCCCACCGCTTGCGGCTGGCTTCGGCGTAGACGACGGCCAGCCTCTCCCTCAACCGGGTGAGCGCGGGGTCGCCCGCCCGCTCGGCCGCGCGGAGCACGCCGTAGCCCTCGGGGTGGTCGGCGACGAAGGTGACCATGTTGGCGTAGTTGGCCCGCGCCCAGGCCCGCAGGCCGGGCTGCTCGTCGGCCACCGACGGCCCCGCGATGGCGGTGAAAGCCCTCTCTTCGGTTTCCGCCACGACCTCGGCGAACAGCGTCGCCCGGTCGCCGAACTGCTCGTAGAACGGCTTGGCGCGAGACGCCGGCCTCACGCGCGATCTGCTCGATCGTCGCGCCCTGCATCCCGTGCTGCCCGACCACCCTCGCCGTCGCGTTCAGCACGCGGGCGCGCTGCTCCGAAACCGGGAGCTTGCGCGGCCGCCCGCGCGGAGCCGGGCTTGACATGGTGGTCCACCTCACGTGATTCTTTTTCCGACACCTCTGTCTAAAAAGGTGTTCCCCGCGCACTCGACCTGCTCAACGAGGAGCAAGCATGCGTATCTTCCTCCGCCGCGCCCTGTCCGCGGCCGTCGCCACGGTTTCCGTTCTGGCGTTGGCGACGCTGGGCCCGCCGCAGGCCTCCGCCGCGTCCTTCTACGATCCGCCGTCCCCCCTTCCCGCCGGCAGCAACGGCGACGTGATCCGGCACGAGGCGTCGACGTTCTACATCGATCCGATCCAGCTGATCAAGGCCGACGCGAGCGTGCAGCGGATCATGTACCGCAGCACCGACACGCACGGCTCGCCGGTCGCCGTCACCGGCACGGTGCTGACCCCGCGGTCGGCGTGGCACGGCGCCGGGGTGCGCCCGATCGTTTCCTACGCCGTCGGCACCCAGGGCGGGGGCGACGACTGCGCGCCGTCGAAAGCGCTTGCTGCGGGCTTCGAGTACGAAGGGCCGTTCATCGCCGGGCTGCTGACGCGGGGGTACGGCGTCGTCGTCACCGACTACGAAGGGCTGGGCACGCCCGGGGACCACACGTACGTCAACCGCGCGTCGGAGGGCCACGCCGTGCTCGACGCGATCCGCGCGGCCCAGCGGCTGCCGGAGGCGGGCCTGCCGGACGACGGCCCGGTCGCGATCGCGGGCTATTCGCAGGGTGGCGGCGCGTCGGCCGCGGCGGCGGAGCTGCAGCCGGGTTACGCGCCCGAGCTGAAGCTGAAGGGCGCGTACGCGGGGGCAGTGCCGGCGGACCTCGCCGAGGTCGCCAAGAACCTCGACGGCCACTACGCGGTCGGGTTCCTCGGCTTCGCGCTGGTGAGCATGAACTACGCGTACCCGGAGCTGAACATCCCGGCGTTGCTCAACGCTCGGGGGAAGCAGCTGTTCGAGCAGGTCCGGACCGAGTGCACGGTGGAAGCGATCGCCGCGCACGCCTTCACGCAGTCCTCGACGCTGACCAATGACGGCCGGTCGCTCGTCGCGTACCTCGGCGAAGAGCCGTACCGGTCGAGGGTGGCCGAGCAGAAGATCGGGTCGCTCAAGCCGACGGCGCCGGTGCTGATCGTGCACAGCGCGCTCGACGACATCGTGCCCTACGCGCAGGACCGCGACCTGGGCCGGACGTGGTGCGGCAAGGGCGTGCGGGTGCAGTTCAGCACGACGCTGATCCCGACGCACGTGCTCGGCGCGGTGCGGGCGTTCCCGGAGGCGTTCGCCTGGCTCGAGGGCCGCTTCGCCGGCCTGCCGGCGCCGGTCGACTGCGGCTGGTTCTGAGGCCGGACGGGCCCGGGACCGCGCGGTCCCGGGCCCGTGGCGTCACTTCAGGCCGGTGGCTTCCGCGGCGGCGGGGTCGGAGTCGGCGAGGAACGTCCGGCAGCGCTCGTGCTCCTCGGTCTCGCCGATCTTCCCCGCGGCCTTGCCCAGGACGGCGAGGGCGCGGAGGAACCCCTGGTTGGGGCGGTGCGCCCAGGGCACCGGGCCGAAGCCCTTCCAGCCCGCGCGGCGCAGCTGGTCGAGACCCCGGTGGTAGCCGGTGCGGGCGTAGGCGTACGCGGCGACCGTCTCCCCCGCGTCGAAGGCCTTCTCGGCCAGCGAAGCCCAGGCCTCGCTGTAGTCGGGGTGTTCGGCCACGACGGTGGCCGGGTCGGTCCCGGCGTCGAGCGCGGCCTGGGCGGCGGTGTGCTCGGGCAGCAGCGTCGGCTCGGGGCCGAGCAGGTTGTGCGTCATGGGGGTCATTGTGCCCATGCCCGCGGATCAGAAGAACAAGCCCGCGAGAATCCCGCCCCCGGCCAGCACCAGCGCGGCGACGAGCACCGCCGCGACAACTCGTTTCGGCATCATGGCGGCACACCATGCCAAGCCGGGGCGGCCCGGAGCAAGTCGTCCACCCGTAGGGGTGAACCCTGGGCGCGAAGCGCCTCCGTTGAGGGTGGCGGCGGGGAAGAAGGTCGGGGGAACCCGGGTTTTTCGGCGTCTTTGCACGCTCGTGACCATGACCGGCGATGATGTCCGGCATGGCCAAGGCAGTCGACGTCCCGGTGGACGTCATTCCGCGCAGTCCCGTCGGCAAGACGCGGCTGTTCTTCACGCGGCACTGGCACCGCGGTGCCCCCGGGCAGCCGACGCCGGACTGGGTGCTCCGGTTCTGCTACGGGATGTGGCTGGCGGCGTTCGCGTTCAAGCTGGTCGGCTCGTCGTGGGACATGTCGTGGCACTTCATGTGGCTGCGCGACGACCTGGCGCCGCCGCACCTGATCAACACCGTCGGCACGGTGATCATCGTGGTGCTGGTGGCGATCCACAGCTACACGGGTCTCGGCGCCGACAAGACGTCGCTGCGGCTGATGCAGATCGGCCTGCTGACGTTCCTGGTCGCGGCCCCGCTGGACGTGATCAACCACCGCGTCAACGGCCTCGACCTGACCGCGTGGAGCCCGTCGCACATGATGCTCTACCTGGGCACGGGCATCATGCAGGCGGGCGTCCTGCTGGGCTGGCTGCGGTCCGCGCCGGTGGGCCGGTTCCGGACCGGCGTGCTGCTCGCGCTTTGGGCGTTCTTCCTGGAGAACACGTTCTTCCCGAACGGCCAGCAGGAGTACGGCATCCTCGGCCTGCGCGCCTGGGAACGCGGCGAGCCGGAGGCGGAGAAGTCGCTGCTGGACTTCGCGGCCGGCCAGATCGGGCACCCGGTCGACCGGACGGCTGTGCTGCACTTCACGATGCCGATCCCGGAGTGGGTGTACCCGCTGTGGGGGATCGGCGTGATGGCGTTGATCCTGGTGCTGGCCCGGAAGACCTTGGGCTTCCGCTGGGCGGCTTCTTCGGTGGCTCTCGCGTACGTCGCTTACCGGTCGGTGATGTGGCCGCTGCTGCTCGGGCTCGGCTTCCCGGTGTCGACGGTGCCGTTCTACCTGCTGTTCGTGGGTCTGGCCGTGGACTTGGCGTTCGCGATGAGCGCGGGCGTGTTGCAGGCGGGCGCGGGGGCGCTGCTGGTCACGGCGTTCGGCTACGGGGCGTTCTGGCTGCAGTCGCAGTTCCGGCCGTGGGTCCTGGGTGACGCGCACACGGAGTCGGCACCCCCGGCGGCCTACTGGACGGCATCGGTGGTGCTCGGCGGGGTGTTCGTGCTGTGGGCGGCGGCTGGTCCGGTGACGCGCCGGTGGACCTCCCGGCGAGCGGTGCCCGAGACAGTCTGAACACGACGAAGGGCGGCACTTCCGTCAGGAAAGTGCCGCCCTTCGGACGTCTTACTTGAGCTTCGTGCCCGCCGAACCCAGCGCCTGGCAGGCCTCGACGACCCGCTGGGCCATGCCGGCCTCCGCGGCCTTCAGGTACGACCGCGGGTCGTAGACCTTCTTGTTGCCGACCTCGCCGTCGATCTTCAGGACGCCGTCGTAGTTCTTGAAGAAGTGGTCCACGATCGGGCGCGTGAACGCGTACTGCGTGTCCGTGTCGACGTTCATCTTCACCACGCCGTACGACACCGCCTCGCGGATCTCCTCCGGGAGCGAGCCCGAGCCGCCGTGGAAGACCAGCTCGAAGGGCTTCGAGCCCGCGTCCAGGCCGAGCTTCTTCGACGCCGCCTCCTGGCCGCCCTTCAGCACGTCCGGGCGCAGCTTCACGTTGCCCGGCTTGTACACGCCGTGGACGTTGCCGAACGTCGCCGCCAGCAGGTAGCGGCCCTTCTCGCCGGCGCCGAGCGCGTCGATCGTCTTCAGGAAGTCGCCTTCGGCGGTGTACAGCTTCTCGTTGATCTCCGCCTCGACGCCGTCTTCCTCGCCGCCGACGACGCCGATCTCGACCTCGAGGATGATGTTCGCGGCCGCCGTCTTGGCCAGCAGCTCCTGCGCGATCTCGAGGTTCTCGTCGAGGTCGATCGCCGAGCCGTCCCACATGTGGGACTGGAACAGCGGGTGCTGGCCGTTCTTGACGCGCTCCGCCGAGATCTCGATCAGCGGGCGGACGAAGCCGTCCAGCTTGTCCTTCGGGCAGTGGTCGGTGTGCAGCGCCACGTTCACGTCGTACTTGGCCGCCACGACCTGGGCGAACTCCGCCAGCGCGGTCGCGCCGGTCACCATGTCCTTGACCTTCTGGCCGGACGCGAACTCCGCACCGCCGGTGGAGAACTGGATGATGCCGTCGCTCTCCGCCTCGGCGAAGCCGCGGATGGCGGCGTTCACGGTTTCGGACGAGGTCACGTTGATGGCCGGGTAGGCGAACTCGTTCGCCTTCGCCCGGTCGAGCATCTCCGCGTAGACCTCGGGGGTGGCGATGGGCATCGTTACTCCTCCTTGGCACAGGGTGGTCCCGACCGCATCGTACGAGGTCCGCCGCCACCGCACACCGGTCCCCGCGCAGAAACTTTCCCGCACGTCGGATCGGTTCAGAAGGAGCGCGTCCGGCCGCCGGCGCACCGGCGGCCGGACGGAGGTCACAGCAGCTCGGAGGCCAGCGCCTGGTACGCGGGCCACGGGTCCTCGTTCAGCACCTGGATGTTCACGTGGTCGGCACCCGCTTCGAAGTGGGCGCGGATTCCACGGGCGACCGTTTCCGCGTCGCCGTGCAACGCCAGCGCGTCGACCAGGCGATCACTGCCCTCGCCTTCGAGGTCTTCGTCGGTGAACCCGAGTTTCCGCAGGCTGGCGACGTAGTTCGACAGCCCGAGGTAGTACTTCACGGTGTTGCGGCCGATCGCGCGGGTCTCGTCGGCGTCGGTGCCCAGCACCACCTTCTGCTCCGGCGCCAGCAGCTTGCCCGCGCCGAGGATCTCGCGCGTGCTGCGGGTGTGCTCCGGCGTCGTCAGGTAAGGGTGCGCGCCCGCGGCGCGGTCGCCGGACAGCTTGACGACCTTCGGGCCGAGCGCGGCCAGCGCCCGCCCGGCGACCGGGACGCCCGCCGCGTCGAGCCCGTCCAGGTAGTCGACCAGCGCCGCGTACGGCTTCTTGTACTCCTTGGTGGCCTCGCGGTGGCCGGCGCCGATGCCGAGCAGGAAGCGGTCCGGGTACTTGCCCGCGATCCGCTCGTACACGCGGGCGATGTCCGCGGGCTCGTCCTGCCAGATGTTCACGATGCCGGTCGCGATGACCAGGTGCTCGGTCGCCGCGAGCAGGTCGTCGACGTAGGCCAGGTCGCCAGTGGGGGACGCGCCCAGCCAGATCGCGCCGTAACCGAGCTTCTCCGCCTCCGTCGCGAAGTGCACGTCGACGCCCGGGTAGGGCCGCCAGATACCGAGCTTGCCGAGTTCGATTGCCATGGAACACTCCAACGCGTGGGACGGCGATTTTCCTCCCGGGATCGGCGAATTACTGTCGAAGACATGACCAAGCTGGGAAACACCGACCTCGACGTGTACGGGCTCAACCTCGGCGGCAACGTCTTCGGCTGGACGGCGGACGAACCGCAGTCCTTCGCCGTGCTCGACGCCTACACCGCGGCCGGCGGCAACTTCGTGGACACCGCCGACCTCTACGGCGGCGGGGGCGGCTCCGAGGAGATCCTCGGCAACTGGCTGGCCGCGCGCGGCCACCGTGACGACGTCGTCGTCGCGACCAAGGTCGGCATGTGGGACGGCCGGCCGGGCCTCTCCGCGAAGAACATCCAGGCCGCGGCGGAGGACTCGCTGCGCCGCCTCAAGACCGACCACATCGACCTCTACTACGCGCACCGGGACGACCCGGACACCCCGCTCGAAGAGACCCTGACGGCGTTCGACGCACTGGTCCGCGCGGGCAAGGTCCGCTACCTCGGCGCGTCCAACTACAGCGCCGACCGGCTCGCCGAAGCACTGTCCGTTTCGGACCGGCATGGCCTCGCGCGGTACGCCGTGCTGCAGCCGCACTACAACCTCGTCGAGCGGGACTACGAACGCGACCTCGCCCCGCTCGTCGAGCGCGAAGGCCTCGCCACGCTGCCGTACTTCGCCCTCGCGAAGGGCTTCCTCACCGGCAAGTACCGCACGAAGGACGACACCGTCGACAGCCCGCGCGCCGCCCGCGCTTCGTCCTACTTGGACGGTAATGGTGCGCGCGTACTGGCCGAGCTCGACGAAGTCGCCGAGGCGCACGGGGTTTCGGTCGCCACGGTGTCGCTCGCGTGGCTGCGGCAGCAGCCGACGGTCGCCGCGCCGATCGCCAGCGCCCGGACGCCCGAGCAGCTCACCGACCTGATCGCCTCGGTCTCCCTGGAGCTCACGGACGCGGAGCTCACCGCACTGGGCGAAGCCGGCCGCTGAACATACTCACGGGTAGCTTACTGCGGGTAAGTTGAGGTACGGTGCCCTCCGAGAGCGCCGATCGACGTCCAGGAGGGCACCGTGGCCAACCCGTTTTCGCTGCTGAGCGGCACCAAGAAGGTCGACGGCAAGGTCGTGCTGATCACCGGCGCCGCCCGCGGCATCGGCGCCGGGCTCGCCGAGCGGCTGGCCGCGCGTGGCGCCAAGGTCGCCCTCGTCGGCCTCGAAGCCGGCGAACAGGAGAAGGTCGCCGACCGGATCGGGCCGAACGCGCACGCCTGGGAAGCCGACGTCACCAGCTGGGACGCCCTCAACGACGCAGTCACCGGTGTCGTCGAGCACTTCGGCGGGATCGACATCGTCATCGCGAACGCCGGCATCGCGACCGCGGGCTTCGTCCGCTCGGTCGACCGGGCCGCGTTCGAGAAGGTCATCGAGGTCGACCTGCTCGGCGTCTGGCGGACGTTCCGCGTCACGCTCCCGCACGTCATCGAGCGCAAGGGCTACCTGCTGGCGATTTCATCGCTCGCCGCGATCACGCACGCGCCGGGGATGGCCAACTACTCCGCCGCCAAGGCCGGCGTCGAAGCCTTCTCGAACAGCCTGCGCGCCGAGGTCGCCCACCTGGGCGTCAAGGTCGGCGTCGCGCACCCGACGTGGATCCGCACCGACCTCGTCGAGAGCGCCGACGCGCACCCGGTGTTCGGCAAGCTCCGCGCGTCGATGCCCGGACTGATCGGCAAGACGTACCCGCTGGACGTGGCCCTGGACGACCTCGAAGCGGGCATCCTCAAGCGCGCCCGGACCATCCACGTGCCGCGGTGGGTCGGCGGCCTCAAGCTGTTCCGCGCGTTCCTCCCGCCGATCGTCGAGATCGGCTCGCGCAGCCGGGTACCTTCGGCGGACAAGGCCGCGCTGGCCGACATCGAGGCGCGCGGCGCGTTCGAGTCGGCGGTCACCGGCCACGGCGGGCGGGCCGCCACCAAGGGGTGAAGATGTCCCGTCGCGACCAGATCAGGATGACCGAGGACGAGGTCCGCGCCTACCTCGCGGAGCAGAAGGTCATCAACGTCGCCAGCATCGGCCCGAACGGCCGCCCGCACCTCGCGCCGCTCTGGTACTTCCCGCACGAAGACGGTGTCGCGACCTGGACGTACGGCACGTCGCAGAAGGCGAAGAACTTCCGGCGGCTGCCGGAGGCGACCGTGCTCGTCGAGGACGGCGACAGCTACGAGAAGCTGCGTGGCGTCTCGTTCGAGGCCGACGTCGAGATCGTCGAGGACACCGCCGAGGTCACCCGGATGGGGACGGCGCTCATGCAGCGGTACTCGGGAGCCAAGCAAGGTGACCCTGCGTCGGCCGAGCTGCAGGCCTTCATCGCCGGTCAGGCCACCAAACGCGTCGGGCTGGTCTTCCGCCCGACCAAGGTGGTCAGCTGGAACCACGGCAAGCTCGGCGGAACGTACTGATCAGTAGCAGGTACTTCCAAGTAACTGTTACCTGAGGTAACGTCATCCGGACAGGATCCCCGACGCAGCGGAGGCCGACAGATGACCGAGCGGTTCAAGGTCGTGATCGTGGGCACCGGGTTCGCCGGGCTCGGCCAGGCGATCCAGCTCGAGAAGGCCGGCATCCGGGACTACGTGATCCTGGAGAAGGCCGCCGAGGTGGGCGGCACCTGGCGGGACAACTCCTACCCCGGCTGCGCCTGCGACGTGCAGTCGCACATGTACTCGTTCTCGTACGAGCAGAACCCCGGCTGGTCGCGGTCGTTCTCGCCGCAGCCGGAGATCTTCGACTACCTCAAGGGCGTCGCGGACAAGTACCGGCTGCGCGAGAAGATCCGCTTCGGCGTCGAGCTCACCGGCGCCCACTGGGACGAGCGGGAACGCCGCTGGACGGCGACGACCAGGGACGGCCGCGAGTTCGTCGCGCAGTTCCTCGTCTCCGGCGTCGGCGGCCTGCACATCCCGCAGATCCCCGACCTGCCCGGGATCGCGGAGTTCAAGGGCCAGACCTGGCACTCCGCGCGCTGGAACCACGAATACGACCTGCGCGGCAAGAAGGTCGCCGTGGTCGGCACGGGCGCCAGCGCCGTCCAGTTCGTCCCGAAGATCGCCCCCGACGTCGCCGAGCTGACGCTGTTCCAGCGGACGCCGCCGTGGATCATGCCCAAGCCCGACCACGCCATGCCGTCGTGGGCGCGGACGCTGTTCAAGCGCGTGCCCGGCACTCAGCGCCTCTACCGCAACGCGCTGTATTGGCTGCTCGAAGCGCGGGCCATCGGCTTCAACGGCCACCCAGCGATCATGAAGGCCGGCGAGCTGATCGCGAAGCGGAACATCGCGAAGGGCATCAAGGACCGCGCGCTGCGCAAGAAGGTCACGCCGGACTACACGATGGGCTGCAAGCGCGTCCTGATCTCCAACGACTACTACCCGGCGCTGGCCCGGCCGAACGTCGACGTGAACACGGCCGGGATCAAGGAGGTCAAGGCGCACTCGATCGTCGACTCCGCCGGGGTCGAGCACGAGGTCGACGCGATCGTCTACGGCACCGGCTTCAAGGTGACCGACGCGCTGGAGTACCTCGACATCACCGGCGTCGACGGCCGCAACCTCGCCAAGGAGTGGGCGGCCGAGGGCATGCGGACCCACAAGGGCATCACCGTGTCCGGCTACCCGAACCTGTTCTTCCTGCTCGGCCCGAACACCGCGCTCGGCCACAACTCCGTCGTGTTCATGATCGAGTCGCAGGCGCGGTACGTCGTCGACGCCATCAAGCTCGCCGACTCCCGCGGTGCCGCCGCCCTCGACGTCCGGCCGGGCGTGCAGGACGAGTTCCAGCGGGAGATCCAGGACAAGCTGGTCAAAGGCGTCTGGACGCAGGGCGGCTGCAAGAGCTGGTACCTCGACGCCCAGGGCGTGAACCGGACGATCTGGCCGGGCTTCACCTGGCGCTACTGGCTGGAGACGCGCAAGGTCGACCCGGCCGACTACGAGCTGTCCGGCCGGGCGTCGTGACGTCCGGCGCGTGCGCACCGCAGACCGGAACCTTTCGCTGATCATCGAAACGATCCGCCCCGAAGCCGACGGCGTCGTGAGCCTGCGACCTGCGCGGCACCACGTGCTCGGCCTATGACGGCAGCCAGGCGCCGATCACCGGCTTGAACTCGCGGACGGACCGCTGCGCGACGACTCCTTCCAGGAAGTACGGGTCCCGGTCGAGCGTCTCCTTCAGGTGCGCCTCGTCGTCGGCCTGGTACAGGGTGATGCCGCCGGTGCCGTCGCCGAGCGGCCCGGCGATCGCGACGCGGCCCTCTTCGGCCAGCTTGGTCAGGAACTCGCGGTGGCGCGGCCGGACCTCCAGCAGCTTCTCCTGGACGTAGGTGATTTCGACGAGGAACCAGGCCATGTGGATCTCCGGGGTGGGCGCGGGCGGGTCGGCCCCGACGCTACCCGTGTCACGGTTCTGTACCAGCATCCGATCTGTGGCACCGGCATCTGAACCCGATAGGCTGGGCGTGCGTCAGTACCTGTGTGAGCGCTGTGAATACCGTGAACCTGCTGACGCGGCACACCGTGCAAACCGGGGTCGAGAACAGGCAGGGGTTCATGCTCGAGGGCAATGCGGAACGCAGCGTCGAGGCGACCCTCGGCCACCTGCGGGTCATGGACGGTCCGGCCCCGGCGCAGGCGCCGACACCGCTGACCCTCGAAGACCTCTACCGCCAGCACCGCATGCGGCTGGTCCGGCTGGCGATTCTGCTGGTGGACGAGCCCGCGACGGCGGAAGACGTGGTGCAGGAGGCCTTCACCGGCCTGCACCGCAACTGGGGCAGGCTCCGGGACGCCGCGGCCGCGGTCGGCTACCTGCGGACCGCGGTGGTCAACGGGTCGCGCAGCGTGCTGCGCCGCCGCAAGACGGCCCGCGAGTACGTGCCGCCGCACGCGGTGAACGCGCGCTCCGCGGAGAGCCTCGCGATGCTCTCCAGCGAGCACCAGGCCGTGGTCAGCGCGCTGTCGAAGCTGCCGCCCCGCCAGCGCGAAGTGCTGGTGCTGCGGTACTACGGCGGACTGAGCGAGGCCGAGATCTCTGAGGCCGCAGGCATCTCCAAGGGTACCGTTAAATCGACCGCCAGCCGGGCGCTCGAGGCGCTCCAGAAGGCCATGCAAGCCCCACAGTGACCCGGGTGGACCATTCCGATCACTGAGTCGTATCACCATGCTTGGTCCAGACCAATATATGCTGGGGTGCGTGAGAGGCGCCGGAGATTTCGTGATCATGGGCGGCCGGGTCGCCGCCCCGGACCGTTTACTCGACGACGGCTGGGTGGCCGTGTCCGACGGGCGGATCGCCGGTGTGGGTTCCGGGACCCCGCCGTCCGGCGAGCACGTGGACGTCGGCGGGGCGCTGGTCGTGCCCGGGTTCGTCGACACCCACTGCCACGGCGGGGGAGGTGCTTCGTTCACCTCCCTCGATCCCGAGGAACTGCTGACGGCGGTGCGAGCGCACCGCCGTCACGGCACCACGACCATGCTCGCCAGCCTGGTCTCGGACCCGGTGGACATCCTGCGTGAGCAGGTCGCGGCGCTGCGTGAGCTCGCCCAGGACGGCGAGGTCGCGGGCATCCACCTGGAGGGGCCGTTCATCTCGAAGGCCCGCTGCGGCGCGCACGACCCGGAGACGCTGCTCGAACCGGACACCGGCACGGTCGAGAAGCTCCTGCGCGCGGGTCAGGGCGCGATCCGGATGGTGACCATCGCCCCCGAGCTGCACGGCGGCGTGAAGGCCGTCCGCCAGCTGGCCGAGTCCGGCGTGATCGCCGCCATCGGGCACACCGACGGCGTCGAGGAGCAGCTGCTGCCGGCGATCGACGCGGGTGCGACGGTGGCGACCCACCTGTTCAACGGCATGCGGCCGCTGCACCACCGCGAGCCCGGCCCGGTCGGCGCGCTGCTGGACGACGAGCGCATCACGATCGAGCTGATCTGCGACCTGGTCCACCTCCACCCGACGGTGGTCCGCCTGGCGGCCAAGCACGCGGGCCGCAACCGGACGGTCCTCATCACGGACGCGATGTCGGCCACCGACGCCGCGGACGGCCGCTACACGCTGGGCCGCCTCGAGGTCGACGTCCACGACGGCGTCGCCACCCTCGCCGACAACGGTTCGCTGGCCGGCAGCACCTTGACGATGGACACCGCCTTCCGCAATCTGGTCCGGGGTGCGAAACTCGGCATCCTCGACGCGGTGCACGCGACGTCGCAGCGGCCCGCGGAGCTGCTCGGCATCGCAGACCGGACCGGGATGCTGTGCTCCGGTTACCAGGCCGACATCGTGGTCCTCGACCAGGACCTGCGGCCCGCGAAGGTGTTGCGCCGGGGAGAATGGGTCGCCGAGGTGGGTACGGCTACCTTGAGTACGTAGGTGTTGCGAGCGGACGGGCGGAGATGAGCGAGCCGAAGGACCCCGAGCAGCTGCTGGCGGACGCCCTTCGCGCGCAAGCCGTCTTCGCACCGCAGGTGTCGCCACCGCCCCCCAAGGCGTCCGACACGTCTTCGTCGGCACCGGCCGCGCCGACGTCTTCGGCGTCTGCAGCGTCTTCGGCGACCGGAGCGCGCGGGGCCGAGCCGGCCACCGACGCGGTCCCGACCAGCGCGATCAACGAGCTGCCGTCGGCGTACGGGCTGCTCTCGGGGGCGAGCGCGGACTCACTGGAGCGCGAGCGCGCGGCCCTGGAAGCGGAGGCGCCGACGACGTTCGCCCCGCGTCCGCCGGAGCCGGAACCGGTGCGGACGTCGGCGCAGCTGCCCGCGTACTGGATCTTGTTGCTGGCGGTGCTGCTGGGGCTCGCCGCGGGGTCCGTGGTCGGCCTGCTCACGCTGGTCTGACGGGTCTCAGTAGCGACTCAGGGTGACCCTGTACCGTTTTTGAAGTGATTCTCGCCCAGAGCACGGTCAACACGATGTCGCTGCTGCCGTCATGGCTGGACCCGCAGCACCTGCTGAGCGGTCTGACGACACCGGTCATCGCGGTGCTGTGCCTGATCATCTTCATCGAGAGCAGCATCTTCCCGGTCCTGCCGGGTGATTCACTGCTGTTCACGGCCGGCCTGTTCATCGCGAACGGAACGCTGAACGCCCCGTTGTGGCTGGTCTGCGTCCTGGTGACGGCGGCGGCCCTGCTCGGCAACGTGACCGGTTACTACATCGGCTACTTCGTCGGCCCGAAGCTGTTCAACCGCCCGGACTCGAAGTTCTTCAAGCGCGAGTACGTGGACAAGACGCACGAGTTCCTGGAGAAGCACGGCCCCAAGGCGGTCGTGCTGGCCCGGTTCGTCCCGTTCGTCCGCACGTTCATCACCTGGATCGCGGGCATCGGCCGCATGGACCCGAAGCGCTACTTCACGTACACGGTGCTCGGCGGCATCCTGTGGGCCGCGGGCATCACGATCCTGGGTTCGCTGCTGGGCAACATCGGGTTCATCCGGGACAACGTCGACGCGATCTTCGTGCTGATCGTGCTGGTGTCGGTGGTGCCGATCGCGCTGGAGTACCTGAAGTCGCGGCGCGAGAAGAAGGCGGTCGCGGAGACCGACCCCGAGGTCACGCAGCGGATCCCGCGCATCAAGGACTGAGGCACCCGGCTCAGGTCATCGAGAACATCGAGCCCGGGTTGAACAGGTTCTCCGGGTCCAGCGCCCGCTTGATCTGCTGGTGCACCCGCAGCCCCACCGGCCCGATCTCGCGGGCCAGCCACTCGCGCTTGATCTTCCCGATCCCGTGCTCGCCGGTCACCGTCCCGCCGAGCGAGAGCCCCACCTCGAGGATCTCGTCGAACGCCCGCTGGGCCCGCTCGAACTCGTCCGGGTCGTCCGGCTGGTACACGATCGTCGGGTGCATGTTGCCGTCGCCGGCGTGACCGACCACCGCGATGCGCAGCCCCACCTCGGAACTGATCTTCTCGCACCCGCGGATCAGCTCCGCGATCCGCGTCCGCGGCACGCAGACGTCGTCGGTCAGCCACAGCCCGTACGTCTCCAACGCCGTCAGCACCACCCGGCGGGCGTGCAGGAGCATCCGCCCCTCCTCCAGGTCCTCCGTCGTGTACGCCAGGTCCGCGCCGCAGTCCAGGCAGATCTGCTCCAGCGCCGCCAGCTCGCGGCGGGCCACTTCGCCGCCCGCGTCCGACTGCCCCAGCAGCAGGGCCTGGCAGTCCGACCCCGCACCCAGGTCCGTCTTCAGGTACGCCTCCGACGCCTTGATCGACGACGCGTCCATGATCTCCAGCAACGACGGCACGAGACCTTCGCGCACGACCCGGGCGACGGCCTCCCCCGCCGCTTCGGTCGTGCTGAAGCCCGCGACCAGCGTCGCCGGGGCTTGGGGCAGCGGCTTGAGCTGGACCGTCGCCTGCGTGATCACGCCGAGCGTGCCCTCGCTGCCCACGAACAGCCGCGCCAGGTCGTAGCCCGCGACGCCCTTCACCGTGCGGCGGCCGGTCTTCAGCAGCGATCCGTCGGCCAGGACGACCTCCAGGCCGAGCACCGAGTCCGTCGTCACCCCGTACTTCACGCAGCAGAGGCCGCCGGCGTTGGTCGACAGGTTGCCGCCGATCGTGCACCAGTCGTAGCTGGACGGGTCCGGTGGGTAGAACAGCCCGTGCTTCTCGACGGCGTTGCGGAAGTCCAGGTTGACCACGCCCGGCTGCACCACCGCCAGCCGGTTGCCCGCGTCGATCTCGACGATCTCGTTCAGCTTGGTCAGCGACAGCGTGACGCAGCCGTCGATGGCGTTCGCCGCGCCGGACAGGCCGCTGCCCGCCCCGCGCGGCACGATCGGCACCTTGGCCTCGGCGCACGCCTTGACGACGGCCTGCACCTCCGCGGCGTTCGCGGGCAGGACGACGGCGAGCGGCGTGCCCGAAGGCGCCAGCGGCATCATGTCGCGCGCGTAGGAGCCGGTGACGTCGGAGTCGGTGAGCACGGCGCCCTTGCCGAGCAGGGCCCGGAGCCGGGTGACCAAAGCTTCGTTGCTCATGGCCTCATCGTAAGCCCGAACAGTCCGCAGTGCGGAAATCTTCTTTCGAAACCAGCCGCAACGGAGCAGTGGGTCAGCGGACCAGGCCCAGCAGCTTCTCGATGTGAACGGTCAGCAGCACCCGCTGGTCGGTGACCATGGCCGCGCGGTACTCCGCCCAGTCCGGGTGCTCGCCCGCCGCGCGCCGGTAGTAGTCGACCAGCGCTTCCACCGTGTCGTCCTCGGGTGCGGCGGCCGGCGCCGTGAGCGAAGCGCGCCCCTCGGCGACGACGTAGCTCCAGCCGTCCTCGCTGCTCACGTGGAACGTCACCCGCGGGTCCCGGCGCATGTTCTTCGTCTTCGCCCGGGTCTCGGTGATCGACGCGATCAACGTCGCCGATCCCGGGTCGTGGAGGTAGGTGATCGTGGACAGCTGCGGCCGGCCGTCGCGGCGGATCGTGGCGAGGACGCCGTGGCGGTGGGCGGCGAGGAAGTCCTTCAACGCTGTGTCGTCGGTCATACCGTTCTCAACCCACCGGGCACGCCGTTGTTCCGGCGGCAACCCGGGAGAAATGTGCTTGCATACGACAACTAAAGTGTGTTCTGCCACATCACGAGGTACTCCGCTTGCATAACCGCTAGTGAAGGCACATCCTTGCCTGAGGCAACTAGTTGCAGCCGCCAACCAACGCCTTGAAGGATCACCATGGCACCGAACACCACCCGGCCCACGGCCGAGCTGGACCTCGCCGACCAGCTCGGGCACGAGCTCGTCCGCCTGGTCCGGCTGATCAACAAGGCGAAGACGCAGGTCTCCAAACAGGGGCCGGACGGCATCGAGCGGGCGGCGTACGCGATCCTCTTCACCCTCATCCACGAAGGCCCGCAGCGCACCAGCAGGCTGGCCGAGTCGCTCCACTCCGAGATCTCCACGATCAGCAGGCAGTCGAGCTCGCTCGTGCAGCACGGCCTGGTCGAGCGCCAAGCCGATCCCGAAGACGGGCGGGCGTGCCTCCTCGCGCCGACGGCCGAGGGCATGCGGGTGTTCGAAGAGAACCGCAAGCAGCGCAACAAGTGGCTGGCCGAAGTGCTCGGGGACTGGACCGACGGGGACATCCAGACCCTGAACCGCCTCTTCGGCCGGCTCAACACAGGTATCGAGAACCACTCTCCACAGCTGGCCGACGCGCAAGCGTCCGCCGGTGCACCGGCCAAGGGGGCCAACGCATGAGCACCACCACCGTCGAACAACCCGTGGCGAAGGAACCACCACGGCTGAGCCACCGCCAGATCGTCACGATCCTGAGCGGCCTGATGTGCGGCATGTTCCTCGCCGCGCTCGACCAGACGATCGTCGGCACGTCGATCGTCAAGATCGCCAACGACCTGCACGGCTTCGACCTGCAGGCCTGGGCGACCACGGCGTACCTGATCACCTCGACGATCGTCACGCCGATCTACGGCAAGCTGTCGGACATCTACGGCCGCAAGCCGTTCTACCTGGCCGCGATCACGATCTTCGTCGCCGGTTCGCTGGCCTCGGCCTTCGCGCAGTCGATGTACCAGCTGGCCGCGTTCCGCGCGGTGCAGGGCCTCGGCGCCGGCGGCCTGATGTCGCTGGCCATGACGATCCTCGGCGACATCGTGCCGCCGCGTGAGCGGGCCAAGTACCAGGGTTACATCCTCGCGGTGTTCGGCCTGTCCACCGTGCTGGGCCCGGTGCTGGGCGGCTTCTTCGCCGGCATCGAGCACGCCGGCAGCATCTTCGGCTACGACATCCACGGCTGGCGCTGGGTCTTCCTGATCAACGTCCCGATCGGCATCGCCGCGCTGTTCGTCGTCGCCCGCGTGCTGAACGTGCCGCACATCCCGCAGAAGCACAAGATCGACTGGTGGGGCGCCCTCGCTCTGGTCGTCGCGGTCGTGCCGTTCCTGATCGTCGCCGAGCAGGGCCAGAAGTGGGGCTGGGGCGACGGCAAGTCGATCCTTTGCTACGTCGTCGGCGGCGTCGGCGTGATCGCGTTCATCGCGGTCGAACGGTGGATGCAGGACGCCGCGCTGATCCCGCTGCGGCTGTTCAAGAACTCGACGTTCACCGTGGCGATCATCGGCGGTGTCATCGTCGGTGTCGCGATGTTCGGCGCGATCACGATGATCCCGCAGTTCATGCAGGTCGTGCAGGGCTACACGCCGACCGAATCCGGGCTGCTGATGCTGCCGCTGATGGCGGGCATCATGACCAGCTCGATCG
Source organism: Amycolatopsis sp. DG1A-15b (assembly GCF_030285645.1). Lineage (GTDB taxonomy): Bacteria > Actinomycetota > Actinomycetes > Mycobacteriales > Pseudonocardiaceae > Amycolatopsis. The sequence continues at coordinate 7,864,842 of NZ_CP127296.1, forward strand.
TCTCCGGGCGGATCACCGGGAAGACCGGTCGCTACAAGGTCTTCCCGATCGTGGGCACCCTCATGATCGCCGCCGGCGCGTTCTTCTTCGCGCAGGTCGAATACGACTCGCCGGTGTGGCACCCGCTGGTCGCGGCCGCCATCATCGGCCTCGGCCTCGGTCAGTGCATGCAGACGCTGATCATCGCGGTGCAGAACGCGGGCCCGCGCAGTGACATGGGCGTCTCGACCGCGTCGGCGACGTTCTTCCGCCAGATCGGTGGTACCGCCGGTGTCGCGATCTTCCTGACGGTCCTGTTCAACACGCTGATGCCGAACATCACGAAGGCGTTCGGCGGGCAGCTGCCGGCCGGCGCCGGCGCGAGCGTCGGCAACCTGTCCGAGAACACCAGCGTGATCCAGACCCTGCCGGAGGCGATCAAGACGCCGATCCTGATCGGCTTCACCGACTCGATCACCACGGTGTTCTACATCGCCGGTGCGGTGGCCCTGCTGGCCACGGTGGTCCTCCTGTTCATGAAGGAGATCCCGCTGACCAACGCGGCCCCGGCCGCGGCGGCCATGGAGGGCGGCGAGGCGCTGCTCGAGGAGGACGACTTCGCGGACGCGCCGACCGAGATCGTCGAGCCGGTGCGCCCGGTCGACCGTGAACCCGCTCTCGTGGGCGGTGGCAAGCACGCGCTGAGCACCAACGGACACGGTGACTACCAGGCCGTTTCCGGCGCGTTGCCGATGCCGATCACGAACTCCGTCGCGGACTCCGAGGTCGACACCCCGGTCGGCGCGGGCGGCCTGCCGGTGACCGGCCACGTCCGGCGGCAGGACGGCAGCCACGTCTCCGGCGCGGCGCTGACCCTGATCGACCAGCGCGGCCGCCAGGTCGCACGGGCCACCGGGGCTCCCGACGGCAGCTACTCGGTGCCCAGCCAGGGCCCGGGCGCGTACGTGCTCATCGTGTCGGCGCACGGCCACCAGCCGCAGGCCTCCAGCGTCGTGATCAGCAACGGGCCGGCGACGGTCGACGTCACGCTCACCGGGTCCGGCGAGCTGACCGGCACCGTGCGGGCAGCCTCGACCGGCCAGCCGCTGCCGAACGTGACGGTGACGCTGACCGACGGCCGCGGCGAGGTGAACGGCGCGTTCATCACGACCGCGGACGGCACCTACGCCTTCGTCGGGGTCGGCGCCGGGGCCTACACCCTGGTCGCCAGCGGCGCGGGCTACCGGCCCTTCGCCGTGACGCTGACCGTGCCCGACAGCGGCGTCCTGCGCCACGACGTCGAGCTCGCCAGCTCGGTACTGCTCGCTGGCACCGCGCGGACCGAGGGCGACCGGGTGGTCCCGGACGCGCGGATCACCGTGCTCGACGCCGAAGGCAACGTGGCGGCGGTCGCGCGGACCGACGGCGAAGGCCGGTACGTAGTCAGCGACCTGCCCGCGGGCGCGTACACCGTGGTCGCGAGCGGCTACCCGCCGGCGACCAGCCAGGTGGAGCTGACCGGCGGCGAGGCGGGCCACGACGTCCGGCTGAGCTACGACCAGGCCCTCGACGAGCTGGTCGACCGCTCATGACCGGCTTGCGCGCGACCTTCCGCACGGCCGAGGGCTGGGCGGTGGAGCACGCGGTGCTCACCGTCACCGACCCGGCCGGGCGGCAGGTCGCCCGGCAGGCGGCCGACGTCCGAGGGGAAGTCGTCACCGACGCGCTCGCGCCGGGTGTCTACACCGCCGTCGTCACCGCGGCCGGGTACACCCCGGTCGCGCGGACGGCCCAGATCGCCTCGGACGGCAGCGGCTCGCTCGGCGACGTCGTGCTGGCCCCGGTCGCCGAGGCGATCGAGCTGCCGCCCCCCGGGCCGTGGGTGATCGACCCGATGCACTCGTCGGTGGTCGCGACCGCGCGGCATTTGGGCATCGCGAGCATCAAGGCGCGGTTCCCGGACGTCTCCGGCCGGATCGAGATCGGCCGCCCGGCCGAGCGGTCGTCGGTGCACGCCGAGATCAAGGCGGCGAGCATCGACACGAACATCCGGATGCGGGACGACCACCTGCGCTCGCCGGACTTCCTGGACGTCGACGTGCACCCGGTGATCACGTTCACCAGTACGGGGCTGCGGCAGCGCGGCGCGGACTCGTGGACGCTGCTGGGCGAGCTGACGCTGCACGGCGAGCGCCGCGAGATCGAGCTCGAACTGACCTACGGCGGCTGGGGCCCGGACCCGTGGGGCGGCGTGCGCGTCGCGTTCCACGCCGAGACGACGCTGCACCGGAACGACTTCGCGATCAACTACAGCGCGATGGTCCGCGCCGGCGTCGCGGCGGTCGGCACGACGGTGAAGATCGAGCTGGACGTCGAAGCGGTGCAGGGCGAGGCCCTGCCGCAGTTCTGAAGTCACGCTCTTCCGGAGGCCCTCTCACCGCTGGTGAGGGGGCTTTCACCGTTGGTGAGAGCCGAATCTCCGGGCGAGCTCGATTTGCCCGTTCGCCGTGGCCCGTTCACCGGAGCCACGTAGGCTCGCGGTGTGAACGTCGTGAGCATCGAGGCCGCGGGCGTCGGCGTGAGCTGGCTGGACACCGCCGGGCCGCTGCTCGTCTGGGTGATCGTGCTGAGCTTCGTGCTGGTCGAATGCGCGCTGATCGTCGGGCTGTTCCTGCCCGGCGACTCGCTCCTGTTCGGGGCGGGCGTGGTGCTCGCGCAGCACGGTTCGGACGCCAACGCGTGGTTCCTGTCGGGCGCCGCGCTGATCGTCGCCGTCCTCGGCAACCAGATCGGCTACTACATCGGCCGCAAGGGCGGGACGAAGCTGATCGCCCGCCGCGACGGCAAGGTGCTGAACCGCCACAACCTCGAGCGCGCGCAACGGTTCCTGGACCGCCGGGGCTTCTTCGCGATCGTGGCGGCCCGCTGGATCCCGTGGATCCGCACGCTGGCCCCGCTGATCGCGGGCGCCGCCCGGATGGACCAGCGCCGGTTCCTGGTGGCGACGACGTTCGGCGGCCTGCTCTGGGTGCCGACGCTGGTGCTGCTCGGCTACTACGGTGCCGGCCTGCTGGACGCGCTGCCCTGGCTGAAGACGGCGGCGCTGTGGATCAGCATCGCGTTCTTCGTGTTCGGCACCGGGTACGGCGTGCTGCGCTACCGCCAGGAGATGCGCCGCCCGGTGGACTCGCCGGACGACAGCAACGCCCGCGCCTGAGCAGTCTTGCGGGGGTCCGGGTGGCGGAGCCCCCGGCCCGGGGCGAAGCCCCGGATATCACAGCCCTCAGAGCTGCGGGTCGGTCCAGATTTCGAGCTGGATGCCGTCGGGATCGCGGAACACGATCACCCGTGAGCCTTCGAAGGTGCGCGACGGCGCAACCGGCGTGTACGAGACGCCGAACTCCTGCAGCCGGCTCTCCCATTCGGCCAGCTCGGCGGCCGAGTGCACCCGGAAGGCGACGTGGTCCAGGCCCGTCCGGCGTTCGTCGAACCCGCGCCGCCCGGTGTCCGCGTGCTGCACCAGGACCACGGCGAATTCGTCCCCGGCGGACCGCAGCACGACCTTGCGCAGTCCCGTGTCCGGCTCTTCGCGCCGGGTGACCTCCTCGAGGTCGAGGACGCGCACGTACCACGGCACGCTGCGATCCACGTCGGTCACGGTGAGCGCGAGGTGGTGCACGGACATGAGTTTGGCCATGACTTCCGAAGCCGTCCTTTCTCGTGGCGGCTCCCCAGAGTTGCACAGCGTTCGATCGCCGAAACCGAGGTGACCAAGTTCCCGGTCCGATCGTGATCTCGTCGTCTCCGGCCGTCTCAGCAAGCGGACGGAACCTACCGGCGGTCACACCCGTCTTACGGATGGTGACCGCCGGTGATACTCACTGGCCGAGCAGCCGCAACCTGCCCTCCTCGTGGATGCGCTTGGTCGTCACCCGGTCGGGGTAGCAGCGGGTGAACATGTTCGTGAAGTGCGTGCCGTAGTGGATGTGCTCGTCGCCACCGGCCAGCGGCCGGACGGTGGTGCCGAACGACGGCTCGTGGAAGTACGCCAGGGTGTACCGCTCCCGGTCCGCGAGCCGGACCTTGTGCGGCGTCGACAGCAGCCGCCCGCCGGTGAGGAACTGCAGGATGTCGCCGGGGAAGACGGTGAACACCGCCGGCTCGGGTTCGACGAAGTGCCACGGCGGTTCGTTCTGGTACATCCCGGCCGTGCTCTCCTCCGCCAGCCAGTTGCGGCGACGCGGTTCGCCGGGCACCGGCGGCCGGATGAAGAGCCCGCCGACGTCGTCCTGCGCGGCGATCACGAGCAGGCCGTAGTCGGTGTGCGCGCCGATCCCTCGTTCGGTCGTCGCGGACCGGGCGGGGAACCGCAGCACGCGCATGTGGTGCCAGCCGTCCCGGGTGAGCCGCGTCAGCCGATCGATCTCCACGCCCAGCCCGAGCGCGACGAGCCGCAGGAGCTTCTCGCCGATTTCGCCGACTTCCCGCAGATGGGTTTGCATCGCCGTCCGGTAGCCGTCGTCCGGCCACGGCACCGGCCCGTGGCACGGCCGGCCTTCGGTGACGCGGGGGTCGGTGAGCGGGATGTCCGGGCACACCGTGAAGATCTCGGAATAGTCGGCCTCGCCCGCGGTCACTTCCTCACCGGAGGCGATGTAGCCGCTGTAGGTCAGATCGCTGACGAACTTCGCTTTCTCCGGCAGGGATCTCGCGAAGAACCGCCGGCTTTGGGCGAGCGCTTCGCCGGTGATCCGGTCCTGCTCCGGCGTGGCGGCGACCTGGAAGATCCCGTCGTCCTCCCAGGTCCGGACCAGCTGCCTGCCGAGTATCCGATCGACTGTCGTCCCGCTCACCGAAACGGGCAGCTCGAACGTACGCATTGTTGTTCACCTTTCGCGCGGTTCCGGAAACGCTCACCACACGAAAGCCGGGAAATGCCGGTTCACAAGGATCAGCGGCCGCCACCGACGTCCAGGACCGCACCCGTCGTGAACGACGAAGCTTCCGACAGCAGGAACAGCACCGCCTCCGCGATTTCCGCCGGCTGACCGGGCCGGCCCAGCGGAATCTGCGGCGCGTACTTCGCCATCCGGTCCGGCAGGCCCGCCGCCGCGTGCAAACCCGTGTCGATCATGCCGGGCCGCACCGCGTTGACGCGGATCCCGTCCGCCGCGACCTCCTGCGCGAGCCCGAACGTCAGCGTGTCCACCGCCGCCTTCGACGCGGCGTAGTGCACCCACTCGCCGGCCGAGCCGGTGCGGGCCGCCGTCGAGGAGATGTTGACGATCGCGCCGCCGCTGCCGCCGTGCCGGGTGGACATCCGGCGGACCGCCTCGCGGCAGCACAGGAACACCCCCGTCACGTTCACCTCGAGGGTGCGCCGGACGACGTCGACCTCGTAGTCCTCGAGCCGGCCCGGGGTGTTGCCGACGATCGCCGCGTTGTTGACCAGGCCGGTGACCGGCCCCAGCTCGGCCGCCGCGTCGAACAGCGCGCGGACGTCGTTCTCGTCGGAGACGTCCGCGCGGCAGGCCAGCGCCTGCCGTCCGGAAGCACGCACCTGCGAAGCGACGGCTTCAGCGGGCGCGGGGTCGCCGGAGTAGTTCACGACGACGTCCTCGCCGCGCGCGGCGGCCAGCACGCAGATCGCCGCGCCGATCCCGCGGCTGCCGCCGGTGACGACGAGGGTCAAATCGCGAAGTTCGCCAGCGGCAGGTTCTCCAGCACCAGGTCGGCGCGGTCGCGCGTCTGCGAGATGAGGTCGGCGTTGCGCTGGTCGGAGCCGAGCGCGCGCTGCCGGGCCTCGACCAGCGAACGGCCGTAGCGGCGATGGCGCGAGACGAGCCGTTCGATGCGCTCGGGCTCGTCCGGCGCGAGGAACCAGGCCTCGGTGAGCAGCGGGCGGATCGCGCTCCACGGGTCGTCCGGCAGCAGCAGGTAGTTGCCCTCGGTGATGACGAGCTGGACCTCCGGCGGCACCGCGACGGCCCCGGCGATGGGCTCCTCGATCTCGCGGCGGAACTCCGGCGCGTACACCGTTTCGCGGCCTTCGGCCAAGCGGCGGATGAGGTGGTAGTAGCCCGCGGCGTCGAACGTGTCCGGGGCGCCCTTGCGCTCGGTGCGGCCGAGCCGGCGCAGCTCGACCTGCGCGAGGTGGAAGCCGTCCATGCCGACCACCGCCGCACGCGAACCGAGCGCGTTGGCCAGCGCCCAGGCGAGCGTGGTCTTGCCGGACGCGGGCGAGCCGATGATGCCGAGCACGTTGCGCTGCCCGCGCACGGTCAGCCCCTCGGCCCTGGCCAGCAGGTCGTCGAACGCCGTCATGTCCTGTTCCTTCCTGCGATCGCGGTCGTCCACGACCGCGGTCCCACATGCCGCACCCGTTCGGCGGCCACCTCGTTGGCGAAGCGGATCCGGTCCGTCACCGTCCGTTCGCGTGCCACGGCCACGGCGAGCGCGCCGTGCCAGACGTCGCCCGCCCCTAGTGTGTCCCGCGCTTCGACCGCGGGCACAGGCACCTCACCCGAGCCGCCGTCCGCAGTGGACCAGCGCACCGGACCGGCGCCCGCGGTGGTGATGACGGTGGGGACGCCGCGCTCGTGCAGGCCGGGCTCCGGCGCGGTGAAGTGCGCGGAGCACGCGGCCACGTCGACCAGCGGGAGGAGCTCGTCGAGGACGGGTTTCCAGCTCCCGGCGTCGAGCACGACCGGGACGTCCCCGGCCGCCCGGGCGACGGACAGCGCGAGGCCGGGGTGGTGGCCATCGACCAACACCACGTCCGCGTCGACCTGGCCGCTCCAGGTGGCTTCCGAGCCGGCCGCGTTGCGGGAGACGACCGTCCGCTCGCCGTCGCGGTCGCGGACGGCGGCCGCGCTGACCGGCGGCGGCCCGGTCCGGCCGGGGTCGATGTCGATGACCCGGACGCCGTGGGTTTCCAGGTCGGCGCGGGCGAGCGCCGCCAGCGGGTGCGCACCGAGGACGGTCAGCAGGGTCGCCTCGGCACCGAGCGCGGCGGCCGTCACCGCGGCGTTCGTCGCGGGCCCACCGGCCGCGACGTCCACCCGCAGTGACTGCACCTTCTCGCCCGGCGCCGGCAGCTCATCGACCCGCTGGACCACGTCCACGGTGCACAAGCCCGCCAGCAGCACTCTCACTTCAAGCCGGCCACATGTGTAGCGGCGGCGGCTTCTTCCACTTCACCGTTCTCGTTGAGCCGCAACGCACCCGTGAGCAGGCCGACGACCTGGTTCATCGAGTGCGTCTTCGGCGAGACGACTGCGACGCGCTTGCCGAGGCGGTGCACGTGGATGCGGTCGGCGATGTCGAACACGTGCGGCATGTTGTGGCTGATCAGCACGACCGGCAGGCCGCGGTCGCGGATCCGGCCGATCAGGTCGAGCACCTTGCCGGACTCGGCGACGCCGAGAGCGGCCGTGGGCTCGTCCATGATCACGGCTTTCGTGCCGAACGCGGCCGCGCGGGCCACGGCGACACCCTGGCGCTGGCCACCGGACAGCGTCTCGACGGGCTGGCTGATCGATTTGATGTTGATGCCCAGCTCGTCGAGGATCCGCTGCGCCTCCGACCGCATGGTGGCAGTGTCGAGCTTGCGGAACAGCCCGAGCGGCCCCTTGAGCCGCTTTTCCCGGCCCAGGAACATGTTCGACGCGATGTCGAGCGCGGGCGCGACGGCGAGGTCCTGGTACACCGTCTCGATGCCGTAGTGGCGAGCGTCCAACGGGGACTTGAAGTGGACGGTCTTGCCGTCCACTTTGATCTCGCCCTCATCGGGGATCACCGCGCCGGACAGGGTTTTGATGAGCGACGACTTCCCGGCGCCGTTGTCGCCGACCACGGCGAGCACCTCGCCGGGCAGCAGGTCGAAGTCGGCGCCGTCGATGGCGGTCACCCGGCCGTAGCGCTTGACCAGTCCGCGAGCCTGGAGGATGGGTTCACTCATGACTGCTGCTGCCTCCTCGCGATGCGGTCCACCACGACGGCGGCGATGAGCAGGGCGCCGGTGGCGAGGTCCTGGTAGTTGCCGTCGACGTTCATCTGGGTCAGCCCCGACCGCAGCACCGCCACGACCAGCGCGCCCATCAGCGTGCCGAGCACCGAGCCGCGGCCGCCGAAGAGGCTCGTCCCGCCGAGGACGACGGCGGTGATGGAGTCGAGGTTGCCGAGCTGGAACTGGTTCGGGTCGGCGTTCGGCGTCCGGCCGAGCGCCTGCCAGGCCGCGATGCCGAAGGTCAGCCCGGCCACGATGTACACCGACAGCACCGTGCGGTTGACCTTGATGCCGGACAGCCGCGCGGACTCCGGCGCGTTGCCGACCGCGTAGACGTGCTTGCCCCACGCGGTTTTCGTCAGCGCGTACCAGACGCCGAGGTACATCAGCAGCGCCAGCGTCATGCCGTAGGTGATCGGGATGCCGCCGAAGAGGTAGCGCTTGGTGCCGAGCCACTGCAGCACCCCGTCGGTCACCGGCACGGCCTGGCCGCCGGCGATCAGCTTCGACACCGCGGTCAGCATGGTGAACGTGCCGAGCGTGATGATGAACGCCGGCAGCTTGATCCGCGTGGCGAGCCCGCCGATGAAGATGCCGACGATGATCGTCAGCACCACCCCGGCGAGCAGCGCGACGAAGCCGTTCGTGCCGGCCGCGGCGAGCTTCGCCATGATCAGGGTCGCGACGACCATCGAGGCCGCGTTGGACAGGTCGATGCCCGCGATGAGGATGACGAGCGTCTGGCCCAGCGCGAGCGTCCCGACGACGAGCGACTGCTGGACCACGGTGGACAGGTTGTCGAGGTCGAAGAAGGTGTCCGTGGCCAGTGAGAACACCACGATCGCGACGACCAGCGCGAGCGCCGGGCCGACCGCCGGGGCGCGGAGCAGGAAGTCGCCGAGTGATTCACGGTCCTTTGTAGACACTGCGGTCGCTGTTGTCACTTCTTGCCTCCCCAGCAGTTCTGCAGGCCCCAGGCCGAGTCGTGGCTCTCGATGCCGGGCAGGGGCTTGTCGGTGATCACGGCGGACCCGGTGTTCACGAAGCCGGACGGCTTCTTCCCGGTCTTGGCGTACTCGACGGCGGCGAGCACACCCTGCTCGGCCATCTTCTTCGGGAACTGCATGACGGTGGCGGCGATCTGGCCGTCCTTGACGTTCTGGACGCCTTCGCAGCCGCCGTCGATCGAGCCCATCACGATCTGCCCGGTGAGCCCACGTGCCTTGAGCGCCGCGTACGCGCCGCGGCCCATCGGCTCGTTCATCGAGTAGACGGCGTTGATGTCGGTGCTGCGCTGCAGCAGGTTCTCCATGCCCTGCTGGGCGAGGCTCTGGTCGCCGTTGGCCGCGGTGTGGCCCTTGATCTCCGGCGAGCCGTCGGTCAGCCCGATGCCCTTGAGGAACCCGGTGTGCCGCTGGGTGTCGACCGTGCTGCCCGCCGTGCCGTCGACCATCAGCAGCTTGGGCGGGGTGCCGCCCAGCGAGGCCTTGACGTACGCGCCCTGCTGCTCGCCGGCCGCGAAGTTGTCGGTGGCGAAGGTGGCGTCGACGGCATCGGCCGGTTCGGTGGCGGTGTCGAGGGCGATGACCAGGACCCCGGCGTCGCGGGCGTCCTTGATCGCCTTGAGCACGCCGGTGGACGAGCTGGGCGTGATCAGGATGGTGTTCGCGCCCTGCTGGCGGAGGTTCTCGATGGCGCGGACCTGGCCGTCGTTGTCGCCGTCGAACTGGCCGGCGAGCGCGCTGAAGTCGGCGCCGTTGGCCTGCGCGGCCGCTCTGGCGGCGTTGCGGAGTTCCACAAAGTAGGGGTTGGTGTCGGTCTTGGTGACCAGGCCGACCTTCGCCTTGCCGCTCCCGCCCGTGTTGGTGTTGCCACCCCAGTGACGCTCGACCGTGCACCCGGTCGTCGCGGCGAGGACGGCGGCCAGCGTGAGCGCGGTGAGACTTCGGTGTCTCATGGATTCCCAGCCTTTTCATGTGGAGGCTTGCCGATGGTCGGGAAGGTAGACAGACTGCTCCGTGCGCGCAAGCGTTTGCGCAAACGCTTGCCGGAAAGGATGGGTATGCCCCAGTCGAAGTCTTCGCGGCCGACCCAGCGGGACATCGCCGAGCTCGCGGGCGTATCGATCACCACCGTCTCGCACGTGGTGAACGGGACGCGTGCGGTCGCGGAGGACACCAAGGCCGCGGTGCTGCGGGCGATCGAAACGACCGGCTACACCGGCGACGCGATCGCGCGTTCGCTGGTCACGGGCGGGACGCGGTCGATCGGGATGGCGATCTCCCTGGTGGCCAACCCGTACTTCGCGACGCTGATGCAGGCGATCGAGCGGGAGGCGTCGACGCACGGCTACACCGTCCTGCTGGCCGACACCCATGACGCCGCGGACACGGAACGTGACACCGTACGAGCGCTGCGCTCCCGTCGCGTCGACGGCCTGCTCATCACCCCGGCACCCGGCGACGGGCCGGTGATCGGCGAGCTGGTGTCCCTGGACGTGCCGACCGTGCTCATCGACCGGCTGTCCACCCGCACCGACGTCGACCAGGTCGGCTCGGAGAACATCCAGGCGACGTCGGCGCTGACCGCGCACCTGGCGACGCTCGGGCACCGGCGGATCGGGATGATCAGCGGCGTGCCCGGGCTGTCGACGAGCGAGGAGCGGGTGCTCGGCTACCGGCTGGGCCTCGGCCGGTCCGGGCTCACCTGGTCGTCCGACCTCGTGGCCTGCGGAAATTCCTCGCGCGAGGGCGGCGCGCTGGCGTTGAGCACGCTGCTGGCGCTGCCCGAGCCGCCGACGGCGCTGGTGGTCGGGAACGACAGCATGATGGTCGGGGTGCTGCACGAAGCCCGGCGGCGCGGGCTCCGGATCGGGCGCGACCTGCCGGTGGTGGTCTACGACGACGTCGAGTGGGCGGACCTGGTCGACCCGCCGCTGACGACGATGGCGCAGCCGATCGAGGAGATCGGCCGGCAGGCGGTGCGGCTGCTGCTGGCCCGGATCAACGACCCGGCGCGCAAGGCCGAGACGGTCCGGCTGCCACCCACGCTGCGTCACCGTGAGTCGTGCGGCTGTCCACCGGTTCACTCACTTCAGTGAATCTGGGTTCCTGACATCCCCGCGCGGCCGTTCAGCGGATACCTTTCCGCTGAGCGTCTGCGAGGGCTTATGACCGCACTTTCGCCGGACCTCCGGTTGTGGGACCCCCCGGTCACCTACCGGATCGGCGTCGCGATGGGTGTGCACGCGCACCCGTACTCCGGCGAACTGCTGCGCGCCATCAGGGCAGCCGCGGCACAGGCGGGCTGTGACGTCGTACTGGCGGACACCGAGGACACCGTGGGCGAAGAAGCCGCGGTGGTGCGCGCGCTGCGCGCGGACCTCGTGGACGGCGTGCTGCTGGTCCCCTCGGCCGGCGACGAAGCGGTGATCAACGGCCTGGTGCGGATGGGCGTGCCGACGGTGCTGCTGGATCGCGTGGCCGCGCGCAACGACGTCGACCAGGTGGGCACGGAGAACGTGCACGCGGTGGCGTCGCTGGTGCGCCACCTGACCGAGCGGCGGCACCGCAAGATCGGCCTGATCTCCGGCGAGGAGGGCCTCGAGGTCAGCCGCGAGCGGGTCCGCGGCTACCGGCTCGGGCTGGAGCAGGCGGGCCTGCGCTTCAACCGCGAGCTGGTGGAGTGCGGGCTGTCGACCTCGGGCGGCGCAACCCGCGCGACGGCCAAGCTCCTCGACGGCTGGCCGTCCCCGACGGCCCTGGTGGTGGCGGACGAGTCGATGCTGGTGGGCGTGCAGTACGAGGCCCACCGCCGCGGGATCCGCATCGGCTCGGAGCTGGCGGTGGTGGGGTACGGCGACATGGACTGGGCCCGCCGCGTCAGCCCGGCCGTGACGACGCTGGTCCAGCCGGTCGCGGACCTGGGCCGCCGGGCGGTGCAGCTGCTGATGTCCCGCATGGCCGACCCGGACCGGCCGCCGGAATCGGTGTGGCTGACCCCGAAATTCCTGCACGGCGCCTCCTGCGGCTGCTGAACCGCTGGTCAGATCAGGCGTTTCTCTCCTCGATCCGAGTCCGTCGACGTTTCCAACGCCGAGTCACTACGCCTTGGCGCCTTGACCATGAACTTACCGATCTTGACCAGGATGGGCCGGTCATACCGGTAGCTGAGCCACACCAGGACAACGAGGGTGAGGCAGGGGAAGCCGAGAGCGAGCAGGAACAAAGTCGTCCTCCACAGAGGGCTCGTCCGAGCTGGTACGGGGCGAGCCCCGGGACAGACACTTTGTCGACCGACAGCATAGCGGACCCTCGAACGCCAGGAGGATGGTGGAGGGACCCGCCCTTCTCCATGCCGGACAGGGCAGATTTGCGCCTTTCCCGACACGACTGAACTGACCTCGATGGCGGGCTAACCGCCGATCGGCGGGCCGGCGACCTCTGGTGACAGCGTCGCCGCGGCTTCCAGGAGCATCCAGCCGCCCACCTGGACCGACATGTCCCGCTCCGGGGCGTCTTCGGGCAATGGCCAAGGCGCCGGGCGGTCCCAGTACGCGCTGAACAGCGGCCCCTCCGGCGTGGCCGCTGCCCCCGACCGGCAGGCCTCCGCCGACGTCAGCACCAGCGACCGGGCCACCGCAGCCTCCGGGCCGGGCAGGGAACGAGCCGCCAAGGCCAGGTACCGGGCCAGGATCGCCGCGAACAACCCGCCGTCGCCGCCGCCCTGGCCGCGGATGACACCTCCCGGCGCGAGGTGCTCCGCCACCGCGCGGACGGTCCGCGCCGCATTGTCCACTTCGGACAACTCAAGGCACGCCCCGAGGTACACCCCTTGGCAGTACGTGTAAATGTGCTTCACCAGCTCGCCCGTGTCCGCACGGATCCCGTCCCGGACCAAGCCGGTCGCCGGATCGACCAAAGTGGACGAAAGCCAGTCCGTCATGGCGCGAGCGCGGGACACGTTGCCGGACCGGGCGTGGAAGATCGCCGCCGGGCCGTTGGCCGGGGCGTTCTTGAAGTCGTCGCCGCGGCGCCACCAGATGCCGCCGCCCGCCGCCGGCGTCCAGCCCGACAGGAGCTGGGTGTCGATCGCCGCCACGGCCGGGCCGACGTCGATGCCCAGCGCGGAAACCCGTTGCAGCGCAAGGCCCAGCCACGCGATGTCGTCGTAGTAGTCGTTCGTCCACTTGCCGAAGTTGCGCAGCCGCACCGATCGGACGAACGACCGGATCAACGCCAGGCGCTTCGGCGAAGGAGCGCGCAGCTGGGCGTCGACCAGCGTGTCCAGCAGGTGCGCCTGCCACCAGTAGTTCCAGTGCCAGTGCAGCCGCTGATCCACCGCGGCCGGCCAGCGGCTGCGGCCCAGGACCGTGCCGGGCAGCGCCCACACCCGGCGCAGGTGCCGCGAAGTCACCGCGCGTTCCGCGGCCGAGACGTCCATGACGCAATCGTGCCTTGCCGATCGACATACCGCTCGGTATGTTCGGTGGTCATGACGACCGCCCACCTCACCTGCCCGCTGTGCGAAGCCACCTGCGGCCTGGAGGTGACGCTCGACGCGAACCAGCGGGTCACGCGCGTCCAAGGGGACGACAAGGACGTCTTCTCCCGGGGATACATCTGCCCCAAGGGCGCGTCGCTCGGCGCGCTGCACCACGACCCCGACCGGCTGACCGCCCCGCTGCTCAAGCGCGACGGCGAGTTCGTCGAGGTCAGCTGGCAGGAGGCGTACGACGAGATCGCCCGCCGTCTCCCGCCGATCATCGAGCAGCACGGCCGGGACGCCGTCGCGGTGTACGCGGGCAACCCCGGCGTGCACAACATCGCGCTGACGCTCTACGGCCGCGTGCTCTACAAAGCCTTGGGCACCAAGAACTTCTACAGCGCGACGTCGGTCGACCAGCTGCCGAAGCACTTCTCCGCCGGCACGATGTTCGGCGACCCGCTCGCCATCCCGGTGCCCGACCTCGACCGGACGCGGCATCTGTTGATCCTCGGCGCCAACCCGCTCGTCTCCAACGGCAGCCTGATGACCGCGCCGGACATCCGCGGGCGGCTGCGCGGGATCCGCGACCGCGGCGGCAAGATCGTCGTCGTCGACCCGCGCCGCACCCGCACCGCCCAGTTCGCCGACGAACACCACGCCATCCGGCCCGGCACCGACGCGCTGCTGCTGTTCGCGCTGGTCAACGTCCTGTTCGCGGAAGACCTCGTCGCACCAGGACGACTCGCGGAACACCTCAACGGCCTCGACGACGTCCGGGACCTGGCTCAGCCGTTCACACCGGAGGCCGTCGCCCCGCGCACCGGCATCGACGCGGCCGAGATCCGCCGGATGGCCCGGGAGCTCGCCTCCGAGCAGGCCGTGGTGTACGGACGGATCGGCACCACGACGCAGGCGTTCGGCACCATCGCGAGCTGGCTGGTCGACGTCCTCAACGTGCTCACCGGCCACCTCGACTCCCCGGGCGGCGCGATGTTCCCGCTGGCCGCGTGCCAGCCCACCGGGAACCGGCGGCCGTTCGCCGTCGGGCGCTGGCGCAGCCGGGTGCGCGGCCTCCCCGAGGTCGTCGGCGAGCTGCCGGTCGCGACGCTCGCCGACGAGATCGAAACCCCGGGCGAGGGCCAGGTCCGCGCGCTGATCGCGGTCAGCGGCAATCCCTGCCTCAGCACGCCGAACGCCGGACGGCTGGCCGCGGCGGTGGCCGGCCTCGACTTCATGATCTCCGTCGACGTCTACCTCAACGAGACGTCCCGCCACGCCGACGTCATCCTGCCCGGCCCGTCACCGCTCGAACGACCGCACTTCGACCTGGCCTTCTACCAGCTGTCCATCCGCAACGTCGCCAACTGGACACCCGCGACGCTGCCGTCAGCGCTCCCGCAGGAGTGGGAGACGATGCTCCGGCTCACCGGCATCGTCGCCGGTCAGGGCCCGGAGGCCGACGTCGCGGCGCTCGACGACTTCGTCGCCGCGGAGACCGCACGCCGCAACGGGCTCGACGTCGCCGTCGCCGGAGAGCGCACCGGGCCCGCACGCCTGGTCGACCTGCTACTGCGCGCCGGCCCCTACGACGTCACGCTGGCCGATCTCGAAGCCGCGCCGCACGGGATGGACTTCGGGCCGCTGCAGCCGCGGATCCCCGAGATCCTGTGCACGGCGTCCGGCCGGATCGAACTCGCGCCCGAGCCGGTCGTCGCCGACGTCCCGCGCTTGCGGGAAGAACTCGCGAAGACCGTGGAAGCCGGCCTGGTGCTGATCGGGCGGCGGCACCTGAGCTCGAACAACTCGTGGATGCACAACCTGGCCCCGCTGGTCCGCGGCGGCAACCGGTGCACCGTCCAGGTCCACCCCGCCGACGCGAAGCGGCTGGGCCTCACCGACGGCGGCCTCGCTTCGGTGACGTCCCGCGCCGGAAAACTGCAGGTCCCGGTCGAGGTGACCGACGAGATCCGGCCCGGCGTCGTCAGTATCCCGCACGGCTGGGGCCACGACGCCGACGGCTCGCGGACGCGGGTGGCGCGCGCGAACCCCGGCGTCAACTCGAACCTGGTCGCCGACGAGACGCTGCTGGACGTTCCGTCCGGAACGTCGGTGTTGAACGGGATTCCGGTCGAGGTCGCCCCCGCCTGACGCTTGACACCGGGGTGGGCGCTGCCGCATTCTCGGCTCGGATGTTGACGTAAACATCGATCTTCACCCGCGCGCCCCTCGGACATCGGAGTTCGTATGAAGCGCTTTGGCACCCGTATCTGGCTACGCGCCGCGATGGCCGCGGCACTCGCTGTCCCCCTGCTCGCAGTCCCGCAGAGCGCCACCGCCGCCACGAACAGTTTCCGCGGCGTCAACTGGGCGGACGCCCGCGACAACTACGTGGACGGCTGGGTGATCCCGACCGGCCTCGCCGCCGGGGACAGCTACGCGAGCGTCCGCAGCAAAGCGGACGGCATCATCACCGGCTTCCAGCAGAAGCTCGGCGCGAACACCGTACGGCTGCCGATCAACCCCCAGAGCGTCAATTCGGACTGGTGGGGGCGGTACAAGGGCGCCGCCGACTCGGCCCTGTCCCACGGCATGAAGGTCATCTTCGGCTACTGGGAAGCGAACAAGGACGGCTTCGTCGACGACGGAGGCGCCTGGAACACCATGTGGGACAAGGTCACCGCCGACTACGGCGGCAACGGCAACGTGTACTTCGAGCCGATGAACGAGCCGTTCGGCTACAGCCTGAGCGCCTGGGTGTCGCTCTGCTCGACCTGGCTGTCCCGGCACTCGAGCATCCCGCGCGGCCGGGTGCTGATCAGCGGCACCGGCTACAACGACAACGTGACGGGCGTCGGCGCGGCGAGCGCGTTGTCCGGCACGCTGCTGTCGCTGCACTTCTACGGCTTCTGGGCCTCGGACACGACCCGCTCGGCGTGGACGACCAACCTCAGCAACCGGCTCGGGTCGTACTCGTCCCGCACGATCATCGACGAGGCCGGTGCCCCGATGACGACCGGCCTGAACTACTCGGCCGGGCACCAGGACGGCAACAACTTCACCGCGTACTTCGCCGCCACCACGGACCTGACGCGGTCCCGGCAGATGGGTGTCGTCTACTGGCCCGGCCTGCGCTCCGGGGACACGTACTCGATCACGCGCCAGAGCGGCAGCGGCCTGGAGGTCAACAACGCGACGGGCGTGGCGCAGCTGCGCTGGGGCTGGGGCCTGTAGGCCTCACCAGGCGCGGCCGAGGTCGGCGTGCTGCCGGATCCAGGCGTGCATGACGATCCCGGCCGCGACCCCGGCGTTGATCGAGCGGGTCGTGCCGAACTGGGCGATCGACACCACCAGCGACGCGGCTTCCTGCGCCTGCGGGGACAGCCCCGGCCCTTCCTGGCCGAACAGCAGCACGCAGTCGCGCGGGATTTCGGCCGTCTCGACCGGCTGGGAGCCCGGCGTGTTGTCCACCGCGACGACGGCGAGGCCGTGCTCGGCCGCGAAGACGATCAGGCCGTCGACGTCGTCGTGGTGGCGGAGGTGCTGGTAGCGGTCGGTCACCATGGCCCCGCGCCGGTTCCAGCGGCGGCGGCCGACGATGTGCACCTCGGCCGCGGCGAACGCGTTGGCCGTCCGGACCACGGTGCCGATGTTGTGGTCGTGCTGGAAGTTCTCGATCGCGACGTGGAACGGGTGCCGCCGGCTGTCCACATCGGACACAATGGCTTCGCGGCGCCAGTAGCGGTAGGCGTCGACGACATTGCGGCGGTCGCCCTCCCGCAGCAGCTCGGGGTCGTACCGCTCGTCCGCGGGCCACTCACCCGGCCACGGGCCGACGCCGACCTCTTCGCGGCTCACCCACTCAGTGGGTCCGGCGTCGTGCGGTGTGGTCACACCGACGATTGTCGCTCAGCCCAGGTGGACGGGACGCACGTGGGTTTCCTCGGCGTCGTCGTGGCGGTGGCGCCAGCGGTGGTAGACGCCCACGTAGGAGTAGGCGACCACCGCGATCGCGCCGATGCCGACCGCCGGCAGCCACGACTGCGGGAACACCGTGCCGTACAGGTAGTAGGCGTTGAACCCGCCGGGCAGGTCGCCGAGGCCCTGCTGGTGCCGGAAGTAGTTCTCCAGCGCGGTGAACGGGCACGGCACCGGCGCCACGTTGACCAGGATGCCCCAGGCCAGCCCGAGCAGGTGGACGAAGATCAGCTTCGGCCAGCGCCACGCCACGAATCCGCCGAAACCGATGAGCAGCAGCGCCAAGATGTGCACCGCGACGGTCACGTCGGCCAGGAATTTCGCCATCGCACCCCCTCCACCGATCCCCCTACCAGCGACTTTACTCCGCCGGCCGGCGTCGTCCGCCCTGAGGAATGCCCAGCCGTGTGATTTTTAACCCAGCGGAGCAATCGGTTCACCTGCGCGGTGACGGAGGGGCTACGCCCGGTGGAAATTCCGGCGGCCGCTTGGCGGGGTACCGCGTCGGCTCCTCGTGCGGGTACTGGTCCGGCGCGCCGTCCGGTTTCTTCCGGTTCGGGTCGGCTGGGTGCTGCGGCTCCGGCGGCTCGCCGGGCGTCGACGGCTCGTCCATGCGCTCGACGGTACGCCCGGGTCCCGCCCCCGCCGCGCGGATTTCGCCGTCAGCCGAACGCCGCGCCGTCGAGGTCGGTGACGACCAGGCGCAGCCGCGCGTTCTCCCACTCCGTGCCCGTCAGCACCGGGCGCACGGCTCGCGCCGCCCGGTCCAGCAGCGGCGGGATCGGCAGCCGGGTCGCGATCAGCCGGACCTGGACCACCTCCGGGCTCAGGTCCACCGCCATCCCCTCCCGGCCCATCGGCAACGGGGTCGCCGGCCGGAGGCCGGCCACCTCCGCGAGCGCACCGACGATCCGCTCGACGGCTTCCTCGGCGGTCACCGGGCTTCCGGCTCGATGTCCAGAATGGACACCGTCACCTCGGCGACGACCAGGCCGGTCTGCTCGGCCACGAACCGCGTCACCGCGCGCTGGACCGCCCGGCCCACCGCCGCCGCCTGGTCGGCCGCCGCCGTGACGAGGTCGATCTGGACCGTCACCCGGCCGTCGGTGGTGCGGACCCGGACGCCGTCCGCCGGCGCCGGGTCGAGGCCCTTCCAGCGCTGGCGGGCCGCGCGCGTCCACGCCGTCACCAGGCCGCGCAGGCCCGGTTCGAGGCGCACCACCCCCGGTGTGGTGATCGCCGCCCGCGCCGCCACGCCGGCGATCACCGGATCGGCGATGACGTACTCAGCGCTGTCGACGCTCATTCCCCTGGCTCCCCATACACGTCGTCCACGAGCAGGTCGAGCTTCGCCAGCGTCAGGCCCACGCGGGCCGCGGCCGCCGCGGTCACCCGCTCCCGCACCTTCGCCAGCGCCGTCCCACCGGCGGCGTTCCGCAGGCTCACCGCGAGGGTGAGTTCCACCTCGACCCCGCCCGGGACGGTCCGCAGCCGGCACCGTCGCGCCCGGACGCCGTCGACGGTGTCCGCCGCGTACCGCAGCACCGACGCCACCGCCTGCTCGCTGACCTCGACGAACCCGGGTTCCGGGGTCGGCAGGCGCACCATCGAGCCGCGCCGCACCTCGGCGCGCACCGCCGACATGATCCGCCCGAACAGGTCCGGCGACGGCGCGTCCTCCGCGGCCGCGAGCTCGGAAGTGGCCTCGCGCAAGGCCAGCAGGCTCTCGCGCGCGGCCCGGCAGTGCGGGCAGGTCAGCTCGTGCTCGTCGGCCAGCCCGGCGCCGACCGCGTCGAGCCGCTCCCACACCTGCTCGACATCGCGTTCGCAGGGCAGCTCGTAGTCCGTCATCGCCACGGCTTCATCACCTCCGCCAGCTGGGCCCGGGCACGCGCGATCCGGCCGCGGACCGCGGTCGCGTTGACGCCGACGATTTCGCCGATCTCGTCGTAGGACCGGCCGTGCACTTCGCGCAGCAGCCAGCACGCTCGCTGCTCGGGAGTCAGCTGGTCCAGCGCCGCGGTCAGCGCCGCGAGCTGGCTGCTCACCTGGGCGGCCCGCTCCGGCTGGAGGTCGGCCCGCGGCGACTCGGCGGTGTCGAGGTCGACGTCGGCCCGGGGCCGCCGCGCGCGGATCGCGTTGAGACAGCGGTTCGTGGTGGCCCGGTAGAGCCAGCCGACGAACGCGGCGTCCTCGCTGAGCTGGCCGAGCTTGCGCCAGGCGGTGAGGAACACCTCCTGCACGACGTCCTCGGCGTCACCGCGGTGGGCGAGCATC
Source organism: Amycolatopsis sp. DG1A-15b (assembly GCF_030285645.1). Classification (GTDB taxonomy): domain Bacteria; phylum Actinomycetota; class Actinomycetes; order Mycobacteriales; family Pseudonocardiaceae; genus Amycolatopsis. Next base: position 7,884,568 of record NZ_CP127296.1, read on the forward strand.
TTGACGGCGAGCCGGAACATCGGCCCCTGGTAGCGCAGCACGAGCTGCTCGTAGGCCCGGACGTCACCGTCCCGCGCCCGGCCGACGAGAGTCACGTCGTCGAGCGGCGTAGTCGTCGTCACGGCACCTCCTCGCGGGGAGGACACCGGCGGGCGGAAAACGTCACGCGGTGATTCTGGGTGACGGCGGCGACCGGGGCGAATCCACGGATCCGCCCCGGTGGCGCTCAGTCGAGGCCGAGGTCGTCCTTGCCGAGGACGTACCGGTACTCGAGGCCTTCCTTCTCGATGGCCTCGCGCGCGCCGGTGTCGCGGTCGACGACCGTCACGACGCCGACGACGTTCGCGCCCGCTTCACGCAGGGCCTCGACCGCCGTCAGCACGCTGCCGCCCGTCGTGGAGGTGTCCTCGACCGCCAGCACGCGCTGGCCGCGGACCTCCATGCCCTCGATGCGCCGCTGCATGCCGTGTTCCTTGACCGACTTGCGGACGACGAACGCGTCCAGCACGACCCCGTCGGAGGCCGCCGAGTGCAGCATCGCCAGCGCGACCGGATCGGCGCCGAGCGTCAGGCCGCCGGCCGCCACGTAGTCCCAGTCCGCGGTGAGCTGGCGCAGGAGCTTGCCGATCAGCGGCGCGGCCGCGTGGTGCAGCGTCGCCCGCCGGAGGTCGATGTAGTAGTCGGCTTCCTTGCCGGACGCCAGGGTCACTTTTCCGTGCACCACGGAAAGATCGGTGACCAGCCTGGCCAGTTCGAGTTTCGCCGCTTGATCCAACCCGGGGTTCGCCACGGCCGTGAGTCTTACACACGGCCGGGTTCACTCACCGACGGATGTGGCGTCGACCGCACGCCCGCGCGTCGCCGCCCAGGCCGGGACCAGGATCGCCACGAGCGAGAGCACCACCGCGATCGCGAGCACGGCCAGGTAGATCGTCACCGGGCCCGACGGCAGCAGCGATCCGGTCACCACCAGGCAGAACGGCACGATCGCGCCCGCCGCGACGAGGGTGCCGAGCAGCACCGCGATGGTCGCGATCAGGCCGCCTTCGACGCCGGCCATGCGCAGCACCTGGCCGCGGGTGAAGCCGCTCAGCCGCTGCACCCCGAACTCGCGACGCCGTCGCGCGGTGGCCGTCACCAGCGTGTTCACCACGGAGATCACCGTGTACGCGAGGATCATCCCGACGAGCAGGTAGTTGACCCAGGCACCGACCTCGTTGCCCTTGGCGTGCGCCGCGATCAGCGCGCCGCGATCGCCCACGACCACCGGCAGCCCGGCGGTCGCTTCGCGCAGGCGCGAAGTCAGGGTCGCCGGGTCGACGCCGGGAGCGGCGCGGACCAGCAGCTGCGGGGCGAGCCCGAGGGTCGTGTGCGGAGCCAGCAGGTCCGCGGGCAGGACGAGCCGTTCGAACCCGGGGCGCTGGTCGGTGACGGCGGTGACCCGCACGTCCACCAGCGTGCCGTCGCCGAGCCGCAGAGACAGCGTGTCGCCGACGTGGTGGCCGAACGTCGAAGGCACCTCGACGACGTTCCCGGTCAGCTCGCTGACACCCAGCGCGGGCCGGCCGTCGTCGTGCTGGCCCGAGTCGAACGGCTTCTCGACGAACACCGTGCTGGTGACGTACTCCGACGCTCCGGCGACGCCCGGCACCGCGCGCACCCGGCCCAGCACGGACGCGTCGAGCCCGCTCGGGCCGGCCACGACGGCGTCCGCGCGCAGGTCCTCGGTGTAGGCCTGGTTCGAGACGGCTTCCTGGGTGGTCTGCAGGTAGATGTTGGCGGTCGCGATGCCGACCGCGAGCATGATCGGGGTGACCGCGCCGGCCGCCCGCACCGCGCCGACGCGGGTGTTGCGCAGCGCGACCCGGCCGTTGACGCCGGTGAGCGCCGCCACCGGCCAGCGCAGCAGCGTGGCCATCAGTTTCGTCACACCGGGGCTGATCGCCGCGAGCCCGAACGCCCACAGCATCACCGCCGGGCCCGCCGTGCTGGCCGCGACCGGGCCGGTCATCACCGCGACCGTGACGATGCCGAGCGCCGTCCCGCCGCGAAGCAGAGGATCGCGGTGATCAGCCGGATCGGCGTCAGCCAGCGGCGCTCGACGGCGGCTTCGGCGAGCGCCTCGGTCGGGCGGACGCGCGAAGCACGCCGTCCGGCCACGAAGGAAGCGCCCACGACGGCCAGCAGCGACGCGCCCGCGGCGACCACCGCCGGGAGCCAGCCCTGCTCGAACCGCAGCACGTCGGGCACGACGTGGTGGTCCGCGAGCTGGTCGAACAGCCACTCCCCGAGCACCGGGCCGAGCACCACCGCGGCACCGACCGCGAGCAGCCCGACGACGAACGCCTCGCCGAGCACCATCCGCCGCAGCTGGCGCGGGGTGGTGCCGACCGCGCGCAGCAGCGCGAGTTCGCGCTGCCGCTGCTGCGTCGACAGCGTCAGCGTGCCCGCCACGACGAACACCATGACCAGCGCCGACAGCCCGCCCGAGACGGCGGCCAGCACGATCAGGTTCTCCCCGCTCTTGCCGGTCTCGGGGAATTCGAAGGCCCCGCGGTCGACGCCGGTCGCCACGACGCCGGCGTCCCCGACGGCCGCGGTCACGGCCGCGACGTCACCACCGAAGACGCCGATGGTGTCGAAGCGGCCCGGGTGCCCGGAGAGCCGTTCGGCGTCGGAAGCCGCGAAGAAGACCGCCGCGTCCCGCATGGCCTGCGGCGCCTGGGCGATCCCGGAGATCCGGTACCGGCCGACGCTGCCGTGCGCGGCGACCGGCAGCGTGTCCCCGACGGCGAGCCCGAGCCCGGCGTCGACGACGACTTCGCCCGGCTTCGGCGCCTGGCCGCTGAGCGCATACGGCGTCAGCACCGCGGAATTCCACGCGTGCCCGAGGGCGCTCGCAGCGCCGATCCGCGCCGGGAAGCTGATCTCGCCGACGACGTCCGTGACGCCGGGGACCGCGCGCAGGCGGTCGGCCAGGCCCGCGTCGAGCCGGACGCGCTCGGGCAGGGTCGCGTTCTCGAACTTGTGCTTGTCCTCGGGCTCGAGCGTCGCCGGGTCCTCCTCGGGGAGCTTGAGCGTCTGCTGCCCGCCGACGACGATCGGCGCCGCGGCCAGCCGCTGCACCGGCGTCTCGGACCGGATGCCGGTCTCCATCAGGCCACCGCACGCCGAGACGACCAGCGCGCCGAAGAACACGGCGACGAACGTCGCCAGGAAGCCGCCCTTGCGCAGGCGGAGGGTCCGCAGTGCGATCTTGAACATCACGCGCGCACCGCCAGCCGCTCCCAGGCGCCCAGGTGGGTCATCCGCTCGGCGACGGCTTCGGCGGTCGGCCGGTCCAGCCGCCCGGCGATCCGGCCGTCGGCCAGGAACACGACGCTGTCGGCGTAGGACGCGGCGACCGGGTCGTGCGTCACCATGATCACCGTCTGGCCCGACGACCGGACGGAGTCGCGCAGCAGGCCGAGCACCTCGGACGCAGTACGGGTGTCGAGCGCCCCGGTCGGCTCGTCGGCGAACAGCACGGCGGGGTCGGTGACCAGGGCGCGGGCGATCGCGACGCGCTGCTGCTGGCCGCCGGAGAGCTGCCCGGGCAGGTGCTTGCGGCGTCCGTCGAGCCCCACGTGCGTGAGGATCCGGGCCACGAGCCGCTTGTCCGCGCGCTTCTTGGCCAGTTGCAGCGGCAGCACCACGTTCTGCTCGACCGTCAGCGCCGGGAGCAGGTTGAACGACTGGAAGACGAAGCCGACGCGGTCGCGCCGCAGCTTCGTCAGGTAGGTCTCGTTCTTGCCGTCGAGGTCCTAGCCGTCGAGCACGACCCGGCCGGACGTGGGCCGGTCGAGGCCGGCCGCGCAGTGCAGGAAGGTGCTCTTGCCCGAGCCCGACGGGCCCATCACCGCGGTGAACCCGCCGCGCGGGAACGCGATCGAGGCCCCGTCCAGCGCGACCACGCCGTCGCCGTACTCCTTGCGCACGGCCTCCAGCCGGACCGCGTCGGCTGTCTCCTGCCACCCAGTTGTCATGGGGAAAACGCTATTGAGCCTGCCGCCGGACCACCCTGGTGCAGACGCGCGTCTCGGAGGTGGGGACAGCCCTACTCAGGTGCGGCCCTTGCCACCGAAGCCACCGCTGATCCGGCGCAGCACCGCGCGCGGCAGCAGGCCACCGATCGCGACGACGGCCTTGTACTGCAGGCTCGGCACGGAGATCACCTTGCCGCGGCGCAGGTCCGCGAGCGCCTCGCCGACCACCTGTTCGACACCCAGCCAGGCGATTTTCGGGCCCGGTTTGCCGATGCCGGCCCGTTCGTGGAACTCGGTCGCCGTGAAGCCGGGGCACAGCGCCATCATCCGGACGCCCTTCGGCAGCGACGCGGCGATGCCTTCGGTGAAGGACGTGACCCAGTTCTTGCTGGCCGTGTAGGTCGAGCCGCGGCCGCTGAAGAAGCCCGCGACGCTGCTGACCTGGATGATTTCGCCGTGACCGCGCTCGATCATGCCCGGCAGCACGGCCCGGGTGAGCCGCAGGACGGCGGTGACGTTGACGTCGAGCTGGCGCTGCAGCGCGTCCGGCGGAATGGTCCAGAAGTCGCCGTTCAGCCCGAAGCCGGCGTTGTTCACCAGGAGGTCGACCGGCTCCGCGGCGAGCCGCTCCTCGACCACCGCCCGACCGTCTGCTTCGGACAGATCGGCGGGCAGCACGGTCACCGCGACACCGTGCTTTTCCCGCAGCTCAGCGGCGTAGGACTCCAGCCGCGCGGCGTCGCGGGCGACGAGCACCAAGTCGTACTTCTCGGCGGCGAGCGTGCGGGCGAACTGCGCGCCGATGCCCGCCGTGGCGCCGGTTATGAGAGCGGTGTTCATCCGGTGCTTCGCCCCGGGCCGGGGGCTCCGCCACCCGGACCTCCGAAAATGAAACCTGTGGTGGTCATGTGGGTGAACATACTCGCTGGTCACGGGTGGACGTGCGTTCGATTCGGTGGGGAAGTATCGTCCGCCGCATGGGTAAGCACAGCAGGCGCAAAAGCGGCTATCTGCCCAAGGTCGCCGCGGGCGCGGCGCCTGTCGCGCTGCTTTTCGCGGCCCCGGCCACGGCACTCGCCGCCCAGAGCGACGTCACGCTGCCGCTCGACCGGATCTCCCTCCCGGTCGACCACCGCCACAGCGGAACGCTCGACCGCGACATTTCGACCGCGACCGAGAACGAGACGTCGTCCGCCCGCGAGGCCGTGACGGCGACCCGCCACGACTTCGTCGCCAAGGAGGTGGCGGGCGCCCTGCTGATCAACAACCTCTCGGAATCGGCGGCCGTCCGCCGCGAGGGCTGGCAGAACGCGACGGCCTCTTCGGAGCGCGAGAGCGAATCACTGCTCCGCACCAGCCAGCACGCCCTGCGGCTGGGCCGGCTCTCGGCGACCACGGCGAACAGCCAGCGGTTCGGCCAGGGCGCCTCGCGGGACCTGTCACTCTCACCCGGCCTGGCGGGCTCGGCCGAACGCCGCGTCGGCCTCGGCGAGGGCACCACCCACGGAATCTGGCTCCCGGAGGGCATCGACGTCCTGAGCCAGAACGCCGAGCAACTCGACACGGGCCTGCACGGCACCTTCGCCGGCGACCTCCAGGGCGCGCTGTCGGCCAGGAGGTCGTCGGGCCAGGCGGTCGACCTGGGCCGGCTGGGCGCGGTTGGCGCCACGTCCGAGCAGTACGCGGCCGGCCAGCTCGCGGGCGTCCTGGACGTGGGCCAGAAGCACGAGGCAGGCGGCCAGCTGGGCCCGGCGTGGGGCCTGGCGAAGACGACCCAGTCCGTCGACGCGACGGGCCCGGCCGGCTCGATCCGCGGCGACCTCGGCGTGGACCACGTGATCCACGCCGAAGGCGGCACGACGTCGGTGCGCGGCACCCTCGACCGGTCGGCGTCACTCAGCGCGCTCGACCAGCCGGTGCTGGGCTTCTAGCTCTCGCTCGGCTTGGGTTCCGCGTCCGCGGGCGGCTGCGGCACCGGTGTCCCCGCCGCCGGGGTGCTCGGGGCGGGGGTGCCGGCAGCCGGGGCGCTCGCGGCCGGGGTGGTGGAAACCGGGGTGCTCGAGGCTGTCGCCTCGGAGGGGACCGGGGCGCTCGCCTGGTGGCGGCCCGCGTCGTAGTCCTCGTCGAACGGGTCGACGATGTCCGCGATCTCGCCCAGGTCCCGCAGCAGGCGCTCGAGCCGGGACGGGCCCGCCGTCGGGACCACGCTGGCCAGCACCCACTCGTTCTCCAGCCAGGCCACGCCGACGTCGCCACCCAGCTGGTCCGCCGCGTCGACGAGCTCCTGGGTGATCACCACGCGAGCGCCGTCCGCGTCGTCCGCGAAGGCGTAACGCGAGCCGATCGGGCCGAGCATTTCGGGCATGTCCGCGCGCTGGAACGGGACGCTGGACAGCCACATCTCGATCGGGATGCGGTGCTTCTTGTTGCACCGCACCGCGACGACGACCGCGGGGATCTGGCCCTCGGTTTCGATGTCGAAGATGAACACCGGGCGGCGGCCGTCGGAGGTGAAGGTCGAGCCCGCGACCACGTTCACGGCCGCATCCGCGCCGAAGTAGCCGATCGCGCCGTTGGACCACTGCTGCGGCAGCCGCTCGTCCTCCTCGACGAACTGCCAGCCGCGCAACTGCGCCCAGCGCATTCGCTCGCGGTTGCGCGAGCCCTCCTTCGCCCGGTCGGCAGCGAGCAGCCCCAGCCCCGCCACCAGGGCGACGGCCGCGATGACGAACCAGATCCACGCCGGAATACCCACGACCGCCAGGGTATCGCCTGTTACACCGGAGGGATGATCGCCGGTACCCGTGTCGCCAGGCCCATTCGGAGCATTTTCCGCGTCTGCCGGGTCGACAAATCGGCATGAACCACTGTGGACAGCCGTGAAGGCCACCTCGGGCGAGGTGGCCTTCACGAACGGTCAGACCCGGGTGACGGTCAGCGCGTCACCGGCCTCCAGCTCCGGGCCGTCGACGCGCACGGTGTCGCCGTCCCGGATGCCACCCGACAGCAGCTCCTTCGCCAGCTTGTCGCCGATCGCCGACTGGACCAGCCGCCGCAGCGGTCGGGCGCCGTAGATCGGGTCGAAGCCGTTGAGCGCGAGCCACTCGCGGGCGCCGTCGGTGACCTCCAGGTTCAGCCGCCGCTGGGCCAGCCGCTTGGCGAGCCGGGCGATCTGGATGTCCACAATGGACGTCAGCTGCTCGGTGCCGAGCGAGTGGAACACGACGATGTCGTCGAGCCGGTTGAGGAACTCCGGCTTGAACTGCCGCTGCACCACGTCCAGCACCGCGTCCCGCCGCTGCCGCTCGTCGAGCGACGGGTCGGCGATGGCCTGCGAGCCGAGGTTCGAGGTCAGGATCAGGATGGTGTTGCGGAAGTCCACCGTCCGGCCCTGGCCGTCGGTCAGCCGCCCGTCGTCGAGGACCTGCAGCAGCACGTCGAAGACGTCCGGGTGGGCCTTCTCCACCTCGTCGAGCAGCACCACCGAGTACGGGCGGCGCCGCACGGCCTCGGTCAGCTGGCCGCCCTGGTCGTAGCCGACGTACCCCGGCGGGGCACCGACCAGGCGCGCCACCGAGTGCTTCTCGGCGTACTCGCTCATGTCGATGCGCTGCATCGCGCGCTCGTCGTCGAACAGGAACTCGGCCAGCGCCTTGGCCAGCTCGGTCTTGCCGACGCCGGTGGGGCCGAGGAACAGGAACGAGCCGGTCGGGCGGTCGGGGTCGGCGACGCCGGCCCGGGCGCGGCGCACCGCGTCCGCGACGACCTGCACGGCCTCGGCCTGCCCGATGACGCGCCGGGTCAGCTCCTCCTCCATCCGGAGCAGCTTGCCGGTCTCGCCCTCCAGCAGCCGGCCCGCCGGGATGCCGGTCCACGCGCTGACCACGTCCGCGACGTCGTCCGCGCCGACCTCCTCCTTGAGCATGACGTTCTGCTGGCTGGCCTCGCTCGCCGCGGTGGCCGCTTCGAACTCCTTCTCCAGCGCGGGGATCCGGCCGTAGCGCAGCTCGGCGGCCTTGCCGAGGTCGCCGTCGCGCTCGGCGCGCTCCGACTCGCCGCGCAGCTGCTCGAGCTGTTCCTTGAGCTCGCGGACCTTCTCGATGGAGCCCTTCTCGTTCTGCCAGCGCGCGGTCAGCGCCGTCAGCGTCTCGCGCTTCTCGGCCAGTTCGGCACGCAGGTTGGCGAGCCGCTCCTTCGAAGCGGCGTCGCTCTCCTTGGCGAGCGCCATCTCCTCGATCTCGAGCCGGCGCACGGCGCGCTCGACCTCGTCGATCTCCACCGGCCGCGAGTCGATCTCCATGCGCAGCTTCGACGCGGCCTCGTCGACCAGGTCGATCGCCTTGTCCGGCAGGAAGCGCGCGGTGATGTAGCGGTCGGACAGCGTCGCGGCGGCGACCAGCGCGGCATCCGTGATCCGGACACCGTGGTGCACCTCGTAGCGCTCCTTCAGCCCGCGCAGGATCGCGATGGTGTCCTCCGGCGACGGCTCGCCGACGAGCACCTGCTGGAAGCGCCGCTCCAGGGCGGCGTCCTTCTCGATGTGCTGGCGGTACTCGTCGAGCGTGGTCGCGCCGACCATCCGCAGCTCACCGCGGGCGAGCATCGGCTTGATCATGTTGCCCGCGTCCATCGCGCCGCCCTCGCCTGTCGCGCCGGCGCCGACGATGGTGTGCAGCTCGTCGATGAAGGTGACGACCTCACCCGCGGAGTCGGTGATCTCCTTGAGCACGGCCTTCAGCCGCTCCTCGAACTCGCCGCGGTACTTCGCGCCGGCCACCATCGACCCGAGGTCGAGGGCGACGACGCGCTTGCCGCGCAGCGACTCCGGCACGTCCCCGGCGACGATGCGCTGGGCCAGCCCTTCGACGATGGCCGTCTTGCCGACGCCCGGCTCGCCGATCAGGACCGGGTTGTTCTTCGTGCGCCGCGACAGCACCTGCACGACGCGGCGGATCTCGGTGTCGCGGCCGATGACCGGGTCGAGCTCGCCGGCGCGGGCGCGCTCGGTGAGGTCGACGCCGTACTTTTCGAGCGCCTTGAACGTGCTCTCGGGGTCCGCGCTGGTGATCCGGGCCGAGCCGCGGACCTTGGCGAACGCCTCCTGCAGCGCGTCCGGCGTCGCACCGTGGCGCTTGAGCAGGTCGGCGACCTGGCCGCCCTCGGTCGCGAGCCCGACGAGCAGGTGCTCGGTCGAGACGTACTCGTCGCCGAGCTCGGTGGCCAGCTTCTGGGCGCGCGTCAGCGACTTGACCGCGGGCGTGTCGAACTGCGGGCTCGACACGGTCGCGCCGGTCGCCGACGGCAGCGCCGCGGTGAGCGGCTCGAGCTCCTTGTGCACCACCTCCGGGTCGGCCCCGACCGCGGTCAGCAGCGGTGCGGTCAGCCCCTCACCCTGCGCCAGCAGGGCGCCCAGCAGATGGGCGGCCGACACGTGCGGGTTGCCGGCCATGGTGGCCGCCTGCGCCGCGGACGAGATCGCCTGCTGGGTCTTCGTGGTCGGGTTGAAAGCGTCCATCCCTCACCTCATGCTCGGTACTGCGAGAAGTCCTGGTGACGGGCCTGACCGTGACCCGTCACTATCCCTAACGCACGAAAACTTGAGTCTGTTCCGCTCAACTCTGTCCGGGTGCGACCGCACTCGCCGGCAACCGCGAGCCGAGGGTGCCGAGCCCGGCCACGGCGAGACCGGCACACATCCCCACCAGCACCCAGGGTAACCAGTCGGCGACCGAGAACAAGGCCACCACGGCGGGCGCGATCACCTGGGCCACGGTGAACGCGTACTGGTAGGCAGCGAGATAACGTCCGCGGGCGACCGGAGGTGCCGCGGCCTCGGCGAGTGCCCCCGATCTCGGCCCGAAGACCAGGTCGCCGGCGGCGAACACCAGCGTCGACACGAGCAGGTACCCCACCCGCCAGCCGTCGGGCACCAGCAGCACGCCCAGGCTGACCAGGCACCACGCCGAAAACAACGCCGAGCCGGCGCGCATCGCCGCGATCCGCGTCAGCCGGGCGGTGAGCCGCAGCGCGAGCGTGCCGCCGACGCTGGTCAGCACGGTCAGCAGGGCGAGCATCGCGCCCGGCAGCCAGGCCGGGCCGTGCAGCCGGTCGAGCACGAACACCGGCGTGCCGATCAGGAAGAAGTCCAGGGAGAGCCCGAAGAAGCCGCTGAAGACGATGAGGGCCAGGTACGGCCGGTCACGCAGCACGCGGACCGACCCTTCGCGGACCTGCCGGTGCGGCCGCGCGAGCCGGACGAAGAAGACGAGGATCGACGCGGCCAGGAAGAACGTCAGCGCGTCCGCGGCGAGCGCGATGCGGTAGCCGGCGGTCCCGAGCCACGTCAGCATCGCTCCCGCCACCAGAGCGCCCAGGCCGAAGGAGGCGGCCCGCACCATCCCCACCTCGGCGAACGGCCGGTCCTTCGGGCCGTCGCCCGCGACGTCGGCGATGAGCACGAACAGGGAGCTGTAGAAGAGCTGCTGCCCGGCGGTCAGCAGGACGGCGGCGACCACCACCGGGCCCGCGCCGTCGGCGATCAGGTACGCCCCCGCGCCCGCGGCCTGCAGCAGCTGGGCGCAGATCACCACGGCGCGCGGCCCGACGCGATCGACGAGCCGGCCGGCGAGCGGCGGCACGACGAGCCCGCCGATGGCACCCAGGGTGACGGCGGTGCCGGCCACGACCAGCGGCACGCCGACCACCTGCGTCACGTAGACCAGTGCCAACGGGAGGAACAGACCTGAGCCGAAGTTGTCGACCCCCAGCGCGCACAGCAGGGCGACCCGGTCACGCGTCACCCACCGACGTTAACCCCGACGAACGCCGCCAAGTCAGGACCGAACGGACACTTTCGCCAGTGGAAAAGGACACTTCCGGTGTGCCCCTTCCCCGCCGCGTCACTTGTTCGTGTCAGCCAGGCAGGCGTCGCTTCCGAGGGCGCGGCGGAGGTCGGCGTTCATCTCCGCCAGCCGGGCGGTCAGGTCGGTGACGCGCTCGTCGTCCCAGCCGCCGAGCGCCTTTTCCATGAATTCGACGTAGTTGGCTCGCCAGCTCGCGAGCTCGGCCCGGCCTTTCTCGGAGACGCTCACCAGGGACGCGCGGCCGTCTTCGGGCGCGGGACGGCGGTCGACGAGCCCGGCCGCGGACAGCTGGGTGATCTGCCTGCTGACGACCGAGAGGTCGACGAACCGGCGTTTCGCCAGTTCGGACGGCCGCGCCTCACCGTTCTTCGCCAGGTCGGACAGCAGCATCGCGGCCGCCGGGTGCAGCCCTGGCTCGCTTTGCCAAGCTTGCATGATCCAGGCGTGCTGGAGCTGGGAAGCGGTCTTCAGCTCGCGCATGAGCTCGACCCGGACGTCGTCGTCGGTATTGTCGAAGCCCATCGGTGCCTCCCTTAGTTGTGCCATACAAGTATATGGCGGGACGCTTGCTCGGGACAACCATCTCTCCGGTGAGGTCCCCCACGCCTGACCGGGCCGAATACACCCGGTCGGAGCAACAATGCGGGCAAAAGAGCGCCCGGCGGCTACCCTGCGGACGGACCGCGCGCGCGGTCCCGGCGAGTGACGTTGAGTGACGAGGTGGCAGCAGTGGCGAAGGACCCCGGAGGCGGTCCCCGACCCGTGAACAACCGCTGATGACAGCCGATTCCGTCAGCCCGCTCCCCAGGTCGTCGGCCCCGCGTGAGGCCCCCGCGGCCGTGACCGCGATGGTCCGGCTCATCCGGGACAGCTGGGCCAGGTCCGAGCCGTACATCGCCGACATCTCGCAGTTCTTCTACGGGATGCTGTTCACCCTCGCCCCGACCACGCGCGACTTCTTCCCGATCAACATGGAGATCCAGCGCGGCAGGCTGGTGCGCGCGCTGGTGCACATCGTGCAGATGGTCGACCGGCCCGACGACCTCGCGCCGTTCCTGCGCCAGCTGGGCCGCGACCACCGCAAGTTCGGCGTGGTGCCCCGGCACTACGAAGCGGTCGGCACCGCGCTGCTGGCGTCGCTCAAGAACCACCTGGGCCCGGCGTGGACGCCCGAGGTCGAACGGGCGTGGGCCGAAGCGTTCACCATCGCCGCGCGGGCCATGCAGGACGCGGCCGCGTCGGACACGAACCCGCCGTCGTGGTCGGCCACCGTGGTCGAGCACCGCCGGCTGACCTGGGACCTCGCCCTGGTGCGGCTGGTGCCCGACCAGCCCGTGCCGTACCACCCCGGCCAGTACGTGAGCGTCGAAGTACCGCAGCGGCCACGGCTGTGGCGCTACCTCTCGCCCGCGAACGCGCCGCGCGAGGACGGCGGCATCGAGTTCCACGTCCGCGCGATCGACGGCGGCTGGGTCTCCCGCGCCATCGTCAGCCACACCCAGCCCGGCGACGTCTGGCGGCTCGGCCCGCCGCTGGGCCGGATGACGGTCGACCGGGAGGCGTCGCGAGCCGTGCTGATGGTCGCCGGCGGCACGGGCGTCGCGCCGCTGCGGTCGATCCTGGACCACCTGGCGCTGTGGGGCGAGAACCCGAAGACCCACCTGTTCTACGGCGGCCCGGCCCGCGAGGACCTCTACGACCTCGAAGAACTGCGTGCGCTCGCCGCGACGAACCCCTGGCTCACCGTCACCCCGGTGGTCGAGCGCGGCGGCGACGTCCCCGGGTTCGAGCAGGGGACGCTGGCCGAAGCCGTCACGCGCTACGGCTCGTGGCCCGGCCACGACATCCTCGTGTCCGGCTCACCGGCGATGATCCGCGCGACGGTGTCGCGCATGCTGGTCGCGGGCAGCGCGCTGGACCAGATCCAGTACGACCCGTTCACGATCGACTAGCCACCGGCGGCGGCTGGCAATCCGCCGTCCGGTGAATGATTCGTTACGCTTCGGAAATCGGCAACCAGTAACGGATGAATCCGACGTCGTGATCATTCTTACCCTGCGACAGGCGGGGTTTACCGGCCGTACCTGAATTGCTCCGTTCGAGCGGAACGCGCGGAATCACGCGCATCTGCACGGGAATTCGCCTACAGTCGGGAACCCTCGGGGGCGGCACCGCACGGCGACGCCGCATGCACGGCGCGAAAAAGCCTTTGCACGACTGGAGAATACCGTTCCCGATGAGTGCTGAATCCGTGAAGATCTCCACCATGCCAGAGACGCTTCCTGTTTCGGCTGTGGAAGGTCGAGAGATGGCCCGGTTGATTCGTGAAAGTTTTGCGGAGATCGAGCCGAAAGCCGACGAACTCGCCCAGTACTTCTACGGCGCGTTGTTCGTGGTCGCCCCCGATTGCCGTGAGCTGTTCCCGGTCACCATGGCGACGCAGCGGAGCCGGCTGCTGCGCGCGCTGGTGTACGTGGTGCAGATGGTCGACCGGCCCGACGAGCTGGTCACCTTCCTCGGGCAGCTGGGTCGCGACCACCGGAAGTTCGCCGTCGTCTCCCGCCACTACGACGCCGTGGGTGTCGCGCTGATCGCGGCGCTGAAGCGGTTCCTCAAGGAGAAGTGGACCGCCGAGGTCGAGTCCGCGTGGACCTCGGCCTACGGGCTCATCGCCAAGACGATGCGTGAAGCCGCCCAGGCGGAGACGGGGCCGGCGGCGTGGTCGGCGACCGTGCTGGAGCACCGGAAGCTCGGCCGCGACATCGCCCTGGTGAAGGTGCGCACCGAAGGCCTGCTGCCCTACCGCGCGGGCGGGTACGTCAGCGTGGAAGTGCCGCAACGGCCGCGGTTCTGGCGGTACCTTTCGCCAGCGAACGCGCCCCGCGGCGACGGCCAGCTCACCTTCCACGTGCGCGCGGTGCCCGGCGGCTGGGTCAGCGGGAGCATCGTCAACCACACCAGACCGGGGGACGTGTGGCGCCTCGGTCCGTCGATGGGCGTCCTGAACGTCCGCCCGACGTCCACGAAACGCCGGCTGCTGATGATCGGCGGCGGCACCGGGATCACGCCGCTGCTGGCGATCCTCGACGACCTTTCGCGCTGGAAGCACAACCCGCCCGTGCACCTGTTCTTCGGCGGCCGGCGACCGGAAGACCTGTACGCGCTCGAGGAGCTGCGCCGGCTGGCCGCGACGTCGAAGTGGCTGACGGTCACCCCGGTCACCGAGGAGGGCGCGCTGTCCGGCGGCGACCGCGGCACGCTCGCCCACGCCGTCACCCAGCGCGGCACGTGGGGCAACCACGACGTTCTCGTTTCCGGTTCGCCGCCGATGATCCAGGCGACCGTCGCCAAGCTGCTGGCCAGGGGAATCGATCTGGAACGAATATCCTACGACCCCTTCACCCTGGACTGAGGTTTGTCCGGAATGCGCTGAGAAACTCTCAGCAAGCGGCGCGGAAGCGGCGGTGGCTCGCTATCTTCGCCGATATGGAGATGACTATTCCGGTTTCGGACGGCACCATCGGCGGCTACCTGGCGGAGCCCGCGGGCGCGGGGCCGCACCCGGGGGTGGTGCTCATCCACGACGCGTTCGGGCTGAGCCAGGACACGAAGGACATCACCGACCGCTTCGCCCGCGAGGGCTATCTCGCGCTCAGCCCGGACCTGTATTCGCGCGGCGGCCTGTTCCGCTGCGTGCGGCGGGTCTTCTCGGACATGTTCGCCAACCGCGGCCGGGCGTTCGACGACATCGAGGCGTCCCGCGCGCTCCTGGCCGCGCGGCCGGACTGCTCGGGCCGCATCGGCATCGCCGGGTTCTGCATGGGCGGCGGCTTCGCGCTAGTCGCGGCGTCACGCGGGTTCGAAGCGTCCGCGCCGTACTACGGGCAGCTGCCGAAGAACCTGTCGGTGCTCGACGACGCCTGCCCGGTGGTCGCCAGCTTCGGCAAGAAGGACTTCGGGCTGCGCGGCGCCGCGGCGAAGCTCGAGACGGCGCTCACCGAGCGCGGCATCCCGCACGACGTCAAGGAGTACCCGGACGCCAGCCACGGGTTCGCCAACAAGATCGACACCGCGGCCCCGGTGAACCTGCTGTCAAGGTCGTCGGCTTCACCTACCACCACGAAGCGGCCGAAGACGCGTGGCGCCGGGTGACGTCTTTCTTCGGCGAACACCTGCAGCAGCCGGCCCCACCTTCGCACTGAGCCGAGCGGAGCAGCGAATTCGTCGAACGGCGGTAGTTCGTTGACCGTTGTGCCCGAATCGCCTTATGGTCTAGACCACATCTTCCCCGGATGTGCTCGTTCGTCCTCCCCTCCGGAACAACGCTGTTCCCCCTCGAGGAGCCGAAATGACCTGGAAAAGAAAGCTCTTCGCGGCCGCTGCCGGCGCCCTGCTCGCGCCGGTGCTGGTCGTCGTCCTCCCCGCCACCTCGGCGAGCGCCCACGGTTACGTGTCCGATCCGCCCAGCCGGCAGGCCAACTGCGCCGCCGGGAAGGTCTCCGGCTGCGGCCAGATCGTCTACGAACCGCAGAGCGTCGAAGGCCCGAAGGGGCTGCGCAGCTGCAACGGCGGGTTGTCGCAGTTCGCCGAGCTGACCGACGAGTCGAAGCCGTGGCCGGCCAAGTCGGTGGGCAGCACGGTGACGTTCAACTGGGTGTTCACCGCCCGGCACTCGACGTCGAACTACGAGTACTACGTCGGCGGCACCCGCGTCGCGGTGTTCAACGGCAACAACCAGCAGCCGCCCTCGACGTTGTCGCACACGGTGAACCTGGCCGGCTATTCGGGCCGGATCAAGGTGCTGGCGATCTGGAACATCGCGGACACGTCCAACGCGTTCTACAGCTGCGTCGACCTTCAGGTGGGTGGCGGCGGCACCCCGCCGCCGACGACCACGCCGCCCCCGGCCACGACCCCGCCGCCCACCACGACCCCGCCCCCGACGACCAAGCCGCCGACGGGTGGCACGTGGGCGGCGGGCACGGCGTACAAGGCGGGCGACGTCGTGACGTACGGCGGCGCGAGCTACCGCTGCCTCCAGCCGCACACGGCGATCGCGGGCTGGGAGCCGCCGAACACCCCGGCGCTCTGGCAGCGCCAGTGAGAGTGGTCCTGGCCGTCGTCGCGCTGCTGCTGACCGGTTGCGCGACGACGGCTCCGCCGCAGTACAACGCGGCCGACGTGATGTTCCTGCAGATGCTGATTCCCCAGAACCAACAGGGGATCGAGATCGTCCGCCTGGCCGCGGCCCGGCCGTTGCCGTCCTCGGTGAAGGAGCTGGCGGCGGCGATCGAGGTGACCCAGCAGACCGAGACCGACGACATGCGCCGGTGGCTCCACGACTGGAACCAGCCCGAGACGGTGGCTCCGCAGGCTCACGCGGGCCACGGCGGAATGAAGATGACGGCACCGGATCTGGTCGGAGCGCTCCGAACCGCACCGGACAGCGAGTTCACCCGCCGGTTCCTGGACGTCCTGACGGGACAGCAGCAGGGAGCGGTCGAGCTGGCCCAGACGGAGAACGGGGCAGCCGGCGGGGTGAACGCCCAGGCACGGGACTTGGCGCGGCGGGTCATCGAGTCCCGGACGGCCGAGGTCAAGCAATTGCTGAACGTCAAGGCGTAACCCGCGGCGCGCTCTGCACGCACGAGGGCCTCCCCGGTCGCCCGGGGAGGCCCTCGTCAGGTCGCTCAGGTGGTCAACGGCGCTTGGGACGCCAGACCACCAACGCCGTCTGCTGGTTGAGCGGCACCAGGTCCCGGCGGTAGGACGCGTGCGCCGCCGCCGTGGCCTGCTCCGCCGCTACATACGCCGCGGTCAGTTCCTCGGTCAGCTCGGTGATCCGGGCCCGCAGCGCGTCGACCTGGTTCTCCAGCTCGATGATGCGCTTGATGCCGGCCAGGTTGACGCCGTCCTCCTGCGACAGGCGCTGGACCTCGCGCAGCAGCGCGATGTCCCGCATCGAGTAGCGCCGCCCGCCGCCGGGGGTGCGACCCGGTGACACCAGGCCCTGCCGGTCGTACGTGCGCAACGTCTGCGCGTGCATCCCGGCGAGCTGGGCCGCCACCGAGATGACGAACACCGGGGTCTCCTCGTCGCCTTCCTGGGGTATCCCGCCGAACACCACTCTCACCTACCTTGCAGCAGCTCGGTGATCTCGGGCCGGGGGTCGTGCCCGGCCATCGCCTCGGCGTACGCCTGCAGTGCCTCGCGCGCCTTGTCGTCCAGTTTGGCGGGAATCGCCGCCTGGAGGGTGACGAGCAGGTCACCTTGCGAGCCGTCGCGCTTGGCGATGCCCTTGCCGCGCACGCGCAGCACCCGTCCGCTCGCGGTGCCCGGCGGCACCTTGAGCGAGACCTTGGCTTCCAGCGTCGGCACCGTGATCGTGGTGCCGAGCGTCAGCTCCGTGAAGTCCACCGGCACGGTGATCGTCAGGTCGAGCCCCTTGCGCCCGAACAGCGCGTGCGGAGCCACGTGCACCCGGACGTACAGGTCACCGGCCTGCGCCCCACCCCGGCCCGGCTCGCCCTGGCCGGCCAGCCGGATGCGCTGGTCGTCGTCGACACCCGGCGGGATCCGGACGGTCAGCGTGCGGGTCCGCGTGCTGATGCCTTCGCCGCCGCACTCGGGGCACGGGTCGTCGATGATCGTCCCGCGGCCACGGCAGTCGCGGCACGGCTCCGAGAACGCGAACGCACCCTGGCTGCGGCTGACCAGCCCCGACCCGGAACAGGTCGGGCAGGTCCGCGGCGTCGTCCCCGGCCGGGCCCCGTTGCCGCTGCACGTCGCGCAGGTCGCCGGGCTCGACAGCCGCAACGGCAGGGTCGCGCCCTTGACCGCCTCGGTGAAGTCGATCCGGACGTCCGTTTCGACGTCGGCACCGCGCTGCGGCCGGTTCGCCGTCGCGCCCGCCGAGGCCCGGCCACGGCCGAAGATCCCGCCGAGGATGTCACCGAGCCCGCCGAAACCGCCCTGCTGCCCCGCGCCGGCGCCGGCTTGGCCGAAGATGTCGCCTACGTCGAAGCTGCCGCCACCGCCGCCGCCGCCGGGGAAGTTGAAGCCACCCCCGCCGCCGAACAGGCGCCGCGCCTCGTCGTACTCCTTGCGCTTGCTCGCGTCGGAGAGCACGCCGTAGGCCTCGGAGACCGCCTTGAACTTCTGCTCCGCCTGGGCGTTGCCGGCGTTCGCGTCCGGGTGGTTCTCCTTGGCCAGCTTCCGGTAGGCCTTCTTGATTTCGTCCGCGGTGGCGTCGGAGGAGACGCCCAGTTCACGGTAGAAGTCCTTACCGATCCATTCCCGTGCACTCATCGGGCGTCTCCTCCTCCCACTTGATTCCTCTTACTGCTGCTGTTCATCGACTCCGCCGTCGAGTGGCAGCTCGCCACCGACGGACGGGTCCCCCGGGGCCGCACCGGGCTCGTGGTCGGTCACGCCGACCAGCGCCGCCCGCAGTACGCGGTCCCCGAAGCGGTACCCGCGGCGCATGACCACGGTGACCGTCGGGCCCGCCACGTCCGGCGAGGTGTTGTGCTGCACGGCCTCGTGCACGCTCGGGTCGAAGGGCTCGCCCTCGGCACCGAACGACTCGAGTCCCGCGCGCTGCAGGCCGCTGATCAGCTTGTCGCCGACGGCCTTGAACGCGCCGGTGAGGTCACCGTGCTGCTCGGCCCGCTCGAGGTCGTCGAGCAGCGGCAGCAGGTCGTTCACCACGGTCGCCTTCGCGCCGATCACGACCGCCTCGCGGTCACGCTCGACCCGCTTGCGGTAGTTGGCGTACTCGGCCTGCAGGCGCTGGAGGTCGGCGGTGCGCTCGGCCAGCTCCTTCTCCACGTCGGAGACGACCGACACCGAATCGTCCATGATGGTCTCGCCGAGCGAAGGGCCCGCGTGCTCCACGGGCGCCTCCTCCGGCTCGGGGGCGGCGTGGGCCGGACCGGGCGGACGGACCTGCCCGGTCTGGGGGTCCACCCGCCGCCGATCCCGCACGACCACCGGCTCCTCGGGGCCTCGGCCCTGGTTCTCGGATTCGTCGTAGCTGTGGGTCACTTCTTCTCGTCCTCTTCGACGATCTCGGCGTCCACCACGTCATCGGCCTTGGCCTGGCCACCGGCCGCACCGGCGTCCCCGGCCGCACCCGCACCCGCACCGCCGGCCGCACCGGCCGCCGCGTCGGCGTTCGCGTTGGCGTACAGAGCGGTGCCCAGCTCCTGCGAAGCGGCGTTCAGCTTCTCGATCGCCTCGCGGATCTTGGTCGAGTCCGTGCCCTTCAGCGACTCGTTGGCCTCGTCGATCGCGGACTTGACCTTGCCCTTGAGGTCCTCGGGCAGCTTGTCGTCGTTGTCCTTGACGAACTTCTCGGTCTGGTAGACCAGCGTCTCCGCCTGGTTGCGGGTTTCCGCTTCCTCACGGCGCTTCTTGTCTTCCTCGGCGTGGGCCTCGGCGTCCTTGACCATGCGCTCGATGTCGTCCTTCGGCAGCGCGGAGCCACCGGTGATCGTCATCGACTGTTCCTTGTTCGTGCCCAGGTCCTTCGCGGTCACGTGCACGATGCCGTTGGCGTCGATGTCGAAGGTGACCTCGATCTGCGGCACGCCACGCGGGGCCGGCGGGAGACCGGTCAGCTCGAACATGCCGAGCTTCTTGTTGTGCGCGGCGATCTCACGCTCACCCTGGAACACCTGGATCTGCACCGACGGCTGGTTGTCGTCCGCGGTGGAGAAGATCTCCGAGCGCTTGGTCGGGATCGTGGTGTTGCGCTCGATGAGCTTGGTGAAGACGCCACCCTTGGTCTCGATGCCGAGCGACAGCGGCGTGACGTCCAGCAGGAGGACGTCCTTGACCTCGCCCTTAAGCACACCGGCCTGCAGCGCCGCGCCGACCGCGACGACCTCGTCCGGGTTCACGCCCTTGTTCGGCTCGCGGCCGCCGGTCAGCTCCTTGACCAGGTCCGACACGGCCGGCATGCGGGTGGAACCACCGACGAGCACGACGTGGTCGATGTCGCCGACGGCGATGCCCGCGTCCCGGATGACGTTGTTGAACGGGTTCCGGGTGCGCTCGAGCAGGTCCGCGGTGATCTTCTGGAACTCGGCGCGCGAGAGCTGCTCGTCGAGGAACAGCGGGTTCTTGTCGGCGTCGACCGTGATGTAGGGCAGGTTGATGCCGGCCGAGTTCGAGCTGGACAGCTCGATCTTCGCCTTCTCCGCCGCCTCGCGGATGCGCTGCAGCGCCATCTTGTCCTTGGTCAGGTCGATACCGTTCGTGGCCTTGAACTTGTCGACCAGCCACTTGACGATGCGCTCGTCCCAGTCGTCACCACCGAGGTGGTTGTCACCGGAGGTGGCGCGGACCTCGACGACGCCCTCGCCGATCTCCAGCAGCGAGACGTCGAAGGTGCCACCACCGAGGTCGAAGACCAGGATGGTCTGCTCCTTCTCGCCCTTGTCCAGGCCGTACGCCAGCGCGGCGGCGGTCGGCTCGTTGACGATGCGGAGCACGTTCAGGCCGGCGATCTGGCCGGCTTCCTTCGTGGCCTGCCGCTGGGCGTCCTCGAAGTACGCCGGGACGGTGATGACCGCGTCGGTGATCGTCTCGCCCAGGTACGCCTCGGCGTCGCGCTTCAGCTTCATCAGCACGCGCGCGCTGATTTCCTGGGAGGTGTAGTTCTTCCCGTCGATCTCGGTCTTCCAGTCGGTGCCGATGTGCCGCTTCACGGACCGGATGGTCCGGTCGACGTTCGTGACGGCCTGGTTCTTCGCCGGCTGGCCGGTCAGCACTTCGCCGTTCTTGGCGAAGGCGACGATCGAGGGGGTGGTCCGGGAGCCTTCCGAGTTGGCGATGACCGTCGGCTCGCCGCCCTCAAGGACGGCGACGACCGAGTTGGTCGTGCCGAGGTCGATGCCGACCGCTCGCGCCATGGTGCTTCCTCCTGTGTACGACTGTGTGTTCATGACCTGCAGGTTTGTGCTCGCCTTGAGCGAGGCCCTGGCAAGTTTTATCGGGCCTTCGCGCACTCCGTCAAGCTGGACTTGAGTCGACTGCGCTCAACCTCTGTACCCAGCCTAACGAGGCGATCCGGGTTCTTGTTCCCGGGCCCGGCGACCGAGTGTGCCCGGAGCGGCTGTGAGGCCGCTCACCTGGCGGTTCGCCTCACCGGCAGACCGCCCCCGACCAGGGCCGCGGCCGGCGCAGGCACCCCGGCCGGCCACGGCCGGTCGGCAGCCACCCGCGGACCGAGCGCCACTGCCGCGCCCGAGCGGCCTCCGCCCCTCCATCCGCTCGGCCCTTCGCTACCTCCACCCCTGCCCCTCCCGGCCCTGCCCCTCCCGGCCCTGCCCCTCCCGGCCCCTCCAGCCCGGCCCCCGGCCCCAGGCTCGGGCCCAAGCCCCAAGCCCCAAGCGATGATCCCCGAGCCCTGAGCCCTGAGCCCTGAGCCCTGAGCCCCGACGGATGATCCCGCCTCACCGGCAGACCGCCCCCCGACCAGGAACGACGCCCCTCACCAGGTACGCCACCTCGGCCGCCCGAGCGCAGGCGGAGTTGAACAGTCCCGTGTGGCCGTCGTCGGTCCGGGTGAGCAGAGCCGCGCCGTCGATGCTCGCCGCCAGGCCGCGCGCCCAGGCCAGCGGGGTTGCCGGGTCGTGCGCGCCGCCCACGACCAGGATCGGCGGGGCGCCGTGGACCGGGTGTGGCTGGGGTGGGTTCTTCGCCGGGACCGGCCAGCCCGTGCATCCACTGGCGAAGTCCCAGTACTCCGAGTACCGCCAGCTGTGCGGGGCCGCCGCACGCACCAGCCGGGCCATCCAGCCCATGTCCGCCGGCCCGGTGAACGGCGACGGGAAGTCGTGACAGCCGATCGCCCGGTACGCCCCGTAGATCGGCGACAGGAACTGGTTGCGTTCGGTCAGCCCCTTCGCGTCCGGGAACTCCCCGCCGGCCGCGGCCAGGTCCTGGCCCAGCGCCGGCCAGTCGTCGCGGAGGTAGAGGTGGCCGTACACCCCCGCCGAGACTTCGTCGGCCGTCGCGGGCCGCCCCAGGTCGCTCGACCAGATCCCGCCGCGCGCCGCCCTGGCCACGACGTCGTCGTAGAAGCGGAGGACATCCCGGCCGTGCAGGGCGCAGCCGGCCGCACCGCGGCACCAGTCCGCGAACCGGACCAGCGCGTCCTCGGTGGCCGCGGCCTCCTCGAGGATCGCCTGGTTCATCGGCCGCGCGTGGTCGATCGCGCCGTCGAGCACCATCGCCCGCACCCGGCCGGGGTGCTTCGACGCGTAGACCGCGCCCAGCTCGGTGCCGTAGGAGAGACCCAGCCACGAGATCTTCGGCTCGCCGAGCGCGGCCCGGATCGCCTCGATGTCCTCGGCCGCGCTCTGCGTGTCCGCGTTCGCCAGCAGGGGTCCGGTCCGGGCCAGGCAGTCGGCGCCCGCCTTGCGGTTGTGCGCGACCAGCGCGTCGAACCCGGCCCGCGTCGACGGGAACCGGTCCAGGGCCGGATCGAACAGCGTCGCCGCGTCGCACGTGATGCGTGGCGTGCTGTACCAATCCCCGCGCGGGTCGAACCCGACGATGTCGAACCGCTGCCGCAGCTGCGCGAGATCCGGCGAGGCCAGCCCGCCGAACTGCACGAAGCCGACACCGGAGCCGCCCGGCCCGCCCGGGTTCACCAGCAGCGAGCCGATCCGGTGGGACGGATCGAGCGCGGGCAGCCGGGCCAGCGCCAGCTTCGCCGACCCGAGCTCCGGCCGCGTGCGGTCGATCGGCACGTCGACCGTCGCGCACTCCGCCGATGGCTCCTGCTGCGTGGCGCACGGGCGCCACGTCGGAACCGAAGCCGAAGCGACGGCCGGTACCGCCGCCATGACCACGACCGCCGCGATGACCGCGGCGACCCGGCGCACGTCCATGATGTGGTTCCTCCCCCTGCACGCCGGCCTTCGGCGTGCTTCCTTCCTAACAGCGGCCACCGACAGTTCAGGAGTGGCGGGCCGTCCAGGAGGAGAAGAAGAAATCCGGATTTCCTTGCCGCACAACGACTTCTGCCGGTGTGCCCACCCAAGAAGTCACCCGATAGTGGGAATCCGCGGACACCGGCACCCCCTGCGCCGGCGTCTCCGCGGACCCACCACGCGCGAACCCCACGACGCCGAACGTCGCGATCGCCCCCAGCAGCGCGGCCACCAGCACGCGCCGTTCGATCCTGCCCATCGGAAATGCCCCCGTAGTAAGAGAAAGTCAGGCCGCGCGGACCGTGACGCTGCCGCTTTCGGTCGTCAGGTCCAGCACGTGCTGGGCGGACCGGTCGGTCGGGACGTCGAACTCGCGGTGCCCGCTGTCGCTGTTGCCCTCGACGCGGTACGGCCCGCCCGGCACGGCCAGTTCGATGCTGCCGCTGTCGGCGTGCACCTTCACGTCGTTCGCCTGGGCCAGCGTGAAGTCGACGCTGCCGCTGGAGGCCGTCACGTCGACCGGGCCGCGCACGTCGCGGCCGGTGATGCTGCCGGAGTCGCTCTGCGCCCGGACCTCGCCGACGTTCCGCAGGTCGATCGAGCCGCTGTCCAGCACCAGTTTCACCGCACCGGAGACGTCCTCGACGCGGGCGTGCCCGGAATCGGCGTGAACGTCCACACTCGACACCCCGGCGATGTCCAGCCCGCCGGAGTCGACGGTCCCCGTGACGGGCACGCCGGCCGGCACGACGACCTCGAAGTCGACCGAGCAGTTGGTGCCGCAATCGCCGAGCACCAGCTGGTCGCCGTCGACGCGGTAGAAGGGGCCCGTCGGCTTGCTCCGCCAGTGGTAGCTGACCTCTTCGCGCACCGTCGACGGTCCCGAGCCGGTGCGGATCTTCACCGATCCCGCGTCGCCTTCCAGCTTCACGCTGCGGATCGTCTGCGAAACGGTCCCGGTGTTCCCGAAATCCGAACCCCAGCCCCACCCGAACGCGGTCGCCAGGCCGACGCCGATCAGGACGATGCCACCCAGAGCCAGAAGCGGGCGCGCCATGGTCGTTGGTCCCCTCAGTGTTGTTTCCTCTGCGTGAGAAACGTTATGACGAGGTGAGCGGGCCGTACATGGGGGTAACCCCCCGAAAGACCCTGAGATACCTCCCTGAGACGCAGGGACGGCGCTCGGGGCCTAACCTGGCGAAGTCTCCAGTTCATGATCAGGAGGATCCATGCCGCAAGCACCCGGCCCGTACGAGTTCCTGCCCGACGTGCCGTCCTTCACCCTCCGCAGCAACGACGTCGCCGACGGCGAAACCCTGGCCACCCCCCAGTTGTCCGGCATCTTCGGCGCCGGCGGCGAGGACCGTTCGCCGCACCTGGCGTGGGAAGGCTTCCCGGCGGAGACGAAGAGCTTCGCGATCACCTGCTACGACCCGGACGCCCCGACCGGCAGCGGCTTCTGGCACTGGGCGGTGTTCAACGTCCCGGTTTCGGTGACGGAACTGGCGTCCGGCGCGGGAGACGGCTCGGGCCTGCCGGACGGCGCGGTGACGCTCAAGGGCGACGGCGGGGTCAAGCAGTACCTCGGCGCGGCGCCCCCGCCCGGGCACGGCCCGCACCGCTACTACTTCGCGGTGCACGCCCTCGATCTGGACAAGCTCGACGTGCCGGAGGACGCGACACCGGCGTTCCTCGGCTTCAACATGTTCGGCCACACGCTGGCCCGCGCGGTGATCACACCGGTGTACGAGAACAAGGGCTGAGGTTCCCCGGGCCCGGCGCTGTTGCCGATCGGCAACGGAGCCGAGCCCGTTTTTGTCGGACCCCGCTGACACACTGCGGTCATGCCACCACCGATAGCGACACCCCGGTCGAGAGCGCTGGGGTTCGGACTGCGGAAAGCGCGGAAGGCCCGCGGGTCCGGGCTGCGCGAGCTGGCCCGCGCCACCGGTGTGCACGCGGCCGAGCTGTCCAACTGGGAGCTCGGCCTGCGCGTGCCCCGGATCGAGGAGGTCGCGCTCCTGCTCGGGCAGCTGCGGGTGCTCGGCGCGGAGCGCGACAGGCTGTTCGAGCTGGCTCGCACCGCGCGTGAGCCGAACTGGGCCGAGAAGGAGATGCCCGACGCCCCGGCGATCCTCACGACGCTGGCCGAGTACGAGCGCACCGCGGCCGCGATCTTCAGCTGGCAGCCGATGCTGGTGCACGGCCTGCTGCAGACGCCCGACTACGCCCGGGCGATCCTCTCGTACGGCGGTTCTCCCGCGCAGCTGGTCGAGCAGCGGTTGCGGGTGCGCCTGGTCCGGCAGGCGGCCGTGCGGGAGCCCCGCGCACCGGAGTGTTCGATCTTGCTCGGCGAAGTCGCACTCCGACAGCAGATCGGCGGCCCGGAGACCCTGGTCGACCAGCTTCGTCACCTCGTCGACCTCCCGCGCCGGCTTGCGGTGCACGTGGTGCCGTCCGGCGGTGACTTTCACCCCGGACTGAACGGCTCCTTCAGCGTCTTCGAGTACTCCGACCTGCCCGCCATCGTGTTTTTGGACCAGCACCGCGGCAGCGCCTACATCTACGATGAGGATCAGGTGGCGGACTACAAGTCGGCCGCGAAGACCATGGCATCCCTGGCGTTGAACGTGGACGAATCGCGCGCGTTCATCGAGGGGGTGATCGCCGAACTGGAGGCCTGACGTGACCTGGCGGAAGTCGACCTACAGCGGGCAAGAGGCCGAGTGCGTGGAAGTGGCGCTCGCCCCGGTGGTGCGGATCCGCGACACGAAGGACCGCCCGGGCGGAACCCTCGAAATCACCACCCGATCGTGGGACGCCCTCCTCACCGACCTGGCCCGGCGTTAGTCGACGAAACTCGCCGAGTTAGGACCTTCGCGCTCCAGGTAGTGGCCCCGGGTGTGCTCGGCGAAGCCGAACTGCCGGTACAGCCCGTGCGCGTCGGCGGTGTGGAGCATCCAGCGGAACTGGGCGCCGGGACCGTTGTCGATCATCTCCCGCACGATCTCCTTGCCGAGGCCGCTGCCGCGGGCGGAGTCGACGACGAAGACGTCGGCGAGGTACGCGGACGAGACGCCGTCCGAGAAGGCGCGGGCGAACCCCACCATCGAGCCGTTCCGGTAGGCGCCGACGACCCGCCACGAGCCGTCGATGGCCGCTTCGACCTGCGCACGCGTGCGCCAGCGGCCCCAGTAGGCCTCGGTGGAGAGGAACTTCCACACCACCTCGAGGTCCAGCCGCGCACGGTCGTCGTCGAGCTCGTAGTCCCCAAAAGTCCGCATGATCCGAAACTAAAACAGCCGTCAACGCGGTTTCAGCAGGTAGTCCACCACCGGACGCAGCTCGTCGGCCGACGGCGGGCCGTCGTCGATCAGGCCCTGGATGAGCAGCCCGTCGATGCCCGCGAGGAACACCCGGAACGCCACTTCGTCGTCGTGGCGGACCATCGACGTCAGGACGTCCAGCCAGCGCCGCGCGGCCGGCCGCAGCTCCGGCTTGCGCGCGGCCAAGAGGTACAGCTCGTACTCCGCCATCGTGCGCCCGCGCCGCGGCCCCAGCGCCTCGGCGAGCAGGGCCGCGACCTCCTCGGCGCCGCGCGACCCGCGGGACCGGGCCCGGTCGATCATCCAGTAGACCTCGGTGGCCATGTCGCGGGCGCACGAGATGAGCGTGGCGACCAGGAGGTCGTCCAGCGACGAGAAGTGGTAGGTCGTGGACGTCGTCGGCACGCCGGCCTCGGCCGCGACCGTCCGGTGGGTGACGCCCGCGACGCCGTCGCGCTCGATGATCCGCAGCGTGGCCTCGATGAGTTCGGTGCGCCGCTTCTCGCCACGCGCCTTACGGCCGTCCACTTGCAGCTTCACCATGGGGTGAAAACTACCTGAACGATCGTCCCGAAACAAAGAGCGACGTACACCACATCGGTGGGACTTAGGGCCACTCAACGGGTTACTCATCAGTAAGGACGGTTAGTCTCCCGGCACCACCACAGTTTTTCCGGACGAAAGGCACCCGAACGATGGGCGCTCTGCAACTGACGCTCGGCGGGATCTCCGTCGTGCTCGGCCTCGTCGCCTGGGGCATGTTCGCCGCGACGATCGCCCGTTTCGTGCGGGTGATCCGCCTCGGGCAGCCCGACTCGACGCGCAACGGGCCGTTCATGCCGCGCATGAAGACGCTGATCAAGGAGTTCGCCGCGCACACGCGGATGAACCGCAAGCGGAGCGTCGGCCCGGCCCACTGGCTCGTGATGTGGGGCTTCCTGCTCGGCTCGCTCGCGCTGTTCGAGGCCTACGGCGAGGTCTTCGTCCCGACGTGGGGCTGGCCGATCCTCGACGACTTCCCGCCGTTCCAGCTGCTCATGGAGCTGCTCGGGCTCGGCACGATCGTCGGCATCCTGGTGCTGATGGCGATCCGGCAGCGCAACCACCCGCGCCGCGCCGACCGCCAGTCGCGCTTCGCCGGCTCCAACTTCAAGTGGGCGTACTTCATCGAGGCCGTCGTCCTGATCGAGGGCATCGGCATCATCGGCGTCCGGGCCGCGAAGTCCGCGCTGAACACCCACGAAGGGCCGCTGTGGGCGTCCTTCGTCTCGAACCCGATCGGCCAGCTGCTCCCGGCCAGCCCGAACCTGGTGACGATCTTCGCGTTCGTCAAGCTGATGAGCGCCACGGTCTGGCTGATCGTCGTCGCGCGCACCATGACCATGGGCATCGCGTGGCACCGCTTCAGCGCCTTCTTCAACATCTACTTCAAGCGCGAGGCCGACGGCGGCGTCGCACTGGGCGCGCTCAAGCCGATGATGAGCGGCGGCAAGGTCCTCGACCTCGAGGAAGCCGACCCCGACGAGGACACCTTCGGCGTCGGCAAGATCGAGGACTTCAGCTGGAAGGGCTGGCTGGACTTCTCGACGTGCACCGAGTGCGGCCGCTGCCAGGAGCAGTGCCCCGCGTGGAACACCGGCAAGCCGCTGTCGCCCAAGCTGGTCATCACCCAGCTGCGGGACCACGCGTACGCGAAGGCGCCGTACCTGCTGGCGGGCGGCAAGCGGGACATGGCGGGCGACGAGATCGGCCTGTCCGGCGACAACATGTACGCGGGCATCGACGTCCTGGCGATCGCCGAGTCGCAGAAGGCTCTGATCGGGGACGACGGCGGCGTCATCGACCCCGACGTCCTGTGGTCCTGCACCAGCTGCGGCGCCTGCGTCGAGCAGTGCCCGGTC
Organism: Amycolatopsis sp. DG1A-15b; assembly: GCF_030285645.1. Lineage (GTDB taxonomy): Bacteria > Actinomycetota > Actinomycetes > Mycobacteriales > Pseudonocardiaceae > Amycolatopsis. The sequence continues at coordinate 7,912,628 of NZ_CP127296.1, forward strand.
GACATCGAGCACGTCGACCACATCGTCGACATGCGCCGCTACCAGGTGATGATCGAGTCGTCGTTCCCCAGCGAGCTGAACGGCATGTTCAAGAACCTGGAGAACAAAGGCAACCCGTGGGGCCAGAACGCCAAGGACAGGCTGGCCTGGACCGAAGAGCTCGACTTCGAGGTCCCGGTGTTCGACGGCGACATGGGTGACGCCGAGTACCTGTTCTGGGTCGGCTGCGCCGGCGCGTTCGAGGACCGCGCGAAGAAGACGACGCGCGCGGTCGCCGAGCTGCTGCACATGGCCGACGTCAAGTACAAGGTGCTCGGCTCGGAGGAGTCCTGCACCGGTGACCCGGCCCGCCGCGCGGGCAACGAGTTCCTGTTCCAGATGCTGGCCCAGCAGAACGTCGAGGTGCTGAACTCGGTGTTCGAGGGCCGCGAGCGCAAGGCCCGCAAGGTCGTCGTGACCTGCGCGCACTGCTTCAACACCCTCGCCAACGAGTACCCGGAGCTGGGCGGCCAGTTCGACGTCGTGCACCACACGCAGCTGCTGAACCGCCTGGTGCGCGAGAAGCAGCTGGTGCCGGTGGCGCCGGTCGCCGAGGACGTCACCTACCACGACCCGTGCTACCTCGGCCGCCACAACAAGGTGTACGAGGCGCCGCGCGAGCTGGTCGGCGCGACCGGCGCGCAGCTGCGCGAGATGCCGCGGCACGGCGACAAGTCGATGTGCTGCGGCGCGGGCGGCGCGCGGATGTGGATGGAAGAGAAGATCGGCAAGCGGATCAACATCGAGCGCGTCGACGAGGCGCTCGGCACCGCGCCGTCGAAGATCGCCACCGGCTGCCCGTTCTGCAAGGTGATGCTGAACGACGGCCTCACCGCACGTCAGGCCGACGGCAGCGCGAGCGAGAAGGTCGAGATCGTCGACGTCGCGCAGATGCTGCTGGAGTCGGTCAAGCGCAAGCCGGAACCGAAGCCGATCGCGCTCGGAGCGCCGTCACTCACGGAGGAGTGACACATTTCCCGAGAACGCACGGCCCCGGTCAGTACTCCTGACCGGGGCCGTTTTCGTGATCGAGAAGATTGGTGATCTCGTAGCCATTCCACTACCCGTTGTCACACCTTTGTCCTGTCCCTCAGGCCCGCTAGCTGGGACTTCGTGAAAGTAATCGTTTTCTTGAAAAATGTTCATGATAATCACCGAAATGGCCCATCAGGTTAAGGAGAAACGACGGCCTGAACCCTGGACAAGCGGCGTATCCTGGCCTTTCCTCGCCGCCGCCGTTGCCAGCGAGGCACCATTGACGATCACGGAATCAGGGGGCGGCACGGATGGCCGAGGACCGGCGGACCACTACGACCGGCCGACACGCACTCCACCCCATCCCGGACGACATCCGGCTTGCCCAGGACTACGTACCCACGCAGCGCACCCTCGTGCGCCCGTACGTCCTCACGCGCGGCCGGACGCAGTCCCGGCGGCACCTCGCGATCGAAGCGATGGTCTCGACGCGGGCCGAGGCGCACTGGGACGGTGCCCGGCTGACCGGGGAGATCCGCTCGGTGCGCTCGCTGTGCCTGCACCCGCGTTCGGTCGCCGAGGTCGCGGCCACGCTGAGCGTGCCGCTCGGCGTCGCGCGCGTCCTGCTCGACGACATGGCCGAACAGGGCCTGGTGACCATCCACGACAGCCGGACCAGCGCCGACGGCCGGCCGGCGATGGCGCTCATGGAACGCGTTCTGCACGGCCTGCGCCGCCTCTGAGCACTACGCTCACCAAGGTGAGCGAGGAATCCGGGAACTCCGGCGGCGAAAGCACCCTGACCGTCCTGCTCGCCGGTGGGGTGAACCTGGCGATCGCCATCATGAAGCTGATCGCGGGCATCATCACCGGCTCGGGCGCGATGCTGTCCGAAGCGGCGCACTCGGTGGCCGACACGATCACCGAGGTCCTGCTGCTGACCGCGTTGAAGCGCTCGGAGCGCCCGGCCGACCGCGTGCACCCCTTCGGCTACGGCAAGGAGCGGTACTTCTGGTCGCTGCTCGCGGCCGTCTCGATCTTCGCCTCGGGCGCGATGTTCGCGCTCTACGAGGGCGTTTCGACGCTGTTGGGGCACGGCGAGGCGCAAAGCACGTCGCTGCTCAGCTACATCGTCCTGGCGGTGGCGTTCCTGCTCGAAGGCACGTCGTGGCTGCAGGCCGTGCGCCAGGTCGTCCGGGAGTCCAAGGCCGAGCAGCAGTCGATGTGGACCTACCTGCGGCTGATCGACGACCCGACGCCGAAGACGGTGCTGTTCGAGGACTCGGCCGCGCTGGTCGGCCTGTTGCTCGCGTTCGGCGGCATCGGCCTGCACCAGCTCACCGGCTCCGAGGTCTGGGACGGCGTCGCGTCGATCGCCATCGGCCTGCTGCTCGCCTGCGTCGCCTACCTGCTCGGCCGCACCAACCGCGGCCTGCTCGTCGGGCGCCAGGCCGACCCCAGGCTGGTCCGCGGCATCCGCGACCACCTGACCGCCGCGCCGGAGATCGAGGCCGTCGTCGACCTGCAGACCATGCTGATGGGCACCGACCAGGTGCTGGTCTGCACCCGCGTCGACTTCGACGACTCGCTCGGCGCCGCGGACCTCGAACGCGCCTGCGTCCGGCTCGCGGCCGAGCTGACGGAGACGTTCCACGACGTCACCGAGGTGTTCATCGAGCCGGTGCCGCGGTCCGATCCGGATCTGCGGGCGACGGTGCTGGCGCGCTACGGCGACATCGCCGAGCGGTGGAGCAAGCCTTCGCCTCAGTAACCGAAGTCCTGGACCCAGTACCAGCCCGCGGTGGTGACGCCGACGCCGATCTTCTTGAGCGTGCAGTTCAGGATGTTCGCGCGGTGGCCTTCGGAGTTCATCCAGGAGTCCATGACCTGCGCCGCGGACGTCTGCCCCCGCGCGATGTTCTCGGCACCCGGCTTCGGGTAACCGGCCTGCTTGATGCGCTGGTCGAACGTCGTGCCGTCGGGGCTGGTGTGGGAGAAGAAGTTCTCGGCCGACATCTGGTCGCTGAAGTCCTGCGCGGCCTTCGTGACGTGCGATTCCTCGGTCAGCGGCTCGCAGCCGGCCTTGGCGCGCTCGTCGTTGACCAGCGTGATGACCTGGGCGGCCACGGAAGGCGCGACACGGGCCGCGGGCTTGGTGCTCGACGGCGGAGGAGGAGCTTCGGACGTCGAGGGCTGCGGCGCGGCGGACGTCTCGGTCGGCGTGGGTTCCGCGCTGGACGTCGTCGGGGCGGGGGCCGAGGTGGTGGGCGCGGCAGGCTGACCGGGGGTGGTGGTCTGGACCTTGCCGCCGGCGAGGTCGGTTCCGCTGCCGCTGCCCGCGCCGGCGGGCGCGTTCGGCAGGACCAGCGCCGCGGCGCCGAGCTCAGCGGTGTTTCCTTCCGCGGTGGCCATCCAGGTGCCTGCCGCGGCGGAGAAAACGCCGAGCAGCACACTGAGTGACACGATCACCACGTGCGCACGTTCACCAATGGGGGACACGGCGCAGGAACGTATCACGGGACAATTACGACGAGAACCCCGCGAACGCACTGGTCACATTTTCCGTCGGTGACAGGCATCCATTTCGAGGCAATCGGGCGCTTCCTTGTTACTCCATTCAGCTCATTCGAACGACGAAGGCCGCTTCGCCGGACGCTGTCACTGGACGCCGGGCCGGGTCTTGACCGGTGGCGGTTGCTTTGCTCCTGAAGCCAACTTTGCCCGCGATCGTTGTGCAGGTGTACGAGATTTCGGCGTCAACGGCCAGTTCCCGCGCGGTGTGCGCGCAGGACGGCGTGTGGTCGTCGACGACTCTCACGTCGGCGAGCGGGACGTCACCGGTGTTCTTGACCAGGATCGAAAACGTGACGGTGCCGCCTTCCCGGACTTCGTAGGGAGCCGCGTCTTTCATCACGGCGATCTCGGGGTGGACTACGTCGACTTTTGCGTCACCGGCTGATTGCACCGTGCGACCACTCGGATCAATTCCGGTGATCTCGAGAGCTTGCGCGAAGTCGTCGCCGGGCGCTCTGCGGGTGCAGGTGTACGTCTTGACCGCGCCCGCCGGGACGCTGTCGAACTTGTTCGCGCAGGTCGTTTGCTCGTCCACAACGGACACTCCGGTGAGCGGGACGTCGCCGGTGTTGTGCGCGGTGACGGCGAAGGTGACTTCGTCGCCTGCTCGGACCGTCCGGGGTGTCGCGTCGATCGTGAGCTTCACGGCCGGGTGGATGACGTCGATCTCGTCGATGTCTGCTGCCGTCAGCGGCGGGCCGACCGGGGCGTCCGCCGTTGCCCTCGCGGTGTCGGCTTCGTCGTCGGCCGGGGCGGTCGTGACGCAGTCGAACTTCTGCGTGGCACCGGCTTCGAGCTGGTCGAAGGTCTTGGCGCAGGACCGGCTCTGGATGTGGACGGCGGTCAGCGGGACGTCGCCGGTGTTGGTGACGGTGAGGGTGGAGGTGACGGTGTCGCCGGGGCGGAAGGGGCCGCCGTGGACGTCCTGCGTGAGCTCGAGGGCGGGGTGCAGGACGGTGTAGGCCGCAGCGTCGGTCGCGCTGACCTGGCGTTTCACCGGATCGGTGCCGTTTGCGGTGGCGGAGCTCACGAAACTGTCGGTGCCGGCGTCTACCTTGCAAGAGCGGCGCTGCAGGGCGCCGGGGAGGAGGGTGCCGATGGTTTGAGCGCACGCCGGAGTGCTGTCCACAAGGGACACATCGGTCAGCGGGACATCACCGGTGTTGGTGACGACGAGGGTGAACGTGACGGCATCGCCGGGCCGGACGCGCGCGGGCGTGGCGTCGTTGGTGACGGTGATCGCGGGATGGATGACGTCGACACCGGCGGAAGCGGAGGCGGTCACGGGCCGATCCGTGGCATCGGTACCGGTGGCTTTGGCAACGGCGGCAAAGTCGGTTTCACCGGCGGCTTGGGTGCAGCTGTAGGTGAGTTTCGCCTGCGGTTCGAGCCGTCCCAGGGACTTGGCGCAGCCCGGGGCCCGCTCGTCGACGACGGCGACGTCCTGGAGCGCGCTGTCACCGGTGTTGGCGACGGTGATGGTCGAGGTCACGGCGTCCCCGACACGAACGACGGCAGGGTCGACGGTCCGGCTGATCGCAACGGCGGGGTGAATGACGTCGACGGCGGCACTGCCGGACGCGGCGACATCCGCGCCGACGGGTGGAGTGGCGACAATCCGGACGCTGCGGGTGACATCGTCGGCCGGTGCTGTGGTGGTGCAGGCGAAGTCGCGCGAGGTGCCGGGGTCGAGGGTGCCGTCGAGGGTCTGGGTGCAGCTGGTGGCTGGGGTTTGGGTCGCCGGTGCTTGGGCGGCCGGGGGTTGGGCGGCCGGGGGTTGGGCGGCCGGGGTTTGGGCGGCGGAGGCGGCAGCTCGCGCGCCGGCGCCCGACGCGGCGGCAGGTGGCCCGTCGATGGCTCGCGGGCCGGTGGCCTGCGCGTCCGCGACTCGCGTGTCGGTGGCTTCCGTCTCCGTGGCTGGGGTGGCCGTGGCTGGCGTGTGCGTGGCCTGCGTCTCCATGCCCGGCGTGTCCGTGGCTCGCGTTCCCGTGGCTCGCGCGTCGGTAGCCGGCGTGCCCGTGCCCGGCGCATCCGTGGCTCGCGCGCCGGTGGCCTGCGCGTCCGTGACCCGGAGACTCGTCAGCGGCACGTCACCGGTGTTGCGAACCGTGATCCGGAACGGCACCTTGTCGCCCTCGCGGAACGGGCCGCCCGTCACCTCGGTCGTGATCGCGACCGCCGGGTGCTGGACCGCGAACGCCCCCTCCGCGGCCGCCGTCACCGGGCGGGTCGTCGGGTCCGTGCCCGTCAGCGTCGGCTTGTTCGCGAAGCCGGCCGCGCCCGCGAGCGTCGTGCACGTGTACTCCTGCTGCGCCTGCAGCTGGAGCGTGCCGAACCGCTTCGCGCACGCCGGGACCTGGTCGTCCGCGACCGTGACCTCGGTGAGCGGCACGTCGCCCGGGTTGGCCGCGGTGATCGTCCAGGTCACCGTGTCGCCCTCGCGGACCTGGGCCGGTGTCGCGCGCACGGCCAGCCTGACCGCCGGGTGGATCACGTCCACCGCCGCGTCGTCGGTGACCTTCACCGCGCGGCCGAGCTGGTCCTTGCCGGTGGCCGTGGCCGTCGTGGCGAAGTCGTCCGGTGGGGCTGGGGCGGTGCACGTGTAGGTGACCGTCGCGCCCGGGGCCAAGGCGCCGATCGCCTTGGCGCACGCCGGGACGTCGTCCGTCACGGCCACCTCGGTCAGCGGTGCGTCGCCGGCGTTGGCGGCCGTCACCGTGAACGTGACCGGGTCGCCGGCGCGCGCGATGGCGGGCGTGGCGTCCTTCGTGAGCGTCAGCGCCGGGGTGATGACCGTGACCGTCGCCGACGCGCTGGCCGTCACGGGCCGGCCGGCCAGGTCGGTTCCGGTCGCCGTCACCTGGGACGTCGCGGTCCGGGAAGGGTTCGCCGTGCACGTGTACGTCTGCGTCGCACCCGCGGCCAGGCCGGCGAAGGTGTGCGCGCACGCCGACGTCGTGTCGTCGGTGAGCTTCACTGGTGCGAGGGGGCTGTCGCCGGTGTTGCGCACCGCGACCGTCCAGGTGACGGCCTCGCCCGCGTGGATCACCGGCGGGTCCGCGGTCTTGGCGACCTCGACCGCGGGCGCGATCGTCGGCGCGGGCGCGTCGGCCGTCGCCGTGAGCTGCTTGCCGAGCTCGTCGGTGCTGACCGCGTTCGCCGTGTTGACGCCGTCGGCGATCGGCGCCTTCGCGGCGCATGTCGTCGTGCGGCTTTCGCCCGGCGCGAGCGCTCCGGCGAGAGCGCACGACGGCGTCTTCGGGTCGGCGATCTCGACGCCGGACAGCCGCGTGTCGCCGGTGTTCGCGACCTTGATCGTGAACGTCGCGACCTCGCCGGCGCGGTACGCGGGCCGGTCGGCCGTCTTCGTCATGCCCAGCGCCGGGTGCAGGACGTCGACCGGGGCGCTTGCGACGCCGTCGAGTGCGTCGCCGAGCGCGCTCGTACCCGTTGCCTTCGCGGTGTTCGTGAAGTCGTCGGGCGGTGCGGTTCCGGTGCACGTGTAGCTGACCGTCTGACGCGGGGCGAGCGTGCCGAGCAGTTTGGCGCAGCCCGGGACGGCCGGGTCGGCGACCTCGACACCGGACGCCGGGACGTCGCCCGGGTTGGTCACGACGACGGCGAACGTCACCGGCTCACCGGCGTGCGCCTTCGGCTGGGTGGCGCGCACCGCGATCTGGAGTTCGGGCACCGGCACCGAAAACGCGAGGTTCTGCGCCAGGATGGCGTCACCGCTGGTGACGAAGCCGAGCTTCGTGCTCGTCGCGCCGGCGGGGATGCTGTCGACGTTGAACGCCTTCGCGTCGACGCTGAAGTTGTTCTTCGCGCCCGGCGCCGCGGCGGTGTCGGCGTTGGAGATGAAGAAATTGGCCGTGCCGCCGGTCGCGGGCTCGGCGGCCGGGGTGCCGTCGACCAGGAACTGGTCGCCGGACGCGCCCCAGTCGCCGTCGTAGGCCGTGACGCCGAGGTGTGCGTCGGCGGCCGCGGCGCGGAAGCCGGTGATCGTCGCCTCCGCCGCCGGGGCGCCGGCGGTCTGCCGGACGTGGCCGTCGTAGACGACCACCTTGCGCTTGTTGGGCGCGTAGTCCGCGTTGCGCTCCGGGTAGGCGTAGACGAGCGCGATCGACCAGCCGCCCGCGCAGTCGAAACCCCGCAAAGCCCAGACGTTCCCGACCGTCACGTCGAAGACGGCAGGAACTTTCGCGAAGAGGCCGGTCACGTCGGCGCGCGCCGAGTAGTAACCGCCGTCCTCGACGTACCCCGAGGGCGCGACGTCCACGGATTCCGCGCTGCCGACGGAAAGCCGGACGTTCTGCTTCGCGGGCGTTCCGGGCGGCGCGACCGCCGAGGGACCGCAGGTGGTGCTGCCGGCCCAGTTCAGCCGGGCGAAGACGACGCGAGCTCCCGGCGGGACGCCCACCGACGCGCTCGCCGAGTCGAACGTGCCCGGGTCGGCGTCGACGTCGGCCCACTGCATGAAGAAGTCGTCGTTGGCGAGCGTGTCCTTGCGGTCGGCGGTGTTCGCGCACGCCGCGGGGGTCGCGACCGTCCCCGTCGTCGGCGCGCTGTCGGCGGCGACCGGGCAGCGCAGGACGCCGTTGCCCGTGTAGACGAAGTCGCCGTAGACCACGTCGTCGTAGCCCACCTCGAACGGTGGCGCGGCGGCCGCGCCCGCCGACGGCACCAAGGCCGAAGCCAGGAAGACCAGTACCAGCACGAGAATCGGGCGAAGCGGTCTGTCGGGCAACGGCACTCCTCGCCACCTCCGGGGCCGAGACGACCTTGGGAGCGTGGCACGGGACCCGGTTTTACGCCTTCAAACTCACTCGTTCGTGAGCCCGGCGCCGGAGCCGGTCAGCTTCTCCGTCGACTCGTGGGTGAGGGCGGTGGCGGCCTGGACGAACCCGATGACCGTCCGGAGCTCGTCGTCGGTGTAGCGGTCGCAGAGCTCGTACATGCCTTTGACGAGGTGGTCCCACAGGTGCACGCCGCTCGCAATGGACTGCAGGTCCAGGGCGATGAGGATCTTGCGCCGGTCCTCCGGGTGCGGCTCGCGGTTGACGATCCCCTTGCGCTCCAGCCGGTCGATCATCGCCGTCACCGAAGCGGGCGCGAGCCCCGACAGCCGGGCGAGATCCTTCGGCGTCTGCGGCCCGAAGCGCGCGAGGTAGTCCAGGACCTTGCTCTCCACCGCCGACAGCCCCCGGGTCTCGGAGATCGCGGTGTGGAACATGACCGTCTCCGTCGACAGCTCCCGCGACCTGAGCAGGACTTCTTCGACGAGTTTCGTTCGCTCGCTTGACACGGCGACCAGCCTAGCCCACTCTTTAGTTCGACAGAACGAATTACTTTCTAAGACATTCGAGGGGTCGAAACACATGACACGGGCACTGATCATCGGGGGTGGCGTCGCGGGCACGATCACGGCCATCGCCCTCCACGAAGCCGGGCACGAGCCGCTGCTGTTCGAGGCGTACGACCGCGGCGCCGAGGGCGTCGGCGCGTTCCTGACGCTGGCCGTCAACGGCCTGGACGCGTTGCTCCCGCTCGGCCTCAAGGAGGTCGTCCGCAGCGCGGGCTTCGACTCACCGCGGATGTCGATCGGGCTCGGCAACGGCACGCGGCTCGCCGAATTCCCCCTGGGCGGCGCCCTCCCGGACGGCACGGTGAGCCAGACCGTCCTCCGTTCCGACCTCTACGTGGCGTTGCGCGACGAGGCCGCGCGACGCGGCATCCGCGTCGAGTACGGCAAGCGCCTGATCGGCGCGAGCCAGACGGACACGCACGTCAGAGCGGACTTCTCCGACGGCTCGCACGCGCAGGGCGACCTCCTGATCGGCGCCGACGGCCTCCGCTCCCGCGTCCGCACGATCATCGACCCGGACGCGCCGTCACCGCGGTACGTCCCGCTGCTGAACACCGGCGGGTTCGCCGAAGGCCTGGACCTGCCCGACGAGCCGGGCGTGCTGAACATGGTCTTCGGCAAGCGCGTGTTCTTCTGCCACGTCGTCAGCACGGACGGCCGCGTCTGGTGGTTCGCGAACCCGGCCCGCAAGACCGAACCCACCGCGTCCGAGCTGGCCAAGCTCGCCGGCGAGAAGCTGCGCACCGAGCTCCTGCACCTGGTGGCCCGCGACCGGACCCCGGCCGCCGAGATCATCCGCGCGACGCGGGAGATCTACCCCGCCTGGCCGACGTACGACTTCCCGACGGTCCCGGTCTGGCACCGCGGCCGCATGGTGATCATCGGCGACGCGGCGCACGCGACGTCACCGGCGGCGGGCCAGGGCGCCTCGATGGCCATCGAGGACGCCGTCACGCTGGGCAAATGCCTCCGCGACGTGCCCGACGTCGAGCGCGCGCTGACCACGTACGAGAAGTTGCGGCGCGGGCGCGTCGAAGCGGTGGTCGCGGCCGGCAAGCGCAACGGCGACCAGAAGGTGATCGGCCCGGTCGGGCGGGTCGTCCGCGACTTCTTCATCAAGCGGGTGTTCTCGAAGCCGTTCAAGGAGGACCCGAACGCCTTCATGTGGAACCACCACATCGACTGGGACGAGAAGGTCGCCGTTTAGCGCCCGAGGTACTTCTCCCCCGCCGAGGGCGAATCCACTACCGCCAGGTGTCGACGCGGTGGAAGTTCTTGTACGCCCGGCTCGGGGTCGGGCCGCGTTGCCCCTGGTAGCGGGACCCGGCCTCGCTCGAGCCGTACGGGAATTCGGCCGAGCTGGACAGCCGGAAGATGCACAGCTGGCCGATCTTCATGCCGGGCCAGAGCGTGATCGGCAGGTTCGCGACGTTCGACAGCTCCAGGGTGATGTGCCCGGAGAAACCGGGGTCGATGAACCCGGCGGTCGAGTGGGTGAGCAGCCCGAGGCGCCCGAGCGAGGACTTGCCCTCGAGGCGGCCGGCGAGGTCGTCGGCCAGGGTGACGAGCTCGAAGGTCGAGCCGAGCACGAACTCGCCGGGGTGCAGCACGAAGGGCTCGTCGCCCTCCTTCTCGACGAGCGAGGTCAGCTCGTCCTGCTGCAGCTGCGGGTCGATGTGGGTGTACTTGCTGTTGTCGAAGACGCGGAAGAACCGGTCGAGCCGGACGTCGATGCTGGACGGCTGGACCATGCCGGCATCGAAGGGGTCGATGCCGAGCCGGCCGGCGTCGAGCTCTTTGCGGAGGTCACGGTCACTGAGCAGCACGGCCCGAAGCCTATCCGGTGGGTTCAGGCCGCCCGCATGTGCTGCGCGTACGTCGTGTCAGGCGCGAAGATCTTCTCGAGCCGCTTCACGTACCCGCGGCGCCCGGCCTGCCCGATCCGCTCCTGCAGCGCGGTGGCCCCCGGGATGAACCGCCGCACGGTCTCGGCGGCGAAGTTGACGCCCGCGACGGCGACGATCGCGGCCTGCGCGACGGGATCGTTCGGCAGCCCGAGGAAGTCGGCGTTGGTCTTCCCGAGCACGAGCCGGCTGATCGACGAGTGCACGGCGACGGAGACGTGCGAGAGCACCTTCCCGACGGCCCCGCGCCCTTCGCCGACGGCGGCGTTGGCCTCGATCAGCGCCTTCGCGAGCCGCTTCGAGTCGTCGTCCGGGATGAATTCGGTGGCGGCGAGCAGCCACAGCAGCCGCCAGGCGTCCTCTTCGGAGGCGGGCAGCAGCTCGTCGTCGACGCCCATGAGCCAGCCGATGTAGCGCCAGAGGTGCAGGATGTCGCCGCGCTCGCGGGCGGAGTAGCGGAGGCCGAGCAGCTGCGTGCCGAAGACGTAGACGAGCGAGAAGAGCAGCAGCGTCCCGGCGGTCTGCACCTGGTTGACGGGCCGATCCCAGGCGGCGTAGTCCCAGTCGTCCCGCCGGTTCATGGCGGCGCGCACGTGGGCGTGCACGAGCCGGATCCGCAGCGCGGAGGCGTACCCCTTCCCACCGTGCTTGAGGGCACCGGGCGTGGTGACGTCGATCCACCAGGCGGCGGTCTCGACCAGCCTCCGGGTGGCCTTGTATTCGATCTCCCCGGTCCCGACCAGGGATTTCGTGGCGCGCGAGGCGAGGTAGCCGCCCATCAGCGACATGTCTCCCAGCGGGAAGAGCCCCAGCAGCCCGGCCCGCGTGATGGCTTTCGCGCCCCGCTCGAGCCGCTCATCGTCGACCCAGTAGGGCTTGGCGTCGACCTGGTCGAAGAAGTCCTTGAGCGGCCCGGCCGCGCTGCTTCGGTTCACCAGGGCGTCTTCGAAGAGGGCGCGCCCCTGCCCCTTGGGCTGCTGCGCCATCCAGGCGACGACGTCGTCGGCGAGCCGGTCCTGCACCTGGGCGAACTCCCGCATGCGCGCGACCTGCCGCTCGTCACCCCGGATGTCACCTTCGATGAACAGCCGCTGGGCCAGCCGGAACCCGCCTTGCCGGAACAGCTCGGGCTCGTCCATGCCGCTCACCTCCGCCAGTCGACAACAAGTGTTGTCACATGACGCGCGCGAGTCAAGGAGGAGGGCACTGGACAGGGGGATCACGATGCCGTGTATGCTGGCGACGCACTGCGGATGTAGTTCAATGGTAGAACATCAGCTTCCCAAGCTGAATACGCGGGTTCGATTCCCGTCATCCGCTCTCATCGAAACCCCGGGCCTTCTGTCCGGGGTTTTCGCTTTCCATTCTCGTCCGCAATTGCGCCGCGTGGGGAGCGGGCAAACCGGTTTCCACCGCGCGGGCCAGCGCCTCGAAGGCCGACGCGGAACCCATGCGGTGCAACAACTCCGCTCGTGATGCGTGCCACCACGGGTAATCGTCCAGTCCCGCCAAGGCG